>CBDCQE010000001.1:0-2418880 GCA_965220505.1 Dehalococcoidia bacterium | reverse complement strand
ACAGCGGCCTGGACTGGGTCTACCGGATTTTCGGGTACATCTGCGGGACTCTTTTGCTCATTCTGGGCATCTACATCACCTACCAGGTGATAATGCGCAAGTTGGGAGGTCCCATCCTGGGCAACCAGGAGTTGGTGGGTGGCTACATCCTGGCTTTCGCCGGAACCTGGGCGTTTTCCTACTCCCTGCGTACCGGATCCCACGTCCGCATTGACGTGCTGTTGCCCCTCTTTTCGCGCATCCACCCCTATATGCGATCGGCGGCCGACTGGATGGCCCTCGGGTCCGTGGGCTTCTTCGGCCTCATCACCGCCATCAAGAGTTGGGAGGAGGTTGCCGAGTCCAAGTGCATCCGCACCAACGCCGAGGGCATGTGCGAGCCGGCCCTGGCGAACACCTATCTCATTGGAAACTTCCTGCCCGAACTCTGGATGTTCCAGATGATCGTCGCCGTCGGCTTCACCATGCTCGCTTTCACTTCGTTCCAATGGATGCTGAGCATGATCCTGCGGGGCCTTCTGGAGATCTGGCACAAGAACTCCGGCGGCGACGTGGCCGAACTTGCTCCCGATGCCGAGGTTATGCAGGAAGCCGCCTCCGGCGTGTAGCCGTCCGGCTCATTCCAACCGACTTCCCCGACCCACGGCAGCCACCGGTTCTGCGGCTGCCGTCCCACAGAGGAATCTGAAATATGGCAATCATCACCGCTTTCAGCATGATGGGAGTTTTCTTCCTGATTGGCCTGTACGTCGCCGGCGCCCTGGGGGTGCTGTCCCTGGTGATGATGCAGGCGTTTTCGGATGCCCCGCTGTGGAACATCCTGGGCAACAAGGCCTGGGAGAGCAACACCAACTTCATCCTGGTGGCGGTGCCGTTGTTCCTGCTCATGGGCGAGCTGATGCTGCGCTCCGGCATGGGCGAGCGGATGTATGGGGCGCTGTCCCGGTGGCTGGTCTTCCTGCCCGGCGGCCTGCTGCACACGAACATCGCGTCCTGCGCCGTCTTTGCCGCGTGCTCCGGTTCCAGCGTCGCCACCTCCGCCACCATCAGCCGCGTCTCCCTGCCGTCCTTCCGCCAGCGCGGCTACAGCGAGCGCCTGGTCATCGGCTCCCTGGCCGCCGGAGGAACTCTCGGTATCCTGATCCCGCCCAGCATCGGACTCATCATCTACGGTGTGCTGGTCGAGGAGTCCATCGGCCGCCTCTACATGGGCGGTTTCCTGCCCGGCTTCCTGCTCGCGTTCACCATGATTCTCATGATGATAGTCACTTCCGTGATATTCCCGCGGACGGCGCCCATGGACGAGGAGGTGCGCCGCCTGTACCGGGCCTGGTTCCACGGCATTGCCGTTCGACGCTACACTGACGAGCAGATGACCGTCATGCGCCAGGAGCAGGCCACCGAGGCCGGGCTGACCGACCCGGCGGACCGCGCCGCGTACCGCCGAGGTCGCTCCACCCTTTCGTATCCCGAGGCTATCGCCGAATGGCTGCGGATGGTCAAGGAGGCGACCGTCGGCCTGCTGGCCATCATCCCGGTCCTGATCATCATCATGGTGGTGCTGGGTTCCATCTACACCGGCTGGGCCACTCCCACCGAGGCCGCCGCGCTGGGGGTGGTTGGCGCTCTGGTCGTTGCCATCGCCAACGAGCTGTACAAGCGGTCCCAGGGCATCTACGCGGACTGGAGCCAATCCATGCGCGGCATCAGGATTATGCTCCTGGACGCCATCATTTCCACCGTGCGCACCTCGTCGATGATCATGCTCATCGTGATGGCGGCATTCACCCTCAGTTTCGCCTTCGCCCGCCTGGGCATCTCCCAGGACATCTCGGAGTGGATTACCGGCCTGAATCTCAACGCCCTGCAGTTCGTGATCATCCTGGTGTTTTTCTACCCTGTTTGCTGGGCACCTTCATGGAAAGCTTCGCGATGCTGGTGACCACCATCCCGATTCTCACGCCCTCGCTGGAAGCCGTGGGCGTGGGACCTGGTGTGGTTCGGCATCATCATGGTGATCCTGGTGGAAGCGGCGCTGATCAGCCCGCCCGAGGGCATCAACCTCTACATCCTCCACGGCGTAAGACAGGACGTCGACCAGCAGATGGCGGAACAGACCGCGGCGGCACAGGAGGCTTTACGAGAAAGCACGATTACCGACGTGTATATCGGAGTCTTACCATTCATGGGCTGCATGGCCCTGGTGATAGCACTTTTGTTCGCATTCCCGGACATTGCGCTGTGGGCGCCGTGCATCATCTACGACGATCCCAGTAGAGACTTCCTGCAATCGGTCAACATCGAACGAGAGGCGGCGGGCTTCTGGGAGCAGATCCGCTACTGCTCGTCAGAGTTCCGCCCCCTGGCATACGAGTAGCCCGCCTGACCACTACCCTGCCGTATAATGCAGGAAGCGCCTCTGCCCCCAACGGCGGCAGAGGCGCTGATATATTCCGTGCTCAGCCGACTACGGCCGGGACGAGGTGATGCCATGAAATACCGGGTTTTGCTGCACAAATCAGAGGAGGGATACACTGCTGTCTGCCCCGGCCTGCCGGACAGCAAGGCGCAGGGCGCCACCGCGGAAGAAGCGTTGGAAAGCATTCGGTACGAAATCACCGGATCCATCTGCGAGCGGGAAGGGTTTTTCTGGGAGACAGTCGTTGCTGACGAAGAATTGCGCGAGGTGGACGTTGACGTTGGCTGGCAGCTCGACACCGGACGTGGCGGCTCCGCGAGACGGTATGAGATTGAGATGATCAAAAGCGCCGAAGGATATACCGTTTCCTGCCCCACGCTGCCCGGCTGCATTTCCGAGGGTGAGACTTACGAAGAAGCTCTGGAAAACATCCAGATTGCCATTCGCGAGTGGCTGATTATGTTGCAGGAATTACTGTTGCTGGGCACGCCGTTGATCAAAGTCGTCGAGATTAATGATGAAGACCAGGTGGTCGTCTAGCTATGCCGGTAGTTCCCGGCGTTATCCATCTGAACGCGGTGCGAGCTTTGCGGAAAGCCGGCTTCGAGATCATCCATCAGGGTAAGCACATCAGAATGGAAAAGGGACGGGTCAGGATTTCTATCCCCCGCCACAATCCGATAAAGCCCGGAACCATGGGCAGCATTATCAGCCAGGCCGGGCTCACTGTTGAAGAATTCCGCGAACTGCTGTAGTCCGCACCTCGACCCGTCCCATTGACCCCACCGGCCGGCCGCATTAGCATACCGTCTGCCATGTACGCTCTGATTCTGGCCGGCGGTAAAGGCGAAAGGCTGCGCCCTCTCACCGACACCGTGCCCAAGCCCATGATTGCCCTGTGCGGACGCCCCATCCTCTGGCACCAGGTTCGCTGGCTGCGCGAAGCCGGCGTCACCGACGTTGTCTTCCTGGTGGGGCATCTTGCCGACGCGGTGGGTGACTATTTCGGCGACGGCAGCGACTACGGCATCCGTGCCCATTACCTCCGGGAGGATGAGCCCCTGGGACGCGGCGGGGCTCTCCGCCAAGGCCTGGCTTCCCTGCCCCGCGACGACCGTCCTGTCATCGCCACCAACGGCGACGTCGTCACCGATGCCTCGTTGGCCGAGCTTATCGCCGACTACCATTCCCGTCGTGGGCGTAATCCGACCCACTGCGCCACCATACTCACCGTTCCAATGACCAGCCCCTACGGCATCGTGGACACCGGAGCAAACGGCGTGGTCAGCCAATTCCGCGAGAAGGCCGTGCTCCCCTACGCGATCAACGGAGGCGTCTACGTCCTTCATCCCGGCATCCGCGACCTGTTGCCCGAGATCGGTGACCATGAGACCACGACCTTCCCGGCCCTTGCCGCGGAAGGCCGCATGTCCGCCGTGTCCACCGACGCCTTCTGGCGCAGCGTCGACTCCCCCAAGGATCTGCGGGAAGCGGAAGAGCACCTGTCCGCCCTCGTTGCCGGTCCGGTCGAGGCGACGCGTTGATCACCGCGGCCCAGGCGCAGCAGATCGCGGACACCGCCGCGCGGATCCGCGAGAACATCCAGCTGGCCATCGTCGGCAAGGATGAGGTCATTGAGTACACCCTGGCTGCTCTTTTCAGCGCCGGGCACATCCTGGTTGAGGACGTCCCCGGGATCGGCAAGACCACCCTCGCCCGTTCCCTGGCCTACTCCCTGGACTGCGAGTTCCGCCGCATCCAGTTCACCCCGGACCTGATGCCCTCGGACATCACTGGCATCCATTACTACAATCAGCACAACGGCCAGTTCGAGTTTCGCCCCGGCCCGGTCATATCCCAGGTCGTACTGGCCGACGAGATCAACCGCGCCACCCCCAGGACCCAGTCCGCGCTGCTGGAGGCCATGGCGGAACGGCAGGTTACCGTAGACCAGGACACCGTGCAGTTGCCCGCGCCGTTCCTCGTCCTGGCGACCCAGAACCCCATAGAGCTGGAGGGCACGTTCCCGCTGCCCGAGGCCCAGATCGACCGCTTCCTGCTTCGCCTCCGCCTGGGCTATCCCTCCGAGGATGACGAGACCGCCATGCTGGAGCGTTTCGAGGACGCCGACCCCCTGAGTTCCCTGGGGCCCGTGGCCTCCGCTGACGACGTCCTCCGCATCCAGGGACTGGTTCGCCAGGTTTACATCGATCCCGTTCTCCGTGCGTACCTTGTCCAGGTGATCCGCTCGACCCGAGAACATCCCGACGTCGAGCTCGGGGCCAGTCCTCGCGCCACCCTCGGCCTCTACCGCTGCGCCCAGGCCCTGGCCGGCATCCGCGGCCAGGAGTACGTTACGCCCGACGATATCAAAACGCTGGCCACTCCGGCGCTGGCACACCGAATCATCCTCAAGAGCATGGCCCGCCTGCGGGAACGCAGCCAGGAATCGGTCGTCAACGAAGTGCTGGAAGCGCAGACGGTGCCGGTTTAGCCGGCGTACACCATCCTACTTGGCAGGATGGTCGCACGGTAGCGCTCCGTTTTAGGTGGTTTCTTTACATGGATGGACAGGATGAACGGGATTTCCAGATGCGAGGTATTCCTGGATTCCGGCTTTCGCCGGAATGACGGTAGAAAAGCCGGAATGACGTGAAATTAAACCACCTGAATTGGAACGCTACCTGGTCGCACCGCGACGTTGCGTATGCCCGCGCCTTCTGCGTAGAATTGTCCGTCAGCCACGTCCAGTAAGCTTCGCCAGCGACACAGGAGAGCAAATTGACTACCACCAACGACACCGAGATTATTCTGTACACGCACCCCGACTGTCCCTTCTCCGCGCAGGCCAAGATGCACTACCGCCGCCAGCGCGTAGCCTACACCGAGATTGACGTGTCCAAGCAGCCGGACCAGGTGCCGGCTCTCCTCGAGCTCTCCGGCGGCGAGCGGATCACCCCCATCATCGTCGAGAACGGCGTTGTCACCATCGGTTTCGAAGGCGGGTATTGAGACTTCTAGCCCCGGGGCCGTGTGCCCCGTAAATCCCGCAAAAATAACGACATTGCGCCATTGCATGAATGGAACGCGCGTGCTAAACTTCTCGCAAGTGCAAACCAGCCGTGCGGGAGGCTAACGATGGCAATCAACCCCGAAACCCTGAACCTCGACAAGAACAAGTTGGCTGCCCTTGAGGTCGCCCTGGGCCGTATCGAAAAAGACCATGGCAAGGGCGCGGTGATGCGCGGCGACGAGCAGGTCGCCCACCTGATCACCAACGTGATCCCCACCGGCTCGCTGTCCCTGGACCTGGCCCTGGGCGTCGGCGGATTGCCCCGCGGCCGCGTTACCGAGATCTACGGCGGGGAATCGGCCGGCAAGTCCACCCTGGCCATCCACATCATGACCGAGACGCAGCGCATGGGCGGCCTGGCCGCCTACGTCGACGCTGAGCATGCCCTGGATCCCCACTATGCCACCAACTGCGGTCTCGACCTGAACAACCTGCTCATCTCCCAGCCCGACTCTGCCGAGCAGGCGCTGGACATCACCGAAAAGCTGGTCAGCAGCGGCGCCGTTGACGCCGTGATCATCGACAGCGTTGCCGCCCTGGTTCCGCAAGCCGAGATCGAGGGCGACATGGGCGACGTGCACGTGGGTATGCAGGCCCGCCTCATGTCCCAGGCCCTGCGCAAGCTGACCGCCACCATCAACCGCTCCCGTACTGCGGTCGTCTTCATCAACCAGATACGCGAGAAGATCGGCATCAGCTACGGCAGCCCCGAAGTCACCCCCGGGGGCCGGGCCCTCAAGTTCTACAGCTCCGTCCGCATTGACTTGCGCCGCAGCGAGTCGCTGAAGCAGGGGTCGGAAATCATTGGCAGTCGGGTCCGGGCCCGCATCGTCAAGAACAAGGTTGCCGCGCCATTCCGCGTTGCCGAGTTCGACATCATGTTCAACCAAGGCATCAGCAAGATGGGTGACCTGCTGGACATTGGCGTGAACCAGAACATCATCAAGAAGGCCGGCGCCTTCTACTCCTACGGTGAGACCCGCCTGGGACAGGGGCGCGAAAACTCCAAGAACTTCCTCCTGGAGCACAGCGAGATCGCCGACGAGATCGAGGCCCTCATACGCGGTGATGAGCCGCCCGACGAAGAACCCATGGGCGGCGAGGGCAATGGCCACCTGGACGGCGCGGCGTCCGATGCTGCCGCCTACATCGCCAACCCCAACTCCGTCAGCCTGAACTAGCCGTACCCACTGTGGTGGATACCCGGGCTGACAAGTTCGCGTCCGATGCTTATCCGGAGGCGCTTCGGGTCGCCCTGCGCTACGTCAGCTTCAAGCCGAGGACGGTGGCTGAGGTGCGCCGGCGGGTAGGCCGCGATTTCGACCAGCCGGTCGTGGAGCAGGTGCTTGCGTCTCTGAAAGGCTACGGCTACCTGGACGACGCGGAGTACGCTACCCAGTGGCGCAACAGCCGCGACCGGCGCAAACCGCGCGGCTCCTCACTCATCCGTCGGGAGCTGCGCGCCAAGGGCGTTGCCGAGCCGATCATCGAGGATGCGCTGGTTGGCCTGGACGAGGCGGACGCCGCCTACCGCGCGGGGGAACGACGTGCCCGGCGGTTGGTCGCCGGTGGCTCGATGCCTTACGTGACCTTTCACCGCAAGATGTGGGACTTCCTGCAGCGGCGCGGCTTTCCGGCCGGCATAACCCGTGACACTGTGCGGCGTCTCTGGGCGGAAAACGCCCCCGCCGAGTGACCGGGAACGGGCGGCGTTCGCTCACGGCTTTGCCGACCTGCGCTGAGCCGGCTCGCCAGGCCGTGTTGACATTTTCACCGTCATTCCCGCGAAAGCGGGAATTCAATGGTCGAAATCGTAAGCAATCCCTCCCGTTTCCTCTATCACAACCTATGGATTCCGGCTTTCGCCGGAATGACGGATAAAATTCAAAGCGTCAACAGAACCTAGAGGCGGACCCGCCCGATGGCGATGACGACTCCCAGGATCAGCGCGAGGATGCCCCACAGGTTCAACACCAGGCCGCCGGTAAGGATCATGGCCACCAGCGAACTGAGCACCACCGTTCCGCCGGCGATGTACATCAGGCCCTTGCTGCGTTTGAGGTTGACCACCCGGCTGATGAGCTCACCCGCGGCGTAACCGACGATCACAGGGGTGACCAGGGATGCGATGAACCGCGTTCCCGTGAAGAAGATCAGTGTGAGCCACAGGATAATCCCGAGCACACCGATTACTGCGGCCACAACCGCCGCTTTGGCGTAGTTCGCCGGCCGGACGTCGAAGGTCGGCAGCGGCACCGCCTTCCCGCACTCGCGGCAGCGGATCCCCACGGGAGCCTGCACCAGGCACTGGGTGCAGATCGGCCGCTGGCACTGGCTGCACGACAACCCGGTGGACACCGCCGGGTGCCAGTGACAGGTCATCGTTTGGGATTCGGTCTGCTGTTCTGCCATGCCTTGGTTAGTCCTTGGTCCGGGGGCCGTATCGCGGGTGTGTCATCGCAAGCCAGGAAGCGTCAATTGTACGCTGCATTGTCCATTGGTGGCGCTCTGCTCGGTGACGAATCGATGATGTATGCGTTTTTATCCGGTGTCGTTGCGCTGTGCGGACGTGCGCGCCAGCCATTCGTCGCGGTCCGCGATGTCCCGGTCCCGCAGCAGCCGGTTGAACATCACCGCGCTGCGCGGCACGTCCGCGGGAGGCGGCTGTCCATTGGACGCCAGCCGTTTCGCCAGGATCAGGACCGCTCCGGCCGCTGCGAACACTGCCATCTGCTCGCTTCCTCCGACCAGGAGCCACCGTTCCGGCCAGGCAATCGCCATGACCGGCAGCGCGATCATGACCGCCAAGAGCCACTCTGCGGACCGCCGCGTTATCCGCCAGCCCAGAACATAAAGGGCCAAACCCAACGCAAAAAACGGCGGCGATATCCCAAGGATGCCCCCGGCCCAGGCGCCCACGCTGCGGCCTCCGGTGAAGCGCAGGAACGGCGACCAGTTGTTGCCCAGGATCGTGAACAGCGGCGGCAGCATCAGCCACCACCCGGTGTGTGACAATCCCAGCGCGTATTGCCCAACCAGGATCGGCCCCGCGCCCCGCGCCATGTCGATGACGGCGATGGGCAACCACCACTTTCTTCCCATCTGGCTGGCGAAATTGCTGGCTCCTACGTTGCCGCTGCCGTGTTGCCTCAGGTCGATGCCGCCCAGGACTCGACCCATCACATACGAAACCGGGACCGCTCCGATCAGGTAGGCAACCACCCACAAGCCAATCAGCGTTGCGGCATCGCCCGACATGTCGGCAACCCCACTGTTGCCAGGCCCTGAAGGGGTCGCGCTTTACCGGCGCGACGCCAGCAGGCGGGCGGCTTCCTCAAGCCGCTCCACCGTTTCCATGGGCGGCCCGTTGACGCCGGGCAGCGGCTCCCGCGAGTTCCCGCTGTGGTGATAGTCGCTGCCGCCGCACGGGATCAGGTCGTACGCCCGGGCCACGTCGGCCAGCCAGTCCACGGTCGGCTCATCGTACATGGCGTAGTGCACTTCCATGCCGTGGAGGCCGGCCGCCTTGAGCTCCTCCACCGTCTCGATCAGGGATTGTTCCGGCTCCGGCTCGTTGCCGCGGCGCTCGAACCACGGGTGCGCGAACACGGCCACGCCGCCCACGTCGTTGAGCAATTTCACCGCGTCCGGCGGCGTCAATTTCGACCGCTCCACATAGGCCTTGCCGTTGCGCCCCAGGTATTCCCGGAATGCGTCCGATGGCTCGGCGAAGTAGCCCTTTTCTACCAGCGCCTGGGCGATGTGCGGTCGCCCCACCGAGGCGTCGCCGGCGATTTCCAGCACCCGCTCCCACTCGATGTGCATGCCGAACTCGGCAAGTTTCGCCACCATACCCTCGCCGCGGGCCAGCCGGCCCTCGCGGAACCCGGCCAGCATCTCCTGGAACCCGGCATCCTCGATGTCCATGAAGTAGCCGAGCATGTGCACTTCGCCGCCCGGCACGTCGCAACTGAGCTCGATGCCGGGGATAAGGCGCATACCGGGGACCCGGTCCACCGCCCGCTGGGCTTCTTCCAACCCGGCCGTGGTGTCGTGGTCGCTGACCGAAATGGTACGCAGTCCCTTGGATGCGGTCAGTTCCACCAGTTCGGTTGGAGTCAGCCGCCCGTCCGACGCGGTGGTGTGCAGGTGCAGGTCAACAGAAATTGGCATCAGGTCTCCCCGTATCCGTGGTCTCCCGTATCAATGGGCGCTTTGCTGGTTATACGTCGATCCGGCGGTCGATCCGCACGATGTCCGCGGCGCGGCCGGTATCGTCGTCGATGTCGATCAGCACGGAGTTCAGGATGCACGGGCCCTTCGCCGGCTCGAAACGCTGGGGCAGACCCGTCCGGAACCGCTCCAGCACGGGCGCGACCTCCGTGCCGATGACTGAGTCCTGGGGGCCAGTCATTCCGAGGTCGCTGACGTAGGCGGTGCCTTCCGGCATGACGCGCGCGTCGGCCGTGGCAACATGCGTGTGGGTCCCGACAACCGCGCTGACTCGGCCGTCCAGATACCAGGCCAGGCCCTGTTTTTCGGAAGTGGCTTCGGCGTGGAAGTCCACCACCACGGTTTTGGGGGCGAAACCCAGTTCGCTTGCCGCCTCGGCCAGGCGCTTGTCAGCCTCGCGAAACGGGCAGTCGATGGGCGGCATGAACACCCGACCCTGCAGGTTCATCACCATAACGTCGCCGAACATCATCCAGCCCCTCCCCGGCGCGCCGTAGTAGTTGGCCGGCCGGAGCAGCGGCAGTTCCTCCATGTGGGGCAGGATCTCCTTCTTGTCCCAGATGTGGTTGCCCGATGTCATCACGTCGACGCCGGCCTGCAGCAGGGCGTTGGCGGTTTTGGGGGTTAGCCCGAACCCGCCGGCGGTGTTCTCCGCGTTGGCTGTGACCAGGTCGATGTCCAGTTCGCGGCGCAAATCGGGCAACAAACGGGACAAGGCGCTGCGTCCCGGCTTGCCGATTATGTCCCCAATCATCAACACTCGCATGGCATTATCCGTAAAGGGTTACGTCCGTAAAGGGCTACGCTGGAAGGGGCAGGGTCTTTTCGAAGTCACCCAGCGTCCGCTCATGGTGAGCCTGTCGAACCATAGCGACCGTCCTTCGACAGGCTCAGGACGAGCGGAAAGGTCAGACGCCCACAACTTTGAAAAGGCCCTGTGGAAGGGGCGACGCACGGTCGCCCCTTGTGGTCCCGTCGTTACTTCCAACCGGGCGGCTACCTGGCGATGCTTTCCTCGCGGGTTTCGCGGATCACCGTGACCTTGATCTGGCCGGGGAACTGCAGGTCCTTGGACACCTTGCCGGCGATGTCCCGCGCCAGGCTGGCGCAGGCCACGTCGTCGACGTCGTGGGGACTGACCATCACCCTGACCTCGCGTCCGGCCTGGATGGCGAAGGCGCGATGCACGCCGTCGAAGCTGTAGGCGGTGTCCTCCAGCTCGCGCAGCCGCCGGGTGTACTGCTCGATGGATTCCTTACGCGCGCCAGGGCGAGCGGCGCTGATTCCGTCGGCGGCAGCCACCAGGAATGACTCGATGCTGGAATGGTCGTCGTCGTGGTGCTCACGCACGCAATCGCAAACCAGCGACCCGACGCCGTTACGGGTAGTCAGGTCGTAGCCGATCTCCGCGTGCGGCCCGGGTATTTCATGGGTCAAGGCTTTGCCGATGTCGTGGAGCAGGCCACCCGCCCGCGCCATCTGCACGTTGGCGCCGACCTCGGAGGCCAGCATTCCGGCGAGCAAGCCCACCTCGATGGAGTGAGTGAGCACGTTTTCGCCGTAGCTGTAGCGGTACTTGAGCCGCCCCAGGAGCTTGATGAGCTCGGGGTCGAGCCCGCTTACTCCGACTTCGAAGGTGGCCTCCTCGCCGGCCCGCCACATCGTCTCTTCGATGTCGCGTGAGGCGCGGTTGACCGCTTCCTCGATGCGGGCGGGCTGGATGCGCCCGTCCTTGACCAGTTGGGTCATGGCCAGCCTGGCGATTTCCCGGCGGACCGGGTCAAAGCAGGATAGCGTTACGATGCCGGGCGTGTCGTCAACGATGATGTCCACGCCGGTGTGGGCCTCCAGGGCCCGAATGTTACGTCCTTCGCGGCCGATGAGACGACCTTTCATCTCATCGTTGGGCAGGGAAACAACAGTAGTCGTGCTCTCGGACACGACGTCCGTAGCAAGACGGTTTATGGCGAGGGTGAGGATGCGTCGGGCGTTGTCGTCCGCCCGGGTTTGGTGTTCCTTCTCCAACTCATAGTAGCGGCGAGCCAGTTCGTGGGATGCTTCCTCTTCGCCACGCTTCAGCACGATGTCACGCGCTTCGTCGATGGACAACGATGCGATCCGTTCGAGCTCCCGGTTGTGCTGGTGTTTCAGGTCCTCGGCTTTTTGCAACTCGGACTTGGCGTAGGTTTCCCGTTCTTCCAGTTCCGACTCTTGCTGCTCCAAAGACTCCAGTTTGCGGTCAAGCTGTTCTTCTCGCTGGATGTAACGGCGCTCCACGCGGTTGAGTTCGCGCCGTTGCTCCGTAATTTCCTTGTCACCGGCCTCGCGGATTTTCAGCGCTTCTTCCTGCGCCTGCAGGAGGATGGTCCGCTTCTCCTCTTCGGCCTGGGTGATGGTGTTGGCAGCCTCCTCTCGGCTGCGTTCCAGTTGATTTCCGCCTTTCTTGGTTGACAGCAGCAGCCAAACCACCGCTGCTATCCCTGTTGCTAGCCCTGCTGCCGCCAGGACGGCAAGGACGATTTCTAGCATCAGATCCTCCTCAATCCGTCCGAGCACAAGCTCGGGATATTTTGCCCTAACCATATCGTAGTGTTGGCCCTAGTCAAAGTCAAGAAACGCGGTATCCGGTTGATGTCTCATTTATGGTCGGTCTTGATTGGCGACCAATCTCGCCGCCAGAACGCCGGCTCAAGCGGCAGCGAGATTGCCGCGCTTCGCTCGCAATGACAGATGGAGTGAAGTGGGTGCGCGTGAGCGTTTGCCGGCGGTTTCGCGTTTACCATCTATTGATATACTTGGCGCCCACGGCAACCGTGTCTCCCAGCCATGACCGTCCGTCGATGCCGATGACCGCTACTTTCCGTCTCCGCCGCCACACGCTGACCCGCCGGACCGACGGCTGCAACCGTCGCGTCTCGGGAGAATAGCAGGACCATGCAGAACCCAGAAACAGCCCAGCAACCGGCGGGACCGGCTCCCGCCTTCGGTGGCCGGATCATCGTTCCCGGATTGGCCACCGGGCACGTTGTGTTCCACTGGATAGTGCAGAGCTTTGTGGTGGTGCTGCCTGAGATCCAGCAGGCGTTCATGCTGAACACGGTGGGGGTCGGCGGCATCCTGTCCGCCCGCGAGCTGGCCTCGGGCCTGGTGGCCCTGCCCGGCGGCGTGGTGGTCGATATCCTCCGTCGGTATTGGGGGCAACTGCTGGCGGGTTGCCTGGCGGTGTCCGGCCTGGGCTGCCTGGCCATGGGCGTCTCGCCCGTTTATCCGCTGCTGCTGATCGGCATGGCGGTGGTGGCGATCTCGCACTCCATCTGGCACCTGCCCGCCTCGGCGTCCCTTTCCCACCACTTCCCCGAACGCCGCGGGATAGTGCTGGCGGCCCACGGCGTCGGCGGGAGCGTGGGCGACGTGGTTGGCCCGGTGGCCACGGGCGCGCTGCTGGCGTTCCTCACCTGGCGGGAACTGCTCAGCGTGTACGCGGTGGTGCCCTTTTTCCTGGCGGCGTGCGCCATCTGGTCGCTGCGCAACATCGGACGAGGCAGAGAGGAGCCGAACGTCGAGCTCTCGGAACGGATCGAGGCCACCGGCCATCTGCTGCGGAACCCCGTCCTGTGGGGCCTGACCGTAGTCCGCGGTTTTCGAGGCATGGCCCTGGTGGCCCTGGTTACGATACTGCCCCTTTATCTCAGCAACGACCTCGACATGGGTCCGGCCAACCGGGGGTTCCACATCGGGCTGCTGATCGCGGTGGGTTTGGTGGCAAAGCCGGCGGCCGGCTTCCTGTCGGACCGGTTTGGGCGCAAGCAGGTGCTGGTACCCGGACTGGCCTGGTCATGCCTGGCGGCGCTGGCGTTGACGGTGTTTGATACGGGCATCTCCCTCACCATCACCATCGCGCTGCTGGGGTTGTTCCTCTACCCGGACCAACCGATTCTGGTCGCCACGGTCTTCGACGTGGTGGGGCGCGACGTGGCAACCACGGGGCTGGGGATAGTGGCATCCATCGCCTTCCTGATGTCGGTGTTCTCGCCGCTCATAGCCGGCGCGCTCTACGAGACCCTGGGTTTCGAGGCGGCGGTGTACTACATCGGGGCCCTGTTCGTGGCCGCCGGGCTGCTGTTCGTCTCGCTGCCGTTGCCGCGGAACCAGGTGGAACCGAGCGCCGAGTGAGCTTCGGCTGGGCCGAGCGCGCCGGCCGCCTCACGCGTGCCCGGTTTGCGGAGGAGGAGCAATTTGCATGGATGCACAGGATAAACGGGATGGTATGGGTTGGATGACGAGAGGTCGTTTCTGAACAGCTACGTGCGCTTCCGGCGGTTGACCAGTTCCGGCCGTTGCCGGTACCATTAATGGACCGGGCGGGGTTTCATCCCCGTCCTATCACACTGCGGGGGTTGAAATGAGCTCGAGCTATATCGGCAAGGTTGACAAAGCACGCAGGTACGCCGAGGAGCCGGAGCGGGTGAACATCCACACCTTCGAGGCTTCCTTCATCGGCAACCACAATACTTACCGGGTCTCCTACCGCGACGGTGAATGGCGCTGCGAGTGCGCCTTCTTTGCGACCCGACGGGTGTGCAGCCACATCATGGCCTTGCAGCGTATGCTCGACGAGATGCTGGCCGGACAAACAGCCGAAGCCGCCGCAGACTAGCCGGGCGTCTTCGCAAAAACCCGATCGTTCTTGCCGCCGGCGTCACGCAAACGCGCCGGCGGATTTTTGCCCCGGCGTGAGGCGCACGGTCACTCCGCCCAGCGCCGAAACACCAGGCACGCGTTCTGCCCGCCGAACCCGAAGGCGTTGGACAGCACCACGTCAACGTTGGCCGCACGTGATTCGTTGGGCACATAGTCCAGATCGCAGTCGGGATCGGGCGACTCCTGGTTTACCGTGGGGTGAATTCGCTGGTCCGTGATGGTCTTGACGCAGGCCACCGCTTCCAGCGCGCCGGACGCGCCCAGGGCATGGCCGATCATCCCTTTAGTGCTGCTGATCGGAACCTGGTAAGCCTTCTCGCCGAACAGGCGCTTGATGGCGACGGTCTCCACCGCGTCGTTGAGCGGCGTAGATGTCCCGTGGGCGTTGATGTAGTGAACGTCGCCGGGGTCCAGGCCGGCGTCCGCCAGCGCGCCCGCCATGGCTCGGGCTGCGCTTTCCCCAGTCTCCTGCGGCTGGACCAGGTGCCCGGCGTCCGAGGTGACCCCGAAGCCTGAAAGCTCGCACAGGATGTTGGCTCCCCGGGCTCGTGCCCGTTCCAACTCCTCCAGAATGAGGATGCCCGCTCCCTCGGCCGGCACGAACCCGTCCCGTTCGGCGTCGAAAGGCCGGCTGGCCCGTTGCGGATCATCGTTCCGAGTGCTGAGCGCGCGCATCACGGCGAATCCGGCCAATCCGAGTTGGCTGATGCCGGCTTCCGCGCCGCCGGTGACCATGGCGTCGGCCACGCCGTGGCGTATGGCTTGCAGCGCCTCGCCGATGGCGTTGTTGGACGCGGCGCAGGCCGTAGTCGCCGTGGAGTTGTACCCGCGCGCGCCCACATACTGGCTCACGTTGGCGGCCGCCATGTTGGGCAGCACCATGGGGAAAAAGAACGGCGACATCCGCATCCCGCCCCGGTCGGCCAGGATCCGGCAGTTTTCTTCCAGGGTGGGGAAGCCTCCGTTGCCGTTGCCCAGCAGCACGCCTACGCGATACGGGTCTTCCTGCTCCATGTCCAGGCCGGCGTCCGTTACGGCCTGCAACGCGGCCGCCACTGCCATCTGAGAGAAGCGGGCCATGCGGCGGGCCTCGCGCCGGTCGATGAAGTCGGTGGCGTCAAAGTCGTCGGCCTGGCCCGCGATCCGGCAGGGATAATCGGTGGGGTCGCACAGGGTCATGGGGCCGATGCCCGATACGCCGGCCACCAGGTTGTCCCAGAACTGGTCGGCGCTCAGGCCCAGCGGGGTAATCGCCCCCAGGCCGGTCACCACCACGCGCCGCCGCCCGTTTTCGGTTTGCATCATGGCGACAATTGTAGCAGTCGCGTTCCGGTCAGCGTAAATCAGGCGGCAGCAGGTCGGGATACGTCTCCGGCTCTATGCCCAGGACGGCCTCCCGCGCCTCGGCGACCACGAACAGCGAACCGGTGACCAGAACCAGGTCATCGACATCAGCGGCTGCCACGGCTTCCGCCACTGCATCAGCCGTGTGCGCGGTGATACCGATGCGGTCCGCTGGCATGCTTTGGCTTGCGAACTGTTCCGCGATCTCGGCGGGCCGCATGGAGCGCGGGTGCCGCGAGCGCGTGGTTATCACGCGGTCCGCCCGCCGGGCCAGCAGGTCGACCATGGCGTCGACTCGCTTGTCCCGGGAGAATCCCGCCACCACGGTCAGTGTCCGGTGGGGCACGTAGGTTTCCAGGGTCGCCAGGAGCGTGGCCACGGAGTGGTCGTTGTGCGCGCCGTCAACCACGAGCGTCGGTTCTCGGCTCAGGATCTCCATGCGTCCCGGCCACTCGACAGACTCCAGCCCGCCGATGATCGCGTGGTGGTCGATGACGTATCCGGCGTCCGCCAGGGCCTCCGCGGCGCCCACAGCAGTAGCCGCGTTGGCTCCCTGGAAATCGCCCAACAGGGGCAGCCGCAACCGGTAGGTGTCGCGGCGGCCGCGAATTTCCAGGCGCTGGCCCTCCGCAGACGCCTGTTGGACCTCCCAGGTGATGGCGTCGCCCACTGATACCACCGGAGCCGATTGTTCCGCGGCGGCCCGGCCGATTGCTGCCCTGGCCTCTGGGAACTGCGGCCCGACGATCACCGGAACTTCCCGCTTGATGATGCCGGCCTTGTCCGCCGCGATCTCGCCGATGGTGTCGCCCAGGATCGCCATGTGGTCCAGGCTGACCGGGGTGATCACGCTGACCTCCGGGGTGACCACGTTGGTGGCGTCCAGCCGCCCGCCCAGTCCGACCTCGATGACGCTGACGTCGGCCGAGTCCTCCGCGAAGCACTGGAAGCCCATGGCAGTCAGGTATTCGAACAGGGTGGCCGGGCCGGCCTCGGGATCAGCGGCGTTGTCCAGGTGGTGCGGCCATACCGTGTCGGTGAGTTCCGCGAACCGCTCCCGGGAGACGGGGCTCCCGTCCCGACGGATGCGCTCGCAGAAGGAGTGCAGGTGTGGCGACGAATAGAATCCGGTGGAATATCCGGCGGCCCGGGCGATGGACTCCACCATGGCCGCCGTGCTGCCCTTGCCCTTGGTGCCCGCCACGTGCACCGCCCCACGGCGCCGGTGGGGGTCTCCCATTCGCGCCAGCAGCCGTTCCACGTTGCGCAGGTCATAGATCCGCTTCTGTCGCGGCTGGGCCGGGACAGTGCGCTCGTGGTCAACCAGGCCCAGCAGCCGGGCGACAGCATCGTCGTAGGTCGCCGCCACGATCCCTGCTAGCTGCCTGGAGACAGGCCCAGGTTGATGCGGATGGCCTGCCCGGCCGTGATGCTACGCACGTGGTCGATGTTCCCGTAGAGCGGTCTGGGTCGGAACCCGAAGGCGCGCTCCACGGAGCCCGTCTCGGCGACGTTGCGCAGCGTCACGAGCTGGAGCATCGCCCGATTGATGGGCGCCCGCGGGGTCACCTTCTCCATGAGGGTTACCGGCAGTTGCATCTTCCACACGGGCACGTTGATGCGCCGAGCCTTTCGGCCCAGGGTGCGTGCCACGACTCCCACGATTTCGTTATAGGACAACTGCTCCGGGCCGCCGATCTCGATGGTATGGTTGCCCCGGATGTTGCCGCTGACGGAGAGGGTGATGCATCGCGCGACGTCTTCAACGTGGATGGGCTGCAGGCGGTTGTTGCCGGAACCGATCACGGGCACGATGGGCATGGCTCGCACCAGCGCCGCCACCGCGGTGGTGAACTCGTCGCCCGGCCCGAATATCAGCGAGGGGCGCAGGATCACGTAGGGCAGCCCGCTGCTCACCACCGCCTGTTCTCCCTGCCATTTGGAGTGCAGGTACTGGAGGCGCGGCGTGTCGGACGCTCCCAGCGCGCTGACGTGGATGAACCGTTTGACCGAGCCGGCCGCCTTGGCGGCCTCCACTACGTTGGCCGTGCCCTGCCGGTTGATGGCGTCGAACTGCCTGGGGCCGCCGCGGATGACCGCCACCAGGTGGACCACCGCCGTTGCGTCGCGGCAGGCCTCGGCCAGGGCGTCGGGGTCGCTGACGTCCCCGTAGCACAGGTCCGTCGGCGGCGTGGCGAGCACGTTCTCGCTGCCCGGACGGCGCACCATGACGCGCACTTCGTGGTTGGTCTCCAGCAACTGCTGGACCACCCGTCGTCCCAACAGCCCCGTGGCCCCGGTTACCAGAACGGACATAACCTTCCCCCGGCCAACCCGTTATATCCAATCGCTTTGCTTATGTTGCCAGTATAACACCGGCCTGGGGGCGCTCTGAGATGGCCGGACGGTGGGGGATGCTCGTTGCGGTGGTTGATGGTTCGACAAGCTCACCATGAGCGGTTGGCATGGATGCACAGGATGAGCGGTTGGCATGGATGCACGGGATAAACGGGATGGTGTGGGATGGGACGATTCCAGGTTGGGATTGGGGAGTTGTCAGAAGCAGGATTTGCGGGATTTTATGATTGGACAGGATTGGGAGGCCCGCCCGATTTTGGGCTGCTGACTGTCCTTATCGCCGCCCCAGACTCAATTTCAGCAGGAGGACAATCGGGAATGGCAACCTATAGTTGGTCACCAGCCGAGCGGTTTGCTGATCACGCCAACCTGGTCGGTCAGCGTGTCGGGGAACTGGCTGGCGCTCAATGGGCCCGGGCGTAGCGGCCGGTACCAGGAGGCCGCGCCGTGCAGCTCGAAGCTCCGGCGGCGGCTGGGGTCGAAGACGCCCACCTGCTTTCCCAACCGATCCTTGACCATGCTGATGGGCAGCATCAGGTCGGAGTCGTTGGAGATTACTACGGCCAACTCGTACTCGTCCTCAAAGCCGTCCAGCAGCAGGTAGGAGGCGAGATTGACGTCGGACCCTTTTTCCTCGGTATCCAGTATCTCCACGGTGCGCGGGCCGGATTGCGGCTGCCGGGCCAGGGGCCGTCGCTTGGTCTGGGCCAGCAAGTGGCCGTAGTGGATCGTAAGGTTGGGAACGGTTGCCAGGGCACGGAGGTACGCCTGCTGGCGCTGTGCCTGAGTGGGGTCATCGGGACGGTTGGCGACCAGGGCAGTGAAGTAGCGTATCCGGTCAATGGAGTGGCTGGGCAGCAGCATCCGCCCCAGCCGTCCCAAGTCTAACCACCGGTTGGGCGTTCCCCGCAAGGCGCGGTAGTACAGATTCAGGCCGTCGATGTAGATATTGGCGCGGATGAGAGGGCGTCCCAGAAAAAGCTGAGGCTGCCGAAAGGCAGCCCCGCGCCCTGCCGCCGAGGCGGTCAGGGGGTGTACGGTTCAAGACTACCTGATTTCATGGGCGGGCGTCAATCTCGCACGCCTCTCATGATGCTTTGGGCCGGCTCGAGGGCTTCTGCGGTGGTTGATGGTTCGACAAGCTCACCATGAGCGGTTGGCATGGATGCACAGGATGAGCGGTTGGCATGGATGGACAGGATGAACGGGATGGTGTGGGATGGGATGATTCCAGATTGGGCTTGGGGAGTTGTCAGAAGCAGGATTTGCGGGATTTTGTGATTGGGCGGGATTGGGAGGCCCGCCCGATTTTGCGCTGCTGACTGTCCTTGTCGCCGCCCCAGACGCAATTTCAGCATGAGGACAATCGGGAAGGGCAACCTATAGTTGGTCACCAGCCGGCAGGTTTGCTGATCACGCCAACCTGGTCGGTCAGCGTGTCGGGGAACTGGCTCTGCCGCAGGTGGCTCTTCCACAAGCGTTTCATGAAGCCATCCACCAGCAGGCGGGTGGCCAGATTAACGTCCGAACCCTTTTCCTCCGAGTCTCGAAACAGCATGCTGGCCGGCAGTCCCGGGGTCGGCTCGGCGAGAGGGCGGCGCTTGGTGCCGGAACGGAACCTGCCGTAGTGGAGCTCCAGACCCGGCAGCGTCGCCAGGGCTCTCAGGTACACCAGTTGCCGCCGGGGTTGGAGAGGGTTGTCGGGACGGGCGTCAAGGAGGGCCGTGAAGTAGCAGACGCGATTGATGGTGTCCTGGGGAAACAGGGTCTCGGCCAGCTTCCATAAGTCCAGCCATCGGAAGGGGGTGTCCTTTAGGGCGCGGTAATAGAGATTGAACCCGTCGATGTAAACGTTGGTGCGCAATCGACCTCCCCGGACAAAGACAGAGACCGCCTCGAGGGCGGTCTCGACCCTCCCGGCGAAGCGATAGGGGTGGTACGTGAAACATACTACCAGCCGCAATGCCTGTCAAACGCAGGCTCCGCCGCGCGGTTAGGCCGATTGGCATGGATGGACAGGATAAACGGGATGGTATGGGTTGGATGATGGGAACCGGCTGGCTTTTGGAAACCAAAGCGCCGCGCATCAATCCAATCGTGTACATCCTGTCCATCCATGCAAGTCCCCTGGGCGGGCCGGACGCCGGCGGCCGGGCGGGTGGTTGGGGCGCAAATGGGGGAATGGGGCGAAATTGGAGTGAGGTTATGGATATGTAATCATAAATTCGCAGTGGATTGTGT
Source organism: Dehalococcoidia bacterium (assembly GCA_965220505.1). Taxonomy (GTDB): domain Bacteria; phylum Chloroflexota; class Dehalococcoidia; order Lucifugimonadales; family UBA3495; genus Bin87. Next base: position 2,398,511 of record CBDCQE010000001.1, on the reverse strand, counting down.
TCCGGTCATGCAGTTTTGCGGTATAGTACGCGCCGAGTTACGGCGACGAGACACTGCCGAGGCTCGGGCCACCCGAATTGAACGCGAGGTAGATGACGATGAACAGCAGGAGCCTTCGCAGCCGACAACCTCGCCCCCTGAACCGCGGGGGGGGGGGGGGGGGCAAATCTCTAAGATGGCCCCTGCTGCCCCTGGCCGCCGTGCTGGCGCTGGCGCTGCTGGGCCTGTTCCTCGCCCCGACGCCGGCCCAGGCGCAGACGCCGCCCGCCCACTATGACACCGACGACGACGGCCTGCTGGAAGTCCACACCCTGGCCCAGCTCAACGCCATCCGCTGGGACCTGGACGGCAACGGCGATCCTTCCAGCAACAGGAACGACTACTTCGCAGCCTTCCCCTCCGGCGACGGCGCCACCACGGCCTGCCCCGATGGGACCACCTGCAACGGCTACGAACTGATGGCCGACCTGGACTTCGACACCGGAACCGCCGGCGACCGCACCGATGACACCTACTATAACGGCGGCGCGGGCTGGGCCACTATTGGCTCAGATACACCGGCAAACGATTCATCCCGGTACAACGCCGTGTTTGACGGGAACGGCAACACCATCTCCAACCTGTTCATCAACAGGCCATCAACCAATGACGTGGGGCTGTTCGGCAGCATAGGCAGTCGGGGCGAAGTCAGGAATCTCGGGCTGGATGACGCCAGCGTGACGGGACAGAAATGGGTTGGCGCGTTGGTGGGCCCGAACTACGGGACGGTGGTTCGCAGCTATGCCACCGGAGCTGTGGCCGGCGGCGAGAGCGGTAATGCTAACGCTACTGCCCCTGTGGGCGGGTTGGTGGGCTTCCTCAACCGCTCCGCCACGATAGCCACGAGCTATGCGGTGGTCGAGGTAAGCAACATTTCCAACGGGACGGGCGGACTCGTAGGTCGGAGTAATGGTTCCATCATAGCAAGCTATGCCACGGGGCCGGTCCGGGCCCGCGCGCGAGATGTGCATGCGGCCGGTCTCGTCGGCGGCGTCGCCAGCAACGCCACCGTCGAGGCATCCTATGCCACTGGGGCAGTGGCGCATCCCAACAAAGGGCTCTTCGGTTCGTTTGCCACCGGTGCCAGCGTTACCAATAGCTACTTCGACACGGAAACCTCCGGGCAGGTTGAAGGGGGAATCTTCCGCAGGGGCACCGCTGAACTACAGTCGCCCACCGGCTACCATGGCATCTACTCCGGCTGGAACGTGGACCTGGATGGCGACAGCGCCGGCGACGACCCGTGGGACTTCGGCACATCCAGCCAGTACCCGGCCCTGAAGGTCGATTTCAACGGCGACGGCGACGCCACCTGGCAGGAGTTCGGCTACCAGGTGCGGGAGGCCCCCTCCTTTACCAAGGTCTTCGTTGGCCTCGGCCCGGCGTCGGTCAGCTTGGAGTGGAACGCCGTGACCAATCCATGGCGGTCCCAGCGACCCGCTCCAACGGTGAGCTACGCCCTTTACCGGGACGGAACACAGATTGCCCCGGCGGAGGGTCAAACGTCCACCTGGACGACGTACGTCGACAGCACCGTAACCGGTGGTCAGGACTACGCCTTCCAGGTGGCGGCGCTGGTGAACGGCGTGCCGGCTCACTGGGGTAACGTGGAGGACATTACCGTCAGCCGCGACCGAAACAACAACGACCTGATTGACATCGACACCCAGGCCCAGTTGAACGCTATCCGCTACGACCTGGATGGCGACGGCGAACCCTCTGGCGGCAACGAGAGCGCCTACTTCGCCGCCTTCCCATCCGGCGAGGGTGCCACCACTGCCTGCCCGTCAGGATCGACCTGCCGGGGCTACGACTTGCTCGACGACATGACCCTGTCGGGGAACTGGACCCCCATCGGCGGCAACGTGCCCGGTAACTCCGAGAACCCGTATTTCCCCGGCGAAAATAACGTCTTCACCGCCACCTTTGACGGCAAAGACAACACCATCTCCGGCCTGCGGATCAGTCGCGGCAGCAGCACCATGGTCGGCCTCTTCGGGGCCACCGGCGGCGATGCCATTATCCGGAACGTGTGCCTGGAAAACGTCAACGTGCGCGGCCTGGAGGCGGTGGGCGCGCTGGCGGGCTACAACCGGGGCGACGTCAACGATTCCTGCTCTACCGGCCAGGTCGCCGGCAACGCTATGGTCGGCGGCCTCGTCGGCTGGAACCGGGGCCAGGATGCCACGATCTGGGCCAGCTATTCCCAGGCCAACGTCACCGGCTTCAATACCACCGACGCCTCCGGCCCTGTCTGGTCCACCCAGCTAGGCGGCCTGGTCGGTCAGAACGGCGGTGCCGTGCAAAACACCTACGCCACCGGCACGGTGACCGGCGTGAGCCACGTCGCCGGCCTGGCCGGGTCCGTTTGGAACGACGGCCTGATCGAGAACAGCTACTCCATCGGCCCAGTATCGTCGGAAAAGGGCTGGCCCCTGGTGGGCGGCCTGGTGGGCTGGGTGTACGGTGGCGAGGTGTCTAACAGCTACTGGAACACCAAGACCTCCGGCCAGGACAAGGGTGCGAGCCAGATTACCACGTTCGGAACGGACAAAAAGGACGACCTCTTCCCGGCGGACGCCGGCAAGACCACCACCGAACTGCAAAACCCCACCCGCGCCAGCGGCATCTACGGCGGCTGGAATGCGAGCATCTGGGACTTCGGCGGCGCCAGCGACTATCCCTGCCTGAAAGGAGTGGGTAGCAGCTGCGCCGCCGCCAACAGCCCCTTGGATACAGCCAACAACCAACGGGCCAGCGTTACGGTAACCGCCGCCGATCCGGTGGTGGTCAACGAGGGCGGCAGTTCCACCTACACGGTGGTGCTGGACGGCCAGCCGTCGGGCGACGTGACCATCACGCCGAGCAGCAGCAACGGCGACGTCACCATTCAGCCGGGGAGCCTCACGTTCACACGGGACAACTGGCAGACGGCGCAGGCGGTCAGCGTCCGCGCCGGCCAGGACGACGACGCGGTCAACGACACCGTAACCATCACCCACGCGGTCAGCGGCGCCGATGGGTACGCCGGCATTGACGTTGCCTCCGTGTCCGTCAGCGTAACCGACGACGACACGGCCGGGATTACGGTAAGCGAGAGCACCCTGAGCTTGAACGAGGGCGAGTCTGCCACCTACACGGTGGTCCTGGACACGCAGCCCGTCGGCAACGTTCTCATCTCGGTGTTCGCCAGTCCCGGCATATCGGCACAGCCGGACGAGCTCACCTTCACGCCGGGCAACTGGCAGACGGCGCAGACGGTGACCGTCAGCGCGGCTCAGGACGACGACACGACGGATGGCACGGCGGTCATCTTCCACGGCATCGGGGCCGGCCCCGGTTCCGCGTATGTCAGCGTAACGGTGCCGGGCGTGAACGTGTCCATAACCGACGACGACGAACCTACGCCCCAACCGGCCCAGCAGGAGGAACCGGGCAGCGTAACGCTGAGCGCAGCCAACCTACTCATCCGGGAGGGCGACCCGGCCGCGACGTACACTGTGGTCCTGGACGTGGAGCCTACGGAGAACGTGGTCATCGCGGTGTCCAGTGACAACGGCGACGTAACCGCGCAGCCGGCCAGCCTCACCTTCACCACCGGCAACTGGCAAACGGCACAGGCCGTAAGCGTTAGCGCCGGCCAAGACGAGGACCGGGTGGACGACGCCGCCACCCTCAGCCACAGCGCCAGCGGCGGCAACTACGACGGCATCACCGTGGCGTCCGTGTCCGTGAACGTGACCGACGACGACAGCGACCGGGCGGTGCTGGAGGCGTTCTACCAGGCCACGGGCGGCCATAGCTGGACCAACATCGGCAACTGGGGGAGCGACAAGCCGCTGAACCAGTGGCACGGTGTGACTGCCAACGGACAGGGGCAGGTGACCGGCCTGTCGCTGCGCGACAACGGCCTGAGCGGGTCGCTGCCCGCTGCGTTGGGCAAGATGGAACACCTGCAAGTCCTGTCCCTGGACCGGAACAACATCGGCGGGTCGTTGCCGTCGGAGTTGGGCAACCTGGCCAACCTGACCCGTCTGGCGATGAACCGCAACAGTCTCAGCGGGTCGATACCGTCGCAGTTGGGCAATCTGTCCAATTTGAGCATCATAGGCTTGGCGCGGAACAGCCTGAGCGGGTCGCTGCCCACCAGCCTGGGCAACCTGAGCGGGCTGACCAAGGTGTCCCTGCACGACAACACGGGACTGAGTGGGGCGCTGCCCGACGAGTTCACCGGCCTGGCGAACCTGCAACGGCTGGCCGTCGCCAACACCGGCCTGTGTCTCCCGGACACCCAGGCGTTCGACGACTGGCTGGCCGGCGTGCCCGACAAGCCGGGGATCGACGGGCTGGCGGACTGCGCCTCGCCATAGGCGCGGCCGGAGCCGCGGAGCCAACCAACCACGGAAGCGCGGACGTTACAGTCCGCGTTTCCATTGGGGGTTGGCGTGAGATGGCGGATGCCATCGCGAGGGCCGGCATTTGTGGTATGCTGTGGCCGCGCCGGCGGAGGGCCGGCGCGTATAGTGTCAGTTATCTCCGGAGGTTCCGCTTTGTATCAAACCGTAAGCGATGCCACCCTGCAGGCCCTGTCCAAAATCGACTCGCCCAGCATCTGCAACGCCATCGAGGGCTTCAACTTCCGGCCCAAGAACGCTGGGTTCATGATGCCGGAGATCAAGACCGTATTCCAAGAGTTTCCGCCCCTGGTGGGCTACGCGGTCACCGGGGTCATTTCCGCCAACCGGCCGGAGGGTCGCAGCGTGGCCCGCGAGGACTGGTGGGACCTGATCGTCTCGGTGCCCGAGCCCCGGTTCATTGTGCTGCACGACATTGATAATCCGCCCATCGGCGCGTACTGGGGAGAGGTGCAGTCCAACATCCACAAGGCCCTGGGCGCCGTGGCCGTGGCCACCGATGGCACGGTCCGGGATCTGGACGAAGTCCGCGCCCTGGGGTTCCAGTTTTTCGCGAAGGAAGTTTCCGTGTCCCACGCGTACGTCCACATGGTGGACATGGGCATTCCCATCGAAGTGGGCGGCTTGACGGTGCAAACCGGTGATCTGCTCCACGGCGACAAGCACGGCGTCACCAACATCCCCTTTGAGCTCGCCGACCGCATCCCGGATATGGTCAGCACCATCGCCGACTACGAGCAGAAGACCATCGGTCTCTGCCAGTCGCCCGATTTCTCGCTGGACGCCCTGAAAGAGGTGGCCAAGATCACACGACCCTACTGACCTGGTGCCATGATAACTCCAAGCGAAATCCTTTCGGCAATACTGCTCGGCGGCATCGCGCTCCTGGCTTTCGCCGCCTGCAACCTGATTACTCCGCCACCCCTGGGCCAGCCCGAAGCGGCGCCGTCTCCCACGGCTGCGGCGGCCGGTTCCGGATCCGCCCCGGCAACCGAGATCCCGCCGGCAACAGCCATCGTGAGTTCCGGTTCCGGCGCATCGGCCGCCCCCACTCCGGCGGTGGTGGTTTCCGGCGGGCGGTCCATCAAGCAATGGGCCTCTCCGCCCGCCATGACCATCGACCCGGGAGCTTCCTACACCGCGGTGCTGAACACCACGGCCGGGCCCATCACCGTCGAGTTGCTGTCCTCCGACGCGCCGAACACCGTCAACAATTTCGTGTTCCTGGCGCGCGAGGGTTTCTACGACAACGTCATCTTCCACCGCACCATACCCGGGTTCATGATCCAGGGCGGCGACCCGACCGGCACGGGTGGCGGCGGCCCCGGCTACCGATTTGCCGACGAGCCGGTCAATCGTCCCTATTCACGGGGCGTCATGGCGATGGCCAACGCGGGCCCGAACACCAACGGCAGCCAGTTTTTCCTGATGCACGCCGACTATCAGTTGCCGCCGAACTACACCATCTTCGGGCAGGCGGTGGCCGGACTGGAGACCATCGATACCATCGCGACCGCTCCCACCAAGGCAGGCGGTGAGGGTTCGGCCCCGGTGAACCCAGTGACCATTCAGACGGTGGAGATCGTTGGCCCGTAGCCGGCCGTTGGTGGTTGCGCCAATAATGAACAGTCGGCGCGGGCCCAGGATTCAGCGCCAGCGAGGAGCGCATCATGGCTTTTGAAACCCTGCTTTATGACGAGCAGGACGGCATCGGCTACCTGACTCTCAACCGCCCGGACAAACTCAACGCCCTGAGCCAGACCCTAATGGCCGAGTTCCGCGAGGCGCTGGAGGGCATCGAGGCGAACCCTGACGTCCGCGTGGTCATCCTGACCGGCGCGGGGCGGGCCTTTTCCGCCGGTTTCGACATTGAATCCGAGGCTGGCGGACCCGACGGCGAACCCCTTTCGGTTGACGGTCGCCGCTCCCGCCTCAAGTACAACATCGAGACCTTCCTGATGGTGTGGAACCTGAGCAAACCCGTCATTGCCGCGGTGAACGGCTACGCCCTGGGCGGCGCCTGCGAACTGGTGCAGGTCTGCGACGTCAAGATCGCGTCGGATCAGGCCATGCTGGGCGAGCCCGAGATCCGGCTGGGCTACGGCGCGCCCTTCCTGATCACGCCGTATTCGGTGAACCTGGCCATGGCCAAGGAGATGATGCTCACCGGAGACATCGTGGACGCCCATGAGGCGGCCCGGCTGGGGATGGTCAACCGCGTCGTGCCCCACGATGATCTTATGGACGAGTGCGAGAGGGTCGCTCGCAAGATGCGTAACATCTCGGCCATCGGCATCAAGACCACCAAGCTCTCCGTCAATCGCGCCCTGGAGTCCGCCGGGTTCCTGTCGGCTCTCAACCACAACCTGGAGCTGATGACCCAGTTCGATACGGCGGACACGCCCGAGCACGCCGAGTTCGCGCGCGTCCGCGCTGAGCAGGGCTTGCGGGCTGCATTGGCCTGGAGCCGGGCCCGTTTCTCTGACTAGCCGCCGTTGTCGGAGCGTCCGTTGCTTCGCTCATTCATACGGGTGATGGTGTCAAGCAGGGCCTGCTGGGTTGCGACGAATAACCGCCGTTCTTCCCGGCGTTCGTCTTCTTCCCGTTGCCGGCGTTCCGCTTGCTGACGGATTTCTTCACGGAACTCGTTGAACATTTCGGTGAGTACAGCTTGGGCTTCATCAGCCCGCCTGCGTTCATCCGCCAACTGCTGCTCGGCCAAATGACGCGCTTCGCGCTCCCGGTTCAGGGCTTCGCGCTCTCGGTTCAGAGTTTCGCGCTCCTGGTTCAGCATATTGCGCATGATATACCTGTCGTACCCTCCTTTGAGCGCGCCCACGGCCAGCGCGGCGCCCCCGGATTTCAGCAGGATTTCAACATCTATAAAACTGGCGATAATGCCAGGGTTGCATGACCCGTTCTCAACTGCGGTGGTCGTGCAAGGCGCTTTGGTAAAGTACCAAACCGTCCATACGGCAACCGCAGTGATGAGACCCAGAACAATTGGCGCGGCCCAATCGGACGCGAAATCCCTGCTGCGCTGCCGGATGCGATTGAGCATACGTTAGCCGCCGCGCTTCACCTCCACGTCGGCCATCTTCTCGATGAAGTGAAGGATCGCCGAGTGGTCGGCGTCCTGCTCACCGTCGTTGACCAGCGAACCGAGCATCTGCTGCACTAGCGCCGTGACCGGCAACGGCACGTTGAGCTCGGTGGCCGTTTGGAGCACGTTGCGCAGGTCCTTCTGGTGCAGGCGGATGCGGAAGCCGGCGCGGAAGTTCCGGTCCAGCATCATCGGGCCCTTGGCCTCCATGACCGCGCTGCCGGCGAGGCCGCCCCGGATGGCGTTGAACACCCGCTCTGGGTCCACGCCGGCCTTCTGGGACAGCACCATGGCCTCGCTGAGGGCTTCGATGTTGGCGGCGACGATGATCTGGTTAGCCAGCTTGGTGATGTTGCCGGCGCCCACGTCGCCGGTGAGCACTACGTTGCCGCCCATGACCTGCAACAGCGGCTCGCAGGCGTTGAATACGCCCTCGTCGCCGCCGACCATGATGGCCAACGTCCCCGCGATGGCGCCAGGTTCGCCGCCGCTGACCGGAGCGTCCAGAAACTCAACGCCCCGGTCGGCGCAGGCTGCCCCGATCTTTTGGGACATGGACGGGGCGATGCTGCTCATGTCGATGATCACGGATCCCGGCTCGGCCCCTTCCAGCACTCCCTCGGGTCCGAGGATGGCCCGCTCGGAGTCGGCCGAGTCCGGCAGCATGGTGATGGTCCGGGCGCTGCCCTTGGCCGCCCCTGCCGGGGACGATGCGGCGGTGGCTCCCTCCGTTGCCAGCTCTTCGACCGGCTCACCGACGATGTCGTACACGGTCAGCTCGTAGCCCGCCGCCATCAGGTTCCGCGCCATCGGCTTTCCCATGATCCCCAACCCAACGAACCCAATCTGCTCTGCCATTGCTCTTCCTCCGTCCTGGGTTCGCCGTGCGGCGGACCCGGTTGATATCCGGTGTTGCCCTGGTATTATACCCGCCGCATCCTGACTGCCGGGGTGGTCACGTCCGGTCCAGCACCAGGGCTGAGTCGACCGCGGCGGCCGCATCGCCGATGTCGCTTTGCATCATGTCCCAAAGCGTCGTGGCGGTGACCGAAGGCTGTGCCGACAGGTTTGCGACGTACCGTACCGGCGACGATGCATCGATGCCGAAGGCTGTCATCACGGCGGCAGCGTCCCGCCACGATCCGGCGTGCTCCGACCCCAGTACCACCGTGGACCTGGCCGGTGCGCCCGCTTCCCCGCCGATCCGTTCTATGGACGTGCACACGGCGTCCAGGGGCGATATGCCGACCACTTCCAGAACGAGCCGATAAAAACCGGCTGCAGCAACCGTGGAAACCGCCCCCACCGCCTCCTGCAATTGGCGGACCAGGCTGGGCGCGGATTCCGGCGGGTCTCCCAGCGTCACCACCATGGACCACAGGCCGGCCCGGATATCGCGGACCAGCCGGTTGACCAGTTCTTCGCGGTTGTCCGGGCGCAGTTCCAGCTCAACCGAGCGTATCCACGGCCGGGCGACCGCCAGGGCGGCTTGCGATCCGATCACGTAGTCGGCGTTGGACAGCAGTTCGCGGGTCGCGGTGGGCACGGATTCGCGGCTGCCTGTGCCCAGTCCCGCGACGGTCACGGCCCGCGCCGCCGAGCGGAACGCGGTTACGTACTTGCGGGTCTCGACCACCTGCCGGGCGTGATTGCCCTCGTGTCCCGACACCCGTTCGATCAGGTCGAGCAGGGATAGGGCGGGATAGTTGTTTTCGGGGTTGTACGGCGTGGCGGGCAGGTCCAGCTGCTCTTCGCCCAGTCCCGATATCAACCTGCGGAACCGTTGGTAGTTGGCCTCCAGCTTGGCCACGTCGGCGGCGATGCGATCAGTGCGAGCGTCGAAGGCGGGCAGCATCTCCCGCTCGCCCGACGCTATCTGTTCCAGGGCCTCCACGAAGTTCTCGGTGAGCAGGTGCTGCATCACCTCCCAGACCGACCAGCGTGAACCGAGGAACGCCTCGGTTTCGCTAAGGCCTTTCAGGGCTTCCTGCAGCGCGGCGTGACCATCGTCCAGCCGTTGCAACGCCCGCTGTTGGCGCTCGTGCGCAGACAGGGTCTCCGAACCGGAATCGGTGGGCGCGTCGTGGGAAACCATTGCAAATCCTCTTCGAGTCTCTGTGCATTTTCGGCGGGGTAGCATTATTGCACATACCCTGGAAAGTTTCGGTTACGGAATCGGTTATCATTAACCATGGGCGGAGAGAATGTGCTGACCGACCTGAACATCCGCGCCGGGCAGACGATGTCGGTGCAGCGCATGGATGCGTTGCTGACCGAACTCCGAACGCGGTCGGAGACCGCCGCCCGGGCGGCGACGCTCTATTTTCCTGGCGAGGCGGCACGCGATGACTCCGCCATCTTCGTCCTGTCGCAGGACAGGAACCCAGACTCCTGGATCACAACCCTGGAGCGGGCCGGCAGTCGGGTGTTGCGCTCACCCACCGGCGTCGTGGCGTTCCGTATTGGCAACGCGGGTCTGGCCGTGCTGCCTCCGTTCCCGCTGAATGACATGTGGTCGGGGGACATCATTTATGACTGGCCTCTGCGAACGATGCTGTCGGCGGAGTTGACCATCGGCGTGGCGCTGGTGCGCCTGGGCCGCTACGCCGTCGCGGTGTACGAGGGCCAACGTCTGGCGGTGTCCAAGACGGACACTCGCTACGTGAAGGGCAAGCATCACGCCGGGGGAACCTCGCAGCGTCGGTTCCAACGGGTGAGGGAGAACCAGATCCACCGGCTGTACGCGGAGGCATCCGGCGTGCTGGATGCGCAGTGGCGGCCCTGGATGCACAAGTTGGACTACGTCGCGCTGGGGGGCGAAGCCGCGACGGTCAACGGTTTTCTCAAGGAGTGCCAGACGTTGTCCCGCCTTTCTCCGATAATCCTGGAGCGCCGCCTGGACGTGCGCGAGCCCAATCGCGCTTCGCTGGACGAGGTCGGGGCCATGCTGTACCAGTGCCGCCTGTACCCGCTGAGCTGGTGAGGAGGAACAATTTGCATGGATAAACAGGATGAACGGGATAGCATTTGTTGGATGATGGAAACCATACCATAGCCGTAAGATGAATACTCCCTTTCCGCCATTAGGGCACTACTGCTTCCGCTTCGACCCGGAACCACTATAGAGCAGGCATCAATCCAATCTTGTCCATCCTGTGCATCCATGTAAATTCCCGGATCTCGGCAAACTGGGTACGCGTGAGGGATATGAACTTCTTGAACTGGTGCGTCTCGGTTCGCATAGTGAAATCGGATTATGACGCCAGGACGTCATTGCCGCCGGTGCTATAATTCCGGCCATGACATTGGCGGAGGACCAATCCATTCCACCCGAAGCGGGGTTCCAGCGGGCCATCGGGCTGCTGGAATTCGATCAGATCCGGCTCCGTCTGGCTGAGACGACCCGCACCACCCTGGGCGGTGAGTTGGCCGCCGAACTGACCCCCTCGGCTGATCCGCGCGACATTGCCGTGCGGCAGCAGGAAACGGCCGAGGCCCGCCGCCTGTTGGATACGACCGGCGCCCTGGAACTTGGCCCCGAGGAAGACCTGCGTCCGGCGGTTCAGCGTGCGCTGCTGGGCGGCGTGCTGCGCGGCGAGGAACTGCGCCACATGGGTGCGCTGGCGGCGGCCGCCCGCTGGAACCGAGGTTCCCTGGCACGACGCGACGACCTGCCCGTTTTGGCGGCCATCGCCCAGAACCTGCCGGAACTGCCCGATTTGGAGAGCGCCGTCAATCGCGCGATTGGCCCATCCGGCGAGGTGCTCGATGACGCATCACCGGAGTTGGGACGCCTGCGCCGCGAATCGCGTTCCGCCTGGTCATCGCTGAACGACGTGATGCAGCGGTCGTTGCGGCGTTACCAGCGGTCGGACGTAATCCAGGAAGATATCATCACCGAGCGCAACGGGCGGATGGTCCTGCTGATTAAGACGGAGTTCAAGGGGCAGGCTCCCGGGATCATTCACGACGTGTCCGATAGCGGGGCCACCGTGTTCATCGAGCCCATGCCGGCCATCGACCTGGGCAACCGCTGGCGGGAGACCCGTCTGGCGGAGCAACGCGAGGAAGAGCGGGTGCTGCGGCAGTTGTCGGAAATGGTGGGCCGGTACTCGGACGACATAACGTTGATGCTGAGCCTTCTGGCCCGACTGGACCTGGCCGCAGCCAAGGGACGCTATGGGGCGTCGTTGCGGGCCGTGCCGCCCACGCTGCTGGACGTCGCTGAGCCGCGCCGGCTGGAGATCACCGGAGGGCGTCACCCGCTGCTGACCGGCGAGGTTGTGCCCACCACGATCAGCATAAGCGCGAGCCAACCGGTGCTGGTGGTCACCGGCCCCAACGCCGGGGGGAAGACCGTCGCGCTCAAGACTGCGGGGCTCCTGTCGATGATGGCGCACGCTGGCCTGCAAGTGCCGGCGGACGACGCCGTGCTGCCCCTGCTGGACGGCGTTTACGCCGACATCGGCGACCAGCAGAGCATCTTCGAGTCTCTGTCCACCTTCAGCAGCCACATCCGCAACCTGCAGCGGATCATGGACGTTGCCACCGCCAACTCGCTGATCCTGATCGACGAGTTGGGATCGGCCACAGACCCCGAAGAAGGGTCGGCGCTGGCGATCGCGCTGCTATCGCACCTGCGCGACCTGGGGGCGATGGTGGTGGCGACCACGCACCACCGGAACGTGGCGCGGTTGGCCCAGGAAGAGCCGGGCATGGTCAACGCCAGCGTGGACCTGAACCCACGCACGCTGGAGCCGACGTATCGCCTGACCCACGGGGTCCCGGGCCGCAGCTATGCGCTGACCATCGCGTCCCGGCTGGGGTTGCCGGAAACTGTCATCTCCGGAGCCCAGTCCCACCTGGAACCAACCCACGTCCAGACCGATCAGCTGCTGCAGGAACTCCAGGAGGAGCGGCTGACGGTGAGCGAGCTGCGGGTGCAGGCGGAGCAGGCCTTGAACGCCGCCCGTGTCCGCGAGCTGGAAATTGCCCAGGAGCTGGAGGCGGTGGAGGACACCAAGGCCCAGCTGGTGGAGGACGCACGTCGCGAACTTGCCGAGCAGATCGTCGACCTGACGGGCCGGATCCGGCGGGCGGAGAGGTCGCTGGAAAGATCTTCGGTGGCGGCGGACGGTCAAGCCCGTGATGTCGACCTGCGCGCGGAGCGGGAGAGCCTGGTGGAGGCGCAACGGGAGGTGGTATCGCCCGACTGGGCACCGATACCGGTGGAGCGGCCGCCGTGGTACCACGACCTGCGGGTCGGGGACCGGGTGTACATTCGCGGCGTGTCTCGTCCCGTCGAGGTGGTGGCGGTGCCGGACCAACAGCAGGAAGTCGAGGTGCTCATCGGCAGCATGAAGGCCCGGTTGCCGGTTTACCAGTTGGACCGGCCGGCCGACCGGCTCCATCCGGTGGCGGAGCAGGCTGGCGTGGTGTACCGCCGGCCCGAGAGCAAGCGGACGCTGAGCCCCGAGGTGAACCTGCACGGCTACCGGGTAGATGAGGCGCTGAACGTCATTGACTCGCTGCTGGACGACGCTGCCCTGGAAGGCATGTCGTCGCTGAAGATCGTACACGGAAAGGGCACCGGCGCGCTGCGGCGAGCCATCCGCGAGTATCTGGCGGGTCATCCCCTGGTGGCGGCTGCGGAACCGGGAGAAGGCGGCTCGGCAGCGGGCGTTACGGTGGTGCAGTTGCGGTAGGGAGTGAGTCTGCTCTCTTGACATCCCTGATGGGCTGGAATAACGTTGCGCCACAACACGAGACCCTTCAGGAGGTAAGGATATGGCCCAGATTGGCGGACTTGGACACGTTGGCATCTACGCCACCGATTTGATGAAGATGCGCGATTTTTACAGCCGAGTACTGGGGTTGAAAATCGCGGACGAGGACCTGGAACAGCGGCGAATGGTGTTCATGAGTTCCGACCCCGTGGCCGAGCACCACGAGTTTGTACTGATGGAAGGCCGCGTCACCTCCGACGACGCCAAGGTGATCCAGCAGATTTCCTTCAGCGTGCCGTCCATCCAGGACATGCGCGAGTTCAAGGAGCGTATCGACGCCGAGAACTGCACCATCGACCGGATCGTCAGCCACGGCAACGCCTTTGGCATGTACTTCTTCGATCCGGAAGGGAACCGCATCGAGCTGTACTACAAGACCGGCTTCCCGGTTCCGCAGCCCCACGGGGATCCGCTGGACCTCAGCCGCAGCGACGAAGAGTTGCTGGACGAGGCCAAGGAACTGCTGCACACAAAGCGCTAAGCGGCTTACGCTCAGGCATCGCCGCCGCTGCTGGACCATCGGCAGCGGCGGTCTTGCTATTAAACCTACCGATGACTTTCCGCGAACCCTTGCCGGAGGGTTGCCCACCGGCTGAAGCGGTGGAAATAACGGAGCCTCTCGTTGTATATCGGATTGTACGGCATGACCCGCCCCGGGATGCTGACTTTGGGTCGCAACGCGCTATGTTTCCCGACCGCCACTTTCCCAGTGTTTCCGAGTGTCAAGCACGCGGTCTTTCGGTCCATGACGATATCAGAGAGTCGCAGTTGCTACTAAATTTGAGAAGCTTTCGCGGTTGTACAATTTGTCAGGTGAATTTGGGTCTTGGCGCCGGGTACATTCAACGCACGGGCCGACGTTCGCATTTCACCTGGTGGCCGCTGGCTGATTACGATATCACGGCTAACTGCCTGGCGGTGGCGTTATGAAAACAGCACAACTTACGGCGACCCTTTTGTACTACGACGGCGTCCAGGTGTTTGAGGGCCGGGATGACAGCGGAAGCTGCTATCTGGGGGCGATGGTTGACTCGGAACCGGATGCCGACCGCTATCTGATAACGGGCGTGTCGCCGGAACAGTTATGCGAGTTGAGGGCGGGCAGGTGCGATTTACGCGCCGTGCTGCTGAAATGCTCATACGGCGGCTGGTATCTGGCTCGCGTAGACGATGGCTTTGCGTCTCCTTTTGCGCTGGAGCGTCAGCAGGGCGCGTTGCTTGACCATGATTATCTCCCGGAAGACGGCGTTCTGTTGGCTGATGATGGAAGCGACAGTGCAGCGATGAAACCGTCCGTCAATGAGGCCGTTTGAGAGAATCCGGCCGGTAGCAGAACGCGAATACCTCGACTATTCCAGCCACAATGAGCGCATTATCCGGCCCGGTTGCGTATGCCGATCTGCCGCGCCGTTATCACCGGTGGAAGTGGCAGGTGCTGGTGTCCTTCTGCACCTTCTACCTGTTCGTCTACACGGGGAGGTTTAATTTCTGGCCCACGTCGCCGCTGATCAAGGATGACCTGCAGCTGACCAACATCGAGATCGGGATCATCAACGCCATGCTGCTGTGGGGGTTCATGCTGGGGGACCTGGTGCACGGGCGGATGTCGGAGGCATATGGGCTGCGCCTGTGGGTGACGCTGGGCGCAGTGTTCACCACGGTGTTCAACTGGGCCACGTCCTTTGGCACGTCGGCGGTGACCATGGCCATCCCGTGGGCGCTGGCCGGGTTCGTGAACGCGGCCTGCTGGTCGCCGGCCATCAGCATGATCAGTCAGTGGTGGCCCCGGCGGGAGCGCGGCATCGCCATGGGCTTCGTGGGAACCGTGAGCGGCGGTGCAATGCTGCTGATGTGGTGGCTGAGCAGCTGGGTTGCGGCAGAGTGGGGTTGGAGGGCCGCCTTCCGCTACCCGCCGTTGATTATCATGGTGCTGGGGGTGGCATTCTACTTCCTGACCCGGGACCGACCCCGCGACGTGGGACTGCCCGAGTACATCGAGGAGGATGAGATTTCGGCGGCGCCGGAGGCGGTGGACGACGCGAGGCTCAGGGGGTTTGGGCCCTACAAGGTGCTGCTGACGAACTCGCGCTTCCAGTTGGCCTGTCACGTCAAGGGACTGGAGAACGTGGCGCGCTACGGGCTGACGACATGGGTGCCCCTGTACTATTTCGAGGCGGGCGGGTTAGAGATAACGCAGACGGTGCTGATCACCTTCCTGCTGCCGCTGGGGTACCTGATCGCGCCGCCGTTATCGGGCTTTATATCGGACCGGCTGCTGGGGAGCCGGCGGCGGCCGCTGGTGATCGCGTCCTGCTTCCTGTCGGCGGCGGCGCTGGTGGTGATCGCGGTGGCCCCGCCGTCCAACGCGTGGCTGGGAGCGGCGCTGATGCTGTGGGGAGGCATCAGCATGGGAGTGTCGCTGATCTCCACGATTTCCGTTGACCTGTCGGGGCGCAAGATGGCGGCCACCGGCGCCGGCGTGCTGGACGCCCACGGCTACCTGTACGCGGGGGCGCAGGCTCTGATCTTCAGCGTGTTGCTGGACATGACGGGCAGCCCCTGGCCGATAGTGTTCCTGGCCATGGCGGCGACGCGGCTGATCTCGGCGGCGATGATCAGCCGCGTGCGGGTGTAGAACTCGGGCACACGCGTACTCATCTTTTCTTTTACATCGATGGACAGGATGAACAGGATGCCGGCGATATTGTCGCGGCGTTCCGATCACAGCAGCGTCCCGTGTTCCGGAACGCTGACAATAATCAATCAAATCCTGTCCATCCTGTGCATCCATGTAAAAGACCAAATGAGTACGCGTGAGGCGGGGGCATGTTGCGGACCCTGGGATGGATTGCATACCGCGGGTACCTGATCGCCATCGTGGCCGGCGTCGCGATTGTGGCCGTGTTGACGCTGTTCAGGCCGGCAGGCACGGCCATCCACACGGCCGCGTTCGCGGTCCAGGTGTTGCCGTCGCCGGTGAAGATTCAACCGTGGATTACGGTGGAACCGGAGCGACGGAAAATATCGTTCCAGCGGGACGACGGCACGGAAGGCGAGGCCGACGTGTACGTGATTCCCGACGGGAAGCGACGGGCCGGCGTGCTGATTTTCCTGGGGGCCAACGCGGCGGGCGCGGACGACCCGGACGTGATCAACCTGGGGCAGGCGCTGGCGCGGACCGGATTTGCGGCGATGTTTTACTGGTCGCCGACCATGGGGGAACGAGCGCAGATCGACGCCGGGGAAATCGGCAACCTGGTGGCGGCGCTGGAGCACCTACGAGAGGAGGAATACGTTGATCCGGCGCGGGTTGGGATCGCCGGATTCTCCGTGGGGGCGTCCTTTGCGCTGGTGGCGGCGGCCGACCCGCGCATCGCTGACGACATCGCGTTCGTGAACGCTTTTGGCGGGTACTACGACACGGCTGACCTGGTGGTGCAGATCGCGGCCGGGCGAGCTATGGAGGATCGTGGAGACAGAGCCTGGGAGGTGGACCCGCTGACGCGGCTGGTCTACAACAACATGCTGATTGGTTCCGTCGATGACTCAGCGCATCAGGAAGCGGCGCGGGCGATTGCCGGGGGCGGCGAATACGACGCCAATGAGCGGGTTCCCCTTTCCACCGAGGCGGCGTTCGCCCTGCTGGAGGGCGTGGAGTACATCAGCAAGGCGAGATGGCGGTACGGGCAACTGACCGAGATGTTCAGGGCGGAGGTTGATTCCATAGCGCCGTCGCACCACGTGGGGCAGTGGAGCGCGAATACGGCGATGCGGGTCATGCACGACGTGGGTGACCCGCTGATACCGGTGGGGGAGTCGCGGCGGCTGGTGGATTCCCTGCGAGAGCAGCGGCCGGACGTGGAGGTTTATTACACTGAAACTGATGTCTTCCGGCACGTGAGGCCGGACGCGGACCGGGATCTCAAGTCGCTGCTACGAGGCTCGTTCCAGCTATTCCGCCACATGTTCCACATCGTGGCGGTGGCGCGGCAGCCGGCGGGCTAATCGCCGTTGGGCGGCGTGATGCCGTGTTCCCGGAGTAGTTGTTCCAGCATAGCTGCGCGGTCCTCGGCGAACTCGGCGCGCTCTTCGGCAAACTGGGCGCGGTCCTCGGCGATCTGTCTCGCGGCTATTTCCTCCCGGAGGTTTCTCAGCCAAGTTTGGCTGACGGGATCATACATCCTCAAAGCGCCGTCTCGGGCAAACAGGTCCAGCCCCAGCACGGAGCTGTATCCTCGCAACGTTCCTTCCTCTTGCGAGATGGCGATGGGCTCGTACTCGCCGGCTGCGTTCAGGCGCTCTCCGATCAGCACCCGCCGGACGACCTGGCCACGGTTGTTGTCGAAACGCCAGTACTCGGTGACTCCCATGGCAGCGTAGATGTCCCGCTTTTCGGTGGCGTCCCGACGCCAGGTGTTAGGAGAGGCGATTTCAAGCACGAAATCGGGCGACTTGCCTTCGCGCCAGGTGAAGTAAGAAAGGCGCTCACGATCTTTAACGCCGAAAGAGACCAGGACATCCGGGGCCACCTTGCGGTTGGGGTTGTTCATCTCGTAATAGACGAATATATCGGCTGAAACGTAGACGTCCGGGCGGTCGGCGTAGTGTTGGATCAGGGACTCGCTGACGTCGATCATGACGCGGCGTTGGCGGTCGTCTTCGGCCATGGGTTCATCATCCGAGTCGGGGTAGAAGATGTTGGGATCTTCTTCCGGGACGCGGGGAGTGTCGTAGTCCAATCCAAAGGGCTGAGTAACCATGAGCGTTACGCTCCCAGAGGGTAGTCTCATCAATTGCGGTTTTTCAGGCGTTCGAGCTGCTGGACGGTGCCGGGGAGCTTCCAATCGACGTAGAGCAGGACGTGTTCCTTGATGGCCTCTTCATGGACGCGGCAGGAGAAGCAGGCGCGGTCGATGCAGAGGCCGTGACGGGGCCGGAGGGCCTCGCGGAGGGAGGTCAGTTGCTCGGCGAGGTCGGCGTCGATGGGTTGGCCCTGCTGAGCGCGCAGCAGCAGGACGTCCATCTGCTCGGCCAGTCGCTCCAGCAGTTCGTTATAGCGCTGGAGGCCCTGCTCCACGAAGTTGCGCGGTTCCGTGGCCGTGAAGTAGGGGATCATTTGCATGTCAGGGACGTCAGCCATGGTGCACCTGTGTCTGCGGGCGTGGCGCGGTCAGCCGGTTCAGGGCACTGTATCACATGACCCGTGCCCGCTTGACGCCGGATCGGCTAAGGCGGGACCCGGCGACGTTTGCCTATCGGCGGCGAGGGCGGCTTCCATGGCGGCGATGGCGACCTGGATCTGGTCCTCGTCGGGCTGGCGGGTGGTGATGAGCTGGAGGGCGAGGCCGGGGGCGGCCAGGGCCTTGCCGAACCAGGCCTGGCGGTGGGCGCCGGCGAACCGGATGATCTCATAGCTGACGGCGGCGACCACCGGGATGAGGGCGATGCGGGAGAGGATGCGCCATTCCAGATCGGGGCGGCCCAGGAGGGCGAAAACCAGCACGGAGACCACGGCCACAGTGAGGAGGAACGCGGTCCCGCAGCGGGGGTGGGGCGTAGGATGCCGTCGGACGTTTTCCACGGTGAGGTCCTGGCCGGCCTCGTAGGTATGGACGGCCATGTGCTCGGCGCCATGGTAGGCGTAGACGCGGCGTATGTCCTTCATGGCGGAGATGCCGGCCACGTAGGCCACCAGGATGATCAGCCGGATGACGCCCTCAATGAGGTTGCTGACCACCGAGGATTCGAGGAAGGGGTCGATGAGGCGGACGGCGAGCAGGGGAAGGACGAGAAAGATGCCGATGCCAAGGGCCAAGGCAATGGCCATGGTCACCCCCATGGTCCACTTGCTAGCGGCGGAGTCGGCGCCCTCGGCGTTGTCGGCCTCGCCGGCGGCGATGATGGCGGAACGCTGCAGGGACTTCATGCCGTACCACAGGGTTTCGGCGAGGATCAGGACGCCGCGCACCATGGGAACGCGGCGGACGCGTCCGGAGAAGCGGGAACTGACGGGCTCGGTGTCGCAGAAGATGTCGCCGTCGGGCTGGCGGACGGCGAGGCTATAGTGGCGCACGCCGCGGATCATCACGCCTTCGATGACGGCCTGGCCGCCGTAGAGCGGTCGGGCCGGCTGGGCGCCGGCGGGCGGGGAGTTTGTTGCGGAGCTAGCCATCCAGCTTGTGCCACGCTTCGCGGAAGGCGGTTTCGGAGAAGGCTTCCGGTTGTAGCCACAGGGCTCCGCCGAACTCCTCGTCCAGCCGGCCGTCTTCGCGAACGTCGTTGCGGGAGAGGAGGTAGGTTACGGGGAGGTCAGCAAGGATTTCGGTGCTGATGACCAGGTACTCCCAGTCCCAATCGAGGCCGTCGGCGTCGTAGAAACGGACGGCCTGGCTGTGTTCCTGGGAATGGAACTTGAGGCGGACTTCTCGGGATTGCTCGGGGATGCCGGCGATGACCTCGTCCTCGTTGGGGCTGCGGCGGGCGATGAAGCACTGCCAGCCGTGCTCGGCCAGGCGTTCGGCCAGGTAGATGCGTCCGTATTCACGGACGGTTTTGGGCACGTAGCGCGGCATGAGGGCGACTCCCCGGGTGGACGGCGTGGTTCGACGGGCTCGCCATGAGCGGGGCGGGTTCGCGGTAACGGAAGTGGAGGATATAGCAAAGCGGGAGCCGGTTCAGGCTCCCGCAGCGTGGTCGTATTGGGGGCTGGCCAAGTAGAGTTGATATTTTCACCGTCATTCCCGCTTTCGCGGGAATCCAGTACCGTAACCTGCGGCTACAGTTGAGGAGTCGGATACCTGGCAGCCTCTGGATTCCGGCTTTCGCCGGAATGACGAACAAAATTCAAAACGTCAAAACGGGCTAGCCGTCAAGGTTGAAGCGGCGGCTGAAGCGTTCGATGCGGCCCTGGGTGTCGACGATGCGCTGCTCGCCGGTGTAGAAGGGGTGGCACTTGCCGCAGATCTCCACACGCATCGCGGGCCTGGTGGCTCCGGTCTCGAAGACATTCCCGCAGGAGCAGGTGACGGTGGCCTTGAAGTACCGGGGGTGGATATCAGCTTTCATGGTGTCCCCCTATGCCGCAGCGGCCAAGGCGTCGGCGACGGGATAGACGCTGACGCGGCGCTTGCCCTTGGACTTCCACTCGTAGGTCACCTGGCCGTCGATCTTGGCAAAAAGGGTGTAGTCCTTGCCCACGCCGACGTTGGTGCCGGGATGAATACGGGTGCCGCGCTGGCGGACGATGATGGAGCCGCCGGTGACTCGCTCACCACCGTACTTCTTGACGCCCAGGCGCTTTGCGTTGCTATCGCGGCCGTTGTTGGTGCTGCCGCCGGCCTTCTTGTGGGCCATGTCGCTATTCTCCTGTCTCGGGTTCGGTCGCGGCCTGGGGTTCATCGGCGCGGGGCTCGTGTCCGGTGTCGATGTCCTGGATGCGGATACGAGTGTAGTTCTGCCGATGCCCCTTCTTGCGGCGGTACCGGGTCTTGGCCTTGTACTTGTAGACGATGATCTTGCGATCTTTGTAGTGGGACTGGACCTCGGCGATGACGCGGGCGCCTTCCACGGTGGGGGCGCCGAAGCGCATCTGGCCGTCGCGGGAGACGGCGAGGACCTCATCGAGGGCGGTGGTGCTGCCCTCCTCGGCTTCCAGCAGTTCGACGTCCAGCACGTCGCCGGGCGAGACGCGGTACTGCTTGCCGCCGGTTTTAACGATTGCGTAATCCATTTCGGTAATCTCCCAAACGGCCTACTATTGTAGGTTTGGGGATTTGGCGGTGTCAAGGATGGGTGAGTCACGCGTGAAGCCGGTTTGGCGGACCGGGGAAATTTGCATGGATGGACGGGATAATTTCGTAACTGATCGGCGGTTAGTCGGCTTCCAGATCTCGCGCAGGGATGGTGTAGCAATGAACACCGGCAGCGCTTGCGTTGCGGCACTGTCCGCGGGTGATTTCGACACCGGCAACGGCGGCCACAGCTTTCAGGCCGGTGAATTCATGAAGATACTCAGCGTTTCGCCTGGCGCGTTCGATATCTCTCGCCGCGATGGTGAACGACGCTTCCACAGCGACGTAGGCCGGCTGTCCATCGGCATCGCGGACCAGCATAATCAGGTCGGCTTCGCGAAAGCTGCGCACGTCGTTTTCGTGCTTGCCGGAAGCGCGAGCCATGTTGGCGAAGCTGATGAGCATTCCCCTTGGCAGTTGGTTGACGAGCTGATAGCCCATATCCTCCGCGATCAGGTCGGCGTCGCGTCGTGCCGCGTTGGAAGCGTGGGCACCGCGGAGATAGCCCAGATGCAATTCTGATTTGGCGAGACGTTCGGCGCCTTCTTGCAGGCGGGCGCGTGACTCTGCGATGAGTTCGTCGTGGTTGGCGAGACGTTCTTCGCCCCGTTGGAGGCGGGCGCGGGCTTCTGCGTTGAGTTCCTTCAGCTCTGCGTTGAGTTCCTTCAGCTCTGCGAGCATGACTTCCTGGTTGGCGAGACGTTCGGCGCCCTGTTGGAGTTGGGCGCGTGACTCTGCGATGAGTTCGTCGTGGTTGGCGAGACGTTCTTCGCCCTCGGTTTGTTTGACGCCGAACTGCCTCAGCGTCTCGACGACCTCGTCCAGCCGTCGGACTATGGCCCGCCCCTCGGGCGTCAGGTTTTCGGAAGCCTGATCCCGTCCTTCCGGCGTGCTCATGCGTACCCTCCCGTAGATGCCTTGCCTACCTGGAAAGCATAGCAGATGCGAGCTTTGCCCCGGAACCGCCGATGGTGCATGGAGGCGACCGCAGCACAGGCGATGGACTGCGGTCGCCGGAAATGATGATCGAGGTGTTGCTGTGGCTGGCCTCCTGAGGTTGAGGGTGTGCAGGCGATGTGGTTGGTAGTGTTGACCAGGTTCCGAGCGGTTATCAGCCCTACGGCCGGAGGATTTGCGCTGGGGTTTTTTGCTCTCATTTTCCATGGACTGGGGCACGGGCCCAAGGCATGGCGGGCTGTGGCGGGCCCGGTGGCCGAGGAGACTACACCGGTTAGAGTGGCCGGCGGCAGTCTCATGCAGAGGCCGTTAGCGACTTGGATGCTGATGGGGTGGCCGTGAACGCTGGGAACCTGGTCGGCGGGACGGATATTTTCGCCTGCGGATTCAGGATAGCACGGGAGTTCTGGCGGATGTGAGGGTGGGGGTGTCAGGGATTTCGGGGCCGACCTGGGGAAGCAAACAAGGAGGACCGACGTCCGTGAGAGCGCGGGGCGAATGATTATTCACCCCACAATCAAGGGATCCACTTCCTCACGCGTACCCGCTATAAACGGCGACCGGGGTAATTTTACATCGATACACAGGATGGACAGGATTTGATTGATTATTGTCAGCCCCCGGATGCCGGGATGCTGCTGTGAGCAGAACGCCGCGACGGTATCGCCAGCATCCTATTCATCCTGTCCATCGATGCAAAAGACAAAATCGGTACGCGTGAGATCCACTTCAGGCGGCTGACACGCTGACGGTTACCACGTCCAGGCCGTGGTATTTCTGGTGGCGGACTGACGAAGCGTAGTGGTGGAGGAGGCGGAAGGAGACCTCGCCGTCGTCGGGGACCGGGGGAAGGGCACTGAGGTAGGTGAGGCGGTCCTCGACGTTTTCGCCGTCCAGGGTTGAGGCGAATTCCAGCTCGATCCGGTCGGATTCCTGGCGCGCTCGGACCGTGATGTGCCTGGGGGTTTCGGGATCGCCGGGATCCGCGCGGGACACAATGGCGAGGGTTTCCTCCGCTGCCGCGGCGACGCGGTTGGCGTCTGCGGCGTTCCAGCCGAGGCGATCGGTATAGCCACGGAGGAAGTTGTCGACCTGCTGCGGGGTTTGTTCGTCCAGCTTCAGTCGGATGCGCCGCCGGTGGCCGCCGGTCAGCTCCACGGCCGCGGCGAGGAACATAGCCACCAAGCCGCCGGCGGTCATGCCGTTGCCCAGCAGGACACTCCAGAAGCCGTCGCCCAGGAGATCGGGAAAGATCACGCCGTTTTGGAAGCCCACACCTGCCCAGAAGGACAGACCGACGATGGCAGCCTTGCGGTGGTCGAGGCCGTCGCGCACGACGATGCGCATGCCCTGGACGAACAGCAATGCGAAAAACATGGCCAGATACGCCGCCGCCACGGGGCTGGGTATGGCAATCAGCAGGGCGGTGGCCTTGGGCACGAAGGCGAGAGCAATAAGGATAACGCCGATGACGATGCCGACGCGGCGCGCGGCCATGCCGGTGATTTCGACCAGAGGGATCGTGCCGGAGTAGGTGGTGTTGGGCAGGGTGCCGGCGATACCCGAGAGAAGATTGCCGAGGCCGTCGGCGTTGAGTGCGCCCTGCACCACTCGATAGTCGGTGGCGGCGGGACTGCGGCGGGAAACGCGCTGGATGGCCACGCCGTCGCCGATGGTCTCGATTGCGCCGACGATGGTCACGATGACGAAGGCCGGGAGCAACGCCCAGAATTGCGGGCCGGGAGTGAAGTCCAGGCCGGGCCAGGACCCGAACCGGACGCCGAACCAGGGTGCGTCGAGCACGATTTGCGGGTCGTACAGGCCGAGAGGCGCGGCGACCGCGCAACCGACGACAATGCCGATGAGAGGGGCCCAGAGGCGCAGGGATTTCGGACCGCGGAGCACCAATGCAAGGACGGTAACGAGGGTGATCGCGGCCACCACGGGACCGGCGAGATCTGGCGTTGCTTCGGGCGCGTCGGTGAGCATGTCAAAGACGATGGGCATGACGGTGGCGGCGATGAGCATGATCACCGTGCCGGTAACCACCGGGGTGAAGATGCGTCGCAGCGTAGGCAGGCCGGCGGCCAGCGCGAACTGGACCAGCGAGGAAACGACGATGAGGCTCGCCATGACCGCGGGTCCGGCGTCGAGCAGAGCCGCGGCGCAGACCGCGATGAAGGTGCCCGAGGTGCCCATCACCAGGACGTGGCCCGCGCCGAACCGCCAAAATCGCACGGCCTGCAGGATGGTGTTGGCGCCGCTGATCAGAAGCGCGGCGAAGACGCCCCAGGAGATGTAGTCGTCAGGCTGTCCCGCGATACGGAACACGATGACGACGGTCAGGACGATACTGCCGATCATGACGAGTGCGCCCTGGAATCCAGTGCCGATGAGAAGCGACCGGGGTGGTTTTTCGTTGGGTTCGAAGCGAACGTTGTCGTTTATCGATGATATATCCATGAGTTATGCCTCGTTTGTGCCTGTTATGGGCCGCCCGTTCGATTTTTATTGCTGTTTTGATGGTCAACTTATTTTGAGGACATATACGGCTCCTGATGATGACGGTTCCAACACTTTATGGATTTCATTATGGCAACGGGTTGCCTGATTGGGCAAGTTGTCGGTCTCAGTAGCGGTAATTAAAAGAAATGCCCGGCCGCCGAGGGATGGCGACCGGGCGCGTAATGTTGGGGTGCATTCGCGTCAAGCGGCGCTGGCGACGCTGACGGTTACGACGTCCAGGCCGTGGTATTTTTGGTGGCGGACTGACGAGGCGTAGTGGCGGAGGAGACGGAAGGAGACCTCGCCGTCGTCGGGGACCGGGGGCAGGGCGCTGAGGTAGGTGAGGTGGTCCTCGACGTTCGCGCCGTCGAGAGCGGAGATGAACTCCAGTTCCACGTTGCGGCCCTCGCGGCGGGCGTTGATGGTGAGCCGCTTGGGCGCATCTGAGGTCTCCGGATCGTCGTCCTGGGCGAGGATGGTGAGGGTCTCCTCGCCGGCGGCGGCGAGGCGGTCGGAGGCTTCCGTGTTCCAATTGATGCGGGAGGCGAAGGCGCGGAGGAAGTCGTCCACCTGCTGGGGGGCGTCGTCGTTCATCGGGACGCGCAGGCGGCGACGGCGAGGTTTGCTGAACTCGACGAAGGCGGTCAGCGCGACGGCAATGATGGCACCGGAGGTCATGCCGTTGCCCAGGAGGACGCCGACGAAGCCGTCGCCCAGAAGTTCGGGGAAGATGACGCCGTTCTGGAACCCGACGCCGACCCAGAAAGCGATGCCGGCAACGGTGGCCTTGCGGTGGTCGAGGCCGTCCTGGACGATGATGCGCAAACCCTGGATAAAGAGCAGGGCAATGAGGATGCCGGCGTAGGCGGCAACCACGGGCGACGGGACGGCGATGAGCAAGGCGGCCGCCTTGGGGAAAAAGGCCAGGACGATGAAGATGACGCCGATCACGATGCCGACGCGGCGGGCGGCGATCCCGGTAACCTCGGCCAGGGAGATGCTGGTGGAGTAGGTGGTGTTGGGCAGCGTGCCGGCGAGGCCGGACAGAAAGTTGCCCACGCCGTCGGCGTTGAGGGCGCCCTGAACGACTCGGTAATCGGTGGCCTGGGGACGGCGGCGGGAGACGCGCTGGATGGCGACACCGTCGCCGATGGTCTCGATGGCGCCGACGAAGGTGACGACGATGAAGGCGGGGAGCAGGGCCCAGAACTCCACGCCGGGGGTGAAGTCGAAGCCGGGCCAGGCGCCGAAGGGAACGCCGACCCAGGGGGCGTCCTTGACGTACTGGACGTCGTACATGCCGAATGGGGCCGAAACCGCGCAGCCGACGACGATGCCGATGACCGGGGACCATAGGCGCCACGAGGCGGGGGCGCGCAGGACCAGAATGACGATGGTGAGGATGGTGACGATAGCGACGACGGGAGGAGCGGCGGAGGCGGTGCCTTCGGGAGCGTCGCTGAGCATGTCGTACACGATGGGCATGATGGTGGCGGCGATGAGCATGATTACGGTTCCGGAGACCACCGGGGTGAAGATGCCGCGCAGGACGGACAGGCGGGCGGCCAGGGCGAACTGGAACAGGGCGGATACGACGACGAGGCTGGCCATCAGGGTCGGGCCGCCCTGGATCAGCGCGGCGGCGCACACGGCGAAGAATGCGCCGGAGGTGCCCATCACCAGGATGTGTCCGGCGCCGATGCGCCAGAGGCGGGCTCCCTGGAGGATGGTGGTGATGCCGCTGATGAGGAGGGCGGCGAAGACGCCCCAGGCGATGTAGTTTGCGGGCTGTTCCGCGATGCGGAAGACGATGACGACGCCCAGAACTATCCCGCCGATGATCAGCAGGGCGGCCTGGAAGCCGGCGCCGATGGTCAACAGGGCGGGAGGATGTTCGTCCGGTTCGTAGCGGATGTGTTCATTCACCGGTGATGCTGCCAAGAGTCACGCTCCAAATTCAGGTGTGGTGTTATCTTTGTCCCGATTTGGGCAAGTGTTAAGTAGTGGGTATCCGATCTTATGCGAACGCAAGTATCTTATCTTGACTGTCCATCGCGCAACACCATCGGGAGACAGGGTAGCGTTCCGCTTCAGGTGGTTTCTTGGCATGGATGGACAGGATAGACGGGATTTCTTGATGCGAGGGATGCCTGGATTCCGGCTTTCGCCGGAATGACGGGAAAGTTACGCCGGAATGATGGGAAAGTTTTGCCGGAATGACGGGAAAGTTTTGCCGGAATGATGGGAAAGTTAAACCGTCTGAATTGGAACGCTACCGGGAGACAACAGATTCGGGGAGACAGATAGAGCGCCATCGGCTCGGGTCCAGGGGATTGCGCACCGGGCTGCGAAGGGCAGGCGGCGGTTCCGGTGCGGTTTGCGCGGCCCGGTTGGCGGGCATACAATGGCGGCGCGAACTACCCCAGTATCCCGGGCGTCACCGGTCCGCCGGAACGGACGCCGGACACACCAGGAGGCGCAACCATGCCAATCGAAAAGTTGTCTTCTGCCCTGGACGCCATCATCGACACCGACGCACCTATTGAGGAGCATGGGTCGGGGTTCGGAGGGGACGAGGGTCCCGCCGAAGGGCCGCTATGGTGGAGCGACGGCGGCTATCTGCTGTTCAGCGACATCCACAACAACCGCCGAATGCGGTACACGCCCGGCTCGGGCGTCACCGTGGAAGCCGAGCCGGTGAACCGGCACAACGGGCTGACCCGCGACCAGCAGGGTCGGCTGATCGCCGCGGAGCACGACGGCCGCCGCGTCAGCCGGCTGGAGCACGACGGGTCGACCACGGTGCTGGCCAACCAGTTCCAGGGTCGGCAGTTGAACCGTCCCAACGACGTGGTGGTGAAATCGGACGGGAGCATCTACTTCACCGACCCGTGGACGTTCCGACGGCCGCGGGAGCAGTGGGAGCAGACCATCTCGGGCGTGTACCGCATTTCGCCGGATTTGGGTACGCTGACGCTGCTGGTGTCTGACTTCGTGGTGCCCAACGGGCTGGCGTTCAATCCCGATGAGACGGTGCTGTACATCAACGACTCGCGACGGGGGATCATCCGCGCGTTCGACGTGCAGGACGACGGCTCAGTGGCGCTGGCGTCGGACCGGCTGTTCAAGGACCTGCGCGGCGAGCGGGAGGGCGTGCCGGACGGGATGAAGGTGGACGTTGAGGGCAACGTTTACTGCGGCGGGTCCGGCGGCCTGCACATCATGAACGCCGGCGGCGAGACGCTGGGCATCGTGGTGCATGGGCAACCGGCGACGACCAACCTGTGCTTCGGCGGGGCAGACTGGAAGACGCTGTACTTCACCAGCCGGAACACCGTGGGGAGCGTGCCGGTGAAGATTGCCGGCGTGCCCGTGCCGGCGAAGTAATCCGTCGACGTTTAATTTGCGGATGGGGTCGGCGCGCAACGCCGGCCGCATCCGGGTCGCGCGATAGAATGCTGATATGCCGGAAGTTCGCGCATACTTGGACCGACGAGGGCGGAGCCCGTTTGACCGTTGGGTAGAAGACCTGCCGCGTGAGGTGCGGCGCCGTATTCTCAGCGTCGTGGCCCGGATGGAAGAGGGAAATCTTGGAGACTGTCGCCATGTGGGAGAAGGGGTAATCGAACGGCGGGTCGATTTCGGCCCCGGATACCGGATCTATTTCGCATGGAATGGGCCGATGCTTGTCATCCTGCTTGGAGGCGGGGACAAGAGCGATCAACGTAGCGATATCCTACGTGCTCAAGCCAGATGGCGTGATCACAGAGGCCGGCCAGGAGATTAGTGATGACAGTACCGCGGTCGCAAGATTGGAAGATAGGAGCGCGTGAGATGCTACAGCGCGACCCTCAATTCCGCCTCGAGATGATGGCAGATATACTCGAGCTCCTTACTACCGGCAACGACGAAGACCAGAGGGTAGCCCGCCGGATGGCCCGGGGGCTGCTGGATCTGGAGTTTGAGACGGACGCCGAGTTGCTGGAAAAGTTGAAGCAACCGATTTCCGCCTAGAACCCTAAAACAACACACCAAGCACAAGGAGGCAAAATCATGCGCGTAGTACGGATTGCGAACGTGGAGCACGTGCCGCTGGGAACGGCGGAGGCAGTGCCGGGATGGACCGGCGGCGATGTGCACCGGACCCGCCAGCCCATCATCCCCGAGGGGGAGAGCGACTTTTTCAACGCCAGTGTGGTGAACTTTGAGAAGGGCGCGCAGACGGGATGGCACGTGCACAGCAGCGACCAGATACTGGTGATCACGGTGGGCAACGGCATCGTGGCCAACGAGACCGAAGAGCATCACGTGGGCGTGGGCGACGTGGTCCAGATCAAGGCCGGGGAGAACCACTGGCACGGCGCCACGGCCAACGGCTACATGGGGCACATCACCATCACCAGCAGCGACAGCACGGCCAGCCGCTGACTGCAAATCAAGCTTTACATCGATGAACAGGATGGACAGGATTGATTTGGCAGATAGCAATCCTGAAATCCTGTTCATCCTGTTATATCGGTGTGAGGAAAATTTATGGACTTGATTGACGAAATTCTGGACAACGTGAAGACGATTGCCGTGGTGGGTCTGTCGGACAATCCGGCGCGGGATAGCCACGGGGTGTCGCGTTACATGCAGTCGCAGGGGTACCGGATCATCCCGGTGAACCCGGCGCTGCAGGGCGCGACGGTGCTGGGCGAGCAATCTTACGACGACCTGGACGCGGCATCGGCGGCGGCGCAGGCGCAGGGAGCGGCGATTGACCTAGTGGACGTGTTCCGGCGCAGCGAGTTTGCCGGCGCAGTCACGGACGACGCGGTCAGCATCGGGGCGCGGTACGTGTGGATGCAGGACGGGGTGGTGGACCAGGCGGCGGCGGAATGGGCGCGGGAGGCCGGGCTGGGCGTCATCATGGATGACTGCATCCTGCGGCAGCACAAGCGGCGACGGGGCGGCTGACCGGGGACGGACACGGGGCGGCACCGCGGGAGAACAACGGCCATGAAGTACGACAACCCGTTTCCCGGGATGAATCCGTACTTAGAAAGGCCGCATTTATGGCGGGATTTTCACAATGCGTTAATTTCCGCCTTGGCCAATGACATAGGGCCGCGGCTGCCTCACAAATACCGTGCTGACCTAAAACAGCGCACAGAGGTTGAGTACCTGTGTGGTCAGGCTGAGAGCATGACGCGCAGGGCCCCTACTCCCTCGTTGGAAGACACCAACGCGGTGCGGGTTCTGATGCCCCGGGAAGTCAAGGTTACCTGGTTGCAGGTTGAGGCTGCGCCTGACCGGGAAGTTGTCACCGTTATCGAAGTTCTATCGCCTACAAACAAAGCGCCGGGGACAGGACGTTACCGCTACCTCCGCAAGAGGGAAGTAATTGCCGCCAGATACGTCAACCTGGTGGAGATAGATCTGCTGCGCGGTTGGCAGCCAATGCCTCTGGAAACATCGTTGCCGGCCAGCGACTACCGCATTTTGGTATGCCGCGGTTTGGAGCATCCCAGCGCGCTGCTGTATCCGTTCACCGTACAGCAGGCCATCCCCAAGTTCCCATTGCCCCTGCTGGACAGGGACGAAGAATTGGAGGTTGACCTGGGCGCCATCGTCAATAGGCTGCACCACACCGCCCGCTACGGGCAGGTGGCGCGGTATCACGAGCCGCCGCCGGAGCCGGCGTTTGGTGCTGAGGTGGGGGCATGGGTGAAGGATCGGGTGGCGGGGTTTCAGCCAGTGTAGTAGCTACCTCTAGGTGCGCATAAGGTTCTTGTTGCGTTACAGATTACGAGCATAGAGACCTCGACAACTGACCTGTGGGGTTGGAGGAAGAATTGAGTATGGAGGAAGGGGTGAATTCGGAGTACCGTGCGTTACTGGCGCTAAGGGCATCTACCGGCGCTAATGCCGACATGGCCAAACTGGAAGGTCTGATCGAGGAACAACACTCCGAGTTCGACGCTCTGGCGTTCCTAGGCGTTTCGGGATCCGAAGAGTTTCATTCCAGATTTTTGTCCTGGCTATTGGACCCGCGCGGTAGCCACGGGGATAAGCACCAGTTTCTTAGCGGCTTTGTGCTCGAGACTATTGCACAAGCTAGGTCTGCAGGCATCCGCACAGTTACCTTGTCTGACAGACCTGGGTTCGATTGGTCGGCTACCACAGTAATGCCGGAATGGCGGAACGTGGTAGATGGCCGAGAAGGGTATCTGGATATCCTGTTGTTGAACCGCGATGAGCGCTTCCTGTGCGCGGTGGAGAACAAGATTTTCTCCAATGAGCACAGCGAGCAACTGACGCGCTACCGCTTGGCGTTGGCAGAAGGATACCCTGGCTTTGACAAGCACCACGTGTTTTTGTCGCCTAGAGGCACGTTCCCTATTAGACCGGAAGAGCAGGAACACTGGACACCCGTGAGCTACGCGACGGTTTTGCAGTTGGTAGAGCAGTCCATCAGCAACAGAGTCAGTCTGCTACCGGAAGACGTAAGCGCGTTCTTGGGGCAGTACGCAACCACCTTGAGGAGGAGGATCGTGGCCGACACGGACACCAATGTCAGGCAACTGGCCCGGCAGATTTACCTGGAGCACCGGCAAGCCATCGAACTGCTGATCGAGCACAAGCCGGATTTCGTGTCGGAGGGGAAGGAGATATTCAAGGCGGCCATCGACCATCAACAAGGCTGGGTGCTGGATTGGGAAGAGCCTAGGGAGCCCAGGCTGCTGTTCTTTCGGTCCGTAGATTGGGATGGATTTGACGCTTTCAAAACGGGGACCGGTTGGGGTTCCGGGTCACTGGTCACGTTTGGCTTCGATTTCCGGCAGGGTCACCCCCAACTGATCTGCACACTGGGTCCGGGAACGGATGAGGCGGTCCGCCGGGCGATACACTCCGGGGTCGCTCAACACCCCGATTTGTTCAGCCGCGCCGGCGAGAGTTTTAGCGGTTCGTATACACGCCTTGACGTGAAGGGGCCTATCACAACTGATGCCGATTACGACAATTGGGATGACGAAGCGGTGCGCGACAAGATGGTGCGATGGGTGGAGGCCTTTGCCGTCAACGAATTTCCTGAGATGAATCGGGTCATACGAGACTGCCTTTGCGGATACGAATCCCAATAGGCATATGCACACACACTCGTTTTCCTTGACACCCTAATTCCCCGGCGCGTAGGATGCGGCTACTTACACGAGGTTGCCTCGTGCGCATGCTGGTCGGCCTATGTGCTTGCGGTAACCGTCGCAAATCGGCCCTTTAGGGGTCGAAATCGTCACAATCCCCAGGAGGTAACGGTTATGCCCACCAACCAGGAAATTGCCCAGATGGCGCACCTGATGCGTCGGGCCGGTTTCGGCGCCACCTACGCCGAGCTGGAACAGCGCGCCGCCGCAGGCTACGAAGCCACCGTCGAAGAACTGCTCAATCCCATTGCCCAGCCTGACCTGGAAATGGACATCCTGGAGCGGCACTTCGTCGACTGGAAAGAGATGAACGCGCTGGAAGTGAACCAGGCGTATCTCACCTACCGAATGATCAACACCAAGCGCCCCCTACAGGAGAAGATGGCCCTGTTCTGGCACGGGATCCTGTGCACGGGGAACTCCAAGTGCGAGCACGGACGGCAGATCCAGCTGCAGCTGGACATGTTCCGCGACCTGGGCATGGGCAGCTTCGACGTCCTGCTCAAGGGCCTGGCCCGGGACCCGGCCATGGTGTTCTACCTGGACAACTGCATGAGCCACAAGGGCGCCATCAACGAGAACTGGGGCCGCGAGTTGCTGGAACTGTTCTCCATGGGCGTCGGAATGGACGGCCAGGCCAACTACTCCGAGGACGACGTGAAGGAAGCGGCCCGCGCCTTTACCGGCTGGACCATCACCAACGCCGTGCCGCGGTATCCCTACGGCCGGTACGAGTCGAACTTCATCTACAACCCGTACGACCACGACAACGAGGACAAGACGTTCCTGGGCGAGACGGGCAACTTCAACGGCGACGACATCGTTGACATCATCGCCCGGCAACAGTCGGCGGCCCGGTTCGTGTCGCGCCACCTGTACAACTTCTTCGTGGCGGACGAGGTGCAGGTGCCGGCCTGGCAGAACACCGCGCCGCGGGACCCCGAAGCCATCGCGCTGCTGGAGCAGACGTACTTCGACTCCGGCTACAACCTGACCGCGATGCTGCGGGTCATGTTCAACTCCGACTTCTTCAAGAACGCCCGCTTCGAGAAGGTGAAGAGCCCGACCGAGGTGGTGATCGGCACGATGCGCTTGGTGCAGGACTTCACGTCGCCGAAGCTGGGCCTCAACCCGCTGGCCAACACCATCCGGTACATGGGGCAGGACCTGATGAACCCGCCCACGGTGGAGGGCTGGCACACTGGCGCCGAGTGGATCGACTCGGGCACGCTGGTGGAGCGGATCAACTTCGCCGCGGACCAGGTGGGCAACACCAGCCTGCCGGGCATCCGGGACATCGTGGCGCGGCTGGGCGAAGAGCAGGTGAACACGGCCGAGAGCATCGTTGACCGGTGCCTGGAGATGGTGGGAGCCTACGAGTTGGCGTCCGAGACGCGGGACCAGTTGGTTGCCTTCGTCGGCAACGCGGCTCCGGGGACGCCGGAGTACTCGGATACCATCGCGCAGACCCTGCAGCTGATTGTGAGCACGCAGGAGTACCAGTTCGCATAGCCATCGTTCGGTTAAGGTTGCCCCGGATCGCCGAGCGGCGGCCGGGGCAGCCGACAACCGGGGCGACGAATGCGCAACCAAGAGGAGCGGCGGAACGGACGCATTGGGATACCCAGCATCAGCGCGGAGGCGTTGCCGTGGTACCTCGCCGTCTATACCATCATCACCGTATATCTGTCCGTTACCGACACGCTTTTCGCACTGGTGACACAACAGATAACCGGATGGCAGGAGATTCAGTACGTCGTCGTTGGTGAAGTGTTGAAGGCCGGCGGAGTGGCCCTGATAGCATCGCCCGTCATCACGGAGGTAAGCAGAGTGGTTATCGGTGCAATGTGGACCAAACGCAAAGTCGAGGAAGCCGTGCAGCGTAATCAGGCTGAATGGGAAGCCTGGTTGCAGCGACGTGAAGAGGCCGAGGCCAAAGGCGAACCCTTTAACGAACCTCCACCGAAACTGGAAAACCGGTCGACATCGCGCCGTTAGGAAAACGCAAGATGGTTCTCGCAGAAATTTGGACTGAGCGTCGGTTGCGCCGCCTCCAGCAACGTTGGGAAGACTGGCTCCGGCGCCGTGAAGAAGCCGAGGCCAAAGGCGAACCTTTCGACGAGCCGCCGCCCAAGCTGGAAAACCGAGGGTTGTTCCGCTAGGAAGATGCAAGATGGTACTGGCCGAAATATGGCTCGAACACCGGAGGCGCAAGTTCAGGGCGAAAGCTTTCGATAGAACCTTTGCCCTGGCGCGTGCCGAAGGATGCGACGAGGGCTTCCCGGAGACTTGGCAGCGCGCCTACGCTTTGGGACACAAGATCGCCTATGCCATGGGCTATGACAAAGGCCGGTCCGAAGGCTTCGCAGTGGGATACGCCGAAAGCCAGGCGATCAACGAACAACGCTGGAAGCATTGGCAGCGCCGGCGAAAACGCGCAGAGGCCAATAGAAGACCCTTTGACGAATTGCCACCCGACCAACGCCAACCCACTCCATCGAAAGGAGAAACAACATGACCGCAACGAAGAAAGATCCGGTGCTGGTGGTGCTCCAGCTTTCCGGCGGCAACGATGCGCTGAACACGGTGGTGCCTCACGGGGACCCGCTGTATTACGACAACCGCCCGTCCGTGCGGGTGCCGGAAGGCCAGGCTCTGGACCTGGACGGGTACGTTGGCCTGAACCCCAACATGGGCCCGTTGAAGAGGCTGTTTGACGAGGGCAAGGTTGCCGTCATCCAGGGCGTGGGCTACGCCAACCCCAACCGCAGCCACTTCCGCAGCATGGACATCTGGCACACCTGCGAGCCGGACAAGCAGGGCACCGAGGGCTGGCTGGGCCGGGCCATCCGCGAGATTGACCCCAACAAGGAAAACGTGCTGACCGGCGTGAACTTCGGCCGGGGTCTGCCCCGGGCGCTGGCCGCCCCGGGCGTGCCGGTAGCCTCGGTGGGCAACCTGGCGACCTACGGCGTGCTGACCGGCATTGATGCCGAGGAGCAGCGTATGGAGGCGCTGGACATCTTCTCCAAGATGTACTCGCCGACCATCGGCCGCAGCGCGGTGGTGGAATACCTGTCGCAGACTGGAACGGACGCGCTGAAAGGCGCCGACATCCTGAGCACGGCGCCGGAGATGTACAGCTCCAGCGTGGAGTACGGGCAGGACGTGGTGGCCCAGTACATGAAGAACATCGCCCAGGTGCACCTGGCCGGGTTCGGGACGCGGGTCCTGTACACGACGGCTCCGTACAACAGCTTTGACACGCACGCCGGTGAGCTGGCGGCGCACGCCAGCCTGTGGGGGAACACCTCCAACGCCATCGCCGACTTCATGGATGACCTGCGCGAGCACGAGGCCAGCGACAACGTGACCCTGCTGGTCTTCACCGAGTTCGGGCGCCGGGTGCACGACAACGGCTCGGGCACCGACCACGGCAGCGGCGGCGTGGCGTTCGTGGTGGGCGACAACGTGAAGGGCGGGATGTACGGCGAGTATCCCTCGCTGGAAGAGGACAAGCTCCTGGAAGGCGACCTGCATTTCAACAACGACTTCCGCAGCATCTACACCGACCTGCTGGAGAACTGGATGGGTCTGGATGCTCAGCCGCTGGTGAACGGGACGTTCGAGAAGTTCAACTTCATCTAGACCGGACACAGGGGCGAACCAACATTCGCCCCCCACCGGCTACGAAACCCGTCATCCGTTCCAACGGAGGAATATCTTATGACCACAACCATTGATCCCACGGCGCTGCCCGCCGTAGGCATCGACTTGCAGTACAGCCACACCATCGGCCGGGCGGAATTCTCCGGCCCGGGGTTCCGCAACCCCACGGCGATGGCCCGGGGCGAAGAGGACGTGATGTACGTCGCCAACCGCTCCTACGACTACCGGCCCGACGGCAAGCGCATCACCATGTGCACGGTGGGCGAGGAGTTCATCGGCGAGTTTGCCAAGGGCGTGTTCGAGCAGGGCGACGGCGAGGCCGTGTCCACGGACGGGGCCATCATCTGGCCGACGGCGATCACGGTCGGCCCCAACGGCAACGTTTACCTGGCGGACGAGTACCTGGATCGCATCAGCATCTACTCACCGGACGGCGAGTACATCACCAAGTGGGAGCGCCCGGGCGACGGCGACGGCCAGTGGGACAAGCCCACCGGCATGGTGTTCGCGCCCAGCGGGACGCTTTACCTGGTGGACTGCAACAACCACCGGGTGCAGATGCTCACCGCCGATGGTGAGTACATCGGCCAGTGGGGCGAGTTCGGGGACGGCCCCGGCCAGTTCAACATGCCCTTCGGCATCGAGGCGGACAAGGACGGGAACGTGTACGTCGCCGACTGGCGCAACGACCGTATCCAGAAGTTCACCGCCGACGGCAAGTTCCTGATGGAGTTCGGCGAGACGGGCGACGGCCCAGCCCAGTTCAACCGGCCCACGGACGTGGCGGTGGACAAGGAAGGCGCGATCTACGTGGCGGACTGGAACAACGACCGGATGCAGATCTTCCACCCGGACGGTTCCTTCGCAGGAATGACGTACGGGGAGGGGACCATCTCCCAGTGGGGCATGGGCAAGCTGGACGCGAATCCCGAGATGTGGGAGGAGCGCAAGATTTCCCAGGGCCTGGATCGCGAGAAGCTGTTCTGGGGTCCCATTGCCGTGGAGTGCGACGACGAGGGCCGGATCTTCGTGGTGGAAACCGCGCGCTCGCGCATCCAGGTGTTCCAAAAGCTGGACTCCCTGTTCTACGGGGTCAACGAGCGGGTGGCCGGCGGCGGCGGACGCCTGTAAGCCGGACCGCGGCGACGCTACTGATGGGGGAGGTTGCATGGCCTCCCCCATAAACGTGTTGGGATGGTCGCGTTTCGCGTGGTGCGGCGCAAACGAGGCCCGCAAGTGGTTACATTGCATGGATGGACAGGATAGACGGGATTTTTAGATGCAGGGATTTTCTGGATACCGGCCCCGTATCAAGTACGGGGTGACCCCGCATCGGGGTGCGGGGCAGGCTGTTCTTTCGTCGGAATGACGAGAAGTTAAGCCGCCTAAATTGGGACGCTACTCCGGTTGACCGGAGGCGGGCCTGGCTGCACGCCAGGTGCTATACTGGGTAATCCATACGATTCATGGGTTCGATATTGTGACTACGCAGGAACATCTCGTCGCGCGTTTGAAACCGCTGGGGATCAGGTTGACGCCCCAGCGTTTGGCCATTGCCGAAGTGGTGGTCAACTCGGCGGACCATCCTACGGTACGCGACATATTCGAGAGGGTACGGGACTTTTTCCCGTACGTGACGCTGGCGACGGTGTATTCCACGCTGGCGATGCTGGAGCGGGCGGGTATTGTGCGGGAGTTGCCCTTTCAGAAGCAGTCCCGTTATGACGCCAACCTGTCGCCCCACGCCAACCTGGTATGCCTGGGCTGTGGCGCGGTAGTGGATGCAGACGTGGGCCAGGACGGCGTGGCCGACCTGCAACGGGCGATAGGCGAGAATACGGACTTCCAGATATCCTCGCAGCGGGTCGACTTCTACGGCTATTGCGAAGGGTGCGCCCGGGACAACTGAACGCTTGGTCCCCGGCCGGGGAGGGCACGACGTGGTAACCTATCACATCAGCTATGGTACGCCGGAACGGGGGTTCTCCTGGCGGCCCCTGCTGCTCATTCTGCTTATCCTGCTGGCGCTGGCCATCCTTGCCGGCATTGCCTACGCCATTTACACGCTGGTGAGCAACGACGACGGCGTCAGCACAGCCACCGCGGCAACAGACGCCGAAACCGTCCCCCTTGGCGAAGCCATCATTTCCCTTTACGACGACGACACCAACACGGTCTTTCTGGTGGATACCAGCAATACCATCAAAAGCAGCCTGCCGGCAGTTCAGGAAGCATTGCTGGCGGTGGCGCTGCCTCACGTGGACCCCAGCGCCGGCCGGCCGGCCGAGAACAGCCTGGCGTCCCTTGCTCTCTTCACTGACGTTCCCGACCCATTCCCGGAACTGAAGCCACTGGATTCGCTGGAAAACGCCCGCCAGTGGCTCAACAACGTGGACAACCTGACGACGATAGACCGCCCGGCTTATATCTACGACGCCGTGGGCGCAGCCCACAGCGCGCTCCTGGCCCACGGGGACACCGAGCGCGATAATGTGATAGTGCTGTTGAGCGACGGAGGCGATGGCGGGTTCCTCGTTGTTGACCCGGCCAAAGCCGAAATCTGCGGAGCAGGTATCGACAGCGCACCCGGTGAGGTGTGCAGTCCGGTGTTCGATACGATTACGATAGACCCGGGCGGGTTGGTGCCCTGTCCCCCGGATATGGCGGTACGCCCCGGTGAAGTGTGCGACCCGGTGCGGGTCGCCACTACCGGCGAGGCGGTCACCGCTTATCATCCGGTTCACCCCGACGAGGTGGAGCCCTGCCCGGCGGAGCTGGGCGGCGCGAGCAATGCCTGTGTTGACATCATCACCGGCTACCAGCCCTTCAACCCCGAGGCGGTGGAGCCCTGCCCGGAGGCGCTGAACGAACCGGGCAAGGCGTGCGTAGATTCCAGGAGCGATGTTACCCAGGACGAACTGTTGGCAATACTGCTCAGCAGCGACGTGAATAACCTGCGAGTGCACGCCATTGGGCTGGGCAATCGAGTCGACCACGACGTTTTGAAGCTGCTGGCCGGAGCGACCGAGGGCGAGTACATCTACGCCGGCCAATAGAGCCGGCAGGGTTACGCAGCGGACGGATGGCATCCGGGCGCGCGCGCGCGCGGATAGCCATTGGATATGGTTTCCTACTACATAACTTACGGCGAGCCGCCGCCACGACGTTTCAGGTGGCTGCGCGTCCTGGCCATTCTTGCCGCTATCCTGATTGCCGGAGCGCTTGCCGGGGCCATCTGGATGGCAGTGACCGGCGACGACGCTCCTGACGCTGCGGTTCCTGCTGAATCCCACCCGTAGGCCGTGCCCTTCACCGAGGTGATCCCAGCGATGTACGCTGCCGGCACCAACACCGTATATGTCGTGGACCTCAGCGGCAGCATCGCGGAAGCCGGCCATCTGGAGGCAGTGAAACTCGCCTTGTCCACCCTGGCCTTGTCGGACGCCGGCGGGGCGGTGGAGAACAGCCGAGCGGCGCTGATGACTTTCGGCGGCGATGCCGAGCCGGAAACGGTCATGGACCTGGTCATGCTGAATGATGCGGCGGCGCAGGCCGACTGGCTGACCCGGGTTGACGCGCTGGAAACCACCAAGGCCGGCGGTTCGTTTATTTACGATGCTGTGGACAGCGCGTACCAACAGCTCCAATCAGCCCCCGCTGACGGGCGGGAAAACGTCATCGTCGTGCTGTCCGACGGCATTGACGGCGGCGTGGGGGAGTGCCGGATTGCGCCCGCAGACTTTCAGGCCGAGTACTGTGTGGGCGACAGTGGCGACCCGGTGCCTTGCGGCGATGTTGGTTCGCAAAGCGGTATTATCGAGATGTGCGACGCCATACCCAGCAGCGCAGACCCTTATCAGCTGATGCAAAAACTCGCCAACGACGGTTTAACCACACACACCATCGCCTACGGCTCCACCGACGCCCATCTATGGCTGGAGCAGGTGGCCGATGCCACGGGCGGAGCGTACACCATTGCCGGACGCTAGCCGGTGGGGGTAACTGTTGGCCCGTCTATCCCGGCTCAGCCTCGTCAACTACCGTAATTTCCGCGAAGTCGACATCGCGCTGCCGGCGGGGGTGTCGGTGTTCCACGGCGGCAACGCCCAGGGCAAAACGTCGCTGCTGGAGGCGGCTTACACGCTGGCGGTGGGCCGGTCGTTTCGGACGGAACGCGAGCGGCAGGTGCTGAACTTCGAAGCGGCGCGCGATGGGGCGGCGGCCTATATCACCGGGACCGCCTGTATCAATGGGCAATCGCTGACGGTGGTGATCGGGTACCAGCCCACGGTACGTGAAGCCGACGCCGACTCCAGCGAATATCCAACTGAACCGACGTCGCTCCCGCCGGTCTCCAAGCAGATACGGGTGAACCGCCAGCCGGCCACGGCGTCCGGCCTGGTCGGCCGGATCGCTGCGTCGCTGTTCTCCGTGGACGACCTGGACCTGGTGCTGGGGTCGCCGGCGCACCGGCGGCGCTATCTTGACGTGCTGATCAGCCAGGCGGACCGGTCGTACCTGCAAGCGCTGCAGCGGTTCCAGGCGGCCCTGCGGAACCGGAACGGGTTGTTGCGCCGGAGGAGGGACGGGCACGTCGATCCTGAAGAGCTGGAGTATTGGGACGAGCAACTGGTGCAATCTGGGGCGGCGGTGACCTTCGGGCGGGCCCGGGCGTTGGCGCGGCTGACGGATTTTGCGCGCTTGCAGCACGGTGAGTTGGGCGAACCGGGACAGAACCTGGGGCTGGAGTACGCGCCCAGCGTGCCGCCCGGGGAGGGCGTTGACGACACCGGGTTGGCGTTTCGGCGGGAGTTGGAGCGAAGGGCGGCGCGGGAGCAGGCCACCGCGATCACGGCGGTGGGGCCGCACCGGGACAACTTCGCGACGCACCTCAACGGCCGGGACGCGGCGTCGTTCGCATCGCGGGGTGAGGCCCGTACCATCGCGCTGGCGCTGCGGCTGGCGGAGGCGGAATACCTGGTGGAAACGCGGGGCGATGATCCGATCATCCTGCTGGATGACGTGTTTTCGGAAATGGACGACGGGCGGCGGGAGAGGGTCTTGCAAAAGGTCGCCCGGTATCGCCAGACTCTGATTACCACCACCGACGTCGGGCCGGTTCGGGCCGCATTGGGCGACAGCGCCGCCTACTTCCGCGTGGCCGACGGCGCGGTGTCTGATGAAGAAAGGTAGCGTTCCGTTTCAGGTGGTTTCTTGGCATGGATGGACAGGATGGACGGGATTTCCAGATGGGAGGGGTGCCTGGATTCCGGCTTTCGCCGGAATGACGGTCCCAACTGCGTAAGTCCTATTTTAAAATCCAGGCAAATGCTGCTTCTGATGTGATTGCGTTGTATGAATACTGAAACGATAACCGCCGCCGCTCAAATTCTGGCCACCGCTGAGTATGCCGTCGCGCTGACCGGCGCCGGGCTTTCGGTGGAGAGCGGGATACCGTCCTTTCGCGGGCCGGACGGCCTGTGGACCAAGTACGGGCAGCCGAGCAACCTGTCTTATCGGGTGTTCTCGCGGGACCCGCAGGACTGGTGGGAGAAACGGCTGAGCGACGAGGTGACACCGGGGAATCCCACCTACGACCTTAAGGACGCGGCGGACAACGCCCAGCCCAATCCGGGTCACGTTGCCATCGCGGAACTGGAAAACGCGGGCATCATCAGGGCGGTGATCACGCAGAACGTGGACGACCTGCACGGCAGGGCGGGCAGCCGCAACCTGTTGGAGATCCACGGCAACCGCAACTACCTGCGCTGCGTCGGGTGCGGCTGGAGGCGGCCACGGGCGGAACACGTCATCACCGACGTGCCGCCGCTGTGCGCTGACTGCGGCGGGGTCATCAAGCTGGACACGGTGATGTTCGGGGAGCCCATACCCCGGGCGGTGCTGGACGCCTGCTTCGCCGAGACGCAGCGCTGCGACGCGATGCTGCTGGTGGGGACATCGGGAGCGGTGAACCCGGCGGCGCAACTGCCGCTGGTGGCGCGGGAACGGGGAGCCAGGATCATCGAGGTTAACCCCGAACCGACGCAGCTTACGGCCGCGGCCGACGTGGTGGTAACAGGTCCGGCCGGCGAGATGCTGCCGCTGATCGTGCAAGCACTGTCGGACATCGAGAAGAACTGATCACCCGGCGACGGACGTATCAGCAACCATGCTAGAGAACCTGAACAGCTGGCTCCTGGAGTTCGTATCTGCCGCGGCCTCAATCGGGCTGACCTGGCAGGACCTGCTGGTGAGCCTGGCGATTGTAGCCGGCTCGGTCCTGGCCGCCTTCCTGTTCAGCAGGATACTGTTCCGGTTGATGTTGCGGGCGGCGAGCGTGTTCCCCGGTGACCTGGACGACCACCTGGTTGCCGAGGCCAAGGGACCGGTAACCGCGTACATCATCCTGCTGGGCGTGTACCTGGCGATCAAGATACCGCTGGAACTGCCGCATACCATCGACACCGTGGTGGATCGGGTGTTCTCCGTGGGCGCCATCGTGGTGGGCGCGTACATGATCAACGTGGTGGGAACCAGCGGATTGACCTGGTTGCAGGATTACCTGGGCAACACGCCGGCCGCCAATACCAGCAGCTGGGCGCTGCCACTGGCGCGGCGCGGCCTGCTGATCGTAGTGGCGGTGATGGCGGTCATGGTGTCGCTGGATATCCTGGGCATCAACATCACGCCGCTGATCGCGGGGCTGGGCATCGGCGGGCTGGCGGTGGCGCTGGCGCTCCAGCCGACGTTGAGCAACCTGTTCGCGGGGACCTACGTGATCACCGAAGGCGTGGTCAACCCGGGAGACTATATCGACATGGAGGGGGGCGTCAGCGGGTACGTGGTGGACGTGAACTGGCGGAGCACCCGGTTGCGGACGTGGGGGAACAATCTGGTTATAGTCCCGAACTCTCGGTTCGCCGAGACCGTCATCACCAACTACAGCAAGCCGGACGAGCATGTGAACGTGTACCTGACCTGCGGGGTGGCCTACGAGAGCGATCTGGGCCGGGTGGAGCAGGTGGGGTACGAGGTGATGGAGCAGGTGCTGGTGGAACACCCGGGCGCGGTGCTGGATTACGGAGCCTACTTCGGATACGAGAACTTCGGCGAGAGCAACGTCGATTTCTGGCTGTTCGTGCAGGCGCAGAACCGGCTGGCCAGCTTCGAGGTGCGCAGCGAACTGATCAAGCAGTTGCACGCCCGGCTGACCGAGGAAGGGATAACGATCAACTACCCGGTGCGTACGCTGCACTTCCCGGACGGTTGGAACCCGCAGGACGGGACGCCGCTGCCGCCGCAGGCTACGAGCGTCCGGCGGCCGGCGATACCGCAGACGCGCGGGGCTCTCCCCGATGATGCGCCCGGCGGCGGTGGGGACGGGCCGGACGTTTAGGTGGGCGGAATACTCCAGCGCCGGCGGCGACGGGCGGCGCTGAAGAGCAGGGCAGCCACGGCAGCGATGATGGTAGGAACACTCCCCACCAGGAACGAAAAAATAAACAACGAAGAGATTTCCGGTTTGTCGCCGTCGAAACTGATACCTACAAACAGCCAAAAGGCCAGTATGACGACGGCCGCCGCGGTCAGGATGGCGAGGCCACTCCCAATCGCGGCCGCCGCGCCACCGGTGACGACACCGCACCCGGAACGGGCCAAGTAACTCGACATAAAGCTGCCAGCAATAACAACCATGATTGCGATAACGGCGGGCCAGATAAAGAAGAACCACGATCCAAACGCCGCGGCGGCATAGGCGGAAGTGCTGATGACGGCAAATGACCGGATTTCACGCCAGTCGGTTATGAGCCGTATGAGCAAGATGCCAATGCCGAAGGCGACGGCGGCCGCAATGACCGCAGCGGCGCAGATCACAGCACTGACCACCGCAGAATTACCGACGGCAGAATGGCCGACGAACGCGCAACTGCCGGAGACGAAGCCGGAGCAAAGTACGACCGGGAGAATGTACAATCGCAGCGATGACAGCTGCGGCGGTGGCCCAGCGAAAATCAGGGTTCCTTTGCGCTAACGGGAGAGGCCGTAGGCAGTGGCCTGGAGTTTGGCGTCGCCGGTGGCGTTGAGGCGCTGGGTGATGCTGTCGATGAGGGCGCCGACGGCGGTTTCGCCCCAGAACCAGGTGTGGATGTCGGTCTCGCTGTCGCCGGGGCGCTGGGCCATGCGAGCCTCGTAGCAGAAGGCCTTGAGGTCGTCGGCGCAGTAGCGGACGAACTGGGGCACGGACACGTCGGCGGGACGCTCGTCCATGTCGGCGTCGTCGCGCTCGGCGTAGGCCTCCAGGAAGCGGATGATGCCACGGAAGCGGCGCTGGGGGATGCCGGTGACGCCCACGGCGGTGCGGCCGCGCTGTTCCTGCCACCGTTCGTAGTAGCCGCGCAGGGCGGTGATCTCGCCGGCGGCATCGAGTGGCCTGGAGTCGGCGGGCTTGGCGTCGCCGTTGGATGAGGCGGCGACCTCGGAGGCCTGGGGCAATCCGATGGGGCCGGCATCCTCGGGATAGTCGGCGAGGACGGGGCCGGCGTCGGCGTCCAGGGTCGCCAGGGCGGCGGCGAGGACCTGGTGCTGGAAATCGGGGTCGTCGGGTTTGCCCATGGTGTAGCCGAAGTAGAAGGGAACCCACAGGGCGCGGGGCGGACGGACGCGCTCGGCGTGTTCGCGCACGAGGGCGATGGCAACGGTGGTCAGGCCGGCCTCTTCAAAGACCCGGGCAAGCACGCTCACGGCGTGGGTGCAGAGGGGTCAAGTGGGGGTCAGCAGGACCAGGTCGACGCCTTCCGCCTTGAGGCGCTGGGCGACCTCGGGTCCGGTTTGTTCGGCGAC
Source organism: Dehalococcoidia bacterium (assembly GCA_965220505.1). Classification (GTDB taxonomy): domain Bacteria; phylum Chloroflexota; class Dehalococcoidia; order Lucifugimonadales; family UBA3495; genus Bin87. The sequence continues at coordinate 2,354,219 of CBDCQE010000001.1, read as the reverse complement.
GACGGTGCAGTCTCGGAGGGCGCCCATGAAGGAGTAGTGGTTGGGGGCGACGGAGCCGATGACGCCGCGCTCGGCCAGTTCGCGCACTCGATCCATGGGGAATGTGATGTTGATGTCCCGATAAATGGCCGTGCGGTCGAAGCCGATGCTGAAGTGGCTCTGCACGATGTCCGCCGGGTCGGAGTCGTTGGGGATGATGCGGTAGGTGGACTCGCCGCCGGGATGGTCGCGGTTGAAGGGCTTGTCGTCGCGCAGGTGGAGGCCGGCGGTGGTGACGATGGCCGCGGTGGCCTGGGACAACGGCTTCGAGAGCGGCGACCAGGGTGTGCCGTCGTCTTCCCGGCAGGGGAAGAACTGGAGCATCTGGCGCTGGACTTCGGACAGGACGGACAGGCGGGGCATGGGAAACTCCTGAATTAGTCGGCAACAACGTCCATTTGCGGATGCCTTCTGAACACGGCTACGCCGTCAGCGTCGTGCGTGTGCTCTAATATGGCATTCTCAAGGCGCGTGCCGAGGTTTTGTATCGCCAGCAATACCTTTTCGTTGTTGTCGTCAATTTTCTTTTCCAGCCGGTTGCTGGTCCTATCCAGGTCATCGCGGGTAACGAATTTGCCGATTCGGATTCCCGCTGCCATCAGCACGCTGATTATGGTAGTGATGCCTAGCACCGCGGCAATCACGATACCGACCAGTTGCCAGGGGGCGAGCGTAACTTCCATTGTTCCGTATCCTCTTTTTGGCGTAAGGTAAAGGCGCTTGAACGAATTTTCTCATCTGCCTGGCATATGTCATCATAAAATCGCTAAAAGGCAGCGGATAAGATCGCGGGCTTTGGCCCCGTCGTAGGCCAACTCGCGGAACTCCATGAAGTCCAACTCCGCGTTGTCGCGAAAGTTTTCGGCATAGATGTACTTCAAGGAAATCAGGCGGTCGCCTTCATGCTCCGCCAACCGTTCAATGGTGTTTCTCAATGACAGCCTGCTGCCATCACAGGGCCAGTTCCGGTGAGCGGCCACCGCCATCACCGCTTGGACTGTTGCATCCCAGAGTGTGGCGGAGGCTTGCAAGCGCTTTCGAGCGGCGAACTTGCGGTCAGACTCCGCCAGCAAGTCCCAAGCCATGCGGACGTGGTCCGATGCCGTGAGTGGGGTTGCTTCCGTAGCCATGAGAAGAATCGGGTGTGATGGCCTTGAAGGGGCGAATGATAATTCGCCCCCACGGAAACGCGTCAGTCGAACATGATGGCGCCGCGGCCGATTTCGCCGCGGTCGAGGTCATCGTAGGCCTCGTTGATCTGGTCGAGGGTGTAGTGGCGGACGACCAGGTCGTCGAGGTTGAGCTTGCCGGACTGGTAGAGGTCAACCATGACGGGCATGTCGGTGCGGGAGCGGGCGGAGCCGTAGTAGGAGCCGCGCAGGGTCTTCTCGTTGCGTACGAGGTCGACGGCGTTGATGCCGGCCTCCTGGCCCCAGGGGGCAATGCCGACGACGGTGACGACGCCACGCTTGGCGGCCATGTCGTAGGCGGCCTTGGTGGTGTCGCCGCTGCCGAAGACCTCGAAGGTGTAGTCGGCGCCGCGTCCGCCGGTGAGGTCCTTGACCTGTCGGACCGGGTCCTGGTCGGCGGCGTTGACGGTGTGGGTCGCGCCGAAGCGCATGGCGAACTCCAGCTGGGCCTCGCGGATGTCAACGGCGATGATCTGGCCGGCATTGGCCAGCGCCGCGCCCATGATGACGTTGAGGCCGACGCCGCCGCATCCGATGACGGCGACCGTGCTGCCAGCCTTGATCTCGGCGCTGTAGAGGGCCGCACCGACGCCGGTGGTCACGGAGCAGCCGATCATGGCGGCCTTGTCCATGGGCACGGGGCTGGACACGGGCACGACGCCGGTTTCGGGAAGCACGGCGTACTCGGCGAAACAGGCCACCTTGCCCATGTGGTGGATGTCCTTGCCGTCGGCATGGAGGCGGGTGGTGCCGTCGAGGAGGTTGGCTCCGGTGGCCGCGTGCAGGTCGCAGAGGTTGCTGTGGCCCTCGAGGCAGGAGCGGCATCGTCCGCAGGCGGGGACGAAGGACAGGATGACCTGGTCGCCCTCGTTGGCCAGGGTCACGCCGGGTCCGGTCTGGACGACGGTGCCGGCGCCCTCGTGTCCGAGGACGACGGGGATGGCGATGGGGGCGTCGCCGTGCATGAAGTGGCGGTCGCTGCGGCAGATGCCGGCGGAGCCGACCTTCACCAGGACCTCGCCGGCCTTCGGCTCGTCAAGGTCGACCTCGCAGATATCGAGAGGCTGACCAACTTCCCACAAAACGGCAGCTTTTACCTTCAAAACAGGTCCCTCCTGATAGTGACGGCGCAGATGGTCGCGGTTGCGGCGCGCCGGGTACGGATAGTTGGACTATTGTAGATTACGGGGCGGGATACGGCTAGGGTGGAGGCGGCCGTGTAACCGTTCGGAGTGTCCGGGTATCATCGGATGAGGCTGCCGTTGCTGCGGGATCAGGAACTGAAGACGGCAGAGGTTCAATGCGGCAATACTCTGAAATAGTCACAGCAGTCCAGGATTCTGGACGGGCGATGGAGCGGGTGGTGGTGGTGGGGACTAGCTGCTCCGGGAAGACGACGCTGGCGCGGCAGCTGGCCGGAGTGTTGGGAGCGCCGCACGTTGAGTTGGATGGGATCCACTGGATGTCCGGGTGGCGGGAACGGTCGGTGGACGAGGTGCGGCGGATGGCCGTTGAGGCCGCGGCGGCGGAACGGTGGGTGATGGATGGCAACTACAGCGCCGTGCGGGACATTGTCTGGGGACGAGCCACCGCCGTCGTCTGGCTCAACTATCCCTTCCGAGTGGTGCTGTGGCGCGCCCTGTCCCGGACCACCAGGCGGGTGATCACCCGAGAAGAGCTGTTCTCGGGAAACCGGGAAGGCTTTCGGCAGTCGTTCCTCAGCCGGGATTCGATCATCCTGTGGGTGATCGCCAGCTACCGGCGGGTGCGGCGGGAGTACCGGCGGATCCTGGACGGCGGGGATTACCCCCACTTGCGGGTGATCGAGTTGCGGGGACCGCGCGAGGCGGAGGCGTTGATTGCCGCCCTGCGCACACAATCACAACGGTACAGTAGTTGAAATATCCAGCAATTCTGAACAGATCCCGAAGCATGGACGGTAGGGATACGCGGTTTGCGCGCTGGCGGCCGTGTGCAAGCCCAGTTCTGCCATGGATTGTGCGCCCAGGTGGTCGTTTTGCTCAGGAGTCGGTCGGCAGGGAAATCCGCATTCTCTCGCCTCTAATCGTTACGATAGCTCGGTTTTCCAATGCTGAACTATGCCGGTCTATCACCGCGGCCAGCAGGGCGATCCGTTGTTCCGCCGGTACATCCGGCAGTCTGACCAGCCCAGCGTGAGGAAAATCGTGGCGGTAGATCAATTCGCCGAAGTCGGTATCTATCGTTATCAGGATGCGCCCTTGCGATACCGCAATTTCCAGCAAGGCCCGGTCACCAGGATCGGGGCCGAGAGATTGCGATTCCAGGACGTCGTGCCCCTGTGCGCGGAGCCATTCGGCGAGGCGTCGTCCGGCGCAGCGGTCCACCAGGAACCTCATGCCTCAACCTTCAACAACGGAAACCGCAGCGAGCGTATCTCCTGAAATTACGGCGTGGGCGTAGGCGGTGCAGGCGCGGATATCGTCCAACTCAAGGTCGGGGTAATCGTCCAAAATACCTTCGGAAGAGACACCCTGGGTGAGCAGGCTCAATACCAGTTCCACCGATATCCGCATATCTCGAATAATCGGCTTTCCACCAAACACATCCGGCCTGGCGGTGATCCTCGCGAGCAATTCTTGGTTGGTTGGCATGATTTTCCTTCGAACCGCAATTTGGACACGTCACCGCGCGGGTGGGATTACCGCGCTGCGCTCGCAATGACACGGGATACGAATCAGGAGGCGAGTTTACGCGGTTTGGACGCCGGCCGCGGTTTGCAGGCCGAGTTCCTCGACGGACTGTTCGCGCATGAGGAACTTCTGGACTTTGCCGGTGACGGTCATGGGGAACTCGTCGGTGAGCTTGACGTAGCGGGGGACCTTGTAGTGGGCGATTTTGCCGCGGCAGAAGTCGCGGATTGATTCCTCGGTGGCATCGGCGTCGGGCTTGAGGCGGACCCAGGCCATGACCTCCTCGCCGAAGCGCTGGTCGGGGACGCCGATAACCTGCACGTCGTCGATCTGCGGGTGGGTGTAGAGGAACTCCTCGATCTCCCGGGGGTAGATGTTCTCGCCGCCGCGGATGATCATGTCCTTGAGGCGGCCGGTGATCTTGTAGTAGCCGTCCTCGTCCACGGTGGCGAGGTCGCCGGTGTGGAGCCAGCCGGCGGAGTCGATGGCGTCGGCGGTGGCGTCGGGCATGTTGTAGTAGCCCAGCATCACCATGCTGCTGCGGGTCTGGAGCTCGCCCTGCTGGCCAGCACCAACGATCTGGTCCGTCTCAGGGTCAACGAGGCGCACCTCCACGTTGGGCAGGACCTTGCCCACGGTGGAGACGCGGCGCTCGATGCTGTCGTCGGCGAGGGTCTGGGTGATTACCGGCGATGCTTCGGTGAGGCCGTAGGCGATGGTGATGCGCTGGGCGCCCATGCGGTCGATGACCTCGCGCATGACCTCGATGGGGCAGGGGGAGCCGGCCATGATGCCGGTGCGCAGGGAGCCGAGGTCGAACCGGGCGAAATCGGGGTGACTGAGCTGGGCGATGAACATAGTGGGGACGCCGTGGACGGCGGTGCAGCGCTCGTCGGAGATCGCCCGCAGGGTCTGGAGGGGGTCGAAGTGCTCGGCGGGGATGACCATGGTGGAACCGTGGACGACGCAGTTCAGAGTGCCCATGACGCAGCCGAAGCAGTGGTAGAAGGGCACGGGGATACAGAGGCGGTCGCGCTCGTCCATCTCCATGCAGTCGCCGACGTGGAGGGCGTTGGAGAGGATGTTGTGGTGGGTGAGGGTCGCGCCCTTGGGGTTGCCGGTGGTGCCGGAGGTGTACTGGATGTTGATGGGGTCGTCGGGGGCGCATTGAGCCTGGCGGGCGTGCAGTTCAGACTCGCTTACTTCGCCCGCTCGGGCCGTCAGGTCATCCCAGCGCCACATGCCGGAAGGTGTGGGTGCGTCGGGTTCGTCGTGGGGCGGGATGAAGACGAGGTGGCGCAGGTACGGGAAGGTGGCGGAGTTCAGTTGGCCCGGGGTCGTTTCGAACAACTCGGGGACCAGTTCGTTGACCATGGCCACGTAGTCGGAGGTGCGGAAGCGGCCGATGAGGACCAGGGCGGTGAGCTGGGACTGTTCCAGCAGGTAGGCCAACTCGTGGGTGCGGTAGGCGGGATTCACGTTGACCAGCACGGCGCCGATCTTGGCGGTGGCGAACTGAGTGAGCACCCACTCGGTGTAGTTGGTGGCCCAGATGCCGACGTGCTGGCCCTTCTCGATGCCGATGGACATGAAACCGCGGGCAACGTGCTCGACCTCGGCGTGGAACTGGCGATAGGTGAACCGGTCGCCGGTGGCGGTGTGGACCAGGGCTTCGCGGTCGGGATAGCGGTCGGTCTGCTGGTCAAGAATGTCGCCGATGGGGAGGCGGGTATTGATGCTGGTAGCCACGGCGGCACCTCCTGGGAAGGGTTGTGGTCAGGCCAATTCCGTTGGCGGGTGATCGGCGTGAGTCCGTATGACGTCTCTGTTGGGACAATTGTATCGTTTTTGCGGCTTGTTCACGCATTGGCGCTGCGGGTCAGCGCAACACATGAAAAAGGGCAGCACGGCGGAACGCACTGACCGGTATAGCGGAGAGGTTTGCGAGGCGTCAGGTTTGGGTGGGCCGATTTTGGGCGGAGGGCCTGGCTTCGGGCGGGAGCTTGCCGCCGGGTGGTTTGCCGGGAGGCCAAGGCTTCGGCCCTCCCTGGCGAACTTCCATGCCATCGAAGGGGCGGGCTCTCCGTGCCACATCTTCGGACACTGCTTTGGTCAACTGGCTTTTGCGTTTACGTTTCTTGAACAGCTTCCTGTACGACCTAGCAACTTATCGGTGTTTCATTGCTCTATTACTATGTCGTAGATCGACGGCAATCAAAATAGTGCAAACTGATTACAAGATTGACGCGCTTCTGATCCTCTGATAACGTTTATCGCGCTAGGGCTGTCAAGCCAATCGGTCTGCCCGACCGTAAAATGGGCCAGTTGGCGTGTTCGCGCCAACATATGCATAGATTCGCCCTGATGAGGCTTCGCGCCTCCGTCGCGATCTATGCAATGGATCTCGGCAGCCCTAGCAGAATGCCCAATCCAGGGACTGCGACGGAGGTTCCAGCATGGTATCACTGCGGCTCGCCATCATCTCGCTTATCCTTCTCGTTGCATCTATTACCGTATCTAACCACGACGTCACTGCGTCCCATGCAAAAACCAGTCAATCTGATCATGCCCGCTTCATTGACATCGCGGTCGGGCCGGACCACGTCTGCGGAATTTTGATTGATCACACGGTTCGTTGTTGGGGAAGAAACGATTCTGGACAAGCGAATTCGCCTCAAGGGGCTTTTCGATTCATAACCACAAGCCGGCATAACAGTTGCGGCATCACAACTGAAAACGAAACAATTTGCTGGGGACGTGACGTACATACATTTCAAACCAGCGAAACGTATGCGAGCATTGGCCTTGGCAATGACTTTATATGCGGATTAAAAACCGATGGCAGTGTTGAATGCTGGGACAGAACAACTGAATATACTGTACATAGCACATCAGAATTTTCTGACATTTCAATAGGTCACCGTCACGGATGCGGTATTAGAGTCGACCGCACGGTCCAATGCTGGGGGATACATATTCATGGACAAGCGATAAATAATCATGGTCAAGCAAATCCGCCGCCAGGCCAATTTGATCAAATAAGTGCAGGTGTTGATCAGACCTGCGGCCTGAAAATCAACGGCGAAATCAGTTGTTGGGGTGTTTCTTGGCATGGCCGACTTGATGCGCCGACCGGCTCGTTCTCGTTCGTTGCTACGCAGTGGGATCACAGTTGCGCCATCAGCGCGGATGGCTCCATCGTCTGCTGGGGCAATGACCATTTGGACGCCACTCTGCCACCGCAGGGAACGTTTCAATCAATTGGAGTAGGCGCTCACTTTGGCTGCGGGATCAGGCAACAAGATGGTGTGGTAGTTTGCTGGGGAAATATGGAAAATCCATTCGCCGCGTCAGCATCAGCAAAAATTCCCGCTCCTCCGACTGCTAACATCGATGTACGCAACGGAGATAATGCGGGTGAAGTTATCGTGTCTTGGGATGCCGTGCCGGAAGCCACGTACTACCGCATCGGCCACATCAATCTGACGACCGATTACCCGATTGCTAAAGCCAGCACAACCGGCGAATGGCGAGCGGCTTTCTTGTTTTCTGATGTGAACGCCCGAAACTTTGCGGTGGAAAACGGACGAGTGCAACATACCATTCGACGTTTGGTGCAGGGCTCTCGCTACGCATTCACTGTTCACACCACCAGTGATGCGAATTACGATCTGACCTATGGAGGCCAGTTCCGTTGGCCGTGCTCGCCCTGTTGGACATATCATACGATTCCATGAACGGGTGCGGGATCATTCACGGTTGTCGGCACCGTGCCGGCCGTTTTGTATAATCAACGGGATAAATCCCAAAAGTTCAATCTCATCGTCGTCAATTGGAGCGATTTGGTACAACTTGTAGAATGCTTCGCGGATTTCCACTCTAACCTTGGAATTGTTTTGGAGGATTGCCGTTACGTCGATGTGTACGTAGCGGGTTCCGATGGGGCGGTGGCTCAAGGTTTGGGTTATGGTCAGGTGCGGCTCAAAGTCGCGGAAGAGTTGCACCTTGCGGTAGGCGAACGCTGCGCCGGCTATGACCCCTACGGCAGCGACCGGCGGCTGTAGGACTCCGGCTACGACGCCGAAACGATCGATGGGCGCGACATGGAAGAACGGGCGGTTGAGCAGCGCGACTACGCCGATCACTGCTACCGCGACGACGGCGACCAACAACATGTCCAGTGTAAGGCGACGATACGGACGGAATCGGTTTAGCGATACGCGCAAGCCCGCCGCCCAAGGCAGATACCGATGCGGTGAGCGAGTCCAACATCGCAGCGGGGGTGAAACGCTAAATCGGTGTCAATTTGTGGCGGCGGTTTTTGACAGTGTGGGCGGTTAGGGGGTAGCATATCCTCTCAGGATTTCCGCTCATAAACCGGAGCCGGCGGCTCGTAATTGCGCAACTCAACTGCCCTCTCTCGAACTGATTGTCGCCGGACGGAATGCTATTGATCTGATGCGTTGCGGGGCGGTCGGCGGACGCTACCGACGCGTCCCCTTGCTCCGTTTCCTGGGAGAGATGCCTTGACTAGCCCCACCGCGAATACCGTCGACCGGCCCAACGGCAAGTCGCCCCTGTCCGGACCCGAGATCGTTCCCGACTTTGAAGCGGCGCTGACGCGGCTATGCGCGATAGCACGGCGGGGCCAGCGCGTCGACAGTCCCTTGTACAACCCCTCGGAAGAGTGGATTGTGGAGAGGATGCGTATCTTCCAGGACCTGCCGGAGCAGGAGCGGGCGGAACTGCTGGCCGAGGCGCAGGCTTTGGAAACCGAGGCAGCAGAGGCCAACGCGGCGGGCCGAGCGTCCAGCAAGGTTTGGCCGGAAACGGTGTTCCGGCTGGACAACGGCGGGCTGGCGTTCTTCAGCCAGTTGGGCGTGGTGCGGCGACCTGACCTGACGCAGTATTTCGTGGAAGGGTTCACGCGAAACCGGGACGCCCTGGCGTTCTCAGAGGAGAACCAGCGACTGTTCACCGAGGTGTTCAACCAGGTTTGCGACAAGATGGAGGCCCACTTCGCCAGCGGAGAGGGCATCGTGCAGACCGACCGGCAGATATGCGATGCGCCAGGTCGGTCTTTCCATGCGCGACAACTGCTGTTCGGGACCCGATACATGCAGGCGCCCTACATGTGGCGTAGGCTGACCTTCGAATTGCCGCAGGACCAGTGGCAGGGATCCCCCGACATCCTGGAAGTGTCGGTTCCGCACTGGATGGACGACCTGGACCTGGAAGCCGGGCTGAAGTCGCGGCTGCGGGAAGCGGGCATTACCCAGTTGGTGTTCAAGGCGCCGACGCGGGGTCTCTCGCTGCACTTCGGGTTCGATTACGTCGGCGAGCACAAGATGGGGCCGCTGTCCATCGCCATGCACCAGGTGAAGCAGAAGAACGGGCTGGCGGTGCAGGCGGCGCTGAGCATGGCGCGCGTGCGCAAGTTGGACGGCCCGGCCGGTCCGGGAGAACTGGCCAACACGGCGCTGGTCACCGTGGGGCCGTCGCTGCACGGCAAGAGCACGCTGACCATCATGGTGGAACTGGCCAACAGCGAGTTGGCCGGCGTGCTGGGCCTGGAAACCGACCCCGAGGAAGGGGTCTACCCGATGAACGACGACATTGTGCTGCTGCAACCGCTGGATGATCCCATCCCGAGCAATCGAGGCGGACGGCGGGCGATGATCTCCCACGCCATCGACGGCACGGAGAACAATTTCTACGCCGTGCCCTTCGGCCTGACCCGGGACGATGACCCCATCACCTACGACGTGTTGCGCGGCGCGCCAGGTGTCACCGCGCCGGACGAGACACTGGAAAACGTGCCGGTGCACGTGGACAGCCAGGAGCCCAACTACCTGGAGAATCCGGTGCGCAACATGCGCATGATCCTGTCGAGGAAAGGGCTGCTGCAGCGCAAGGGCGCGGCCGGCCTCATCTCCGAGATCACCGGCGGGCGTCTGACCGACTCGGTGCACGTGCCCATGGACAGCACGGACCGGGTGTTCTGGCAGGAGGTGATGCGGCAGAACACGGTGATTCCGCCGCTGCGCCGGTTGAGCCTGGAGCAGTACATCAGGGTGTTGATGTACGGCGAGGCGGTGCAGATGGGCGCGGCCATCGGCGCCATCGGCCGGCCGTACGTGGAGTATTTCTCGGATCCGTTCATCATCGGGCTGGAGGACGAGAACGCCAACCTGCTGTACCACGTGCTGCAGCAACTGGCCTGGGGCGGAATGCCGCAGGAGTACTACGCTTTCAACACCGGCGGGGTGGGGGCGGACAGCAACGAGGAAGCGTCGGGTTCTCGTTACCGCAAGATACCGCGCGAGCTGACGATGATGCTGCAGGAGGCGCTGCTCCGGAACGCGGTCAAGTTCGAGTACGACGGGATGCTGCGGTCGGAGGTGGCGGTAGCGATCCTGGACGGAGAGGGCAACGAGGTGGTGGACCTGCGCGAGGACTGGCTGCCGGTCAACATATACGGGGAGGAAGACTACTCGCAGCGGGTGGTCGAGTTGATGCGGCGCCGGTACTACGGCCGTGACCAGCAGGACAAGGCGGGGATACTCCGTTACACCAAGGTGGTCAATACCATCCTGGACATCACCGATGCTCCGGCTCCGGCCAACGAACGCGAATTGTCGTGGCTGCTGTCGTTCTACTGGTCGCTGGACCAGGCGTACGAGACGCTGGCGGAGACGGCGGCGCACCGCTCGGAAGGCATGCGACCGGTGGCGTACCAGCTCAGGGAGTTGCAGCGCAAGTTTGATGCGGGATCGGCTACCGGGTTGTCGTTGGGAGATAGCGCCCTGGGGAGCCTGCGCGAGCTGGGGTTGCAGGCCAGTTAGGGCAAAATTTCTACGCAATCGGTATCCGAGGGGGACCGCGCTGTTATCGCTGTGGCGAGTTGTTGCTGGTCACGGCATCTCACCACCACGGCGACGGGCGTTACCCGGTTTCAGCGGCCACGAATCCCGACCCTGTGGATCCTTCGGGAGACGGCGAGTAGTCGCACTAACAAGTTCAAACGAGGCAAGTGAGGATGGCAGATAACAACGTACAGATCATCGGGCCTGTGCCTACCCAATATGCGGAGGTGCTGAGCGCCGATGCGTTGGAGTTCGTGGCCGAGTTGCACCGGAATTTCGAGACCACGCGGCGGCGGCTGATGCAATCCCGCCTCCGCCGGCAGGCGGAGATCGACGCGGGCGCGACGCCAGACTTCCTGACGGAGACGCGGAGCGTGCGCGAGGGAGACTGGCGGGTGCAGCCGGCGCCGGCAGACCTGACCAACCGGCGGGTCGAGATCACCGGACCATCGTCCAACCGGCGCATGGTGATCAACGCGCTGAACTGCGGGGCGCAGGTCTACATGACCGATTTCGAGGACGCCCACTCTCCGGCGTGGCTGCCCACGTTGGACGGCCAGTTGAACGTGCACGACGCCTACCGGCGCACCATCAGCGACGAGGCGGCGGACGGACGGCAGTACCGGCTCAACGAGGACCTGGCGACGCTGTGCGTGCGACCGCGCGGGCTGCACCTGATGGAGCGGCACGTGCTGGTGGACGGCGAGCCCGTGGCCGGCAGCTTCTTCGACTTCGGACTAACGGTCTTCCACAACCATGTGGCGCAGCAGAGCCACGGGACGGGTCCCTACTACTATCTGCCCAAGTTGCAGTCGCACCTGGAGGCGCGGCTCTGGAACGATGTTTTCAAATACGCCGAGGAACGGCTGGGGATCCCTCAAGGCACCATCAGCCCCACGGTGCTGATCGAGCACATCCTGGCGGCGTTCGAGATGGAGGAGATCCTGTACGAGCTGCGGGAGCGTCCGGCGGGTCTGAACCTGGGCCGCTGGGACTACATCTTCAGCGTAATCAAGGTGTTCAACAGGCGCTCGGACATGGTGTTTCCAGACCGGGCGCAGGTGACGATGGCGACGCACTTCCTGACCTCGGCGGCGCAACTGCTGGTCAACACCTGCCACCGCCGCGGAGCCCACGCGCTGGGCGGAATGTCGGCGTTCATTCCGCGTCGGGATGACGCGGCGGCCAACGAGGCGGCTTTCGCGCAGGTGCGGTCGGACAAGCAGCGCGAGGCGGACCAGGGCTTTGACGGCGCCTGGATCGCCCACCCGGGATTGGTGGAGCCGGTGCTGGACGTGTTCCAGACGGCGTTTTCGACGGACAACCAGTTGTCGGTGATCCCCGAAGTGCGGATCGCCCCGGATGACCTGTTGGCGGTGCCGGAAGGGCAGATCACCGAGGCGGGGCTGCGGAACAACGTCAGCGTGGCGTTGCAGTACATCGACGCCTGGACTCGGGGCAACGGCGCGGTTGCCATCTACGGGCTGATGGAAGATGCCGCCACGGCGGAGATCTCGCGGTCGCAGCTGTGGCAGTGGCTGCAGCACGGCGCCGCGCTGGACGACGGCCGGCCCATCACCGCCGAGCTGTATCGCCAGGTTAGGGGGCAGGAGGCGGCCGCGTTGGTGGAGCAGCGGGGCCAGGAAAATCCCGGCGCCCTGGACAAGGCGGTGGAGTTGTTGGACGAAATCGTGCTGTCCGACGATTTCGTGGAGTTCCTGACGCTGCCCGGTTATCGCTACCTGGACTAGATGAGGATGACCGCCATGGCGACCGCGGCCTCCGTCAAAGGCGCTGCACTTCCGGCAGACGATGACGAACTATATTGCGACTTGCCCCATCCGGTGTGGGTGAACATCCGGCCCATACTGGAATCGGTGGCCGGGAAGCTTACCGACGAAGAGATTGACCAATGGTTCGTCGGGTTCCACGAGCTCAACGAAGGGCGCGGTTTTACGCTGGAACTGACCGCAGAAGGGGAGTTGGTGATAAGCCCTATGGTAAACCGAGGTGGGGGCAGAGCCGAATTCCGATTGTTGAACGCGATGGGGAACTGGGAGGAAGAGCACGGCGGCGAGGTTTATGGGGCTAACGCCAACATGCGACTGCCCGACGGGTCGCGGATACGGCCCGATGCTTTGTGGCTATCCCCGGAGCAGGTGGCGGCGCTTCCGCCCGTGTCCGACGATGGGGCCATCACAGTTTGTCCAGCATTTGTCGCCGAGATAGTGTCAGGTACAGACAGATTGCCGCCCCTGCACCGCAAGATGGAGAGGTACATCGCTAATGGGGCGCTGCTGGGGTGGCTGATTGACCCGTACCGGCGGCGGGTGTACGTGTATCGCCCCGGTGTGGAGGTGGAGATGCTGGAGGACCCGGAGACCATCAGCGGTGATCCGGTGATGGAGGGGTTCGTATTCGAGGTGAGGCGGCGGATCTTCGCGCTGCACGACACCGCTGAGGGATAGACGCATGGTTACCGATGTTGCGCTCAAAGATATTGCAGCCGTTGCGGATGGTGACGAGTCCTACTACATCGACCTGCCGCATCCGCTATCGATCAACATACGTCCTATTCTGGAGTCGGTGGCTGGGAAGCTTACCGACCACGAAATTGACCAATGGCTCGTCGGCTGCTCCAAAGCCAACGAGGGTCGCGGGTTCTATCTGGAACTGACCGCCGAGGGGGAGTTGGCAATCAATCCTATGGTGAACATGGACGCCTATTTTGCCGAAGCGGATTTCGGGACCGATTTAGTCATTTGGTCCAGAGGATACGGTGGCCGCGCCGCGGGAGCAGGCGGGATTATAAGGCTGCCCGACGGTTCGCGTGTTCAACCGGATGCGGCCTGGCTCTCGCCGGAACAAATGGCGCTGTTGGAGCCAATTAGTTCCAGGGCCATTGACGTTTGCCCGGCGTTCGTGGCAGAGATCATGTCTGGCACGGATACCCTGCCGCCGCTGTTGCGCAAGATGGAGCGGTACATCGCCAACGGGGCGCTGCTGGGTTGGCTGATCGACCCGTACCGGCGGCGAGTGTACGTGTATCGGCCCGGTGTGGAGGTGGAGATGCTGGAGGACCCGGAGACCGTCAGCGGTGAGCCGGTGATGGAAGGGTTCGTATTCGAGGTGAGGCGGTGGATCTTCGCGCTGCACGACACCGCTGAGGGATAGACGCATGGTTACCGATATCGCCCTTAAAGATATAGCAGCCATTACGGATGGTGATGAGTCCTACTACATCGACCTGCCGCAACCGCTGTCGATCAACATACGTCCCATCCTGGAATCGGTGGCGGGGAAACTCACCGACGAAGAGATTGACCAGTGGTTCGTGGGATTCGCACGGGCCAATGAGGGGCGCGGATTCTACCTGGAACTGACCGCAGAAGGGGAGTTAGTAATCAACCCCATGGTGAACTTGCACAGCGGTATCGCCGAAGCGGAGGGCATCGCTGACTCGATGATTTGGTCGCGGGAACACGGCGGGCTTACACTCAGTTCGCGCACGATTATCCGCCTACCCGACGGCACGCGCGCCGAGCCGGATATGTCGTGGCTGTCGCCGGAGCAGGTGACGGAACTCGGCCCCGTTTTGCCGCGCACCGTTACCGTCTGCCCGACTTTTGTAGGCGAGATAATGTCCGAAACCGACCGGCTGCCGCCGCTGTTGCGCAAGATGGAGCGGTACATCGCCAACGGAGCGCTGCTGGGGTGGCTGATTGACCCGTATCGGCGGCGGGTGCATGTCTACCGACCCGACACCGAAACAGAGATACTGGAAGACCCTGCATCGGTTAGTGCAGACCCGGTGATGCCTGGCTTCGTTTTCGAAGTGCGGCAGCGAATCTTCGCGCTGCACGAAACAGCCGCAGAGTAGCGGGTCAAGCAAAGATGAAGGTCCACCTGGTTGACGGCACTTTCGAGTTGTTTCGGGCTCACTACTCGCCGCGGCCGGGGCGTACAACTCCCGATGGGCGGGATATCAAGGCGACGCACGGCTTGGCGCAGTCCCTGATCGCGCTGCTGGGCCAGCCGGATGTCACGCACATTGCGGTGGCGTTCGACAGCGTGATCCGTTCCTTCCGGAACGATATGTTCGACGGCTACAAGACCGGCGACTGGGTGGAGCCGGACCTGCTGGCGCAGTTCCCACTGGCCGAGCAGATCACCGGAGCCCTGGGGATCACCGTGTGGCCCATGGAAGAGTTTGAGGCCGATGACGCCATCGCGACGGCGGCGGTGCGGTTTGCTTCGCATCCCGACGTGGAGCAGGCCGTGATGTGCTCGCCGGACAAGGATATGTCACAGGTGGTGTCAGGCCAGCGGGTGGTGATGCTGGACCGGCGCAAGGGGGAGATCATCGACGAAGCCGGCGTGGTGGACAAGTTTGGAGTGCCGCCGTCCGCCATCGCCGATTATCTGGCGCTGGTGGGCGACTCCGCGGACGGGATACCGGGCATACCCCGTTGGGGGGCGCGGTCCACCGCCACGGTTCTGACCCGATATGGGCACATCGAGGATATCCCTAGGGACATGGCGAGTTGGGACGTCAAGGTGCGTGGGGCGGGCAACCTGATGGCGGCGCTGACCGAGCAATGGGACGACGCGTTGCTGTATCGCGATCTCGCCACACTCCGGCTGGACGTACCGCTGGACGAAACCGAGCCGGAACAGGTGCGATGGACTGGGGTGCGCAGGCCGGACCTGGAAGAACTGTGCGAGGCGCTGGGGCTGGAGTCGCTGCTGGACCGGTTGCCCGAAGCACCCGAGTAGTCATTCTGAAGCGCCAGCCGGTTGATCAGGTGGCGAACCGGGATCGCGTCGCCGGTTTGCGCTCCAATGGCGGTAGCCGAGGCTGGCAACGCCGGCGGAGAGGAGGAGCACTGCGCCCAGCACCGAGGTAAGGGCGACGCGCATGGTGGCGTCGAACCAGAAACCCGCGGGGAAGAGGATCAGCAGGTAGTCGGTGCGTGGGTCGAGGATCCACAGGTCGTTAGCGAAGCTGAGACGGTGGAAGAGCAGGAAAAGCTGCTCGAAGCTGGCGACCGCCGCCAGACCGACCGCAAACACCGAGGCCAGGGTCACGGTTCCGCCCCAGACCGCTAGCCGGGCCGCGCGAGTCGACCAAGCGAGCCGGTCCATGACGGCGACGAGGGTGAGGGTGGACAGTATCCACAGCGCCGATCCCAGGGCCACCCAGTAGGTGCCACGCACCAGGCGTTTGACGTCGTACATGTGGGCCACTTCGCGCTGGTTGAACACCTCCTGCTCGATGCCGTAGATGGGCGCGCGCACTGCCAGGGGTTCGACCGAAGTATTGAAGTAGCGGCGGAGTTCGGCGCCGATGGCTACCAGGTCGGCATCGGCGATGCCGGACCGCTGGGCGGTGTGATAGCGCTGAAAGCCGTTACGGTAGAGTCCAGGATCGTTGACAGCCCACGTCACGGAGCCGGCGACGAGGAAGAGGAGAACGGCGGGAATGGCGAGGGCTTGCGCAGCCGCCAGGGAGAGGGAGACGAGCCTCCGGTCAGTCATCAGCCGGGCGCTGGCGATGGTGGAATATGTCGGCCAGTGGAATGGCTAGGGCGGGCAGCAGGGGAGTGGTCAGGGTGTCGGAAGCGGTGAGAAGACTGCGCTGCACATAGTCGCCATCGCGCAGTTCCAGCTGCAGGGCGGTGTCGTTTACGGGGTCGAAGATCCAGTACTCGGAAACGCCGGCCTCGGCATAGAGTTGCCGTTTGCGGATGAGATCACGGTTGCGGTCGGAGGAGAGGACTTCCACCGCGATGTCGGGAACGCCCTCAAAATAGCCGCCCACTATCCGGCCGGACTGTCCGGTCAAGATGATTGCCACATCAGGGACCAAGACGTGTCGGGGGTCGCGGGACAGTATAGTCACCTGGTCCAGATGGACCGCGGCCGGGGGCTCGTTAAGACTGTTGATGTAGTTTGCAATATGCCAGCCAAGCCAAAAGGCAATGAACTGGTGGACAGATCGAGGTCTGGGCATGATGTAAAGTTCTCCGTCGTCCAGTTCCATTTTGTTCCGTTCTTCCGTGTCGGGAAGGTCGAGGAACTCGGCGACGGACATGCGGGCGCCGGTGACGATGGGTTTCGTTGCCATGGCAAGGCTCCGGTGGTGGGCTTCCGATTACAGCCAAGTGGCGGTTAGTCATCGGTGGGGCGCTGGCGATGGTGGAATATGTCGGCCAGTGGAATGTCGAGGCCGGGCAGCAGGGGCGTGGTCAGGGTGTCGGAAGCGGTGAGAAGACTGCGCTGCACGTAGTCGCCGTCGCGGAGTTCCAGCAGCAAGGCGGTGTCGTTTACGGGGTCGAAGATCCAATACTCGGAAACGCCGGCGTCTGCGTAGATGCGCCGCTTACGGATGAGGTCCCGGCTGCGGTCAGTGGAGAGGATTTCCACGACGATGTCGGGTGCCCCCTCAGCGTATCCGCCCTGGAAAATGTTCGAGCGGTCGGCCAATATGACGACCAGATCCGGGACCAACACACGACGGGGATCACGAGACAGAACGACAACCAGGTCAGGGTAAGCTTCGGCGGGCGGGTCTGAGAAACTCCGAATGTAATCCGCAATGTGCCAAATCAACCAGAAAAGCACCGACTGGTGTTCACGTCGAGGTCTGGGCATGATATAAAGCTCTCCGTCGTCCAGTTCCATTTTGTTCCGTTCTTCCGTGTCGGGAAGGTCGAGGAACTCGGCGACGGACATGCGGGCGCCGGTGACGATGGGTTTGGTTGCCATAGCAAGGCTCCGGTGGCGGGCTTCCGACTAACAGTCTGCGACCGGTTACAGATTACCCGAAGGATGGTTGGCTTATCAAACGTGCGGCGACGCGCGGGATTGGAGGCTGGGATATACTGGCGTCATTATGCAGAACGATGTTACGTCTCCGACAAATTCGCCGATACCCGAAGAGCGCATGGGGGAGTTCCAGTCCCTGGTCGACGTCGTGGCGCGGCTGCGTGGCCCTGGCGGCTGCCCGTGGGACGCCGAGCAAACCCACGAGTCGCTGAAGCGCAACCTGCTCGAAGAATGCTACGAAACGTTGGAGGCCATCGACGCCGGCGAACCGCTGGAGCTGGCCGAAGAGTTGGGCGACATCCTGGTGCAGGTGGCGTTCCACGCGGACATCGCCAGGCAGGCCGGCCACTTCGACATCGCCGACGTGCTGACTGCGATCAATCGCAAGCTGATCCGCCGGCATCCGCACGTGTTCGCCAACGGCAGCGCGTCGGACGCAAGGCAGGTGGAGCGCAACTGGGAGCAACTGAAGGCGGAAGAACGGCGGCAGTCGGGCAAGCCGGAGCCGTCGGCGATGGACAGCGTGCCGGCTGCGCTGCCGGCCCTGACCGCCGCTCAGCTGATGCAGGACCGGGCGGCGCGCTTCGGGTTCGACTGGGATGACGTGGACGGAGTGTTGGACAAGCTGATCGAGGAGATCGGAGAGTTCCGGGCGGCTGATACGCCGGAGGAACGGATCGATGAGTTTGGCGACGTGCTGTTCGCGCTGGTGAATCTGGCGCGCTGGTCGGGCATCCATGCGGAGGACGCGCTGCGGCAGGCCAACGGCAAGTTCCGCAGTCGCTATCAGGCCATGGAACGCCTGGCGTCGGAACGAGCGCAGGACTTCGCCGCGCTGCCTTTGGACGACAAGGAAGCGTTGTGGCAGGAGGCCAAAGCGGCCGAGGGGTAGGCGCGGGTCAGTCGTCGCCGGCGTCGGCCAGGGCGTGACCGAGGAAGCCGGGTTCCAGCATGTAGATGCCGCCGGCAGCCAGCGAGGCCAGGCCGGACAGGGCGCGCCACTGGGCGGAGGACCCGCGGAAGGGGCTCAGTCGTTCCATGAAAGGGCGCTTGGGGCGGAACCTGCGGATCCGGCGGCGGGCGCCGCTGAGTCGCATAGCCTCGGCCACGGCGTCGTCGAAATTGCCCATGCCGTCGATGAGGCGTCGGTCCTGGGCGGACGGGGCGGTGTACAGCTCTCCCGTGGCCAGTTCAATGGCTTCTTCGGGGGTCATCCTGCGGCTGTCGGCGACGACGGACACGAACAGGGAGTAGATCTGGGTGATCAGGCCTTCGAACTTTCCGGCCTCTTCATCGGTAGGGTGTCGCCAGAAACCGGACATGTCCTTGAGGTGGCCGCCCTTGAAGATGGAGATTTCGACGCCGATCTTGCTCAATAGCTGTTCGAGGATCGGCCGCATGTAGATCACGCCGATGGAGCCCACCAGGGCGGCGCGGGAGGCCATGATGGTGCCGGCTCCGCAGGCGATGTAGTATCCGCCCGACGCGCCCAGGCCGCGGATGTAGGCGACAACGGGCTTGCGCTGGGCGACGCGGCGGACGCTCTCATAGATCAGGTCGCTGGCGGTGGCGGAGCCGCCGGGGGAGTCGATGTCCAGCACCAGCGCGCCGATCTTGCGGTTGCTGGCGACACGCTCGAAGATGCGTGAGTAGTCAGGTTCCTTGATGGCGGCGCCGATGACGCCGTGCATTTCGACGACGGCGATGCCGGGGCGGCGTTTGAAAAGGGGCATGGCGTGTCACTATTCGTCAGATTTTAGGGCTATTATGCTGCCAGGCACGGTGAGGAGAGTAGTAGGGTTCGCCCCATCCTGCGGCCGGATTGTCCAGCATAATGTTGATGAAGTAAGGGACCAGCAGCCTCATAATAGCCGCGCCGTTATTTACCTGTCTGCGATTTACTGAGCCTTTCCAGGTCGCGCCGCCGTGAAGCAATTGGTTGCGGAGAACATAAAGACGGTCAAACAACTCCCCTAGGACGACTTGGACCTTTTCGTCCTTGATGCCCTGCTCTATTTTGTAATTGCTACTGATCAGTAGGTGCTCCCACTTGCGGGGCTCGGTGGCTTGGTGGGTATTTTCTGTCCAAAAACTGGGGAATACGTACTCATTGTCCTTGAAACTCTCGATAGCGTCCGGGCATTGCCATTTTATTATGTCCAAAATCTTCTTGTCTGCGCCCAAGGCTAGGATTTTGCTGAAATAGGATTTGAAAGCTTGCCTCTCTGTGCAGCCATCACCCCCGTAAGCCGCGTTGAAGGCGATCCAGTAAAAAACGAACTCGGCATCCATATCGCCTTCTTCCTGCTCGGCGCGCTTCAGCCAGCTGGTGGCTCGGCGCATCCGAGTGTTGAAGTCGGTTCGCCCCTCATCAAAGGATCTTTCCCATTTTGCTTTCAGTGCCGCAGCAGTCAGCCCTTCGGCAAGGCTGTCCGAACTCATGCTGATTACCTCCTGGACGAGAGTATAGCACTAAGCGATTGGAACGGTGGGGTTCTTGGTCGGTTTGACAGTCGCCGGCAGGTGGGTCTAGCATCGAAAAAGCACCCAGTCCCAAATGGGGAAGCACCATGCCTGTTACGAAGATAAAACTGGAGCGGTTCACCGCGTTTGAGGATTTGACGGTGGAGTTTTCGCCTGGCATCAACGCCTTCGTCGGCGCCAATGGAACGGGGAAGACGCACCTGATGAAGGTTTGCTACGCGGCTTGCGACGTTTCCAAGACGGGCGACAGTTTCCAAAAAAAGCTGCTACAGATTTTCCTGCCGTCGGGCCGTCATTTCTCCCGGTTGGTTAAACAGGGAGCAACGTCGGCAGAGGCGGCGGTGTATGTGGGCGAAGTGGTTTTGGATGTCCAGTTCTCAGCAGAAGTATCGCTTGGGTCAGACGCATTACCTAGCGAGTCCGCCCAAGCCGGTTTGCCGATTGTAAGCGTCTATATTCTGCCAAAGGAGATGCTGGCAAATGCGCCGGGCTTTCTGTCCCTCTACGCGGCCAGAGAGGTGCATTTCGAAGAAGTTTATCGGGACATTTTGCACCGCGCCTACCTGCCGCCGCTGCGTGGCCCGCTGCCAGCACCACGGCAACGGCTGCTCGATAGACTGGAAAAGACTATCGGAGGGCAGATCGTCGTCGAGGGTGAGGAGTTTTTTCTGAGTGGGCAGGAAGGCAAGATCGAGTTCACGTTGCTGGCCGAGGGGTGGCGCAAGCTGGGGTTGCTGTGGTTGTTGATACGGAATGGCACCTTGCAGAAGGGTTCGGTACTTTTCTGGGACGAGCCGGAGGCCAACCTGAATCCTAAGATGTTCAAGGTCGTGATCGGCGTGCTGCTGGAGTTGCAGCGGGCGGGGGTGCAGGTGTTCTTTGCCACGCATGACTACGTCATGCTGAGGGAGTTGGACCTGCAAATGATGGAGGAGGATGCGGTGGCGTTCCATTCTCTCTATCGGGATGAGTCTGGCGAGATCGCGTGCCGTACCACGGGGAGATACCTGGATATCCACCCCAACGCGATTGACGAGGCTTTTGACGACCTTTACGACCGTCAGATCCAGCGGAGCCTGGGCGGATTGAAGCGATGATCGCGCTTACGGAGGGCAATCTACAAATTTCGATTCAGGGCGCGGTGAACGCTCGCAAGTTCGACGATGACGGCCATGGGCTCAGTCATTGTATGAAAGCGGTGGATTTCATCCTCGAATTTACTGATCACTATTTGTTCATCGAGTTCAAAGACCCGGATGCTCCCGATATACCGCGGCAAGCTCGCGCCGAGTTTTTGAGAAGCTTTGAAGAGGGCCAGCGTGACGAAGAGTTAAAGTACAAGTATCGTGATTCGTTTCTGTACGAATGGGCATCGGGCCGGGCGGACAAAGCGATTTACTATCTGGTACTGATTGCTCAGGATGATTTGAGCCCCGGGGATATGCTGCGCCGGACTAATGCTCTGGAGCGCATTCTGCCGTTGCAGTTGCCGAGTTCGGTGACTTGGACCAGACCGATTGTCAGCGGCTGCGGCGTGTTCAACATCGACACTTGGAACCGGAACTTTCCCGATTACCCGGTACGGCGGCTGCCGTAGCCTGCGTTGCCGCAGGTGGCGGGGTGGGTTATTCTGACGGCATCAACCGAGACAAGGAGCCAAGATATGCAATTCGGGCTGTTCATGATGCCTTTGCATCCGCCGCACCGTTCTTATGCCGATTCCTATGACCGTGACCTTGATCTGCTGCAGGAGGCGGACCGGCTGGGGTTTCACGAGGCGTGGATCGGCGAACACCTTACCGAGCGCTGGGAGAACGCGCCGTTTCCTGACCTGCTGATCGCCAAGGCGTCGGCGCTGACCGAGAACATCCGGTTGGCGACGGGAGTGACGCTTCTGCCCATCCACAATCCCATCGAGCTGGCGCATCGCATCGCCATGCTGGACCACCTGACCCGCGGGCGGCTGTACTGGGGCATCGGGCACCGCGCCATCCCCACCGACCTGCAACTGTTCGGCATGGACCCGAGCCAGGGCGACGACGTTCGCCGGCGGGCCGCCGAGGTGCTGGACATCGTATTGAGCCTTTGGGCGTCGGAGGGGCAGTTCTCGTATCACGGGGAGTTCTTTGACATCGAGGCGCCTGAGCTGGACCCGGTATTGGAGCGGGGGCTGCACATGAAGCCGCTGCAGCAGCCGCACCCGCCCATCGGGGTGGCGGCCACGTCCATCGGGAGCAGCAGCATCCGCGTGGCCGGACGCGAGGGCTACATCCCCATGAGCAGCAGCAACCTAGCGCCGCAGTACCTGGCGGATCACTGGACGACCGTAGAGGACGCCGCCGCCGAGGCCGGCCGGGAAGCCAGTCGTGCGGACTGGCGCATCGGGCGGGACGTGTTCGTGGCGGAAACCAGCGAGGAGGCACGGGAGCGGGCCCACGCGGTGTTGGGTCGCAACTACCTGCAGCACCAATTGCCCAACCGGCTGGGGTCGGGGCTGATCCAGGCCACCAAGATCGATCCCAACATGAGCGACGACGACCTGACCGTTGACTACATGATGGACAACATCTGGATCGTGGGCGACCCAGACGAATGCGCCCAGCGGATCCGGGCGCTGTATGACGAGGTGGGCGGTTTCGGCCACATGCTGTGCATCACGCAGGACCCGGACGACCACCAGTGGGAGATGGACTGCCTGCGCTTGATCGCCGAGGAGGTGGCGCCCCGGGTGAGCGATTTGACGGGGTAGCCGGGGTGACGGCGAGTTTTGTTGCGACGACAACAAAAAGGGGCGGTCAACTTGATCGCCCCTTTTGCGGTGACGGTCGAGGAGGTCAGCGTTCAGCAGTCGGAAGCGTGTGCTTCCGACTCTTTTCGGATGATAGTAACGCCAAATTGCTGTGCCATGGTCTCCAATTCATCCGGCCACGGATAATGCGTGGCAACGTAGGCAACGGTACGCACACCGGTGACTCGGGCAATTATGGCGGCACGTTGGGCGGCGTTTTCCACATCTCGCTTGTTGAATGTAATCGAAGCTTCGACCACCGCGAGTTGATCGGCCTGGGCGGCATCATCTTCGGCTCGGGCGATGATGTCCGGACTTAAACCGTGTTCATATTCTTCCCGGCTGATGATGTTGTTCCGGCGGGCCTTGCGGAGTTGCTCGTTGATCTTCTCCCGGTCGGCGAGGATGGGTCCGTCCAGATACCCGTCCAGAATCACGCCGATGTAATAGCGGCACGAGTCTTCATAAGACAGGCCTCGCATTCGGCCCATGTGGCCCTCCAACCTCCTGGTAGAAACGGTATTGTCGGTCAGTACGCGAGTGTTTTCATCGATACGGGTGTTGGTCTCATCGATACGGGTGTTGGTCTCATCGATACGGGTGTTGACGGCGCGGAATTGCTCGCGGGTTTCCTCGCGGAAGCCGTCAAATTCTTCTCGCAACCCCTGTACTTGCTCCGTTAGCGCATCCACCCGCGCCGGCAGGGCCAGGAAGTCCTCGGTGAGCAGGACGCGCAATACCGGCTCGCGCACCTCAGGGTGCGCGGCGATGGTATCGAGGATCTGCCGCAGCGGGTGATCCGGGGGCAGGTTGAGTTCGGGGGCGATTGTGGTCATGGTGCGCTGTCTCTGACGAGAACCGGCGGGGGCCGCCGGCCTTTACAGCGTAGCACACGTCCCGGCGTTTCCGGACGGCATCATCGGAACGCGGGGAAGACGTGCTTGCCGAACATCTCGATGGATTCCATGACCTTGTCGTGGGCCACGGTCTCGGTGGCCATGAGGAACTGGAGCTGGTCGACGCCGGTGGCCTCGTGGAGCTTGGCGGCTTTGACGCAGCTGTCGGGGTCGCCGGCGACGATTACGCCGCGCTCGGCCAGGGTGTCGGCGTCGAACTCCTCCCAAATCTTCTGGGCCAGGGCGGTGCCACCGGAGAGGTCCACAGAGCCGTCGCCTTCTGAACCGCCCTCGGCGGGAACGTCGACGTAGCGGGAGAAGTTCTGCTGCAGGTGGTCGGGGATGCCGCCCCACTGGTCCAGCAGGCGGGAGTAGACGTCCTTTTGATCCTGGACGTAGGGACGGCCGGGCCCGAAGAAGGTCTTCAGGGAGTCGGTGCAGAGCTGTCGGGTGGCGCTGTTGTCGGGTCCGCAGAGGCCGAAAACGGAACTGAGCCACTGGTTGTTGACAAACTGGCCGACGGGCGTGGCCTTCTTGATGTTCTCGCGGTAGGCTGAGATGTGAGGTTCAAGAACCGACGGGGCGCTGACGCCAAGCGCCATGACGCCGATGCCTCGCTCGGCGGCCAGTTCGTAGGTGGCGGGCTGAAGGGCGGCGACCCAGATGGGCGGGTGCGGCTGCTGGTAGGGTTTGGGCAGCACCTGGCGCGGTGGGACGTTCCAGTACTTGCCCTCCCACTCGAAGTAGTCGGATTCCCAGATATGGGGGATCATCTTCAGGGACTCCTCCCACATCTCGCGAGTTTCGCGGGGGTCGATGCCCATGCCGGTCTGCTCGTAGGCGGCGCTGCGGCCGGTGCCCATGTCGACCCGGCCGTTGGTCAGGTGGTCGACCATTGCCACGCGCTCGGCGACGCGCACGGGATGGTGATAGGGCAGGATGACTACGCCAAAGCCCAGGCGGATGTTCTTGGTCAGACGGCTGAGGGCGCCGAAAATGACCTCCGGGCAGGGCGACATGCTGAAGGTGGTGAGGAAATGATGCTCAACGAACCAGACATAATCGAAGCCCATCTCGTCAGCCAGGCAGACCTGCTCGATGGTTTCCTCGATGACGGCGTGATCGTCCAGTTCGGGACGCTGCATTTCGTAGGCCAAGCCGAATTTCATGATGGGTTGCTCCCTTGGTGACGAATGTTGGCGAGATTGTACCGCCGCCCCATGAGGGGGGCAATGTTAGAATCAGTGGAACGCCATGACACCTATAACTACAGGAGATCGTCTTGACGCGCTTTTTCCCTTCTTTCGCCTCACTTCTCGCGCTGGTGCTCGCGGCAGCGCTGCTGATGGTTGCGTGTGGCGGCTCGGCTCCGGAACCGCTCGCAGCCCCGGCGGCACCTGCTGCTCCGGCCGCGCCCGCAGCCCCGGTGGCGCCTGCTGCCCCGGCGGCACCTGCTGCTCCGGCCGCGCCTACTGCTCCGGCGGCTCCCGCAGCCCCGGCGGCGCCGACGGAGACTCCCACGGCGGCAGCGACCACGGCTCCCACCGAGGCGATGCCGGCCACCGAAGCGCCCGTAGCGGCCCCGACGGAAGCGCCGGCGATGATGGACGGCGCCACCGTTTTCACGCTGAGCGAGGGCACGATTGCACGCTACAAGGTAGAGGAGGTTCTGGCCAACACCGGATTCAAGATCGCCACGGGAGAAACTCAGGATGTGGCGGGGAGCATCGCCTTTGACGCCGACGGCAACGTGGTGGCGGACGACAGTCGAATCGCAGTCCAGGCGGCGACGCTGCGGACGGACAGCAACCGACGGGACGGCTACGTGCGCAATCGCACCCTGCTGACGGACACCTATCCGGAGGTGGTGTTCCAGCCCACGGCAATTGGCGGGCTGCCGGCGTCGCTGAGTGACGCATCGGGGCCGGTGGACTTCACCATCACCGGCAATCTGACGGTTCGGGATCAGACCCGCGAGGTAACCTGGGACGCGACGGCGGACTTTCCAGGGGACGGCACGGCCAGCGGGATGGCCAGCGTGATGTTCACCTTCGACGACTTCGGGATGGACAAGCCGCGGGTGGCGATTGTGGTGAGCGTGGAGGACGAGATATTGCTGGAGCTGGACTTCATCGGGACAATCACGGGGCCGTAATCAGCACGATATCGCGCTGCACAGGCGATGAGGCGTAGGGGCCGTCCTCGCTCATGTAGGCGTCGATCTCGGAGCGAACGCCGAACTCGGACAGGTAGATGCCGGGCTCGATGGAGAAGCCGATGCCGGGGATGATGCGCCGGGTGTCGTGGGTCTCGAAGTTGTCCAGGTTGACACCCTCGCCGTGGACGGTGTGGTAGATGCTGTGGCCCAGGCGGTGGGTGAAGTAGTCGCCGAAGCCGTGGTCAGCGATATAGCTGCGGGCCACGTCGTCGGCCTGCCACCCCTGGATGGACTCGCCTCGGGAGAAGGAGTCCTGCAGGAAGGACAGGGCGGCGTCGCGGGCGCCGAGGACGATATCGAAGATCTGCCGGTGGCGCTCGGAGGGGTTGTCGCCGACGTAGGCGGTCCAGGTGATGTCGGCGTAGACGCTGCCGGGGGTGTCCTCGCGGGCCCACAGGTCGATGAGTATCCAGTCGCCGGGGGCGATGACGCTGCTGCCCTCGGCCTCGGGTTCGTAGTGAGGGTCGGAGCAGTGGGCGTTGGCGGAGACGATGGGGCCGTCGGCGGTCACCAGGCCCTCCTCGCGGAACCGCTTGCGGATGAACTCGGCGATCTCGAACTCGGTGGGCCCGTCGGCCAGGCGCTGGCCAATGCGTGCGAATGCTTCGTTGACGATCCGGCCCAGCTTCTCAGCCGCCCGCTTGTGCCCGGCCAGCTGATCGGGTGACCAGCGCTGGGTGGCATACTGCATCAGGTCAGCGGAGGAGACCACCTCGGCGCCCATGCTCCGGACCAGCTCGACGGTTCCGGCGTCGACCCGCGAGACGCGGGGCAGCCCGTTGCGCGGCGAATACTCCATGGCGACGCGGCCGCGACCGGACAGGGTGTCTTGCAGCGCGCTTTCCAGGGTGACACGGCTGCTGTACACCACCTGCTCCAGGTCGGTTCCTTCCCCGGCGTCCGCGAACTTGCCGGCGTCCACGTGGTGGGTGAGGAGGCGGGGAGCGCCGGTTACGGGCACGAACAGGAAGACGGGGCGAGTGACGTGGCCGGACGGCTGGGCAACCTGGGCCAGGACCGGGTTGCAGCCGAGGTAGTCGTAGATCAGCCAGCCCGGGATGTCCTCCGCTTGCAGGTACTCTCGGGCGTCGTCAAGCATCCTGGCGTTGGCCATGGGAAGCCTCCTACGGCGGGGTGGGGGTAATTCGGTCGGCAGCGATCAGGCGTAGTTGTGGTGAATGCCGCCGTCCACGATGATGTTTGCGCCGGTGAGGTAGGAGGCCTGGGAGGAGGCGATCATGCAGACGACGTCGGCGATCTCTTTGGGCGTGCCCATGCGCTTCATTGGCGCGTCCGCGGCAAGGTTTTCGAGTTGCGGGCTGGCGCAGGGATGTTCATGCGCATGGGCCTCCGACGCTTCATGGTCATGGATGTCCGCAGGGTCTTCGATCTCCTCGCAGTGGACACCGGCGTAGATCACGTTGTTTACCGTGATATTGTTCGGGGCCAACTCAGACGCGAGGCCCTTGAAATACGCGAGCACGGGAGCGAGGCTGAGTGATGAGAGCGTGTTGTGCGGGGACACTTCCATGGCGGAGAACGGGACCAGATTAATGATCCGGCCCATGCCGCAGCGCTTCATGTGCGGCAGGACCTCACGGGTGAGGTGCACGGCGGACATGAAGTTTCGCGCCAGGGCCGGCTCTATCTGCTCGTCCTCCAGCTCGCTGGCCGGCGAGTTGCCCTGGTCCTGGACGGTGGTGACCATGACGCCGATGTTGCCCTGGCGGTGCAGGGTCTCGCGCACCAGCCGGTGGATGTCCTGCTCCCGGTCAAGGTCAGCGATGACGGCGCGGAAGCGGTCCTGAGGGATGTGCTTGCGCGCCAGTTCCAGCTCCGCGTGCCGCATGCGGTAGTTGTCCGGAGCGGTCAGCGAAAGGATGGCGCCCTCTCTGGCCAATGCGGTGGCGGTAGCCGTGGCGATCGCGAGGTGCGAGTCCACCACCAGGGCAACCGTATCCTGGAGTCCGAAGTCCATTTGACTACCTCACTGCCCTACCAATGCGACGGGGTCTATATGACGCCGGATGTCGCCATCTGGTCAATGTCGGAATCGGAATAACCCAGGTCATTGAGTATCTGGTGATTGTGCTCGCCCAGCAGCGGGGGATGTTTTTCCAGTTCGCCGGGGGTATCGGAGAACTTGATGGGCAAGCCGGTCTGCTGGATGGTGCCCAGGGTTGGATGGGGCATCTCCTGGAGCATTTCCCGGTGCAGCACCTGGGGATCGTTGAAAACGTCTTTCAGGTCGTTGATGGGACCGGCGGGGACACTGACGGCCTGGAGGTCGGCGACCCAGTCGTCGGCGTCCTTGCTCTGGAAGTGTTCCACCAGAAGCGAGACCAACTCGGAGCGGTGGTTGACCCGGTCGCCGTTGGTGGCGTAATCAGGGTGGTCTTTCAGATCCGTGCGGTTGATGCCCTGGCAGAACCGCTCCCAGAGGCGCTCGGAGCCGACCGCCACGTTGAAGAACTTGCCGTCCCCGCCCTTGAAGCCCTGGTAAGGCACGAGGGTGGGATGCGCGGCGCCCAGCCGCTGGGGAGCGTCGCCGGTGGCGAAGTAGTAGCCGGCCTGGTAGGTCATCCAGGCGACCTGGGCGTCGAGCATGGAGAGGTCGATGTACTGGCCGGATCCCTTGCCGACGGGAGAGTTGCGATGGAAGAGGGCAGCCATGACGGCGAAGGCGGCCCACATGCCGGCTCCGATGTCGGTTACGGCGACGCCGACCTTCTGGGGGTCGCCGCCGAGGTCGCCGGTGATGCTCATCAGGCCGCTGACGCCCTGCATGATCTGGTCATAGGCGGGGCGGTCGCGGTAGGGTCCGTTGGCGCCGAAGCCGGAGATGGAGCAGTAGACGATGCCGGGATTGATCTTCTTCACGTCCTCGTAGCCGAGGTTGAAGTTGGTCATCACGTCGGGGGTGAAGTTCTCGACAATGACGTCGGCGTCGGCGGCCAGCTTCATGAAGATCTGCTGGGCCTTCTCATCGCGCAGGTTCAGGGTGAGGCTGCGCTTGTTGCGGTTGACAGAGAGGAAGTAGGCGGATTCTTCGCCGATGAAGGGAGGCCCCCAGCCGCGGGTGTCGTCGCCGGCGCCGGGCCGCTCGATTTTGATGACGTCGGCGCCGTAGTCGCCGAGCATGGTGGCGCAGAATGGACCGGCCAGGGCGCGGGTCAGATCCAGTACCTTGATGCCTTCCAGGGGTCTCATGGTAAGTCAATCCTCACAGTCGCTCCCCGCAGGGAAAGATGTCCAGCGGTGCGGTATGGCGGCATATTATAGCGCAGGTTTTCATTAGGCAATGCAACGCGCCGTCGACGTCAGTGCAAAGACTCTTCTCCCTGATCAGTGGGGGTGAGGGTGAAAGCCCCGCAAAACACCCTCCCTCACCCCATCCCTCTCCCTCCAGAGTAGAGGAAGTTAGGGGACTTGGCATCATCCCGGGTGTAATCCGGCGCTGCGCAAAGGACGCTCGCTACCCGATGACATGCTCAGCCGATATAATCGTCACCGAGGAGAATGAACCATGACCACCGAAAGCCGCCTCAGCCGCCTCGAAGGCGCCTACGAGCAGGTTAATGAGCGATTGGCCGACCACATTGAACGCTTCGCCGACATTTCCCGAAGGCTCGACAGGCTGCACGAGGAGATACAAAGCGTACGTGAGGAGATCCAAGGCCTGCGCGGGGAGGTCCGAGGGGAAATCCAAAGCGTGCGGGGGGAGATCCAAAGCGTGCGCGGGGAGGTACAGAGCCTCCGCGAGGAAATGAACGCCAACAACGCCGCCCTCCGCGCCGAAATGAACGCTAATATCGCCAGCGTCCGCCGCGAAAGTCGCTGGATCGGCGGCATCATCATCGCCGGCATTGTCGTGACCGTAATCAGCATCATCGTTCAACCTCTTTTATAAGACACGCCGCGTGGTACTATGCAGCCATTGCGCGATGCCACCGCACCTTTGGGAGGAGTAACCATGACCACTACTCAGCAATCCGCCGCTACCAACGGCTACAGCGTAATCGGGAGCCGACCCATCCGGCACGACGGGACCGACAAGGTTACCGGCCGGGCGCAGTACGGCGCGGACCTGTCCCTGCCGGGGATGCTCTACGGCAAGGTGCTGCGGAGCCCGCACGCCCACGCCCGGATCAAGAGCATCGACACCAGCAAGGCGGAGGCAATGCCCGGCGTCCACGCGGTGGTGACGTCAGCCGACCTGCCGCAGGCGGGCGGACGGGTGCTGGACCTGGGCGAGGGGGCGATGATCAACCCCAAGTTCCTGAGCAACAACTGCCTGGCGGCAGAGAAGGCCCTGTACAAGGGCCATGCCATCGCCGCAGTGGCCGCGGACAGCGCCCACGAGGCCGAACTGGCCCTGGCGCTCATCGAGGTCGACTACGAGGTACTGGAGCCGGTTACCGACGTGCTGGAGGCCATGCAGGACGACGCGCCGCTGGTCCACGAGCGATTGGCCAACCTGAACGACCCCAACGTGAGGCCCGGCGGATTGCTGGGCGAAGGGGATGCCGGCAAGGTGGGCAACGTGCCCAACCGGTACTTCTACGAGTTGGGTGACATCGAGGCCGGCTTCGCGGCCGCCGACCTGGTGGTGGAGCGGGAGTTCCGCACCAAGGCGGTGCACCAGGGCTACATCGAGCCCCATGCGGCGACGGCACTGTGGAACGCCGACGACTCCCTGCACATCTGGTGCAGCAGCCAGGGACACTTCAACGTGCGGGACCAGACCGCGACGATCATGGGCATTCCGGTGTCCAAGGTGCTGGTGACGCAGCTTGAAATCGGCGGCGGGTTCGGCGGCAAGACGCTGGTGTACCTGGAGCCGGTGGCGGCCGCGCTGTCGCGCAAGACGGGCCGGCCGGTGAAGATCCAGATGTCCCGCACCGAGGTGTTCGAGGGGACCGGTCCGACGTCCGGTGGGTACATGCGGGTGAAGATGGGCGTCACCAACGACGGCAAGATCACCGCGGCCGACGTGACGCTGTTCTACGAGGCCGGCGCGTACCCCGGCTCGCCGGTAAACCCGGGCGCGCAGTGCGCACTGTCCTGCTACAACATCGAGAACGGCCGGATTGAAGCGGCCGACGTGGTGCTGAACCACCCCAAGACGGCGGCCTACCGCGCCCCTGGCTCGCCGGCGGCAGCCTTCGCCGTGGAGACGGTGGTGGACGAGATCTGCGAAAAGATCGGCATGGACAAGATGGACTTCCGCACGCTGAACGGCGCCAAGCAGGGCGACCGCCGGGTCACTGGGCCGCAGTTCGGCAGCATTGGCTGGATGGAGACCGTCCAGGCCGGGCGCGAACATGACCACTGGAATGCGCCCATCGACCGTGCTCCGGAAGCCGAGGGCAAGAAGGTCGGCCGCGGCGTGGCCGGCGGGTTCTGGTTCAACGGCACGGGCCCGGCCAGCGCCATCGTGAGCGTGCTGACGGACGGCACGGTGAGCCTGGTGGAAGGCTCGCCCGACATCGGCGGCTCCCGCGCGGTGGCCGCGATGCACGTGGCCGAGGTGCTGGGCCTGGCGGCTGAGGACGTTGCGCCGGCGGTGGGCGACACCAACTCCATCGGGTGGACGTCCATGACGGGCGGCAGCGGCGTGGCCTTCAAGACGGGCTGGGCTTCCTACGAGGCGGCCCAGGACGTGAAGCAGCAGATGATCAACCGCGCCGCGCGCATCTGGGACATTGACCCCGAGAACGTGGAGTACGACAACGGCGTCATCCAGCACAAGTCGGAGCCGGAGCTGCGGTTCACCTTCCGCGAACTGGCGTCGCGGCTGAACGGCACGGGCGGCCCCATCGTGGGGAGGGCCAACGTGTCGCCCACCGGCGTGGGCGGGGCCTACGCGCTGCACATCGCCGACGTGGCGGTGGACGAGGAGACCGGCAAGGTGGACATCCTGCGCTACACGGCGATCCAGGACGCCGGTACAGCCATCCACCCGTCCTACGTGGAGGGGCAGATCCAGGGCGGCGCAGTGCAGGGCATCGGCTGGGCGCTGAACGAGGAGTACTACTTCAACGACGACGCCCAGATGCAGAACTCCAGCTTCCTGGACTACCGGATGCCCACGGCGCTGGACCTGCCGATGATCGACACGGTGGTGGTGGAGGTGCCCAACCCCGGGCATCCCTACGGCGTGCGCGGCGTGGGTGAGGTTCCCATCGTGCCGCCCATGGCCGCCATCGCCAACGCCATCCACGACGCCACGGGCGTGCGCATGACCAACCTGCCCATGAACCCCGGGGCGGTGCTGGAAGCGCTGTGGGAACAGAACAGCGGATAGGCGATCAACTCGACAGCCGTTGGAACGCCGGGACGTATAATGGTACGTCCCGGCGTTCTTTTCTATTGCCACCGAAAGAGTGAAACCTGATGTCCACCACGCAATCGCCCCAGGACGAAATCGCTGCGATGCAGGCGACGCTGGCGCGCCATGACGAAGACCTGGAGCGCATCAAGCAATGGCTGCCCGAAAGCCCTGACTCCGTGCGTCAGGCCATCGAACAGCAGGCCGCCGAGTTTACCGCCGCCCACGAGCGCATCGAGCGGGAGTTAAACGCCGTCCGCGAAAGACAGGAAGCCCAGGAAGGCGAAATTGCCAACATCAAGGATACGCTGGCGGCGCTGGTCATACGCACCGATGTAGTGGTCGCGCGCATCGACGAAGTGGTTGACCGCACTGATATGTTAGTTGCCCATATTGCGGAAGTGAACGCCCGTACCGATGCCATGTCCAGAACCCTCACGGAAACCAACAGCCGCTTGGGCAACGTTACCGGAACACGTCACGAACGCCGGGTCGCCAGATCAATCCGCACCCTGCTGCGCGATGTCATCGGGTTGTATCAGTCTCAGGTGCTGCATAGGGACTGGGGCGAGACGGACGACGTGCTCATCGATTTGCTTGACAATGCCGTAACCGACAGTGCGATCACCAGGCGCGAGCACATGGATGTGCTGGACGCCGATATCATCGTCGCCGGCCAGAACGCAGCGGGGCAGCGCACCTATGCCGTCGTTGAAATCGGCGTGACGGTGAACAGCACCCACGTCAATCGCGCCGCCCGCCGCGCCCGGGCGCTGGCAGAAGCTACCGGTGCTGAATGCAACGCCATCGCGGTAGGCAGCGAAATTCCGGAGGCTGAACAGGAGCGTGCGGCGCGGGCCGGCGTTGCCGTCATTGTGGTGGTCGAGCCAGAGGATTAGATGACTATGACCGCCAAAAGCATCATCCCTGAAAACATCCAATCGCTGCTGGACCAAGCCGACTTGAGCCTGCTGCGGGGCAAGCACGGCGAGGCGTCAACTTTCTTCTGGAAGGCCACGGAGGCGGCGATAAAGCAGGCGGCACTGGCGCATGGGCACAAGCTGGCGTCAACCGAGTACGACGATGTGGAGCCGTTCATTGACAGTCTGGACCAGCAGCTTGACCCCGAGGTAGGACTGATGGGGGCCTATCTGATTACCCTCGAGTATCAGAGGAACGGCGACGGTGATTTGTTGGACTTGGAGGACGTGGTGTTCTACCAGCCAGTGGTGCATTCGTTCATAATCGACCTGCTGGCCATGGTAGAATGAGCCCGCCTGACCATTATGAACTTTCGCTACGCTGCCGGCGCAAAGCGCAGCAGGAACGTGAGCAATGATGACGCCTAATTATGGTGGGTTGATAAGGGTTGACCTTGACGACAAGGTACTGCCGGAGTTCTTGTCGCGCATACCTTTGAATGCCGGCGCAACTTCCGGCGGCATTTCCGAAGCGGTTCTCCGAGATATGCTGTTTGACTTTCCGGAAGTGCTACCCATAGCGGCCATCGATCCAGCCTACGAGCCAGTCATTCCGATTTGCAAGGAACTAGCTCTCCCGGCCGGCTACGCCGATGCGCTGTACATTAACCACCTGGGTCGGATTACTCTGGCCGAGTTCAAACTGTGGCGTAACCCGCAGGCACGGCGCGAGGTGATTGGTCAAATCTTGGACTACGCCAAAGACCTGGCTTCCTGGAGCTACGAAGACTTGCAGCGGCAGGTATCGCTCGCGCTCGGAAAAAGCGGCAACGCGCTTTATGATCCAGTGCACCAGCTATATCCCGAGTTGAGCGAAGCGGATTTCGTTGACAACGTAACACGGCACCTGCGGCGAGGCGAATTCTTGCTACTGATTCTGGGCGATGGGATACATGAGGGCACAGCCAGCATCGTTGACTTTGTTCAGAGCCACAGCGGATTGCATTTCAATCTGTCAATGGTAGAGGCGGCACTTTACCGTGATGCTGCCAACAGCCTCATCGTGCATCCTCGCGTTCTAGCTCGAACCGAGATAGTACGGCGGTTCGTGATTGAGAGCGGCTTGCCCCAGGACATTCCGAGCGTCGATGCGGAGGATCACGAGGATACTCTTTCGGATCGTCATGAACAGAACCGTAGATTCTGGACCGCAGTGGTGCGCGATTACAGCTTTGCAGACGTTACCGTGCCGGTTCCGAATGCGACTATAGATTATTTGCTGACCGTGCCCGTGAGAACAGTCGGTTCGGGTGATTGGGGGCTGAGCATTAACGGACGCCTCCGTCCCAACGCCGGTGAACTCGACTGCTTTGTGACGGACCGCATAGACCAGCGTGTCGCTGTTCGCATACTTGATGAGTTGATTTCGTCATTTGAGGAACTCCAGCGGGAAATGGGCAAAGACCTAGTTCGTTGGAACGCGCCTAATGGTAGACCACGAATCGGTTTTCGACAGCGTCGTAACCTGGCGTTCCTCGCCGAAAGCGAGGACAGTGCCAACTTCCAGGACGCGGTCTCATGGATGCGTGAACATCTGAACCGTCTAGTCAGCACACTTCACCCTCGTCTACAAGCGATGCTCGCTGATGAACGCTAACACTATCAAGCCAAAGGACCACACTAGGTGAAACTGACCGAAATGATCGCCGCCGCGACTTGGCGGTGGGCGAGCACCTACGCGGAGACTTGGCCGCATGAGTATGTGCTGCTGCAGAAGGACGGCGAGCGGGAGTTGATGCAGGCGGTTTGCCAGCGGATGCGCGACGGCGAGGCGTTCAACGGCTATTTCTTCAGCCGGCCTACCATCTACCTGTTCATTGGCGATTACAAATACTGGTTTATGGCTGACAGCGACACCATCAAGGGTGTCCTGGATAACGAGGATGACGACCGGGAGGTGGTGCTGAACCGGGCGCGGCTGTATCATGATCGGCGGGATTTCTACATTCAGTATGGCGACACCGGGATGCGGGACGACTACCCGGGCCCGCCCTGGTGGATGAAGCGCGACGAAGCAAGGAGCAGCAGCGATGACGACGACGGAACAGCAGACTGACCTCAAGCCCTACGTGGTGCACACGGTGGGCGATGCCTCGGAGACGATCCAGACGCCGGGGATGGTGCGCCAGCCGGCCATCGTGCCGGGCAAGGGCGATACCACCAAGATCTGGATGGGCAAGGTGACCGCCGCGCCCCGCGAGAAGGGGCCGCCGCACACCCACCTGGAGGCGGAAACCGCCGCCTACGTGCTGAAGGGTCACGTGCGCGTCTATTTCGGTGAGAACTTTGAGGAGTGGATCGAGGCCGGGCCTGGGGACTTCATCTTCGTGCCGGCCAACACGCCGCACATCGAGGAGAACCCCTACGACGAGGAGCAGGAAGGCATCCTCTGCCGGGCGCCAGACAACCTGGTGGTGAACCTGTAGGGCGCGCGCCATTGCGACCGGACGGGGGCGGATGGTCATTCGCCCCCGCGTTTTTGGAATGGGTGCGGCGACGAGGCGACGATGCAATTGACCGTGGTTGCGATTTGGTGAATAATCATGCCGCCGATTGTCCTTGCCGCTAACTTGGATATTCGGCGGACCGATCATCGGTCGCTAAATCGTCAGCCACCATGAGGAGGAAACACAATGGCGGATGTCAAGGTAGAAATTCGGGGCAACGGCCCGCTGCGTGTCATCGGCGAGATTGAAATTGTTGACCAGAGCGGCAACAACTACACCATCCCCGAGGGGCAGTGGGTTTCCTTCTGCCGCTGCGGACAGTCGGACAACAAGCCCTTCTGCGACGGCACGCACCGCGACTGCGGGTTTGAGGCTGCCAGCGAGGCGCGGTAAGTCTCCAACCTCGGAACTTCAGGCGCCTGCGCCGCCAGCCGCCGGCACGACCAACCGGCGGCCGGCGGCGTTTGGCGGTTATGGAGTAACGGCACCTATTGATACTGATCATTATTGCCATCATCGTGGTTGGAGTCGCCGAGTATTGGCTGTATCGCAAATACACTTCCGGCGGCATCCCGCTGGCGGTGGCGATCATCGTCACCCAGATTGCCGCCGTCGCACTGTGGCGCATCATCGGCCCTTTCGGTTTTCTCTCCAAGACCGGGATCACCCTGTTGACGCTGTCCGCCGTCATCGTCGTCGTGTTCTGGATAATCGCCATACGCTACAATCGCCGGCGCAAACGCAGCCGGCGGATGCAATCCCACCTAACTGAAAACGCACCAGACTGATCAAATCTCCCAACCCTTGCCGATCCAGGAGGCGCACCATGGTAACCACGACACCGGCCCGCGCGGCCGCCGAGTTCATTTTCGAGAGCTACAAGACGGTGCAGCCTTTCGAGCGGTTGCCGGCGGACCTGTTTCCCAAGAACCTGGACGAGGCCTATGCCATACAGCTTGAGCTGCACTGCATGCTGTCCAGCCTGTGGGGGCCGTTGGCGGGCTACAAGCTGGCGTACACCACGCCGGTGATGCAGGAGCGGGCCGGACTGGACCATCCGGTGCTGGGGGGCGTGTTCGAGAAGACCATCCTGCGGTCGCCGGTGGTGCTGAACTTCACCGAGTACGTGAACCTGGGCATCGAGCTGGAAGTTGGCGTCACGCTGGGCAAGGACCTGCCGGCGTCGGGCGCGCCCTACACCCGGGAGGCGATTGAGGACGCGGTGGCCGAGATCGCCACGGCCTTTGAGATCGTGGACATGCGGACGCCGGCCGACCTGACCACCGAGGAGCGCACGCTGATGAGCGTGGCGGTCAACATCCTTAATTCCGGCGTGGTGCTGGGCGATCCGGTGACCAACTGGCGCGACCTGGACCTGGAGGGCTGCAAGGGCGTGATGAGCATCAACCACGAGCAGGTGGGCGAGGGCTACGGCCGGGACGTGATGGGACACCCGTTTGAGCCGCTGGTGTGGCTGGCCAACGAGTTGTCGGCGCGGAACCACCCGCTCAAGGCCGGCGACACGGTGATCACGGGCAGCCTGATCCCGCCGACGGCGCTGGGGTTCGCGTCGGAGGGCCGGATCTCGATTGAGGGCCTGGGCGAGGCGGTGGTGGTCTGCGCCTAGCGCAGTTGCCGAGTGGTTGCGACCCAGCGTCACGGTTGCGAGGCTTGACATGACTACCAAACTGCCGAGGGCCGGCGCAGAAATTCACTACCCCGACTCGGATGATGAGCCATTGCCCGACGGACGTTATCAAGAGCCTTACTTCACGGAAATCGTCGGCACGGTCCGGGAGCATTTTCGCAATCGTCCGGACGTGGAGGTGAGCGGCAACACGTTCATCTATTACGAAGAGGGCAACCCGCGGCGGTTCATTTCGCCCGACCTGCACGTGACCCTGGACGTCACCGCCGAAGGGTTTGCGTCTATGGACTACCGTAACACCTATCTGGTGTGGGAGATTGGCAAGCCGGCCGATTTTGTGCTGGAAATCGCTTCCGAAAGCACCGCCGTCCGGGACATCACCGAGAAGCGCGAACTGTACGCGCGGATCGGCTTTGGCGAATATTGGCGTTTTGACGGGACCGGCGGCGAGTTCTACGGCGAGCCGCTGTTGGGCGAATACCTGGCCGACGGCGAATATCATCGGTTTGAGGTTGCGCCCGACACGGAAGGCCGATCCTGCGGATTCAGCCCGGCCCTGGGGCTGTGGTTGTATTGGGAGTCCGGCCAATTGCGGTTCTACGACCCGTCAACCGGCCGATGGCTGCTCAGCCGTGCCGAGATAGTCGCCGCCAAAGAGCGGGCGCAGGCCGCGCAACAAGCCGCCGAAGCGGCACAGCAAGCGGCCGAGGCCAGGGCTGCCGAGCTGGAAGCGGAGTTGATGCGTCTGCACGGCGAATCAGCCTGACCCGCCGGTCTCGACCCACAGGGCATAGACGGCGCGGCGCGGCAGGCCGGTGGCGGCGACGACCTCGGCCACCGCGTCGCGCCCGCGTTTGCCGGCGGCGCGGTGTTCGGTGAGGGCCTGGCGTGCCATTTCCAGCAGTTCATCTTCGCGGGCGGAGTCCTCCGGCTCGGCTAGGGTGACCGGGCCGATGACGATGGTGAATTCGCCGCGGGGCTCGGTGAAGTGATCCAGGGCAGCGGAGGCGGTCCCGCGCCAGACCTCCTCGTGGAGCTTGGTGAGCTCGCGGCAGACGGCGATGGGCGGGTCGTGCAGGGCATCGGCGATGTCAGCCAGGGTGGCCCGCAGGCGGTGGGGCGCCTCGAACAGCACGATGGTCTGTCCTTGCCGGGCGGCTTGGGTAAGGATCGCGGTGCGGTCGGAACGACGGCGGGGCAGGAATCCCAGGAAGGCGAACTGGTCGGCGGGGAAACCGGCGACGGACAGCGCGGCGGTCACGGCAGACACCCCGGGTATGCTGACCACCGAATGACCAGCCTCGGCGATGGCGGCGACCAAACCCGCGCCCGGGTCGCTCACGGCGGGGGAGCCGGCGTCGGTGGCCAGGGCGACGTCGCCCTCGGCGAGGGCTTCCAGCAGGCGGGGCAGTTGCCGTTTCCAGTTGTGCTCGTGGCAGCTGAGCAGGCGCGGGTGGGCGTCCAGGTGGGCCAGCAGGCGTCGGGTGACGCGGGTGTCCTCGGCGGCGACCAGGGGGACGGAGGACAGGATGCGGCTGGCGCGGAGGGTAAGGTCCTCCAGGTTGCCGATGGGGGTGCCGATTACGTAGAGGGTGCCCACGGGGATGCATAATGATACTGCACTGCCAGCAATGCAAGCCGGCATGATTGCAAAGACGCGAGGAGATACGACCAAGCGCCGGCTGGGACAGGCAAAGCGCACCGCCCGACGGCGGTTGCCAGTTGGTTAGCTTCGGCAGCTATCATACATGCGGGTTGCGACCGAATGGGTGGGTGGTTTGCTAGGGATATAATGGGGATGGGCGGGCTGCGCAGCCTTAGCTAAATACCCACCCCTTACCTGGTATCAAGGCTATTGGGGACATCCAGAATCTGCCGACTCTCCACCAAGTCAATCAGATAGTTCAGCAATTCCACTGTTTGCCAGAGGAAACCAGTGAAAACCGTTCGCAAATCTCGGTCTTTGACGCCGAACCTCGCTGCCACCTTATCATACCTATCGCCTTTGCGATGCGCAGCTCCGCTTGACCGAAGGCTTTGGAGGTTGCGCAGAAATGCAATATGGTCATCGTATTGTTCTGCTTGGCAAGCTGTTAGCACATTTTCCAAGAGTTGGATCCCTCTCAATGGGTTACCCTTTCCATCTGTGTGCTGATCCTTTGGAATCAACGTTTTCAAAGCTTCCTCATTGATCGAACCGACCAATATGGTTGCCAGTCCGAGTACAAGGCCATCGAAATCTTGTTGCTCATCAGTTGCCGGTACGCGGACATTCTGCAAATGGTATTCGTCTCCACTGGACAATGGAAGCAGCAAGTGCCATCCGAGATTTTCTTGGCACGCCTGCGCAAGCCTGCGGTACTTGTCTTGGAAAGCGTGCTCAGGGCGGTCTGAATCGACCCATTCATTCTCAAAATATCTGCGCCAAGCTGTTTCGCTGTAACCGGACTCAGCCGCGATGTTGTGCGCTCGCCAGTGCAGTTGCTCTTGATAGGGCAGATCCCCGAGGTCCTTGAGCAAAATGCAAACTTTGTCCGCATGGTGATTGTCCATGCGCAGGCCCCACCAAGAGCCGCAGGATAGGTAGCCGTCCTGTACCTTGTACTTGCTGGGTTGATGGTAATATTTTTCAAGTACCTCCTTTCGGAAGCTGACGGGAGTAATCTCGTGAGGCGCTCCGGGGTTTTTCCCAAACCAGTTGGACAATGCAGCCGGGTCGCAAGTATGCTCAATTTCATCACCGTCGTCATCCATTCCAACGATGAAGTTCACGTACCGCCCCTGCTCTTCTGCGAAACCCCAAAACCCGCTTTTGGATTTTGGAAGTGGCTCAATAAGCCGTTTGCCGTACAGAATACTGCAAGTGGACTTGCCATG
Organism: Dehalococcoidia bacterium; assembly: GCA_965220505.1. Taxonomy (GTDB): domain Bacteria; phylum Chloroflexota; class Dehalococcoidia; order Lucifugimonadales; family UBA3495; genus Bin87. The sequence continues at coordinate 2,313,955 of CBDCQE010000001.1, read as the reverse complement.
GCTCATCCCCTCGGCATCGGCATAGCTCAATCCCCAGCAAGCCAGTTTCGAGTTTCCTCCCTGAAATCGCTCGGCAACCCCTAATTCTGCCAAGCTTTTGTCAGAAAACGTCATGCAGTCAAATTGAATTGAAAGATGCATTTCCTTGATTGCCAAGAACTGGCGGATTTCCTTCATCCGAATCTTGACCAACTCTGGTTTTACGACCGCAACCACAGTCTCATCGCCATTGTCGTCAAATCTGATGTACGTCTCTTGCTGACGGTCGTGGTACAGATTGTGGAACAGCCTGAATTCTTCACTAATCTCGACGTAATCGCCCCTACAGTTATGAAACCAGCGGTCTATCACCAGCGGCTCTATCCCGTCCATGTCCCCAAAGCGCAGGTACTCAGCGTTGGCTCCGCTCCCGGCCGAGCCGGGCAAGCCGCCCCCTCTATGAAGTTCCCACGACAGGTTTGAGAGCACTTGTTCGATTTGCCCAGACGGAATCAACGCACAGTGGATAGCACGATGTCCTCCATCGCCGGCCTGAATAGTGCCAGAGACCGTAGCCATTTCGGTAAGCCCGATGGGACGCAGTAAATTCTGGAGCGACTCGCGTTGTGATAGCCGTTCCTTTTCAGTGTTCATCATTCCTCCCAGTCAATCGAAAATCCCCTGCATATTGTGATTGTGCGGACCTTATCCACATCATATGGTATCAGACTGCGACGGATTTAGCCTAGCTTTAGCATTGCGAAATTTTGACGATTCTGCGGTAATATCGCCAGCCTACGCCATCCCACAGCCGGTACAAGTAAAGATGATGGTCAACGGTGAACACTTGCTGCAATCCCGAACTCTCCGCTGCGGCGATTAGCTAGGCGTCGGCCAGGTCCATGGGGGTGGCCCGGGATTGTTCCATTAATGTGTCCGCTAATGTGTCCGCGCGGGCGGTTTCTGCTGGCAACGGCCAGCGCATCTTATCGAGGTCGTTCCAACCAGCGCGCTCTGGCCGCCAGTTCCAACGCGTACTGCCGCTGTTCCCATTCGTCGACCGCGGATTCGGGTAGCAGGATGTCAGCGTGGTAAGGGTTCCCAGCGTAAGGCGTTGCAACCACGGTGCATCCGACGCTGATAACTTCGCTGGCGGAGAGTACGGCCCATCCGTAAAAGCTTCGGTTTCCTTCCCGTCCCGCCGCTACTGCGTCGGCAATGGCGACCGCCTCGCCCGGCGGGGCAAGTGTAATCCGATCAACGGATATTTCCCGGACGCCCTGGCGTTCCAGAAATACTGTAGCCCGAACCTGTCCACGTTCCGCTGCCCTGGCGTCCCTGCCGGAAAACACGCCGCGTCCTAACTCTTCGCTCTCGCTGATTAATGCCGGCGTTTCTTCCTCAGTCGTTTCCAGGTCAGTCATGCGGAAAGCCCATTGTCCAACTCGCGCAGCGCCTGGCGAACAAAGTCATCCGGCAGGCTGACAGTCGTGGCATAGTGAGCGCGGCGTCTTTCGCCGTCAATAGTGACCAGGTACACCGCATCGCCGTCGGAGCCGCACATCAGCAGCGTCGCCCGACCATAACCGCCGCGCCCGTCCACCGCGATGTAGCCGTCGGCCATGGGATAGACGTCGAAGCGGCGCGGCGAGATTTCATACATAGCTTTGAGCAGCCGGCCGGCGTTCTCGAAAGCCAAACTGGACGGTTCGGGGATTCCTTCCTCGCGCGCGGCGTCAAAAACTTCATCCAGGTCCAACAGAGCGTCGGCCAAGTCGGCCGGTAGAGGTGACGGCGCATATGGCCCATCATGGGCTTGTGCCGGAGCGGCCATCGCAATCAATCTCCATTGGCGCCGGCATCTGACGGCAGCGACGTAGCTAAACCTAATCGGCTCTCGCTGGCGTTGTCAAGGAAGGAAACCGTTTGCCGCCGGCGACGAGCATCCCGGCAGACGGGCCTATGCTAGAATTTCGACAGCAGACGGCAGAATATCCAGCGGCACGGAGCGATAATCATGGAATTCAACGGGGACAACGCGTCGGCCATTGGCCGCGCCATCTACCGCGAAAAGATACACCCTACCCTGGGGCCGGAGCACAAGGGCAAGATCCTGGTCATCGACGTCAAGAGTGGCGACTACGAGATTGCCGACCGGCACATAACCGCGGCAAGGAAGCTGCGAAAGCGGCGTCCGGACGCTTTTACCTGGGAGGAATGGGTTGACGTGCCGGTGACTTACAAAATTCACCCCAGCATCAAGCTGGTGAAACGTGATTAGCGGCAGGGTAGAACGGAACGAGCTGGGCGGGCTAGAGCCGCGGTTGGTTGTCTCCGTACTGGACGCTGCTGGAGAGTTGCAGCGGTTCGAGGTCGTTCTAGACACCGGGTTCACTGGGTGGTTGATGCTGCCGGAAGCGGACATCGACAGGCTTGGACTGGTTAGAGAAGGCCGGCATCGAGGTATCTTGGCCAGCGGCAACCAGGAAGAGTTTGAATACTACGAAACTTGGGTGTCGTGGCACGGCCGGGTGCATGAAATTGAGGTTTTCCAGTCCATTGACCAGCCTCTCTTGGGCATGGAGTTGCTGGAAGGCAGCCGGGTTGCCGTGGACGCCTGGGACGGCGGAGACGTAACCATCCGGGAAGCCTGACCGAACCGCCAGAGCGTCGCCGGCTTCCGTTTTCGCTGCTGGCACGTATCCGGAGCCGGGGCAGTTTGTGCCTCTGTGATAGCATGGGTGTGCCTCTTACCTGGGGCGACCCATATTTTGTCGAGGAGTTGCGTTTTATGCCGGAGTTGAATGGTGGGCATCTGTTCATTCGCTGCCTGAAGCAGGAAGGGGTGCAGAAGGTCTTTACGATTGTCGGGGACACGATTCTGCCCCTGGTGGACGCGGCGGAGGATGAGGGCATCGAGTTCATCGACACGCGGCACGAGGGCGCGGCGATGCACATGGCCGACGGCTACGCCCGCATCACCGGCCAGCCGGCGGTGGCCCTTTTCACCGGCGGCCCAGGCTTCGCCAACGCAATCTCCGGCCTCCCCGCCATCTACACGTCGGAAAGCCCCGTGATCTTCGTGGCCGGCTGCGCCGAGTTGCCCGAGAAGGGCCAGGCAACCTTCCAGGAGATCGACCAGGTGGCCATGGCCGCGCCCGTTTCCAAGGGGTCGTGGCTGATCCACGAGAAGAATCGCATCCCCGAGTTTGTTGCGACGGCCTTCCGCACGGCGATGAGCGGCCGGCCCGGGCCGGTGCACCTCACCCTGCCCATCGACCTGCAGGAAGCGCCCATCAGCGAGGAGGACCTGCCCCCGTTCCTGCCCCAGGAGTACCGCAACATGGGCCGCTCCCAGGGCGACCCCAAGCTGATTGAACAGGCCGCGAACCTGCTGGCCAATGCCCAGCGTCCGGTGATCATCGTGGGCAATCCGGCGCGTTACTCCGTCGAGCCGGCCCAGTTGGAGGGGCTGGCGGAGGCCACGGGCGCGCCGATCTTCACCGTGGAGCAGGCGCGGGGTCTTATCGACGACCTGCATCCGCTGTGCTTCGGGTACGCCGACGGCGCGCTGAACCGCACCGCCCGCAAATTCCGCGAGGCCGACGTCGTCCTGCTGCTGGGCAAGCGGCTGGACCATCGCTATCGCTACGGCGGGGTCTTCAACGCCGACGCCAAGTTGATCCAGGCCGATCCGTCCGAGGCCGAGATCGGACGCAACCGGGGCGTGGCCGTGGGTCTGCTGGGCGACCTGGGAGCCATAGTCGACCAGCTGACCGGCGCGGCGAAGCACAATGGAAACGTCGGACCGTGGATCAGCGAATTGAAGCGGGAGCAGGAAGCCTGGCTGGACAGCCTGCGCAGCAACGTCGCCAATGAGGCGCCGATGCACCCGCTGGACGTGTACACGCGCATCGAGCACCTGGTGGACGAGGACACGTTCATCATCCTGGACGGCGGCGACTACGTGCAGTGGGGTCGGTGCTACTTGCCGGCGCGCTCGCCGGGGCACTTCATGCGCCTGGGGCCGCTGAGTCACCTGGGCGGAGCGATCCCCTACGCCATGGCGGCCAAGCTGGCCTACCCCGACAGCAAAGTGCTGGCTTTCATGGGCGACGGATCCTTCGGGTTCTACTCCATGGAGTACGACACCTGCATCCGGCACAACCTGAATATCACCGGCATCATGGGCAACGACGGCAACTGGGGCATCGACCGCACCTTCCAGCTCGCCTACTTCGGGCGGGACGTGGGCACCGCGCTGCGGCCGGGCGTCCGCTACGACCAGGTCGTGGAGGGCATCGGCGGCTACGCGGAACTGGTTGAGCAGCCGGACGAGGTTGCGCCGGCCGTGGAGCGGGCCATCAACTCGGGCCGGCCGTCGCTGGTGAACATCACGGTGAAGTCGGGAGCGAGCCCGCTGGCCGACGCGATGATCGCGCGGCGAACTGGAGGGTGACGATTTACCGTATCGCGTCAGGCCGTTGTGCGTTGACAACGTACAATGATACGCAACTTCCGACACAACGGCCTGCGGCGTTTCTGGGAACGTGGGGAGCGGCGGCGTATGCCACCTGAATATACTGAGAAAGTCGCCGAGATCCTACACGATCTTGACTCTAGAGGATTGGCCGGTGTGCGCAGGTCGAGTTACGGCCTGCATCCCTTACGCGGCGATTTGGCCGGTCATTGGGCCGTTCGTGTCTCCGCTAACTGGCGGATCACCTTCCGGCCTGACGGGAAGGATGTCTATGATGTCGACCTTGTTGACTACCATTAGGAGGCAATGGTGATGATGAAAGATCCGCCTCATCCCGGCAAGTCTATCCTGCATAATGACATCGAACCTCTGGGCCTGAGCGTAGCCCAAGCCGCTAAACATATCGGCGTGCGTCAGGATGAATTGGCGGATGTCATTGGTGGGCGCGCCGGCGTTTCACCTGAACTGTCCCTTCGCCTTTACAAGGCATTCGGAGCCGACTCGGCAACTTGGTGGGGTCTGCAACTTTACTACGACCTCGCCCAGGTTTTCCACAGCGACCACGGCATCAAGGTCAAGCGCCTGGGTGACCCACTGGGCGAGTTTGGCCTGCCAGTGAGCGACCCTCTCCATCCCGGCCAGGTGTTGCTCCACGAATGTTTGGAGCCGATGCGCCTCACCGTCGCCGAGGCCGCCGAGCACCTGGGCGTCAGCTATGAAGAACTGGATGATCTGGTGAACTGTCGCGCGTCCCTGACACCGGAAATGATTATCCGCATCGACCAGGCTTTCGGCGGCCACCCGCAGAAATGGTCGGCTCTCCAGGCCAACTACGACGTCGCCAAAGTGGCCATGGAGCGCGCCCACGAAATCAAGGTGCGCCGGCTCTGGCGCCAAGACCCGGACACCCACGAGCCCATCCTGCTGGACACGTCAGGCGTGGAAGCGACAACCGCAACGGCTGACGGCGAAAACTTCGTCAAGTAACCGTATCACGCGAACCAAGGAGGCGAGTTATGCAGTTCGGTATCTTCACCATTGTTCCGTATCACGAGGACTTCACACCGCCGCAGGCGTTGAACGACGCCCTGGAGCAGATCCGGTTCGCCGACGAGGCGGGGCTGGATGAGGCTTGGCTGGGCGAGCACCGCTTCTCGCGTCACGGCCTGCTGTCGGGCATCTGGTCGTTCCTGGGCGCGGTGGCCGGCAGCACGAAGCAGATCCGCATTGGCACCGCGGTGATCGTGCTGCCGCTGCACAACCCGGTGCTGGTGGCTGAAGAAGTGGCGATGCTGGACGTGATCAGCGGCGGCCGCATCAACTTCGGCATTGGGGCCGGCTACCAGCAGCAGGAGTTCGACGGCGTGGGCGTGGACATCGACACCAGCCGGGAGCGGTTCCAGGAAGCCGTGGACGTGATGGTCAAGGCGTGGACCGAGGAGACGCTGACGTTCCACGGCAAGTACACCAACGTTGACGACGTTTGGGTGCTGCCCAAGCCGGTGCAGAAGCCCTATCCGCCGCTGTTCCAGGCGGTGAGCACCAGCCCGGCCAGCATCGACTTCGCCGCCAGCCGGAACATCCAGGTCATCACCGGCGGACCGACCGACATCCTGGGCCAGGCGCCGCAGGTGATCCAGCTGTGGCGGGAGAAGATGGACGAGTACGGCCATCCCCACGCGCACCTGGACCCGCCGATGTCCAAGTCGATCTACGTTGCGCCGACCATGGAAGAGGCGGAGCGGGATCCCGTCGGGCTGGAGGACTTTTCATCCCGGGTGCTGCGCTCCATCGGCAGCAACGGCGCGCCCATCGGGATGCCCATGGACCGGAACGGCAACATCGCCAAGGGATACGAGCACTGGGCCAACCGCCAGGCGGACCGGGACCGCCGCGACGACGTGGGCCACGCCGGCCTGCCGCCGCTGCGGGGAACGCCGGAGGTGGTCGCGGAAAGGTTGAAGGAAGTGCAGGCGGCGGGGATCAACCACGTCTTCGGCAACTTCGGGTTCGCCGGCCTGCCGCATTCCAAGGTGATGCGCTCCATCGAGCTGTTCGCCACGGAGGTGATGCCGCACTTCCAGGAGGCGGCGGTGGCATAGCATCCAGCCGCGGGTCGAAATTGCTGACAGGTTTTGGATGGGGATTGGCCACGCGGATGGTACGCTGGTCATTCCCCATTGTTTGTGCTATTGGTGAATAGCCATGACCATCAAGATGCCCTACGCGCCGTCCGACGGTGTGAAAATTCCCAATCTTGACCCGTTTTTCGGGCCGGACGCGCCGCCGCTGCCGGATCCGGAACCGATGCCGGATGGTATGCAGCAGAACCCGCACATCCTGTACGTGATGCAGATCCTGGCCGACCTGCTCACCGACCGCCTGGACACCTTCGCCGACACCAACACCATCGTCTATTACGACCCCACCAATCGCAACCGCCGCCTGCAACCGGACGTGTACGTTGCGTTTGACGTGGACGCCGACGCAATCCGGCGTCGGAACGGGTACCTGATCTGGGAGGTGGGCAAGCCTCCTGACGTCGTGCTGGAGGTGGCATCCGAGACCACGGCGTCCAATGACACTGGCGGCAAGCGGGACCTGTACGCCCGGATGGGCGTGGCGGAGTACTGGCGGTTTGACGCCAGCGGGGGCGAGATGTACGGCGTGCCGTTGGTAGGCGAGTACCTGGATCGAGGAGTTTACCGGGAGTTTCCGGTTCACACCGCTCCCGATGGGGCGATCTGGGTGTACAGCCCGCTTTTGCGGCTGAACCTGCGCTGGAACAGAGGCGAGATTGAGTTGCAGGATCCCGACACCGGAGAGATCCTGCTGGACCGGCGCGGCGTGCGACTGGCTATGGAGGCAGGACGCCGGGCGTTAGAGGATGAACGGCGAGCGCTGGCTATGGAGCGGCAGGCGCGGCTGGCGGCGGAACGGGAGTTGGAAGAGTCCCGCGAACTGGTGCGTCAACTGCGCGAGAACGGCCGGACGCAAGGATAGCAAGGCGGACCATCCGACGCGAAATCAGTTGGTCCCGGTCAACGCCTCCCGCAGGCGGCGGATGATGATGTCGATTTCGTCCTCCGTCACGTTCAGGGGGTCGACCATCAGTTCGTCGGGGGCGCGGAGTTGCTGTAGGTAGATGGGCGGGTCGCCCTGCTGCAGAGCGGCGGCGACCTCGGGAGCGGATGGACCGGACCAGTCACCGCCCAGATGGAGCACCGCATTGGGAAGGAGATAATCGATGCCGTCGTGCTCCAGGGTGATGTTGAGGCCGGGAACCTCGATGAGGCTGTCCACGACCCGCTGGGCCATGCTGCGATACCAGGCCATTTCTGCTGCTTCGTCCTCCTCCACGAACATGGACAGCGCGGTGACCAGGCCGACGATCTCCTCCTTGGCGACCTTGGCCGAGCGGCCGATGAACTGGGCCGGGCTGGCGTTGGCCAGGGCCGCGTCGATGAGGTCGGCGCGGCCGCAGAGGATGCCGGTGCCCTGGGGCCCGCGGACACCCTTGCCACCGCTGAAAATCACCATGTCCGCGCCGTCGCGCAGGTAGCGCTGGAGGTTGGCCCGCGGCGGCAGCATCGAGGCGGCGTCGACGATCACCGGAACGTCGTGGGCGTGGGCGATCTCGCAGACCTGGGCCAGGGGCATCACCCGCTTGCTGGTGAAGGGCGCGCACAGGTAGGCGACGGCGGCGGTGCGCTCGTTGATGGCGCCTTCCAGCTCCCAGGGGTGGTTGAACAGGTAGTTGCCGATCTCCACGATCTTGGCGCCGACGGCCCGGTAGGCGTGGTCGTAGGGGAACCGATGCATGGTCTGCATGATGATCTCGTTCTTCATGCCTTCGGTTTCGGGCAGGCGCTGCATCTTGACGGGATCGTTGCCGGCGATGCACGCGGCAGCCTGAAGCAGCAGTCCGCCGGCGGCGCCGCTGCTGACCATGGCCGCTTCGGATCCCACCAGACGGGCGATCTCCGCGCCGGCCTTGCGGTTGAGCTCGTCGATGTTGACCATGACCCGGGCGGTGCCGGCCATCTGCTCCAGCACCTCGGGGCGGGTGCGGGAGCCGCCCAACCGGGTGACGGAGCCGCTGGCGTTGATGATGGGAGTGACGCCCAGGTTGAGGTAAGCCTGTTCCGCGTCGGATAGGGTCTGCTGGCTCATGGAGGGCTCCTGGAACCATCGTCATTCCGGCCTTGAGCCGGAATCCAAGGCGTCTTTGCCGCGTAGGATGCTGGATTCCGCCTTTCTCCGGAATGACGAGTTAAATGGTGATGGCGCATTATAACAAGCAGCCCGAAGCCGTTGTGGTAACATCGGCGCACCGCACTAATTTGGAGGTAGCAACGTGACCACCGCCGACCGACTGAACGTAATTCCCCTAGGCGAAGCGATGTTCACCCAACGGGCCATCCGCCGGTTCAGGAAGGACCCCATACCGGCCGACGTGATGCAGGACATCATGGAGGCCGCCATTCGCGCGCCCAACGGGGGCAACAACCAGCAGTGGCACTTCATCGTGGTTCAGGAAGAGGAAACGCGCCGCAAGCTGGGCGATCTGTACCACGAGGCCTGGTGGGCCAAGCGGGCCGACGCTGGCATCATGGGGCCACAGGACATCCCGCCGGGACGGAACTCGATGCGCTCGGCAATGCGGCTGGCCAACGAGATCGGCGACGCGCCGGTGATGGTGCTGGTGTGCGCCACGGCCAAAGGGCCGCAGGCGGCCGGCTCGGTGATACCGGCGGCGCAGAACATGCTGCTGGCGGCGCGGGCATTTGGGATCGGCGGCACCATCGCCACCCTGCATCCGGTGGTAGAGGAGCGGGTCCACGAACTGTTCGGCATACCGGACGAGGCGCAGGTGGTGTACTGCATGCCCTTCGGCTATCCCCGGGGCAACTTCGGGCCGGTGACAAGGCTGCCGCTGAACGAGGTGTGCAGCTACGACCGGTGGGGCGCGCCGCCGGACTAGCCAGCCACACCTGAGGGTATCAAGTAAGAGGGGCAACCATCGCGGTTGCCCCTGCATTTTTCGCGACGAGTTGCGTCGTCAGCGCGTGCGCTCGTAGCGGTAGTCGCTGGCCGTGCCGCGTTCGGGGGTGGCGGTGGGGTTGTTGGGCAGGTAGGGGTAGTTTGGGTCGGCGCCGACCTTGGGGGCCAGGGTGTTGCGGAGGACGCCGATGTTTTCGACCTCCAGTTCAACGGTGTCGCCCGGTTCGAGCCAGCGGGAAGTCTCGTAGCCCTTGCGGATGGACTCGCGGACGGAGCCGCCGCCCACGGTGCCGCTGCCGATGACGTCGCCGGGGGCGATGCGGCTGTCCTTGGCGGCGCGCTGGATGATCTCGCCCCAGGTGTACCAGGCGTTGACGGTCTCACCGTCGCGGAGCCAGTCGTCGCCGTTGACCCGAACGTGGCACTTGAGGTCCAGGCGGCCGTCCTTGATGTGGGGCATCATCTCGTCGGTGGTGACCACCCACGGGCCGATGGACGACGCGGAGTCCTTGCCCTTGGCGGGGCCGAGGCCGAAGGACATCTCGTCGAACTGCAAGTCGCGGGCGCTCCAGTCGTTGAAGATGCAGAAGCCGGCGATGTATTGCAGGGCCTCGGACGCGGCGACGTTAGTGCCTGACCGACCGACAACGCAGCCCAGCTCCAACTCGTAATCCAATTGCTCCGACGCGGCGGGATAGGGCACGTCCTCGTCGGGCCCGTAGATGACCAGCGGGTTGGAGAAGTAGAACACGGGCATGCGGTACCAGACCGGGTCGATCTCGCGGGTGCCCTGGGAGGTGGCGTGCTCCTCGTAGACTATGTAGTCGCGCACGGTGGGCGGCTGGAGCACCGGAGCACGGAGACGGACGTCGGCCAGGGTGACCGTCGGGGCCGCGACGTTGCCGGCCAGGGCGTCGCCCACGCGGTCGATGGCCCCGTCGCCGGTGTCCAGCAGGGCTCGGACGTCGGCCAGGGGGCGGTCGGAGCCGATGAGGGCGGCTACGTCGACCACGGCATCGTCTCGGAGGACGCCGCAGCGAGGGCCGTTGCCATTGTCGTAAGTAAGGAGTTTCATGTTGGTTTACCCTCTTTAGTCAGGTTGCGCTGGAAAATCCGGAGAGTCTCTCGGCGTCAGTGATGTAGTCGGCGGTCTGGCGGATGCGGCGCTCCACATCATCAAACGGCTCGCAGATGCCCAGGTAAAAGCAGTCTCCGTGGAGCGTGCTCTGTCTGGAGTGGTAGCGTCGGCGCAAGCGTCGGAATGCTTGGTCTTGTGTGGCCAGCGTCGCCAGCCCGCGCGAGGTTTCGGAGGATATTTGCGGCTCAATCCCCGTTTGCGCCAGAATCAGCGCATCGGTGGCCCGTTTGGTGGCGCACCACGCTTTTTCCGCCGCGTCGCGCACGTCGCCGGCCTCAAGCATACGCAGCGCGTCGGCGTGAACGCTGCGAGCATCGGAGAAGATGGCGGATATGCGGTCGGTGGCTACCATTTGGGCTTTACCCCTTTGTTCAGACGGCGTCGGAATAGCCGGCGAGCCTCATGGCGTCGCTAATGTAGTCGGCGGTCTGTCGGATGCGTCGCTCCACTTCAGCAGCGGGCTCGCAGATGCCATGGTAGAAGCATTCACCATGCAGGTGGCCCTGTCTTGAGTAGTAGCGTCCGATCAACGGATTGACCGCGCCGTCCGCTTCAGCCAGCCCGAGCAGGCCACGAGAGGTATCCGAGGAAAACTGGGGCACTTCGCCAGTGCGCGCTATGATCAGCGCATCGGTGGCCCGCTTGGTGGCGCACCAGGCCTTTTCGGCGGCGTCGCGGATGTCGCCGGTTTCCAACAGCCGCAGCGCGTCGGCGTGGAGGCTGCGGGCGTCGGCGAAGATGGCGGGTACGCGGTTGGTGGTTAGCATACGGCTGTTGTTACTCCATCCGATCAATCATTTGCTGCAAAGTGTCCAGAAATGCCGCGTGATAGTCGTCATCAACGTGGTTGGAGTTCCAAAGGCCGGACAGCCTGACCCTCTCCCGGTCACTATGATAGCCCAACCAGTCATGCGACGGCGGGTCAATGGGCGTCTTCCCATAGTTGCTGAGCAGCGAGATGGCATTGCGCTCGATGTAGCTGCGCAAACTATCTGGCCCCGGCTCGTCGTCCACGGTCAGCCATAGGAATGGCATATCGCCGACCGTGGCGCTTACCGCCCTCTCCATAGGCTGCTCGCTTGCCCTAACCTCGATGGAATCCGGATCGCGTTGCCCCCAAGTCGGGTAACAATACTTGTGCTTCGTGATCAGTGCTGTGCCTAGAATCTCGCGGAAAACGGATTCCCGGTGCCTGCCGCCCGGAGGGTTCGCCGTGCCTTTGTGAAAATTAAGGCGTCCCCAAAGGTTGGTTGACTGCCCCACTCGCACGATGCGCGGGCCTTCTCCGGTATCGGTACGAACTTCGCCTGTCTCACAAAAGAAATAGACACCCCTTCGCGGCCAGCCCATGCGCCTAGAACATTTCGACAGCCGGCGCGCACCGCCTATTTTGCGTTCCAGTTGAGCCAGTAGCTCGTAGAACCGGGCTAGGTGGTATGCGCGCCGGCTGTTCACGCGAGCGATCAGTGCATCGGCGAGAAGCTGGCGGGGACCATGATCTTGTTTTCCTGTTTCACGCGGCCGGGGGCGCCGGAGGGCCACTGGGGGATCTTGCTGGCGGCGGCGCGGACTTCGGCGCGGTGGTTGAGGTCCTGGTAGGGCCAGACGTGCATCCACTTGTTCAGGTCGCCGAACTCGGTGAACATGCCGGCGGCCAGGGGGGAGAACTCCTCGCGGTAGGGCAGGGACTCTTCCCAGCGGCGGAGCAGTTCGGGCATGGAGCCGTTCTCGTAGGTGTAGACGCGCATCTCGTAGATGTTGCCCAGGGCCTGGTCGCCGCCCATGGGACGCATGAAGGGCGCGGGGTTCCAGATCTCGGAGTTCATGTTGAGGATGTTGCCGGGGGTGATCTTGGGCGGCCAGTTGGGGTCCTGGCCGGCCTCGGCACGTATGCGGTTGCGCTCCTCCATGTTTTCGTAGCCCCAGACGTGGATGATCTGGTTCAGCGGGCCAATCTCGGTGTGCCAGAAGGCGGCGATGGGCGAGTACTTTTCGCGGTGGGGCAGGGCCTCGGCAAAGGCTTCCTCGGCCTGGGGAACGGCGCCGGGCTTGAGGTCGTAGGTGCGTACTTCGTAGATCATGATTTCCTCCTGGAACGTTGGGTCAGACTCGGTGACGATTGTGTGCGCGGCCAGTGTAGCAACGGCGCCGAACGGGGGCAACCGGAACGCGAGGCAGGGGTACGCTATACTGTGCTACCCTTCGGTTGGCGCAATGAACATGCTCCAGCAAAGCGGCATCCCGACCGGGGATGAAGGCAATGGAGGACGGCAATGACTACCGCCCCAAAACTACTCACCGCCGACGACCTGTTGGTAATGGCCGACGATGGCAAGCGCTACGAGTTGGTTCGGGGAGAGTTAATTGAAATGACACCGCCGGGGATAACGCACGGGATTGTCGTTGACAACATCGGCTGGCCGATTGGAGCATTCATCAGGCAGAACAACCTGGGTTTTGTGAGAACGTCGGGAACGGGAATTTTCGTTGAGCAAAACCCAGACACCGTGCGCGCCGCCGACTATGCCATCATTGCCCGCGAGCGCATCACCGAACCCTTGCCGGAGCGGGGATACGTCGCCGGCCTCATCCCTGACCTGGTAGTAGAGGTGATTTCGCGCGGGTATAGTGTAGCGGAGGCGGAAGCCCGGGCTCGGATGTGGCTGGACGCCGGCGTGCGCCTGGTTCTGACGGCATACATCGCCACGAGGGAGATTGTCGCCAGATACGAGGGCGGCGGAACTCAGCGGTTTGGCGTCAACGATACGCTTACTTGCGAGCCGGTTCTGCCGGGCTTCTCCTGCCCGGTGGCCGACATTTTTACCTACTGATTTCGTTCCGCAAACACGTCAGGAGGACAAATATGGAATACCGCATCAACCACGTGCACATCCGCGCCGCTGATCCCCACGCCACGGCGGCGTGGTACGAGAAGCACTTCAACGCGCGCATCGTCTCGGAGCGAGAGGTGATGCCGCGCACCATCACCATCGGCATGGAGATGGGCGGGCAGTGCCGGCTGAACGTGTCGTCCAAGCCGCCGGGATCGTCCGACGAGCGCGCCGTTGCCGAGCTGAACCGGCTGGGGCTGGAGCACTTTGGGTTCGACGTGGAGGACCTGGAGGCGGAGATGGAACGGCTCACCGCCGCCGGCATCCGCACGGTGCTGCCCATCACCGAGACGCCCACCGGCTCCAAGCTGTCTTACATCGAGGGGCCGGACGACGTGCTGATCGAGTTGGTGCAGCCCGCGCCCTAGCCGGCAGGAGCAATGCTATGGCCGACGCGCCGTTGCACTACCAGACCATCACCGAGGTTGCCGAGCGGATCCGGTCGCGGGAGATTTCGCCGGTCGAGTTGACCCGGGCGATGTTGGACCGTATCGCCGCGCTGGATGGCGAGCTGAAGAGCTACGCGACCGTCATGGCCGAACCGGCGATGGCGGCGGCGCGGGCAGCGGAAGCTGAAATTGCTGCCGGGAGATACCGTGGCTCACTGCACGGCGTGCCCATTGCGGTGAAGGACCTGTGCTTCACCAGCGGAGTTGCTACCATGGGCGGCGCACAGGTGCTGCGGGACTTCGTACCCGATTTCGATGCCACGGTGGTTCGCAAGCTCAACGACGCCGGCGCAATCATCCTGGGCAAGCTGAACCTCACCGAGGGCGCGATGGCCGGATACAACCCGGCCTTCGACATCCCGATCAACCCGTGGGGCGCGGACCGCTGGGCCGGCGCGTCGTCCAGCGGCTCGGGAGTGGCCACCGCCGCCGGCCTGTGCTACGGCTCGCTGGGGAGCGACACGGGTGGGTCGATACGGTTTCCGGCGGCGGCCTGCGGCACGGTGGGCATCAAGCCGACCTGGGGAAGGGTGAGTCGGTACGGAGTGCTGGCGCTGGCGGAGTCGCTGGACCATGTTGGGCCGATGACCCGCAGCGCGGCGGACGCCGGCATCATGCTGCAAGCGTTGGCCGGCTACGACGCCAATGATCCGACGTCGCTGCGCGCTCGCGTTCCCGCCATGCTGTCGGGACTGGGCAAGGGTGTCGACGGAATCCGCATCGGCGTGGATGAACGTTACATCGGCGACGACGTGGACGGCGAGGTGGCCGAGGCAGTGCTGGCCGGCGCCGGGCTCCTGGAGAGCATGGGAGCGCGACTGGTGCCGGTAGAGATGCCGGATACGCTACCGTTCTCGCGGGCCTGGGGCGTGCTGTGCTCCGCGGAGGCCGCCGCCGCACACCGGGACACCTACCCGTCACGCGCCGACGAGTATGGCCCGTGGTTCCAGGGCTGGCTGGAGAAGGGGCACGGTTATAACGCGGTAGATTACGCCGCCGCCAATCAGGTACGGCTGGCGTGCAATGGCATACTGGCCGGGATATTCGGGGAAATCGACGTGTTGGCGTGTCCGTCGATGACGACCCCGCCGGGTCGGGTCACGCCGGAGGAACTGTACGGGCCCATGGGCGATGACGAGTGGACGTGGGGCCGGTTCACCATCCCCTACGATTTCAACGGCGCGCCTACGATCTCGCTGCCGGCGGGGCTGAACGGCGAGGGGCTGCCCCTGAGCATCCAGTTCATCGGCAAGCACCTGTCTGAGCCGTTGCTGGTGCAGGTCGGCGACGCCTACGAGCGGGCGACGCAGCACGACCTGCGCCCGCGGGTGTAGGCTGGGACTGCATCAATAACGGCCATTGACTTTTTCGTGCCAATGGCCGTTTGGACGTTTGCGCCAGCGGAGTCGGAACCCTCCTGCCCGTCTAATCGCCGCCGCTGGGCACGGTGAACAAGATGTTGCCGTCGACATCGTGGCGATGGTTGGCCAGTGCAACCACGATCTCGTTGGTCCGTCGGACTTCGGCGGCCAGTTGCCGGACTTCGTCCGTTAGCTTATCCAAGCGCTCGTCCAACGTATCGACGCGCTGGAACAGCGTATCTACCCGTTGGAACAATTTGCCGAGCCCAAAGGCGCCGCCTAGCAGGAGCAGCCCAAGCGTTACGGAAACGCCGATCAGCGCGTAGGTTTGCGGGTCCATAAGGTGTATTCAGCGCGATGTAGTCTAATCGCTGCCGCTGGGCACGATGAACAAGATGTTGCCGTCAACATCGTGGCGATGGTTGGCCAGGGCAATGACGGTGTCATTGGTCCGTCGGACCTCCGCCGTCAGTTGGTCGAGCCTGGTCGATATCGTATCGACGCGCTGGAACAGTTTGCCCAGCGCGAAGGCGCCGGCCAGTAGAGAAAGGACGAGCGTAACGGAGACACCGATCAGTATGTAGGTTTGCGGGTCCATAAGATACCTGTCATCGTGGTTCTGGCCGGTATGTTAGCACGGACGCTATGACCCTGCTATCCAGTCGGCGACGCGCTCGCCGATCATGATGGCGGTGGCGTTGGTGTTGGCGCGGGTGACCTGGGGCATGATTGACGAGTCGGCGACCCACAGGCCCTGGACTCCACGCACGCGGCACTGCTGATCAGTCACGGCCATGGGGTCGTTGTCGGGGCCGATGCGGCAGGTGCCGGAGACGTGGCGGGAGGTGCCGACGGTCTGGCGGATCCAGGCGTCCAGGGCGTTGTTGTCGGACAGCACGTCATCCGCGGGGGCGGTGCGGTGGTCGATCACGTCGTGGTATGCCTCTGACTCCAGCATGTCCGCGGCCAGCCGCACGGCGTCGCGCATGCGGCGCATGTCGTTCTCGTTGTGGAAGTAACGGTAGTTGATCTCCGGCTGCTGGGTCGGATCCGAGGACGCCAGGCGCACCCAGCCGGAGCCGTCGGGCAACTCCAGGGCGCAGGCGATGCGGGCGGTGCGGTCGGGTAGATGCTCGCCGGTCATGACGTTGAACACGCCCAGGGTGTGCAGCATGACGTCGTTGGGGTACGAGGGAGCCTCGGAGGTAACGCGCAGGCCGAAGCGCAGGGCGCCGGAGTTGGCGTGTAGCTCGACGTTGTCCTTGACGCGGAAGGAAACGTTGCCCATGGGATGGTTGAACAGGTTCTGACCTACCCCGGGCAGTTCCTGTATGACCGGTATGCCAAACGACGTGAGCTGATCCCGTGGGCCTACACCCGAGAGCATGAGGATGTGGGGAGATTTCAGCGCGCCGGCGCTGAGCACGACCCGGTCAGCTGCAACGGCGAAGATCTCGCCGCCGCTCTCGACCTCGACGCCGGACACCTGGGTTCCGTCGAACAGCACGCGGCGCACGAAGACATTGCCCTTGACGGTCAGGTTGAGACGATGGCGCACCGGGTTGAGGTGGGTGATGGCCGTGCTCATGCGGACGCCGTCCTGGTTGTTCATCGGGATTGCGCCGATGCCGTCGGAGTCGGGCCCGTTGAGGTCGGGGTTGTACGTGTAGCCGCGCTCCATGGCGGCGGCGTGGAAGGCCTTCTGCACGTCGGGCCAGGGCTGGCTCTCGCGCCGGATGATGGGTATCGGGCCGTCGCTGCCGTGGAAGTCGTCCTGGATATCCAGATCGGTTTCGGCCTTGCGGAAGAAGGGCAGGACCTTCAGGTATGACCACTCCTCGTTGCCGAAGGATTCCCACCGCTCGAAGTCCTCGGGCAGGCCGCGCAGGTAGACCTGGCCATTGATGGAGCCGGAACCGCCGATGACCTTGCCCTGGGCGATGTTGATCTCGCCCTGCTGGTCGTTGATGGTGCCGTGCAGATTCCAGGAGACCGGCGATCCGGGCTGCTCGCCCTCGTTGGAGTAGCCGTCGCGGACGACGTCGGGGAGATGTTCCGCGTTGGGATAGTCCTGGCCGGCCTCCAGGAGCAGGACCGAACGGCTGGGGTCCTCGGACAATCTGCTGGCGACCACGGACCCGGCGGAACCGGAGCCCACAACAATCACGTCATATTTCATGGCTAGGCCCTCGCTTGCGGTTTGGGTTGCCCGATTCTACACTATCGGCACAATCGGCCTGGCCGGGAGTTGGATGATGACGTCCCCCAAGACACCCAGCGGCGCAAATATGCTGCCCTACCGCCGGCAGGGCGAGATTGACTACGCCAGCCTGGAGTTCGACCCCAATGAGAAGAATGTGACCCCCGACGCCATGGAACAGAACCTAGAACTGGCGGAAATACTTGGCCTCTTCCGCGCTCGTTTCACCGACTTCAACCAGCGCCCCGACGTGTTTCTGGATAATGAAACCTTTATCTGCTACGACCCGAGCAACCTGAACGTGCGGGCTGCGCCCGACATCTATCTGGCCTTTGGCGTGGACGCGGTGGCGATTCGACCCCGCAAAATCTATCTGCCCTGGGAGGTCGGGAAGCCGCCCGACTGGGCAATGGAAATCGCATCCGAGAGTACCGCCAGCGCAGACGTCAACCGTAAACCTGCCATCTATGCCGCCATCGGCATCCCGGAATTCTGGCGCTTTGACCCCACTGGCGGGCGGTATCATGGGCAGCCGATATGGGGCGGTGAACTGGTTGACGGGGAGTATCGGGAGCTGCCGCAAACCCGCGAACCCGACGGCATCCTCAAGGTGTACAGCCCGCTGCTGGGCATCAGCCTGTGCTGGGATGACGGCTGGCCCCGGGTGTATGACCCGTCCACCCAAACATACGACCGGAATTGGCGGGCGGAACAAGCGTATGCAATCGCGGTCCAGGACCAGCGAGACGCGGCTTGGGAAGAAGTCGAACGGCTGCAGGAACTGCTGCGCCGGAGAAACGGCGAAGAAAATGAAACACAAGGAGATGCCGGCCCATGCTGAACGATCCACAGGCATTCCTGAGTTATTTCGAGGGCATCCACCGGCGCACGGTGCGGGACATTCACGCCCTGCCCAAACCGGCCGAGTCGTGGGCCCCGCCGGCGGGAGAGGGTGAGAACGCGTGGAGCATCGCGCAGATCGTGCATCACATCTGCGAGTCGCGGATGTATTTTGCCCGGGCCTACCGCAATGAGGGTTGGTTGTACGACTGGGAGGTTCCCAGCACCGCGTCGCTGGACGATTGGGTCCCGGCGTTGCAGGCGTCGCTGGAAGAGTTTCGCGCCCGCATCGATGGCACGCCGGCTGAGTGGCTGACCCGGCGCATCCAGATGATCGACACCGACGGCATGCTCAGCGGGTGGCGGGTTCTGATGATGATGGTGGAACATGAGGTGCACCACCGCTCGCAGATCGACACCTACGCCGGGATGCAGGGCTGGGACGTGCCGCAGATCTACGGCCGGACCCGCGAGCAGATCGACGAGCTACAGGAAGGGCAGCGGGAACGGGCGGGTTCGACAGACGATTAGCGGCTGCGATCAGGGATTTATGGCGCCGCTGCGGTGCTGCACGATGAAGGTCTCGCGCCTTTCCAGGTAATCCGCGACGAGGTTCAACAACGCCTCCGGGCGTTCGGCGCCGATGTCGTGACCGGCGCCGTAGACGAAAGCGACGTTGCAGTTGGGGATGCGGCTCCGGTACAGGCTGGGGGCTACCGGGTCGATTGTGCCGTCCGCCTGTCCGAACACCGCGAGCGTAGGGCACTGGATATCGGGGAGCCGCGACTCCAGGTCGTGGGTAGATCCCGCCGGCGCTCCAGCGGGCCGTACCGCCAGGGGCGAAATCAGAACCAGCGCTGCTATGCTCTCCGGCGATTGCAGGGCATGGCGGATGGCGACCGACGCGGCGGAGGAAACGCCGATAAGCCCGTATGGTCCTGAGGCCAGCGGTGCGACCGCGGCGCCCACCTGGTCTTCCGCCACGGGTCCGAAGTCGTCCAGGCGCGGTTCCAGCACCACCCACCGTTGCGCCAGTCCGTCCCGAAGGGCGGAAGAACGCTCCGGTTCGTCGACGATGACTACGGTCTCGCGCAATTGGTCAGAAGCCATGGGTTACAGTTCCTTGAGGCGAGGCAGCACCTCGCGACCGAACAGGTCGATCTCGGCCATCACGTCCCGATGGGTCAGGCTGGGCTGCTGGAAGAAGAGATCGATGACTCCGGTGCCGCACCGGTCGTGGTAGTCCTTGATCTGCTCGAACACGGTGTCGGGCCCGCCGACGAAGGTGAGGCCGGGCGCTCCGCCCACGATGTCGCCGCTGGCGCTGCCGGCAAACACGTTGCGGTAGTCAACGTCCTGGCCGGCCCGGGAGGCCTGGATCACCTGGGACACGGAGGAGCGCAGAGCCATGCCGGGGGCGCGGCCCTGGTCGGTTTGCGCGTTGAACCAGTCCTGCGCCTGGCGGTCGGTTTCGGCCAGGTAGATGCTGCCGCGAAACACCAACTGGTCCGGTTCCGGCTGCCAGCCGGCCTCGTCGCACCAGTGGAGGTATTTTTCGGTGATGCTCGCCACCTGCTCCGAGGGCACGAAGGATACGCCGAGGCCTAACCCGTGCGCGGCAGCGTACTGCACCGCGTCGTCGCTGCGGGTGGCGACCAGGGCGGACGGGAAGGGTTGCTGCACCGGGCGCGGCCACACGGCCACGGTGCGGTACTGGTAGTAGCGGCCCTCCCAAGAGAAGGGTTCGGGTTCGGTCATGGCCTTCAGGATCAGGTCCATGCCCTCCAGCAGTCGCCCCCGCCCTTCCGAGGGGTGGACGCCGTAGACCTGGTCCTCGTTGGGAGTGCCGCGCAGGAAGCCCATCACGAGGCGGCCGTTGGTGATGTTGTCCAGCAGGGTGAGTTCCTCAGCGGCCCGCACTGGGTTGTTGAGGGGTAACAGGGGGCCGAGCATGGCGATCTTGACCGACTTGCACCGCTCGGCCACGGCGGCGGCCATCACGGCGGGCGTGCCCGTGGCGATGCGGCCGGAATAGTGGTGCTCGGAGAAGCTGACCCACTCGAAGCCCATTTCCTCGGCTAACTCGCACTCCTCGATGCCGTCCTGGTAGCTTTGCACCGAGGTTTCGGGGTCGCTGTACGATGGCGGCGTGGGCCAGGTGGGCGGGAAGTCCCGCCGGTGGGCGTATCCCATGGCGCCGAGATAGGATGCTTTCATGCTGCGATGCTCCCTGCGATCCTTTCTGGCGTTGCCGCCAACGTGGTATACGGGTCGGTGTTCGGCAGTAAGACCGATACTAGCGCTGGCCGCGCCGCTCCTCGAAGCTGGCGGTGATCGCCTGCTCGGCGCGCTTGCTGTGCTCGGCGATGAACTGTTCGAGGCGGCGGATTTCTGCCGCGTGCTCCGGCGCAGGCTCCTGTCGGCCAACCTGCTGCTTGAGCTGGGCCAGTTCCTTGCGAGCCTTGTCGACCTGCTCGACGGATTCCAGGGCGGCGAGTTCGTCCAACGCCGCCTTCTTGATGGTCAGCACGCGCCGGTGGTTCTCCTCGGCGTCCCGCAGCCGCTCTTCAACCTCTCCCATTGCCGACAGGGCCATGTCCAGCGGGGCCCGGCCGTAGATGGTCTGGCGGGGGAGCCGGCGCAACTGGGTGCGGAACTGGGCGATGCTGGCGTCCAGCTGTTCCTCTTTATGGCGAATTTCCGCCAGGGAGAGGCGCAAGGCAGCCATGGCCTGTTGCAGTTGGGAAACGGAAGACATGGCAGTAGACGATGGATTCCGGCTTTCGCCGGAATGACGGAAGATGTCAATGGAATGACGGAAAATGCCAACGCGCCCTAGCTCTTGAAACCGACCTTGGGGAGCACGCGTTCCAGGGCTTCCAGCACCTCGGTGATGTCGTCCCTGGTCACCCATCCCAAATGGCCGATGCGGAAGCAGTGGCCCGTGAGCTTGCCCTGACCGCCGGCCAGGACGACGCCCTCGTCCTCGCGCATCATGGACATGAACCGGCCTCCGTCGATGTCCTCGGGCATCTTGATGCCGGTGACGGTGTTGGAGGCGCGGGATTCGTCGTTGGCCAAGAGCTCCAGGCCCAGGGCCTTGACGCCGGCGCGACAGTAGGCGGCGACGTCGGCGTGACGCTCGTACACGTTTTCGAGGCCTTCGTCGATGATGTGGTCGAGACCGAGACGCAGCCCGTACAGGAGGGCGACGTTGGGGGTCCAGGGCGTCTGCCCCCGGGACAGCGAGCGCTCGGCAGCCATCAGGTCGAAGTAGAAGCGGGGCATCTTGGCGTCCTGGTAGGCTTCCCAGCCGCGGGCGCTGATGCTGATGAAGGCGAGGCCGGGCGGGATCATGAAGCCCTTCTGGGAGCCGGTGGCCACCAGGTCGCAGTTCCAGCCGTCCACCGGAAGGGGGATGCAACCGAGGCTGCTCACGGCGTCCACCAGCAGCAACTTGTCGAACTCGCCCTTGACCACGCGGGCGATGGATTCCAGGTCGTGGGTCACGCCGGTGGAGGTCTCGTTGTGAGTGACGAGGACGGCCTTGATGTCGGGGTCCTTCTGGAGCTCGGCGCGGATGGCCTCGGGGTCGATGGCGTCGCCCCACTCGAAGTCCATGCGGGTCACGTCAGCGCCGTAGCCCTCGGCGATCTGGACGAAGCGGTCACCGAAGGAACCGGCGGTGGCGGCGATGACCTTGTCGCCGGGGGACAGGGTGTTGACCACCGCGGCTTCCAGGGCGCCGGTGCCGCTGGAGGTAAGGATGTAGAGGTCGTTGGTGGTCATGAAGACCTGCTTCAGACCGGCGGTGGTGGCCTCGATCAGCTCCTTGAACTCGGGACCCCGGTGATTGATCATGGGCAAGGACATCTCGTCCATGATGTCGTCGGGAATGGGGGTCGGTCCTGGGGTGCGCAGGTTCTGGGGCTCGATCTTGGTCAGGGTCATCGGGAAAGCTCCTGGTGGGCGCGCGAGGGCGCGCATTATTGGTCTGTTGGGCGACTCTGGTCGTCAGCGCTGCGCGTCATGCGACGGCGGATAACAGCGTGATTTTGTTCACACGCGGCCAATATTATAGCAAGGATTTACGAATCCGTTCCGGGGGCGCCCGTTTCGTCGCCTTCGCTGCCGGGGTCACCGAGCAGGAATTCGCCCACGGTCAGCACCACGTCAGGGAAGGCGCGGGGACTGATTCGGCCGTCGGCCGGGACGATGCGGCGGCTCTGATAAACGCCATCGACGGGATCGTGGAAGGCTTCGACTTCGCGGGCGGGAACGTTGGCGATCCAGACCTCGGGGATGCCGGCTGCAGCATAGCGGGGCAGCTTCAACTCGCGGTCGTGTTCCAGGGAAGTCTCGGCCACTTCAACCAGCAGCAGCACGTCTGCCGCCGCCGCCCGCCGGCGCTGATAATCGTGCCGCAGCCGGAGGACCGCGATATCCGGCTGGGGCAGGCTGCCGTCATCAAGCAGTATTGAGCCTTGAACCCTGACCAATGCGCGGCCGTGCAGCGGGTAAAGCAGTTGGTCGTTCAACTGGTCAGTGCCGGATTCGTGGGGCGGGTTGATGGGCGGCATCAGGATAATGTCTCCGTCCAGCAGTTCGACGCGCTCTTCTTCGGCCAGGATGCCGGCCTCGGCCATGGCGCAGTATTCTTCCACGGTGAAGCGGCGCCGAGTTGGCGTGAAGGTTTGTGCAGGGACGGCGATTGTGGTCATGGAGCCACCTTATTCAAGCAGGAAGTCGCCCACGGTCAGCACCACGTCAGGGAAGGCGATGGGGCTGATTTGGCCGTCGGCGAGGACGATGCGGCGGCTCTGATAAACGCCATCGACCGGGTCGTGGAAGGCTTCGACATGGCGGGCGGGTACGTTGGCCATCCACACTTCGGGGATGCCGGCGGCGGCGTAGCGGGACAATTTTGCCTCACGGTCGCGCCGTAACGAGCTATCGGATACTTCAACAATC
Source organism: Dehalococcoidia bacterium (assembly GCA_965220505.1). Classification (GTDB taxonomy): domain Bacteria; phylum Chloroflexota; class Dehalococcoidia; order Lucifugimonadales; family UBA3495; genus Bin87. Next base: position 2,290,642 of record CBDCQE010000001.1, on the reverse strand, counting down.
AGTAGCACGTCGGTGGGGGCGGGATGCGCCCGGTGGTAGCCGTCTCTCAATCGCAGCACGGCGATGTCGGGAACGGGCAGGTTCAGATCATCGAGCTGAACCGGGCCTTGCACCCGGACGCGAGCACGACCTCGCAACGAAAACTTGAAAAAGTCATCGAATTGGTCTGTGCCATCCGCGTGAGGTGGTCCGATGGGGGGCATAATAAATATTTCTCCGTCGAGCAACTCGAGACGCTCATCCGGATGAAAAATGCCGGTTTGGTCCATGGCAAGAACTTCGTCCACAGTGAAGCGGCGGCGGGTCGGGGCGGCGGTTTGTGCGGGGATGGCGGTGGTCGTCATGGCGTCACCTTGCGGGCTAGATGCTGCCGGAGAGCTGGTTGATTACCAGGCCGGTGGGTAGCTTGGGGTAGAAGAAGGTGGACTTGGGCGGGAGGCGGTTGCCGGCGCTGACGATCTGCCGGAAAGGTTCCAGCGGGAAGGGTTTGAGGAGGATAGCGGCCTGCTGCTCGCCGACGTTGACCTGCTGGACGATGGCCTCGTGGTCGGGGCTGTAGTCGATGTGCTGGGCCAGGGCGTCTCCCAGCACCGGCGCCAGCACCTGCTCCTGCAGAACCCACGCCTCGGAAACCGCCAACTGACCCCAGGAGGACCAGTCGATATCGGACCGCAAGGTGTGAATGGTGGGTGCAGCGTCGGCCCAGAAGACCGCGAAGCAGTGGTCGTTCTCGCCGACGCGGGCGACGTCGGATACTGCTGCCGCCGGAGTAATGTCGGGGTTCAAGGGACGCGAATCGAAATACTCGCCCATCCTGATACGCACGGCTTCAAGCTGCTCGGCCGACATGCCGCCGGCGACGCGGTGGTAGGGCAGCAGAAGGAGGCCCGGGTCGTCGAATTCGACGAGGGACATCATCACGTAGTTGCTGGCGGCGCGGTCGTCGGACTGTTCGGCGTCGGGCCGGCTGTGCCGGTAGCGCAGGGCGGCTTCGTAGCGATGGTGGCCGTCGGCGAGGAATATGGCCCGGCCGGCGAAGGTATCGATGATGCTGGCCTGGGTGGCATCGTCGGCGATGCGCCAGAACTCCGCGTTGCCCCCGGCCGGTGTGGCGGCTGTGGCGTCCGGCGGCTCGGCAATTATCCGCTCGAACACGCGCTGGAGGCTGCCCTCCGAGTCGCGGTACAGGGACAGGATGGGGCTGAACTGGGCCTGGCAGGCGTCCAGCAGGGCCACTCGATCCAGCACCGACGGTTCGCGGGTGAACTCGTGGGGCAGGACGGAGCCGGCGTCGTAGTCCTCGACCAGCACGTCGGCGAACAACCCCAGGTGCTGGTAGCGGCGTCCGCCGAAGTCGTAGGCGTGCCGCATCAGGTAGAACGAGACTGCGTCGTCCTGGCGTATGACGCCGTCGGCGAGCCAGCGCTGGAACAGTCCCGCGGCCTGTTGGTATCCGGCCTGCGGGTCCACCGGATCGGGTTGCTCGCCGCCCTCCAGGTGGACGGCGTTGTAGGGGCTGCGCTGCTGGAGCTCGGTTTTGAGATCCGGGCCGATCATGTCGTAGGGGGGGCAGATGACGGAGGACAGGTTGCCCACGGCGGCGGGATCGTAGCGGCAACCGCGGAAGGGTTTGATGGTGGCCATGGCTGGTGTGGCTCCGAGTTTCGGTTTGGCAGCATTATACGATAGCGAGTGGCGCGAGCAGACGTGGTCGCTACAGGCGATTAGCATCTGATATGATTGACGCAACTCTCTGGAGGTCGAAAGTCATGGCTATATCCGAGGACTTACTGCAATCCACCAGGGACAGTTTGCAGGAATTGCTGGATCGTACTTTTGAAGGACGTATAGCGTTCGGCCCGATTACGGCAGCACCCAGGGTTGATCATGATGGTGAAGACAACATCGCCATAGTTGTTGTGTTCTGCGGCGACGAAGACCTGTTGGATCCCCATAAGCTGAACATAGTCTCTGCAGAGCTGGGCGACAAGCTTGTCGCTGCTCATGGGTTTCACAACACTCCGGTCGAATCCTACATCGCTAACGACGAGTACCAAGAGTGGCTCCGGCTCAACAGCCTGGGGGCACCCTGGCTCGAAGAATCAGATTGAATTGGCAACATTTCATAGACGCCGCCAGGATCCTAGCGGAAGTTGATGATGGACCCACAGGGCCTGGCAGGCCGAGGCAGGTTCGGCTCAGGCGTGCGGTCAGCACCGCCTATTACGCCATGTTTCACGCCGTCTGCGGGAGCAATGCAGATGCTCTAATCGGCGCTGCCCCGGCCATTCAAGGTACGGAGCCTTGGTCCCATGCTTACCGCGCACCGGATCATAAGCCGATGAAAAACCGGTTGGAAGAGTACGGCAAGAAAAGTGGTATACACCCAGCTATCAGTGCCTTCGCGAGCACGTTCGGGAACCTCCAAGAGCAGCGCTTCGATGCCGACTATGATCCGCAGAAGGCGTTCACTCGCCGCGAGGTAGATCGATTGATCAACCGGGCTGAAGCGGCAACGGCTACTTTTGTGAGAGTACCGATGCAGGACCGCCGCGATCTTGCGGCCTACTTGGTGTTGTTTCGAAAACGGTGAAGAAGCTGGGGCATCTGATGCTGGCGTCCGTCCGTTCGAAAACGCTTGCGCCGTAGCAGTCATAAACCATAAACGCGGGCCTGCGGTTGCCGTGAAAGCGCGCTCGAACGGTTCGCGGCGACCGACGATTGCTTTGGCGGTCGCCAGTTACCCTTTGGGTTAGTCGTTGGGGATCAGGGGCATTACCTCACGGGAGAAGCGTTCCATGGCCTCTTGCTGCTGGGCGGCGCTGTCGGCGGGGAAGCTGAAGATGAAGTGCTGCACGCCCAGGTCCTGGTACTGGCGGAGATCGGCGGCGATCTGCTCGGGGATGCCGGATACCATGCGGCGCTCGGACTGGGGCGCGTCGTGGAACACGCAGTCGGTGCTGAACACCAAGTCCACGGCGTCCTCGGCGCGGCCGGCGCGGGCGCTGACGCGGCGGAGGCGGGCGATCTTCTCGGCCAGTTCCTCGGGCTCGAGGATGGCCGGCGGACGCAGGCCGATGGGCATCCAGCCGTCGCCCAGGGTGGCGGCGCGGCGGATGGCCGGGTTGGTGTGGCCGCCGATCCAGATGGGCGGATGGGGTTTCTGCACGGGCTTGGGCAGGAAGCCGGCGCCGCTGATGTCGTAGTGCTCGCCGTGGAACTCGGGGTTGTCGGAGGTCCAGAGTTCCTTGAAGATCTGGATGTACTCGTCGGTCACCTGGCCGCGCTGGGCGTAGGTGTCGAGGCCCATGGCCTGGAACTCCTCTTCCATCCAGCCCACGCCGGCGCCCAGGATCAGGCGGCCGCCGCTGAGCACGTCCAGGGTGGCCAGTATCTTGGCGGTGAGCACGGGGTTGCGGTAGGGGAGGATGAGCACGTGGGTGCCCAGCTTGACGCGGGTGGTGCAGCCGGCCAGGAAGTTCAGGGCGGCCAGGGGCTCGAAGTAGGTATTGTCCCGCTGGAATGGCGCCACGCCGTCGGCGGCGTATGGATAGAAGGACGAGACCTCGTGGGGGATAATGATGTGGTCGCTGACCCAGACGTGGTCGAAGGAGAGGTCCTCGGCCCGCTGGGCGAGGCTGCGCAGGTTGTCGGGAGAGGCCATAGCGCCGCGGCTGGGCAGGGAGCATCCAAAGGTAACGGGCATGGGATTTGCCTCCGTGGTGGTATGCGAGGTTAGGTTCGGCTGGCCGAATTGGGCCGATGCTATACTACGAGTATCTGGGCCGCAAGCAACGGCAGTTGGCGCGTAGCCACTCCCGAATATCGTCGGAATCAGGATTTGCCGGATTTCATGATTAGCAAGATTGGGACCACTGTACTGCCGAGTGCCTTCAATCCTGACAATTCTATAATCCCATAAATCCTGATTCTGACGACCCATGTTGAAGTATGACCGCCATCGCTACCCCAACCGTCCCCAACCGCGTCGTCGCCGCCATGAGTGGCGGCGTGGACTCTTCGGTTGCCGCGCTGCTGTTGCACCGTCAGGGCTACGACGTCATCGGCGTGACGATGAAGCTGTACGACATCGACCAGGCCGACCTGCCGGAATACTATCGGGGCTGTTGCACCCTGGACGACGTGGAGGACGCTCGGGCGGTTTGTCGCATCCTGGGGGTGCCCCACTACGTGCTGAACGTGCAGCGGGAGTTCCGCGGTTTCGTCATCGACTATTTCCGCCGAGAGTACGAAAACGGTCGGACGCCGCACCCCTGCATCGCCTGCAACGACAAGATCAAGTTCAGCTTCCTGGCGCAGCGCGCCCGGATGCTCCAGGCGGCATACGTCGCCACGGGGCACTATGCGCGCATTGAGGCCGACGGTGCCGGCGGATGGTCGCTGAAGCGGGGCGTGGACGCCGACAAGGACCAGTCCTACGTGCTGTTCGGCATGCGTCAGGAGCAGTTGGCGGCGACGCTGATGCCGGTGGGTCACTACCCCAAGACGGAGATACGCCGGCTGGCCGAGGAGGCCGGGTTCCCCAACGCGGACAAACCCGACAGCCAGGACATCTGCTTCATTCCTACCGGCGACTACCGTGAGTTCCTGCGCGAGCGCACCGATGAGCGACCGGGCGACATCGTGGACGCCGCCGGCAACGTGCTGGGACGGCACGAGGGCATCCAGTACTTCACCGTGGGCCAGCGACGTGGCCTGGGTCTGTCGGGCGGGCCGCCGCGCTTCGTGATCCGGCTGGAACCGGACACGCGCCAGGTGGTGGTCGGCTCGGAAACCGACCTGTACCAGGACACGCTGTACGCCGATCCGGTGTCCTGGGTATCCGGTGTCGCTCCGGTCGGGCCGGTGGAGGTGACCGTCAAGATACGCTACAAGTTCGCGGAGGCTCCGGCGACGGTGACCGCCGTGGGTGATGGCGCGCTGGTTCGGTTCCGGGAGCCGCAACGGGCGATTACCCCCGGTCAGGCCGCGGTGTTCTACCGTGGCGACACGGTGCTGGGTGGTGGTCCTATCGCGGGCGCGCAGGCGGCCGAGAGCGGCACGGCTACCGGCGCTGCGCTGGTCAATGCCTGACCTTTCCCTGGAAGCGGATTTTCGCGCCCAGGGCTATCGCCTGATCGCCGGCGTGGATGAAGCCGGACGCGGGCCGCTGGCCGGGCCGGTGGCGGCTGCCGCCGTAATCCTGCCTCCGGACCTGACGGGCGATGAGCCGTGGCTGGCGGCGATTGACGACAGCAAGCGGCTGTCGGAGCGGCGGCGGAACGAGGCCGCAGCCCTGATACGGGATAACTCCCTGGCCTGCGCGGTGGAACTGATCTCACCCGAGATCATCGATCACATCGGCATCGGCCAGGCCGTGATCAGGGCGATGCTGGCGGCGGTGGACCGCCTGCGGCCGGCGCCCCACGCCCTGCTGATGGACTGGGTGCCCATCAAGGAGTGTCCGCTGCCGCATCAGACCGTGGTCAAGGGCGATGCGAAGTCGCTGTCCATAGCGGCCGCCAGCATCCTGGCGAAGGTGGCCCGCGATGAATTGATGGTTCGCGCAGAGGGCTGCTACCCAGGCTACGGGTTCGCCAGGCACAAGGGCTATGCCACGCGGGCGCACCTGCGCAGCCTGTCCGAGCTGGGGCCGAGCCCCATACACCGACGTTCCTTCAGCCCGTTGCGGCAAGAGCGGCTGCTCTCCGATGCAGACGCCCGATGATCCCCGGGAGGGTTCCGCGCTCTCCTCGCACCGGATTGGCGCCATCGGCGAGGAGCTGGCGCGGCATCACCTTGAGGCCAAGGGGTACCGCGTCGTCGCGACCAATTATCGCTGCCGGTGGGGAGAGATCGACCTGATAGCCCGCGATGGGCGGGAGTGGGTGTTCGTCGAAGTCCGCACGCGCCGGAGCGGCGCCTACGGCTCGCCCGAGGAGTCGATCACGCCGGGCAAAGCGCGGCGTCTCGCCTTGACGGCGCAGGACTTTCTCACCCAGGGACGAACCACATCCGAGGAACCGGAGTGGCGCATCGACCTGGTAGCCATTCGGCTTGGACCCGGCCGGCGCGTGCTCAGCATACGACATCTGGAAAACGTCGTTGCCGGGTAGTCGACGGGCGCTGATATAATTCGCAGCACAAATATTGCGTGAACTGCTCCGTTGCGAGGTTCGCCGTGACCACCAAACCGATCCCCAGCTTCCCGACCGCCGGCGCTCCGGCAACCGGCCTGACCCCGTTGCCCGACCCGCCCAAGCGGCCCGACGCCATGAAGCAACGCCGACACATTGCCAAAGCCGACCAGGTTTTGCGCAGCCACAACCGTCACCGCCGCGACGTACTGGTGTCGGGAGAAGGCTACCTCTGTTATGAGGCCCGGGAGGCGCGCCGTTCACCCCGGCCGGATTGCGTCGTTTCCTTCGGCTTGTCCATTTCCCCCGATATTATTGAGGAAGTCGCCAACGGCTATGTAATAAGCGAGGTCGGCAAGCCGCCGGAGTTTGTGCTGGAGGTGGCATCGGAAAGTACCGGGGAACGTGATTACACCGTCAAGCGTGAAATCTACGCCCGCTTCAACGTTAATGAATACTGGCGGTTTGACTATACCGGCGGTCGTTTCCACGATGCGCCCCTGGCCGGCGACCGTTTGGTAGAGGGCAGGTACGAGCCCATCCCGGTTGAAGAAGGAGCCGACGGCATCATTCGCGGCTACAGCGAAGAGTTGGGGCTGGAGCTGCACTGGAGCTCCGGACAACTGCGGTTTTGGAACCCGGCGACCGGAGAATATCTGCCAGACCTGATTGAAGCCCTGGCAGCGTTAGACTTGGCCGAGTTAGAGCGGGACACCGCCATAACCCAGCGGGACGCCGCCATAACCCAGCGGGACGCCGCCCTGGCGCGCATACAGGAACTGGAGGCAGAATTGGGCCGCCTCCAACCTGAAGATTAGCCGGCCCAATGCGGCGGTTGACTGTACCATCCGCTGCTAATAGACTAATTTCCGCCTCGCTGCGGACCCTGCAATCGCAGCGTCAAGCACTGGTGTCACCGTCATGTCTATCGATCTCGCCGAACATATCCGGAACGTCCCCGACTTCCCGATCCACGGGGTGCAGTTCAAGGACATCACCTCGCTGCTGCTCTCGCCGGACGCGTTTAACGAGACCATTGACCGGATGATAAAGCTGGCAGGTCAAACGGACATTGACTGCCTGGCGGCCATCGATTCCCGCGGTTTCATCTTCGCCGCCCCGATGGCGGCGCGGATGGGATTGCCGCTGGTGCTGCTGCGCAAGGCGGGCAAGCTTCCGGGTGCGACCCTGTCCTACGAGTACAGCCTGGAATATGGGCAGGCTGCGCTGGAAGTACACGCCGAGGATGTGCAGCCGGGAGCCCGCGTGTTGATCATCGATGACCTGGTGGCCACGGGGGGCAGCCTCGAAGCTGCCGCCAAGCTCATCGAAAAGGCCGGCGGCTCCACGGCCGGCATCGGCGTAGTGATTGAACTCATTGGCCTGGGAGGCCGGGAAGCCCTGGCCGGTTATGATCTATTTTCCCTGGTCACATTCGAAGTTGACGAATAGGCCGCAAGCGCCATTTGCAGCGTACTCAGGAGGATTTTCCCAATGGCAGAACAAGCAACCATCGGCAACGTAAAAGTTACCGCCGTAATCGACATGGTCCCGCCGCCGCGCGAGCCCTCGGCGATGTTCCCCGACGTCCCTGACTCCGCCTGGGCGGACTACCAGGACACCCTGGAAAACGGGCAGCTCCAGCTTTATTACGGCGTGTTCCTTCTGAATACCTCGGAGCACGTCATCCTGGTGGACACCGGCATGGGCCCCGGCCCGCACCCCGACCGGGGCAATGTCACCGGGAACCTGTACGAAGAGCTGCGGCCTCACCTGGAGTCCAACGTGGGCGTGAACAACACCAACGTTGGCCCCAGCGACTCGGTGAACTACATCATCCACACGCACCTGCACGGCGACCACGTGGGCTGGAACCTGCGCTACTCGGGCGGCATGCCCGCGCCCAACTTCCGGCGCGCCCGCTACGTGATGTCGCGGCCGGACTACGACTACTTCACGTCGGAGCAGGGCCGGCAGATGTATCCGTACATCGACCGCCAGGTGATGCCGCTGCGCCGCTTGCGCCTCCAGCAGATCCTGGAAGAGCCCGAGCACACCATCAGCGACGAGATCTCCATCGCTCCCGCGCCGGGTCACACCCCGGGCCACCAGGTGGTGCTGATCAACTCCAACGGCCAGCGCGGCGTGGTCATGGGCGACGTGCTGCATACCATCGCGCAGGTATCCGAGCCGAGCTGGTGCGCCGGCGTTGACACCGACAAGGAGCAGTCCGCCGCGTCGCGCGCCCGCCTGCTGGACGCCGCCGAGGAGGGTGACTGGACCATTTGCGCCGGTCACTTCCCGCCGGGCAAGCAGATCGGCAAGATCGCCCGCGTGGACGGCAAACGGGTCTGGCAACCGCTCTAATCCCGCAATAGCAACACGGCAGGGGCGAATACTCATTCGCCCCTAGCCATCTATTCATACTGTTACTATTGTTTATCTCTGTGTCACGTGACGAGGGTAATCCGATGACCGCGCCTCAGATCGCCCGGCCCGAAAAATCCCGGCCGCCCGAACCCGACGACGGCGTGTATTACCCCATGGCCTGCGACGTACTGCCTCCAGAGGGAATGATACATTTCGTGCCGCAATCCTACATGCAGTCCGCTCTGGAGACTTGGCTGGACGACTCCGACACGTTGGTTGCCAGCCAGATGTTCATTTACTACGAGCCTGGCAACCCGTCCGTCTCCGTATCCCCGGACGTGTACGTCATACCCGGGGTGGGCAGCGACCAGCGCCGCTCCTATTTTCTGTGGCTGGAGCATCAGGTTCCGACGTTCGCAATGGAAGTGACGTCGCCGAGCACTCACCGCAGAGACCGGGCGTTCAAACGTGACCTGTACGAAAGTTGGGGCGTACTGGAGTACTGGCAGTACGATCCGTATGGAATCTATTTGACGCCTTTGTTGCAGGGCAACCGGCTGGTGAACGGACGGTACCAGTCAATCCCGGTTGAGGTTGCCCCGGACAATAGCTTGTGCGTTGGCTACAGCGAGTTGCTGGAACTGGAACTTCGCGCCAGGCGAGAATGGTTCCGTTTCCGTGACCCGGTTACCGGGGATCTCATCCGCAACCGGCAGGAAATGGAGCGAGAATACCGAGCGTCGGAGCGTGAGCGTTTCGCCGCAGAGCGAGCCCACCATGAGGCGGAGCGAGCCCGCTTCGCCGCCGAGCAGGCTTTACACCAGGAACGTGCTGCGCGGCTGGAAATGGAAAACCTTTTGCGACAGTACGGCATCGAACCGCCAGCCTCGGGAAGCGTGTTGCCATGACGCAGTTGCGCAGCCTATTTGAGCGAATTGAAGCCGGAAGCGGCCCGTCGTTGGGGTTTGGGTCCACCCAGTCCTCGCGATTGCCCGGGATGGCTCTGATCGGGCGTTGCTCCGGGGACATCGGGGCGGCGCTGGCCGCAGCGGCGGAGGCCGCCGACGCGGTGGTCATTGCATCCCCCAACATCACGCCGGATACCCTTCCCGAAGTGAAGCACGGCATCTGGGGTCTGGGCGGCGTTCCGTTGGAACCCGAGGGCATCCGGGCCTGGCGTGAGGCCGGGGCGGATTTCACGGTTTCGCCATTCCCAAGCGCGCTGGTGGACGCCATCGACCTGTCCGATCGCCAGATGACCCACGGCGCGCGGATCCCAGACGATGTGGACGACCGCATGTGGCGGATCCTCGCCGGTATCCCGTTGGATTTCCTGGTGCTGGATAAGTCAGCCATGACGGGGCCCTGGACTCTGCTGGACCTGGGTGGGGTGGCGGACGCCGCCCGCCGCGCGGAGAAATACCTGGTGGTGCGCATCGGCCCTCGTCCCTCCGCCAACGAGTTGCTCGGTCTGCGTCAGGCCGGAGCGGTGGCAATCGTCGCGGAGGCCAACGATCATGGAGCGGATGGCCTGGCCGCCATCAAGGCCGATCTGATGGCACTGCCCCGGGCGCAGCCGGTCGCGCGACGCGGGGGCCGGACCGGGCTGGAAAGTACCGCTACGTGATCCTCCAGAGCCTCGACCTGCTGCGGGAAAACCCGGCAGCGTTCGTCCTGGTGATCGGCATCGGGCTGCTGGGCCTGATCATAGGGTTCACCGTCCATGAGTTCAGCCACGCGCTGACGTCCCACATCGAAGGCGACGACACCGCCCGGCGGATGGGGCGGCTGACTTTCAACCCCATCAAGCACATTGACCTGCTGGGTTTCCTACTGCTGCTGGTGGTGGGGTTCGGCTGGGCCAAGCCGGTGCAGGTGGACCCCTACAACCTGCGGCACGGGCGGTTTGGAATGTCCATGGTGGCTCTGGCCGGCCCGCTGTCCAACTTTGTGCTGGCGTTCGCGCTGGGGCTGGTATTCCGCCTGGACCTGCTGCCGGTGGTCACGGACACGAGGTTTGTATCCGGGATCGTGGACATCCTGGGTTTCGCCGCGTTCCTGGCGATATTCTTCAACCTGATCCTGGGGATATTCAACATGATCCCGCTGCCCCCGCTGGATGGGAGCAAGGTGGTGGGGGGCCTGTTGCCCGGATCGCTCTACCAGTCGTACCTGCAGTTTGAGCGGTATGGCTGGATACCCCTGATCGCCTTGATCGGGGTGAACCTTTTTCTGAGCTATGCCTTCGGCATCAACTTCCTGGGTCGGATCCTCATCCAGCCGGCGTTGTTCGTGTTCCGGCTGGCGACCGGGGTGGGATGAATTGTCAGAATCAGGATTTGCCGGATTTGAGGATTTACAGGATTAGCACTTACTCCGAAAACCAATGCAATCCTGTGAATCCTATAATCCTGGAAATCCTGATTCTGACAACACTCTACGGGCGCAGCGGAATGGGCCGGTTCTCCTGGTTCTCGGCGATCTGGTCGGTGTCCCAGAGCTTGGCGAAGTTGTAGGCCCGGGGGCAATGGCCGTAGGATTCCTCGACGTTGATGATGATGCCCTGTAGGTGCTTGGAGTTGTCGTCGGTCCAGTAGAGTTCCAGCTCGACTTTCTGCCGCTCCAGTTCCTCCTTGCTGACGATGGTGACGATACCGTTGACCCGCACGGTGTCGTTGACGCCGGGGATCATGAACAGCAGGCCGACGTGGGGGTTGGAGTCCATGTTCTGGTAGGACTGGAACAGGCGGTTGCCGGCGACGTCGGGAAACAGCAGGCGGGTGCTGTCGATGACCTTGACGAAACCGGGTTTGCCTCCCTTGGGCGAGGCGTCGCAGTTTCCGTCGGGGTCGGACGAGGCCATGACGACGAAGGGCGAGGCGGCGATGAACTTCTGGACGAAGTCGGACATTTCGCCCTTGACCTTGAGCTTGGCCCGGGGGCTCATCTCGCCGAACTCGTCGTTGAAGCGACTGGGCTGCTGTTCGATGGTGCAGAGGTCGTCGGCGGTGGCGGCAACGGTGGTGGTCATGGTCACAAACCCTCCCGGCGTTCGGTTCCGTTGATGATGGCGCACAGAATACCGGATTCGGCCGCCGCGTGCCACCGGGGAAGGGTGCTTGTTGGATATCGTCAGGGGCCGACGAAATTCGCCGTCACCTTGACAATTACCGTCCCGGCAGGTAGTATTAACGGCAGTTAAAAACTGCATACGCTGCTGGAACCCTTATTCAGACAGGCGGAGGGAACGGCCCTGTGAAGCCTGGCAACCTGTCCCGCCCACCCCGTGGGATGAGGTGCTAAATCCGGCGTCCCCGTTGTGCAACGCGATGCGCGCATGACAAGTCAGGACGAAAGATGAGGGGCGGACTGTGATGGTGGCTCTCCCAAGTGCGGGTGGGCCTTTATTTTTTGCCTGTTTCGAATCCAAGGGCCGCCAGTCTGACCGCAGAGTAGCACAGAGCGCCATCGACGCACTCCGCATCTTTTACCGATTTATGAACGAAATTCGCCCCATCAACTGGACGGGCAGCCGGTTGGAGCTCCTGGATCAGACGCTTCTGCCCCATGAGCACGTCACGGTTCGCATCACCGATTACCGCGCCGCCGCCGCCGCCATCACCGAGATGCGCGTGCGGGGCGCACCGGCCATCGGCGTGACCGCCGGCTACGCCATGGTGCTGGCCGCGGCCGAGTTGCAGTCCCGGGAGCGGGACCACTTCATCGGCGCGTTGCGGCAGGCTGGCGCCCACATTGCCGCCGCCCGACCCACCGCCGTCAACCTGGGCTGGGCCGTGCGCCGCATGATGCGCGTGGCCGAGGCCGAACCCGACCCGGGCAGCATCCTGCCGCGCCTCGAAGCGGAGGCCCGCCGGATCCAGGAAGAGGACGAGGCCATCAATCGACGCATCGGGGAGCACGGCAGGACGCTCATGCCGGCCGACGGCCAGGGGGTGCTGACCCACTGCAACACCGGCGCGCTGGCTACTTCGGCCTTTGGCACCGCGCTGGGCGTGATCCGAGCGGGTTGGGAGGCCGGCGGGCGTTTCAACGTCTATAACACCGAGACCCGGCCCTGGCTGCAGGGCGCGCGGCTAACGTCGTGGGAGTTTCAGCAACTGGGCATTCCGGCGACGCTGATCGCAGACTCGGCGGCCGGCGTGCTGATGCAGAAAGGCGAGGTGTCCTGCGTCATTACCGGCGCGGACCGGATCGCCGCCAACGGCGACACCGCCAACAAGGTGGGCACGTACACGCTGGCGGTGCTGGCCCACGAGAACGGCATTCCGTTTTACATCGCCGCGCCCACCAGCACCGTGGACCTGGCAATATCCCACGGCGACGACATCGCCATCGAGGAGCGGCCCCAGCATGAGGTCACGGGTTACGGGGGTACGCCCACCGCGCCCGAGGGTACGCCGGCCTACAACCCGGCCTTCGACGTGACGCCCCACCGCTACATCGCCGGGATAGTTACCGAAACCGCGGTGTGCCGTCCGCCTTACATCGAGTCGTTGCGGCAGGCGGTGGACGCGGCTTGATGCTGCCGGCGTCAGTGGATTCCGGCGAAAGCCGGAATGACGGAATTTGGAGATATCCCGAGATAACCATGACGATTGACCAACAAACCCGCCGCCGCATGGCCCGCACCGGCCTCACCGCCTGCGACCCGGAACGAGCCTGCCCCGGCTACACGCTGTACGCGCCGATGTCCGGGACCGGCGAGGTCTACCTGCTGGACATAAACGGCGAGGTGGCCCATCAATGGCAGATGCCGTACCCACCGGGCCTGTACGGGTACCTGCTGCCCAGCGGCAACCTGTTCTACGGCGGCAAGGTGCCCGATGACGGGGGTTGGGACACTTTCGACGGGATGAAGCGGTTCAAGGGCGGGATCATGCTGGAAGCCGATTGGGATGGCAACATCCTGTGGGAGCACCGGGACCCGTACCATCACCACGACGCCCGGCGCACCATGTCCGGCGGCTGTTTGTACATGACCGTGGAGCGAATGGACGACGCCCAGGCCGCCACCATCAAGGGCGGCCAGCCTGGGACGGAATCCCGGGAAGAATACACCGGGATGTGGTGCGACGTGCTGGTGGAGGTGGACGCCAACGGCAACCGAATTTGGGAGTGGCACGCCGCCGAACAGTTGGACCCCGAGCGCCACGTGGTTACCTTCAACGACCTGCGGGACGAGTGGAGCCACGGCAACACGGTGGTCCCGCTGGGCGACGACCGGGTGATGTTCAGCTTCCGCAACATCTCCACGGTGGGGATCATCGACAAGGCCAGCGGGAACATAACGTGGCAGATTGCCGACGACGTGCTGGCACAACAGCATGACCCGTCGATGCTGGACAACGGCAACGTGCTCATCTACGACAACGGTTCCCACAGCCGGCACAGCCCGCTGCCGGCATCCCGCGTCATCGAGGTGAACACTTCCACCAACGAGATAGTCTGGCAGTACCAGGACAACCCGCCGTTCAACTTCTTCAGCGCGTACATCTCCGGGGCGCGACGGCTGCCCAACGGCAACACGCTGATCACCGAGGGCCAGCCGGGGCGCATCTTCCAGGTCACCCCTGACGGCCAGGTGGTGTGGGAGTACATCAACCCGCACTTCGCGCCCAACGAGCAGGGCTTCGTGGTCAACAGCGTGTTCCGCTCGACCCATTACCTGCCTGAGCAAGTGCCGCAACTGCGCTGAAAGAGACGCCTGATGGCAGCCCGACAATCCGACGACACGGTGGGTGGCATGGCGGTTGTTGCCGCCCAGTCATACGGATACCACCTCTCCAAGCCGCGCATATTAGCGTTGTCGCTGATCAGCTTCGGGCTGTACCTGTTCTACTGGGTATACCGGACGTGGGACCAGTACCGGGAGCACACGGGCGCGAATGTCTATCCGGTGTGGCACGCGCTGGCGATGCTGGTTCCGGTCTACGGGTGGTTCCGGTTCTACGCGCACTGCAAGGCGTACCGGGACCTGATGGAGGAGCGCGGGGTTCCGCACGACCTGAACCTGACCAGGATCATGGTGTTGCTGATCGTATCCGCGGCGCTGTGGAGCCCGATACCCACGGTGTGGCTGAACTTCTACCTGGGCGAAAGCGACATCAGTGTCCTGATCGACCTGATCTTTGACGTGATCAGCCTGGCCGGGGTGCTGGTAGCAACTGCCGTGGTCTGCCGAATCCAGGCGAACTTCAACCGGTACTGGGCCTCTATCGACGGCGAACTGGCCAACCGCGCCAGGCTGGGCCGGGGAGCGATGGTGCTGGCGGCCCTGGGAGTGATCCTGTGGTTCACCATCGCCGGTTACTACGTCCAATACTACCTCACCAACTGACCGCGCGAACCCGGAAAAACAAGAGCAAACAGTTCAATGACAATTTGGCAACCCGACATATACGGAGACAGCGAGCCGCTACCCGGCGACCTGGCGGGAGGAGCGTACATCTCCACGGCGCGAATCATCCTGATGTCCGTCATCAGCATGGGCGCCTACTGGCTCTATTGGATGTACCGCACCTGGAGGCAGTACCGGGACCACACGCTCGATATGGCAGCCGAAACCGGCGACACGCATCATCCGGTGTGGCATGGGCTGACCCAGTTCGTGCCGGTGTACGGCTATTTCCGTTACCACGCCCATATTCGCCACTACAAGGAGCTGATGGTGGAACGCGGTGTGCCCGACACCCTGAACCTGGGACTGCTGACAACCGTGGTCGTCATCAGTTCGTTAGTGGGGTTCGCCGCAGGAATGATGAGGAGCCCTGATCTGTCCTCCGGCGCCGTTCTCCTGGCCGGCAACATTCTCAGCGTCGTCACGCTGATCGTGAGCATTGTTGTGCTGTGCGTGATGCAGTCCAACTTCAACCGGTACTGGGCCAGCGTGGACAGCCGCTTGATGCAGTCCGCCCGCTTCGGCAAAGGCGAGATCGTGTGCATCATCCTGGGAATTCTATTCTGGCTGGGCGTCGCCTACGAAATCATTTGGGCGTAGGAGCCGGCGCCCGTTTCAAACAATCATCATACGTTCGGGGAAGCGAGTTAATGCCAAACCAACCACAAGCGGAAATTGCCATCATCGGCGGCAGCGGCCTATACGAAATACAGGGCTTTGCCGAAACTGCCGTGTTGGATATCGACACGCCCTACGGGAAGCCCAGCGACCTGATTACGGTGGGCGAACTGCTGGAGGTTCCCGTGGCCTTCCTGCCCCGTCACGGGCGGGGGCACCGGGTCAGCCCGACGGAACTTCCCTTCCGGGCCAACATCTACGCGCTGAAGACCCTGGGCGTGAAGCAAATCGTGTCGGTGAGCGCGGTGGGCAGCCTGCAAGCGGACTACGAGCCGCAGCACATGGTGGTGCCGGACCAGTTGATCGACCGGACGCGGCGGCGGGACAGCACGTTCTTCGAGGACGGCGTGGTGGCGCACATATCCTTCGCCGATCCCTTCTGCCCGGAGATGAGCACCGTGCTGGCCGACGGCGCGGCGGGGCAAGGCATTCCCACGCACCAGGGCGGCACGCTGGTGGTCATGGAAGGTCCCGCCTTCTCCACCCGCGCCGAGTCGAACATGTACCGCGCCTGGGGCGGCGACATCATTGGCATGACGACCCTGCCCGAGGCCAAGCTGGCCCGGGAGGCCGAGATGTGCTACGCGGTGATGGCGTGGGTCACCGACTACGATTGCTGGCATCCGGACCACGACGACGTGACGGTGGAGATGGTAGTGGAGAACCTGGTGGCCAACGTCGCCAACAGCCGGATCATCCTGCGCCACATCATGCCGGAGCTAGCCGCGCTGGGTCCGTGCGATTGCCAGACGGCGCTGACCAACGCGATCATCACCGACCGGCGGCGCATATCCGAGGCGGCCTACCGCCGGCTGCACCCCATTGCCGGCACCCATCTTGATCCGCCACCGAACTAAACGCACAGAGCAGATTGCATGGATGAACAGGATAGACGGGATATTGGACTCCTGCTGATCAAGTCATCGCATCCCAATCATCCCGTGTATCCATGCGAACAATTCAAGGAGGTAACCGATATGCCACGACAGAATCCAGGCGAACCCTACTATCGGGTTGATTCGCCGGAGGCTTTGCAGATCCTGCAGGCCGACCCCGAAAATACCGTCGTCGTCGACGTGCGCCGGGATGACGAATGGGTCACCGGCCACGCCAGCGGGGCGATCCACATCAATGTGGACGACCTGCCGGGCCGCATGGACGAGGTGCCCGAGGACAAGAAGCTGCTGTTCATTTGCGCGGCCGGCGTCCGCAGCGGACTGGCCTGCGAACTGGCCGCCGCCATGGGCTACGACTCCGCGAACCTGTACAACGTGGACGACGGCACGCCCGCGTGGATCGCCGCCGGCAATCCCACGTCGTACGGAGATGATCCGTAACTGACCAGAGACCCGCGAGAGTTCAAGGCCGCCGTTTTCAACGGCACGGGCAACCGGGGAACTTTCATCGAGCGATTGCTGGAAGTCCTGGCCGCCTCCCGGGTGGCGCACTAAGACGTGTAGACATTGGCACGCCATTCCGGCTCAAGGCCGGAAACCAGAAAAACCCCGCCCAGATTCCGGCGTTCGCCGGAATGACGGCGGATCGATTTGGAGGTACAACGATTTGACTGTTCAAAATACCAAAGGCGACGTGAAAGACCTTTCCCTGGCCGCGTCCGGCGTGGACCGGATCCGCTGGGCCGGGCGAGAGATGCCCGTCGTCCACTCGATTACGGAGCGCTTCGAGAAGGAGAAGCCCCTGGACGGTGTGCGGATGGCGGCGTGTCTCCACGTCACCACCGAGACGGCCAACCTGGCCATCGCGCTGAAGGCCGGCGGCGCCGACCTGGTGATCTGCGCCAGCAACCCGCTGAGCACCCAGGACGAGACCGCCGCCGCGCTGGTGCAGGAGTTCGGCATCCCCACCTACGCCATCAAGGGCGAGGACAATGAGACCTACTACCAGCACATCAACGCGGTGCTGGACCATGCCCCCAACGTGACCATGGACGATGGCGCCGACCTGGTGGGCATCCTGCACAAGGAACGCAGCGACCTGCTGTCCAACGTGATCGCCGGCACCGAGGAGACCACCACCGGCGTGGTTCGCCTCACCGCCATGGCCGCCGACGGGCAGCTGAAGTATCCGATCATCGCGGTGAACGAGGCCGAGACGAAGCACTTCTTCGACAACCGCTACGGCACCGGCCAGAGCACGCTGGACGGCATCACCCGGGCCACCAACATCCTGTGGGCCGGCCGGCGCGTGGTCGTGGGCGGCTACGGCTGGTGCGGCCGGGGCGTGGCCTCCCGCGCCCGCGGCATGGGCGCCCAGGTCATCGTCACCGAGGTTAATCCCGTGCGCGCCCTGGAAGCGGTGATGGACGGGTTCCAGGTGATGACCGGCGTCGAGGCCGCGAAGCAGGGCGAGGTGTTCATCACCGTGTCCGGCGGCTGGCACATCATCGGCAAGGAACACTTCGAGGTCATGGGCGACGGCGCGATCGTCGCCAACAGCGGCCACTTCAACGTGGAGATCGACATACCGGCCCTGGAGGCCATGTCGGTAAGCCACCGGGAAGTCCGCCCCTTCGTCGAGGAATTCCAGACTGCCGACGGCCGGCGCATCTACCTGTTGGGCGAGGGTCGGTTGATCAACCTGGCCGCCGCCGAGGGGCATCCGTCCGCCGTCATGGACATGAGCTTCGCCAACCAGGCCCTGAGCGCCGAGTACCTGGTGAAGAACCACGCGACCCTGGGCAACGGCGTGCACGTGGTGCCGCGGGAGATCGATGCCGAGGTGGGACGGCTCAAGCTGGCGACCATGGGGATCAACATCGACACGCTGACCGCGGAACAGACCGCGTACAACGAAAGCTGGGAAGAGGGGACGTAACCGTAACGGTTCAGACTTGAGCCATACCGCCGCAACCGCAACCGTCCGCAACCAGAACCGTCATTCCTGCGGAAGCAGGAATCCAGGGCCTCCGCGCACCGGCAACGTTGAGCAAGGCAAGAACACTTCCTGGATACCGGCTTTCGCCGGTATGACGGCGCGTAAGAAACATCATTCGGAGGAAACCACCAAATGCCAATTCAGTTTATGACCTCGCCCAAGTACCTGCTCACCTCGGAGTCGGTTACGGAAGGGCATCCCGACAAGGTGTGCGACCAGATATCCGACGCCGTGCTGGACGCCGCCCTGACCGTCGACCCGATGAGCCGCGTGGCCTGCGAGACCGTGGCCGGCAAGAACCTGGTCATGGTCACCGGCGAAATCACCACCCAGGCTGACCTGGACTTCGACGCCATCACCCGCAAGACCCTGCTGGAGATCGGCTACACCGACGTCAAGTACGGCATCGACGGCCATTCCTGCGGGATCATCCGCAACGCCAGCCAGCAGTCGCCGGACATCAACGCCGGCGTGAGCACGGCGCTGGAGGCGCGCAACAACGGCTCAGAGGCCGACGCCCGCCGCGCCACCGGCGCCGGTGACCAGGGCATGATGGTCGGGTTCGCGTGCAACGAGACCGACGGCCTGATGCCGCTGACCGTTGACCTGTCCCACCGCCTGGTGGAGCGCCTCGCCGAGGTGCGCAAGAACGGCACGCTGCCCTACCTGGGCCCCGATGGCAAGAGCCAGGTCACCGTGGAATACCGCTACGGCAAGCCGCATCGCGTCGATGCTGTGGTCATCAGTTCGCAGCACGACGACACCGACGACCGCGAGGCTTTCCGGAAGAAGATCTATGATGATGTTCGCAAGCACGTCATAGAGCCCATCGTCCCGGCCGATCTGCTGGATGCCGACACCAAGATCTTCGTCAACCCCAGCGGTTGGTTCGTGGTCGGTGGCCCGCAGGGTGACACCGGCCTCACCGGGCGCAAGATCCTGGTGGACACCTACGGCGGCATCGCCCGCCACGGCGGCGGCGCCTTCTCCGGGAAGGATCCGACCAAGGTTGACCGCTCCGGCGCCTACGCGGCCCGCTACGTGGCCAAGAACCTGGTGGCCGCCGGTTTCGCTGACCGGCTGGAGGTGCTGGTTTCCTACGCCATCGGCGTTGCCGAACCCACGTCCGTCGCCATCGAGACCTTCGACACCAACCACATACCCAACGAGAAGATCGAGGAACTGGTGCGCGATCACTTCGACCTGCGCCCTGGCGCGATCATCGAGGATCTGGGACTGCGGCAGCCCATCTACCGCAAGACCGCGGCCTACGGCCACTTCGGTCGCACCGACCTCGACCTCCCCTGGGAGCGCACCGACAAGGCCGAAGCCCTGAAGCAGGCGGCGGCCGCCGTTGCCACCGCCGGCGACTAACTCTCCGTCACCGGATAACCTGTGATATGCGCCTCTCTCCACTGTTGGGAGGGGCGCATTGCCGTTTCTGTGGATGCGGCTCCGCCCGCGAAGGGATCGGGCTGTCCGCTAATAGTTGCAACCGGTACCTGGATATGCCCTGCTTGGGGGTGTTCGCCGTTAGAATTGTTATGTTAGTTTAGTGAAGCACGCCTCAGGCAGTTGTGTAGTGTGGTAGTTCATGGAAAGCATAGTCCCACTGCGGAGGTTCGCCTCCTGGCTCATTGATCGCTTGCTGTTCCTCGCCGCTGCCGCCGCGGTGGTGTTCGTCATCCAGATGCTGGGGTCGCCCGGTCCTGAGGCCATCGATTTCGACGTTTACGATTTCCTGGCGATACAGGTGCCGCTGGCTCTGCTGATCACCTACGTCCTGTGGTTCGGCGTGATCATCAAGTTCGGGCCGCCGGGGCGACGGCTCACCGGCACCGACGTCAAGCGGCGGCGCGGCGGGAACGCCAGTTGGTGGATGAAGATGATCCGGGCGATGGTCAAGTTCCTGCTGCACCTCACACTCATAGGGTTTTTCATCGACGCCATTTTCATACTCCGGGATCGCAACGAACGACGGTCGATACCGGACCGGGTTGCCGGTACGGTGATCGCGCGCCGGCGTTGGCGGTGAGTGTCGGTGACCCAGGTGGTCATCGCGAGGAGCGTGGCGACGCGGCGATCGCGGTCCCGAGTGAACCGCCTTAACCCCAACGAGATTGCCGCGCTGCGCTCGCAATGGCACTCGGAGTGAACTGGGGTGCGCGTGATGCAGGCAAGCCCGGTGCTATAATCCGGGCATGACCTCTCCGATAAAGTTTGGCACCGACGGTTGGCGCGGGATCATCGCCGATGATTTCACCTTCGCCAACGTGGCGCGTTGCTCGCAGGGGCTGGCCGATTACCTGCGGATTGAGGGGGCGGCCGGCGATGGGCTGGTGGTGGGATACGACACCCGTTTCGCCTCTCGGGAGTTCGCGGAGACGGTGGCCGCGGTGATCGCGGGGAATGGGATCCCCGTGCGGCTGTGCCGGGAGCCGGCGCCGACGCCAGTGGTCAGTCACCAGGTGGTACACAGCGGCGCGGGCGGAGGGGTGGTCATCACGTCCAGCCACAACCCGGCGGCGTGGAGCGGGTTCAAGTTCAAGTCCGCCCAGGGCGGCAGCGCCAGCCAGGCGATGACGGACACGCTGGAACTGTGCATCGAATCGGCGCGGCCGCCGCGTTCCATGGCCCTGGATGCCGCTCGGGATGCTGGCCTGCTCAAGGACATCGACCCCGCGCCGGCGTATCGCGAGTCCATTGCCGATCTGGTCAACCTGAATGCCATTCGCGCCGCCGGCCTGAACGTGCTGGTGGACGCCATGCACGGCGCGGGCGCGGGTTTTATCCCCGGGATGTTGAAGGGCGGGACCACCACCGTCACGGAACTGCGATCAGAGGTAAACCCGTCGTTTCCCGGCATGGCGCAGCCGGAGCCCATCGCGCACAACCTGAGCGAACTCTGCCGGCGCGTGCCGGCGGACGGAGCGTCGGCGGGCCTGGCGCTGGACGGGGACGCGGACCGCATCGGGTTGGTGGACGAGAACGGCCGGTTCGTCAGCACGCTGGAGGTATTCTCCCTGCTGGCCCTGTACCTGCTGGAGCGCGGGGACCGCGGGGCGCTGGTCAAGGGCGTCACGGCGTCGGTGATGCTGAACAAGCTGGCGCAACGGTACAGTGTAGACATCGCCGAGATGCCGGTGGGGTTCAAGAATATCGGCCCGCGTTTCGTGGCTGACGACGCGCTGCTGGGCGGCGAGGAGAGCGGCGGCTACGCCTTTCGCGGCCACATCCCGGAGCGGGACGGCATCTTGAGCGGGTTGTTGCTGCTGGAGTACATGGCCATCGCCGGGCTGACCGCGTCCGGCATGGTGAGCCATCTTTTTGACCTTGTTGGCGAGCATCACTACCAGCGACGGGACGTGGGCTTCGATCCGGCGCAGCGAGGTACGATCATGGATCGCCTGTCCGGCGAGCCGCTCGCCGAGTTGGCGGGCATGGCCGTGCGGAGCATGGATGAAATCGATGGGCGCCGCTGGATGCTGGACGCCGGCTGGGTCGCCGCCCGTTTCTCCGGCACCGAGCCGCTGTTGCGTATCTACTGCGAGGCGGACACCACGGCCAACGTGACCCGTCTGCTGGATGCCATGCAGGCCCACCTGGGCGTCTGAACGGTCGGCCATGCTGCGCACCCGTTTCACCGACCTGCTGGGGCTGTCGTTGCCGATCATGTCGGCGCCGATGAGTAACCACAGCGGCGGACGCTTGGCGGCGGCGGTATCCCAGGCCGGCGGTCTGGGTACCTTTGGCGCCAGCAACGGCTGGGGACCCGACTGGCTGCGGGAACAGATGCGGCACATCCGGTCAGTTACGGACCGACCCTTTGGGGTGGGTTTCATCACGCAACTGATAGCGACGGATCCGGAAGGATTCGAGACAGTTCTGGAAGAACAGTCGCCGGTGGTGGTGTTCTCATTTGTCGATCCGAAGCCGTGGCTGGGTCGCGTCAAATCCGCCGGAGCCACCACCATCTGTCAAGTGCAGGATCTGGAGGGCGCGGATGCTGCCGTGGAGGCGGGGGCCGACGTGCTGCTGGCCCAGGGCAACGAGGCCGGAGGCCACACCGGCGGGATGAACCTGCTGCCCTTGCTGGTGGCGGTGGTCGAGAAGTATCCGGATTTGCCTGTGCTGGCGGCGGGAGGAATCACCTCCGGGCGCGCGCTGGCGGCGGTGTTGGCTGCCGGCGCCGAAGGAGCGTCGCTGGGCACTGCCCTGCTGGCGACACCGGAAGCGGTGGAGGTACCCGATGCTTTCAAGGAACGGATCGTGCTGTCCGACGGACAAGATACCGCCTTCACGCGGCTGTACGATCTGATCGGCGATACTCCCTGGCCCGAAGGTATCGCGGGCCGGGTCTACCGGAACCGATTGGTGCGGGAATGGGACGGCCGGGATGAGGCCATCCTGGCGCACCGGGAGGAGCTGGCTTCAGACGTGGCCGAGGCCCGGGCTCGACATGACACGGAGGTCACGTCCGTGTACATGGGACAGGGCGCAGGCGCGGTGAACGCTGTTCGGCCGGCGGCGGAAGTCATTAACGGCATTTGCCGAGAGGCAGAGCGGCTATTGACCAGCCGGAGGGAATGATCAACCACCCGGTTCACTGGGGTCCGTTCCGTGCAATCATGCAAAGACGGTGAACCGAGCGCCAGAAAGCGACGTATCTATTAATGAGGCTGCGAGATGGAATACGCCACGCCGGTCCGGCGAATGTTCGCCAATATACTCGACGTTATTCTCTTCTTCCTGACCCTGATTATCGGTTACATCATCTGGTGGCTGATCGTGCTGGGACGCGGACAAACTCCGGGTAAACAGCTGCTGGGCATCCGGGCAGTGAAACGAGACGGCGACCGGTCCGGATGGGGAAACACGTTCATCCGTGAAGTGGTCAAAGCGGTAGCGCATAGCTTCGTGATCGGGTTCTTCGCCGACGTGATTCTGCTGCTGATGGACGACGAGGAACACCGCTCACTGTCTGACCGGGTGGCTAACACCGTCGTTATTCGCAATCAACCAAGCGCCATGTAGCCGAGCCGCTTCGTAGTCGGCCAAATCCCTCGGCCCCGCAACAGGCCGAGAGTCACATGAACCTTCACGCACCGCTGATTTGGTGAATGCCATGACTACTCCAGCCGAATCGCAAGCTTCCGCCACCACCGTTTGGGATCGTCTCCCCGTCAGCCGTAGTATCCTTCTGGCGACCGTCATCGCCGCCGTGGCCTACGCCATAGCCGTCGTGGGAGCGCTGTTATTGCGCAGCACCGAGGGCATAGACGGCGTGAACCGGTTCGTCGAACTGCTTTCCGGTTCGTCGGGCACGGGCCTCAGCAACGTGGGCATCAAGCTCGGGTTCGCCTACGCGGTGGGCGCGGCCTCAGCCGTTAATCCGTGTGGCTTCGCCATGCTGCCCGCCTACCTGGGCCTGTACGTGAGCGGCGGCAGCGGCCAGCAGGAAAATCGCAGCCCTCTGGTGCTGGTGGCCCGGGCCATCATGGTAGGCCTGACGGTCTCAGCCGGGTTCGTGGTGCTGTTCGGCCTGGTGGGTCTGGTGCTGGGGTTCGGTTCGCAGGCCATCGTGGTCGCGGCGTTGCCCTACGTGGGCCTGGCCATCGGGGTGCTGCTGATTGGAGCCGGAGCGTACATGGCGGGCGGCGGGAAGATCTACACCAGCCTGGCGCAGCGGGCGGCATCTCGTGTCGGGGACCCCAACCAGATGAACCTGTCCGGCTATCTGCTGTTTGGGATCAGCTACGGGTTGGCGTCGCTTAGTTGTACGCTGCCGCTGTTCTTGGCGGTGCTGGGCGTGGGCGCCGGCCTGTCGTCAGGGTGGCTGGACACGCTGGGTCAGTTCGTGCTGTACGCGGCGGGGATGGGCAGCGTCATCATGGCGCTGACGCTGGGCATGGCAGTGGCCCGCACCGTGATGGTGCGATGGATGCGTGCAATACTGCCCTACGTGGGCGTGGTGGGAGCCTGGCTGATGGTGGTGGCCGGCGTCTACATCATGTTCTACTGGCTCACCCTCGGCAGGGACCTGTTCTGAAACGACGAACCCCTCGGTGTACAACCGAGGGGTTTTCTTGCTGGGAAAGTCCGGTTCGTCAGGACGGGATGGTGAACACCGTCCGGCCGTCGGCGTCGTGGGTGTGGTTCGCCAACCCCACGAGAATCCGGTTGGTCTGCTGCATCTCGTCGCGCAGTTCGTTAATGGCTGAGGTCAAAGCATCGAACTTGGCCTCGAACTTGGCATCCAGATGGTCAACCTTGCCATTCAGATCGCGGATGGCGATCTCGTGATTATTGGCCTGGCTGCTTAGTTTTCCCAACTGGTAGCTGGCTCTGACCAGTACTACTATTATCGTGACCGCCAAGCCAGTGCCGGCGATGAGAGCCATTGTTTCCGGTAGTTCCATCGACACTCTCCCTGACACTGCCAAAGCCACTCTACCGCTTGGTGTACTGGGGCGCGCGGCGAGCGCGCTTGAGGCCGTACTTTTTGCTTTCCTTGACCCGGGCGTCGCGGGTGATGAAGCCGGCGCGGCGCAGGCTGGGTTTCAGGTTGGGGTCGAAAACGACCAGGGCGCGGGCGATACCGTGGCGGATGGCCTCGGCCTGGGCGTTTACGCCGCCGCCGGTTACCTTGGCCATGACGCGAAAGCGGCCGACGGTCCCGGACGTCGCGAAGGGTTCCCGCACGGTGGACTGCCAGGGCAGCCAGTTGAAGTAATCCTCCATGAGCTTGTCGTTGACGATAATCGCCGTGCCGTCGTCGGGATAGATGCGCACCTTGGCGATGGCGCTCTTGCGCCGGCCGGTCCCATAGAAGTACTGCGGTTGCGGTTCTGCTTGCGTCACCATGTTGGTTAGTTACCTGCCTTGCCTGGGCGATAGTCTGAAAGCGGTTGCGATGCTATTGAGCGCTGCCGACCTGAGCTTCGTGCGGATGCTGGTCGCCGGCATAGACGCGCAGGCGGCGCAGCATCTGGCGGCCCTGCTTGTTGGAGGGCAGCATGCCCTTGACGGCCAGGCGAACCACTCGCTCCGGACGTTCTTCCATCATGTCACGCATGAGGAACGACTTGAGGTTCCCCACGTAGCCGCTGTGCCGGTAGTACATCTTCTGCGTCAACTTGCGTCCGGTGATGCGGACCTTGTCGGCATTGATGACTACCACGTGGCACCCGGTGATGACATGGGGCGTGTAGGTGGGCTGGTCTTTGCCCTGAAGCGCCACGGCCACCTGGCGGGCCAGACGGCCCAGGCTGATGCCGGTAGCGTCGATAACGCGCCAGGTATCCGGCACATCACCGACCTTGGCGAAGTAAGTGCTGGTTCGTTTCATGGTAACTGGCTACCTTCAACAAGTGATTGAATTCGGGGTAGTGCACCGACCGCAGACACAGGCCCTTTGCCGGGAGGGTCGGGATGTTGTGCAGTTTTTGGGTTCGTCCGGCCAGGGCGTCGGCGATGGCGTGGATCGGCAGTCTTCCTTTTCCTATCTCCACCAGCACCGCGTTGGCTCGCCTGATTTGATGCCTCAAGAACCCGTTGGCCGCGCAATCAATGACTATGACATCCTGGTCGTCACTCTGGCGTTTCACATCCCACTGGAATACCCGACGTACCGCGCTTTGGTCGGCGGGATGCGCCGTGGCGATTTGCCGGAAATCCCGGATACCCAGCAGGCTGCGGGTGGCCATTTGCATCGCGTCGAGGTTCAGCGGCATCGGTTCCGCGTGGTGAGTGCGCCGAAGGAGAGGGGACGGTACGGGTCGGTTGACGATGCTGTACCGGTAGTCTCGCCTGGTGGCGCTGCGCCTGGCGTGGAACTCCTCAGGCACTTCGCGGGCGGTAATCACGCGGATATCATCCGACAGGTGGTGGTTCATGGCCGCCGCGATCACGTCGGTCTGGTGCGTGGAGCCGGTGACGAGATCGACCACTTGCCCGATGGCGTGGGCGCCGGAGTCGGTGCGACTGGCGCCCCGTACCCTGGCGCGTTCGCCGGTGAGGCGGTTGAAGGCTTTTTCCAATTCTCCCTGGATCGTCGGGATGTCGGCCTGAAGCTGAAAGCCGGCGTATTGGGTGCCTTCGTAGGCGACCACCAGGGCGATGCGGCGTTGCACTGCCTCGACGGTGCGTTGGGATGTCATGGGGTTATTGGGGCAATGGCAATTCCTCAATCGGCGTTGTCGTATCAGCGCTAGACGAGTTCGATAACGGCCATGGAGGCGCCGTCGCCCTGGCGGGGTCCCAGCTTGATGATGCGGGTATAGCCGCCGGGCCGCTCGGCGTAACGGGGGCCGAGTTCGTCAAAAATCTTGGCCACGACGTCTTTCTGCGGCAGTCGGCTCAGGGCGGTTCGCCGGTTGTGGAGCGTGCCCTTCTTGCCGTGGGTGATCAGCTTTTCGGTCATCACCCGGGTTTCCTTGGCTTTGGCCAGGGTGGTGGTGATACGTTCGTGCCGTATCAGATCTGCGGTGAGGCCCCGCAGGAGCGCCTTGCGCTGGTCCTTGTACCGGCTGAGCTTGCGGCCGGCCACGCGATGGGAAGACATGACTAGTCACCGTCGTCGTAATCGTATTCGTCGTCTTCGGGGTCAAACACCAGGGGGGTGTCGGCGTCGTCCAGATCCTCGTCGTCAAGGTCAGGGCCGGCTGCAACGGCGGCCTGACTGACCCGGGCCGAGCTGACGCCCAACTCCGCGAGTTTGCCCTGCAATTCTTCCAGGGACTTCTGCCCGAAGTTGCGGATGTTCAACAGTTCGTCGGAGCTGAGGTCGAGAACCTGCCCGACGCGGTCCAGCTTGGCGCGCTTCAGGCAGTTGAGCGTGCGCGAGGACAGGTCCAGGCGTTCGATTGGCATCAGGTAGACTTCCGAGCCAAGGTTGAGGTTGCCGGTGTCCAGCGGCGTATCAGCCGGACGGCTGAGCTGATTGAACATGAAGAAGTGATGGACGAGGTTCTCGGAGGCTTCCTGGATGGCGGCCAGGGGGCTCACCGCTCCGTCGGTCCACACTTGCAGGATCAGCCGCTCCCAGTCGGTCTGCTGGCCGACCATCATCCGCTCGACGGAGTAGTCGACCTTGCGGACGGGGTTGTAGATAGCGTCCACCGGCAGGACCCCAACGGGAAGCCCGGCCATGCTGTCGCCCTGGGCCACTTGCTGGTAGCCCTTGCCCGGCTCGACGTTGAATTCAATGGACAGCGACACATCCGGATTGTCCAGCGTGGCCAGGTGCAGCTCCGGGTTGACGATCTGGTAGTCACTGGCGGTAGCGATGTCGCCGGCGCAGACACGACCCTCGCCGGTCACGTCGAGGCGCATCTTGCCGGTGCGCTTGGACAGGGCGTGGATGCGGATGCGCTTGACGCTGAGGAGAAGGTCCATGACCTCTTCCTTGACGCCGGGTATGACGGAGTATTCGTGAGGCACGCCCTCGATCTTCACCCAGGTTACGGCGGTTCCCTGGATGGAGCTGAGCAGCAGTCGGCGCAGCGGGTTGCCCACGGTGGTGGCATATCCCCGTTCCAGCGGTTCCAGGGCGACGCAAGCGTAGGTATCGTTGCTGTCGATCACCCGGATGGCCGGGGAGGGTATTTCGGGTTCGGGATCCCGCAATGGCGGGAGGATCTGAGGATCTAGCATGCCGCAGGTTACCTTGAGTAGTACTCGACGATCAGGCGGGAGTTGATGGTTTCGGGCAGTTCGTTGTCGGGCGGCATTGAGATCACCTGACCCTCCATCTGGGTCAGGTCGAGGGTCAGCCAACTGGGAAGGGTCCGCTTGGGCAGGCCGTCGGTGCGGTCGGCGAAAAACTCGCGCTTGCGCGAGGTTTCGGTCCAGGCGACGGTCTGTCCCGGCTTGACCAGGAAAGAAGGGATGTCAGTCTTGCGGCCGTTGACGTTGAAGTGGCCGTGCTGGACCATCTGGCGGGCCTGCTTGCGGGAGTCGGCGAACCCCAGCAGATAGATCACGTTGTCCAGTCGCCGCTCCAGCGTGCGGAGCAGGTTGTTGCCGGAGATGCCGGGCGTGTTGAACGCGTCGGTCATGTACTTCCGGAACTGGCTTTCCATGATGCCGTACATCTGCCGGGCCTTCTGCTTCTCCCGCAGGTGAACGCCGTAGTCGGAGACGCGGCGGCGGCGGTTGCCACCGCCTCCGGGCGGGATGTGGCGGCGCTCGATGGCGCAGCGCGGGGAAAAGCAGCGGTCGCCTTTCAGGAAGAGCTTTTCGCCAGCGCGGCGGCACAGGCGGCAGGATGGTCCGGTATATCTGCCCATGTTGGTCTTTCCGTTGGTGGTGTGGGAAGTCGAGTTGCGAAATTACACGCGGCGGCGCTTGGGAGGGCGGACGCCGTTGTGGGGGATGGGGGTGACGTCGCGAATGCTGGAGACGTTCAGGCCGGCGGCCTGCAGCGCCCGGATCGCCGGCTCGCGGCCGGAGCCGGGGCCCTTGATATAGACGTCGATGTTGCGCATGCCCATGTCCACGCCACGGCGGGCGGCCTGCTCGGCGGCGCGCTGGGCGGCGAAGGCCGTGCCCTTGCGCGAGCCGCGGAAACCGGCCGTGCCGGCGCTGGTGGACGCCACGACGTTCCCGTCGGGGTCGGTCAGGCTGACCAGCGTGTTGTTGAACGTGGAGTAGATGTAAGCGCGCCCCTGGGGAATGGAGCGCCGCTCGCGACGACGTGCGCGTGGTCGGGGCATGGGTTCTTACCTCGTGGAAATTGGTGGGGGTGCGCGGCGGGTTGAGATGCCGACGGCCAGGGCTACTTCTTGCCGCCGGTGCGCCGACCGCGGCCGGCCACGGTACGCCGGGCGCCTTTGCGGGAGCGGGCGTTGGTGCGGGTGCGCTGGCCGTGCACCGGGAGGTTCCGGCGATGGCGGAGACCCCGGTAGCTGCCGATGTCGATGAGCCGGCGAATGTTCTCGTTGTGTTCCCGGCGCAGGTCACCCTCGGTGATGTAGTCCTGGTCGACGATGACGCGAATGCGGTCGACCTCGACCTCGGAGAGTTCGTTCATGCGCGGCGGCATATCGGTGTCCAGGTTGGCCTTGCTCACGATTTCGATGGCTTTGGAAGGACCAATGCCGTAGATGCTGCGCAGCGCGATGTGGGCGCGCTTGCGGTCGGGTACGTCGACTCCGGCTATTCGGACCATTGTTACGCTCCTGAACTTGGGTTGCGGTCGTGGAACGGACGGGCCGGCTTACGCCGGGTCGGGCTATCCCTGCCGTTGCGCGTGCTTGCTGTTGACGCAGATGATGCGCACCACGCCCTTGCGCCGGATGACCCGGCAGCGGTCGCAGCGTGGCTTCACCGATGCGGACACTTTCATGGGTATTCTCCGCGGTTTCGGCTACTTGAAGCGATAGGTGATGCGTCCTCTACTCAGGTCGTAGGGGGATAGCTCCACCAGCACCCGGTCGCCCGGCAGCACCCGGATGAAGTGCATGCGGATCTTGCCCGAAATGTGGGCGAGGACCTGGTGTTCGTTGGGCAGTTCCACGCGGAACATGCCGTTGGGCAGGGCTTCGGTTACCTGCGCCTCAACTTCAATCGCTTCTTTCTTGGCCATAAACCTTCCTTCTTTCTTTGCCCCGACAAGCCGGTAGAGGGCCGTCGGCGGCGCGTGTGTCGTCAGTCGTGAACGGTCAGGATCTTGGGACCGTCGGCGGTGATCGCGAGGGTGTGCTCGAAATGAGCGGAAAGCGCGCCGTCGGCGGTGACCACAGTCCAGTCGTCGTCCAGTATGGTGGTGTCCTCGGTGCCCATGTTCAGCATGGGCTCGATGCAGATGCACATCCCGGGTCGCAGCAAAACGCCCTTTCCGGCCTCGCCGTAGTTGGGAACCTGCGGGTCCTCGTGGAGGTAGCGCCCCACGCCGTGGCCGACGAACTGGCGGACCACTCCGTAGCCACGGGGAATGGCGTAGCCGGATACGGCGGCGCCGATGTCGCCGATGCGATTGCCCGGCTGGGCGGCTGCGATTCCGGCGTACAGGCTGGCCTCGGTATCGTCCATGAGTTTCTGAGTTTCTTCGTTGATTTCGCCGACGGCGACCGAAATGGCGGCGTCGCCGATGAACCCGTCGATGGTCGCCCCGCAGTCCATCTTGATGATGTCGCCCTCTTTGAGCACCCGTTTGCCCGGGATGCCATGGACGATTTCCTCGTTGACCGAAGCGCAGATGGCGCCGGGGAACCCGTGGTAACCGAGGAACGTGGGGACTGCGCCCATGCTGCGGATATTCTTGTCCGCGATGCGGTTGAGATCGGCGGTGGTCATGCCTGGCTCAACCGATTTCTTGAGGAGCGTCAGCGTGGCGCCAACGATGGCGCCGGCACGCTCCATGGCCTCCATCTCCCGACGGGATTTGATGGTTATCCCTCCAGTGTACGAGGAGGGCGAATTGGAGGCAGTTTTGCGTTTGCGCTTATTTTCCACCATTGTGATTATACCTCAATCGCTACGATTTTGAAACCGTACCCGCGCTGGCAACGTCCAGAATCCGCAACACGGAATGATGCACCGCGTCGATTGACCGCTCACCGGGGATGTCGGCGAGCAGACCGCGCTGGCGGTAGAACTCCAGTACCGGAGCGGTCTCCTGGTGGTAAATGGACAGGCGGTTGGCAACCGCCGCCTCGGTGTCGTCGTCTCTCTGGTAAATGTCGCCGCCGTCGGGACAGTCCGCGCACTTCGCGGGCGGAACTCCGGTTTCGGCATCCCGCGCGAAGGGTCGTTGGCAAGCCCGGCAGACGTAGCGGTTGCTCAGGCGGCGGATCAGTTCACCGTCCTCCACCTGGATGTGGACCACGCGGTCGAGCCTCTGGCCCCGCTCGCCCAGAGCCGCTTCGAGCGCCTCGGCCTGGGTCGTGTTGCGGGGAAAGCCGTCCAGCATGAATCCGTCGGCGTCACCGATGCCGCTGATGCGGTCGATGACCATGCCGATGGTGACCTCGTCGGGCACCAGTTCGCCGCGGTTCATGTACCCGCGGGCCAGTTCGCCCAGTTCAGTCCCGTTGGACAGGTGATGCCGGAAGAGGTCGCCCGAGCTGACGTGCTCGATGCCCAGGCTCTCCTTGAGCAACTGGGCTTGAGTGCCCTTTCCGGCGCCCGGAGGGCCGAAGAGAACCAGCCTGATGCCGTTGGCGGCGGTCATCTCAGGAACCCTTCGTAGTTGCGCATCATGAGCTGGGCTTCCAGTTGCCGCAGGGTGTCCAGACCCACGCCGACCATGATCAGGAGGCTGGTGCTGCTGAGCGCGATGGCCTCCACGTTGGTGATCAGGGACGCGATGTAGGGCACTATCGCGATGAAACCCAGGAACAGCGCGCCGCCCATGGTGAGTCGGAGGATCACCCGGTTCAGGTAGTCCTGGGTGGGCCGGCCCGGCCGAATGCCCAGAACGAAACCGCCGTTGCGTTGGAGGTTCTCGGCGATGTTCTGCTGCTGGAACACGACCAGCGTGTAGAAGAAGGTGAACGCCACCACCAGGAAGAACGCCAGCACCCAGTAGATGGGACCGGTGGGGCTCAGGGCCACCTGGAGGTCGGCGGCGATGTTGCCGACGAAACCGCCGGCGGAACTGAGGTACTGGGCGACGGTTCCGGGCAGGATCACGATGGAGAAGGCGAAGATCAGCGGGATCATGCCGGCCGAGTTGATCCGCAGCGGGATATACGTGGAGCCCGATTGCCGGTACATCTGGCCCCCTCTGAAGATGCTGCGGCCGTACTGCACCGGTATGCGGCGGTGGGCCTCGTTGAACACCACGATCAGGGCGATGATCAACAGGCCGATGAGAGCGAAGAAGAAGACGCCGATGATGTTGTCGCGGTCCAGGAAGCCGGTGGCCAGCAATCCAGGGAAGCCCACCACGATGCCGGCGAAGATGATCAACGAGATGCCGTTGCCGATGCCGCGCTCGGTGATCAGCTCGCCCAGCCAGACCAGGAACATGGTGCCGGCGGTGAGGGACAGGACCGCGGCCAGAGTGGGCAGGAACGAGTCCGGCCCGAACCCGACGTTGGTGAGCACGCCGGCCTGTTGCAGGAGCACCATCTGGGCGAAGGCCTGGGCGATGGCGATGGGCACGGTTCCCCAGTGGGTGATGCGGTTCATCTTGATGCGCCCGGCTTCGCCCTCCCGCGAGAGGTTCTGCAATTGGGGAATCACGGGCGTCAGCAACTGCATGATGATGGACGCCGTGATGTACGGGAACACGCCCAGGGCGACGATGCTCATGCGGCTCAGCGCGCCGCCGGAGAAGAGGTCGAGGAAGCCCAGGAGCTGGTTGTTGGTGAACAGCTGCTCCAGCGCGGCCGTGTCGAGCCCCGGTATGGGGATGTGGGCGACCAGCCGGTAGAGGGCCAGCATCCCCAGGGTGAAGAGGATCTTGGCCCGAAGGTCGGGCAGGCTGAATGCGTCGATGGCCGCCTGCACCAAGCGTGGCCATCGGCCTCCTGCCTGTGCCTCAGTCTGAATCATGGCGCGTCTTGTCCCGTCACTCCCAACCGCTTGCCGAGGCTAAAGCTCGGTAACGGTACCTCCGGCTGCTTCGATCTTGGCCCGGGCTGAGGCGGTGAACTTGTGCGCGGCCACGGCCAGCGGCCGCTGCAACTCGCCGTCACCCACCACCTTCACCGGAAGCCTGGTGCGGCGAACGATGCCCAGCTGATGCAGCAGTTCCGGAGTGACCTGGGTGTTGGCCTCAAACCGTTCCTGAAGCGTGTCCAGGTCCACCAGCGCGTAGTAGGTCTTGTAGCGGTTGTTGAACCCGCGCTTCATGGGCAAGCCCTTGATCAAGGGCATCTGGCCGCCTTCGAAGCCGGGTCGCAGGCCGGGACCGGAGCGGGACTTCTGACCCTTCATGCCGCGGCCGGCGTAGCTGCCGCCGCCGGCGGCGTCGCCGCGGCCAACCCGTTTGCGGGCTCGTCGCGCGCCTTTGGGCGACGAGATTTCGTGTTCCATCATGGTGGCAATCGCTCCCTAACTATACGGCCGTAATCTATCGGGGTTGATCGTTATTCGACGGGCTCGACGGTTATCAGGTGCTGGACCTTGTTGACCATGCCGCGAATGGTGGGACTGTCCTCGCGAACCACCGAGTGGTTCAGCCGCTTGAGCCCCAACGATTGCACGATCCGGCGCTGGTAGGACGGACGCCCGATGCAGCTTTTCTTCCAAGTGATTTTGATCTGCGCCATTTGTTTTTTACCTGCCGCCTGCCGCGAACGGGAGACGGGGAGAACTTGAGTGGTCAGGACTGTGGGTCAGCCTCGTCGCCGGACGGGGCCTCGGCCGCGGGTTCTTCCGCAGCCGGCGGTTCCTCGGCAGCGACGGACTCCCCGGCGACGGTCTCCGTGGGCGGTTCGCCCTCAGCGATAGCCGGGGTTTCGGAGGCCGCTTCGGCAGCGGGAGCCGGAGCGGTTTCGGCAACGGGAGCCTCAGCAGCCGGCGCCGGCGTTGCGTCGCTGGGGGCGGCCGCAGCGTCCGGAGCAGCGGTCTCGGTGGCGCCGTTCGTGCCCGGCGGCGTTAGTCCCAGCCGGGCGGCGCGTTCAGTTTCGGGATCACGCAGGAGGCTGAGGGCTTCCAGGGTCGCCTTGACGATGTTGATGGGGTTGCGCGAACCCAGCGACTTGCCCACCACGTCCTGCACGCCGCCCAGTTCCAGCATCGCGCGCATCGCTCCCGCGGCGATAATGCCGGTTCCCAACGGGGCTGGCTTGATGATGACGATGGACGCGCCCTTGCGGACGGAAATCTCGTGGGGAATGGTGCTTCCCTTGATGGGGATGTTGATGGTGCTCCGCCGGGCCACGGCGGTTCCTTTACGGACCGCGTCGGGGATGGCCAGGGCCTTGCCCATGCCGGCGCCCACGCGTCCCTGGCCGTCGCCAACCACCACCAGGGCGTTGAACCGGAGCCGGCGTCCGCCCTTGACCACCTTGGCGATGCGACGGGTGTGGACCACCCGCTCGTTCATACCGCCGCTGTCGTCTTCGCGTTGCCGCTGGTCACGGTCGCGGCCGCGACCGCCGCGGCCTCCGCGCCGATCGGGTCCGTCGCCGCCTCTGCCGGGGGGACCGCCTCTGCCGGGCGGGCCGGTTCTTGGTCCTCTACGTGTTGCTGGAGAAACCATCAGAATACAAGCCCTCCTTCGCGGGCTGCGTCGGCCAGGGCCTTGACCCGGCCGTGGAACCGATAGCCGCCCCGGTCGAACACCACGGAGGTAACTCCGGCGGCCCGGGCGCGCTCGGCCACCAGCTTACCCACGGCAGCCGACGCCGCCGTCTTGGGCGTGGCGTCCTCGCCGCCGACCTCGTGGCTGGAGGCGTAGGCCAGGGTGTGGCCTTCCACGTCGTCTATTACCTGTGCGTAGATGCCCTTCAGGCTGCGGAAAACGCAGAGGCGCGGCCGGTCGGGGGTTCCGTGGACCTTGTTGCGCACCCGGCGGTGCCGGACGATGCGCAATTTTCGGGAGTCTTTGTCGCGTGGCATTTTACGTTTGCTCTCAAACCCCGTCATTCCCGCAAAAGCGGGAATCCAGAGGGTGATGTTCAATTTCTGGTCGGCTGTGCTAGTTGCTGGGAGTAATGGATTCCGGCCCCGTATCCAGTACGGGGTGACGTTCTTTCGCAGGAATGACGGATCCGTTTAACAGGGATGACGGGTTCATTAAACGGCGCGGCGCGCTGCGGCCTTGCCGGGCTTGAGACGGAGAACCTCACCCTGGTACCGGATGCCCTTTTCCTTGTAGCGGTTCGGGGGCCGGACCTTCCGCACCTTGGCGGCCAACTGGCCAACTTTCTGCTTGTCGACGCCGGTGATATGGACCCGGTTGTTGCCCTCGACCTCCATGGTCAAGCCTTCTTCGGGGAACACGTCGACGGTGTGGCTGTAGCCGACGCTGAGGGTGATGCCGGCGCCGTTCTGCTGCACGCGGTAGCCTACGCCCATGAGTTCCAGGGTCCGGCTGTAGCCTTCGGTCACGCCGACAACCGCGTTGGCGACCAGGGACCGGGTCAGGCCGTGCAGCGAGTGATGGAACTTGCGCTCGGTCAGCCTCTCAACGATGACCTCCCCGTCCTCCACCTTGACGGTGACTTCCGGGTGGTACCTCTGGATCACCTCGCCGCGCGGGCCGGTGACCTTCACGCCTCCGTAGAGGACTTCAACCTGGACGCCGTCCGGGATTGGGATGGGCTGACGGCCGATGCGAGACAGGGGCTTCTCGGCGGGCGGAATACGTTCGGCGACGCCGACGCTGACGGGGACCTCGTTACCAGA
This sequence comes from Dehalococcoidia bacterium, assembly GCA_965220505.1. Classification (GTDB taxonomy): domain Bacteria; phylum Chloroflexota; class Dehalococcoidia; order Lucifugimonadales; family UBA3495; genus Bin87. The sequence continues at coordinate 2,254,840 of CBDCQE010000001.1, read as the reverse complement.
CATAACAGACCAACTCTCCTCCGATGCCTTTGCGCCAGGCCTCGTATCCGGTCATCATTCCCTGGGAGGTGGAGACTATGGCGATGCCCAACCCGCCGTAGACCCGGGGGATCTCGCCCCGGCCGACGTGCACGCGCAGCCCGGGCTTGCTGATTCGGCGCAGCCCGCGAATGGCGTTGGTGTCGTCGTCCTTGTAGGTGAGATGGATCCGCATGGTGGGGAACTTCTGGTTGCGCGCCAGGTCCCAGTCGCGAATGTAGCCCTGCGCCTTCAGGATGTCGGCGATGGCGACCTTCATCTTGGACTGGGGCACCAGCACCGTTTGGTGCCGGGCCTGGATGGCGTTGCGAATGCGCGTCAGCATATCGGCAACCGGGTCGTTAATGGGCATTGCGAAACGGCTCCTTGAAAATCCTGTCAATACTGTGCATCGATGCGAACAGAGCCTTACAGGCTGGCCTTCCGGACGCCGGGCAGCAGACCGTCCAGCGCCATTTCCCGGAAGGAGATGCGCGACAGGCCGAAGTGGCGAATGTAGCCACGGGGACGGCCGGTGGCGCCGTCGCGGTTCCGGATGCGATTGGGGTTAGCGTCGTGGGGCAGCAGGGCCAGCTTCTGGCGAGCCTCGAACCGCTCGCGCGGCGACCGGGACAAATCCCGGGCCTCGGCCAGGAGCGCGGCGCGTTGCGCGGCGTACTTGGCGACGGTTTGCCGGCGTCGTTCGTTCTTGACGATGGAAGATTTCTTGGCCAAGGTTGTTTCTCCCGCTGCTCAGCTTTCGGTACAGATGGGGCAATCAGCCTACTGGCGGACGAAAGGCATTTCGAAGTGTTCCAGGAGGCGCGCCGCTTCGGTGTCGTTGGTCGCGCTGGTGGTGATGGTGACCTGGAGCCCACGCAGCCGGTCGATACTGTTGTAGTCGATTTCCGGGAACACGATCTGTTCGCGCAGGCCCAGGGAGAAGTTTCCGCGGCCGTCGAAACCGTTGCGCGATATTCCGCGAAAGTCCCGGATACGGGGCAGGGCTGTGATGATCAGGCGCTCCAGGAAGTAATACATGCGGTCGCCGCGCAGGGTGACGGCGGTGCCGATGGGGTTGCCCTGACGCACCTTGAACCCGGCGATGGACCGGCGGGCTCGGGTGATGACCGGCTTCTGACCCGAGATGGTGGTCAGGTCCCGGACGGCGCTCTCCATGGCGCGGCCGTTGGTCAGCGCCTCGCCGAGGCCGATGTTCAGGTTGATCTTGGTGACCCGGGGCACCTGCATGGGGCTGGTATATCCAAACTCGGACACCATCGCCGGGACTATCTCGTCCCGGAATCGGATCTTGAAGGCGGGAGGCGGCAGTTCCGTCGGCTCAGCGCCGTTGGCTTCGGCTTCTTCCTGCCGGCGCCGCTGGCGGCGGCCTCCGCCCTGTTCGGTTCTTTCCTGCTGATCAGTAGCCATGGGGATCACTCCCGAGAGAGTTACTCGTCCCGGTTGCGGAACTGAGTGCTCGGTTCGGTGTAGTTGCTCTGGATGAGCTTGATGTTGGAGATGTGGATGGAGGCTTCCTGCTGCACGCGGCCGCCCTGGCGGATGCCGGGGCGAGGCTTGTAGTGCTTCGTGACCATGTTGACGCCTTCGACGATCACCCGGTTCTTTTCGGGCACCATGTTGAGGACGCGGCCGGTCTTGCCCTTGTCCTTGCCGGCGATGACCAGCACGTCGTCGCCGCGCCGGATTTTCGTCCTGGCCATTACACCACCTCCGGCTGGATTCCGGCATTCGCCGGAATGAAGGGAAGAATGGGGCGTATTTTGGCTTGGGCCATCACACCACCTCCGGCGCCAGGGACACGATGCGCATGAAGCCTTTGTCGCGCAGTTCGCGCGCGACGGGGCCGAAGATGCGGGTGCCGCGGGGCAACTGGTTGTCGTTGATCAGCACAGCGGCGTTGTCGTCGAACTTGATGTAGGTGCCGTCGGGGCGGAGCAGCGGCGCGGCCTGTCGGACGACGACGGCCTTGACCACCGAGCCCTTGCGCACCGGTGAGTTGGGGATGGCCTCGCGCACGGTACAGACGATGATGTCGCCCACCGAGGCGTACTTGCGCCGGCTGGAGCCGGGGATATTGATAAGCCGGATGCGTCGCGCGCCGCTGTTGTCGGCTACGTGCAGCCTGGTGTAACTCTGGATCATTTACGCATCCTCGTCGTCATCGGTAATTTCATCGGCGATGTCGTCAACCGGAGCAGCGTCATCGGCTTCCGCGTCCGCGACGGGCTCGATCACCGCGTCGCCTTCAAGTTCAATGGCGCGCACATCGGCGACAGCGCGACGGGACAGGATATCCAGGAGCCGCCAGTGCTTGGTGCGAGAGATCGGACGGGTTTCCTGGATGCGGACCGTGTCGCCGATCCGGCACTGTCCCTCCGGGTCGTGGACGTAGAAGCGGGTCACGCGGCGCATCTGCTTGCGGTAGACGCGGTGGCGTTGTTTCCACACCAGTTCAACGACGGCGGTCTTGTCCATCCGGGTGCTCACTACTGAGCCCACCCGGACCTTTCGCATTGTCTTGGCCATTAGGATAGTCCTGAAAGTTCTGTCAGTGCGCTGGGATGATCGCGGTCGCTTTACTGGAGCTGCCGCTCGCGGAGGCAGGTCAGCATGCGCGCAATGTCCTTGCGGGTCTTGCGGGGTTGGTTGGTGTCGGTGAGCTGGTTGACGGCGTCACGGAAACGGAGGTTCATCAGCTCCCGGTAGGACTTCTGCAGTTCTTCCTCGATCTGCTGGTCGGTCAGCGCCCGAATTTCGTACATCTTCATAACGGCTATCACCTGGCTGCGCTGGTCAGCAGCGAGTTCACCCGGTCGCGGTACACGACCTTCGTGGGTATGGGCAGCTTGTGCGCGGCCCTCTGGAGGGCCTCGGCCGCCTGGTCGAGAGGTACGCCGCCGACTTCAAACATGATGCGGCCCGGCCTGACCACGGCGACCCAGTGGTCGTTGGCCGCTTTGCCGCCGCCCATGCGGACCTCGGCCGGTTTCTTGGAGACCGGCTTGTCCGGGAAGATGCGGATGTACGTGCGTCCGCCGCGCTGCAGGTGGCGGGTAATCGCGATACGGGCCGACTCGATCTGGCGGGCAGTGATCCATTCGGCTTGCAAGGCTTTCAGGCCGATCTCTCCGAACTCCACGGTGCTCCCGGTGGTGGCCATGCCCCGGCGCTTGCCGCGACCCATCTTGCGGTATTTGGTCCTTTTAGGCTGCAGCATGGCGCCAGTCTCCCAATTTATTCGTCACAAAGAAATTCGCCAACTCGCGGGCGGCGCTAGTTTTCGAACTCGGCGGCCTGGAGTTCGGCTTCGGTGTCCTGGCTGGTGACCCGGAACTCGATGCTGTCCAGTTCGCCGTCTTCCTCGGCGGCCGGCGGCATGATCTGGCCCTTGTAGATCCAGACCTTGATGCCGATGCGTCCCATGGCGGTATGGGCTTCGGCCAGCGCGTAATCGATGTCGGCGCGCAGCGTGTGCAGCGGCACCTGGCCCATCATCAGCTTTTCGGTGCGGGCGATTTCGGCGCCGGAGATGCGGCCCTTGGTGATGATCTTGATGCCCTCGGCGCCGGCCTGCATCGTGCGCAGGGCGGCCTGGCGCATGGCGCGGCGGTAGGCAACGCGGCGGCTCAACTGGTCGGCGATATTGCGGCCGACGAGGTAAGGGTCCATTTCCGGCTGCTCGATCTCGATGATGTTGAGGCGGAGCATACCGGAGGTCATATCCTCCAGGCGGGCGCGGAGGCCCTTGACCCGGTCGCCGTCGCGGCCGATCAGGATGCCCGGCCGGGCCGAGTGGATGTTGACGATGGTTTCCTGGGCCGTGCGGTCGATCTCGATCTTGGCGATGCCGGCATCGGAAAAGGCGCGGTACTCGTCATGGATGGTGCGGCGCAGGGAAAGGTCCTGCTGCACGCCGGCCCGGTACTGGGCGCCGTTGTTGGCGTACCAGTGGGTGCGCCAGTCCTTGATGATGCCCAGCCGGAAGCCGAAGGGATGGGTTTTGTGTCCCATAAGTTAGCGCTCCTCTATCTCGTCCACTTCGATGATGATGTGGCTGGAGCGGCGGGTAACCCGTCCAATCCGGCCTCTGGCGCGGGGCCTGAAACGCTTCAGCGGGCGCGCCTGGTCTGCCGAAATGCGCGTGATGCGCAGCTCGTTGCGGTTCATGAACTCGTTGTTCTCGGCGTTGGACGCCGCCGACTGCACCACCTTGGCCACCGACCGCGCCCACGGCGACTGCATCAGGCTCAGGTGGTCGAGGGCGTCGTTGACGGTCATGCCCCGCACCGCGTCCATGATGGGCTTCAGGCGCTTGGGGGAGGCCCCAACCTGCTTGGCCATTGCTCGCACGGGAGGCATGTCGTCACCTCACCCTGCTGGAGCGTTCCGACCGGGCAACGTGGCCGCGATAGGTTCGCGTCGGCGCGAACTCGCCCAGGCGATGCCCCACCATGTTCTCGGTGACGAACACCGGCACGTGACGCCGGCCGTCGTGGACGCCGAAGTTCAGCCCGACCATTTCGGGCATGATCATCGAATCCCGCGACCAGGTGCGGATGACGGTGGCCTCGCCGGATTCGCGAACCCGGTTGACCTTCTTGAGCAGTTTGGGATGGACGTACGGTCCCTTTTTAATTGACCTTGACATGGTGACAAACGCTGCCTGTCGGGCCGCGGGGCGGCGCGAGAGTTGGGTTTCTACCTCCGCCAGCGGCGTCCGCGGACGATGAAGCGGCTGGAGGTCTTCTTCTTGTTGCGGGTTTTGTGTCCCAGGGTGGGCTTGCCGGTGGGCGACTTGGGGCCGGGCATTCCGATGGGCGAGCGGCCTTCGCCGCCGCCGTGGGGATGGTCCACCGGGTTCTTGGCGACGCCCCGGACGTGGGGGCGGCGGCCCAGGTGGCGGCTGGCGCCGGCCTTGCCCAGGCTCTCGTTCTTGTGATCGGGGTTGGAGAGTTGGCCGACGCTGGCCCGGCAGTTGAGCAGGATCCGGCGCATCTCGCCGGAGGGCAGACGGATCAGCACGTAGTCACCCTCGCGGGACAATACCTGCGCGCCGGTGCCGGCGCCGCGCACCAACTGGCCGCCGCGGCCGGGGGTCAACTCCAGGTTGTGCACCACGGTACCGGTGGGGATGTTGCGCAGGGGCAGGGTGTTGCCGGGGCTGATCTCAGCATCGGGGCCGGACTGCACCTTGTCTCCGACGGACAGATTCACCGGCGCCAGGATGTATGACTTTTCGCCGTCGGCGTAGTGAAGCAGGGCGATCCGCGTGGTGCGGTTAGGGTCGTACTCGATGGTCTTGACGGTGGCCGGCACGCCGTCCTTGCGCCGCTTGAAGTCGATGCGCCGGTACATGCGCCGGGAGCCGCCGCCGCGGTGGTACGCGGTGATGCGGCCCTTGTTGTTCCGCCCGCCGCGCTTCTGCAGCGGTTCCAGCAGGGACTTTTCCGGCTTTTTGGTGGTGATCTCTTCGAAGGAAGGACGCACCGCGTTGCGCGTGCCGGGGGTAATGGGTCGGAGGTTTTTCAGAGGCATGGTTTCAGCTCCCGATGTTGACGGGCGGCGGTGTGCCTACAGGCCTTCAATAAGGTCGATGCGATCGCCGACCTGCAACGTGACCACGGCCTTTTTGGTATCGGGTTGTTTCTTGAAACGAGGGCCGTACCGCTTGCGCTTGCCGCGGTTGCGGGTGATGTTGACGCTGATGACCGTGACGTTGAAATTTTCTTCCACCGCCTGCTTGACCAGCGTCTTATTGGCCCGGGGAGCGATTTCGAAGGTGTACTGCCCCTCTTCCTGCAACAGGGTGCTCTTTTCGGTGATGGTGGGGCGCAGGAGGACTTCGCTGATGTGCATTATTCCGCCACCTCGCTGGCCGCCCGACGGGCCCGATACCGGGGCGCCTGGCAAAGTTCCGCGATCCGGCGAATAGCGCCCACGGTGATCAGGATGGTCTGGCGCTTCAACACGTCGTTGGCGTTCACCAGGTCGGAGGGTAGTGTCCAAACCTGCTTCAGGTTTCCGCCGGCCCGCGCGACGTTCTGCTGGGCTTCTTCCGTGACCACGAGCACCGACCCGGAGACGTTGAGGTTCTCCAGCACCTGCTTCATGGACTTGGTCTTCCCGTCCAGGCTGTCCAGCGAGTCGACGCAAATCAGGCGTCCGCCGCGGATTTTCTCGGAGAGGACGCACTGCAAAGCCTTGCGACGCATCGCGCGTGGCAAGGCTTTTCGGTAGTCGCGGGGCTTCGGGCCGAAGGCTATGCCGCCGTGTCGCCACTGCGGAGAGCGGATGCTGCCCTGGCGGGCGCGGCCCGTGTGCTTCTGTATCCAGGGCTTCCGTCCGCCACCCGACACTTCGGCGCGGGTGCGCGTGGAATGGGTGCCCTGCCGCTGGTTCAGCTGGTAGATGACCATCGCCTGGTGGACCAGGGTCTGGTTCATGGGCACGTCAAATACGGCCTCGTCCACCTCGATGGTGTCGACGGCGTTGCCGCCGGTGTTCAGTACGGGGAGTTCCATTTCGGATCAGTTCCTTGCCGATTGCCGCCGTGCCGGGCAGGCGTATCGGTTCGTTCTATTCCCTATGCCTTGCTCTTGCCGGTCTTGCGGATGGTAACGGCGCTGTTGGGGGCGCCGGGGATGCCGCCCTTGACCATGAGCAGATTCCGCTCGGCGTCCACGCGGACCACTTCCAGTCCCTTGGCGGTCACCCGGCGGTTGCCCATGTGCCCGGACATTTTCAGTCCCTTGAAGACCTTGCCCGGCGTGGTGCCTCCGCCGATGGAACCTGGAGCGCGTTGCCGGTCTGACTGACCGTGGGTGCGGGGACCTCCGCCGAAGCCGTGTCGCTTCATTGTTCCAGCGAACCCTTTACCCTTGGACTTGCCAATAACGTCAACGATCTCGCCCGGTTCAAAGATGTCCACGGAAACCAATTGGCCCACTTCAAACTCGCTGGTGTCGTCGGCGCGGACCTCCTCAAGCCGGCGTCCGATCTGGCTGCCGCGCAGGTGGCCTGCCTCGGGCTTGGTGGGCCTGCGGACCCGCCCGAACCCCAGTTGGACCGATTCGTAGCCGTCCTTCTCCGCAGTGCGGATCTGGGTGACGGCGCAGGGGCCGGCCTCGATGATGGTTACGGGCACGACCTGCCCGGCGTCGTTGAACACCTGGGTCATGCCGATCTTCTTGCCGAGGAAAGCCTTGAGCATTTTCTTTGCCTGCGAGTGGTGGCCGGTGGATGGAATTCGTTAGATGAAATGGCGGCGGTGGCTTTTATGCCAGCCGCCAGCCGGAACTGCAATTTTACGACGGGATTACTATTCTTTCAAGCCTGATTGTCCCGTCCGCACTCCGTTTTAGCCGCCGCGCCCGTAATTCCGGCCCATGCCGATTACGGGTTCGGCTGACCTAGAGTTTGATGGAGATGTCCACTCCCGCCGGCATGTTGAGCCGGGTCAGAGCGTCGATGGTCTTGCTGGTGGGTTCCATGATGTCCAGGAGCCGCTTGTGCGTTCGGATCTCGAAATGCTCGCGGGAATCCTTGTCGACGTGTGGCCCCCGAATTACGCAGAACCGTCGGATCTGTGTGGGCAGGGGTACGGGTCCTGCGACCCGGGCGCCGGTGAGTTCGGCGGTTTCCACTATTTGGGTGCTGGACTGGTCCAGCATCTTGTGGTCAAACGCCTTGAGGATGATCCGCATCTGTTGCCTTGCGACCATAATGTAATCCGATAACGCTCCTGTTGTGTGTTCTGTCCGCTGGAACCGCTGGCTACCGGTGGACGGCCAGGGTCCGGGCGACGCTTTCCGGCACCGGCTCGTAGTGCCGGAACTCCATGGTGTACGAGGCGCGCCCGCGAGTCAGGGACCGCAACGCCGTGGTGTACGCGAACGTCTCCCCGAGGGGGATCATCGCGCTCACGGTCTGCAGGTCGTCCTGCCCTTCGATGCTGCGGATCTGGGCGCGGCGCCCTCCCAAGTCGCTCAGCACTTCGCTGAGAAACTCGCCCGGCGTCACGATCTCCATCTCGAAGAATGGTTCCTGCAACACCGGAGCCGCCCGGCGCGTCCCGTCCCGCATGGCCATCATGGCGGCGGAACGGAAGGCCATTTCGGACGAGTCCACCGTGTGGTAGCTACCGTCTACCAGCGTGACCTTCAAGTCCACCAGAGGATAGCCAGCCAGGGGGCCGTTGTCCAGAGCCTGCTTGACGCCGGCCTCGACGGCCGGAATATAGTTGCGCGGGATGACGCCGCCGGTGATGCCGTCGACGAACTCGGCGCCGGCGCCGCGTTCCTGCGGCTCCAGTTCCAGCCAAACGTGGCCGTACTGACCGTGGCCGCCGGTCTGGCGCACGAAGCGACCCTCGACCCGGACGGGCTTGGTGATGGCTTCGCGGTAGGCGACCCGCGGCTGGCCGACGCGGGCTTCGACGTCGAACTCCCGTCGCATGCGGTCGACGAGGACTTCCAGGTGCAGTTCGCCCATGCCGGATATCACGGTCTGGCCGGTTTCGTTGTTGAATCGCACCACGAAGGTGGGGTCTTCTTCCGACAGCTTTCGCATGGCCTCGCCGAGCTTGTCCTGGTCGGCGCGGGTGGCGGGCTCGATGGCCACCGAGACCACGGGCTCAGGGAAGTGAGGCGGTTCGAGGATCACCGGCCTGTGGTCGGTGCAGATGGTGTCGCCGGTGAAAGTGTCTTTCAGTCCGACGGCCGCGCAGATGTTGCCGGCGGTGATCTCCGGCAGTTCTTCCCGGTGGTTGGCGTGCATCCGCAGCAGCCGGCCCATGCGCTCCCGGTTGCCCCGGGTCACGTTGCGCACGGCGGCTCCGGATTCGACCGTGCCGGAGTAAATACGCAGGAACACCAGCCGGCCAACGTAGGGGTCGACCACAACCTTGAAGGCCAGAGCCGACAGGGGTTCGCTGTCCAGGGGTTCGCGGATCTCGACGGCGTCGGTACCGGGGACGGTGCCCTCCACGGCCGGCACGTCCAGGGGGGACGGCAGGTAGCAGATGATGGCGTCGAGCAGGGGGTCGATGCCCTTGCCTCGCATCGCGCTGCCGCACAGCACCGGAACCAACTGGCGGTTGATGGTGGCGTTGCGCAGGGCGGAGCGGAGGTCGTCGGCGCAGATGTCCTCGCCCTCGAGGTACTTGATGAGCAGGGCCTCGTCCGTCTCGACGATCTTCTCGATCATCTCCTGGCGATAGTCATTGTAGGCCTGCTCATATTCGGACGGCACGGGTATCAACTCCGGCGGGTCGGCGACGTCGTCGCGGCCGTCGGAATACATAACGGCCTGGCCTTCAATGAGATCGACCACGCCGCGAAACTCGTCCTCTGCCCCGATGGGTACCTGCACCGCAACGGGGTTTCCTTTCAGCCGGCGTCGAATGGACTCGATGGTGCGCTCGTAGGAGGCGCCGACCCGGTCCATCTTGTTCACGAAGCAGATGCGGGGAACGTCGTAGGTGTCGGCCTGGCGCCAGACGGTTTCCGACTGGGGCTGCACGCCGGCGACGGCGTCCAGGACCACGATGCCGCCGTCCAGGACGCGCAGGCTCCGTTCCACCTCGGCGGTGAAGTCCACGTGCCCGGGGGTGTCGATGATGTTGACCTGGTGGTCGCGCCAGTAAGCCGTGGTGGCGGCGGCGGTGATGGTGATGCCACGTTCCTTCTCCTGTGGCATCCAGTCCATGGCCGTGGTGCCCTCATCCACGCCGCCAACCTTGCGGATGCGACCGGTGAGGTAGAGCACCCGCTCGGTGACCGTGGTCTTTCCGGCGTCGATGTGTGCGATAAAGCCGATGTTCCGTATCAGATCGGCGTTGGTTGTTACGGCAGTCATACCTGTACCTGGGGAGAGTCGGGGGAGTGAATGAGACAAACGTAGGGGCGAATAAACATTCGCCCCTACGACGGAAGGCGGGTTTAGCGGCGGTAATGTACGAAGGCGCGGTTGGCCTCCGCCATGCGGTGCAGTTCGTCCTTGCGGCGCACTGCGGAACCTTCGCCGCGGGCGGCGTCCATGAACTCGTTGGCCAGCCCGCGGGCCATGCGCATGCCGTTCCTGGCGCGGGCGCCGCGAATGATCCAACGCATCGCCAAAGCCTCGCTGCGGCTGGTGCGCAGTTCAACCGGGACCTGGTAGGTTGCGCCGCCGACGCGGCGGGGCCGCACCTCGACCAGAGGAGTGGCGTTGCGCAGCGCCGTGGAAAAGACACCGATCGGGTCCTGGTTCGTGTCCTGGCGCACCAGTTCCAGAGCGTCGTAGACCACCCGCTGGGCGGTGGACTTTTTGCCCTTGAGCATCACCCGGTTGATGAACTTGGACAACTCCGCGTTGTTGTAGCGCGGGTCGGGCTTGACAATTCTGGGTTCGGCTCGGCGTCTCCGTGACATGGCTAATCTACCTTGCGTGCGAAAATGAGCCACCCCCGGCGGTGGGGGTGACGTTGGCCTTATTTCTCGGTCAGGGTCGCGGTCAGCCTCTACGAGTGCCGTACTTGCTGCGACCCTGGCGGCGTCCGTCGACGCCTTCAGTGTCCAGGTTGCTGCGTACCACGTGGTAGCGCACGCCGGGCAGGTCCTTCACGCGGCCGCCGCGGATCAGCACCACCGAGTGTTCCTGCAGGTTGTGCCCTTCCCCGCCGATGTAGGCGGTGACTTCCACGCCGTTGGTCAGCCGGACGCGGCAGATCTTGCGGAGCGCGGAGTTGGGCTTCTTGGGGGTCATGGTCCGGACCTGGATGCACACGCCACGACGCTGCGGACACCCGGGGCCCCAGCGCGTGCGGTTCCGCAGGGAGTTCTGCACCCAGTGCAGGGCCGGCGCCTTGGTCTTCTTGCGCATCGGCTTGCGGCCCTTGCGCACCAGTTGATTGACAGTAGGCATAAGAGTTCCTTTGTCGCCGGTTGGTTCGCCGGCGTAACGGTCAAAGATGTTACCGCCAGTTGCCGAGCTATGTCAACTGAATGTGCGCTCAGCAAGTGTCAAGACACTTGAGGGGTCTGCGCTACGCCTGGGCCAGCAGGGGGCGGAGCTTGTGCAGAAGAGCCTCCACGTCGTCGAGGCTTTCGGCCACCAAGGCAGGCTCCATATCGTTTTCGTAGAAGTTTTCGTGGAGCGCGGCGGCCGAGTTGAAAAAGCGTCGGATATCGCCATCGCCGGTCTCGGCACGCAGCCTGTTGGCCGTTCTGTGGTAGTGGCGGTGGCGGTTGTGCTCCCAGCCGCGCTGTTCGGCGATGGCCTTGAGCATCTGGGTAGTGGCGCCCCAGCCCTTTTCGGAAGCCTGCGCTAGGTCGCCGGCGGCCAACTCCCGTCTCGCCTGAGCCAGGAAATGCTCACTGGCTTGTTGATACTGCTGTGTGGTCACGGGCGATCTCCTGCTGTGCGTCAGGTTATCAGCGCCACGATATAACGGCAAATGTTGAGGTGTTGGGCGCGCGGCCGGCGCCGGACCCGTCGCAGCAACTGGCAAAACCGCGCCACGGGCGGCTGTTACATGAACAGCCCGCCGTTCACCTCCAGTTCCGCGCCGGTGACGTAGTCGCCTTCGGGAGAGCAGAGGAACACCACCATCTGCGCGACCTCCTCGGCCTTGCCGAAACGGCGCAGCGGGATCTGGCTGAGCAGGCGATCCTGGATGTTTTCGGGTATTGAGGAGACCATCTCGGTCTCGATGAAGCCGGGGGCCACGGCGTTGACGGTGATGCCCTTGCTGGCCAGTTCTTTCGCCAGGGTCTTGGTCATGGCGGCGACGCCGGCCTTGGACGCCGCGTAGTTGGCCTGGCCGAAGTTGCCGATCTGGCCGATGACCGAGGTGATGTTCACCACGCGGCCGTAGTTCTGCTCCACCATCTGGTCGATGCAGACCTTGGTGCAGTTGAAGACGCCGTCCAGGTTGATGGCCAGCACCTTGCGCCAGGTGGAATGGTCCATGTTGACGAAGGTCTTGTCGGAGGTCACGCCGGCGTTGTTGACCAGGATGTCGATGTGGCCGAACTCCCTGAGGACGGAGTGGGCCATGGCGTAGGTGTCGGGGAAGTCGCCCACGTCGGCGCGGGCCAGCATGCCATTCCGGCCCAGCGCCTGGATTTCCTCAACGACGGCGGCCGCGGCCGCCTCGTTGGAGACATAGTTGATGGCCACGTCGGCGCCTTCTTCCGCCAGGGCCAGGGCGATGGCGCGGCCGATTCCGCGGGAGGCGCCGGTGACGAGAGCAGTACGTCCTTCCAGTTTCATGTGTGCCTCCTGTCGCTTGGGTCGGGTATCTGGTTGGAGAATTGGGTCAGCCTTGATCTCCTTCGCCGTCGGCTGCGGGAGTTGCGGCTGCCCGGGTGGAGCGGGAGCGGGACGATTGGGTACGCCGGGACGCGCTCAATTCGCTGCGGAGCTTGCGGATCTCGTCCTCCAGGTCGTCCAACTTCTCCTCCATGCCAATGATCCGGGCAAACATCCGGTCCATCTGGCTGCGAGAGGGCAGGTTGTACGCGCGCAGCAGGGCGTTGATCTGCGGGTTGGATTGCTTGGCAATGCGCTCCTGCCAGGCCAGACCCTGCTCCATGTATTGGCCGAGCATCTTGGAGAACTCTTCCGAACTCATGGTTTCGGAGAAGGTGGCGGCCATGGACTCCAGGTAGCGGGACCACTGGCGTTGGGCCTCCTCCATGGACGGCGGCCGGGTTTCACCGGACTGGCTGTTCATCCATTGCGACTGCCAGGTCTCGAACATCCGCTGCCACATCTGCATGAAGTCGGCGGGGTTGAACGGCGGCGTGAAGGGAGTGGATCCCGGCGCGCCGGCGCCCGGCGGGAACCCGAATGGAAAGGCTCCGAAGGGGAATTGGCCGAAGGGCATCGCGCCCGGGTTGGGGGGCGTGAACCCGCCAAAGCCGGCAGCGGCCTGCGACCAGGCTTCGGTGGATTTGCGGATCATGTCCTGCCACGCTTCAAAGAAGGTGGTGGCGCTGTTTTCGGTGGTGCCATTGTCGGCGGTGGTCATCAGTGGGCGCTCCCGGTGTGGTGGCTGCTTGAGGATGGGCTCTTTCAGTTGGACCGGGCCGAAACCCACTCGTCGATCTTGGGCCACAGGGTCTGGTGGGCCTGCCTACCGGAGAAGACGGAGATGTGCCCGCCGGGGAGTTCCACGAACTCCTTGTCCTCGCTGGACACCACGTCCATCAGGCTGCGCGCGGCCGGGGCCGGAACGATATAGTCCTGGCTGGCGGCCGCCACCAGCAGCGGCTGGCGGATATGGGAGAGGTTGACGGTGCGGCCGTTGATGAGGAACTCGCCCCGGATCATCTGGTTTTTGCCGTACAAGTTCTTGGACAACTGGCGGAAGAAGCGGCCGGGCATGGCGACAAAGTCGTTGGCCCAGCGGCTCATGGCCTTGTAGCTTTCGATGTAGCCGGGACGGGTGGCGTTGGACCACAGGCCGGCCATGGCCTGGGCCTCCAGGGTGGGCCGCAGCATCTTGAACCCGGTGTTCATCAGGACGGACGGCAGGCTGCCGTAGTGCTCAACGATCAGGTCGGCCGGGAAGTAGCGCTCGTCCAGCCAGGTGCGGAACATGCCGCCCTGCTCGAAGTCGATGGGGGTCACTACGGAGACGAAGTTGCGCACCGGGGCGTCCGGGTGCAAGGCGAGGTAGGCGGCGCTGAGGGTTCCGCCCAGGCAGATGCCGTTCAGCGTGATCTCGGTCGCGCCGGAGGCTTCCAGCGCGCGTTCAATGGCCCGGGGGATGATCTTATAGACGCCCTCCTCGAAGCCCAGTTCCCGGTCCTCTTCGCCGACCACGCCCCAGTCCAGCAGGAACACGTCGTGTCCGTGGTTGACCAGGTACTCGATCATGCTGTTGCCGGGGAGCAGGTCCAGGACGTAGGTCCTGCTGATGCCCAACCAGGGCACGATCAGGTAGGGCAGGCCCAGGGTCTCCCGTTCCCGAGAGCCGTAACGGAGCAGCCGGGTGTTGCCGCGCTTCCAGATGACTTCGTAAGGCGTAACCTCGGCGGGCGGGTCGGCCGGGTTGACGACAAAGGCGTCAAACATGGCCTGGAAGCGTTGCATCTGCAACTGCGCTTCCTGCTGAAATTGGGAGGCGTATTCGGTCGAGTTGACCACGAGCGTGTCTCCTGTCGGTTGCCGCTGGAAGGCTTGCGATTAGAAGGGTGCGGTGGGAGTCGCGCCCCGGCCGACGGCGAAGGACCAGTCCATGAAGGCCCGGCCGCAGTCCATGGCGCTCTCGACCATTTCCTGGCCGGCGGACGCGAGGTCGGTGTTGGCCTTCAGCATGGTGGCGGTCAACTCGGCGCGGCGTTTTTCGACGCCTTGGGCGTACTCGGCGCAGGCCCGGAAGTACTCCTGGTCACCGGCGACGATCCCGTCGATCATTTCCTTGGTTTCCGCGTTGATACCGGCGTTGGGGGCGGCGGTGAAAGCCCTGGTGAGTTCCGCCATCTTCTCGCTGCGGTCCCGGGCGCGGCCGATGGATTCTTCCCAGATCCTGCCGGCGGCGGTCTGTTCGGCCTGGACGGCCTCAGTCATGACCTTGGTGGTCGCGGCGGATTGTTCCCAACCCATTCGTGCGGCGGCAAAGCCCTGGGATACCATCCGGTTGTAGGCCGTTACCATCTCTTGCGCGCATTCGGTTACGGTGGCTGCCACGTTGTGATCCTCCTGAAGGTTCCGGCCCATAGGGTAGGGCCGATTGATTGCGGATTGGTTTCGGTCAGGTTACGTTGTCGTTGAATTCGGGTTCGGTTGGCGCGTCGGATCCGGTAGCGGGCGGCGCCATGCCGAATGCCTGGGCGTACAGGTCGAAGAAACCGGCGATCATGCGCTGGTAGCCGGACACCACTTCGGACCAGCCCAGCAGCATCTGCTCGCCAGCCTCGGTGATGCTGTACACGCGCTTGGCCGGGCCGCTGCCGTCGGTTTGCCACTCGGAGGTGACGTGGCCTTCCTTTTCCAGGCGGCGCAGTTCACGGTAGAGAGTGGGGTGGTCCACCTCGGCGAAGCCCATGCTGTTGAGCTGCTGCATGATGAGGTAGCCGTGCAGGCTCCACTGCTTGAGCACCAGCAAAACCCACGGAGTGAGGAAGTTCTTGGGCAGCTTGCGGCTGCCGAGGGGATCGGGGCTGACCATATATGTACATTTTACACATAAGGACAGGAAACGCAAGCCTGCTTGCCGCTCACGCGCACCCGGTTTAGTGAAACGTCAGAAGCAGGATTTTCAGGATTCAATGATTATCAGGATTAGAACCGTTCCATGACAGAGAGCCTCGAATCCTGCCAAATCCTAAAATCCCCTAAATCCCGCTCCTGACGTTTTGTCGCCGGCCGGACTACCGAGCGCGCGGCCCCCTGGTGATCGGCACCCGCTCGATGGAGCCGTCCGGCGCAATCATCAGGCCGGTGTACGGAGCGGATTTCGCGTTGTAGAGGGCTACGGCGTCCGCGCCACTGCCCGGGTATCCCAGCCGGCGCAGCCAGCCGGGGATGACGTGCTCCGTCAGTACGACCGTCCGGATATGCTCCTGCGTTGCGGCGGAGAACGGGGCAGCCTCCAGACCCAGGTCCTCGGCGGCTTCCAGGGCGATGAAGTTCTGGAAAGGGGCGAGGCGCAAGGCTTCGAGCTCGGCTTTCGCCCCTTCTTCGATGATGATCTGCTGCAGGTCGGCTGGTATGCTGTCCCATACGTCCTGGTTGATCACGTTGTTGGTGTAGCCGAAGCCGATCACTGGTCCGGCGATGTGGTCGGCGACCTCGTACAGGCTTCCGGTGACGCCCAGCAGCAGGGTCGTCACCGCCGCGTCCACGGTGCCGATCTGCAGGGCGGTGTACAGTTCGCCGACGCTGAGCTCGACAGGCTCGCCGCCCATGCCCCGGATGAAGTCAGACATGGATGCCGAATGGGTGCGGATCTGCTGTCCTTCGAAGTCGTCAATGGAGTGCATGGGCTGGTTGCTGAAGAACCATTGATCGGAACCGGCGAACCAGTTGCGGTTGAGCACTGGGCTGCCCCCGGTGATGTCGAGCAGCATCCGGTCGATGTCGGGCGCCATGTCCGCCAGCGTCGAGTAAGAAGTTTCCCAGTCGCTGGCGGTGCCCCACAGGGACTGCACCTCGAGGGATGGATGGGCCCCCGCCACGTAGCCGGTGAAGATGTTGACCATGTCCAGCGAACCGTCGGCCACCTGGCTGAGGGTGTCGGGCCCGGCGAGTCCCAGTTCGACGAAGGACGTCACCGACAGATCAACCTGGCCGTCGGTGCGTTCCCAGAGGTTGGGAGCCCAGTAGGTCTGGATCAGCACGCAGGTGGGCAGGTTGCGGTCGATGCACACGTGCTGGATCTCGATGCTCTCGCCGGTGGAGGTGAGCTCGGTGGGGTCGGTGAGGTTCGCCTTGTCAATCAGATCGCGGTAGTAGTCGCTGTTGTAGATGAACAGGTGATCGGGGATGCCGGCCGGCTCGAACCCCAACACGGCGGCCGCCGAGCCTTGCCGGTAGATGGCTTCCGGCGCGCCGAGCATGAGGCTCCGGTGGGGCGGTGGCCCGAGCAACTGGGTGGCATCGCCCACGTAGATTGCGCCCGGCCCGTGGGCGTGCTTGTCGGCGTAGGCCTGAAGCTCGGAGCTCACCACGGGCTGTGGAGTTGAAGTTGGTGTCGGCGCCGGCGGCTGGGTAGGGGCAGGTTCCGCAGGGGAGACGGTTGGAGCGGCCGTAGTGGCGGGCGCAGTGGGGGAGGGGCCGGGCTGTGGTAGCGCTGTCACCGCGGGCGTTGGGGCTACCGTGGCGGGTACCGCCGTCGCTGGAGAAGCCGTGGCTGCCGGGGGAGCCGCGGGCGACGTCGCCTCGGCGCGAGGCTCAACGTTTGGTTCGGTACTGGGTTCGTCCTGGCCACAAGCCGTCGCTCCGAGCGCCATTACCATTGCCAACGCCGCCGCGACCAAAATCACCATGCGCCTCTGCCTCATCACCGCTCTCCTCTATACCGTGCTTTCGTTTCCCAAGTCCCCGAATAAATGGCACGGTGTTTCAGTGTACGACGATTCATTGGTTTTGGTCGCAGCATGGGGTTCCGAATTCCGCCGGCCGGAGTGGCCGATCCAACACCGAAGTTTGTAACGCGCTTCACAATGGGCTATAATGAGTGGCACCCAGAAGGGCAGGGAGGGATCGCATAGTGGTCTAGTGCGGGCGCCTGCTAAGCGCTTATCCTGGGAAACTGGGATCGTGGGTTCGAATCCCACTCCCTCCGCCATCTCCATCCCGGACGGCCCCCTTCTACTTCGGAAACAAACTCGAATGCAGACCTATCACATCTGGACCATAGGCTGCCAGATGAACACCGCCGACTCCGAACGCTTGGGGTCGGCGTTGGAGCAATTGGGCCTTACGGCCGTGCCGCGCCCCGCCGATGCGGACGTGGTAGTGCTCAACTCGTGCGTGGTCCGCCAATCCGCCGAGGACAAAGTCACCGGCACCCTGAACCTGACCCAACCCCTGCGCAAGAAGCGACCCGACGCCGTGCTGGCATTGACCGGCTGCATGGTCGGCCCTCGCACTGAAGAGCTGCAGAAGCGGTTCCCCCACGTCGACCTGTTCCTGCGGCCCCAGGAGTTCGAGCCTCTGCTGGAGGTAGTGGGCGAGCGTCTGGGCCTGGACTGGGAGGGTTGCGTCGGCGCCCTGGCGCCCCAGCGACCCGACGTCGCAACCTACGTGCCCATCATCCACGGCTGCGACCTGATGTGCACCTTCTGCATCATCCCGTACCGCCGCGGCCGGCAGGTCAGCCGGTCGGTGAACGACGTGGCCCACGAGGTTGAACTGCTGGCCACCCGCGGGGTCCGCGAGGTCACCGTGCTGGGGCAGACCGTTGACGCTTATGGTCATGACCGGGACGAAGGCGACGACCTGGCCGACCTGTTCGCCAGGCTGAACGACATCGACGGGCTGGACCGGATCCGGTTCCTGACCTCCCACCCGTCCTACATGAGCAGCCGCATCATCCAATCCGTGGCGGACCTGCCCAAGGTGTGCGAGCACATCAACCTGCCCGTGCAGGCGGGCGACGACGAGGTGCTGCTGCGGATGCGCCGGCCCTATACCACCGCAGAGTATCGCGACATCATCAGCGAGATCCGCGACACCATCCCCGACGTCACAATCAGCACCGACATCATCGTGGGTTTCCCGGGCGAAACCGACGAGCAGTACGAGAACACTCTGAAACTGGTTGGCGACCTGCGGTTCGACAAGGTCCATGGGGCGGCTTACTCGACGCGGCCCGGCACCATCGCCGCGCGCACCATGGACGACGATGTGCCGCAGGAGGAAAAGCAGCGTCGGCTGAAGGGCCTCGAAACACTGCAGGAGGGCATCCTCACCGACATCAACTCCGCGTACCTTCACGACACGGTCCAGGTGCTTGCCGAGAACCGCAAGCGGGGCAGCTGGACCGGCCGGACGCGAGGCAACAAGCTCGTTTACTTCGATCTCCCCGAAACCGCCGATTGCGTCGCCGCGCCGGACTTGACCGGTCAGTTGGTGGACGTTCGGATCACACGCACCGGGCCATGGTCTTTGGCCGGCGTGACGGCGTAGTACCGCTTTTTTAGTTTAAGGAGGCGGCTTATATGGTTACGCAAACCAGGCAACCAACAATTCCCCTCACCGAGATAGAACACGCCGCCTTCTGCAAACCGGAAGACGAACTCCCCGCCAAGTCACTGGCGGAGGAGTTGGCGATCAACGTCCGCTGGCAGAAAATTCCCGGTGAGTACCTGGCCTGCTCGCCCGCCGAGCTGGACGAGCGTATCGGGGTTGCCCGCCGCGCCCTGGGCGACCGTGTGACCATCCTGGGCCACCACTACCAGCGCGAGGAGATCATCAAGTACGCCGACTTCCAGGGCGACTCCTTCCTGCTCAGCCAGGAGGCCGCATCTCGTCCGGAGGCCGACTACATCGTCTTCTGCGGCGTCCATTTCATGGCCGAGACGGCGTGCATCCTGGCCGGCGACCACCAGCAGGTGATCCTGCCCAACATCACGGCCGGCTGCTCCATGGCCGACATGGCGCCCATCCAGGATGTTGAGGACGGTTGGGAGGACCTGCAGGACGTGCTCGGCGACCACGGCGGCATCCTGCCGGTCACCTACATGAACTCCGTGGCCGCCATCAAGGCCCTGTGCGGGCGGAATGGCGGCGCGGTGTGCACCTCCTCCAACGCGACGGCCGTGCTGGAATGGGCTTTCGGGGAGGCCGACCGGGTCCTGTTCCTGCCGGACCAGCACCTGGGGCGCAACACCGCGCTGAAGCTGGGCATCCCCCTGGACGAGATGGTGGTCTGGAACCCCTTCAAGGCCATGGGCGGCAATACGCCGGAGCAGTTGCGCAAGGCCAAGATGGTGCTGTGGCAGGGACACTGTTCAGTGCACACCCGCTTCACCACCAAGCAGATCGATTCCGCTCGACAGCGCTATCCCGACGTAACCGTATTGGTGCATCCAGAGTGCCCTATGGAGACGGTGGATGCCGCCGACCTGAACGGTTCGACCGAGTTCATCCGCAAGACCATCAACGAGGCTCCGGCCGGCTCGGCCTGGGCGGTGGGCACCGAGATCAGCCTGGTGAACCGCTTGGCCATGCACAACCCCGACAAGACGGTCTTTTGCCTGGATCCGGTGAGTTGCCCTTGCTCCACCATGTACCGCATCCACCCGGCCTACCTGCTGTGGACGCTGGAGAGCCTGGTAGCCGGCGAGGTGGTCAACCGGATCACTGTGCCCGATCAGATGCAGCGGGAGTCCATCGTAGCGCTGGAACGGATGCTGGCGCTGCGGTAGCACACCGCAACACGGCGAAAAATATGAGCGCTCCGGCAATGGTCGGAGCGCTCTTGTTTGCGAGTTGGCAAGCCTGCTACTGCTCAGTAACGCGGTGCAGGTCGAAAATCCGGCGCCGCACCTCGAACACGAAACCCGGCATCACTGGGTCACCGGTGACCGTTTCCGGATCGTCGAGCACTTCGGGTTCGACCCCAGGGCGGTAAACATAGACCCGATGCCGGTAGGGATCTATCAGCCAGCCCAGCAGCGCGCCGTTGGTAATGTACTGCTCCATCTTGCGTTGCAATGGCGGAAGACGGTCAGTGCCAGAAACAACCTCCGCCACGAAAGCAGGACATACGGTGATTGATCCTCCATCGCCGATTGGCGGCAACGCAACGACCTGCTCGGGCGATAGCCAAACTGCGTCCGGTTCAGTTCGGGAGCCATCAGGCAAACGCACGATCGTTCGAGAAGGATATGTTTCCCCACCGTGTTCTTCAACCCACATAAACATGGTGCCAAAGAGCTGACCTTCGGCATACCCGCCATCTCGATTCACCATAGGATTGATTACTAACTCCCCTTCGCCGGTTAGTTCCAAATAAAATCCACGGCCCTCGTTGGCTTCGGCCAACCCGAAGAACCATTGGTCTATTTCGTCGTCGGTCAGCTTGCCGGCCACTGAATCAAGGATCGCCTTTATGTTGACACGCAGCGGGAACGGAAGCCCGAGTTCTTCTTCAGCCTCAAAGCAAGCTTGGATAATGCCGGTCGTCGCCATGTCTCAAACCTCGCTTCGCTGCCGATTACTGTAGGTCGAAAATGCGGCCGCGGACGTTGAATACGAACCCCGGCAGCTCCGGGTCGCCGCTCACCGTTTCCGGGTCTTCCAGTATCACCGGGGCTATTCCGGGCCGATAGACGTGCACCCGGCGCAGGAACGGGTCAATCAGCCAGCCCAGGGCGACGCCGTAGGTGATCCACTCTTCCATTTTGTCCTGCTGTTCTTCTACAGGATTGGAAAGGGAACGGATTTCGGCGATGAACCGGGGGGCGAAAGGAACGCCATGCGGTCGTTGCCCTGCCGGCGCCAGGGGCGACAATTGCTCTGGAGCAACCCAGCCGGCATCAGGACCACGACGGCCCGGCCAGGGCATACGAACCAAGCCGTTGCCGGTAATCACGTGTCCACCGGGGCCCTCATCCGACCAAAGCCGCAAATCAATGTACAAGTTGCCCGAACGCAACTGCCCGTCCATGCCTTCCGATGCCATCGCCCACAATCTCCCGTGTTGGTCAATTTCAAACTGGTAGCCTAAATCCTCATTGTCGGCGGTGAAGCGCAGGAACCAGTCGTCCAGCGCGTTATCGTCGGGCAGCAGGGCCAGTATTGAGCTGATGTCCAGGGAGAACGGAGCCGGCATATCGTTGTCCGGCACTGTTGCCGGGGCGGACGGTTGTGGTTTGGCAATGGCTGGCGAAGTCATCGTGTCGCCTCCTTACGCCGCGTCGTCCAGGCAGTCGCGGAGGGGGCGGTTGATGCAGGAGAAGATGGGGGTGTCCTTCAGGGTGTAGGGGCGGGCCTTGGACTCGCGGAGGTCCATGACCAGGTCCAGGAAGGTGCCGGGTTCGTCGGTCTCGAAGCCCAGGATGAACTCGGGGTCGTCGAGGCCGAAGGAGTAGGCGGTGGAGATTTTCACCTGGGGATACTTGTGGCCGATGACGAAGTGCTCGTTCATCATCTCCTGGCGCGTGTCCTTGGACAATTGGTACCAGTCGTGGGTCTTCCAGAAGGGGTACATGAAGAGGTAGCGGCGACCGACGATGCGCATGGACGCGGAATCTCCCGACCCTTCCTGACCCTCGTGCTGGTGGTCGTCGATGTAGGGCGAGCGGCGGGTCATGCCCAGGTAGGAATGCGGGGTTTCCAGGTAACCGCCGAGGCGGGTGCCGTTGAGGCGAGCGGCCATCTCGTTGATGGGCTCCAACTCGGGGCACACGCCCCACAGCATGAAATCGGTGTCGCCGCGGGCGCCGACCAGGGTGTAGGTGTTCAGGGCGACCCGGTCGGCGTGCTCGGCGGCCACGGCGGCGAACTCATCCTTGCCGGCCTCGCGCTCGGCGGCGGGCAGGCGGCGCCACTCGGGCTGCACCCTGTAGAACGTGTACTTGACGAAATCGCGTCGCGGGTCGGCCATCGGGGGTCTCCTTGGGTTGGACTGGGATCGTGGTGGCCCATTGTAGCATCGGCTCCTAACGGTCGGGTTGAGGACGCATCGTATGGGTTACAATCACCGCCGTGTCCGACGCCGGCGAGCGTTGACACCACAGGAGGGACACCGATGGTAACTATCGGAGAGGGCCAGTTCACCTACGAGGTGCAGGAAGGCTGGGGTCAGCTTCCGCCCGGCTACACGTTCAAAGAGGTGGCCGCCGTGGGCTGCGACGCGGACGACAACGTCTATGCCTTCAATCGCGGCGAGCACCCGATGATCGTGTTCGACAAGGACGGCAACTTCATCGAGTCCTGGGGCGAAGGTGTTTTCCCACGGGCGCACGGGGTGACGATGGCCCCCGACGGGACCATGTTCCTCACCGACGACGGTGACCACACCGTGCGCAAGTGCACGCTGAACGGCGAGATACTGCTGACGTTGGGCACCAGCGGCCATCCCGCGCCCTTCATGTCCGGTGACCCGTTCAACCGCTGCACCCACGTTGCCATTGATCCCCGCAACGGCGACTTCTACGTGTCGGATGGCTACGGCAACGCGCGAATCCACAAATACAGCCCCGATGGAAGGCTGATCTTTTCATGGGGCCAATCCGGAAATGGGCCGGCCGAGTTCAACATAGCCCACAACATAGGCACGGACCGTGACGGCCTGGTGTACCTGGCCGACCGCGAGAACCACCGGGTGCAGGTGTTCAATTCCGATGGCAGGTTCATGGGACAGTGGAACGACATGTCCCGCCCCTGCGGCCTGTACATCGACCAGGAGGCCGGCCTGGTGTACATCGGAGAACTGGGTTCGGCGATTGGCCCCAACTCCCAGGCCACCGGCCTTGGGCCCAGGGTCAGTGTCTACGACACTGAGGGACGACGCCAGGCGCGGGTGGGCGACGGACCCGAGGGCGAAGCGCCCGGCCAGTTCATCGCGCCCCACGGGGTCTGCCTGGATTCTGCGGGAAACATCTATGTGGGCGAGGTCTCGTGGACCCACACGGGCCAGCACCTGGACCCGCCGCGGGAGATTCGCTCCCTCCAGAAGCTCGTCAAAACCGCCTGACTAACTGACATGGATGAACAGGATAAACAGGATATTCGATACTTGATTTATCTGAAATCAATATCAATCCTGTCGATCCTGTTCATCCATGCGAAATGATGAGATGGAGATATGGAAATTCGCATCGGCAGTTTGTCCCGCGACGCCGGCGAGGCCACCGGCGCGGCCCTCGTCATCGACGTGTTTCGCGCTTTCACCACGGCGGCCATCGCGTTTGACCGGGGCGCGGAACGGATCACTCTGGTGGCCGAGGTGGAGGAGGCGCTGGAGATCCGGCGGAACAACCCGGCCATTGCCGACATCCTGATGGGTGAGGTGGACGGCCGCCGGCCCGAAGGGTTTGACTACGGCAACTCGCCCTACGAGGCGTCATCCGTGGATTTCGCGGGCAAGAGCATCGTGCAGTCCACGCGCGCCGGGACGGTGGGCACGGCGGCGGCCGGCGCGGCCGGTTGCGATCCGATCTACGTCACGTCCTTCGTGGTGGCTGGCGCAACGGCACAAGCGTTACTGGCGGAGGATCCGCTGCCGGAGCGCGTCACCATCCTCGCCATGGGGGACCAGGGCGTGAACCGGTCGGACGAGGACGAGCACTGCGCGTTGTACCTGCGCAACCGTCTGGAAGGGCGCAATCCCGATCCCGAGGCGTTGCGCAAGCTGATCATGGCCGGAGGCGCAACGCAGAAGTTCTTCGATGACGGACAGCCGCAGTTTCACCCCCGGGACGTGGGTCTGGCCCTGGAAGTGGACCGCTATCCCTTCGCCATGCGGGTGACCCGGGAGGACGGTTTGCTGGTGGCGCGGCGGATGGGCTGAGTGCCGTGACGCGGACGCTCAACAACCGATGCTACGTGACGGGGTTGTGCAGCCGGATACCGGGGAACCGGGTGAAGATGCGGTCGTTGCTATGGACGACAGCGTTGTATTCTATGGCCATCGCGCCGATGTGGGCGTCGGTTACTGTGTTGGGTCCGTAGGCTGTGGCCTGCAGGAGACTTGCCAGTAACTCCGGGTGTCGGTTCGTCGGGCTGATAGCCGATACGTGGGGCCTTGCGAGCCACCGCTGTATTTCTTCAACTGCCTCCGCGCCGGTTAGCGGTCTGGCCAATGTGCCTGGTCGGATCGCGAGTCTGATGAACCCGGTCAGGACGACCCAGGGAATTCCCACTGGTTCGTCTCCGTTCAATAGTTCGGCCCACCATTGGCGGGCCTGTGGGTGCTGGGGTGCTCGGTGGTCGTATGCGTAGATCAGCAGGTTGAGGTCCGGGACGATCATGGGGCGGTCCCGCCGTCGGCGGTGTTGAGGTAGTGCTCCGCTTCCTCCTGGTCAAGGAGTTTCTTCATCCACCTGGGGTCGTCCCACGGGGGTTCGTCGACAACGGTGATGGATACGACGGTGCCATCCGGTATAGGCAGTTGTTCGGTGTCCAGCAGCCTGAAGGT
Source organism: Dehalococcoidia bacterium (assembly GCA_965220505.1). Classification (GTDB taxonomy): domain Bacteria; phylum Chloroflexota; class Dehalococcoidia; order Lucifugimonadales; family UBA3495; genus Bin87. The sequence goes on along the minus strand of CBDCQE010000001.1, from coordinate 2,230,218 downwards.
TCCGTTCTCGAATTTGGCGCTTAGCGTTTTTTTCATGACAGTCGCTCCTATCCGCAGTCTAGCACGCTCGGCTCATGTTAGCCGTTCGCGGTGAGCGGCCGGCCGGTTCGGCTGGTTAGTCCTTCGTGTTGGGCAGAACGTGCCGTACACCGCGGAGGCGGCCTCCGGCGCAAACGGCGACGGGCAGATACGCCGAAACCCGCCGGGGCCTTTCTATGCGCCAAGTCCATTGGTTGGGGTTCAATAAGCGTGTTTCATACGCTTTCTATGAATCCAACCAATATAGAACCCTGGCTCAATCATATCCACTGCGACGACTGCCTTTCGGCCATGGGCCGGATGCCGTCGGAGTCGGTGAACCTCGTGGTCACCTCGCCGCCGTACAACCTGCTCAACAGCAGCGGCAACGGGATGAAGAACGGCAACGGCGGCAAGTGGTCGCGCGCCACGCTGATGTTGCAACGGGGATACGCCGAGCACGGCGACAGTATGCCCCACGGGGATTACGTGGAATGGCAGCGGGAGTGTCTGCGGGAGATGCTGCGCGTGCTCACTCCCGACGGGGCGATTTTCTACAACCACAAGTGGCGGGTGCAGCGCGGCCTGCTGCAGGACCGGGCGGACATCATGGACGGGTTTCCCGTCCGGCAGATCATCATCTGGCAACGCTCGGGCGGGTTCAACCACAACCCGGGATACTTTCTGCCCACCTACGAGGTGGTCTACCTGGTTGCCAACCCTGAATTCAAACTGGCGCCCAAGGCCGGCGGCATCGGCGACGTGTGGCGGATTCGACAGGACCGGGGCAATCCGCATCCCGCGTCCTTCCCGGTGGAACTGGCCCGGCGGGCCATTGCCGCAACCACCGCCGAGGTGGTGCTCGACCCGTTCATCGGCAGCGGCACCACGGCGATTGCCGCTCTCATGGAGGGGCGCCAGTACGTGGGCATCGACCTTTCCGACGAGTACTGCCGGCTGGCCCGGGAGCGGATAGCGGTCGCAGTTCCGGAACTGACGAGGTCTGCGGGCGAACACGGACCCGACCAACCCGCCCCGCCCTCGGCGCTCGAAGTGCGTGAAATGTTGCAGCGGTCGGCAGCCGAGAGGGAGTCCGCACAACGCTAGTTCCCCGCTCCTGGCTGTGTCGCGGCGGTTTGAGTGGCGGTAACTCCCTTGATGGCAAATCCTGCGGTAAGATGACGGTATCCGATACTGGAGTCGACCGCCATGACGATCACTGCCGACAACCCCGCCTCCATAACCCCCCATGATCTGAAAAGCGCGATTCCTCCCCTGGACGGCGTTCTCGACGTGCCGGGCCTGAAGGCCGACGTTCGGGTCTGGCGCGACCAATGGGGCATCCCGCACGTGCGCGCGGCCAACGAGCACGACGCCTGGTTCGCTCAGGGTTTCGTGACCGCGCAGGACCGGCTGTGGGCCATGGAATACGACCGCCGTCGCGCGGTTGGCCGCTGGGCCGAGGCGGTCGGGCAATTCGCCGTGGGCCCGGACATGCAGATGCGCCGGCACCGGCTGGAGGATGCGGCCCGGGCCGATTGCGACGCTGCCGGTCCTCGCGCGAAGGCCATGCTGGAAGCGTACGCGGCCGGCGTCAACGCCTTCATCAACAGCGACGCGCCGCTGCCCGCCGAATACGCCATCGCCGGCATCGAACCGGAGCCGTGGGAGCCGTGGCACAGCCTGGCCATCTACAAGGTGCGTCACATCTTCATGGGCGTGTTCGAGACGAAGGCGTGGCGCGCCCGCATGGTCAAGGCGCTGGGAGCGGAGCGGGCCGCCGAGCTGTTCCCGTCCTACCCACCCGGGCAGCCTGTCATCATCCCCACGGGCGCCGATTATGACGGCGCGGTGAATTTCGGCCTGGAGCAACTGCTGGAACACGCTGCGAACCTGAACCTCATCGGCGAGATGGACAGCGGCTCCAACTCGTGGGCCATCGGGCCGGAGCGGACCGCCACCGGCGGAGGGTTGCTGGCCGGCGACAGCCACCGTGGCCTGGATACGCCCAGCGTCTACTACCAGAACCATCTGGCCTGCGACGCTTTCGACGTGGTGGGCAACTCCTTCGCCGGGGTGCCCGGCTTCCCGCACTTCGGTCACAACCAGTGGGTCGCCTGGTGCGTCACGCATACCGCGGCCGACTACCAGGACCTGTACATCGAGCTGTTCAACGATGCCGATCCGTCCCTCTACCAGCACCAGGAGGACTGGTACAACGCCGACGTGCGGGACGAGGTGATCAAGGTCCGCGATGGCGAGGATGTTCATATCCGCACCTGGGCGACGCATCACGGCCCGGTGGTGGGCGGCGACCCCATGTCCGGTTACGGCCTGGCCCTGCGCTACACGGCCGGCGACGGCGGCGACCCGTGGACCGACATCCTGCCGGCCATGCTGGAGGCCACCAGCGTGGAAACGCTGGCCGACACCATGAAAGGTTGGGTTGACCCGGTGAACAACTTCGTGATGGCCGACGTGCATGGCAACATCGGCTACCAGTGCCGGGGCGAGATACCCCGCCGACCGGAGGATGTGCCGGCTCCGCTGCCGGTTCCCGGATGGGATGGGGAGCACGAGTGGCAGGGCAGCATTCCGTTCAAGGAGATGCCGCGCTACATCAATCCGTCGCAGGGCTACATCGTGACCGCCAACAACCGGCCCGTGGGAGAGGACTATCCGTACTACATCTCTATGGACTTCGCGCCCGGCTATCGCGCAATGCGCGTGACCCACGGTGTGGAACGCATCACCAATGCGGCCGCCGCCGATATGGGGCGCATTCACTCTGAGCGGGTGTCGGTTCCGGCCCAGTCTTACGTTGAGGCGTTGAAGAAGCTGGATGTGCCCGATGATCCAGCCATTGCGGCGGCGTTGAAGAGGCTCCTGGGCTGGTCAGGCAGCATCGACCCCGGCGCAGTGGAACCGACAATTTACAGCGCCATGCGGGACGCGCTGATGTGGCGTTTGCTCAAGCACAACATAGGCGAGGACCTGGCCGCGCTGGCCTGGCAACCCATCGATCGCGGACGCGGTGTCTTCCTGAACCGCTTCAAGAACCTGATGACCGATGCCATTGTCGCGGGCGACGCCGACCTGCTGCCCGATGGAGAAGACTGGAACGGAGTATTGAGCGGGGCGCTCCAAGAGGCGGTGCGCACGCTGACCGCCAAACTCGGCTCGGATATCGACAGCTGGCGATGGGACCGGGTACACCGGGCGCGTCCGCAGCATCCGCTGTCCATGGCGATGCCCGCGCTGGGCACCCTGCTGGACCCGCCGGAAATACCCACCGGCGGCGACGGCGACACGCCGTGGGCCGGCTCCTATGCGCCCGGCGATCTCGCCACGGTGGGCGGGCTTTCGGTGTTCCGGTATGCCTACGACCCGGCGGATTGGGAGCGTTCCCTGTGGGCGGTCCCGCTGGGGGCTTCCGGACATCCGGGCAGTGAGCATTACTCCGACCAGTCAGAGATGTGGAGCAAGGTGCGGATGGCGCCGATGCTCTACGACTGGGAACTTGTCGAGGCTGCGGCGGAGGCGGAGCAGACGCTACGGGCCGGCTAGCTCAGCAGCGTCGGTACGGGCAGGACCTAATCCTCCCGCAAGTGCGGCGCCACGCGGTCGGCGAAGAGCTCCAGGTTGGCGATGCCGTCGTCCAGGGGCATGCCGGGCCACATCATGCGGAAGCAGCCGTGGGACATGCCCAGCGCACGGTAGCGGGATAGCTCCTCCACCACCTCGTCAGGATCGCCGATGACGAAGCGGTCGCGGGCCAGGTCCTCGAAGGGTTCGCGGAAGTTCTCCTCGCCGGGCAGCGCTTTGTCCTGGCCCCACTGGGCGTAGGCCTCATACTTGCCGCCCAGGTAGGGCGCGGCGTTGGCAAAGGCCTCCTCGTGGGTGCGGCCGACGAAGACCTCGCGGCCCAGGGGTAGTCGGTCGGGCGCGCCCGAGTTGGCGGCGCCGGCGGCCTCGTGGTACATCTCGACCTGCTGGCTGATGGTATCGAACTTGGCGTGGGGGTTGACGTACCAGGTGTAGCCCATGCGGGCGGCCCGGGTGATGGCGGCGTCGCTGTTGGCGGCCACCCACACTGGCGGATGAGGCTGCTGCACGGGGCGCAGCATGAGCTGAGCGTCCTGAAGCCGAAAGTACTGGCCCTCGTAATTCACCTTCTCGCCCGACCACAGCAGGCGCATGGCTTCCAGGCACTCCAGGTAGCGGCTGACCCGGGTGCGCCGGGGCACGCCGAAGTTGTCGTATTCCTCGTCGCGGTAGCCCAGGGCGGCGCTCAAGGTGAAGTTGCCGCCGGTGATCACGTCCATGGTGGCCACCCGTTCCGCCAGGTCCACCGGGTGATGCAGGGGTACCAGCATGGTAGCTACCAGGCCCATGCCCCGGGCCTCCGCTGAGATGCGGGCCAGCAGCGGCATCGTCTGCAACTGCTGGTAGGGGTCGGTCAGGTAGTGCTGCCCCTGGTAGACCATGTCGAAGCCCAGGTCGCGCGCCGCGCCGACGTAGGCGCAGATGTCGGCGAAAGCCTGTTGCATGTCGGCGCCGGCCGGCTGCTGGGCGATGGCGGATAGGGAGACTCCGAATTTCATTGCTGCTCCTGGGGAAAATGGTCGAATGCAATAGCCGACTACCGGTGCGATGTCGGCGGATGGTGCTCCGGCGTGTCCTCGGACAACTCGTCGTCAACAAACTCGATGCCGGCGGCGCGTTGTCGCGCTTTCCACGCTTCAAACCGCGCTTTGGCTGCTGTACTAGCTGCTACATTGGTGGCTGCTTTGCTTTCCTTCATGCCGATCTCATACCCGGCTTGCCACTGGGCTTTGAGCAGCGGTCTAAAGAGAAATTCCAGCACCTTCACGGTGAGCCGCCCGCCCGGTATTGCGACGCTACTGGTCGGACGCTGGTGGTTCGTCGTTTTCGGGTTCATCCTCCTCCTCGCTAAACCGGACGCCGGCAGCCCGCTGCCGCGCTTTCCATGCCTCAAATTCTGCTTTGGCTTCCTCGCGGCCGGCTTCTCGCTGGGCGTCGAGCAGCGGCTTCATCAAAATTTCCAGTAGCGCCATGACGCGATTGCCTCCTATGTGCGTAATCGCCAGGACCGCCAGGGTGACAGCCGGATCAATATGGGTTGCGCTGACGGATTTATCCAGGAAATTAGTGGCGATCAATAGATGCCCGAGTTGCCCTAATTCAGTATGGCGGAGCAGCGTGGCTACCGCCATTATAAACTCTGCCGTGGTTACGGCGGGTGGGGTGACGCGGGATACCCACCACCGCGGGGAATGCCGCGCCGGCGGATTTATGAGGGTATCGCCGAGCGCCCGCGCGAAACTCATCAGGGATTTCCCGCGAGGCGCTCGACTCCCGCTAGCCGGTCAGCTCCCGGCCCAGCAGGTCGATGGCGGCCTGCACCGCGCCGTGCTTGGTGGCGTCGCGGTCGCCGCCAACGCGGATCTCGATGGCGGCGTCCTCACCGTCCTTCACGGCCAACCCGATCCAGAAGGTGCCGATGGGCAGGCCGCTACGGCCCGCGGCCGGACCGGTGACGCCGGTGGTCGACAGGGCGAAATCGGTGCCGGTGAGTTCGAGGACGCCGCGGGCCATGGCGATGGCCATTTCCCGGCTGACGCTGCCGGCGGTCTCATAAAGCTCGTCCGGCACGCCGAGGATCTTCTCCTTCAGCCCGCCGGTGTAGGCGACCACGCCGCCCGGGAAGAACCGGGACGCGCCCGGGATAGTGCCCAGCGTATAGCCGAGCAGGCCGTTGGTGCAGGCCTCGGCCACGGACACGGTCTGTCCGCGCTCCAGGAGTATCTCTGCCACCTGTGCTACTTCCACGATGCTGCCTCCTGAATGTGTGGGGCGTCAGACGTCCATCATTTTGTCTGGCGACATCAGCTCCCAGAATTCGATGCGGTTGCTCTCCACCAGCGGCCTGATCTGTCCGCCCACTTCCAGGGCGGCCGGGGGCAGTTGATTGTCACCGCGCATGGGCGACATCAAGGCCTCGTCAGTCCACTCGAGAATGACAACGTCCTGTTCCGCCGGGGTGGTGGCGCCGTTGAAATAAACCCGGAACTCGCTGCGCTGGCCGGCGTCGTGGTAGATCTGGGCCTGCTTCTGGAGCAGGCTGGCTACGCGGCGCGCCTCGCCGGGTTTGGTCTTGAAGATTCTTCGCAGTACGTACATTTTGCGCTCCTGATGAAGTCAGAATTGGGTTTTGAGCGCAAATATCATAACTGAAATTCCGCCCAGTGAACGGCCGGCCAGGTTGCCGCATGCAGATGGCACCGTACCGGCGCAGCAGGTCACCAAGATAACCCGCCGCGCCCAAATAGCGAGTCGCCAGCGCCAGCGGTTAATCGTTGCCCGGACTGGCAGCGGTGGTTCCGCCGGTCAGCGGGCCGAGTTCTTCGGGCTGATCGGCGGCTGCGGGCCGGCTTGACCGGATTCCCAAGAGCCGCAGCACGCGGCGGTAGGCGTTGGGGATGGACTCTTCGAACAGCATGTAGACCACCGGGACCGCCACCAGCGTCAGGAAAGTGGAGCTGATCAACCCTCCGATGACCACCGTGGCCAGTTCTGCGCCCACCAGGCCGGCCGATTCGCTCATCGAAAGCGGTATCAGCGCCAGGATGGTGGTGAATGCGGTCATCAGGATGGGACGCACGCGGGTTCGGCCGGCGGACATCACCGCCTCCAGTGGTTCCAGGCCGGCACGGCGCTGCTGGTGGACGAAGGTAAGCAGCACGATGGCGTTGGTCACCACGATGCCCACCAGCAGCAGGAACCCCATCAGCGCGGGCAGGCTCAGCGACCGGTCGGTGATCACCAGCGCGATCAGCGCGCCCACCACCGCCAGGGGCATGCTGAGCACCACGATGAAGGGTATCTTCAACGAGCCCAGGGTGGCGACCATCACCAGGTACACCAGGGACACGCCGATTGCCATGGCGACGTAAACGTTGTTGAACTCTTCGCGGATGTCGCTGAAGGTGCCTCCGGATCGCACGGTGACGCCGGGAGGCAGGGGCGTGGCGGCGACAATGGCGTCGACGCGTTCGCCGATGGCGCCGGCGTCCCGTCCCGCCAGGCCGCCGGAGATGGTGGCGGAGCGGTTGCCGTCGTAGTGGGTGACCACGCTGGGCCCAACGGTGCTGCGGGTGTCGGCGATGCTGCCCAACGGTATGGCCCCCGCGTTGCTGCCGATGGGCAGGAGCGGGAGATCCGACGGGTCGTCAACGGCTTCCGGAACCGCGCGAACCACCACGTCCAGGGTTTCTCCGTTGACGTCGATCTCGGTGACGTCGCTGCCGCGCATCCAGGTGCGGATCTGGTTGGCGACGCTCATCGTGGACAGGCCGTAGCGCCCGGCTGCGTCGGGGTCGATGGCGATGGTCAACTCCTCCCTGCCGTCCACGATGTTGGTTCGGACGTTGCGCACGCCGGGGTCGCGTTCCACGGCGGCCTGCAGCCGGTCGGTGGCGATGCGAACGTCTTCATAGTTGGCGCCGGTGAGGGTGAGGCGCAGGCCGCCGCCACGACCCGGCCCGCCGCTGTCCGCAAAAACGCGGGTGGTAACGCCGGGCTTTTCCGGCAGGGCGTTCCGGATCCGTTCGTCCAGGTCTTCCGGAGCGTTCTCTCCCAGCAGGACGTTGAATCCGGCCCGGTCGAAGGCTGCGTCGGCGGTGGACCCGAAGCTGCGGCTGCTGGCGCCCAGGGTCACCTGGTAACTCTCGGCGGCCCCCATGTCGACAAACTCGTCCAATATGCCCTCGACGACGCTTACTTCCTCCACCAATTGGATCGTAGATGGATTGCCGCTGAGGTTCAGGTCGATGCGGATGCCCTCGGTTCGTCCCTGTGAGAAAAGTTCGACGGGCAGCTGGCGGATGAGCGTCAGGCTGGCCAGCACCACCAGGATGCTCAGTGCGGCGGTGATCAGCCGGTAGCGCAGGGCCACACGCAGCACGGGTGTGTATATTTTTTGGAGGTAGGTGTCGCCCCGAGGGTTTTCAGGATCGTCCACCATGTCGCCGGCCCGCAGGAACCAGGAAGCCAGCACCGGAACGGCGGTCAGGGCGACCAGCGTGGACGCCAGGAGGGAAACGCAGACGGTCTGGGCGAAGGGAGAGAAGAATTGCCCCACCACTCCCGGCAGGAAGCCCAGGGGAACGAATACCGCCACCGTGGTCAGAGTGGATGCGACGACGGGCGGGCTGACTTCCTGCGTGGCAGCGATCACGGCCACGGCGCGGGGGGTGCCCTCCTGGATGTGCCGGTAGATATTCTCCAGCACGACGATGCTGTCGTCGACGATTCGGCCGACTGCAATGGCCAGGCCGGCCAGGCTCATGAAGTTTAGCGTCCAGTCGAACAGCGCCATGACCAGCATCGTTATCATTACGCTGAGGGGGATGGACAGCGCGATAATGATGGTCGGCCGGATGGCGTTGGCGATGCCGGCAAAGGGCCGGGGCCGCAGTTGCAGAAGGAACAGGAACACCGCGGCTATGGCGAAGCAAAAGCCCTGTAAACCCTGACCGAGAACCTTGCCCAGTTCCTCTTCCAGACGGGGAGCCTGGCTTTCGACCACGGAGATCTCCAGGTCGGAGGGAAGTTGTTCGTGCAGTTCCGCCAGCAACTCGTCGATGGCGTGGGTGATTTCGATGGTGTTGCCGTCGCCGGTCTTGTGAACGCTCAGGCTGATGCTGGGCTGGCCGTTGGTGCGGGAGATGGTGGTGGCCTCCGGCGTGGCGACCCGCACTTCGGCAACTTCCGACATCCGGATCGGCGTGGCGTTGTTGCCCGGGGAGCGGGGGGACGCCGGGGACCCGCCGGGGCGGGAAAAACCAACGGGCAGGTTTCGCAGGGTATCCAGGTCGGTGTAGCCATGAAAGGCGCGGACTGTCACGGTGCCGTCGCTGGTGTCCAGGCTGCCCGCGTTCACGTCCACCGAATTGCTCTGCAGGGCGCCGACGACATTCTGCATGGACAATCCGTAAGTATTCAGTAACGTGGGATCCACCGTGACGACGACCTGCTCATTGACGCCGCCCTCGATGTCCACCTCAAACACGCCCGGCACCGCCTGGATCGGTGGCGCAATCTGCCGCTCCACGATTCGAAGCAACTCAGGGATATCCCGCTGACCAGAAACGCTCAATTCCGTGACCGGTCGCCGGTTAGGAGTCAGCTCGAACACCCGGGGGTCGCCGGCGGCGTCGGGGAGTCGCAGACCGGATACTCGACTGACGATTTCCGCCTCAGCCTCCTCGATGTCCACGTTGTTTTCGAAGCTGGCCCTAACCTGAGAACGGTTGGACCGGGACGTGGACGTCACTTCCTTGAGGCCCTCCATGCCGATGATCAGGTCCTCAACGGGCTTGGTGACCTCCTGGGATACCTGGTACGGGGTACCCTGCTGGTAGGAAGTGGAGACGTTGATTACTCGCAGGCTGATCTCGGGAAAAAGCTCCTGCTGCAACTGCTGGTAGCCGTAGATGCCCCCGGCCAGCACGAGAATCAGGATCATGACGGTGACCGTCCGACTTTGCAGGGCAAGCTTGGTCAGGAGGATCATATCGGTCTCCCTTGCTGGTCATCAGTCACATGGAATGGATCGGCTATCTGAGCGTTTTCATTTGGCTGGCGGATGAATCGCACATGAGCGCGTTGACCTGGGATTGTGGTCAATGCTTGCGCAGCAGAGCCAGGAACTCATGGTTCCCGGCGTCTCCGGTTATCGGCGACGGGATCGTGTCAAGCAGGGTGACGTCATCGCGGGAGGCCAACCATTCCTGGACCCTGGCGAGGATGTCGGCACGGAGCGAGTCGTCCCGAACTATCCCGCCCCGTCCGACCTCGCCGCGCCGGGCCTCGAACTGCGGCTTGATGAGCGCGATGGCATAGCCGCCGGCCTTGAGATGCGCCAATGGCTCGGGCAACGCCATGGTGAGAGATATGAAAGAAACGTCGGCGACCAGGAGATCGACGGTCTCGGGCAGTTCGAAAGGGTAACGGGCGTTGACCTTCTCCATGCACGTTACCCGCGGGTCCTGGCGCAGCCGGTAGTGCAGTTGGCCGTGTCCGACGTCGATGGCGTAGACGCGCGCCGCGCCGCGCTGCAGCAGGCAGTCGGTAAACCCGCCGGTGGACGCGCCCACGTCCAGCGCGGTGATCCCGTTCAACGGTATGCCGTGGGGTTCCGCCCAGGTGTCCAGGGCATGGGCCAGCTTGACGCCGCCGCGACTGACGTAGGGCAGCCGCTCGCGCAGTTCCAGGGGCGTGTCTGGATCCAGGAACGCGCCGGCCTTCTGCACCGGCCCCGACGGCGCAAGCACCGCGCCGGCCATGATCAGGGCCTGGGCCTGCTCGCGGCTCTCCACCAGGCCCCGCTCCACCAGCAGCAGGTCGGCGCGTTGACGGGTCTGCCGGCGCGGTTTCCGCTGCGAGGAGTCTGGCATGGAGTTGACCACTACTCGCCGATGAAATTGGGTCGGCGTTTTTCCAGGAAGGCGCGAAAACCCTCGTGGTAGTCGCGGGTGTCGAACTGGGTGAGGGGCAGGTCGGCCTCTTCGGGGGTCAGATCCAGTGAAGGCTTGGCCAACACCTGGTTCATGGTCTTCTTGTTGACGGCGTGTGACAGCGGGGCCAGGGCGGCGATGTCGGCGGCCAGTTTGTACGTGACCTCTTCCAGCTGGTCGACGGGAACCACCTGGTTGACCAGGCCAATGCGCAGGGCCTCGTCGGCATCCAGCAGCCGGCCCGACAAGAGGATGTACAGGGCGTTGCCCTTGCCCACCAGGTTCACCAGCCCGTACATCTCGCGGTGACCGATGGTGATGCCCAGGCGCGCCACCGGGATGCCCAGGCGGCTGCCCTCGGCGGCGATGCGGAGGTCGGTAGCCACGGCCAATTCGCAGCCGCCGCCGGCGGCGAACCCGCGGATCATCGAAATCACGGGGGTGCCGATCTCCGCCACGGTTTCCAGGAGGCCATCGACGGCGGCGTTGTACACGCGCCCCTTGGTCGAGTCGCTGCGGTGTTGCTCGAAATCGCTGATGTCCGCGCCGGCCGAAAAGGCCTCGTCGCCGGCCCCGGCGATCACGATGCAACGCACGTCCCGGTCGGCGTCCAGGCCGCGCAGCAGCGAGGTCAATTCCACCCACATATCCAGCGAGATGGCGTTGCGTTGGGCCGGCCGGTTGATGGTCACGGTGGCCACCGGCGGCTCCCGCCGCGCCAGGATGTGCGCGTTGGCGTCCACCGGAATATCGGAGGCGGGGTTCTGTACGGCGGCGGTATCGGTCATCGGCGGGCGCTCCTGGAGATGGTCGGGGTGGGACGGCGCGAAAAGCCTATCGGGGTAGTGCAAGACAGTCAACCGAAACTGACATCCGCGACCGGAACTTTTTGCGAGTCCGGAAGGTGGACTGGCGGCGTGCCTCCATGTGAATAGAAACGGCTTTAGTATTCACTAAATGCGACATATTACCTCCTTCCACACTGAAAATCGTATTCGTAAACGCAATCATAATCGCCATTATACATCGTAGACCATAATATTATGATTGAATATAAGCATTATTGACCAGTGTGTGGTGTTCGTTTACAATCGCGGAGCAGTTTACGACCGCGACAGGATTAGCATTACCAGCTTGCCGTCGTGAATCTCGCCGATCGTCAATTTTCTGTCATATGGAGAGGCTCCGATGTCGAAGTACCTGAAACTGACTCCGATTGCCGCCGTCATCGCCACGCTGATCGTAGGGATAGCTTGTGGCGGAGCCGAAGCGCCCGCGGCCCCGGCGGCTCCGGCAGCCCAAGAACAGCAGGCCGCACCTGCCGCCTCCGGCCAGCAGGCTCCGGCTACTGGTCAGCAGCAGCCGGCGGGCCAGCCACAAGCGGCGGCCACTGCCACCACGGCGCCACCGACCGCGACACCGCCGCCACTGGCGACGATCCGGCCCACGAGCACGCCAGGGCCCACTGCGGTGGCGCGCACGCTCCCCACCCCGGTTCCCAGCGGTCCTCCGCAGTATGGTGGGTTGGTGCGAATGTCGGCGTACGCTGACACCAAGGACTGGGATCCTCTGGGGTCGTCCTCTCTGTCCAGCGTGATCTCCTACTCGCAGCTGTATAACCAGGTTGTGCAGTTTGATACCGAGGATCCGACCGTCGTCGTGGGCGACCTGGCGGAAAGTTGGGAGACCAACGAGGAAGGCACGTCGTTCACCTTCCACTTGCGGGAGGGCATGAAGTGGACGGACGGAGAAACGCTGGACGCCGATGATGTGGTGTACAGCATGCAGCGCTACGGGAACCCGTGCAACGGCCGGGGCCGCTCGGGTCTGTGGCGGCAGTACACAATTCCAATCGAGGTGGTGGAACTGGCGGACAAGGCGGACTGCACGGCGCTGAACGCCGACGAAGTCGTACGCAAGGTGGACGACCTGACGGTGGAGTACAACCTGGCCTTTGCGTCGGGGGCGTTCATCAAATTCCTGGCGATTGACTACGCGAAGATCCTGCCGAAGCACCTGCTGGAGCAGGGGATAGACCTGAACCTGGCGGAAAACATCCTGCAGCATCAGGCCACCTCGGGTCCCTTCATCCTGGAAGAGTACCAGTCGGGCAACCACTACAAGGTGAACAAGAACCCGGACTACTTCAAGGAAGGGCTACCCTACTTCGACCGGATCGAGCATTTCATCATCACCGTTCCGGCGACGTTCATCGCCCAGGTGGAGGGTGGACAGATCGATATGGCCAACGCCGCAGCCAACAACCTGACGGCGCCGGAGAACTACGCCATCGAGACCTCGACCAATAGTGAGTACGTGTCACACGAGGTTCTGGGGTCCACCATCGGCTTCATGCTCAACGTGAAGCGGGAACCGTTCACGGACCACAGGGTGCGTCAGGCGATCAACCTGGCGGTGGATAGGCAGAAGGTAAACGAGCGGGCGCTGCACGGAGCCGGTCGCGGCCACTGCCCGTTGGTGGGCCTGGCCCATGACTACGACGAATGCGCCACCTGGCCAGGCCTGCGTCCCAAGGATACGCCGGGCGGCCAGGAAGACCTGGCCCGGGCCAAGGAATTGATGTCGGAAGCCGGCTACCCCGACGGGTTTGAGGTCGAATACACGGCGCGGCAAGTGGGTACGTATATACCCCAATGCTCGGTGATCAAGCAGGACCTGGAGGATGCCTTGGGCATCACCGGGGATCTCCAGACGTATCCCAGCGCGGCGGGCTATGCTAAATACGGCACGTCTCGCCCGGCCGACGCTGTTGGCGACTGGGACGTAGGCTGCCAGGCCGACGGCATGACGGTGTTTGACGTGGACGCGGTGTACGGGGGCATTTTCCTGAAGGGCGGCACCCGCAACTACACCGACTGGGAAGCCCCCGAGCTGAACAATTGGTTTGAGCAGCAGAAGGTGGAACTGGACCCGGAGAAGCGGGTTCAGATCAACAAGGAAGCTGAGCTCTGGCTGAACGAGTTCCACGACAACCACTGGGTCACCGTAACCCTGGGCCGCAACTTCTGGGTGATGAACCGTGATATCAAGGGGTTCAACGCGCCGCAGACGGTGCAGTACGGGTTCAAGCACGAGCACCTTTGGTGGGATCGCTAGGAGTTCCACAACCGTAGCGATCTTGCCGTCATCCAACGGTCGGTCACTGGATTAGTGTTGAGACAGGCGGGGCGAGTTTCAGTTCGTCCCGCCTGTCGTGCACTCTCCGATGAGGCATAAGAAATGAGACAGTACGCCATCAAGCGAATAGGCCTGTTCCTGCCCACGGTGCTGCTGGTAACGATCATCGTGTTCGTGGTGATGCGTTTGATCCCCGGCGATCCGGCGCTGGCGATCCTGAGCGCCGACGACGCGGTGTACACGCAGGAGGAGCTGGCGCAGTTGCGGGCCGAGTTGGGAACTGACCGTCCGATTCCGGTCCAGTACTTCGAATGGATTGGCGGCATCCTGCGGGGAGATTTCGGGACGTCGTACTGGTGGGGCGGTCCGGTGATGGAACGACTGGGGCAGCGTATTCCGGTCACCATCGAGCTGGCCATCTTGGGCATCCTGCTGGCGGTGGTGTGCGCAGTACCGTTGGGGGTGATATCGGCGATCAAACCGGACAGTCCGCTGGACTACCTGTCCAGGATATTTACGCTGGTGGGCATTTCGATTCCGACGTTTTTCAGTGGCATCCTGCTGACGCTGGTGCTGATCCGGGCGTTCGGCTGGCTGCCGCCCCTGGGGTATGAGGACATCTGGGAAGACCCGTGGACCAACATCAAACAGCTAATGCTGCCGGCGCTGGCCCTGGGCTTCTACGACATGGCGTTCATCGCGCGGGTGACGCGGTCGTCGATGATGGAGATCCTGCGCGAAGACTACATGCGGACGGCGCGGGCGAAGGGGCTGCGAGAGTTGATCGTGCTGTCGCGGCACGGGTTGAAGAACGCGGTGCTGCCGGTGCTGACCATATCGGGGTGGCAGTTTGGGCGTCTGTTCGGCGGCACGGTGATCATCGAGAAGATATTCCTGATCCCGGGGGTGGGGCAGTTGCTGATTGACGCGATTTACCAGCGGGACTTTCCGACGATCCAGGCGGTGATAGTTATCGTGGCGTTGTCGATCGTGGTGGTGAACCTGCTGGTGGACCTGTTGTATGGGTGGCTGGACCCGCGGATCAGGTACGCCTAGGGTGCCAGAGGCAACTGGGATTACGGACGATCATCAGGTAGCGAGGGAGCACTTCGCATGGCGATATACAATACGGGAAGCGCGGCGGAGCCGGCGGCGGCAGACCAGCTGCTGGACATGCGCCCAAAGCAGACGACGCTGCAGAAGGTGGGGGTGTTCGCGCGGACGAAGCCGCTTGGAGCGGTGAGCGCGGCGATCATCATTCTGACGATCCTGACGGCGGTATTTTCGGGTGTCATATCGCCCTACGACCCGCTGGACCTGGAGCACGAGCCCTTCGCCGCGCCGCAGGCCGGGGCGCTCTTGGGCGCGGACGAGTTGGGAAGGGACGTGCTGAGCCGGATCATTTACGGGGCGCGGGTATCGATGTACGTGGGGTTGATGAGCGTGATCATCGGGATCACCATTGGGACGGTCATCGGCATCCTGAGCGCGTATGTTGGAGGAGTGCTAGATCTGACGATCCAGCGGATCGTTGACGCGTTGATGGCATTCCCAGCGATCATCATGGCGCTGGGCCTGACGGCGGCGTTGGGTCCGTCGATCAACAACATAGTTGCGGCGT
Organism: Dehalococcoidia bacterium; assembly: GCA_965220505.1. GTDB lineage: Bacteria > Chloroflexota > Dehalococcoidia > Lucifugimonadales > UBA3495 > Bin87. The sequence goes on along the minus strand of CBDCQE010000001.1, from coordinate 2,214,900 downwards.
TGGTGGTGATCCTGGCGCCGGGAGCGATACGGGTGATCCGGTCGCAAGTGTTGAGCATCAAGGAACTGGACTACACGCTGGCGGCCCAGGCCATCGGCGCCCGGCCGTGGCGGATCATGCTGCGGCACATCATGCCGAACGTGATTGCCAGCTACATCGTTCTGAGCACGATCACGCTAGGACTGGCGATCATCATTGAAGCGTCGCTGACGTTCCTGGGAGTGGGGGTATCGCCGGACATACCGACGTGGGGAGGGATGCTGACGGAGGGGGCGCAGAAGTACATCCGCACGGCGTGGTGGCTGGCGGTATTTCCTGGGGTGGCGATATCGGTGGTGGTGTTTGCGGTGAACTTTCTCGGCGACGCGTTGCGGGATACCCTGGATCCTCGGCTGCGCGGCCGGTAAGGTCGAAATACACTGTGCATCATGGCCCCTTCCAATCGGAAGGGGCCTAATTTTGTGCGTATTTCGTAATTCCATTGGCTGTTCCCAGACATGGGCTATTGACACCGCGAATTGGGTGGGCTAATATTCCCGCCCGTATCTCATGGATTGTGGTTAATTTCACAATTGGCCATGGCCGGGGATTATATTTTCTGATTGCGGACAACAGCCATTCTCCGCCCATCCGCAACGGGACAGAAACGGCATCAAGAGACTGGAGGTCTGAAGCAAATATGAAACCATCTACCCTCGGCCGACCATTCCTGCGGACGGTGCCGCTGATCGCGGGCGCCGTCGCTCTGATGGTCGGCATTGCCTGCGGCGGAGCGGAAGCCCCCGCTGCACCGACTACGGCCCCGGCGGCGCAGCAGCCGGCCGCAGCCACGCAAGCTCCGGCCGCGGCGGCGCCGACGAACACGCCGATCCCACAGGCCGCGGCCGCCACCGCGCGCCCGACCAACACCCCGGCTCCCACCGCCACGCCGCGCGTGGTCGCCACTCCGACCCCCAGCGCCGGAGCCACGTACGGCGGCACCCTGCGGATGTCCGCCTACGCCGATACCAAAGACTGGGACCCGCTCGGCTCCTCGTCCCTGTCCAGCGTGATTTCCTACTCGCAGCTGTACAACCAGATTGTGCAGTACGACACGGTGGACACCAACGCCATCACCGGCGACCTGGCCGAGTCGTGGGACGTGAGCCCTGATGGCCTGACCTATACCTTCCACCTGCGGGATGACATGCAGTGGACCGACGGCACCGAGATCACCTCGGCGGACGTCATCACCACTCATTCCCGCTACGCCAACCCTTGCAACAGCACGGGACGCTCCGGCCTCTGGCGCAATTACACCGTCAAGATGGAAGTGGTGGACAAGGACGGCGGCAACTGCACGCCCACCAACCAGGACGCGGTGCTGCGGGCCATCGACGACAAGACCGTTGAGTTCAACCTCCAGTTCGCCTCCGGGGCTTTCATCAAGTTCCTGGCCATCGACTACGCCAAGGTGCTGCCGGGCCATCTGCTCGACGCGGACGCCAATTGCGCGGTGCGCGATGCCGCCAATCCCTGCTCCCTGAACCTCGGCGAGAACATCATCGAGATGGGGACCACCTCCGGCCCCTACATTCTCGAAGAGTACCAGGTCGGCGACTTCTACTACGTCAACAAGAACCCGGACTACTTCAAGGAAGGACGTCCCTACGTTGACCGCATCGAGCACACCATCTTTACCGGCCAGGCCAAGGACACGTTGATCGCCAACTTTGAGGCGGGTCGACTGGACATGGCCAACGGCGGTTTCACCAACCTCTCTCCGACCCAGTACTTCGACCTTGAGAAGAGCACCAACGGCGAGTACGTCGCCCACCCCATCGCCGCCGGCACCAACTGGGGTTTGATGCTCAATGTGAAGAAGCCCCAGTTCCAGAGCCACCTGGTGCGCCAGGCCATCAACCTGGCCGTTGACCGCCAGGAGATTGACGAGCGCGTGTTCGACAACTCCGGCGGCAGCTACTGCCCGCTGATGGGACTGGCCCACGCCAACGAAGTGTGCATGGACTGGCCCGGCATCCGGCCCAAGGATAGCGCCGGCGGACAGGAAGACCTGGCCGAGGCCAAGCGCCTGATGGCCGAGGCCGGCGTGGCCGACGGCTTTGAAGTCCAGTACACCGTGCGCCAGGTCGGCAACTACCCCGACCAGTGCCAGGTCGTGAAGCAGCAGTTGCAGGATGCCCTCGGCATCACCGGCGACATTGAGACCCTGCCCAGCGCGGCCGGCTATGCCAAGTACGGCACTTCCCGCGCCGCCGAATCGGACGGCGACTGGGAAATCAGCTGCCAGGGCGAGGGCATGGTGGTGTTTGACGCCGACGCCGTTTACGGTGGCGTTTACCTGAAGGGCGGCACCCGGAACTACACCGACTGGTCCAACGACCAGGTGGTGGACTGGTTCGAGGCCCAGAAGGTGGAACTCGACACCGAGGCTCGCCGGGAGATCAACAAGGAAGCTGAGCTCTGGCTCCACAGCTTCGAGGACAACCACTGGGTGACCCTGCAGTTGGGTCAGCTCTTCTGGCTGGTTCACCAGGACGTCAAGGGGTTCACTGCTCCTTCGACGGTGCAATACCAGTTCAAGCACGAGGACCTGTGGCTGGACCGCTAATCCGTCATTCCCGGATCGAATTTCCGGCATAGTGACTCGGCGAACCTATTTGTAGGGGCGAATGATCATTCGCCCCTACTGTGTAAGGGATATATTCCATGCGACAGTACGCAATCAAGCGCATCGCGCTCATTATCCCCACGGTGCTGCTGGTAACCATCATTGTGTTCACGGTGATGCGGCTGTTGCCCGGCGACCCGGCCCTGGTGATATTGAGCGAAGGCGACGCCTCCTTCACCCAGGAAGAACTGGAAGACCTGCGCCGCCAATTGGGCACGGACCGGCCGATCGTCGTTCAATACGTGGACTGGATTGGCGGGCTGGTCCAGGGCGACTTGGGAACTTCCATCTGGCGGTCGGGACAGCCGGTTACCAAGCTGGTTGGAGACCGCGTCTTCCGGACGTTGGAGTTGGCCGTCCTGGCTATTCTGATCGCCGTGGTCTTCGCCGTTCCCCTGGGAGTGATTTCCGCCATCAAGCCCGACAGCGTGATCGATTACTTCTCAAGAGTCATCGCGCTGGTGGGGATATCGATACCGACGTTTTTCGCCGGGTTGCTGGTGGTGCTGGTGTTGTCCCGCGGCTTCGGGTGGCTGCCGCCCCTGGGTTATGAGGACCTGTGGGACAACCCCTGGAAGAACCTGCAGCAGATGTTCCTGCCGGCCCTGGCGTTGGGTTTCTACGATATGGCCTTCATCGCCCGGGTGACCCGTTCCTCGATGATGGAGATCATCCGGGAGGACTACATGCGCACGGCGCGGGCCAAGGGCCTCGGCGAACGCATTGTCCTGGTGCGCCACGGCCTGAAGAATGCCGTGTTGCCCATCCTGACCATCTCCGGTTGGCAGTTCGGGCGCCTCTTCGGCGGCACCGTCATCATCGAGAGCATCTTCAAGGTGCCCGGCATCGGCACCCTGCTCATCGAGACCGTGTTCCAGCGGGACTTCCCCACCATCCAGGCGATCATCATCGTTATCGCGGTGTCCATCGTGATCATCAACCTCCTGGTTGACCTCCTGTACGGCCTGCTGGATCCCCGGATCCGGTACGCCTAGCATCGATGCCACGTTGTCCATTTGAGGAGCGTTGACAGAATGACTACAACCAACACCGTGCAAACGGTGGCCGAGGGCGAGGTTGAATTTCAGCTTCAGGGAATGCGCCCCCGCCAGACCCAGGTGCAGAAGATAATCGCTTTTTCCCGCTCGAAACCCCTGGGAGCGGTGAGCGCCGTCATCATTATTCTGACCATTCTGGCGGCGGCGGTTTCCTATGTCGTTCCGGGCGTCCTGCCCCACGACCCGCTGGACGTCCGCGCCCATGAAGAGAAATACTTGCCACCGCAACCCGGAGCGTGGCTGGGCAGCGACCACCTGGGCCGCGACGAGCTCAGCCGGATCATCGCCGGTTCACAGATTTCGATTTACGTAGGGTTGCTCAGCGTCGGTATCGGCGTAACCCTGGGCGCCCTGATCGGTATCCTGAGCGCCTATATCGGGGGCGTGGTTGACCTGGCCATTCAGAGGATCGTGGATGCCATGATGGCTTTCCCGCCGATCATCCTGGCCCTGGGTCTGGTGGCAGTTCTGGGCGGCTCGGCCAACAACGTCATCATGGCGCTGCTGGTGATTTTGTTACCGGGCACGATACGAGTAATTCGGTCCCAGGTGTTGAGCATCAAGGAGTTGGACTACACCCTGGCAGCCACCGCCATCGGCGCCGGATCCATTCGCATCATGCTGAAGCACATTCTGCCCAACGTGGTGGCCAGCTACATCGTGCTGGGCACCATCACCCTGGGTTTCGCCATCATCATCGAAGCGTCGCTGTCCTTCCTGGGCGTGGGCGTGCCACCGGACATCCCGACCTGGGGCGGTATGCTCACTCGCGGCACGGAGGAGATCCGCATCGCCTGGTGGCTGGCCGTGTTCCCCGGCATCGCAATTTCGGTGGTGGTCTTCGCCATCAACTTCCTGGGCGACGCCCTGCGCGACGCGCTGGACCCACGGCTGCGGGGACGCTAGGCGCGCAGCGTTATACCGACAATTGCAAGGGGCGGGTTTCAAACCCGCCCCGGCTGATTTGTGGGTCAGGCGACGATGCGCTGACGATTACAAGTCCAGTTCCTCCAGCGGAATCAGGCGCGGGTCAGGGGTAGTGGGGTCAACCACAAGGTCAAAGTTTTCCAGCGTGGTTGCGCCCAGCAGGTACTTGTCTTCCGGCCCGAAAATCACTGGGCAAGTCTGTTCCTGACCCTCGATATTGAAACGCGCTTCACCCACGCCATATTCAGCCCGGCTGCCATTGGCAATTCGGAATCCCCTGCGTCGTAGGGGAGCCAAGCTCAGCGCGGTCAACAAAGATTCCGGCATCATGGAGTGGGTTGCGCCAGTGTCCACCAGGGCGGATACCGGGGTGAAATCCCCGCCATGAGGATGGCCTACGCCAATTTCTACGCGAAAGGTTCCCACGTGCTGCCTCCTGTGGCTCTGCCTCGATGCTACGGCGTCTGGTTGTCGACGACAACTGAGCGTCAACAAGCTGCTGATGACTGACGTTCACAGCGTCAGTTTGTCCGCGGGAACCAAGCGTTCTCCCATCGGATCGACGACGAGCTCGAAAATCTCGAGCGTAGTGGCTCCGATGAGAAACTCGTACTCAGGTCCAAAGATGACCGGGCAGTATCTGACCTGTTCGTCAATGCCAAACCGCGCATCTGCCACGCTGTACTCGACAGTACTGCCGTCGGCAATGCTGTACCTGCTGGTCCGCAGCGGCGCAATTCGCAAGCGGGCCATCAACGATTGAGGCATCATCGAGTGGGTTGCTCCCGTGTCCACCAGAGCGGTTGCGGGATGCAAGTCGCCGCCCTGAGGATGGCCTACGCCAATTTCCACCCGGAACGTTCCCACGAGTTCTCCCCTTTTCTGTTCAGGCTGCGCCCTGGATAGCTACCGCCGAAAGTCGTCGATGGAGACGAGGCTGGGGTTAGGCTGGGTAGGGTCAACCATCAGGTCAAATACTTCCAAGGTCGTTGCTCCCAGCAGATATTGCCCTTCAGAGCCAAAAATAACCGGACAGGTGCGCTCTCTGTCGTCGATGCGAAATCGGGCTTCTCCGACGTCGCGTTGAACGAAGTTGCCATCTGCTATTCGGTACGTTCGGCGTTCTAACGGCGCAAGGCTCAAGGACGCCAGCAGCGATTCCGGTATGACCGAATGCGTCGAACCGGTATCCACCAGCGCGGATACCGGCAGGAAATCGCCTCCCAGCGGATGGCCGACGCCGATGTCAACGTAGAAAGTTCCCATTGATTTCCGTTGTCCTACCCATAATTTGTCCGGCGATGATAACTATGTGGAACCGACACAGTCAATTTTGCGTCCGCCGTCTGCTACCCGTGCTAAACTGCGGCGACAAACCACAGGAGGTTCCCCATGTCCTGGAGTTTTGAACTGGTCGCCGGACCTTACGGCGGCACCACGGAAGGGCCGGTTTGGGACGGCGAGTCGCTGCTGTTTACCCTCATCCCCGAGTCTAAGATACTGCGTTATGACCCCAAGTCCGGCGGAGTTTCGGAGTACTTCACCGAATCCTTCAACACTAACGGGCTGTGCTTCGACGCCGGTGGCAACCTGTACGGTTGCCAGCAGGGCCTGCGTCGCATCGCCCGTTTCGACGCCGCCAGCAACACCGCAGTTTCGATGCCGCATCTGCTGGATGGCATGCGACACAACAACCCCAACGACCTGGTGGTCGACAAGTCGGGCCGCATCTGGTTCACCGACCCGTACTCCGGCATCGGCGACAGCGGGCCGCAGGAGTTGGACCACATGTCCGTGCTCCGGCTGGACCCCAGGGGCAACGACCAGTGGGATCTGGTACGCGCCACCACCGACATCAGCCGACCCAACGGCATCCTGATCAGCCGCGACCAGCGTACGCTTTACATAGCCCAGAGCGACTACGGCGCGGACCGGCGTCGGGAGTTGCGCGCCTATCCCATCAACGACGATGGTTCGCTGGGCGAGTACCGGACGCTGCACACCTTCGGCATCGATGGCGGCGCGTCCGACGGCGATCTGCGGGGGCAGGGCAGCCAGGGCGTACAGCGGGGCGTGGACGGCATGACGCTGGACATCGATGGAAACATAATCGTCTGCGCCGGCTGGGAAGCCGCCGGCCCCGGCCCCATAATCTACGTGTTCTCGCCGGAAGGCAGGGTGCTGGAAACCCATCCCATGCGCGTCGACCGGCCCACCAACTGCTGCTTCGGCGACGCGGACATGCGTACGCTGTACGTCACCACGGGCGGCGGACACCTCTTCCGCGCCCGCACCGATCGCACCGGCTGGATCATGTGGCCGTAGCGTCGCCCACACTTGACAAGGCGCACCGTTCGCCCAACAATCTGCAAAATCACATCCGGCACATCCTCCAGGAGATTACGCAATGACAACCGCTACCGCGCACAACACTAACGTATACGTCGGCCTGGCCGGCGAGAGCGCCCTGATCATCGGCGCCGAAGGCACCCCGCTGGGCGAGGGCGGCATGTACCGGCTCACCGAGGGACAGTCCGAGTGGGCCTGCATCGAAAACGGACTGCCCGAGAACCCCCAAGTGCGCGCCCTGCTGGGCCATCCCGACGAGCCGGCCACGATTTTCGCCGGAACGCAGGATGGCGTGTATCGCAGCGACGACCGGGGCGAGAACTGGCGCCGCACCGACACGCTGAGCGGCGACGTGTGGTCGCTGGCGGCCCACCCCAACGACTCGTCGATCATGTTTGCCGGCTATGACGCGGGGCGCGTGTGCCGGTCCAACGACGGCGGCAACACCTGGCAGCAGATGAACACCGAGAGGATGGTGCATCCGCATATCACCATGAACCCCCACGAAATCTGCAAGCGGGTGATCGGCATCAGCATCGACCCCGCCTATCCCGACGACATCTACGGGGCCATCGAAGTCGGCGGTCTTATCGCTTCCCGGGACGGCGGCGATAACTGGTCCTGCATCACGGACGGCCACTACACCCGCCTGGGTCCGGTGGACCTTCACGGCGTGCAGGTCAACCCGAGCAAGCCCGGATTGGTGTACATAATCACCCAACTGGCCATGTTCCGCAGCCGGGAGCGCGGCGAGTCCTGGGAGTTCGTGCCCATTGAAGAGATGTTCGAGGGCGGCAGCTATTGCCGTGACCTGGTGGTGGATCCCAGCGACCCCAACCGCATGTACCTGGCGGCCGGAGCCGGCGGCGGCAGCGCCCCGGCCGGCACCGTGGACGCCGGCGTGCTCGTGCGGTCCACCGACGCCGGGGAGACCTGGGAAAGGGTGGACATTGGCGAGGTTGCGCCGGCCCGCATGTTCCAGATCGCCATCGACCGGAACGCGCCGCGCAACGTCTACTGCTGCGACCGGGACGGCCACGTCTACTGCAGCAACGACGGCGGCAACGAGTGGACGCGAACCGACGTGCCGGTGGAGATGTCCCGCGGCCGCCACGTCTATCCCATGATCGCTGCCTAGAGGACGCCCAACCGTCAAGCCCGTTTGGTGGGGGCGAATAACCATTCGCCCCCACATGATGCACGGCCCCTGATAGACCAACGGAGGAACCGAACCGTGTCATCCAACCCGTTGTGGAACGCCACCTTCCGCGTCGGCGAGGCCGACTTGGAATACATGACCCTGGAAGCCGCCGACCTGCCCGAATCGCTGCACGGCTACCAACTGGCCCGGAGCGGTCCGCTGGACAATCAGGAGATGGCCGAGAACGGCTTCAGGGGCAGCACGGCCGACCGTTTTCGCAACGCCGGGCGCATCGGCGGGTTCATGCGGGAGTTCGTTCCCACCGCCGACGTGTCTCCGGCCAGCGGGGTGGACTTCGTGGGAGCCACGGTGGTCCACCTGTTCGAGAATCCGGATCAGGTGTCGGGTTGGATGTCCGATATCTTCGTCAAGGATTTTGAGGACAATGTGGGCGAGAGCGTCGGCTCAGGTCAGCAGATCGTGTCGGTGCAGAAGATCGAAACGGGCGGGTTCTACGACGAATCCGTGGGGCTGTACGTGCTGCAGGGAGGCCCGGCGGGTCTGCTGTCCTCCACGGTGATCGACTTCCGCGTGGGCCGGCTGTTGGGGGTAGCCTTCGTGGGTTCCATCGGCGAGCACGACCGTACGCCGCTGGCCACCGAGATGGCGTTGGCCTTGGAAAAAAGGATGGTACAAGTGGCGCTGGGCGTCTGATGGTAGGTTTGGAGCGTGCGCCATGCAAACTTGGTCATAAATTCGAATTTACCACCACGGCATTATGCCTACTCCAAACAGGACAACTCAGTGGATGCAGGTTGTATCTGCCCTCAAGGCTTTGGGCGGCATCGCCACACTGTCGCAGTTGAATCGCTCCCTGCTCGCTCCGGGTGGGGCTGCAACTAAATGGGGAACCAAAACCCCAGAGGCAACGATACGCCGTATAGTGCGTAATACGCCCGACTACATACACGTTCTCAAACCCGGTCTGTACTGCCTGCGGGAGCTGGAGGCGATTTATGCAAGTGACTACAATCTGCCCCATGAAGGTGACGTTTCGCCCAAAGTGGCAGAACGAAACCACTGGTACTATCAAGGTCTACTGCTCGAAATTGGCAACGCTCGGGACTACAAAACCTATGTGCCGGCACAAGATAGGAACCGTGTCTTTGGCAATCAAAAGCTTGGGGAAGTCTGCGGCACAACGAGATTGCCCAATTTCGGGTATCAGCACTTTATGCGTAGGGCAAGGTCGGTAGATGTAATTTGGTTCAACAGGCGCGATATGCCTACTGAATTGTTCGAGGTCGAATTCTCTACCGATATGCTGAACTCTTTGACCAAATTCAACGAACTGCGTGATTTCTATACCCAATTTAGCATCGTTGCGCCGCCACATCGGAAAAATCATTTTGACGACCGGATCAACATGGATACGTTCCACGAAATTCGTCGGCGCGTAACATTTATCAGTACCGACCAGATTGACGACGAGCGCGTCCCGACGAGGCGGTAAATTAACCCGGAAAGCGTGGTCGTGCCAGGTTGCTAAGGTAAAGAACATCGACGGATTCGTCGCAGGACCTCACCTGCACAATGGTCAGCGGATGACGAACTGCTTCGCCGAGCAAGGATGTATCAAGCTTTCCAAACCCAGATAGACAGAGGGCTGCTGGGTGCGACGAAATCACCACTGCCGACGGCAGGGTACTGTTCCAAATCGATGAGGACAGAGCGCTGCACCCGGAGACGGTATTGGGTCGGCAGTTGCGGATGCTGGCCGGCCGCCTCGTTGTCTACGGCTGGAGCGTGCTAGCCGGCACCATCGCTCGGCTCTCTCCGGCGGTCAGCTTCATTACCGTCATAGGACTTACGCAGTTGAACCTTTTTACATCCGTCATTCCCGCGAAAGTGGGAATCCAGTGACCGAAATCGTTAAAATTGTTCCGAGTTCGTTCACCATGAAGCATCTGGATTCCTGCTTTCGTAGGAATGACGAGCTTGTAATTTCAACTGCGTAACTCCTACGTCAGTATATCCAGGTCAGGACTGATTTCGGCCAAGCACGGCTAGCACGTTGTGTCGGGTGCGCATGCGGGCGCGGGCCGTGAAGTGAGTTTGCTTGCTGCTAGGGCTACGGGGTTGGCGAGTTACCCGTCCCCGCCGGCACTTCAACGCCGACGTTCAATAGTGATGGGTCGATCAGGATTATTACCAGCATCCCCCAACCGAGCACCAGGCCCACGACGACCACCGCGATTTCGGCCATGCCGAGGCGCATCCACCCCAGCCTGATGCCCAGGCGGTGCTGCCAGAACCGGTTGATGTTGGTTTGGGCGTGCCAGAGTATCCAGGACAGCAGCGTGACCTGACCGACGTTGATGGCGACGTATGCCGCCTGCTGGGAGGTCGTCAGGGGCTCCTCGGCCGGCAGGATGAAGGACACCATTCCCAGCAGCACCACGCCGAGATATATCAGCACGATGCGGGCCGGGCTGAGCGTAGTTGGGACGCCCCGGTTCTCCATCAGTTCCTGGTAGACGCGCATGTGGGCATGGAGCCTGAAAAACTGGTAAATCGGCACGAGAAGCGACAGCGCGTGCATCAACGGGAAGGCGATTTCGCCGGTGTGCTCCCGGTATTGCCGCCACGTGGCATACATCCAGTAGAAGATATACAGTCCCGAGCTGAGCACCGTCAGCGCGACGATGCGTCCGGGCGGAATGTAGTAGGGGAAGGCGTCGTCCCGCGGCGGAGAATAGGCGGGGTCCGGCGCCATCGGGGCGCGGTCGGGTGCGGCTGCGCCGCTCTCCGGCGTATACCGGGCGCCGGCCAGCCGGTCGATCTCAACGGCGGCTGCCGGCGCGTCGCCGGCGGGATGCAGCTCGGCTCCGCAGGCGCCGCAAAAGCGGTGTTCGGGAGCGTGGCCCGCGCCGCATCGCGGGCATATCGAAGTGTCGCCGGAGGTGGTCATGATCTACCGGCGACCGAGCGGAGACTGTAGGGGCGGAGATACGTCCGCCCCGTGTCGAGTGGCGGGCGGGTCAATCAGGCCTTGCCCCACACCACCGGGTTGCTCAGCGTGCCGATGCCGTTGACGGTGATGTCGCAGACGTCGCCGTCCTTCATATTCTCGGTGGCGCCGTCGGTGCCCATCCACAGCACGTCGCCGGGAACCAGCGTGAGGTACTTGCTCATGTCGCTGATGTACTCGCGCACGCCAAAGATCGCCGTGTTGAGGTCGTACTCGCCGACCACGCGCTCGTTGACCTGGATGGTAACGTGGAGCTCGTCAGGGTCGAGGCCGGTGGCGATCCAGGGACCCATGGGCTTGAAGGTGTCGGTGTTCTTGGCCCGCCACATGGTGCGGTCGTTGCGCTGCCAGTAGCGTTCGCTGACATCGTTGCCGATGGTGTACCCGAGGACGTAGTCCAGGGCCTCGTCCTGGCTGACGTTGCGGCACTCCTTGCCGATGACCACCACGACCTCGCCCTCGTACTGCAGCTCCTCAGTGGCGTCGGACGGCACCATGATGGGGTCGCCCTGGCCGGTAAGGGCGTTGACGGCGCGGTAACCCACGTCGGCTTTCTTGGGCAGGTTGGGTTCCTCGCCGCGCATGTGGGCCGCCCAGGTAACGTGCTCGGGGAAGTTGATGCCGGCGGCGTAGAAAGTGGGCGGGATCACCGGCGGGAGCAGCTTGACGGAACTCAGCGCGTACTTGCTGCCCGATTCCTTGAGGCCATCGAACAGGCCTCCCTGGACTTCCACGACGGTGTCGCCGTCGACGATGCCGTGGGCTACCCGATCTCCCGTGCGAAACCTGCAAATCAGCATGGCCGTCGCCTCCTGTGTTTCGATGCGTGCGGTTGGCGGAACATTCGCCGCCAATTCTGGCATCATCCCTGAACAGGGTCAAGCAGACACGCGATGTGGCATCAGCTGGACGTCGGCAAACGTCAGGAGTCGACGAGACCACCCAGCAAGGAGTGGATGCGCTCGGCGAAAGCGTCGGCTTGTTCGCAGGCGCTGGCGGCGTTGGCTTCGCTGAAGGTCGTCTCAACACGGTAATCCGCAGCTATGCGCAATGGGGCGAGTCGCCCAATGACAGAGCCCCATCTATCTTCAACCAACCCCGGCTGCACTATATGCAGGTTGAACAAATAGTTGACGCCGCGATGATTTCGAGTGCTGATTTCATGCAGCGCCAACGACGCCCTGGCGGCGTGGAATACTGCGTAATAAGCTCGGGAAATCGCGTCAGCGTAGAAACCATGCTGAAGACAGAGCAGGGCTACTCCCCGGCAATCCTCGGCCCGCCGCCATTCCGCAATCGCCTGTGCTTCGCTCATAGCGCACTAACCCCGTCTTTCGCCAGGTTATAAATCCAGCCGTTTATGCGCTTGGACTCCGCCCATTCCGCCAATGTGTACGAGAAAATCATCGGAGCTATAAAAAAGGTGGTCACGTCCAGCATAATCCCCAAATCAGCAACCTCCTCCGCCTTCTTGCGGTCGTCCCCCTTGACTAGCACCAACGTGTTGAAATCCACGTCCGGGTCGGAAATGCCGCGGGAATACGGCCCGAAGATGATGATGTCTTCCACCAGGCCGGGGAATTTCTCCTCCAGCTGTCGGCGATATTCGTCCAGCCAAGCCTGTTCGTCAGCGCTCAAGTTCAGCATTGCTGATGCTCCTCCCGTGAAGCAGCGTCGTTACGGTCATTCTACCATTGGGCCTCCGGGCCATCGGGCCGTTCGCCTGAGCGTGCATTGCGCCGCCAAACGCCGCACTGCCGTGTGGTAACATATCCGGCGTCGCAACGGCAGCGTAGCGATAAACGAACACGGCAGGCAGGTGCGAATAGAGTATGCAGCAGCCCGAAACCACACTGATTTACTGGGCGCCCAGTCGGGTGAGATTCAACCTGACGCTGATCCTCGCCGCTGCCGTCATCCTCTTTGGTCTGTACCAACTGTTCACCGACGCCCGCCGGGGGGATGATGTCCCTGCTGAGCCGGCCGCGCAGACCCAGGACGCCAGCGGAGAGGCCGAAGAGCCCGCCCCCCGCCGCAGCGGTGGCAGCGGCGCCTGGCTACTGATAGTCGTCGGCCTGGGCGTTGGCGCCTATTCCTGGCTGACTTCTCCGCGGCAGTATCGCGTCTATTCCGACGCGCTGATCATCATGTTCGGGACGCCCAGACGACGCACCATTCACTTCAGCGACATTCGCGAAGTGGTGAGCGACCGCGGTTTCATGGGAGACCCGCTGCGCGTGTACACCATGAACCGACGGCGCATCCCCCTGCAGGTCCGCGAGCCCGAAGAGATGCACCGGTACCTGGACTCGGCCCTGGCGGACTTCCGCCGCGCCTACCCTCAGTATGCCCCGCCGGAAGAACCCGAATCGGGAGATCCCGCGCCCGACGTGGTGGAATCTACGACGACAGACGACACCCGGGCGACCCGAGACGCCGGTCCTGAGCCGGCGGCTGCCGAAAGCGCAGAGACCGAAACTTCCGCGCCGGCTGAGCCCGACCCGCCGCCGGAGCGTAGCCCGCGCTCGCGCCGGCGCAGCCTCCGCGACGACGCTCCCTCAGACGGGGGCGACGGCGAGAACCGGCCCCGCATCAGCTAGCGCACCTCTACGGTTCTTCGTCCGCTATCCGTAGCAGTTGCCGGCGGATGGTAGGCGTGTCGGCGGCAAGATCGACGGTGGCAAACCGGATGCGGTGCCCCTGAATGGTTGCCGCCTCGTCGTAGTCCTCGCCCAGGGACGGGTACAAGAGCACGCCGGTGGAGTTTAGCGATAGCGGATCTCCGGCGTCTTCCTGGGAGCGGAGGTAGGCGTACATCTGGTAGATGTGACCGGAGTCCAACCTTGGCGACCCGTTCTGACCAGGACGGACAATCTCCGTGAATTTCGTGTCTACGATGATGCGATGCCGGACGTTCGGGTAGGTCGGCCGATTGAGCTCTAGCATGATATCCGGGTACATTCTGGGCATAATAGATCCCATGCCTGGCGTATCGCCCTCCGTTGGCCACCTCATCGAGGTTTGTGCTTTGACCCTCCAACCGCGAGGCGGCAATACTACGGCGTAGAAGCCTGCCACCGCTGCCTCGTAGAGTTCCCAACCGCGATCACCCTTGCGATCAGCTGTTGCCAGCAGTGCGTTGCCGGACTGCTCGGTAGGGATCGCAAGGTCAAAGACCAGCCGCGCCGCCGCCAGCATCCGCCGCTCTTCGGCATCCATCCACCCAGCGCCGCTACTTAGAATTTGTCCGCTGATCCGTCTGGCGTTGGGTTCATTTCGGACGCCGGCCAGGACCATCCTGGCGGCCAGTTCACGGCACCTTCGCTCCAATAGTGCCCTCTTGACGACCCGGGCGAGCAGTAGCAACGCTTCTCTGACACATCGGTTGCGGGGCGTGTCGATGGTGAGTTCATCGAATGTGCACGCCACCTGCCCGCGCTGCAGCAACTGCCCCCGTTCGGTTCGAAGCGGGTCGATCCGCCCGCGAACGCGAGTGAGGACCTCTGCCCGCCGGCGGTAGCCCACGGCAAGATTGCGCCGCATACGGCGTTCCACCGCGCTGGCAAGCAGTTCGGCCACCAGTTCCGGTATGTCGTCCGGAACCTCTTCTATCTTGACGCGTCGTGTTTCCGGCAGTTCGCGGTACAGTTGGGAGGCGTATAGGAGCAGCAGCCAGATGTTGCGGACCGGAATCCGGCCGATGAAGCCAGGCGTAGCGGCTTCCGGCGCAGTGGTCACGAGATGCCCAACAGCCGCGACCGGGCGTCGGCCACTTTTTCAGGGTCGTCGAACCAGTACTCGTGAAGCAACGGTACGAACTCGGTTTCCACGACCTGTTCATACCATTCGTCGGGGTCCTCGACGGATGTGCCGGGCGCGGGTGTCACGAAGCTGTGGCCGATGCGGAACTGGCGGCCCAGGTTGTGGTCGGTGGCAATATCCTCGTTCAATGCATTGATGCGCTGGGCTATCTCGCCCAGGAATGCGCCGTCGATGCCGCACTGCTCCTCGACCCAATTGCGCCAGGTGTCGTTGAGCATCGGTTCCAGGTCGAAGAAGGCGAAACGGCGGCGCAGCGCCAGGTCGACCATTGCGATGGAACGGTCGGCGGTGTTCATCGTGCCGATAACGTACAGGTTGGGCGGGGTGTACACGCGCTCGCCGTTCTCACGGGGATAAGCCAACGCGAGGGCCTCATCGGGGTTGCGCTTGTCGGCCTCCAGCAGAGTGAGCATCTCTCCGAAAATGGAGGCAGGATTACCGCGGTTAATTTCTTCGATGACCATCACGTAGTCGCTGTCTTCGTCGGTTCGTGCCTGCTCCACTATTTGGAGGAAGGGACCATCGACGAGTGAAAGGCCACCATCGCCCTGCGGCCGCCAGCCGCGCACGAAATCCTCGTAAGAGAGGTTGGGATGGAACTGCATGGGCCGGACTTTGGTTTCGTCCTTGCGCCCGATGAGGGCGTACGCCAATCTCTTTGCTAGCCAGGTCTTACCGGTACCGGGCGGCCCTTGGAGGATGAGGTTTTGCTTGGTTTGGAGGCGGTGGAGCATTGACTCCAGCGTGGGTTGGGGGAGAAAGCAGCCTTGGTCGACGATACTGTCGATCGAATAACCGCACGGAGGAGGTGGCGGCGGTGGCGGAGCGCCCCGATAAGCCGCAACCGCTAAATCAGGAAAAGAATGGATGGGAAAATCGCGGCTTTGGAATCTCTTGATTAAATCGTCTGCGAACGCTAAGTAGCCGTCACCCGAAGGAGGTATCTGAGGCAGTGAGATGCTCAAATGATCGCTAATGTATTTTCTGGACTTGCTATCAAGTGACGGGTATCTGTGAGGGAGAATCCAATAAAGTCCCATGGAGAGGTTGACTCCGACCCCCTTGGTTCCAAGTGCTCGGTCATAGCAATGAACGAACGCTTGTCGAGCTGAGTCCGAGTTTGAATCAGCGAATTGGAGCGCAGCCTCAAAAACCTCCCACAATGGATCCACTCCGTCGGGTTCCCAGAAAAATACGCCCAACGTCGCTGCCAAGGTTGGAATGCTGCCATCGTTAACGAATGGAACCGGTTCAGACACCCCAAGAAAATTCCCGAGTTCCAAAGCGACAGTTCGACAGTTGGCGCTCTCAATTCCTTTTCCTCGATTGAAAGTGCCCATAACCGTGAACGGGCAAATGTCCTGCAACCCAGTACCACCGCTCGCATTTGGAATATTTTCCAAATATCGGAAGCCTACGGACAGGCACGCTTCACGAACCTTGGCAACCAGCTCACGACGGTCATCCTTATGCTCAAGCAGCTTGTCCCCAAATTCCATGTAGAATTTGGTCCAACTAAATTGCGTGTTAACGTAATCTGAAACCGAAACCATCATCGTACTCCCGTTTCGCGGCTAACCTTGCCGATTTGCGGTGCCGTCAAGGGTTCAGTATGGCGGCTAGAGAGCGGTGTGATTGAGCCAGTGGTGGCTACTCAGCCCTGCTGAAAATGCCCACGAATATACCGGCTATCAGAATCAAGCCGACAGCAGTGTACGCCGCCGAGAGCAGCCATTGCGGCGCGTCCCATTGCCCTCCCACGTCAAGACCTACCAGGATGCCCGCTGGCACTCCAACGAATAAAATGGCGTTGCTAACCCATCGCATGACGCCTATTCTCCTTGGCTGCGCCGTTTGGTTAAGGAAGTGGGAACGCCCCATTGTGTAGTATAACTGAGGCACAGGAGATAGGCGTGATGGAACAATTTGTACCGTTCATCGGCATGGCCCTCGTGGGCCTGGGCATCGTTGGTCTAATAGTATGGGTGGGCAGGATCACCGTGTGGTATCGCCGCCAGGCTGGCAAGTCTGAACGCCGGTCCTGAACCCGCCCGGTGTTTCTATGAACGTGCGCGAAATACCTTTATTCGTGCAGCGTCTCCTCCCCTTCACCCTGCTTGCCATCGGCATAGGTATTGCAGCGTGGCTCTCACCAATCCCTGATGCTGAGTTGACTGCCGCTCAATCCAACCTGCTCGACTTCGCAGATTGGGTCATGAAGATGTCGGCTGGAGCGATTATCGCGTTGGGCAGTAGCGCCCGCATAAGAGCCATAGGCAGCAACGGCACAGCGAAACAATCACCACGAGAATAAACGGAGTTGGGGGCATGACCACCGCCCAAAAGCTGCTCACCGCCGATGACCTCATGGCCATGCCCGTCGATGGCAAGCGCTACGAACTGATCCGGGGAGTGCTGATTGAACTGCCGCTCACCAGCCACGAGCATGGCATGGTCGCTGCGAGGTTCGGTCGACGGATAGGTAACTTCGCAGAGGAACATGACCTCGGCCACGGCGTGGCCGCCGATACCGGCGTGAACGTTGAGCGCAACCCCGACACCGTCCGCGCGCCCGATTACGGGTTCATCTCCTACGAGCGCATGGCAGAACCGCCGCCGCCGCGCGGCTATGCCGATGTCATCCCCGATCTGGTTCTGGAAGTAGTATCACCCAACGATAGACAGCCGGACATCGACGCCAAAACGCAGATGTGGCTGGAAGCCGGCGTCCGGTTGGTACTGGTGGCGTATCCCGAAACGCGGGAAGTGCACGCCCACCATGATGACGGTTCGGTGGTGCGCTACGGCATTGGGGATACAGTGGTGGGCGATCCGGTGCTGCCCGGCTTCGCCTGCCCGGTGGCGGATATTTTCGCCTTCAGGCCGCGCCGGCAATAGACCGCCGGCTTTTAGTCTTTGGCCAGATCCAGCGCCACGCAGAACCGGCGGGCCACGCAGTCAGCCACTGTCGCTATTTCCACCGTTGCGTCTAACTCCGCAGCCATGCTCGTCACCGCCCGGTCGGAGATGCCGCACGGCACTATCCCGTCGAACATGGCCAGGTCGGGGTCGACGTTGATGGCGAAGCCGTGGTAGGCGACGCCGCCGGCGATCTTCACGCCGATGGCGGCTATCTTGCGCTGGCCGTCGGCGGTCCAGACGCCTGTGCGGCCTTCGACGGTGGTGGCGTCTAAACGGAAGTCGGCCAGCACGTTGATAATGACCCGCTCCAGGGTGCGGACGTACCAGTGAGGGCCGCCGCGCCCGCGCAGCCGGATGATAGGGTAGGCGATCAATTGGCCCGGACCGTGGTAGGTGATCAGGCCGCCTCGGTCAGTTTCGACCACGGTGATGCCGCGGGCGGACAGCGTCGCTTCGTCCAGCAAAAGGTCGCTGTCGGGCGCCAGTCGGCCCCGGGTGTAGGTGTGCGGATGCTCCAGGAGCAGCAGGGTTTCGGGCTGAGAGCCGTCGCGGATGCCGTCGGCGATGCGGACCTGCCAGTTCCACGCCTCCCGGTAGTCCACCACGCCGGCCCGTATGATGCGGCAGGTTCCATAACCCGCCGCGGTGTCGGCGCCGTCAGTAGATGGGCGTGTCGCCATCCATCGCCTCGAGGCGACTCTTCACAGACTGCATGAACGCGCCCGATTCGGCGCCGTCGTTGATCCGGTGGTCGAAGGACAGGCACAGGTTCATCATCCAGCGGATGGCGATGGCGTCGTTGATCACTATGGGCCGCTGCTGCACCGCCTCGGTGGTCAGGATGCCGGCCTGGGGGTGGTTGATGATAGGCCCGCCGAGTACGCTGCCTAACGCACCGGTGTTGTTGACGGTGAACGTGCCGCCCTGCACGTCCTCCAGCCGCAGGGTTCCGCCGCGGGCCCGATCCGACAGGTCCGCGACGGCGTGGGCCAGGCCGGCGATGCTCAGCCGGTCCGCGTCGTGGATCACCGGCACCACGAGGCCGGTAGGCGCGGCCACCGCGATGCCCAGGTTGATGCGACGCTTGAGGATGATGCAGTCGTCGCCCCAGGACGCGTTCATGGTAGGGTTGTCTTTCAAGGCGGACGCGACGGCCTTCAGCGCAAAGGGCAGGTAGGTCAGGTTGACGCCCTCGCGGGCGCGGAACCGGTCCCGCTCCCGGTTGCGCAGGCCGACCAGTTCGGTGATGTCCACCTCGACCATGCTCCAGGCGTGGGGAATTTGCGTGACCGAGCGCACCATGGCGTCGGCGATCATGCGCCGCACGGGGGTCAGCGCGACGCGTTCCTCGTCGGCAGCCGGAGTCGCCGGTGCGGCTGCCGGCGCAGGAGCTGGGATGATCGGCGCAGTTGGGGGAGCCGCCGTCGCGACGGTCGCCGTCTGCTGTTCCAAGTAGCGCAGCACGTCGTTCCGGGTGACGCGCCCGCCCATGCCGGTGCCGGCGATGCGGTCGACGTCCAGGTTATGCTCGGTGGCCAGGCGACGCACCGCCGGGGATAAGCGGTTGGGTGACCGCTCCGACACCGTGTCTTCATCGCGTGCGACGACTACCGTAGGAGTTGCCTGGACCGCCCGCGTCGGGGTGGTACCTGCCTCGTTGGTATCTTCTTGGCTCTGCGCTTCCACCGCGGAACCGCCGGTGGGGCCAACCGGACGGGCGTCCATGATCAGGTACGATGTCGGGGTCGACGAAGCTGGAGACGCCGGGGCAGGCGCAGGTGTTGGCGCAGTCGCCTGAGACGCAGATGCCGCTGGCGGTGCGCCGGCTGCCGGCCCGCTGCCGTCGTCCACTTCTGCAATGGGCGCGCCCATGGGGACCGTCTCGCCCTCCTGGGCGATGATCCGCAGCAGTTCGCCGGCCACCGGAGAGGGCACCTCCATGGTCACCTTGTCGGTTACCACCTCCACCAACGGGTCGTAGCGCTCCACATGGTCGCCGGGCTGCTTGAGCCACTTACCGATGGTGCCTTCGACGACGCTCTCGCCGACGTGGGGAAGTTCGATCAGTTGAGCCACGGGACAGTCCTTGGTAATCGGTTGGATGCGATCAGTAAGCGGCCAGACGGCGGATCTCGGCAGCGATAGCCTCCGGGCTGGGCATGTAGGCGTCTTCCAGGGTCTGGGCAAAGGGCATGGTGGGTACGTCGGGTCCACAGAGGCGGGCGATGGGCGCGTCCAGGTACTCGAAGGCCTCGTCGGCTGCGAGCGCTGCGATCTCGGCGCCGATGCCGCCGCTGATATTATCCTCGTGAACCACCAGCAGCTTGCCGGTCTTCTTCACCGAGTCCAGGATGGTCTCGGTGTCCAGGGGCTTGAGGGTCCGCAGATCGACGACCTCCGCGCCGATGCCGTCGGCGGCAACCGCCTCCGCAGCGGCCAGACAGTAGTGCATCGCCAGGCCGTAGCTGACGACCGTGACGTCGGAGCCGGCCCGCTTGATGTCCGCGGGACCGATGGGCAGGGTGTATTCCTCGTCGGGCACCTCGCCGCGCACCAGCCGGTAGGTCTTTTTGTGCTCTAGAAAGATGACCGGATTGTCGTCGCGAATGGCGGACTTAAGGAGACCCTTGGCTTCGTAAGGAGTGGAGGGTGTGACCACCAGGAGGCCCGGGGTATGGAAGAAGAGAGCCTCCACGTTCTGGGAGTGATACAGTCCGCCGCGGATCCCGCCGCCGTAGGGGATGCGCACGGTCATGGGGACCTTCAGCGCGCCGTTGGTGCCGTAGTGCACGCGGGCCGCCTCGCCGATGAGCTGGTTGACGCTGGGCCAGACGAAATCGGAGAACTGCACCTCGGGTATCGGCCGCATCCCGCGGAAGGCCGCGCCCAAGGCGATGCCCATGATGGATGCTTCGGCCAGTGGCGAATCGATCACCCGTTGCGGCCCGAAATCCTCGATGAACCCCTGGGTGGCCAGGAACACGCCGCCGCGTTGGCCGACGTCCTCGCCCATCACGAAAACGCGTTCGTCGCGCTCCATCTCTTCGTGGAGCGCCGAACGGACTGCTTCAATTACGGTCATCTCTGGCATAGCGTTTGCCGCCTGTTAAGTTGATTTTCGCTCCAACGTCTTGCCGGATTGTAGTCAGGATGGGTTAGCGCCGTTCGTCTTTTCAGGCGGAATGATGAGGTCAGGGTCGATTCCCTCGCGCAGCAAACGGGAGCGTATATCGGCGATTACTTCGGCGCGCGCCTCAGCACGGCCTTCAACACGCCCTTCCTCGCGTCCCTCTGCGCGCAGCTTGCGGCGTTGTGGTTCCACTAATTTTTCGTTGAGAAATGCTGCAATCACCATGATGGCTCCTTTCGTTTCTTTCGCAACGTCAATCAGAATGCGATAGATGCTGCCCGTGACGCCAAGCGCGACTAGGGCGACCGCAATTTTGGTCAGGACGGGTGGATTATCAAGATGGGCGGTGGTTGCCTTCCCGTACCATAATACCAAAGCGTATATGGCAATTATCAAAAGCAGACGGGTGAACCTGCCCAAGTAGCGTAGGACGAGGTTTCAGGACTCGGCGCCGGATTCACTCGTCATACGTACAGATGGTCATATATTGTCGCTGCATCCGGCGGCTGCGCCTCGTCGGCGAAGTCGGTGGCGTCGTTCACCTGTTGCATGGCCTCGGCGCGGAAGGCGTCCACTTGCTCCGGGGTGAGTATGCCGCGCTCCACCATCTGATCCGGGAAGACGGCCACGGGATCGTACTGGCGCGCGGCGTCCAGCGCGTCCCGGTCCCGGTAGCGCCGGTCGTCGTCGTCGGTGGTGTGGGGCATGAACCGCTCCACCTTCATCTCGATCAACACCGGGCCGGCAGCGCGGGCGTGGGCGATGCCCTGCCGCGTCGCCTCGTAGCAGGCGACCAGGTCCAGCCCGTCGATCACAAACCCGGGGAATCCGTATCCTTCCGCGCGTGCGGCGACGTCGCTGATAACCATCTGCGAGTCCTGCGGTGTGGATATGGCGTACTTGTTGTTCTCGCAGATGAAGATGACGGGCAGTTGGTGGATGGCGGCGAAATTCATAGCCTCGTGGGTCTCGCCCTGGCTGGTTGCTCCGTCGCCGAAGTAGCAGATGGTCACCGTCTGTTCGCCCATCATCTTGCACGCCAGGGCGTAGCCCACGGCCTGGGTCAGTCCGGCGGCGACGACGTTGGATATCTGGATGATGTTGCGGGGGAGGTCCGCGCCCTGCAGCGGGAACTGGCGCGCGCCGGAATATGGCTCGCCCTCCTTGCCCATGAAGGACAGCATCACCTGTCGAGGCGTGAGGCCGGCGGCCATCTTGACCGCCAAGTCCCGGTAGTATGGGAAGAGGAAGCAATCCCCGTCCTTCTGAGCTGCGAGCAACGACCCGAGTTCCGCCGCTTCGTGACCCTGGCATGATGCGGCGATGGGCACCTTGCCCTGGCGGTTCATCATCCAGATGCGCTCGTCCATCGTCCGCACCAGGATCATCTGCCGGCACACTTCCACCAGGTCTTCGGCGGTGAGGCCATCAGGCAGCGCGTCAGCGTCGGCGCTCCGCCGGGCGATGGCGACTGCGCCGTTAGCGTCGGTCTCGCTGGGTAAAGAGCTCGTGGCCTGCGTCATCGGGCTGGTCATCTCCTCCGCGCCGTAAGCGCAAGTCAGCGGCCTCGGCCGCCGGCTCAATCATAGACCAACCGGGCGGGAGGTGGCAAACGTTGACCGCGATATCAGGGTGGTATAGCATTAAAGCGAGATTGGAGTTGGATCCGGCCGGCAAAGTCATATGGCTTTTGTTAGGGCCTCCCAAGCACTTAGGCCGGCTGTTGGTTTGGAGTGGTACGAATCTGCAGCTTGGGCCGATGGCCAGTTCCAATCGGCAAAGAACCTCGGATCACTCCGAGGTTTTTTCGTGAGACTGCGGGAGGACCTCTACTTCGACCAATAGCTTGGGATTTACCAAGGTTTCCCACACCCGGTTCGGTTTGTCTGGCGCGACGCATTTTCTCCCTATTGAATAGGCCGTAAGGTCTGCGATCTGCAAGCCGATTGAGTTGCTATTCTTGGCCGCAAAAACCATATCGAAACCTGGCATCGCCTTGCCAAGCGCGTGATCATCAACTCCAATACGTTGGAATACCTGCGCCAAATCGGCGTCTTCCTTCCGCCCCCTGCTTTCAATGACTATGTGCGTGATTGATTCGTGCTGTCCACGAGTTTCTAAAAATCCAGAGACCTGCTCTATGCAACGCTGCAACGCGAGTCCGTATGCGTCAGAAACGGTTGTCTGCGCCAATAAAGGTTTATCGATTGCGGTGGCGATCACCCCATAATCAAGCCCGGCGACCACTGCGTTCAAGCCTTGCCGAAAAGTGGTCTGCTGCTGACCGTTCCCACCAAAGTCGAAAGGGGCTTTGCCGCGGTGAATGTCTTGCTCGTGAAGCACCACCGTGTCATGCCCGAAATGCTCGAATTTGAACGCCGCCACGGCTGGTAGCACCGAAGCGACGTAGTGATCCTTCCGGAACACGCAGAAGTTGAGTACGAAAACGGGATAGTTCGCGTCAATTGACGCCGGGTTGGGATCTCCGCTCTCGTCCGCGAAAATGATGTAGTCGCTGTAGTTCAACCTGATACTGAGAAAACCTTTACGTCACGTACGTATTCCGAAAGCGGTACAGGGTAAACTCCGGTTCCACCGGGGCCACTGGCATGTACTGGTCGGCCTCCTCGATCTTGGCGACGATGAACCAGGGGCCCGGTTCGCGCATGGCCCGGCCGAACGCCTCTTCCAGCGTTTCGAGGTCGTTCACGGTGGCGGTTCTGGTGATGCCGCAGGAGTTGGCGACCTCTTCCAGGTTGGTGCCGGTGGCGGTGTGGCTGGCTTGGCCGCCGGTCTGGCCCCACATCTCGTTGTCCCAAACCACCACTACCAGGTTGGACGGGTTCTCCCGCCCGATGGTGGCGATGGCACCCAAGTTCATCAGCAGCGAACCGTCACCGTCCAGCGAGATCACCTTGTCGTCGGTGGACAGCGCCATTCCCAAGGCGATGGACGAGCAGAGCCCCATGTTGCCGTAGGTGTAGAAGTTCCGGTCGCGGTGCCCGGCGTGGTAAAGCTCGTCGCTGGTGGGACCCAAGTTGCCCACGATGGGCGAGTCTCCGGCGTGGCGCAGGACCAGTTGAGTGGCGTCGAACCTAAGCAATTTTGCCTCCGTGCAGCATG
Source organism: Dehalococcoidia bacterium (assembly GCA_965220505.1). GTDB lineage: Bacteria > Chloroflexota > Dehalococcoidia > Lucifugimonadales > UBA3495 > Bin87. The sequence goes on along the minus strand of CBDCQE010000001.1, from coordinate 2,190,726 downwards.
GGGGTCATGCAGATGGCGACCGGGTTGCGGTGGGCGTGGCAGAGCTTCATCACGCCGTCCAGCAACGTGTCCATCCGGTCCTCGCTTTCGATGGTGTAGTGGGCGATCCCGAACAGGTCCAGGATGGGCTTGGTATTCCTGCCCATGGCCACCTGGGCGATGTTGAATTCGCCCACCTGGCCGCGCAGGTTCATGAAGATGGGAATGGGCGTCCGAGAGGGCAGGCACAGGCTGGCGATGCCGTTGATACTGTTGCCGAACCCGCTGGACTGCATGAACACGGCGGCGTTGCGACCGACGGCGTAGCTGCCCACGGCGACGCCCACCGCCTCCTCTTCGCGAGTGCAGGAGACCAGGTGGAAGAACGGGTCCTCATTGATGATGCTGGTCACCCGGTCGATTGAGATGTCGGGAACGTAGGCGATGAGCGACGTGTCCCATTTCTTCAGAGTGTCTACGATGGTCTCTGTCCAGGGCATGGGGAACTCCTTGCGCTGCGGATCGGCGGCCAGTATAGCGCAAGTCGGCCCCCCTCGCCGCAGGAGCGAGGAGGGCCGAAGGAACCTGGGATTTCGTTTACAGCCAGGCGGTGACCTCATCCGCCGGAGCGCGCACGGACGCCGAAGGACGGGACGGCTGCCCGATGAAGAGCGCCCCGACCATGGTCCAGTCGGATTCGCCGCCCAGGGTTTCCGCCAGGGACGGATGCCGGGTGGTGTTGCCCGTGCTCCAGTCGCCGGCGAGCCCTTCGGCCACCGCGGCCAGGAGGAGGTTCTGCACGGCGCAGCACGCCGCGGCGTAGTTCTCCTGGGTCATCTCTTCGCTGTCGCCCGGCACGCTGTACACGTAAATCAATCCCGGTGAATCCAGCACACGCTGTCGGCTGCCGTCGGCGTGATCATGGTTGCCACTGCGGGCGAACTGGTTGTCGTAGGCCAACTGCGCGACTTCCGCCCGCTTCTGTCCGCCCTTTTCCAGCACGAAGAACCGCCACGGGTTGGTCAACCGGTGGTTGGGGGCCCACACTGCCGCGTCCAGCATCCGCTGCAGGGACTCCCGGCTGGGCACATCGTCGGTGAACTCGTTGTTCATCCTTCGGTTGTGGATGGCCTCGTAGACCGAAACCCCGGTTTCCGGGGCAGCAACGTTGCCGCTGCGTAATCGACTGCTCTGTGTCATCTCGACAGCTCCTGATTAGGGTGGAATCAACTCAATGATAAGTGTCCACACTATAACCGCAAACGTTGCGCCAAACAAGCGGGAATGCGGCGTTCCGGGTCCCAACCAACCCAGCCGCGATGACTTTGCCGGCAGGGTGGCATACAATGACGCCATGCCGCATGGGCCCAACGATTTCCGTTTATCCGGAGTGGGCGGGTCTGGCTCACTGAGGACAAATCCCCATACCTGATCCAGGAGGACAACATGGCACTGCAATGGGAGCACGTCGCTGGGCCCTTCAGCCGACTGACCGAAGGTCCCGCCTGGGACGGCCGTCGCCTGCTATTCACCCACATACCCGCCAGCCGCATTATGGCGTACCACCCCGACACCGGCGAATGTACCGTGTACCGGGAGAACACCAACCATACCAACGGACTGGCCTTCGACGCCGAGGGTCGGCTTTACGGGTGCTGCTCCGGCGGACGAGCCATCGTCCGGTTTGAATCCAACGGCACCACCACGACCATCGTCGACCGCCTCGGTGACCAGAGGTTGAACACGCCCAACGACTTGGCCATCGACCGGCAGGGCCGCATCTGGTTCAGCAACCCGTGGAACGCCGGCAACATCGACCCCAGCGAGCAGCCGGAGATGTCCGGCCGCGACATCCTCCGCGCCGACCCGCAGCCCGACGGTTCCTACACCTGCCAGCAGGTCACCTTCGACACCACCGGCACCAACGGGCTGCTGGTGTCGCCGGATGACCAGACCCTCTACATCATCCAGACGGACAACGAGCCGGGAGCGGTGCGCGAACTGCGGTCGTATCCGATCAACGAGGACGGGTCGCTGGGCCAGTACATCGTGCTGCACCAGTTTGGCACCGACCATCGCGGCCCGCAGCGCGGCATCGATGGCATGTGCCTCGACTCCGAGGGCAACATCGTGGGCACCGCCGGCAACTGGGCCAGCGGCCCCGGCCCCATGCTCTACGTGTGGACGCCCGAGGGGCGCGTGCTGGAGACCTACCCCATGCCCGTGGGCGTCGACATGCCCACCAACTGCTGCTTCGGCGACGCCGACCAGAGCAGCCTGTACGTCACTACTCTGGGCGGACACTTGCTGCGCCTGCGCAACACCGGCCGTCGGGGCTGGATAATGTGGCCACCGGTGCGCTGAAGACCCGCACCGATGCTCAACCGTCACGACGAAAACCCGACAGTTTGGTCTGAGGTACAAGAATGGACGTTTTCAATGCCATCCGCACCCGACGCACCATCCGCGACTTCACCGACGCGCCAGTTTCGGACGCGGTCCTGCACAAGATATTGCAGGCCGCCCGCTGGGCTCCCAGCTCCAGCAACACCCAGCCCTGGCACTTCATCGTCGTCCGGGATCCGGACACGATCAAACAGCTCGGCGAAATCTGTACCCAGGGCACCTTCATCGGCAAGTCCCAGGTTGCCATCGCCGTCGTCATGGACGGCGCGCGCCGCGCTCAACTGGACGCCGGCCGCGCCCTGCAGCAGATGGAACTGGTGGCCTGGTCGGAGGGCCTGGGCACCTGCTTCGTTGGCGTCCGCGGGGAGGCGCAGGACCAGGTGAAGACCCTCCTGGGCATCCCTGAAGAGCTGGAGCTGATCACGGTGCTGCCCTTCGGCTACCGCATCATGCGCGAGCCGGGTACCGGCACACCCCGCAAGCCTATGTCCGAGATCGCCCACGGCGAGAAGTTCGGACAGCCTTTGACGTTTGCGGACTGATAGTGTTGGGTCTACCATATTTCAGGGGCGAATGATCATTCGCCCCTGAAATATGCGATCGCGGGTACGTAGGCTCTTGGTTCAGGTGTTCTGACTGCGGAGCCTCTGTTCCAGTTCGGCTATACGGGATTCGGCGGCATTGCGGGCGGCCCGTTCAGCGATCAGGTCCGCTTCGGCGCGGTCGGCCCTGGCCCGCTCGTCGGTCATGGTCAGGATATGCCGCCCAGTGTTCGGGTCGTGCCATTCCAGTTCGCCACGAACCCAGCGCAGGTATAGATTCAGAGACTGACTGTAACCCTGCAGGACGCCCTCTGCAATTTCCTCAATGGGTATTGGCTCATACCGGCCATCCGCCAGGCGGTCGCCGGCCAGCTTGGGCAAGCGCCCGCCGATGGTTTCATCAAAGCGCCAGTATTCCGGGATACCCAGAGCGGCGTAATCGTTTCGTTTGTGGGTGGCGTCGATGCGTCTGGTGCTAGGTGATGCCACTTCCATGACGAAATCAGGCGGCTTGCCCTGATCTGCGATCACGTAAGCCCGGCGGCGATGGTAGGTCTCCGGATCCACGTTGAAGGCAATCAGCAGGTCGGGATAGCGCAGGCCGGTCATGTCCCGCGTCGGCGCCAGGGCCAGGTAACGTTCGCCGGCGACAAGGGTGGTATCGGGGTTGCCGAAATGCATCGACAGATGGTGGACGTTGCCGTTGGCGGCGAGGTGATCAAAGTTGGTCATCTTGTCTTCGGGAATTTCCGGTGGGTCCGGAAACACAAAGAACTCCTCGGGCTGTTGGAGCTTGGTGATGGCGCTGTCGGCGGTGGTCATGCTGAACCTCGCTGCCGCACGGGGTGGTGAACCGCATTATACCTGCGCTGGCGCGCGGGAACGGGACGGCGAAAGGATGGGCGAACCTATCTTCCCTTGAACTCCGGCGCCCGCTTCTCAAGGAACGCCTGCCGGGCCTCGTGGGCGTCCTCGGAGCCGCTGAGGATGCCGCCGGCGTTGGAGGTCAGCGTCATCGTGGTCTCAAGCGTGCTGTCCAGGGCCGCGCGCATGATGCGCTTGCTGATCCACTGCACCATGGGCGGCGTGCGGATGATGCGGTCGCACAGGTCGCGAGTGGTCTGCTCCAGTTCCTCAGAGGGAACCAGGTAGTTGAGCATGCCCCACTCGTAAGCCCGCTGGGCGTCCAGGTGTCCGGTGTAGGCGAACTCCAGCGCGCGGCCCAGGCCGACCATCTTGGGCAGGTAGTAGCTGCCGCCGTTCTCGATGATCTGCCCCAACTGCTGGTAGCCAATGAAGCGGGTGTTCTCGCAGCCCAGGCGGATGTCGCAGTGCAACGCCATGTCCATGCCGGACCCGACGGCCGGCCCGTTGATCATGGCGATGGTGGGTTTGCGGACCTGGGAGATGTCCCGGTGCAGCTTGGTGAAGCCGTGGTAGAAGTGCTCCCGCGCGGCGTCCGGACCCTCGATGGTGCCCCGGTTCCCCACGAAGTTCTCGCCCGTGATGTCCGGCGAGTTGTCGCGGCGCATGTCGGCGCCGGAGCAGAAGCCGCGACCCACGCCGGTGAGCACCATAACCCGCACGTTGGGGTCGTCGTCACCGGCGCGCATGTACTCGCCAACCTTGGCGACGGTGCCGTTCTCCTCGGATGAGCCGATGAGCGCGTTCATGCGCTCCGGCCGGTTGAACTTGATCCACAGAATCCCCGATTCCTCGGGTTCGTAAAGCAGGTAGGGCACCAGGTTCGGCGGCATGGCCGTCTCCTTTGAGGTGGCGCGTCAGCCGGGCTGTCAGATTTCTACCGGTTGGTCGCTATCCATCCATTCGGCGTAGGAGCCGTCGTACAGGCTGACGGTGTAACCCTCCTGGGCCAGGGCCAGCCACGTGACGGCCGCGCGAATGCCACTGCGACAGTAGGCGATGACGGTCTCGCCTTCCGCGATGCCAACTCCGGTCAGACATTCGCGCAGCGTGTCCTGGCCGGCATACAGGTTGCCGTCGGCGCCGGCCAAGTCGGCATGGGGGAGACTGACAGCGCCGGGGATATGGCCGGGGCGGTGATCCATCTCGAACTCGCCCCGGAACTCCTCGGCGGTTCGGGCGTCCACCAGGTTGCCGGTTCCCCGGCTGGCCACGTCGTCCAGGGTGGCGCGGATGGCCGGGTTCAGCCGGATCGTAAAGCCGGCCGCTCTCGTGAGAACGGGGCGGTACAGTACCTCGCGGCCCTCGTCTTTCCACGCCTCGTAGCGCAGGTCCATGATGTGGACGTCATTGCGGCCCAGGTACTCCAGCACCCAAGCGGCCATGGCGGCGTTGCGCCCGTCCTGGTGGTCGTAGAGGATAGGCGTGACGTCATCGCCGAGGCCGGCGTCGCCGAAGGCGGCGGCCAGCTGTTCTGGCGGGCCCAGCTTGCCGTCGGGGGCCTGTAGCTTCTTGTAAGGTACGCTGACGGCTCCCCGCAGGTGGCCCATGAGATAGCGCATGGCCGACCGGGGATCGATTATCAGATAACCCGGCTGGCCGATGCGTTCGGCGACCCAATCCGCGGTAACGAAGGTCGCCATCAGCCGACCATTTCGAACTCGGTTTGCACCGAGGTGGGGTTGGCTACCGATTGGGTGACGGGCGAGCCTTCCACGGCCAGCCGCCAGATTTCCCGCAGGGTGTCCTCGTCGGCGTCGGCGCGGACGAAGCACTTGGCCGAGATCTGACCGTAGCCGGGATTGCCCTCGTCCTCAACGCCGGCCCACTTGCGGATGTTGTCGAAGTAGCCTTCCACCGCGATTTCCAGGTCGTGGACGCGCACGCCCTGCTTGGTGGCGTTGACTACGAATCCTACGGTCATGCAACTGCCGATGGCGGAGAGCAACTGCTCGTGGGCGCTGGCGGCGACGTCGGTGGCGGTGAGGTCGCCGGGCTCGTCCATGTCAACCTGGTGGTTGCGCATGTAGGCGCGGGCGCGCATGCCATCCTGCCAGACGACGCGGGACTTCCAAGGACCGGTTACTGCGTTGAATACTTCCGGATCCCTGAAGGAGTCCAGCACCTCGGCCAGTTTCTCCCGGGGCAGACCGTTGAGATTTCCTTCCTGTGCTTGCGCCATGAGTTACTCCTGTTTGTTTTGGGTGATGCGTGCAATTATAGCCAATGCCGCAGCCTCGTTACCCACAGTCCGCAAACTCTGGGGAGGCGCGGTACATGTCGCTCACACGGGTATACCAACTTCGTGGGCAATCCTCATCATCCGGCGGGCATACGCGGCAACGGTTTCGCTCTGCACAGGCGAAAAGATGGCGGGTGGCGTTCCGCCGTTTCAGGCGGTTGCCGCAGGTAGGGCATCTGACACGCATGATGGAGCTACGCCGGCATCCTATGCCATTCGCAACGTCGCGTACCGCGTCGGTCGCTACGCCAAGTTCTCCAATTTGTCCAAAAACAACTCGACATCAGCCAAGCCAGCGGCGACGTGGGCGGGTTCGTCCAAGTCCTCATAGAAATTGGTATGCAAATCGCTGGCTACCCGGTATAGACGTCGTATTTCTACGTCGCCGGTTTCGTCGGCCAGTCTCCCAACAACTCGGCCCAACGCTACATGGCGCTTGTGCTCCCAACCTCGTCGTTCAGCGATGGCCTTGAGCATCTGCGCCGCTACGCCCCAGCCCTTTTCGGATGCTTGCCTGGTGTCGCCTAACGCCAGTTCCGCGAACCCTTGCGCCAACAAGCGTCGACTCGAGTGCTGGTAATTTTGCGCCACCATGATGCAATCCCACTCGCCGACGGCAGGTTAAGCATACTCCGCGCGCAGGATCTCCGCAGCGTCGGTGATCGCCTGCATCTTCCTGGCAGCCATTTCGTGGGTGTTGACGTTGCGTTCGGCGAAGGTGCCGAAGCCGCAGTCGGGGTTGAGAAAGATCTTGTCGGGGTCAAAGTACTGCAGGAGCTCCTTGACCCGGCTGATAATTTGCTCTGGCGGCTCGATGTCGTCGGTGCGGGGGTTGACCACGCCGAAGCCGATCTCCTTCTCGTTGCTGTATTCCTTGAACACTTCCATCTCGCCGGCGCGGGGAGTGGCGCACTCCAGCACCAGGCGGTCGATGTTCATCTGGGTCAGGTAGGGCAGCATGGGGCCGTAGTTGCCGGTGAGCAGCACCTCTTCCTTGCGGCTCCAGTTGCCCCGACAGACGTGTACGCCGGTCTTGATGCCGTCGATGCCCTCCAGCGTCTCGTTCATCAGCCGCACCGCCATCTCCAGCTCGTCGGTGGGGTCGCGGCGGTTGGGCAAGGCGGCGCACATGAAAGTCTCGGTGGTTTCTTCGCCGAACACTACCTGGGAGAGTGTGGGTTCGTCCAACTGCACGAAGTCGCAGCCGTGGTCGCGCAGGGCGACGATCTCCTCGCGCAGGATCTCGACAACGTCCCGGGCCAGGTCGTCGGGAGTAGGATAGGCCCTGTCGGACAGGCCCTCGAACCAGCCGGAGCGAGTGAGCATGTAGGGGCCGGGGATGGGTACCATGATCTGCCGGTCGGTGTGCTCGCGCATGTAGGCCAGCTCGTCCAGGGCCAGCCCGTGCCGCTTGCTGATGGTGTCGATGACTATGGGGCTCTTGATGGCAAAGGAGGGAACGTCCAGGGCGCGCAGCACTTCTTCCATGCGGGCGCGGTCGGAGGAATAATCCAGCAGCTCGGACACCTTCATCAGTTGCATGCCGTTCAGCTTGTCCACAGCGAAGGAATAGAAGTTGTCCCGCCGCTGTTCGCCGTCGCTGATGATGTCGACGCCGGCCTCTTCCTGGGCGCGGATGCAGGCCAGCACCTCGTCGTCGGCCAGCGCGCTGAACTCGTCATAGGTGATCTCGCCCGCTTCCTTGCGGCGCAGGGCGCGGATCAACTCGGTAGACCGGGGCCAGCTACCGACCACGGTAACGGGAAACAGGGGTGCGTCCGCCATGGGTGTCCCTCCAGGACTGCGATTTTCCGGTGCCTGTGGCGGCAACGCGACCAACGTGACGACGCTCCGCCGCCGAATAATCTACACCAGAAACGGCGGAACGGACAAATTAAATGATGGATCGGGCGCCAGGCCATCGCACACCGAACCGCCACCCGGTCATCGCGGGATTAGCTCGCGTCGCTCTTGAGACAGCGGGACTATCGGCGGTCAACTTGGCGACGTGCGATAGACTTGGAAAAGAAAGAGCTATGTTCACCCGTTGGAAGATATTGCTATCGGCCGTAGTCGTGGTTGGCCTGGCGGCTCTTGCAGTGGCCGGGTGGTTGGTATTCGCGCCGTCGCCCAACCCCTTCTCGGCAGAGGAAATACTGCGTCGGGGCCGGGCCAAAACCGCGGTCGTGGCAACGTACAAGTTCACCACTGACGCCCGGTTCACGGTACAGGTTGAAGGCGGACCGGAACGTCAGGAGATGCACACCGAGGCGGTCGTGGTGGCCGACGAAGGAATGCACGTCAAGGCGACGGAAAACGGGAACTACAGCGAGACGCTACTGCTGGACGGCAGATGGTATGACCGGGAAAGCGACGCCGGCCCATGGGAAGAATTGCCCAGCCAATTCAGTGCGTTGGATGCCGCAAAACTACCCAACCCCAACTTACATTTTCAGATTTTGGACAGCCTGACCGACGTTTCGCAAGAAGGTGAGGAAGTTTTACGGGGTGTGCGCGTCAATAGGATTACCGGCAACATGGATATGGCTCGACAGGTGCGGGAAGCCTGGGGTGACGAGGTTGCCGAGGGTGGGGGAGACCTGCGCAATCAGATGCTGGCCGGAACTGTAACGGTTACCGCCTGGCTGGGCGCTGAAGACGGGTTGCTACACGCCTACACGATGACGGGCTCGTTTCCCGCGGTAGGAGAGGCGTTCCCTTACCAATACACGATGGACGTGCGCTTCTCACATTTCAACGAGCCGTTGGAGCTGCCCTCTCCTAATGCTGACCAATGAACTCCAGCACCAGCCCGTTCCACACCTGGGGACGCTCCCAGAAGCCGGCGTGGCCCGCCTCCGGCAGCGGCACGAAGCGGCTGCCGGGGATGCGCTCCGCCTGCAACCGCATCAGCGCCGGCGGGGACACCAGGTCGGCCTCGCCGGCCAGCGCCATCGCCGGCACGCTCATTGCGGCCAGCCGGGCGTAGGTGGTGGGCTCGCGCAGCGGCTGGGCCGGTAGCCGGCCGTAGGGTCGGCTGGCGTGTTCGATTTCCAGCCAGCGGGCCGTGCCGTCGGGGTTGGCGCCCCGGTAAGACGGTCCCAGTTCGTAGAGTTCCACGGGCAGATTGCGGATTTCCGGCGGGCGGATGCGGTCTTGCACCTCCAGGTACTCCGGGTCCTGGATGCCGGCGATGGTATTGGCGAACACCAGGCTCCGCACCCGCTCCGGATGGGCCAGCGCGTAACCAATTGCGGTAATACCGCCGGCGGCCGTGCCGACCAGGTGGAACCGTTCCAGGTGCAGATGCTCGACCAGTCCGTGCAGGTCCTCGTCCTGGTAGCCGGGCTGCAGGCTGTCGTCGGTGTTGCGGGATTTACCCCAGGTGCGCCGGTCGTAGGTGATGCAACGGTAGCCGGCCAGAGTGAAAGCGGGCAGCTGGTAGATCCAGCAATCGCAGGTGCCCGAGGCGGCGTGGCAGAAGACCACCGGGATGCCATCCCCTCCGGTGTCTTCGTACCAGAGGTCAACGCCGGGCAGGTTCACGTAAGGCATGTGATCAGTCCTGCCAGTGGGGCGGCAGGCTGGGTTCCGCCATGCCGAACTGTTCGGATAACCATTCCTCAGCGTAGCGGCCATCCCGGTAGCCGGAATGCTCCGCCTTGTGGACGGTGGTCTCGCCTCGAATGTCGCCGATCAACGGTTGCAAGGCGGTCGCGTCCAGCGCGGACCCGTCGGCGCCGGCCATCAACAGCGTGGCCGCGCTGATCCTGGAGCCGAACCAGCGGAGGTCGAAGTACGACAGCGTGCGATTTACGGCCTCACGCCGTGTGGGATGCAGGCGCAGGTAGTCGTTGATCTCCTCCAGCGGGTAGGCGCCGGTGCGCGAGGCCAACTCCGCGGTGGTGTACAGCAGGGTCGGCGTGGTTACCAAGTGGGTTACCAGCGGAGACAGGGCCGCCGTGGTCAGGGCCAGGTCGTTGCCGATGGCGGCGATGCGCGTGGAGTCGACCTCGGGAAGCCCGACCAGGTATTGCAGCCCGCGAACGCAGTCGGCGACGATGCCCCGATAGATGTAGGTCGCGGGATCGTCGATGCCGTCGGTGAGCTGGCCGGGGAAAGCGGCGGCGTAGGGTTGGTCGGCCAGCCGCTGTCCGCGCACGCAGATGGCGAAGGTGACGTGTTCCTTGCGCTGGCCGTTGGCTTGCCCCTGCGGCACCAGGTCGGTCACGCTGCCGTAGCGGGGCAGATGGTAACGCGCCGGGAAGGGGCCGTCGCCGTTGGGGATGCTGAGGTAACCGTAGAGGCGATAGGGGCCGATTGAGGTCAGCCGGACGCCGTAGGCGGTGGCGAAATCGGTGGAGCGCAGTGGAAGTTCCTGCACCTCCGGCGCGGCCGGGAACCGGGCCAGTTCCGCCAGCACGTCGTGCCAGTAGTCGTCGAAATCGTGCGGCTTGCCGCCGCTCGGCGTGGTCATGCGGTCATACCTTTCAGTTCCGCAGGTGCGTGGCCATGAACGCGTCCACGACTGCGGCGTGCTCGTGGTTGTTGGCGTCGTGGCCGTGCCCGTCGTAGGCGTACATCTTCTTGTCGGGGCTGGCAATGGCGTCGAACATGGCAAAGCCCGTTTCCGGCGGGCAGGTGCTGTCCTGCAGCCCCACGCTGACGATGATGGGACACGTGATCCGGTGGGCCAGGTTGATGCCGTCGAAGTAGGCCAGCGTGTTTTCCACTTGCTCCCGGCTGTCCGGGTAGAGGCGCAGGTAATCGGCGATCTCCTGGTAGGGATAGGCGTCGGTTAACTCGATGGAGTCCATGTAGCCACAGAGGTAGGGCGCGCCGGCGGCGGCGGCCTTGATTTCAGGGCGTAACGCCGCCGTGGACACGGTGAGACCGCCGCCCTGGCTGTGTCCGGTCACGCCGATACGGTCGCCGTTGACCTCGCTTCGGGTCAGCAGGAAATCCACGGCGCGGCAGGCGTCCATGTAGAAGCCGCGGTAGGAGTAGGTGTTGCGGTCAACCATGCCGTAGGTGAGCAGGCCAGGGTAGCCGGGGTTGAACTGGCGGTTGCTGCGCAGCTTGCCCCGGGGCGCGACGCTGAAGGCAGCATACCCCCGGGCGGCCCAGTTTTTGGGGACCGGTGGTTCCATGTTGTACCCGGGCACTTGGATCAGGCCGGGCAACTTACCCTCGCGCTGGCGGGGCACGGCGTACCAGCCGGCGATGCGCACGCGGTCCAGGCTGGTGTAGAAGACTTCGTACACGTCGATGTGGGCCGTGGACCGCAGGGGGTCGTAGACCACCTCCGGCTCCAGCGGGATCTCGGCGGTTTCATCCAGCACGTCGTCCCAAAACTGGTCGATGTCCTGCGGCTTGCGGACGATGCTGACGTACTGGTCGGCGGGTACTCTGGGCATGCTATTCTCCGTCCTCGGTTACTTTAAGGAACGACACGGACCAATCGCAGCGAGGGCATCGCGCGATCATTGATACATCAGTTGGAAAACGTGCTCCAGTACGACATCCGACTCATCTTGTGACATCGTGCCAATCAGATCACCCATGCGCTGTGCCGACAACGTCCGAATTTGCTCGGTCAAAACCCACGATGGAGTGATGGGCATCTCAACCGACCGGATTTGAACGGCAGTCGCACGAGTGCGGTTAGATTCGGAGGAGCCTATCAGCGCTACGATGACCAATCGTGACGCTGTATTGAAACGGTCGTTGCTCAATATGAGAGCGGGACGCCGATTGCCTTGTTCGTGGCCCACTACTTGGCTGGCAGGTTCGATGTTCACCCATCTTATCTCGCCTCTCAGTAGCTGGGCCACGTTTGGGATTCCTCAGCCAAACCGGCTTCCGCAAGTGCGATCCCTTCCTCGACCTGCGCTGGGGTCAACGACCAATCGGGCGTTGGCGCTTCACTGAACTTGCGCCTCATTGCCTCGAAAGCGGCGCTGCTGTTGATTCTGCTCTCCCAATCCTCCTTGCTGAAGAACGATTTGTGAGGAACGTGTTTGATCCCCAGGTCAACCAGTTGGGGGAGCAGACGCGCGATCAGGCCGCTGGTCCACTTGGAGTCCAGTTTGCCCTGGTCGCCATCGAACACGATGCGGATGTGCAGATAAGGATCTCCGTACTGGTCGATTTCCTGTTGGATGTCAATGGGGCCGAATTCAATCTCCCCTTTGAATCTGCCAGTCAGGTCCTCATATACGATCTTGACGATGGTGTCATACACATCCTGGGTTATCATCATGGCGGCCTCTTCTTACACGTCCTCCACGGGCATGGTGGCGATGCCGTAGGTGCCATAGAAGAAGTTGGCGTAGTGGGTGGAGCCGCCGGTGACGAACAGCAGGTACTGTTCGGGGTCTTCCAGCGCGGGGATGGTGGCGTCCGGGTCGTCGGCCAGGTGCTGGAGTTCCGGATAGCGGAGCCACTTGCCGTTGGCGTCGGTGGGCATGCCGGCCGGGCCGATGGCGTCGCGCAGGGAGGCGCGGCAATGCTCGTGCAGCCACTCCTGGGTGGCGCGCTTGCTGAAGCCGGCTTCCTGCAGTATCACCGCGCGGGAGGGGCTGAGCATGATGGGATGGTAGGGGCTCTGGTACTCAACCCGCTGATTGGTGTGGCCCACCTGGGCGGACTGGCGGCCCTTGATCCAGCTGCCACCGCCGGCGTGGCGGTAGAACATCATGGAGGCGATGTTGTTCAGCGTATCCTCGTGGTTGCGGGAACCGGCGTCGAGGATGTCGGTGGGGCCGGTGACGGTGATCACGGTGACCGCGCTTTCGTCGGCGCGGAACCCCTTGTCCACGTGGTACGGCTGCCAGGGGCTGACTTCCTCGTTCTCGGCGATGCACATGCCGAACTTGGTGGGCAGGCCGATGAAGTTGGGGTCGCCGGCGCCGGCCTTGCAGTAGCCGATGTTAATCAGGCAGAGGCGCAGCGCCCGACCGATGGCGGTGTTGGCCTTGTTGACCACGCCGGGACCCATTGCCGAAGTTCCATAGTTGATGCCGGCCTTGTTGGCGATGGGGCCGTTGACCAGGATCAGCGGGGCCTCGGTGTGGCCGGACACCTGCATGTCCCGGTGGTTCATCTCGGGCTGGGCGATGCACTCGAGGGCGGCCAGCAGGATGGGGAACTGGGCAGGCTGGCATCCCGCCATCACGGCGTTGATGGCGACCTTTTCCACGGTGGCCAGGCCGAAGCCAGGTTCCATGACCATGACCACGTCCTGCGGGTCGCGGCGCGTGCCCTTGAGCATGGCTTCCACGGCCGCGGGCGTGGGCGGAACGATGGGCATCCCGTCGCTCCAGTCGCGCTCTTCCATGAAACGGTTAACCGCGTCCAGGCCCAGAGGGGTGTCGTCCAGTTCCACGGTGAAGACGTCGGTCTCGCTGTGGCCGTTGGCTCCGCCGGAAAGGTCGGCGGATGCCGACATCCGGGTCAGCCCGAGGATGATGTTGTCGATCTGCTCATCCACCATCTTGTGGATGTAGTCGGGCTGCTGGCCGGTGCAGGCGTGGGGGATGGTGACGAACGCGGTGGCGGGCTGGCCCCAGCCGTCGACGCAGGACTGCCAGGCCCGGGCGAAACTGCGCGCGGCGATGCCCACCGCGGGCACGCCGGCCTTTTCCATTGCTACCATGTCGTGGGCAAGCCACGACGTGCAGCCCCCTCAATGGGCGGCGGCGCCCACCATGGCATCCACTTCGACGGCGATACGGCCGGCTTCCTCGTCGTCGATATGCACGCCTCTACTCAATGCCGGGCGGCCGTCGCGCAGGTTGCCGCCGTAGCTTTCGAATCTGACGTTGCTGAAACGGCGACTGAGATGCTCGGCGACACGGTTGACGGCCACGTCGGCCCCGCCGGTCATGTTGTTGTAGAGGCCAATGGTTTTGCCTTCCAGGGTGTCCAGGCGAGCGGCCGGAGGGACCTTGAAATCGACGCGTGAGGCGGCCGGGGACATGATCTGCAACTGCATGGTGATTCTCCTCCGATTCGGAGCCTGGAAGACGTGCGGGATGGTCGCAGTCTATTTGTCGATGCCGGTTCCGTCAACGCGCCGACTCAGCAAGCGGAGTGGGGATGCCAGCCAGCCAATGCGGCGCTTGCGGACCCGCAGCGCCAATGCGCATTTGACGAGGGACAACGTTGCGCCCGTTAGGATCGAAACCAGACATTAGTGCGATAAACGGGTTGGAAACCTGGTACACAAAATCCGATTCGATGATACAATTCTTTGAAAATGGGCAAGGCCACTGGTGCGCCTATCAGGCGCGTCAGCCAGTGCTCCCAATAACTGCTTAAATTCCAGCGCAATCCAGGAGACAGCATCATGGCAATCGAGTTCCAGAGGAATGAGGGCACTTTGATCATTGAGGCTGCCGAACGCGTCGACAGCACCAACGCACAGCGTTTCCTCGAAGATCTGGATGCGGCCATCGAACCCACCGACCAGGTGGTTATCCTCGACATGGAAAAGCTCACGTACATCAGTAGTGCGGGGCTCCGTGTGGTTCTGCAAACGGCCAAAACCCTTCAGCGACAAAACTCCGGCTTCGCGCTGTGCGCACTTTCAGGGACCGTGCGCGAAGTCTTCGAAATCAGCGGTTTCGACCAGGTCATAGCTATCCATCCGTCGCAGGACGAGGCCATCGCCGCACTGAAGGGGTAGTCCTCTACTACGGGTAACCGGCTTCGCGAGGCCAAACTCACGGTGATCGGGCGCCGCAGGCCGCCCGTCAGGGACGGAATCATGGCAGATACGTCAGGGCCATACCGGATACTGGTGGTCGACGACGAGCCCGACCTGGAGCCGCTGGTTTTGCAGCGGATGCGGCGGGCCATTCGTTCGGGCCGCTACCAGTTCGTGTTTGCGCAAAATGGAGTGGAAGCGCTCGAAACCCTCAACCAAGACGACGAAATCGATATGGTGTTGTCCGACATCAACATGCCTCAGATGGACGGACTGGCGTTGTTGTCGCACATACCGGATGTCGCTCCCGACATACACGCCGTAATCATCTCCGCTTATGGAGACATGAAAAATATCCGCTCCGCAATGAACCTCGGAGCGTTCGATTTCGTCACCAAACCGGTCGATTTCGAAGACCTGCGGATCACCATCGAACGGGCGTTGACCAACCTCGAAGCGTGGCGAGAGGCGACGGCGTCACGCGAGCGGCTGGTAGCGCTGGAAAACGAGCTCGACGTCGCCAACAAGATGCAGCAGTCGATCCTGCCCACGGAGTTTCCCAGACAGCCCGGATTCCAGATCTACGGGAGCATGATCCCAGCCCGGGTCGTAGGCGGGGATTTCTTCGACGTCGTTTATCTGGACAATGGCCGGATTGGACTGGCCGTGGCAGATGTGTCGGACAAGGGCGTGCCCGCCGCGTTGTTCATGATGGCCAGCCGCACTCTCCTCAAGAGCGCGGCCATGGGGCTCAAATCCCCGCGCGAAGTCCTCACGGAAGTCAACGATCTGCTGTACGACGACAACGACGCCATGATGTTCGTCACCCTGTTCTACGCGGTGTACGATCCGAAGACCGGGGAAATGACCTACGCTAATGGCGGCCACAACGCGCCTTTGATCGCCCACGTTGACGGGACTTCCACGGTGCTGCCCGGCACCAACGGTATCGCGTTGGGGGTGATGCCGGGCATGAATTACGACGAAAGAACGATCTCCATTTCAACCGGCGATACCGTGGTCTTTTACACCGACGGCGTCACTGAGGCCGTAAACGAGGATGGGGAAGAGTTCGGAATGGAACGGCTGCAGCAGGTGTTTACCTCGCATCCGCCCCGGGATGCCGAAGTATCAACCGCGGCTGTGTTTGAGGCCGTGAACCAATTCGCAGGAAATACCGCGCAGTTCGACGACATCACCTGCCTCATTTTCCGCCGCAGCGAGACCTGAACATGACGGCCCACGCGTTTTTGAAGATTGCTCCCAGCCATGAGCAGCTTGAATTGATCCCAACGGCGGTGGAAGAGTTCGCGGAGCGCGATAACTGGCCGCCCGACTTGGTTTTCAAGCTGAACCTGGTCCTCGAAGAACTGGGCGTTAACATCGTCAATTACAGCGGCGCAACAGGCGACATCGAGATATCTCTGGCATCCGACGGCGAGAGAGTTACCGTAGAAATCTCGGACGACGGCCGGCCGTTCAATCCCCTGCTCGATCAGGAGACACCCGACATTTCCGCCCCGCTGGGCAACCGACCCATCGGCGGGCTCGGCATCCACCTGGTGCGGTCGATGATGGACGAGATGTCGTACAGCAGAGAGGACGGCAAGAACAAGCTGGCGATGACCAAGCGCAAGTCGGAGTGACCCCGGCGATTCCAGCTTTGGCTGCGAGCGCATCGGTCCGCGGGTAATTGTCAGTCTGCCGTTGCCGACGCCGCAGCGGAATCGTCCGGTCAGATTAGAGGCTACTCGGTGTACCGGGCCAATCGTATCGCGAAGACACTCTCGACCATCTTGGCTGTGTGTCTGCTGGGGCTGGCGGCGTGCGGCCCGGATACTGACACGGACGCGGACGCCTCCCTTGCCCAGGCGCCGGCGGTTGCCGCGCCCACTTCCACGCCACCGCGTTTCGCCATCTCGCCCACGGTGAGCCGCGAAGACCCGGGCGTATTCGACGACCGCATAGTGTTCGGGCAATCGGCGGCGTTCACCGGTCCAGCCGGGCAGCTGGGCATCGGCATGAACCACGGCATCCAGGCCGCCTTCGCCGAAGTCAACCGGGCCGGTGGGGTCAACGGGCGTCGCCTGGAGTTGGTGACCCGCGACGACACCTATGAGCCGGAGCTTGCGATCGCCAATACAACGGAACTCATCGAAGCAGAAAATGTCTTTGCGTTGATCGGGGCGGTCGGCACGCCGACGTCGCGTTCTGCCGTGCCGGTGGCGGAAGCTGCCGGGGTGCCTTACATTGCGCCTTTTACGGGAGCCGCGTTCCTGCGGGACCCGAAGTTGCGCAGCGTGATCAATCTCCGGTCTTCGTACAACCAGGAAACCGAGGAGATGGTCGAACGCCTGACCGAGGACCTGGGTATCGAGCGCATCGCGGTCATGTACCAGGACGACTCTTTCGGCAGGGCTGGGTTCAATGGGGCCAAGGCGGCGCTGGATCGGCGCTACGGCTCGGACGGGAAACCCATGAAGCCGGTGGCCGTCGGTCTTTACCAACGCAACACCACTGCGGTGAAAACCGGATTGCTGGACGTGCGGAAGGGGAATCCCGAAGCGGTTATCGTGATTGGCGCCTACCAACCGGTGGCCGCGGTCATCGCCTGGGCTCGGGAGATCGGGATGAATCCGGTGTTCATGACCGTTTCGTTTGTTGGGAGCAACGCCCTGGCTGAGGAGTTGGGCGGCGGTGGCGAGGGTGTAATTGTTACCCAGGTGGTGCCCTTTCCGACGGATACGTCGAACCCGGTTGTTGCCGCCTACCAGGAAGCGTTGGCAGAATACGATCCCGAGGTGGAGCCGGGGTTCGTGTCCCTGGAGGGCTACATGGCGGGGCGTCTCGCCATTGCCGGCCTGGAGCGATGCGGCGACGATGTGACCCGGGCCTGTTTTTTGAGCTTGCTGCGAATCGACCGGCCCATCAACATGAGCGGCCTTGAGCTGAATTACAGCCAGGAAGAGGGCAACCAATGGTCTGATGAGGTCTTCCTGACGATGATCGGAGACGAAGGGCAATACATTCCGCTGGATGTCCTGCCGAAGGATGTTTTTGGGAGCGAAGACAAATGATGGCTGCACTGACCAAATTCATCGAACTCCGTTATCGCATTTCTTCCCAGCTGTACCTCGCGCTGGGCGGCGCGGTTTGCCTGACCTTCGCGGCAGCGCTGGTGGGATGGTATTCCTTCGACCGGGTGGGCGACGCCCAGAACCGGGTCAACGAGCGGAGCGTCCCGGACCTGGCCGCCGCCTTCGACGTTGCGCAATTCAGCAGTGCGCTGGTGGCAGATGCCGCGGCGTTGCCCACCGCCACCGATCCG
Source organism: Dehalococcoidia bacterium (assembly GCA_965220505.1). Taxonomy (GTDB): domain Bacteria; phylum Chloroflexota; class Dehalococcoidia; order Lucifugimonadales; family UBA3495; genus Bin87. The sequence continues at coordinate 2,172,595 of CBDCQE010000001.1, read as the reverse complement.
GAAGAGGTTGCGGTGGGCAACGACCGGATCAACGAAGCCCACCGAGCGTTCCTGGAGCAACTGTCGGTCCTGGAAGAGCGGGCGGGCGCCTCCGAAAAAGAGCGGTTCGATCGCATACGGGCCTACTCCGACACCCTGCTGCTCAACATCGATGACATGAAGGAGGGCATATCGGAGAGGTTTGCCCTGCAGGACCAGGCGGACGCGCGACAGGGCGAGCTGACTGACCTGAGGTTTCAGTTCGACCATATCCTCACTCCGGCCCGGGACGACCAACTGTTTTACACGGTTACCGGTTACCTGGGATTGGGCGAACCGCCGACGGAGGAAGTGGCCTACCGGGCGGAGGACGAGCTCACCGAACTCCATTACCTGTCCGAGCTTCACAACAACGTGAACATTGCCACCCAAATTCTGGCCAGCGCCGGGACGGTGTCCGATCCGTCGCTGATCGAGCCCCTGCGGGAACGGTTCGAGTCTGCGGTCTTTCACATCAACCGTAATCTGAGCCGATTGGAGGACCACGAAATTCACTCGGAACTGACGCCGCGGTTCGCACGCCTGCTGGAACTGGGGCAGAGCGATGACAACAGTTTCGAACTGCGCGCCCGTCAGCTCGAACTTGCGGATATCCAGGTCGTGTTGTTGGGCAACAACCATGATATTGCCGTGTTGCTGCTCGGTGAAATGGAGTTCTTGGTGCAGACCGCCAGGAACAGCGCGGAGGTTGCCACCGCAGCTTCGGACCAGGCGATATTCACCGGGCGCACGCTGCTGCTGGCCATTACGGCCTTCAGCGCCGTGGGCGCGATCCTGATCGCGTGGTTGTTCGTGGGGCGAGTCCTCCTGCACCGGATCGAGATGCTGTCGCAGTGGATGCGGCAAATGGCCGGGGGCGACCTGGAAGCCCGGGCGGAAATCAGAGGCCGGGACGAGGTGGCCGAAATGGCGGCGGCGCTGGAGGTATTCCGTCAGCACGCCATCGAAATCCAGCGGTTGAACCTGGTGGAGCAGTTGGCCGAAGAACTGCAGGGCAAGAACGGCGAACTGGAGCAGGCCCTGACGGATCTCAACACCGCCCAGGGCCAGATCGTGATGCGGGAAAAACTGGCGGCGCTGGGCGAGCTCACCGCCGGAGTGGCGCACGAAATCCGGAACCCGCTGAACTTCGTCAAGAACTTCTCCGAGGCTTCCGAAGATCTACTGGAGGAAATGAAGGAAACTCTGGAAGAGAACGAAGACGGCCAGTTGAACGAGGAACAGCGCGACGTGCTGGAAGATATCTTCAGCGACCTGACGGAGAACCTGGAGCGCATCCGCACCCACGGCGACCGCGCCGACCGCATCGTTAACGACATGCTGATGATGAGCCGGGAATCGGTGGGTCATCAACTCACCAACATCAACAACCTCCTGGACGAACACGCCCGTCTGGCTTACCACAGCGTCCGTGCCACGGACCCCAACTTCCAACTGGACCTGCAGTATGACTTTGACGAATCCATGGGTGAGATTGACGTCAATCCCCAGGACCTGGGTCGCGTGTTCCTTAATATCGTCAACAACGGCTGCTACGCGACCAACGAAAAGCGAACGAGCCTGACGGCGAGCGGCGATGGGTCCGATTACTCACCTACCCTGTGGCTGTCAACGGAGCTCGACGAAGACCGGGTCCATATACGGATCCGGGATAACGGGACCGGGATGCCGCCGGAAGTCATCGAAAAGATGTTCAACCCGTTCTTCACCACCAAACCCACGGACAAGGGCACCGGTCTCGGGCTGTCAATCTGCAACGACATTGTTCGCCGTCACGGCGGCGAGATCCTGGTCCAGTCCGAACCGGGCGAGTTCACCGAGATGACCATAGACCTGCCGCTGCATCCGCCGGAACCGGTCGCTGACGAGCCCGAGGACGACACCGAGCAGGAACTGGTAGCCGAAGCGGCCGAGGTGGCGGACGACTGATCCGCGGTGATCCGGCGTCGGTGAGTTTGGCTAGGGAAACAGGCGCAGCGTCGGCCCGGCCGGCTCATCGGCATCGATGAGATGCGGCCCGTCGTTGGCCACTCGGTTTACCGCCGTCGAAACCTCGCGGACCGACATATCCGGCCAATCCCGACTGCGCAACAACTCGAGGAGTTCGGCAGGTTCGCTGTGGTTGGAGAGCCACGCGTCGAAGTGCTCGGGCGGCAGGATCACCGGCATGCGGTGGTAGATGGGCGCCAGCAGGTTGTTGGCGGCGGTGGTGATGATCACGCAGCTTCCCTGCTCCTGGTCGTCGGGTTGGGCAGCGTACCAGATGCCGGCGAAGGCAATGGGATGCCCCTCGCGGTGTGAAACCCAGTGGGGCGTTTTGGTGCGGCCTGATCCGGCTTTCCATTCGTAGAATCCGCTGGCCGGCACCAGGCAGCGGCGGGAGACGAACGCGTTTCGGAAGGTCGGTCGCTGGTCGATGGTTTCCGACCGGGCATTGAACAGAAGTCGCGGAGCGGACTTGCTGTTGCGGCTGCGGGACGGTGTCAGGCCCCAGCGCATCATGCCCGCGGCGCGGGCGTCGCCATCGCTGAGGACGGTCAGGATGGGTGAGGTGGGAGGGATGTTCCAGCGCGGAAGGTAGGGGCCTCGCCGGGGCTCCGTCCCGAAATCAAAATGGCTGGCCAGATCCCCCAGCTCAGCGAAGAGGCCGAACCGCCCGCACATGGAAAGATGAGACTACCATTGAACGTACATTGGCATTGAAGGAAAAGTGGAGGTATAGCTTTTCGTTCGTCCTTTGGTGAGCTGGATTGCTGATTTCGGGGCGGATTGCGTCAAAATTTGGCGCGAATGCGACCGGCACCGTCCTCTGACCTTGTGATCCACCTTATGCCTCGCGCCGGAATTTGGGCAAGATTGTAGCACGAGCACCGTGATTTTCGGCCAATGGCAATCACCGGCAATCGCCCCGGCGGAGTGCTATATTGACCGGGGCGACGGCGGCTGATGCGGGGCAATGTCCCGCGATAGTGATGAGGTGTACGCCGATCCCGGTTCGTCAGGCAGATGTACGACCTGGAAAGACAGAGCTAATGATGCCATTCCGTGCGAGAGGTCCGTGCATGACCACACTTGCCGAGAACCTTTATCCGGCAATCAGAAACCGTGGATGGGTTCTTTTCCTGGCCATCGCCGCCTTGTTGACGCTCGGGGGTGCGGCCGGTTGGCACCAACCCATGTCGTTGGCCGTGGAAGGGCCGCTGGGCGATCCGGTTGACCTGACGGCGAGCAGTGGTCCCGGCGTCGGCCAGGTCTCATTACGTTGGACACCGGCTACCAACGCAACAATGCACCGGGTGTTATCGATCAGCATTGACGGGACCGATTACGCGTGGCACGACGCCGGGCCTGGCGAAGCGGTAATCAGCTCTCTGGAGATCGGTCGGGAGTACCATTTCATCGTAGTTGCCGGACAGGTCCAGCCTGACGGTATTGCAGTGCAATGGTCAGGTTTTTCCAACTGGGTCACCGCTACTGCCGCAGTAATATCGGCGATGGCTGATCCCACGCCCGTCAGTGCCGGATATACACATAGCTGCAAGCTGGCGCTGGACGGAAGCGCCGTGTGCTGGGGTGGTCAGGGCCAGGTCGACCGCGGGCAAGCCAATCCGCCCCAGGGACAGTTCACAGCGATCAGTGCCGGGGGACGGCATACCTGCGCGATAACGACGGAAGGCACCGCGGCCTGCTGGGGTGACGACAGCGACGGACAGTCAACGCCGCCGACGGGCGAATTCACGGCCATAGACGCAGGCCATGCTCACACCTGCGGGATCCGCGCGGATGGGACTGTGGCCTGTTGGGGCAGCAACGAGTATCAGCAGTTGGCAGTCCCGGCCGGCATGTTCACCGCTATCAGCTCGGGCGAAGAGCATGTGTGTGGACTGAGGGTCACCGGTGCGGCCGAGTGCTGGGGAGACAACTTTTACGGACAGTCTGTTCCGCCGAGCGGTAAGTTCAAGTCGATCAGCGCCGGATTCACGCATTCTTGTGCGGTGAATTTGGCGTGGCATGTCGTTTGTTGGGGAGTTGGGGTAGCCGCGCAGGTGCCGGGATCCATTTGGCAGAGTGATCTGATATCGGTCAGCGCCGGTCGTCAGCACACGTGTGCGCTGCGGTCGGGCGGAGAGGTGGTCTGTTGGGGAAGGTATAGCCTGGACGGCCGTGAAGATTCGCCCGGAGGAACTTTCCGGCAGATCAGCGCTGGCGAGGCGCATACCTGCGGCTTGCTCACAGATGGGACCGCGGTCTGTTGGGGCAACAACCGATATGGTCAGGCAGAACCTCCTCCACCAACATCTCGCGGGTCGTCCGATACCTTTTCCCAGTTGGAACTTGCCAAATGTCACGCCTGCGGCCTGCGCACCGATGGGTCTGTGGTTTGCTGGGGCGACGAGGACTACGCGGATCAGGCGTCATCGCTGGCGGGACCCTTCGAAAAGATACAGCTCAGGAACGATTACGGTTGCGGACTTCGTACTGACGGAACGGTGGGCTGCTGGGGGTACAACTACATCAGTCGCACAACATTGCCGGAGGGAGCGTTTTCCTCCATCCACATGCGCGACAGTTACGCCTGCGGCCTTCGTGTCAATGGCACCGTCACCTGCTGGTGGGATGTCAACTGGATAAGTTACGAAGTCCATCCGAGGGGGGCGTTTTCGAAAATTTATCTCGGTGGAGGGAGAGGTAACGAATACGCCTGCGGTTTGCGGTTGGATGGTTCCATAGATTGCTGGGGCGCGGATTGGAGCGCCCAGTCATCGCCGCCGAGCGGGACGTTTACAGAGTTGGCTCTGGCGTGGGACCGCGGCTGCGGATTGCGGACCGATAGCGCGATTGCCTGCTGGGGCGGCAACGGAGACAGTCGCACGAACCCGCCGGGAGGAGCCTTTTCCACCTTGCAGCTCACCGACGATTACGGTTGCGGATTGCGGACCGATGGCACGGTTTCCTGCTGGGGTGAGGGCGCGCCCGTTGACTTGCCGGCTCCACCCGGACGATACGTGTCGATGCACCTCGCCGACGATTTCGCCTGCGGACTGCGCGATGATGGGTCCATCGCATGTTGGGGTTCTAACGACCACGGGCAGGCCAAGCCTCCCGAGGGCGATTTTTCCACCATAAGGCTTGACTACGATTACGCGTGCGGATTGCGCACCGACGGCTCGATTGCCTGCTGGGGAGATGACGAGCACGGCCGGGCGACGCCTCCGGACGGCGCGTTTTCCGAAGTGCATCTGGCCTATACCTACGCGTGTGGCTTGCGCAATGATGGAGCCGCGGTCTGTTGGGGCGATAACGAGCACGGCCAGACATCGCCGCCGTAGCGTCGCCATACGTGTGATTATCAGGCTACGGGCAGCGCGGGAAATTGGCAGCCGATGGAGTGAGATCATCCACCGTGTCCAGCCAGTCGTCGAACGCCTCGTCGTCCGGAGCGCACAGCCCGGTGTTGGCGACGGCCAGACGTTGCAGGTTCGCCAGGTTGGTGAACCCGGACGGCAGTGCCCCGCTCAACCCGGTGTTGTCGTGCAGCGACAGCCGCGTCAGCCCGCTCAGGTTGCCCAGGCTGGTGGGCAGCGAACCGCTCAGGCTGTTGCGAGCCAGGCCGATGATGCTCAGGTTGGGCAGGCTGCCCAACTCCGTCGGGATGGCTCCGGTGAGCTGGTTGCCCAACTCCGTCGGGATGGCTCCGGTGAGCTGGTTGCGGTTCAGGGCCAGGCGGGTGAGGTTCTGCAACTGGCCCAACTCCGTGGGGATGGCTCCCGTAAGCGCATTCCGGTCCAGCGCCAACACTTCCAGCCGTTTCATATTGCCCAGGTCGGCCGGCAGCGTCCCCGCCAGGTTGTTGTCGATGAGCGACAGATTGACGACCCGACCGTCGGCGTCGGTGGTTACGCCGTGCCATCTGCCCAGCGGCCGGTGGCTGAGCCAGCCGTCGTTGTTGGTCCAGTTTTCGCCGCCCATGGCGTGGTAGAAGGCCGTCAACGCCGCGCGGTCCGGCGGTGGGCAATACTGTTCGGGGCAGAACTCCAGGCCCCGCAGCCATTCCATGAAGTCTTCGTTGTCCGGTGGGTACAGCCCGGCCGAGAAGGTCAGCCGTTTCAGGTTGGTCAGCCTGGTCAGGCTCTGCGGCAGTTCTCCGCTCAACCGGGTGAGGATAAGGTGCAGCTCCACCAGGTTGCTCAGGTTGCCTATTTCCTGGGGCACCGGGCCGTCCAGGTTGTTTAACGTCAGATCCAGCGTTTGCAGGTTGCTCAAGTTGCCCAGCCAGGCGGGCAGCGTTCCCGACAGGTTGTTTCTGCTCAGGTCCAGGGTTTGCAGTCGCTCCAGGTTTTGCAGCTGCGCCGGTATCGCCCCGGTCAGCTTGTTGTCGGGTAGGGACAGACCGGTCACCCGGCCGTCGGCGTCAACGGTGACGCCGGCCCATTCGTCCAGCGGCCGGTCGGTCAACCAGTTGACGCGGGACTGCCAGCCGTCGCCGCCGGTGGCCTGGTAGAAGGCCACCAGCGCCGCGTGGTCTTCCGCCGGGCAGTGGCCGCCGGTGAAGTAGTCCATCTCGCGCAGCCAGTCCTGGAAGGCCCGGTCCGGCGGGGCGCACAGGCCGGTGTCATGGAAACGGAATTGGCTCAAATTGGTCAGGTTGGTCAATTCCAGGGGCAGCGGCCCGGACAGGCCAGCGTTCTTTTCCAGGGTCAGCACTTTGAGGTTGACCAAGTTGCCCAACTCGGCCGGCAGCGGCCCGGTCAGGTTGTTGCCGATCAGTTCCAGGTTTTGCAGGGCGGTGAGGCTGCCCAACTCGGCCGGCAGGGTTCCCGACAGGCTATTGTCAGAAAGATACAGACGGTTCACCCGGCCAGCGGCGTCGGTGAAGACGCCGGCCCACTGGCTCAGATCCCGGTGGCTGTTCCAGTCGTTACTGCGCTTCCAGTCGGGGCCGCCGGTGGCGTGGTAGAGGGCGACTAGGGCGGCGCGTTCCTCGTTCGCGTCGGTCACCCGTATGGCAACGGCGATGGTGGCGTCGATGGCAGGGTCGGGGCCGCCGGCGGCGTTCCGTCCGTCGGTAACGCTGACCGTTACCGAAAGTTGCGGAGCGGTTTCGTAGTCCAGCGCCGCGCCGTCGGCGACGGTCAATTGGCCGGTGGCCGGGTCGATGTCAAACCGCGCCGCGGCGGGTCCGACCAGCGCGTAGGTGAGCGGGTCCGCTTCGGCGTCCACCGCCGCTATCGGCGCGCCGACGGCGGTTCCGGCCAAGGCGTCCTCGGGTATCTCCCGGACGGTTTCCGTCGTCCCGGCGATGAAGAACGGCGGGTCGTTTGCGGCGGTGGCGGTACGGCCCATCACCGCCGGCGACCATCCGCCGGCGCTGCGGGCGGTGACGGCCCGCACCTGCATCTGATAGGCGACCCCCGACTCCAGTCCCAACGCCGTGACTGAAGCGCGGCCGATGGGCGTGTAGTCAATCTGCTCCCATTGCGTCGCGTGGGCGGCGCGCCAGCGGAGGTCGTAATCCGACGCCGGGTTGCCCGTGCCGTCGTCAACCGGCGTCCACTCCAGTATCAGGCCGGCGTCGGGATTGCTAGCCGGCAGGGATATCGTTATGTCGGCCGGCGCCGGTGGCGGAGCCGGGCCGTCCTCCGGTGCGTCCAGGACCCGGATGGTTACGGCGATGGCGTCGGTCTCGCCCCCGGCGTTCCGGGCCTGGACGGTAACCAGATAGCGGTTGTCGGTGTCAGCGTCGGACGGGTTCTCAAAGTCAAGCGCGGCGCCGGGAGCGATGCTGATCTGCCCGTTCACCGGGTCGATGCGGAACGGGGCGGCGTCAGGGCCGCCGGAGATGTCGTAGTGCAGTCCGGCGCCCGTGGGGTCGTCCGCGGCGACGGGACGGCCCACGTCGGAGCCGGTCGGCGCGTGCTCGCTGATCTCCCGGCTGGCGGCGGCGCCTTCAGGGAAGTACGGCGCGGTGTCGTCGTCGGATACCGTCACCGGCAGGGCGGCGATGAAGTAGTCTTGCCCGTCGGGAGCGCGGACCGAGTGCCGGATTGACGGCATCGCATCGTTGCCGTCTTCGTCCTGAACCGCGGTTACGGTCACCGTTTGCGGCGTATTCCAGTTCACCGGCGTGAAGGTCAGGGAGGAAGGCTGCGCCGTAATCGGGCCGCCGCGGGGCGCATCGAGCCTGATGACGACATTAGCGGAGGGCAGCGCGCTCAGGCGCACGTCATATTGGGCGGATGCTCCCTCGGCGACGGTCAAGGCGTCGGGCAGCGCCAGCGCGGGCCGCTCGTCGTCCACCACCAGGGCGCCGATGACGCCCACCACGTGGTCATAGCCGTCGATGGTCACCGTGTGGGTTATGGACAGCACCTTGGTATCGACGGCGTTGTTGTCCTGCTGGCCGCGCAGGGTAACGGTCTGCGCCGTGTTCCAGTTTTCGGTGGTGAAGGTGAGGGTGGACGGCGTAACGGTGACGGCGTTTCCGTCAGAGCCGGCGACATTTACCATGACGTCTCCGGCCGGCTGCTCAGCTAACCGCGCCTGGTAGGTTGTCGTTCCTCCCTCCGGCACTCGCAGCAACCCGTTGGGCAGCCGCAGCACCGGCAGGTCGGCGACGTGCGGGACGAACCCGGGCGCGTCATCATCGACAATTGCGAACCGGACCAGGCCCACCCGGTATCGCTGACCATCCCGGGCTATGAGGTAGTCCGCAAAGCCCCGTCTGTCAGCGGCGTCGGTGTCGTGGCCGGCCGCGACGGTAACGGTCTGTGGAATGCTCCAGTTCTCGGTGGTGAAGGTCAGCGTGTCCGGCGTAATGGAGATTTCGGAGGGATCGGCAGGATGGATAAAATTGCCGGACGCGATGCGCAGACTGGTTTGTACAACCACGTCCGCAGCGGGTTGCTCCGTCAAGGAGACGGTGTAGGAGGCGGTACCACCTTCGTCAACCCTCACGCTCTCGTCCGACAACGTGATGCCAGGCAGTATGGACGCCGCCACGCACGGGGAAAACTCGGAAGTGCCGGAGCCGGAGGACGAAATCTGCGTGGCGGTTGCGGAGACGTAGCGGCCCGTTATCGCCGCTTCGCCGAAGACCGTGTTGAGAAAATCCGCGTTATCGGCGGAGTTGACCAACCCCACCGCCCGGCCGATGGGCTGTTGTCCCTCTCCGTTGCTCGCGCCGTCGCAAGCCTGGTTAGCGTAAAACTCGACCTCGAATACGGCGCCCGGATTGGCGTCGATGTTCCAGGTCGCCGTCAGAATTTGTCCGTGGATGACGGCTTGGGAAATGACGGGGTAGTTTTGCAGACCGTTGGGGCCGGTATCGGCGTCGCCGGCGTCGTTGGCGGTGACGCCATCGTCCCCCAGGTCGATGCCCAGCCCGGCGTTGGAGTGAATGCGGTTGGACAGAAATACGTTGCCGGAGGAGGCGTCGCCCGTGACCGCGATCCCATCGCCGCCGTTGAACGCCACCGCGCTGTACGCCACGGTGTTGGATTGGGCGCCATTGCTGAAGTGAATGCCGGCGCCGGAGTTGCCCAGGTCGGTTCCGGCCTCATTGGAACCGATACGGTTTTCGACGATGTCCCATTGAGCGGCCGACGCTCCGGAGATGCTGACGCCGTTCCCGTCGTTGCCGGCCACCGTGTTGTTCCTGATGTCGCCGCCGGGGGTTCCGTTGACGTGGACGCCGGACAACGCGTTGCCCAGGTCGACGGTGGCATCGGCGTTGGTCCCGATCCGGTTGTTGGTGATTTCGGCGTCGCGGGCGTTGTTGCCCTCCAGGCTGATGCCGTGCCCGTCGTTGCCCGAAATGAGGTTGTCCGCAACGACGTTGGCCGCGCCGCCGGAAATATGCACGCCGGAACCGGCGTTGCCCAGGTCGGCGTTGCCGGCCGCATCGACGCCAATCTGGTTCAGCGACACCCGCGTATTGCCGGAGCCGGCTCCGGTGACATGCACGCCGTGAGAACCGTTGGCGGAGATGACGTTGCTCGTAACGACGTTGGAGGGCGAGTGGTTAATCAGCACGCCGGCGCCGCCGTTGCCCCGCGCCGCCGTTCCGGTGGTGTCGGTTCCAATGAGGTTATCCCGGACTACCACGCCGTCGAGCGCCCAGATGACGATGCCGTGGCCGGGGAACCGGTTGATGGCCAACCCCGACACTTCCGACCCACTGGCGATCAGGGTCAGCCCGTTGGCGGCGGCGCCGGCCGCGGAACCGTCCAGCTCGATCCAGGCGGGATGCCCTCCCGACCCGGCCGGCTGGCTGCCGCCGTCCACCAGCGCAACGCCGGCAATAATGGGCAGCGGCGACGCCGGGCGGATGGAGTGGGGGCCGTTCCCCGGGATGTCAAACCGGATAACCGCGCGGCCCTCGGCATTGGCCTGCCGGATGGCGGCGCGCAGGGTGCAGCGGCCGCTGCCGTCGTCACAAATGCCGTCGGTAGGGTCGCTATCGGCGCCGTCGCCGGTGGAATCGACGATATAGGAGAAGGTCTGGGCGCCGGCGAGCAATTCCACCGCGCCCAGGGCATCGGCGCGGCCCCAGCCGAACACGTTGTCATGACCAGGTTCGCCCAGGTCAACCGCGCCCCGGGTAAGGGCCTCGTACACTCGCCCCACGGCGTCCCGGCGGGAACTGCCCGGCCGAGCGCGGCGGTCGGCCTCCAGGGCCAGCGCGGCGATGGCGGCCACGTGGGGCGCTGCCGCGGAGGTTCCCCGAAAGAAGGTGCTGAAGCCTCCAACCCCGGTGACATCTATCCCGGCAGTTCCGGTCAGGTCCGGTTTCAGGCGTGTCTCGCGATGAGGGAAGTAAATCTCGGTGGGCCCTCGGGAGCTGTAGTATTCGATGGTGTCCGGGGTGGCGGCGGACGCAGCCGCGGCCGCGATGGCGCCGGCGGCGGCAGGATGTCCGAAAATCGAGCCGGCCGCCACGTTGTGCTCGTCAAATCCGACGCCGCCCAACGCAAGTATTTTCAGCTGGTGCGGCGCGTCGGGGTCCACGTCGTAGGCGTGGATAAGGATGTCCAGCGCCTCCGTTTCCGGTACGAACAGAGTTTCCGCAGGGTCGTCGTCGCCGTTCTGAAAACCGGCGCTCTTCCGGCATACGCCGCTTTCCAGATTTGACGGAGTGGGCCTCGATCCCGGCTCGCATCCGTAGATGTCGAAGTCGTTGCCTGACGCGCCGAACGGGTCGTTCCATTGCAGGAAAAGCGTCGCAGATGACCTGGCGTCGATGCGCATGGTGGTGTCGCCACCGCCGAAATCATGATAACCGTTGCCGCCGTCCACGTACTGGCCGCCGTAGTGCCGATGGCCGTCATTGCCGGTGGCGGACACGTAGATGCGGCCAGCCTGGACCACCTCGTCCACTGCCCTGGCGAGGATTCCGTCCTCAAAGTAGGGTTGGATATATCCCAGGTCATCCACAATGACGTCCGTTCCTCGGCCATTGAAAGCGTCGTACGCCAGCCAGCGAATTGATTGCGCCATTTGCAGATCGGTGCTCGGGCCGGAAAAAGCCAACTCCGCCCCCGGCGCCATGTCGTGAACAACTTCCAGCATCGCCGTGCCCTCGGGGGCGCAGTTCTGGCACCCGGACCGTTCGGGGTCGATTTCGAGAGTTGCCGGCAGGTCGCCGCTGGCGTGGGCCGCGTCGTGGAACCCGGCGCCGTTGGAAATCACGCCGACGCTGACGCCGGCCCCGGTGTAGTCGGTGAGTTGCCGCAGGAGACGCGAGCGGTGGATGCCATCGCCAGCGGTCTCCTTGGCGCCGACGCGGGGCACGGCGTAGTTGGGCAGCCCCACCCGGCGCACGTTGGCCCGAGCGGCCACCCCCTCGATGTCCGCCGGGGCCAGCCAACCCTGGACAATGCCGGCATCCTCGTTGAACAGCTCGACCTCCAGCCCGTCCTGGCGCAAGGCGTCCAGCGCCTCCGGCTCGGTGGAATGCACGTGGACGTACACTTGCACCCGGCCGGAGCGGTCGATGCGGATGAGGTCCACGTTGCTCTTCTGTTCCAGGGCGTCCGCCGGCAGGTCGTCGGGCCCCGGGTCGCCGGCCGCGCCCGCGGCGCCGACCGGCCGGGTGGCGTCGGCCAGGGCGTCCAGCAGCGCCGAGCTGACCTTGCCGTCCTTGGCGGACGAGGGCGGCGGGTCGTCCGGCCCGTCCGCGTCCGCCACGCCGGTGGTGGTCAAAAGCCACAGCGCTCCCACGGTGAGGGCGATCAGCGCAATGCAGCGCATCGCGTTGTGTATCGGCTTACGGGACGGACGAGGCATCATGGGTCAATCCTCAAAGGACGGCTTACGTGCGGCGGCCTGGCGGGACGGGCTTACTGCTCGGATGCGCAATCCGCCCCGCGCGTCTGCGCTATGCCGTCCAGCCACTGTTGGAATGTGCCATCGGTGGGGGCGCAGAGCTCCGTGCCGTCGAAGAACAGCTGGGACACCGCGGTCAAGCCGGTGAGTTCCGCGGGCAGCGGGCCGCTCAGCCCGGTGTTGGAGATGGCCAGCCGCTGCAGCCCGGACAGGTCGCCGATTTCAGCCGGCAGCGCCCCGCTCAGCCGCGTGTTGTCGTGCAGCGACAGTCGCTCCAACGAACCCAGGTTGCCCAGCGACGCCGGGATTGACCCCTCGAGGTCGTTGCGGGCCAGGCCGATGACTCGCAGGTTGCGCAGGTAGCCCAGCTCCGACGGCAGCGTCCCGGTCAGTTCGTTCCGGTTGAGGGACAGCGATTGCAGACCGGCCGGATTGCCCAGGGTGGACGGCAGCGAGCCGCTGACGTGGTTGCCATCCAGGGCCAACTGCTGCAGGTTGTGCAGGTTGCCCAACTCGGCCGGTATCGCTCCGGTGATGCCGCCGGGACGGAAATCGCTGCCGCTGCGCCGGGTGGAAAGGAAGAGGTGGGTCAGGTATTCCAGGCCGCCCAACTCGGCGGGCAACTGGCCGGCCAGGTTGTTGTCCCGCAGGTCCAGCCGGGTGACGCGGCCATGCTCGTCAACGGTAACGCCGTGCCAGCGGCCGATTGGTTTGTCGCTCCGCCAGTCCCGGTTGTTGCGCCAGTTGGCGCCGTCCAGCGCGTCGTACAGCCCGACCAGGATCTCGCGGTCGGTCGGCTCCACGTTGTCGGGGTCGCAGAATGGGACCTGTCCCACGTCGTTTGATTTGGCCAGGGTATCGACCCACTGGCGGAAATAGCGGTGGGACGGGGCGCAATAGGAGGGATCGCCGTCCGGGCTGCGCAGGAAGACCCAGGTCAGGTGGGGCAGCTCGGCCAGCGTGTCCGGGACCGGTCCCTCCAGGTGGTTGAGCTCGACGTGGAGAGCGTGCAAGCCGGGCAGGTGGAGCAGGGCCGGCGGCAGGGTTCCGCGCAAGTTGTTGACGCCCAGATCCAGAATGACCACCTGGCCGTTTTCGACCTGTACGCCCTGCCACTGGCTGATGGGCGCGTCGGTAAGCCACTTGTCCTGTCGCGTCCAGTTGGGGCCGCCGGTGGCGTTGTAGAGGGCGACCAGCGCCTCCCGCTCGGTCAGGCAGTTGTCGCCGCCGCGAAACCTGATGCCGCCGTACCAGCTCTGAAAGGCGTTGTCCGTGGGCGCGCACAGGTTGGTATCCTCGAATTTCAGCCGCTCCAGGTTCAGGGCGGTGAGGCTCTGGGGCAACGGCCCGGCCAGCCGGTTGTACTGGAGGCTCAACTCTTCAAGAGCGCCCAAGTTGCTGAATTCGGCGGGTAGCGAACCGTCCAGGCCGTTTCTGTACAGGTACAGCCGCTGCAAATTGCCCAGGTTGCCCAATTCGGGTGGTATCAGCCCGGACAATTGATTATCGGCCAGGTTCATCTCCTCCAGGTTGGTCAAGTTACTCAACTGGGACGGTATCGGGCCGGACAGGAAATTGAAGTAGAGGTTCAACGACACCAGGTTGCTCAGGCCGCCCAACTGGGACGGTATGCGGCCGGACAAGCCGTTGCTTTCGAGGTTCAGGCCGGTCAGCTGTTCCAAACCGCCCAGCTGGACGGGGATGGGTCCGGTGAGGCCGTTGCTGGACAGGTTTAGGTACGTCAGGTTGGACAGGTTGCCCAGCTCGGCGGGTATCGACCCGCGCAATAGGTTGCTGGAGAGGTTAAGCGACCGGAGTTCGCTCAGGTTGCCAAGCTCGGCGGGCAGCGTCCCCCTCATGCGGTTGCGGGTCAGTCTCAGGCCGGTGACCCGTCCGGCGTCGTTGGTGGTGACGCCGTGCCAGTCGTCCAGGGGCCGCTCGCTGAGCCAGTGGGTTTTGGTCCTCCACCGGCTGCCGCCGTCGGTCGAGTCGTACAACGCCACCAGGGCGGCGCGGTCGGCCGCGACGGCGGCGTCGGTTTCCGTGGTGTCAGTTTCGGTAGTGTCCTGCGCGCGGGCCGTGCCTTCCGGCAGGGTCGCCCCGCCGAGCAGGAGAGCGGCGGCGGCCAGCGTAAACAACAGCAGTCTCACGACATTGCGGTTCATAACCTTTATCCTCCCCCAAGTGTGTGTTGGATTTCGCGAGTCGCCGTGCCGTGGCGGATCATGCTGACGGTGCCCGCCGGACTGCTCCGAGGGTTCCGACCGTCCGACGGGAAACGGCGCGAAAAATGGTGAGCAATCTCCAGGTTGGGCCGTTCTCGCCGCCGGAACTCTGGCCCCGTACTATACGTCAAGTTGCAATTACATACCGATAACTATGCCTCTTTTTTAATGATATGTTGATAACGTGTGGGTTAATTTCCATGATTGCCCTGATTTGAATGCAAATGGCGCACCGGACTTGGGCTGGGCGTGCCCACTTTCCGGCGGATAACGCGCTATAGGGCAGGTCCAAACCTGCCCTGCTACAGCTTGAAACGATTTGGAGCCGGCAGGGCGCCACCCTGCCGGCTCCTTGGCGTTCCGCGGCCGGTGGTAACCTACTCGCAGGTTGCCACTCCGCCCGGCTTGTCGGGCACCGTGTCCAGCCAGTTGGTGAACGCCTCGTCGTCCGGGGCGCACAGGCCGGTGTTGGCGATGGCCAGCCGTTGCAGGTTCGCCAGGTTGGTGAACCCGGACGGCAGCGCGCCGCTCAACGCCGTGTTGTCGTGCAGCGACACCTTGGTCAGCCCGCTCAGGTTGCCCAGGCTGGTGGGCAGGGAACCGCTCAGGCTGTTCCGGGCCAGGCCGATGATGCTCAAATTGGACAGGCTGCCCAACTGCGACGGTATCGCCCCGCTGAGACTGTTGCGGTTCATCGCCAGCCGGGTCAAGTTGGACAGGTTGCCCAACTCGGACGGCAGCGACCCGCCGATGCTGTTGCGGTCCAGGGACAGGACTTGCAGACTGTCCAGCTTGCCCAACGCGGCGGGCAGCGATCCGCTCAGCCCGTTGTTGCGCAACGACAGGTGGGTCACCTGCCCCGATCCGTTGGTGGTCACGCCGTGCCACTGGTTCAGCGGCTTGTCGCTTCCCCAGTTGCCCTTGTTCGACCAACCGGAGCCGCCCATGGCGTCGTAGAAGGCCCGCAGGATCTCACGGTCGCTGTCGTCGTCGGTTATGCTGACGGCTACGGACGCGACGGTTACGCCGTCATAGTTGCCGCCGCTGGCCGCGTGGCTGAGGGTGGCGGTGTCATCCGCCTTGTCCTCATCCTGGCCGGCGCTGACGCTTACGGTCTGCGCCGATTGCCAGTTGCCGGTGGTGAAAGTGAGGCTGGACGGCTGCGTGGTCACGTCGCCGTTGTTGCTGCTCACGGTGATGGTGACGTTGGCCGTGGGTTCCACGTCCAGCGCGACGGTGTAGGTTGTGGAACCGCCCTCCCGGAGGGGCAGGTTGGCTGCGCTGACCGTGACGGTGCCGGGTTCCGGTTCCGGCTGCTGGGCCGGCTGGGCCGCCGGTTCGTCGTCGTCGGTTACGCTGACCGCTACCGACGCCACCGCTACACCATCGTAGTTGCCGCCGCTGGCCGCGTGGCTCAGGGTGCCCGTTTCGTCCGTCGCGTCGTCGTCCTGGCCGGCGCGGACGGTTACGGTCTGAGCGGTCTGCCAGTTGTCCGGCGTGAAGGTGAGGCTGGCCGGCTGCGTGGTCACGTCGCCGTGGTCGCTGCTCACCGTGATGGTGACGTTGGCCGTGGGCTCCACGTCCAGGACGACGGTGTAGGTTGCGGCGTCGCCCTCCCCGATGGGCAGATTGGTCGCGCTCACCGTGACGCTGCCGGGTTCCGGTTCCGGCTGCTGGGCCGGCTGGGGCGTGGGTTCGTCGTCGTCGGCTATGGACACGAGTACCGGGTCAGCCAGGACCCTGTCGTACCCGGAATCGGGACCGGCCCCGACGCCGTGGGTAATGTAGGCCGTCTCGTCATCAGTATCGTCGTCCTGGCCGGCGCTGACAGTTACGGTCTGCGCGTTCCGCCAGTTGTCGGACGTGAAGGTGAGGCTGCCCGGCTGCGCCGATATGTCGTTGCTGGCGAACATAGAGATGAGCACGTCGCCGATGGGCTGCGCGTCCAGAACCACCGTATAGGTAGCTGAGCCCCCCTCCGGCACGTCTAGGCTGGTCGGCGTCACCGTCACTCCGGCCTCGTCGTCGTCGGCCACGCTGACGGACACCGACGCCACCGCAATCCCGGCGTACCCGTCGGCCCCGCTCACCGTGTGGGTGATGGTGGCGGTGTCATTCGCCGCGTCGTCGTCATCGCCGGCGCGGAGGGTTACGGTCTGCGGCGTCTGCCAGTTGTCCGGCGTGAAAGTGAGGCTGGCCGGCTGCGTCGTAACGTCGCTGTTGTCGCTGCTCGCCGTGATGGTCACGTCGCCGGTCGGCTGCCCGTCCAGAACCACCGTGTAGGTTGCCCCGGAGCCGCCCTCGTCGATCTCCACCGGTTCGGCGACGGTTACCGTGACGCCGGCGGCCTTCTTCGGGGCCGTTTGGCTCGGCCACACGTCGGAGAAGAAGCCTCTGCGGGCGGAGGTGTTGGCGCGGACGCGGAACCGGTTTTCCTGGTCGGGGTTCACGTTGCCCACATTGCGGCTGGTGGCGTTCCCGTTGTTCACGTTATGGTTTGTCCATTTCGGCGTGCAATAGGCGGATTTGTTGCTGGGAGGGCAGGGCCTGAGGACCGGCGGATTTACCGTTGGGTCCAGACGGTGCCCCTTGCAGTTATTGCCGGCGCAGTGCTGGATGGTGAACCCGTTCAGGGAGCCGGAGGGTCGGGTCCAGGTGACGGTGGCGGAGGAGCCGCTAAAGGCCACCCCCACGTTGGTCGGCGCGGCGGGCCTGCCGGGAACGGAAACCTGCCGCCAGGCCCCCCAGCCGGACGCGTTGTAGGCCCGCGCCCGTATGTCGAAAGCCCGGTCAGCGTCGAAGTCACGCTGATAATGCCCCCCTACGTGACTGACCCAAGTACTCAGGGAACGCCAGGTGGTAGTGCCGGTCGGACGCCACTGGAATTCATACCCATGGGGCCTTCCCCCTGACGTGGGACGGCCCAATTCATACTTGACGCCACGGGGTATCCCGGGCAGGCGGTCGTGGGGAGTAACCGTAAAGCCGGTTAACCCGCCGGGCCGCGGCGGTGGCGTAGACACGATGGCTCCAGTTAGATGGCCACAAACGTCAGTACCGCTGTGGGTGGCGCAAGCCCGAACGAGCGTCAAGTAGTTGGTGCTGGGGTTCAGTGAATTGGTGAAAGTATGGCTCCGAGCATTCGCGCCGCCGGTGACGTTCGTCCACGTCAGCGTTCCGAGGTTGGAATATTCGTGATTCGGGTTCACGGGATTCGTAGTAATGGTGCGCTTAAACGCGACCTGGTACTTGGAGACGGCCCCGCCGTCGGCGACGGTGCCGGCTTTACGGTCATTTTTTGGCGGCGACCAACGCAACACGGCGCGGTACGTAGCCGAATTGGGAGGCCCGGCTCTGGTTACGTCAATCCATCCGGTGACGTTCTCTGGTTGATAGGGCGGGTGGCCGTCCGCCTGGGCGCGGGGCGGTGCCAGGAAGGCCAGCAGGGCCAGGGCCAGGCCGGCAAAGAGGAGGCTGGACAGGAGCGCCAGGCGCTTTGGCTTCTTCATGCGGCGCCCCCGGTGTTTTGAGGGGCGGTCAGATCGGGGGGGGGGGGGGGGCAGAACTATTGTGCGGCATGGTGAGGTCCCTCCAGGTTGGGCTGGTATCGTGCCCTGAAATTCGGCCCCGCACTGTACACCAATTTGCAATCACGTAACCATCACTTTCCAACGAATTTACCCCCCAATTTCACGGCATGTCGGTAACGTTGCGATAAATTTGCCCCGTTTGCCCCGATTCGGGCCCAAATCGCCCGCCCCAGAGGCCGGCGACAGGCGCGCCCGCCCCGCTGCCGGCAACCGTCAGAAGCAGGATTTGAGGCGAGACCGGGGGAACTCGCATGGATGCACAGGATGGACAGGATTGGATTGATGCGCTGCGCTTTGGTTTCCTAATGCGAGCTGGTTCCCATCATCCAACCCATGCCATCCCGTTTATCCTGTGCATCCATGCCAACCGCTCCCCCGCCAAAACGAAAAAAGGCCCGCGACTGCGGGCCTCGGCGACGAACCACCAAACCTCAACAACCAAGGCTCCTCATAAAGAGGTAAGCCGCCTCCACATCGTCCTTGTTCACACCCACCCGGACCAAATCCTCGCGGACATCGTCGAAAAGATAGCTGACTTGGCTCATGTCCATCACCAAACTCTGCACCCCCTCACGACCCGGTCGATAGCGTCTCCAGTCGCCAAAGCTTTCGACCTCGACGAACCCGAGATGCTCCAGCAAGCGGCCAACGTCCGCTCTGCTCAAAAGCTCAGACATGCGCCAGCTCGAACGACATTACCGGTTCCAGCCTCTCAACCCAATGCTCTGCAGAACCGCGCTCCGGAATATGCCTGGGAACCAACCGGTAAGCAACTCCACTCCAATCAAGGTAACGCCGCAATTCCTCCTCAGTGCGGTACTGCTTCAGGAGGAAACGCAGTCCTTCTTTGCTTTTCGCTTCCGCTTCATCCTCCGTGGCGCCATAAGCGGTCAACGCGAATTGAGGCATCCTTACGACCCAAACGTCTTCTCGTTCCTGGGCCATCACCGGAACATTATGGAGTTCCAAAACAAAACCTTCCAACATACGAAACCTCCTCGGTAGATTTCCCGGCGACGGGAAAGCGGAGCTATGCAGATCCCCTGTCCGGCGACCTGATCATAGCGCACCAGGCAAGTCGCTGCCAAAAACCACCGGCGGAGTTGCCGGCAAGCCATGTGATTATTTTGTTACATATCCATAACCTCACCCTGATTTCGCCCAATTCCCCCCAATCAACGCCCCAACAGGCCGCCCGGCGCGCCGGCGTCAAGCGCGCCCAGTTTGCGGCAGGGAACCGTCAGAAGCAGGATCTTCAAGATTTGGGGATTACCAGGATTGGGACCGTTCCGCGCTGGAGCTATCCCAATCCCGCCCGATCATGAAATCCCGCAAATCCTGCTTCTGACGACTCCCCAAGCCCAATCTAGAATCATCCCGTTTATCCCGTGCATCCATGCCAATCGCTCCCCCGCTGCCAACCGGGTCCGCCTGAGGGCGAAGGCGTCTTGACCGGTCACGAGCCGGTGAGTACCATCGGCGCAGCCGCGCGCCGGCGCGCCGATGACCGATAAATTGCCTCAAACAGCCTCCAGATCTGACTCGCCGGAGGAATACGATATGAACCAACTGACGGTCCGGGGATTCGACGATGAACTCAACGCCATCATGCACGGCCTGGCCAAGCAGGAGGGGATCTCGCTGAACCAGGCGGCGTTGCGGCTGCTCAGGAAGGGCGCCGGCCTGACGGACGACAACCGGGAGAACCCCAACGCCCAGGAGAACCCCAACGCCATCGGCGGCGGCCTGGACGACCTGTTCGGCGTATGGAGCCAGGACGAAGCGGAGAGTTTCGACGCCGCGCTGGACGTGTTCGAGACGGTGGACGAGGCGGCGTGGCGATGAGGATTCTGCTGGATTCCAACGCCTACTCCGCGTTCATGCGGGGCAGCGAAGAGGTGAGAGACCTGATCCGAGGCGCTGAGGCGGTGCTGTTCTCGGCCGTTGTGGTTGGCGAGCAGCTTTACGGCTTTCGGCAGGGGACGCGCTTCGAGCAGAACCTGGCGGAACTGCGATCCTTCCTCGAACGCCCCTACGTGTCATTCGTGCCGGTGGGTCCGGTGACTGCGGACCGGTACTCACGGGTGATGACGGCGCTGCGGGCGAAGGGGCGGCCCATTCCGACCAACGACGTCTGGATCGCGGCCCACGCCATGGAGACAGGCGCGGACTTGGTTTCCGCCGATCGCCACTTCGAGCACGTTGACGGTATTGCGTGGGTCCGAGTGTCGGCAAGTTGAAACCGGATACGGCGGCCGGGGGAGAGCGGGGCACAGAATCGCTACGTTGCGTTGGCGTAGTGTGAACTGAAGGCGCCGGACTGGGGGTGGAACCATGGTCGAAGTCGTCCCGGAAGAACCGGCAGAAAAGGAATTGAATTGATGCGCGGCGCTTCGGTTTCCGAAAGCGAGCGGGTTCCCATCATCCAACCCATACCATCCCGTTCATCCTGTGCATCCATGCCAATCGCTCCCCCGCCGCAAACCGGGTACGCGTGAGGGGGAGGCGTCTTGACCGGTCACGAGCCGGTGAGCGCCAGCGGCGTAACCGCTGCAACCACCGCAAAAGCGATCAACGCAGCCCGTGCTACACTGCCCGCGTGGAAGGGCCAGGCAGGGCACCGCAGGGAGCGAGCCATGACCAAAACGGTGCAGGCCCGATGCGCTACCGTTACCTACCAAACTGAAAGGAAAACTATGATCAAAATGCTTCAGGAAGCCTTCGACCGAGTGGCTGACCTTCCCCCCGAGGAACAGGAAAGATTCGCCAAGTTGGTGCTGGCGGAACTCGACGCTGACAGACAGTGGTCGCGACTGTTCGACCTGCCAGAGTCCAATGATCTTCTTGACCGTCTCGCCAGTGAGGCTCTATCTGCACACCGGGAAGGTGGGACCGCACTGCTGGACCCGGAAAGCCTGTAACAGTGCGTTCCTTTACGCACCGGAGCTTCTGGGATGCCTACCGCCAGCTGCCGGCACACGTCCAACGCCAGGCGAGAAACGCCTACATCTTGTTCCAATCCAACCCCGGCCATCCAAGGATGATCTACAAAACCGGCCGCGTCAGAGCCTGAGTAGCGAAATCGTCTGCAACGTTACTACTGCTCCATCGTAGCGGCTACGTTCCGTCGTGGTAGCATTATTCCACCGGCCGGCGCTCTCCGCCGGCCAACTCGTGGGATCAGAGAGGTAATTTCGTGAAGCTGGCCCTACTGCTCCTGGCGGCGTCCATCGGATGCCTCCTGCTGGCGAACACCGTCTTGTTCCTCGGTCTGCAAGTTCTGGAAATGAACCAGTGGCAGGGCGCGCTGCTGGGCATCGCCATGTGGTCGCTGGTCATAGCCACGCCCACCCTGGCCGTCCTTGGCATCTGGCGCGGCGTCAAAGCGTTCCAGAACCGGCGCCGCGCGACG
The DNA here is from genome assembly GCA_965220505.1 of Dehalococcoidia bacterium. GTDB lineage: Bacteria > Chloroflexota > Dehalococcoidia > Lucifugimonadales > UBA3495 > Bin87. The sequence goes on along the minus strand of CBDCQE010000001.1, from coordinate 2,151,005 downwards.
CAACCGCGCTGACCGGCTAGTAGGCTGCCATTATGATCTGCATCCCGGGCCTCAGACGGGCCCGCCACTGCCGGTCGAGATCGTCGCTCCATTCCGGGTCCAGCGCCTGGGCGGTTTCACAAATGCTGTCCAGCCACAGCTCATAGAGCACCGGCAGCACATTCCGGTTGTTCCGGTTGTGCGCTTCTCCCAACCGCTCCAGCAACTCCCGCATCTCCGGCTCCGTGACGTGGTGGGACACCATCGTGTACACCGTGTCCCGCAGCAGCGTCCGCTGCCTCTCGAAGTCGGTCGAGGCAAAGTACGGCGCGATCTCCGCAGAGGCGTTCAGGAAGGTGTTGTAGAAGACCTCCGCAAAGCTGCCGTTCGCTTCACAGCGCTCCAGGCTGTCGCGCACGGCCTCGTCGGCATGGGCTCCGGGTGTCCTCATGTGCAGGTCGGGATCAGGTTCCCGGAAAAAGTCCATCCGGCAACGGAAAGGTCCTTCTCCGGTCAGCAGATGGGGGACTTCCGGATGGATGATTATGTGGTCCGGCGCCGGGATGATGCGATCGGCATTCGCCGGCAGGTCCACGAAGGTGACGCTCCCCTCGAAAGCGTGCAGCACGGCCCAATGCTGGGCCGGAAGCGCGTGCTCCCGCCGGAGGGAATCCGGCATCGTTTCCTCGGTGAAGAAGAGCGACCCGCCGCTCAGAACCAGGCCCGCAGGCAGGCGATCTATGGCCATGGGGAAACCTCCTCAATGATGCCGCCGTTGCCATTGCAACAATTCTGGCACCACTCATGATATGGGCGTGACTGACAACCGGCGTCGCCGCGAACGCCATGTATCAGGATAGCACCTGCACGCCGTAGGCTGCGCTTCCCGCCGGGCCGTGGAAGCTGCCGGCGAGAACCGGATCCGAAATTGATGCCAACCTCAAAGTAATCAGTATACGATTATAGTGGCATATGCCGTTACCCACGTGTAATCTCAATTGCCGTATCGTACGGGGCTGGAGTTTCAGCGACGAGACAAGCCCGACCGGGAGGTTGCTAATGGTTGTCGGCATTGTTGACAGAATCTGCCGCGTCAGCGTCCACGGCGACAAGTTGAGACCCCTTCCGAAACAGCGGCATGATGGACAGTTCCCACCATTCAGGATCACGCATGAAAATCATTTTTGTCATTCCCGTAATCCTCCTCGCTCTTCTTGTTTTCACTCTTCCAGCCAGGGCTCAGGACGTGCGGTCCCAGTTCATTGGCACACAATGGATGACCGAACACGCAGTCCACTCCTTTCGCGCCGGCCAATACTTCGGCGACCCGGATGGCACTCGATACACCTACGGAGCTACGGCGGGACCAGCCCAGGTCGTTGCGGCCACCGCCATCCCCGGGTCGGATACTATCGTCTTCACAGCGCGCGGCCTCGGTTCCGGCCAGGTGACGGTTACGGCCACGGATGGAGCAGGCAGGACCGATCAGATAGCCTTTCGTGTGGCCGTGGTCGACTTCAGGTTCTCACTAGACACGGAGGTGATAGCCGAAGGAGCAGGCCCGCGGACGATCACGGCGACGGTGACACTCGCCGGCGCCCCACCCGAGGAGGATTTGGAAATAGAGACAACGGTCTACCACCAGAACGCCACACCGGCCGACTATTGGATGGAAGGTTGGGAATCCTTCGTACTCCCTGCCGGGCAAATGAGCCACCAGGTTACGGTTCGGTTCCGCCCCATTGCGGATGTCTTCTGGGAGGAGGATGAGCCGCTGGTCTTCGCAGTACGTGCCGCGCTCGCGTCCGAGATCGGTAATAAGGGCTTTTCGATGAGTTTGCACGGCCGTGACACGGTTACGATTCTCGACGTGCTACCGCCATCAGCGGGGCTGGTGACGGGAACGACCCCACGTGCGCCCCGGAACGTGCGATGGCAAACCCAGCCGGACCACGTGCTGCTCGCATGGGACCCGCCCGTTGTTGGCGAGACGACCGGATATTCTCTGAGGGCCACTGCCGTGGACGACCAGGGCGAGACCCTGCCGCATCGGAGCCCCGAGTCGGACGTGCGACTGGGTGTGGATGCCCGGGGATACCGCCTGGGCGACCTCTGGCCTGGCCAGTCGTACGAGGTTCGCCTATTGAGCCTGGGAAACGACAACCGTATTCCGGCCATTGTCGTCTTTCGGGCGCCCCTGCAGACTGCCGAAGGCCCGGGACCGCACGACCTGCGGATAGACCGGGACGGCTATCTTCGCTGGCAATTCGATCCCTGGAGGGCCATCTACCCTAATTTCCTCTTCCTCTTTCGCTGGACATGGGGAGATACGCCACCGGAAGTGGTTCCGGCTCCAGGAGAGCGACGGTACGGGAGCGCTTGGGCCAGCGAAGCCAACTGCACCAACGAGGGAGAATGCTCGCTATACCTGCACCCGTGGAACCCGGAGGCCCATTACTTGCTCCAGATGCGCGTAGAACATGGATTCACCAACGATGACTGGCGCACGGTCCGTTGGGAACCGACCGACTCTGGCTGAGGGTTTTCGCACCGACAATGATCTCGACACGGTGAAGGCGGACGGCAAGTGCATCACCCTGCCCAAGATCGGCCGGGTGGCTTCGGAGAGGGGAAAGTGAATTTCTTGACCAGCAAGGCATTGAGCAGGCTGGCATCCATTGAGGGGATTGTCATTCTGTACTGGTTTGTCTTTTGGATGAGCAATGGATTGGACAAGTTTGTCAACGGGATGGATTTGATAGTTTTTCGCTGGTACGGCAAGAATCGTTCGGAACAATTCGGGGGGTACTTCGATAAGGCCGACCTGCCGGAGCAGTTTGTCAGCGGGGTGATCTACTTCGCAGGAGTGTGGGAATTGCTTATCGGCTTGCTCTTTCTGGCGGCGGGACTGTACTACGTTTACGGCGGAGCGAGGGGAGCAAGACAACACCATCGAAACTGGAACGCCATCCTGTTGGGGCTGTTCATGAGCGCCGTGACCTTCGTCGCCTTTGCTCTCTTTGACGTCATTGTGGGAGATCGGGCCGAACTGCTGGAGCACAGCATATTCTTCGGCCTGGTTTTGCTGTCCTGGATTGCCATCGTGTACCGTCGTGATCGGGCCACCGGATACTAGCGCATCCCGGAGTGGGAGGCGTCCACCTTCAAGGCCGACCCGGTCGTCTATCGTGTACAGCGGTCCGCGACGGCCTGGGTGCGGCTGCACTCGGTGATTAGCTCAAAACCGGCCGCAACACCGGATGAGGCCGTGCGACGCACGACCTGGGGCTTGTTGACAAACTATGCTCCAGGTATTGGTAGGCTATGGTAGTCTCTCGCCTGGAGGCGAAGGATGGTGATTACGGTTACTGCACTGACCCCGCTGCTGGCCGTCGCGGTCAGCACGGCCCCCGTCGGGTGGTTCCTCGCCCCTTTTCTCTATCTTCTCATGTTTTACCTCCCCATAGCGTTGGGCCTTATCACGGCCAGCGTTTTGCGCTTGTGTCACCCGATTTTGTCCGGGTGGGGGTGGGCACTGGTTGCCATGTGCATCGCGGTGAGCATTGTGGTTTGCTGCGCCGGGGATGCGGTCATTGGTGCTCTGATGGTCAACGAGGTGATCCGCTTCGAGAGCATGGCGCCGGCTTATGTGATCCTGCTGATTGTCAACGTACTGGTGCAGGCGGCGGGGGCAAACCTGTTAGTGGCTAGAAGACGACGCCGGAATATATCCCCGGCATGACTGTCCGCTGGCCTTTGGAGACTTGGGTGCTGGCTGCGTGATCCGGGTGGTTTTCACCGCCCTGACCAAAACCGTTCAACCCCGGCCAGGTTGCGGGCACATCTTAAGAGGAAATTTCGCTACTCCGATTCCGCTGCCGGCACGTCGGACATTTGGTCGATGTCCGACGGATGTCGCAATTAGCCAAAATGCCTGAAATTCCGGGTATTTCCGGGTGCTCGGACCCCGGCGGCATAGGAGGCTCCCCGATGATGACCGAGAGTGGGCGACGTGGCTCACCGAAAAATCGTTGGACCCGCTGGTACATGTGGCTCGCCTACGGCGGCGGCATTCTGGGCGTGATCGCGGCCGTGGTCGTAATCGTGGCGATGGCGCCCGCCTCCAGCAGCAACGGCAAAACGGTGGTGAGCCACCACAACATGGCGACGTTGACCCCCCACGAAGCGGCTGCGCTGATGCGCCAACACCCCAGCATCAGCAGCCCCGCCGAATTGAACGACCTGCAATTCATCGCGAACCAGGATGGCATCACGCTTGATGAGTCCATCGCTCGTCATGCTTGGCAGGACGACTTCTCGGTGGTGCTAAGGGCCATTCGGGACGACGACCCCGACAGCGTCGTTGATGCCGCCATAACCGGCGGGTCATCGGCCCATATCAAGGTTTCGGGTTCAATCTCCGGCAGTGCCCAAGATGCCATCGACAAATTCAAGTCTGAAAACCCTCACGTTGAGGTCAGCCTACAAACCGGCCAAGACCCGGGGTTCACCAAGCGGGAGGCGGATGAAGCGGTAATCGGAGCGCATTACGCGGTGCTGGAAGAGGACGGTGTGCAGGATATAGTGACCTATTACGACAGCGACGCCATTGAAATCGTCGTGACCGTCCAGATGGCAACCACGCCCTCCGGTGAAAAACTATCCTCACTGGAGAAGGCAGCCGAGCGCGGCGCCGCCGAGGCCACCAGGCCGGATATTACGGACAGCCTCACCATATCGCTGTCAGTTGTCCAGCATGACTTGAGTGGAACCGATGCCCCTCGTGCGCCCAACTGACGCGGCTTCACACAATCTGTTCGATTAGAGGAGGAACTCGCTTTGACGTAACTTGCCTAGGCCCCACCGAAATTCTTACCGTTTTCTGTCGGAATCATCCATCTTGAACAATTCTACTTCCAGGGACCACACGATTCTCAACGTCGTGGTGGACCCGGGTTTTCCTACCATTGCACGTACATTGGCATGACCACATGTACGTACCGGTCGGAGTCGGCGGGCCGGAACACTCCGGGGCTGGAGGAATTGGTCACCTCGATGGCGACTTTGCCCCGTCCCAGCACGTTCACGATGTCCTGGAGATAGCGAACGTTGAAGGCGATCTTGGCGTCCGCGCCGTCCAACTGATCAATATCCAACTCGTCCAGGCTGTCGCCCACTTCTTCGGAGCGCGCGGAAACCTTGAGCTGGCCGCCGTCGCTGGCTTCCTGGGGCATCATTTCCAGCCGCACGATGTTGCTGCCGTCCCGGGCAAAGACTGACGCCGACTGCGTGGCACGCTTCAGGTCGTCCAGTTCCATCACGGCTCGGGTCTCGAATCGCTCGGGGATGAGTTGCTCGTAGTTCGGGAAGCTGCCCTGGAGCAGTTGGGAAACGATCTCAACGTGTTCCAGCTTGAACATGGCCTGCCCACGGTCGGGAGACAAGGTCATTTGGACGGGGCTGCTCTGTTCCGAAGCCAGGCGCTGCACTTCCTGCATGGTCCGCGCCGGAACGATCACCTTGATTTCTTCGTCGACGGACTGTGAGATCTGGCCGGAGTAGACCGCCAGGCGGAAGCCGTCCGCGGCGGCCATCACCACGCTGGTTTCGCTGAGCTTGAGCTCCACGCCGGTCAATACCGGGCGGGATTCGTCGGTGGCGGCCGAAAATGCCACCAGGCCAATCCCGGAGCGGAGCACGCTGGGGTCGATGTCAATGGCAGTGCCGGTATCGACCTGCGGAACGGGCGGGAAGTCTGCGGCGTCTGCCCCGTTGATGTGGGTCACGGCGCGACCGCAGGCCAGGTGCAAAACGCTGCCCCCGCTGGCCGGTCCGTCTGCGTCGGGTCCGCCCAGGTCGAGGTCGATGCGGTCGCTGGGGCGAGTGTTGACCCAGTCGGCCAGCAAGCGATGGGGCACGGTTATCGATCCTTCTTCCTCGATCATTGCCCCAATCCACGTGGTGATGGCGATTTCGAGGTTGGTGGCGGACAGCATCAGCATGCCCTGGTCGGTGCGCAGCAGGACGTTTTGAGTTATGGGCAGCGTCGATCTGCTGGCCACCGCCCGGCTCACTATGCTGAGTCCACGGGCCAAATTTTCCTGAAGACACGACAGTTTCATCTCTGATCAACCTGATATATGAATTGGGCGGAATTATAGCATGGGGGTCGCTTGATATAATGCAGGGCATCCCAACACAGATCGCGCCGCGACGCATGGCGAGGCTACCATGACCGAGTTGCTGTTCCTGAACGATGCCTACGTATCCGAGTTCGATGCCACCGTCACGGAGGTGACGGGCGACGGAGGGGTGGCGCTGGACCGTACCGCGTTCTACATCGGAGGTGGAGGGCAGCCCTGCGACGTGGGTACGCTGGTGGATCCGTCGGGGGTCGAGTTCAAGGTCACCAAGGCCGCGCGGGCCGGTGGTTCCATTGTGCACACGATAGACGTTTCGGACGGTCCCGCCGTTGGAACCGCCGTGCGTGGGGCCATCGACTGGGAGCGGCGTTATCGTCTGATGCGAACGCACACGGCCCTGCACATCTTGTGCGGTGTCGTTTGGCGGGATTACGGGGCGCTGGTCACGGGCGGCGACATGCAGCCCGGCCGCGCGCGCATGGATTTTGAGCTGGAGAACATGTCGGCCGAGTTCGCCGATGAGGTGGAGGCGCGCATCAACGCAGAGGTGGCGGCAGGGCGGGACATCGGGGTTGGCTTCCTGAGCCGGCATGAGGCCGACGCCCACCCGGATCTGATTCGCACTAAGATCAACCTCCTGCCGCCGGCGATCACCGAGGTGCGCACCATCGACATCCAGGGTCTGGATCTGCAGGCCGACGGCGGCACGCACGTGCGCAACACCGGTGAGGTGGGCCGCATCGAGGTGGTCGGCCACGAGAGCAAGGGGCGGATCAACAAGCGACTGCGCATCGCGCTGGCCGACTGAATGGATGGCGTGTAAGATCCTACGCCGCTGTGGAACCCATAACGAGGGATAAATCACACATGTCAACCACCGTAGTCGGCATAGATGTCGGCGGTACTTTTACCGATATCGCCGTCCTGCGGGACGGCGTTCTTTCCGTCCACAAGCTCCCGTCCACGCCGGCCGACCCGTCGGTTGGCATCACCGCCGGAGTGCGCGACACCGGGGTTGACGTCGGCGGCGCCGACTTCATCCACGGGAGCACCGTGGCGACCAACGCCCTGCTGGAAGGCAAGGGCGGGCGCACTGCCCTGGTCACAACCATGGGCTTCGAGGATGTCCTCGAAATCGGCCGGCAGAACCGCGCCGACCTGTATGACCTGTCCATGGAGAGGCCGGAGCCCCTGGCGCCCTGGCAATTGCGGTTCGGGTTGCCGGAGCGGATCGATTACACCGGCGCCATCCTCGACGATCTGACTCCCGAGTCCATAGACGCGTTGGTGGGGCTGCTGGACGACGCCAAGGTGGACGGGGTGGCGGTATCGTTCCTGTTCTCTTTCCTCAACCCGGTGCATGAAGAAATCCTGGCCGAGCGATTGGCGAATCTACCCAACCAACCATTCGTCTCGATATCGTCCCGGATCCTGCCGGAGTTCCGCGAATACGAGCGCACCAGCACCGTGGTGGTCAACTCGTACGTGGGTCCGGTGATGGGGCGTTACCTGACACAGCTGGAATCGGTGCTTGGCCATGGGTTGCGCATCATGCAGTCATCCGGCGGGAGCATCACCGCCAGTCTGGCGGCAGACCAGCCGGTGCGCACGATCCTGAGCGGGCCGGCCGGCGGGGTGGTCGGCGCGTTCTACACCGGCGTCCAGGCGGGTTATCCGGACATCATCACTCTCGACATGGGCGGCACATCCACGGACGTTTCCCTGTGCCCGGGTCGCATCAAGGAGACGACCTCAGCCAACCTGGGCGGCTATCCGGTCAGCGTGCCGATGATCGAGATCCATACCGTGGGAGCCGGGGGCGGCTCCATCGCCCGGGTGGACGCCGGCGGCGCGTTGGTGGTCGGCCCGCAGTCGGCCGGCGCGGACCCGGGCCCGGCGTGCTACGGCCGCGGAGACCGGATCACGGTCACCGACGCAAATCTGACGCTGGGACGCCTGCGCTCGGACGGATTCCTGGGCGGTCGCATGACGCTGGACCAGGAACGCTCGCAGTCGTTGATGACCGACCTGTCCACCGGAGTGGGTGCATCGGCCACTGATACCGCGCTGGGCATCATTCGCGTGGTCAATTCCAACATGGAGCGCGCCATCCGTGCCATCTCGCTGGAGCGCGGCTACGACCCGCGGGAGTTCACGCTGGTTCCCTTCGGCGGCGCCGGTCCCATGCACGCCTGCGAGTTGGCAGCGGAGCTGGGCATCCCCCGCGTGCTGGTACCCGGGCATCCCGGCATCCTGTCGGCGCTGGGCGTTGCCATCGCCGACGTGGTCAAGGACTACTCCCGCACGGTGATGCTGCGGGGCGAGGACCTGGACAAAGCGCGCCTGGAGGAGGAATTCCACGGCATGGAACAGCTTGCGCGAGCCGAGCTGGTGGAGGAAGGACTGCCGGCGGATGCCATGGTGCCGCGCCGGTTCCTGGACGTCCGCTACGTGGGGCAGTCCTTCGAGCTGACGGTAGATTGCCCATTGCTGACCGGGCGTGGCGATCTGACGCGCAGCATCGCCTCAGAGTTTTACGAATCCCACCTGCAGCGCTTCGGCTACGCGGACCGCGCGCTGCCCGTGGAGGTGGTCAACCTGCGGCTCAAGCTGGAGTTGGCAGTGGACAAACCGCACCTAGAGCCGGCTCCTGACGGCGGCAGCGACGCATCCCACGCAGCCGTCGGCAACGTCGAGGTGGTGTTCGCGGAAGGCTCGATGGAAACGACGCTGTACGACCGGGACCGGCTGCAAACCGGCAACCGTATATGCGGGCCGGCACTGCTCTTGCAGCTGGACACCACCATCGTGGTTCCGCCCGGCTGGGCAGGCGGGGTCGATCCCTACGGCAACCTGCTGCTGGAACCACAGGGGTAGTCGCCGCGACCGTTCGCAACCTATTATGATTCAATCCTTCGCAGACCAAGACACCGAAGAACTGTTCCACACTGAAAGCAGCCGACCATTTGCTGCCATCGCTCGGGTAGCCTTGCGCAAGCTCATCCAGATGAATCAGGCTCGCACCTTGTCCGATTTAGCGGTTCCACCCGGCAATCGTTTAGAGCGTCTCCGAGGCAATTTATCTGATTTCCATTCCATCAGGATTAATGACCAGTGGAGGATTATCTTTCGCTGGACGGATGTCGGCCCGGACCAGGTTGCTATCGTTGATTACCATTGACACATCCCCCGCACTTGAGCGGAGCGTTGCCATGATAAATCCAATAACACCCGGCGAAATCCTGGCGGAGGAATACCTCAATCCCATGGGAATTTCGCCGGAAGCAATGGCGGAAACAATTGGTGTCTCGCCGTGGATGATTGACGAAATCATTCGTGGGGAGCGCGCCATCACGCCGGCTTTGTCCGTTCGGTTCGGCGCATACTTCGGGCAGTCCGAGCACTTCTGGCACGGTATCCAGCTGGAATGCGATTCCAGGCAAGCCGCCAACGTGAACGTTCCAGATCGTCCAGCCTCGGCGGGTTAGCCATGTCTAACGAAGCGCCCCTCTCTATCTCCCGACTCTCCATCCTGGCCTGCTACGCCCATCCGGACGACGAAGGATTTGCCTCGGGGGGGTTGCTGGCGATGCTGGCGGCCGGCGGCGCACGGATCACGCTGGTCTGCGCCACCAACGGCGACATCGGTGAAATCAGCGACCCCGCGCTGGCTACGCCGGAAAACCTGTGGCAGGTCCGCAAGCAGGAACTGCGCAACGCCATGGATATCACCGGCATCAGCGACGTCAGGTTCCTTGACTACCGGGACAGCGGCATGGAAGGCTGGGATGACAATCGCCACCCGAACGCCTACTGCAACGCCAGTACCGAAACTGTAGTTGAGCGGTTGCGCGGCATCATCGCCGAAGTCAACGCGCACGTCGTCATAACCCACGACCCCACCGGCGGCTATGGGCACCCCGACCACAAGACCATGTGCGCCCACGCCACCGCCGCCGCCAAGCGCGCCTCTGATCCCGACGGTGCCACGCCCCTGCTGTACTACGTGTGTTTCCCCCGCAGCGTGTTCCAGCGCATGTGGCAGGAGATGACCGACCGGGGCATCACCCCGCCCTTCGCCGTTGATGCGGTGGACACCCTGGGCACGCCCGACGACGAGGTGACCACCACGCTGGACATCTCACCGTGGGTAGAGACCAAGATCGCATCCCTCTCGTGCCACCGCACCCAGATCAGCAGCGACGGCCCCTTCGAGCAACTGCCGCCTGAGGTGATGCGCCGGCTGATGGGAACGGAGTACTACCAACTGGCTGCGCCGGCAGGGGCGGTGGATGTGTTGGCGAGGCTGTGACGACTGTGGAGTTTCGTGATGACGACTGAGCAGAGTTTCTCCCAGGACATGGGCAAGTTTATCGAGGCGGCGCTGTACATTGGCGAGCGGTCGGAAAACGACCCGCACTTTGGGGTGAGCAAGCTGGTGAGGCTGCTTTACTACTCCGACTGCGGAGCCTACGCCGCGCGAGGTAAGCCCATCACCGGCACTACCTACCTACATTTTCCCCACGGCCCCTACCCGGAGAACTGGTATCAGGCTCGGATGAAAATGGAACAGTCCGGCGCCATGACCGTGCTCCGCGACCAGCACGCCCAGGGCTACCACCACTACGGCCTGCTCACCAACCGCTCGGCCAACCGGGAGGTGCTGGTCCCGGAGGACCTGGAGGAAATGGATTTCCAGATGGAGCGGTTCGCCGATTACAGCGCGGCAGCCATTGAGAACTATTCCCAATACGAAGCTGCCTGGCTGACCACCGAGGACGGGCAACCCATGCCCTACGAAATGGCCGGCTTTACCGCCCCGCCGCTGAGCCAGAACTCCATCCGCCATGCGCTGAAGGTTGCCAATGACATCGTTGCCCGCAACCAAATGAGCCTTACCGCATCATCCGCAGCGCGACCTTTTATGCTGACTGGGATGCCGGCGTAGCTGCCGGGTGGCTCAACCCAACGGTGCATCCCGCCCAGGTGGAATACTTAACTCGCTCCGTGCTGCCCACTAATCCCTTTTTCGGACAGACTGTGCCAGGTGCGGCGGCGAACGTCAGAAAGATCAGCTTCCCGCATTCTCCGAACAGTAGAAACGTCATTGCAGTGACCTATGCGGTAATCGAGGATGACCGCGTCATAGCTTTGCAAGCAATCCGTTTGTTGGCCTGAAACAGCCAGGAGCTATACTCACCATGCCCGTTGACGCAATCAGCCTGGAAGTTTTCAAGAACATGTTCATCTCCGTTTCCGAGGAGATGGGCGTGGCTCTGCAGCGTACCAGCTACTCCACCAACATGAAGGAGCGGCAGGATTTCTCCTGCGCGCTGTTCAATCCCGCCGCCGAAATGGTGGCGCAGGCCGCCCACCAGCCAGTGCATCTCGGAGCCATGCCGGCCTCGGTGCAGGCGGCGTTGCAGACCTTTCCGCGCGGACTGAGGCCGGGCGATATCGTCATCCTCAACGACCCCTACCTGGGCGGCTCGCACCTGCCGGACATAACCCTCGTTGCGCCGGCGTACATTGATGGCGACGATGGGAAGCAGCTCATCGGCTACGTGAGCAACCGGGGCCACCACTCCGACGTGGGCGGCATGGCCCCCGGTTCCATGCCACTGTCCACCGAGCTTTACCAGGAGGGGATGATCATCCCGCCGCTGAAGCTGGCCCGGGGCGGACGCATCAACCACGAGGTCATCGCGCTGATCTGCCGCAACTCCCGCACGCCGGACGACCGCCAGGGCGACCTGTCGGCGCAGATCGCGTCCATCCGCGTCGGCGAGAAGCGTCTGACTGAAATCGCCGACCGGTATGGGCTCGATGAAACGCTGGAGCACATGGACGCCCTGCTGGACTACTCGGAACGACTCACGCGCCGGCGCATCACCGAGATACCGGATGGCACCTATGGCGTAACCGACTACATGGACGACGACGGCCTTACTGAGGAACCGGTGCGCATCTCGGTGGCGGTGACCGTGGCCGGCGACCGGATGACCATCGACTTCACCGGCACCGCCGACCAGCGGCCCGGCTGCATCAACGCGCCGCGAGCGGTGACGGTGTCGGCCAGTTTGTACGTGGTGCGCTGTGTCGTCGGCGATGAGGCGCCGGCCAACCAGGGCTGCCTGCGGCCGGTGGAGGTCATCACGCCTCGGGGCAGCCTGGTGGACCCGCTGCCGCAGCGCGGCGTGGCCGGCGGAAACGTCGAGACGTCCCAGCGGATCACCGACGTGCTACTGGCCGCCATGAGCCAGGCCATGCCCGACCGCATCCCAGCGTCGTCCCAGGGCACGATGAACAACATGATCATCGGCGGGCACGACATCTCGCGGGACAAGCCCTACGTCTACTATGAGACCATCGGCGGCGGCATGGGCGCGCGACCCGACAAGGACGGCGTGTCCGGCATCCATACCCACATGACCAACACCATGAACACCCCGGTGGAGGCGCTGGAGTTCGCCTTCCCGCTGCGGCTGCGCCGCTACGCGCTGCGCCGGGGCTCCGGGGGCGATGGCCTGCACAAGGGCGGCGATGGCCTAATCCGGGACGTTGAGTTTCTCAGTCCCGCCCGGGTCACTGTGCTATCTGAGCGTCGGCGTTACGCTCCGCCCGGCTACCACGGCGGTCACCACGGCGAGCACGGCGAGAACGTGCTGCTCAAGGGTGGCTACGAGGAGGTCCACCTGGCCGGCAAGGAGACCCTGGACGTGGAGGCCGGCGACGTGCTGAGCATCCGCACGCCGGGCGGTGGTGGCTGGGGCGCGCCCGCATAAGTTATTTACATCGATGGACAGGATAGACATGATATTGATTTGGCTATCCTGTCCATCCTGTATATCGATGTAAAAATAATATGCTGGATACAATTGCCAAAGTTCAGGAACGGGTGGTCGCCTGCCGCGCCTGCCCGCGGCTGGTGGAATGGCGAGAGGAAACCGCGCGGGTCAAGCGGCGGATGTACCGGGAGGAGGACTACTGGGGTCGCCCGCTGGCGGCTTTCGGTGACCCTGATGCCCGCCTGCTGATTGTCGGCCTGGCTCCCGCTGCCCACGGCGGTAATCGCACAGGACGCATGTTCACCGGCGACCGCAGCGGCGACTGGCTGTTCGGCGCGTTGCACCGGGCCGGTTTCGCCAACCAACCCGAGTCGGTGCGCCCGGGCGACGGCCTGGAGCTCCGGGGCGCGTTGATCACCGCGGCGGCCCGCTGCGCTCCGCCACAGAACAAGCTGCGGCCCGATGAATTGGCCGCCTGTCGTCCCTACATCACCCGCGAGATCGAGTTGCTCACCGACCTGCGCGCGGTGGTAGCCCTGGGACGCATTGCCTTCGATGCCTTCCTGCGGGCCTATGCTGCCGCCGGACGCACGCCGCCGAATCGCAAGCCTCCCTTCGGTCACGATGTGGCGACCCTGCTGCCTGACGGCGGCCCGCTCCTGATCGCCTGCTACCACCCCAGCCAGCAGAACACGCAGACCGGCCGGCTCACCGAACCGATGCTGGATGCGGTGTTCGCCCGAGCGTGGGACGCCTGCGGGTTCTGAGTTCGTGTCATGCCCCGCTCATGGTGAGCCTGTCGAACCACGAGCGGGTCCTTCGACAGGCTCAGAACGAGCGGAACGTTGAGCGATGTGGAACTGTGGAAGCGCCCATCCGCCGGGGGTCGCGGCGGTTTTACACCCTCAAGCGCAGCGGGTATCATGCTGGCACCATTCAGCAATCCTGATGGCAGAGGCTAACTGCCATCTCCATACCCCAAGGAGGCCCCAAAATGCGAGGAGTAGCCATAGTTTCCCCGGTCCGCACCGCCGTCGGTAATTTCGGCGGAGCGCTGCGGGACGTCCCCGCCGCCGAGCTGGCGTCCACCGTCATCCAGGCCGCGCTGGAACGCAGTGGCGTGGATCCCGCCAAGGTCGACGACGTTATCCTGGGCCACGGGTACCCCTCGGGCGAGAACCCCGCGATTGGCCGCTTGGCCAGTCTGAAGGCGGGGCTGCCCATCGAGGTTCCCGGCTATCAGCTGGACCGCCGCTGCTCCTCGGGCCTCCAGGCCATCCTCAACGCCTCCATGTTGATCCAGACCGAGAACGCCGACGTGGTCATCGCCGGTGGCGCCGAGAGCATGAGCAGCGCCGAGTTCTACAGCAACGAGTCACGCTGGGGCGCGCGATTTGGCTCGGTGACCTTCCACGATCGGCTGGCCCGCGCTCGCGTCACCATCGCGCCGGACGAGCGGTTTGGCCCCATCCCCGGCGGCATGGTGGAGACGGCCGAGAACCTGGCCCGCGAGTACGAAATTCCCCGCGAGGAGCAGGACGAGTACGCCCTGCGTAGCCACCAGCGCGCCGTGGCCGCCCGTGACTCCGGCAAGTTCGCCGACGAGATCGTGCCGGTGAGCATCCCCCAGCGTCGGGGCGACCCCAAGATCTTCGATGCTGACGAGGGACCCCGCGCCGACACCACCATGGAAGTCCTGGGTCGGCTGCGCCCCGTCATGCGCGACGGCGTGGTCACGGCAGGCAACGCCAGCAGCCAGAACGATGCGGCTTCCGTCTGCCTGGTGGTGGCCGAGGACAAATTGGAAGAGCTGGGCCTGGAACCCATGGCGTTCCTGCGCGGTTGGGCCGTCACCGGCTGCCATCCCGCCACCATGGGCATCGGTCCGGTGCCGGCGGTGAACAAGGTCATGGACAAGATCGGCATGACCCTGGGCGACATGGACATCATCGAGCTGAACGAGGCCTTCGCGGCGCAGGTTCTCGCCGTGCTGCGCGAGTGGCAGTTGCCCCACGAGGACAACCTGAACGTCAACGGTTCGGGCATCTCCCTGGGCCATCCCATCGCGGCCACCGGCGCCCGCATCCTCACCACCATGCTCCACGAGATGCAGCGCCAGGATGCCCAGTGGGGTCTCGAGACCATGTGCGTGGGCGGCGGCCAGGGTGTGGCGGCGGTGTTCGAGCGGAAGTAAGCTGAGTCGAACGGCTGTGGCTTTCTGGCTGAGAGGCTGATGATGACTACCAGGAACGCAGCCATCGACAAGTCGGGCGAGGCCGGCGCGGCACGGCGCAAGCCACCGCTGCCCGACCCGCCCAAAAAGCAGGACATGAACCAAAACATCCACTTTGAGCGGGCCGGAGTCAGCAGTACCTTATGGCGTCATTTCGCCCACCGTTCCGATGTTCTTCTTGCTGGGGAGGGATACCTCTGCCTTGACCGCAGGCAGGCCCGCACCGATTGGAGGTACCCAGACCTGCTGGTTGCCTTTGGCGTTGACCCGGAAAGCATTGCCGCAAACAACGGCTATGAGATAATCGATGTGGGTAAACCGCCGGACTTCGTGCTGGAAGTTGCTTCCCGCAATACCGGGCGCGCCGACTACACGACTAAGCGTGATGACTATGCGGCGTTCGGAATAGGTGAGTACTGGCGGTTCGACTACACTGGCGGCCAGTACCACGACGCCCCGCTGGCAGGAGATCGCTTAGTCCACGGCCAGTATGAACCCATCGAACTGGCCGACGACCGTCCCGGCAAGATGATGGGCATGTTGTCGGGCTACAGTGTTACCCTGGATCTGTACCTGTGCTGGGACAACGGCAAATTGCGTTTTTACGACCCGAAAACCGACGAGTTTCTGATGGACCCGACGGAACTGGAGGCGGCGCTGGATGAAGCGTGGGCTGAACGAGACGCCGCTTTGGAGCGTGTGCGCCAGATGGAAGCGGAGTCGGGGAAGTGAGCATGGTGACCATCCACTCCAGCGGCCCCGGCGCCCACATCCTCGCCACCATGCTCCACGAGATGCAGCGTCAGGATGCCCAGTGGGGCCTCGAAACCATGTGCGTGGGCGGGGGCCAAGGCGTGGCGGTGGTGTTCGAGCGGCGGTAGCGCTGCGACAGTTACGTCAACGGGCAGGGGCGATGATTATTCGTCCCTGCCACGCCCCGCACCGTTGGGATGCCCGCTATGACCGCCAAACGCGCTGACCGATACGGGCTGAGCCTGCCCGAAGAGCTTATTCTGGCCCTCCTCAACGAAGAGAGCGGGTACTTCTACCAGGTGCCCGGCTGGAAGTTGAACTGCGCCTTCGTTGGCGCAGCCCTCGAGGAGCTTTCCCTGCTGGACCGCATCGACACGGATTTGGCATCCCTGTTCGTTGTTGACGCGACGAAAACCGGCAATCCTATCCTGGATCCCATTCTGAAGGAAATCGCCGGCGACCCGATCCGGCGGAGCGCCCAGTATTGGATTGAACGGCTTACCCTCCGCGCGGAGTCAATCATCGACCTGACCATAGACCGCCTGGTTGACCAGGGGATCCTGGTACATCACGATGGCGGATTCTGGACGTTGTCGCCCACCGCCTGGTGGGGGGGAAATCCAGGCAGCGGCTCGGAAAACGCCGCCGACCAGTTCGTAAAAACGCGCATCAGCAACTGTATCTTTAACAATGTGATTCCTGATCCGAGAGATATCATCATTATCTCCCTGATTAATACGTGCGATGTCTTTCGTTTCATGTTCCAACTTGACGACGTTGCAGAGACACGCATCCGCTTCATATCCAATATGGATTTGATTGGCCGGTCCATGGCCGCTGCGGTCACCGACAGCATCGTCGCCCCCAGGCTGCGACGTTCCGCCCTGACCAGGGAAATCCCCACGGTCTCCCTGCGCCGGCTGCTGTTCAATCCCCACGTTCGCGGCGGCAATATTCCCGCGCTTTTCGCGGACCTGGCGCAAGAGTATGGCCCCGTATTTCAGATTCGTCCGCCCTTTGCGAAACCCATGATTTTCCTGGCCGGCCCCGAGACCAACCGCTGGGCGCATCGCAACGGACGCATGTACCTGAAGGCTCGGGACTACTTTGAAGACTTCGAGAAATTGTACGGCGCGTCCGGCGTATTGCCTTCCCTGGATGGCGCGGACCACTTTCGGCTTCGCAAAGCCCTGCAACCGGCGTACTCCCGCGAGAGACTGTCGGGGCAGCTGGACCAGCTCTATCATCGCGCCCGGGCATATATGGCGGACTGGAAAGTTGGCGACTCTTACCCCGCCACGAGCCTGTGCCGCCGCATGATTAACGCGCAAATCTCCCCCCTCTTCGTCTCTGTTGACTCGCAGGATCTTATTGACGACTTAATGAAGTACAAGGAACGGGCGCTCACGGTCCACATCATGAAAGCCCTGCCCAGGTTCATGCTGAATACTCCGGGCATGAAACGCCGGGCGCAAGCCATTGACGACCTGTTGGACCGGGTCCGGAGCGCCCATACGCCCACCCAGCGGGCCGGAGGACCGCGAGACCTTGCCGATGACCTGCTGGGTCTGAACGTGAGCGATCCCCAGCTCGTCCCGGAGTCAAATCTGCGTTTCGTCCTTTCGGCGGCCTTGATTGCCAGCGTGTACCTCGGCGACATGCTCAGTTTCGCGCTTTACGCCATGGCCACGCAGCCTGAAATGTACGCCATGATCCGGGACGAAGCCGACGCCCTGTTTGGCAACGGCGACCCTGCTGGCGAGGACTTCACCCCCTCCGCAATCGACGTCACGCACCGTTTCCTCATGGAATGTATGCGCATGTATCCCATCGTCCCGATGTCGATTCGGAACGTGATGAATTCGTGTGAGGTCGAAGGCTGCCAAATACCTTTGGGCGAACGAATTTTCATCGCCCAGACCGCCGCGCACTACATGGACGACGTCTTCCCGGAACCCTTCTCATTCGACATTGACCGTTACCTGCCCCCGCGCAACGAGCACCTGAGTCCCGGATACGCCCCCTATGGGGTGGGAACGCACATGTGTCTCGGTTCCCGGTGGATGCAGTTGCAGTTGGCCGCGAACGTGCTGATGATCGCGCATCACTTCACGATTGAGGTATCCCCGGCGAAGTACCAGGACCGGGACAAGTTCCGGTTCAACCCGCTTCCGTCGCTGAAACCGACCGGGAAGCTGAAGTTCCGCGTGTCCGAGCGGCGCGCGCCGCTGCGCGCTTGACGTTCATCGCCGCCCCCGCTCGGGGCGGTGGTCAATGTCCTCGATTGCCGTGTCCAGATCGTTCCACATTCGCGCTACCATGGCGCGCAGCCGCACGTTCTGGTACGCGCCCCAAACCACCATTACCGGCAGTGCCACCAGCACGGAGACGATCAAAGAGTACACGATGGTGATGGTCGCCGTAATGCCGAACTGCTGGGAGGCCAGCAGGGGCGAAGCTATCAACACTCCGAATCCGAGCGCCGTAGTCAGGGCGGAGCCCAGCAGCGCCGAACCGGTAGTCGTCAGGGTCTGAATCGCCGCTTGCTCCGGGTTGCGTGATCGGGTGTACTCCTCCCGGTAGCGATGGATGATGTGGATCGTATAGTCAACCCCGATGCCGATTGACAGCGCGGTAATGATGGATGTGACCAGCGAGTAGGGAATGCCCAGCAGAGCCATGGTGCCCAGTACCCAGATGAGGACGAGGACGATTGGCCCGACCGCGATGAACGCCAGGGCCGGCTGGCGCACCGTTAACCAGAAGAAGACGGCGAGAACGCCCAGGGCCAGGGCAATGGTGGCGCTGATGGCCTCCGTCTGTCGGTCTGTGATCTGGTTCTGCACCGCTACTGATACAATCTCGTATGAAGTCACCGTGACCGCGCTGTCGTCGCCTAACCAGAGCTCCTCGATGGCCTCCTGTAGGGCCCCGGCTGCCGCGGGATTATCCGTATAGGCCGAGAACTGGAGCAGCAGGGTGTCGATGCCCTGGGGATTGTTGACCAGAAGATGCGCGACTGCCGGGTCTTTCGCCTCGAGCCGGTCGATGAATTCCTGCATCAGTATGGGATCCAGCTCCACTCCGACAGAGGCTTCTCGGAAGAGGGCGGCCAGCTCCGGGTCGTACTTGTCGCCGGCCTCCCCGCTGTCGTGGATCCAGTCATTGGCGGTCAGCTGGTAGGACGCCAGAATCGGGCCCGCCGCGGCGGGCGGACGGCGCGCTTCGTTCCGGAAGGCGCTGGCGAGATCGCGCAGGTTCAGAAACGTGCGGGTCTCCGTGGCCTCGGCTTTCACCAGTACGTTCGCTATCTCCGTAGAGCCGCCTACAGCCGCGTCGAGGGTCTCCAAATCCGCAATCACGCTCCCGTCTCTGGGCAGGATGTCGCGGATGCTGAATTCGGACTTCAGCGTAGTGGCGGCGTATCCGAGGCCAATCGTTGCCAGGAGCACTGCGACGAGGAAGGGAGCCGGCCAACGGGTAACCCACCTCCCAATCAGCGCCGCCATTTGGGGGACGCCGGGCACTGCGTTCGCGATTGGGCGGGCCGGCGAGAGAGCGCCGCGGGCCTCACGCCGTCGGTCGATGATCGTGCGGCCGGCCGGGATCAGCGTCAACATCACGATCAGGCTCATGCCCACACCGAGCGCGGCGACGATGCCGAAGTCGCCAATCACTCCGACGGGCGAGAACAGGGTCGCCAACAGGCTGACCATCGTCGTGACGGCGGCGAGAACCAGCGGGATCGCGACGTTTTGCAGGCCCTTCTGAACTGCCCGTACTACCGGCTCGCCGCCGACGCGCTGCTCGCGGTAGTGCGAAATCGCCTGGATCGCATAGTCCACCGTGAGGCTGATAATGATGACGGGCACCATGGCAGTGAGGGAACTCGGCGGGCCGATGAGGCCCAGCGCATTCGGCCCGAGCCAACCCTCCGCTCCGACAACCCAAACTATTGAAAAGACAAGCCCCGTCAGCGTCAGCAGCATATCCGAGATCGCCCGCGTAAAGAGCACGAGGAGCGCAGCGATCAGCAGCAGCGCCAACCCGATCAGCGGAACCATCCCGGACTCGGTGGCCTGCTTGTATTCATCCTCTATGATTACCGGAGACAGACTGCTCACCCGCAGTGGACCATCGTCCCCCGCTGCCAGTTCGCTGATCCTCCGTTCGGCGTCCGCAACCTGTTCGTCGCCCGTGTCACGCAGGCGGATGACGGCGATGGCCACCGGAGTGCCGTCGGCGTCGGTTCCGGTGGTCTCCGCCACCGCCGTCAGCAGCTTCCCGATCTCCGGAGAGCTGGAGATCGCTGCGATTTCCGTCGGCGTAACCGCGGCGAAGTCGTCCACTTGCAGCAGGGCTTTGACCACCACCGTGGGCGCGATTATGGGGTCCACGGGCGCCAGCTGTTCCGCCACGGCCGGGTCCGCGGCGATGTCATTGAGCAGGGCGTCCATCTGCAAAAGGCCGTCAAGCGGGGGCGCCTGGCCCCGGAAGAGGAGCGTCACCACGCTGACCCCGCCGGCGTCCCCAAACAGCTCATCTATTTCTTGCGTCGCGCTGGCGATGGGGTGCCCGGGCGGAAGGAAGGCCACGTCGGCCCCTTCCGTAGGCGGAGCGCGGAACGCCGCCCCCGCGCCCAAGGCCACGGTGGCGATGACCAGGACGACGAGGGTCAGCCAGGGCCGGGCCGTGACCAGCCGGCTCAGCCAATCCAGTACCTTGCTCATCGCGTACCCTCTTGTCCCTCAAGCGTGGTGTGACGTGGAGTGGAACGGCGCTATCGGGTTAAGGATAGCAAAACCCCTGCCACCCCCCAGCCGCAGGCGCCTGCGCTCCGTGGCCGGTTTAGCGACGCCGTCAGCGCCGGCCCGTTACCTAACCGGCGCGACCGGCGTTATAATGCGCCGCAACCTCCGCGCACAGGAGCAAACACATGGGCAGCAATCACAATATCGCCGACGTCCTGGTCATCGGAGCCGGTGCTTCCGGCGGGGCTTTCACCTGGAGCCTTACGCAGGCCGGCGTCAAGGTGGTGTGCCTGGAGCAGGGCGGCTGGGTGCCGCTCAACGCCTTTCCGGTGAACGAGCCACAGGCGCAGCTACACTGGCAGACGGACTTCCATCCCAACCCCAACTTCAGGGGCCTGCGGGAGGACTATCCGGTCAACGAGGATGACACCCCCATCGCGCCGTACATGTACAACGCGGTGGGCGGCAGCACCATCCACTGGGGTTCCCACTTCCCGCGGTTCCATCCGTCGGACTTCCGCCTGAAGTCGCTGGACGGCGTGGCCGACGACTGGCCCATGGACTACTTCGAGCTGGAGCCGTATTACGACCAGAACGACCGCGCCCACGGCGTCAGCGGATTGCAGGGCGACACAGCCTACCCGCCCAAGCCGGCGCGGCCTACCCCGCCGTTGCCCATCGGGCCGGGCGGCGAGAAGCTGGCCCGCGCTTTCAATCAGCTGGGCTGGCACTGGTGGTCATCGGACAATGCCGTTGCCTCCACTGCCTACGACGGCCGGCTGGCGGACGTGGGCGAGTATCTGCGCTCTCCGTCCAGCAGCGACATCATCTTCTGGCCCAGCGCGCTCAAGCAGGGCGCGCGGCTCATCACCCACGCCCGGGTGCGGGAGATCCTGGTGGACGAGACCGGCCGGGCCACCGGCGCCGCCTATTACGACCGCAACGGCGATCTCCAGGCCCAGCACGCGAAAGTCGTCGTGCTGGCCTGCAATGGCATCGGCACCTCGCGGCTGCTCCTCAACTCCAAGAGCGCGCTGTTCCCCGACGGCCTCGCCAACAGCAGCGGGCAGGTGGGACGCAACCTGATGCACCACCCGTGCGGTTACGTTCTGGGTCTGTTCGACGAGGACCTCGGTCCCGACGATGGGCCGCGCGGCTCGTCCATGCTCAGCCAGGAGTTCTACGAGACCGACCCGCGGCGCGGGTTCGTGCGCGGCTACGACATGCAGATATCCAACGTGGGCGGCGCTCCGTTGCAGATCGCATTGGGCGGGTTGGTCGGCCAGCAGGTGGCATGGGGCGAAGGACACCACCGCGACTTCGCGGAACGGTTCCGGCACCAGATGGGCATCGTCATCATGACCGAGGACCTCCCGGAGCAGCACAACACGGTCACCCTGGATCCGATGCTCACGGACAGCCACGGCATCCCCGCGCCCAAGATCGACTACACGGTGAGCGACAACACCTGGGCCATGCTGGACCATGGCATCGCTCGCGCCACCGAGGTCCTGGAGGCCGCCGGCGCGAAGAAGGTCGTTTCCTCCCGGTTGCGGCGCAACGCCGGTTGGCATCTTCTGGGCACCGCGCGCATGGGATCCGACCCCGACCGCTCGGTGGTGGACCGCTGGGGCCGCGCCCACGACGTGCCCAACCTGTTCATCATCGACGGCAGTATCTTCACCACCGGGGCCTGCATCAACCCGACCACAACGATCCAGGCATTGGCGTTGCGCACCGCGGACTACCTGAAGGGAGAAGGTTCTTCCGCTATTGCCTGACGGGACCGGGAATGCAGATCGAAACCGAGCGTCTCGTCCTGCGGGAGTTCGGCGAAGACGACTGGCGGGCCGTGCTGGAATACCAGCGCGACCCGCTTTATCTTCGCTATTACCCGTGGGAAGATCGCAGCGAAGCCGACGCGCGGGCATTCGTCGAGATGTTCCGCGAATGGCAATGGGAACAGCCGAGGCGGCGGTTCCAGCTGGCCGTCGTCCACCAGGAGAACGGTGAGTTGATCGGCAACTGCGGCATCCGACGCAAGCCGAACAACGACTGGGAGGCCGATATCGGTTACGAACTGTCTCCGCGCTACTGGGGATGCGGCTACGCCACGGAGGCAGCCCACGCCATGGTGGATTTCGGGTTCTGTGAGCTGGGCCTGCGGCGGATCTCATCCTGGTGCATCGCCGACAACGCGGCATCCGCCCGGGTACTGGAGCGTCTGGGGTTCCTGCAAGAAGGAAGGTTGCGGAGCAACGAATTTTTCAAGGGTCGATGGTGGGATACACTATTGTATGCAGTGTTGGTGGAAGATTGGCAAGCGGCCTTGAACTCCGCCGATACCTGACATCACAGCAAACCCACGGAGGTAACATGCCCAAGATAGTGCACTTCGAACTGCCCTTTGACGATGCCGAGCGCGCCAACAAGTTCTACGCCGACGTGTTCGGCTGGAAGTCCAGCAAGTGGGACGGGCCGGAAGAGTACTACCTGCAACAGACGGGTGGGGACGACGAACCTTATGGGATCGGCGGCGCGCTCATCGGGCGCGGGTCGGCCCTCAACGACGGCGGCACCCTGGTCGTAATCGGCGTGGATGACTTGGATGCCTACACTGAAAAGGTGGCGGCGGCCGGCTGCGAAATCGTCACGCCCCGCACCGCCATACCCGGAGTGGGCTGGTTCGTCAACTTCCGAGACACCGAAGGGAACGTGGTTGGGATGTTCGAGGACGACAACACCGCGGCGTAGGTTAATCGTCCGCGGGGGTGGCTTCCGGCTCCCGCGTTGTCGGGTCGCGCGGGATTATCGGAGGCGGCGCGGTGAATACGGGAGGGCCGCCCGACTCGGGATGGGTATGGTTCACCAGCGCGCTGATGATTTCGGTTTTCATCTGCGCCATTTGTTGCATCAGCTCCCGGTGCGACTGGTCGATTTTCTCGCTCAACTCCCGGTGCGACTGGTCGATTTTCTCGCTCAACTCCCGGCGCGTTTCGTCGATTTTCTCGCTCAGTTCATTACGGGTTTCGCCGATTCTGTCGTTGGTTTCCCCCAGCTTGTCGGCAAGCTGGTCAACCCGGTTGAACAGCCGGAAAACGAATATCGCCCCGATCGTGATAAACGCCACTATGACCGCTATCAAGCCGCCGATGATAGCGATTTCAAGTGCGTTGTTGGCCAAAGTGCTTTCCATATCAATCTCTCTTGCCATTGAGATTATCCGGCGGTACTGTAAATGCTGTCAACCACAACTTTCTCAACATGGATTGGTTGGTCAGTCTATCTGGGAAGGCCGAACGCACCGATAATCCGCTGCGCCAATGAAACTGTGGCGGATCGTGCAAGAGTACCTGCCGCCCCTCGTTCAGCAACTGCAAGCCATTATCGACGAAAACCTGCCCGCGAAGCAGTAGGAGAAAACATCATGGGCCGAATGGACGGGAAGGTAGCGATCATCAGCGGCGGCGCGCGCGGTATGGGCGCCGAGGAAGTGCGCCTGTTCGCCCGGGAGGGAGCGAAGGTCGTCTTCGGCGACATTCTCGACGACCTGGGGCAGCAGGTGGAGGCCGACTGCAAAACCGAAGGCCTGGACGTTGCATACGCGCATCTGGACGTGACCAGCGAAAGCGACTGGGACGCTATCGTCGCGCTGGCCGAGGAACGCCACGGCAAGCTGGACGCGCTGGTGAACAACGCCGGCATCAGCATCTCCGTTGAGGGCGGCGCGCGAAACATCTCGCTGGAGGACACCAGCGTGGAGCAATGGGACCGGGTGATGGACATCAACTCCAAGGGCGTGTTCCTGGGAACCAGGGCGGCCATCCCGGCAATGCGTCGCGCCGGCGGCGGGTCGATCATCAACATTTCTTCCATTGCCGGCATGACCGGCGCCTGGTCGCGGTCGCATCCGTACAACGCGTCCAAGGGCGCGGTGCGGCTGTTCACCAAGGCCACCGCCGTGCAGCACGCCGCTGAGGGCATCCGCGCCAACTCGGTGCATCCCGGGCCGATCATGACGCCCATGAGCGAGTCGACCTACGCGGACCCGGAGATCGCGGCGCAGCGGTTGGCGTTGGTGCCCCTGGGACGGCGCGCTCACCCCATCGAGGTGGCCTACGGCGTGCTGTACCTGGCGTCGGACGAAGCGTCGTTCGTGACGGGAGCCGAACTGGTCATCGACGGCGGGTGTATTGCCCAGTAGTGCGGCGGCAAGTAAGATAGCCCCGAACCCATCCACCTGACCCACTATCTTCAAGGGAGACGATTATGCCTGAAACCTACGGCCAGGGAGATTTTCAATATACCTTCGTGGAAGACTGGCTGAAGCTGCCCGACGGTATGCGCCTGCTCGAGTGCCCCGGCGTGGCCGTCGACGGCGACGACCGCGTGTTCATCCTGACCCGCGGAGAGCATCCCATCATGGTGTTCGACAAGGACGGCAACTTTGAGCGGTCCTTCGGCCAGGGACACTTCAGCGAGAACCGCACCCACGGCCTGTACTACAGCGCTGCCGACGACACCCTGCTGGCCGCCGACGACGGAATCCACACCATCCAGAAGTTCAGCGTCACCGGCGAGAAGCTGATGGAAATCGGCGAGAAGAACCACCCTGCGCCCCGCTGGAGCGGTCAGCCCTTCAACCGACCCACCTCCGCCGCCATCCGCCCCAGCAACGGCGATATCTATGTCTCCGACGGGTACGGCAACTCTCGCATCCACGTGTACACCGCCGAGGGGCAGTACAAGTTCTCCTGGGGCGAGCC
The DNA here is from genome assembly GCA_965220505.1 of Dehalococcoidia bacterium. Lineage (GTDB taxonomy): Bacteria > Chloroflexota > Dehalococcoidia > Lucifugimonadales > UBA3495 > Bin87. Next base: position 2,125,592 of record CBDCQE010000001.1, on the reverse strand, counting down.
GGGCATCGACGCCGGCCAGTTCATTCGCCCGCACAACATCGCCTTCGACGAGGATGAGCGCGTGTACGTGGTGGACCGCGAGTGCCACCGCATCCAGCTTTTCGACACCGACGGCAACTTCACGGAGATGTGGAGCAACATCCACCGGCCGGACGCCATGGTGTACTGGGGCGGCCACATCTACGTGGGCGAGCTCAACGGCATGGGCGGTGTGGACGACGCGCCGGGCCTGGGTCACCGGGTCACCATCTACGACCGGGAGGGCAATCGCGTCTGCGTATTCGGCGCTCCTGAAGAAGGCGAGGGCGCTGGCCAGTTCATCGCGCCCCACGGTATCGCCGTGGATAGCACCGGCGCGGTGTACGTGTCCGAGGTATCCTACACCATCCGCGGCAGCCACATGGATCCGCCGCGCGAGCTGCGCAGCTTCTCCAAGTACGCCAAGGCGTAAGTTCCCGCTGCGCTACGGCAACGCGACGGCGATACGGGGGCGGCCGGCAACAGTGGGCCGCCCCTGACGTCTGGGGCTACTCGCGCACGGGGATGAGTTGAGACACTGGGATGAGCAGTTCGGGGAACGCGATTGGCGCGATGGCGTCTCCGAGGCGGTAACGTCGCACGGTACGATAGCCGTTGGGCGCCGGGTCGGTATGGGCCTCGATTACGTCGTCCTGCAAGTTCATCAGCCAGGACTCGGGAATGCCGGCGGCGGCGTAGAGCGGGAGCTTGACACGCCGGTCGTAGGCGAGGGTGGAATCCGCCACTTCCACCAGGAGTAGGACGTCCTCTGGTAGTGGGTGCGCCCGGGCGTACCCATCGTCACGTCGGACCAGCAGCATAAAATCCGGTTCGGGTTCAGAATTGTCCGGAACGACCACCGGGAGCTGCGACCTGATAGACGCACGACCGGACAGTTGTCCCGATGTATAAAACGCTTCGTTAATCAAGGTGACACCGGCGGCATGGCGGCTTCCCATGGGCGACATTGCGACTATCTCTCCCGCAATCAGCTGAACCCGCTCGTCGGGGGCAAAAACGCCGGCGTCGTCCATGGCGTGGTACTCGGAGTTGGTGAACTGCCGCCATTTTCCGTCCCGGAGTTCCGCCAACTCGTCAGCGGTGATAATACCGGCGCCCACCATGGCTTGATATTCTCGGTCAGAGAACAGCCTGGGCCTGGGGTCGCCGTCAGCCAGGGCGGATGGCGGACTGGAGCGTGGTTGGGGCCTGGCAGTTGTCATTGATAGCCTCACTCACGAGCTGCATCATCGCTGCTATTATACTCATTACCACCGCCGCTCTGACAAAGCGTTAGCCCGACTGGACCAGCATTGCCGGTGGAAGTGCTAAACTGAACTCCGATAATCGCCCGCCTGAGCAGACGCCGCTATGACCATCGCATTGACAGAACAAGGACTGTCGCCGGAGTCCATCGCTCGCCAACTGGTCAGACAGGTTGGCTATATGCTCGACGAGTTGTACGAGCAAAAATGCTCCGAACAAATCGAACTGGTTATGGTTGACCGCTTCGCGGATATTGCCCTCGCCGACCGTTCCAACATCAACAACCTGCTTGCGCAGGCCCGCCGGGACGGAAGATTGACCCGTCAACAGTTTGACCAGGGCAGGGTCATCGACATCATCGGTTGCGGCACCCCTATTGGCGAGCAGTCGGAGGTTCAGGTAGTCGTTGAGGTTTCAGTAACCATCAACGAGCAGGACGTTCACAACGCGCGGCGCCGGGCCGTCCTGCTGCAAAACCTGACCGGTATCAAAACCAGGGCCTTCTGCGTGGCTAACGCCCCGTGGTCCGACGAACTGGACGACGAGGCTGACCAGCTTGGCGTAACCCTCATCCGCTACGAAATGCCCGGCTTTGACTTCGAGTAGATGACATATATTCACCGAGAGGCAACCAAATTGACCACAAACTTTACCGACATAACCACCACCACCTGGGACGACGCGCTCTCCGCGATTGAAAAGGGCTACGAATTGGGCTGGAGCGACGGCTTGCCCGTAGTGCCGCCCACGACGGCCCGCGTGGCCGAGTTCATCGGTTACTCCGGCCGGAACCTCGACGACGTGATCGGCGAACTGCCGGAACGGCGCCGCGTGATCACGGTGGAGAAGGCCGCAGCCAACTCCGTGATGGCCGGCTGCCTGCCCGAGTATTTTCCCGTGGTGTTGGCCGCCACCGAGGCCATGCTGGACCCCGTGTTCAACCTGGTAGGGCCGTCGTCCAGCATGGGCGGTGCGGCGGTGCTGTGCATCGTCAATGGCCCGATCAGGGAGCAGATCGGGCTGAACAGCCGCAACAACCTGTTTGGGCCGGGCAACCGCGCCAACGGCACCATCGGCCGCGCCATTCGGCTCATCCTGATGAATGCCTGCGCCGCCATCCCCGGCCTGTTCGATCGGAGCGTCATCGGACACCCTGGCAAGTACACCTACTGCATCGCCGAGGCGGAGGGCGAAACCCATTGGACGCCCCTGCACGTGGACCGCGGTTTCGACGCCGGGGACAGCACGGTTACGGTGTTCGCCAGTGAAGCTCCACGGCAAGTAAGGTCGGTGGGGCGGCCTGAGGCGATCCTGTACGCTATCGCCGACGTGGCATCGTCCTTGGGTACGTCAATGTCCACCTCCGGATCAGTGGGTGATGTGTCGGTGGGCATCCGGCAGGGGCAGGTGGCAATCACCATCGCCGGCAACAGTAACCTGTGGCGGGATTGGACAAAGCAGCAGGTTCGGGAGTATCTCCACGACAACGTCCGGCGGTCCGTGGCCGACCTGAAACGCGGCCTGGTGCTGCGCGGAGACGTGGAGCCGGGCGACGAGGCCGCGATGGTACCGCTGATTCCCGAACCGGACGATATTCTGGTAGTATTCGCCGGCGGCGAGGAGTCCAACTCCTCTTCGGTGATACCTAGCTGGGGGCCGAAGGTAGGCTCCACCGCCGTTACCAAGGCAGTCCGTTCCGTCTGATCGTAAACGCCCGGGAACAGGTGAACGCATGACCTCCCTCAGCCACCGAGCCGACGCCATTTTTGCCGACGCTCGCACGCTCCAGGAAGACGCCCTGGAAATGCTGGAGTTGGGCAAAATACGGAATGCCGCCGAAAAAGCTTGGGGCGCGACCAAGCGAGCTACTGACGCCCTCATCTTGGCGCGTACCGGCAATGAACCTGAAAGGACGCCGGAAACCTCTGCTGAATTGCGAGCCTTGGCGGGTCGAAACCCCGAAGTGCAGAGCCTGGTTGGACGCTATTATTCGAGGCAGGGCGTATTGCATGGCGATTGTTTCTATCTGGGCCTTTGCGAACCCCTGGAGGATACGGAGCGTCGCATCCGGGAAACAGCCACTTACATCAACGACGCTGAACGATTGGCCGCATAAAGGAGAACTGAACATGGCAACCCAGACCTACCAACTGGTCAACCCGACCACCGAGCCGATCATTGCGCCTTTCGACGGCGCGCCGCGCCTGCCTACTCTGGCCGGCACCCGGGTGGGCCTGATCGACGACAGCAAGCGCAACGCGGACGTGCTGCTCGAAGAGCTGGCCGAGGTCCTGCGCAACCGCTACGAGATCCGCGAGGTGCGCTGGCTGCGCAAGCCCAGCGCGTCGCGGCCGGCCGATCCCCAGGAACTGGAGGAGTTGGTCGCCAACGTCGATTCGGTGGTGGTGGCCATCGGCGATTGAGGGAGCTGCAGCGCGTGCAGTGTGCACGACGGAATCCACGTTGAGAAGGCCGGCCTCCCCTCCGCGACCATTTGCACCGACCGGTTCATCCCCACGGCCAACGCCATGGCCAAGATGTGGGGCGCGGAAGACTACCCGACGATCTTCACGGCGCACCCCATCGAGAACCTGGACCGCCCGGCCCTGCGGGAGCGGGCCGAAGGTCTGGCGACCGAGGTGGTGGCGATTCTAACCAGCGGATAGGCAATCGCCGGACGCGCCGTTAGCGATGTAGGGGCGAATACTATTCGCCCCTACAATGTGTTAACGACCCCGCAACGGAGCGCACCATGTCCCCATCGCCTGTCATCAAGCGTCTCACTCTCGGCCGTGTCCGCGACATCGCCCTTGTCGTGATGGCGGTCTGCATAATCGGAGTATGCATTACGCTGGGGATGATGCTGCTGGTCCTGTATCCATCGGTTCGAGCATCGGTATCGAACTTGGAAACGGCGTCGGCCTCGGCCGTCGTCGCTGTGGATAATTTGGTTGCGGCCTCGCACGACATCGCGGCGGTGGCGGCGAACATGAAGGCCGCGTCGGAGAGCATCGCCGCCGCCTTTGCGCGGGTTGAGGAGGCATCTGAGGGCATTGCCGACGTGGTTGACAACATCAACACGGCATCGGAGGAGCTGAAGGCAGCGTCCGACGCGCTGACGAAGCGGGTAACCGCCGCGCTGACGGGGGTCGGCGCGTTACCCTGGCTTTCGGGGCCGGGCAATTAACTCAACGCTCTATCAACTCGATCCGGTCTCCGTACCGGCGAAAGTCGGCAGTGTTGAACGTCAGCAGCTGACGTTCCCCGTGGGCCAGCATGGTTGCGACGATGTTGGCATCATGGATCTGCCGCCCGCCTACAGGAACATCTCGAATCAGGGTGATCAAGGTTTCGGTAACCGCCAGGCTATCTTCGAGAATCTCGAAATCGGTGAGCATCCGGTTCACGTCAGCGAGAATCTGCTCGCGAGTTAAGGGAACCATCCAAGTTTGGGGGCGCGTAACCACCGCCAAGTACTCCCGTATAATTTGCCGGCTGATTCGCAGCGGTTCGGGGTTGTTCAACGCGCGTTCTAAGCAACGACGGGCACGGTCATGGTCTGCGGCTTCTGCAAAACGGGCATATACCAGAACATTGGTGTCGGCAAACATCGGCGGATTAAAGCCTTTCATCGTATAGATCTTCCCGCCTGAGGCTAAGGCCCTCCGGCCAAACTCCAACCGAGTGTACGGGCCATATTTCATCGAGAGTGCGCCGGCGAGCGGGCGGCGGAATATTTCTCCGGAACGTCAATGTCTCGGCGCTCATGTTCACCTCCGCCGTCTTCCATCCGGCGGTGAGCCAGGCGCGCCCGTGGGTATGACTGGTGTCGTTTGCCCACCAAGCCGGATAACGGCGCGCAGACGGAGGCAGTTTGAAGCCGACTACGGCCTCGATTTCGGAGAAGGACGCCCGCCATTCTTGGATTGCCAAGCTACGCAGGTGCGTATGAAGTTTCCGGTACTTGCCTCGGAATGGGGTCATGGTGAGTCTCCGCGTCAGCGGCTCGCCGCTGCCTCTGCGTTCCGCAGGTCCGGCGGCAACAGGTTGGGTATCCCGTCGCTGATGGGATAGACCTCGTTGCAGGGCGAGCAGGTCAGAGCGCCGGTAAGGACTTCGCCGGCGTCCGGCGCGTAGTCCGGGGCGGTGGTCTCCACCTCTAGTATCAATGTGCCCCTGCAGACGGGGCATGCGAGAATGTCAATGAGGTCGGCTCTCAATATATTCACCCCTCGTCAGCTTATCCTGCCAGTCCCTTCTCAAATAACCAGGTGAGCACGTCGGCCAAGCCTATTACCAGTACGCCGGCTATGGTCAGCGCGACCGGCCCGGTGATTGCGCCGCCGAAGCCGCCGGACGGCCGGTCGCGGCGTCGGGGCAGCAGCCAGGCGACAACGAAAGCGTACACCGCCAGCAGGATTTTGGCGACCAGAACGACGGTGTACGCCATGCCGGCGGCATCCGAAGTGAGGCGGTCCACGGTGAGAATCACGCCGGAAATGATGAGCACCGCGATGGCGGTCACGACGATGGGCCGGAACTCGGTCGCAAGCGCCCGGCCCACCAGTCCGCCCGAGTCGGCGGAGCGCAGCGCGGGCCGGCCGGCCAATAGCATGAACAGGCTGCCGCCGATCCAAACCACCGCGGCCAGGGCGTGCGCCCAGCGAATGACGAGCAGGATGATGCCCAGCACGTCGACCATCAGAGCAGGTCGTCCAGTATCTTGGTCAGCGTGTCGACATCCATTCGGCTGATCTCCATCTTGTGGATCCGGCCGGCCTGGTCGACGAAGTAGGTGGTCGGAAAGAACTGCACCGCGTATTCCTGCGCCACCCGGGCCCGCACATCGGTGGCGAAGTCGAAGGTCAGGCCGAACTCTTCGACGAACTGCCGGGCCTCAACCTCGGTGTCGAAACCCTGGGGAACAAACAAACCGATGAAGCGTACGTCGCGGCCCTGGTACTCCTCCCAGACCTCCTGGAATGCGGGCATCTCGTCCCGGCAGGGCGGGCATGACGGATACCAGAAGTTGATGACCACCGCCTGGCCGCGCTGCTCGGAGAGGCGAAACTCCTCACCCTTGAAGGTTTTCAGGGCGAAGTCCGCGGCCGGTTGGCCGGTGGAGCAGGCGATTGCTGCGATAGCGGCCAGGAGAAATCCCAACACCAGGGGAACAGTGGACCGCGGGATTCGAAGCGCCGCGCTCCGAATGCCAGCGCGAAGCTGCGTGATGAGCATGGCTATATTGTACCGAAGGGCGGACGAAGCGCTGACCAGTGGTCCAGCTGCAACCTACCCCCGGTTCTGACCCGCCGACTCCGCGAATTGGCGGCCGAAGAGGCTGGTCAGCAGCGCGCTGACGACGGTTGCGCCGACGCACATGTAGCCGATTCCCATGTACCCCACGTTGGCCAGTAGCGCCCCCGCTATCGCGGCACCCAGCATTCCGCCGCCCTGGTTGCTGAAACCCATGAGGCCCACGCCGGTGGCCTTAGACTCGCCGGAATACTCGGTGCTCGCCGAGATCAGGATCGGGAACGACACGCTCAGCAGACCGGTGCTTGCCGTCGCCACGGCCACCGTTGCCCACAGTCCCATCTCCACGGAAAACACCACGAACCCGAATGCTCCGCCGGCGATGCCGCAGGCGGCGATGATCAACGCGCGGTACTTCCGGTTTGCCGCGTAGGATGCGCTGTAGTTGCCGGCCATCTGCCCGAGCGAGGTTATGGCCAAGGGCAAGGCCACGAAGCCCACGCTGAGGTCGAAGGTATGGATCAGGTAGGCAGCGAAGAAACTGACGCTCCCCCAGAAGGCGATGCGCTGCGTCACATTTACCGGCACTGCCACGCGGAAGAACCGCAGCGACACCAGTGACCTGTACCTGGAAAAGTACGCGAAGTTCCGGACTCGTTCTCTCCGTTCTTTGGGGAGCCACAGGAAGTTCGCCACCAGTCCGACCACCAGCACACTGCCGTACACGATGAACGCAAACTGCCAGCCGCCCAGATCGGCCAGCACCGCCACCAACGGCACGCTGATGGCCGCCGCCAGACCCTGAATCGACAGCAGGGCGCTCACCGCCCGCGCCCGCCTCGCGGGGGAAATGACGTCGGCTACCGACCCCACAATGTTGGGAGGTATCACGCCCCCGCCCAGACCGGTCAGGACCCGCAGGGCCAGCAGCGTCTCCAGGTTCGGCGCGAATGCGCAACCCAGCGTGGATAACGAGAGCACCGCCAGGCTCACCAGCGCCACCGGCCGACGCCCGAAAGAGTCCGACAAGGGACCGGCCGATACGCCGGTGATCGCCCAAGCCGCGAAAGTCGCGGTCGCCAGCTGGCCGGCCACGGCCACCGATATGTCCAGATCGGTCGCGATTTCGACCAGGAGCGGGGGAACGATGAGGATCGCGCTGATGGTGGCAAAGACGGTAAGCGCCAGCACAGCCATGAACCATGCTTTGTTTACCTCTCTATGTGTTGCTTGTGCCGTTCGTGTACTGATGTCGCTGGTACCTTTTCGGGGTGGCCAAAACTGGGAACGGCAGGTCTGAGCAGGTTACGACCGGCCGGCCTCAGGGTTCCGCCTGACGGGACAGGCGGTTGGCATGACGATTACTGATATACAGATAATAATTACCGGCGATAATTATAGCCGATACGCGTGTCGCCCACCCGGTGTGCCGTCTGGGTGTTGATCGAGTCCAGCCGGTGGCAGGGCCCTGTGGTCCCCGCTTGACTGCCTATCACGCTGGGCTACAATCGTAGCGTCCCGTAGAAACCTTATCCCGGAGCCAACGTCAGCCGTCAAACGGGCGGCCATCCTGGAGGTGTTTGTATGCGTCTGGAAAACAAGGTTGCCCTGATCAGCGGCGGATCCCGAGGCCAGGGCGCCGCCGAGGCGAGGCTCTTCGCTGGTGAAGGCTGCAAGGTGGTCATCGCCGACGTGCTCGAGGACGAGGGCCGTCAGTTGGAAGCCGAGATCAACGAGACCGGCGGCGAGTGCGTCTTCGTGAAACTGGACGTCACCAGCGAGGACGAATGGAACGCCGCCGTCAGCACCGCCGTGGAGCGGTTTGGGAAGCTGGATATCCTGGTGAACAACGCCGGCATCTATCGGCAGGTGGGCATCGAGGACACCAGCGAAGAATTGTGGGACAACATCTTCGACATCAACGCCAAGGGGGTGTTCCTGGGCACCAAGGCGGCGATACCCGAGATGCGCAAGGCCGGCGGGGGTTCCATCATCAACATCTCCAGCGTGGCCGGCCTGATTGGAAGCTGGCGGGCGCCGGCCTACGGCGCGACCAAGGGCGCGGTGCGGCTGTTCACCAAGTCCACCGCCATCCAGTACGCGGCCGAGGGCATCCGCTGCAACTCCGTGCACCCAGGCATCATCGAAACGCCCATGACCACACCCACGCTGCTGCGCGACGACGCGGCCCGCCAGGCCTCGCTGGACCGGACGCCCATCGGCCGGGTCGGGCAGGCTGAGGACGTAGCCTGGGGCGTACTGTTCCTGGCGTCGGACGAATCATCGTTCATGACGGGCAGCGAACTGGTGATTGACGGGGGCCTGTTCGCGCAGTAGCCCGTGAAACCGCATCACACACGGCCCATGCGTCCGCAATGGAGAGCGCCTCATGGTCAACAAGTTAGCAAGGCAGGTCGGCGCGCACCGCAACGTGAATGAGGAGGTGGACGACCTATCCATCGATTATCCTTCCGCAGACGGTGAGCGCATGGCCGAAACCGACTTTCAGTACATCCCTTTGACCAACACCGTCTCCGCCCTCCGGGTTCGCTATCATGACCGGTCCGACGTGTACGTCGCCGGCGACATGTTGATCTATTACCGCATCAACCGCAACGACCTGAGCATCGCTCCGGACGTTTATGCGGTTTTTGGCGCGTCCGGCAACCATCCCCGCGATTCCTGGCTGGTGTGGCGCGAGGGTAAGGCTCCGGATTTTGTGATGGAAATTGCGTCGCAAAGCACCTGGCGGCGGGACGTTGCCCAAAAGCGGGACATCTACGCTGAGATGGGCGTGTCCGAATACTGGCGATTTGACCCCACGGGCCGTTTCTTTACGCCGTCCCTGGTAGGCGAGCGTTTGGTGGACGCCGGGTATCAGCCGCTGCCGGTCGTTACGGATGAGGCCGGCATACTGCGGGGCTACAGCGCAATCCTGGAGTTGGACTTCTGCGTGCTGCCCGGTCTGGACCTCAGACTCTTTGACCCGGCGACAGGCGAATGGCTAACTACCCACCTGGAAAGCGAAGCGGGCCGGCGAGCGGCGGAAGCGGCCCTGCAATCCAGCGAGACCGGGCGCCGAGCGGCGGAAGCGGCCCTGCAGTCCAGCGAGGCCGAGCGTCAGGCGGCGGAAGCGGCCCTGCAGTCCAGCGAGGCCGGGCGTCGGGCGGCTGAAGCCGAAATCGCCCGGCTCCGCGAACAACTGTCACAACAGCAACCATAGCGGCTTGACGCTGATCTCTGCTAACCGACTGGCGCTGGTCGCAGGGCTGGCCGCGGCCCTGCTGGCGTTTCTGGCCGGAGCGGAACCGGCCCACGCCTGTTCCTGCGCTCCTTCCGGATCGCCGGCAGAGGCTCTGGAACGGGCTGATGCGGTGTTTGCCGGAGAAGTTACCTCGGTGCAATTCAGTGGTACTTCCCCGTATCGGCTCTCGTCGTCGGCGCTGTTGACGGTGGAGTTCCGGGTCACCCGGGTCTGGAAGGGGCCGCGCTTGCCCAAGTTGACCGTCGAAACCGAGCGTAGCGAAATTTCCTGCGGTTACGAGTTCAAAGAAGGGCAGCACTACATCGTCTATATTTGGGAAGGCAACAGAACAGGGTTATGCACCCGCACCGCCCCGGCCTGGATGGCGTTTGCGGATTTCGTGGCGCTGGGGCCGGGACATCGGCCGGAAGCTTCTCCCGATACCAAAAGGGCTGAAGGAGGCGCCTGCGCAGCGCCGTCAATCCCGGGCTTGAAACCGATGGACATCGCCAGCCTGTCCCTGCTGGTCGGCGTTATCGCCTTGGGCATCCGCCGCCGGCCTCGCCTATAATGAAGGTGCGAAACGGTCGCCGGCAGCAACCGTTACCTGATGCCTCCGTAGACATTTGGAGCTAATCCGATGGTCAGCAAAACCACAAAGGTACAGGTTCCTCACGAGGATGAGGTTGATGATCTCACCATCGACTACCCATCATCCGACGGTGAACCCATGGCCGAATCCGAAGCGCAGTACGCGCCCTTGACTGAAACGGTGTCCACGCTGCGCGTCCGATACCACGAACGAAACGACGTTTACGTCGGCGGCGACCTGCTGATCTACTATCAGATGAACCGCAATGACGTCAGAGTCGCGCCCGATGTCTTCGTCGTCTTCGGCGTCACCAGTCGCCACCCACGGGACTCCTGGCTGGTCTGGCGCGAGGGCCGGGTCCCGGATTTCGTTATGGAAATCGCATCCTCCAGGACTTGGCGGCGGGACGCCACCGAAAAGCGCCGCATTTACGCCGACATGGGCGTTACCGAGTACGTACGCTTCGACCCGACCGGAAACTACTTTACGCCGGCTCTCGTCATGGAGACGCTGGAAGGTACGGAATACCGGGAGCAGCCGCTCACCACGGACGATGCGGGAATCCTGCGTGGATACAGTGCGGAGCTGGAGCTGCAAATTTGCGTAACGCTGGACTTGAAGCTGCGGCTGTACGATCCAGTGGCCGGAGAATGGCTGCGGACGCATCAGGAAACCGAGGACGCCCGCCGCGAAAGCGAAGCTGCACACCGAGCCGCCGAAGCCGAAATCGCTCGGCTCCGGGAGCAACTGGAACAACTGCGACAGCAATAATGACAGCGAGGCATTGAAAATGAGACTGGAAAACAAGGTGGCTTTCATCAGCGGCGGCGCCCGGGGCATGGGCGCCACCGAGGCGCGAATGTTCTCCCGTGAGGGTTGCAAGGTGGTAATCGGCGACCTGCGAGACGAACTGGGGCGACAAGTCGAGGCCGAGATCAACGAACTGGGCGGCGAATGCCTCTACGTCCACCTGGACGTGACCGACGAGCAGTCCTGGAAAGACGCCATCGGGGCCGCGGTGGAGCGGTTCGGAAAGCTGGACATCCTGGTGAACAACGCCGGCGTGTACATGCCGGAGCGGGTTGAGGACACCACTATGGAAAACTGGGACGTCACGATGAGCGTCAACGCCAAGGGCGTGTTCCTGGGCACCAAGGCCGCCATTCCCGAGATGCGACGCAACGGCGGCGGGTCCATCGTGAATATCTCCAGCGTAGCGGGATTGGTGGGCAACCACATCTCCTCGGCCTACACCGCCTCCAAGGGTGCGGTGCGACTGTTCACCAAGTCCACGGCCATCCAGCATGCCGGCGACGGCATCCGCTGCAACAGTGTGCATCCCGGCACCATCGAAACCGACATGACCGCCGATCTGCTGGCGGCGGGAGGCCGGGAGGACCGGCTGAACCGGACCCCGCTGGGCCGCCTGGGCCAGGCGGAAGACATAGCCTACGGCGTGCTGTTCCTGGCCTCCGACGAGGCGTCCTTCATGACTGGGAGCGAGCTGGTCATTGATGGCGGGCGGACCGCCATGTAGTGTCATCCGCCAGAAGCGGGATTAGCTGGATTTTGCGATTGGCAGGATTGGAACCTTCCGGCAGTAGAGAACGCCGAATTCTGTCAAGCCGTCGCGTCCGGTGAATCCCGCTTCTGACCATACCGGCGCACAGTAATCCATGGGGATATTTTCCGGCGGGTTTTTCCTGCTGCAATGCCGGCTGCCCGACGCCAACCCCTACGTGCGTCTCCAGCACGCGGTGTTTCACGTGCTGGAGGCCGACAGCGGCAGTGCAGCGCGGGTTGTCGACTTCACCATCTTCGGATTGGTGATGTTCAGCGCGGTGAACCTGGCAGTCGGCAACACTCAGCTGGAGTTCTTCTTCATCAGCGTGTTCGCCGCCGAGTACATCATCCGATTGTGGTGCATAGTGTGGCATCGCAACTACCGTCAAGGAGGATGGAAGGCCCGCCTGCGCTACGCCACCACCAACGCCGCGACGATCATAGATTTCATCGCCATTTGGCCGACGCTGGCGGTGATGATCGTTTTCGGTGAGGTTGAGGTGCTACCGATCTTCAGGTTGGTGTCCCGGCTGATCATGACCGGACGGCGCTTCCCGGCCATGCGCCTGATGGGGCGGGTGATGCTGCGGTCGGCGTCGCAGCTGATCAGCGTGCTGGTGACCCTCAGCGTGTTCTGGCTGGCGGCGGGCTATCTGATGCACTCGGCGGAAACCAACCTGCCCAACGGGAACCACGAACAGTTCGGGTCCATCGGGGACTCGCTGTGGGCCTCGGTGGTGATCCTGACCACGCTGCCGTCCCTGGAGGTGGTGCCGGGAACCCTGGCCGGGAGGGTCATCGCCGGCTTCATCGCCCTGCTGGGAATTGGACTGTTTGCGCTGCCGGCCGGCATATTGACGTCCAACTTCATGGAGGCCTACCAGCAGGCGCGGGAAAACGCGGGCAAGATAGAGCTGAGCACGTGCTGGGTGCTGAGCGAGGCCCAGCGGAGGCAAACGCACTGGCCGCCGGCCCTGAGTTGAACCTCCAGGACACGGCGGCCAATCAAAGCGGCCCGTAATCCGGCGAGCCGGCGATCAGCGCAGTTCCCGGGGTAACGTGAAGGTGATGTCCTCTTCGGCCCCTTCCAGCAGGGTAACGTTCGCGGGGTCCAGCGCTTCGATCACCGCTTCCACCAGCACCTCAGGGGTGGAAGCGCCGGAGGTGATGCCCGCCCGCTGGCATCCTACCAGCCACTCCGGGTCGATCTCGTCCGGGCCGTTGATCAGGTAGGCCGGCGTCCCGTTGGCCTCGGCGACCTCCCGCAAACGGTTGCAGTTCGAAGAGTTCTGTGCGCCGATCACCAGGACCACGTCAACCAGCCCCGCCATCTGGGTGACCGCGTCCTGGCGGTTGGTGGTCGCGTAGCAGATGTCGTTCCGCACCACCGCGCCGGGGAACCGTTCCTGGATTGCGCCGATGGCGTTGGCGGTGTCCCCCACGGACAACGTGGTCTGGGTTATGACCGCTACCTCGGTGTCCTCCGACCAGTCCATCTCGGCGCTGACTTCCTGCTCGGACAGGGGCGCGGAATCGTTGATGAGCGTCATGGGCGCTTGCCCCATGGTCCCGCGGACTTCCTGGTGGCCCTGGTGCCCCACCAGCAGCACTCTCTTGCCTTCGCGGTGGTACTTCTTGGCCTCGTTGTGCACCCGGGTCACCAGCGGGCACACCGCGTCGATGACCCTAAGGTTTCGCTCGGCCGCCTTCTCGAAATCCTCCGGCGGCGACCCGTGGGCGGAGAATACCACCAGTGAACCGTCGGGCACTTCGTCGACTTCCTCCACCGTGATGGCCCCTTTCTGCTCCAGCTCAGCCACGACGTAGGGGTTGTGCACGATCTGATGCTTGACGTAAACGGGAGGGCCGAACCGCTCCAGGCATTCCTCCACGACGTCGATGGCCCGCACCACTCCGGCGCAGAACCCTCTCGGGGAACTCAATATCACTTCAACCATCTTGTAATCCTCGCGCAGCGCATCTTCGCCCCTGCGGCTCATGATCCCTTGAATGCTCATTCAGTAATTCCTGCTTATCTTTGCTCGTGCGTGTAGATGTTGTCCCTAGGCGTTGTCCGGCTCCCAGCCCCATGGCCGAGGCCCCCAACCGGCTTCAAACACCTCTCCCTGTTTCACGGACAACACGGGAGTAACGGCGCGTTCCGAGTTCCGGCCGTTGCCCAGCACGTCGTAGACCACCCAGTCTCCGTCCTGGATGTCCAGCACCGAAACGTCGGCCTGCTTGCCGACCTCCAGGCTGCCCAGCCGTTCTTCCTCGCCGATGGCCCGCGCCGGATTGATGGTGCACATCTCCACCACCCGGTCCAGGGTAAATCCCATGGCCAGGAACCGGGTCATCATCTCGGTCATGCTGTGGACCGTGCGGATGCGGCCCGGCACGGTCAGGTCGGTGCTGATGCAGTGGGGTTCCACGCCCTGGTCCAGCACCCGCTCACCGATGTCGAAGCTGAAATTGGCGCGGCCGTGGGCGGTGTCCAGCCAAACACCGCGCTCATGGGCCTCGCGCGCCTCGGGCACCAGGTTGCCGTCGCTGTCCAAGACCCCGCCCGGGTTGGCGGTGAAGAAGTGGGTGACGATGTCTCCCGGCTCCATGAGGGGAAGCAGGTCCCGGATCACCTCGGCCGGGTAGCGCTTCTCGGTGTCGCCGATGTGGACCATGAGCCGCACGCCGGCTTCCCGGGCCGCGCGCTTGGCCAGGCGGGGCATTTCCATGCCCATGATCTCCAGGGCCGGCGAGACCATGCGAGCCTTGATGCCGCGGATGGTGCCGTTGCTCTCCTCGACTACCTGTATGGTTCTTTCGAGGTCGATGCTGCTGGGCGAGAAGATGTCGGGCGTAGTGGCCAACCCCGTACGACAGATATGCAGGAAGGGGATGACCTCGGTGGCGTTGTTGGGAATGATGTGCGCCGGGAACCCACCGTAGGTGTCGCAGCCGCTGCTGCCGGCATCCACCATGGTGGTGACGCCGGCGCGGACCCCGCCCACGTCGGCGTTTACGCCGTTGCCGTTGACGCCCTCATAGACATGCGTGTGCAGGTCGATCAGGCCGGGCGTGACGTATCTGCCCCGCACCTCGACAACGCGGGAAGCCTCGTCTGCCGAAATGTCTGCCGCAACAGTGGCAATCTTGCCGTCGTTTATCGCGACGTCGTAAGCGCCGTTCAGGTTCTGCGTGGGATCAATTACCGTGCCGCCTTTGATGAGCAGGTCGTACATGGGTGGGTCCCTCCGTGTTCTCGGGCTGCGGCCAGCCTATTCAGAGGCGTCAGAGGTGTCAAGTATGGGCTAACGCGCCGGGCTCATTCCACCAGCGCGTCGGCCAGTCGGGTACCGCATTCAACCAGGTCTATGTTCCGTAGTTGACCGCGGAAATTGACACGGTTGCTCCGTTTCCGCAATTCATCGGCAACTTCCCGTCCCAGCACTCTGAGACGACATCCCCCGACAGGATTGAACCGGCATGGAACACCCTTCGGGAGCAGTTCGTCGGCGACTGCGATCCCGCCGCCTATCTGCGCCAGAAAATCGTTGACTTCCTTACGACCGGTGGTCAACTCCACCGGAACGACCCAAGGTCCGCGGCCAGCATCGTCGCCTCCGACAAACAAATAGTCACAACGCCGTTGGTCGTCAGGAAGATGCCATTGGCCATCGAGAACGCGAAACGCGGGGTCATCTATGTGGATTAGCACATAGGGAGCAGGAGCGCGGGTCAGGTCCAGTGAACAACCGCTATCTCTGCAACTTGTCGCGTGGCATTGTGAGTCGGTTCGCGTTCTTACGGCTGCGACGGCGGTTGCTGGCATCATCCTGCCGTAAGACGCTCGATGCGGTTGGAAATCTTGGCAAAACGGTTATAAAGTTCAGCGGTAACCAGCCCGAACTCGGAGGGGAATTTCCCCATCTCTTTGTCGAGAGGTATTTCTTTGACCACCGAACCGCCCCTCTCGTAGTCGGGCTCGAAGAACCACGCGCCAACTTCGTCAGAGGTGAGGGCCAAGTCAGCGCCTTCAATGCCGGCGCGATGTTCAACTGGAAGTTCCGACATGAGAACCAGGTTCGCCAACTCTTCCAGCACCCACTCGCTGTGGGTGGTGATCATGATGCGGATGCCGGCCTTCACCGCCGCGGCCAGCAGCCTCACGAACTCCACCTGCATTGCCGGGTGCAAGTGGGACTCCGGTTCCTCGATGATAAGCGTTTCGCCCGGCTGGACGATGTGGCGGAGGTACAGCACAACGGGGGCCAGTTCCGATACCATGGATGATGTGTTCATCAAGGGCAGGTCACGCTGCCAGCCGTCGGGACGGTAAGCGAAAGACGGGTAGGCAATCTCGCCACGCAAAACCTTCACGGTGCCACCCAGCATATTCCTTTCCAAATGCAGCGCGAGGTCAGTGTGATTTTCGGCCTCTGTCGGCAGTGCTCCAGTTTGGCTACGCGGGATTAGATCCCCCAATGCTACCAGTTTGCCGAGGAAGTCCGCCCAGACTCCAGACAGCCCCGGCGGGGGGGCGTCGGCGCTGAGAACGCGGCGGGATGCCTGCGCTATCAGACCCTGCACCGCCAACTGATGGGATTGCATAATGCCGCTACGGTTGGCGGGCAGGTAATACGCAGTACGCGTTAGTGGGCTGACGATACGGGCAGCGACGCTACGAGAAAGTATCTCAAGAAGTCCGGTCGCGGCATGGGTTTGCCCCTCACTGGAGTCGTCAAATATGTCGGTCCAACTGAAATTGCGTAAAGGTATATGCCAAACGCCCGTCTCTTCCGTTCGCAATGGTATGTTTGGTGCCATAGTGGCGGCGATGTCGATCCCTTGTCCTGTCAATTTGCCGTGGTAACCAATGGAGTTGCTTTTTCCATTTGCCGAGTCGGTGTAGCGGCGCAGAGTGAATAGGCTCTCGCCGTTGCCGGAGTAGCGAGGCAATGTTGCCACGTCGCCCACTCCGAAGCACAGAATTAGTTCTTCAGCCACGTTATCTGCGAACGCGGGAACGCAATAAAGAACGCCTCGCACCAATTCTGCAACTGTGCCGGTCAGTTCATTTTCGCATAGCCAGAAAGAAGGGTGCCTGCGGTCTATAGGGTTAGGGTTCGTTTCTTTTGCCCATTTCAGCAACACTGCAATTTCATCGTCTGAAAGGGCGGGTTCGTCCTCCATCGTGGAGTAGATACGGTTTATGACTGAGTACCGTCCAATGTAGTTAGTTCCGCCAGCGTAAGCGCCGAAAAACCGATGCAGCGCGTAAATCAGCGTTGCCAGGTACGATTTGCCCGTGTTGCTCGGCCCCACGAACACGGACATGGGGCGCAGCTCGATCCTCCCCTCGGCGATGGGGCCGAGGTTCGAAACCGTTAGTTCAAGATGGCTGGCGCCGGTTGCCGTAGTCATGGCGTTTCGTCCTTACGCCTCGCCGCTGCGGGTGACCATTGTAACAAACCGCCGTCGTACCCCAACTGGCAACCCCGGCCTCGATACCCTATACTCCCGCTCAACCAACAGCAAACCCATAACAAGCGCAGCCCGGCTGCGGAGGTCACTATGGCATTGGGATTGAGAAGCTACCGTCCCCTCGTCGGCGGCGTTACCCACATGGTAAGCACCGGTCACTACCTGGCAACCGCGGCCGGCTACCGGATTCTCGAGCAGGGTGGCAACGCCATTGACGCGGGGGTAGCGGCCGGCATCGTTATCAACGTGACGCTGCCGCAGTACACCAGTTTCGGTGGCGTGGCTCCCATCATCATCCACCACGCCGAGTCCGGCGACACCAGGGAGATCAGCGGCCTCGGTCGGTGGCCGGCCGAGGCGTCCATTGACTATTTCCGGCGCGAACACGGCGGCGACATGCCCCACGGGGTGATGCGCACCGTGACGCCGGCCGCGCCGGACGCCTGGCTCACCACCCTCAGCCGGTACGGCACCATGAGCTTCGAGCAGGTGGTCACGCCGGCGCTGGAGTTGGCGTCCCACGGCTTCCCGATCCCCGCCACGCTGCACCGCGCCCTGGTCAGCAGCGGCGACAACATCATCCTCGACGAAGGAGACACCAGCCAGTGGACCAGCACCATGGACATCTTCTATCCCGGAGGAAAGGCTCTGGGCATCGGAGACCTCCTGGTGCAAGCCGACCTGGCCCGCACCTTCCGGCGCATGATCGACGCCGAGCGGGCGGCAGCCGGGCAGGGTCGTGAGACCGGCATACGGGCCGCGCGCGACCTGTTTTACAAGGGTGACATCGCCGAGGAGATGGTCGCGTTCATCCGGAGCCAGGGTGGTTGGTTGTCCATGAGCGACCTGGCGTCCTTCTCAGTGGGCGTCGATACTCCGCCCATGATTGACTACAAGGGCATCGACGTGTACGCCTGCGGGCCGTGGTGCCAGGGGCCGATGAACCTCCACGCCCTGCGCATCCTCGAAGGCTGCGACCTCCAGGGAATGGGCCACAACTCGGCCGATTACATCCACACCGTGCTGGAGGCGCTGAAGCTGGCTTTCGCCGACCGCCACGCCTACTACGGCGATCCCGATTTCGTGCACGTGCCCATGGCCGGCCTGCTCTCCCGCGAATATGCGGAAATCCGCCGCAAGGAAATTGATCTCCGACGGGCTCACCCGGAGATGCCCGACGCCGGAGACCCCTGGGCGTTCCAGGCGGGTAGCGGTCACGCGGCCCGCAAGCCAGAGCCGGTGGCCGGCCCGTTGTCCGCGGACACCTCGTACATCTGCGCGGTGGACCGCTGGGGCAACGCTTTCTCGGCCACGCCCAGCGACGGGTTCGGCGGCGCGCCCATCGTGCCCGGTCTGGGCTTCATGGTGTCCGCCCGGGGAGCGCAGAACTGGCTGGACGAGGACCATCCCGCCGGGCTTGCCCCCGGAAAGCGCCCACGCCTCACCCCGAATCCGGCGATGGCATTCAAGGATGGCAAGCCCTGGATGCCCTTCGGAACGCCGGGCGGCGACGTGCAACCCCAGTCCATGGTCCAACTCTTCCTGAACGTGGCCGAATTCGGCATGGACGTGCAGCAGGGCATCGAAGCCCCGCGCGCGTCGACCTGGAGCTTCCCCAACTCTTTCTGGCCGCACGCTTACCGCCCCGGCCTGGTGGGTGTCGAATCTCGCATTGAGCCGTCGGTGGTGGACGACTTGCGGAAACGCGGCCACGATGTGGACGTGTGGAACGAGTGGACCCCTCGGATGGGCTCCCTGTGCGCCATCGAGATCGATCGCGAGCGCGGCAGCCTGTTCGGCGGTGCGGACCTGCGGCGGGATGGCTACGCCATGGGCAGGTAAATCCCGGACCCATCACATTTAACTGAACGGCGCCGGGAGATTATCCCGGCGCCGCTCTTTTTCGCACTCGTTGCGCAGGGCGGTTGACCGAGGCGCAGGTGACGCGCCGGTTCGTTTGAACTCGGGTTACGGCTTGGCCATCCGGTAACCGATCCCATGCTCCGTGAAGATGTACGACGGATCTCGCGCGTTGTCCCCCAACTTTTGCCGCAGTGTCTTCACGTAAGCGCGGAGCAGCTGCGATTCTCCAGCGTATTCTGGTCCCCAGACCCGGTGCAGCAACTCGTCCTGTGTCATGACCCGGCCGGCGCCGCTCGAGAGTTCGTGCAGCAACTTGTACTCGGTGGCGGTCAGCTGCACCGGCTGTCCCGCAACCGTGACCCGGTGGGACGTGTAATCCACGTTTACGCTTCCCAGGGTATATCCCTCGTCCTTCTCCGCAAGTTGGGAGCCTGCTTTTCTGCGCAAGGTGGCCCTGATCCTCGCCACCAACTCCGGGGGAGAGAATGGTTTTACGATGTAACCGTCGGCGCCTTTCTCGTAGGCCAGGATCGCGTTTGCTTCGTCGCCCGGGTCCGGGACGCCGATCACGGAAACTCGATGTGAGGTTACGAGCCATTCCACCAGTTCAAACTCTTTCTCGGTGGATCTGGACAGGTCAATCACCGCGATTTTGGGCTTTTGCTCTGCGACCAAACGCTCCATGTCCCCCAGGTCGAACACTGCCAGCGGGGCAAAGTCCGCACGCGACAGCGTTCGTCGCATCGTGCTGAGGATGTGCGGATCATCGGCGACTACCAGAATCCGCGGCTTCTCACCGGCCGGGGGTTGAACGGGGCCGATGCCATTGCCGGCTTTGGTTGTTGTAGCGATCGATTCTGACTCGGAGACGGGGATCGTCAGCGTGAACGTCACCCCGTGTTCGTCTTCGCTCCGCCTCACGCGGAAACGACCGCCATGAGCGTTAACCATTCCCTGGGCAATCGCCAGGGCCAGCCCGCCTTCCTCAGAGCTTCCCTGGCCTTCTCCCAACCGCGCCCGCCGAAGCCGTTCGAAAACTTCGGGCGGTTGGGTCTGATGGTCGCAGCCCACCACGTTCGACACTGAGATGGCAACCTGACCGTCCTCCAGTCCGCCGCCCACCGTTATGGTTTCGGACCCGGTCGAATACCGGAAACAGTGTGCGAACAAATCACGCAGAACCTGGTCGATGCGCTCACCATCGGCGGAAATGTTCGGGAGGTCTGGGGGGATGTGCGCGTCAAACGTCTGGCCGGCGTGGTTGCGCCGAAATTCGCTGATCGCATCTTCGACGAGCTTCTGTACGCTTGTGGATTCGAGAGATAGATGTAGGGTGTCCGCGTCTATGCGGGATAGATCGATGAGACTGTTGATCTGCGCGCGCATCAACTCTGCTTGGTGGTCGATGATTTGCAGCAACTGCAAAGGCTCGGACGAATGCATCGAACCGACGAGGTCAGACAAGGCGACAATCGAGCCTTTGATTGCGCTCAGCGGAGTGCGCATTTCCTGGCTCACCATCCCCAAGAACTCCGATCGCATCTTCTCATCGTCCAGGCGTGGCGTCATGTCCTGCATGGCCACCACCACCGATACTATCTCGCCGTGTTCCGAGTAGATGGGCGCGGCGTTGACGAGAGTGGTAACGGAGCGCCCATCGGGCAAACAGATGACGATCTCTTCAGCTCGCACCGTCTCGCCGCTTTGCATAACCCGGGTGGACGGCAACTCATTGAAAGACACTTCCCGGCCGTCGGCTCGACGGAACGAAACCACCCCCAGCATGCCCTCCCAAATGCCGCCCGGCAGGTGCAGATCGTCGCAGATGCGTTGACACTCGCGGTTGGCGG
Organism: Dehalococcoidia bacterium; assembly: GCA_965220505.1. GTDB lineage: Bacteria > Chloroflexota > Dehalococcoidia > Lucifugimonadales > UBA3495 > Bin87. Next base: position 2,104,459 of record CBDCQE010000001.1, on the reverse strand, counting down.
TGATCACCGCGCCCGTTTTGGCGTCGAACACGACCACTCCGATCGGAGATATGTCGACCAGGGTCTTCAGATCCGTTTTGACACGCCGTTCTGCTTCGAATTTGCGCGCGTTCGAGATCGCGGCCGCCGCATGCGCGGCGAATCGCGCGATGATGTCTTCATCATCAGAGGTGAATTCTTCCCCGCTTTCGGTTTCCGCCAGGTATATGTTGCCGATGTGCGCCTCGTCACGACGGATTGGCACACCCAAGAAAGTCCGCATCGGCGGGTGCCCGTCGGGAAATCCGGCTGACTTGGGATGGCTGGCAATGTCGGCGACCCGCAGCGGGCCCTGGACTTCGTTCAGGTAGCCTAACAGCCCCTTGCCTTGCGGGGCGGTTTGGATGCCGTGGAATTCGCCCTCGGTCCCGCCGGAGGTGAATATATTCTCGACTTCTCCGGACGCAGAGAAGGCCAGAAGCACTCCATACCGAGCTTTGGTGAGCCAACGCGCGTTGTCAATCACCCTTTGCAGGACAATCTCGGTTTCCAAACTTTCCGAAACATGCAGGCTTGCTTCGAGAAGGTCGCCAAATCTGCTTCGTGACTCTTCGTCTTCCCGCTCCGCCCCGGCGATTCCTTTCGAGACGTCAATCAATATATGTGCAGGCATCATTAATCCGTATGACTACGTTGTGTCCGAAACTCGCCGGCACATTCTGCTAATCTGACACACTCGTCTCCAAGGACCTGGGAACGAGTGTCTGCCCGGGCCCTCGGTGATGTCTCGCAAAGTGACCGCCTGTGGTTGCGCATCATACCATACGATTTCTGAAAATCAAACAATTATTACGGATATATTTCTCGTGCGTAACGAACGTGTAACTCATTCCCGCAGGCGAGCCTGGACTGTTCGGGACGCGGACAATGACACCTGGCGAAAGGCGCCTTGAGGACTGTAGCAAAACCATCTGAGGACAATCTTCGATTGGACCAAATGTCTGGCGAGTATCTCACGAAAAATCCGTTATGTAACTATTTCGGTTTGTCATCCGGTGTATATGCCGAAACCTGATGGTCCTTTTGGGCACTCACCCGTCCGCCAAATCGCCGTTTGCATCGTTTACAATGGATCGGCAGCGACCTCACTGGTCAGTATTGGTTGCCAGGCAGGCACGGTAACGGATCGCTTTGCCACCGGGCTGGGCGCCGTGGAATTACCGCTGCAGCCAGAAAGGCAGGCATTCTTCACGCGCGTGATATCGAATATGGACGAACTACAGGCCATCGCCCAACTGGTGCGACCGCATATCCATAAAGGGCGTTTTGTCCTGGAGGACGGCCGGACCACAGACTGGTATGTCAACGGGCGTGCGTTCATGCTCACCCCCGAGGGCAGCATCCTGGCCGGACGATGCATCGGGAATCTGCTCGCGGGCGATGTCCGCTGCATTGGCGGACCGGCCACCGCAGCGATTCCGGTGGTGACGGCGGTGGTGCACCAGTCTACTGTCCCCCGCACCGGGTTTTACGTGCGCGCTGAATCCAAAGCCTACGGAATGCTTAACCGTATCGAAGGCAACCTCGAACCCCAGGTGGCCATTGTGGACGACACCTGCTACACGGGCGATTCGATCATCCGGTGCATTGAGGCCGTGGAAGAGGCTGGGTCGGTGGTCCGACAGGTTGTGGCCGTGTTCGACCGGGGAGACGGTGGGCAGCGCATTCGCGAGTTGGGCTACGACTACCGGTACGTGCTGAGGATCGAGGACGGGGAGCCCCAACTGCCACCAGCCTGACTGCCGAGCGTCAGCCAGCGTTAAGCAGTCTGCGTGCACTCCTCCAACGGGTCGAAACGGGTTGAACGCCGGCCGGCACTTCCTGCTATCGGGCGATTGCCAAAGCCAGGGGATTGGGGGCCGGCTGCCGCAAAATAGGTGCGACTTTTCTCCCTCTGGAGGAGCATTGGTAGCGCTCTCTCGGTGTGACTAACAATGCCCGTTTCCCGTACTGCTTATGCCTCCACCCACGTGGCTGCCTCCGCATTTTAGGCAACGTTTTCTTTGAGGCAACCATCCTCATTTGGTAGCGTTTTACGTGAGGCAATGCGGTTCGCCAAATCCAGTCAACACGGGACACCCGGGATCCGATGCGCCGCAAGCTGCGAGCCGAACCGGGTCGTGCGTTACGCCCTGCGCATGGGAGCCGTAGAGCCGGTCTTCCGCCAGATCAAGCAAGGCCGAGACTTCCGTTAGTTTCGGCTGCGGGGATTGCAGCATGTTCTAGGGTGAGTGGTCCTTGACCTGCACCGGTCACAACCTGCTCAAGCTCTTTCGCCGCTGCCGCAGGTCGGTCAGTCCGTCGTCGCCCATCTCCCAAACTTGGTGAATTGCCGTCAAGCCACGGTCCCGTCAACAGCGAAACCCAATCCTCAGACCGACTGCTACGGCTGTCCCACCCTACAAGCCCCGTCAGATAGACTTCCTCACTGGGAACCACCAACCGAGGACAGGATTTTGGGATTTGGCTGGACAGAATCTTAGCCCGGCCGATTTGTGTATCTATCTTCTCAGCCGCGGATCCAACGCGTCCCGCAATCCATCACCGAAGTAGAAAGCGCCGAGCACCGTGATGGTCAGTACGATCCCGGGAAGGGTACTCACCCACCAGGAAGTGTCGAGATACGACCTGCCCTGGGCTATCATGCTGCCCCAAGTTGGAGTATCCAGCGGAACACCGAGACCCAGAAAAGACAGGGATGACTCAGCATAGATGAAGACTCCCAATTGCTGACTGCCAAGGACAATAATCGGAGCTATCAGGTTTGGTATCAAGTGCCGGGTGATGATGCGAGAGTCCGCTGCCCCGTAACTACGAGCGGCCAGGATAAAATCGCGCTCTTTGACGCTCAGGGTTACGCCCCGGGTTACGCGCGCGAACCCCAACCAACCGGTTGAACTGAGCACCAGCACCACGTTCCACATCCCGGCGCCGAGCAGCATCACGATTACCAACGCCAGCAGAAGCCCGGGCACGGCAAGTCCCATGTCGACCAGGCGCATCAAGACCTCGTCCACCCACTTGCCGTAGTATCCCGCGATGGCTCCCACGACGACGCCGATGGACCCAGCTCCCAAGACTGCAAACACTCCCACCACCAGCGATACGCGAGCGCCGAAAATGATGCGGCTCAGCACGTCTCGCCCCAGAAAATCGGTGCCGAAAAGGTAGGCCGGGTCACCACCAGAGGCAAATCCCGGTTCAGAAAGTCTGTCCGCCGGCTTCATAGCGTTCGGATCGTGCGGGGAAACCAGGGGTGCAGCCACAGCCATGAGACCCACCACGATCAGCACGGCGGCTCCGAGGAGCAGGCTACGTTCGCCCAGGAACCGCTTCAGGTTCCTGGGCGCGGATCTACCCGTCCTTTCGGAAGAAAGAGGAGGAGCTGATTGCATCATAGCGTCGTTACCGGGCGCACCCTGAGATAACGCAACGACCCCAAAACGATCTACTGATAGCGGATGCGCGGGTCGAGGTAGCCGTATATGATGTCAACAATGAAGCTTGCCGATATGTAGATCAGCGCAAAAATCAGCACCAGTGTCTGGACCATAGGGTAGTCGAGCCCCTGGATGCTCTGTACAGTGAGCCGGCCCAGGCCTGGGTAGGCAAACACGGTCTCGGTGATAATGGAGCCGCCGATCAGGCCGCCGATTTCCAATCCCAATATGGTCACTACCGGGATCAAGGCATTCCTCAGGGCGTGCCTGTAAATGACTACCCGGTTGGCAAGGCCCTTGGCCCGGGCTGTCCTGACGTAGTCTTCGTTGAGGACCTCCAACATTTCCGAACGGACCATGCGCACGAGGAGCGCCATGAAAGACGATCCCAGTACGAATCCCGGCAATATCAGATGCTTGGCTTGATCGAAGAAACCCTCTCCGATGCCGAAGGCCGGCAGGATATTCCAGACCACGGCGAACAGGAGAATCAGCATTATCCCCAACCAGAAATTAGGCATCCCCCGGCCCAACATTGCAAACAGTCTGATGACTATGTCGGGGATCTTGTTTCTATTCAGGGCGGCTAAAATACCCAGCGGGATAGACACGATGACGGACCAGACCCAAGCCACCAGAGCTAGCTTGATGGTATTGGGGAAAAAGTCCTTCACGGTTTCGATAGTTGACCTTCCCGTGACCAACGATGTGCCCAAATCGAGCTGAACCGCCCGCACGATGAACACGTAATACTGCTCGTATAGGGGCTTATTCAGCCCCCAGAATTCCCGCGTTTGTTGAATGATCTCGTCAGTAGCGTCGTCCGACATGAGAATTAACGCGGGGTCTCCGGGGGCTAAACGGGGGAGGAGAAAAGCGATGACCGAAACGCCCAGGATCGATATCACGCTGGTAAGGGCTCTCCTCCGCGCATAGCGCAACATAAGCGTTTCCCCTATCCGAATCCGGAAGCGGACACGACGGCATTATCCGATCTTTGACGCTTTCGATTGGCGAACCCAATACCGGCAAATCGCATTGTTTCTCCGGCGCCCATCGTCCCTTATTGGCCTCGGGCGTGTGGGGCCAACACGGTCTGGTCGTACTGGATGTATATCTCCCCGGGGATGTTGACCAACTCCTGTACACGGTCTGAGACCCCATAGAGGTTGGGGTACGTGAAGATGTGATAGCAGGCCGGGTCGTTGTAAAGGTAACGCTGGATATCCTGGACCATCGCATCGAACTTCACCGGGTCCATCTCCGTGGCCATCGCCTCAGTCAACTCCTGGAAGTCGGGATGCGTGGCGTGGTACCCGATCTGATGGCCGATCATATGAGCGTTGAAATTGTGTGGAGGATTAGATAGTCCCCACGACGTGAGGAAAATCTCGTAATCGCCGCCCTTACGCCGTTGCGAAAACGCCGCGTCGCCCAGTACTTCCAGGGTCGCGTTCAGTCCAAGTTGCTTCCAGGTTGCAGTCATAAACTCGGCGATTTCCACGTCCTTCGGTGTACGACGAGTGCGAGTAATGAACCTGAATTCCATGTCGTCATAATTGGACTCGGAGAGCAATTGCTGCACCTTTTCGGCGTCGAAGAACCGGGGTTCCAGTTCCGGTGGAGTCCAGGGAGAGTCCGGCGAGGACCGGACCGCCAGCGCCGTGCCGAACCCGGTGATGTCCTCGACGATGCTTTTCCGATCGATTGCGTAGTCCATTGCGAGCCTGAGTTTCGCATCATTGAATGGAGGCGTATCCGCCTTGACGCAAAAGGCGGTGTTAGCATTTGAAGGTCGGGACACCGAGTGGTACCCGGCGGCCTCGTCAAACTTTTCGGCGGGTTCGTTGGCCAGCCGGATCACGATGTCCACACCGCCCGAGAGCACGGCAGCTACAGCAGTGGCGGGTTCGGGAATCGGCCGGTGCTCAAGACTGGTGGCCGCGCCGTCGGCGAACTCTCCCCACCAATCATCATTTCGCGTCCAACTGAACTTGGTGCCCGGGACCCATTCGTCGAACTTCCAAGGGCCGGTGCCGATGAAACTCTCGAAGAACCTTTCCCCGTCCTGCTCAGCTTGCTTGGCGCTATATACTCGGCCGGCGTCGATGAAGAGCAGGTTGGTGGGACTAGGCGCGGTGGTTACAAGACGTATCGTGTCGGGGTCTACGACAATAACGTCCTCGACATGCCTCGCCTGGAATTTCAGGTTGCCGGTGGGGCTGTCCCTGAGTCTCAAGATCGAGAACCGGACGTCCTCGGCGGTAACCGGGTCGCCATTGTGGAAGTTAACGTCTCTCCGCAGGTTGAACGTCCAGGTTACATCGTCCGGGTCGAGTGACCAGTCTTCCGCAAGGGCAGGGCCGGAGGTACCGTAACCTGTGTCCTGGGTAATCCCTTCAAACGTGTTCCTGAATATCTGGAAGTCACCGCCTACCGCCCAAACGTGGGAATCCGGAGAGGCCAGGGACTGACCGGAGGTCCAACTGATTTTCCCCGGGCGCCGGTCCGGTTCGCTCGGAGCTTCCCGCACCACCTCTCTGACCACCGGCACTTCCTTGGTCACTTCCCTGATTACTTCCTTCTCCACTACGACGTCACGGGGGACCTCTTTGATGACCTCTTTCTCGATTACGACCGGCTCTGCAGTCGCTACTGGCTGTGCGGGGGCCGCGCCGCCACAAGCCACGACCAAAGCCAACAGCAGGGACGCGGAACCAGCCAGAACTGCATTCAATGACATTCGATGCCTCCATCTGACGGAAAAGTGCAATTCGAATTTCAGTAAGTACGATTAACGCCGCATCAACGTACACTATTTGCCGATATTCGGTCAAGCAACCGTGAGGTTCGGTATTCTTAACGTGTGGGGATATTGAATTTTACCCACCGTCGCCAGCACGCCAACGCCAGTGAATACACCAGCATCTCAATGCTTTTGGTGTACCCTTTGGTCCGCCGCATTAGCCGCCGCAACTGTCCCCGCCAAACCGAATTCAGCCCCCTGTTCAAGCCAGGGGAAGGCTCTTCGGTCCAGTTCACGGCTCCACCCCTTGCCTACCACGTGCCGGTCGGGCGTAAACCGCCCCAGATACACCGACTACTGCCATCGGCCTTCCCCACTACCGCCGTCCAGATCCACCAGTCTTCACGCTTGGCACCGTGCCGGGCTCCTCGGTAAGTCCACATCTCATCGCAGGACACCACCACGGCGGGCCGGCCGGCGCAAGCGCCGGCGGCGGTTGTCTCCAAGTCGCAATATTCCAGTGCGCACCTTCGCCGACTGGAACCGGCCGCCGCCCGAATTTCTGGAGATAGACCTCGTGGCCCGCTGCGGCGACAGCATGTGGGGGTCCTCCGTCTCCAGCCTGGTGGCCACTGACATCTGCACCGGATAGCGCAAAGTGCAACAGCGGCGAGGCATCATGGCAAACAAGCTGGTCTGCGCCCCGCCGGAAGCTACTCTGCCGGACCTAGCCGGAATGAGGGAAATGGCGCTGGCAGCGGGGGATCCAAAGCGCTGAGTTTTCGGTAACATTCTTCGGTGAGGCAATAGGGTCAGTCCGCCGTCGCCCATCCTCCAAACGGTGCGAACCCGGGCCAAGACACGGTCTCATCAACAGTGAAACCTAATCTTCAAACAGCCTGCTGGTTCAATCCCTGTTGATCCGAGTTATCCTAATGGAGCAGTCGCCACTGACGACGGATCCTGAGTGCAGGAAACGGTCATCCACAAGGGCCAGCGGCACCATTGAGAGGTAAAACGTCTCTAATGTCCATGGCACATCCAGTTCATTTCGCCTTCAGGCTCGTCAACGCCACTTGGTTCGAATACTTCATCATCGGCGTGATCATCGCCAACGGCATCATCCTGGGACTGGAGACCTCGTCCACCATCAGCCGGCTCTACGGCGACTTGCTGTACCTGGGCAACGACGTCGCCTTGGGAGTGTTCATCGCGGAGGCCGCCCTCAAGATGCTGGCCCTGTGGCCGCGACCGCAGCGTTACTTCCGCGACGGCTGGAACATATTTGACTTCCTGATCATCGTCTTCGCCCTGGTGCCGGCCACCGGCCAGTTTGCCATGATCGCGCGGCTGGCCCGCCTGCTGCGGGTGGTGCGCCTGATCTCGGCCATCCGCGATCTGCGCCTCATCGTGGCGGCGCTGGTACGCTCCATCCCCAGCGTGGGCCACGTCATCATGCTCATGAGCATCGTGGCGTATATCTACGCCATCATGGGCCACGCGCTGTTCCACGAACAGGACCCGGCTCACTGGGGAACTCTGGGAAGGGCCTTGCTGACGCTGTTCAACTTGACCACCCTGGACAACTGGGTCCAGATCATGAACACCGCCATGGAGTATCACTCGTGGGCGTGGGCGTACTTCGTGAGTTTCGTTGTAATCGGGACGTTTGTTGTCATTAATCTGTTCATTGCCATCATTATCAACAGCCTGGACGAGGCCAAGGCGGAACGGCCGCCGGAAGTAGAAGGCCCGATAACGCAAGAGCAACTGCTCAGTGAACTCCGCGCCGCGCGAGCCACCCTGGAACGCCTGGAAAAACGGCTGCAAGAAGGTGACAGGAACGGGACCGCTGGGTGATGGAACTCTCCCCATCCTGATAAATCGTCAAATCCCGTAAATCCTGATTCTGACGATTTACGCATGAGCGACGCTGAGCCGTTCCGTGTGGGTGGTATCATTGGCGGGAATCACCCGGAATGGAGGGATTGACGTGCCTTTTGGAGACAATGACTGGCTGGCCCTGACTCAGGAAGACCCGATCGAACCCGAAATCCCGCTGTGCGACCCGCACCACCACTTCTGGGACGGACGCCTGCAGAGCATCCCCTACCAGCGTTACCTGCTTCACGAGCTGATGGCCGATCTCGATTCGGGCCACAACGTCCGGTCCACGGTTTTCGTGGAAGCCCGGTCCATGTACCGCGCCGACGGACCGGTGGAGATGCAGCCGGTGGGCGAAGTGGAGTTCGTGCAGGGGCTGGCGGCGGCCAGCGCCAGCGGCACCTACGGCGAGGCCAGGGCTGCCGCCGCCATCGTGGGACACGCCGACCTCAAACTCGGGAACGACGTGGCCCGGGTGCTGGAGGCGCTGCAGGCGGCGAGCCCGAACCGGTTCACGGGCATCCGGCACAACGTTACCTGGAGCCCGGACCCCCTGATTGAAAACCGGGACGCCCAGGGAATCATGTCCAACGAGACCTTCCGTGCCGGGGCCAGGACGCTGGCGCGCATGGGTCTGTCGCTGGACGTGATGTTGTCCTTCCCCCAGCTGAACGAGCTTGCCGAGTTCGCGCGGGCGGTTCCCGAAGTATCCATCATTCTCAACCACGTGGGTGGCGTCAGCCGCACCGGGATTTATGCCGGCAAGGACGACGAAGTCATACCGACCTGGCGGGACGGCATCAGTGCCGTGGCCGAATGCCCCAACGTCACCTGCAAGCTGGGCGGGTTGGGGATGCCACGGTGGGGGTTCGGCTGGGACGCCCGGACCGAGCCCATTGGATCCGAAGAACTGGCCGAGGCAATGACCCCGTGGATGACCCACTGCATTGAGCGGTTCGGTCCGGACCGCTGCATGTTCGAGAGCAACTTCCCGCCGGACAAGGTCTCATTCTCGTACAACGTCATGTACAACGCCTTCAAGCGGCTTTCCCGGAGCTATAGCCCCAGCGAACGGGCGAGCCTGCTCCATGACACGGCGGTCCGGGTGTACCGCATCGACACCTGACGCGAGGACGCGACGGCATGAAATACGACGTGATCATAGTCGGGGCCGGATCTGCGGGTTGTGTTCTTGCCAACCGGCTTTCGGAAGACCCCGGCCGATCGGTGCTCCTGCTGGAAGCCGGACCCGACTACCCGGGTCCCGACCAACTGCCCGACGAATTGAAGTACGACATGAACCAGGCCGCTTCTGAAGAGGGAGCGGCGCACAACTGGTCGCTGGTCGGGAAGTCCACGGAGGCGCAGGAAAGGTTGCTGCACGTGGCTCGCGGCAAGGTCACCGGAGGCAGCAGCGCCATCAATCACCAGATCCTGCTGCGTGGGGCCCCGGAGGACTTTGACGGGTGGGCGGCGGCCGGCAACGATGAGTGGAGCTACCAGAAAACGCTGCCTTATTTCCGAAGGTTGGAAAACGACGCCGACATCAGGGACGACTTTCACGGCTCCGACGGCCCGATCCCCGTGTGGCGGCACCCGCAAGAAACCTGGCTGCCCCTGCAGGCGGCGTTCTACCAGGCGTGCCGGGACGCCGGCTTCCCGGACAATCCTGATATGAACCACCCCGACACCACCGGGGTCGGCGCGATGCCGCTCAACAACCCGGGCGGCGTGCGCATGAGCACGGCGATCACGTATCTCGACGCCTGCCGCCACCGTCTAAACCTGACCGTCCGGGCCAACGTGGTGGCGCGGCGCATCGTGTTCGACGGCAAGCGCGCAACCGGCGTCGAGGTGGAAAGCCAGGGCGAGATATTCGTCCTGGACGGTGAGGAGATCATCCTGAGCGCCGGAGCGATTGCCTCGCCGCAACTGCTGCTGCTGTCGGGGGTGGGCGATGCGGAGCAACTGCGCCCGCTTGGTATCCAACCAGTCCATGACCTGCCCGGCGTCGGGTGCAACATGAAGAACCACCCGTCGGTGTCCATCGTGTTTCGCTCCCAGCCCGAGCATTATCTGGCTCCCGACGCGCCGCGCAACCAGGTGGGCCTGCGGTTCACCGCGGAAGGGTCCTCCGACCGCAACGACATCCAGGTCCAGCCCACTACCTCGTATCCCGAGAGCCGGGAGGCGCCCAACATCCGTGTCGGGTGTCGGCTGGAATTCCCGTACAGCGAGGGCCTGCTGACCCTGGCGTCATCGGACGTATCGGATCAGCCGGACTTGGATTTCCGGTTCCTGACGGATCCCCGGGATACGGCCCGGTTCCGCGACGCGGTGCGCCGCACGGTGCGGATCTTCGAGCACCCGGCCTTCGCCGGTCTATTGGCGGAGCGTCTGTCACCGACTGATGCGGATCTTGCCGACGACGCTTCCCTGGACGCCTGGCTGCAACAAAACGCCGGCATTGCCGGCCACACCTCGGTTACCTGCAAGATGGGCCCGACGGCGGACTCAACCGCCGTCGTCGACCAGTACTGCAATGTTCACGGCCTGCAGAATCTCAGAGTGATCGACGCTTCCGTCATGCCGGACATAGTCCGGGCCAACACCAACGCTACCATCATCATGATGGCCGAGCGGGCAGCCGACTTCATCAAAGGCGGCAATTAACTCCCGGTTGCAAACGCCGCCGCAATCCGGTGTGCGTGGATCGTAGCCCCGGTCACTCGATGGCGTGCAGCACGCCGTCGTTGGTCCTGACGTACAACCGTGCGCCGGCGAACACCGGGGATATCTCCACCGGGGCTCCCAATGGGAGCTTCCAGATCAACTCACCGTTGGATCGGTGCAGCGCGTGGAGGCTGCCAGCGTCGGTCCCGAAGTAGACGCGGTCTCCGACCACCACCGGTGACCCAAATATGGCGCCGTCGGCCTCGTACCGCCACGTCTCCGTGCCGGAAATCGCGTCGGCCCCATAGAAGTCGCCTTTAAAACTACCCGCATACATCGACTCGGCCGCTACCGACGGCGTCGCCAGCAGCCCCGTTGTAGACCAGCGCCCCGTGGCGCGATCGAACGCGAAATCGGGATCGAACAGCCACATCCTTCCCTTTTGCGGCGGCGGCTTCGGCACGCCCGGCACCTTCCAGTCCCAGAACTGCTTCCAGACCAGCTTGAACTGGTATTCGCCGGCGATCTCCCGGGCATCAGCATCCACTGCATGCACCTGTCCCCCGGACGGGAAGTACGCCAACCCATTGGCGATGGCCGGGGACGCTTTGGTGTTCCCCTCGGTGCGGAAGCGTAGCTTGCTCTGCCCGGTTCTGCCCTCGAATACGTACAAATTGCCCAAGTTGTCGGCGGCGTAGACCAGGCCGTCGCTCACGGCCGGCGCCGCACGCACCTCGCCGACGATGTCCTCCCGCCATAAAATATCTCCGCTGGCCGCGTCCAGGGCGTAAAGCGCATTGTCGCCCGACCCCACGTAGACGATTCCGTCGGCCACGATTGGCGACGAGGCGATTTGCCCGCCGGTTTTGACCGTCCAGCGGAACTGCTGGGTGTTTCTGTCCACGGCGATGATCCGGTGGTCGGTCAATCCGACGTAGAGCAGGTCACCGGCCAGCGCCATGGAATGGTCCAGCGGGCTGGGGACGGTGACTTCCCAGAGTTGTTCACCTGTCGATGCGTCCAGGGCGCTGATCTTGAAAAATGCGCCGACGTACACCACACCGTCATGCACGATGGGCGCGGATCGGGTCGGAGTGCCCAGGTCGTGGGACCAGGCAATCCTGCCCTGCGGCTGTGCGCCCACAGTGGGAATGTGGCGCGTGAGCTGGAGGTCACGCCCGACCATTGACCATTGGTCAGGCAGCGAAGCCGAGCTGAGCTTGGTGCTGGGCGAGTTGAACAGCAGTTTGATCGGGTTAGGGAAGAAGGGATAGTACAGCCACGCCAGGAAGAATAGTACGACGGCGGCCACCCCGAACCGGATCAACCGCCGCCTGCTGAACCATCGCCGGCCGCGGGAGTCTTCCTGGGCCCATTCGGGCAGGTTGGCGACCGTGCGGTCGCATTCCCGGCATCGTTGACCCGGCTCCTGGCCTTCGGCCCCGCACCAACCGCAGACCGCGGCGCTGTTTGACCCGGTACCGGGTTGGGTAGCTTCGTTCATCGGGTACAGATTATCGTGTCAACGGGCGTCGCGGCAACAACGTCGTGTCCGGCCCGGCGGTCGTCGCGGTGGCGCGCAATGCAAACGACGGCGCGGATGCGTGTACCGCACCCGCGCCGGTCGATCATCTGACTACCTCGATAGATTGTGGGCTCACTGATGTCGGCGCCGGTATGGCTACAGGTTACGCTGCTTCGGGTCCAGCTTGTCGCGCAGCCAGTCCCCCAGCAGGTTCATCGACAGAACCGTGAGCAGGATAGCCAGCCCGGGGAAGAAGGACAGCCACCAGGCGTCGGTCACGAACGACCGTCCGTCGGCCACCATCACGCCCCATGCCGGCGTGGGCCGGGAGATGCCGGCGCCCAGGAAGCTGAGGGTCGCTTCCAGCACGATGACGAAACCCACCTGGAGGGTGGCCAGCACCACTATGGTGTTCACGATGTTCGGGAAGATGTAGCGGAGCATGATCCGGAAGTTGGACGCTCCGGCCACCCGGGCCCGGGAGATGTAGTCCTGCGCCCGTATGGTCAGCGCTTCGCCGCGAACCAGCCGGGCATAACGGGACCATTGGCTCAAAACCAGCACCGCGATCAGTATCTTCATGCTGGGTCCCGCCATCGCGGCGACCACAATTGCCACCACGATGATGGGTAGGGACAGCGAGATGTCCACCAGGCGCATCATTAGGTTGTCCGCCCAGCCGCCGTAATAGGCGGACACAATGCCGAAAGAGGTGCCGATCAATCCCGAAATCAGGATCGCTACGCTGGCCACCAGCAGCGACACCCGGGCTCCGTGCATGACGCGACTGAGTACGTCCCGCCCGATGTCGTCCGTGCCGAACCAGTGTTGCGCCGACGGTTCCGCGAAGCGATTTGTCATATCGCCTTTCAGCGGGTCGTAGGGAGCAAGCCAATTGGCGGCGAGGGCGGGGATGAGCAGGACTATCACCAGGACCGCCACTGGAATTACCGGGTAGCGGAACACTTCCCGCGCATAGTGTCCTACTCGGGCCGGCGGGCGTGGGGTACTGATTTCCGGCAGTGCTACGGCCATGGCTGTTGTCCTCGCTTAAGCCCTCTGGGCTTTATGTGTACCGTATGCGTGGGTCGAGGTAGGCGTAGGCTATGTCCACCAGCAGGTTCGCCACGATGTAGATGGTGGTGAAGGTGAGCATTATGCCCTGGAGAAGAGCGTAATCGCTGGATCGCGCCGCGTTGAACAGCAGGAACCCCAGGCCGGGCCATTGGAACACCGTTTCGATGGAAACCGAGCCGACCATGAGCGACCCCAACGTGATGGCGAAGTAGGTCAGCGGCGCGATGGCGGCATTCCGCAAGCAGTGCTTCCAGATGATCTTTCTCTCGGGCAGACCCTTGATGCGGGCCAGCTTCACGTACTCGCTATCCAGCACGTCCAGCATAGACGAGCGGACCAGACGGAGCATCGCGGCCACCTGGAACCATCCGATGGCGACGGCCGGCAGGATCAGGTTCCTGATGCCGCCCTTGCCGGAGGTTGGAAACCAGTCCAACTGCACGGCAAATATCCACATCAGGACGATGCCCAGCCAGAAAACGGGCAGGGATTGGCCCAAGAGGGCCACGACCTTGCCCGTCCAGTCGAAGATGGTGTCGCGATAGGTTGCCGTGAGGACCCCGATGGGTAATCCCAGGGCGACGGCCACCAGAATGCCGGCGCCCGCCAGCTGGATGGTGGCCATGAAGCGGTCCCGGATGAGCTCCGCCACGGTGAAGTTTGGGTACTTGAAAGAATCGCCGAAGTCGCCCCGTACCGCGTTCCACACGTAAGTGAAGTACTGCTCGTGCAACGGCCTGTTGATGCCCCAGAATTCCTCCAGATCCGCCCGCACCTGGGCGTCCGCGTCATCCGGCAGAATGGCGTCCAGAGGGTTGCCGCCGGCGTGGCCCAGGGCGAAAGCAATTACGCTGACCACCACCAGGACCAGGATAGCCTGGAGGATACGCATAATGATGTACCGTTGCATCCCTAACTCCTGCCCCAGGGTTCTGCCGTGGCTGTTTCCAATTCGCGCACCGCGACTGTCGGTTGCCCGGCAGTCGCGGCGCTTTCAAACCGGCTATTGGTCAGACTGGCTGAGGATCAGCAAGGCGGACCCTCAATCAGCTCGTTGCTGCCTAGGTCGCCGCCTTCCCAGCCTGGGAATGGCCATTCGCAGATGTATTCGGTGTTGACTATCGTCTCGATGGGCACCCAGAAGAGTGGTATCCACTCGTGATGGTAGAACTTGATGTCACCGATCTGGTACAGCACCTTTTCACGTTCCACCGGGTCCACCGTCACCTGCAACTGGTGATACAGGTCCTGCAGTTCGGCAGTCTCGTACATGAAGACCACGCCACCGTCTTCCTTCGGAGTGTTGAACAGCATGATCTGCGCTTCCACAGCCTTGAATGAAGGAGTGGTCGCCAGGGCTGTTTCGTGGTTCGCCTTGTTCCGACGTCGGGCAACCACGGCTGCGCGGTCTTCGTCACGGAGTTCCAGTTCCACTCCGATCTCCGCCCAGGCCAGCTGCATGAACTGGGCGATCTGGGGAAGCTCGGGAGCGCCGGGGAAGGGATACATCGGAACTGTGATTTTGAATCCCTCGGGGTAGCCGGCCTCAGCCAGAAGCTGCTTGGAGGCCTCCAGGTCGTAGCCGTATTCCTCCTCCCAGTCCTCGTCCCACTTGGGATTCCAGGCCGTCAGGGTGGGATGGAAAGCGTGCACCTTGGAGTCCCAGACGCGGCCCTTGTAGAGTTCCTGCTTGAAGGTCTCGCGGTCCACGGCCTTGTTCAGCGCTTTGCGCACCTTGATGCCGATTTCGCCCGGTGCAGTCACCGGGAAGTCGGGGTCATAGTTTTCCGCGTCGCCGTAGAACATGCCGCCGAAACGGAAGGCCGTCTGCTGGGCGGGGCCGGTGCTGGGTATGATCTTGAACTTCCCTTCTTCCTCTGCCTCCAGCTTGTCGCCCAGGTCCCGGTTGACCTCAGTCATGTGCGTCTCCTCGGCGCGGAACTGAGCCAGGCGGGTGGACTCTTCCAGCACCCAGGTGTTGCGCATTTCGGGGTAAACCGGATCATGCCGCCAATG
The DNA here is from genome assembly GCA_965220505.1 of Dehalococcoidia bacterium. Lineage (GTDB taxonomy): Bacteria > Chloroflexota > Dehalococcoidia > Lucifugimonadales > UBA3495 > Bin87. The sequence continues at coordinate 2,089,059 of CBDCQE010000001.1, read as the reverse complement.
TCCGTCCGGGAAGGCCAGCGAGTAATCCACGTGTACTTCCGGCGTGCGGCCTTCGTACTGATACGGTCCGGTGCCGGCCAGCCCCTCGTAATACGCGTCGGTGCAGCCCTCGCTGGCGATGTTCTCAGCATCGTCGAACCCGCCGGCCTGGTCGCACTGAGCCTTGCTGTAAATCATGTTGCCCGCTGACTCGGCGGCGTAGAACAGATACTCAGCGGAGGGCTTCACCATGTGGACCTGGATGTTATAAGGATCCAGAATCTCCACGTAGTCGACGTTGCAGATGCCGCCCTTGTAGCTGGCGCGGGTGCCCTTCTGGCAGGTGAGCTTGAAGCTGTGCTCCACGTCTGCGGCGGTGAACTCGCCAAACCCCCGATGGAACTGGATGCCCTGCTCCAGCTCGAAGGTCCAAACGTCGCCGGTGGCGTTCATCTCCCATGATTTTGCCAGCATGGGGATCCATTCGCTGGTGTTGGGATCCAATTGCACCAGGTATTCCATGAACGGACTGTGCTGGTACACGAAGTCCACACCGCCCTGCCACGGTACCACGGTGTCGTCGATGGGCGTGATCAGTCCCAGGATGATCTTGTCTGTCGGCAACTGGCTCTCATCCACCACATCGCCGCTGGGCTGGTCCTGGGACTCAGGCATGGCGGTGGGCTGAGCGGCGGCGGCCGGCGCGCCCCCGGATGCCGGCTGCGCTGCAGCAGGCTGGGCTTGCTCAGCCGGGGCCTCGGCGCCTCCGCATGCTGCGACGAATGTCAGGAGCAGCAGCGCTGGTAAAAGCATCAACGCCGATTGGATCTTCATTCGGTAGCGGTTCATTACCAGACCTCCAGACTGTGCTTGTCGCGTCCGTGACCTTGGGTCAAGACGCATGTCCTCCGTGTTTCCCTGAAGCCCGAGCCAATGATCAACCTGGCTCATCCATCTGGTTGCGAATTAAGTAGGTATTCCTGAATTAGGCGTCGTACCTCGGCAAGTCAGATATGAAAACTCATATCAAATACGTCCGTGGGAATTGAATATCGTCAAAGCCGTTACGAATTCCGATCATGGATATGGGACTGTAAGTCGTGTAACGTAACAAGTTGCAACGAACTAGAACCCATTCGCAAATCAGGCGGACTGTATAACAGCAACGTGAGTGGTGTCAATAGCATCCGCGCTGGCGGATGCTGCTACGGCCCGGACCCGGACTGCGGGTCCTCGACAACGGTCAGCCGTTGATTGGGCGGCACATCATGCAGGGTCTGTATGATCCCGCTGGGCCAGCGAATTTGCAGCGTATCCACCTTTGCTGCCCGGCCCAGGCCGAAGTGCGCCGGCAGCATGTTCTGGCTCTTGTTGCTGGAGCCGGCGGCGATTTCCCTGATTTGCGTGCGTCCGTCGGCCACCACAGTGACCCGGGCGCCGATGCCGTCTCGGTTGCTTACCGTGCCCACGGTTCGCACCCGGAGCCAGTTAGCGTCCCACGCGCAGGTGTTCTGGAACAGGCGGGCGCTCTGGGCCTCGTCGCCGGCGAGCCCCATGTTTGCCACGTACAAATCCAGGCAGCCGTCGTTGTTGAAGTCGGCGTAGGCCACGCCGCGGCCGACGCCCTGGTCGTCGGCCCCGCTGATCGACGACACGTTTTCAAAAGTAGCTTCACCGCTGTTGCGCAGCAGCAGGTTGGGTTGACGGCGGTGGTTGGTGAACGGATCGCTGTCCAGATGGCCGCTGGCGACGTAGAGGTCCTCCCAACCGTCGTTGTCATAATCGAAAAACACCGTGCCCCAACTCACCCGCTGCCGCCTTTGGAATGCTCCCATTCCTGCCCCGGCGTCAGCGGCCGTTTCGGTGAACGTGATCCCGTCGCCGTTGTTTTTCAGCAGGACGTTGTCCTCGATATTGGTGACGTACAGGTCGAAGTGCCCGTCGAGATCGTAGTCGCCCACCGCGAGGCCCATGCCGAACATCGCGACGTCGGCCCCGGAATTGCGGGAAATATCCTCAAATTGCCAGATTCCGTCGGCGGCAGGGCCGTCGTTGCGCCACAGGACGTTGGGTTGGGCATCCCGGCCGAAGTCGTTAACCACGTAAAGGTCGGGGTCGCCGTCGTTGTCGAAATCGACCCAGCCCGGCTGGAACCCGGCGCCCCACAGGTTGCCGTACTCTCCGGGGATTTTCCCTGGAGACCCGATGTCGCCCAGCAGATGCGAGACTTCGGTGAAAGTGCCGTCGCCGTTGTTGTGGAAAAGGCCCAGTGGTCGCACGGCAAGGTAGAAGACCCGGAGATCCAGAGCGTCCATGTCCGATTCTTCCATGTGACGGACAACGACGAAGTCCAGATGGCCGTCCCGGTCATAGTCGCCCCAGGCGCAGCCCATGGACCGGTAGCTGGAATCGGGGTCACCCAATCCGGCGCGGTCCGTCACGTCATCAAATGCTCCTGACCCATTGTTCCGAAAGAGTTTGCTTGTGCCCCAATTGGTGACGTAAAGGTCCTGGTCGCCATCGTTGTCATAGTCGGCGGCGCACCCGCCGTTGGACAGGTCCATCAACTCGTCGACGCCAGCCTCCTCCGCAACATCGGTGAACGTGCCGTTGCCGTCGTTGCGGTACAACGCGTTGGCCCCGTCGATCTGGTCCGGGGACTCGCCCCAGGAGGGTTTGGACGCGACGTAGATGTCCTGCCGGCCGTCGTTGTTGTAGTCAAAAACGACGACACCCGCGCCCAGCGGAATCCGGTCCACCGGGTCCCGGAAGTGCTGAAATGCTACCCCGGTCTCCCGCGCCACGTCGGCAAACAACGGTTGGCGGTAGGTGAATCCCCCGGGCAATGTGCCGGATCGGCCGTCGGGATTGGTTATCACCACGTCGACGACGCCGGCCCGGTGCGCCGGCGCCGCCACGGTCATCGTGTGGGAGTCCAGGGACTCCAGTACAGCCGCTTCCACTCCCCCGATGGTGACGCGGCTGCCTTCCTCCAGGCCGGCGCCGGAGATGGCTACCAGGCTGCCCCCGGAGGTGGCGGCTGCCGCCGGCTCCAGCGCCGAAATCCGCGGCCCGTGGGTGCTGGAGGGAGGGAGATTCCCCGATCTCCACGCCGGACCGTTGTCGGCGCCCGGGCCGTGGCTGAGGTTGACCTGATGTGATCCGTCGGCGTTCATCGCCATGATCTCCGGGGCGCCGTACCGGTCGCTGGTGAAAGCTATCCGCGTTCCATCGGGTGACCAGGAGGGCCAGTAGTCGTTGAAGGCGTCCCCGGTGATCTGCGCCGGGTTCGAGCCGTCAGCATCCATGACGTACACGGCGCGACGGCCCGTCCTGCTGGAGGAGAAAGCGATTTTGGAACCGTTCGGCGACCAGGCGGGAAATTCGTCGGAGGTCGCGTTCCTGGTCAGGCGGATCTGGCCGGAGCCGTTGGCGTTCATCACGTAAATTTCCAGGTTGCCGTCGCGGCGCGAGTTGAACACGATGCGTTGCCCGTCCGGAGACCAGGAAGGTGACGAGTCGTACCCCGGGTGATCGGTAAGGTTGACCGGATTGGAGCCGTCGGCATCCATCACGTAGATCTCCCGGTTGCCGTCGCGCTCGGAGGAATAGACGATCCGGCTGCCGTCGGGAGACCACGCCGGAAGCGCGTTGTCCGGGCCATGGTCCTCGGTGAGTCGACGCACGCGCGAGCCGTCGGCGTTCATCACGTAGATTTCGGGGCTGCCGTGACGGTCGGACACGAACGCGATCTTTTTGCCGTCGGGTGACCAGGCCGGCATGTCGTCGTAGTTGGTGTTGTTGCTGAGCCGTTTCAGGTCCGAGCCGTCCGGCAGCATCGAGTAAATCTCAAAGTCGCCGTCCCGGTCCGAGCTGAAAACGATGCGGGAATCGGAGTTGTCCAGAAAAAACGGGCCGACGAACAACAGGCCCACACCTCCCGCCATGCTCAGGGTCCACGTCCCGGCGGCGAAGGCGGCCACCGCTTTCTTGGGCATGACCCGAGACAGGCCCCAAAGGGTGAATGGGCCGGCCGCCGCCGCGCCGAACAGGAGCGCCGCCGCCGGCGCCGCGCCCATACCGACCAGCATCAGCACCGCCACCAGCGGTATCTCGAAAAGCAGCGGCACGTTGATGAGGATGCCCAGGGTGGCGGCTACGGCGATGCCCGACACATCGTCGCCCAGATAGGCGGCGACGGTCTCGGGCGTAATCCATTGGATCACCAGGCCGCCGGCGAACCCCGCCAGGATCATGGCCGGGCCCAGCCGCCACAGGTAGCGGAGGCTGGACCTAAGCCAGTCCTTCAATCCGGTGGAGGCGATGTCTCGCCAGGTGGCCTGATCCTGGGGCTGATCGTTGGCGGAGTTGCCGAAGATGTCCGCCAAACGCACCTGACGTCGGACCAGCAGGGCCACCAACGGGCCCAGCAGCAGTACCCCTGCGATGCTGACCGCGATGCGTGTGCTGGCCAGCATGGGCGTAAAGACCAGGGCCGCCATCACCAGCGCGGGCAAGTTCAGGGTGGAAGACCCCTGGGTCATCGCGATGGCGGTTTCCACCGGCGCGCCCCGGTTCCGAAAAGCCGAGGCGATGGGGACGATGCACGCGGAGCACAGGTTCATGGAGGAGCCGACGGCGAACCCGCGCAATACCCCCTTGATGCCGCCCCCGGTGAAACGTGAGCCTCCCCCGCCGGGGAACAGGAACACCTCCGTTATGCCGGCGGCGAGGAACGCGAAGATCATTCCCGCCGTCACCAGCTTCAGGTAACTCGTGGAGAAGTCCCACCATCGTTCCCAGAACCCGGTTTCGGGTTCCCGGTTGATGCAAAACCCCTGGAAACACTCGGCTCGCGGAGCATTGACACCCGCCAGGTCGGCCTCGACCGTGTCCAGCTTGGGTATGCGATTGAACGCCAGGAACAGACCAAGAATGACGGCCAACAGCAGGATGCCGATGACCCGCTTCTTCTTCAGCCCCGTATCAAACAACCGCAGTTGCCTGGCCGCAGCGATGCGTTGTGTTGCCTGCACCATGACATTAACTGGGAGCGCCGTCGGTCGAACGTTGTGGATTTCGCCGGAATGCGCGGATGTTATGCGTGCGGCAATATGCCGTCAATGGCAGAGCGACGGCTTCCGGTGTCAAGCCGTCACTCCGGCGAAAGAACGTCACCCCGTACTTGATACGGGGCCGGAGTCCAGAAATCGCTTGCGCAACCGACGTCCCCGTTCGGAAGCGTCCCTGGATTCCGGCTCAAGGCCGGAATGACGCTACGACCTCGACAATGGCCCATTAAATCCGAACAGATACTCCGAGAGCGGTTCGTTGACTCCCGTTTAAACGCGATGCTACGGTGGGCCACCCTGACGAACCGGAGCCGCAATGCGCCGGATTGACTATCGCTGGATCATACTGGGCACGGGGTTCGCGATCCTCTTTTTCAACGGTGGGTCGCGCTCCGCCCTGGGGCTCATGCTGAAGCCCATGGTCGATGACCTCACGTGGTCTCGCTCGGTGCTGTCGCTGGGCGTCACCGCGTACATGCTGGTTTCCGCCGCCGCCATGCCCTTTGTAGGCCGCCTGGCGGATCGCTACGACCTCCGCTGGATCATGGGTATCGGAGCCGTGGTGGGCGCCGTTGGTCTCGCCCTGATGAGCGTCATATCCTCGCCGTGGCAGCTGTTCCTGGTGTACGGGGTGGTCTTCGCGCTGGGGAACGCCGGCATGTCCAACCCCATCGTGAGCGTCATGATCGTCCGGTGGTTCCCAAACCGCCGCGGCGTTGCAAACAGCGTGGCGGTCTCCGGCAACGCCATCGGCCAACTGGTGATAGTCGGATTGCTGGCCCAGTCGCTGGTTCGGTTCGGCTGGCGTCTCTCCTACGCGGCGCTGGGGCTGGCCAACCTCGTGTTGCTGGCGCCGATTGTTGCGGCCGCGGTACGGTCCGCCCAACCAACGTCCGCAAGCTCGGGAACGCCGTTCACGAGAGCCCCAGGGGGACAGGGCGATGAGCAAGCCAGGGAGGGTCCGCTTCTCACGTCGGTTCAGCTCTGGCTGCTCCTGGTGGTTTATGCCATCTGCGGCTTCCAGGACTTCTTCGTGCAAACCCACGTGGTGGCGTTCGCCCTGGACACGGGAATGGGCACGGTGGTCGCGGGGTACCTGCTGGCGCTCATGGGCGTGATGGGCCTTCTGGGCGTCATGGCCTCCGGCTATCTCGCTGACAAACTGGGCCCAGGCCGGCCGACGCTGCTCTGCTTCGTAATGCGCATCGGGATTTTCTTACTGGTCATCCTGAACCAGGATCAGCCGGCGGTAATGATCTTCGCGCTGCTGTACGGCTTCACCTTCCTGATGACTGCTCCGCTCACGGTCATGTTCTCCGGAAACATTTTCGGCACCAACCGGTTGGGAAGGGTCAGCGGAACCATCTCCGGCGTGCACCAGGTCAGCGGCGGGCTCGGCGCCCTGGCCGGCGCCCTGTCCTTCGACATCTGGGGCAGCTACGACCGCGCCTTCATGCTGATGCTGGCCCTGTCGATTATCGCGACGGTGGGCACCCTGCTGGTTCGGGACAAGGAGGCCAGGGGCGCACCGCAGCATGGGATGATTTGCCTCTAGGCGCGCACGATATCCCGCTGATTGGGCTCCCTAATTGGCGAAGCGCGGCATAACTTTGGTGGCGAAGTTCTCCAGGTTGCGCAGGATCTTGCGCTGCGACAGGCCGGAATGGGCAAACTCCACCAGCAGGTAGTCCAGGTTGCACACCTCCTGAAGCTCGTGGATCTTCTCCGCGACGTTGTTCGGCGAACCCACCAACAGCGTGCGGGGTTCCAGGAAGTCCCAGTCCAGCTTCGTGTCGGGATCAAGCTCCTCGCCGGGGTTGGTGAACACCTGTCGTCCGCGGAAAGGATCATTGAATATGAAGGCGGACATGATGGCAGCCTCGGCCTCCCGCCTGGCTTCCTCCATGGACGAGGCGACGTAGGTGGAGCGCATGACGGCCTGATCCTCGCCCAACACGAACGTGCGGTTTTCCAATTCGGAACGCGCCTCGGCGTAGATTTCCATGCGCTGGCGGATTCGCAGCGGCGGCGGCTGCCAGTAGCAGGCTTTCAGTCCCATGCGGGCGGCGGTGGTAACCGAACGGTCGGTGGACACCGTCATCCACAGCGGGGGATGCGGCTGCTGGTAGGGGCGCGGGGTGACGCGCAGGCGAGTCACCCGGTCGCCGTCCTGCCACGCCGAATCGGACGCCAGCTCTGGGTGGGAGAAGACGGTTTCCGGAGCGGGGAAGGTGTAGTTGGCTCCGTGGTGGCTGAAATACTCATCGGCCCAGATCTTGCGGACGATCTCGACGGTTTCCTCGAACAGTTCCCGGTTCTCGGCGTCTTTGCGTGGGTCGGCGTTGGGGTGGAACTGCGGCCCCTCGTAGGGCCAGATGCCCCGGCCGAACCCCACCTCCAGGCGGCCGCCGGACATGTTGTCCAGCATCGCCAGGTCTTCCGCCAGCCGTATGGGATGCCACCAGGTGGCGATGTTCGCCATCTGGCCGATGCGGATGCGGGACGTACGGGCAGCCAGGTCCACGCCCAGCAGTATCGGATTGGGCAGATCGCCCACGCCAAACGGGGTGAAGTGGTGCTCGCCCAGCCAGATGGCCTCGAAGCCGAGCTCCTCCGCGAGGATGGCCTGTTGCCGCAGGTTGTTCAGAAATCCAGCCGCGTCGGTGGCCTCGCCGGCGGACGCCGCCACGGTCGTGAATGCGGCAAATCGCATACCGGGCTTCCTGATGCGCTTTCGTGTGCCGGAGATTTGGCTGGCCGTCACGTCACGCGAGCCAGCTTCTGCACGCGCTGGTTGGAGGTGTCGGCGCCGTAGATGTTGCCTTGAGAGTCGGTGTACACCTGGTGGGCGTACTCGAAGGTGCGGCCGCGGGCCAGCAGCTCGCCGTCCAGCGTAAGGATGCTGAGGCGAGGCACCTGATCGGTGACGTAGACCCGCTGGTCGGCGTCGATGTGGACGCCCATGGGGCATTTGAAGTCGGTCCACTGATCGACGAATTCGCCGTCGACGGTGAACACCTGCACGCGGTTGTTCTCCCGGTCGGCGACGTAGACCCGGCCGTCGGCGGACACGCGGATGCTGTGGGGCACGATGAACTGGCCGGGTCCGCGGCCGGGGCTGCCGAAGGAGGCAATCAGCGAACCGTCGGCGGCGAGCCTATGCACGGAGGAATTCCCGTAGCCGTCGGCGACGAACAGCTCGCCGGAAGGGGCAACGCAGACATCGGCCGGGTGGTTGAACGGGGCCTGGAGGGCAGGGCGGTCCCGAGTGCCGATGGAGGACAGCAGTTCGCCGTCGTTGGAGTACTTGAGGATCTGGTGCGCGTCCCGGTCCACCAGGTACACGGAGTCGTCCGGCCCGACGTGGATGTGGTGGGCGTCGGCCGGCACGCCGTCAGGACGGGACCAGGCGGCTAGCGGGTTCCCATCGCCGTCGAATACCAGCACGGGCGGGCCCTGCCGCTGGAACACGTAGACCCGGTCCCGGCTGTCCACCGCGACGCCGCTGATGCCCTGGAAACTCTGGCCCACCGGGAGGCGCGGCCATTCCGGTTGGTATTCGTACACGAACTCGCCCATGCCAACGGTGATGGCCATGCCGTTTCCTCCGCGTTCGGATAGCACCGAATTTGGCGGGATTGTAGCACCCAAGGCGGTATGTCGATGCGGATTGCGGGATAGAACGTCCGGCGCGCCGCTTGACCTCAAAGTACGGCGCTGTTAGCGTCCGAAAACCAAACGTGAAAACCGTCCATCAAGAAGGATAACTCCGGAGGAGGTCGTCATGGCCATTTCCACCAAGGCGCCCGCGCAGAACGCACCACGCTCCGTGGTCTCTCACCCGCTGGACCCGCTCACACCGGACGAGATTGCCGATGCGTCAGCGATACTGAGGTCCCAGCGCGACCTGGGTTCCCGGACGCGGTTCGAAACCGTGGTGCTGCGGGAGCCGCTCAAGGACAGCGTGCTGGGGTTCAAGGCGGGCGATCCGGTGGGGCGCGAGGCGTTCCTGGTGGTGTTGGACAACGACGCTCAGGCGACCTACGAGGCGGTGGTGTCGCTGAATGACCGGCGCGTCGTGTCGTGGGAGCATATCCCGGGCGTGCAGCCCCGGGTGATGTTCGACGAGTTCATGGAGTGCGAAGCCGCCGTGCAGGCGGACGAGAGGTTCCAGGCGGCCATCAAGAAGCGGGGCATCACCGATCCCAGCCTGGTGATGGTCGACCCCTGGTCGGCGGGCAACTACGGGTACGAGGACGAGGAAGGCCGGCGGCTGGTGCTGTGCCGGAACTTTGCCCGGACCAGCCCCACGGACAACGGCTACGCCCGCCCCATCGAGGGCGTCACCGCCGTGGTGGACCTGAACAAGATGGAAGTGGTGCGCGTCGACGACTACGGATTCGTGCCCCTGGCGCCGGAGGCCGGCAACTACGGCGCGGAGTTCGTGGGCAGGTTCCGCGAGGACTTGAAACCGCTGGACATCACCCAGCCGGAGGGACCGAGTTTCCAGGTGGACGGTTGGAAGGTCACCTGGCAGAAGTGGCACCTGCGGGTGGGGTTCACGCCCCGGGAAGGGTTGGTGATCCACACCGTCGGCTACGAGGACCAGGGTCGGGTGCGGCCCATCCTGTACCGGGCGGCGCTGTCCGACATGGTGGTGCCATACGGCGACCCCGGCAAGGATCACTACCGCAAAAACGCGTTTGACGCCGGGGAGTATGGTATCGGGTCGCTCACCAACTCGCTGACCCTGGGCTGCGACTGCCTGGGCGAGATTTACTACTTCGACGCGGTGCTGAACAACGGGCAGGGGGAGCCCTTCACCATCCCCAACGCGGTGTGCATGCACGAGGAGGACTACGGTATCCTGTGGAAGCACACCGACTGGCGCAGCGGGCAGACCGAGGTGCGACGCTCGCGGCGGCTGGTGATCTCCAGCATCGCCACCGTGGGCAACTACGAGTACGGTTTCTTCTGGTACTTCTACCAGGACGGCACGATACAGATGGAGGTCAAGCTGACCGGCATCATCAACACCGCCGGCATCGCCGAGGGCGAGACGCCGAAGTACGGCACCATCGTCGCGCCGCAACTCAACGCGCACATCCACCAGCATTTCTTCAACTTCCGCATGGACATGAGCGTGGACGGCGAGGACAACTCGGTGTTCGAGGTGAACACCGTCGCCGAGCCGCCGGGTCCGGACAACCCGCACAACAACGCCTTCTACGCGCAGAAGACCCTGCTGGGCACGGAGCACGAGGCGCAGCGGGTGATCGACCCCATGAGCGGGCGCTACTGGCTGGTGTCCAGCTCGACCGCGAAGAACGCGCTGGGGCAGCCGGTGAGTTACAAACTCATGCCCGGCGAGAACATCCTGCCCTTCGCCCATCCCGACGCCAGCATCATCAAGCGGGCCGGGTTCATGACCAGGCACCTGTGGGTGACGCCATACCACCGGGACGAGATCGCGGCGACGGGGCCGTATCCCAACCAGCACCCGGGCGGCGCGGGTCTGCCGGAGTACACGAAGAACAACCGGAGCGTCGAGGATACGGACGTTGTGGTCTGGTACACGCTGGGCTACCACCACGTGCCGCGACCGGAGGACTGGCCGATCTCGCCGGTGGCCTACTGCGGGTTCAGCCTGAAGCCGGTGGGGTTCTTCGACACCAACCCGGTGCTGGACGTGCCGCCCAGCGACCACTGCGACGAGGCGTGCCACACCTAGAGCGAGACGCACGCCGCGCGTGAGACCGCCCTGGGGAAATCGAGGCTAGACCACTCGCACCGGGTGCCGAAGGGGTTGGTTGAAGAGGTATCCCTTCTCGTTGAAGGGCACGCGGTCCGGCTGGGTGTTGCCCGCCGTGTCGGTGGCCCGCGTCATGATGACGTGCTCGCCGGGCGCGGCGTCCCACTGGAACTCGAACCGCGCCCAGGAGTGGTCGGGCTGCGAACCCGACAGGGTCGCGTCGTTCCAGGTCTGGCCGGCGTCTGCGCTCCACTCCACGCTCGAGATGGGGCCTTGCGGCGAATGCGCGTAGCCGTGGAGCCGATGTGGACCGGGCCGCAATTCCGCCGGCCAGGGCAGGGCCAGGGCGCTCTTGATGATCTGCTCGGTCACAGGCTGGCCCAGCGACTCTCCCACCGGTGGGTACGCATCGCCGATCAGCGTGTACGACGTGGTGTTGTTCCGGGTCCACATGGGCTCCGATGACACGACGATGCGGCCCAGCCACTTGACGTTGGCGCTGCCGACCCATCCGGGCGCCAGGGCGCGCACCGGGAAACCGTGGTCTCGGGGCAGCGTCTCGCCGTTCAGAGCATAGGCCAGCAGGGTGTCCGGATCCATCGCCTTTTCCACCGGCAGGACGTAGCGAAAGCCTTCCTCGGGAGACTCGACATCCAAACCCACCAGCAACACGGAGACGGCGTTAGGTTGGATGCCGGCCAGCGTCAGTACGTCGCGCAGTTGCGCGCCCACCCATTCGCCGTTGCTCACCGCCCCGGTCATCCACTGGGTGCCGGACGCTTCCTGACCGTTCATCACGCCGAACATGGCGCGGTGATTGCCGGCGCACTCCAGGTAAGAAGTGAGCGTCCGGCTCGGCAGGCTGCGGATTTGCCCGTAGGTCAACTCCAGCGGCTCCGAGACAGCATCGCCCTCTACGGTGAGACGCCAATCCGTCGGGTCAAGGTCCAGGCTGACCGAGTTGTTGCGGACGAAGAACAGCCGGTTGGGCGTGATGGTGCCCTGCATGTTTTCCAGCCGCGCCTCCAGGCCCTTGTCGCTGTGCATGATGAACGGCGCAGGGTCCTTGAACCAGGGCGCAGTCCGCGCTGCGCCGGCATCGGCCGGCGATGAGGTCGTCATTCCCACCGCATCGGGCGCGCCCATGCCGCCGCACGCGGCCAGCACGGCAGCGGCGCCGCCGGCCGCCATCAGGCCCAGGAACCGGCGACGGTTCATTCCCCGGGCGCTGGCGTATTCCCAAAGTGAACGCGCGCCGGTTGGGGTAGCCACGGGTTCGTGCTCGGGGTCCGCCATTTCCCTACGGCGCTTGCAGCATGGGCCAGAAGGTGGCGGCGGCTCCGCCCATCATCCAGTCCAGGTCTTCGGCGGAGAGCCAGGGAAGCGCGGTTTTGCCAAGCTCAACCTGGCCGATGAATCCGCCGGCGCGCGAGGATGGGAAGTTGGAGCCCCACATCATGCGGCGCGGGGTGAAGGCCTCGATGACGCGACGGAACAGGTCCTTTTCGTCGTCGGACAGGTCGGCGTAGGGGCCGAGGCTGGTGCTGGAGTACCTCAGGTGAGCGTTGGGCAGCGTGGCCAGCTGTTCCAGGGCAGCGGTCATGCCCGTCTTGTCGGCGGAGTTGCTCCAGCCGGCGAAATGGTCCGGGGCGAACCGGACGTTGGGATGCCGGCCGCCGATGTTGCGCATACGGTTGACCCGGTCGGCCGTTCCGCCACCCCCGATGGAAATGGGAATGCCCAGCGATTCGGCGCGGTCCCACAGGGCATCGCAACGCGGGTCGTCGGGCTCGGCCTGGCTCTGCAGGCGCACGCCCCACATGCCGCGCTCGTTGGTCCAGTAGGACAGCTTGTCGGCAGCATCGTCAGCGGCGGGGTCGAGAATGCCGACGGCGACGGTGCGGGGAACGTAGCGGAGAGCGCTGTCGCACTGGTACGAATTGTCCAGGCCGTAGGTGCCGTTGGGCTGGACCAGCGTGGCGCACTCCACGCCGGCGTTGTCCATCTCATTGATCAGGTCCTCGACGTTGTTGCTGACCTCAAGGGACCAGCCGGTGGCATCGGGATGGAGCGGGTGGGTGGGCCGGTCGCTGCTGACCACGTGGGTATGGGTGTCGATGATCATCGCGGTGACTCCTTGGGTGGTTGGGCCGGACGGTTTGGCGTCATTCTACGCCACGGGACGAGACGGTCGGGTGGTTCAGAATAGCTCCCGGCTGGCGATGTCCGCGCCCTCGCGCATGGCCTGGAGTTTGAGCCAGACGATGCCGGCCTCAACGCGGTTGGAGCCGGCGGAGGTGTCGAAACCGCAATCGGTGCCGGCCAGCACGCGGGTTGGATCGCCACCGGCGGCGGCCACGGCCTGGTGCAACCTGTCGGCCACCAGCCGGGGGTGTTCGACGTAGTTAGTCTTGGTGTCGATCACGCCGGCCACCAGCATCATGTTGTCGGGCAACGGGCGGTCGCGGTAGACGCGGTGCTCGTGGGCATGGCGAGGGTTGGCCATTTCCATGACCAGCGCGCCGACATTGGCCTCGTACAGCAGGTCGACGATATCCTCCAACGGGACGTCGTAATGGTGAGGGCCCTCGCTGTTGCCCCAGCAGACGTGCAAGCGCACCTGCTCCCGTGGGATGTTGGCGAGGGCGTGGTTGATGGCATGGATGTGCAGGGCGACCACGTCGCGGTAGGCGGACAGCGGCTCGTCCTGGTAGGAGATGTGCCGCTCCATGGCCAGGTCGGGACAGTCCAACTGCAAGGTCAGGCCGTTGGACACGATGATCTCGTACTCCTTGCGGAGCTCCTCGGCCAGGGCGAAAACGTAGTCCTCGTGGCTGTCGTAGTAGCGGTTGCCCAGGGTCAGGGCCACGATGCCGGGCGATGCGGCAGTCATGAACAGGTCTTGCGGCTGGCTGCCGGCGGCAGCGACGGCGTCGATGAACTGGCGGCACTCCCGCTCGACCAAATCCGGACGCTCGTAGTTCAGCGGCCCCACGCAGGTGGGCACGTCTCGCATGAGTTGCACTACGCGAGGTCGCACCAGCGAAGGGTATTCGTTCTGATCGCGATGCCCGCGACGCGTCCACGAACCGCCGAAGCCGGCCATGCGCTGGGTCACGTAGGTGGAGAAACTGATGCGCGACTGTTCGCCGTTGTTGATTACGTCCACTCCGGCGTCCAATTGCGCCGATACGACGTTGGCCGTGGCCTCCTGAGCGGCCGCGGCCAGCGCGACCTGATCCACCGGCTCGCCTCGGGTGATGGAGCCCAGCATCTCAACCAGGCCCTCGGGTCGGGGCAGGCTGCCGGTATGGGTGGTCAGAATGCGGGTTTCGCTGCGTTGCATGGGTGGGTCGACCCTCATAAGGGAGAGGTTAGGTTTTGTTGACGGGCGTCGAGCAAGGCAAGCGAGTTGGTCGTCGCAGCCGGTACCAGGGCAGGAAACAGTCACCAACACGGCGGGTGTCGGTGCAGTAGCCAGGGAATCAGGGCGAAAACTGACCGTGCTCCCGGTTGCCCAATCGGGTCACGGGGCATATTATACTTGGGCGCGATAAACGGAAGCGCGAAAACGGCAACATCCTCATACATAATGGAGTGAGAAAATGGCAGTAGGAAGCACCTACAAGGTAGTCGAGCTGGTGGGATCCTCCAGCGCCAATTTGCAGGAGGCCATTGACGGCGCGATCGCGCGGGCGGCCCAGACGATCCGAAACCTGGACTGGTTCGAGGTGCGGGAAATTCGTGGCACCATCGACGATGGGCGTGCCAACTGGTACCAGGTCAAGCTGGGCGTGGGGTTCCGCGTGGACGCCGGTGAAGACATCCGCGAAGACTAGACCGACCGCCGCCCCCTTTTTGGCAACAGCGCCCGCCGCCGGTGGTGGTGGGCGCGACTTCCGCGTGTGCGGTGAGGTCAATCTGACACCGCCCCGTCCGGACGGCGATTGACGGCCGAATCCTCCACCATTGCCTGCCCATGCTCGTCGCATCCGACATCAGCAAGGCCTACTCTGAACGCACGCTGTTCAGCGGGCTGAACCTCTCCACGGCGGCCGGCGACCGCATCGCGCTGATCGGCGCCAACGGGTCCGGCAAGACGACGTTGCTGGATATCCTGGCTGGCGACGCCCTGCCGGATTCGGGTTCCATTGCCGGACGGCGCAACACGACGGTCGGATACCTGAAGCAGGAGCCTGGCTCATTCGCGGGCCGGTCGTTGCTGGAAGAGGTACTGGCCGCCGACGCTGAAGTGGTCGCGCTGACGGACCAGATTGCGGACACCCGGGATGCCCTGGCGCTGGCCGCCGACCCGGCGAAGCAGCGGGAGTTGATGGACCGGCTGTCGCAACTGGACGGGGAACTGGAAGCCGCCGGCGGCGCCGACCGGGACCACGAGGCCAAGGCGATCCTGTCGGGCCTGGGGTTCAAGGACAGCGACTTCTCCCGGGACATGCGCGAGTTCAGCGGGGGCTGGATCATGCGCGCCGAACTGGCTCGCCTGCTGTTCCGCAATCCGGATGTCCTGCTGCTGGACGAGCCGACGAACCACCTGGACCTCGAGGCCAACCTGTGGTTCGAGAAGTACCTCTCGTCGTTTCCTGGCGGCGTGATCATAACGTCCCACGACCGCGCCTTTCTGAACACGGTCGCCAACCGGATCCTGGCCATCGAGCCGGGAGAGGTGGTGCACCATCACGGCAACTACGACGAATACCTGGTCGCCCGCGAGCGTGCCCTGGAACTCAAGCAGGCCGCCGCTGCCCGCCAGGAACGCGAGATGCAGCGGCAGATGCGGTTCGTCGAGCGGTTCCGGTACAAGGCCACCAAGGCGAGGCAGGTGCAAAGCCGGCTGAAGCAGTTGGAGCGGATCGAGATCATCGAGTTGCCCCGGGCCACTCGCAAGGTCAACTACACGTTCCCGGAGCCGCCGCGCAGCGGTTCCGACATCATGCGACTGGACGGCGTGGGCAAGTCATACGGCGACAACGTGGTGTATCGCGGCCTGAACCTGACTCTGGAGCGGGGGGACCGCGTCGCGTTGGTCGGCCCCAACGGCGCCGGCAAGTCGACGTTGCTGAAAATCCTCGCCGGCGTGCTGCCCATCGATCACGGGGAGCGCCGGCTCGGCCACAACGTGATCACCGCCTATTACGCGCAGCATGTCCTCGACCTGTTGCACGCTGACAATACCGCCCTCGAAGAATTGCGGGAGGCCGCGCCGTCCGAATCGGAGCAGAACCTGCGCACCACGCTGGGCGGCTTTCTGTTCAGCGGCGACGATATCCTCAAGCCCATATCCGTGCTGTCGGGCGGCGAAAAGGCGCGGGTGGCGCTGGCCAAATTGCTGCTGCAGCCCAGTAATTTCCTGCTCATGGACGAGCCGACCAACCATCTGGACATCACATCGCGGGAGATTCTTGCCGACGCCCTGGGCGACTACCGGGGCTCGATCTGCCTGGTCACCCACGACCGCACGCTCATCCGCCAGGTCGCCAACAAGATCATCGAGATCGACGGCGGGTTGCCTCGGGTCTATCCGGGCGACTACGACGGCTACCTGTACCGCAAGCAGCAGGAGGCGGAGGCGAAACCCGCCGCCATAGCCCCAGAGCACGAGATCCCGGCCCCAGTGGAAAACGGCTCGGGCCGGCGACGCTCGCGGCGACCCCTGACCGCCCGGGAAGAAGAGGAGCGGGCGCTGAGCCGGAAGGCCCGACAACTGGCGACGCGGATTGACGAGATAGGCGCGGCCATCACCGAGCGGGAAGCCGTGACGTCGGAACTGGAGACCATGTTCGCCAACCCCGATCAGTTCGAGGACCGTGCCCAGCTTGAGGATACCGGCGAACGGTACCGGATGCTCAAGGAGGAGGAGCAGTCGCTGTGGGACGAGTGGGAGCGGCTGTCCCTGGAAGCGGAGGACGTGGACCGCACGCTGGTGGAGCTCAAAGCCGGCTGACGCGCCGACCGGGCGGAGATTAGGCGTCGCCGGGGGACCAGATCCAGTATTTCGAGACCGCGCCGGCGTCCACGCGCAGGTCGAACCCCGTGATCATCTCGGCGTCGTCGGAAGCCAGGAACACGGCCGCCTTGCCGTAGTGCGACGGGCCGGGGAGCCGGAGCAGCGGAGCGCCCCGGCTGGCATCCGGCAGCAGTCCGGCGGCGCGCTGTCCTCCGCGTGGCCGCGGCCATTCCACACCCCACCTTTCGGCGCGTTCCCGACCCTCCGTTGCGTTGGTGGCGGTCGGGGTCAGGCTGTTGACCCGGATGCCGTACTTGGAAAGTTCCATGGCCACCGAGCGAGTGAAGTTGAGCAGCCCGGCCTTGGCGGTGCCGTAGCCCACGTTGCCGGGCTCACCCTGGTGTCCGGCGGTGGAGATGATGTTGATGATGTTGCCCTGGCGTTCCTGCTCGATCATCTGGTGGGCAACGTGCTTGGTGAACAGGAACGCCCCGGTGAGGATGATGTCGGTCTGGCGACGCCACTCGTCCAGGGGCATGTCCAGCACGCCCTTGAAGTTGAACAGGGCGGCGCCATTCGCCAGGATGTCGATGCCGCCAAACCGTTCCGTGGCCTGAGCGATGGCGGCGACCACCTGGTCCTCGTCGGTCACGTCGCACACGACGCCCATGGCGTCGTGCCCCTCGGCGACGATGGACGCGGCGCACTTCTCCGCGTACTCCTGGCGGATGTCCACGCAGACCAGATTGGCGCCGGCCCTGGCCAACTCTTCAGCGATGCCGCCCATGATGTTGGGGCTGGTGCCGGTGACCAGCGCGGTTTTACCTTCGAGTTTCAAGCGTCAACCTCTACTGCGTGGAATGCAGACGGTTACCGGCATTTGTCAGAAGCAGGATTTTCAAGATTATTAGGATTGGCAAGATTGGGAAACGCAATCCAGAAAAATCTTAAAATCCGGCAAATCCTGCTTCTGACGAAATTGCCGACGGGCTCAGAATATGATGCTGACCGCCCCGTGCCAGGACAGCGCTTCCAGGTCCAGCACCGCTCGACGATAAGCAATCTTCAGGCCATCACCGTCCCGCCGCAGGATGTACTCGATGCTGCCGACGTAGGGCGCGCCCTCGCCGGCGCGGAACCGGTAGACCAGCACGTTGGAGTTCACCGCAAGCTCGCCGTCGTCGGTTTCCGCAACGCGCACGTTGGAGACGAACCGGCGGGTGCGCGACCACGGATACTCGCGATGGGCGTGGCGGGAGTTCAACCGCACCGCCCGGGCGCGCAGGCGGGTGATGTCGTCGTCGATGAACACCAGGTCGCGCTTGGGGTCGCCCTCCGGCAGGTCGGTGGTGGGCACGATGTACCGGGCGTCTTCGGTGAAAAGGTCCACCCAATCATCCAGGAGCCAATCGTCCAAGAGGGCGGCTTCCCGGAACAGGAAATCTTCCACCTGCTCCCGCAGCGTTGGCTGGTTAACGGTTGTCATGGTTCACCTGATAAAGCAATGGTCAGTCGTCTGCCAGGGCCAACGCCTCTTCAAGTTCCTCGACCGCCGTGTCTTGCACGTTGGTCTTGCTGAGGCCCTGCATGTTGGCGTGCCATTGTCGCCAGAACCCGCGCATCTGGAGCTCGTCGGTGGATTTGGCCGGCCGGAGCATGCCGCGCGAGATGTCGGACCATTCGGTTTCCGTGGCGCGGAAGCCGATCTGGCAGGACTCCAGGGCCTCGACGTCGTCGGGCGTGGCGAACCCTCCCGGACCCAGGAAGGTCAGGAAGCTGTCCAACCGGGTTGCCAGCATGGATTCTGATTCTTCCCGCGGCACCAGGTGCCAGGCGGTGACCTCCATGTTGTCGGGAGCCAGGGGCTCGAAGTACCGGATGGTGATGGCCATGATGTCGTTGATCACCAGGTTGGGATAGATGATCAGGTTCCGGGAGGTATCGGCCATGCGGAAGGTGTGCTCCTCGCCGTACTTGTCCACCAGGCGCTGGCGGACGCGCGCGATGGGCTCCCTGGCTTCCTCGCCGAACAGCGGGTGCCAGTGAGCGATGGGGCGGCCGTTGCGCACCGGCGATTCGATCACGCAGTGGCCATTGCCCAGGGCCCGCGCCTTGCCCACGATGCGGGACGCCGCCGTCTGCCCGCTGTCGTCGGAGCCCAGGCTGCTGATGTAGTCCAGGTACGTCTGGTGCGTGGGGACCAGGTGGTAGCCGTCCAGGCTGTTTTCCACCAGGAGCTTCCAATTGGCCTTCATGGTGTACTTGTTGGAACCGGCCACCACCCGCATCCCTTCCTCGGCCTGGTCCATGATCAGGTCGAGGTACTCGCGCGCGCCGGCCAGGTAGCTGACCAGGTCCTCGACATGGGGGTTGAAGCTGACGAAGTAAAAGCCGCGGTAACTTTCGACGCGGGGCGGTTCCTTGAGGCCAAGCTCGCTGCGGTCGAAGAACGGCCCGTAGGCTTCCTGGTCGGGGACGCCGATCAGTTCGCCGTTGGTGTTGAAGGACCAGGCATGGTAGAAGCACTGCAGGACGTCGGCGTTCCCGGCGTCCCGCCGGCAGATCAAAGCGCCCCGGTGCGGACAGGAATTGAGGAACACGCGGACCTGGCCGTCCCGGCCACGGGCGAAGAACAGCGGTCGTCCCGCCACCACGCGCCGGCGGTAGTCTCCCGGGTTCTCCACCTCGGACTCGTGGCCGAGGTAGATCCAGCAACGGCTGAAAATGAACTCCCTTTCCCGTTCGAACAGATCGGTTGAGGTCATGGATGACCGGTGGACTCGGAAAACGCCCCGATCACGGTCGTCGATAATCAGATCTTTGATATCCATAAGTGCACCCATGTCCCCAGCGTTGCTTCGAATGTGCTGCCAGCCTAGAGTCCTTGTCCGGGCCTGTCAACAAGCAGCCCGGATCAGCGATGGCGTCGGGAAGGGAAGCTACGATTCGACGCCCGGCCCCCAGGTTGTGCCGAAGTCGAACCGGGATGCCAGTTGGCCGGTGAAGGTGCTGGCGTCCTGCCGGGCCAGGTACACGGCCAGCGGGCCGATTGCGCTGGGGTCCACCCGCTCGTGCCAATCCCGCTGCGTCCACGGGATTGCCGCCGAGCCCTCGCTGCGGAGGCCGCCGGGGCTGAGGATGTTCACGGCGATGTTGTGCTCGCGCACCTCGTCGGCCAGGCAGTAGCTGAACATGTGCACCGCCGCTTTGCTGGCGCTGTAGAGGACGCCGCCGCCCTGGTTGGGGTCGGTGGCCATCCGCGAACCGATGTTGATGATGCTGCCGCGCTGCTGCTCGATCATGGTCGGGAGCACGGCCCGGCTGCACAGATAAGGGCCGTTGACGTTGATCCGCATGAGTTGTTCCCAGCGCGGGGCGTCGATATCCATGATCGTCTCACCCAGCACCATCATGCCGGCATTGTTGAACAGCACGTCGATCCGGCCGTACCGGTCCACCGCCTTGCGGACCATATCGTTGACCTGCGCTTCATCGGTCACGTCGCAACTGACGGCGAGGACGTCGCCGCCGGCATCCCTGATGTCGTTCGCCGTTTCTTCCAGGGTTCCGGCCAGGCCCGTGGGCGATTGACTGCGGGCCGAGATGACCACGCCGGCGCCCTCCTCCGCATACGCTTTGGCGATGGCCCGTCCCAGGCCCCGGCTGGCGCCGGTGACGATCGCGACCATTCCGTCCATCTGTCCCATGGTTGACCTGCCTGTGCGTGTCGTCGCTCGACTAGGGGTTGGGTGTTCCCGTGTTGACCTGCGGTATCCGGCGTGGTGGCGGGGCAACCTCCTGGAGGCTGGACAGGTCCATGGCCGGTATGTCCACCTGTACGAGATCATGGACGCTGTTGGCCAGTTCGCTGTGGCGGTCGAACCAGGCCGCCAACTGGTGGCGCCACGCATCCAGCCCGCCGCTGGCGTGGAGCTCGAAGGCGGCCTCGCGTCCGTCCAGGCCCGATGACACCTGGTCCCAGGCGAGTTGGAGCAACGCGGCCCGTTGCATGGCGGTGTACCCGCCTCCGCCGAAGGCGTCTTCCAATTCAGCGGCCATCGTGGGGTCTTCGAAGTCGGTGTCGGCCGGGGCGTTGATCAGCGACGAGCCGGGCAGGCCGCGCAGGATTTCGCCCATGCGCTGGCGGACCCGGAGGGTGTTGACGCCGGCGGCGGCCACGTGTACCTGGTTGGGCAGGACATATCCGCTGGCCGTCGTTTCCGGTTCCAGCTCCGCCGCGGTCATGCAGGTGCGGGTGGTCTGGACGTTGACGGTCAGCTCGACAAGCTGCTCAATGGTCTGCGGGTTGTCCTTGAGGCCCATGATTTCGGCCAGGGCCAGGGCGAGGCCCAGGGTCAGTTCCGCCTTGGCGAGCCAGCCGTAGCTGTGATGCCAGAGCATCCAGCACACCAGCCCGTGGCGGCGGTTTCGGTTGGCGGGCTCTCCCCCGAAAACGCGGTTGCGGGGGATGAAGACGTTGTCGAACCAGACCATGGAATCGAGCTCGTCGAACCGGCCGCTCAACGGGGACAGGAACGGGTTTTTGTGCCGGGCGGCGGGTCGCCGGGTTACCACCTTGAGGCCCGGGGCGTTCACCGGCACGATGAACCAGGGGTACTTGCCGCTCCCGGGCGGCATATCGTTCCGGGTGGAGACCAGCAGGTCCTCGGCGAAGGCCGTGCTGGTGTGCATTTGGATCTTGCCGCTGATCACGATGCCGTCGGCAGTGTCGCTGACCAGGCGCATGGCGGCGCGGTCGTTCTCGTCCGGACGGAGGCGCGTGCCGATGAGCGGCCCTCCGCCGGCGTAGGTGAGGAACCGGCCGCCCTTGGGCAGCGACTCCAGGTAGTCCCGGGCCACCTCGATTTCCTCATTGGATTCGTCCACCCTCGAAAGGACGTTCAACAGCCCCAGGGAGATCAACGCGCCGTAGGCCGGGGTGTGGGTGACGTTTCCGCCGCCGGCAAAATGGGTTGCGCTGATGGCCTTGCCCAGGTGTCTGAGATCGTCGGCGGTTTCCGGCGGGGTGAGCAGGACGGGCTGGCGGTGGCCGCTTGCGTCCAGCTTGGTCAGAAGTGTGTCCTGCCATTCGGGGTCGAAGTGACGGTCGTACCAGGTTGCGTACTCGTCCACCATTGCCGACGTGAACGGGTGGGTGGTGATGTCGTCCACGCGGCCCTCACCCAACACCCAGACGTCGCGCCCGTCGTGCAGGCTCTGCTTGTAATCAGCCCCAGTTCGCATGTCTCACCGTCCACAGGATGGCCTGAATAAGTTTCTTGTGTTGAGAAAATCTCCGCCAATTAGATTACCGGGTGCGCGATCCTACACGAATTGCGCCTCGACCCAACCCTGGTCGAACGGTGTCCAGAAGTTTGACGTCAGCTTGAGGTGTTTGAACATCCAGACCCCGTCCACCCGGATGTATTCCTCGTCGTAGCGCGCCGAGCCCCACACGGCGCGATCTCCATCGGCGTAGGTGCAGGGCTGGAACAGGTACCAGACCCCGGTGGCGGTATCGCCGTCCACCTCGATGATGGGATTCATGACCATGTGCACGGCAAAGGGCAGACGGTTCGGGGCGTTGATGAAGAAGTTGCGGATGCCCTCCCGGCCTTCGGCACGGCCGCGGATGCCGCCGTCCCATATCGCGTCCTCGACAAACAGGCCGGCGATGGCGTCGGCGTCATAGTTGTCGTCGCAGTAGGCGCAGTAGCGGGCCTTGAGGCGCTTGATCTCCTCAACGTCCTCCAGCGCACGCAGCCGGCGTTCAATGTCTTCCAGACTCATGACCCGCTCCTTCCGAAAATGTACGCACCAGCCTCACGCGTACCCACTGGCACACTGAATCAAGCGTTTTGCATGGATAAACAGGATAGACGGAATGGAGCGACAATGCGCCGCGGCGATCACAATCAATCCACTCAATCCTGATCATCCTGTCCATCCATGCGAGTTCCTTCCGTTTATGCGTTGGCCAGTTCCTCGAAGGACGGCTCGGGCATACCCGCCGTCCAGGTGGGGTCGCGCAGTTCCAGCCGGTTGCCGCTGGGGTCGAAGAAGTACAGTTCGCGGCCGGTGAAGAAGCCCTGGGCCCGGTAGGTCAGATGGTCGATCCGGATGCCCCGCCGGCGGAACTCCTGGCACGCGGTGTCGAAGATCTCCGGCGACACGGTGAACGAGTGGTGCGCGCCGCCGTTATCCGCCTGCGCTCCGTCCGTCGGGCTGGAGCGTTCGCAGAGCAGGATGTTGTGGTCGCCGACGTTGAAACACGACATAACGCTGTTGCCCAGCCGGCCCTTGGGCTCGAGACCCAGCAGTTCTCCGTAAAATGCCTCGGCTTCGTTCAGGTCGTTCACGGGGATCGACCAGTGGGTCACGCCTTCTATTTTCAAGACTGCCATGTCGCCTCCTGTAGCGCGTCCAGCGCGCGGTCCGACGTCCGGCTCGATGTTGGCCGCCATTATAGGCACAACGGCGGCGTCCGCTACCCTATTTCAACGGCAGATGGCATGAGACGGCATTCTCCGCCGGCGATCAAACGCGAAATCGCCCGTGGTAGTATCGGATGAAGCGACATCACCGAGGTGGACGACATGGTACTGAAAGGCGAAGACTGGCTGGCGCAAACCGTCGAGGAAACCCTGGAGCCGGACCTGCCGATTTGCGACACGCACCATCACTTCTGGGTCTCGCGCCCGGAGCCTCCCGCATACCAGCGGTACCTGCTGCCCGAGTTGACCGCGGACGTGAGCAGCGGTCACAACGTCACGTCAACGGTGTTCATCGAGGTGCGGTGCGAATATCGGCCGGACGGGCCGGAGGCGATGCGGCCGGTGGGTGAGGTGGAGTACATCGAGACCATCGCGGAGGAGTCTGCCACCGGCAGCCATGGGTCGACCAAGGCGGCCGCTGCCATCATGGGGCACGCCGACCTGAAACTGGGCGACGGGGTTCGTCCGGTGCTGGAGGCCATGGTCGCCGCCAGTCCCGGGCGCTTCCGCGGCGTCCGTCATTCCACCGGATGGGACGAGAGCCCCGAATTGGTGCAGCGCGACATCCGGGGAGCCCTTTCGTCGGATGGCTACCGCGCCGGCGCCAGGGTGATGGCCGAGATGGGGCTGGTCCTGGAGAACTCGCTGTACCACCCGCAGTTGCCCGAGTTGGCCGAATTTGCCCGCGCCGTTCCCGACCTGACCATCGTGCTGAACCACATCGGCGGGCTGGTGCGCGTCGGCCCCTACGCCAACCGGGACGACGAGGTGCTGCCGGCATGGCGGCGTGGCGTGGCCGAGGTGGCCCAGTGTCCCAACGTAGTGATCAAGCTGGGCGGTGTGGGACAGGTCCGCTACGGTTACAACTGGGACCAGTGGGAAACGCCCATCGGCTCGGAAGAGTTGGCCGGAACCCTGGGCCCGCTGATGAACTACTGCATCGAGCAGTTCGGCCCGGACCGCTGCATGTTCGAGAGCAACTTCCCGGTGGACAAGCCGTCCTACTCCTACAACGTGCTGTTCAACGCTTTCAAGCGCCTGTCCGCCGGCTACTCGGCAACGGAACGGGCGGCGCTGTTCCACGACACCGCCATGCGCGTGTACAACATTGCGGAGTAATCTGCGCGTTCGCCCGCCGAGATTTCGATGTGCAGCCGGGCCTACAGCGTGATCCGCATCAGCTCTTCGGAAAACACGATCTCGCCGTCGTAGATGCGGCTGATGTCGCCGATGCCCTGCTCCATGGGGCCGTGGGAGGACAGGTGCGGGCCGATGTGGACGAGCACCAGCTTTTTCACGCCGGCGGCCTGGGCCATGCGGGCCGCGCCGGTGGTGCCGCACTGGCCGCCGGCCTCGCCGTTGCTGTCCATCACCGCCTGGTCGTCCCAGCACATGCAGAGCATCATGTCGGCGTCTCGCGCCAGTTCGGTTACCGTGTCGCAGGGCTGGGTGTCGCCGGTGAAAATGACGCTGCCGTCGGGTGTGTCGACGCGGTAGGCCAGTGAGTCAAGGTAGGGCTGGACGTGCTCAGCGGGCGCAGCGGTCACCTCCCAGTCGGAACCGCTGAACACTTTGCCCGGTCCCACATCGGTTGCCGACACCGACGGGGCCGGCCGGGGCAGCGTGCCGCCGCGATTGACGAACACCGCCTGGCTGAGAGGGTGGTTGACCCGGGCCTTCCAGTCGTGGGAGAAGAGGCCATTTTCGCCGATGATGCCCTCGGTGATCTTCTCGGTCAGGTCAGGGCCGAACACCTGCAACCGGTTCTCCCTGCCGACGCTCTGGTCCCAACGGCACAGCAGGAAGCAGGGGTAGTCGATGTCGTGGTCGAAATGGTGGTGGGTGAAGAAGAGGTAGTCCACCTGGGTAGGAAACAGGCCCGCCTTGACCAGCTTGTGCGTGGTGGCCGGCCCGCAGTCGAACATCAGGTGTTGGTCGCCCACCTTGAGCACGTGGGAACTGCCGAAGCGGGTTGGCGTGGGCGTGGGCGTCCCGGCGCCCAGGGTGTAGATTTCAGCCATGTTGATCCTCACTAATTGCGCACTGGTTAAATCATCCAACCGATGGCAGCCCCAAGTCCATGCGCTTGTTGTAACGCCCGGTCCGCCGTCGTCATCCGTTGATCCTACCACCGTGGGCTGAGGACGACCCCGGTATAATCCGGCCAGACATGTCACCGCAGTCGCCCGGAACGGAGTTGCATCATGACGCTAGGACGGTTCCATTTCGTCAGCCAGGTGGGGCGCGTGCCCTCCATGACCGTGCCGCTGGACCGGCAGCAGGAACTCCGGTTCCAGCGCCTGATGGAAGAGTCGATCATGATAGACCTGCACCAGCATCCCATGGTGCTGCCCGAGGACTTCAGCCAGTACTGGGAGTACCTGCGCAGCGACCGCTACGTGTGGGGCTACGAGGCGGTGCGGGCCGGCGGGTTCACCGCGGTGGGCACGGCCAACGTCTTTCGCGGGATGCTGCACACCAACGAGATGTCCTTCATCCGCTTCTCCGACCTGCTGGAAGAGGTCAGCATGATGATCTCGGACATTTCACAAAACGACGACGTGTTGCAGGTCTGCAACGCGGACGAGATCGAGGCCGCCAAGGCGCAGGGCAAGATGGGATTCTTCCCCACGGTGGAGCACCTGGCCATCGGCAACGAGCTGAACCTGGTGGACGTGCTCTACAACGCGGGGGTACGGCTGGCCGGCCTGACCTACAGCCGCAAGGCGTTCATCGGCGACGGCATCTTCGAGCGCAACGACGGCGGCCTCAGCGACTTCGGCGTGGAGGTGGTCCAGCGCATGAACGAACTGGGCATGGTGGTGGACGTGTCCCATGCCTCGTTCCGCACCGCCATGGACGCCATCGAGGCGTCGGAGACCCCGGTGACCTTCAGCCACGACGGTTCCTACACCCTGGCCAGCCACAGTTTCCAGGCCCGCCGGCTGCGCAAGGATGAGGAACTGCTGGCCTGCGCCCGCAAGGGCGGCGTCATCGGCATAACCGCCGTGCCCAACCGGCTCAGCAACGACCCGGAGCAGAGCATCGAGTGCGTGCTGGACCACTATGACTACATGGTTAACCTGGTGGGTATCGACCATGTGGCCATCGGCACCGACACCAGCATCGGCGACTCGGTGGGCGTCGGCGAGGCGGTGATGGGCCGCCCCGGCCCCACCCCGGCGCGCTACGTGGACGGCCTCGAGTCGCCCGCCGACGGCAAGAACATCATCCGCGGGCTGATCGCCCGCGGCTACTCCGACGAAGGCGTGCGGAAGATTGCGGGCGGGAACGCGCTGGCGCTGTTCCGGCGGGTGATGGGGTGAGGCGGTGGAATGCCTATTCGCTAGGGTTGTTCCCTAGCCAAGTCAATTTGGCCAGATTCAACAAGATCCCGAACGTTGCTCAGCATCACGATTTCGATGGTATGTGAGTCGCCATCCTTTTGCAGGAGGTGGGTTGTCCCAGGATAACGTCGCCGGTCAAGGTTGGTTGCATCGATCGGCTTGAGTTCGTACCCAGGAAAACTATCTTGGATAGTGCTCCAGCAGACGCAAATGTCGATGTGTTGATATTGTTTGGGTTTGTTCTCATCATCCATATCAGCGATCAAACCGTCAAGGTTGTTCTTGTATTCGAGGGTAAGGTTCGGCGTGTGGAACATGTCGTTATCGCCAAGAACGGAAGGTGCCAATCCTAAGACATATTGCCCGGCACGCAACGCCTGTTCATCGCTATTGCAACGGTAAAGCACGAACGAATCGTACGTATGGCTTTGGCTAGTTGCGTAAATGCGTATGCCTGGGAACACACCCAGCGCACACAACTGGTGGAAGAGGCCCACGACGTCTTGCTCTGTCAACGGTTCGCTCTCATAGGCGACTGGCGGTATATGAAGGGGCCTACTATCGTGGTGTCCCCTTACGTTGTATTCCCAATCTTGCTTGCTGCGTTCCACCTCCCGTTGTTGAGCGGATGGCGTCTCACCAGTCGCCCGTAGAAATGCTCGTTGGTCAGCTAAGTATTGAACAACTCGATTAGCTGCGCTCTTCGCAGTGGCGAGGACTTCGTCTTGGACGGTCTTGCGGCCTTGGTCTGGAGGGGCGTTGTCAAAGTGGATGACAACCAGCACGTTCCTACTGAAAGATTCGTAACGAGTGGCGTCGATGGAAAATAAATCGGCAAGCCGTTGACGATTGATGGCAAGTACAAGGCCTGGAGAAAGATGCGTTCTGACCGTCGATTGAGAAAGGATATTATTCATTTCCCCCCATATACCGCCTTGATATGGGACAAACGCGTAAAGTGTCGGGGCATATTGATCGAGTTGGTCCTTGAATCTTTCTCGTTCTGGCCCGCTAAATGCACCTCGGATCCTGTCTGTGTCCCAATGAAGGAGTATTCCATCTTGCCTTTTGAATTGTTCGGGAATGTCAGAGCGTTCAGGGTTCTGCTCGTAATATCCGCCGACATCGAGGAACCGGTAATCCGGGTTGCGGACAACATCATGAGGGAACAGGAATCTGGGCTCGCATGAACGGGTGGTTTCTATGCCGTCGGAATCGATCAGCGTCAAAGAAAAATCGATATCGACAACTGGGCCCCTACCGAGAAGAATTTGTCCGATTGCAGTCCGTGTGCGGAGTATGGCGACCCACGCGCCCATGTGTGAAGTCAATGCGCTAAGTCTTCTCGGCCGCGTTGAACCGGAGAATTTGAGCTTAATGAACGTGCCACGCTGGAATGCCTTTAATGGTGATTCTTCGTCATCCCTATCTACTAGTGCAGGATCACGTCGCCCACCACGGGCCCATGCATTGCCGTAGCGCATCCGTAATGCAACGAGTTCTTGGTCCTCTAATTTAGAGTGCAGCCGTAGGTCGTCGGTACCGTAAGCGAGGAACGTTAACCCAACACCCTTGTAGCCTCGATATGAGTGTTTGTTGCCCCTAAGCGCGACCATGTCGTTGTCGGCCTTCATTGAGACATGTGGTGCGACCGCGATTGCTAGATCCGCCTCCGACATTCCGATGCCGGTGTCCAGTACCGAGACACTGTTTTCCCTCAGGTTGACCGTCACTTCAACCTTGAAGGGACCGCTGCGCTCGCGTAGCTTAGCATCCTCGACAGCATCAACGGCGTTCTGAACCGCCTCAGCTAAGAAGTCGTAGTTATTATTATAACTTTCGAGCACTCCAGAGACTATTCTTCGCCTAAAGTCGTCGCCGCTCACGACCACGTCCAGCGGATCATGTGGGTAAGTGATTTTGCTTACCGCCTCGCTCTTCGCCATCGAGTCCTCCATCGAGATAATAAGCCGAAATGCAAACGGGTGAAAATGGGCCTATCTCCATGGTTAGGATTATATCATCAGCCTGATCCGACCCGAAACGCTTCGACCTCTGTTAGCATCCGACAGCGCAGCCTATTCTGAATTTCGAGACAACACCGACGATATCCGGAACCACCGGTATCGTACGGATGCCACTTTTCTTGGTGATGATTTTGCGCTGTGCGGATCGCGCCACACCCTTCTCAAGACCTGTGCAATCCCAGGCAGTTAGCTTGAAGGAGGGCCGCGTCCGCCATGAAGTTTGCCCTGTTTTTGCTCGGTTCCTGGACGGAGCCAGAGGTCAGCGCCCAGAGCCGAATCTTCGGCGAGATGCTGGAGCAGGTGGAGTACGCCGAGGAGTTGGGCTTCGATTCGATCTGGATCGCGGAGCACCACTCCAGCCGGTACGGCATTTGCCCAGGAAAAGTGGGGAAGGCGGGACTCGAACCCGCACGCCCGAGGGCACATGATCCTAAGTCATGCTCGTCTGCCAATTCCGACACTTCCCCGCGACGGCCGGCGACGCGGCCACCCTTAAACGAAATATGGTGACCCGCCTCGGGGTCGAACCGAGAACCTGCTGATTAAGAGTCAGCTGCTCTGCCAGTTGAGCTAGCGGGCCAAACCATCGCGCCGGAACGCAGAATCAGGCTACCAACATCCCCGATTGGTGTCAATCACGCCGCTATGGGCCGCGTTGCGCCGTCCATTCGGCCACGGCTCGATCAATGCGTTGAAAATCGCGCCCACCCCCTGCTAAAATCAATGTCACGCTGGGGATTAGTCTAGTGGTAAGACGCCTGACTCTGGATCAGGTATCACAGGTTCGAATCCTGTATCCCCAGCCATCATGTACCGTAGGCAGAACTGGTCCCCCGATGTCGACTACCTCGGATTCCCGTCTTCCAATTGGACTGTCTTCGGGCATGGGCATCGTGTAACGAACGACTGCTTGACCAGGTGTGACTGCGATCTCCTTTATGAAGGATCGGACGAAGGCTTTGGTTTCAGTAAGCTCGCTTTCCAAAAGGAAGTCGCTCATCTCCCGAGCATAGGTCGCAATCTTTGCATCATCCAAGCGCGCCGGACGGTTTGAAAGGGCTGCCTTGGCTTCCTCTGCGGCGACCTCCAATTTTTCCTGACGCTCCTGGTGTTCTCTTATGCGCGGGATAATATCGTTGATTTCTAGATCGGTGGTCTCAACAGCGTGCCAAAGCCGATCCATGCGCCGCCGGACTTCAATCAACTCTTCCTCGACTGCTTCAAGCCGTTCTTTCTGTTCCTGATACACCTCGCTGAACTCTTCATTGACGAGTTCCACCAGGGTCTTTACGTTGTTCTCGGTAAGGACGTTTACCCTGATCTGATCAATGATGGTACGCTCGAACCGCCTTGCACTGAGCCTGGGCGTATCACACGTGCCTTTACCTCGCTTTAGCAACGAATGGCAAACGTAGTAGGCGTATTGTCCGCTCTTGGCCTCTTGGCCAATCAAGGCTCTGCCGCACGCTGCACACTTCGCAAGCCCACTGAGAAGGTATGGGCTGGCAGTCCTTTTTGGGTGTTGCTTATCCGGGGCATTAGCCTGCATCACCCGGGCAACACGGTCGAATTCATCCTTGGAAACAATGGAAGGGAACGCGCCCTCAACACGGACGGGCGGGGCTTTGTCTTTGGCGGTAATTCCCCACACGAGAGTACCTGTGTAAACTTCGTTGGTAAGAATTCTGTGGATGGTTGTCTTAAGCCATCGCTTACCCTTTGGGCTGGGGATGCCCTCTTGATTGAGACTTTTCGCAATGTCCAATGTGCTCTTCCCCTGCCCGGCCATTAGATACATCCTACGGACTATCGAGTCAGCGGGCGACTCGAGTGCCAACTTGGGGCGCTTCTTTGGGCCATCTGCTACGAAGATTCTCTTGTAACCGTAGGGCGCGTGAGGGGTTACCCAGAACCCGCGAGAGGCAGCCTCTCGCGTTCCCCGCATCACCTCTTGGGCCAAATTTTCCGAGTAGAATTCATCCACCGACTCGATGATGGCCTCCATGAGCTTGCCGGTGGGGGAGTCGTCGGCGTGTTCAGTGATGGAGACGACTCGGATTCCCCTACGACGAAGCATAGACTTGAAAGCCACAGCGTGTTCGCGCTTGCGGGTGAAGCGCGAGAATTTCCAGACCAGGATTTCTTTGAAGGGCGCGTTTGGTTTGCCGGCCTCTTCCAGCATTTTACGGAACTGGGGCCTATCCGCAACGCGGCCACTCTCGGCCTCGTCCACGTACTCGCGGGCTATGGTGTACCCGTTCCGGTCAGCGTAGTCCCGCAAGGCACGAAGCTGGGCAGCCACGGAGAGGTCCACATCCTGCCGGTCGCTTGAGACCCTGGCATAGAGCGCCACAGGGGCCAGATCGTTTCGTTCACTCATTGATTTCACCTCTTTCATTCGCTTCACATTCAGCATGGCGGGCGCGCAGCCGTTCCCGACGTTGCTCGCGGCGCAGCTCCCTATCTTCCAGGTACAGGCGCAGGGCTTCGCGCACCAGCTCGCTCATGTCGCGGCCCTCTTCGTCCTTGACCCGCTGCACCTCTTCGTACATCTCCGGGGGCAGCGAAAAGGTGATGGTCCTGGAAATGCGGCGTGGTAGCATGGCGCGGCCTCTCTTGTAGTTACGTGTGTACGTGATTGTCTTACGATTATTATCTTTCGTCCCCGCACCGCTGTCAATGCCAGCCGGGCTCTCGGGACAGCATTCCAGCCGTTGTATGAACCCGCACCTCTATGGGATCAATAACCACGACACTGCCGGCCACCAGCAGGACTACGAGCACGGCAATGGTCAAACCAAGCCTGCCGGCCAATTTTCGCGTCCGCCCGCGCGCCAAGCGTTCCGCCCGGTACAACCCCAGCAACCGACCGTTCTCCGCGCTGGCGGCCTCTGTCTCGGCCCGGGCCTGGTCCCTCTCCCGTTCCAATTGATTGGCTTCCTCGGTCAGTTCATCCACCGTGCGCTCCAGTCGTTGAACTTTGGTCAGAGCCTGGCGCAGCAAATCCCGGTCGCTGGGGTAACGGGGACCTGGCAGCTTCACGTACACCCGCCGGCCCTTCCTCGCCACCTCCACCTCACCCTTGCGGATCATCCTATCCAACGTCGATAGCGAAACCTCCAACTCCCGCGCCGCCTCCCCCTTGTCCACCCAGTGGACATCATTTTCCATGTCTCTCACCTCGTCGTGGTCTGACACGTCAGGCGATTGCACTTTCTCCAAAATCACCCCCGTTGTTTTAGCGTCGTTTCTCAGAGTTCCCAAAGTACAATTTTTGACCGGTCAACGGACAGGACAGCCCGTTTCCTGCTTGGATCCTGTCCATTTGACACGTCGCCGCGTGCCGGCCTATCGTCGAAACCGTCCCCTGATTGCACGTTTGCGCCCCCGGACGGGAGAACGGGTAGATAATGCCCTGTCAGACGACATGACGTGTCTCATTCCGACGCATCCGTCGGCGCAGGCCGTCCCACTCCCAGGCGCCCAGTTCCCGCAGGGCCAGGGGCGGACTTTCCGGCTCCCACAGGGGACGCCAGGACTTGCCCAGCACCCCCCTATCGGACAGAACCTCCCTACTGGACACCAGGATGGGCAGCGACATGGTGAGCATCCCGGACGCGGTGCTCACGTAGGTCTCCGCCACTTCGTCAGTGTCCACCACGAACAGCGTGGTCGGGAATGGCGGCTGGTCATTCCGGGGCGCGTCGGAGCGGTAGTAGCGGAAATAGGGTCGCAGGCGGGCGGCCACACCCCTGGGATGTCGGGCGCGCAGCTCGTACTCGAAGCAGAAGGGCACGTGCAGGCCGTCGGTCATCAGGTGGCCCACGGCGTCGGGAGCGATGGCGTCGTCGCCCCGGTTGAAGGCCCGGTCGGCCCGGGCGGTGGGCACGGACCATTGCAGTTCGCTGTCATCGTAGGCCCGGGCCTCGGCAGCCAGTTCGGACAGGAACCAGGTGATGCCGTCGGCGTGCTTGGTTTGGCGTTCCCAGGTGTGGATGCGGTGTCCCAGGGACCGGGGCACTCCGTGGCTGTCGGTGGTTTCCTCCGTGCTCCAGGCGGCCATGGTGGTGGTGAGCTGGGCACGGTCCCGGCGGGTGACGTACCTGATGCCCTGCTTTGACAGGGTGTAGCGCACGTCGCCACGTTTACCGCGTTGCTCCACCAGGCCCCAGGTCTGCGTTAGGCTGCGCGTCATCTGACTGGCCCGGCCGTCGGAAACTCCCAGCCAGCGGGCCAAGTGCTGCCGTGGAATCATGGGGTGGTCAGTGATCAGGTCCAGGGCGCGCTTTTCCGCTGGGCTAATGCCGAAGGTGGGGGCGGCGTGAACCATCCGCTCCGGGTCGGGCAGCGAGGCCCGCTTGCGCTCGGGCGGTTCCGGGTGAAACCACGCGCCGGGGTCGGCCTGGGCGACCACCTGCTCCAGGGTGCGGTGGGTCCTGCCGATGGCCCAGTTGGAGGAAATCCAGTCCGGCCGCTTCCATTCTTCCAGCGTCGCCCGGCGCTCCACCCCGACGTAGTAGTCCCGGAGGTCGGCGTTGAGACAAAACTCTTCCGTGAGCCGTTGCTCCCAAGGGCTGGGAACCAGGACCAGCACGGCGCTGGGACGTTGGGAGTAGCAGTACTCGGCGATGGCCCTGAGCCGGTCGTAGAGGGAGCGGCGCCGCAGCGCCAGCCCCTGGCGCACCACGCCGAAGCTGCGCCCGTCGTGTCGGGTGATCACCGCGTCGAACCGGCCCCGGCGCTGGAACTCCACCCTGGTTTCCAGGCCGTCCACGCCGGGGGACAGGGTTGCCGCCAGGCGGTACACCGAGGCCACCTCGTCCATGCGGCGGATGAGCAGCGTCAGCCACTGGCGCGACACGGGGTAGGCCCGCACGAAGTCCGACGGCGCGTCGTAGCCCAGGGCGTCGGCGGCCGCGTTGATACCCTGGCCGGTGAAGTAGTAGCGGTGGCTGGAGGGCAGGTGGGCCGCGCTGTGGCTGACCCGCTGGGCCAGGCCCTCTTGCCGCAGGCCGGTCATGGTGCGATGCACCGTCGCCGGCGGCTCGCCCAGGATGACGGCCAGTTCGCCTGCGTCAATGAAGGGCAGCCGGGCCAGGCCATCCAGGATGCGCTTGCTTGAGAGTGCCATGCCGTCAGCGTATCAAAGTAGCACCATATCCCGCTCTAGCCCGTTGTCATCAAAAATATGCACCGTACTCTGAGGGAAATCGGTCTATCCTCGCGCGTGCGGGGGAACCGCTGGTGAGTCCGCGGTGTTCGCCGGCGTAGTAGGTCTATCCCCGCGCGTGCGGGGGAACCGGGCCGGAGCTGGTGCGTTGCCCGTTAGCGTTGGGTCTATCCCCGCGCGTGCGGGGGAACCACTTGGGGCCAGCGTCAAATGCTGGTGCCACAGGGTCTATCCCCGCGCGTGCGGGGGAACCGCGGGAGCCGGCACCTGGGATCACGGGGTAACCGGTCTATCCCCGCGCGTGCGGGGGAACCGCCGGCACCGTATCACCCTCGTCCACTTGCAAGGGTCTATCCCCGCGCGTGCGGGGGAACCCCTCTGGTGAGCACGGACGCAGGCCACGCGTAGGGTCTATCCCCGCGCGTGCGGGGGAACCGGGATCGGAACCGGAACCACGGGCACGGGGGTGGGTCTATCCCCGCGCGTGCGGGGGAACCCATCAGGCATCGTTCACCTCAAATTTCATGTCGGGTCTATCCCCGCGCGTGCGGGGGAACCGGTGGTGCGAGTGGATGTCATCGAAAATGACGGGGTCTATCCCCGCGCGTGCGGGGGAACCTCAAAACCACGAGCAAGGGGCGCGTCGGGCACGGGTCTATCCCCGCGCGTGCGGGGGAACCCTGGACGAAGGCCCGTGGCCTCACCACCGCGACGGTCTATCCCCGCGCGTGCGGGGGAACCGAACTCACCATGCCGGATGACAAACACATGACGGGTCTATCCCCGCGCGTGCGGGGGAACCCGGCCCCCGGAGGTCCGATAGCGGGAGGAATAAGGTCTATCCCCGCGCGTGCGGGGGAACCGCGACGATCTACCCGAGCAGCGAGGACGACTACGGTCTATCCCCGCGCGTGCGGGGGAACCGCCTTCTCTCTCGCCTCTCTCAGTGCTTTCAGCGGTCTATCCCCGCGCGTGCGGGGGAACCCTTGTCTCCTGGTAGATTTCCTTTCTGACCTTGGGTCTATCCCCGCGCGTGCGGGGGAACCCCTAGCGGGGGGGTTGTGCAGCTAGGTATGTAAGGTCTATCCCCGCGCGTGCGGGGGAACCTCATATTGGAGCGCCGACCTCCTGCGCGACGAGGGTCTATCCCCGCGCGTGCGGGGGAACCGACTACGCTGGTATTCACCGATGAGGCCGCTGCGGTCTATCCCCGCGCGTGCGGGGGAACCGCAATCGAGCATGGCTGGGAAATGATAGAGACGGGTCTATCCCCGCGCGTGCGGGGGAACCCGCGGTATCGCCGCCGCTTTCAAAGATCTAGGGGGTCTATCCCCGCGCGTGCGGGGGAACCATGCTGGATACCTGGGTAGTCGCTCTGGCCATCGGTCTATCCCCGCGCGTGCGGGGGAACCCCCATCTACGGTACGCTGTACAGCGACGCGTGGGGTCTATCCCCGCGCGTGCGGGGGAACCCCTTGACGAGATAGCGGACTACATGCCCATGAGGGTCTATCCCCGCGCGTGCGGGGGAACCCCGAGACGCCTACGGTTACCGAGACTCCGACCGGGTCTATCCCCGCGCGTGCGGGGGAACCCAATGACGTGCCGGTGGTATCGGTCGGCGGCGGGGTCTATCCCCGCGCGTGCGGGGGAACCGCCCGCGCTGCGAGCAGCCTTTTGAGGTGGACGGGTCTATCCCCGCGCGTGCGGGGGAACCGAAACACTGCAAAGCGGGCAGGTATCGCAGGAGGGTCTATCCCCGCGCGTGCGGGGGAACCTCCCGGTCTCCCTGGGCCTTGAGCTGAACGCAGGGTCTATCCCCGCGCGTGCGGGGGAACCTCCGGCGTGCTCGGCTACTCTGGCGATTGAGGCGGTCTATCCCCGCGCGTGCGGGGGAACCCCTTGACGAGATAGCGGACTACATGCCCATGAGGGTCTATCCCCGCGCGTGCGGGGGAACCCCAGCTGACAGCTGCCAACCCAGCGGCTATCACGGTCTATCCCCGCGCGTGCGGGGGAACCCCCAAACGACATCGATCGGTAGCATGGCGATGGGGTCTATCCCCGCGCGTGCGGGGGAACCCACCGGAAGGCCCGCATGTCAAGATCACGATTGGGTCTATCCCCGCGCGTGCGGGGGAACCCTCTCGCCGGAGGAAATGCTGGGGTCCTTCAACGGTCTATCCCCGCGCGTGCGGGGGAACCTCGTCTCCTCCGTTTTCCCCATAGTGTAGCGTGGGTCTATCCCCGCGCGTGCGGGGGAACCCCGCTATTCGCAAGGAGATCCGGGCGATGTCGAGGTCTATCCCCGCGCGTGCGGGGGAACCATGGTAAGAATCGGTCACGCGCGACCAATGTGAGGTCTATCCCCGCGCGTGCGGGGGAACCGGCTCCGCCCAGTCCCGACTCTCCCAGCGACAGGGTCTATCCCCGCGCGTGCGGGGGAACCGCTACACGGCCAGCCCAGCACATCACCCTGCCGGGTCTATCCCCGCGCGTGCGGGGGAACCGACAACCGGCAAGGCATGTGCAGAGCGTGCACGGGTCTATCCCCGCGCGTGCGGGGGAACCTTACATGGTCAGGAAATGGCACGCCAGATATTGGGTCTATCCCCGCGCGTGCGGGGGAACCCGGGACATGGCGCACACAAACGGGATGGAATCCGGTCTATCCCCGCGCGTGCGGGGGAACCGGCGAACCGTGCATGGTGCGCCACAACTGGACGGGTCTATCCCCGCGCGTGCGGGGGAACCGTGCTGCGCAAGGACCTGTCCCAGATGGAATCGGGTCTATCCCCGCGCGTGCGGGGGAACCAACGCACAGGGGCGAAGCAACGATACCAATGGGGGTCTATCCCCGCGCGTGCGGGGGAACCCGGCGAAAACCCGACCAGGCCGGGTAAGGATGAGGTCTATCCCCGCGCGTGCGGGGGAACCGACAGGGCGGTGGTCTGCGCTTCGAGCTTCTCGGGTCTATCCCCGCGCGTGCGGGGGAACCGGTGCTGCGCTCGGCGTAGCGTTGGGGGCCGAGGGTCTATCCCCGCGCGTGCGGGGGAACCCAACCAATTCGCCGGGCGTTTCCGCTATAATCAGGTCTATCCCCGCGCGTGCGGGGGAACCGCCGGATCCGTGTTGGGGCACTCTCTGGACGCGGGTCTATCCCCGCGCGTGCGGGGGAACCGCTCCCATGTGCCGGCTCCTGCGTCGCCCGTGGGGTCTATCCCCGCGCGTGCGGGGGAACCGGCAAGCCGTCGCAGTCCACGGACTTTGCTATGGGTCTATCCCCGCGCGTGCGGGGGAACCCAGCTCCGAGTATATCGAGGCCGCTCGTGGCGCGGTCTATCCCCGCGCGTGCGGGGGAACCCTCTCCGGCACCCGGATAGGCACTGCGGGCCGGGGTCTATCCCCGCGCGTGCGGGGGAACCACCAGGACAGATGGCCAGTCCGCGAAAATGTTGGGTCTATCCCCGCGCGTGCGGGGGAACCCTCCGGTGTCGCCTTTTTCTCCTCTCGGTCCCGGGTCTATCCCCGCGCGTGCGGGGGAACCTCCCAATCTCCTACTGTCGTTTGCCACAGCTCTGGTCTATCCCCGCGCGTGCGGGGGAACCTCCCAGGCGTACTTGTTAGCCGCCTGAGAGGAGGGTCTATCCCCGCGCGTGCGGGGGAACCAAAGACAAGCGCGTAGGGGTGCAACCCCTAGACGGTCTATCCCCGCGCGTGCGGGGGAACCGCAGTCGGCTATCGCTTCGCACTCCAGGAGCCAGGTCTATCCCCGCGCGTGCGGGGGAACCTGCCCACTGCCTCGAGTCAGCCGTCACTCGAACGGTCTATCCCCGCGCGTGCGGGGGAACCCGTCTTTTCCGCGAGCACCGGCCTTCTTCCATGGGTCTATCCCCGCGCGTGCGGGGGAACCTCTGGCTAGCAGGTCGAATTCGTCTTTGAGTAGGGTCTATCCCCGCGCGTGCGGGGGAACCCACTACAGGAGACAGCGAGAGAGTGTGGCTATCGGTCTATCCCCGCGCGTGCGGGGGAACCAGGCGGCGGCACCGGTACGCAGTCGGCTATCGCGGTCTATCCCCGCGCGTGCGGGGGAACCAAAGGAAGCCAGAGCACGCTTGGGACATTCACGGGTCTATCCCCGCGCGTGCGGGGGAACCGTCCGGCCGGGCCCGTCGGGCCTGCTGGTCCGGGGTCTATCCCCGCGCGTGCGGGGGAACCACACAGGCTCTCCGCGCGGATATCGACCAGCAAGGTCTATCCCCGCGCGTGCGGGGGAACCCTGGCCCATCGTGATCGTCTTTTGTCCTAGGTGGGTCTATCCCCGCGCGTGCGGGGGAACCGTCAGCCGGTTTTCGCTGGCGGCGATGGCCGGAGGTCTATCCCCGCGCGTGCGGGGGAACCATCCGTCATCGGCCCTGCGCCGTCGGTTCGTGCGGTCTATCCCCGCGCGTGCGGGG
The DNA here is from genome assembly GCA_965220505.1 of Dehalococcoidia bacterium. Lineage (GTDB taxonomy): Bacteria > Chloroflexota > Dehalococcoidia > Lucifugimonadales > UBA3495 > Bin87. The sequence goes on along the minus strand of CBDCQE010000001.1, from coordinate 2,050,796 downwards.
GAACCGCCCATGGCGGCATCCTGCTCGAGCTGCCACAGGGTCTATCCCCGCGCGTGCGGGGGAACCACCTGGGGGATCAACACGTCCCTTACGTAGTCGGGTCTATCCCCGCGCGTGCGGGGGAACCCAGGCGCCGGAGGACCTCGGCCAGCGCCAACGCGGTCTATCCCCGCGCGTGCGGGGGAACCGGTGACCGTCTGGTCGTCGTCAACGGGATGGGAGGGTCTATCCCCGCGCGTGCGGGGGAACCTCGGCGTTGTCTATCCCCGCGCGTCGGCCAGTCCATGGGTCTATCCGCAACCCGCCAGTCCAATGGGGCGGTCTATCCCCGCGCGTGCGGGGGAACCCCTTGGCAAATTGATAATTCCTATCGCGTACCATTGCCAAGGGTGCGAGGGCGCCCGTACTTTACCAAGTACACGCCATCGGCGTCCACAATCTCTTTGGGCGGGTCGCCCAGACTACGAATCTGCTGTTGGCCCGGGGCAGCTGGGTCCCGCCACGTCATCACTACGGAACCATTGCCTAACTCGCCGTGCCACCGCGTTATTACGTCCCAGATCCGTTCCCGAATGCCACTCGTCATTTCGGGCGACGTGTACACGCCCGGCGCAATCTCCAACATTACCGATGTCAGGAAGCCGCGGTATCGCCCTTCAACGTTGACCGTTACCACCACCGTCATCAACGCGCCTCCTTACTGGATTCCGCATCCGGCCAGCCATCCATCAAACTTGGGAAGTCTGCCGTCCCGGATCCGGAAGCCGCTTCCAACGGCGGCACATCCTGGAACAGCGTCTTGATGCGGTCAATCATCTTGGGGATGACCCGCTCCGTGCGCAACATATCTCCCGTCGTGCGCCTGGTGTGCCTTTCCACGTGCAGACGCGGGTTTTGCGCTATCTCCGCTGCTGACTTGAACGCCGCCGGCAACAGCACCGTGTCGCGGAACAGGTCCGCGATGTCCAGAGCGAACGCCTCTCCGCTATGCTCGTGGATGAACCCAAGCTGCGGAATGGCTCCCAACGCAGTCACCGAGATTACCGCCGCAGCCGTGACGGCCACTGAGGCGTGATTGATGGCCTGGTTCGGGATGTCCGCCGCGGTTGGATTGGCCCGGTCGTAGCGCCGCCCTCGCCACTGTATCCCGTACTGACTCGACAGATTTTGATAGGTGCGCTTCATCCGCGCGCCTTCGATGCCGCGCAACACGGTGATGTCGGCGTGGGGCAACACCTCCCCCAGTCGGAGCGCGTACATCTTGCGGGCAATAGTGATGCGCTGGCCCATGGGATCGCCCCAGGCTCGCATCTGACGCCGCGCGACGTCCGACGTGTCCGGCATTAACGGCGGCGCAGTGTAGCACCGCACCCCGTCCTCACCCACCGCCACCAGTCCCGTGCCGTGCCGGGCCATCAGCCGCAGCGCATCGTGGCTTACCGTGGAGCCGGGACCCAACAGAATCATCGACAGGCTCTGAAAAGGTATGCCGTATTCTCCCGCCTCCAATGAGCTGTCGGCGTCCGGCCCGGCCTGCCGCTCGAAACGCAGCGTGCCATCCCGAACCGTCAGCGCGCCCCGAGACAACCACAACAGGCCGTGCCGGTCGGCGTGCGGGATCCTCGCCGTTTCCAGTCCAAGTCTTCCTCTCAACATCTCACGTCCACTCCAAGCAGGGAGAATGGGGCTATTCAGTTGTTAAGGTGCGATTGCCCATCGGGTCACCCAGCCGGCCGCAACAACAGCATCCCGTACCCATAGGCCCGATGCCGGCCGACACCGCCGGCCAGCAATTTGGTGAAAGCCGCGCCGTCAGTGACGGTCAGTGTTCCCCGCATCAATGCGTCCGGCCCCTCGCTGTAACGCCTGTGCTGCTTGCGGACGGCGCGGGTGCGCTGGAAAGACTGCAACGTGGCGGATTCCAACGTTGCCCCGCCGCAGCGTTCCAATCGTTCCGCCAGCCAATCACGATATACTTCCTCTCGGCTGCGGTTCATCGTGCCCTTTGGACACTGCATTGCCGCCAATTGGAAAGCATCCCATTCCCCTCTGCGAAGTTTCTCTATGTCTTGGACGCGGCGGGTTTTGACAGAGCCGCTATTGAGTCGTTTAGTGGGCCGCACACGCACCTCAAATCCCAGATTCTTGCCGGCCTCCCACTCCGACGGCATCGGCTTGCTCTCAATACGGCCAGCGGGAATGATGCCAGCCTGCAACGGATCTGCGTAGATGGTGGCGGCTTCTCGCAGCGCATCGGCGTCGGCATTGTCATAGCCATACAAACAACCTTGAGAACCGCCCCGGGGCGTCATCACGCGGAAGGGCTTGGGCGCCAGGTCCTTGCCGAAAGACTCAACCAACAGGCAGTGCATGGCGTGGTCCGGGTCCTGCAACCGCCGCATCCCCATCCAGCGTTGAAAATCACGCACGTTGATCTCGGCCCTAATCATCTGCAACGATTCGGTCATGGCGATTCATCCTTCTGCAACTTGTCCCGCTCAACTACACCTTCGCACACCCACCGGCCACCGCCGTGCAGACCCGACCGCCAATTGCGCTGGTCGGTGAGCATGAACTCCGGGCGGCTGACTCTTACCCTGTCGTCGGATTGACCATCGTTGACCGGCCACAGCAGACGCATGGGGTCGCCGTCGGTTGCTCCATACGCCAACGGCCAATCCAGCAAAGCGGCCAACGCGGTGTCGCCGTCCCTGAAACCGTCCTCGGTATGCAGCGGCGCCGACGGCAAACACGGCTTCCGTCCAATGAACAGCGGACGCTTCGGCTCCCGCAACGCCGCCGCCAGCTCATCCAGCGTCGGCTCATCACCCGACGGTTCCAGCCGCAGCGCCACCGTAACCCGCATATCCGCATAGTAGTCGCGCCATCGCTGGTGTGTAAATGGCCCGCTGCCGGCCGTGCCTAGAGCGCCGGCACGCTCGTCGGGCATCCCTCGGGTCGTCCATCCAACCACCCAATGACCACTCCGAACGAATAAATCCACGGTGTCGCCCATTTGCACGGTTTGGTAATCGGTCATCCGCACCCCTCCGGCGGGTTCCCGGTCAATCCGCGCCGCGAACACGATGCGGTCCTGCAACGCCTGGTGTCGCTCCCGATCAACCCGCCGCCACCCCAGCGCGTTGGCGAACAGGCCGGTCAGCATCGACACGGCGGGAAACGGACGGATGATGCCCAGGTTGTCAATCGTCTCCCCGCCGAAAGCCATCAGCGGACTTTCGAGGTTCAGTATCAAGTGCCGCATGGTCATCACACCGTACCGCTGCGCACCGCATCGGCCGCCCACGTCGCTAGGTCGTCCAGGCACAGCGATTCCGCTTTGGGAATGTCGCAGTCACCAACGGACATCATCCGGCGGATTTCCTTGCCGCCATAAGCTTTGTCAATCTTTCCCAGGTATTCGGACATTGCACTGGCAGCTGCTTTCATCTGCGCCCGCGCCGGCTCCCGGTAAGCATTGGCCAGGCTGCGCGGCTGACGGCTGCCCGCCTCAATGAGCATCAGGTCGGCACAGGCGTAGGGCGCGGTGGACCCCAACTTGGCCCCCGGCGACACCGTGGCGATCAGATGCGTCAGATGCTCAACCACCTTACCTGCCAGCGTCTTGTCGGCGTCGCCCCATTCGTCGGCAGGACACCCCTCCAAGTTGGAAACCAGCCCCGGCACGTCCACCACCACGTAGCCGTAGAACAACCCGGCGGTGAGTTCCATGTCGCCGATGTGCGCCGCGCCGGCGTCCTCATCATCGCACTGCAAGTCGTCCACCACCGAGAAGTAGTCGCTCTCGCTCTCCTCGCGATGCACGGTAAAAGCGTGGGCCACGTGAATCGCCGCCTCAATGTTCGCCCCCGGGTCCGACGTCACCATCCGCCCGAACAGCGCGCCTTCCAGTCCGCCGGGCAGCCGGGTGGCGTCGCGGAAAGCGGCGAAGTTGTTGCCCTCGCCCCGTCGCGTGTTGAACAGCAGGGCCGCGGCATCGCCGGCGGCTTTGGCGTCGTCAGAGTGCTCCGTGCAGATGGCAATGGCCTTCTGTTGCAGGTATTCCACTTCGGGCAAGCCCAACAGTAGAGGCTGACGCCCGGTTTCGGTGGTTCCGCTGCTGCCGTACACGCCGACGTTGAAAGCGTTTTCCACCGCGTCCAGAACCTCTTTATCAATCTCGGCGGCATCGCGCAGCGGCTGAATCACCTTGCGCTCAACGACGTTCCGCGAGCGCACCGCCGCCTCCGCGCTGGGGATGCTATGGATGGCGAACTCATCCTGCGCCACACGCCAGTGCCGCTTCAAGCACTGCGACGATATGCGCGTCCTCGTCGCCCCACCGAAAGGCATCCGCTTGGCGAGGCCGCTATCATCCCGGTTCAACAAAGCGGCGGGGTACGAGTGCAGCGTATGAATCTGCAAAAATCTGGGGGTTGTCATTCGTCAATCTCCTGTGCTTTATTCCGTTGATTGTTGAGAACCACGCCGTGCCGTTTGGTAGTAAGCGCGAGCAATATCAATCCGGCTTTGTTCGGACTGTTCCTCGTTGTATCCTTCGTTGAGGATGAACCAAACCATTTCGCGCCAGTTGAAAGAACAACCTTCGTTCGCCAGTACCCGAAACAACCTGGCCAAGAGGCGATACAATGCTGGCCCCCTGGCAGCCAGCAACGTCGCCAAACGGTCTTCGCTGTAAAAGCCGCGATCACCCGGTTGCTGTTCACCACCGAGGTATAGCGTCCTTCCGACGGGAGTTCTGGCGCGGTGTGCAACGCTGGAGCCATGCGCCATCAACGCTATTCCGTGCGTGATAAGGGCCCACTTTTTGGCATCTACGCCTTCCATCCCACGTTGGCTCATCAGCTTCCAAAAGATGGCGCTGTCGGGGTTGTCAGGGTCCATACGCCGTAGGCTCGCTTTCTCCCCAGTCGTCATTTCGTCGCCTTCGATGTGGTCGATCGTGTTCGCCAGCACAATACCGAAATTGGACGGTATGGGGGACGAGGAAGGCGAAGGCAGTTCCGTGACGCTACTTTGTCCATCTGTACCGTTGTCGAGGATGCCATAGAATGCGTCTAAATCTTCCAAGTTGTTGCCACGCCAAACCTTGGTAGTTATGCCTTTTTGCTTGAACGCATCAAGCCATCCTTCTTGACCTTCATCCCACTCGGAGCCTCGCTTGAGCGCCGCAACCAACATTTCGTACTTGCCCGTTTCTGCGTCCTCGCGAAACATCATCCAACGGGGAAAGTCTCTGCCCCTTACGACGTGGAAGCCGTCGACGTGGATCATCCTCCAGCCATGACACATCGCAACGTCGTTCACTTCGTTGTTGAAGAACCCCTCCCATGAGTAAAGCGGATCGGATTCATACGCTCGCGTCGGAGGCTTGGTGACGCTGGTGTATCCGGCAGTGCCGTTTTCAAGTATGTCGTACATCTTGTTCAAGTCCCCAGGGTTGTCACCGTACCAAACCTGCGTAGTGATGCCCATTCCTGCGAAAGCGTCCAACCACTCCTCTTGCCCTTCACCTAATTCGCTTTCTTCGTCTCGTTTCAGCTCTGCGGCCAGTACGTCATAAACGCCCGTTTTCGGGTCCTTGCGGTACGCCAGCAAATCAGGAAACCCTTCGCCTCTGACGTTTTCACCGGTGATGCAGAACGCCCACCACTTCCCAACCGCTCGTCGGTCTGCATATTCGTGTAAAGCCGAATTGAAGTACCATGCGCCTGAAAAGACAGGCCGGGGCGGTTCTACCGGAACAGTGGCATCTGCGCTTCCGTTGGGTTTTATTTCGCCGTCGGTTGGTTGTTGTTCAGACATTAGTTACCCTCTTGGTTAGTATTCCCTCGGTCGAATAGCTCCGGTAATCCATTTGCCCCAGCTAACCGCCCCCAAAACACACCGTCGGCGCGAACTTGCGCCTTGTAGCTATGGACGGACAAGCAGGGTAGTGAATTCTCAGCCACGCGCAGGATTTCTGCGGCGGAATCAACAACACCGTCTTTGCCATTACGCAACCACGTGTTACGGAGGCGTTGGCGTTCGTCGTTATCGTTAGTGTCAAACTCAATCTGTAGGTCGTCAAAAAAGGTACGGTCAACAATTTCGTCCAGTTTGTCCACCCACGGATTCGCTAGTGCGCGTTGTTCAGGACTGGTGTCGGCGGATTCACCGCGCGCCAAAAACGTTGCTATAGCGTGCCTTAGAACGCTTTTGACTTTGCCAACTTGTTCAATGCGTTCCCTCGCAATGTCTCCGATCTCCTTTTTGTTGCCGCCTCTTCTGAAAACCTGCGCCGTTGTGGGTTTCAGCGGTATGACACGCTCGTGATAGCCGGCGGTACCGCCCTCGCCGCGCACCATTCCGCGGGCCACTAGTTGCGTCGTCCCGCCTGAATTGCGGTCGTCAGGTGCTAACTGCAATAGAGGCGGCGCGGTCCAGTCCGCCGAGAACAACCCGTCAACCACCCTTTCGTAGCCGAACTTTCGCGGGCCCAAAAAGGCCGGCGGTGTACCTTTCTGATTGGTTCCTTTCCCAACCGGGGCCCAAGGGTCGCCAGTCAGCCCTTTAACATCGTCAATTCGCCTAGCCAGGGAATTAGCGCGTATCGCCTCCAATCTGCCAGCCGCATAGCGCAGCCTAATTCGACGGCATACTTCGATATAGAAAGGCTCCAGCCGGTCAATGAGCAAGGCTTCCGCTTTCGTACCGTCCCAAGGCTCTACCCACAGCAGACCGATACCGCCATCGGTCACCCGGTAATCCGCCAGAATTGCTTGCCGATGCTGCAAAAGCGCAACCATGTCGCGCCGAACATGGCGGCCGGGGCGAGTAGATGGAGTAACGCTGAAAGCAGGGCGATTTCCGTACCCGCTGGGCATCCTGGAAATGCCGTAATTTCGTGCGCCCCCATACCCCTCCATCGTCTGTAGCGTAATCAGCGCGAAAATCCAATCGTCCAAGCCAGCCTGCGACACGATGGACGCCTTCAGGTCGTGATTCTTGGAAGTGACCAGCATATCCAGCTCGTCGGCTGTCGTTACCCGGCTTTTGTAGTCTGCCAATTTGTCGGCGGAGGCGGCCGGCGGCTGCATAAAAGCCGGCTCGGTAATGTCTTCTACCACCAATTGCCACGGCTCATCATCCGGCCAATCCGGCGTTAGCCCTCGTAGCAACTCGGCCCATACCTCCGCGTCAGCCGGCGGTTCAGTGATACCGGCCCGGTGCATCGCCATCGCGGCCAACTGCGTCAGAAAAGCCTGCGAAGCGTGCCGCTGGTAAGGTCGCAGCGCAGGGAAGGCGTCGATCTCGTCCACCATCAACGCGGCATACACCTCCGATAGCGACGCTTGGCGCGTCTTTTCCGCGATGGTAACGTGGATCAACGGTTGGGTTAGGATGTTGAACATGGCTTAAATCGTCCTTTATAATGCCAGACGAATGAGCGGCACTATTACACGGAGCGTTTGCACTGAAACAATACGACCCCTGCAAAGCGCCTGTCAAAGGTTTTCTGTCGTCAATCAAATCTGATTTTCCAAAAAGCACACTCGGCACACGTGAGCATTCCTATTGGGAGTTCCGGGGTAGCTGCATCCCACGCACACAAAGCAACGGCAGAGCTCACAGTTGCCGATTGCCAGACCGTAGCAGCCGTCGCCGTCGCAATCGTTGTACTTGGCATCCCAAGGGTCGTTTGTTATCCTCTGCAATGAAATCCTCCTAGATTCGGTGAGCCAACCCAATTGACGGAGTGATTCAGCTATCGTCGGGGTGGAGCCCGGCGATAGCGTATTCAGGATAGTCCCAGAAAATTTTGTTGTCAAGGACACCCCTAAGAACCCCATAAGGGAGTTACCATTTAGCACAAGTGCATGGTATCATTGAAACCGAGTCCTGACTAGGGCTTGCCCCCGTATTCGGCGGGGATAGACCTGGTAAATCCCTGTTGGGATCACCATAACTTCCCGTTCCCCCGCACGCGCGGGGATAGGCGATGGCACGCCGGCGACCAAGGGCCGGCGTGCTATAATAGCGGCTGAGGAGCAGCATGACTACGCAGAAGTACCGTGAAGCCAGTCAACGCCTGCTGGCCCAGGCCCGTAGCGAGCTTGCCGCCGGCGACCTGCCCCAGGCCTCCGAAAAGGGTTGGGGGGCCGCCGCCCAGATGGTGAAGGCCATCGCACAGCAGCGCGGTTGGCGCCACGGCGGACACGAGCTGCTTTACGATTCGGTCAGCGCCCTGGCACAGGAGGCCGGCGATGATGACATCGACCGCCTCTTCGAGCTGGCCGGCGGACTTCACACCAACTTCTACGAAGACTGGTACGGCGCCGGCCGTGTGGCCCGCGGCCTGCAAGACGTGGCAACGTTCCTGGACAAACTGGAACCGCTGATCCGCCTTTGACGGAAGCCCCATCATCTCCCGTGTCGGTCTCCCTGGCTACACCCGTCGCAACCCCAGCCGGTCGTATCGGAATCGCCGCGACCCCACGGCGAACTCGAACCCGCCGTCGTCCGTAACCGTAGTTGCCACCGACTCCGGTATCTCCGCCCCTGCCAGCCAGCGCGCGGTCATTGCGATGCGCTCAATCGCCGCGCCGTCAAATGGACTGGCCGGCGCCGGCTCAAAGGCTATGTCCACTCGGTCGTCGCCCAGCCGGGTGCGTATCCGCTCCTCGTCACTGGGAAAAAGAACCTCGCTGTTGTCCTCGAAAAACGACTTGTCCCGCCGGATGATGGCGTTGCGCGCCGTCTGCCAGTCTCCGATCTCGCCGCCCTTAACCGTGATACCGTGTTCCTTCCAGGCGTCGCCCATTTCCTCTACGGCTTCCAACGCGCTGGGATGCGTCGCCCGCTCCACCAGCAGCCGATTCATCCCTGGTATGCTCCATTGGGGATGCTTGGCAATCAGACCCAGCGTCGCTTGCAGAATCCGCAGGTCCTCATAGACGCCACCGTGCGGCCCCAGCCCGTTAACATCCTGTCCGCCCGTCAGCAGCGGCGTCAGGTCTCCGTCGGGCGGCGTTAGCACGATGCACTGCGGCGCTGCGTAGTCCGCCGGACGGTCATCCCGCTGGTGTCGATGCAGCCGTCCGATGCGTTGCAGCAGGACGTCGGCGGGACAAAGGTCGGTAATCAGCAGGTCCGCGTCGATGTCCAACGACTGCTCCAGGGTTTGAGTGCCCACCGCGATGCACCCGCCGGCGCGTTGACTGTCCTTGCCCAGCAGCGCCTCTACTCGACCGTCCAGCAAACGGCGGTCGCCGGCAGCGTAGCGCCCATGATGCAGCAAGATGTCCACATCGTCGCCGGCCAACTCCGCCACGGCCCGCCAGGTGTTGATAGCGTAGTCCACGGTGTTGCGAACCACCAGGACTTTGGCGCCGGCGTGAGCCGCGTTCCGCGCGATTCGAGCGATGGCCGACGGTTCGCTCATGATGGGGCGGCTCTCCATGCGGACGGTTTTGGCCTGCCCGTTTTCGCCGGCATCGACGATTGCGCTGCGTGTGCTGACGGCGGGATAGGGTACGTCGATGGCATCGGCCAGCGAGGTAGCATCCTCAGCGCACAGCCATCGCCGTCGGGCCACCGATCCCAGCGTCGCCGACATCAGCAGCGCGTAGCCGCCGGCGTCCAGGTGAGCGTCCAGCACGGCGGCGAGTATCTCGCTCATGTAGGTGTCGGAGGCATGAACCTCGTCCACCACCAGCAGGTTCCGCGCCAGGCTCGCCGACCGCATATGCGCGTTCTTCACCTTCAACGCGCCCAGCATCGCCTGGTCCACCGTGCCCACCGCAATTTGCGCGGTGAGAAATCGCTTGGGGTTTTCCGAGGCCCAGGGCTTATCGGCTTCCGGATGGCCTGCGGCATATCCGTCGTACTCCGCCAACGCGACGGCGGCGGCGTCCGCGCCAGGATCATAGCCGGGTACTGCCCGAACCACTGTCGGCCGATGCTCCAGTGGAAACAGGTTGGCGACAAACCGCTGGACCCGCTCGTGAATCTGAACGGCGGCGGCCCGCGTCGGCAGCGCGAAGTACAGCCCTTCCACCAGCCCCTCGGCGTACATACGGGCGAACCGCCACAGCGCCGCCTCCGTCTTGCCCGACCCGGTTTCCGACTCAATGATCACCAGCGGCTCCGTGAGCGGCGCATCACGAGCCGCTTGCTGGATGGCGTTGGGCGGCCCCGCAATGTGTTCGAACAGGTCAGCGAATCCTGCGACTCCGGCAAAAGCGGCGCGTTGCGCTTTGATATTCACGCCAACGGATTTGACGGCTCGTTCCGCGTTGTCGCGGGCCGTGTCAATGTAGTCGCCCTTCGGCTCGTCAACGTACCCGAACCACTGCTCGTTGGATCCAATCCAGTCCGCCAGGTTGCACAGCCCCAGGAAGTGATGCTGGAACGCCGGCGCCGACGGCAACAGTGGGCCTCCAGAGACGAAAGCCTCCGGGAACCATTGACGAACCAGCCGGCCGACGCGGCGGGTATATTCTGCTGGATCCAAGTCGCCAAGCGGACGCCAGATTGCCGGGTTGCGCTGCCGTGTTCCGTCCAGCTGCAGCGGCCGGCCGTGGTGTGAAAGCGTAGCGACGAACAGCCCGCACACGGTTTCCCCGTCCCGGTCGTCCCACGTCAGCAGGTCGTCCCACCAGCCCAAAGCGTCAAAGAACCAGCCGGCCGTTTCGCTGTCCTCATCACGCAACACCGGCGTCAAGTCCAGCGTGTGCCCGGCGCGGCCCGGTTTCCGCGTTCCCGGCGGAAAATCGGCATCATGCCAAATCTGGGTTTGAAACCCGAGGTTCACCTTGCCAATGTCGTGCAAGGCGGCGAACACGCACAGCCGCGCCGCTGTTGCCGGGTCAACATCATCCCACCCGGCCGTACGCGCCAGCCGTCGCCGGATCATCGGCTGCCCCAGCAACGCCGCAAAGCACGCCCCCACGTCCGCCAAGTGGTGCTCCAGCAGGTGGATGCGGCCAGGGTCCTGGCGGTCCGCCTTCCCCCAAAACCGCCCAGCGCGAGACCTGTTCTCCATAAGTATCCTCTTTCTTCCTCGATGGTATCACAAGGCAACTACCAACTCGAAAGTTCTGGATACAGTCTCCCTCAGCCAGCCATACTTTTGCCCTTGCGCGCCGGCCGTTCCGGGCGAACCGACGACCTGCGCCGGCCCTCCGTCCCAGCGAGTTCGTGTTGCGCGCCAATATGGGCTGGGATAGACTGACTGGTACATATACAGGGAAAGCACAGGAGCCCCCGTGACCACGATTGCCAGGACGCCCCCCGTAGCCCAAACTCCGATTGAAGCCCGCAACCAGATCGTCAGTATGGTGCGCGACTTCGTCCGCCGCGAGGTCGAGCCCGCTGCCGCCGACCACGACGCCAACGACACCGTTCCCTACGAGCTCATCGATCAGATGAAGGAGCTTGGTCTCTTCGGCATCAACGTGCCCGAAGAGTACGGCGGCATGGGCCTCGACTACACGACCTTCGCCATGATCTTCGAGGAGATCAGCAAGGGGTACATGGCCCTCACCGGCGCCCTGGGCACCCACCACATCCTGACCTACGTGCTCACCCACTACGGCTCCCCGGAACAGCGGGACCGGTTCCTGCCCCGCCTGGCCAGCGGCCAGATTCGCGGCGGCCTGGCCCTCACCGAGCCCGGCGGCGGCAGCGACGTGGGCGCCCTGGAGACCCGCGCGGTCAAGGACGGCGAGGAGTACGTGGTCAACGGCTCCAAGATGTTCATCACCAACGCCGAGTCCGGCGACGCCTTCTGCCTGCTGGCCCGCACCAATCCCGACGCCTCCCTGAAGCACCGCGGCCTGTCCGCTTTCGTCATCGAGAAGGACGGCAGCCCCGGCTTCAAGGTGGGCCGCCACCTGGACAAGCTGGGCTATCGGGGCCTGGACACCTGCGAGCTTTTCTTCGAGGACTTCCGCATCCCCGCCGAGAACCTGATTGGCGGAGAGGAAAACGTCGGCTTCGGGCAGGTGATGAGCGGCCTCGAGACGGGCCGGATCAACGTGGGCGCCCGCGCCGTCGGCGTCGCCCAAGCCGCGCTGGACGCCTCCATGCGCTACATCCAGCAGCGCGAGACCTTCGGCGTGCCGATCAGCCAGCACCAGGCCATCCAGCTCAAGATCGCCGACATGGCCACCAAGATCCAGGCTGCCCGCCTGCTGGTCTACGACGCCGCCGCCAAGAAGGACAGCGGCGAGCGCATCGACCTGGAGTCCGGCATGGCCAAGCTCTTCGCCAGCGAGGTCTGCGGCGAGGTGTCCATGGAGGCCATGCGCATCCACGGCGGCTACGGCTACACCAAGGACTTCCCGGTGGAGCGCTATTACCGCGACGCGCCGCTCATGATCATCGGCGAGGGCACCAACGAGATCATGCGCCTCGTCATCGCCCGCCAGCTCCTGCGCCGCCCCGAGTACCAACTGTAGAGGACTGTAGTACATGACCCAGACCGAAATGCCCGTCCGTCTCACCGAGCTTTCCCACTGCGCGGGTTGAGCGGCCAAGCTGAGCCTTGAGGACCTGGGCCAGGTCCTGAGTTATGTGCCCCTGCTGTCGCATCCCGACCTGCTGGTCGGGGCCGAGACGGGCGATGACGCCGCGGTCTATCGCATCAACGACGAGACGGCGCTCATCGTCACCGTGGACTTCTTCCCGCCCATAACCGACGACCCCTACGAGTTCGGCGCCATCGCCGCCGCCAACTCCCTGTCCGACGTGTACGCCATGGGCGGCAAGCCGCTGATCGCGCTGAACGTGGTGGGTTTCCCCGCCTCGCTGGACAAGGAGATCCTGGGCCGCACCCTGCAGGGCGGCTACGCCAAGGCCGCCGAGGCCGAGTGCCTCATTGTGGGCGGGCACACCGTGGACGATCCCGAGCCCAAGTACGGCCTGTCGGTCATCGGCGTGGTGGAGCCCGGCAAACAGGTCAGCAACGCCGGCGCGAGGGCCGGCGACGTTCTCGTTCTCAGCAAGCCCATCGGCACCGGCATCATCACCACTGCCGGCAAGCAGGGCGTGGTCGCCCCCGACGTCATGGCCGGCGCGGTGCAGACCATGGCGGCGCTGAACCGTCCGGCGTCGGAAGCGATGCAGAAGGTCGGCGTCAACGCGGCCACCGACATCACCGGGTTCGGCCTGATGGGCCACCTGAAGAGCATGGTCAAGGGCAGCGGCGTCGCCGCCGAGATCAACCTGGCCGCCATCCCCGTACTGCCCGGAACCCGGGAACTGCTCGACCAGGGGGTCGCTCCCGGCGGCACCCACCGCAACCTCAGCAGCGTGGAGGACGTCGTCACTTGGGACGGGTCCCTCACCGACAACGACCGGCTGCTTCTCTGCGACGCCCAGACCTCCGGCGGACTGTTGATATCGGTCCCGTCGCAGCGTGTCGACGCGCTGGTTTCCGCTCTCCGCGAGGAAGGGGCAGCATGCGCCGCTGTGGTGGGCCGCGTCACCGACGGCCCGCCTGGAACCATAACTGCCGTACCGTGATTTGACCCGGAGCTTTCCCATGACCACATCCAACCAGCAGCAATCGGCGAGCGTGCAGCCGGAGTTCGGACTGAAGCGCCCCGACCAGATCAAGATCGCGCCTCCCGGCGGCGAAAAGGTCCCGCCGGGCCAGTTCGTGGCCAAGACCTTCCCGGTGCTGACCTACGGCGATACGCCGGAGATCGACCTGTCCACCTGGACCATCCGCGTCTGGGGGTTGGTGCAGCGGGAGATCACGCTGGACTGGGCCCAGTTTTGCGCCCTGCCCCAGGTGGTCATGGACGCCGACTTCCACTGCGTGACCCAATGGTCAGCGCTGGACCAGACCTGGGAGGGCGTCCTGGTGTCGGATCTGCTGGAGGTGACGGGGGTCTCCCCGGACGCGAAGCACATCATGGCGCACTGCTTCGGCGACTACACCACCAACGTACCGCTGGACCTGGCACTGTCCGAGGGATTGCTGGCGCACCGACAGAACGGCGCCGAGCTCGGCAAGGACCACGGCTGGCCCCTGCGCCTGATCATCCCCAGCCGCTACGGGTGGAAGTCCGCCAAGTGGGTCAATGGGATCGAGTTGATGGCGGAGGATACGCCGGGATTCTGGGAGCAGCGCGGCTACAACAACAACGCCGATCCGTGGCAGGAAGAGCGGTTCTGGCCTGAGCTGACGCGCTGAGGGACGGACCGCAGCACGGACAAGAAGAGGGGCGGGTGTTGAACCCGCCCCTCGATTGTGGGTCGATACGTTGCCTACGCGGCCCTGAGCAGTTCCTCGCGGGCAGTTCGCTTCGTCGCGATGGCGGTGGACTGCTTTGGCTTGGCCCATTCCATCGCCTGGTTGGGCGCGTCCAGATCCTTCTGCAATCCGCACTGGAGGCAGCTGACGAACATCCCGTAGACGTCGCGCCTAAATTCCAGATCGCCGGAGCATTTGGGACAGGCGTTGAACTTCAGTCTCATGATTTACCTCCTGACCGAAAATTTTGCTATCCACAAATTTGGTTGTATCGCCTTGGGAACCTGATCGTCTCTTATACGAGATAAACGGTCGGTCGGATGCCCGTTTTTGGAGTGCCTGTCCGTGGATTTTTCGTGGGCGCGGGTCGGCGGCGGTTTGGTTGAATCGGATAATACGTGTTGACACGAACTGTGTCAAGGCCTTATATTGACTTCGTAGCATGTGATATAATTCACGCACGGAGCGTCACCCAGATGCAACAGCGATGGACCAACCGCAACCAGACTCGCCACACACGCCTGGAGCCCTATCCCGCTCCGAATGTGCAAGCGCCGTCGGCCTGGCCGGAGGGGATACCCCCCGCCGCGGCGCGCGGCCCGGCCGGCGCCCCAACGCCGGAAGCCGCAAGTCCAAACCGGGAACTCGAAGGGGTGTACATCATCTCGGTGGCCGCCCGCCTGCTGGAAATGCATCCCCAGACCCTGCGCAAGTACGAACGGCTGGGACTCATCCAGCCGGTGCGCACGGTTGGAATGCTCCGGCTCTACTCGCAAGATGACCTGCGCAAGGTGATGCTCATCCGGCATCTGATGGACAACCTTGGGCTGAACCTGGCCGGGGTCGAATTCGCGCTGAAACTCGTTAACAACCTCAGCGTGTTTTCCCGCCGGCTGGCCCGCGCCACCGACGACGACGCGTTGGTGGAAAACATCCGCGAAGAGATCGCCCAATTGTGCGGCAGCCTCAGCCTGCCGGCTCCGGAGTGATACCCCACGGGATCGCAACTGAAAACGCAATACAGGAACGGGTAAATGGCAATTGATGAAACAAAACCGCCCGACGCAGGGCAGCCCGACGATCTCGAATCGGGCACGCTGGCGTCGGACTTCTACGCGGCCGAACCATCTTCGGGCGGAGACGGCGCAGATGATGCGCGTCCCCTCACGCCGGAACAGGAGGCAGCAATGCTTCGCATGGCGTTGACCGAGGCCAATGAGGAGATCGCCCGCCAGGCCGACGCCGTCCAGCGGGGCCACGCGGACTTGGCCAACGCCCGCCGGCGTCACGACGAGGAACGGCTCACGATCCAGAGGCAAGCCAACAGCCGGCTGCTGGTCGGTTTGCTGCCCATCGTTGACGAGCTGGACCTGGCGGTGAACCACCTCCAAAGCGGCGACACCGCGTCAACGGACGGCGCGTCGGATTCCTGGACTGAGGGAGTACGATTGATCCAGCGCAAGTTGGCCGCCTTCCTGGAATCCCAGGGAGTGGCGCGCATCGAATGCCTGGGCGAGCCTTTCAACCCCGAGTTGCACGAGGCGGTGGGAATGGCCCAGGTCGGCGAGGCCGAGTCCGGCAGCATCGTCGAGGTGCTGCGACAGGGCTATCGCCTGCACGACCGGGTCGTGCAGGTGGCCCAGGTGGTGGTGAACCAGTAGGGGCGAATGATTATTCGCGCCGGCGCGCGGAACTGGATTCCGGCTTTCGCCGGAATGACGAGCGCGCTGAAAAAACCAGCGTAAATGACGAGTGTGCTGACAAAGCCAGCCGGAACGACGAATGCGCTGACAACACCAGATTAAATGACGACTGTGCTGGCAAAACTAGCTTGAGGAGACACGACAATGGCAAGGATTCTAGGCATCGACCTCGGCACGACCAACTCGGTGGCTGCGGTGATCGAAGCCGGTGAGGCTGATGTGGTAGAGAGCGCCGAGGGGAACCGCATCACGCCCTCCGTGGTGGCGGTCAACGCCCGCAGCGGCGAGCGGTACGTGGGTCAAACGGCCAAGCGACAGGCCGTTACGAACCCGGACAACACCATCTTCTCCGTGAAGCGGCTGATGGGAAGGCGTTTCCAGGACCCGGAGGTGCAGGACGCCGCCAGGCGGCTGCCTTACAAGATCGCCGCCGGCGACAACGGCGATGCCCACGTGGAGATGGCCGGGCAGAACTACGCGCCTCCCCAGATCTCCAGCATGATCCTGCAAAAAATCCGCCAGGACGCCGAGGCGAAGCTGGGCGAGCGCATCACCGAGGCCGTCATTACCGTGCCGGCCTACTTCAACGACTCCCAGCGCCAGGCCACGGTGGACGCCGGGAAGGTCGCCGGCCTGGACGTGAAGCGCATCATCAACGAGCCCACCGCCGCCGCGCTGGCCTACGGCATCGACCGCCAGCAGACCGACTCCAAGATCGCCGTGTTCGACCTGGGCGGCGGCACCTTTGACATTACCATCCTGGACCTGGGCGCCGGCGTGTTCGAGGTATTGTCCACCAACGGGGACACCTACCTGGGCGGCGACGACTTCGACGAATCCATTTTGAACTGGCTGGTCACGGAGTTCCGCGCCGAAACCGGGATTGACCTGTCCCAGGACCGCATGGCTCTCCAGCGCCTGCGCGACGCGGCGGAGCGGGCCAAGATCGAGCTGTCCAGCACGCTGGAAACGGAGATCAACCTGCCGTTCATCACCGCCGATGCCAGCGGCCCGCAGCACCTGGTCAAGCCCCTCAGCCGTTCCCGGCTGGAGCAACTGGTCAGCGATCTGATCGACCGCACGGAAGGACCGTGCCGACAGGCGATCTCCGACGCCGGGGTCAATGCGGGCAGCATCAACGACGTCATCCTGGTGGGCGGCATGACCCGCATGCCGGCCGTGCAGGCCAAGGTACAGCAGATATTCGGCAAGGAGCCGTCCCGGTCGGTGAACCCGGACGAGGCGGTGGCCCTGGGCGCGGCGATCCAGGCCGGCGTGCTCGGCGGCGACGTGGGCGACATCGTGCTGCTGGACGTGACCCCGCTGACCCTGGGGATCGAAACCCTGGGCAACGTGACCACCGCGCTGATCCCGCGCAACACCACCATTCCGACCAAGAAGACCGAGACTTTCACCACCGCGGCCGACGGTCAAGGCAGCGTGGACATCCACGTGCTGCAGGGCGAACGGCCCATGTCGGCCGACAACAAGACCATCGGCCGCTTCATGCTGGACGGCATCCTGCCGGCCCCCCGGGGCGTGCCGCAGATCGACGTGACCTTCGACATCGACTCCAACGGCATCCTGAGCGTGTCCGCCCAGGACAAGGGCACGGGCAAGGAACAGCGCATCGTCATCCAGACCAGCAGTGGTCTGTCCGACGAGGACATCGAGCGCATGATGGCCGAGGCCGAGGCGAACGAGGAAAGCGACCGGCAGCGGCGGGCCGAAATCGAGACCCGTAACCAGGCGGACAGCCTCGCGTACTCCGCCGAGCGGCTGCTGACCGAAAACGCCGAGACGCTGCCCGCCGACCTCAAGGCCGAGGCCGAGGGCAAGCTGGAGGCGTTGCGTTCCGCCATCGCAGCCAACAACGTGGCGCAGATGCAGACCGCGATGAACGAGTTGAACGAGGCCCTGCAACGGGTGGGCCAGGCGGTGTACTCCCAGCCCGGGTCGGGCGGTCCGGGCTCCGCCTCCGGTGGCGCGGACACCGGCCCCGACGACACGGTGGAAGGCGAGTTCCGCGAAGTCTAAGCGCGCCGAACGTGTACCCGCGGGGACGAGCATATCGCTCGTCCCCGCTTGGTTGCTGGGAAACCGGCGGAACAGCGCAGGCGTATTTGGGGCTGTTCGAGAGGTGCGGTGGCGGTTCCGAGCCGGCCGGCATTCGTTGCGTTTCCGTTCGCTCTGCCGAAACCCGGGGTATCGCATATGAAATCACTCACCCGTCACTCCAGCGGAAGCCGGAGTCCAGAAACCGCCAATCGCTTGATTTTCATATCGAAACTAACGATTTCATCCCTGGATTCCGGCGAAAGCCGGAATGACGGTGGTTAAACAGTTCATATGCGATTGCCCTGTGGCCGAAACCCCGAGGGCTTGCCAAACCGTAAATCCCTTGTAAACTAAGCGAACGTCGTATTCGGGCGCTGGCAAAGGTGCTATAATGACGTTGAGCTCAGCATCCGCCGCGGGTGCCGCCCCGCCGGACCATGGGAGAAGTGCAATGAGCGCATCACAAAGAGATAACACAGAAGTTACGGATCTGGATAACGAACAAACGGTGGTGAACGCCGCGCCGATAGGCGTGGAACAGCAGGCAGGTCCTGAGGTAGAGGAATACGAAACGGAGGCGCTGACCCCGCTGCAGTCGCACTATCTGGAAACGCTGCGACAGTTGATCGAGGTCAAGAACGAATACCAGACGGCGCCTGAGTTCGAAGGTTGGATGATGGACGCCATCAAGCGCTCCATCTACTCCGCGTTGCGAGATTGCATGGAAGCCAACATCGGCGACGCGGCCAGGGAACTGCTGAACCAGGAACACCAGGTCAACTGACCGCTGGGCTCCGAAGCAACGCGGGTCGGGAGCATTGCTCCGGCCCGCTTTTTCGTGTGGAGATTGCCACGGCGCAGGCGCCTGGCAATCTCGACCTGCTCAAGCGGATGTTTGACAGCCGTTTCCGCCCGTATGCTATACTTCGTTATGCGCTAGCCGAGGTGGTGGAAATGGTAGACACGCGGTCTTGAGGGGGCCGTGGGCTTTCGCTCGTGTGGGTTCAAGTCCCGCCCTCGGCACCATCACCGTCGCAAACAAAACAAGGTGACGTTGATCAAGACAGCGCAGCGCAGAAACGAGGCGACGTAGCCAAGTGGTTAAGGCGGAGGTCTGCAAAACCTCTATTCGGCGGTTCGAATCCGCCCGTCGCCTCCAGATCTTCAACCTAAGTTGAGGATTACCACCCTAATGGCCCGCGAGGCCAGAGAGATCCGGCGCAGCGCTTTGGCTCAACGAGGCGTTGCGCCTTTTGATTTTGAAACGTGCCGAGGTGGCGAAACGGCAGACGCGGCGGACTTAAAATCCGCTACCTCCCGGAGGTGTGTGGGTTCGAGTCCCTCCCTCGGCACCAATTTCCAATCGCACCGGAATTTGAGTTCAAAAATGGCTCGGATCGCTCGCTGACCCGTCCAGATGTGGGACAATTGTGGGACAGACTCACAGCGGCCCACGTTATTGAACCGGTCGGTACGGTACCAAACGCAGCAAAGAGCCGTGATTCGCATGCAGCCCCGGTTGTAGGATTACGGCCCGTGGTTGGCTGCGGCGCGAGGTGGATGAGTAGGCCGATGGCCCGTCAAATGCGGACCGTCGGCCTTTCCAAATATCCAGCTTGTGGGACAACTTCCCAATCTTCCGGGCCTCGTACGCCCTTGGAGCGGTAGACGTAGCCAGTCTGACCGGGGTTTGGATGACGGACAGCGCCTACTTGCGAATTCACCGTTTGGCACAGAGGGCCGGACGCCGGCGGCATACTCCGTTGATAGGGGCGTGCCGCCGCTTTTTGATCTAGGCAGTGTTCCGGGCGTTTCCGTACGCCCCAACGACCCGCAGTAATCAGAGGATGGCTTCCATCACACGGTAGACGAATGGCTTGTCGCCGGGCTTGACCAGGCGCTGCCAGTCGGCCAAGTACTCGGCCAGCATCCCTTGGGATACCGGAAGGCGGGGGACGGCATTCCATGCCGCCGGTTCTGCTTCGAATAAGGGTAGGAGGTTGTAGGCGACTATCGCGTTGTGGTCCCGCCGGTAGGGGTCCTGCCGGAGTGCCTTCTCGTGGGCGAGCAACCATGTGGCCAGGGTCATGCCGTCCGGCAATCTGCGATTTGCACTGTTGAGCAAATCGCCCGCGTAATCGCCCAAAGCGCTGGCGTAGTCCACCCAGTTCGGGTACGGCGGCTGTTCCGGCCAGCGTTCCGCCATGCGTCGGAGGGTGAAAACCGAGGCCAGTTCGCAGAGGGATTCGTGAAACCAGTTGTTTGGGTTGTCCTTCAACCGCTCGTAGCCGGACAGGACGTGGCAGAATTCATGGGAGAACTGATAGGCGAATTGCGCCCAGAACTTACCGCGTACCGTGAGTTGGATAATGATGGGGTCTTCCGGCGAGCTGCGGTAGTGCGTCATAGGTTGGGCATCTTCACCGTGGGCCGCTACCACCAGGATGTGATCCGTGATCGGCTCGTCAACCAGCCGGTTCAAGTGCGACGCTGCGTCGTCCAGAACTGCTTTGATGTCTATGGGCCGGGCATCGCCCCAGTCGTGCGGTTCTACGTCTATGGCCATGTCGTTCCTGGCGTTGGAATTCCTGTGGGACCATGACGCTTGAACTGGGCAAGTCCTTGGCTTGCCCAGCTCACCCTTGCCACCACCGAGGCAAATCCGCCTGCTCCCAGCGCAAGTGGGCGGCGTGGATTGGCACTCCGCCCTCGAGGCAGTTCCAGCGAGCCCCCGAGGGTCCGCCAGGCTGCCGCTCTACTCCGGACACGTCCTCCACGGCGGGCAGGAATTGAGGAGTAGTCAGGGCTAGGTCAAGCCTCATAATCCGAGTTGGAGGGGCCGGTCAGGGCAGCACGCCGATGCGGAACTTCTTGGTGCCGCAGTCCACGCAGGTGGAGCGGGTGGCGGGGCGGCCGTTCTTCATGGTTACGGCCTCGATGTCGCGGGACGGGGTCTTGGCTTTGCACTTGACGCAGTAAATCTCGACGGATTGGGACGGGGTGGTCATGGAGCGGCAACTCCTGGAGAATGGCTGTTGACATTCTAACCTTATGGATGACTTGCAGAGAGACTTCGCCGTTAGCGGGATTGAATTCGCGACACCGGGGCCTCCGTCGCTGGGCCCGATTGTGGCTCATACGCTTCGAGAAACGCCGGGTCCTGGTGGAGCTCGATCAGAGCCGGACGATGCGGGTTTCCAGTCCGCGTCCGACGGTGTCCGTGGTCGGCTACCTTTCCCGCCTGCCGGGGATATGCACTTCTCTGACCTCGCCGGGCCGGATGTAATCCAGTGCGTGGCGGATGGCTTCTACCTGCCTGTGTACAAGCGGCCACGCGGTTTGCATCAGAACAACCACGGCGATTCGCCAGCCTGATATGTTCGGCTGGTAGCGGATGTTCTGGTCGGTCGTGATGATGACCGCGAAACTGGCTGCTGGTTCTTGGTCAAGAAGAGTTCGTTTGAAAGGGTTTCCCAGCCCCGCCATCGGGCCGTTTCTACCTCGTGTCCAAATAGCTGACGGCTCAGCTGGCTGGGCGTCCCGTTGTCAAACAGAATGCGCGTGAGGCACCTTGGCCCGGAACTCCTGCGCTACGTACTCCAGCACGGCGGTTACTTTCTCTTCCTCGGCTCCGTCAAACCATTCGACAAAGTCGTGAATGGTCGCGCCGGCTGCCAGGTTCTCGAAAAGGGCGTACAGCGCCGGTGGATGTTCTTGAAAACCCATTTGCCGCTCACCCTGCCGGGTACGCTTTCCACGACCGGGCACGTTGACCAGTTAATCATCGCGTCGGCTGTTCGCCTCTGCGCTGTTGCCACGATGATCGGAGACGGGACCATCCGATGCAATTCCCTAGTGGTCGTTAGGGTACGTCCTGATTTTGGTTCTGCATGGGGGTATGCAGCGCACTGCGCGTTCAAATTGGATAGCCTGACCGAATGGTTGCCGTACGCGCAGGATGCACAGGCAGCGGCCATGGGTTACAGTGCCCCGGCGGTGCTGGGCTGGGTGAAAAAAAGGGGGCGGCAAGCCCTGAGTTGCCTGCGGGGGCGGGGTGCGGAGCGGATTGAGGGCGCCGCCGGTCAGCGTCCGGCGGTAGTGGTGTCCTGCGATGAGATGTGGACCTATCGGGGAGCCCGGCATGGTGAGCAGCGGGAGGAGTGGTGGATCTGGACCGCAGTAGTGTCCGAAGCCGACGGCAGTCGGTGGGTGGATTTTGAGGTGGGCGACCGCAGCGAAGCGCCCTTCCTGCGGTTGTATGCCCGGCTCCCGGAGGCGGGGTTGTATCGCAGCGACGCCTACTCGGTCTACGCCGGGTGGTTTCCGCCGGACCGCCATGTGGTGGGCAAAGGCGGAGCGGTGAACTGGAACGAAGAGCCTGCCCCTGGCTCGAACAGGGGACTGCATTCGGTGTGGCGAAGCAAGTCGAACCGGCTGGTGCGGCGGACCAAAGGGTACACCAAGAGCATTGAGATGCTGGTGTATTCCCTGGC
The DNA here is from genome assembly GCA_965220505.1 of Dehalococcoidia bacterium. Taxonomy (GTDB): domain Bacteria; phylum Chloroflexota; class Dehalococcoidia; order Lucifugimonadales; family UBA3495; genus Bin87. The sequence continues at coordinate 2,028,276 of CBDCQE010000001.1, read as the reverse complement.
CTTGGTGTGCTGAGGGCGGTGGGTAAAACTCAATCCCCGCGCATGTTAAGAATGCCGGGGCGGTGCCTGACGGCCCGGGGCGGGGTGGGGCCCCCGCGACGACGGTCCGGCGTTGACGTCCGCGGGGCGCTAACCGGCGGCTGACCGGTCCGACGCGGGCATGGCGACGACGCCCCGCCGGCGGCCCCTGAGGCGGTAGCTGTCGCCGTTCATCTCCAGGATGTGCACGTGGTGGGTGAGAGGATCCAGCAGCACGCCGGTTAGCCGTTACGACCCGAAGACCTCGGTCCACTCGTCGAAGGCCAGGTTGGTGGTGACCAGGATGGACCCCCGCTCGCAGCGCTGGCTGAAGACCTCGAAGCGCAGTTCCGCCCCGGTGTGGGACAGGGGCACGAAGCCCAACTCGTCGATGATGAGCAGCTTGAGCCGGGCCAGTTGGCGCTGCAGATTGAGCAGCCGGCGCTCGTCTCTGGCCTCCACCAGTTCGTTGACCGGGGCAGGGGCCGTGGTGAAGTCCACCGACATTCCCCGCTGGCAGGCGGCCAGTCCCAGGCCCAGGGCGACGTGGGTCTTGCCGGTGCCGCTGTTGCCGATGGCGATGACGTTTTCACCCCGCTCCACGTATTCGCACCGGGCCCGCTGCATGACCAAGGCCTGTTTTACCGCGGCCATAGCCGAGAAGTCTAAGGTGTCCAGTCCCTTGGTGGCAGGGAAGCGGGCCGCGCGGATCCGGCGTTGCACCAGGCGCTGGTGTCGGTCGGTGAGTTCCAGTTCGGCGAGGCGCAGCAAGTAGTCGGGATGACTGACACCCTCGGCGGCGCACTGGACTGCCAGATTGCCGTACTCCCTGAGAAAACTGGGCAGCTTCAATTCCTTGAGATGGTGCTCAAGGAGCAGCGTGGATCGGTCGCTCATGCCGCCCTCCTATCTGATAGTAGGGTCAGGTAATCTCCGGCGCGAGTGGTCTGGACGCTGACCCGGGGCAGATGGGGATAGAGATCCAGGTCGAGGCGGGGCGGCCTGACTTCGATCTGGCACAGTGGCAGGTGCTTCACGGAGTCAAAGCCGACGGCGCCCAGCCGCAGGGCCTCCTTTACGGCCTAGTGGACCTCCTGACCGGACCAGACCGAGAAGGCCATCGACTATTTCCTCAATCTTCTTGGCGACGTCTGGCGTTCTGAGGGGCCAATCTACCTCGCCGACCCGTATTTCATGCAACGGGACCGTGACAATACGAACGAACGGATATACAGCGGCATGTTCGCTGCGACCAGAGGACAGGAGCTGAGAATCCTTTGCGGAGGCGGGAACGCTGATGGGTGGTTGTCCGAGTATCCCTCCGTCCCGCGGGCCATGTGACGGTAAGATCGTTCACCAGAAAAAATAGCAGAGGCGAAGACAAGCCGGCATTTCACGACCGCTACCTCATCATTCCCGACAAGGAGATCATCATCACCCACTCGATCAATGGTTGGCACGTTCACGGCGTCACGTTCGCAACGCTCCCATACGGGGTATACGAAGCTCAGGTGCAGGAACTCTGTTCGTTGAACATCGGCGACAACAGCAACGGCGTTCACGTCCGGGAGATCAAATGATGCCCGGCGACGAAGCCCCGACCACCGAGTTGCCTGCGGACGCAGTGCAGGCCATCTGGCGCATTTTCGGCAATGGTCTGGCGCCCCTGAAAGAGCCGACGTGTCCAGACCTGGCCGAATCGATAATCCGAAACCAGCTTGGCGAAACGGAGGAAGCTGACCGGGCCATTGACACCATCCGCAGCTGGTTCGATCCCTACGGTGGTCCAAACCACCTGCGGCAGGACATGAAAGAGCGGGTTGCCGAGATGATCATCGACGGGATCCGGGTGGAGCTCTCTGGGACCTCCGGGATCGGCAACCACGACACGGCCTTTTGGGCCAAGGGGTCGATTAATCCAGACTTGGCGGCGTCAATCGAGGATCTGGTATACAGTCTTGAGGCTCTCGGACCCGCACGGAGCACCTGTTGGGCGTTCGAGCTGCTCAACCACACCTCCTTCGGCCCGGACGAAAATCGTCCGACGACTGAGGCGGTCGAAAAGCACTGCACCCAACTGCTCGAAGGCGTGGTGCTTGATCACTGGTCTGAAGCGGTGATTAGCGAACTGGAATCCGGCTTGCGGCGGGCCAAGCTCGAACCCAGGGGCAAACCCCTGGCAGACATCGCGTGGCAAATCCGAGAAAAGGAACCCGAAAAAGCGACCCAGGTTGCCGGTATCCTCGTGGGCGAACACGAACGCCGCATGACGGCTGCTCTGGAAGACGACCTGCATTCTCCGCACCTCACCGGGCGTTGGAACAACCGAGACTGGCTGCTCGCGTTGGCTGCGGCGGTGGTGATGTATCACCAGGACATTGATCCGCTGGATTGGGCAATCGAAAAATGCAAAGTGCTGCGATTGAGTGCGTGGGATGCTGATGAAGAATCGAAAATCTTTCATGTGGCTGACCGGGTCGCCCATATCCAGATGACAATCGCGCTGTATGCCGTTCAACTCTTGGCGGTCGCCGGGCGAAGATTGAACCATGGAAAGGTACTGGCTTTTGCCGAGCAGGTGTGGGCTCATGCAGACTTTGTCCGCCGGCAATCCGACTCGTTGATCGAAAATTTGGCAACAACCGAACTTGCGGCGCGGGTGGCCGCAGTTTTCGGAGAGCCGGATCAAGAGTGGGCGTTGCGGCAGGCCAATAGCCCGGCATTGAACCCGCTGGCTTTGTGGGCTTTGTTGGAACAGATGGGAAACCAGGAAAGCACCGTGATCGACGCCGGCACGCTGGCTGAGATCCGAAAAATCGCGTCCAACCGGTACGTCAACGCCGTGGAGGCGAATTCACAGTCCGCGCCCCATTTGGCGAACCTGTGGGTGTTGCTGCATGCGCCACGAGAAGCTGAGAAAACCGCCGAAGTTCTGCTCACTTACCACCGCATCCGGGCCAACCGCCGCACCCATGCTGAGCGACCTCACGCGATCGCGGTTCTCAAGATGTTGGCGTTTGCGGAAAGCCGGGGAGAATTGGCGGACGACCTGGTGGAGGCATCTCGGTCGCTCTATGATCACCTTTGGGGGCAATACACCCCGACAGATGAAGCGCACGCGCGCCAGGAAATCGATGGGTTCCTCGTGCGTACTGTCCCGGGGGAAACGCATACCGCGAAACTGGATTACGGTTTTTGATTCCCTTACCAACTCCGGCTCCCGAGCCTACTCGGGCCGGCGCCTGATAGCAACAACCTTACTCGTTGCGAGGATAGCGGATCAGCACACCAACGCAACAAAAGCCGTCCCCCCACAACCGTCGTCCACGACCCCGACGCCGAATCCCTGTCAAACCCCACGATTTGGGATGTGACCGCTTGAGCCAAACCAACCGCGACGGCAATCGCGTTCGGCGGAGCGACCTAAAATTGTCTGTCAGTGTACCGGGACTATAGTCCGGTGAATTGAGGAATTTACAGGGTCATTGGCCACTTTGGGAGCCGGGTCGGCGACCATCGCCGCACTTCAGATTTCAGGTGCAGCGATGGCGTACCAGGAGCAACTGTCTCTAATATAAAAACGGTCCGTACCTTCCAGTGGGTTCCCCACGTTCTCCGTTCGCCTACTCCAAAAACAGGCTTAACCGCAAAGCCCCTGCAACGTACGAATCGGTACGCGTGAGGCCCATGTCGATAGCGCCTTGGGCGCGAACCGTCTGGCCCGCAAAAAGCGGCGGCTCAGTTCAGGCCGAATTGCTGCCGGGCGTTCTCGCCCATCATACGAGCTATAACGCTCCGTTCGACTCTGGCCTGGGTCAGCGCGTGGATGGCGTCCCAGGCGCTGGTTGTATCGTGATGCGGATACCGTGAACCCCAAACGACTTTATCTTCGAAGGAATGCGGGAGCTCCTGGATCATGCGCTCCTCAGCGTCGAACCCCAGCATGACATGGCCTTCTTCCCACATCTCTTCGGGGTCAGTCCGGACGGGATAATAATGCTGGAGCGGGATAACCCGTGTCGACGCCTCCATTTTCTCTAGGACTTCGTCCATCCAGGAGGCTTTGCCGTGGGCCATTACCACCCGCAACTCGGGGAAGCGCTGCATGACGGTATATCCGATCAGCGTGGATGCGACGAACATATGGTTGTCCAGCCAATGGGACAATATCGGCGCCAGGGGATGCCCCAGCGGGATCATTCCCGTCGCCGGAGATGCGCGGTTGCGGTCGCTGGTGCTGCCGCCGGCGAAGGGGCCCCCTCCGCCGCCCCCGAGACCGGCACCCTGCGAAAGTCGACCGCTGATCTTCTCCACGAAGGGACCATGGGAAGTCCACTCCGGGTTCCATAAGCCGGCTGTGGGATGCACGGCGGCGGTCATGCCCAGGTTCTCCAGTTCCGCCCAAAGGGGATCGTAGTACGGGTGGGTCAGGTACCGTCCTTCCATGAACATGGGCCGGATGAACGCCCCACGGAAACATCGCGTTCCGACGACACGGCGCAACTCAGCCAAAGCAAAGTCCATATTCCCAAGGGGAACCATTGCGGCGGCGAAGAGCCGCTCCGGCGCCGCCTGGCAGAAATCCGCGATCCAGTCGTTGTACGCCCGCGCCAGCGCCCAGGCCACGTCCGGGTCCTCGACCAGGTGAAATCCCTCGGCGAACCACGTCGGGTAAACGAAGGTCTGGTCGATCCCCATGGCATCCATATCCCGGAGCCGGGCCTGTGGGTCAGACGCCCCCTCGCACGCCGGATGGCGGGTGTCCGGATCCAATTTGCCGACGGAGTCCCAGGTCATGCCGGGCTTCCAGATGGCATGACGGGGGATGTTGGGGTTTGCGGTGTCTCGAAACACCCGCCCGTTGATTTTGAGATACGAGTCGAAGGTCCCTTCCTCGCGCCAGAGGGCGTTTTTACCCAGGACCCGGTACTCGGGCTCCAGGTATTCCTCCCACACCTCGCGGGGTTCCACCACGTGGGAATCGCTGTCGAAAATAGCGAAGTCTTTACTGGTAGTCATCGCACGTCATCCGATGGGCTGCCGGCTATCGTCGCGTCACCGACGCCTCCGGCTTGAGGGCCGCGTTTATTTCGTCCTCGTCGGGCCACCAATCCGGGCGGTGGATCTCGGTGACACGGTCACGAACGATCTTGCTGGGCGGCTCAATATTGTAGAGACGGCGAGCGTTTGCTCCCAGGAACCTGGCCTGGTCGTCAATGGGCAGCTCGCATTCTTCCATGGTCTCGATGGCCCGCCAGACGTCGTCTCCGTCGTGGTGATAGACGTCGGAGGCCCAGGCGAGGATGTCCCGATAGTAGTCGGGCAGGCGCGATGGCGGTGCTTCGTCACCCTCAAAGCCGGTGACGCAATGCTGGAAGAAAGTCTCGCTGGGCAGTTGCTTCAGCGGCGGCAGGTTGCAGTCATTCCGGTAGAGCCGGTAGGTCTTGTCGCATTCGTCCAGGAGGAAGCTCAGCCAGGTGGATGACGCCTCGAACACTGCGGCTCTGATCTTGGGATGCCTTTCGAAGAACCCAGACATCAGCACCATGGTCACCCACAGGGACGCTTCGGCCTGGAAGTTTTGCACGTTGCCCAGGAAGGTGTGCGGCAATCCGGAGGTGGAAATGGTCCTTCTGATGAGCTCCGCGCCCGAATACTGGTCGGAATAGCCCGGTGGTTTCGCAACCCCGGAGGCCGGGAAGGGATGCATTCCATAGACGAGGCCGGTGTCTTCCAGGGCGTTCCACACGCCTTCGTACTTCGGTTGAATCGGGTAGTTGCCCATGGCGTCCATGGGCCTGATCAGGGCAACCCGGCAACCCTTGGCGGCCACGCGATAAACCTCTTCAACAGCGAACTGGGGGTTCTGCATGGGGATCAGGGCGGCGAAGTAGAGACGCTCCGGGTCCTCCCGCGTGTATTCGTAGGCCCAATCGTTGTAGGCCTTGCACATGGCCCGCGCCCCCAGGGCGTTCTGCAGCCAGGGGTAGGTGTCGATGCTGGTTGGTATGATCATCACCTGGTCGATGCCCTGCACGTCCATGTCCCGCAAGCGGGGGCCGGGCTCGTCGGCTCCGGCGTGGGCGAGGTAATCCGACTGCTCTTTGGTGAGCGCAGTTTCAGGGTTGAGGTTGCGGACGTTGAAGGCGCGCTGGATGTCGTGTTTGAGCCCGGGACCGGCCAGCCTCACGATGTCGATGGCGCCCGGCCCAGTCTTCGGAACAGGGGAAAAACTGTTCACGTCGGCCTTTCCGTTGACCAGCAACTGGTTCGTTTCGGCGTCGTACCACATAGTGGATTTCAGAGCCGCCAACTCGCCGCTAGTGAGGCTATCTGCGGCCCGTTCCCAGACGGTAGCGGGCTCCACGATGTGCGCATCGCAGTCGAAGGTGGGGAAATCTTTGGTCATTGGCCTGAATCGCTGCACTGGCACGACGGACCCTCCTCTTGGCTACACGTTGGTTTGGATGCAGCCAATTTTGAGCTCAACCTAACAATGGGCGTTACTAATGTCAACAATCCGACGCGTTGCATGAGCACGAATCGTAGCAGTGGGATCAAACGTCTGCGCCAATCATGCGGCCAGAGTTCAAAGTCGATGAAATATCGTCGATTCGGTTCGACAGGCATTACAGTCTCTGTCCTGGAGTTCTGTTGGCGCGGGCGAATTTTCACCCACCTGATCAGCCATCGGAAGGAAGTCAAGCGGCGTTGTCGGACCGTCTTTCGGGCGCGGGCAACAGAACTGTCTGGGCCCTACCGGACTGAAATCCACCACCCTGCGGATGTTATTCCCGCTTTGGCTTCAGTTTAGGCGTTCCACTCTGCCCCGAGGCAGGGCAGGCTTGCGGCGGCACGGGGCTTCCGGCTGAATTTCTAATCGCCGGGGGTTATGGGGTAAGCTCGCAGCGCGTTGTCCCACATGATTTTGCGCTTGCTCTCGCTGGACACGCCGGCGAGTTCCATCAGATCCTGTTTCGCTTTGAAGTACTTTCTCCCCTCGGGATGGCCGAAGTCGGTAGCGCCGACAATGACGTGGTCGCCAATGGCCTGGATCAGTGGCTCGATGCCGGGATCATCCTGGTCGGCTGCCACAAAGCACTGCCGCTGGAAGTACTCGACGGGAGTGTGGTTCAGACCCTGTATCCTCAACCGGCGTGTGCCGCCCTGGATGCCGGCTTCCAGACGGTCCAACCAGAAAGCCGCCCAGCCACAGCCCGATTCCAGGAACACTAGCTTCAGCTGCGGATGCCGCTCCAGTACGCCGCCCATGATGAAACCCGTACAGGCCAGCATACTGCCCATCACGAAGGACACGGTGGCGCGACAGTTTCTCAACCCCGGCAGATAGTCCAGCAATCCTTGGTCGAAGGGGTGGTTGGCGCTGGGGTGCAACCCCACCGGCACGCCCAGTTCGGCGCAGGTATCCCATAGGACATCGCATTCCTCGTCAAAAAGCCGCAGGTTGGGTACCGGCGCCGGATTCAGGTGCACCGCCTTGAAATCGTACTCCTTGACGCATCTGCGCACTTCCGCGGCGGCCGCTGCCGGGTCGCGCAGGTCTATGGACGCCGCGCCGCACGCTCCCTTTCCGATTTCCTGGCAGAAATCTCCCAGCCAGCGGTTGTAGGCCCGGCGGATGGCCATGGCGGTCTCGCCGTCCATCTCGGCAACGCCGGTGGTCCAGAAGCCGGCCGTGGGGTAGAGGATCATGTGGTCCACACCGTGAGTGTCCATAACCTCACGGTAGGCGCTGGCGGGAAAGTCCTGGTCGGCCCACTTGCCGTAGGCGAAGTCCAACTCGTCCAAGTCACGGTCCTGGAAGTTCCTGGTGGCTGCCGTGGGGTCCCGCTCGCCCAAGGGCCTCCGGCCCATCACCTCCACCTCAAGCTCAAAAGCGAGGGCATTGTTGTCGGTGGATTTTCCGTCAGGGCCGTCTCCGGAAGGTGTTCTCACCCAGCGGACGTGGCCGCTGATGAGGTTCTGGTACTTCTTTTCGAGGTAATCCGTCCAAATCCTTTCTGGTTCCAGAACGTGCGAATCTCCATCAATAAACCGTAGTCGCTCCATGATCACGCTCCTAGCCTGCACTGGTCCTTGTCCGAGTTCGTTCCTCTGCGGAGATTCCGGTTGTAGATGAGGCGACGCTAACACCACGCCAAATTGCTGTCAAACGGGCTTGTTGCCGAGATCCTGCTGACCGCAAATCCTCCCGGTGCTGTGATCATCATCGACAAGGGTCACGCCTTTTGCACAACCTCAAGGCAATGTACTGCCGGTTGGCATTAACCGGAGGGGTGTCGCGCCTGTCGGTGTTGGGCAACGAGTCCCTTCCTGATACAGCGGGGTTACGTGCCATCAAGAGCGAGTGTCTTGCGTTACCTCAACTTCATTGCACCGGTCGGTCGAAAGGCCGTGGAACATGCCCAGAGGGGATTCTCCCCGTGTTGTGGGCCGGAACCCGGCCGCTGGCCAACGGGCTGGGCCAAGAGTTCGGACCTGGACGGGTAATGCCTGTTGGTGAATGGCGTCAGGGACGCCGTAGTCAGTGTTGGTCAATGGTAGTCCGCTTTGGCGAGTCTGCCGCAGAAAGCCCCAGTTTCCGCTGGAAACGGCGCCCGGGCGCGTTCTACGGCCGTTGGGGTACCTCAGCCTGTTGTCGGTTAGGGCGAAGATCGGCGTCCTGGCGCCGGTCTTCGTGGACGTGGCGCCGAAAGCTTGGCCCACGTCAGGTTCTTTCGAGGATCTCGAAGGCTTTGTCGAATTCTCGGCTCCGATTAGCTTCGGCCTCGCCGCCAGGGTCTTGTCCAAGGTAAATGTCCCGGGCCCTCGGGGATGTGTTCTCGTAGATGTTGCGTAGGGCTGGGATGAGTTCCAGTTCGCACTGCCAGAATGGGAATCGTCCCAATTGCTGGGGCAGGGCGGCGTGCATGTCTGGCACCGTCGCCGTGCCGAGGTCAATGGCGGCCAACGTGCGTAACGGGTTAGCCCAGAACACATCCGGATCTTCCGGCAGTGGCTGTGGTGCCAGCGGCGGCCCATCGATGGTCTGGGCCGACTGGCGGAACTCCTCACCCAGCAGGTCATCGCGGTCCATCCCTCGCATTCGGAAGATGAGGAACGGGTCGCGGTCGAACTCCTCACCCAGCAGCAGGTAGACGGCGGCGATGTGCTTGCAGGGATTTGACCAGTCCGGGCACGAGCAGCCAGTTTGGAGGTCGTCGCCCCTTTCGGGGAACATCGAAAGCCCAACGGCTTTGAAGGTGTCCTCGATGTTCTCCGGCATCCGGCCGGCCAGCAGGCTGGCGGCAATGACCGGCTGTTCGGCCATCGCTTTTCGCAACCGCTCCCAGTCACCGGTGTCGATGGTCTTGACGCTGATCTCGACTTCGTAGGGCCGCTTGCGGCTGCCCTGCACCTGGGCTTCGACCCCGCCGTTCTGGATGTCAATCGAAAGAACCTGGCCTCGCCGGGCGTAGGAGCGACCACGGCTCAACCGTGCGCCGATGCTGAACTGTTCGAGAGTCTGGGTCCAGCGCTTGGCCCACCAGTTGGAGCCGAAGTCTCCCCGACGGGACTCGGCCCTGATGCCGCCCTTCACGTCGATGGGACGAGAGTATTCGTGGTCGTAGTAGGTCATTGAGGATACCTTTCCAGTCGTCGTCGATTTGGCTGGCCCCGTGTTCACCCTTCGGGCGTGGCGCTGAGGGCCATTACCTCCCGCAGTTCGGCGTTGGACAGTTCGGTGAGCCACCGTTCCGACGTGGCGCCCACCACCTGGTCAGCGGTCTGCTGCTTGGTCTCAATCATGAGGTCAATGCGGTCTTCGAGGGTGCCGGCGCAGATCATCTTGTGGACATGCACGTCCCTGGTTTGTCCGATGCGGAAGGCGCGGTCGGTGGCCTGGTTTTCGACGGCCGGGTTCCACCAGCGGTCATAGTGGATGACGTGGTTGGCGCGAGGCAGGTTCAGGCCCGACCCGCCGGCCTTCAGCGACAGGACGAACACCTGCGGGCCATGGGGATCATTCTGGAAACGCTCCACCATCCGGTCGCGGTTCTTGCGCGAGACGCCGCCGTGGAGCATGGGCGTCTCAAGGCCGTAGGTTTCCTGGACGTGTTGCTGGATGATGCTGCCCATCTCGGCGAACTGGCTGAAGACCAGGACGCGGTCGCCAGCGGGGATGATTTCGTCCAGCAACTCTTCCAGGCGGGACAGCTTCCCGGAGCGGCCGGCGATGGCCGAATTGTCGCCCAGCAGTTGGCGCGGGTGGTTGCACACCTGCTTCAGCTTGACGAGGGTGTCGAGGATGGAGCCGCGACGCGCCATGCCCTCGGCGTCTTCTAGTCGTGTTTCGACGTCGCGCAGCACGGCCTCGTATAGGGTGACCTGTTCGCGGGTCAGATTGCAATACTGCTTGGTCTCGTGCTTGTCGGGCAGGTCGTCGATGATCGTAGGGTCGGTCTTCAGCCGGCGCAGGATGAACGGGCCGGCGGCCTTCTGCAACTTGGCGGCCGCTTCGTCATCTCGGTTGGCCTGGATGGGATTGAAGTACCGGCGCTTGAACTCCGCTTGGGAGCCCAGCAGGCCAGGGTTCAGGAACTGCATGATGGCCCACAGGTCGCCGGCGTGGTTCTCGACGGGCGTGCCCGTGAGGGCGATGCGGTAGTCGGCGGGAAGCGAACGGACCGCCTGCGCCTGTCGGGTGACGGGGTTCTTGATGTTTTGAGCCTCATCGAGGGTGACGGACCGCCAATCGACAGAAGCCAGCAGTTCGCGGTCCCGCGTCATGGTGCCGTAGCTGGTGATGACGAGCTGGTGGTCGGTGGTCTGGCTGGCAAACTCGCCGCCGCGTTCTCGGCCTGGTCCGTGGTGCAGCATCACCGGTAGGCTGGGGGTGAACCTCTGCGCCTCCCGCTGCCAGTTGTTGATCACGGAGGTCGGGCAGACCAGCAGGTTGGGCTTTTCGTTGCCCTGCTGGTGGTCCCGCAAAATGGCAGCCAGGGTTTGGATCGTCTTGCCCAGCCCCATGTCGTCGGCCAGGCAGGCGCCGAGACCCCACCAGCGAAGGAAGTCGAGCCATGAGTAACCCAGTTGCTGGTAGGGACGAAGTTCCCCGTTGAATTTCTGCGGCGTGCCCAGCAGCTCGATTTTGCCCTTCTGCTGGAGAGACTCCAGTAAATCGTTGAGCCAGCCGGTGGTGGACAGGGGCACGTTGTCGGCTTCCGCCTGCTGGTCGGTGCCCAGCCCAATGCGGATGACCTCCCGCAGGGTGGCTTGGTTGCGGTTGCGCCAGAAGTCGGCGGCGGCGCGGATTTCGTCGGCATTGATTTCAACCCACTGGCCGCGGAAGCGGACCAACGGCACCTTCAGGTCGGCCAACTCGAACAGTTCCTTGGGTTCAATCACCTCGTCGCCCATTGCGACTTGGATGTTCAGGTCGATGAGGGAAGCCATGGTCATGTTGGCGCCGCCCTGCATGGGGGGAGTGCGGACCTCGGCCCGAACGCTGGGACGGTTTTTCGTGCCCCGTCGGGTCCACCAGGAAGGCAGCATGACGCCGAAACCGGCCTGCTGCAGCGCGGCCGCCTGCTGGGTCAGGAACTGGTGAGCCTGTTCCGCGCCGAGCTTTGCGCTTGTTCAGGCTGTCGGCGATGGGCGGGCACACTGAGCCGGCTTGGGCCAGGGAAGTGAGCAGGAATTCGGCCGGGTTGAAGTCCGGCGACTGTCGTTCCTGGGCGTCGTCCACCGCCAGCAAGAGGCTGTGGTCATCGTGAGGCTGGAGCAGGTAGCGCAGGTACCAGTCCTGTTCACGGAGGGCGGCCGGTGGTTCGTCCTGATCGGGTTCGGGCGGTTCTTCCAGCCGCAGGCAGAGGCGGTAGGGAGAGTTGGCGGCCACGGCGATGGGCCGGTGCCATTCCGCAACCTGCCGGCGCAGTTGCTGGAGCTGGGCGGCGTTAGCGTGGACAACGCCGTCTGACGACGTGAGGGCTTGCAGCCAGGCTTCGTGAACGGAGTCGGACCCTGGAGAGCCTTCTGCGGCGTCCTCGCGGATGATGTGGTTGACGACGCCGGCGATGAACTCTTTCAGGACGGCCTGCGGCGGGGTAGTGGGCGGGCGGTGATCATCTGCGCCGGTGAGGGCCCGAGCCGAGGTTGGCATGGCCTTGGCCAGTTCCGCCAGCCGGTGTGCGTCGTCGCCGATGTAGAGTGGAGTCCACACGGCATTGGTGTTTCCTCCGTTTTGCGCCACGTTGGGCAGGAATTGTTGCCGTGCCGTCAGGGCGGCAGCGAACAGCATGACGTGTCGCCAGTAGAGCACGTCGTGGCTCAGCACAATGCCAGGCTCCACGACGCGGCCCTCCTGGGTACGTTGCAGCAGTTCGATGGCCTGCCCGCTGGAAAGTTTGAGGGTGGGTACGTGCCAGGGCTTGATGCGGGGTTTGGCCCTCGATTTGGTCGCGGGGCCGGCCAATCCTTCGGACGGTATCGGGTTGTTGCCGCGGCTGGGCAGCCAGACGGAGGCTCCCGCCTCGTCGCCTGCGGAGTCCTCGGGCGCAATGCCCACGGCTTCGGCCAGGCGCAAGGCGCTGACGCACCGGGGATGGTGGACGTCCGACATCCGTTCGGAAGGTGGGGGTGGGTCGGAGTCTTCGCCCCACAGCGTCAGGCTGCCGTCCAGTTGGGCGGCGTGAATGATGATCATTGCGGTTCGCTCTCTCATTGAGTTTTACTACGGGTGGAGTACCACTGGGAAGGCGCTGGTGGTAGACAAAGGCGCACGATGTGCCCCAGATTCCGACGGAAACGGGCCCGGGCGCGTTCTGCGGCCCTTTGCGACATTTGGCGCGGGCCGTGTGCGGCTTGCAGCGGCGGCGGAATTCCCGCTCCAGGCGGTGGTTCGAACCGGTGCCATATAATGGCGCCGCAAAAAGTAAGCGAGGTGAACGTGATGGCGGAATTGCAGAGGACGGCGATAACCAGCGACCTGGCTCCCCAACCCTTGGGCGCCTATTCGGTCGGAATGTCGGTGAACGCCCAGAGGCTGATATACGTAGCGGGACAGGTCGGTGTGGATCTTTCGGGCGCCCTGGTAGGACCCGGTGATGCCGCGGCCCAGACGCGCCAAGTTTTCCAGAACATTGGCGGTGTCCTGGAATCAGCCGGCGCCGGGTTCAACAACGTCGTGGAATTCACGACCTATGTGGTGGGACGTGAGGCGGTGCAGGGCTTTATCGACGGAAGAAACCAAGTCTTCCCGGAAATTTTCCCCGACGGTGACTACCCGCCCAACACCTTGCTGGTGGTCGACGGCCTGGTGCGCGAAGAGTTCTTGGTCGAAATCAAAGCAGTGGCCGCTCTGGCGTAGAGAGGCACCACGGGGTATTCTCAGGCTCCGGAGCTCGACATTCCACAGAGAATGCGTTGCCCTGACGGCACGACGAAAGGGCGTGGGCGTGCGGATACCTCATTTCCACGAAAATTTGTCATGTTTGCCCGGTGCCGTTCCCGGCAGCAGCCTGCGCCGGGAGAACCATGCACGCGGTGAAATACGGTTTCGGACAGATCATCAACGGTCCCAAGCAGTTTGTGATTCCGGTGTTCCAACGGGATTACTCCTGGGCACCGGAACATTGCGACCGGATGTGGGAAGACATTCTCAAGGGTTCGTCCGATGCGGACGCCCAGCATTTCCTGGGGTCGTTCGTGTAGGTTCAGAACCAGGTGGGCGCTGGGTTTGGGAGCTGGCTCGCAATCGATGGTCAGCCGCTGCTGATCACGTTGACGCTGCTCATGGGCGCTCTGCGGGACCATCTGGCGGAAGTCGGCTGGACCGGCAGCACGCCCAACGTCGCGCAGATGGATGACTACTTTTTGAAAAACAATTTCGAGACCGGGGCTTGTCGTTATCGAGTGGCGCTACGGTGGATTTGCTTGGTTGTCGCGGCTTTGGTCGTGTTGGCTGCGTTGTCCGGCTGCGGTGGAGCATCTCCGACGGAAGTCCTGCCCGCGACGCAGCCGGCGACCGCCACGAAAATCGTTTCTCCAGCCCCGACGGAAACGACAGAATTGCGTTCGGGCAAGGGCCGATCTGCCCCGACCGTGGGGGCAGCGGATCTGACCGAACTGGTGCGAGGGAACAATGCCTTTGCCTTCGACCTGTACCGCGCTCTGAGCGGCCGTGAAGGCAACCTGTTCTACTCGCCATTCAGCGTTTCTCAGGCCCTCGCCATGACCTACGCTGGAGCCAGAGACGAGACAGAGCTCCAGATGGCGGACACGCTTCACTACAGGCTTCCGCAAAGCAGCCTGCACCCCGCATTCAACGTACTGGACCGCACCCTTGCTTCAAGAGGTCAAAAGCCAGGGAGCACGCCCAACAGCGACAGTGAAGGCGACCGGTATTTCCGCTTGAATATCGCCAACGTGGTCTGGGGTCAGGACGGCCATCATTTCCTGCCCGACTTTCTCGATTTACTGGCCGAAAACTACGGGGCGGGGATGATGGCCGTGGACTTCGTGGGCGCGCCGGATGAGTCCCGCCTCAGGATCAACGACTGGATCGCCGAAGAAACCGAAGGCAAGGTCAAGGATCTCCTGCCACCAGGGGCTGTAGAGGAATCCACCCGCTTGGTGCTAACCAACGCCATCTACTTCAACGCCTCGTGGCTCTGGCAGTTCAACCCCAGGGATACCGAGGTACGTCCGTTTCATCTGGCCGGTGGCGGCACGGCGATGGTTCCGATGATGACGGAGACCACCAAGGAATTTTACGGCTACGCCAGGGGTGATGGGTACCAGGCGGTCGATGTGCCGTATTCCTGGGGCGAGATGTCGATGACGATCCTGCTGCCCGACGAGGGTGCGCTGGAAGAATTTGAAGGGTCGCTGGACTCGGAAATCCTCGACCGGATCATTGATGACATCGAGATTGACTACGTCACCCTCACGGTGCCGTTGTTCGAGTTCGAGTCGGAGTTCAGCCTCAGCGACACCCTGGCCGGGATGGGGATGTCCGACGCCTTCGGCGCCGGAGCCGATTTTTCCGGCATGACCGGTTCCAGGGACCTTTGGATTTCCGAAGTGGTCCACAAGGCGTTCGTGTCGGTGGACGAAGAGGGCACGGAGGCGGCAGCGGCCACAGTGGTGGTTACGCCCGCTTCAGGTCCCACCAAAGAGCCCATTGCCGTCATGGTCGACCGGCCTTTCATCTTCCTGATCCGGGACACGGGCACGGGCACGATCCTGTTCTTGGGCCGGGTCCTGAACCCCGACCCTGATTGATGCTGTGCGCCTGCGGCGTACAGATGAACCAGGCCCGCGTTTCGATGTGGGCTTGCCGTTCTGTACTTCCTGTGGGATAAGCGGCACCCAGCGGTCAGGACTGGGCAGAGGACCGTCGCCGGTGAAGGCGTTGGCTGCGCCCCACAGTTTCAGGTTCCGGGGCAGGTGGTCGCCGTGATTTCGGGTCGCGTCGGCCATGGCCGACGGCAGCGGCAATTTAGAACCCCTAACCAAATGGGTTGCTAATCCATAATCAGGCGGCTAATCTCGCGGTAAGACCGGACGGTAGGGGTGGGCTGGCGACGTATCTGCGGCAGCGGGAGGGGGTGTCCCATGGCGAAACCTTTGGTAAGCGACGAACTGTGGGAGATCGTACAACCGCTGCTGCCCGCCCCCAAACCCCGGCGGTTCCGCAATCCGGGACGCCAGCGCATCGACGACCGCAAGGCCCTGACCGGCATTCTGTTCGTGCTGAAGAGCGGCATTCCCCCGTATCAAGTACGGGGCAGGCTCTGGGAGATGCTGCCCCAGGAGATGGGCTGCGGTTCGGGGATGACCTGCTGGCGTCGGTTGCGGGATTGGCAGCAGGCGGGAGTGTGGGAAAAGCTCCATGAAACGCTATTGTCCCGATTGCACGGCGCGGACCGGCTGGACTGGTCGCGGGCTTGCGTGGACAGCGCGTCGGTGCGTGCCGTGGGCGGCGGGGAAAAAGACCGGCCCCAATCCTACGGACCGGGGCAAGCCGGGCAGCAAGCATCACCTGATCACCGAAGCCAACGGAACGCCGTTGTCGGCTATCCTGACCGGCGCCAATCGTCACGACGTAACCCAGTTGCTGCCCCTGCTTGATATGGAGCCTGGGTGGACGGAGTGCCGCCGGTGCGGGGTCAACGGGGACGACCCCGTCGCCGGCCAAAGCGGCTGTACGCCGACCGGGCCTATGACTCGCGGTGGCATCGCCAGGAATTGCGGGCGCGCCACATTGCGCCAGCCCTGGCCCGGCGGGGCGCCGAACACGGCAGCGGGCTTGGGGTTTACCGCTGGGTGGTGGAGCGGACCCCCGTATCAAGTACGGGGCAGGCTCTGGGATGGTTGCACCAGTTCCGCCGGCTGCGGGTACGCTACGAGCGCCGTGCTGACATCCATGAAACCTTCCTGTCCCTGGCCTGTTCAATCATCTGCCTCCGACGACTAACATCTTTTTGTTAGGGGTTCTAAAGCCAAGGTGGGACATACATTTAAGTGGCGATGATGATCAGCTGGGTTAAGCCCGTGAATCCCTCTCATCCGTACTTGGAGAACGACCCGGCTCCGTCGTTTGACCCCCACCATCTGCGCATTTCACCTTGGCTTTAGTTTAGTAGTCGAACACCCTTGAAATGACGGTTAGTCGAGGTTAGCCTGATTGCACAGGAATATTCGGGCATCGCTGCTCTCCCGTCAGCCTGCCAATTACTCAACCGTCAATTCAAAGCTGTTGGTTTACTAGCCCGGGACTACCAGGGAGAGGCCACAGCCCAATTCGTGCCCCGCCCACCGCCGATAACCACCACCATTCCTTGCGGCGGCGGGTGTTTGGCCAAGACAGGAGGGCCGTACATGAGCACCTTGAAGGACAAATGCGCTATCGTTGGCGTGGGAGAGACGGTCTACAACCGGGACTCCGGCAGGACCGAGTTGAACATGGCAGTGGAGGCGGCCAACCGCGCCATCGCCGACGCGGGTCTTGTTCCCCAGGATATTGACGGCATCGTGAAGTTTACCGCCGACTCCACACCCCAGGGGGAATTGGCCGCCTGCCTGGGTATTCCCTACCTGCGGTACTACGGCGAATTGGGGCCGCTGGGCGGGGCCGCCTGCGGCCTGGTCATACAGTCGGCGATGGCCGTTGCCCAGGGCGTGGTCAACAATGTGCTGGTGTATCGTTCAGTCAACGGTCGCTCCGGGCAACGCTACGGGTCCGGCACCGTCACCACCCGCCGGGTCCTGGGCAGCTCCGCATTCACCGAGCCTTACGGCCTGTTGGTGCCGGGGCAATCCAGCGCACTGCGGGCGCGTCGCCACATGCACGAGTTCGGCACCAAGATGGAGCATTTTGGCGAGGTGGCGGTGGCCTTCCGAAATAACGCCTGTCTCAATCCCAAGGCCATCATGCACGGGCGGCCCATCACCATGGAGGACTACCTGACCTCCAGAATGTTCTTCGACCCCCTGCACATACTGGACTGCGCGCTGGAGGCCGACGGGGCCAACGCTTTCGTCATCACCTCGGCGGAAAGGGCGGCGAACCTGAAACAGCCGCCGGTGTACATAACCAGCGCTGCCCAAACGCTGCTGGCCGGTATGGACGGGCACGGGCGTTCCTGGGACGAAAGCGGCGGAGCCCTGCTGGCCCCCGAGTTGTTCGGTGAGGCCGGGGTCACCCCGCAGGACATTGACGTGGTCGGCTTCTACGACCACTTCAGCCCGGTGATTATCACCAAGCTGGAGGACTACGGTTTCTGCCAGCGCGGCGAGGGCGGGCCATTCGTCGAAGGGGGCAGGATTGGAGTGGGCGGAGAACTGCCGGTCAACACTTCCGGCGGGCATCTATCCGAGGCCTACCTTCAGGGCATGAACCAGATCATCGAAGTGGTGCGTCAGTTGCGGGGACAGTCGCCGGCCCAGGTGGAGGGCGCGGAGTTGGGTCTGGTTGACAGTGGCGACGGCTCGGGCGCCCTGATACTGAGGAGGTGAGTCAGCTATGACTACCGCTAATTTTCCCCTGCCGGTGCCCAACTTGGACAACCAGGAATTCTGGGACCAGTGCCGACAACACCGACTGGTGCTGCGGCGTTGCCTGGACTGCCGTTCCTTCCACCATCCGCCAGGACCCAACTGCCCGGAGTGCGCTTCGTCCAACCTGGGGTGGGTGGAGTCGCCGGGGAAGGGCAAGGTCTACACCTACGTCATAACCCGCCAGCCGGTGAACCCGGCCTTCCGGGAGCGTCTCCCCTGGGGCGTGGTGGAAGTTGAGCTGGAGGAGGGGGTCCACCTTATCAGCAATCTGGTGGACTGTGACGCGGACGACATCGAGATCGGCATGGAAGTGGAGGTAGTCTTTGAGGCGGTCAACGACGAGATAACCCTGCCCAAGTTCAGGAGAGTCGGACAGTAGCGATATCCCCGTAGGGTTGCCCTGACTTTCTCCCCGTCACAGTGTCAGTTCGGTGGGAATCACGCGGCGGATGTGGCGGGCGCCGATGCCTCGGGAAAGAGAGAGGTGGCACGCGATGTGGTTGCTGACCCAGAGCCTGCCCCGTGCTTGACATGGGGGATGGACGGCGGCGGCGGTAGGCCGAGCCTTGGAACGGGATGCCCGCACTATTGGCCAATGGTCCAGGGCATTGGCGGAAGGTGGTCCCAAGACGCTGGTTTTTGAACAGACTAGTGGTTGTCCCCTGCGTTGGACATGGAGCAACGGGCTGAATTGAAAGGGGCGGTGCCGGCATTGCCGTCCCGAGTGGACATCGAACTATCCAACTGGAACTGGAAGGCGGTGCGCCGGTTTGTAGAGGACCGTTTTGGCTTGGCGCTGAGCTGTAGTCCGCCTGTGGCGGACCTGAACTACCCGCACCGGTTGAGGTTTGTGCTGAAGCGACCCAAGAAGCGGTTGCTCAAGGCGGACCCAGCGCGGTGGGAAGCTTTCGTGGGAGAGTAGGCGGCGCTGACGGTGGCGGCAGCACGGACGGCAACCAAGATATTTTCGCTGACGAGGCCCACTTTCAGGCGGATGCTGATCTGCGGGGCAAGTGGGTGCTGAAAGGTGAGGCGGCCCTGGTGGGCTCCATCAGCCCGCGCCGTGGGAGCAGGTCAGCACTACTCGGCGGTGTGGCTGGAGACCGGAGCGGTGGAGGTGATGGAACTGGAGGCCAACAGCAACGCTGGAACCCCGGTTGGCTTCCTGATGCAACTGAGGGAAAAGCGCTCTGGGCCGCTGAAGGTCATCTGGGACAATGCTCCAACCCACCGTGGGGAGGCGATGCGGGAGTACCTCAAGACTCCAGGTCTGAACCTGCGGCTGGTGAACCTGCCGGGCTACAGCCCAGACTTCAGCGCCGATGAGGCCATCTGGGGCTGGGCGAGGGGGGAGGCCACTGGCAATCTGTGCCTGGGAAGCAAGGCAGCCGTGCAGGAGAGGATCGGCAGTTTCCTGGCCGGGCTGGCCACCCGGAAAGAGGAAGTGAGACGGCGCTGCCGGACGGTCCTACAATCAAGGGCCGAAGCACTCTGGCGAGGCTCCGGGACCGGTTTACGGAGTCCGGCAAATGCACATCCCACCTTGGCTTTAGTTTAATCTTCCCGGCCAAGCACATGTAGATTTCACCTTGGCTTCGGTTTAGGTACATCGGCTTGGTAATGTCACGACAGGCAGTCTATGGGGGACAGCCGACTGCTTGAGCGTACCATGTGGCCGTGATGCCGTTTTGGCACTCCAGGTTCAGCCGTCCCACCACATTCGCCGGTTGGGCGTCAGATTCCGTCGAATCGCTGAGGGTTTGTGTTTCGGTAGACATCCCTTTCGCCGGCGACACCGGGGACCAGTGGGCACAGAAGGCGCGGGGTGCCTAAGTGGCTTGGTGCAACTGTGGATTTGTGCAAAGGCCGGGTTGCACAGATGTGCAAATATGCCGAGCAAGGGCCGGTTCGGTGACCGTAGTAGTGCCTGGAGTCAGCGTTTCCTTTCGGCATCTAAGCCCTGCAGAGCTTCGATGACCAGCGCCGTCGTACTGGTGTGGCCCTCGAGGGCCGTGACCTTGATCTGGTAGTGCAGGTCGCTGGGGATGAAGCAAGGGAGGTCCTTCGGTGTCCTCTTCGGACACCGTTCACTTCTGCGCCATTGGGGCCGTCTCCATAGCTGTGCGACATCCGGCAGGATAGCACCGGCCAACGTCGCGGTCAGATGTCATCGGTTGTTCCTGCCCCGTCGTGAGAAGCACCGTCGCTCCTCCGGTTGGCTTCTTCGTCCAGGAACTGTCGCACGCTCTGGCCCATATTGCTGCGGGGCCAAGGGTTTTCGACGGTCACGGTGCTCCGGCGGCCTGGTACCGTCATTTGCATCGCGCATTCACCAGTCGGTGCGACCGCCATCTTACATGTGAGGTCGGGCCTTTCCTGTAGCGAGACCTCAACCGCAATGTAACCATCCGGGGAAATCGAGATGCCGGAAACCGGATCGTCATAGGACTCGCACAGGGATTGAATGTGCTGCTCGGCGTAAAACGCCGCGCTGGCTGTTTCAATTTTCTGCTGCACCGGAAGGTCGTCGTTGCTTTGGACACTGTTGACCTTGTTCCTCAGCGCTTTGACGGCAGAGTAAGTGGTTGTCAGGGTCGAAAAGTCGTCTGGCAATTCTGCATCAGGGTCGATCCTGTTGGGACGCAGCGTCGTCGCCGGGTCATCCGCCAGTTCGAACAGCTGTCGTCGGAAATCCAAGACGTCGGACGACCTGCCGTCTACATCCTCGACTAGGCTGGGGATCCACTGGTCAGGTTCGTCGTCGTAGTCATTATCGAAATAATCTTCTTCCTGAACCTCTTCCTTTTCGGCTTCGAGAGATTCGATTGGGGGCACTATCTGTGGTCCACCGTCGTAGGACTCTCGGCCCATGGATCCGACCATCGCAGCGGAGGCGGTGAGGAGCTCCTGCTCTTCGGACGGTTCCGTCTCTGCCCAAATGGCGAATGCGAACATAGGGCACCCGCCAACGGTATTCCCAGCCATGGAACCGCCAGTGAACGCCGTAGTCCGCCTCCTCACTGCGCCTGCGGCGCTCATCGGCCGCATAGTACGCCTTCAGAGTGGGATACATGAGAGTTGGAGTGCCCATCACAGATGTCCCGCCGGACGTATTCCGGAGACGGCGGAAATGCGCATGGTCAACGACGTGGCCAATGATCTCACCTGGTCGATGTCGGATGCGATCACGGGGGGACCGGCGCTCAATTGTGGACGAGCGGCGGCCTCGACACGGGTTGTCCGTCAGTATGATAGCCGAAGGGCCAACGAGCGTGGGGTTCGGCGGGGTGGTTTACAGCCACCGCTGCCCAAATAGCCGGGCCGGTTCCGGTTCGCTACAATCCCTGGGATGTCTGATAACAACGGCAACAGCGGGCCCGGTGCAAATGCGCTGCACGGGCGGAGTGACCGCCAGCTATCGCGCTGCCTGTCCCTGGATCTGGAGGTCGGCAGAAACGACGGCCGCATCCACGCCCTGGCCGGTGTGCGGCCGGACACCGATGCATCCTTCACGTTCGCCCGTCGCCGCCGCGGACTGTCCCAGGCACTGGCCAAGCTGGACGAGCTGGCCCAGGGCGCGGACTTCCTGCTGGGGCACAACCTCATCGATTTCGACCTGCCGCACCTGAGGGCCGCCAATCCTAATCTGCGACTGCTGCGGCTGCCGGCGGTGGACACGTTGCGCCTCAACCCCCTGGCCTTTCCCCGCAACCCGTACCACTACTTGGTGAAGCACTACCAGGACGGGTCGCTCAGACGGGGTCGCCTCAACGACCCCGAGCTGGACGCCCGCCTGGCGCTGGAGGTGTTCACCGACCAGCAGAAGGCCTTCCGCGAGGCTGACCCCGACCTGCTCACCGCCTGGCATTGGCTCACCGGCGGGAACGACGGCGCGGGGTTCGATCACCTCTTCGCCCACCTGCGCCGGGCACCGCGGCCGTCCGATGCGGAGGCATACGCGGCCATCGAACGTCGCCTGGCCGGAGCGTCGTGCCGGACGCAGGCCGCAGCGGCGCTGGAAGATCCTCAACGGCGCCCCTGGGAGCTGGCCTACGCGCTGGCGTGGTTATCGGTGGCCGGAGGCAACTCCGTCATGCCGCCCTGGGTGTGCCACCAGTTCCCCGGCGCCGGTCGATTGGTCAGAAGGCTGCGCAACACCGCCTGCACGGACGACAACTGCCAGTGGTGCCGGGAGCGCCACGACGCCCGCAGCGAGCTGAACCGCTGGTTCGGCTTTGACGATTTCCGCGCCGAGCCGGTGTGGGAAGAAGACGGCAGTCCCCTGCAGCAGGTCGTGGTCCAGGCCGCCATGGCTGGAGAGCACGCGCTGGCCATCCTGCCCACGGGTGCGGGCAAGTCGCTGTGCTATCAGCTGCCGGCCTTGTCCCGCTACGACAAGACCGGCGCTCTCACCGTGGTGATCTCGCCCCTGGTGGCCCTCATGGCCGACCAGGTGGCCGGTCTGGAGGCCCGCGGCATCGGTTCTTGCGTCACCGTCAACGGCCTGCTCTCCATGCCGGAGCGCGCCGACGCCCTGGAGCGAGTGCGCCTGGGCGACGCCGGCATCCTCATCATTTCGCCGGAGCAACTGCGCAGCGTCTCTTTGCGCCGAGCCCTGGAGCACCGGGAAATCGGCGGCTGGGTGCTGGACGAAGCCCACTGCCTGTCCAAGTGGGGCCACGACTTCCGGCCGGACTATCGCTACGTGGGCCGTTACATCCGGGAGCGCGCCGGCTCGGAGCCGATACCACCGGTGTTGTGCCTCACCGCCACCGCCAAGCCCGACGTCAAGGCCGAAATCACCGACTACTTCAAGGACGAGCTTGGCATCGAACTGCGCGTTTTCGACGGCGGCACAGAGCGAAAGAACTTGGAGTTCGTGGTCGTCCCCACGCAAGCCGGGGCCAAATTGGCCGACATCCATCAGATACTGACGGATAAACTGCCGCCGGACGAACCGGGCGGCGCCATAATCTACTGCGCCACCCGGCGGCACACCCAGGAAATCGCCGAGTTTTTGCAGGCGCAGGGAGTGTCAGCGGAACATTTCCACGCGGGATTGTCACCGGAAACCAAAAAGCACGTACAGGAAGGTTTCATTCGGGGCGACATCCGGGCCATCGTTGCCACCAACGCTTTCGGCATGGGCATCGACAAATCCGACGTGCGGCTGGTCATTCACGCCGACATCCCCGGCTCTTTGGAGAACTACCTGCAGGAGGCCGGCCGCGCCGGCCGCGACCGTCAGGATGCCCGCTGCGTGCTGCTCTACGCCCAGGACGACGTTGAGCGCCAGTTCGGCATGTCGGCCCGTTCCCGGCTCACTCGGCAGGAAATCCACGGCGTCCTGCGGGCGCTGCGCAACTTGGACCGCAAGAAGCGGCTGGAAGGCGAGGTCGTAGCTACCCCCGGCGAGATTCTGAGCGAAGACGACGACCGGGCCTTCGAGCGCGACTCTGCTACCGACGACACCCGGGTGCGCACCGCAGTATCCTGGCTTGAAGAAGCGGCCCTGCTGACCCGTGAAGAAAACCGGACGCAGGTGTTCCCATCCTCCCTGCGCGTCCGGTCCCTTGACGATGCGCGGGCCCGTTTGGAAAGGGCCGGCATCGCCCATGGCTACCGCCGCCAGCTGCTGGCTATTACGGAAGCTCTGATTGAGGCCGACGCCGACGAGGGAATATCCACCGACGAACTGATGACAACGTCGAGGCTGAACTCCGAGGAAGTGCGCGGCGCGCTCTACGACCTGGAGCGCCTGGGCATCGCCAGCAACGACACTGCGCTTACTGCCTTCGTCCACACCGCGGTGGAGCGTTCCTCGCTCCGGCGCTTCATGGATGCGGCGGCGCTGGAAGAGGCGCTGATTGTCCTGATGCGCGAAAAGGCTCCCGACATGGAAAAGGGAGAAACCCACCCGCTCCACCTTCGCCGGGCGGCCCAGGAACTTAAAGATGACGGCCATGGGCAAGCCCTTCCCGAACGCCTGCGCAGTATCGTCCGCAGCATCGCCGCCGATGGACGCGGCGAAGGGGGTAGCGGCGGCAGCCTGGGCGTGCGAGGACGGGACCGGGAAACCGTGCAGGTGACACTGCAACGGGAGTGGCCGGCGTTGACGGAGACCGCCGAACTGCGTCGCAAAGCTGCGGCAACCCTTTTGAATCACCTGCTTTCCACCCTACCGCCGGGAACTCGGGGTGTTGACCTGCTGGCCGAAACGACCATGGGCAACTTGCTGGCAGCGGTCAACTCCGACCCGACCCTGCGCAGTCGGGTCAGAGACCCCGCCAAACTCACGGACCGCGCCCTGCTGTGGCTCCACGAGCAGGAAGTCATCCGTCTGAACAAGGGCCTGGCCGTGCTCCGGCCGGCTATGACCATCCGCCTGCAACCGGACCGTCGCGGCTTTGCCCAATCCGACTTCGCATCCCTCAAACTCCATTACGACGAGCAGGTCACCCAGATTCACGTGATGATGGAGTACGCCCAGCGCGGCCTGGCCTCCATGGCCCAGGCGCTGCGGCTGGCCGTGGACTACTTCAGCCTGGGACGGGAGGGTTTCCTACGCCGCTGGCTACCAGATAAAGACCGGGAAATCTCCCGTCAGACCACGCCGGAATCATGGCGGGCCATCGTGGACAGCCTGAACAATCCCGTGCAGCGGCGCATCGTGGCCGACGACCGGGAGCAGACCAACGTGCTGGTCCTGGCCGGACCCGGTTCCGGCAAGACCCGGGTGCTGGTGCACCGCATCGCCTACCTGATCAGGGTGCGGCGGGAGAACCCCCGGGGCATCCTGGCCCTGGCTTACAACCGGCACGCGGCGGTGGAGATCCGCCGCCGGCTGGCCGAGCTCATCGGCGACGACGCCCGGGGCGTGATGGTGATGACCTGCCACGCCCTGGCCATGCGCCTGGTGGGCGCCAGCTTCACGGGACGTGCCAACCGGCTGGAACAGAGTGATTTCAAGGACGTGATCCGACAGGCCACCGCCCTGCTCAACGGCGACGGTCTGCCGCCCGACGAAGCCGACGAGGGGCGCGCACGGCTGCTGGCGGGATTCCGCTGGATACTGGTGGACGAGTACCAGGACGTCGGCCCCGACGAGTACGACCTGATCTCCGCCCTGGCCGGGCGGACGCTGCCCGACCAGGATGACAAACTCAGCCTCTTCGCCGTGGGCGACGACGACCAGAACATCTACTCCTTCAACGGGTCGTCCACGGAGTTCATCCGGCGTTTCGAGGACGACTACGACGCCCGGACCGAGTACCTGGTCGACAACTACCGCTCCAGTAGCCATATCATCGACGCCGCCAACGCCGTCATCGAACCGGCCCGCCGGCGCATGAAGGACGACCATCCCATCGCCATCGACCGGTCCCGGCGTCGGGACCCGCCGGGCGGGCCGTGGACCATGGCCGACCCGGTGGCCCAGGGCCGGGTTCAGGTCCTGCCGGCCGGGGACAATCCCATCTCGCAGGCCCAGGCGGCAGTCGCAGAGTTGCAGCGTTTGTCAGCGCTGGACCCCGACTGGGATTGGTCCCGGTGCGCGGTGATCGCCCGGGAGTGGAGCTATCTCGATCCGGTGCACAGCCTCTGCCAGCTGGAGGACATTCCGGTGCAGCTGGCCAACGAGGAGTTCACCGGCGTCTGGCACCTGCGGGAAACCCGCGCCCTGCTGAACTGGCTGCGAGAACGGGGATCGAACCTGGTGAAGGGGGACGACCTCAACGGCTGGTTGGCGAACCAACCGGAAGGACCATGGGTAGAACTGCTACGGGAAGGAATCGCCGAGTATGCGCTGGAGACCGGCGGCGCTGAAACGCCCGTGGAGCATCTCACCGAATGGCTGGCCGAGTGGGGACGCGAGGTGCGCCGGCAACAGCGCGGCCTGCTGCTCCTTACCGCCCACCGCGCCAAGGAGCTTGAGTTCGACCACGTGGTGGTGCTGGACGGCGGCTGGAACCGCGTCGGCCGGTCCGAGGACCGGAACGCACCGCGTCGTCTCTACTACGTGGCCATGACCCGGGCCCGGCAGACGTTGGCGCTGTTGCAGTTGTCAGGAGATCATCCCTTCCAGGGTGTCTTGGGAGACGTTCCCGCAGCGCTGCACCGTGAGGCACCGACCGGCGGGTACGTTGCTCCGCGTGGGGAACTGCATCGGCGCTACCGCCGCCTCAGCCTGCGGGACGTGTTCCTGGGTTTTGCTGGATACCGGGATCCCACGCACCCGGTCCACCAGGTCATCGCGGGCCTCCATCCGGGCGATCCACTACAGGTGAGGATGGGAACAGACCGCTGGGAGCTTCTAGCCAACAACGGGATGGTGGTCGGGCAGCCAGCACGCAACTTCGCAGCCCCGGCTGGTGTCAGCGGGGTACGTGCTGCGGTGATGGCCATCACCGCCTGGGATGCGGAGCGTTCGGAGCCCGGGTACCGGCAGGGCCTGCGCAGCGAGGCTTGGGAAGTCGTGGTGCCGGAACTGGTTTTCGAATGAGAACACAGAACGATGCGCCGAGTTGACAACTTGACATGGTTGCCTTATGCAGCTGTGCATCTACCCATAGGGTCAGTTGCATAGCTGCGCAGTGGTAATCCTAATCTGCGTCTTGGGCGTCCGAGGTCTCCAGAAACCGGTCGATTGCGGCGGCAGGTATGATGATGCGCTTTCCAATCCGAGCGCAGCGGATCTCGCCACGTCGGATCGCCTCTCGGACTAGCCACTGGCTGACGCCAAGTTCTTCAGCCGCTTCCGCGGCGCTGTAGGCTTTTTTGAGTTTTTCCATCGGTCTGTCCTCCATTTGGCTTCGCACGTTGCCAGAAGCAAGCGAAACATCGAGGTCTGTGTGGTTTCGCGCGGGATTGTAACGTCAGCTACGGTTGATTTATCCCGGGCGAGAAAAATGGCTTTTCTCGTTTGTAAATCGGCCGCGACGTGGCCCGCTCGCTGTGCCATACCGCTACTCGCGATGAACGACCGAAACGGCGCCCAAGCGAGGTGGGGACCGCAATACGGTCTAGGGATGCGCTGGTCAGGGATCAACCGTTTGCATGAAGAAGGCGTGTTACAAATCGGGCCGGGATCCTAATCGATGAGGCACTGTCACTCCCAAAGCCAAGGTCTGCCCGGGCGGATTGAGCCACGCGCAATGGTTGGCGGAACTCAGTACGTGAGTCCAATCTTGCTAATCACCAAGGAGGCAGATCATGAAAGGGGAAATCAAGCAGCGAAGTCCGGGTTCCTGGGAAATCCGCGTGTTCCTGGGCCGCGACGAGAACGGCAAAAGATCCGCAAGAACGAGACCGTCCGGGGGAAGAAAGCCGACGCGGAGCGGCGGCTTCGCGAAATTCTCGCAGAGATGAACCACGGCGTGGTGCCATCCGTCAAGCGCTACAAACTCGCCGAGTGGTTGAATCTATGGTTGGACGATGTCATAGCCCATAGCACAGAGCAGGCAACCTTCGAGCGCTACGAGGAGGCCGTCAGGCTCCACATAGTGCCTGAGTTGGGCAACATCGAGATTTCCAAAATTACTCCTCGGCAGGTTCAAGAGCTGCAATCCAAGTTACTGCGCGACGGCATGGCGCCCAAAGGGGTCGGAATGGTGCACGGCGTGTTGAACGGAGCCATGAAGCACGCCCTGAAGATGGAACTGATCCTCCGCAACCCCGTGGAAACCGTTTCCCCGCCTCCCCTGCAGAAGACCGAAGCGCCCACTCCCACCATCGAACAGGTGCAAAAGCTGCTTGGCGCGGCTGCTTAGTCTGGGCACTACCCCTAGGCCAGCATTTATCTGATCGCGCTCACTGGGTTAAGGCGAGGCGAGGCGTTGGGACTACGGTGGGCATGCGTAAATCTGGATGCACGGACGGTCCTGGTCGAAGCATCTTTGGGCACTGCCCAACGGAACCTGACCCTGAAGGGTCCGAAAACAGACAGCGGCCGGCGGGTCGTGAACCTTGACGACCGAACCGTCGCAGTGTTGCGGGAACACCAAACACAACAGCAAGAGCTAGCGGAGCAACTGGGCGTGGACCCGCCGGAAATGGTTTTTCCGCGCCTTGGCCTGCAACGTCTGTGTCATCCCAACACCCTGGCCCATTACGTCAAGAGGATGGCACAGCAGGCCGGATGTCCCGACGTCACCCTGCGAAGCCTCCGGCATTTTCACGCCTCGATGGCATTGCAGAAAGGCGGGAACCCCAAGACGGAGGCCGACCGGATTGGCCATTCCAATCCCAGCACGACCATGGACATTTACGGTCACGTCCTTCCGGGCTGGCAGCAAGAATCGGCCGATGACGTCGCCAAGGACATCAACCCTGACGTTTGGAATTGTGGGACAAATGTGGGACAAACCCACAACACCAGGCCGTGTTACACCGTGGCAGACTACGGGTTTTGAGTAAGAAATCTCACCAGACAGGCCCCGACAAAGCCCTACTTCACCCCCTGTCGCGAGTCCCTCCCTCGGCACCAATTTCCAATCCCCTGACTTGCGAACGGCTCCGCTTATGGGGCCGTTTTCGCCATTTGGGGCGTACCCAACGCTGGGAAATCGGCTATTTGGAACGCTGCAGCGAACGTCCCGTATGACCCACGGGCCCCCTCAGCCAAGGCCCGGTGAGCGGGCAGCCTTCAACGGGGAGACTCCAACCCAACCCGGCGACGGGCGGGAAGCCTACCCGGCCGCCACTCCATCGGTCAGTATCACTCCCGAGTCCAGCAGGGTTTGGTAGCTGCCCCCGAGGCCGTGTTCTTCCAGTATCTCCCGGGCGTGGGCGCCGGGCTTGGGGGCGGGTATGCCCGGGCGCACCGGGGTACGCGACAGGCGCGGCGCGGGACCACAGGTGGTCACCGGTCCCAACTCGTCATGCTCCCGGGTGAGGCTGAGTCCGTGGGACTCCACCCAGGGGTCGGTCATCAGCTCGCGGACGTTGGTGATGACCCGCTGCGCGCCGATGCCGGCGGCGGCCAGTCGCTCCACCCAGAACGCCACGGTGTTCCCCTGGAACCTCTCTTCCAGCGACGACGCCAGGGCATCTCCCCGCAGAGCGCCTATTCCGGACAACCCATCCAGGCCGGACAGCTTTGATAGGGCGGACTCCGGGGCTCCAACAAAGAACCAGCCGTCACCGGCCTGGTAGGCGCGATGCAATGGTCCGGTTCCCAGGGCGTCCTGCCCGCTGGTCTCGTTCCACTCTTTGCCCTCGTAGAGCTGCATGAAGGGCGATTGCAGCGTCATGGCGGTGTAGGCCAGGGCCGAGTCGATGTGCTGGCCCTCACCGGTGCGCTGCCGGTGCAGCAGGGCCAGGGCCACACCGTAGGCGCCCATGAAACCCGTGCCGTAGTCGTTCACCGGGTTGGGTTGCGACTCGGGCATGCCATCGCCGCCGAAGCGACGGGTCATCCCGGCGGTGGCCTGGGCAAACCCCTCGTGGCCCGGTCGTTCCGCCCAGGGGCCGATGTGCCCGTAGGCGTTCAAGGAAGCGTAGATGATGTCGGGCTTGCGCTTTCTCACCTCCTCGTAACCCAGGCCCAGCGCTTCCAGCCGGCCGGCGCGGTAGTTCTGGGCAACCACGTCGGTATCCTCCAGAAGCTTCCAGAAGACGTCGCGGCCCGCTTCGGATTTCAGGTCCAACAGGATGCTGCGCTTGCCCCGGTTGATGTCGTTATGCCGCGCCACGGTGGAGCCGCGGCGGGGGTTGTCAATCTTGATGACATTGGCGCCGTACTCGGAGAGGGTCCGGCCCATGGTTGGGCCGGCCAGGATGATGCACAGGTCCAGCACCTTCACCCCGTCCAGGGCGGCACGCATGATGTCTGGGGGCGCCGACGCCTCAGCGGCAGGGCGTGACTTCAGCTCAGCGAGGATCTCTTCCCGATGCTGGTCGGGCTTGGGCGCCGGGGCGCGCACCCGGCCCGGCGTCAAGGACATGCGGGCGTTGACCCCCGGCTGGAGCATCTTGCCGTAGGTGGGATCGTCCACCTCCACCACCATCTCAGAAGCACGGGCGTGGGGATGGTCGAACCACTCGGCGCTGGTGCGGCAGACCGCCCCCTCGCTGCCGGCTTCGGCGATCAGGTCCTCCCATTCCTGTGCAGTGCGAGACAGGAATAGTTCCTCAATCCGTTGCTGGGCCTCGGCGCGGAATTGGGAGCCGTCCAGGGGTCGGTCGAAGTCGGTGAGTCCCCCGTCATCCCACGAAACAATGCCCGCAGCCTCGACGAACTGACGGAAGTTCTGGTTGCCGGAGCCGCCGAATCGCACGTACTCGCCGTCACTGCACTGGAAGATGCCGCCCCACAACTCCTGCAGCGTCGGGATAGCCGGAGGAGCGTTGTGCACCCGCACCCCGAACCGGCCGATGGACTGGAACATGCTGTCAAAAAGCGGGACTTCTATTCGTTGCCCCACGCCATCGCGCTCCCGGGCGTTCAGGGCGACAACGATTGCCACCACTGACTGGAATGCCCCATAGACCGAGGCGATGGGGATGGCCGTGTACACCGGCCGTTGGCTGTTCGGATCGGGCGGGCGGAAGGTGGCCGACGCCGCTCCTACAACTCCTTCGTAAGCCGGCATGGCCGCCCGGGGATCGTCCGACGCGAATCCAGGGATGGAGCAGTAGACCAGGCGGGGATTGGCGCGAGTCATCTCTTCGGGTCCCAGGCCCAACCGTTCCATGGTGCCGGGCCGGAAATTCTCCACCACGACGTCGGCGCTCTCGATAAGAGACCGAGCGATGGTCAGGTCGCCCGCCTGCTTGAGGTCCAGGGTGATGCTCCGCTTGCCCCGGTTCCACGTTGAGTTGGCCGGGGTCTCCCAGCGGGGACCGCCGGGAGGGTCAACCCGCACCACGTCGGCGCCCTGATCGGCCAGCAGCATCCCGGCCAGGGGGCCGGCGATATATTGCCCAAAGTCGATAACCCGAATGTGTTCCAGTGCTCCCGCCATGTCTGATCCTTCCACCTGATAGGCCAACAGATTGGCCGTGTCGAATAATCGCACGCTAACACCGCGGATATGGGCGGTCAACCGCCGGCGTGGCGGCGTCAGGGCTTGTGCAAATCCTGATTCTGACAGTTGCCACCGGCCACCCGCGGCGCATGGCTCATTCGCTAACGACTGCGACGCCAACTACCGCAGTGGTATGATCTTCTCCGCCAGCACTGCTACCGCATCGCCGCCCGGCCACGCTTGTCACAGTCCGTCGAGGTTCAGCATGACCACAGTACGATCCACCAAACCGCCGGGTCCAGCCGCGCCCTTCCGCTTACCAGACATTCCGGAGAAGCACCCTGACGACATGACCAGCGTCGACAACCTTCACCAGCACGGTGCAATGGCCAATATAATCCAGTACCTAGGCAATCCCGAAAACACGATCGTCAGTGCCGAGCATTACATTGTGCCCGGTCCGTCCTACGTGGCCGGAGAGAGTCGTTATCCCGACCTGCTGGTGGCATTCGACTCGGATCCCGCCGCTTACCGGGACAGCAACGGCTACGTCGTATCCCACCAGGGCAAGCCGCCGGACTTCATCCTGGAGGTGGCCTCACGGAGAAGCGCCGCCGAGGATCTGGGAGCGAAGAAGGACTACTACGAGCGGCTGGGAGTGGTCGAGTACTGGCTGTTCGACGTCGAGGCAGAATTCTATGGGTTCACCCTCGCCGGCTACCGGCTGACGCAAGGCGGATACGAACCCATCGAGGTAAGCGAAATCGGTCCCAGCGTGTTCCAGGGCTACAGTGCAATGCTCAACCTGAACCTGAGGGCTGGGGATGGCTACCTGGGATGGCATGACCCCGCCACCGGGGACCACATCCCGACCCTCGAAACCCAAACGACCCGCGCCCAAAACGCCGAGGCCCGCGCCGAAACTGCCGAGGCACGGGTACGGGAGCTCGAGGACCAGATTCTCCGGCTGCGCGAGGGCCGGTAGCATACAATCAAGCGACCCGGCTCCACGAATGAGCCGGCCAATCGCGTTTCCCGCAAGGACGGGCCGACCCGGAGAAGACCGGCGTACCCGAAATTGACCCCCTTGATATGGGTTACTATAATCGGCAGAGTTTCACAGCAGGAGCGGGTCTTTGCCCAGGCAGCGGAAACCGTGACTGTTGGTCCACTGAGTACGTTAGGAGGACTTTCATGGTTACACAACAGGCAGCGGTGCTGAGCCCTGAGGCTATGGTGGAGGAGTTCGAGAAGAACGGCGTCACCCACGTGGTGACCATCCCCGACAGCGAAACCAACTACCTGTACGAGTTGATGAAGGAGCAGGACGGGCTGGAGATCGTCCCCACCTCCCGGGAAGGCGAGACTTTCGGCATCGCCCTTGGTTTGCTGGTAGCCGGCAAGACCCCGGTGGTGCTGATCCAGAACACGGGCATGATGGAATCGGGCGACTCGATCCGAGGCATGGTCCTGGACGCCGGGTTCCCGCTGGTAATGGTGGTGGGCTATCGTGGCTGGAACCGCCACGGCATCATAACCGACTCGGCAGCCACCTATACCGAGCCGTTCCTGAACGCCTTCCGCATCAACTATTACCTGGTTGAGCAGGACGCCGACAGCACGCGCATCTCCACGGCCTTCGAGGAAGCCCGGGCCACCAATCGGCCGGTCGCCATCCTCGTGGGCGACGAATACCACGGGTTCAACCGCTAAACGCATAACCAATCGCCAAAATTTGATTGCTCCGTCGGCGTAAGACCACCCGCCGCAAAGGTTCATGGGACCGGGCGGGTACGGAGCAAGCTAAACCCAGCCAACGGAGGCAAAGTATGATTCAATCCGCGGACGTATTCCGAGTCTTCCAGGAGCACCGGGGCGATGCTATCGTGATCCCCACCGGTACTTCCGGCCGCCACTGGCGCGAATTCACCACCAACGAAAACCGCGACCTGAACATGGGCGGCGCAATGGGACAGACGACCTCGGCGGCCCTGGGGTTGGCTTTGGGTCTGCCTGATGAAAAGGTCGTGCTGTTCGATTCCGAGGGCGCGCTGCTGATGAACCTGGGGATCCTGGCGACCATCGCCGGCATGAAGCCGGAAAACTTCTGCCACATCGTGTTGGACAACGAGTGCTACGCCACCACCGGCGGGCAGCCGGTGCCCAACGCGCAGGAGATCAACTACGCCGGCATGGCCAAGGAGTCCGGCTATTCCTCTGCCTACAGCTTCGACGACCTGGAAGAGTTCGCCACCAACGTGGAAGAAATCATGCAGGCAACCGGCCCGGTCTTCGTCGCCATCAAGGTTGTGCCGGAGGTGGAGAACGAGCCAATCGGTATGCGGGTGCGTCCCCCGACCCGCAGCCGCGCCGAGACCATCCGGGACCTGCGGACGGAGTTGGGCATCAGCGCCGATTAGTTTCCGTGGTTAGCGACGCTCAGGCAGCGATTTCGCCTGAGCGATCGACGACAATGCCACGAGCGCGCCCCGGGATCTGACATGGTTCCGGGGCGTTTCCATGTGTCCGACGCCCTGACGAGATTGCCACCTCTTCCTGGCGTGGTTACAATGCCGCAATTGCGGATGCCGGGCCTTGTTCCGTCCCGTCCCGACTACTTCCGCTCCGGCACACAACCACCCGCCCTGATCCTTGCGATGGAGAGTGATTCGGTTTGAACACCGGCGTTTCGGATCTGACGACCTACCTGCGGGAGCAGTACCACTACGCCTGGCTCGTGGTCGGAATGGGCACCATGCTCCGGGTCACCGCCAATTTCGTCAGCCAGGCCTTCGCCGTAATCCTGGTCGTCCTGCAGACCGACTTTGCCTGGGGCGTCACTGCCATCGTCCTGGCCCAGGTTTTCCGCAGCCTCGCCAGCGCCCTCCTTTCACCCGTCTCCGGATGGGTGGGCGACCGCTACGGAGCGCGCAAGTCACTGTTTGTCGCGGCGGGCCTCTACGTAGTTGGGATGCTGCTGCTCAGCACCGTGAGCCAACTGTGGCAGCTTTACATCTATTACAGCCTCGTTTTGGGGTTGGCCCAGGCCCTCTTCACCGTCAACATTCCCACCACCGTCGCCGCGTGGTTCAAGAGGAAACTCGGCGTCGCCGTCGGTATCCAGCAGTCCATTGGAGGCATGGGAGCATCGGTTACAGCCCCAGCCCTGGCGGTGCTGGTGGCCCTGACCGGGTGGCAGGTCGGGTTCTGGATAATCGCCGCTGTGGGCGGCGTGATCCTGTTCGCCCTGCTATTCTTCTTCCACAGCGACCCCGCCGACCGCGGGATGAAACCTCTGGGAGCCACTGACGACGACCCGGCGCCGGCGCCAACAAATACCGCAACCGCCAAGTTGCGCAGCAAGGTCTTCCTGCAACACGCCCGCCGCACGCGAGCCTTCTGGAACCTGCCCTTCATCCACTTCCTCGGCTGCATGGGCCACGCCATCGTCATCTGGCACGTCGTGTTTTTTGCCACCGAGCAGGGATTGTCCCTTACTGCGGCAGCCTGGACCGTTACCATCTACACCATGGCCAGCGTCAGCAGCCGCCTGTTTATTCCCATTCTTGCCGACCGCTGGGGCGCCAAGGCGACGATGATCCTGCCCTATTTCCTGCAGGGCGTCACGGTGATAATGCTCTTCTGGGCCCAGAGCGTATGGGAGTTCTACCTCTTCGCGGTTCTCTTCGGCATCGGATTTGGCGGGGAGATGTCCGCCTTCCTCATCGCCAACCGCCAGTACTACGGCATGGGTCCGGTACGGTCGATTTTTGGATTCCAGCACCTCGGCTCCGGTTTCGGCATGGCCTTGGGAGGACTGGTTGGCGGCGTGGTTTACGACTTCCGCAATGCCGAAGCTCCGATGCGGTACCTTGGTTTCATCGACGTCGGGGGAGGCTCCTACGACCTCGCCTGGACCATTTCCATTGCCGCCAGCCTCGCGGGGGTTGTCTTCATACTGCTGCTGGAGTCATCCTCCCGAGTCCTCATCCCCGACTGGGAAGACTCCTTGCCCCGGGAGGGTCAAACCTCGCCGGCATCTTCGTGACCGGCAGACATGGGCCGTTTGCAAACCAAGCGGGGCCGCAACTGCAATGGCGAGCGATTTCGGCGTTACAATAGCCGCGTCAGCCGATGAGTACGCATTCACACGACAAGGAGGCCGGAAACATGACGACCGTAGGAAGCGGCAATTACACCTACGAAGTGGTGGAAAACTGGGCCAGGCTGCCCGAGGGCGATACCTTCGCCATGGTCAGCGCCATCGCCACCGACTCGCAGGACCGGGTCTTCGCCTTTCAGCGCAAGGACCCTCCCATCCTGATTTTCGACCGGGACGGAAACCTGATGGACAGCTGGGGGAACGGCGCCTTCACTTTCGCCCACGGCATCTACATCGACGACGAAGACACGGTTTACCTGACCGACCGGGACAACTCGGTCTGCCTGGTCTACACCATCGACGGCAAGCCCATTCAGATGCTGGGGCGCCACGGAGTCCACTCGGACACCGGGTGCGAAAACCCGGGCGACCTTTGCCCCCGGTCCGCCGGGCCCTTCAACTACCCGGCGGAACTGGTCCCATCGCCATCGGGAGACCTGTACGTGGCCGACGGGTACCGCAACGCCCGCGTCCACCGGTTCAGCTGGGATGGTCAGCTCAAGCAATCCTGGGGAGAACCGGGGAAGACCGAGGCGGGGCACTTCCACCTGCCCCATAGCCTGCTGATCCACAACGACACGATTTTCCTGTGCGACCGGGAAAACCACCGGATGCAGCTCTTCAGCCTGGACGGCGAGTTCATCACGATCTGGGACGACATCCAGCGGCCCATGGACATCTCCGCGGACAGCAACGGGAACCTGGTGATCAGCGAGGGCAGTGTCAACGACTCGTCGGCACGGGTCAGCGTGCTGGACACTTCCGGCAACGTGCTGTCGCGCTTCGATTGTCGCGGCCCGGGCCACGGCAGTTGGGTCGACTCCCGGGGTGACATCTACGTCGGCCTGAGCGACGGCACCGGGATCGACAAGTTCGTGAGACAGGGCTAGGCCGGTACGGCGGGCTCAGCCACCAGACAAACCAGGACGGCGGGGGATGGCTCCCCGCCGTCTTTCTTCCGGCTGTGCGACCGGCCGTTGTTTGCAGCGTCGTCTAGTCGGCGGCAACGGGCGCCGACTTTGCGGCCTGCTTTTCCATGAAGTCCTTGATGGCGTCGGCGTACTCGGCCCGGGGGAACTGCTCGCCGTTGGGAACCTTCATGCCGTCGCAGAATATCTCCAGCCGGTTGCCGTCCGGATCCAGGAAGTAGAATGAGCGGCTGCCGCTGCCTTCCAGGTTCCCGCCGGCCTCGATGCCGTGGGTCAGTGGGCCGCTGACAATCTCCGCGCCGTGGGTGTGAATGTGGGCCAGCGCCCGCATGAACTCGTCCCGGTTCTCCACCTCAAAAGCCACCTGCTGGACCAGCCGGGCCCGACCGGGAACGTTCTCGGAAACGTCCACGTCGTCGGGTGCGGTTGCGATGACGAAATCGTGGTGCGTTTCGTCGAACCGCAGGAAGGCCGTTTCGGCTCCGTCGGGTCGGCGGCGGCGGGAAGTCACCTTGCAGCCCAGCACCCTGGTGTAAAAATCGAAAGACCGTTCAAAATCGGAAACCAGGATCCCCACATGTCCAACTCGCTTGATCTGAATGCCCATGACGATTTCCTCCTGTCAAACGCTCTGGCAGTTCCACGATACCGACAGAATGGTTCTTTTGCCTCCGTAAACTGCCAAGTTTGGCCCTGATTATATGACCTGGGGAACGTCTCGTCTGCACGTTTCGTCCGGTCCTGGGTTTCGTCTATACGACGCCGCAATCTTCGGCTCTGCATCAGGTAACGGTTTCGGGTACAATGTCGCATTGCCCCGGATTACCCGAGCCAATGTACCTGAGGAACCGCATTCATTACGCGTGGATCATCGTGGCCATCGCCGCGATGATGGGGTTCATCACCTCTTCGGTGCGGTTTGCGGCCGCCGCCCTGGTGCCCCACCTCAGCGACCCGGCTGCCGGATTCGGCTGGAGCTACGGGGCCATCAGCCTGGCGTTCAGCCTCCAGTGGATCATCTTCGGGCTGGCGAGCCCCTATGTGGGCTGGCTCGGAGACCGTTACGGCGTGCGCTGGTTCCTGCTGATCGGAGCCGTGCTGTTCATCATCGGTATGCTGCTGACCGGCATCATGAACAGCCTCTGGCAGTTCTACCTCTACTTCGGCGTGATCCTGGGCATCGCCTCCACGATCTATACCGTGTTGCCGGTGTCCGGCGTCACCCTGTGGTTCAGGCGGCACTTGGGAGCCGCAATGGGGGTCGTCTGGTCGTTCCAGGGAATCGGAGTGGTCGCGTTCCTGTTCCTGATCGGCGCGGCCTTCGGCCAGTTGGGAATCCAGTGGATCTTCTGGCTCCCGGGCATAGCGGGCGGAGCGCTCCTGCTGGTGTTGGTCAAGTTCTTCTACAACTCGCCGGCGGACATCGGCATACGGCCCTTCGGCGACCTTGGGGACGAACCGATTCGAAGGACCCCAAGGGATGAGATCGCCAAGATAAGGGCGCGGGTCTTCATCCAGCAGGCCCGGCGCACCGCCACCTTCTGGAACCTGATCGGCATCCACTACTGGGGATGCATGGGCCACCAAATCATCAACGTGCTGGTGGTCGCCATAGCGGTGGACCGCGGCCTGTCTCTGGAAGCGGCCGTCGGGGTGCTGGCCGCCCAGCAAACCGTCGGCGTGATCGCCCGGGGCGCCGTGCCGGTCGTCGCGGAACGCTTGGGCTGCCGGCTGGTCTGGGTCGTGGGCATGGCCCTTCAGGTTTTCCCGCTGCTGCTCATTCTCTTTTTCAACGACCTCTGGGCGTATTACCTGTTCGGCGTACTCTTTGGGATCGGCCAGAGCACCGAAGTGCCCACGTTCCCCATCGCCAACCGCCAGTATTACGGAAACGTCCCACAGGGCAGCCTCTACGGATGGCAAAGCCTGGGCAGCGGCCTCGGCATGGGGTTAGCGCCGGTGTGCGCCGGCCTCCTGTGGGACTTCACGGGAACCTACCTGGCACCGCTGCTGATGTCCTTTGGTTTCAGCACCATGGCCCTGATCCAGTCCTGGTTGCTGCCCTCCCCTCGGGTTCGACAAATCCCCGACTGGGAAACCCACCTGCCCGCGAACCTCAGACCCGCGGCCTAGCACGGGGTTCCCGCCAACGTCCGCCGTCGGCGCCTGCTGGTCGGCGGCTTTTTCAGACCGCACGTCCGCGTGGGTCCAGGGATCCGGGAAATCCACTCGAACGCCGGGCTCGGCGTTCCTTCGTGAGGCGGTACCGCCGGATGAACGCACCATTCGGCCATTTGTGAAATTTTTGTGAGTGTGGGCATAAATACTTGTGAAAATAATGTGAGTATATGCTCTAGAGTATGTATGGGTCGTTTATTTCTCGCATGGTTAATTGGTAGTATGACTCGCCCTCTTTCCCCAGCCCCAACAGCGCCGTCTCGGTCGCACATCGGGGCTGCCAGCTATCGAACCGTCCCCTGGCCGGCAACTTGGGCCGATTGCCGGCAAGTGATCAGGAGCGGAGAAGTAGCCGGGTCGGCCACCCCCGGATCCGCACCAATCCACGAGGACGAGTATGAGCCTTTCACAAATAGATACTGCAACCACCGAAGCGGAAGCGCTGCGCAAGGAAAATGAAGCCTTGAAAAATCGCCTTGCTAGGCTCAGCGAAGCCAACGTCCGCATCTCCGAAAACCTCGACCCCGAGGCCGTCTGCCAAGAAGTTGTGAACAGCGCTTGAAACCTCAGCGGCGCCCGGTACGGTGTGCTCCTGATCTCCGACGCTCCGGCAGGCATTCGCGACACTTATACCTACGGCATCACTGCCGACCAGCAGGCGGGCATTGCGCAATGGCTCCAAAAGCTGGGCGTCCCGGACGATCGCAGCCCTGGGGAAGTTCCGGTCAGGCTCAAGGACCTGGAGATCCATTCCGGCTTGGCGGGAATCGCGGCGGACCATCGGGCCGTTACGACTCTCCTTATAGTGCCCGTGAACCATGGCGACGAGCACGTCGGCGCCATGTACCTGATGGAGAAGAAGGGAGAACCGGAGTTCACGGCAGATGATGAGCGCATGGCGGCGATGTTCGCCGCACAGGTGGCATCGACCATCGCCAATGCGCGCAGATATGAGGAAGCGCGGCAGGCCAGGGAGGATATGGAGACGCTGATGGATCTCTGCCCCATAGCGGTCTCGATATTCGACGCGCGATTGGGCGAAATCGCCTATATGAACCAGGAATGCCGCCGCATGCTGGAGATGGTTGCGGATTCGGAAGGCAGCCTCGATGACATCTTCATCTCGACGAGGTTCACGCGCGCCGACGGGAGAGAACTGTCTTACGAGGAACTGCCGGGCACCAGGGCGCTTCAAAGCGGCGAGACCGTGATCGCTGAAGAAATAGTGTCTCATTTCTCGAACGGATTCACGTTGACCCAGTTGGCAAGCTGCATTCCCATATTTTCCGAAACCGGAGATATCGTGTCGGTTCTCACCGCTTCTCAAGACCTCACGCCGTTGCAGGACCAGGAGTTGTGGCGGGCCGAATTTTTGACCATGGTCAGCGAGGAACTCCGGACCCCCTTAATCAGCATCAAGGGTTCCGCTGCGGCCTTGATCGGCGCACTTGACACGGCGGCCCCGGCCGAGACCATGCAGTGGCTCCGCGTCATCGACCAGCAGGCGGACCTGATGCGGGGTCAAATCAACAGCTTGATTGATGTGATTGCTCTACGATTATGTCCTCAGTAATTTGCTCAGGGAAAATGTCCTTATATGAAGGACGTGACATTGAACCAGCGAGAGCAAACCAGATTGCAGGTACTCAACTGCGTGTTGGAATATCAGTTGCCCAGAACCCAAGCGGCCGAGATCATGGGAATCAGTGAACGCCAGCTCAGGCGAATCCTGGCGGCCTACCGGAGGGAAGGAGCCGCCGCGCTGTCCCACGGCAACCGGGGCCGCCGGCCCCGAAACGCGCTCACCGAGGAGATCGCCGCCGCCGTGATCGTGCTGGCCAGCGGGAAATACGCCGGCTTCAACCACAGCCACCTGAGTGAGGTGCTGGCGGAACGGGAGGGCATTCACCTGAGCCGCCAGACGGTAAGTCGTCTCCTGAACCGCCACGGCCTGCCCAGCGCCAGGCGGCACCGTCCCCCCAAGCACCGGATACGGCGGGAGCGGATGCCCCAAGAGGGCATGCTCCTGCAGATTGACGGCAGCCACCATGCCTGGCTGGAGGAGCGGGGACCCCGGTTCGTCCTGCTGCTGGCCGTGGACGACGCCACCGGGACGGTCGCCAACGCCGTCTTCC
The DNA here is from genome assembly GCA_965220505.1 of Dehalococcoidia bacterium. GTDB lineage: Bacteria > Chloroflexota > Dehalococcoidia > Lucifugimonadales > UBA3495 > Bin87. The sequence continues at coordinate 1,987,826 of CBDCQE010000001.1, read as the reverse complement.
AGCCTGGGGAGGACACCCGCGGCTACTTCCTGCTGATGGAAGGGGTGATCCGACGCTATGGGCTTCCCCTGGCTCTCTATGGGGACCAGCACGGAGTCTTCAAGTTTGCCGGAAAGCCCCGCCATATCCAGCCGCCGGTGGAAGCCACGCACTTCAGCCGCGCCATGCAGGAACTGGGCATTGAGCAGGTCTTCGCCCGTTCTCCCCAGGCCAAGGGCCGGGTGGAGCGTATGGCGGGCACCTTCCAGGACCGGCTGGTCAGTGAACTCAGGCTGGCGGGAGTCGCCACCATCGACCAGGCCAACGCCGTACTGCGGGACTTCCTGCCCCGGTTCAACCAGCAGTTCCGCGTCCCGGCCCAGCAGGCCCAGATAGCCTACCGTTCCCTGGACTCATCCATCTTTCTGGAACGGGTCCTCTGCTTCAGGCACACCCGCCAGGTGGCCAGGGACAACACCGTCAAGTTCCAGTGGCGCACCCTCCAGTTGCTTCCCAGTGAGGAACGGCCCAGCTATGCCGGGGCCAGGGTGGAGGTCCTGGAGCAAAGCGACGGACAACTGATGGTCCAGCACAACCGGGAAGTGATTGCCCACCAGGAAGCTCCGCCCAGGCCCGGCGCTCTGAGAGCTTCCAACGGCGCTCTGGCGCCCACCCCGGAGATGGCCCAGGTGGTCAGGAACCTGACGCGGCACGGCCTCTCCAGATTGCAACTTCAGCGCCTGGCCGCCCTGGAAGCCGCCGTCCCCCAGCGCAAGGAGGATGCTGAACCCGACAGGACCGATTCTCCACCGCCCCGGGAGGCTACCCCGCGCAAGCAGGCCCTTTGGAAAGCAGTTCACCACGCCAGGCTCCAGGGCGTCTCCCTACGGGGCATCGCCAGGGAACTGGGTATTTCCCGAAACACGGTCAGGAAGTACCTGGAACTGCCAGCTCCGCCCATCAACCGGACTGCCAGACGGGCCGCTTACCTAGCCACTCAGGACAAGACCAACGGACATTTTCCCTGAGCACTTAACCGGACATTTTCGCTGGACATCGACATGATTGAACTGACCCGGATCGAGACGGGAACCCTGTCCCTGAGCACCGAGCGAACGGACGTTGCGGCATTGATCGAGCGGTCTTGCGACGAATATCTCAGAGACGTTTCTGCGGTGACCATCGGTTTCGAAATTTCCGACGGGCTCCCTGCCGTAATGGCGGATGAGGAGTATATCGGTAAGGTGCTGCACAATTTCCTCAGGGACGTCGCGATACATGCGGGCGACGGGTCGCCGGTCACTATCACCGCTGAGGAAATCGACATCTACGTCGCAATTTCCGTCTCGGCGGAAGGCTCAACTGCTCCTCCGGCAAGAACTGCCTTGCGGAACAACGTAGCCGAAGATCCCCAGATGTTCGAGGATACGACACGGGCCCACACCAGAGCGGTGGAGTTGGCTTCCAGAGGCGAGGGGTTGGCGATGGGATTTTGCCGTGGCGTCATCGAGGCTCACGGGGGGCGCGTCCGGACCAAACTCGAAGAGCCAGACGGCAGGTTGACACTAACATTCACCTTACCCACAGTCGAAGACCCGGAGGAGAAAGGATCGCTCGACGCCGGGGATATTGCTGAGGACCAGCGGCCGGGGCTCGCAGAGAAAACCCAGATACTGTTGTCGATTCAGGATCCGAGATCCCAGCGAACGGTTCGCCAGGCGCTGCTCGATTCTGGTTACGCCTCGGTGGAGGCATCAAGTCTGGACGAATTAGAGCAGCACGCCGCCTCCGCGGGGCCGCAACTTATAGTTCTGGACATCGCCGGGAGAGAAGACGAGGCTTTCCTCGCGTTGCGAGGGGACGGCAATCCGCGCAACTTGCCGGCGATCGTGCTCTGTAATCGCAACGACGAGGAATACGTAATCCACGCATTCGAGATGGGCGCGGACGGCTACATGGTTAAACCATTTTCGCCTTCCGAACTGATCGCGAGGATACGAGCAACACTGCGCAGGGTGAACTCCGGCGGCCCAGAAACCGGCGGCCGCACATACCGGTCAGGGGAGGTGCGGATCAATTTCGACGAACAAACCGTCAACCTGTCAGACGAACCGGTGCCGATGACGGCTACCGAATACAAGCTGCTCAGCGAACTGGCCAACGGCGCGGGCCGAGTCCTCACCCAGGACATGCTGCTGCAGCGGGTGTGGGGGCCGGAATATGCCGGCGAATCCCAGCTTTTGCGTTCCTACATCAAGACGCTGCGCCAGAAGCTTGGCGACAATGCGAGGAAGCCCACGTACATCTTTACGGAGCATGGGATCGGCTACCGAATGGCCAGGTCGGAGTCCGGCAGCACGCGCGCAGTGCCGGTGGGCTCGCGTTCCTGACCGACGGCGCGATTGCTTCCCCGGATGGGCAGCGGAGGGTGGCCATCGGGACCACAGGAGACACCGGCGAGCCGCGTGATATATTCCATGGAACGCTGGGCAGCCGTCCCAGTTTCAGGGAGGTCAGACTGATGGTCGACAAGGAACAGGACTGGGAATACGGCCTGCGCACCGAGGGGCACGGCGCCGAAGGCGGCAGCCGCGAGCCGACAGTGATCGGCGAAAACGACTTCCACTACCGGGTGTCGGGAGAGAACTGGGGCCATCTCCCGGATGGGTGCGTGTACAAGGAGGGAACTTCGGTCGCCGTCGACGCCAATGATCAGGTTTACGTGTTCAACCGTGGCACCATCCCGATGATCGTGTTTGACACCGACGGCAACGTGCTGCGCACCTGGGGCGAGGGAATATTCGCCAACCCCCACGGTGTAACCATCGCTCCGGACAACACCGTCTTCTGCGTGGACAACGGTGACAACACCGTGCGTCAGTTCACGCCGGACGGCAAGCTGTTGATGACGCTGGGCACTCCACACCAGCCGAGCCCCAGGATGAGCGGCGACCCGTTCAGCGTCCCCGCCCACGTGGCCTTCGACGGGCGCACCGGAGAATTCTACGTGGCCGACGGTTATTCCAACGCGAGAGTGCACAAGTACACGCCCGACGGCAAGCTCCTCTTTTCATGGGGAGAATCAGGGACCGGCGACGGCCAGTTCAACATCGTCCACAACGTAATCGTGGATAACGACGGCTGGGTGTACGTCGCCGACCGGGAGAACCACCGCATCCAGGTCTTCAGCGCCGACGGCAAGTACGAGACCCAGTGGGGCAACCTCTCCCGCGCCGCCGCGATCTGCATCGACGACCGTTCCGGCGAGGAACTGATCTACATCGGCGAATACTTCTGCGGGATCGGCACCAACGACATCGGGACGGATCTCGGCCCTCGAGTGACGGTGATGAACACCAAGGGCAAGGTACTGGCCAGGGTGGGGCGGGAGAGCTACGGCGACCAGTCGGGGCGGTTCTACTCACCGCACGGCATCGCTATCGACTCCAGGGGCGACCTGTACGTGGCCGAGGTTTCCTGGACCGACTACGGTCGTCACATGGACCCGCCCCGCGAGCTTCGCTCGATGCAGAAGCTGGTCAGGATCCGCGACTGAGCGACCCTCGCGGATCCCAACGCGTCGTTACTCCGGTATTCCCAAGGCCCTCCGCACCGCCGCGCCGATGGGCGTCAGCGGGCTCTCTTCCGGCGGGCCGTGGGGCACCATGCGGTTGTGGTGGATGGCAACCGCCAGCCGGTGCTGCGGGTCAGCCCAGCCTATCGAGCCGCCGGCGCCGTTGTGGCCAAAGGCCAGCGAGCTATTGCCCATGGCGCCCATGCCGGGGCTGCCGGCAAAGTGAAAGCCGCCGATGGTCCCGTGGTGCGGCCGGCCGTGCACCGGATCGTAGTCGCTGGGCGGACGGGGTATGTGGAAGGTCCTCACACGATTCTCGGAAAGCAGGCGGATGCCGTCCAGTTCACCGCCGTTGGCCAGCATGGCCCAGAACCTCGCCTGGCTGCGCGCTGTCATGATCCCCTGGGCTCCGGGGATGCAGGCCTGGCGCACGTCCGAGCGCCCGAACACCTCTTGGGTGGTTCCCACCTCCGGCGGAGTGGCGCGGAACCGGAGCGAGTCCGGAGGCAGACCCGGCGCGCCGGGACCGAGCGGCGGCACGTTGGTGAGCTTGGCCACGCGGGGTTCCACCTCCGGCGGGATACCGGCCCACAGGTCGGTGATGCCCAGGGGCTGGCAGATCTCTTCCTGGATAAATTGGCCAAAGGGCCGGTGCTTGGGGTCGGTGCGGCGCACCACCTCGCCCACCACCCAGCCGAAGGTATAGGCCATGTATCCACTGCGTGTGCCCGGCTCAAAGAGTGGGTGCATCTCCGCCAGTTGGCCCACCATCCAGTCCCAGTCGCACATCAGCTCCGGCGTAACTCCCACCGGCATCAGTGGAACGCCGATGCGGTGGGTCAGCGCGTCGAACACCGTGCCCTTATCCTTGCCGTATTTTCCGAACTCCGGCCAGTACTTCGCCACCGGCTGGTAGTAGTCCACCAGTCCTCGCTCGGCCTGGATGTGGAGCGCGGTCGCAGTCACCGCCTTGATGTTGGAAAACACCGGGAACAGGGTGTCTCCGTCCACTTCCTGGCCGGTGGTCTCGTCGGCCAGGCCACCCCACCGGTCAACTACCAGTTCGCCGTTTAGGTAGGCGGCAACCTGCACCCCGATTTCCCCGCGCTCTCCTATGGCAACATCGATGGCGTCCTGTACGATGCTGTGCGAATTTTTGGCCACGGCGACACCTCGCTGTCATGACTAAGATGAAAGAACCTGCCCGGTCCTCGGATGTTTGTAACACCAGTCCGGGTTGACGGGCAAGACACGCTCGGCGCGCGGGAATAACGCACGCCCGGTAATATGTCCCGGCCAGGTCGACACGGGAACCGGGGAAAGCGCATAATGCGCCCACATGCCAATCATTTGAGGAGTTGAACATGTCGGCGAAAGTTACGGGCCTCGGTCATATTGGCTTCTACGTTCATGACCTCGAACTCATGATGGACTTCTACGAGAATTTCATGGGTATGCAGCGGACCAAGGTCGGCCCTCTGGGCGCCTTTTTCAGCGCGGATCCCGAAAGTTGCGATCACGAAATCGCCCTGATCAACGGACGGCCTTCCCTGGACGACCCGCACTGGATTCAACAGATTTCGATGCGTGTGGAATCCCTGGATGACCTGCGCGATTTCAAGCGGCGCATCCACGAACGCGGATACCAGTTGGACCGAATCGTCAGCCACGCCAGCGCCATCGGCTGCTACTTCCGCGACCCGGAGAACAACCCCACCGAGGTGTTCTGGCTGACCGGGTACACCTCGTGGGCGCAGGTGGGCATCCCCATCGACATCGACCAGTCCGACGACGCGGTCATGGCGGATGTGCTGCGGTCCTACGAGGCGGTCAAGGACGTACGGATGGGCACGCCCGCCGGCCCGGAAACCGTGGACGCAATTCGCGACCTGACCGAAGCCGTGGTCGCCAGCCGATAGGGGTAGCACCGCCGGCGGGTCGAACCCAGGGGATGCCAATATGCTGAAAGGAGAACGTGACAACGCCATAACCCGGCTCGGCGCCCAGGACCGGCTGGTTTTCCGACGTGTTGTCGATGCAATGAAGGAAGCCAGGGCGTACAGCCCCAACGGCCAAACCGACGCAGGACAAGTGGCCGCCCGTCAGGTCATGGAGAACTGGGATGAGCCACTGTCCGGGGACGTCAAGTTGGCCGTGGAAGCGGTGGTGGCGCGGGACGAGAAAGGCCCCCATGTGGGCGAGGTTGCCCCGGGCTTCGACCTCAAACGGTTGGGTTCTGACGAACGGGTGCGTCTGTCCGATTTTCGCGGCCGGCGGCCGGTGGCGCTGGCCTTTGGCAGCTACACTTGACCACCCTTCCGCGCCCAGTCTGAGCGCATGACCCAGATCTTCCATCGCTACAAGGAATCGGTGGAGTTCTTTGTCGTCTACGTCCAGGAGGCCCACCCCACCGACGGATGGCAGACGGATAGCAACTTGGAGGAAGGGATACTGTTCCGCCAGCACCAAAGCTATGACGAACGGGAGTCGGTTGCCCAATCGTGCAGCATCGACCTGCAGATCGGCTTGCCCATCATCATCGAGGAAATGGACAACGCCATCGATGAAATCTACGGCGCGGCGCCGGAACGCCTGTACGTGGTGGACGTCGACGGCAACGTGGCCTACCACGGAGGCGCGGGACCCCATTTCTTCGATCTGGATGAATGGGAGCAGGCGATCCAGTCTTGTGCCGCGATCCCGGCCACCCGCCGGTAAACCAGGGGATCGGGCCGCGATCACCTTGCCATCGCAGAGCCGGCGCGGTTAACGGGGGTCAGCCGCCGGGCGCCACAGAGTTCCCGGGTTGAGCGATCCGGTAGCCGACGCGAGGCTCGGTTAATATGTACGTAGGGTTCTCTCCACCGTCGCCCAGTTTTCGACGCAACCGGCCCACGTGGGTACGCACCACCCGCGGGTCGTAGGAATGGGAGTTCCGCCAGACCCGGCGCAGCAAATGCCGGTAGGTTAGCGGTCGCCCTTCGGCGGCAGAGAGTTCCCTGATCAAACCGTACTCGGTGGCAGTGAGGTCCAGCACCCTGCCGGCCAGGCGTACCACACGGCTGTCGTAATCTATTTCCAGGTCACCCAGGGTCACGGAGCCGGCGGGGTTCGTGGGAGGACCAGCCATGCGACGCAGTTCCGCGCGTATTCGGGCGACCAACTCGGTGGAAGAAAACGGTTTGGACACGTAATCGGCAGCCCCGGCCTCGAACGCCTGCGCGATTACCTGATCCTGCCCGTAGGCGGAGAGAAAGATCACCGGCAGGTCTGCGACAGCTTTCATCTCTTTCATCAACTCTATCCCGTCGCCGTCGGGCAGCACCAAATCCATTATCGCCAGGTCGGGGCGCGCGGTTCTCGTTATGTGAAGAGCCTCGACCGGATCGCCGGTAACCGTTACCGAGTAACCGGTACCGGATAGCGCGTCCCTCACGTGCCGCAGGGTCTGCGGGTCATCGTCGACGACCAGAATTGAAGATTCGACACCTTCAAGTATGTTGGTTCCGGATCCCACGGAGGCGGCTGCAGCCCGAGTCAGGTCGGTTGGCTCGACTATCGGGAGCGTGAAGGCGAACCGGGACCCAAGCCCAAGACCCTCGCTCTCCACCCAGATACGGCCTCCGTGCGCCTCCACGATACCTCTGCAGATGGCGAGTCCCAGTCCGGGGCCATGGTGGGAATTTGCACTTTCGTCGCCCCCGGGCTGGACGAACTTACGAAACAGGTGCTGCGCCTGTTCCGCGGAAACTCCGTGCCCGTCGTCGGTCACGGAAACCGCGACGTGAAACTCTTGTCGCTCCGCCGACACACGAATGGTGGACGTTTCGCGAGAGGACTCGACGGCGTTGGCCAGCAGGTTATTCAGTACCTGGACAATCCGTCGTTGGTCGGCCATCACCAGGGGCAGGTCCGGCGGGAGGCTGATCTGCAGGTTGTGTTCTACTCCTCCGGTCACAAATCGTCGTTTGGCCTCGTCGACCATCTCTACCAACTGCATCGGCTCGGGCGTCACGCTGAGGGTACCCGTCTCAATGCGCGCGGCGTCCAACAGGTCGACAATCATGTGGCGCATGCGGTCAGCCTGGTCTCGTATGATGCGGCTGAACTGGCGAACCTCCGCCGGGTCCAGGTCCGACCCCGATTCCAGCAAAGTGTCGGCCGAGCCCTTGATGGAAGTGAGCGGCAATCTCAACTCGTGACTGACCATTCCCAGGAACTCGGCGCGCTGCCGTTCCAATTCTTCAATGGGCGTCATATCCTGCAGCGTGGCCACGAAAGACCGCGTGACGCCATCGTCGGACCTGATCGGAGTGGCGTTCACCATGACGGTGATTTTGCGGCCACTCGGACTCTGCAAAACCATCTGCTCCAGACGAACCGCTTCGCCGGTGCGCAGAGTTTCGGCGATGGGGAAGTCGGCCAGCGTGAGTTCCCGGCCGTCCCCCCGTTGAATAGTCACTGTGCTGAGGACTTCTTCAAAGGTGGCATCCGGGCCGTAGAGGGCGCTGGCGATCCTCCTTACCTCACGGTTGTGCGACACGATTCTTCCGTCGACTCCGTCGAAAACCAGGACACCAATCGGCGAGGTGTCGACAAGGGCCTCCACGTCAGCCCTGGCTCGTTGCTCTTCCTGGTACCGCCGCGCGTTGGCGATTACCAACGCCCCCTGGGACGCGAACATCATCAAGGTTTCCTCGTCGTCAGGGGTGAACTTGCGTTCCAGTTCCAAATTGGCCAGAAAGATCCCGCCGCCGGTACGGCCGTGGTGGATGATGGGCGCCACCAGGAACGGCATCCCGGGTTGCCCGGGGACGGGAACGCGAAGCCCGTCGAATCCCAACGACTCAAGGTGACTCCGGAAGTCGTCCAGTCGCAGCGGTTCCTGTGGAGCTGAAATATACTCGCAAAGTTGCTGGCCCGCGCGAATATCGTGCAGTTGGTGGCTTTCTTCGTCGGTCAACCCGGACCACAACAACTGCTGCATGCGCCGTTGGTCGTCAACAAGGGCGAGGATCCCGTAATCGGCTCCGGTCAGAGACCGGGCGTAGTCCAGCACCTCTTGCATCACAGTATCCAGGTCCAAGCTCTCGTTAATGCGCAACCCGGCCTGGGCCAGTGCAGTCAGCCGCTCACGAAACGCCTTGATTTCTGTCCCGGTTTCGGCTTGTCTGCTCAATGGTCACCTCCATCGTAGCTCTGACAACGAGATCTGATTGATCGTTCGGGAACCCCATCCTGTTGCTTAATCGCGCATTTTACTCCGCGCATAGCAGGATGTCACATAGCATGGTGTTGTTTGAGCACGTACGTTATATACATAGCATAACATCGAGTTTAGCTACACAACAATTGAAGGATCAACAGCTGACAAGCGATCCCAGCACGGATGGGGTACATCACGGCGAGCAGGTTTTCGGCGCGTGAAGCACGGTGTTCAGACGGGTTATCTCGCGCCTGGAGCAACAACCGCGCGCGCCCCCACCGTCACCGGGTCATCGACCGGCGCGGCGCGTTCCTCGTCTAACCCACCCCAGGCTCAATCACACTGCAAGGCATAGATTGTTGCGGTCCAGGCAGCTCCGCTGGAGCGCCAGCACGTCACCGTTGCTCGCTCGTTACATGCCTTATCCGATGCTGTTACGCAACGTTATATTATTTGAACGCAAATGAAATGTAAATGTCATTCGGGTTTCGGTAAGATCGATACCGATATCGAATGTCTGAGCCCGGCGATGCGGCCGAGGGCTTTTGTGAATTGTTAGGCGCGTGCACGGTGCACGAAGCCGGGACCACGGACAGGTGGTCCCTGAGCGCACGAGCGACGATGGGCCAACACCGGCGATCAGGCCCCGGTCGTCGCATGCTATACGACGGGTACTGCAATGGTGCATGAACGAAACGCGAGGGACGTCGGCGAGGTAGAGCGAACAGTCCGGCAGGTGATGGAAGCTGCCCACGGAATCACGCGCCGATCTTCCAGGTCAGAGCCGGCGATCAGATACGCGATGATCGACCCCATTCTGTGGTCTCTGGGTTGGCGCACCTGGTTGCCCTGGGAGTGCGGACCAGAATTCGCCCTGGGAAGGAGAGGCCGCGTCGATTACGCACTTTTTGACGACCAGGGCGATATCGCGGTTTACATTAACCTCCAGTCTTCCTACACGCGACGAAGATACGGCAGGATCCGGCTGCGGGAATGCGTACGCGGAGCAACCTACGGAGTCGGTATCCTGATCTATGGGTCATCGTGGGAAATCTATGACCTGAGCCGCAGAACCCGGCTCTTCGACGACAAGCGCGTCACGACCCTGAAGATCGATCTTGAGATTGGTGATGAACCCGCGCACGTCGCCAGTGTCCTGACGCGGTGGATCGACAAAGCCCATTGGTGGGGCGAGGATTATCCAGATCCCTCCCCAGGATCGAGATAACCCCCGTCGGACAGTCCGCGCGCAATTCGTCGCGCCACCCACGGACCACCTCCCGCCGCAACAGCGCGAACTTAGCGCGGCCGACCCTGTGACAGGGGTCAGCCGCGCTCCCGCAGCAACGACGACCGAGCGCCGAGTCGAGTCCATCGTCGGCGCGTGTTCCCCCACGTCAGCGGGGCAGCAGGAGAACCGCTACCCCCACCGGCGCTGCGAATAAATCGCGCTAGAAGCCCACGGCGTAGGCCTCGCACCTGGGATCAGCGCCACCCTGCAGCACTCCAGTCTCGGGGTTGCGCGTGATGACGCAATACAGGGCAGAGCCTTCCCACCATTCCGGGTACTGCTCAATGGTATGGCCCTTTTGGCGCAGGCCATCGGCCACTTCGTCGGAGATGCGGCCCTCCAGGCGCAGCATCCCGGGATCGTACCGCGACGCCCAGTTGGAGCTGGGGAAGTTGTAGCTGTAGAAGCGTGGTTCCTCCACGGCCTCCTGGGGATCGCGGCCAAACTCCAGCACGTTGAGCAGCAGTTGCAGCGTGCCCTGCGGGATGTGGTCGCCGCCGTGGGCGCCCAATGCCATGACCGACTCTCCGTCCCGCAGCACCAACGCCGGCGCCGGGGTGAGCCGAGGCCGTTTGCCCCCGACTACCGAGGCCGGATGATCTTCGTTCAGCTTCGACTGGGTGCCGCGCAGGGAGAACGCCAGACCGGTACCCGGGATGATCGGCCCACCGTTCTTGGTGCCCTCGCTGGGCGTGCAGGAGAAGATGTTGCCATCCCGGTCGATCACGGCGAAGTACGATGTCCCGCCGCCGCTGTCGCCCGCCGTGCCTGCCGTAACACCCGCATCCCGCGGAGACTGCGGCGCGCCGTCGATGGTGGCCTTCATCTTGCGGGGGTCTCCGGCCGGCGGCGTGCCCGGCCAGGCTAGTTCCGGGTCGATCAACGCGCGGCGCTTGGTCAGGTATTCCTCGGCGAACATCTCCTTGAGCGGAACGTCCACGAAATCGGGATCACCCACGTATCGCTCCCGGTCGGCGAAGGCCAGGTTCAACGCCTGGCTTACGGTATGGACGTACTGGGTGGAGTTGTGGCCCATGGACGCCAGGTCGAAGCCCTCGAGAATCTTGAGCGCCTGAGGGAAGGTCGGCCCCTGGCCCCACGGCCCGGTGCTGTAGACGTCATAGCCCTTGTAGTTGACCGTCACCGGCGGCCCCACCTGCACGTGGTACGCGGCCAGGTCTTCTTCGGTGAGCAGGCCGCCCATCTCCTGGTTGAAGGCGACGATCTTGTGGGCCAGTTCGCCGGTGTAGATGTAGTCCCGGGCCGCCTTCATTGCCGCTTCCCGGCCCTTGCCCGCGTTTGAAGCCTCGATGTCCGCCAGTTTGGACAGGGTGGCGGCCAGGTCCTTCTGGTAGAACATCTCGCCCTGCCTGGGCGCGCGGCCGCCGGGCAGGTAGATCTCGGCGGTCGACGGGTAGGCGTTGTACTGGTCGTAGGCCGTCTTGAACCGGCCGGCCAGGTAACGGTACATGGGGAAACCGTTGCCGGCCAGGTCGATGGCCGCGCTGGCCACCTGTCCGAAGGTCATGGTGCCAAACTTTGAAAGGGACGTAATCCACGAATCGGCGGCGGCCGGCGTCAGGGACGAGAGCACGCCGGCCGGCATCCTGCCCCCGTGGTGCTTGTGGAAGTAATCAACGGACGCTGCCCTGGGCCAGACCCCCAGCCCATCGACGGTGACAACCTCCTTGCGGTCGGCCAGGTATATGACCGTGGGCGCAACGCCCAGGAAGCTGCAATCGTCCACGTGCACCACGTTCAGCGCCAGGCCAACGGCCACGCCGGCGTCGATGGCATTGCCGCCCCGTTTCAGTACTTCCAGGCCGGCCATGGCCGCGCTGGGGTGGCTGGCCGCAACCATTCCGTTGACCCCCTGCATCAGTGGGCGGTAACTGGTCATCGTGGTCCCTTTGACTGGCATGATTGGCCTCCGTGTCTGGGATGATTGTTTCTCGGTTCGGGCGGCCGGCTTTTAGCCGGCTTCTTCTCTGGCAGCTTTGGCCCGCTCAATCAGGAACTGGGCGTCGGCGACGGTTTTTTCCAGGTAGTCCGGCTGGTCGGTCAGACGCGGTTGACGCCGTGATCGGTAGCCGCGTCGCCCAGCATACTCCGCGTAGATGTCGGGGGCGATGGACAAGCGGAAGTTCTGCATTTCGGGGTGGAAGTGGCGCAGCGTGCCCAGCAGGTCCGCCGTGCTGTGGTTGTAGCCATAGGGAATCTTTCGCGCTTCCAACAGGGCTTTCAATCCGCACTCCAGCGCAAAGTGGGCCTGCTGGCCTATCGGAAAATCGGGCTGGTCGTTCGCCACGCCCACTTGGAACATCGACAGGTGCGCTTCTGCCCTTTCGATGAGTATTTCGTAGCTCTCCCAGTCGTAAGAGTATTCGGTGTTCTCGTCTTCATATTGTGACGAGCCGTACTGGTTCGGATCCCTGGGCATGATTATCCCGTCCTTTACGGCATGGGTCTCGACGCTGTTGACGTAGCGCCGGTTGTGGCGGAACTCATCGATGGTTCTCCACACTAGTTCCACCGGCACTTCTCGCCCGTAGGTCTCCCAGGCGACCCGGGCGGCGGCGGCGGCGGCGGCCTTTTGGATGGCGTCGTCAGGTTCGGTGGCCTGCACCAGCATGACGTCAATATCCGACAGCAGTTCCTCGTGGTCACCCCGGGCTCGGGAGCCGAAGAGGATGACGAGTTCGGGCTGCTCACGTTGCTGCACTGCTTTCGCTATGTGCAGCGCTTTGGGGTCGTAACGTTGCATCTGATTCGTATCCCGCCGGTATTCTCAGTCTCGCTTGGCGCCGGTCCGGCGGTTGATGGGGATTTTGCTGAACTGGTAACGGTGTTTGGGTCAGATTTCTCCGGGCGTAGTATAGTCCCTAATCGTGGTCAAGAAGAAACCGGAGGTTACATCATGGCGGTAAGGCAACCCACTGTCGAAGAGATTTTCCGCATCGCCGACGCCTACAACCTGAACCCCTCGCCGGCCGACGTCGAGTCCTACATCGAGCTGAGCCAGCCCATCCTGGACTCCTACGCCCGCCTCGACCAACTCACCGCCCCCAACCTGGAGGTCAAATACCCGCGCTCTCCGGGCGCGAGACCCCAACCGGACGACAATCCGCTGGGCGCCTGGTACTGGCGTTGCGACATCACCGGTCCTCAAGGTGGATTGCTCTCTGGAAAGACCGTGGCCATCAAGGACAACGTCTGCGTGGCCGGCGTTCCCATGATGAACGGCACCAGCGTCCTCGAAGGCTATGTTCCGGACGTGGACGCCACCATCGTCACCCGCATCCTGGACGCCGGCGGGTCCATCAAGGGCAAGGCGGTCTGCGAGAGCCTGTGCTTCTCTGGCGGCAGCCATACCTCGGACACCGGGCCGGTGCGCAATCCCCATGACCCCGCGCGGACGGCCGGGGGCTCATCCAGCGGAAGCGCGGCGCTGGTGGCCGCCGTTGAAGTGGACATGGCCATCGGCGGCGACCAGGGCGGGTCCATCCGGATACCCGCCAGTTGGTGCGGCATTTACGGCCTCAAACCGACCTACGGGCTGGTCCCTTACACCGGCGTCTTTCCCATCGAACTGACCCTGGATCACACCGGACCCATGGCCCGCACGGCCGCCGACGTGGCCCTGATGCTGGAGGCCATCGCTGGACCCGACGGCCTGGACCCTCGTCAGAGCGCCGGTCTGGTCGGCCAGGGCTACACCCAGGCGTTGACCGGCGACGTATCCGGTCTCCGCATCGGCATCGTGCAAGAAGGTTTCGGCCTGCCTGAGTCGGAGGCGGACGTGGACGAAGCGGTGGAGAACGCTGCTCGATCCTTCGAGAGCATGGGCGCTGAGGTGGGCAGCGTTTCCATACCTTGGCACCGGGACGGCATCCACGTCTGGCGGGCCATCGCGGTGGAGGGCGCGACCATGCTCATGGTGGCCGGCAACAGCATGGGCACCAACTGGAAGGGTCACTACACCACCGGATTGCTGGACGTGTACGCCCGCGGCTGGCAGACCCGCGCCGACGACCTGTCAGAGACCACCAAGCTCGTCGTCCTGATGGGTCAGTACATGCAGGACCGGTATCACGGCCGCTACTACGCCAAGGCCCAGAACCTGGCCCGCACGCTCACCGCCGCCTACGATCAGGCCCTGAGCGAGTATGACCTGCTGGTCATGCCCACGCTGCCCATGAAGGCCACGGTCATCCCGCCGGCCGATTGCAGTCGCCAGGAGTACACCGACCGGGCGCTGGAGATGATCCCCAACACCTGCCCCTTCGACGTCACCGGCCACCCCGCCATCTCCGTTCCGTGCGGAACATCCGACGGCCTGCCCATCGGCATGATGCTGGTGGGCCGCACGGGAGACGATGCGACGGTACTCCGCGCCGCCGACGCCTACGACCGCAACAACCCACGAGGTTAGCCGGAGGAAGCCATGATAGTAGTCACCGGAGCGGCGGGAAGGCTGGGGCGCCGGGTCGTGCAACGGCTGGTGGACCAGGGCCGGGAAGTTCGGGCGACCGACCGATTGCCGGCCGATGACCTGCCCGCGGAGTTCGTCCGCTGCGAACTGTCGGATGCGGCGGGCGTGACGGATCTGCTCAGGGGCGCGGACGCCGTCGTGCACATGGGCGCGATCCCCGGCCCCCAGCGGGCCGAGCCCAGGGTCATCTTCGAGAACAATGTGGCCGGCGACTTCAACGTCATGATGTCGGCGGCGGAACTGGGTCTGCGGCGCGTGGTGTTCTCCTCCAGCGCCTTTGGCATGGGGTGGGCCCACGACGGCAACGCTTTCGTCCCGCTGTACCTGCCGCTGGACGAGAATCACCCCATGATGCCCTTCGAGCCCTACGGCCTGACCAAGCAGGTGGGCGAGGATATCGGGCGGATGATTGCCCGCAACTCCGACACCACGGTCGTGAGCCTCCGGTTCACCAACGTGGCGCTTCCCGAGATCCAGGCCGAATTCCCCTGGCCGGCTCCCACGCCCGAAAACCCGCTGACGCTGGTGATGTGGGCCTACGCCGACGCTCGCGACGTGGCCGAAGCCCACGTGCTGGCCGTGGATGCCAAGATCGACGAGTACGAGGCGTTCATGCTCGCCCAGCCTTCCAGCCGCTTCGCCGAGCCAACCATTGGCATCATCAAGCAGAACTTCGGCGACCGGGTGGAACTACGGGACGGGCTCGACGGCACCGCCAGCGTGATCAGCACGGCAAAGGCGCAGCGACTGCTGGGCTGGCGGCCCCGGCACGACTGGCGGTGACCGGCCGAACCGAATTCGCGAAGCAGAGAGCGCTTGAGACCGGTACGTTGACCGCTCGCGCCATCGCGAGTTACAGTCAGCGCCATCAGTAGTGCAAAAACCGGAAATGCAATCAGACCACGGAGGAAAATGACCATGCCATTCTATGAAAGAGGCTCCACACGAATCTATTACGAGGAGGTCGGTTCGGGCTTTCCCCTGCTGATCATCCCGGGCGGAGGACTGAACTCCACCGTCGAGGGGCTGCGCAATTCGCATCCCTTCAACCCGCTGGCGGCCTTCAGCAACGACTTCCGCGTCATCGCCGCCGACCTGCGCAACGCCCCTCCGGGCCAGTCGACCGGCCCGCTGGAAATCGACCGCCCCTGGGACGCCTACTCGGAAGACCAGCTTGGCCTGATGGACTACCTGGGCATCGACAAGTTCCTGGTCATGGGGTTCTGCATCGGCGGGCCGATGATGCACAACCTGCTCCGGCTGGCCTCGGATCGCATCGTCGGGGCCTGCTTCATGCAGCCCAGCGGGTTCCGGCCGGAACTGCCGGACCTGTTCTACCAGAACAACATCGCGGGCTGGGGACCGCCGTTGTGCGAGAAGCGCTCCGACATAACAATGGACATGGTGCATGACTTCTTAACGAACATGTACACCAACCGCGCCGACTTCGTGTTCACCGTTGACCGCGATTTCGTGCGCAACTTGCAGACGCCCATCCTCATTGCTCCCGAAGACGTGCCGGCGCACCCCTACGCCGTGGCAATGGAGGTGGCCGAGCTCGCACCGAACTCCGAGGTGACCATCTATCCCTGGAAGGACACCCAGGAGCACATCGACGAGGCGGTGGAGCACGCCCGCCGCTTCATGAAGTCCCACGCCGCCGTGGGCGCCGCGGCCTGACCGCCAGCGGTGATCTAATCCATCAGGGTCCCGCTGTCATTCGGACACCGCCGGATGCGGCGGGACTGGTGCGCAGTCATGGTCAGAATCAGGATTGCCAGGATTGGAGGATTTTCGGGATTGATGCGCATCCGGGAAGTCCCAAAATCTGGTGAATCCTGCTTCTGACATTCGCCGCCGGAACGACAATTCCGAGCGCCCTTACGGGAGAACCAGGGCTTGCCTGAAACCGCAGACGTAATCGTCGTTGGCGCCGGCGTAGTCGGTTGTTCCGTGGCCTACTACCTCGCCCGGGAGGGCATCCAGGTGACGCTGCTGGAGCGGGAGGCTATCGGCAGCGGCGCTTCCGCCCACGCCACCGGTTCGCTGAGCCTGCTGGGCGCGGAGTTCTCACCCGGCGCCTCTTTCGAGATGGCCCGCGCCTCCTACACCGAGTTCTATCAACTCGTTCCCGAGCTTGAAGACGCCACCGCGATGGACCTGCTCTACCAGCGCCGCCCGTCCCTCCGCCTGGCCCTGGACGACGGGGAGGTCGATCTGATCCGGGAGCTGATGGTCTGGCAGGAACCGCACGTCAAGATGCGCTGGATAGACGCCGACGAAGTCCGCCACATCGAACCGCGCCTCTCCTCGTCCATAGTCGGCGCGGTGTACGAGGACGAGTCGGCCCAGCTGGACAGCTACCGTTTCAACCTCGCCCTGGCCTGGGGCGCGGAGCTCAAGGGCGCCAGCATCATTCACCGCGAGGTGACCGGCCTCATCACCAATGGGAGCGCTGTTTCCGGTGTCCAGACTGCATCCGGTGACCTGCACTGCGACGCGGTGGTGGTGGCCGCCGGAACCTGGAGCCGCGCCTTCACGCCCTGGCTGGGTTTCCCGGTGCCGGTGCGCCCCATGAAGGGCGAACGCTTGCTGCTCAACTACCCCGGCGAGCCGCTGCCTGTACTCATCAGCTCACCCCGGCGCGGCCACATGATCAGCCGCACCGATGGCCTCACCAGCGTGGGCAGCACCGGCGGCCGGGACTACGACCAGCGAGACCTTTTCGCGGGCGAGGAGTTTGACCGTCAGCCCACCGAATCCGCCCGGCTGGAACTGCTCCAGCGCGCCATCGACGTACTGCCCGACCTCGAGCGCGCCGAACTGGTACAACAGTTGGCCGGCTCCCGCCCGTTGAGTCCCGACAGCAAGCCCATCATCGGCTCGGTGCCGGGCCGGGAAGGGGTGTTCCTCGCAACGGGCCACACCACCAAGGGCATCCACCTGGGACCCATCACCGGCCGGATCATTGCCGACTACATCTGTCGCGGCTCCACCCGGGCCGTCTCCGACATGAGCGAGTTCCTGCCCGACCGGTTCGCCGATTTCACGGACTCCGACTTCATCGTGGCCGCCCAGTCCGCGGAGGAATGATCCCTACTGCGCCGGATACTTCTCCAGCCACCACCGCGCGATGTCGATGCGGCGGGGCAGCCACACCCCGGGCTTGCTCTTCACGTACTCAATGAACCGGCGCAGCGCAGCCGCCCGGGCCGGCTTGCCGATGATGCGGCAATGGAGCCCAACCGACATCATCTTGGGGTGGGTCGCCCCCTCGCGGTAGAGCGTGTCGAAGCAGTTGCGCGCCGCCTCGAAGAAGTCCATGGGCGTCGATAGCTGCCCCCGCCAGAACCCGTAATCGTTGACCTCCAGCGAGTAGGGCACCACCAGCCACGGGTTGCCGTGCACCTGCGTGTAGTAGGGCAGGTCGTCGTTGTAGGCGTTGCAATCGTAGACGAAGCCGCCTTCCTCCACCACCAACTCACGGGTGTTCACGCTGGGGCCGTAGCGGGTGTACCAGCCCAGCGGCCGCTCCCCACAGGAACGCTCGATGGATGCTACGGCCTCGTGGATGGCCCGACGTTCCTCGTCGCGGGTCATGGTGTAGTACTCTTCCCACCGGTTCCCGTGGCCCATGACTTCGTGGCCGCGGCGCACGATCTCCCGACCAACCTCCGGGTTCCGCTCCAGGGCCAGCGCGCACGCGAAGATGGTCCCGTCGATGCCGTATTCGTCCAGCATGTCCAGGATGCGCCAGACGCCGACCCGGCTGCCGTACTCGAAGAACGATTCGTTCGCCAGGTCCCGCTCGCCCCGGGCCACCGGCGACGGCGACTCGCCCACCGTCTCGCCGTGCGGGTCTCCGTCCAGGATGGAATTCTCGGACCCCTCCTCGTAGTTGAGTACGAAGGACACGGCGATGCGGGCCCCGTTGGGCCACTCCACCGCCGGCGGGTTCGCGCCGTAGCCGATCAGATCGCGCGCTTGCATCAGTTATCTCCTCGGGACCGCTCAGCTGCCCTTCCACGGGTTGATGCCGGTGGTTTTCATCCGCATCCGGTAGACCGAACTGCGGGCGGTGAAATACATCGTCCGCATATCCGCGTCGCCCCAGGCGCAGTTGGCCGGAATCTCGGGCAGCCGGATGATGCCGATCAGCGACCCGTCCGGCTCGAACACCCAGACGCCCTCCGCGCCGGTGCAGTAAATCCGGCCATCGGTGTCCACTTTCATGCCATCTGGAACGCCGTCCTCGGCGGAGTGCATCTCGGCGAACATCCGGCTGTTGCTCACCGACCCGTCGGGGTTTACGTCGTAAGCGCGGATGTACTGGTGGGTGCAGACCTCTCCCCGTTCCTTCTCGGCCGCGCATTCGTCGCCCCGCCTCGTGTTGTCGGCGTACAGGATCGATTCGTCCGGGGAGAAAGCCAACCCGTTGGGCGATTCCAGGTCGGTGATCACGGCGGACACCGTGCCGTCCGGCGCGATGCGGTGGATGCCGTGGAAGTCGATCTCTCGCTCCTCCGGCGGTAGCCGCAGGCCCGGGTTGGTGAAGTAGATGCTGCCGTCGGAGCGGCATACCACGTCGTTGGGCCGGTGCAGCCGCTTCCCCTCCCAGTTATCGGCGATGACGGTGATGGAGCCGTCGTGCTCCCAGCGGGTCATCTGCCGGTCGTCGCCGTCGCACATGATGACCCGGCCCTGCAGGTCAAAGGTCAGCCCGTTGGCGCCGCCGCTGTTCTCTCGCACCACCTCCGGCTCGCCGCCCGGCACCAGGCGATAGATGACGTGGATGCGGTTGTTCACGAACAGCAGATAGCCGTCGGGGTGCCACAGGGGGCCTTCGGTGAACGAGAACCCGGTGGCCAATCGTTCTGCTTCGTGGGATTCTACGATTTGATCCAAGCTGGTTGGCATGATCCCCTCCTGATCTTGCTGTGTCGGCCTGGTGGTGTTCGACTGTTCGACGCGATTGTAACCGTTTCGGGCCCGGCAAAATCATCGCGATCCGCTACTAATCCGCGCTACCGGAACCTGGGCATCACTTCCTTCGCAAACAGCTCCATCGAGCGCATCACCTTCGAGTGTTCCATGTGGCCGAAGGACATGCTGGCGCCGAAGTAACCGATGCCGTGCTCGTCGCGCAGCCGCTGGATCCGCTGCACGCAGTCGTCCGGCGTGCCGAAGTAGACGGTGCCCTCCAGCTCAGACTCGTAGCTGGCCGGCTCGGTGGTGCGGATCCTGCGCCAGTGGTCCAGGTCCACGTTGATCTCGTCGCCGTGGGTCAGGGTGCGCCGGTAGGTGGCCAGGTCCCGCACCCAGGTCAGCGACTGGCGCGGGTACTCGCGGGCCGCCTTTTCGTCCTCGTCCAGGTACACGAACCGGAAGTAGGGCATATCCGCCACGGACAGGTCCTTGCCGGCAGCGGCGCACCGCTCGGCGTAAAGGGAGAACAGGCCCAGGTTGTCGGCCTCCGGCGTGGAGAAGCTGGTCAGGATGGGCAGGTCGCGCTCAACAGCGACGTCCACGCTGGCCGGCGTGCGAGACACCGCCATGTACACCGGCGGATGGGGCTTTTGCACGGGAGAGGGAGCGATGGTCAGGTCTTTCACCTGGTAGAACTCGCCCTGGTAGGAGAAATCCTGCTGCGTCCACAGCCCCAGGATGATGTCCAGCGCCTCCTGGGTGCGCACGTCCCGCGTGTCCATGTCGATGTTGAAGTTGCCGTACTCGTAATCCGCCGAACCGCGCCCGACGCCGAAATCCAGCCGGCCGTGGCTCAGCACGTCCAGCATCGCGCTCTCCTCGGCCAGGAAGATGGGGTTGTAGAAGGGCAGGACGCTGACGCCGGCCCCGATGCGTATCTTCTTCGTGCGACCGGCGATGTGGGTCAACAGCGGCATCAGGGACGGGCAGATGCCGTACCGGCTGGAGTGGTGCTCCGCGATCCAGATGGAATCGAAACCCAGCTCCTCGGCGTACTCCACCTGCTCCAGCATCTCGCCGAAGATGCGGCTCTGGGCGCTGACCTCCGGCTCCGTCCAGGAACCGAGCAAAAACAGGGCAAACTTCATGGCGGACGCGGCCCTCCTTCAAGCTAACTGCCTGGGATTGTACAGGTGTTGAAGGGGATGTGCCGCACGCGATGGTACACTGCGGCCGAGGCATCCAACGCGAAACTTGAAGGTGCGCCAAGACGGCGCCGGAGGGACTTCATGGCGACTCAATCTGCCGAAACCAGGAACATGAGGCTCATTTCCCACGTCGACCTCAGGGGGCACAACAACATCGGCGAGGGCGTGGACCTGCACCAGACCGCCGGCGGGCGGCGCATCCTCTACCTGGCCCACGAGAGTGCCCCCAAGGACTTCACCGGCGTCGACGTCACCGACCTGGCAAACCCGAAAGTCGTCGTCCAAACCGACCTGGACTACGGCCACCTGCGCTCCAACTCCCTGTCCATCCTCGGCGACACGATGCTGGTGGCCTACCAGTCGCAGCAGCACGGCCAACCGGGCACCGGCATGGGCGTCTACGACATCAGCAATCCCGAGGACCCGAAGCGCATCGCCTTCTACGACGCCCAGGGTCCCGGCTCCCGTGGCTGCCACTGCCTGTGGTGGGTCGACGGCGACTACGCCCACCTGGCCACCGGCACGCCCGATTCCCGGCCCACCGACCCCAAGGACGACCAGTTCTACGTCATCATGGACGTGAGCGACCCGGCAAACCCCCGAGAGGCCGGCCGCTGGTGGCTCCCCGGCACCCAGGAGGGCGACGACGCGCCGCCTCCGGACCGCCATCCCTACCTGGACGTGGGCCACAGCGTCCACAACACCAACGTCTATCCCAACCGGTCGGACCGGGCCTACTGCGGCTGGAAGGACTCCGGCGTCATCACGCTGGACATCTCCGACGTGTCACGCCCGTCGATGGTTGCCCAACTGAACTACGCGCCGCCCTTCCCGGGGTTTACCCACACCGTGCTGCCGCTGTTCAGCCGCGATCTGCTGGTGGTGACCCAGGAGGCCACCGCCCTGGGCGGCGCGGACTATCCCAAGCTGGTCTGGCTGATGGACAACCGTCTGGAGACCAACCCGGTGATCATCAGCACGCTGCCCATGCAGGACACCGACGACTTCTTCAACCGTCCGGGCCGCTACGGCGCCCACAACATCCACGAGAACCGGCCCGGCCCCCTGTCCCTGCGCTCCGATACCCTAGTGTACGCCACCTTCTTCAACGCCGGCATCCGCGTGTTCGACACCACCAACCCCTTCCAGCCCCAGGAGGTCGCCTACTACATCCCCCAAATCCCCGAGGGCGCCGACGCCAACGGCATCAACGACGTCCACGTGGACGAAAACGGCATCATGTACGTGGTGGACCGGCTGCAGGGCGGGCTGTATATCCTGGAGATGAATATCTAGGACCTCCCCTCAGGGGAGAACTTCCCGTCATCTTCTCCGCAGCGGGGCGACGTCAGCATCCCCAACACATGACCCTGCATACTGAGCCGGCGATCCCCGTTTACCGCTGTTGGGCAGGTTGCCTAGCCGTCAAGGTTGCCTGGCTAGCTCTCTTCCCCTTCGTAGGGGTCCAGCCAGCCGAAGCGGCGGAAGCTGACCCGGCCGGCGTCGCTGAACTCCACGCCCTCTTCCTCCAGTAACTCCCGCTGTAGCAGGGCGCCCAGGCCCTCGCCGCGCGGGCTGATCTTCCCCTGGGCGTTGATCACCCGCTGCCAGGGGACGTCATGGCGCTGCTCGTCGGGATACCGGCCCAGGGATGCCAGGCAGAAGCCGACCATGCGCGGCGTGCAGCCGCCGACGATCTGGGCGATCTGCCCGTAGGTCGCCACCTGGCCGCGTGGTATCTGACGCACCACCTCCAGCACGCGCTCGTACACCGGCGGCACGGCGGGCGCATCGTCCAACGGGATTACATCGTCCAACAGAATTACGCCGGGGCGTCGGGCGCAGCGACGTTCGCCTTGTTGGCGACGGCGGCCCAGGTCAGCTCAGCGAGCATCCGCACCGGGTCCAGGATCATCCACAGGACCGCATTGTTGACGAAGTAGGCGTTGGCGAAGACTACGGCCCCCAGGATAGCCGGCAAAACCGCTCCCACCTTGCCGGCCGTGCAGCCGCACCGCCACAGCGCCGCCGCAGCCACGCTGCACGTGGCAATGAACAGGGGGTTGACCGTGCGCCAAACGTCTCCCCAGTAGTCGCCGAAAAGCCCGGTGTACCCGTTGATGAAAACCATGAGCGCAAGCGCCGCCAGGACCAGGCTGCGCACCCAGGCCGCGCGGCGGGTGCTCAGCCAGAACCACCAGGCGCCGGCAAAGCCCATCACCAGCGGGCCGATCTGCCACAGTTTCCAGCCCCAGCCGGCCACGCTCAGGTCGTTGGGGTCGGCTAGGTCCGTGTTTACCGTCCAGGCGAAGATGGCAAAGATGATGATCGCCGCGGCGGCGAGGGCGGCGACCGGGTCAAGGTCGCGGGGGCGAAGGTACTTGAGCATCAGGACGATTGCAAAGCGGTTGTCAGATCCCCCTTACCAGTTGACGAGGCCGGGCTTTTGCGCCTTCCAGCCGGCGTCGGAGGGGAACACGGTTTCCATCTCGACGCGCCCGAGGTCGCCTTCAAACATGTGCTCCACCGCGGAACGCCACGCGACATAATGGGGCTGCTCGCGGTGCGTGGCGTGGGCCTCGCGGTTGGCATATACCTCGTAGAGGTAAAACTGGTTGGGGTTGTCGGGGCTGCGCAGGATGTCGAAGCGGAAGCAGTTTTCCTCGTCGCGGACGCTGCCCTGGCCGTCGCCCAGGCTCGCCTTGGAGAACTCGTCGGCGTAGCCGTCCTTGATGTTGATGGTCACGAAAATGGCGTACATCTGGGGTTTCCTCCTGTAAATTGAGGCGGGCGAACGGATGTGTGTGGAGACACCGCCGGGAAGATTATAGCAAGGGCAGGGCAAGCCGCGCGGAAAGCTGATTGAAACGGTTAGGCCGTAATGCCGCTACCAACACCGGTAAGGAACGAAAATGACTATGCTACAGGGCGGCGCGTCAACCGCAACAACGTGCCGTGTGATGGGGCGATGCGGCCTATTCTGTCCAGCATCGACGGATCGGTACGGGCTATTTTGCCGGATTATTGTTCCTGACGCGGTGACGAAACCTTGGCGGTGGTTTGGCCGGTCAGGCGCTACCGACTATTCCGCAGATTCGATGGCCAGGGCGTCGATAGTGGTATCCAGGGCATCGGCGAGCCGGGCCAGCGCGCTCACTGATCCGGGCTTGACGCCGCGTTCGATTTCCGAAATATAGCTGGGGGCCAGTCCGGTGGCTTGAGATAACCCCCGCAAGGTGAGCCGGCGGTAACTGCGAAACGCGGACAACGGACTGTCGCCGCGTATAATGGCCAGGGCCACCGGATGCGGGATACGGCTGCCGTCGTCGGCTTTTAGAGCAGCTACGTAGTCTTCCAACTCGGCATTCTGAGCGACCAGGGCATCATACTCCGCTCGGCTGATAGTTATGGTTTCGCGGTTAGTCATAAGCTTCTCTCCGATGGCGAACCCGCAACACCAGCATGATCGCAACTGCGCCGTTTTCGACGCTGAATATCACGCGGTAATTGCCGACTCTCAAGCGCCGATGAGTGCTGTTGGCAAGCGCAATTGCCTGGTTGACCAACGACGCCGGGTCTTCCGCATACTGTTCAATCTTGGCAATCACCAGCTCGCGATTCCTGGGTGAAAGCCGGCGCATATCCTTGATGGAACGCACTGACCACTCAATGCGCATTTCCTGAGCCATGAGCCTATATTCGCAAATAGCGAACAGCATGTCAATTCTGCTCTACACGTCAATCCCCCTGGTTGCTACAATACCGCCATCCTACCAACCGCAGACGATGGATTGACCCATGCCCACCCCCAAAGACTGCCAAATCGACCTGCGCGGACTGCCCTTCCACTACCGCGACTGGGGCGGCGGCGGCCGGCCGGTGCTGCTGCTGCTGCACGGCCTGGCGTCGACCTGCCACATCTGGGACCTGGTGGCGCCGCTGCTGGCCGAGGATTTTCGCGTGGTGGCGCTGGACCAGCGGGGGCACGGCCAGTCGGCCCAGGTGGACGACGGGTACGACTTTGCCACCGTGTCGGCCGATGCGGCGGCGTTCATCGGATCGCTGGGTTGGCAGCGTCCCGTCATCGTCGGCCATTCCTGGGGGGCGGACGTTGCGCTGGAACTGGCGGCGGCCAAGCCGGACCTGGCAGCGGGCCTGATCTTCGTGGACGGCGGGACCATCGAGCCGTCGGCGCGGCCCGGCTGGTCCCCGGAGCAGGCGCGGCAGGATATGGCTCCGCCCATCTTTACGGGGTTTACGCCCGACATGATGCGGCAGCGCGTGGTCGAGGGAGCGCGGTTCGGTCCGAGTCCATCGGAGACGGTGATCAACGCGGTGCTGGCTAACTTCCGCATCCTGGAGGACGGGACCATCCAATCCAACCTGAAGCGGGAAAATCACTTGCGGATCATCGACGCGCTGTGGGACCACAAACCGTCGCAGCTCTACCCGACGCTACAGTGTCCCGTGCTGATGCTGCCGGCCCGGCAGTCCACACCCGACGCCATGGACCGGCGGTTCCGGCGGGAAGAGTCGATGGCCAGGGCGGCGTCGCTGATACCCACGAGCAAGACCGTCTGGCTGGAAGACAGCATCCACGACGTGCCCCTGCAACGCCCCGAACTGGTGGCTAACACCATCCGTGAGCACATCAAGAGCGGGTTTTTCGACCCGTGATCCGAGTACGACGAACCAACAGCGAGCAAGACCTCAACCACCGCAACGCCAGGGAGGTTTGATCATGACGACAGTAGGTTCCGGCAAATACACCTACACCCTAGAAGAGAACTGGGCGCACCTGCCCGAGGGCATGACCATGGGCAACGCCTCGGCGGTGGCCACGGACTCGCAGGACCGGGTCTATGTGTTCCAGCGGAAAGACCCGCCCGTGCTGATCTTCGGGCCGGGCGGAAACTACCTCGGTTCCTGGGGCGTGCGCGCCATCGACGAGGCCCACGGCATCTACATCCAGGACGACATCGTGTACATCACCGACCGAACCGACTCGGTGTGTGTGATCTTCACGCTGGATGGCAAGCCGTTGCAGGTCATCGGCGACCGCGGCGTCCACTCCGATACGGGCTGCGAGGTTCCCGGCGAGGTTTGCCCGCGCTCGGCCGGCCCGTTCAACTATCCCACCGAGATCGTGCCCGCGCCCAACGGCGACCTGTACGTGTCCGATGGCTACCGCAACGCCCGGGTGCACCGCTTCTCCAGCGACGGGCAACTGAAGCAGTCCTGGGGCGAGCCGGGCAAGGGCGGGCCGGGCGAATTCCACCTGCCCCACAGCATCGTGGCGCATCCCAACGGCAACCTCTACCTGTGCGACCGCGAGAACAACCGCATGCAGATCTACTCGTCCGACGGCGAGCACCTCGCCATGTGGGAGGATATGAGGAGGCCGCTGGACATTTCCATCGATAGCGAGGACAACCTGGTCATCAGCGAGGGCGGGGTGAACGGCCTGTCCCCTCGGGTCAGCATCATGGACCCCGACGGCAACGTGCTGGCCCGCTGGGACTCCCAGTCCGCCCACGGCAGCTGGGTCGATGTCCACGGCAACATCTACATGGCGCTGGGCGCCCAGGAGCGCGTGGACAAGTACGTGCGGCAGTAGGGCGCTATCACCCGGTTGCCGCCAGCGTTGTAAATCAGCGATGCGCCCCCCAACAGAATATTGTTGCGGGGCGCGTCGTTCTGTTCCTGGATCGTATAAAGAGTTGTTGCAGCCCAGGAGTAG
The DNA here is from genome assembly GCA_965220505.1 of Dehalococcoidia bacterium. Classification (GTDB taxonomy): domain Bacteria; phylum Chloroflexota; class Dehalococcoidia; order Lucifugimonadales; family UBA3495; genus Bin87. Next base: position 1,961,410 of record CBDCQE010000001.1, on the reverse strand, counting down.
GCCAGTATGGAAACGCCAGCCCAATTTACGCAGGATCCGGACAAGGTGATCGAATCGGTCATCTACATGGCCGAACAATCCAAGGCTGACTCTTACTTCGGCGAACGCAAGGTGTATAAGCTGCTGTACTACGCCGACTGTGAAGCGTATAGGCAGCACGGCGCGCCCATCACGGGCACCATGTACGTCCACTATCCCCACGGCCCGTTTCCTGAGAACTGGCAGACGTTGAAAAAAAAGATGCTAACGGCCGGCGATGTGCAGATATTTGGGAGTGACCCCCGGGAAGGTCGTAAGGATCACGGACGCAACCTGATTTATCCGCAACGGTCGGTCAGGGAGGGCATCCTTACCCCGGAAGATTGCGCGATTCTGGCGGCGCAGGTAAAACGATTCGCCGGCTTCAACTTCGCGGGGATTGAAGAATACGTGCAGGAAGAAGCAGGATGGTTTACGACGGATGACGGCGACACAATTCCGTATGAGGCGTCCGGAATTTCAGCCCCGCCGTTGAGCGCGGAAGGGGTCAGGAGGGGGAAAAGCATTGCTGAGAGACGTGCCCGGCAACAGGCCCCCGTACGAAGTCCGGGAGACCATCCAGTTTGATGCTGACTGGCGCAGGCAAATTCAGCTGGGAAATCTAAATCCGATGGTGGCGTCTTCTGATTTGCTGTTCATCAAAATGCTGCTGGCGCAGCGACCTTACTTGGGCAGGTGGCAGCCAGGTACGCCTTACGATAGTCGCACCATAGCACTGGCCCGGGTCTTCGAGATAGGATATTACGTGGTCGAGGATGACCAAGCCGTTTACCTTGACAGCATCAGCTTTATCGGCGGGAACTAATCGGGGCTGTGAGTAGTGCTTGTGATACAATGCACCGTGCCGCTCGCTGCTAATGCAGCTGAGGGGTTTCTTCGCCGTCGATACAAAATTCGCTGCAATGCTTGGGTTTAACATGAAAGCATCTGAACTCATCACCCCCGAAGTAAACGAAAACATCCCCGAATTCGGCCCTGGTGATACCGTCCGGGTCAACTTCCGGATTCGGGAGGGCAACCGTGAGCGTGTGCAGGCTTTCCAGGGGGTGTGCATCCGGCGCACCCACGGCACCGGGCCAGCCGCCAATTTCACCGTGCGCCGGATTACCGCCGGCATCGGCATCGAGCGTGTCTTCCCGCTGCACTCCCCGTTGATCGAGTCGCTGGAAGTCACGCGGCAGGGCAAGGTGCGGCGCGCCAAGCTGTACTACCTGCGCGGACGGCAGGGACGGGCTGCCCGCATCAAGGAACGGACGAGCTACCGCACCAATCGGTAGACGACATACCCGCAACTTCGACCGCCGCCCGCTGCCCCATCCGGCGCGGTTGCGGCGGTTTCGCATTGGTATATCCTGCGACTCACGCGGATCTCGATACGAGGGGTGGATAACGAGGTCTCACCGTGAACTACGCCGACGTCGCCATAGACGCGGACTGGATCCCGCCGGGCAAAACGTTTTCCTATCGTATACCCCGTCATCTTGCGGTGGAACCAGGGCAACTGGTCTGGGTGCAATTTGGCCGCAACATCGTGCAGGGGTTGGTCCTCAGCCTGGCGGACGCGTCGGCGGTGTCGGAGGAGGAAACGCGGGACATCCTTCACCCGGTGGAGCCGTCCCCACTGGTTGGTTCGCTGGGTCTGGAGTTGGCGGAATGGCTGGGGCAAACCTACCGGTGCTCCCCTTTCGAGACCGTTGCGCCGATGCTGCCGCCCGGCTTTCGCGCCCAACAGAGATCTCTCTTGACCGCAATCCCCGGGCTTGATGGCACCTCCGAGTTGGCGTCTTTCCGCGAACCGACTCGGGTTGCGTGGCAGGAGCTGGTGGAATCTCCAAGGGCTTGGGAAGAGATCTCTTTCCTGAAACGTATCGATCCGAGCAACGCCAACGTCGCCCGACGGGAACTGCAGCGGCTGGTGTCCCGCGGCCTGGTGCGCAAGGAGGTCAACCTGCCCCGGCCGAGGTCACACCGCTATCGCCGCTTGCTGATCCCCGGCCACTACGATTTCGAGGAGGGCGAAGCAACCGCTCCGTCAACCAGAGCGCCGAACCAGGTGGAGCTCCTGGCCGCCGTGCGGGAGGCGGGGGCAGGCTACGACACCACGGGCAATGCCAGTCGCTTGGGATCAGCGGCTGACGCATTGCTTCAGCGCGGACTGGTGGCGGAAGAGTGGGAGCGGGTGGAGCCCGTAATTCCCCCGGGTGTGCCGCCAACCAACGTGGCGCCCGATAAACTCACGGCGGCGCAACGGGATGCCGTGGCCAGTATCACCGCTGCACTGGACTATCCTGGCCTCCTGCCGCGCAGTTTTCTGTTGCACGGTGTAACCGGCAGCGGCAAGACCGAGGTGTACCTGCGCTCCATCGCCCATGCGGTGGCGCAAGGTAAGCAGGCCATTTACCTGGTGCCGGAGATCGCGCTGACCCCGCAGACGGTTGGCGTGGTGAACGATCGCTTCCCCGGCCGCGTTGCCGTCCTGCACCATCGACTGACTGAAAGGCAGCGGTTCGAGCAGTGGTGGAACATTCGTGACGGGTTGGCCGATGTGATCGTGGGGCCACGCAGCGCCCTGTTCGCTCCTGCGGGCAATCTGGGCATCGTCGTGGTTGACGAGGAACACGAGCCGGCGTACAAGCAGGACGAGCACCCTCCCTATTATCACGCGCGGGACACTGCCCTCGCCCTTGCTCGCCGCTCTGGCGCGGTGGTGGTGATGGGGTCGGCCACGCCGGACGTGAGCACGTACTACGAGGCGACGCGCGGCCGGCATCACCTGCTGCGACTGCCGGAGCGGGTGCCACGCCCCGACGGACACGCTACGCCTTTGCCTGAAATCAGCGTCGTCGATATGCGCCGGGAACTCCGGGAGGGAAACCGCAGCGTTTTCAGCCGCCCCCTTACCGAAGCCCTGGACTCAACGATAGCTAGCGGTCAGCAGGCGATCCTCTTTCTCAATCGTCGGGGCAGCGCGGCGTTTATGCAATGCCGGGACTGTGGGTGCGTTATCAACTGCAGCCAATGCTCCGTGTCCTACGCCTTCCACCGCGAGTCGTCTCGGCTGATTTGCCATTATTGCAACCGGCAACGGCGATTGCCCCGGGCCTGTCCACAGTGTCGTGGGGGCCGCATTCGGGAGATGGGCGCCGGCACCGAGACGATCACTTCCGAGTTGCAGGAGCGCTATCCCGGCGTCACCGTGGAACGATGGGACTCGGACTCGGTTCGAAATCCGGCGGAGCTGGAGGCGGCGATGGGCCGGTTGGCCGGCGGGGACGCGCAGATTCTGGTGGGAACCCAGATGGTGGCGCGCGGGTTGGATCTCCCTAACGTCACTTTGTCGGCCGTGCTGCTGGCGGACCTGGGACTGAACCTGCCGGATTTTCGCGCCGGTGAAAGGGCGTTCGCATTGCTCTGCCAGGTTGCTGGGCGGTCTGGAAGGGGCAATGAGCCCGGCCGAGCGATCATCCAAACTTACCAGCCGGACCACTACGCCATCGCCGCTGCCGCCGAGCAGGACTATGCTACGTTTTATGGCATCGAAATCGCCGCCAGGCAACTGCAAGGCAACCCACCGTTCAACCGGATCGCCCAGATTGTGTGCGCTGACTTAAGCGTGCGCGCTGCACAGCAGACCCTGGGAGAATTGGCCCAGTCCTGGAGGGAACAGGCCGCTCGTGAAGGACGAACGGACCTTGACATAATCGGACCCACGCCCTGCCTGCCCGAACGCGTTCGAGGCCGGTACCGTTGGCGGTTGTTGCTGCGTGGGCGCAGGATTTGGCAGTTTCTGGACGGCCGCACCGTCCCGAGGAACTGCCGGATTGATGTGGACCCGGTGAGGCTGGACTAGGGCTAACCGCAGGGGCGACTGTGGAAACCGCCATATTGACAACGTGAAGGATTTTGGTGTATCAAATTGCCACTGCTTGCGCACCCCAATTCTAGGATTGGTAGCCTTGTCACGGAGGAGGAACCATGCCCGACATTTATTACGCTCGGCCAAGCAATTTCCTTTCGGATCCTCGGGACCGCACGGTCATAGTCGGCGAGTCCGAAGAGGAAGTGCTCCAAAAGATGTTCGAATACCTGAGCAGCCCTGAAGCCCAGGCTCGCTACCCCGGCGTCGACGACCCGACGGAGTTGGAGAACAATATCCGGACGTGCATCTTCAAGAAGGGCACCAAGGCCATCCACAACCGCCCGCCGGATGCGGAACCGGTCAAGTAGCCCGAAGAAATACTCGTTGCCATTCGCGCCCCCGTTCTTGCCGGACGGGGGTGCTTTGGTGTTCGGGTTGCTGCGCCTGCCGCTCGTGGTTATACTGCGGCCATCATGGCGATCAATCCTGACGATTTCCCGCCGGGAACCTACCACGAACTCTCCCTGTTCCCCCTGAACAACGTGGTGCTTTTCCCCGGCATGCCGTTGCCGCTCCACATTTTCGAGGAGCGGTACAAGGCCATGATCGGAGACTGCGTCGACCGGGACGAACCCTTTGGAGTGCTCCTGATCAAGGAGGGCAACGAGGTGGGCGAACCTGCCGAGCCGCATACTATCGGGACTACGGCCCGTGTCTCGCAGGTGCAACGTCTACAGGAAGGTCGGCTGAACATCCTGACCCGCGGTGAAACCCGTTTCGAGCTGCTGCAAACCGTGCAGACGGTGCCGCATCTGGTCGGGTTGGTCCGGTTCATGGAAGACGACGAAGGGGATGTCTCCGCAACGGCGGTAGCCAACGTGCGCGAGCAATTCATCCAGTTGCAGCGTCAGCTCACCGCCATGGCCGGCGGTTGGGATCGGGAGGTTACGGTTCCCGACGAGCCCATCGCCCTGGCTCGCATCGCCTCGGCGACTTTGGCCGTTAGCCTGCCCCTGCCTCCCGATGTGAGGCAATCGCTTCTGGAGACTCCGACCGCCGGCGGGCAACTGGAAAAGTTGCAGACCCTGATGCGGCAGGCCAACCGCATCGTCGCGGAACAGGCGGAGCAGAACACGCCGTTCAAAGGGCCGCGCCTGAACTGACCCGTCGGCGTTTACTCCCGAGACTGCCGGCGGCGCAATTGCTCGCGCAGTTGGCGCGCTTCTTCCTCGGCCTGCTCGGCGCGGGCTTCGGCCTGTTCGGCGCGGGCTTCGGCGGCGGCCAACGCTTCCAACGCTTCTACGAGGTCCGGCAGATATTCCCGCGTAGCCGGGTCCCAGAACCGCAATTGGCGGTTTTCCCAGTGCAACTCCAGGCCTAGGCTGGGACTGTAGCCCCGCACCAGGCCATCGTCGCCGTAGTTGATTGGCAAGGGCCGGTACACGCCGTCTTCCAGCACTTCGCCGGCCAGCGGGACGTCGTGCCACTGCCCGCCGCTGGGGTCGAACCGCCAGTATTCCCCGACTTCCAGGCGCGCGTAGATGTCGCGTTTCGCGGTGTAGTCGTGCCGGCCGGTGCTCGGCGATCCCACTTCCAGCACGAAGTCCGGCGGCTGCCCGACTTCGCTGATAACGTATCCGTTGGCATCTTCAACGAGTTGAGCAGGAAAGGGGAGTCCAAAGGCCACCACGCAGTCGGGGCGGGGGGAGCGGCGAGCATCGCGGGCTTCAAAGCAAAGGTAGCCCTCTCCCGATACCAGTGTGTTGGGCTGGCGCCGGTAGTGGCTGCGCAGAACCTGATCGGTACGGGCGATGTGGGGGCGCTGTTTCATGCCGTCAGGGAGCGGGGGCGGGTCCGGCAACTCCGTGAGATTGGGATAGACAGCAGCCGGCCGCGGTTTCGTGGTCATGGGGAACCTCCTGGGCCGGAGCCGTAGATGCGGCGCGCTCCCGCCTCCGGGATCATCCCCGAAAATAGCTCGGGATGGATCATCTCGGCGAGTATCTCCAGGCCGGTGACGAGCCGGGGACCGGAACGGCTGGTGTAGTTGCTGGCGTCTATCACGTAGACGCGGTCGTTCTGCACTGCGGGCAGGGACGCCCATCCCTCTTTTTCCGTGAGCAGAGGAATGTCCTCCATACCCCGGGGCACTTCAAAACCGCAGGGCATGACAACGATGACCTCGGGTTGATTCTCGATGATGGCCTCCCATTCCAGCGGGAAGGAGCCCATCTCCTTGTCGCCGAAGGAGTTGGCTCCCCCAGCCAGTTCCACCATTTCGGGAACCCAGTGACCGCCGCACATCAACGGGTCGGTCCATTCAAGGTGCAGTACCCTGGGGTGGATATCAGCCAATTCAGCCCTCTGGGTGACCGTATCGATACGCTCCTGCATCCGGGCTGTGACTTGCTCGGCCATGGATTCAGTGCCGGTTGCCCGGCCCACTCGGCGCACGTCTTCCAACACGTCACCGAGGTATTGCGGGTCCAGGGATAGCACCTCGGGCTGCTTCTCCATGTTGGCGGTGGACTCGGCGACCTGCCGAGAAGACACCGCTCAAACCTCGCAGATGGCCTGGGTCAGCAGCAGGTCCGGGTTGGCTGCGTCGAGAATATCCTGATCGATGTGATAGATCCCGAGACCCTCGGCGAGGCGCTCGGATATCACGCGGCTGATCTCACCGCTGCTGGGCTGCGTGCCTTCGAAAACGCTGCGTACCACCCATGGCTTGTCTTTGGCCTGGGCTGGGTAGTCGCACTCGTGAGTTACGCCGTAGAGCTGGTCCTCCAACCCCAATGCGTAAACAATCTCGGTGGCGGAGGGTAGAAAAGAACAAATTCGCATCGTGTCGCCTGCCTGTTAATGACTGCGCGCATTGTAGCACCGGGCCCGGTGCGCCCCTAGTCCGCTTCCCGCTGAGCAGCCCGTTCTGCGCCTTCCGGCGGCTGCGTCGGGGTTGGACTGAACAGCTCGATGCGTTCTTCCAGGAATCGCCACAGGTCCTCGGTGGAGTCTTCGGCGGCCTGAGCGGCCGCGGCGGCGCGCGCCTGCTGGGCCGGCTGTGCGTCCGGGTCGGCCCAGTGATTGAAGGACGGGCTCTCCACGTCCATCGCTTCAAAGGCGCTGGCGGCTGGCGGATCGGTGCGCCGGGGAGCCGGAGGAGCGATGAAGGTGTTGCGGAATACCGGTTGCAGCACGCGGTGGACATGGAAGCCGGCAAACACCAGGGCGCCGGCGGACGCCAGCAGCAGGAACAACGACAACGGAACCGACAGGCTTCCCAGTGAGAAAAGCTGGATGATCAGCGGGAGCATCAGCAGGACGCCGACGAGCAAGAAGGCTGTGGCCATGCCGTCGCGCAGGAGGGTACGCAGGGTGAATCGCGCCGGCTGACCCGCGGTATCACGTACCGTCGCGCGAACGGTCAGGTTGGCGACCACCCGCAATTCCCGCCAGATGGCTATGGCGGCGGGGATGTTGATGCCCACCGTCGCGCCACCCAGGATCACGCCCAGCAGGGCATGGGTCACCGAATCCGGTTCGGCCAGCAGGTCGGGCAGAGTAAAGACCGCCGCAGTGCCGATGGCCGTGAGCACCGCGATGATGCAGATGTCGATGATGATGCGGCGCACTGAGTTTTTCAGCAGACGTCCCGTTTCACCGGGCAGCGAGAAGGCGGCCCAGAACGATTGAATGCCCAGGAAGATCACCAGGTTGACCGCCAGAACCGCCGGCGGCGCGCGGCGCTCCAACCAGTCGTATGTAGGCGCCGCAAACTTGGAGGTCAGTGGCGCCAGGATAGCGGTGATCGCGGTAGCGATTGCCAAAATGGGGGCCACCACCGGACCCACCGCGGCATTGGTGGCGCTCAAGTGACCGATGGCCAGCGAAAACTCGCCCATTTGCGGCATGGTCATCCCGACCTGCACCGCGGTGCGCGACCGGCGCCCTGCCAGTACCGCTCCAATCGTGTTGGCCAGCATCTTGCCGCCCATGAACACTCCCACAACCACCAGGGCCGGCACGATGTAGTCATCCAGGGTTCGGTAGTCGATGAGCATCCCTATCGACAGGAAGAACAGCGCGCCGAACATGTCGCGGACGGGGTTGACCAGGCGCGTCACCCGTCCGGCGGCGTCGGTGTCGCCGATGACCACGCCGATCAGGAAGGCCCCGGCCGCCGCCGACAACCCGAGGAACTCGGCTCCCAACGCCAGGCCGAAGCAGCAGCCCAGCGAAGCCACCAGCAGGGTCTCGTCGGACTGCATCCGGGAGAGGAAGCGCATCAGGCGGGGCGCCAGCAGCGCGCCGAAAGCCAGGGCCGCGATGCAGAAGATGCCCAGCTTTGCGGCCAGCCAGCCCACATCCGCCAGGTCGGTGGAACCCGTGGTAGCTATGCCGGCTAGCAAGGTCAGCAGAATGACCGCGGCAAAGTCTTCCACCAGCAGGATCCCGACCACGGTCTGACCCCATCCGGCGCGCAGGTTGCCGCTGTCCCGCAAACCCTTGAGCAGGATCGCCGAACTGCTGATGGCCATGGCCCCGCCCAGGTACAGAGCGTTGGCGCCGGATATGCCAAGGACCTTGTCGGCTATCAGCACTCCCAGGTAAGTCAGGGTAGAGATCTCCACCACGCCGATGACGAGCACGCGCAGACCGATCTCTTGGATCCGCCGCCATCCCAACTCCAGGCCGATGCCGAACAGCAGGAGGATCAGTCCCAGTTCGGCCAGCAACTCGATGGTATCCAGGTTGCTGATAACCGGATGAGGCAGGGTATACGGCCCGATAATCACCCCGGCGATGAGGTAACCGAGTACGGGCGGCTGCCATATCAGCCGGGCTAACGCCAGCCCCACGGCCGCGATGGCCATGGCGATGGCGAAGTCTTTCAGCAATCCGGCGGATGCGTCGGTCAGGCCGGCTGCGAATATGGTAAGCGGGAACTCTATCTCAGGACCCCTACTGAAGAATCTGGAGCCTGCGGAGGTCCGGCGCCAGCGCGAGACGGGACGGCCGGGACCCCAGCCTAAGCCTGAAGACTATTGTGGCAACGCTTGGTTCGAGCGTTCCAACCTATTGCCCCCGCCGCTCAACGCGATCCCGCCGGCGGGACGAGGGCAAATATGTTGCCGCCGAGCGGCGCGAAATTTGACGGGTGTCAGGCGACGCGTCCCGCGTGCTTGGGCCGGGCGTCGGCAACGAATTCTGCGGTGACGGAAGTGCTGGGGGTCGCCACGGCGACCGAACCATAAAGGGGTCAACGCTTCTTCCACGTGTCTACCAGGTAGTTGCCCTGGTCGTCGTCCACGCCCCAGATCTTGAAGTGGATGTGCACATCGGCGTACAGGCTCACGTCGCCGGGGACCGCTTCCGAGTCCCTGAAGGCTTCGGCGGTAACTTCCATGAAGTCCACCGGGGCGTCGTCAGTGAGCGCAATCCGCTCCACCATGTTCACGGCGCACGCGGTAATGCCGGAGAGGAACAATTCCCCGGCTCCCACAGCGTCACCGCCGCCGTCATCGGCGACCCAATGATGCGTGCGGGCGTTGCAGATCGCTCTGCCGTGGGTTCCCGAGCTGTACGTTTCCACGTGATAGGCCATTTCCAGTGCCATCATGCCCCCTTTGGAGTAACGCGCTCCGCAGATGTTCCCTTAGGGTGATATTGATCCACAGACAGGCTAAATCATAAACTATGTGGGGCTTCAACGCCAATCGTGCCAATCCTTGCGGGGACGATAGATTGAATAACGCCAGACGGGGGACATCCGATGGACTGTTGGGCGTCGTGGTGGTGGCTGCCGGGCGTAGCACCCGCATGGGCGGCACTGACAAGACCTTCGTCGAGGTACTTGGGGCTCCCCTGATTGCGCATACGCTCCGGCGCATCGCGCAATCGGATGTGGTGGACCGGATCGTGCTGGTTGTCTCCGACGATGCGGTCCCCGATGGTGAGGCGATCGTGCAGGATTTGGACATTCCCAAAATCGCCGCGGTTTGCGCCGGCGGCGCCCGCCGCCAGATTCAGTCTTAGCCGGGCTGGTCGCAATGGGTGACCGGCGATGGGTTGCGATTCACGATGGAGCGCGGCCATGCGTCACGCCCGATATGCTGAGCCGCGCTCTCCACGAAGTCCGGGGATCGGGCGCTGCCATTGCCGCGGTGCCGGTCAAGGATACGATCAAGGTGGTGGGCGAAGGTCAGGTGATTTCGGCTACGCCCGACCGGGCGACTTTGTGGGCGGCGCAAACTCCGCAGGCATTTGATTATCAAACGCTGTTGGACGCCCACCGCACCGCAGATGTCGAATACACTGATGATGCGGCCATGGTCGAGGCTGCCGGCCACCGGGTCACGGTTTTCCGGGGTGATTACGACAATTTAAAGGTGACCACTCCCGAGGACTTAGATGTGGCGACAATGCTATTAGCCCGGGGATAAACCGAAACGGCTGCAAATGGGGTACGAGTCCGCTTGCAACCTCGCAACTGGTACGCATACGATGTTTAACGTCGTCCATTGTCACGCATAGGCGCGTGCACGTGGTAGTAAAATTCGCGCGTTTGGGCAAAGGGTTTCGACAAGCGGAGGATCAGAATGGTGGCCAGCACCGTCAACCGTCGTTCCCGGTACCGGGAGTACGCTCTATTCCTGCGCCTGAGCGCTGACCGGCTGGACATGGCGGTAGCCCCGGGTCGGCTGGCGAATTTGCGCTCGAAAGTGAATACCGAGCGGAATATATTCCTTGTCTGGGTCGTAATCTGGTCCGTTCTTGCTTTGATCTGCGTAGCGCCGCTGGTGATGCTCTTGGTCGCACACATGGACGTTCCCGCGCCCGCAATCGTAGCGACCCAAAGCGATGCCCTGTACTCCCAGCTCAGAATCGGTGACGAACCCACCAACGCGGACTTCGTCGCGTCCGGGTCCGCATTGGGATTCCTCGCCGCGATCATAATCGGTTATGCCCCGATCATCGCCTACGGCGGGCCGTTGAACGACATCGAACACGCACACCAGGTCCTCAAGTCCATCGAGCGAGGGTAGGCGCAGAATCCGGGTCGCAGCCCGCCCCGTCGAGACCGTCGTTGCATTATCGAGTAGGCACCGGAGCCGACGCCCATGCCCTTGCCCCGGAGCGGGCGTTGGTGCTCGGCGGCGTGACGATCCCGCACCCCACCGGCCTGGCTGGTCACAGCGACGGCGACGTGCTCAGCCACGCCATGATCGACGCTCTGCTGGGGGCTGCCGGCGCCGGCGACATCGGCACGCACTTCCCGCCCGGCGACCCGTCCCTGGCGGGAATCAGCAGCCTGATCCTGCTGACGCGCACGGTTGGCGTACTGGCGGAGGGTGGTTGGTGCATCGCCAACGTTGATGCTACAATGCTCGCGCAACGTCCCCGGCTGTCATCCCATGTGCCGCTGATGCGCCAGAACATCGCCACCGCACTTTCGGTCGAGCAGTCGCAGATCAGCGTCAAAGCCACCACCACCGATTACTTGGGATTCACCGGGCGGGAAGAAGGCATAGCGGCTGTCGCCGTGGCGTTGTTGTGCCGGCCCTGACACCGCACGTAATTCAGCAGCCCGCCACCGCCGTCGTCCATCCGGTTTAGTATGAAGCTCTACAACACCCTGAGCGGACAGGTCGAGGAGTTCGTTCCCGCCGCAGAAAACCTGGTCAAGATGTACGTGTGCGGAGTGACCCCGTATTCCGCCACCCACGTCGGACACGCGTTGAGCTACGTGGTCTTTGACACCTTGCGGCGATATCTGGAGTACAAGGGCTACGAGGTTCGTCATATCCAGAACTTTACGGATATCGACGACAAGATAATCCAGCGGGCACAGGAATCCGGCGTCTCCGAGGATGAGCTGGTTGAAGAATTCATCGGGGACTATTTCCATACGATGGACGCCCTGAATATCCAGCGGGCCTCGGAATATCCCCGAGCCACCCGCGAGATTCCCCGAATCATCGACGCCATCGCCGGCCTCATCGATCGGGGCCATGCGTATCCCGCCGCCGGCGACGTCTATTTCCGCGTGACCAGCAAGGACGACTACGGCAAGCTCAGCCACCGCACCCTGGACAGCATGATTGCCGGCGCGCGCATCCAGGTGGATGAGAACAAAGAGCACCCCATGGACTTCGTCCTTTGGAAAGGGGCCAAGCCCGGCGAGCCTTCGTGGGAGAGCCCGTGGGGACCGGGTCGGCCCGGCTGGCACATCGAGTGCACCGCCATGTCCCTGGAGTATCTTGGCGAGCAGCTGGACATCCACGGCGGGGGACAGGACCTCGTGTTCCCGCACCACGAAAACGAAATCGCACAGAGCGAATGTTACACCGGAGCCAAGCCGTTCGCCCGCTACTGGATGCATAATGGGCTCCTGCAGTTGGGTTCCGACAAGATGAGCAAGTCGCTGGGAAATCTGGTTTCGGTAGTGGATGCTCTGGAACGCTATAGCCCCGATGCGATGCGACTGTACTTCCTCAGCAGTCACTACCGCAGTCCCCTCGCGTACAGCGATGAAGGCGCCGCCGCGGTGGAACGGAGCCTGGAGCGGGTGCGTCGGGCGCTGGTCCGAGGCAACGGTTCGGGCCCCGAGGTTGATGCGGAAACCCACCGGGCCAGGTTCACTGCGGCCATGGACGATGACCTCAATACGCCCCAGGCGGTGGCCGCCCTGTTTGACCTCGCCCGGGACATCAACCGCGGCCGTGACGCCGGCCGGAATATCGACTCCGGTCAGGACGCCTTGCGGGAACTGGGAGGCGTGCTGGGCCTTACCTTTGAGGATCGCCCGTCGTCGGAGGATAGTCTCGCTGCGGCTCCATTCATCGATCTGCTGGTGTCGATACGAACCGAACTGCGGACCGCCCGTCAGTTCGCCCTCGCGGACCAGATCCGGGACGGCCTTGCCCAGCAGGGCGTGACCCTGGAAGACGGCCCCCAGGGCACCCAGTGGCAGCAGCAGGCGACCGAATAGCTTTGTTCCCGTGGCGTCATCCGGCCAGTCCGCTTCCGACAGCGACCGACCGCCATCGGGCGATCCGGTAGCCGGTCTAATCCCGATAGTCGGCGCGGAGCACGTTCTCACCGGGCCGGACGATCTTGACCGTTATTCGGCCGACGCCCTAACACCGTATCGCGCCTACTACGCCGACGCCGCTTTCGACCGCCTGGCCGACGTCGTTGCACGGCCGGCGGACGCCGCCCAAGTTTCTCAGATCGTCGCGCTGGCCCAACGCGCCGGCGTTCCGCTGATCCCATACGGCGGCGGCACCGGCGTCATGGGCGGAATACTGCCCGTGCGCGGCGGGATCATCCTTGACCTTGGCCGGCTCAACCGGGTGATCAGCATTGACCCGGTTTCGCAAACGGCCGAGGTTGAGGCCGGGTTGATCCTGCAGGACCTGTACGACGCGCTGGAACCCCACGGGCTCATGCCGGGACACGATCCGTACAGCGTTCCCATCGCGAGCGTGGCCGGCACCATCTCCACCAACGGCGTCGGCTACCGCGCCGCCGCCTTCGGTCCCATGGGCGATCAGGTGGTGGCGCTGGAAGTCGTCCTTCCCGACGGACGCATCATCAACACCCGGCCCGTGCCCAAGCAGTCCTCCGGTCCTGATCTGAACCACCTTTTCATCGGCAGCGAGGGCGTCTTTGGCGTGATTACCCGGGCGACCCTGCGCGTGTTCCGCAAGCCCGAGGCCGCCGAATACGCCACCGTGGAATTCGCCGATTTCGACGCCGGTTTCGCGGCGGTAACGGAGATGGGAGCCCTGGGTATCCGCCCCACGCTGCTGGATCTGACCGAGGACAGCGAGGGCGTCCTGCTGCACCTGCTTTTCGAAGGTTACCGGGAAGGCGTGGACGCCGCGCTGCGCCGCACCATGTTGGTGTGCGACGAGGCCGGCGGGTGGAACGTGGGCCCGGAGCCGACCCTGTCCTACTGGAAGCACCGCCATGACTCGGCATTGAACTATCGTGAGACGGCCCTGGGTCGCCCTCGCGAAGAACGCTGGCAGCGGCAATGGGGGCGCACCTTTGATTACCTGCACATGAGCCTGCCCGCCGACCGGGTGCTGGAGTACCGGCGTCGCGCGGACCGGATGCTGGAGGCCCGGAAGATCAAGGTGGTGGAATACTGCCTGTGGAGCCGACCGGAGTTCTTCTCGATGCTGGTGGTGCCCGATGGCGACCGGCGAGTGGTCGGCCGGGACGGCTACGATCCTGAGGTGCGGGCAAACCTGGCTGCCGGCGTGGACGAGGTGCTCACGCTGGCCCAGGACATGGGCGGGATCATGGAGTACTGCCACGGCGTCGGCATCAAGCTGCATCATTTGTTGGGTCGTGAACTGGGCGTGAGCCGGGACGCGCTGCTGGATATCAAGCGGGCGCTGGACCCGGCGGGCATCATGAATCCGGGGAAATTGACGCTGTAGCGCATCCGACAGCGCGACCAGGGTCACTGCCGAGGGCGGGTTCTAACCCGCCCTTTTTATTGTAAATGGCAATATGATTTATCGTCTAATATCCGTTGACGGAATACAGTCCGCCATGTATCATTATTTCAAATGATCACCGTCTATCACTATCAGCAGAAGGAGCAAGCAAATGGTTACCGCAATCAATCCTGAAGCCGAAATCAAGTCCGCGGTTGCCGAAACCGCCGCGGCGCCCGTTGAGTCCGCCGCCGTCGACGTTTCCGCGATCCCGGAAACCCCGGCCGAGCTGCTCGAGCAGTGGGAAGCCACCCGCAAGCCGTCCGTCCAGGCGACCATCCTCGCCAGCTTTGTCGCTCTCTGGAACGTCGTGGCCGGCCCCGGTATGACCGACCAGGCTCGCCTGGAGCGCGAGATTGCCGAGACCCGCGGCTATCGGGATGGTTTCACCAAGCTGGTCTAATCAGCCAACGCTGACCACCGGGTGGCGCGTCTCTCCCGGCGCCGTCCGATAGTTGACAGGGGCCGTCGCAGCAATGCGGCGGTCCTTTTGTTTGCAGACCGTCCGGCCAAAACCTCCGGGCGTAACACTGGCAACGGGCGCCAAGCAATACTACAATCGGGAACACGGCGTCCCATTCAGGCGTCGCTATTACATTTGGCGGTGAGTTGCCATGTCGACCCCTCGCGCTTTCGTTACCCGCACGCTGCTTCCGGAGGCATTGGACATCATCCGCGGGGTTGCGGACGTGACCGTGTGGCCGGAGGAAACGCCGCCGCCCGTGGAGGAACTGCGCCGGCATGCCGGTGACGCCGACGGCATCCTGACCACCATAATGGACCGTGTGGATGCTGACCTGCTGGACGCTGCGCCGCGCCTGCGGGCGATCAGCCAGCTGGCGGTTGGTCTGGACAACGTTGACGTAGCCGAGGCGACGCGACGCGGCATTCCCGTGGGTTACACGCCCGGCGTGTTGGCCAAGTCCACCGCTGACCTAGCCATGGCGCTGCTTTTGGGCGCGGCCCGGCGCACGTCCGAAAGCGAGCGCTGGCTGCGCGGCGGCGGCTGGCGAATCCAGTTTCACCCCACCCACTGGCTGGGACAGGACGTCCATGAAGCCTGCCTGGGTATCGTGGGGTTGGGCCAAATCGGCCGGGAGATCGCCAAGCGCGCTCGCGGGTTTGACATGGACATCGTTTACCACTCGCGGACCCGTTACCCCGAAGTGGAGGCCCAATACGACCTGCGCTACGCCGAGTTCCCCGACCTCCTGGGACAGGCGGATTTTGTTGTGCTCAGCGTGCCGCTGACGCCGCAAACACACCACCTCATCAGCGGGCCGCAACTCGCCATGATGAAACCGTCGGCCATCCTCATAAACGTGTCGCGCGGGCCGGTGGTGGATCCGGCGGCCCTTTACGACGCGCTGCGCGACGGGCAGATCGCCCGCGCCGCCCTGGACGTGACGGCTCCCGAACCCATCTCAATCGACGACCCGCTGCTGACCCTGGACAACTTGGTCATCACCCCCCACATCGGCAGCGCCGCGCTGCCCACCCGCCTGAACACCATGAAACTGGCCGCGCGCAACCTGGTGGCCGGCCTCAAGGGCGAGCCTATGGAAGCCTGCGCCAACGCGGAGGCGCTGGGGTAGGCGTTCCCAACCGTGTCTGTACGGCTGGCAATTGACGTCCGATTGAGGCAATAGTGCCGGCGAACCTGCGAATTTCATCCGCGGCTGTTTGGTTCATTCTTGTACGACGGCATCTTTTCCGGCGTCAATCAAGTCGTGATAAACGTCGAGCTGAGAGCGTTCGTCCATCTTGGCAAGGAGCGCTACTGCTTCAGAGATCCGCACGGCATATGTATCGGAATGCTCCCGCAGCGGTACCAGAACCTCCTGTAGCGGCTCATCACGCTCGCGTGACCACACCATTATCCGGTTGCGCCAAGTTTGCTCGTGAACCCAATCATGGGCTTTGAGATAAGCGCACAGCATGGCTGGAGTCACCCGGCGCAACGCATCAGAGTCCTTGATTTGCACGTCCATCTGTGGCCGCCGTAGTCCAAAGCAATTAGCGGAACATATTCCGCACGGAGACGCAGGCGTAATTTTGCAACTATAGGAACGGATTTAGCAGTTCGGAAAATCGGCTGATTGCGTTGTCCAGCGATTCCGGGCGCAGTTCCTTGAAGTGCTGCGCTTGGTGAATCGGGCGGTCGATTTTACGCTCTCCCTCCAGCAAAGTTATGATTTGCAGGCTGACTTCCGGGAAGTACGACATCAGCGTATGGCTGCTGGGGCTCCCTATTTGTGGATTCGCCTGCGGGTTTGAATAGTCGCCGCCGAGTTGGCTTTCCAGTTGCAGCAGGGTGCAAACAAGGTCCGGTTGTCGGCTTTTCAATAGGCGAAAGTCCACCAGAATACGCTTGAGCATGGCGTTTTCAGTGAATGACTTGCACTCTATCCCCATCACGAATTCCCCACCTACGAAAACGTGCAGGTCAACTTGTGCCCGGTAGTAATAATCCTGTTTCCTGTCGTTGATGTAATCTGCGATGTCCTTGGGCAGGCTTGCAATATATTCGTCCTGAATTGGCACCATGTACCGCTTGGTGTCGCCTAGCGATAGGCGCGCCGAGTTTCCGCCGGATTCCAGCCACGCCAGCCTGATTATGTGGGAGGCCATTGATTCAACCAGTTTGCCCTTGGCCGCGCGTATCACACCGCCGTAGGCGCGTTCGTCGTCACCAATCGCCTCGTCCTCAATCCCTCCAACCAGCAGGTTGTAAGAACGAATCAGATCTTGCCGGCTTGCCGGACGGTCTTGCGTTGTCATTGCAGCAGTCCTCTCAGTTGTACGCCGCTGAGCCGGTTGTTGGCAGTGGCGCAGTATTCAGGAGCGATGTCTATGCCAAGAAACCGGCGGGCGTTGCGCCTGGCAACTACACAAGTGGTACCCACGCCTGCAAACGGGTCCAGCACTGTGTCGCCCCGGAAACTAAACAGCAGCATCACGCGCCGAGCCAGTTCCTCGGGGAACATGGCAGGGTGATCAAACTCCCGCATCCGCCGCTCCGGGGCAATCGACCACTTGGCCATCACCCACTCTTTGAACGAATCGGCGTCAATATCAGCGTCGGCAGACTTGCCGGACTTCTTTAAGTTGCCCTTGCAAAATACTTCCACAAACTCCCACGTGTATTTGAGGTAAGGGCTGGATGGACTTTTCCAACTGCCCCAAGCCGTGTATTTGCAATTGTAATTGTTCTTTTCCCATAGGATTTCGCCTTTCCAGATGAGGCGCCGCTCCATGAAGTAATTGGAAATGACGTGATGGCTGGGTATGTAGTCGGAGAAAAGTGGCTGTACGTTGACTACAATGCGTCCGCCGTATTTGAGCACGCGGATGCACTCGTCGAACACCCGAAACAGTTTGTCGAAGTATGATTCCCAGTCAGCGGCATCGTCATTCGATGAGCCATCGGATTCCTGGTAGCCGAGGCCGAAGTTGTAGGGCGGTGAGGTGAACACCAAATCAACGCAGTTGTCCGGCAACTGCCGCAGTACCTCTTCACTGTCGCCGCACACGATTCTGTCGGTAAAATCCGGTGGCAGCAGATTGGTATGCCGGTCAAAATTGTGGTCGTTAGCGTAAAAATGCTTGCCGCGCCTCATTTCCTTTTCTTTGCGACCAACGACCTTGCGCTCCTTATTGTAGCCAACGTACAGCCGCTTATTGCCGTTGATGCCATAGCTGCGAATCCGGGTCACAGCGTTCAAGATCGCGTCCATTGGCCCGGCGCTGTCATGTTCCCGCGCGCTATCTTTGGCAACTGCGGCCAAGTCGTTCATGTCAATCTGCCGCAGCCAAACCTCCATTGCGTCGCCATCATGGGTAACGAAGAAGTCCTCCGGGTCAAAATGCCGGTTCAGCATGGCAATCGAGGCATCCAGGTTGGCACTAGGCGTTCCCGTCGCGTCCAACTCAATCCGCCGGTACTTCTCTGTAACCATCGTCCTTGTCTACCTCGCCGTTCTGATGTCGATGTCAGCATAACCAGCAGTCCTTGCCCTGTCTATCGCGAAATGTCACCATTTCATATTCTCGAAATCGTGATGGCATAGTCGCGGCGCTTTACGATGAGATCGCGTTGCGGCAGCGTGTGCTATGATATGCGCTCTAATCGGGGTTGTCCCCGTCACCCGTTCTCCAGGAGTTCCGATCACGATGACCACCCCGACGGTTTCCGTCCAACTTGAAAGCCGCGATACCCTGGGCAAGAAGGTCAAAGCGCTGCGCCGTGAAGGGATCGTCCCCGTTCATCTCTACGGCAAGGGCGTCGAATCCCGCCCGCTGCAGTGCGAGGTTCGCACCTTGCTCCAGGCCATCAGCCGCGCCGGCGGGGAGTACGGCCAACCGCTCCGCGTGACCATCGCCGGCGAATCCGGCGAGTACACCGCCGTTGCCTCGGAGATCCAGTGGCAACCCCGCACCGGAGACGTTCTCCACGTCGACTTCCGGACCGTTGCTCAATAGCCGGTCCCAACCACTGACGCCGGCAAGCGCCGCCGTCACCGCCAACCCCAGTCAGGGCCGATAGCGCCCGCCGAGCCAGCCTGGGAGGCTACTATGTACCTGGTTTTCCTAAGTGAATCCGGCCTGACCGGCCTCAGCGCCGACGATCCGAGTCAGCCGCATCATGTCCACGCCGGATTGCTGGTGCAGGAGAGCCAGTACATCTCCATGACCGGTGAATTCGACGCCCTGGTCCGCCGGCACTTTGGCTCTCCCGCCGGTACCGACGGCGTGCCGAACGAGCTGCGCCCCGGCGACCTTTACCAGGGCAAAGGGTACTTCCGCTCGTGGCGGCCGGAACGTCGCGGCGAACTGATCCAGGACTGCCTGAGCATCCTGATCCGACGCGAGATCCCACTGCTGGTGTCGTATATCGACAAGGCTCGGTTCCTGAGCGCTAGCCAGACAGAGGGGAACTCTCTGTACGGCAGTTCAGACCCGTCTCAGTTGGCGTTCAGCCGTTTCCTGTTGGCTCTGACGATGTTCCTCGACGAGAACGTCATGTCGCAGATGAACCCCGACGACATCATGGAGTCGGTGTGGAGTGTCAATGATTACGCCATGCTGATGGCAGGGTCGCAGTCCTCGTCCATCGCGCTGGCCGTGGCCGATTTTCTGAGCGAAGAGAACGATTCCGTCAACCCTTCGATGTATGACGACCTGATGATAGCGCCTGCCGCTACCAGCGTGGGCGGGCAACTGGCGTCGCTGTGCGTCTATATCATCCGCCGCTGGCTCCAGCAGCCCCAGGCCAGCCACGGGTACTTCGACGCGCTGCGGGACGGGCGGGTTCTGCAAGTGGTCTACCCCTACCAGTTCGATTAGGCGGTCGCCGGGCCGCCGGTCCCCGTGATTGGATTCGATCCCCGGTCGGCAATCCGACCGGGGCTTTTCAACGTACTCGGCGCATAATTGCTATACTGGCACGGTGTTTCTTCTTTCGCCGAAAGAAGAAAAGGGTGAGGGATTCCTATGGTTACATTGTTGAAAAAGATAGTCGGCGACACGCCGGAACGGGCCGCCGAGAAACTGCGCGGCCAGCTGGTGCCACGGATCAACCGCCTGGAAGATTCGGTACGGGATTTGAGCGACGAGGCCCTTGGCGCGAAGACCAACGAATTCCGCCGCCGGCTGGATGATGGCGCATCCCTTGACGATCTTCTGCCCGAGGCGTTCGCCGTGGTCCGCGAGGCGGCGCGCCGCACCCTGGGCCAGCGACACTACGACGTGCAGCTCATCGGCGGCGCGGTGCTGCACCAGGGCAAGATCGCGGAGATGAAAACCGGCGAAGGCAAGACCTTGGTGGCAACCCTGCCGGCGTATCTCAACGCGATTTCCGGCGACGGCGTCCACGTCGTCACCGTCAACGACTACCTGGCCCGCCGCGACCCGGTGTGGATGGGACCCATCTACCACCTGCTGGGCCTCACCGTGGGCTGCCTCCAGCATGACGCCGCGTACCTCTACGATCCCGAACTCACCGACGTGGGCCGCGGGGGTTTCCCTTACCTGACGCCAGTGTCCCGGGCGGAGGCCTATCGCGCCGATATTCTCTACGGCACCAACAACGAGTTCGGCTTCGACTACCTCCGCGACAACATGTCAGTGGACGCCGAGTTGCAGGTTCAGACCCGGATCCCCGGCCGGCCGCCGCATCACTTCGCCATCGTGGACGAGGTGGACAACATTCTGATCGACGAGGCCCGGACTCCCCTGATCATCAGCGGACCCGCGCAACAGCCGGTGGAGCACTATTCCAACTGCGCCCGGCTGGCGCCCCGCCTTCGGGAATACGAAGACTACACCGTCGACGAGCGCACCCAGGCCATCTCCCTCACTGAGCACGGCATCGGCAGGGCCGAGCGCCACCTGCGCGTCGACAACCTGTACGACCCCGAGAACTTCCACCTGGTTCAATACGTGGAAAACGCGGTGGTGGCCCAAGTCCAGAAAGTCAAGGACAAGGACTACGTGATCAGCAACGGCGAGGTCGTCATCGTAGACGAGTTCACCGGCCGGCTACAGTATGGCCGTCGCTGGTCCGATGGTCTCCACCAGGCCGTGGAGGCCAAGGAGGGGGTCAAGGTCCAGCGCGAAAGCGTCACCTACGCCACCATCACCCTGCAGAACTACTTCCGGATGTACCGCAAGCTGGCCGGCATGACCGGCACCGCCGTAACCGAAGCCGACGAGTTCTACAAGATCTACGGCCTGGAGGTGGTTGCCGTACCCACAAACCTGCCCATGGTCCGGGACGATGCCAGCGACCTGATATTTCCTACCGCCGAGGGCAAGTGGCAAGCGGTCATCGACAATATCATCCAGCGGTCGGATTCGGGTCAGCCGGTCCTGGTGGGCACGACCTCCATCGAGACCTCCGAAGCCCTCAGCGACCGCCTGCGTCGCCGCGGCGTGCAGCACCAGGTGCTCAACGCCCGCAACCACGAGCAGGAGGCATCGATTGTCGCCCAGGCCGGCCGCTCCGGCGCCGTCACCGTATCCACCAACATGGCTGGTCGAGGCACGGACATCGTGCTGGGCGGCGCAGATACCGACCGGGAGGACTGGCAGGCCGAACACAACCGGGTCGTCTCTCTGGGTGGCCTGCACGTCATCGGAACGGAGCACCACGAAGCGCGCCGCGTCGACAACCAGCTACGGGGCCGCGCCGGGCGCCAGGGCGATCCCGGCAGCAGCCAGTTTTTTGTCGCCCTGGAGGACGAGCTGATGCAGCGGTTCGGCGGCGACCGCATCAAGAACGTGATGAACTGGTCCGGGCTCAACGACGACGAACCCCTGGAGAATAAGCTCATCACCAAGTCCATCTCCAGCGCGCAGGTCAAGGTCGAGGGCCACCACTTCGACATGCGCAAGCACCTGCTCAACTTCGACGACGTGCTCAACCAGCAGCGTTCCGTCATCTACGAGCAGCGTTCCCAGATCCTCGCCAGCGAGGGACTCCGCGAACGCATCCTGGACATGCTGGGCGCCGAGTTTGACCGCCTGGTTTCCGACCACCTTCAGGCCCGGCACGCGGACGACTGGAATGCGGACGGTTTCGTGGCGGCGCTGCGCCAGATCTGCCCGCCGCCGCCTGAGCTAGACACTCCCGAGAAGGTGCTGGCCCTGCGCCGGGACCACATCGGGGACATCCTGGACGAGTACTCGGAGACGCTCTACGAGGCCAAGGAGCGTTCCCTGGGTCCCGACAACATGAAGACCCTGGTGCGCCTGCTGCTCCTCAAGTCCATCGACACTCATTGGGTCAACCACCTGACCCACATGGAAAACCTGCGTACGGGAGTGGGGCTACAAGCTGTGGGCCAACGAGACCCCCTGACGGTCTATCGCTCCGAGGGCCAGCGTGCCTTCGCCGAGTTGACCCGGCAGATGCAGCGCGAGGTCACCCATACGCTCTTCCACGTCACGCTGGCTCCGGAAGCCCCCACCCCGCGGGCCCCCGCCAACGATAACCCGCGTGCGCCGGTGAGTCCGATGGCCGCGGTGTCCCCCGGTCGCTCCACGCCGGCTCCGCGGGCAGGCCGCAAAATCGGGCGCAACTCCAAGTGTCCATGCGGCAGCGGTAAGAAGTACAAGCGCTGCTGCGGCGCAAACGTCTGACCAGCGGCGTTGTCTTCCAGGTAAACGGGAAGGGCGGGTTTCAAACCCGCCCCCTTGCTTGTCCGGTGACGTCTCCGCCTATTGTCCGCGACGGAACAGACGGCGCACGAACGTGACCGGCTGCGGTTGCGGCTCTTCCATGGCGATGGGTTTGTTGCGACCGGAGGCCCACCCTTCCGGGTCGCGCTCGAAGGCGATGCGGCACCCCGGGGCGCAGAAGTAGTAGGTCTGCCCCGCGTGCTCGCTGGTCCCGCCGTTGGGATTATCGGTATCCACCTGCATCAGGCAAATAGGGTCGGTTGCGGTTGCCATATTGATTTCCTGCTTGTCAGTTGTCGGCGGGCGCGGGTTCAGTCTCCGGCGGGAGCGCGAATACGGCTTGGCCATTGGCATTGTGCGTATGATTGACCAAGGCCAGTATCAGTTGCTGATGGCTGCGGCGAATTTCCCGTAGAACTTCATCCTTGGCGGCGTCAATTTTTGCTTCCAGTTCTATTCTGGTGTTGGCAATTTCATGTCGCAGCTCGGTTTTCGCGTCAGCAATTTCATGTCGCAGCTCGGTTTTCGTATCAGCGATTTCTTGCCGCAACTCGGCTGTGGCTTTGAGAACTTCCAGCTTGGTATCCGCGATATCTTCTTTGAGCTCGAGTTTGGTGGCCGCGATTTCCTGTTTGAGCTCCACCTTGTTAGCGGCCACCTCATCGCGGAGAGCGTTGGACTCCTCACGCGAAGGCATACGACCAACGCGGAAAGCCATGAGAGCAATGGCCCCCGCAATGACACCCTGGCTGCCGATCAGTGCAACCATTATGGGTATTAAGCTGCCGGCGCTCGCCGTTTCCATGATCCGCTCTCGTTTCGCAATGCGTGAACGCACTCTCACCGCGATTGTATCAGCACCGCGGCAAAGTGCGATACCCATCAGACCGGCGTCCGTCGCAGCCGTAGGGAGTTGCTCACCACGCTGACCGAGCTGAAGGCCATGGCCAGCGCCGCCAGGATGGGGTTCAGGAACCCGGCATCGCCGAAGAAAAACACCAAGCCCGAGGGTACGCCGCCCAGCGCGGTGAACACTGGATACAGCGCCCCCGCGGCCACCGGGATCAGCAGCGTGTTGTAGAAGAAGGCCCAGAACAGGTTTTGCCGGATGGTGCGCATGGTTGCGCGGGATAGCTTCAGCGCGGTGGCAACGCCCATGAGATCGTCCCGCATCAGCGTGACGTCCGCAGTTTCCCGAGCGATGTCGGTCCCACCGCCCATGGCCACCCCAACGTTGGCGCGAGCCAGCGCCGGCGCGTCATTGATGCCGTCGCCCACCATTGCCACGGTGTGCCCCTCGTCCTGCATCCTGGCGACGGCATCCGCCTTGTCCGCCGGCAACATTCCGGCGCGGTATTCGTCGATGCCGCATGCCGATGCCACGGACGCCGCCACCTCCGGGCGGTCGCCGGAGAGCATCACCGTCCGCACCCCCATTTGATGCAGGGCCGCCACCGCTGCGGGCGCCCCGGGCTTTACCGTGTCGGCGACGGCGATCACGCCGACAACATGCTCGCCCCGGGCTACGAACATGGGCGTAGCTCCGCCTTGGGCGAGTTGTGTCGCCGCCGCGACAAGCTCGGCGTCCGGCGACGCGCCGATCCGTTCCATGAGTGCGGCGTTGCCGACCGCTACCTCTTGTTCGGCGACTACAGCGGTCACACCCGCGCCGGCGTGGGCGACGAAATCCGTGGACGAGGCGACGGTCAAACCGTCGACTTGAGCCCGGCGCAGCACCGCCCGACCAAGGGGGTGTTCCGACAGGGTTTCGACGGACGCCGCGTAATGCAGCACATCGGTTGTGCGAACACCCGGTGCGGTCACAATGTCGGTGACCTCCGGTTGCCCCGTGGTCAGGGTGCCGGTCTTGTCCAGGGCAACGACATCCACACGATGGGCGGTTTCCAGCGCGGCCGCGCTCCGGATAAGGATGCCACGCTCCGCGCTGCGGCCCACACCAACGATGATGGCGGTGGGAGTCGCCAGACCCAGCGCGCACGGGCATGCGATGATGAAAACCGCAACCAGGGTCAGCATTGCGTACCGCACCGACGGGTCCGGCCCGAGGAACAGCCACAGTATCGCTGCGGCCAATGCAATCAGGCCCACCGCCGGCACAAACCAGGCCGCGACGCGATCGGCCAGCCTTTGCACCGGGGCCGCCGAGCCCTGGGCCTCTTCCACCAGGCGTATCACCTGGGCCAGCGTCGTGTCCGTGCCGACCCGGGTGGCCCGCATGAGAATCGCGCCGGCGCCGTTCAGGGTGCCGGCGAACACGGAATCGCCGGCAGATTTATCGGCTGGCATACTCTCGCCGGTCAGTGCGGATTGATCAACTGCGCTGGTCCCGCTGGTCACTTCGCCATCGACCGGGATCTGCTCGCCCGGGCGTACGGCCAACGTGTCTCCGGTGGCAACGTTTTCTACCGGCACATCCGATATGGAGCCATCCGCGGCCATGAGGTGGGCCGTTTGAGGCCGCAGGTCCAGCAGCCGCTCGATTGCGCTGGACGTGCGTGACAGTGCACGGGCTTCCAGCCAGCGTCCCAGCAGGATCAGCGCGACGATTATGGCCGCCATGTCGAAGTGCAGCTGATGCGCTCCGGGTGTGGTCAATGCGCTGGGAGCGACCAGGGTGATCAGGATCACTACGACGCTGTAGCCGTATGCTACCGACGTACCCAGGCCGATCAGCGTGTGCATGTTGGGCTGCAACCGCCGGATTCCGGCCCACCCTGCGGTGTAGAACGACCATCCGGCCCACAGTTGCACCGGGGTCGCCACCGCCCACAGCAGCAGAGGGTACCACCACATCGCCAACAAATCGTGCGTCCAGGGCAGTGCCGGGAAACTGCCTAGCAGCAGCGCGGCTCCACCCACCGCCGCTACGATCAGCCGGACCCTGACGCGCTTTTCCTCCCGCGCTCGTGGGCTAACGCCCCCGCCATCGTCGGTGGTCGATGACGGGTTGGTATCCAGGCGGTATCCGGCATCGGCGACCGCCTTGGCCAACTTCTCCAGGTCAGGCGATGCGGTGCCGCCGCCATCATCCAGGCTGATGGTTGCCCGCTCGGTCGCCAGGTTGACGCTCACCTCGGCCACGCCTTCGACGGACCGCAGGGCTTCACCGACATGATAGACACACGCCGCACACGTCATCCCGGCAACGGGGAGAACGAGGGTGTTATGCGATGGCTGGGCCATGGTATCGGATCGCCGACGCGTCCACGCGGCGCTCGGGCGAAACTACGCTCATTGTAGCAGTGGCAGCCGTGGTCGTCCTCGTCGCTCGCCAGAAGAATCGCGTGGGGTCCTCAACCGCCGGTGACCACGCATACGATCTAACCAGCGGCGCGTGGCCATTGCCGGTACGCAAGGCGTGGTTGGCGCTGGGAAGGTTATCTGCCGCACTTAACATAACGGACACGACGCATGGCCTGCATTCATCCTTTTGGTCTCATCCGCGGCCCATCCCGGCCTGAGTGGTGTCTTATAATTAATGCGGCGAAGCATATTCGCAGGAGGTGGAAGTTATGGACGTACTGAATACGATGGTCAGCCGTGGGCATGAGCAGGTGACGATGTACAGCGACCCTGAGTCCGGCTTGCGGGGCATCATCGCCATTCACGACACCACCCTGGGCCCGTCCTGCGGCGGCACTCGAATGTGGCCCTACGCCACCGAACAGGAAGCCCTCACGGACGCGCTGAACCTCTCCAGGGCCATGACCTACAAATCTGCAGCGGCCGGCTTGCACCTTGGCGGTGGGAAAGGCGTCATCATCGGCGATCCTCGAACTGACAAAACGGAGTCGCTGCTGCGGGCTTGGGGCCGGTTCGTCGATACGCTGGGCGGTCGCTACCTCACCACCACCGACGTGGGCACCACCGGGCGAGACCTGGAGGCCGTGCGCCAGGAAACGGAACACGTGGTGGGCCTCGACGTGACCCTGGGCGGTAGTGGGGACACGTCCGTCATGACCGGCCTAGGGATCTACATGGGAATGAAGGCCTGCGCCGCTGACGTCTGGGGGACTGACGACCTGCACGGCCGCACCGTTGCGATGCAGGGGTTCGGCAAAGTGGCCACCCACACGGTTAATCACCTTCTGGAAGACGACGTTCGCGTCATCGCCACCGACGTCAACGAGATGGCCCTGGACCGGGCGCGCCAGATGGGCGTCAAGGTGGTCGGGCCCGACGAGATCTACGACACAGACTGCGACATATTCTCTCCGTGCGCGCTGGGTGGCGTCATCAACCCGGCCACCATTGACCGCCTGCGTTGTCGCATCGTGGCAGGTGGAGCCAACAACCAGCTGATGACCGCCGAGGACGGCGAGGAACTGCATCGCCGGGGAATTGTCTATGCGCCCGATTTTCTGATCAACGCCGGCGGCATTATCAACGCCGCCGCCGAGATCGGCCAGCCGTACAACCCGGACCGTTCTCGGCAGCAGACGGAGCGGATCTACGAACAGATGTCGGCGGTGCTGAACACGTCACGCAAGCAGGAGATATCCACGGCGCGAGCGGCGGACATCCTGGCGGAGTCCCGGCTGGACTCGGTGCGCCGGATGCGCCGGATCTGGCGTGGCTGACCACCGGCAAAGTCCGGCGTAATTTGAAGCCCCACGGCAGTTCGCGCCGTGGGGCTTCTTTCGGCTGACGTGTCTCCCGTAACGCCTAGATCAGCCCGTGCCCGGATACACCACCGTATCCGGCCGATATACCGCCCACGAGAACCACAGCTGGCCGATGCGACCCGGCACCGGGGTCAGTTGCTCGCCTTGCAGCGGCCCGTGGATGGCGCGTCCGAATATGTCCCATTGGCTCCCGGTCTGTTCGTCGATGATGCGGCCTTCAGCGTCCGGTGCGAAGGTCAGCGTGTTGCCGTCGGGGCCTCGCGGGGAAAAGATGCCGGCGGTGCCTACGTCCCGTCCCCTGAATATAGTTCCGGAGTCCAGCGCGGACGCGGTTCCCGGCGACCAGAACACTACGATGTCCTCACCGCCTATAGTTGTGGTGACCACTCGTTCCTCGGCCAGCGTGGAGAATGATACTGCCCAGGCCTCGTTGCCGCGTTCCAGGGCCACCACCCGCTCGACTGCCGGCAACCGGGGATCTTTTTCGCCCCGGAACAGGAACGGTTCGCTGCCGGGCCGGTCGTAGCCGGCATACGGGTTCTGTCCGTAGGCACGACCGGAATCGGGCCGCGAAAGCACCTGTCCGTCGGGGTGAGCCGCTTTGAAGTCTCCCCACGACACAATCGACAGGTAGAGTTGTTCCAGCTTGCGACCGGCGAAATGGCCGATCACTCCCTCGCCGCCCACTTCCTGCCACCAGGTCTCGGTCTGGCGGTCGTACATCAGCAGGTTGCTGTCGCGCAGGGCGCCGGTGGTTCCGAAGTCGAGGATCGTGTCGTCGAGCGTCCGCCTGTACACGAAGGCGGTGTTGCAGAGTGGTCAAAACGTGATGACCACCGGTTCTCCGCCCACGGTGTCGTTGACCAGTTCGTGCCAGACCATTACCTGCACCGGATACGCGCGAACGTCGCCGTTGAGGTCCACGACCTGCACGGGCTCAAGATCGTCGAGCCAGAGGTCGGCATCGTCAATCGACTCGAACTGCGGGTCGTCGATGGACGGGATGCCGTCCTTGGGCGGTCCGCCGGTCATGATCTCGTCGAAAGAGATCGTCGTCCGCGTGAAGTCGGTGTCCCACTGCGCCCGCAGGAGACGTTGGTAACGGGTGCGGGCCTCCTCAGCCTCGGCGTCGGGAACGGTTTGCACCATGCTTTCGGGGGAGGCCATCAGCGGGGCAGCCGTGGGGAGAGCGGTGGCTGCGGCAGCCATCGCGGCTGTCGGCAATGGCGTGGCGGCGTCGGGCAACGCTGCGGTGGGCAGGTCGGCAGCCGGCTCCAGGGTTGGGAACGCGGCGGTTGTAGGAGCGAGGGGAGCCGCCCAGGGTTCGCTGTTTAGTCCCTCTTCGGTGGGGGCGCAGGCCAGCGCCGTGGCTAACAGCAGAAGTATGCCGGCCAACACGAAAAGGCGGCCGGCTAAGTTCATGGCCGGGAGCGGAAGGGCTTTGGCTACCAAGGTTAGCGTCCTCGCAGACGCGGATCCAAAACGTCGCGAAGGGCGTCGCCGAGGAGATTGAAGCCCATCACAACCGCGAAGATCGCCACGCCCGGAAAGATGCCGACCCAGGGGGCAGTCAGCACGTGTTCCTGGGCGGCTCGGGTGAGCATACCGCCCCAACTCGGTTGGTCGGGTGGCGCGCCCACTCCCAGGAATGACAGGGATGCCTCAATGATGATGGCGAAGCCCAGGTAATAGGTGGCCAGCACCAGGTAAATCGCGAAGCAGTTGGGGATAATGTGTCGGAACACGATGCGCCACGGCGACGCCCCGATGGCGGTGGCTGCGGTCACGTAGTCCAACTCTTTAAGCGACAGAACCTGGGATCTTACCGTGCGTATAACCGGGGCTATCATGCCGATCACGATGGCAAGGATCACATTGTTCAGAGACGAGCCGAGCACCGCGACAATAGCCAGCGCGATGATCAATCCCGGCAACGCCATCAGCGCGTCCACGACCCTTTGCGCCGACATGTCTATGATGCCGCCGGCGTACGCCAAGGCAACGCCGATGATGAAGCTGGCTGTGATTCCGATCAGGACGCTCCCGAGACCGACGTACAGACTGATGCGGGCCCCGTAGATCAACCTGCTGAGAACGTCGCGTCCCACATGGTCGGTGCCAAGCAGGAACTGGGAATTGGGCGGTATGTACACTGTTGAACCACCCTCACGACCTTCAGGGAGTTCTCGAGCGCCGTAGGGAGCAAGAACCGGCGCCATAAGTGCAACGATCACGAGCACCAGCACCAGGAGGCCGCCGATGGCTCCCAGGGGCTTGCGCCGCGTAAAGCGGTTAACCTCCCGGAGGCCGGCTGCGGCCGGCTGCAACATCCCCGCTCGCGGCGGGGCGGCTACCTCGGCGCGCTGATTGGTTTGATTCGCCATGAGTACGAACACTCCTCACGGAACAACGGCCATAGAGCGCAGGATGTCCCTTTACGCCCGCAACCTACGAGTACCTGATCCTGGGGTCCAGTATTCCGTACAGGATGTCGATGATCAGGTTCAACAATAGCACCACGGCGGCGGCCAGCAGGACAACGCCCTGAACGACGACGAAGTCACGGTGGATGATGGCGTCGATCAGGTATCGTCCGACTCCGGGTATCACGAAGATCGATTCGATGATGATTGTGCCGCCCAGCAGTCGACCGAATTGATAACCGGAAACGGTGATCACTGGTAAAAGAGCGTTTTTCAATGCGTGGCGACCTACCACCATCCATTCGTTCAGTCCCTTGGACCGGGCGGTTCTCATGTAGTCTTCCCGCATCACCTCCAACATGGCGGAACGGGCCACCCTGGCGGTGAATGCCATGTCGTGAAAAGCTAGAACCAGCGCCGGGAAGATCAACTGCTGGAGGTTGGTGAACGGATCGCCCCATAATGTGGCATAACCCAGTGGAGGCAGCCACCCCGCGAAATAGGTCAATCCATAGATCACCAGAATCCCCAGCCAGAAGGTGGGCAATGCTATGCCGACCAGCGCCAGCAGCCGGCTGACATGGTCCAGGAATGAATCCTGCTTGACCGCGGACAGTACACCTAAAGGCACGGCGGCAATGAACGCCAGCACGATAGCGAGGACCGCCAGTTCCAGGGTTATGAAAAACCGGTCTTTCAGGTCATCCAGGACCGGGGTCCCGTACCAGACCGAATCGCCAAAATCACCCTGGAGGATTTTCCACAGCCAGTCGCCGTACTGGATGTAAACCGGACGGTCCAGCCCCAGTTCCCGCTGAACGCGTTTGATGTCCTCTTCGGTGACCTTGCCGCCGTCGCCCTCCTCGCCCGTCAAGATCATCATGGCGGCGTCGCCCGGAACGATCCAGAAGAGGCCAAACACCAGGATTGTGGCGAGCAGTATAGTGGGTATGAACAGCAGGCCCCTACGGGCTATGTATGCGTACACCTTCCACCTTCAGTCTGTGAGCGTCGACCGCACAGGGATTGAACAATGCGCCCCAAGAGCCGGGGCGCATCACTCATCGAAGATTACGGCTGATAACCGGTTTCGGAGGGTTGCTCACGGTCCGGGTCGAACCAGACGTGGTCCCATTTGTGAATTTGCTGGACGGTGGGCGGTAGGTGGAAGTTCCGGATGCGGTAGTCCAACGCACCGCCGGCTCCTCCCCAGAAATACACTACCAGGTGGCTGCTACCGGTGTGGAGTATGTCAGCGATCTCCTCCAGGTGACCCTGGCGGACACGCTGGTCGATAGCCCGGTTCTGCAAGTCGATCAACTCATCGATCCGGTCGTTCTGCCAATTTTGTGGGTTGCGCAGAACGTCCTGCAGATAGAATTGGTTGAGAATGTCCGCCGGGTCGGTCAGGATGATGCCCGTTCCGACGGTGGAGATTTCGTGCGTTCCGTCCCGCATAACGGCGTACATGGTCGCCAGATCGTTGGGAACGATTTCGATATCGATGCCCACATCCTGACGCAACTGCTCGCCAGCCACTTCCGCCGCCGGCAGCGTAGGAATGGCGTTGCGGGTGTTCATCTTCACGGAGATGCCGTCAGGGTATCCGGCTTCGGCCAGCAACCGCTTGGCTTCGGCAATCGCAGCGGTGCGATCTTCGGTAAATGCCGGATTGTTAGCGCGTAGGTCGTCCAGATCCTCAACCACCCCTGGCGAGAAGAAAGTGCCGGGTTGACCGAAGCCCCTGACCGCACGCTCGATGCCCAGATCCCGGTCCAGCGCCAGGTAAAAGGCCTGGCGAACCCGCTCGTCGTCAAACGGTGGCTTGGCATTGTTGAGGAAGAACGCTTCGAAACCGGCGCTGGGAAGGATCAGGGCTCGCACCTGGCCGTCGGTCTCCTCTTCCAATACCGCCATGGCTTCGGGGCGGTTGACGCCGGTAAATGGATTGAAGGTTCCCAGCACCTGGCCGGCTTGCAGTGCGGCAATCCGGCGAGCTGTATCAGGGATGAGGTGCACGATAATGCCATCGAAGAACGGGCGGCCTTCCTTGAAGTACGTCTCGTTGCGCGCGAAGGTGTAGCTCACGTCCTTCTGCCATCCGTCGAGCAGCCAGGGGCCGGAGCCGATCAGGTTTTCCGGCTGGTTGGCCTGCTCCTGCGTCAGATCTTCCGCGATGTGCTTGGGGTACATCTTCATGTAGTCCGACGCCAGGTTCGGCATGAAGGTGGGAGCCTGGTACTTCAGGGGCACGCGCACTGTCTTGCCGTCGATCACCTCGGCGGTTTGATGCTCATAAAACGCGCGGAGGAAACCGGTGCGCGCCCGCTGAGCTCCTGGCAGGGTGATGCGGTCAAGACTGAACACCACGTCCTCCGCGGTCACCGGCATGCCGTCCGACCAAGTGGCGTCCTTCAGATGGAACACGAACTCGGTGCCGTCGTCGCTGACTTCCCAGGTTTCGGCCAGGTCACCGATGATTTCGCTGGGCTTGACCGGGTTGTACTCGACCAACTGGTTGAACCGAGGGCTGGAAGGCATCAGGGTGGTGTTGAGGGAACCACCGTAGTGGACGTCCCAGAACCCCGGGTTGCTGTTGCCAACCATGGGGAACGTGCCACGGTAATGCTTGCCTTCGCCTTCTTGCCACCAGTCCGGGCGTTCGTCGATGGCTACCGGTGTCGGGACCGGGATAGCGGTTGGCGTTGCATCAAGAACCCGTGTTGGCATGGGCGTGAACGTCGGGGTTGGGGCCGCCGGGGCCGAACTACCGGAGGCCGCAGGCTGGGACTGTTCAGCCTGGCTGGGGGCGGCGCTGGGCTCGGGCGCAGTGGTTCCACCGCAGGCCAGCCCGACTACCAACAGGGCTGCGCAGCTCACGAGCAACAACCATTGGGGTCTCCCGATTCGTCGGAACTTCATTGGCGAACCCTCCCGATGCAAGTTAGTTGGAAAGTGGGCAACTGGACCAGGCGGCTCACGCCTGGTATCTCTGGCTAGACTGGGCCGGCCAGTGTTGGGGGATGCTACTCACAAGGTTGCCGCTTGTCAAATGGTTATTGTCGATACCGTGGCGGGAAAAACATCGGTTACGAGGGTTTCTTGATAGATCACAACATCGTACCGATGAGGGATCAAAAAGCCGCCCCGACGCAAGCCGTGCGTCGGGGCGGCTGATTCCCAACTGGGACGATTCTGGGCTGTGTCCAGTGGGTGACTAGCGTCCCCGGAGCCTTGGGTCAAGCACGTCGCGCAAGGCGTCGCCCAGGACGTTGAAGGCCAGCACGGCGATGAATATGAAGATGCCGGGGAACACCAGCAGCCAGATGCCCGTTTCCGGCGTTTCGCGGCTGGCCACTGTCAGGATTCCTCCCCAGCTGGGCTCGTCGGGCGGCGCGCCCACGCCCAGGAAGCTCAGCGACGCCTCGATGATGATGGCGAACCCCAGGTAGTACGTCGCCATGATGATATAGATGGCGAGGCAGTTGGGCATGATGTGCCGGAACACGATGCGTTGGGGGCGCGCGCCGATGGCTCTTGCGGCGGTCACGTAGTCCATTTCCTTGAGCGTGAGCACCTGGGAACGCACGGTTCGGATCACCGGAGCGAGCATACCGATGACGATGGCCAAGATGACGTTGTTCAGCGAGGAACCCAGCACAGCCATGATGGCCAGCGCCAGGATCAGTCCGGGGATCGACATCAGGGCGTCAACCACCCGCTGGAAAGCCAAGTCAACGAAACCGCCCGCGTAGGTGCTGGTGATGCCCAGCACGAACCCGGCAGTTATCCCGATCAGGACGCTGCCCAGGCCGACGTACAAGGATATCCAGGTGCCGTGCAGGACGCGGGCCAGGATGTCCCTTCCGATGACGTCCGTCCCCATGGGGAATTCGCGGCTGGGCGCGAGGAAGATGTCGCCCACGGAGGCGTAGGGGTCCGGGACCGGCAGGATGGCCAACCGGGATGCAATGGCGACAATAATGAGGATGAGGGCAGTGACGCCGCCGACCGCACCGAGTGGTTTCCGGCGAGCGACGCTCACGGTGGAGTGGTACGCGGCGGGAATTGCCAGGAGCGCATTGCGAACTTGAGAGCCGCCTTCTGCGGCGAGGTCGCGAGTAGCCATTGATCTGCTCCGTTGAGATTCGGTGCGCTACTGATAGCGGATTCTCGGGTCGAGTATCCCGTAGATAAGGTCGATGACCAGGTTCAGGAACATGACCACTGCCGCCACCAGCACCACCACCGCCTGGATCACGACGAAGTCACGATGCAGGATTGCGTCGATCAGCATGTTCCCGATGCCGGGAACAAGGAAGATCACCTCGACGATCACGACGCCGCCCAGCAACCTGCCGAACTGGTAGCCCGACACCGTGATGATCGGCAACAGGGCATTTTTCAGGGCGTGTCGACCGATTACGCCCATCTCCGTCAGCCCTTTGGCACGAGCCGTGCGAACGTAGTCGTCCCGCATCGTTTCAAGCATGGACGAGCGGGTGACCCGAGCGGTGAACGCAAGATCATGGAATGCGATGGCCAACGCGGGGAACACCATCTGCTGCAGGTTGGTCAGCGGCTGCTCCCACAGGTTGGCGTAGTCCAGCGGCGGCAGCCAGTCGAATACGTAGGCCAGGACGTAGGTCACGACGATCGCGATGAGGAAAGTGGGCATGGCGATGCCCAGCAGCGCTATCAGCCGACTGACGTAGTCCAACTTGGTGTCCTGCTTGACTGCCGAAATGATGCCCAGGGGAACGGCGATGATGAAAGCCATGCCCATGCCCATCACCGCCAATTGCACGGTGGTGACGAACCGTCCTCCAAGCTCGTCAATCACCGGGGTCTGGTACCACAGAGACTCTCCGAGGTCGCCGCGGAGCATGTCCCATAGCCAGTCTCCGTACTGGATGTGGACGGGGCGATCCAGGCCCAACTTGGCGCGCAGCCGTTCGACGTCCTCCAGGCTGACCCGCCCACCTTCATTCGGATCGTTTCCCGTGAGGATGAGCATAGCCGTGTCGCCAGGCACGATCCACATCAGCAGGAAGATGATGATGGTCACGATGAGGATGGTCGGTATGAAGAGGAGCAGCCTCCTCACGATATAGGTGGTCATCATGCCTCCCGGGATCGGGCCTGGCGAACGTCGAAATCCTTGCTAGACAGCGAGACGCCCACGCCTACGGCTGGTAGCCGGTGCCGATGGGAGGCATTTCCGCATCCTCGTCCCACCACATGTGGTCCAGCTTGTGGATCATCTGGATGGTCCTGGGGACGTGGTAGTTGCGGATCCGGTAGTCCAGGGTGCCGCCGGCGTGCATCCATCCGGTGGGCAGGTAGTGCGGCACCTCGGCCCGTAGGAGCTCAACCATCTGTGCAAAGAGTTCCTTGCGCTTTTCCGGATCCAGCTCCTTCGCCTGCTCGGTCTTGAGCCGCTCAAACTCGGTGGTGGTCCAGTTTCCGGAGTTGCGCATGGTGTCGATGCCGTACCACTGGTTCAGGATGTCGGACGGATCCGGCAGGATGATGCCGCTACCGCACCCGACGATCACTCCGTAGTCGTTGCTGCGCCACTTGGCGTACAGGGTTGCCACGTCGCTGGACTGGATCGTCATGTCCAGGTTGAGCTCGCGCTTCCAGATATCGCTTACCAACTGGGCGGAGGTCGCAGTGCAGCCCGTCAGGATGGAGGTGATGGTCCCGCTGAAGCCGTCAGGATAGCCGGCTTCGGCCAGCAACCGCCGTGCCTCATCCAGGTCGGCTTGGGATTTGGTGCCGTCAGCGTCACGGCGGTAGCCGGGCAGCTCGTACAGCGCCTCGACACTCTCGTTGGGGGCAAACCCGACGTGGAAGTGGGTGCCCACGGTCCCGTTGCCGCGCAGAATCTTCTCAACGATCTCTTCCTGGTCGATGACCATCCAGAGCGCCGTTCGGACCCTGGGATCGTCGTAGGGCTCGATCAGCCAATTGAAGTTGATGCCGGCGCGCTGCACGTTTTGCATGAACAGTGCCCGCATGCGGCCGTCGGTGTCATGCTCCAACTGCTCGACGAATTCGGTGTAGGTAGACAGCACCGGGTAGTAGGTCCCGTCGGCCTGGCCCACCTTCAGCGTCGCGATGGAGCGGGCCACGTCCTGGATCAGGAAGACCTTGAACCCGTCAAAGTATGGTCGGGGAGCCTTGAAGTAGTCGTCGTTCCTGACGTATTCGTAGGACTCCTGCTTCTGCCAGCTGCCGGGTTTATAGATGAACGGGCCGGAGCCCAGCATGTTCTCCGGGCAGCAGTTGGCGTCTTCCTGGGTCAACGGGCCGACTACGTGCTCCGGGTACATCTTCATGTAGTCGGAGGCGAGGTTGACCATGAAAGTGGCGGCCGGGAACTTGATTGGCATCCGCACCGTCCGGTCGTCGATGATCTCCGCGGTCTTGTGCTCGTAGAAGTTGCGGAGGCTGTTGGTGCGGCCGCGGAAGGCGTCGGGGAGGGTGATGCGGTCCAAGCTGAAGACGATGTCGCTGGCCTTCACCGGCTGGCCATCAGACCAGTTAGCCTCGGCCAGGTAGAAGGTGTACACCGTGCCGTCTTCGCTGACATCCCAACTCTCCGCTAGGTCCCCGATGATCTCTTCAGGGTTCACCGGGTTGTATTCCACCAGCTGGTTGAACCTGACGCCGGAAGGCGTGAGCGTGGTGGTCAGGCTGGCACCGTAGTGCACGTCCCAGAAGCCGGGGTTGTTGCGAGCCACCCACTTCATGGTCCGGCCGTGCTTGCCACGAGTGACCCAGTCGGTTTCGGGGGCCTGCACCTCCACCGGCTGTACCGTGGGTGTCGGTTCCGCCGCAGCGGCGGCGGGGGCAGAGCTTCCGGAAGATGCTGCCGGCTGGGCCGGCGCTGCTGCTGCGGTGGGTTGGGCCGCCTGGGACGAACCTCCGGACGGCGCGGCCGCGGGCGCTGATTGCGAGCCTGCGGCCGCGCTGGCGGGCGCCGCAGACGCATCCGATTCCGGCGCGGGGGCGGTTGCCGCTCCACCGCAGGCAATCACGAATGTCAGCGTGAGCGAAATAGCGATCAGGATCAGTGTAGTCGGGGTCGTTTTGCGGCGTCGTTTCATGATGCGAACCTCCGTGTGCGCTGCGCCGGGCAGCCGGCCAGGTGGACAACCCGATCGTCACCAGTCATGACGTTTACAGATATGTGCTCATGTCGTGCGATGCCTGAACCGAATCACGGTGCGAAGATTTATTCCGGCAAGCCTAATACGTTGCAAACTACCCTGTAAAGACGAATATCGTTATGTTGTCGGGGTGATAATATCGGTCTGCGCAATACGTTGTATCACCGAAACGGAATTCGGTATGGGTACAGCGCAGGGAATCGCATTGTCGCGACCGTTAACATGAGGAGAGGCGCTCGTAGGTGAGCGCCTCTTCCGAAAGCATTGCCTGCCGGATCGTCATTTGGGCTATGGCGCCAGCGCTACCAGCGTCCCACCGTCCGCCGCCGTGGGAACGAGGACCAAGCCTCCCGCCGCGATGGGCGACGCCGTTATGGGACCGCCCAGTTGCGTTTCCCAGGCGGTCGAACCGTCGGCAAGATTCAGGCCAATCACCCGGCCATGTTCATCGCCCACCAACGCGATTGGCCCCGCGGTAGTAGCAGGCGCCGTGATGTCCGCCTCCACGTCGATCTCCCAGAGCACCGAGCCGTCTCGAGAGTCCAGCGCTGTCACCGGGCCGATCGCGTCCGCGACCACCAGGGTTGTGCCTGACAGCGCCGGTTGATAGGGCTGGTCTTCCACGCTCCAGGACGCCCACACGGATCCCTGTTGCTGCGGGACCTGTTGCGTGAAACCCCACAGCAACAGTAACGTTCGCCAGTACAGGATCTGCCGCTCCAACGGATACCGGTGTCCCTGGTAGTCGATGCCCCAGATTCGTCCGTTGAAACTGCTGAAGTGAAGCAGGTCCTCGGTAGCGATGGGGCCGCCGCGCACCCACCGGGAGCGCCCGGCATCGTAGATCATACGCCGCTTTCCGGTCTTGGCGTCTATGACGTGCACGTTGGCGTCGTTTGCGGTGGCGATCACTTTGCCGTCGATTACGGCCGGCGGTGCGATCACCCAATCCCTGAGCCGGTACTCCCAGAGGGTTTTGCCATCGGCGGCGTCCAGGGCGATGAGTCGGTTCTTGTCGCTTTCCGCCACATAGAGCCGGCCGTCGGCGATGGTGGGCGAGGGCAACGAGGCCGTCCGCAGCCGGCGCGACCAAACGACTTCGCCGGTGTCAGCATCCAGGGCGGACACCAGGCCGGGTTGAAACACGACGAACACCAGCCCATCGGACACCGCTGGCGTCACTACGGCAATGAGCCTGGAGTCGTACCGCCACGCCACCGCGCCCGTGGCACGGTCCAGCGCCGTGACATTGCCATCTTCGTCGGTGACGTACACCCGGTCTCCCAGGACCGCCGGAGGCGCCACGATGGGAGCGCCCGCCACATGGGCCCACAGTTGAGAGGGTGCGGTTCCCGGGGGAAGATCAAGTGGGTCGCCCGAGGCCAGGTTGGTCACGCCTCGGCCGGCCTGGGGCCAATCGCCCGGCGCGACAGCGGCCCCGGTATCGCCGATCCGCGTGGATGGGTTCGGCGGGTCGGGTGGCAGCCCGGTGTATCCCCACAGCACCCAGATGACCAGGCCCAGCACGGGCAGCGCGATCATGGCGATGCGGACCAGCCGGCCACGCAAAAAGTCCAGGCGGACGCGTCTTGAGCGTTGGCGTGCCTCCTCTTCGGCGACCGTCTCCAGGCCCGAAAAAGCCCCGCAGCCGGCGCACCGGATGCGGTCTGCCTCCATCGCGCCGGCTTCGCCTACCCGGTTGAGATGGCCGCAAAACCGGCAGAAAACGACGTTGTCATGTGTGTCGTGTGCCATGAGGCAGCGACACCCTCCCGTTGGCCGGGCTCAGCCGGCGAGAGCAGGTTGCAGGTTGGGGCAGTTTAGAAGGCTGGGCGTTGCAGAACCGCGGGATCGATCCGGCGACGCACGCGCTGGCCGTCGTCCGGCGTGCCCAGCAGTTGCCCGTTGTCCACCATGACCTTGCCGCGCAGGATCACCGTGGTCGGCCACCCGAAGATTTCCCAGCCCTCCCACGGGCTGTAGTCGCGCAGGTGCAGGTCGTCCATGGTGAGCCGCTTGTGGATGGTGGGGTCGATAATCGCAAAGTCGGCGTCGCTGCCGGGAGCAATGACACCCTTTTGCGGGTACATCCCCAGCAGGCGGGCGGCGTTGGTGGCGGTGATGTTGGCGAACTGGGTCAGGGGCATTCCTCGCCGAACCACGGCTTCGGTGTAGTTGACGCCCATGCGGATTTCGATGCCGATGTTGCCGCCGCGCATGTCCTGCACGTTGAGGCCGGCCGTCTTGTCCAGGTAGGTGGTGAAGCTGCTGTCGGTGGCGGTGAAAGTCAGGTTGTTGCCCAGCAGGCCGCTCCACAGGTCGGTGCCGTCCTCAGGGTACTTCAGGGATGGATAGGTGTGGTACTTCATGCCGTCAGGCTCGCGATACTGAAAGGCATTGAAGGACAGGGCCAGCGTGAGCACCTCGCCGTACACCGCTTGCCCGCGGCTCCGGGCCGCGGCCACGGCGTTGACGCCGTCGCTGCCGGTGACGTGGACGAAGTACATGCCGGCTCCGTTCTGCTCCGCGATGCGTATCACGTCGCGGAAGGCCACGTCTTCGACTTCCTTGGAGTGGATGAGGTGGGCGTTGTACCAGTCCCACATGCCGCGCTGTTGCGCCAGCAGGTAGTTGTACATGACGATCTCATCGTCCTCGGCGTGGACAGCAAGGACACCGTCGTGGCGCGCCAATTGCGCGGTGAGGTCGGTGAGGCGGCCGTTGTCAATACGGCCCGTGGGCGTGAGCGACAGCGGTGGGTCCGCCGGCGGGCGGATGTTGGTGGTGAAGATCTTCACGCTGGGGAAATCGTTGTTGATCAATTCGCCCACGCGGGCGATGCTATCGGCGGTGTTGCTGGTCCGATAGATCACGTGCGCCGAATAGTCGGCGTAGGTGTTCCCCTCCCACACGGAAAGGAAGTTGAGAATGCCGCCGACCAGTTCTCCCTCGTTGGGAGCCGGCGCGAAGTCCACCACGGTGGTGGTCCCGCCCCAGATGGCGCCCAGGGAGTGCTCCAGGGGGCCGGCGTTGGGCACACCCTCCACCTGCTGGTGCACGCCGGGCTGCACGTTGGCGGCGGCGTGGATATGAGGCTCAATGCCGCCGGGGGTGACGATACGGCCGGTGGCGTCGATGGTCTGCACCGCCTCGTCGGTCAAGGTACCCGGCGCGCCGATGGCAACGATGCGTCCATCCTGCACGCCGACGTCCACGGAGGCTGCCTCGGTGGGCATTACAACGGTTCCACCGGTGATCAGCAAGTCAAACATGGTAAGCCTCCCGTATTGGTGCTGCCGCGCGGCTGGCGCAGCGTAGCCAAGTGCTCCGGCGTACGGTAGCCGCCGAGGAAACGCCCGCTGGCGTGTTCAGTGGCGGGATGGTACCACAAGCCCGAACCCCAACGGGCTGTCGATCAGCCGAGCGCCTGCGCCAGGTCGTCAATTAGATCATCGGCGTTCTCCAGGCCCACGGACACCCTCAGGAGGTCGTCAGGTGTTTGCGTATCCGGCCCTTCGATGGACGCGCGGTGCTCGATCAGGCTCTGCGTGCCGCCGAGACTGGTGGCACGGACGAACAGCCGGACCCGGGCCGCTACGTCCATAGCGGCGTCGCGCCCACCGGCAACCTGGAACGACAGCATCCCGCCGAAGTCGGACATCTGCCCAACGGCGATATCGTGGCCCGGATGGTCCTTAAGGCCCGGATAGTACACCGCTGCTACACGGGAGTTATCCTGCAGAAAGCGGGCCAACCGCCCGGCGTTGGCCGAATGGGTTGGCATCCGCGCGGGCAACGTGCGGATGCCGCGCAGCGTGAGCCAGCAGTCGAACGGAGACGGTACCGCGCCACACAAGTTCTGGATCAACCGCACCCGTTGGAAGAAGGCGGAGTCCTCACGGCAGACCACTGCGCCCCCGGTCACGTCCTCGTGTCCGCTCAAGTATTTGGTGGTCGAATGCACCACCAGGTCTGCGCCCAGCTCGAAGGGCCGCTGCAGCATCGGGCTGGCCCAGGTGTTGTCGCAGGCGCACCGGGCGCCCGCGGATTTCGCGATTTCGGCCATCCGGGCGATGTCGGTGATCTTGAGCAGCGGGTTGGACGGGGTTTCGACCCAGACCAGGCGGGTGTTGGGACGAACCGCCGTCCGTACCGCGTCCAGGTCGGTCATATCGACGAATGAAGTCTCAAGCCCCCACGGAGCGAAAATCTCCCGGAGCATTTTCGAGGTGCCATGATAGCAGTCATCCGGCGCGATCACGTGGTTGCCGGGGGCCAGAGCCTGGAACACCGCCGCCGTCGCAGCCGAGCCGGACCCGAAGGCCGCTGCCTCCGCGTTGCCCGCCTCCCCGCCCTCGAGCAGCGCGAGGCACTGTTCCAATGCGTGGCGGTTGGGGTTGTCCACGCGGGAGTAGACGAAGCCGCGCGAATACTCGCCATCGGGGTCACGCTCGAAGGTCGTTGAGAGGTAGATGGGTGGAGCAACCGCTCCGGTAGCCCCGTCGATCTGGTGGGCCGCCTGGGCGGCGATGGTTTCGAAGTTCATGGTCAGGTCAGCATTGTCGTAGAGGCGCGAAGAATTACCGGCGGGCGCAGCAAGATGTTACGATGGAGACGCCGGGCAGACGGATTATAGCGCAGCAGGAGGGACAACGATGGTTGTGATAGGGGAGCCGGGAAAGGCCGTGGTCAGCGAACTGTTGCCGAGCGACCACGAACTGATTGAGAGCCTTGGGGGAACAGAATTCCTTCGCAAGCAACTCGAGGAGCACCGGGAACGGCGCCGGCGTCTGGCGGCCATGGTGCCGGAGTTGACGGAAAAGTATCCTGACCATTGGGCGGCCCTGACGGAAAGCGGGAAACTGTTGATTGTGCCAACTCTGGCGGAATTGAGGGCGAAATTCGAGGAGCTGAACACGCCACCGGGCAGCAACGCGATAGAGTTCCTGGACACTGACCCAAGCCCCTGGATTCTATGATCGCCGGCTACTTTGATGAAAGGGGGCGACCCTACGTAGAAGGACTGCTGCGGGTTCCTCGGCTGGACGTTGTTGGGCGGGTATATTTTCTGGTTGACACCGGCGCCACCGCCACGTCACTGTCTCCAAACGATGGAGACAACTTGCTGGTTCCCGCTTCGGAACTGGCCAGTCCGGTGCGGCATCGGGGTATCGGTGGGACTCGCACGTACTACCGTGAGCCGGCCGTCATCCTATTTCTTGATGGGACGGAGTGGCGGCGGTTTGACGTTGACCTGTACATCGGACCGCCGGACCAAGGCGCGGACTATCTACCGTCGCTGCTGGGGCGGGACGTGTTGAACGCAGTGCGCATGGAGTACGATTTTCCGGCAGGACGGCTGGAGTTTGAGGCAACGGCAGCTCTATAGAGGAGATTGGCTGTTCGCCTCCAAGTGTTGTGATTTCGTAGCGGGGCTAAACTCCCGCCTTGATAAACTCCGCCACCCGCTCGCTGATCATGATCGTGGTGGCGTTGGTGTTGGCGCGGATCACGTCGGGCATTACCGACGCGTCGGCGACGCGCAGACCCGTGATGCCGTGGACCTGGCCGTGCTGGCTGACGACGGCCATGGCGTCGCTGGCGGGGCCCATCTTGCAGGTGCCGGCGATGTGGTGCTGGGTGTAGGCGTTGCGCAGTATCCAGTTGTCCAGGGCGTCGTCGCTGACCAGATCGGCGTCCACCGGGTTGAGCCGCTCGACGATGAATTCCTTGAACGGCGACTCCCCGGCGATCTCCAGGGCCTTTCGGATCGCCTGGCGCATGCGCTGGCGGTCGTAGGGATCGCTGAAAAGCTGGTAGTCCAGGTCGGGCTGCACTG
Source organism: Dehalococcoidia bacterium (assembly GCA_965220505.1). Classification (GTDB taxonomy): domain Bacteria; phylum Chloroflexota; class Dehalococcoidia; order Lucifugimonadales; family UBA3495; genus Bin87. The sequence continues at coordinate 1,918,731 of CBDCQE010000001.1, read as the reverse complement.
CGGGGTCGGTGGATTGCAATGAAAGTCGGCCGGCTCCTACCGCGTTCTGCAAACCCACGCTCAGGCCGAAGTGGAACCCGGAGCCGTCGTAGCTGATGCTGGAAGGCCGGTGTTCGCTGGTCATCAGCGTGGGCGTGATCTGGAAGTCGGCCTTGGTCGGCGAGTCGTCGGCGCTCCAGCGGAGTCCCACCTGTATGTTCGGCGCGAAGGTGTCCGGCTCCTCACCCTCGCCGCGGAACAGGATGTAGGCCGCCGGGTGGTCGCGGAAATTCATGCCGACGCCGGGTAGCTCGTGGTTCATCGGGATGCCCATCTCACGCAAGTGATCGGCTGGGCCGATGCCGGACAGCAGCAGTATCTGCGCGGAGCCGATGGTGCCGCTGCACAGGACGATCTCCTTCCCCTCTACGGTGAAGATCTCGCCGCCGCTCTCCACCTCAACGCCCACGGCCTTGTTCCCGTCCAGCACCACACGGCGGGCGTGGATGTTGCCGCGTACGGTCAGATTGAGGCGGTGGCGGGCCGTGCTCAGGAAGGTCAGCGAGGTGCTCATCCGCACGCCATCGATGTTGTTCATCGGGCGTGGCGAAACGGCGGTGTAGCAGTCGGGAGCGTTCTGGTCAGGATGCTCGGGGATGCCCAGGCGCACGCAGGCATCGTAAAAAGCGGTGTTGAAGGGCAGCCAGTCCTGGCGCTTGGGCCGGCGCACCGGCAGCGGACCCTCGGAGCCGTGGAAGTCGTCGCCGCTGTAGTCCCAGTCATTCTCCATCTTGCGGAAGAAGGGCAGGCAGTCGGTGAACTTCCACTCATCGTTGCCCCATTCCGCCCACAGGTCGTAGTCCTCGGGAATGCCGCGGAACACCACCTGGCCATTGATCGACGATGAGCCGCCCATAGCCTTGCCGCGCGGAATGATCATCGGCTCATCCTGCAATGGGGTGGCCCGCCCACGCAGGTCCCAACTGTGAGGCCCGTAGGCGGAGAGCCATGTGTTGTTGCCCTGCTTCAGGTCCTCGGGCAGATGCTCGAAGTCGGGGTAGTCGGGGCCGGCCTCCAGCAGGATCACCGACTTGTCGGTCATTTCGGAAAGGCGGGTGGCCATCACACAGCCGGCGGATCCGCCGCCGACCACGATGTAGTCGTACTGCATAGCGGGAGGTATCTCCTGGATAGTTTCGGGGTTGGTGGAGTTTGCAATGTAATAGTCTGCCGCCAGCAAGTCGCCGGAGTCTGCTATCTGGGTAGGTTGAGGCGTCAGGTTTATTTCGCCAGTGTCGGTATCCATATCCGTATCCGCACTCAACCGGGCGGTGTACCAGGCTCCGCCGGGGGCGGCCTGCAGCAGGCTCCGCAAGCCAATTTGTCCTGCCTTGAACGCGGCCAGATTTTCCAGGGCCGTTGGCACCACGATGTACTCACACCCGGATTCACAATCCCGGTCATGCACCGCGATGTAGTATCGCCCGGCAGCATCCGCAGCTTCGAAAATCAATTCGCAATCGTAATAAAGTATTGATTCCAGGTACTTGACGTTCATGGCAACACCATACAGTTTCCAACCGGGTCAAAGGCGTGCAACGGCCATCAAACATGGTGGCCGTTAGCATCAACGGGACCTAACTTGCCGGCACCGGCCGGCAACGTCAGTTCTCCAACGGCCTGCCAACGGTGGTTTTTGTTGAGGATGCTCGTCATCAACTTCCTGGTAGATTCCTGAGATACGAACAGGGATATGCCGCTTTGTTCACACGGTGTCCTGCGTATTTGCCGATTTACCCCGCCCTGTCGCTTCGCGTAGGAGTCGAAATCTTCCTGCTTGGGGGATGCAGTCTCCAGTAGCCTGTATCGCACGGTCTGCTCCATTATGCCTTGCGCATTGGGCGGAGGGCAATCTGGCGGTAGACTCTCACGGTACTGCATCTAGTACTCCGTATTTGGCGAAGGGGTAGTGTCCGGTGCCGGCCGTTTCGGAGACGCTGACGATTTTAGCATTGGGAACACACGCGCCCGGCGCCTGGTGTTTAGGTAACCCTACCGCTGCGTATCCATAGCGGTAAGGTTAGTATAATCGCGCCATCCCCGCCAGGTACAACCGTTTCATTTTGAAGGGGCAAAGTTATGACGACAACCCACCCACAACTGCTGACCGCCGCCGACCTGCTGCGACTGCACAGCGAAGGGATAAAAGGCGAATTAATAATGGGGGTGCTGCACAAGAAGGTGTCAAGCGGACTGGAACACGGCCAGATCGCGATAAATTGGGCAGTCTTGTTGGGCAGCTTTGTCAAGCCGCGTCGGTTGGGTCGAATATTCGGATTCGATACCGGCGTACAGCTGGAGCATGGCCCGGACACCGTGCGGGAGCCGGACGTGGCGTTCATATCCGCCGAGCGTATGCCCCTGGATGTGCGTGAACGACGGTACGCTCAAGTGGTCCCCGACCTGGTGGTTGAGATAGTTTCCCCTAACGACAGGCCGGTTCCCGTGTTCGATAAGGCGCAGATGTGGCTGCGCCATGGCGTCCGCCTGGTCTGGATAACCGACCCGGAGGTGCGGACGATTACGGCGTTGCCCCAGTCCGGCCCGACGTGGACGTTCACGGAGGCCGACACCCTGGACGGCGGCGACGTGCTGCCGGGCTTCGCCTGCCCCGTGCAGGACATTTTTGAGGTGTAAGTGACCCGGCCGATAGAGCCGCAGCCCATACCGAATCCTACCCTGCGTCCGATTGGCGCGCCGCCTTGGAGATCCCGCGAATCATTCCCCGGAACACGGCGGCGTGTATCGGCCAGACCGCATACCAGTAAACCAACCCACCCAACCCCACCGGGTCGAACTCGGCGGTCTGGTGGATTACCGACCCCTGGCCGTCCTCTGCTGGCGTGACCTCGAATTGCAGCCATGCCCGGCCGGGCAGTTTCATCTCCGCGCAGAACCGGACCATGTGGTTTGGCTCGTATTTTTCGACTCGCCACCAGTCCACGGTGTCGCCCACGGCCAGGTCGGACGGGTCGCGACGGCCCCGGCGCACGCCGACGCCTCCGACCAGGAGGTCGATGAAACCACGCACGCGCCACAACCAATTGCCGAAATACCAGCCGGTATCGCCACCGATGCGCTTGACCGGCGTAAACGCTTCCTCCGGCGCGGCCGGCACGGCTGCGGATCGCCTGTCCACCAGGCGCGTGCCGAAACGAACGCCGCCCCAACTCCGTGCCTTCCCCGAGGATGACAGCGCATCGGACCAACGGGTTTCGGCGACCTGCCGGTCTTCGTTCCTCATCGCCGCGGCGATGGCGTCGCTGACGCCCATGGGACGGATCGGAAATGCCTCGGACGCAGCCGGATCGCTGACTACGCTGGCGTTGCGCAGGCTGTCGATCAGCTTGCGCCCAACCCGCGCGTACAGGGGCGTCACCAGTCCCAACCACAAGCTCGACAGGCGAGGGGTGAGCACCGGCACCGGCAGCATCGCACGGCGTAGTCCTCGCAATCTCGCATACTCTCGCATCAACTCGCCGTAGGACACCACGTCCGCGCCGCCGATCTCGAATACGCGGTGGCCATCCGTCGTCAACTTGATGGCGCGGCCCAGGTATTCCAACAGGTCGTTGATGGCGATGGGTTGCGCGGCGACCGATACCCAGCGCGGCGTAATCATCACCGGCAATCGCTCCACCAGCGCCCGCACCATCTCAAAGGAAACGCCACCGGAACCGATGACGATGGATGCGCGAAACTCGATGACCGGGACACCGGATGCCCTGAGGATGTCACCCACCTGCCGCCGACTGTTGAGGTGGTTCGACGCGTTAGGCGCATCGGCGCCCAGTCCGCCCAGGTAGACAATGCGGCGGATGCCGGCCTCCCGTGCGGCTTCGCTGAAGTTCCGGGCGCACTGCCGTTCCTCTTCAGCGAAGTCTCCCGAGGAGCCCATGGAGTGCACCAGGTAGAAGGCCACGTCCTGGCCGCACATGGCTTTTGCCAGGGAGGCGCGGTCCAGTAGATCGCCTGGTACCACCTCGGTGGTACCCGACAACCGGCTCCGCAGGTTCTCAGGGCGACGCGCCAAGCAACGGACTTGGTAGCCATCACGTTGCAGGATGCTGAGCAGTCTCCCGCCCACGTAGCCAGTGGCCCCGGTGAGGCAGATGCGAGGGTTGTCACCGCTGGCCGCGATGTCCATCGTGACACCCGGCTTCGTCGGTTCCAATGTGGCGGCGGCGACTCGCCGTTAGAATCCCACCATCCATCGGGCGAAGCGCTCGAGGAGTCCTTCTTCGCCGATGGCGACCAGGCTGTTCGCCGCCGTGTCCACGTCGATGCGCCCGTAGGCCAGCAGCAGGTACGTATTGGCGTTGCAGGCCACTACCATGTCGATATCGCCCGGGCTGGGGTGCAGGCCGTACCCTATATCCACGCTGTCAGGTTCCACCACCACGTCGATGGCCTCGGCATCGGACAGCGCGAAGTGGTACCGGATTTCCTGGGACGGTGGGTCGTCGCCCGGGTTGTAGGCCGAACGGAGCCAGCGCTCGGACATACCCAGCAGCACCGGAATCGCGTCCGGGTGCAGGGCGGCCTGCGGGTCGAACGCGCTGCGTATGTCCCAGTCGTGCACCGCCAGTTCCTGAATGCGCTGGCTGACGTATTCGCGCGCCGTCATGGTGCCGCGGCGGGGATGCCAGCAGTCGCAGCGCCAATCGTTGCCGCCGAAACTGTTCAGCAGCAGGTGCAATGCCCGGTAGTGCCGCTCGAAGGTGGGAACCAACTCGTCGCCCAGCGAAATGGAGTAGGCGATGTCGGCGTCCGCGTTGGCTGCGGACATGGCCATATTATCCGCGGGCGCGCTGAATCCGGGAGGCGGCGCCGAATCGCCCTGACGCCCGCGGGTCATGCTGGTTATCTGTCTTTCGGCGCGGTTGGTCAGGTGGCCGGCCACGTCGCGCACGGTCCAGGCGTCGCACGCCGAGTGCCGGCGCAGATCATTCGGTGAAAGTCCATTCAGGAACTCGTTCAGTCCTCGGGCCAGTGTCCCGATGACCGCTACCTCCTGCCGGATTACCGCTTCGTCGTAGGAAGTCATCGTATCCCGTACCTGCAGTTACCCTATCGGGTTCGTCTGATGGCTGGTGTATCTACAAACCGCCGAACCAACGGCCGAGGTTTCTCAAAGATACGTGCGCGATGGTGTCGGCAGTTTGGGAAACCCGTATCTGGCCGGCGCGTTTGGCCGTGTTCCAGTCCACCCGGTTGTACAGGCACAGCAGGTAGGTGTTGGCGTCGGCGCGGATGGTCAGCTCGGGCTCGTTTTCCGGTGAGCACTCTGAGACGGTGTACGAGTCGCCGGTCACCACGACATCGTGCTGCAGGCTCGCCCCTTCCCCGCCTCCGCCGATTTCGAATCGGTAGACGGCTGGCGTCGTCAACGGCGCGGTGGGCCGGAAGCACAGTTGGTACCACATTTCCGATGCTGGCAGCAGCGCGACGATCCCGTCACGGTCCAAGTCCCCCTGGCCCGTATCGCCGGCGCGCATGTCCCAGTCGTGGATCACCAGTTCCTGGATCCGGAGGTCGACATAACTCTCCGCGGACATGGTGCCACGCCGGCGGTGCCAGCAGCCGATGGACCAGTCGGTCCAACCCTGCAGCATCACGTCAAGATCTTCGTAGTTCTGCCGAAAGACATCCAGCAAGTCGTCGCCCCAATCGTGGCGTATCTGCACGTTGCTGGTGGCGTTGGACGCCTGCACTTGATCCGGCGTTGCCAGGCGGGTCTCGCCTTCCGGTGGCCCGCCCTCGCCGGCCAAGCCCCGGCGCATGGCCTCCTGCTGGCGGACGGCTCCGCCGGCCAGGTGAGCAGCCACGGTTCCCACGTCCCACTCGGAGCAGGCGGACTGGGCGTTGAGCTCTTCATCGGAACTGGCGGACAGGCGGCCGTGGATGTCTCCGGCCAGCCGTTTGATCAGGGCAATTTTGGTAGCTACATCCATGGGCATGGCGCTTCGCCTCCACGCGTTTGATGGGTCGGATTATCGGCCGGCTAAGTGTATCACGGCGGAGCGGCGGCAAGGTTTCCAGCACTGGCGAGACGCCTGTGCGCCTGAATGCCGGCACCTCTGATGGAGCCGGCGTTCAGCCCGTTGGCCGGCCCGTTTCGGCGCCAAACGGGCAAGGCATCCGAGGTGTGGAGTAGGGCTGGGGAACCTCTACGGCTGCTCCCGCTAAGAGTGAGGTCCCAATGCGCCCGCCGGTTCGCTCACCGCTGCCGCCTCACGTGTTGGCGGCGCACAGTCCGCGGTTGCCGCTCGGCACGGGGCCTGTTCCTCGTGGTGCAGAAAAACTGCCAGCGGGGTTATGCTTGCGGTGGGTTTTGCAGCATCTGCTCCAGCTGACTGATGCGGGCTTCGGCGGCCAGGCGGGCGGCTCTTTCTTCGTCCCGCTGGGTTTCAGCGGCCAAGCGGGCGGTTCTTTCCTGGTCCCGGTCCTCTTCCAACTCCGATGGGTCCTGGAGGAAGGACCGGGTTCTCCAGTCATAAAACCGCAGCCGGCTCCGGTCCCAGCACACGTACAGTTCAAGTACCTCACTGTAACCCCAGACCACACCTGCGGCGTCCGGCGTTACATCAATCCGTTCGTACACGTCGTTGACCAGCCGGTCACCGGCCAGAGGCGCGTCGTGGAACCGGCCGCCGGTGTAATCGAACCGCCAGTATTCGAGTATGCCGAGCCGAGCGTAGTCGTCGCGCTTGGTGGTGTAATCGCGACGGCCAGTGTGTTCCGAGGCCACTTCCAGTACGAAGTCCGGCGGCTTGCCCACCCGGTCGATTTCATAGCCGTTGTTGCTGGTGAGGGCGGCGCGGTCAACGCCGAAGGCAATTACCATATCAGGATATGGCGCATGGGGCAGTTGGCTCCGCGTAGCGCAGACGTAGCCGTTGCCGCTGACCAGCACGGTGGAATCATCACGAAGCGCGTCAAAGAAACGAGCTACGGTGTTCATCACGGCGCGCAGCTCGAAGTTTTCGGTTTGGCGCATGTCGTTCTTGCGAGGCGGGTCGGGCAAAGGCGGCAGCCGGGCGCCCTCAGGTCCGCCCGGCTGGATTTTGGCTTTGCTTGGGGTGGTCATGAGCCGTTGTTCCTGAACAGGGAAACGCGGCACGGACAATCGTCGCGCTCAGTTGGGGAACCACATCACCGAGGATATCTCGCTGAATTCCCGGTTGAACTTGCTCCACGACGCGCCGGCGTCTTCCGACTGGTACAGGTAGCCGTAGCGACTTCCGGCCAGCAGGAAGTCGGGGTTCTGCGGCTGGGAGTTCACCACCCACATCGCCGTGTTGGGCTCCACGGGCAGGGACAGGCTATTCCAGGTTGCCCCCGCGTCGGTGGAGCGCATGACCACTCCGGTGGACCCGGGGGTGGTATCGCCGAACGTGGTGAAGATGGTCTGCGGGTCGTCGGCCTTTACCTTGATGCCGCGCGGGTATCCCAGGGGGAAATTCTGCCGCACGTCCAGGTTCCGCCACGAGCCACCGTCATCGTCGCTCAGGAACACGTCGTCGTTCACCATGACCACCACGCGGTGCGGCGGGCCGGCCGTCACGGTGACGTTGTGGATGTCCATGTTGGGGATTTCCTGGTGCGGCACCGTCTCCCAGGTGTCACCGCCGTCGGAGCTGTGGCGCAAGCCGTCCACCTCGATGCCCACCCAGATGCTGTTGCCGTTGGTGGGGTCGATGGCGATTCCGGTAACCCGCGGCACGCCGACGGCGGGGCACTCGGCGGCCACTTCGCAGGGACGGTGCTCCCAAGAGGCTCCTCCATCCCTGGTGCGGTAAATCTGGCACGGGTTGGGTGTGCCGGTGCCGGCGAACCCAACCTGCGGGTTGGAGGGATCGAAGGCGATGGCCCAGACGGCGGTGCCGTCCATGGGCGTGCTGACCGCGTGCCAGGTATCGCCGTTGTCGTCGCTGCGGATGATGCCCTTGTCGCACCCGGCCAGCACGCTGCTTTCGGTTCCGGGCACAGGCGTCAGGCAGCGCACCACCGCGTCGGAGTGTATGCCCTGCGTGATGCCCACGCGCCGCCAGGACTCGCCGCTGTCGATGCTCCGCATGACGCCCTGCCCGGCGGTTCCTACCAGAATAGTGATTCCGTCTGCCATGATGATGCCTCCTTCAGAATGAGGTCAGGTCGATTGGGCAACATCATACCGCCGGTGACAAACTCTGGCTACGCCGAACCGGCGGTATCTCCGCATAGCGCTCGGCACACGGTCGCCACGTCCGATTGCAGCGTCTCTGGATTGTCGAAACGCAGGTGCGGTTCCAGGATTGGCTGCCACCCTGGCTGCATCCAGTCATACACGTCGAGCCAGGTTTTGACGCCATCGACCGGGTCGGGTGCAGGCCGACGATGGCGCAAGCGCGCAAAGATCACATCTTCGGGCGGGTCGAGATGAACCCTGACGGGAGTCAACCCGCGATCCGAAGCAATTTTTTCGAGGGGACTACGGATCCATTCCCGGAGGGCGCTTGAATCGAAGACCACTACCTGCCCTTGGTCCAGCAATTCCTCAGTGCGTCGGTCGAGCGCATCAAAGACGCGTTTGTTTTCTGGCCCGTCGTACCTGGGAATGCCGTGGACGATGGCACGTCGGTGGCGGTCGATGTTCAAGATCAACGCGCGGCACCGTTCCGCCACCAGTTCGCCGAAGTAGGATTTTCCGCTGCCGGGCAGCCCGTAGAGAATCAATAGGCCCGGAGAGCCGGGCTCGCGGGCGGACTGAGACAGGGACCGGACAACCTCCAGGTCCCTGTCTATCGTGTCTCGCGTCCCGTCCTCTTGGAGCACGGATGCGTCAGTCGCCGTTGCCGGAAGTTGCTGGCGCCGGGGATGTTCCCGCCGGGGCGGGCGCCGGCGGCGTGGGAGAAGCCGGGGCCGTATCGGTGCGGAACTCCGGAGGCAACTCATCCTCCCAGTCGGGCAACTGGTGCCGATGCGTGTTGGGCAGGAACAGGATCGCGATGACGCCGCCCAAGCTCATGATGAACGACAGCAGGATGGTCCAGCAGTAAGGGTTGTCGAGGATGACCGGGAACCCCAGCTCGGTGACGCCGATGTACAGCCCGCTGCCCAACAGCGCTCCGCTGGCCATTCCCGCGCCGGCTCCCATCATCTGGAAACCGTAGGCGCTGCCGATGGGCGCCCGGCCGTAGTATTGGCGATTGATGATGGGGAAGGCGGACATCTCGCCGCCGAAGCCAATGCCGAAGAGTACGGCGAAGAGGTAGAACATCCAAAGCTGATCCGCGAACAGCAGAATCAGCACCGGGGCAAACTGGAGGGTAAAGCAGGCGGCCATCACCCATTTGCTGCCCAGCAGGTCGGCCGCGATGGGAGCGCCAAACCGGGTTATGGTGCTGGTCAGGTGCATGGTGCCGGCGATGGTGATGCCGATGGCCGAGGCGCCGACCAACGCCGCGTCCACCCCCTGGTAGCCTCCCTCTGGACGCAACAGGTCCACCACCATGACCTGGAGGAACATGATGATGATGGCGTGTCCGGCGCATCCCCAGTAATGAATTCCGACCAGGTTCCAGAAGGTCGGGGTCTTCCGCGCCTGTCGCAGGAAAATCCTGGCCCGCTCTTTGGCGCCTCTGCCTGTAGTGGGAGCGGCGCGTATCGGCTCGTTGGGGTCGGCGCCCAACTGTCTCATTCCCACGTCTTCCGGAGAGTTATGGAACAGGCGGGTGAGCAACAGAAGAACCACGCCGCCGACAATGCCGGGGATCCAGAAAGCCATCCTGATCCCGATGCTGTCGGCGCTGAAGATCGGGAGGGCGTCGGCCCATGCCTTGCCCTGCCCCAGCGAGAAGAATGCTACCAATCCCACCATGATGGCCGGCACGATCACCGGGCCGACCCCCTGGGAAGACTGGAGCAGTCCCATGCCCAACCCCAGGTGGCGCCGGAACCATGATGTCACGGACACCGTGAGGGGGACCTGGAATATTCCCATGGAGGCGCTGAGCATCACGCCAAAGAACAGGTAGAGATGCCACAACTCGGTCATGAACCCGGCGAGGATCATGCTGACGATGTACAGAGAAGCACCCAGCGTGAGCGTAAACCGGGCTCCGTATCGATCACCAAGCCAACCGGAGGGAGGGCCGAACATACCCGACACCACCCATTGCAGCGAGAATGCAAACAGGATGAGCCCCTCGCTCCACCCGAAGACCTGGGAAATGATGGGCACCAGGGCCGGGAACGACATGCGGAAGGACGACGATACCAGTCGCATCAACGCCGTGATGAATACGATCACCCACGCGTAGTGGATGCGATAACCGGCCAACGCGAACTGATCGGGGCGGAAGTTTACTGCGGACATATCCTTCTCCCTTAAGAGCGGCAGTATGCGCCCGCCCCGATAGTGTGTCAAGAAAACTATTCGCGCCCGCGCGGACGGCGCCACCCAGGGCCGTCGGGTTGCCGCGATCAAGCCCGTGATCCAAGCGTCAGCGCGGACGCGCCGGCGCGGGACCCAGGTGGCTGCCGGCGTCAACCAGGATGGTTTCACCGGTGACGTGCTCCGCGCCTTCCAGGAGCCAGACCACCGGCTCGGACACCGTCTCCGGAGTGCCGGCCGATCCCAGCGGCGCCGTCGCAGCATAGCGGTCGATGAAGCCCTGGTAGTTTTCTTCGCCCAGGCCCTCCCGCCACCAGCGGGTCTGCATGACGCCGGGACAGACCGCGTTGACCCGGATCTCCGGCGCCAGGGCGCGAGCCAAGGAATAGGTCATCACGTTGAGCGCCGCCTTGGACGCAGCGTAGGCGATGGAACTGCCGGATCCGCTGAAGCCCGACCCTGACGACACGTTAACGATGGCTCCTTTGCCCTGCTCCTGCATGGCCGGCGTAACGGCGCGCACCATCTGGAATGCGCCGACCACGTTTACCGAGAGGACCCGCTGGAAGTCCTCGGAGGACAAGCCTTCAAGGTCGTAATGGGGGACGATCACCGACGTGGCGGCGTTGTTCACCAACCCGTCGATCCGTCCCCATTTTTCCAGCGCCGCCGTCGCCATGCGCCGGCAGTCCTCGTCCACGGACACGTCGGCCTGGCACAGGATGGCCTCACCACCCACGCTGCGGCAGGATTCCGCGGCGGCCTGCGCCTCTGCCTCGCTTTTGGTGTAGTTGATGACCAGCCGGCCGCCCTTGGCTGCCAGGCGCTGGGCCACGGCCGCGCCCAGCCCGGTGGCCGATCCCGTCACGATGAATACGCCGTCCTTGATTTCCATCTGTCTCACCCCGATGTCGCGTCTTTGCAATCTGCCGCGATTATAGCGAACGAGTTTGCCAAGATACCGCCGATGATCCCAACCGTCGCCAACTTGACCGGACAAACGCTGCGGCTACAATCGTGCCACCAACGACACGCAGGAGGCGGAACCATGCGGCTGGAAAACAAGGTTGCCATCATCAGCGGCGGAGCCAGGGGGATGGGTGCCCAGGAGGCCAGGCTGTTCGCCTCCGAGGGCGCGAGGGTCGTCATCGGCGACATTCTGGACGACGCCGGTCGGCAGACCGAAGCCGAGATCAATGAGACCGGCGCGGAGTGCCTCTTCGTTCACCTCGACGTGACCAGCGAGGATGACTGGCGCAACGCGGTGGCGGCTGCGGTTTCGCGCTTCGGCAGGGTGGACATCCTGGTCAATAACGCCGGCATCTCCACCCGTGGCGGCATCGAGGACATGACCGCGGAGCAGTGGGAGCGCACCATGGACATCAACGTCAAGGGCGTGTTCCTGGGTACCCGCGAGGTCATCCCGGCCATGCGTGAAGCCGGCGGCGGTTCCATTATCAATATCTCGTCCGGCGCCGGCATCGCTCCCGCTCCCGGGACCTCGGGAGCCTACGCGGCCAGCAAGGGAGCCGTGCGCCTGTTCACCAAATCCACCGCCATCCAGTACGCCAGCGAAGGAATCCGGTGCAACTCCGTGCATCCTGGTCCCATCCAGACGCCCATGCTGGGCGATACGCCGGAGGATGCGGAGCGCATCGCCGCCCAGGTGGGCCGGGTGCCGCTGGGGCGGGTGGGCCAGCCGATTGAGATCGCCTACGGCGTGCTGTATCTGGCCAGCGACGAGTCGTCGTTCGTCACCGGCTCCGAGGTGGTAATCGACGGAGGTCGGACTGCCCAGTAATCGACCCGCCGCACGGGGTTGCGGAGTGGATGCCTGACTTGGTCGATCAAAGGAGAGTAGCCGTATCGATACAGAACCGGCACGGCAAGCGGCCCCCGAGGTAAACAAGGCCCTGTTCTTCGCCGGGCTGTCGCTTGCCGTTTTCGCCGCCATGAGCGCGGTCCTCATCGTTCCGCCCCTGTTGGTGGAGATCGGGACCGACTTGAAAGTCTCGGTGCCGGTGGCTGGGCAGTTGGCTACGGCAACTTTCGCGGCCTGGGCGGCGTCATTGCTGTGCGTGGGGCCTCTGTCCGACTCGTTCGGACGACGCCCGGTTGCGTTGGTCGGGTTGGCAATACTCGCTGTGTCCGCGCTGGCATCGGCGTTCGCGCCCAACATCGAGATCCTGTTGGCGCTCCGCGCGCTGACCGGTCTGGCCGGGGGAACCCTCCCACCAACTGCGGTCGGAGTGTTGTCAGACATTATTTCACCGGCCCGACGCGCCCAAGCTATTACTGCCATGTTGGCTATTCAGGGCGTGGTCGCCGGCGTGACGGTCCCAATGGTGGCGGTGTTGGCCGACTTGGGCGGTTGGCGGCTTCCCTTTGTAGTCGCCGGCGCGCTGCTGGCTGCGGCGCTGTTGGCTAACTGGGTCTGGTTCCCGAAGGACAACCGCCAGCGGACTCGAAGCTTTGCGTTTGTTTCCCGGTACGTCTCGCTGCTTTCGTTGCGTTATTTCCGTGTGGCGATCGCGGTCGGCGCAACGCAGCGCATTTCGTTCTGGGCCACGCTCAGCTTCTTTCCCGCCCACTTGCTGCTCGCTTACGACGTGCCCCTGGCGCTGGTAGCCGTTCCGCTGGCGATCACCGCCGTAGGCCAGGTCGTGGGCAGCTATTCGGCAGCATATGTGGCCAACAATAAACATCGCACTGCCCTGCTGGCGGGTACTTCAATCGCGGGTGGCCTTTGCGCGTGCCTGTTCTTCTCGGTCGACCTGGGGCTCTGGTTGGCGGTGGCGGTGGTCGCAATCGGCGCGGGGTTCCTGAGCGTACTGATGCCCGCCCTGGTGGCAGTCAGCACCGAATACTCGGGAGAGTCCAAGTCCACCGGGGCCAGCCTGATGGGATTTACCAACCAGTCATCGGGAGCGCTGGGGGCCGCCGCCGGCGGCGTTTTGCTGGCTGGCGTGGGCTACGCGGGTATTGGATACATGTGCCTCGCCGTGACCATCGCCAGCGCCCTGATGACTCCTCTCTTTGGCCGCCGGTTCGGGGAAGCGACCGGCCGCGCCGCCGCCGAGACTGCTGGCTAAGGGCCATACCTACAGGACTGAACCGGGTGAAGAAAACCGCCCCGGCTGCGCAACCGGGGCGGCTGAAAGGCTCGCCAGGGCAAGTGGGCTGGGTCTAGACGCCAGCGGCCACCGGCGCGTGGGCCCTGAAGAATCCGCGCACCTGCTCGATCGTGGTGGCCTTGAGGTCGGGGTCTTCCTTCCAGGGCCACGCCGTCGTCTGGGCGTTGGGCGCCAATGCCACCATGTCCAGGGCGGCCTGGAGCGAATGGGACGGGGTGTCGTCCGGCATCACCAGCAACGGGGTCTGGCAGTTGCGGGCGAAGTCACGGTCGACGCTGTAAAAGAAGTCCGGCTGCACTCGGTATAAGTTGTGCAGGTACTGGTTGATGACGTCCATTGATATATCCGGTCTGTTGGAGATCAGCTCAGGGGCCCAGACGTCGACCCCCGAGTCGTACATGGCGTCAGGCGAGTGATCGGCATGGCCGACGGGCTGGCACAGCACGGCCGCGCGCACGCGATTGGGCGCCTTCTTGATCAGCGTCATGGCGAAGGGGCCGCCGATGCAGAAGCCGATGAAGAGGAACTCGTCAATCCCAAGGTGGTCCATCAACCCCAGCTGGTCGTCGGCGAACGCGCCCCACGGGTCCTCGACCTGGACCGGACCGGTGGACTGGCCGCCCTGGGCGTTGCGCTGGTCCATGGTGATGCAGCGGAACTCGTTGCTGAACTCGTCGAACGCGTTGATGACCTGCCTGGGCCAACCGCTCATGATGGAGTTCAATCCGCCGCCGGGTGTGCACAGGATCGGAAATCCGGAACCCTTTTCTTCATAATGGATGGTGACATCGCCTCTGGTGTAGAACGGCATTTGAGCGTCTCCTTGGTGTCGTGTCTAGTGGGCCTTCGGGCGATTGTAACTTGGGCCTTGGGGTTGTCAAGGCGAGCCGGATCTCACGCGTACCCGGTTTGCCTAGACCGGGGAATTTGCATGGATGCACAGGATGGACGGGATGGATTCCTGCTTGCGCAGGAATGACGGGTTCTTGGGATTGGATTTGCACCGGTGATTGAGATGGTTGGATTTTCGCAGGTGACCGGATGGTTGGTCTTTGCAGGTGATTGGTGGTTGGTTGGTTGATTTTGACCAGGTTCCAGGAAGTGATCAGCCCCACGGCCGGGGGTAATGCGCTTGCTTTTTGCCCTCATTTTCCATGCCCACGGCATGGCGCGCTGTTGCGGGCGCGGCGACCCAGAAGACTACTCCGGTTAGAGCGGTCGGGGACAGTCTACTGCGGTACGGGTAGCGACTTGGATGCTGATCGAAATTGGCCGTGTGTTCTCGGAACCTGGTCGAAGATGGACAATCACCTGCGGGACACAGGATAGCACGGACGTTCTGGTTTGGGCAAGAGGTGGTTGGCACGGATGGGCAGGATGGGCAAGATTTTTTTGCCGACGAGATTGCCGCGCTGCGCTCGCAATGACAGGTTTGCGGAAAACTGAGTACGGGCGAGGTCAGTCCCAAGTGGATGAAGGGCCGTTTTATGGATAGAATGGCCGGAGCGCACTTCCGCCTCTCAGCCTAAATTCGGGTTGGTGATTCCGATCCCCAGCCTTCACGAGCGCAGGAAGAGCCGCAGACCCGGTTGTGAAATGGCGTTGTCTGAAAAGAAATTGTTGGAGACAAGGAATGCCGAAGATAATCCCCGTACCCGATGAACTCGGTCAGCCCTTCTGGGACGCGGTGAACGAACAGCGTCTGGTCCTACAGAACTGTACGGCCTGCGACAAGCTGCAGTACCCTCCCAAGGCGGCCTGCCAGGTTTGCGGCTCGGCTACGAGCCTGGAGTGGAAAGAGGTGGAAGGCAAGGGCCACATCGCCGCCTACATCGTCATCGAGGACGGCCGGCTCAACCGCCGGATGCTCGACCAACCCTACAATCTTGCGCTGGTGACACTGGATCAGGACCCCACCGTGAACTTCTACTCCAACCTGCCGGGCGTCCCGCCCTACGAGGTGCCGGTGGGCGCAGCCGTGGAGGTTACCTTCGAAGAGGTGGCCCCCGGCCAATTGATACACGAGTGGCAGGTGGTGGAATAGCTACCTATGAAGATTCCCGCTCGCTCCCCGATAAGTGATAAAAGGACGGACTATGACCAGCAGCAATGACTTCCAATGGCGCAGGGACCGTGACGGCCTGGGGGTGTGGGAGCACCGGGGCAAGGTCGCGGTGGTCGGGTACGGCCATTCGCCGGTGGACCGCCGGTGGGATGGCATCGACCTGGATAGCTCCCTGGGCGCGTACACTATCATGGCCTGCGAAAAGGCCATGGAGCAGGCCGGCGTCACCATTGACCAAGTAGACGGCATCGTGTGCTGCGACAGCCACATCGCCGGCGGCAGCGGCGGGACAGCCTCACAGTGGGCGCCGCGACCCTACTTTGATCCGCCCTACGACTCCGAGTACGGCCTGACCCTGATCAACGCCCAGTGGCTCATCAACACCATGGGCTTCAAGAACGTCAAATTTGCCCCCACCGGGGTACCGACTATCGGCGAGATGGTGGGCATGGCCTCCCAAGCCGTCGGCGACGGAGTTTGCTCCACGTGCCTGGTCATCTATCCCACCGGCAACATGGAAGGACGCTACCGGCGGGGCGGCGAGAATGCCGACGACTACGCCCGGGGGGCGCGCCAGTGGACCGTGCCCTGGGGCAACCACGGCGGCAACGACTTCATCAACATCTTCCCCCACCGGCAGTATTTGATGAAGTACGGCGGCGAACATGAGGACCTGGTCCACTTTGTGAGGAACCAGCACAAGAACGGGATGCTCACTCCCTGGGGGTACAACGCCACCCACAACATCCAACCCATATCGGTGGAAGACTACATAGGCTCCAGGCCGATTTTGAATCCGCTACGCATCTGGGACTGCGACCGCCCCGTCAACGCCTCGGCAGCCTACCTGTTCACCACCGCCGAGCGGGCGCAGGACATGAAATCCCAGCCGGTGTACGTGCTCAACCATTCGCAGCACAACTTCGCGTTCCGGACAACCCAGCCCGACCTGGACGAAGTGGAGATGTGGACCGACCGGCAGGCAGCCCGCATGTACGAAGGCGCCGGCCTGGGCCCCGCCGACGTGGACATTTTCAACCCCTACGACGGGTATTCCATAATGACCCAGTTCTTCCTGGAGGGCTTCCAGTGGCACGGGGTCAAGCGGGGCGAAGCCTTGTCCTTCTACGCCGGTGACATCACCGTCAAGGGCCCGCACCCCTTCAGTTCCAGCGGCGGCAACCTGGGCAACGGTCGCACCCGCACCGCCATGTACACCGACAGCATCGAGCAACTCCGCGGCACCGCCGGCGACCGCCAGGTAACCGTGCGGGCCGAAACCGCCCTGTGCGCCTTCAGCACCCCCAGCAGCGGGGGCTGGCTGATGCTGGGCAAATACCCTTCGTGATGGCTACGGGACTACTGGCTGGGATCACGGTTCTGGATTTCACGGCGGCGTTCGTGGGACCGTTCTGCAGTCGCGTCATGGCCGACATGGGCGCGGAGGTGATCAAAATCGAGCGGCCGGCGGCGGATCAGGACGAACGGTTCACCCCGGAGTCACTGCCCACGCGCAACGGCGTGCCGTTTCTGCACCTGAACGGCGGCAAGAAGAGCCTGTGCGTGGACCTGAAGACCGACGCGGGTCTGGAGATCGTTCACGCGCTGGTGAAACGGGCCGACGTGTTCGTGGAGAACTACACGCCCCACGTAGTGCGGAGTTATGGGCTGGACTATCCCAACCTGCGCAAGCTGAACCCGGGCATCATCATGTGCTCCATGACCGGCTACGGCCAGGAGGGGTTCGCCCACAACCCCGAGCACGTCTGCACTGATCCGGTGGCCCAGGCGGTCAGCGGCCTCAACTGGATCACCGGCGAGCGGGATGGCGCGCCGTACACCATCGGGGGCGGCATCGGCGACACCATCACCGGCATGACCGGGGCGATGGCCGTGGGCTACGCTTTGTTTCACCGGCAGCGGACGGGTGAGGGTCAGTACATCGACCTGTCCATGATCGACAGCCTGCTGTTCCTGGACTCGCTGGCCATGCCCCACGTGGCGGCCAACCACGGCGTGCCCTTGCACTATCGCAACGGAGAGCAGAACACCTACACCTTTCCCATGGGCATTTTGAAGGCGCGGGATGGCTATATCTCGCTGCAGGCGCCGGGACAGGGGCCGAACAGCGCGTGGGGTCGGCTGTGCGAGTGCATGGGGCGAGAGGATCTCATCGCGGACCCGCGCTACCTGACGGACGATGACCGCGTGGAGCGGCGGGACGAGATCGTGGGGATCATTGAGGATTGGTTGCAAACCCTGCCGGACGACGAGGCGGCGCTGCTGGTGTTGGCGGAGGCGCGCATCTCGTCGGGGCCGGTGCTGTCGCAGGAGGAGATCTGGCGGCACCCACACTACAACGCGCGCGGGGCGTTCCAGGAGATAGAGTACCCGGAGGTCGGCCCGGTGGGGGTGGTGTCGCCGCCGTACCGGTTCTCGGCGACGCCGGCGGCGGTGAGCGGACCGGCGCCGCAACTTGGGGAGCACAATTACGCGGTGCTTGCCGAACACCTGAAGTACTCGGCCGAGGATGTGGCGGCGTTGATTGATGCCGGCGTGTTGTACGAGTCGCCGGGAGCGAGGAGGCGCCGGCGGGCAGGCTCCGGCTGAGCCATGTCGGAGCCGGGATCCAGCGGACGTAGCCGGATTTTGGCGGACGTTGCCGGGCACAAAAATACCCGTTTCCTACTCACATCAAGCAGGAAACCACCGGTCAAAACGGTGGTTTTCGATGTATAAATGGCGGAGAGAGCGGGATTCGAACCCGCGATACCCCAGAGGGGTATACCGGTTTTCGAGACCGGCGCCTTCAACCACTCGGCCACCTCTCCGTATCGCACGGGGCCTGCCGAAGGACGGTCGGCGGAGCCCGTAAAGCAGCGTTGGTTGACGCTCATTTATTGTAACAGACATCACCCTCGCTCCGTCCTTGGCCCCTTGCAACCTTCCCGTTATGCGTTCGGATGACTTTCTTCCGGGCGCCCCATATAATGCAGCCACATCGTTGTTGAAACCGTCACTACCCCTCAGGAGGCCCAGCATGGCAACGGCAACCAGGTTCGAACGAATCACCCAACCCCTGGTCAAAATCACCGAGATGGACCACATCGTCCTGCGCACCAGGGACGTGGAGGAATCTCTTCGCTTTTACACCGAGGTCCTCGGTCTCCAGGCCGAACGCGTCGAGCAGTGGCGCGCGGGCGAAGTACGGTTCCCGTCGGCCCGCATCAACGCCGACACCATCATCGACTTCTTTGCGTCCGATGAGATCCCCAACGGCCGCGACGATGTCCGCAACCAGGACCACTTCTGCATGGTCATCGACCAGACCGACATGGACGCCCTGAAGGCCCGCTTCGAGGACGCCGGCATCGACATCCAGGCCGGCCCGGGTAAGCGCTGGGGCTCCCACGGCGACGGTATCTCCCTCTACATCTACGATCCGGACGACAACGTCGTCGAGCTGCGCCACTACTGATCGTCCATGTCGCTCCAGTCCAGTTTCTCTGAAACCACGCCGGCCCGTCATGATGGGCCGGCGTCGTCGCCTTACTGGGAAGAGCCGGCGTCGTCTCCCTATTGGGATGCCCCTGAACTGGCCGACCTGGACGTCGGAATCACTCCATCTGAACCGGCGGCCGGCGGCGCTCCGGCCATCCTTCAGGGTCTGAACGAACCGCAACAGCAGGCCGTCATTACCACGGACGGCCCGCTCTTGATCGTAGCCGGTCCCGGTTCGGGCAAGACGCGGGTCATTACTCATCGCATTGCGTATCTGGTCGGCGAGTGCGGCGTCAACCCGTGGCAGATACTCGCCGTCACGTTTACCAACAAGGCTGCCCGCGAGATGCGCGAGCGCCTCGACCGGTTGCTCCTCAGCCGCAGCGAGGACGTGACCATGGGCACGTTCCACGCGGTTTGCGCCCGCATCCTGCGCCGGCACGGCGAGCGGGTGGGTCTGGACCGGAATTTCACCATCTACGACCAGGACGACCAGATCGACGCCCTCAAATCCGCCATGCAGTTGGCCGACGTGGACAGCAAGCGGTACAACCCGCGCGCCCTGCTGTCGCGAATTTCGGCCGCGAAGAGCGTACTCCAGGACTCCCACGCCATGGCGCGGGCCGCTTACGACAGCGACGACGAGTACGGCGCGCACTGGATAGACACCTGCGCCCGCGTCTATCGTTACTACGAGGAGGCGTTGACCCGGCAGAACGCCCTGGATTTCGACGACCTGCTGGTACGCACCACCCACCTTTTGCAGCAGGACCCGGAGGTGCAGGAGCAATACCACCGGCGCTACCGTTATCTCCTCATTGACGAGTTCCAGGACACCAACGTCGCCCAATATCGCCTGGCGCAACTCCTGACCGGCCCACATCAGAATTTATGCGTTGTCGGCGACCCCGACCAGAGCATCTATGCCTGGCGCAACGCCGACATCGGCAACATCCTCAGCTTCCAGAGCGATTTTCCCGGCGCCACGGTGATCAGCCTGGGTGAAAACTATCGCTCCACCAAGAACATTCTGCGGGCTGCGGACGGCGTCATCGCCAACAACGCCGAGCGCATCGAACGGGAACTGTTCACCAGTAATCCCACCGGCGATCCCGTCACCCTCCACGAGGCTTTCAGCGAAGAGGACGAGGCCCTGTGGGCCGTGGACGAGGTGTCCCGGCTCAGCCGCACCGGCCGGTTCCGCAACGGCGACTGCGCCATCATGTATCGCATCAACGCCCAGAGCCGCGCCTTTGAGGACCAGTGCATGCGCCAGGGCGTTCCCTACCGGCTGGTCGGCGGGGTGCGTTTCTACCACCGCAAGGAGATCAAGGACACCGTCTGCTACCTGCGCGTCATCTTCAACCCCGACGACGAGGTCAGCCTGCAGCGGGTCATCAACCAGCCGCCCCGGGGTCTGGGCGCCAAGTCGGTCCAGCAACTCACTGCCTTCGCCGTCCAACGGGGAGTGACCGGCCGCCAGGCCATGCGCGAGGTCGCCACCGCCCACGCCGAAAAGCTGCCGTGCCCCATCGCAGTCACCGCCCGCGCCGCCCGCGCCATGGCCGACCTGTCCGTCACATTGGACCGGCTCACCGAGGCGTCCCGCGAGCTGGGCGTCGCTGATCTGCTCGACCGCACCCTGGACATGTCCGGCCTGGCCAAGCACATCCATGCCCAGGACGACGGCGATGAGCGCTGGGAGAACATCCTGGAGCTTCGAGGCCTCGCCGAAGATTACGGTCCGTCCGGCAACGGTACCGCTGATGGCCTCAGCGCCTTCCTGGAGCGCGTCTCCCTGGTATCCGACGTAGATGCCTACGAACAGTCCGAGGATTCGCTCACGCTGATCACCCTGCACCAGGCCAAGGGTCTCGAATTCCCCGTGGTGATGATGGCCGGCATGGAGGAGGGTCTGCTGCCCCACAGCCGTTCCATGGACACGCTGGCCGAAATCGAAGAGGAGCGTCGCCTCTGCTACGTGGGAATGACCCGGGCCAAGGAGCGACTCTACCTCCTCCGGGCCTTCCGACGCCGCTATCCGTCGTCGGGCGGCGTCTCACTGCCCTCCCGTTTCCTCGAAGAGCTCCCTGAAGAGGTGCTGGCTTCGCCTTCGCTGGACCGCCCGCCCGGGTCCCGCGCCGACTCCCACGGGCTGAACGCCTCCCGGTCCTCCCGCAGCGGCGATGTCGTCATCGGCGGCTCCTACGCACAGGAGCGGCGCGCTTCCCGCACCCGGCTTGGAGACGGTTCGGGATCCGGCGGTGAGGCCACGCGGGGACGGCTGCGCGGCAACATCGACGAGCGCCTCACCGAATGGGAGTCAGGCCGTCACCCGCAGTCCGAACCGGAACCGGAGCGCGTGCCCCTGGCGGTGGGCGAGATCGTGCGGCATCCCACCTTCGGCGAGGGTGTGGTGCAAGAGGTTGAGGGCAGCGGCGACACGGAACAGGCCACCGTCAACTTCCCCGGCGCCGGTTTGAAGCGGCTGCTGGTCAGCCTGGCTCGCCTGGAACGCGGCTAGCCGCCGCTCCCCGCGCGGCTTTTTCCTTCGCGTTGTCCCCTTCGGGATACGCCTGGCGATCCCCGTTGGGCGCGTTTTCAGCTCACAATGCGAACGATATTTCGGAGTCGCCTGTGACGTATTTCATGATAATAGCAAGGTGTCAATATCATATACATTGCCGTAGCCCGCAGCGTTAGTAATTTGCAATGACAGTAGTGCAATTGTGAAATCTTTCGCATATAATGCGGCGCGGTGTCTCGCCGCGAAACATTTTCGGATGCCGCAGTTCATGATACGCCCGACGGCGCGCGGTATTCGTTTGGAGGAATGACCTTGCTGAAACCAACGATTGTGCTCACCATAGCTGCTTCGCTTCTTTTGGTAGTGGGCATTGCTTGCGGTGGCGCCGCCGAAGAACCCGCGCCCGCCGCGCCGGCCGCCGCGCAGCCAACTGCGGCTCCCGCAGCCCAGCAGTCCGGCGGTGGGTCCGCTCCCGCCGCTACCACGGCTCCGGCCGGCCAGCCCCAGCAGCAGGCGCCGGCGGCGACCGCCGTACCCACCATCGTAGCCACCGCCACGCCGCGGCCAACCAACACGCCGTCGGTTGCCCAGCAGTCCGAGGTCGTCGGAGGACGGCTCCGGATCGCCGTGACCCCACCGGTGCAGGAACTGGTGCGCGGATGGCTGGGCACCACCACCTCCGCCAACGCGCAGGTTCGCCCCTTTGCCGAGCCGCTGGTGCACACCGATCGTTTCGACGGTTCCCTGCAGCCCGGCCTGGCCACCGAGTGGGAAATCTCCAAGGCCGACGGCACCCAGTGGGTGTTCCGTCTGCGCGAGGGCATTCCCTTCCACGGCGATTGGGGCGAGTTTACCGCCAACGACGTTCCCCATTCGGCAGCCCTGATCATCGGCGAAGAGGCCATCGCCACCGACACCGGCCTGTTCCGTGGCCTGTTCGGGCAGACGCCGGACGAGTTGTTCGAGAATATCCGCGTGGTTGACGACCACACCGTGGAATTCAACCTGCTGCGCCCGGAGGCTGCCATGGACTTCGTGGTCTCGGCGCAACAGGGCAACTACTTCATGTACAGCAAGGCCCAATGGGATGCCGAGGGTGAGCAGGGTTACATTGACGGCCCAGCCGGCAACGGCCCGTGGCAGTTCGAGAGCCGCCAGCTCGGCGTGGGCGGCAATATCCTCTACTCCCGCGTCGAAGACCACTGGCGCCAGACCCCGTTCTGGAGCGAGCTGGAACAGATCAATACCCCCGAGCCGGCCACGCGCCTGGCCAACCTGCTCACCGCGCAGGTGCAAATCGCCGAGGTCAACCGCGATCTGCATCCTGAGGCCAAGGACGGCGGCATGATAATCGTGGAGAGCGAACTGCCCTCCATCCAGGTCGCGTTCGTCATGGGCGGCATCTTCTCTCCCCTCAGCCCGTTCCACGACCCGACCGATCCGCACCTTGACATCCGCGTCCGGGAAGCGATCAACCGGGCCATCAATCGCGAGGAGATCAACGAGACGCTGTTCAGCGGGTTCGGTTCGCCCCATCCGGTTTGGGGGTTCCACCCCAGCCTGCCCGGCTGGAACGACCGCTGGTCCCGGGAGTTTGACGAAAAGTACAGCTTCGACCCCGACCGGGCCCGCGAACTGATTAAGGAATCGGGCCATGAGGGCTATCCGCTGAAGCTCATCATCACCCAGCTTTCCGGCGTGCCGGAAATGATTCCCATGGCCGAGGCCGCGTTCACCTACCTCAGCGATATCGGCATCGACGTTGAGGCTGAAGAGATGGAGTGGGCACGGTTCCGTGCCGACTTCTACCGGCCCGGCAAGACCCACGGCACCATCGCGCCCATCCGCGGCACCATGCGCCCCGCCGAGGTAACCCTGCGCTTCTACAACCGCAGCGGTCCCGAGGGCTTCCAGCGCATCGTACCGGACCCGAAGCTCGACGAGCTCTACGTGGAAGCGATCACCGCCGTCAGCCCGGACGTGAAGGCGAACGCCCTGCGCGCCGCTGGCGACATCAAGTTTGACCAGTACGCCGAGGTTCCCATCGTTTGGCTGCCCAGCCAGATCGCCATCAACCCCAACGAGGTCGGCGAGTTCATCTGGCCCGGCAACATCAACACCGCCATCACCCACATGGAGTACATCACTACCGCCCAGTAGCATACTGCTGCTTCCCCAGTGCATCCGAAGGGGCGAATGTATATTCGCCCCTGAACACCCATAAGGCGACCGATCGTGCAACGTTACATCCTGATACGGATCGTTCAATCCATCCTCGCCCTGCTGGTGCTGACCGTCATCGTGTTCAGCCTGGCGCGGATAGCGGGCGATCCACTGGACGTGCTGCTTCCGCTGGAGGCAACCGTGGAGGATGCGGAGCGCGTTCGCGCGGCCTGGGGTTTGGACAAGCCACTGTATATTCAGTATTTCAAGTTCCTGGGCAACGCGTTGACCGGAGACTTTGGCGAGTCCATCAAGCACCGGGACCAGCAGGCCATCAACCTGGTGTTTGACCGTTTGCCGGCCACGGCCCAATTGGCCGGGTTGGCGCTGTTGGTGGCTACGCTGATCGCCGTGCCGGTGGGCGTGCTATCCGCGGTCAAGAAGGACACCGTCTTTGACTACGCCGGAAAGGTTCTGGCCCTCACCGGCCAATCGCTGCCGGCTTTCTGGTTGGGATTAGTCCTGATGTGGATTTTCGCGGTTAATCTGGAACTGGTGCCCACGTCGGGCAAGTCCGGAATCAGGTCTTTCATCCTGCCGGCCATCGCCATCGGCTGGTTCCAGGTTGCCGCCCTGATGCGCCTGGTGCGCTCGTCAATGCTGGATGTTCTGGACACCGAGTACGTCAAGCTGGCCCGCATCAAGGGCGTTTCGGAGCGAAAGGTGGTCTGGAAGCACTGCCTGCGCAACGCGGCCATAGCGCCGTTCACCTACTTCGCGCTGATCCTGGGTTCCCTCATGGTGGGGAGCGTAAGCATCGAGTTCGTTTTCGCCTGGCCCGGCGTTGGGTTGCTGGCCGTGGACAGCACCATCGCTCGCGACTTCCCCGTGATCCAGGCGGTGGTCATCGTCTTCTGCCTGGTCTACATCACGGCGAACCTGCTGGTGGACATCGCCTACGCCTACGTTGACCCCCGGATCCGATACAGCTAGTCCGGCGATGTCCGGTGTGACCGCTCCCGCCGACCGCCGGGTTCAAACGAGGAGATCGTTCCGATATGGCCGCTGAAGACCGCACCAGCCCGGTTCCCGCCGCCGCAGAACAGGGCGCCGGGGATTCCCTGACTCAGCAGTCTCGCCTCAGCATGAGCATGTCGGAACTGCGGCGTCTTCCCCTGTTTCCAATTGCCATCCTGCTGTTAGTGCTGGTCATTCCGGCCATCTTCGCCAACCAGATCGCCCCCCATGATCCCACCCGGGGCAGCCTGGGCAATCGTCTGGCGCCGCCGGTCTGGCAGGCGGGCGGCAGCGCCGACCACATTCTCGGAACCGACAAGGTCGGCCGCGACATTCTGAGCCGCATCCTCTACGGCAGCCGCATCTCCGTGATCATCGCCATGATTGCCATCGTGGTCAGCGGCATCATCGGGACGGCCCTGGGCATCACCGCAGGGTACTGGGGTGGCTGGGTCGATGCCCTGATCATGCGCCTGGTGGACATCTCCTTATCTATACCCATCATATTGCTGGGCCTGGTGCTGGTCGCGGCCTTGGGTCCGCGCACCAGTACCGTCATCGGTGTCATCGTGGTGCTGCTGTGGTCCCGCTACGCACGCCTGGCTCGCGGCGAGACGCTGGCGGTAAGGGTGCAGGACTTCATCTCCCGCGCCCAAGTCGCGGGTTCGAGCCACGTGCGCATCATGTTCAAGCACATCCTGCCCAACGTGTTCAACAGCCTGGTGGTGCTGGCGACGCTGCAGGTGGGGTTCGTCATCATCCTCGAAAGCACCCTGAGCTTCCTGGGGGCCGGCGTCCCGCGACCCAATCCGGCGTGGGGCCTCATGGTGGCCGATGGCCGTGAGTTGGTGGCATCAGAAAAAGGCTGGTGGGTGTCCCTGCTGCCGGGCCTGGCCATCATGCTGGTTGTGCTCAGCATGAACCTGCTGGGCGACTGGCTGCGCGACCGGTTGGACCCCAAGCAACGCCAAGTTTGATCGGGTTTGTCCTGACCAGATCCTGCTGTTCCTCTCCAGCGGCCCGCCATCGGCGGGCCGATTTCTTTTGTTGACGCCGGCAGCCTGGCCCGGTTCTCGTGGCTTTCTCAGTCGGCACTGCCCATGCTTGCCTGATTTGCGATGGCGAACCGCAAATGCGGGCTCATTGGAAACTTCGAACCGGTTCAAATAGTTCGTGAGACGGAAACATGCGTTATCGAGAGTTATTATACGATTACTATCTTAATATCATCAATAAATTGGTTGTAATCGTGAAAATTATCTGTATTATTTACGGAAATCGTATACCCATGCCACCGCTTCGCGTTGAGGAGCCTGACAGCGCAACTGACGTAATCCATCCGATATGCCACGCGCTACCCGATATGGAGGAGTGAAGATGTCGATACGCTCTGTCCTGATCACCGCCGTCCTGACCACCGGAACCCTGCTAATCGCTGCCTGCGGCGGCGCCGGCGAACAGCCGGCTACGGGGACTGCCGCTCAACAACCGGCCGCAGCCGAGCCGACGCCCGCTTCCATCCGGCCCTCGCCTCTGCCCCCAACGCCGGCCGTGACCATCGTGGCCACCGCCACCCCCAGACCCACCAACACGCCCACCGCGGCCCAGGCTATCACCGAAGTGAGCGGTCGGCTTCGGATTGCGTCCATACCGCCGGTGCAGCAGTTGGTGGGTTCCTGGCTGGGGACCACAACCGCCGCCAATATGCAGGTGCGGCCGTTCGCCGACCCCCTGGTGCACACCGACCGCTTCGACGGTTCCCTGCAACCGGGCCTGGCCACCTCCTGGGAGGCCAGCGCTGACGGTACCCAATGGACATTCCAGCTTCGGGACGACGTGCCCTTCCAGCGGGGTTTTGGAAATTTCAGCGCCCATGACGTTCCCCACAGCACCGGGCTGATCGTCAAGGAGGACGCAATCGCCAGTGATACGGGCCGTTTCCGGGAGTTGTTCGGCGACACCTACGATGCCGTACAGGGCAACGTGTTGGCCCTGGACGACACCACCGTTCAGTTCAATCTCTTGGTTCCCAACTCCATCGTGGACTTCTTCGCCTCCGCCCAGCAGGGGAACCTGTTCATGTACTCCAAGGCCCAATTCGAGGCTGAGGGACTGGAAGGCTACGATAGCAAGCCGGCCGGAGTGGGGCCGTGGCAGTTGGAAGAGCGCACCCTGGACGTGAACCTGCTGTACTCCCGCATCCCCGACCATTACCGGCGCTCGCCCTTCTTTGAAGAGCTCGAGTACGTCCTGATACCTGAAGAAAACACCCGCCTGGCCCAGCTCAAGACCGGCCAGGTGCAGATTGGCGAGGTTAGCCGCGAACTGCATGCTGACGCCGTCGGATCGGGACTGCAGGTCGTGCAGAGCCAGTTGCCGTCCCTCCAGGTCACCTTCATCATGGGCGGTGTCTATAATCCCGAGTTCGGCAGCGAGTGTTTAAAGGAATCCGACGAACCGCCATGCTTTTATCATCCCGACGAGCCGCACCTGGACGTCCGGGTGCGGGAGGCCATCAACCGGGCCATCAACCGGCAGGAGATCAACGAGCAGCTGTTCGACGGCATCGGTCAGCCCCACACAGTATGGGGTTACCACCCCTCCCTGCCCGGCTACAACCCCCGCTGGCTGGAAGAATTCGACGACAAGTACGGGTTCGACCCGGAACGGTCTCGCCAGTTGCTGAAGGAAGCGGGCCAGGAAGGTTACAAACTTAAGCTTCTGCTCACCGAACTCCCCGGCGTGCCTGAAATGATTCCCATGGGCGAGGCGGCTTACTCCTACCTAAGCAACGTGGGCATCGACGTAACGTCGGAAGCCGTCGAATGGTCAACCTACCGCGCCGATTACTACCGCCCCGGTAAGACTCACGGCACCATTGCGGCCTCCCGGGGAACGTATCGCCCAGCTGAAATCACCTTGAACGGTTACAACCGCAGCGGGCCCACCGGCTTCTGGCGCACCTCCGTTGATCCCAAGACTGACATCTTGTACAACAAGGCCACTCAATCCATGGACCCGGTGGTGAAATCCGACACCCTCCGGGAGTTGGGCGACCTCAAATATGACCTCTACTCCGAGGTTCCCATCGTCTGGCTGCCGGCCCAGTTGGTCATCGACCCGAAGGCCGTTGGCGAGTACGTGTGGCCCGGTAATATCAATACCAGCTTCACCCACACCGAGTACATCACGCCGGCCCAGTAGGGTCTGGCTCACGCCCGTGCGGCGTGTGATCCCGCCGTGGTACTTCCCGGCGCTTCCGGATCGCACGCCGTTCCATGTTTGACGAGTTTCGCTGGATAACGTTGACTGTTGAAATGAATACACGTACCATCGGGCGAATTACGAAGCGTAAGCGTTGATCAAATCCAATAGCCGCCGATTCGCGACAATGGGTGAATGCCATGCAGCGCTACATCATATTCAGAATTGGCCAATCCATTCTGGCCCTGTTGGTGCTGACAGTGGTGGTGTTCACCCTGGCGCGCATATCCGGCGACCCGCTGGATGTGATGCTTCCCCTGGAAGCCACCCCCGCAGACGCCGCCCGCGTTCGCGCGGCCTGGGGGCTGGACCGACCGATCCACGTCCAATATTTCACCTTCCTGGGTAATGCCCTCAAGGGTGATTTTGGCGAGTCCCTGCGTATCCGCGGCCGGACCGCCATCAGCCTGGTCCTGGAGCGCCTGCCCAACACCGCTGCCCTCGCGGGTGTGGCCGTTATCGTGGCGGTGGTTGTGGCAATTCCCATCGGTGTTTTATCGGCGGTCAAAAAAGACACGCCGCTGGACTACATCGGGAAAACCATCGCCCTGTTTGGCCAGTCGCTGCCGGCATTCTGGCTGGGGCTGATGATGATGTGGATTTTTGCGGTCCAACTTGGCTGGTTCCCCGTGTCCGGCAAGGAGCACGGGGTGCTATCGTTCATCCTGCCCGCCGTTGCCATCGGTTGGTTCCAGGTGGCGGCGCTGATGCGCTTGGTGCGATCGTCCATGCTGGACGTGCTGGACTCCGAGTATGTGAAGCTGGCCAGGATCAAGGGGATCCCTGAGTGGAAGGTCATCTGGAAACATTGCCTGCGCAATGCGGCCATCGCTCCTTTCACCTATTTCGCGCTGATCATCGGTTCCCTTATGGTGGGGTCGGTGTCCATCGAGTTCGTGTTCGCCTGGCCGGGCGTTGGTCGGTTGGCCGTGGACGCAACCGCGGCGCGTGATTTCCCGGTCGTTCAGGCCGTGGTCATTACTTTCTGTCTGGTCTACATCGTAGCCAACCTGCTGGTTGATATCGCCTACGCCTACGTCGACCCGCGCATCCGCTACTCGTAGAACGGCGTGTTCGGCCCACTTTCCAAGGAGCGATTGCCATGGCTGCAGACGACCGAATAGGCGGACCTGTTGTCGCTGAAGAGGCTGTAGATCCCGTTGAGGATGCTGGCGGGCGCAGCGTCGGCAAGATTTTCGCCGAGGTTCGGCGCTACCCGATCCTGCCCATCATGCTGCTTCTCGTCGTGCTGGTGATCCCCGCGGCTTTTGCGGATTTCATCGCTCCCCACGATCCGAAGCTGGGCAGCCTGAGCGCCAAGCTGCTCCCGCCGGTGTGGATGGAGGGTGGCACCACCGAGCACCTTCTCGGCACCGACCGCGTGGGCCGAGACATTCTCACCCGCATCATGTACGGGGCTCGCGTCTCCGTGGTCACCGCCGTGATCGCCATCTTCATCGCCGGCATCATCGGGACCAGCATGGGGATCATTGCCGGATATACGGGCGGCCTGGTCGATGGCGTGGTGATGCGACTTGTGGACATTTCATTATCGATCCCCATCATCCTGCTGGCCTTGGTACTGGTCGCCGCGATTGGCGCCAGCATGGGGACGGTGATCACCGTGCTGGTCCTGCTGATGTGGTCGCGTTACGCGCGCCTGGTCCGTGGCGAGACGCTGGCGGTACGGGTGCAGGATTTCATTGCGCGGGCTCAGGTGTCCGGATCGTCCCATCCGCGCATCATGTTCCGCCACGTGTTCCCCAACGTGTTCAACAGCGTCATCGTGCTCGCCACGCTGAACGTGGGCTTCGTCATCATCCTGGAAAGCACGCTCAGCTTCCTGGGAGCCGGCATCCCACCGCCGCAGCCGGCCTGGGGTCTTATGGTCGCCGACGGCCGCGTGCTGATCACGTCCCCCGTGGGCTGGTGGGTGGCGATGTTCCCCGGCCTTGCCATCATGCTGGTCGTGCTCAGCATGAACCTGCTGGGTGACTGGCTGCGCGACCGCCTGGACCCGAAGCAGCGGCAGGTGTAGTGCAGCCCTAGCCCGTCTGCGCCGGCCGGGGCGGCAACTGTCGGCCGCCGGGAAATTCCAGGGGCGCGGGTTCCGATACGGTGGCCGGGCTATGCTATGGCCCCGAGCTTGTTGACCAGGTCACGCCCGGACGTGGGCGGTGGCAGTGGCTTGCCGTCTGACCGATACAGCTCAATCGCCTCATCAACGACCTGGCAAAGTTCCTCGAATACCTGGAGTTCGTCTGCGCCGTGGCAGCCTCCGTAGATCAGACCCGGCGCGCTCCCCACGTAACACCGGTCCTCCTCGGACCACTCGACGATCTTGACGTAACGGGCGCTGTCCTTCATTGCCTGGATTCCTCAATCGCATTTCTCACGGCGCGAACTTGGTAGACTTTAGCGTCGTCGCCCAGATTGCCCGATATGGTAACAGGCCTGGTAACGTTTGGATGTACGAAGTTCCGGTGGTTTCCCCGGCCTCCCCGGTTAACAAACCCCGCCCGAACCAAATCAGTAACCAATTCACGGACTTTCGGCATATGCTAGGCGGTGGTAATCGGATGGCACAGCCGCAAATGCATGGTAGCCATCCTCAACAAATTTGGCTACCGTACTCCGAATATCCAGCCCCCATATCCAGGCCAGGCATCATACTACTGGACTAATCCCAAGCGTTAGTCCATTCTATCGGGGTACGCGACCAAGGAACCGCGACTAACTTAAGGAGCCATCACCATGCAACTCGGAGCCATCTTCCCTCAGACCGAAATCGGCGCCGACCCCATCGCCGTAAAGGACTTCGCCCAGGCCGCCGAGGCCCTGGGCTATGAGCATCTGCTGGTCTTCGACCACGTCCTGGGCGCAGATCATACCCAGCGCGCCGAGTGGAACCGTCCCTACAACAAGGACGATATGTTCCACGAACCCTTCGTGATGTTCGGGTACCTGGCCGCCTTGACCGAAAAGATCGAGTTCTGCACCGGCATCATCATCCTGCCGCAGCGGCAGACCGCGCTGGTCGCCAAACAGACGGCGGAGGTCGACGTCCTCACCAACGGCCGCTTGCGGCTGGGCATCGGCGTGGGCTGGAACGAGGTAGAGTTCGAAGCCCTGGGCGAGAATTGGGAGAACCGCGGCCGCCGCTCCGCCGAGCAGGTCGAAGTCATGCGAATGCTCTGGACGCAGGAAGTGGTGAACTACGAGGGCCGCTACCACAAGATCACCCACGCCGGAATCAACCCCCTGCCGGTGCAGCAGCCCATCCCGGTCTGGTTCGGCGGCGGCGCGCCCCAAGTAGTGAGACGCATCGCCCGCATGGGCGACGGCTGGTTCCCGCAGTTCCAGCCCGACGGCGCGGGCCGCGAACGTCTGGAGGAGATGCGCGAGTTGGCGCGCGGCTACGGTCGGGATCCGTCCCAGATCGGCGTCGAGGGACGGGCTTCCCTGGCCGACAGCAACAACCCCGACGACTGGAACCGGTTGGCGTCCGACTGGAGCGACGCCGGCGCCACCCACTTCTCCGTCAACACCATGAGGGCCGGCCTCAAGGGCCCGGACCAGCACATCGAGGCGATACGACGGTTCAAGGAAGCGATGGGCTGACCCGGCGTCGTACCAGCGCTCCCGCCCTCTCACTCGTACCCAGTTTGTCACCGCGAGACGCGCAGCGACGTGGTGATCTCGTTCCCGCGGCGGCGTGGGTCGCCCTGACGGGATTGCCGCCCCCGCATCAAGTGCGGGGTCGCAATGACAGTTCCAGCGAAACCGGGTACGCGTGAGCTCCCGCCTTGTCCTGCTCCGAGGAGGTATCCGCCCATGACCACCACAGCGCGGCAGCCGGCCGGCGTCCCCTTGTTGCCCGGCGAAGACCCGAACGTTGTCTATCCCGAAGAGGAAAAAGTGCCCGAATCCGAACTACAGGGCAACGCCCGCCGTTACGTGCAAAGCGCATTGTCAATACGCTACCAGGACCAGCCCGGCGTCTATGTTGCCGGCGACTTGTTCGTGTTCTACCGGATGAATGACGCCGAAGCGCGGCTGGCTCCGGATATTATGGTGGTGTTCGGCGCGGCGGAAAGTCCACCCCGGCCGTCCTGGCGAGTGTGGCGAGAAGGAGGACTGACGCCGGACTTCGTGCTGGAAATCGCTTCGGAGGGAACCGTTGCGGATGACGCGGGATGGAAGCGGGACCGCTACGCCGCCATGGCGGTGAGTGAATACTGGCGGTTTGATCCGCAGGGCGGGGAGCTGATACCCGAGTTGTTGGTGGGCGAAGTCCTTAACGCGACACGAGAATACCAGCCGTTGCCGGTGGATCGGGACGCCACAGGCATTCTGCGGGGCCACAGCGAGCTGCTGGGTCTGGATCTGTGCGTGGTGGGCACCGAACTGAGGCTGTATGACCCGGCGACGGGTGAATGGCTCCGCAGCCATGCCGAATCCGAGGCCGCCCGGATTTCCGCCGAGGCCGCCCAAGCCGCCGCCGAGGCCCGCGTCGCGCAACTGGAGGCCCGCCTGCGCGCCGCCGGCATAGACCCGGTGTGACGGTGCGGGCGTCTCACCTGTAGTACATTAGGCTGAAGAGCCCGACCAGCACATCGAAGCGATAAGTCAGTTCAAGGAAGCGATGAGCTGACCCTCTTCATTTGCGGAAACTGCCGGT
Organism: Dehalococcoidia bacterium; assembly: GCA_965220505.1. Classification (GTDB taxonomy): domain Bacteria; phylum Chloroflexota; class Dehalococcoidia; order Lucifugimonadales; family UBA3495; genus Bin87. The sequence goes on along the minus strand of CBDCQE010000001.1, from coordinate 1,885,962 downwards.
GACCCTTGCGCCTTTCGTCCGGCAGTCAATCAATCCGCCGGCAGCGCGAACGTCGCCGCGCCATCCGCATCGTGGCGGTGGTTCGCCAGACCAGTTACGACTTGAGTAAGCCGACTGACCTGGTTGTTCAGGTCATCAACGCGACGTATCAGCATTATCATCGGCGGCATGAATACTGCGATGAGTGTTGCCCCCACGCCGATGATTGCGATGGTTTGAGCGTCCATATCGGACCTCTTCGTGGCGGTTCTACCCCACATTTTAGCAAGGGTGGACGCAGGGCAGCAGACTATACTCTACCCACCAAATCCTTCAGCGCGGCGTAGGTGCGTGGGCCGGTCTCGCTGTCGCCCTCTCCGGCGAAGATGTTGGCCATGAAGTCCGTGGCGCCGCCGGCGGCGAAATCCTCCAGTTGGCGGCGCAGCGAGTCCTCGTTGCCTATTACGCACACCTCGGATGGGCCTTCCACGCCCTCGATGTCCAGGACGCGGCGGTAGTTCACCAGTTGGCCGTACCGCTCGTAGGCCTCGGCTGCCTGCCGCCGGCCCGCGCCTTCGTCGTCGCACACGGACGTCGGCAGGCCGACGCAGACCCGCGGAGCCTCCCGTCCGCTGGCCTCGGCAGACCGCGCGATCCTCGGCGTGATGTGTTCCCGGATTGTCTTGGGCCCAGCCATCCACGTAATGGTCCCATCGGCCAACTCGCCGGCCAGCCGCAGCATGCGGGGCGCCAGAGCCGAGATCAGCACCGGGCATTTAGGACGGTCCAGCACGTCAAGCTCGGCGTTCACGTTGAAGAACTCACCCGAGAACTGCACGCGCCCCTCGTTCATCAGCGGGCGCAGCACCGACAGGTACTCCCTCGTGTGCAACGCCGGCCGGTCGTAGGACAGGCCGAAACTCCCCTCGATGCCCGGCCGATGGGATGGGCCGAGCCCCAGCAGAAACCGTTCGCTGGTCGCCGCTGCGGTGGTCAGGGCGTGTTGCGCCATCGCCACCGGGTGTCTTGGGTAAGTGGGCACGACGCCCACGCCAAGCTCGATGCGGTTGGTTTGCGCCCCCGCCAGGGCCAACACCGTCAGCGCGTCGTATCCACGCGCCGAGATGTGCGGCACCCAGAAGCTGTCGAACCCGTCCTCTTCCGCCTGCTTGATCCGTCCGATGAGTTCGTCCAGGCTCATCAAGTCGGCCGTTGAAGCCCCAACGAATACTCCGATACGCATTGTCGTCCTCCATGTACCGGTCGGCGAGGCGAGCCAACCTTGGTGCTTTGGTTATGCGGCCAGTATCTTCTCCGCGACTTCCCGCGCCTCGTCCCGGTTACTGACAAAACGGTCTGCCGGCACCCGGTGCAGAGTGTTGAGCGCCCGCAGGTTACGCTCCACGGGTCCCGAAAGCCCCATGACGATGGGTTCCGTATCCTCGTCCAGCGCCACGTCGATCATCTGCTCCACCACCATTGCCGCGCTGTCGTCCATGTACGCGGTCTCGGTGAAGTCGAATATCACCACCTCGTGCTCCTGGATGTCCTGGCCAATGGTGCTCACCAGGTTGCTGGACGAGGCCACCGAGAATCGACCGCGCATCGACACCAGACCGACCCGGGCAGAGAACGCGTCATCTTTGTCGGCGTCCAATTCCGGAGACAGGAAGGTCTGGTCAAGCAACGGCACGGACACCACGCTGTCCAGTTCCTGGCGCTCCAGGAGACGGGCGCTGGCCATGCCCGCCGCGATCAGGCCGATGGCGATGGCGGTCACCAGGTCGAGGAACACCGTCAGCACGAAGGTCATCAGCATGACCACAAGGTGCTCGCGCGGCATCTGGTGGAGGCGCGTCACGAACCGCCAGTCCATGATGTCCCAGCCCACCTTCATGAGGATGCCGGCCAGGACGGCGTGGGGGATCGCCTCTACATACCGGCCCAGGCCGAGAACCAGCGCGAGCAGCACGCCGGCGCGAATCGCTCCGGAAAGTTGCGTGTTCCCGCCGGACCGGATGTTCACCACCGTCCCCAGCGTCGCGCCGGCGCCCGGGAGGCCGCCGATGAAACCGGCGATCATGTTGCCGATGCCCTGCCCGATCAGCTCGCGGTTGGGATTGTGCCGGGTCCGAGTCAGCGAGTCCGCTATCAGCGAGGTCAACAGGCTGTCGATGGAACCGAGCAGGGCCAGCACCAGAGCCGGCTCCAGGGCGCCCAGGATGAACCCCACCGAGAACACGGGAATCTGCAGGTCCGGAAGACCGGTGGGCACATCACCGATGATCGGCAGATCGTTCAGCCACAGGATGCCCAGCGCACAGCCGACGATCATTGCCGCCAAGGGCGCCGGCAGATACCTCCGGAAGGGCCGGGGCCACAGGATACCCACGACCAGCGTGACGGCGGCCACCGCCAGGGCGTGGAAATTCACGCTGGTAAAGGTTTCCTGCAGGGAGTTAACCGCCCCGATGACTCCTCCCACCGCCACCGGAGATCCCAGGAAGGGCGCGATCTGCACGATCATGATGATCACGCCGATCCCGGTCATGAACCCTGAAATCACCGAGTACGGCGTGTAGGCTACGAATCGGCCGATGCGGGCCAGTCCCAGCGCTGCCTGGATGAACCCGGCCAGCACCACTATGGTGAACGCTTCCGCCAGGGTGTTGGCGTGGGCCGTCACGATTACGGCCATGGCGATGGACATGGGACCCGTCGGACCCGATATCTGTGATCGCGTGCCGCCGAACACCGCCGCGAAGAACCCGACCGCGATGGCGCCGTACATGCCGGCCGTAGGCCCCAACCCAGAGGCTACGCCGAATGCCAGAGCCACCGGCAGGCCCACCACCGAACAGGTGAGGCCGCCAAAGATGTCGCCGCGGAGTTTGTCGAGGCTGTAGTCGAAATTCACGGTCTTAGCAGCGTCGCAACTCGGTCCAGTATCCTGTGGCCCACCTCGTACTTGGTGAGCAATGGCAGCCTTTCGACCTCCAGCTCGCGGTCAATCAGCACCACCCGGTTCGTGTCCACGCCAAACCCGCTGCCTTCTTCCGTGATGTCGTTGGCCACTATGAGGTCCAACTCTTTGCGCCGCACCTTGTCCGCAGCGTTCGCCTCCAGGTTCTCGCTCTCGGCCGAGAACCCAACGCGCACGAAATTCCCCCTCGCCGTCGCCAGTATGTCCGTCGTTTTCTCCAGGTCTATGGACATCTCGTCCGCGGCCGTCTTCTTGATCTTCTGCTCCGCCATCACCGCCGGACGGTAGTCGGCCACCGCGGCGGCCATGATCAGCGCATCCGACGTGGCCGTCTCCTCCAACACCGCGTCGCACATGTCCTGTGCCGACATGACTCGCACCGTCCGTACCAGCGCCGGATCCGGGAGCGCCGTCGGCGCGGTGACCAACACTACCTCAGCGCCGCGATCCCGGGCCGCTTCGGCAACCGCGTATCCCATGCGACCGGACGAATGGTTCGTGATCACCCGCACCGGGTCGATCGCCTCCTGCGTCCCGCCGGCGCTTACCACCACCTTGCGACCCGCGAAGTCGCCGTCATTTCCCAGCGCCGCTGCGATATGCCCCAGCAGGTCCGCCGGCTCCACCAGCCGTCCCATTCCCATCAGTCCCGACGCCAGCCGGCCCGGCGCCGGCCCGGCCAGGAACACCCCTCGACCGCGCAGCCGCGCGACGTTCTCCTGCGTCGCCGGATGGTCGAACATGTTGGCGTCCATGGCCGGCGCCACCAGCAGCGGCGCCTCCGTAGCGACCACCGTCGTCGTCAGCGGGTCGTCGGCGAGCCCGCCGGCCAGCTTGGCGATGCAGTGTACGGTCGCCGGCGCGATCACCACGATGTCTGCCCACCGCGCCAGCGCGACGTGCTCCACGCTGTGCTCGGAATCCGCGTCAAAGGTGTCGGTGACCACCGCCCGATGGGTCAGGCTGCGGAAAGCCAGTGGAGTGACGAATTGGGTCGCGCCGTAGCTGAGGATTGTCTCGACGTTCGCGCCGGCCTGGACCAGCTTGCTGGCGAGGTCCAGCGCTTTGTAGCAGGCGATGCTCCCCGTCACGCCCAGGACGATGTTCTTGCCGGCCAGTGCGGATTCCATCTCAACTCACCCGGTTCCGGTTTTCGGCGCTGCTCGACCCGGGAGCCCCGTCGGCATTCTTGCGATAGATGATGTCCAGCCCGACCAGCGTCAGTTCCTGGTTGATGTCATCGAACACCGGGGCGTGGTCCGCGATAACGGTCACCAGCCCGCCGGTGCCCACGACTTTGGAGTCCTCTCCAATCTCCGCTTTGAACCGCTCAACCATTGCTGTGACCAGTCCGGCGTAGCCCAGGACGATCCCCGACTGCAATGACGTGGTCGTGTTCCGTCCCACCGCTTCTGCTGGCGCCACCAGTTCCACGCGCCGCAACTGGGAGGTGTTGTAGTAGAGCGCATCGGCAGACAGGTTAATCCCCGGCGCGATGGCCCCGCCCAGGTATTCCCGGTCACGTGACACCGCGTCGAACACCGTAGCGGTGCCCAGGTCCACCACGATCATCGGCGCGCCGTACAACTCCACCGCCGCCACGGCGTCCACGACCCGGTCCGCGCCAACGTCCCGGGGGTTGTCATAACGGATTGGCATCCCCAGGTCGATCTGCGAAGTGACCTGCAATGGAGATACCCCAAAGAACCGGCGGCACAGGTCCTCGAACATACCGGTCAGGGGCGGCACTACGGAGCAGATACAGGCGGCGGTGATGTCCGTCGTCGTGATCCCCCGGAACTCGAGCAGGTTTTTCAGGAGAATGCCGTACTCGTCCGCGAGGCGACGGGAGTCGGTGGCCACGCGCATGGTTGTCACCAGCCGCTCCACCGGATTGGCCCCGTTTCCTGTCCCCTCGGTGGCGCTCCCGTCCCGGAACACCCCGATGGTTACGGCCGTGTTGCCGATGTCGATTGTCAGCAGCATGTCAACCAAGTTATCCAATGAGATTCGATAATTGATCTCATCGGCGGCATTATAAGTGTCAACACCATTCGCCGCAAACCATTTTCAGCTCCAGTTCCTGCTCCCAAGCGGATTGCCGGAAACGAATTGTCACATTCGCCGGCGCGGCGCGCTTGACTATTGCTCTGGCCCGGCGATGCCCACCTGCACGATGCGGGGTTGGTCGACGCCGGCTGCGCCAACATAATGGAACAGCTTGCCGTCGGCATCGCGTGGTTGCATGCCCTGGGTCACCACCTGTTGGTTGCCCAGCAGCAGGTCCGCGAAGGGGGCTGCTTGGGTTCCCGCATTGGGGTCGGTTGGGAACGCGAAGTCCAGCCCGGGCTGGGTGGTAAACACGACCCGACCCGTCTCGTCGCTGACCCAGAACTCCGTGATGATGCTGGTGTCGGCGATTACCTTCAGGGTGGCGTTGATTTCGTCCGTAGACTTGCCCGCCGCCAGCGCGGCGTCGATGTAATGGGCGGTCAATTTCGCCTGGGCGACCATGTGCGCGGTTTCGTTTTCATTAGCAGGCCCGGCCTCTTGATCGGATGCGCATCCCGCGACCAGAACCATTGCCATCGCTGCTATTGCCGGTGCGTAAAATGCTCGCATTTCGCTCTTCTTCCTCGCTCGTGACACTTCGATCCGGGGCCTTATGCGGCGCAATTTTATGCTAAAATCGTCGCTGAATCCCTCACGGAGACGTGTAAAGATGGCCGACATCGCACTGGTCCAGATCGTCAAGCAGGGGCGCGACGCCGTTGCCGCCTGGCGCGAAGAGCACTCCAACCAACCCATGGACCTCAACGCCTGCTACATGAGCCATGCCCGCATCCCAATGGTTAATCTGCGGGGAGCCGACATGCGGAGCGGCGATTTCATGGGTGCGATGATCCGTCGGGCTGACCTGTCCAACAGTTACCTCAACGACGCGCATTTCTACCGAGCCGACCTCCGCGAGACCAACCTCAGCCGCGCCATCGCTCCCGGAGCCAACCTGCGCGGCGCCGACCTGCGGAACGCGAACCTGTCGGGCGCCAACTTCGACCGCGCCACCCTCTCCGAAGCCAACTTGTCCGGCGCGGACCTCACCAACGTCAACCTGGACCGGGCCAATCTGGACCGGGCCAATTTCACCGGCGCCAACCTGACCGGAGCCAGCTTCAACGGCGCAAACCTATCGCGCACCAACCTGTCGTCCTGCAACCTCAGCGAGGCCGATTTTTACGAGGCCGTGCTCAACGACGTGGTCACCGGCGAGGCCGATTTCAGCAACTGTATTATCGGCTACACCGTGTTCCAGAACTGCGCCCTTGACAACGCCGTCGGGCTGGAGGAGGTTCGCCACGACGCCCCCAGCACCATCGGTCTGGACACCCTGCTGCGCTCCCGCGGGGCGCTGCCGCAGTCCTTTATCCTGGGGTCCGGCGTGCCGGTGGCCGTGGTCGGACTGCAGGACAGCGTTGCCGACGCGCCGGTAACCACCTTGGAAGTCCACATATCCTGCGCCGACGCCGATGTGCCCTTTGCTCGCCAGCTGGAAGCGAACCTCCGCGCCCAGGGCGTGCGCACCTGGGTCTTCGCCGAGGGTTTCCGGGGTAACCCCCTGGTCGACCGGCGCGCCACCTCCGGCGAGGAGGAGATCGAGCGGTGGGTGCGCCACTACGACCGGCTGATTGTGGTGTGCACCGCGGCGGGTTTCGACAGCGAGACCGTCCGCAACGACATCACCGGCGCCCACGAAGCACAGCGAATCGCAGATAGCTGGACCATGTTCCTGGTCGATGCCGATGGAATCATGGGCGCTGGCCGTAACCGCGCTGCCCGCCTCATGGCCGAGGATTATCGCTTCTTCGACCTTACGGGTCAGTCCGAAGGCTCCGCCGAGTACCAGGCCGCCCTGGAAGACCTGATCAACAACCTCCGCGAGGATCAGCCTGTCAGCGCTGCCGCTCCTCCGCGCCGGGAGGTCGATCCCCGCACTCTCCAGCTCTAGCCGCTGGGATTCTTCGACGCACGCGGAGGGGCGACCAACCGATCGCCCCTCATGCTTTTCCCTGCGTCCACGGGCATGTGACGCCGTTCGGTCGCTTACCGGAATGGCGGTGCGTAGATCTGTCCGCCTTTTGGACAGTTCTGGCACGGCGCGTCGGCCCACAGCGCGTTGCGGCTGCCGGACGGGCGCGGCACGCCCAGCCCGCCAGATCCGAAATGGCGGTCGTAGACCTCCCCGTAGTTGCCCAGCTCGCGGACCACGTCCTGCGCCACGGTCTGGCTGAGACCGAGGGTGTCCTGACCCCAGGAGCCCTCCAGGCCGAAGAGACGATCAACAGAGGTGTTGCCGGTGCTTGCGGTGGGCACGTTGCCCGAGTTGATGTCATAGGCCTCGGCGTGGATCAGGATGCCGATCACCGACTTGACGATGTCGAACCACTGGTCATCGCCGTGGGGCACGGCCAGGCTGATCGGCTCCTCGGAGATGGTCTCCGGAAGAATGACGTGCTCGTCCTCGGCTCCGCCGGCGGCGACGATTTCGTCCATCAGGAAGGTGCGGTCGGTGGTGTACGAGTCACACTGGCCGGCCACGTAGGCAGCGATGGACGCCTCGAACGTCTCGAAGGTGACCACGTTCATGTCCAGTTGGTACTGGCGGTTGAAGTCCTCGAGGTTCAACTCGCTTGTAGTCCCTTGAGCCACGCATACCGAGGCACCTTTGAGGTCGTAGGCGCTGGTGATGCCCAGGGCGGACGGTACGGCGAATCCCTGGCCATCGTAGAGCGTGGTATGGACGAAGTTGCCGCCCCACGTAGCGTCGCGGCTGCTGCTCCAGGTGTTCACCCAGGCCAGGATATCGAGTTCTCCGGATGCCAACGAGGGACCACGCTCTGCAGCCGACCCGATGATGTGGAACTCCACCGCGTTACGGTCGCCGAGCACGGCTACTGCGACTGCCCGGCACAGGTCGATCTCGAACCCGTCGTTGGCTCCGTCGTTGTCAAGATAGCCGTACCCCACCACGTCATTGGTGGTCCCGCAGACGACATGTCCCCGGTTCCTGATTCGGCCGAGCCGTCCTCCGTCCTGGTGGGTTACGCTGGTGTTCGCAGTCTCGATTCCGGGAACCGCTGCGCTCTCGCTGAGCGCCTGTCCTGGGGTGGAGTCCACCGGCGCTGCGGGACTGCAAGCCGCAACGGCGAGGATAGCTGCCGATACAATGATTATGGCAGGTAGATTGAAGATAGATGTCATGGTGATTCCCCCGAGCAGCACTTTGCTGGCGACAAGTTAGATTCCGGGGACGCGCTGAAAACGCAAATAGGGGGAGGGCAATTGCCCTCCCCCTGATTGGACCGTTCCGAAGAACCGACCGATTTGGATGGCTACATCGAATTAGATGTAGTCTTCCTCCTCGTACATCATGTCGACGTTGTCGGTGCTCTGGTTGAGGCCGCGGACCACCTGGTTGCGGAACTCGTTGAGCATCTCGTCGGTGATCTCGTTGCCGTTGGCGCGGGCGGCGTCCTTCAACGAATCGAAGGCCCATTCGCCGGTGTCGCCGTGAGGCATGTCGAAGAAGCCGGGCTCGAAGACGGGGAGCTCGCCGGGGCCGAAGTAGCCCTTGCCCTCGATGTTGTAACCTTCGAGGTCGTGGGTGCCCTTGCCGAGGACCTGACCGGTGGCAGCGTAGTGCTCCATGGTGGCCTTCATGCCGTACTTCTGGATCGGGCAGACCTTCATGCACACGCCACAGCCGAGGTAGCGAGCCATGACCGGGCGGCAGCGCTTGAAGTAGAGCTTGTTCTTCTCAATTCCGCGCCACCAGATCTTGTCCCGCATCAGGGCGCGGCCGGGGCAGCGGTTCACGCAGACCTGGCACACCTGGCAGAAGGCGTGGATGCCGTAGTCGACGGGCTCGTCATAGCTGACGTTGGCGTCGGTGGTGATCATCATGATGCGGCAGCGGGAGCCGACGTGGGGGGTCAGCAGGTAGCCGCAAGCGCCCAGCTGGCCGAGGCCGGCGGCGACGAACATCGGGATGTAGGGGCCGGTGTTGTCGTTGGGGCTGTGAACCTGGGCGCGATAGCCGAGGCCGCGGATGAAGTTGCCGAGCTCGAGGCCGGCGGCGCCTTCGGTCCGGTACGTGCTGGAGTGCACGATCTCGGCGTCGATGCTGGGGATGGTCTGGGTGGGCTCGAAGTCCTGCTCGTAGGCCAAGCAGACGACGTGGGGGAAGCGGACCCAGTCCTTCTTGCTCTGATAGACGTAGCGGATGTCAAAGGCGGTGATGCCGACTTCGACGAAACCGAGCTCGCGGGCCTTCTGCTTGATGGCTTCGCTGACGTCGTCGCCGGAGGCGTCGGACGTGGGCTCGAGGTCGCCGGTGAGGCGGGCGGCCATGACGAGGTTGCGATTGAGCTTGTCGTGCTCCTTGCGGATCTCACGCATCTCGGCGTGCTGGTCGCGCAGGGTGTTGGCCCAGTCGCGGGAGGCGCGCTCGGTGATGTTCATGGTCTCGATGGGGTATTCCCGGGAGTACCAGTCAACCTCGCGCTGTTCCATGGGGATGCCGGGAGTGGTCTCCAGCTCCTCGGGCACCGGGATTGTGACAGGGGCGTCGCCCAGATACTTACCGGGGCGGCGAACCTCGTGACCGATCGTTAGCATATCCTCCTCCTTGGTTGGACTGCGTAGATACGCCTAATTTGCCGGGAAGGGTACTTGCCCGGTTCAAAAATGTCAATACTCCGCCCGCCAAATAATCATATTCCATTACTTGATGATGATTATTCAACGCTTTCCGTGTACCGTGAGAAACGTCACTAACGGTAGAAAATCGAAAGCGGGAAGCGGGGCATTTCAAGATGTGTCTTGTCTGCCATCCGAGCCGATGGTAATCAATTTCCCCGGCCGGACGACCGTTGGCACGGGCGGGCCAGGCGTCGGCATTAATCCGTTGCACCGACCTGCGCCTCGACTCCAAGCGCGGCCCGCAGGTAGCGGCCCGTGTGGCTTTGCTCAGCCTCCGCCAGCGTCTCGGGAGTGCCGCACGCCAGCAGGTTGCCGCCCAGGTGACCCGCACCGGGGCCCAGGTCGATGACCCAGTCGGCGTTCTTGATGAGGTCCAGGTTGTGTTCGATGAGGAGCACCGAGTTGCCCTGGTCGACCAGCCGGTGCAGGACGCGCAGCAGGGCGGCGCAGTCCTCGAAGGAGAGGCCGGTGGTGGGTTCGTCCAGGAGGTACAGCGTGCGGCCGGTGGCGCGGCGGGAAAGTTCCGTCGCCAGCTTGACCCGTTGGGCTTCCCCGCCCGACAGGGTGGTGGCCGGCTGGCCGAGGCGAATGTAGCCCAAGCCGACGTCCCGCAGCGTTTGCAGCCTGCTGCGGATGCGCGAATAGTTCCAGAAGAAATCCAGCGCTGTTTCCACAGTCATCGCGAGCACGTCGGCGATGGACTGGTCGCGCAGCGTTACCTCCAGCGCTTCCCGATTGTAACGGCGGCCCTGGCAGATTTCGCAAGGCACGGTGACGTCGGGCAGGAACTGCATTTCGATTTGGATGTAGCCCTCGCCCTGGCACGCCTCGCAGCGGCCGCCTTTGACGTTGAAGGAGAAGCGGCCCGGCTTGTAACCCCGGATGCGGGCCTCAGGCAGGGTGGCGAACAACTCGCGGATGGGGGTGAAGGCGCCGGTGTAGGTGGCCGGGTTGCTGCGCGGGGTGCGCCCGATGGGAGACTGGTCGATGTTCACCACCTTATCGATGTGCTCGATGCCGGTGACGTCGTCGTGGTCGCCAGGACGGTCGCGGCCCTGGGCGACGGCCTGGGCCAGCCGCTTGTAGAGGATGTCGTACACCAGGGTACTCTTGCCGCTGCCCGACACGCCGGTGACACATCCCAGCAAGCCCAACGGGAATTCCACGTCGATGCCTTTGAGGTTATTCTCCCGCGCGCCCACGACGGCGATGGATTTGCCGTTTCCCTCGCGCCGCTCTTCAGGGATGGCTATCCGCTTGCGGCCGCTGAGGTAGGCGCCGGTCAGCGACGCCTCGTTGGCCATCACCTCGGCCACATCGCCGGTGGCCACGATATGGCCGCCGTGCTCGCCCGCGCCGGGCCCGAGGTCGACGATGTGGTCGGCGGCGCGCATCATGGCGTCGTCGTGCTCGACCACGATCACCGTGTTGCCCATGTCGCGCAGGCGGGTCAGGGTTCCGATGAGACGGTGGTCATCGTGGGGATGCAGGCCGACCGTGGGTTCGTCGCACACGTACAGCACGCCGGTGAGGCCGCTGCCGATCTGGGTGGCCAACCTGACACGCTGGGCCTCTCCACCCGAAAGCGTGCGGGCAGTGCGGCCCATCGTTACGTAGTCCAACCCAATACTGTCCAGGAAGTGCAGACGGCCCTCGATCTCTTTGAGGATCTGATCGGCAATGACCATTTCGCGCGGGGTCAGGCGGCTCGGCGCGTCGGTGGCCGGGGAACGACGCCCGTTGCGACGACTGCGCCGGCCCTTCCCGTTGGCGCCGTTGGCAGAGGGTTGGGTCTCACTATCGCCAAGCGTTTCCGGAGCGTGATGACCGTTGCTGCTTCCGTTGACGGGGGATTGGTCCGGCGAGTCCGCCACCGGCTTGATGCTGCGAACCCAGTCCAGACCCTCTCCGATGGTCAGACCGGTGACCTCGATGATGTTTCGGCCGCAAATCAGCACGCCCAGGGCCTCCGGGCGCAGGCGCGCACCGGTGCAGGACCGACAGGCCCGCTGGGCCATGTACCGTTCGATCTCACCGCGGGTGTGGTCGGACTCGGTGTCCCGGTAGCGGCGTTGCAGGTTGGGGATCACGCCTTCGTAGGTGGTGTTCCAGGAGTAGGTGCGGCCCCGGCCGGTGCGGTGCCGAACCTGCACCTGCTTCTTTCCCGCGCCGTAGAGCACGATGTTGAGCTGCTCTTCGGTCAGCTCGCGGACCGGGACATGGGGCGAGAAATCGAACTCGCGGGCCACCGCCTCCATCATGCTGGCGTACCAGGCATTGGCGGCTCCGGAACGGGCCCAGGGCACGATGGCGCCTTCCAGCAATGAAAGCGAGCGGTTCTGGACCACCAGCGACGGATCGACCTCCAATTGGTAGCCCAACCCGGTACAAGTTGAGCACGCGCCGTGGGGACTGTTGAAGCTGAAGGTGCGCGGTTCGATTTCGGGCAGGCTGATGCCGCAGGCGACGCAGGCGAACTGTTCGCTGAACACCAGGTCGTCACCATCCTCGCGGCCCACAGTGAGCACGCCTTCACCCTCGCGCAGAGCGGTTTCCACCGACTCGGTGACGCGGCTGGGTTCGGTGTCGCTGCGGATGATGAGGCGATCGACAACGATGTCGATGTAATGCCACTTCTGCTTGTCCAGGGCCAGCGTGTCGGTGTCCTCCACCAGCATGACCTCGCCGTTGACGCGGACCCGGACGAACCCGCCGCGGCGGGCGGCCTCGAACACCTCGCGGTGCTCGCCCTTCTTGCGGCGAACTTTGGGAGCCAGCAGGGTGATGCGGGAGGATTCGGGCAGCCCCAGGATGGCGTCGACGATTTGCTGGACGGTTTGGCGGGCTACCGGGTTGCCGCACTTGGGGCAGTGGGGTTTGCCCACCCGGGCAAACAGGAGACGCAGGTAGTCGTAAATCTCCGTGACGGTTCCCACCGTGGAGCGGGGGTTGTGGGACACGCCTTTCTGGTCGATGGAAATGGCCGGGGACAGGCCTTCGATGTAATCGACGTCGGGCTTATCCATGCGCCCCAAGAACTGGCGGGCGTAGGCGGAAAGCGACTCCACGTAGCGGCGCTGGCCTTCAGCGTAGATGGTGTCGAATGCCAGGCTGCTCTTGCCGGACCCGGACACGCCGGTGATCACGACCAGCCGGTCCCGGGGGATCGTCACGTCCACGTTCTTGAGGTTGTGCTCGCGAGCGCCCTTGATGAAGATGACTTCCTGCGGCATAAAGTGGCCCTATTGCATGAGGATGTTGAAACCGGCCTGGGTGAAATCACGGTCTGCGGTCAATACGTCGGTGATGCCACGCTCTTGCATTGCGATAAAACTGGCGCAATCCGTCAGTCCCCAGCGTTGGTCAGGGCGGGATTGATAGTAGTCTACGGCGATCCACACCCTGTCAGATTCCTGCTTAATTACTTCGACCTGGCGGCTAACGCGGAGCTCCTTTACGAAGCTCGCGGCTCTATCCCGGTAGTAGGGGCCGTAGCGGCTTATTCCGTCAAGCAGCTCAATCAGAACCAATTCGGTGGTTACTACCTTTCGGCTGCCGATGGCGCGACGGGCGCGATTAGCAGCAGCGTGCCACTGGTCGTTCCGAAGCATCAGGGCAAACCAAAAGGACGTATCGGCGAATACCTCCCTCATTCCGCTGCCTTTTCCTCCTGCTTGGGCCAGCCGTACATGTAGCGCTTGTAGTTTGCTGAGAAATCCGGCGGGATTTTGGCGAGTTCTTCCTCCGGGATGCTGTCGGCGATTGCCGCCAGACGTTCCCAGATAGATAGTTCATTCGGATCTCCGGGCGATCTCATTTGTTCCGACTTCTTGAGGTCAATGCTGACGATCCGTTGCAAGCGCCCGTCAGCGTAATCGCCCTCTCCGACAATCTTGACGTTGAACCGGCCACGGTTATGCATCCCTTCAAGGCTTCCCCATTGGGAAGATGTGAAGTCGGCAATGATCGTTGTGCCGTCTTCCAATTGCAGCTTGTATGAGCCGTTGTGGTCAAGATCCAGCTCCATGGACTTGACCTCCGCAACTACTTCGACGGGATGGCGGCCGTTTTTCTCAGTCATGGCGGGCCGTCCTGGGGGATAAAGGTCATTCCAATTCTACCAAAGGGTCATTGGCGTTGACGGAATCGAGGGGTTGAACGAACACGGTCTTCACCACGCCATCGCGGTGGGCGAGGATGCTCTGCTCCATCTTCATCGCTTCCACCACGCACACCTCGTCGCCGGCGCTGACCGTGTCGCCGGGGCGAACCATGACCGACATCACGCGGCCCGGCATGGGGGAACGCAATATGTCGTCGTCGATGGGGGCGCCGGAAGACGTTGCGGCTGCTGTGGGGGCTTCGGGTACCGTGAGGCCGCCGGAGGGTCGCCCCCGGCGCGGCGGCGAAGGAGCGGCGGCGAGATCGATGTCGACGTCGAAGGTCTCTCCGTCAACCGTGACTTGAACGGGGGACCGGGTCAGGTCGCCGACCTCGACGGTGTACCACTGGTCGCCGACGCGTACTCTGATGGTGGTCAAGCTACTACCAGGATCCACTGCCGAGCCGCGACCGGAACAACTCGCGGCGGCCCTGCGTGCGCCAACGCGAACCGTCACGGCCGGCAGACGCGCCCTGACCCTGAGCGGCGTACACCGCAGCGACGCCGATGGCCGCCGCCAACGCGCGGGGATCCATCCCCGACGCGGACGCTTCAGGAGTTATTCCGTTGTTTACCGTGCTCACGTTGCGGTGCCCGTTGGATTTTGTGCCTTGATTCCGCAGCCGCCGCTCAAGGATGGTGGGGAGGGTTCCGGTATGGTATCCGCCCGAATTGAACTCCGGGCTGACCAGCACGTCCCGCAGCAGCGGGATGTTGGTTTTGACGCCTTCCAGCCGGAAGTCCGCCAGGGCCGAGTCCAGGGTGGCAATTGCCGCGTCACGGTCGGGCCCCCAAGCCATCACCTTGGCAAGCAGCGGTTCGTAGTGTAGCGAAACCTCGTACCCAACGTAAAGCGCGGTATCCACGCGAACGTTGTCACCTTGCGGCAGATGCACGTCGGTCACCACGCCGACGTTGGGCAGGCACGTGTCCGGGTCCTCGGGATACACGCGCGCCTCGATGGCGTGGCCGGTGGCGTGGATGTCGCGTTGACTCAGAGCAAACGGCACGCCGGCCGCGGATTGTAATTGGAGCTCGACGATGTCCCGCCCGGTCAGGAGCTCGGATACTCCGTGTTCCACCTGCAACCGCGGGTTCATCTCCAGGAAGTAGAAGTGACCGTCCGGGGTGACGAGGAATTCCACAGTTCCGGCGTTGGTGTAACCGACCTCCCGACCCAGTTGGCGGGACAGACGGCCAATCTGCTGCCGGACGTCTTGCGGTAGCTTGGCCGACGCCGGCGTTTCTTCAATCAGCTTCTGGTTGCGGCGCTGGATGGAACAATCCCGTTCGTGCAGGTGGAGTACATTGCCGTACTGATCGGCGATCAGCTGTACCTCGATGTGGGATGCTCCCTCCAGGTACCGCTCGTAAAACAGGCTGGAATCAGCGAAGGCCGCCTGGGCGGTTTTGCGAGTACGCTCGATGATGGGTTCCAGCTCGGCCATGGAATGGACAACATGGATGCCGATGCCGCCGCCGCCCGCGGTGGCCTTGACCATCATGGGGAACCCCAGTTCCCACGCCTTTGAGATGGCCTCGTCGTCGCTGACGGGCTCCTCGGTGCCGGGCATGACCGGCAGGCCGGATTTGCGAGCCACGCGACGGGCGGAGAGCTTGTCACCCATCTGGTTGAGGACTTCTTCGCCAGGGCCGATGAACACCACGTTCTCTGTTTTGCACCGCCGGGACAGCTCGCTGTTTTCGGACAGGAACCCATAGCCCGGGTGGATTGCCTGGGCTCCGGTGGTATGGCAAGCGTCCAAAACCGCGTCAACGCTGAGGTAGGAATCTCTGGCGGCGGCGCCACCGATGCACACCGACTGATCGGCCATCCTGGTGTGCAGGGCGCCGGAATCGGCTTCGGAATAGACCGCCACCGTAGCGATGCCCATACGCTGGCAAGTGCGGATGATGCGTGTCGCTATCTCGCCCCGATTTGCCACCAATACCTTGTTGAACATACCTGCACTCCCGAAACACTCCCAACACGCCTCACCGACGCGGGAATCTCGTCATTGCGAGCATTGAAAATTATTTGAGATCGGCCCGATCACGGGCTGCTGAACCAGGAAATTCGTACCAAGAAAACCGCTAGAATTTCTGCGGCAGTTTGTTTATGCACCCAATTCGGATGGATGATACTTTACACCTCCTGTTGTGACGGTTTTTACGCCATTGATTGTTGACGGGTCAACACCCGGCGAAACGACTTTCACGCAAATTTTGCAGTCTCTAAAAATTCCTGAGAGCGGACCCTGCGATCCAGCCAATACTGGATGGTTACGTTCAGCGTCTCCCGCACTTCGCGTTCCAGCGGCGGCGGGACCGCCAATTCGGGCAAGGCTCCAACCGAATCGGTACGATGGAGCAGCCGCAGCAGTTTCAGCGCCGGCAGCGACAGCGGGCGCACGATCACCTCGGCCGGACCGCATTGCGTGCACAGGGTTCCGCCGGCGCCGGCGGCAAAACGATGCCGGTCGGGTTCAAGGTCTTCGCCGCATTCCACGCAGTTATAGAGTTCGGGCAGAAAACCGGAAAGGCCGAGGAGCTGCAGGTCGAAGTAACGCAAGGCGAGATCCGGGTCTCGCGCTTTGCCCAGGGCTTCGAGAGTCTGCACCGCGAGACTGAACAATTCTGCGTTGGCGACGGACAGCGCGCTGAACCCGTCGATGAGTTCGGCGACGTAGAGGCCGCGGGCGGAGTTTTGGTACCCGTTCTTGACGGTGGGGAACGCCTCGACAACTTCCGCTTCCGTGATCTGGTCCATGGAACGGCCTCGTGCCACGGACACGCGCACCAGGGTCAGCGGTTCGAGGTGGCCCATCAGCTTGCTGGTCAGGCGCTGTGCGCCACGGGCCAGCAGTTCCAATTTGCCGTGCTCGCGAGTGTATATCACGGAGAGCAAGTCGGCCTCGCGCACGGGCGACCGGCGCAGGGTCAGGCCCAAAGCACGGTAGGTTCGGGGTGAGGTCATTGTTCGGTCCGCCGCGCTAGTCCAGGGCGCTGCGGCCGGCCAGGGCGCGGCTCAGCGTGGTCTCGTCGGCGAACTCCAGCGAGCCCCCGACGGGAAGTCCCCGGGCGAGGCGGGTGATGCGGATATCGGCGCCAGCCAACCGGCGGTTGATAAAATCGGCGGTGGCGTCGCCTTCCAGCGTCGGGTTGGTAGCCACGATCAGTTCCTGGAAAGGGCTGTCGGAATCGCGCAGGCGGTCGAACAGTTGCGGAAGGTGGATGTCCTCCGGACCAATGCCATTGAGTGGTGAGAGCACGCCGTGGAGCACGTGGTACAGTCCCCGGTAGGCTCGGGTCCGTTCCAGGGCCACGAGGTCGCGGCGCTCTTCGACCACGCAGATCTGATCCTGGTTGCGCTGAGGGTTGGAACAGATCTCGCAGGGCGAGGCATCGGTCAGGTTGCGGCACACGTCGCAAAACACGAGGCTGTCCCGGGCCTCCAGGATTGCGTCGGCCAAGGATCTGGCCTCTTCGCCCGGGAGCCGGATGACGTGGTCGGCGATGCGTTGCGCGCTCTTGGGGCCGATGCCGGGCAGCCGGTTGAGCTCGTCGATGAGCCGGCTGAGGGACCTGGCAGTGCCGGGGTTGTATTCGCTGACCATGATGCTTGCGCTGGTGCTCCCGTTGCCGGTTATTCCCTGCCGACCGGCGCTGGCCGTGGCCGGGCGGCCAGAACCGGCGCCAGATGCACCGAGGCCCGCCGCAAATCCACTGCCACCACGTCCCATTCACTCCCATCGTCAAACCACTGCCGGTAACTGACGAAGTCGCCGTTGTCCACCACGCGATAATCTGCGTCAGGCTTGTCGCCCAGCGTCAGCGTATCGGTGTGGGCGTCGTACCCTCGCTCTGTGTCGAGCGGAAGAAAACGGGTTGCGCCATGGACGTCGACTCTCGTGACGTTCTCATCACCTTCATCTTCGCCGTCTATAACGAAGATGACTCCAAAATCGTCTCGTAAAGTACCGCCGCCACCGCCTTGCGACGATGCAATGAGTATGAGTACATCGTCATCAGGGTAATAACTAACTTGCATCTCTCACCTCCAGGTTCTGGCAATGGCGTTGAAACCAGGGGCGACCTTCTTGATTGACCCTTCGGGCGGCTCTGCTGTCAAAAGTGGCGGTTATGATTTCTTCGTCGTCCAGCGAAACCGGAACCCTCAACATAACTCGCCTACCGGGAACGAATCCCCAGTACGTCATGGCTGTACTGCCCTCGCTGTTTGTACACTGTCCACGGACAACCCAATGCTCAAGGACGTGTTGAATCCTGGCGGCGGTAACCCCGTCGTGCGGGTTCTCGCGCAAGTGTCCGGTCAGCCATCGGGTGACGCCGCCGGCGGTGATGGTTTCCGGCAGTCTGCGCCTCTCCCAGGACTGGCCTCCGCTCCCCTGGCTGGTCATCCAGCCGATCTAGAACAGGCCGGGGATGTTCAGGCCTCCGGTGACGGCGCCCATCTTCTGGGCGGCGAGTTCCTGGGTCCGGTTGAAGGCGTCGTTGACTGCGGCGGCCACGAGGTCCTGCAGCAGGTCGATGTCTTCCGCCGCTTCGGGCTCGATGACCACCTCGGTGACTTCCTGCTTGCCGGTCATGGTGACGCGTACCACCCCGCCGCCGGCGGAGCCTTCGACGCTCATCTCTTCCAGTTCCTGCTGGGCCTTGGCCAACCGGTTCTGCAGTTGCTGGGCCTGGCGCATCATCTTGCGGTTCATCATGATATGTACGGAGCCTCCTGCTAGTTTTCCTCGATTGGACGCGCTCCCAGGCCGATGGCGGTGCGGTATAGAGGGCTGTCCTGCATGGAATTACGCGCCGGGCGGTCGTTGTCGCCGTTCGCGCCCGCCAGGGTGACGGAAAACGGATGCCGTTCGCCGAAGCACTGTTCTATAGCCTGCTCAATGGTATCACGAACCCTCGGATCGTTGAGTTCTTCCTGCATCCGGTCCAGATTGGCGGAGTTGGTGAAGGGCAACACCAGCGTCGTGGCGTCATCCGACAGGTGGACGCTGTTGGGCCGGCAATCGCGCAGCAGGGCGCCGAGGTTGTATTTGCTGCCCTTGACGCGGCCCAACTGCCTGACCGCCTGCTCCCACTGCCCCTGGAAGCTGTCGGGGGCGACCGCCGGCGTGGTCGAACGTGCGGGAGGCTGAGCATTGGCGGGAGGCGACGGCCGCGCGGGCGGTGGGGCGGCGGGTCGGGAATCACGGGCCGGCGGACCAGCGGGCGGAGCCTCCCGGCGCGGCTGGCGGGATTGCGCAGGCGGCGTCGGTGGGGCGGGCGCCGGGGGTTGAGGCGTTTCCGCGACGACGTCCTTCCGGCAGATCTCCGCTGCGGCGATTTCAAGGGGCAACGTGGACGGCGCGTCGTACCTCAGGTTGGCCTCGCCCCAGATCCGTACCGCGCGCAATATTGTCGCGCCGTCGTGTTTTTGGGACTCGGCCTGGAGGCTGGCCAATACGTCCGGCGGGAGGTCCAGTGTCTGGCCGGCGTCCCACGACAACAGCAGAATGGAGCGCAGGATATCCAGCGTCTGGCGGTGCAACTGGCGCGGTTCGCCGCCTTCCCACACCACGTCGTTGATGGTCTCCAGGGAACCGGAGGTGTCTCCGGCCAGCATCTTCTGCGCGAGCATGAGGTAAGCGTCGCTGCGCACCAGGCCCAGGGCTTCTTCGACGTCGCGGAGGGTGACTTCCCGGTCGGCGGATACGGCCAACTGCTCCAGCATATTGAGCGCGTCGCGCATGGAGCCACCGGCGTTGCGCGCCACCATCCGCAGCGCGTCGGGCTGGATGGCCACGCCTTCCTGGTCAGTGATGTAGGCCAGGCGGTCGTAGATGGTCTGGCCGGGCAGACGGCGGAAATCGTACCGCTGGCAGCGGGACAGGATGGTGGGCAGAATGCGGTCGGCCTCGGTGGTGCAGAGAATGAAGATGACGTGGGCGGGCGGTTCCTCCAGGGTCTTGAGGAAGGCGTTGGAAGCTTCACGGGTGAGCATGTGAGCTTCGTCGATGATGTAGACCTTGCGCCGGTTCTGGGCGGGCTGGAAATGGACCTTGTCGCGGATCTCCCGGATCTCTTCCACGCCACGATTGCTGGCGGCGTCCAGCTCGATGATGTCCAGGTTGCGGCCCTCGTTGATGGACACGCAGATGGCGCACCGGTCGCAGGGGTCGCCGTCCTGCGGGTCCAGGCAGTTGACGGCCTTGGACAGGACCCGGGCGGTGGTGGTCTTGCCGCTGCCGCGGGTGCCGCAGAACAGGTAGCTGTGGCTGACCCGGCCCTGCATCACTGCCTGGCGCAGCGTGTTGCCCACGTGCTCCTGACCCGCCAGGTCGGAGAAGGTGCCTGGCCGCCACTTGCGGTAATAGACTTGGGTTGAGGTGGTCATAGTTGCCGCCGGCTGCATCCGCAAACAAGCGCGTCAGGTGGGTCCGGGTGCGGCTTAAATATAACGCCGACGGCCCCGCCGATGCCATAGCGGGGTCGTTGTCAATTGGGGCGGCTTTGGAGCGTCGGACGGCTGCTTGCCCGTCCGCAGGATGCCTAGTCGGCGGCGGCCTCGTCCTCCGTCCCGGCGGCTTTAGCCAACTCTTCCGGCGATGAGAACTTGAGGTTGGGGAACCGGGCGCGGCGGGCTTTGCTCCAATCAACATAGTCAACCGAGCTGTGGGTCTCCCAGAAATGGCGTTCTTCGGCTTCGGTTTCGAAATGAGGGATGGGTTTAAGTTCCTTGGACATAAATGGTTTCCTCCTGTTCGTCCATGTCGCGGGCCGATATGATACGGATGATAGTATTGAAGTTGCGCATCGTGAAGGTTACGTGCAAAAAGCGCCCGTTGCGGATGAAACCGAGAGCGTTATACCTCATCTCGTCTTGGCTGTGGTCGATGTCCTCCGAAATCAGCAACCACGGGTCTGCGAAAACTTGCTCTGCTTCAAACTGAGTAACGTCATGTGAAAGAAGATTTTTCCTGTCGTTGCCTCGGTCCCACTGGAAGCCGGTTACTCGGCTGAAGTCGATCATAGGCGGTGTCAGCAAATCGGCCCAAACGGCGTGATGATGGCACCATTATAAATGCAAAGCCTGCGGGTATGGCGACACGGAACGACCTGCATTGACACCCGCCGGCCCCCTGCATACACTCACGGCGACGCGCCAGGAGCCTTCGAAAGGGCATGGCGAGGAGGACCGGCGATGCCCGACCTAACTGACCTTTTCCGCCAGGTTGACGAAGCCGAAAACGACATCGTCGCCCTCGAACAGGCGCTGGTGCGCATCCCGTCGGTGAACACGGGTTTCATGCCTACGGGCGACGAGACGCCGGTGTGCGAACTGGCGGGCGACTTCCTGGCCGAAGACGGCATCCAGTCTGAAATCCTGGAGTCGGCTCCCAACCGGGGCAACCTGATCGCGCGGCTCGAGGGACGGTCGGGCAACGCGGGCCTGATGTTCATGTCCCACACCGACGTGGTGCCCGTAGAGGACGAGTCGAAGTGGCGGTTCCCGCCTTTCAGCGCGACCATTGCGGACGGCCGCGTGTTCGGGCGCGGCGCGACGGACTGCAAGGGGCTGCTTACGGCGCAACTGATGGCCGTCCGTATCCTGAAGCGGAACGGAATCGAGCTGGAGGATGGACTGATCCTGGCGGCCGGTGCGGACGAGGAACACGGCGGCCGGTACGGGTTCGGCTGGCTGGCCGACAACTATCCGGAAAAGCTGGCGGCTCCGTTTGCCGTCAACGAGGGCGGCGGCACGCCCATCGAAGCGGCCGGCGCGCTGACCTACGTGCTGGGCGTGGGGGAAAAGGGTCGCCTCCAGGTGGAGATCGATGTCAAGGGGACCAGTTCCCACGCATCGGTGCCGTGGCAGGGGACCAACGCGCTGTACCGGCTGAGTCGCGCGCTGTCCTCCATCGAGGGCTTTGAGGCGGATCGGGACACTTCCGGAGCCATTTTCGACCACCTCTCAACCTTTGCCATTGAGCACAAGCCGTCTGCTGAGAACGTGGACGACATCATTGCGGAGATTGAGACTGATAACCCGCGCTTCGCGTCCATGCTGCGGGCCCTGTCGCGCATGACGCTGACGCCCACCATGGTGCGGGGCGGCATCAAGTCCAACAGCGTGCCGGAATCGATCCGCCTGACCTGCGACGTGCGGACGTTGCCCCACCAGGATGACGATTACGTGCGGCAGCAACTCGACGAAGTGTTGGCGGATGTCCCCGGGGTTTCGTACGAGATTGATTACATGGCGAGGCCAAACTCTTCGCCCTTCGAGTCGCCGCTTTCTGACAGCATTCGACGCGTCACCGGGCAGGCCCTACAGCGGGACAACATCCAGTGGGTGCCGGCGATCAGCAACGGGTTTACCGATTCGCGGTTCACCCGGCCCCTGGGCACGGTGACCTACGGTTTCTCCGGCTCCCACCCGGACGATGATCCGATGCTCAACTACACCCACGGCACCAATGAATCGGCGGGCATCAAGAGCCTGGTGAGCGGTACCAAGATCATGCTGGGCCTGGCGTGCGACATGCTGGCGGTGAAATAGCATGGGGTACGACAACCTGCGGGTTGACCGCGACGGCCAGATCGCGCTGGTTACCCTGAACCGGCCCGAGAAGCTCAACGCCATCGACCGGAATCTGCACTACGATATGATGGCGGCGTGCGAAGAACTGCGGGACGACGACGGCGTGCGGGTTGTCGTCTTCACCGGTGAAGGTCGCGGGTTCTGCTCGGGCGCTGATCTGACGGGCGCCCGCCCCAGCGACGAGCACGCCAGCCGGGGTGAGCGTCTGGACGAATACAACTGGGTCGGCCGGCAGGCGCTGATGGTCTACCGGGACCTGAACAAGCCGACCATTGCCGCGGTGAACGGGGTTGCCGCCGGTGCCGGCATGGGTCTGGCGCTGGCCTGTGACATGCGCGTTGGCTGCGAGAACACCCGGTTCAAGACGGTGTTCATCGAGCGCAGCCTGAGCCCCGACTCGGGGTTGTCCTACTTCCTGCCTCGCATCGTGGGGTCGAGCCGGGCGTTCGACCTGGTGTTCACCAGCCGCACGGTGGACGCGGAAGAGTCATACCGGCTTGGGTTGCTGGACCGGCTCACCACGTCGGAGAACCTGTTGGGCGAGGCAATGGAGCTGGCGAGGCAGATCGCCATGTGGCCGCCCGTTGCCATGCAGATGTCGAAGAGGACGATGCAACGCAGCCTGGACACCACGCTGGAGGACCAACTCCAGTACGAGACGCACAGCATCGTGTTCGCCCGCCGCGCGCCGCACGACGTGGCCGAGGCGGCGGCGTCTTTCCGCGAACGGCGACCGCCGGTTTTCACGGGCGAATAACGATGACCACTCCCATTGCCGACATCACACAAGCCGCCCCCGGCCGCGCGGGGCCGGACGCCAGGGCATTGGGCGTCGCCCAGGCCCTCCGTGACGCCATCGACGCCGAGTGCGTCATCCTGTTCGGCTCGCGGGCGCGGGCTGACTGGACTGACCGCTCCGATATCGACCTGATGATTATTGAGCCGGAGTTTCCCGACCCGTACCAACAAGTTGGGGACATTCAGGAGACTGCCAAGGAACTGGTTCGCCTGGCCTATCAGGACCATGTTGCCATTGACTTCGTTTACCTGTCGCGGGCCGAATACGAACGCAAGAGTGTCCACACCCTGAACCACGTTGCCCGGTTCGCCCGCCGGGAGGGCATCATCCTGCCACGAAACCCGGATGATTTCCCCGGCAGCGACGCACCCGACGACCCCGACCACTGTGACGAACCCATGGAACGCCAACTCCGCATCGCCGACGCCAACACGTACTACCGCGCCATGCACGTCATGCTGGATGCCGGGGTGACCGACAGAGTTACCGCGTACAACGCGCACCAGGCTTTGGAGCACGCCATGAAGGCCCTGATTTCGGCGCAGGGGTACGAATACCTCCACGTTCACGAACTTGACCGGCTGCTGGCGCAGATACGCACCAACGACGCCAACTTACGATGGCAGCCCGTCAGCAACCTGGGCCAGCTTAACAACTTCGCCGGGGGCACACGTTACGGCCCGCTGCTCACCCCCATCTCCGACTTCAACGACATGGCCAACCGCGTTACCGACGACCTGAGCCGGATCTATGACGAAATCGCCAGGTTAACGGGCGATGACCCCTGGGCAGTGCCGCCGGAAGGTAGCAACGACCCAATTCAGCCACGCTACCGCCAATAAGGAGCCCAACCATGACCACCGCCGATTGGGGAAACATTTACAAGGAACTGGGAGCGGTGCCGGTAATCAACGCCACCGGCAGCGTCACCATGCTGGGCGGTTCCACACCGATCCCGGAGGTGCGGGAGGCGATGGCGCAGGCCGACGGGGCGTACATTCCGCTGATGGAGTTGCAGGAAGCGGCGGGGGCGGCCATTGCCCGCATGACCGACGTGCCGGCGGCGTATATCACGTCTGGTGCGGGTTCGGCGCTGATGCTGGCTACGGCCGCGGCGATGGCCGGCGACGACGATGATCGTATCCAGCAGTTGCCCAACACCGACGGGATGAAGAACGAGATACTCATCCAGACGCGGCAGCGGTACTGGTACGACCGGTGCCTGGAGTTGGCCGGCGCCAGGCTGGTCATGTTCGGGTCGGAAGAGCAGACCACCGCTGAGGACCTGGAAAAGGCCATTGGCCCCAACACGGCTGCCGTGCACTACTACGCGGTGGAGCAGGAGTACGACCCCAACGCTCTGTCCCTGGAGGACACCATTGCCATTGCCCACGCCCACGACGTGCTGGTCACGGTGGACGCGGCGGGCCAGATTTATCCGCTGGAGAATTTCGGCAAGTACGTGCGGATGGGCGCCGATTTCCAGTGCATCGCGGCCAAGTACATGGGCGCGCCACAGTCCACGGGGCTGGCGCTGGGTTCCGAGGAGATGATCCGCAAGATCGGGCTACAGGCATTCGCCAGCTACGAGGGCCGGCGGGTGCGGGGCGTGGGACGGCCGCAGAAGGTGGACCGGCAGGAGATGATGGGTGCGGTGGCGGCGGTGCAGGTCTGGATGACCATGAACCACGAGGATCGGCTGGCCGACGCGGAACGGCGGACCCGGGTCATTTTCAGCGCTATTGACGGGGTAGCGGGACTGAACGCCGAGATGATCGACAACGTCATCGGCCACCAGCCCTACGGGCTGAACATCCGGGTGGACGCGGATGTGGCCGGCTTTGACATCTATGAACTGCGGGACCGGCTCAAGGAAGGTGACCCGCCGGTCTGGACGCGGGTCAGGGACGGAGAGGACTGCATCACCATCCACATGTTCGGGCTGAACGAGGGAGAGGATCAGATCGTTGGGGAGCGGATTGCGGCCCTGTTTGCCAAGTAAGCGGGCGGCGAGCGGATCATGCCTTCGTATTCGGTAGCGGTCGATGTCGGTGGGACTTTCACCGACATCGTTCTTTGTGACACGGCTTCCAACGCCCAGTGGGTCCATAAAACCCCGTCAACGCCCGGCGACCCGTCGGTCGGGTTCATGACCGGGATTAGCGAAATCCTGGCGGCCCACGGCGTGAGCGCCGGTGAAGTGGATCACATCTTCCACGGCACGACCATCGCCACCAATTCGGTGCTGGAGAACCGGGGAGCGCCGGTGGGACTGCTGGTCACCGAGGGCTTCAGGTACGTGCTGGAAATAGCGCGGCACGGCACGCCCCGACTCGCCAACCCGAACTCCTGGGTGAAACCCGAGCGACCGGTTCGCCCTCGGGATTGTCTTGAGGTGAACGAAAGAACCGCTTTTGACGGCGAAATCCTGGAGCCATTGGACGAGGACGGAGTGCGGCAGGCGGCCAGACATTTCTCTCGAGAGGGCGTGGCAGCCGTCGCGGTGGCCTTTCTCCACTCCTATGCCAACTCGGCCCACGAACGACGGGCGAGGGAAATCCTCCGGGAAGAACTGCCGGGTTTGGCGGTCTCGCTTTCTTCTGAGGTCCTGCCGGTTTACCGGGAGTACGAGCGCGCCATCACCACGGTGCTGAACGCGTACGTGACGCCGCGGGTTAGCACCTACATCGAGAATTTGCAGAACTCCCTGAAAGCGTTCGGAAGCTCGGCATCGTTGTCCATCATGAAGTCCAACGGGGGCATCATAGGCGCGGACACGGCGGTCCAGCAGCCGGTGTACACGGCACTGTCGAGGCCGGCGGCCGGCGTGATGGCTACGCTGCAGATTGCCGAGGCGACCGGGGTCGCCAACTGCATATCCTTCGACATGGGAGGTACCAGCACCGACGTCTCATTGATGCAGGACCGGCAGCCCGGCCTGACCCTGAACGGCCGGCTGGGGAACTGGCCGGTGCAGTTGCCCATGCTGGACATCGCGACCATTGGTTGCGGAGGCGGCAGCATCGCCGAGGTTTCGCCCTACGGGAGCCTGACCGTGGGGCCGGCCAGCGCCGGCGCGGACCCCGGGCCGGCCTGCTACGGCCGGGGCTCGAACCTGCCGACCGTGACCGACGCCAATCTGGTCCTGGGGCGGGTCAGTCCCAGCATCGCCGGTGGTCAACTCACGCTGGATGCTGAAGCTGCGGCCGGTGCCATCGGGGACGCGGTAGCCACGCGGTTGGGGATGGATGTAGCCGGCGCGGCCAGCGGCATCCTGCAGATCGCCAACAACGCCATGGTGGGCGCCATTCGGAACATCAGCGTGGAGCGCGGGTACGACCCGCGAGAGTTCGCGCTGGTGGCCTACGGCGGAGCCGGACCGATGCACGCCATCGAAGTGGCAAACCTGCTGGGCGTGACGACGGTCGTGGTGCCGCCGCACCCGGGGATCGCCTCGGCTTATGGGCTGCTGGTGGCGGAGTTCAAGAACGACTACGCCCGGACATCGCTGCAGCAACCGCCCGACTACGATTTGCAAGCTATGGCCGAGATTTTCGGCGGGCTGGAGCGGGAAGGACAACGGTGGCTGGAAACGGAAGGCGTCGCCAGTTCGGGCCGGCAGCTGGCCTGGTCGGCCGACCTGCGCTACGAGCACCAAGGGTCGGAGCTGACCATCCCTTACGGCGGGACAAAGGTTGACCGGCAGGGATTGGACGCGATGCTCGAGGAATTCCACCGCCGGCATTCCCAGCTGTACGGGTTTTCGCTGGACCAGTCGGTGGAGATCGTGACACTGCGAGTGACTGCATCCGGCCTGCTGGGTGATGTGTCTATGCCGGTGTTGCCATCCGGCACCGGCGATCCCGTGGATGCTGTGGTAGACCGGCGCCGAGTGTACTTTGATGAGGCGCAGGGTTTCGTTTCGTGTCCCATCTACCGCAGAGAGCGGTTGCATCCGGAAGCCACCATCGGGGGACCGGCCATCCTGGAGGGCATGGACTCGACCGTGGTGATCAACCCGGGATGGGAAACCCGCATAGACCGATACGGGAACTGCATCATGCGCGCCACCGGAGAATGACATGACTATCACCGAACGCCACACCGACGTTCTCTCGAACCAATCCGGCAAGGTTCAGCCGGTCAACCCGGTTACCCGGCAGCTGATCCGCGGTTCGCTGCGGGCCGCGCGGTTGGAGTGCGAGCTGATCATCGAGCGCACGGCGATGTCGGCGTTCATTCGGGAGAAGAAGGACTACACCGTGAGCTTCCTGGACGCCGGCGGGGGGGAGATCTACGGCGACACCATGGGCAGCGATATTTTGGGCTGCGTGTGGGACTACTATCCGGTTGAGCAGATGAAGCCCGGCGACCTGTACTGGTACAACGACCCGTACCTGTCCCAGGGCAGCATCACGCACACGCCGGACATGGTGTTCATCGCGCCGGTGTTCTTCCACGGGGAGGTGGTGGCCTACTGCCATTCCTTCGCCCATTTCTGGGACCTGGGCGGGTCGCGGCCGGGCAGCATCGGGCCGGCGAACACGGAGATCTTCCACGACGGGACGCTGGTGCCGCCGATCAAGATCATCGACGCCGGCAGGTTGAACGAAGAGGCCTACCGCATCATCCTGCGCAACTCCAGGTACCCCGACCTGCTGGAGGGCGACTCGCGGGCGTTGATGTCGGCGGCCAATCGCGCGCAGGAACGGTTGCTGGAGATGTTCGACCGGTTCGGGCGTGACACCATGATAGCGGCCATAGCCGAGGACCAGGCCGACACGGGGCGGTTGGTGCGAGACAAGACGCTGGAGCTGATCCCGGAAGGCGAGTATTCGGTGCGCGACTACATGGACCACGCCGGGGTCGGCGAGGAGTGGCACTCCTTCCACATCAAGTTGATCCGGCGCGGTGATGAGATACTGCTGGACGCCACCGACAGCGACGACCAGGCGGACGGTTCAATCAATTTCATCGCCAGCGACGGGGCGCTGAAGGCCTATTTCGGCCAGTATTTCCACCAGTTCGACACCTCGCTCATGGCCAACCACGGGCTGCTGGCGGGGATCGACGACGTGCAGTTGAGGCAGGGCAGCATCCTGCGGCCGGAATGGCCGGCGGCGTTGGGTTGCCGCGCCCACACCTTCACCAAGCTGAAGAGCGCGGTGCGGGCGGTGGTTGCCCAGGCCACGGAGGGCAAGGTCATGGCGGCGGCGGCGGTTTACGTGATCGCGTACTGGCGCATGAAGGAGAGCGGGACGGGGAACTGGCTGTTGTGCACCGACGGGATCGCGGTGGGACACGGGGCGCGTCCCTTTGGCGACGGGCTGGACGCGATTTACCAGCGGCACAACGAGAACTATCCCGGCGAGTTCATGGAGATGGAATATCCGTTGCGGCTGGAGCGATACGCCATCGCGATCGATTCCGGAGGGCCGGGCAAGTACCGGGGCGGCTGCGGCGTCGTGCGGGACGTGCGGTTGCTGGCCGAGGAAGGGACGTTTGGGCTGCGCGTGGAGAACAACCGGTTCCCGGCTTGGGGCGTGGCCGGCGGCAAAGGCGGCGGACTGTCAAGGGTGATGCTCAATCCGGGGACACCCGAAGAACGCGAGATTCGTGCCTTTTCCGACGACAACCACTGGAAGTGCGGTGACCTGGTGCGGATCTGTACGGCCGGCGGCGGTGGGTGGGGCGACCCCCTGGATCGTGAGGCCGAATTGGTGCTGGATGACGTGAAGGACGGTTTCGTTTCGCTCGAATCGGCGCTGGACGACTACGGCGTGGTGATTGACGCGGGCGCGATGACCGTCGACGCGGCGGCAACCGACGCCAAGCGGGCAGAGATACGCAGCGCCCGAGGGAAGACCGGACTATTCCACCGCTTCGGTTACTTCGACTCGGAGGCGGAGGAACTGGAGTGGGTCAACCGGAATATTCCGCGCTGACCCAGCTGCTGCAATAGCTGGGACGGTTGGGATCTAGCGCCGGCGGTCGCGGGGCGGATCCTCAGAGTAGTCCCACGAACGGACGCGCACCGGCGTGACCCTGATGTACGCTGCGCCCGGTCGGGGTTCCGTGGGCAGGTCGGCTTCGGGCACCCCGCGACGTTTGGCTGCTTCTCGGGAGTAGTGTAGTATCTCGTCGGGTTCGGTGTGGACGGTGGCCGTACCCTGCACCATCAGCCCCTTGATGTCCTGCATGGTGCTCCCGGTTTCCAGCAGCAGGCTGACGTTGGGGTTGTGGCCGATGTTGCGCAGCTTGAGGGTGTGGGCCCGCACGCCCATCAGGATTTCATCGCCGAGGCGGAAATATCCCAGGGGCACCGTGTGCGGGAACCCGTCCGGCCCGAGGGTGGTCAGGACGATCCAGCCGGGTTTGCTGTCGAGGAACTCGTGGGCTTCCTGGGTGGTCAATGGACGGGGCATGTCTGTACTCCTGGACGGTGGAACGAGCTGCGGCAAGACCGGCGGGAGTGGGCATTCACGCCTGTGATCGTTCGCCGCGCAGTTGGTGGAGCTGGCTTTCGAGTTCCTCGACCCTAGATTCGGCCCGGATGCGGGCTTCGCGTTCGGAGGACAGAGTGGTGATGTGCTGGCCGGTGGCAGGATCATGCCAACCCAGTAGTCCGTTCGTCCACCTCAGGTACAAGTTGAGGACGGTGCTCCGGCCCTGAAGGCTGCCGTCTGGCAATTCGTCAATCGGGACGGGCGCATATTGGCCTTCCACCAGACGGTCCCCGGCCAGGCGGGCTCCGTGGAATCGCCCAGTTTCGTCAAACCGCCAGTACTCCAGTATGCCCAGCTGGGCGTAGATGATGCGCTTGTCGACGGTGTCCCGCCGTCCGGTGGAGCGAGAGGCCACCTCCAGCACAAAGTCCGGCGGCTTCCCCTGCTCCGATATGACGTATCCGTTGCGGGCCACGTACGCGGCTGGGTCAGCGTCGAAGGTCACCATGAGATCGGGGTAGGGCACGTCGGTCATGTCAGCCAGTTCAGCAGGTGCAACCGGCGTAATGTACAGGTCGGCGCCGATGATGGTGGTTTCGGGATTGCCCAGGTGTTGAGCCAGGAAATGTGCGCTGCCGGTGATGGACAGGTGGCGGGAGGCGGTCATTCTTTCGTCCGGAGTCTTGGGCGGTTCCGGCAGCTGGTATGCAGATGGGGCTTTTGGCGATTTGGCGGTGGTCATGCTGAACCTCGCCGGGACGGGCCGGCGTCGCCTCTCGGGGCGCGGATGTAGATCTACTGGATTATACCTGTTGCGGGTCCGGCTGCGTGGGATGTCCGTGGCGACCAATCCGATGTCGGTCGTGCGGCGCCGCAGTGCATGGACCAACATGGACGTCCGCAGCAATTTGCGTGGGCTTGTTATCGTGACGGCGAAGTCGTCGCCCGCTGGCCGGCTAGTGGTATATTCGTGCTCACGGAAAGGAGCGATTTCCCGCGCAAGGAGGACTGACATGGCCGGAACCAAGAGAATCTACGTGGGAATGCACGACGGAGTATGCACCGTGTCCAGCGACGACGGTGGCAAGACCTGGAAACAGGGACCGGTTACGCAACTGGCCCACGCGGCGGCACGCCTCAGCGCCAGCCCGGTGGCGCCGTCGCGAGCGTACCTGGCCGCCTACGAGGCGGGGGTGTACCGGACGGACGACGGCGGAATGACGTGGGAACACCTGGGCTCGTACCCGACCGATTACGCGCACAGCGTGCTGGCCCATCCCGATGACGCCGACTCCGTGTACGTCGGCAGCGAGCCGGCGGAGATCTGGCGGTCCGCTGACTGCGGGGCGACCTGGGACGAGTTCGACGCATTCCGCGCGGTACCGGAAGCGACGCAGTGGGGGTTCCACGCGCCCACTCGGGATTCGCACGTGCGTGATCTGCGGGCGGCGCCCGGCTCGGTGAACGACCTTTACGCCGGCATCGAGGTGGGCGGAATGGTGCGTTCGGGGGACGGCGGCTCCAGCTGGAAGCAGTTGTCCGGCCTGAACGACGACATCCATTGCGTCAATCTGAGCGCGGACCGGGCCGACCGGCTCTACGTGGCGACGGCGGTGGCGCCCTATCGTTCGGATGACGGGGGAGAGACCTGGGAGATGATCAACCACGGGCTGGACCGGCGGTACACTCTGCACATCTCGGCCGCGCCCGACGACGCGGACCTCGTGCTGGTGACCGTTTCGGAAAACGCGCGGCGCGGGAGCCCGAAGTTCTACCGGTCCACTGATGCCGGGCGTAGCTGGGAACTGGTCCAGGGGGTCGGCGAGGGCGACGAGCCGACTGACATGATGGTGGCTTTCGAGTGGGACCCGCAGGAGCCGAACACGGTTTACGGCGGGACCGACGGCGGAAAGTTGTACCGCAGCGGCGACCGGGGCGTCACCTGGGAGCCGTTGCCCATTGAGGTAGGCACCGTGGCTGTCGGCGCGCTGGCGGTGGCGAACGCATAATCCGGAGGCGATCACGGGCCGTGTTATCATCGGCCTGACGTCCCCCAATCCACCCGACGCTGGAGGTGCGATTATGCCGCCGAGTGGCAACGAATGGCTGGCCCTGACGACGGAACCCATCCTGGAACCTGAGATCCCCATCTGCGACCCGCATCACCACTTCTGGGTGCAGCGCCCGGAGCCGGTGGACTACCAGCAATACCTGCTGCCTGATTTGGCGGCGGACATCAACAGCGGACATAACGTGCGATCCACGGTGTTCGTCGAGGCGCGTTCGGAGTATCGGACGGATGGCCCTGAAGAGTACCGTTCCGTGGGCGAGGTGGAATTCGTCCAGGCCATCGCCGACGAGAGCGCGACAGGGGCCCACGGTGAAGGCCGGGCGGCCGCGGCGATCATCGGACGGGCCGACCTGAAAATGGGCGACGGCGTCCGGCCGGTGCTGGAAGCGCTACAGGCGGCCAGCCCGAACCGTTTCCGTGGCATCAGGCATTCGGTGGGTTGGGATCCCCATCCGGACGTGGAGAACCGGGAGGTTGAGGGTCTGCTGCAACGCGACGACTATCTGGCCGGGGCGCGGGTTTTGCAGGACATGGGCCTGATCCTCGAGACGTCGGTCTATTTCCCGCAGTTGCCGGAACTGGCCGACTTTGCTCGCCGCGTCCCCGACCTGACTATCGTGCTCAACCACATCGGCGGCATGATGCGCACCGGGCCTTTCGCCAACCGGGACGATGAGGTCATCCCCCAATGGCGCAGCGGCATAGAAGCGGTGGGCGCGGAGCCGAACATCATCATGAAGCTGGGCGGGATCGGGATGCCGCGCATCGGGTTCGACTGGCACACCCGGGAGACGCCCGTGGGTTCCGAGGAGATTGCGGATTCCGTCGGCGATTGGATGCGACACTGCCTGGACAGTTTCGGGCCGGACCGCTGCATGTTCGAGAGCAATTTCCCGGTGGACAAAGTGTCGTTCTCGTACCACGTGATGTACAACGGCTTCAAGCGGCTGTCCCAGGGATATTCGGCCTCGGAGCGCGCGGCGGCGTTCCACGACACCGCGGTGCGGGTGTACCGGATAGAGGGGTAGGGGCGGCGGAATTGCGGCCCTCACATCAAGTGCGGGGTCGCAATGACAGGGACATAGGACGCCCCGACTGAACCCACAGAAGGAGAGATGGCATGGAGCCCTTTGAAATTGCGATCGGCGACGAGGTGCTGGAAGATCTGCGCCGGCGGCTGGAGCACACCAGGTGGCCGGATGAGATGCCCGGGACGGGATGGGAGTACGGCTCCAACCTGGATTACATCAAGGAATTGGTGGAGTACTGGCGCACGGACTTCGACTGGCGGGCGCAGGAAAAGAAGCTCAACGCGTTCAATCACTACAAGTCGGAGGTTGACGGGCTGAGCATCCACTTCATCAAGGAGAACGGCACCGGGCCGAACCCGATGCCGCTGGTGATCACCCACGGCTGGCCGAGCACGTTTTTCGAGATGACGAAGATCATCCCCTTGCTGGCGGATCCGGGCGGACACGGCGGCGATCCGGCCGACTCCTTTGACGTGGTTGCGCCGTCGCTGCCTGGGTTCGGGTTCTCGCAGGCGTCCCAGGAACCGGGGATGCAGGTGCAGAAGGTAGCGGACCTGTGGGCCAAGCTGATGACCGAGAACCTGGGCTATCCGAAATTCGCAGCGCAGGGTGGAGACATCGGCGCCGGAGTCACGTCGCGGCTGGGGTATGCGCACTCGGACAAGATGATCGGGGTGCACCTGACCTCCATCACGCGGCCGACTCCGTACCTGGGGCCGGGATCGCGGCCGCTAACCGAGGCCGAGCAGGCGCACTCGAACCAACGCGAGGCGTGGCAGCAGAGCGAGGGGGGGTACAGCCATATCCAGGGCACCAAGCCGCAGACCCTGTCCTACGGGCTCAACGACTCGCCGGCCGGCCTGGCGGCATGGATCGTGGAGAAGTACCGGACCTGGAGCGACTGCAACGGTGACGTGGAAAGCACCTACACCAAGGATGAGCTGCTGACCACGGTGACCATCTACTGGGTGACCAACACCATTGGATCGTCGGTGCGGATGTACAAAGAGAACCAGAGCTCCGTGTGGGAGATGGCAGAAGGGGAGAAGGTGCCCACGCCGGCAGGGATGGCGATGTTCCCGCAGGAGATCGCCAAGCCGCCACGGGAATGGGCGGAGCGTTCTTGGGATGTGCTCCGGTGGGAGCAGATGCCTCGGGGCGGCCACTTCGCCGCGCTGGAGGAGCCGGAACTACTGGCCCACGAGGTGCGGGAGTTTTTCCGGCCGTTCCGAGGCTAGTTTCGGAACGACGTCTCCGGCGAATAAAGTGGGGGCGGATGATTATCCGCCCCTGCGTCTTGGAGCGTGTCGTCAAATCAATTTAGGACTTACGCTCTTGAAATCCCACGCCCGTCACTCCGGCGAAAGCCGGAGTCCATAAGTCACAATGTGCAAGAATCGGAACAATAGTTAACGAATTCGAGCAGTGGATTCCGGCTTTCGCCGGAATGACGGGATTTGGCGACGACCTTGGCGGGTTCAGCGGGTCAGGAATTTGATGATTTTCGGGTTGACCTCTTCTGGTCGTTCCTGGTGCATGAAGTGTCCGGTGCCGGGAATGATCACCTTCTCCAGGCCGCCGGAGAAATAGGAGTACATCCCGGAGCTGAGGAAGGACTCCAGGCGCCTGGGTCGGTCGCGGGTGCCGTGGAGAGCCAGGGTCGGAACGCGGATGGGGCCGGCTGCGATGACCGCCTGGTCGGCGCGCACCTGGTCATCCACCTGGGAAGCGTCGTAGCGGGCGCGATAGTAGCCCAGGGCGGCCTGGACGACGCCGGGCTTGCGGAAGGTCGACCGTATGCTCTCCAGGGACTCGGCGGGGATGTCCCACTCTGGCGATGCCCAGCGCCACCACTCCTCCACGAAGGCGTAGTCGTTGTGGGCAACGACTTCCTCAGCGTGGGGCATCTGGAAAAAGAACCCGTGCCAGGTGCCGTGGAGGTACTGGAACTCCATGCTGAGCTCGCGGTCGACGCGACCGGAGGCGATGGTCACCAGCTTGATGACCTTTTCGGGGGCGAGGGCGGTGGCGCCGACGACGGCGCCGGCTCCCCAGTCGTTGCCGATCAGGTAGGCGCGTTCGGCTCCCAGCGCGCCGATGAGTTCCACCGCGTCGCGGGCCATCAGGGCCGAATGGTACCGGCCGTCGGCTGGGGCCTCCGTGGGCGCGTAGCCGCGCATGAACGGGGCCACCGCGCGGAATCCGGCGGCCGCCAGGTCGGGCAGGAGGTGGCGGAAGGAGTATGCGTGGTCGGGGAACCCGTGGAGGCAGATGGCCAGGGGGCCGTCGCCCATTTCGAGGTAATGGAAGTTGATGCCGTTGGCGCGAACGCTGCCGGTGTTGAAGTCAGCCATGATGCCTCTTCGTTGGATAAAATTCGTGCTGATCAGAATTCATGGATGCGGGGCAGGACCTCGCGGCCGAAGAGTTCGATTTCGGCCATCACGTCCTGGTGGTTGAGACCGGGTTGCTGGAAGGCGAGATCAACGACGCCCACGCCGCACCGTTCGTGGTACGCGCGGAGTTGTTCCGCGACGGTGTCGGGGCTGCCGACGAAGTTGAGCTGGGTCCGTGGGGCGCCGCCGGACGGCGGGGCAGACGCCGGCGCGTCGGGCGTCGGTGACAATCGTCCGGAGCGGGCGGCTTGCACCGCCTGGGCGAGGGAGCGGCCGATGTTCATTCCGCGTCCACCGCCGGCGGCGTGCACGCGGTCCCGCAGGGCGTGGGCTTTCTCATCGGTATCGGCGAGGCAAATGCCGCCGCGATAGACAATGTCGTCTGCGTCGGGTTGCCAGCCGGCCTCGCTGGACCAACGCCGGTAATCTTCGACGACGTTGGCCATGTCGTCGGGGTGTTCGTAGGAGATGCCCAGCCCGAGGCGGCGGGACGCGGCGAATTGGACGGTATCGGCGCTGCGGGTGGCCACGAGCAGCGGCGGCAGCGGGCGTTGCACCGGCCACGGCCAGACGGACACAGTGCGGTACTGGTAATAACGGCCCTCCCAGGAAAAGGGCTCCGGCTCAGTGAGGGCCTTGAGGACGAGGTCCATGGCCTCGGTCAGACGTTCCCGGCCCTCGGATGGGTTGAGATCGTAGACCTGGTCCTCGCTGGGAGTGCCGCGCATGAACGCGGCGACCAGGCGGCCGCCGGTGAGATTGTCCAGCATGCCGATTTCCTCGGCGACGCGGACCGGGTTGTTGATGGGAAGCAACTGGCCGAGCAGGGCGATCCTTGCCGTGCGGCAACGTTCGGCGACGGCGGCTGCCATCACTGCGGGGTTGGGCGTGGTGCGGTTTCCAGAGTAGTGATGCTCGGACAGGCTGATCCAGTCAAAGCCGAGGTCTTCCGCGAGTTCGCACTCTTCCATGCCCTCCTGGTAGGAACGCAGGGAAACCTCGGGGTCGTGAAAGGCCGGCGGCACTGGCCAACCGGTGGGGAACCGGTCCCGCTCGGCATAGCCCATACAGCCGAAATACGAAGCTTTCACGTCGTTCCTGGAGTAGACGGGGAGTGTCTGGTGTCCGAATGCGGCGATGGTAGGCGGACGCACTGGGGTTGTCAACGCAGGGCGCTCATGCGTATTTATTTTAAACGGTCACCGGGGTAATTTTACATCGATGCACAGGATGGACAGGATTTGATTGATTTTATTGTCATAGTGCCGGATGCCGGGACGTTGCTGCGGGCGGAACTCCGCAACGATATTGCCAGCATCCTATGTATCCTGTCCATCGATGTAAAAGACAAATGGGTACGCGTGAGACGAATGTTGGCACGAGGCAGTCCGTTTCCCCTGACCACGGTTGTCGACCCGACGAGATTGCCGCGCTGCGCTCGCAATGACAGTCTTAGCGAAACTGGGTACGCGTGCGCCCATGGACTGTGGTGGCGGGGTTCGCTTGACCGGGGTTTCTTCGGGGCTATACTGTCGCCAATCCGTCAGGCGACATGGCAGGCGGTGGCAACAGGAACACGGATTGATGACCCTGACACGTTTCAGGGAATCGTGTGAGCAGGGCACGCATATCGGACGGCTTTACCAGTGTGAGCACCGGCAACCAGGAGAGGCATTATGCAGACCAGAGAGATGACCGCCAGCGCATCGCGCCTGATGGTCGAACAGATGGTGGCGTCGGGCGTCAAGTACGTTTTCA
Source organism: Dehalococcoidia bacterium (assembly GCA_965220505.1). GTDB lineage: Bacteria > Chloroflexota > Dehalococcoidia > Lucifugimonadales > UBA3495 > Bin87. Next base: position 1,848,964 of record CBDCQE010000001.1, on the reverse strand, counting down.
ACAATTCGGGGTCGCGCGAAGCGCTGTTTTTCAATGAGCTGCACGCGCGGTCGGACATCCACGGCATACTCGGATTGCACGAGGGCGCCGTCACGGCGATGGCCGGCGGGTACACCCAGGCTAACCTGGCTCCCGGCGTGATGGTGGTGCACCTGGGCGCGGGGCTGGCACAGGCGATGGGTCAGCTGATCAACGTGTGGACGGGCAGCCTGCCGGTGGTGGTGATCACCTTCGCCGGCGACACCGGCAGCTTCGCCGGCAAGATCAGCCTGGACGTGAGCCACAATGCCGGCCCGACCGCCATCGCCGCGCCGATGATGAAGGCGAACTGGACGGTCATCGAGCCGGAGGGACTGCCGGCCGCCCTGGAGCGGGCGTTGCGGGTGGCGATGACGCCGCCGGTGGGCCCGGTGCACCTGGCGGTGTACGACCGGCTGCTGGGGCCGGCCGAGCACACGGCGAATATCATCGATGGTCAGCTTCCCGAGATTCACGCCGGCTATCCGTCGGACGCGGACATTGACGCCGTGGCGCGAGCGCTGCGGGACGCCAAGCGTCCGTTGATGTACGTGGGCGACGGGGTGTGGAAGAGCGGCGCCATCGCGGAGGTCACCGCATTGGCCGAGCGTTTCGGGGTGCCGGTGGTGGGTGACCCCAGGGCGGTCTCGATCAAGCACCCGCTGCACGCCGGCGGCCGTCGGCTGGAGCAGGCCCCGGACATCGCCCCCGACCTGATCCTGTGCATCGGCGTGACGCATAACGGCGCCGGCAACGCCAGCGACTACACCGCGTTCTTCGACGCCGAGCGGACCATCGCCATCGGCGCGGACGCCGAGAACCTGGAGAACATCCCTGGTCTGGACCTGGCAGTGCTGGCCGACGAGAAGCGGGCAGCGCAAGCGTTGCTGGACGCCACTGACGGTTCGTCCGACGATCTGTCCGACCGACGGAGCCGAGCCCGGGAAGAGGTGGCGGCGCTGCGGGCCCAACGTCGGGACGCCGCGTGGCGAGTTCCCGCGGAGCAGGGCAAGGTTCGGGCGGTGGCGCTGGGTGATGCGCTGGACCAGGCGCTGGAGAGCCGCGGTGGCGGGCTGGTGACCATCGAGCAGTTTGCCGTGGCGCAGGATATTTTGGCCAACAACGACGAGGCGGGCCGCAACCAATACATCCGGCCGGCCGGCGGGTCGGAAGGCTACGGCGTGGGCATGGCAATCGGGGCCAAGCTGGGCGCGCCGGACACGCCGGTGGTCGGCCTGGTGGGCGACGGGTCGCTGTACTACTCAGACCACGCGCTGTGGACGGCGGCCAGCCACGGTGTTCCGGTGCTTTACGTAATCTCCAACAACGGCGCTTACGGCATCGTCGCCAGTTCCTTTGCCAATGCCAACGCCAACATGCGCGAGACCGGAGAGTACCGGGGCGTGGTGCTGGACGGCATAGACCCGGTGAAACTGGCCGAGGGCTTTGGCGTCGAGGCGATGGACGCGACGGACGAGACCAACATCGGCGACGCCATCGAGCACGGGCTGGGTGTCGTGGAGCGGGAGAAGCGGCCGTTCCTGCTGAACGTTCACCTGCCGCTGGGCCTGCCGGAGGGCGGGCGTCCAGGGGAGATTTACAACATGAGCGCGGAGCTTGGTTAGTCTGGAAAGACGGGCGGGAATTTCCCGCCCGTCGCCTTTTGGACCGGAGCCGTGCCGTGGGCCGAGTGCGCTAAAATAGGCGCAATTTCAGGCTGAATTGATATGGCCAGAGCAGGTTGGGGTTATGCCACACAATTTCTGGATGATCAATTGCAACGAGGAAAACTATAACGTTACGCGACGGCTGGGATTCACCGGACAGGGGTTGAAGGCGGAGTACCGGCGGAAGGTGCAGCGGGTCGAACCGGGGGACCGAGTCATCTACTACGTAACCGGGTCTCGCGTGTTCACCGCGACGGCTACTGTCACGCAGGGGTACGAAGAGGTCGGTTCGGGGCCCTGGATCAAAGAGGGCAAAGCGACGTGGCCCTATCGCATCGGGATCAAACCGGACGTGGTACTGGAGAACGATCAATACATCAGCGCCGGTCTGATCGCCTATCGGCTGGAATACGTGCGCAAGTGGGCGCCGGAAGACTGGTACATGGCGTTCCAGGGCAACTTGCACCTGCTCTCGAAAAGTGACTTTTTCCTGCTGGAAGGGGAGATGCTGAAGCTCCGGGACGGCCGGGAAAAGGCATTGGAGCAGATCGACGCCGCGTTGGCCGCAGAAGAGGAACGCGTGAGCGCCCAACGCGAGCGGCGGCGGCGAAATGCGACCCGGAACAATGCCCGCCCGCAGCCGCCTCGTGTTCCGGCTGCGGCCGATGATCAGCCGGCAACGGTCGAGGTTCCCGAACCGACTGTTGATGCGGATACTGAACCGACGGAATCAGAAACCTCGGATGACCAGGGCCGCAATAACGGACGCGGGCGACGGAACCAGCGGAACCGCGCCAGCAACCGACGGTCGGGTCCCAGGCAGTCGCCGCGCTACGACAACGAATAGCCGTCGTGGTCCAGCGCCGGCCTGATTTCTGACAGGACCTCCGGGTCAGCCTCGCTGTCCAGGGCAAGTTGCAGGGCGTCGCGGGCGCGGGCGCCGCCGATGCGGCCCAGAGCCCACGCTGCATGTGCTCGTACCAGGGGCGGGGCGCTCGTCAGGGCACGAGTCAAACCGGGGACGGCGGCAGGGTCGCCGGAATTGCCCAAGGCGACGCAGGCGTTCCGTTGCATACCCACTTGCTTGGCGCGCATGATCGGCGTTCCGGCGAAGCGGTGCCGGAACTGCTCTTCGGTCAGGTCGAGGAGCTCCACCAGGTCGATTGAGGAAAGATCGGTGCGGCCGAAATTGGGGTCTCCGGTGGCTTTCGCCTTGCGGTTGACCGGGCAGACTTCCTGGCAGATGTCGCACCCGAAGACCCAGTTGCCCATGGACGCGCGCAACTCGGTCGGGATGGCTCCCTTGTGCTCGATGGTCAGGTAGCTGATGCAGCGGCGATTGTCGACGACGTAGGGAGCCACGATGGCATCGGTGGGACACGCGGGTATGCAACGGGAGCATTGCCCGCAGGTTTTGGCGAGCGGCGGGTCGGCGGCCAGCGGCAGATCGGTGATTATCTGGCCGAGCAGGAGCCATGAGCCGTAGGTAGGATTGAGGATGTTGCCGTTCTTGCCGAACCAGCCCAGCCCGGCGCGGGTCGCGGCGGCGCGGTCCAGCATCGGCCCGTCATCGACGTACCAGCGAGCGGCAAACGGGTCGCCGAGTCGCTCGGTCAAGTCCAGCACCACGCGGCGCATGCGGCGTTTCATGACGCGATGGTAGTCGCGGCCGCGGGCATAGCGGGCGATAAGGCCGGCGCGGTCAGTTGCCGGCGGGTCTTCGGGCGGGTAGTAGTTCCAGCCCAGGGAGATGATCGAGCGGGCGCCGGGCAGCAGGGTTTCCGGGTCCGTGCCGCGTCGCACGCGTTGGGCGTTGAACCAGGGCAGGCCGTCCATGAGGCCGGAGTCAATGCGGCGGAGGGCTTCCTCACGGTCGGAGGCAAAGGAGTCGGCGGAGGTGACGGCGACCAAGTCGAAACCCGCATCGCGCGCCGCCTGGTCAACCCACCGGCGTAGTTGCGCGGGTTCCACGGCAATGTCTGGGCCGGAGTTCACAGGTTTTCACGCTGGTAGCGCCCGTCGTATCCGCGATTATCGGGAGCGCTCAGGGGGAAGAAGACCAGTTGGGCGATGCGGGCGTCCCGCTGCAGGCGGAACCCGCCGGCGTTGTGGACAACGAGCAGCGCCTGAGAGCGCCCGCTGTAGCCGGCGTCCCACACGGCGGTGTGCAGGGTGACGCCCATGCGCAGCAGGCTGGAACGCGGACGACCCAGCGCCATGACCCACCGGGGCAGGTTGACCACCTCGTTGAACGTGACCAGGTAGTGGCCGGGAGGCAGAAGCAGCCAGCCGTCGCATCCGAAGGCCAGATCGGTGGAACCGGGCAGCGCCCGGTCCGCATCGGAGACGCCGATGGCTGCGGCGCCGGCTTCTGGAGAGTACGATGAGACTGAGCGCACGGTGACGTCGAACCCGTTGGGTTGGAGTTGCCCGCATGGATCGGGACATTCTTCCAGCAGTGGCGGGTGGTGTGCCAACAGCGACGCAATGGCGTCCCTATTGAGCGCGCCTGTTTTGGTAGGTTCGTCGCCGATCATGACATAGAAAACAATTCACCCGCCGGCGTCGCTGCACAGCACGCGCGGCGGGTGAATTTGCGCCGTCGATGGGGATTAGTCGTGCATGAAGTCCTGGATGTCGGCGGGCAGGGGCTCGTACTTGGGGATCTCGGTAACCACCGCCTGGGTGGTCAGGAGCATGCCGGCGACGGAGCCCGCGTTCTGGAGGGCCGAGCGTGTGACCTTGGCAGGGTCGATGATGCCGCGGGCCACCATGCCAGTGTAGTCGCCGCGGTCCGCGTCGAAACCGTAGTCGTTATCGCCGTTACGGACGTTCTCGACGATCACAGCGCCCTTGTAGCCGGCGTTATCGGCGATGGTGGTAAGAGGCGCCTCCAACGCTTCGCGAACGAGGCGGATGCCAACGGCCACGTCGCCGGACGCTGCGTCCATGATGCCATCCAGGGCAGCCTGGGCGCGGAGCAGGGTGACGCCACCGCCAGGGATGACCCCTTCCTCCACGGCGGCGCGAGTGGCGGCCAGGGCGTCCTCGGTCCGGCTCTTGCGCTCGTTCAGTTCGGGCTCGGTGGCCGCGCCGACCTTGATGACGGCGACACCGCCGGCGAGGTTGGCGAGGCGTTCCTGGAGCTTCTCGCGGTCGTAGTCCGAGGTGGTTTCCTCGATCTGCACGCGGAGTTCGGAAACGCGGCCGGTGATGTCGTCCTCGTGGCCGCGGCCCTCAACGATGGTGGTCTCGTCCTTGGAGGCGACCACGCGACGGGCGGAACCCAGTTGGTCGATGGAGACTGCATCGAGGCGCATGCCGGTGTCGCTGGTGACCACGGTGCCGCCGGTCATGATCGCCAGGTCTTCCAGCAGGGCCTTGCGTCGCTCGCCGAAGCCGGGGGCCTTGACGGCGAGGCTGGTGATGGTGCCGCGCAGCTTGTTGACCACCAACGTGGCCAGGGCTTCGCCCTCGATGTCCTCGGCGATGATGACCAGGGGACGACGGCCACCTTGGGCCACTGCTTCGAGGGTGGGCACCACGTCGGCGGCGGAGGAGAGCTTCTGATCAGTGAGCAGGAACAGAGGCTCGTCGATGGAGCACTCCATGCGGTCGGTGTCGGTGACGAAATGAGGCGACAGGTAGCCGCGGTCCAGACGCATACCCTCCACGACGTCAAGCTCGTCGCTGAGGCTGCGGCTCTCCTCCACGGTGATGATCCCCTCGCGTCCGACCTTGTCCATGGCGTCGGCGATCAGGTCGGCGATGGCCTCTTCGTGGGCGGACAGGGCAGCGACACGGGCGACCTGCTCGCGGCTCTCCACGGCGGCGGCCTGGTCGCTGATCACGCTGCACACGGCGGATACGGCCTGGTCGATGCCGGATTTGAGGGCCAACGGGTTGGCGCCGGCGGCCACGTTCATGAAGCCGCCCTGGATGATGGAGCGGGCCAGCACGATGGAGGTGGTGGTGCCGTCGCCGACCACGTCGTTGGTCTTGGACGCGGCTTCCTTCACCACCTGGGCGCCCATATTTTCGTAGGGGTCGGGCAGTTCGATTTCCTTGGCGATGGTAACGCCGTCGCTACACACCACGGGAAGGGTCCAGACGCGGCCGAGGATGACGTTGCGGCCGCTGGGGCCGAGGGTCAGGGCGACCGCGCGCCCGAGCTGGTCAACGCCGCTCATCAGGCTCTGTCGAGCGTTCTCATCGAAAATCAACTGCTTCTCGGGCATGGCGGGGATCCTCCGCAAATGGGGTCAATGTAGTGGTAAACAGGAACAACGATACTGAAAAACGCGCCGTGAATCCGTTTCCGGGTGTGGCTTTCAGCACGACAATTTTCGGGCAACAGGGCCGAAATTGTCAACCTGAAGCGATGGGCGGTGGTTGGCGTGCTGAAACCCGGCAGACCAGGCGATGTCGCTACTCGACCGGCCAGAGTGTCCGAGACTAGGTCCGGTCCAGTAAGGGTAGAAGCTTGTTCAGCAGGGCCTCGACGTCGTCCAGACTTTCCTCGACCTCGAACGCCGGCATCGTGTTTTCGTAAAAGTTCTCGTGAAGGGCGCTGGCGGTATTGAACAAGCGGCGGATGTCGCCGTCGCCGGTCTCAGCCCTGAGCCGGCTGACTGTAACGAGGTGGTGCCGGTGACGGCTGTGTTCCCAGCCGCGGTGGTCGGCGACGGCTTTCAGGATCTGGGCGGTGGCGCCCCAGCCTTTCTCAGACGCTTGCGGCAGATCGCCGTCTGCCAGTTCCCGTCTAGCCTGCGCCAGGAAATGCTCGCTGGCTTGTTGATACTGCTGAGTGGTCATTAGCGGATTCTCCCGTTGCTCCTGCATGTTAGCGTCTCAAATCCGGTCGGGCAATGGAACGGAGGTGGCCTTCCTGAGGTACCCTGGTTCGGAACAGCAAAATTCGCCCTTTGGGACGGCGGATGACAAAGGGGGAAGGGGTTTGGTAACATCTTGTCCTCCGAAAACAGACCTTGGGAGTAAGAACATTGCCGGCTCAGAAAGCCCACCGCCAATCCGTCAAGCGAAACGCGCGCAACATGAGCGCGCGCCGTGCCACCCGAACCGCCGTCAACCGCGCCCGTCGCGCCGTGGCGGCCGCCGACCCTGATTCCGAAGAAGCGGTGCGCAACGCCATGAGCATGCTCGACGTGGCCGTGCGCAAGGGCATACTGCACAAGAACAACGCATCCCGTCGGAAGGGCCGCCTGGCGGCGGCGCTTAACCGATCCCGCGCCGGCTAGTTTTCCGCCGCCTCGGCATGATGATCGCCCGGGGGCTTCGCGCCCTCCGGGCGTCTCGACTGTGCGGCCTGGATATCCGGTTGGGCAACGGGCGCCGGTTCAGCCGCAATTGCCTGGCGCTGACCTGTGGCGCCTCGCCATAAAGCCAAGAGAAGAGCGATAAATCCTGCCAATACCAGGAGGCTTAGGACGAGAGGGAGGCCCCTCCGGCCCGCTTTTCCCGATGCTCCCTATCGGGCGGGGCCAATCCGCAGGATCTTGTCACCTTCGGGCGGGCACTCGCCGCGGTTGTCGCAGTTGCTGGTCATCATGTAGAGATACCCGTCGGCATCGCTCACGATGGTGCGCAGGCGTCCGTAGGCATTCTGCAGGTAGACCTCGTGGGACACGATAGTGTACGGATTGTCCTCGTCGAACACCACGCGATGCAGATGCCGGCCGTGCATCGGACGGCCGGTGAACCTCTCGTTGAGCCCGACGGTGGTGAACAGGAAACTACCGGTCCATTCGGGGATGAGGTCGCCGCGATAGAAGGTCGCGCCGGTGGGCGGCACCGAACCCTCCCACGCCAGCGCCGGGCTGACCAGCCCCTCCTGGGTGTCGCATCCCCAGACGAGGGGCCAGCCCAGGTTGTCGCCGGCGGTTACTACGTTGATCTCATCGAAGCCGGCCAAGTCCGGCATATTCAGCTCAAAGCCGGAAGGACCGTGGTCCACCATCACAATGTGCCGGTCATCGAACCAGTCGTAGCCCTGGGTGTTGCGTATCCCGCTCACGAAAATGTAGCTGTTCGGGTCCGGGTTGTCGGCGGGGATGCCACCGTTGAGGTCCATCCTGAGCAACTTCCCCGCCACGGTATCGGGACTCTGCGCCTCGGGGGGGTCGTAGGCGCCGATGCCCACGTACAGCATCCCATCGGGCCCGATCCGCATGCGGCCGCCCTGATGGTGCAGTCCCGCCGGCAGGTCGTCGAGGATCACGCGGTCAAAGGTCGCCGAGCGGCCGTCGTCGGAGAGCGCGTAGCGCCCGATTTGACCAATCTGTACGCCGTCCTTGTTGTCTATGTTGTAAAAGAGGTAGAACTGGCGGTTGGAGGCGAATTCGGGGTGCAGGAGTATGCCCAGCAGCCCGCCTCCAGACCCCGCGATCGGGCTGCCGAACAACGGAGGGAGTATCGACACGTCGAACCCGAGCACTGGCTCCGGGACAACTTCACCGTCCTGGATCAGGCGCACCCGGCCGGGGCGCTCGGTAACCAGCATATCGCCGTTGGGAAGAATCGCCAGTCCCCAGGGGATCTCAAGATCTTCGGCTATCACCTCCACGTCCAATGGCACCTCGCCCGGTTGGCCCGGCTCGCTCTGTCCGGGAACCAGTTGGCACGATGCGGATGCAGGCTCGGCTGCTTCCGTCATGGCTGCCCGTACCGCCTCCCGTACAATCTCTTCAACCTCGGAGCGGGTCAGCCCCGGTTCGGCTTCGGGCTGGGGCATCGCCGCCACCGCCGCCTGCGCGATCTCTTCGACCTCGGAGCGGGTCAGCCCCGGTTCGGCTTCGGGCTGAGGCATCGCCACCGCCGCCGCCTGCGCGATCTCTTCAACCTCGGAGCGGGTCAGCCCGGGTTGAGACGGCACCGTGGCATCGGGCGCTTCGGCCCGTACTATTTCTTCAACCTCGGCCCGTGATAGTCCGGCCGGGGCGGCGTCTTCGTTTGCGCAGGCGACCAGCAGAGTGGAAGCCAACAAGATGAGCGTCGCCAGGGCGACGAGATTGAGTTTGCGGAACATTACTGATGCCTCGCGCACTAAGGCTTGATGTTTCACGATTGATCCTCCTGGCAACCGGCGCAGCGTAGGGCGCAGCCTACTGTGTCGCGTGGGCTTCGCCTCGCCCGGGCTACCCGTATGCCGCTTCCTCCATTACGCCGGCCAGAAGTCCGTAGATCTCTGCCCAGGTCGCCCGGACGTCCGGTGCCAAAGCGTCGCCCATCTCTTGTCCAGTGTCCACAGCAGGGCTTTCGCCCACCGTGTCATAGTCAGGGCGATCGCATACGAACTGTTTGACCACTGCCATTCCGGCGAAAGCTGGAGTGACGCCGTTATAATTTCATATGCGATAGCCCCGATCTGATGAACGAGACGTGTTGACAACCCGTTGCGGATTCATTAGCATATCGGTGCCGAACATTAGTTTGCGATGCGGAGAGTACACAAGGTGTGGAGGTAGCCCGTATGCCACCGAAAAAAAATCTGAGGCCACGACAACAGCAAATCCTGGATTTCATCGGGCAGTTCCTGGACGATAACGGCATCCCGCCCACGGTGCGGGACATTCAGCGCGGTTGCGATATCAGCAGCACTTCGGTGGTGGACTACAACCTGCGGCTGATGGAACGGGACGGGTATCTGAAACGACGCTCGGAGGTGGCACGCGGGATCGAGTTGCTGGACGAGACCGGCCTGCCGGTGGCCAATGGCGCCGCGCGGGTACAGATAGTGGGCAGCATCGCCGCGGGCGAACCGATACCGGCTTTCTCCTCCGAAGGAGTTGGCTCGGCTGCGGAATTCGACATCGTGGAAGTGCGCCCGGACCTCAAAAAGCGGCACGGCACGCTGTACGCCCTGTCGGTCAAGGGCACGTCGATGATCGACGCTTTGATCGACGATGGCGATGTGGTGGTTATCAAGCCGACCACCACGGCCCGCAACGGGGAAATGGTGGTGGCCTGGCTGAAGGAAGAGGAAGAGGCGACCCTCAAGAAGTTTTTCCGCGAGGGCGACCAGGTCCGGCTACAACCAGCAAACAGCACCATGGACCCGATCTACGTCTCGGCGGACAACGTGGAGGTCAAAGGTCGCGTGGTGGAAGTGTTGCGGCAGTTCTAGCACGCGCGGCGCTATCAGTTGCGACTGTTGGCCAGGGCTCCGTAGGTGGCCACCAGGAAGGGAACGCAGTAGGTCAGCGGAATTTTCCATGCCAGCGCGCCGGCCAGATTGCCGGCGAGGATGGCGTCACCCTGATTCAGCGCCGTGAGGGCCGTGCCCACCACGGCGCTGGCGATTAACGACCGGCGCAACATGGGCCAGTGACGCAGGGCGCAACGCAAGCACTTGGTTATCCCCGCTGCCACGCCGCGGGGGCGGAAGGTGAAGCTGGCGTTGGTGGCCGTGGGCCGTCCGCACCGTTGGCACGGGAGTTCGGCGACTGTCATAGCGCGCAGGGTTCACAGGGGAACGGCGTTGGGGGCGTAGGGGGAAGGTTCGGGAAGGTCGAACACTCGGGTCGGCGCCAAGCGACCCTCGGGCTCAGAACGCGCCAGTGCGAGGAATACTCCATCGGGGCCGTAGATGCGCCACAACCCTGGTTCCGATTGGTCAATTCGTGCGGGTCCGACGACGATGGTCTGGCCGTTGCGCACGGCCCAGGCGAGGCCGGCGTCGACCTGCGTGGCCGGCAATTCCCGCAATGCCCAATCGATGGGATGCAGGTGGCGCGTCCAATCCCCCGAGGCGGCGGCCTGCTCCAGAGCGTCCGGGGTGATGCCTTCGGTGCCCCGAAACCGGCCACAGGAAAGACGGGTCAACTCGGTCACGTAGGCGCCGCATCCGAGGGTTTGGCCAAGGTCGTGGGCGATGGAACGGAGATATGTTCCCTTACCGCACTCAACGGTAAAAGTGGCGAAAGGCAGGTCGATGTCGTCGATGTCAATCGAGCGGACGGACACGCGGCGCGGAGAGCGCTCAATCTGGCGACCGGCGCGGGCCAGATCGTACAGCCGGTGGCCGTCGATTTTGACCGCGCTGTACATGGGGGGCAGTTGGTCGATTTCGCCGACGAAATTGCGGAGTGACGCGGCAATGTCCCCGCGGGTCAACGCGGATGGGTCGGCGATTTCGGCGATCTCGCCTTCGGCATCATAGGTGTTGCTGACGGCGCCTAATCGAACTGTCATGCGGTACCGCTTCCAACCCGCGACCACCATCTCCATGAGGCGAGTGGCCTGTCCGAAGCAGATGGGCAGCACCCCCTCCGCCAGGGGATCCAGGGTACCGGCGTGGCCGACTTTGCGACGCTGCCCGGTGACACGCTTCACGCGCCGGACGGCGTCCATGGAGGTGATGCCGACCGGTTTGTGGAGGTTAAGGAATCCGTTGATAGCCGGACGCCGATGTTCACCAGCAGGCATATTCACCAGCAGGCATTGTCTCACGCGCGACCGGCCCAGGCCTGGGCGTCGTCCGCCGATTCGTCGGGGACCTCGAGATCGTCGATCAGCTGCATCAGGCGATCGGCCTCAAGCATGGCATCGTCCAACTGGAAGGTGAGGAACGGCACGTGGCGCAGGGTGACGCGACTGCGCAACTCCCGCCGCAGGTAGGATGCGGAGGATTGGATCCCGGCCAGGGCTTCCTGGCGGACGGCTTCGGCGCCCATCACGCTGACGTAGACCCGGGCGCTGCGCAGGTCCGACGCGGTGCGCACCTGGGTAATGGTGATGATGCCTTGCAGGCGAGGGTCGTTGACCTGGGAAGCCAGCAGGCCGGCGATCTCTTCGCGGAGGAGCCCATTGACTCGCTCCATTCGTCTGCGGTCCGCCATGGGTAAACCTCGCAGTGTCCGTCGGACCGCTAGTTGGATCGCTCCATGCGGTAGGCCACGATCAAGTCTCCTTCCTCGAAATCGTTGAAACCGTCCAGGACGATGCCGCACTCGGTTCCGGCAGTGGCCTGGTTGACCTCGTCACGGAAGTGGCGGAGGCTGCCGATCTGGGTCTCCGTAACGACATCGTCATCGCGCATAACCCGGATGTTGCCCTGCCTGACGATACGCCCGTCCAGGACGCGGCAACCAGCGATGCGGACGCCACGGCGGCCGGGGAAGATCTCCCGGATTTCGGCGCGGCCCACGACCACCTCTTCGTACTCGGGCTCCAGCAACCCCTGGAGCGCGGCTTCCACGTCTTCCAAGAGGCGGTAGATGATCTGGTAATTGCGAACCTCGACGCCAAGGCGTTCGGCGGTGCGCTCGGCTCCGACTTCGAAGCCTACGTTAAAGGCGAGTACGATGCCGCCGGACGCGGCGGCCAACTGCACGTCCGAATCACTCACGGAACCTGAACCTGAGTGAATTACCCGGGCTTTGACATCACCCTCGGACAACTGCTCGATGGAATGCACGGCGGCTTCAACGCTGCCCTGGACGTCGGCCTTGAGGACCAGCACCAGTTCCTTGACGTCGCCGGCGTCGATCTGCTTCACGACGCTGTCCAGAGTGAGCACCGTTTCGAGGTTGCCGGTGCTGGAACGGTGCTCGCGGCGGCCCGCCATCTGACGGGCGGCGCGTTCGCTGGTGACCACCGTCAGGATATCACCGGCTTCAGGGACCGCGTTGAGCCCCATCACCACACCGGGTGACCCAGGAGTGATGGTGTCGATGCTCTGTCCCTGTTCATTGGCGATGGCGCGGACGCGTCCCCAGGCGGTTCCGGCGACGATATAGTCGCCGACGCGCAGGGTGCCGGCCTGGATCAGGACGGTGGCGGACGGGCCACGGCGGCGGTCAAGGGTGGCCTCGACGATGACGCCGGCAGCGGAGCGGTCGGGGTTGGCCTTGAGCTCAAGGATTTCCGAAAGCACCGAGAGGTTTTCCAGGAGGTCATCGACCCCGTCGCCCGTCTGCGCGGAAACCGGGACCGCGATCACGTCGCCGCCCCATTCTTCCACCAGCAGGTTGCGTTCGCTGAGCTGACGCTTGACCACATCGGGCTGCGCGGTGGGAAGGTCCATCTTGTTGATGGCGACGACAATGGGCACGTCGGCGGCGCGGGCGTGATCGATAGCCTCGTCGGTCTGCGGCATGATGCCGTCGTCGGCAGCCACGACCAGCACGGCGATGTCGGTTACCCGAGCGCCCCGGGATCGGATGGCGGTGAAGGCCGCGTGCCCCGGGGTGTCCAGGAAGGTGATGGGCTGCCCGTCCTGAACGACCTGGTACGCGCCGATGTGCTGGGTGATGCCGCCCGCTTCCTTGTCAACCACCGCGGTGTTGCGGATGTAGTCGAGCAGGCTGGTCTTGCCGTGATCGACGTGGCCGAGGATGGTTACCACCGGCGGGCGGGGTTGCAGCGTTTCGCCCATTTCCTGCGACGCCGCGTTGATGGAGGCGGTGTCCGCCTTCTGTTCCGCCAGGCGGGTACGGACTCCGTAGGCAGCCGCAGCCACGGCGGCGACCTGGTGATCAATCACCTGGTTGACGTTGACCATGATGCCGTGACGCATCAGCTGTTTGATGACATCGATAGGCGACTGGTCCAGGAGTTCCGCCAGGTCCTTGACGGTCAGGGAATCGGGCAGGACCAATGGGCGGGATGAGCTGCGACGGGGCTCGCCGCGACGGGGGCGGCGGGCGCCGGAGCGTTGTTCGGTTGTCGTAGTCATGGGTAGCACCTCCTCCAGCGGAATTGCCGTCCACGCGAGGTCGTCCCCCGCGCGGGATCAGCCTTCCGTTTCCCGAACCGCACTGCTGGCGGTCCCGGGCCCGGCGTGGTAGGCGCCGGGCGCGACAGTTTCAATGAAATACCGTTTCAGAGCGTCAAGGTCCGTGTTGGAAACCGGGTTACGCAGTCCGCGCTCCAGCGAACGGCGAGCCAGACCTTTTTCCCAGCACGTTGCCTGGTGGCACAGATAGACGCCCCTGCCGTTGGCGCGTCCGGTGGTATCGGGCCGCACTTCACCGTCAGGCGTGCGGACGAGCCTGATCAAATCGCCTTTCGGTTTCTTGTGACCGCAGGCGATACAACTGCGTTCAGGGATGTGGCGCTGTTTCGGAATTTGCGATTACCTGGCCAATGCATAGCGTAGGACAAGGGTTGGATTGGGAGATCGACGCGGCTTACCGGCGGCGCGGTCCGGGTCCGCGAGCGCCCGGAACATTACCACCGCGACGGTTGCCGCCGCCGCGCCGGCGCCGGCGGTCGCCGCCCCTGAAGTCTCCGACGATGTCTTCTGCGAACCTGATCTTGCCAGCGTCCGGCGCGAGATTGGGAAGACCGGCGAGGAGTTCGGCCATTTCGGGATCTGCCTCCTCATCGTCGTCCTCGAATTCTTCTTCGTCTTCGTCGAACTCTTCCACTACGTCGTCGATGGTCAGGCTTTCCAGAGCGTCGACGCTGAGACCGACCGATTCGTCGTCTGCGGCGTCGAGTTCAGCAGCGGCCGCTGCTGCTTCCTCTTCGGCCATCAGCGCCTCCAGCAACGCGTCCTCGTCGACTTCGACATCCGGAACCTGGTCCGGCTCGGTTGAGGTTGCGGCGACGATTTCCTGGGGTTCGGCCGCGACGGGCTCCGCCACGGGTTCCGGTTCGGCTTCTGCCGGAGCAACGACTTCCTCGGGGATGAGACTTTCGATTTCTGCCTGGACGGTTTCGGAGACGGGGGCCGGTTCGAGCAGGGCTTCGGCTTCGGCGACGACGTCTGCCACGGGCGCCAGTTCCACCGTTTCCGGCTCCGGATCCGCCGGCGCTGCTACCTCAGCGGCCGCGGCGGCGGCCTCGGCTTCGGCGGCGGCGATGCGGGCGGCTTCCTCGGCGGCTTCGGCCTGGGCGGCAGCGATGCGGGCCGCCTCGGCAGCGCGAGCCGACCGCAGGGCCTCCCATTGCTCCACGTTCTTGATATCCAACCGCCAACCCGAAAGCCGCGCGGCCAAACGTGCGTTTTGGCCGTCTCGTCCGATGGCCAACGACATCTGGCTCTCGGGCACGACCACGTAGGCGGTGTTCTCGTCCGGGTCAAGGTCGACGCCGCCAACGTCGGCGGGGCTCAGGGCGCGGGAGATCAGCACGCGGGGGTTTGGATCCCACTCGATCACGTCGATCTTTTCGCCCTGGAGTTCGTTGACCACGCTCTGGATGCGGTTACCTCGCAGGCCGATGCAGGAGCCGACGGGGTCGACGCCGTCCTGGTGGGAGGACACGGCGACCTTGCTGCGGACGCCGGGGTCGCGGGCTATGGCCCTGATTTCGACGGTGCCGTTGCCGATTTCGGGAACCTCGGCCTCCATGAGGCGGCGGAGCAGGTCACGATGGGCGCGGCTGACCACAACCTCGGGGCCGCGGGTGGTTTGCTGAACCTCCACCAGGAGGACTTTCAGCGACTGGTTCTTGCGATACCGTTCGCTGCCGACCTGATTGTCCGGACGCATGACGCCACGGGCGCGGTTCTGACTCTGGGCCTGGTGGGGGTTGAGGTTGATGAATACGGTCGGGCCTTTCTCGATGCTTTCCACGCTGCCGCTGATTATTTCGCCCTGGTACGCGGAGTATTCCTCGAAGATCTTTTCGCGCTCTGCTTCTCGGAGGCCCTGCATGAGGACCTGTCGGGCGGTCTGGGCGGAGATGCGGCTGGTGTCGTAGGAAACTTCCTCGTCTTCGGATATCTCGCTGCCGATCTCGGCCGACGGTTGTATCCGCAACGCGTCCGCGAGGGCGATCTCGGTCTCAGGGTCCTCGATTTCTTCGACGACGCTACGCAGCGGGAAAATGCTGATGTCGCCGGTATTCGGGTTCAGTTTGACGGTCAGGTTCTGGGAGCCGGCCACGCGGTCGCGGCGGAAAGCGGTGGCCAGCGCGACTTCCACCTTATCCAGGACCAGTTCTTTGCGCAGGCCCCGCTCGGCGGACAGTTGATTCAACGCCATCATGAAATCGCTTTTCATCGTTATCCTCCGCCGGGCGCGCCGCCGACAGTGATCTGACGTGCATCCTATTCACAGCAATAAAGCGGGTATCCGCCCCGCTTTTTAATCCCGTGAACCGCTCGCTGCCAAGTTGGTGAGGGTCTCTCACTTTGCCCGGCAGCGGGGCGTGATGTGCGCGCATTATAGCATCGGCATTGGGGCGGGGCAAGGGCGATAATCGCGATCCGCCGGGCCGGCAAAGTCGGTTCGACCTGCCGCTACCACCAGATCTTGCCCTGAGCCTCCTGGGCGAGGGTTTCGTAATCGCGGGTCCACAACTGGCTGCTCAGGTACTTCCACCCGCCGTCGGCGAGGAGGCAAACCACGTGCCCGCTTTCCATGCGCTCGGCGTGTTTCAGAGCGCCGGCGATGACGGACCCGGAGGAAATGCCGGCGAAAATCCCTTCCTTGTCCATCAACTCCTTGGTCATGTAGAAGGAGTCGAAGCTGTTGACCAGGAGGCGGTTGTCCAGCAGGTTGATGTCGAGGATCGGAGGGATGAACCCGTCTTCCAGCCGACGGAGGCCGGAGATGAAATCGTCCGGTTCCGGGGCGACGGCGATGATCTTGATGTCGCTGCGATGCTCCTTGAGACGGCGCGCGTTGCCCATCAGGGTGCCCCCGGTGCCCAGACCGGCTACGAACACGTCGACTTCGGGCAGCGCCTCGACGATCTCCTGGCCGGTGCCCTCGTAGTGGGCGTCCGGGTTGCCGTCGTTACCGTACTGGTAGAGCATCAGGTAGTCGTGAGGGTTTTTCTCCACCATTTCCTGCGCCATGACGACGCTGCCGTTGGTGCCCAGGGTACCGTCCGAATAGACGATCTCCGCGCCGTAGGCTTCCAGCAGTTGGGTGCGCTCCACGGAGACGTTCTCCGGCATCACCACCTTGACCTTGTAGCCCTTGAGGCGACCGATCATCGCCAGCGAAATGCCGGTGTTGCCCGAGGTGGGTTCCAGGATAGTGCGGCTGGGCGAGATCTCGCCGTCGGCCTCGGCCCGCTCGATCATCTTGAGGCCGATGCGGTCTTTGACGCTGCCGGTAGGGTTCTGGCCCTCCAGCTTGGCGTAGATGCGGACCTCAGGGTTGGGGCTGAGGTTTTGCAACTCCACCAGGGGAGTATCGCCGATGGTGGCAATGAGCCCTTTGTACGTGGACTTGTACGTCATTAGTGCCGGGCTCCGGATCGCCTCGGGAAACTGGTTGCGATGACTAGAGCGCGCCGGCGCCAATGGCGACCGGTTCGGGCGCTTCGGCAACGCCGCAGAACACTTCGTAGTCGATGAGTTTCGTGACGGTGGGGTTGTCGCCACAGAGGGGACAGTCCGGATTGCGGCGCAACCGGACCTCGCGGAACTGCATGCTCAGCGCGTCGATGACCATGAGGCGGGAGGCGAGGCTTTCGCCGATGCCCAGGATGTGCTTGAGAGCCTCGGTAGCCTGTATTGAACCAACCAATCCGGTGAGGGCGCCCAGCACGCCGGCCTCGGCGCAGTTGGGGACCATGCCGGGAGGGGGCGGGGCCGGGAAGAGGCAGCGGTAGCAGCCCTGGCCGGGCAGGAAAACGGTGGCCTGGCCGTCGAAGATCAGGATGCTGCCGTCGATGAGAGGCTTGTTCAGCAGGTAGCAGGCATCGTTGACCAAGTAACGGGTGGCGAAATTGTCGGCGCCGTTGATGACGATGTCGTACTGGCCGATGATGTCGAAAGCGTTTTCCGAAGTGAGCCAGGCCTCATGCAGGACCACGTCGACCTCGGGGTTGTAGGACAGGATGTTGTCCTTGGCGGACTGGACCTTGGGCCGGCCGACGTCGGGGGTGTGGTGCAGGATCTGCCGTTGCAAGTTGGACAGTTCAACGACGTCGAAGTCGACGATGCCGATCTTGCCCACGCCGGCCAGGGACAGGTAGACCGCGGAAGGCGAACCCAGGCCGCCGGCCCCGATGATCAGCGCGCTGGATTCCATCATCTTGCGCTGACCGGCGCTACCCACGTCCTGCATGATGATGTGGCGGCTGTAGCGTTTGACCTGGTCTGGGGTCAAGCGTAGGGGCTGGACCATTTTGAGTTCCTCCGGTTGCCGGTTGGATTGATTTAACTGAAAACCTGCGCCCCGAACCGTTTCACGGTGAATTCGGCGGACGCAGGCTCGAATTGGATGTAAGTCGGCCTGCCCCCTATGTGCGGGGACAGGCGCAAGCGACCAGCGCAATTTCGGCAGGTAACATCGTAACCGAAGTGTATTGTCAGGCCCAAAAAATTGTCAAGCAACCGAGCGAGCGGTCAAACCGAAACCGCGGGCTCCGGTTCCGAGACCGGTTTGGCGCGGTCCGCTTCGCAAATCAGCGCGCTCTGACGGTCGGCCAGGTGCGCCAACGTGGTCGACTGGAGCACCTGCTGGATGGACTCCTCGACGGTTTGCCAAATTTCTTTCTGGGCGCAGCAGTCGGCGAACATGCAGTCGGTGGGCAAGGTCAGGCAATCCAGGGGAGACGCGTTGCCGTCCAACTCCTGCATGATGTCATACAGGTTGACATCGTGCGGGTCCCTGGCAAGCATATGGCCCCCCTGCGGGCCACGGCGGCTGTGAACGAAGCCGCTCCGGTTGAGGGTGGACATCAGCCGCTCGAGGTACGGTTCCGGTATGCCCTGGCGGTAAGCGATGGCGGCGGCCTGTACCGGCCCGTCGCCATGCCGCATGGCCAGCTCCACCAGCGCGCGCACGCCGTAGTCAACTTTCATCGGGATGCGCAAGACGACACCTCCCTCCTGGGCCGATTATACCCAAAGGCGGCGGCAAATGCCAACCGCGTCAGGCATTCGGGTCCTCCGGCTGTTGGCGACGGTCGTAAACCGTCATATAGGTGCCGAGACCGGTGGCAATCAGCTGGCCGTCCTCGCCGTGGATTTCCATGTCGCCAACGATGATGCGCCCGCCCCGGCTCTTGATGGAGCTGCGGGCAGTAAGTTCACCGTCGCGGGCCGGGGCGATAAAGTTCAGCTTCAGTTCGATGGTAACGGCGTGCTCTCCCTCGCGGAGCACCGACCGGCAGGCGCGGAAGAACGCGTAGTCGGCCAGCGTCACCAGGAGGCCACCCTGGACGACTCCGGCGCGCTGGCGGTGCTTGTCTGCCACCGTCATGAACGCGGTGCCCACGCCGTCGTCGGATATGCCGGGACGGATGCCCAGGAGTTCCGCGAAAGGCCCGTCCTGGCCGGTTTGTGATTCGGCATCGCTCATGGCAATCGCCTCCAATTTCCCCAATGTGGTCTGTCAATGGCGGCGACAATTATAGCGACGCCCAACGATGCAACCGCCGGGGTCACCGGATATACTGAGCGTCCAATGTTTTTGGGCCGAGAATATCGAACCGGGTGGCGTGGCAGCGATGACTAAGGGGCTGCTGACCGCGCTGGGCGTGATGCTGGTATGCACCATAATCCCCGTGGCGCAGTTTCTGCTGGCTCCCTTCGGGCCGTTCCTGGGGGCTTATTTCGGGATCTGCTCGGTGGACACCGACGGGTCGACGCCGCTGGTGGCCGCAGCCAAGTTCGGCGTGGTGGTGGGCACCGCGTCCGGCATCATCCTGGTGGCGATTGCGTTGATATTGACGCTGGCCCTGCCGATGCCGGGGAGGTTCGTGGCGCTGACGTGGATCGCGGTAGCCGTTTTCGCAACCTACGTCGCCGGGATGAGCACGCTGGGCGGGATGTATCGACTGATGAAAATGAGAGCGGCGGTTCCCGTGGAGGCGAGCTAGCGGTGGACGCGGAGGCGCTGCGAAACCTCCTGGAGAACGTCCGCGACGGGAGCGTGACGGTATCCCGAGCCCTGGAGTCGCTGCGGGATCTGCCGTACCAGGACCTGGGATACGCCAGGCTGGACCACCACCGCACCCTGCGGACGGGCTGGCCGGAGGTGGTGCTGGCGGAGGGCAAGACCAGGGAGCAGGTGGCCGGCATCGTGTCGGCGATGAGCGGACGAGGCCAACCGGTGCTGATCACCCGCGCCGAACCCGAGGTGTATGCGGCCGTGGAATCGAAAGTGCCGGCGGCGCGGTATCACCAGTTGGCGCGCTGCATAACGGTTCTTGAAGGTGAGCCGAAAGCGCCATCCGAATTGGGGCTGCTGATCGTTACCGGGGGTACCGCCGACCTGCCAGTGGCGGAAGAGGCAGCGCTGACGGCGGAGCTGATGGGGTGCAAAGCCGGTCGGGTCAACGACGTGGGTGTGGCGGGGCTGCACCGGCTGCTGGTGCAGCGGGAACGCCTGCAGGAAGCGCGGGTGATCATCGTGGTCGCGGGCATGGAAGCGGCGCTGGCCAGCGTGGTGTCGGGGCTGGTGTCGGCGCCGGTGATCGCCGTGCCCACCAGCGTCGGTTACGGGGCCAGCTTCGGTGGTCTGGCGGCGCTGCTGGGAATGCTGAACGCCTGCGCTCCTGGAGTCGGGGTGGTGAACATCGACAACGGGTTTGGCGCGGGCTACCTGGCGGCGCAGATCTGCCTGATGCCGGAGGTGAGGGTGGACCCGGCAGCAGCAGTCGCGCGTGGGGAAGCGGATTGAGCGCACGCAGGTGGCTGCTGGTGGGCCTGCTGACGGTTGGGGTCTTCGCCGGGCTGCTGGCGTACGGAGATTTTCGCCAGGTGGGCCGGACGCTGTTTGAGTCCCCGGCCGCGTACGCAGGGTTCGCGGCGGCAGCGGGCCTGGCGGTGGTCAACTACGGGCTGCGGTTCCTGCGTTGGTGGATGTACCTCCGGGCGCTGGGGCTCAGCGTACCGGCATCGGTGAGCGTGCCGGTGTTTGTGGCGGGGCTGGCCCTGTCGATCACCCCGGGCAAGGTTGGCGAGTTGTTGAAGAGTGTGTGGCTCCACCAGCGCACCGGGGTTCCGGTTGCGACATCGGCGCCGGCAGTGGTGATGGAGCGGCTGACCGACGTCATATCCGTTGCCCTGCTGGGGATGACCGGAGCGCTGCTGCTCCCACCCGCGGTGGCGGTGGCAATCGGCGCACTGCTGGTGATCGGGCTGGCCGTTGGGCTGCTGGCCGCGTCGCGGTACGGAGCCAGGGCGTTGGATCTGCCGGTGCTGAGGCGGTGGCGCGAGCCATTGGGCCAGTCGCAGGATGGGTTGCGTCGCCTGATGTCGCCCCGGCTGCTGCTGGCGGCGGTGGCGCTGGGTTTCCTGGCGTGGGCGGCGGAGGGTCTGGCCCTGTGGGTCATAGTGCTGAGCCTGGGTGATGAGGTGGCGGTTGGCATCGCGTTGCCGATTTCGGCCGCGGCCGCGTTGCTGGGGGCCGTGACGGCCCTGCCCGGCGGGTTGGTGGGATTTGAGGGCAGCATGGTCGCCCTGTTGGGCCAGGCTGGCCTGCCGGCGGCCACGGCAGCGCTGGCAACCCTTCTGACCCGACTAGCCACTCTCTGGCTTGCGGTTATCGTCGGCGGGCTGGCCTGGCTTTGGCTGGCGCGAAGCGGGCGGCGGCAGGCCATCGCGTTGGGAAACGAGCCGGGAGGCGCGCGGGGATCATGAGCCCGGTGGCAGGGCTGTTCCGGACGGCCCGTCCGCTGCAGTGGGTGAAGAACCTGCTGGTGTTTCTGCCGCTGCTGTTCGCGGTGGACCTGGTCTGGGAACCCGGCGACCTCTCGACGCTAATTCCGTACATCCCGAGGCTGGTGGCGCTGTTCGCGGCCTTCTGCGCGTTGTCGTCGGCGATATACATCCTGAACGACCTGGCGGACCGGGAATCCGACCGACGGCATCCCACCAAACGCGCGAGGCCCATCGCGTCGGGGTCGCTGCCGGGTTGGCTGGCCGGGGCCGCGATGGCGGCGCTGGCCGTTGCCGGAATGGCGGGGTTGTATTGGATATCCGCGCCGGCGCTGCCCTTGATCGGCGCGATTTATCTTGTTGCCAACGTGGGTTACTCGTTGCGGTTGAAACGGGTAGCGCTGGTTGACGTAATGATCGTGGCCGGCGGATACGTGCTGCGGGCGGTGGCCGGAGCGGTGGCGGTGGGAGCGGCCCCGTCGCCGTGGCTCTACGCAGTCACCGCGGCGGGCGCGCTGTTCATTGTGATCGGCCGGCGGTACGCGGAGGCAAGGCTGGCCGGCGATGAACCCGAGGCGCAGCGGGCGACCCTATCGCATTACGCTCCGCCGCTGGGAGGCCAGTTGCTGATCCTGTCGGCCACGACGGCGCTGGTGAGTTACACGCTGTACACGGTTGAGGCCGATAACCTGCCGGATAACAACACCATGCTGCTGACGGTGCCGCTGGCGATATTCGGGCTGTTCCGCTACCTGTACCTGCTGAACAACAGCAGGGACGCGGAGTCGCCGGAACTGCTGATGCTGCGGGACGTGCCGTTGCTGCTGGCGATAGCGGCGTGGATGGTGGTGGCCGGCGCGGTGCTGGTGCTGAATTGACGATTGATTTGGGATTTATACCCCTAACTACACGAAGCGGGGCGGCTACTTGGGCGTTCCTTTCTTGTTGTCTTTAAGATAGCCCCGCTGATAATCCGGCGACGCCCGCAGGAACCCCTCGGCCAGTTCCTCGGGCGTGGCGTCAATGGGTTCCTGCATGGGCGGACGGCCGCGCTGTTTCTTGGCTTTAGTCATGGCGCACCTCCGCTGACACTGTGTCGTGTTGGCGAATTGTTGACAAAGAAATTACAGACCCGCACACTGCCCGTGCTAGGGTTGAGGGTTCAACGGGACTTCCGTTGCCCACACTGCTGTTGATCTTACCGCGCCGAGGGGCAAACATGCCTCTCTTGCGGGACCAACAGCGGAACCCGGCAACCCTAGCAAGTGGCCTCTCCGGTGGCCGCAAGGGAGGTGCCAGGGTGCGGAATGAGGGTGAAATCCGCCACGAAGAGCGGATACGGCAGGGCTGGTCGGTGAGGCCGGCATTCACGGGCCACGTCAACCCTATCAGTCGCGCTCCACCGGCCATGCCCAAGAACTGAATGCGCCTCACTGGTTGCCGCCAGCGAGGTGCTCCGGCGAGTCCTGCCGAGAGGACAAGCCAGAGGGTCCTGAAACCCGCCGGGTATATTACCAGCGTCACCCTTACGGCCTTACGGCAAAACCTCTCTGAGGATTCATTATCCACAGGGAGGATGTTATGTGCATTTGGAAGGTTGAGCGCGTTACATGGATTTGCGTGCTGATGGTATTGGTCTGGGCGATGGCATGCGGGCCAGCCGCGACAGCGCCGGGCAGCGGGGACGCCGAAACCAACCCAACAGGACAAGCGGAGCAGGTCGCGCCCGGCGTGGGAATGCTCCAATCATCATCCGGGGTCAGGGCGGTCCGAGCTCAGGCGGCTACCGCAATCCCTGAACCCACCATGACGGAAGCGGCGCCGTCGCCCACGCCGGCCCTAACAGTGGCCGCGACATCCACGCCGGTTCCGACTGAGCCTTCCCCTACACCCTGGGCCGCCTCGTGGACTGCGCCGTTTTGGTCAATCCATAGTCCGGACCCTGACCTTTTTCTCGCTGGGCCTCCGGTGCAATTCACCTGCCCTGACAGCCATGTGATGTGTTCGCACGAATACCACCGCAACACAACATGGCTCTCAGAGAACTTCCCTGCTGCCTATTTCAAGATGGACAGCCGTGTGGAGATCACTGAGGTTGAACGTATCAGGCAAGGCGACCTATTCATGGTCGCAACCGCCTGCCAGGCTGCAACTACTTTGATCGTCGATGTTGAATATCAGGAACGGACCCCTCCGCATCGCACCGTGGAGCAGACTGAGACCGTGCAGGCCGACGTTGGTTATTCAGAAACCCAATTCCTGTTTCCTCCCAGCGCGTTTTCACGCACCATAACGATAAGCCCGGTTTCGGGATCTGCGAATTGTTGGGTTGGGCTCAGAGGGCCATTCACGCCTGAGCCGTTGGACCAAAGATCACCCAAAGAGATGATATGGGGAGAGCCTGTAGCGTTTGTTGAACCCACCCGAACCCATCGTTGCCCGGATGAAGAACCGATGTGCAAGTACGACAAGTTCTACTGGAACGCCAGCTGGATCTCGGGTGGTTACCATGCAGAGAGCGGTGATGTCTTGCATGTGGCCACCCATTGCCGGGAGGCGACGGAGGTGCAAGTCGAAGAGCGGATAACGTGGGATATACAAGATGGCAATATCCACGGGAGTTCTAAGGAATATTCCTACCCTGCGCCGGCGGGGTATCACGAAGAAACCATCGAAGTGACCGCAGAACGCTATAGCAAGTTCGCGTTCCGCATCGACGCATCGGAGGATCACCCTTGCTGGATTGCAAAGGTGGATTGGGAGAAGTGAACGAAGACGATATTCGCAGGGACGAACAGATCCGGCAAGAAGAGCGGGACGGATACCAGTTCGTGGGCTGCCTGAAAGTCTTTGGCCTGATCCTGGTCGTGTCACTGGCGATGAGCCTCTGCGGCCTGGTTTTCTGCACATGAAAGCAGTGGTGTATGGTGGCTTGCGAACTTACCTACGGAGGCAGTCATGAGGAAGGGACAGTTGGACCTACACAAAGCATCTCCATGCCGCCCACGTAAGTTTCGTCCACTTCCACCGGCCCCTCGAACTTGCCGCTCTGAATGGCCCACGCCTCGCGGATCCGGTGCTCCAGGTGCCATGCCGTCTTTTGGGTGACACCCAGGGCTTTGCTCAACTGGACGCTGCTGACACCCTTGCGATTGACGCTCATCAGGTAGAAGGCCAACGCCCACTTTGACAGGGGCAACTTGCTGGCGTCGAGCAGGGTGCCGGTGTGGACGCTGAAATACTGGCGGCAGGCCCGGCAGTGAAACGGCATGGGCCTGCGGTTCTCGCGGACAGAAATATCGGCGCTGGCACAGTGGGGACACTCGATCCCGTCCGGCCAGCGCCGAGCTATGAACCATTCTTCATCGGTCGACCCCGATGTGAGACAATGGTGTTGTTCGGTGCTAAATTAGGCGGCAACACTATGCCGCTCAAAAACGAGGCTCGCCTGATGTATGAGTTAGACAAGACTAGGAAACACTTCGTCCCTCAGATGTACTTGCGTGGGTTCAGCCATGCAAACAATGCTGACCAAATATATATGTTTGACAAACATCGCCCAATGAAAGGCATCGAAATCCGCTCGATACATGATGTCGAGGTATCGAGAGATGCCTACTCGGCGGGGAACGACAAAATTCTCACAGAACGTGAGACTGTTTGGTCCGAAATGCTTAGCAACTTGAGGCAGTGCTATGTTGGCGAATTGAACGTATATATTGACGACCGAATAGGTTCTGCTCGGTTACGCCAGTGGCTTGCGCGCTTGATAGTGGATTCTGCATTGCGCAGCCAAGGCTTGCGTGAGCGAATGCGTGCCTTTTTGAGTGAATCTCTGCTCTTGTACGATAGGCAAGAAACGGCAGCGCTCGAAGGTTCTATCGCCCAAGAACCGGGTTTAGAACACAAGCTTCGTCTCATCCATTCGCTGGTTGGCAAAATAACTCACAGAGACAATTTCCGAAAGCGGGTCGCTGTTCTCCTTGACCCATTTTTGCGCGGCGAGGAAGGCGAGCGATACTACGAATGGTACGAGCAAGGTAGCTGGAGGTTTGACGAACCCCCAAACGGACGCATGTTCATAACATCTGATATACCATCAACGACTTTCCTCTTGGGGCCGGAGCCCCATCGAGAAAACTGGATGTGGTTCTTTATGCCACTTTCGGCCAAACTGCACTTGATGGGGTTATGCGGAGACGCGCGGCTGGAGGCTGGATCAATCTCCGGCTCGGGAGATATGGGCGACAAACAGGTGGATAGCCTGAATTTGAGGGTTTTTGAAAGCGCGCATCGAAACGTTTATTCCTCTTCCGTTGAAGAACTTGATCGGATTATCCGGCTCGCTGCCGATGTTGCGTAGTGCTTCTCACCTCGCTATGCTTATCGCCGGTTGGCTCGCCCGAGTCCACACGGCTTATTTTCCGCACCGGAGATTGATCAAATGACACAGGCCGCTCCTCAGATACCGCTGCCCGCGCCGCAGCCGGAATCGGACTTCTACTGGGAAAAGTGCAAGGAAGGCGAGCTCTGGCTGCGCTACTGCGCCATGTGCGACCGGTCTTACTTCTACCCCCGAGATATCTGTCCTTTCCCTGACTGTTTCTCACGCGATACCGAGTGGATCCAGGCCAGCGGGCGAGGCACCCTGCACACCTTCGCCATCGTGCACCGGGGGCCGACGCCGGCGTTCCGCGACAAAGTGCCGTACATCACGGCGGTGGTGGAGTTGGAAGAGGGACCCATGATACCGACCTGGCTGGTGGGTATCGAGTTTGGCGAGGGGGAGATTCGCCCGGATTCCGTGCAGTGCGGAATGGCGGTGGAAGTGGTGTTCGAGGAGATCGACGAGAACATCAGCCTGCCGATGTTCCGTGCAGCGTAGCGCCGACGCAATGCAAGCCTTCGACATCCGTTACTGAAAATCCCGACCGCAATCACAGGAGGCGTCATGACGCAGCCCGCAGCCCGAACCGTAATGCAAGAAGTATCACCCAAGCTGGCCGAGCTTTCCGCCGACGTACTGTTCGGTGACGTCTGGGAGCGGCCGGAACTGTCCAAGCGGGACCGCAGCCTGATCACGGTGGCGACACTGACCGCGTTGTACCGGACGGACCAGTTGCGGGGCCACATCGGTCGCGCGCTGGACAACGGCGTCACCCGTGATGAGATCTCGGAAGTCATCACCCACATGGCCTTCTATGCCGGCTGGCCCGTTGCGGCCAACGCGGTACGTGTAGCCAAGGAAGTCTTCGAAGAACGCGGCGTCTAGCCGAACACATCAACGCAATTTTCGTCGCCGTCATTCCAGCGCAAGCCGGAATGGCGGTCACTGTTAATCAGGAGGCCACCAGATGCCCAGCATGACCGGCGCCCGTTTCCTCGCCGAGACCCTGCGCGAATACGGCGTAACCCACGTGTTTTTCGTTCCCGCGATCATCCGCCGCGCCCTGGTCGAGATGGAGGACGTTGGCATCAAGCGGATCATCAGCCACGGCGAGAAGTCGGCGGCGTACATGGCGGATGCCTACGCCCGGGTCACCGGCAAGCCGGGGCTGTGCTTCGCCCAGTCGGTGGGCGCCGTGAACCTGGCGGCAGGACTCCAGGATGCCTACCTGGGGGTGTCGCCGGTGATTGCCATAACGGGACACCGTCCGCCGATGCACCGGCACCGGAACTCGTACCAGGAGGTCGAACATTCCAAGCCCTTCGCGTCGGTTACCAAGTACAGCGCGGAAGTGGAAACCGTCGAGCAGCTTCCCCACCTGCTGAGGCAGGCGTTCCGGGAGGTGACCACGGGCCAGACCCTGCCGGCGCATCTGGACTTCTCCGGAATTTCGGGCGACGTGATCACGGACGGTGTGATGGACACCGACGTGATCGTGGAGGAACCCTTCACCCAGCGGCCGGCGTTCCGACCGGCTCCGGAGCCGGAGCGAGTGCGCGAAGCAGCGCGGATACTGTCGCAGGCGGAGCGGCCGGTAATCGTGGCCGGCGGAGGCGTGACGGCGTCCGGCTCCGAGGCTGAGCTGGTCCGGCTGGCCGAGATGCTGAACATCCCGGTGGCAACGGGGTTGAACGCCAAGGGATCAATACCGGAGAACCACCCGTTGTCGGTGGGCGTGGTTGGCAGCTACTCCCGCTGGTCGGCGAATCGGGTGGTATCGGAGGCGGACCTGGTGCTGTTCGTTGGCAGCCATACGGGCAGCCAGATAACGCTGGACTGGCGGATACCGGCCGAAGGCACGCCGGTGATCCAGATCGACATCGACGCCAGCGAGTTGGGACGCTCGTATCCCTCGGCTTACGGCCTGCAGGGCGACGCCAAGCGGACGCTGGAGGCGATGCTGGACGTACTGGAGCCCACGGGCGGCAACGCAAGTTGGGTGTCCCGGGCCCAGGAGCATGTGCAGAACTGGCGGGACGAGCACGAGCCGGTGCTCACCTCCAACGCGGTGCCAATACGGCCGGAGCGGCTGTGCCAGGAACTGACCGATTTCCTGCCATCGGACGCTGTGCTGGTGGCAGACACGGGCCACGCTGGCATCTGGACAGGCAGCATGGTGGACCTGAACCACGAGGGGCAGTCGTACCTGCGTGCTGCCGGTTCGCTGGGTTGGGGTCTGCCGGCGGCGTTAGGAGCCAAATGCGGAGTGCCCGACCGGCCAGTGGTGTGCTGGACCGGTGACGGCGGCATGTGGTACCACATCGGCGAGCTGGAAACGGCGGTGCGCTACGGCATCAACGCGGTGATTGTGGTGCACAACAACGGCGGCCTGAACCAGGACCGTCGGGGCGACGAGGCGGCCTACGAGGGACGCGAGGGCGGCAACTCCGGCGAGCTGTGGCGGTTCAACGACACGAACTTCGCGCAGATCGCGGAGTCCATGGGCGCCCTTGGTATCCGGGTGACCGACCCCAACCAGATCAACTCGGCGTTGGACCAGGCGGTGAGCGCCAACCGGCCGGCCGTGGTGGATATCGTCAGCGACGGGGACGTGGCCGCCGCGCCGCCCTGGGGGCCGTAGCCGAGCGCAGCGGCGCCAGTCAGCATGGCGGCTCAAAGGCGCCGGCGGTCGTATTGGCGTTTCGTCGATGGGGCGCTATCGGTCAGTGCCAGCATGTGGATCGCGATTGGGATCAACCAATGCGCGGCCTGCGCCGGGTGGCCGGCGTTGGGTTTCCTGTCCGTCCTGGCCGCCAATCCGACCGGCGTTATAATAGTGGCCACCGCCCTGCTGTTTCCTACCACCGCGCTGTTGTACGGAGGTATTACCATGTTCTTCGCAGCCAGAGAAACGGTTGAACGTTGGGCTGCGGCCAAAGACGCGAAGGCAGAAGCCCGAGGTCGTGAGGAGGGCCGGGAGGAAGGTCGTGAGGAAGGTCGCAGGGAGATTGTCGCGCTGTTGGAGGAACTCAACGTGCAACTCCCGCCGGAAGTCCTCCGCAGAGTGAACGGCGGCGCAGAACCGAACTGATCAGTCAGCGGCCAGCCCAACCGCCTCTTCCAGGAACTCGCTGGCGGCAGCATAATTCCGTGCGCCGCTGCGCCGGATGGGCGGGACCAGGTAGCAGTTGGTGGCCCCGGCGCCGCGCAACCCTTCCCACACCCGGAGGGCGATGTCTACGCCGGAGCGGCCGGCTTCCAAGTCGCCGGTGATCCATTGCGGAACGCTAGCGAATGACACGCCGTCCGGTTCCATGAGCCCGACGCCGTAGAATACGGGCACGGACAGTGTTGCATTAGCGGCTGTGGCGTATGCCTCGGCGAACCGCACCACGTCGTCGGGGTCAAAAATCGGCTGGGTGATGAGAAAGTGCGCCCCGGCTGCTACCTTGCGGACGGCTAAGGCAGCCTCCGGTTCGATCCCGCGTCCCAGGTCGACGGTAGCGCCGATACAGAAATCCGTGGACGAGCGGAGATTGCTGCCCCGGTGGTCCGAACCGGCGTTCAGGCTGGCGATTGCTGAGATGAGCTCGGTGGGACGGTAGTCGTCTACCGGGACGG
The DNA here is from genome assembly GCA_965220505.1 of Dehalococcoidia bacterium. Classification (GTDB taxonomy): domain Bacteria; phylum Chloroflexota; class Dehalococcoidia; order Lucifugimonadales; family UBA3495; genus Bin87. Next base: position 1,819,737 of record CBDCQE010000001.1, on the reverse strand, counting down.
CGGTGTCGCGACGGCCGAAGGAGTCGCCGGCGACGACGATTACGTTTTCCAACCCCAGCGCCTGGGCTCCCAGCAGGAGCGTCTCCAGCGCCAGGCGGTTCATGTCCCGAGTGGCCAGGGTGAAGATCGGATCAGCGCCGTGCCGGTCGCGCAGGACTACGGCGGTTGCTACGGAGTTCGTTCGAACCGCGCGGCCCGGGTTGTATGCTGCCGAGATGAAATCGGCCGACTGCGGTGGGGCCGGCACGTCTTCAGGCCGGCCGGAGCGCGGCGGCGAGTAATCGCAGATGAACGCCGGGCGTCCGGTCTGCGCGTGGGTGCGGTCGACGACTTTCGCCATCAGAAGGGCCGGCAACCGTCGTGTCCGGTGGTGCGTGGATCCGTCGGCTAGCCGGGCAAGCCGTCAAGGAGTTCGCGGAAGCGGGCGATGGCCTGCTGCTCGGATCGGCCCACGTAATAGCGGATGCCCTGGACGTATTCCACCACGTCCCGGGGCAGCATCAGAAGCTCGTCCCGGGGCTCGTTGAGGTGGTACAGGCCGTCGACGCCCTCTTCGAGGCCGACGTAGAGCGTGTCTTCCAGGGTCGCCTTTTCCCGGTCTCCCAAGTCCTTCCGCATCACCCACTGGCTGAACACAAACGGCAGGTTGGTCCACTGGGTCCATTCGGATCCCAGGTCGAAGCGATGGGTGAAGCCGCGGACGCCACGACGGCGGCGGAGGGCACGGTTGCCGATCAGCACGAAGGCGTCGAAAGTCTCGTCGGGGCGGATAACGTCGCCGGGTCTGGCGACAAATTCGCCCGGCTCCAGGTTGTACTTCCGGCGCAGCAGGATTTCGAGGAGTTTGGCGGCGGTGACGTCCTCGTCGGAGACGCCGATGGTGACACCTCCGAGTTCTTCCATTGGATACTGGGAGTAGAGGCAAACGCTGACGGCGCGGCTCAGGGTGGAGAAGCAAAACCCGCCGACGGGCTCGAAGCGGTCTTCCAGGCGAAACACGTCGGAGAGGTGGGCCGGACCCGCGTCGAGTTCGCCGTTGTCGAGAGCGTCGCCGAGTTGACGCGGGGTGGTCTCGCGCAGTTCGAATCCGCGCCGCGCCATGTCGAAGTAAAAGGGTTCGGATTCCAGATACGGCACGCGGCCGACTCTAACGGGCATCTTCCAGTCACCAATGCATCTTGGGATGATCCGCGGCAACCAGGTTCGTAGTTGGACCGACGCCCGGCCGGCGGCAAGTCCGGATTTTAGGGCGGGCTGCGATACGGGTCAAGGAGCGAGCGGGTCACTCGGTACCGACACGGCGTTGGCGAAGCAAGGTGCTTGAACCACGCACCGAGATGCCACCGGTATAATTGGTCGCAGTTTTGGAAGGTTTGGAGGCGGCGCGAATATGCGTATAACCAACGTAGAGGCGGACATCGTTCGGATCCCATTGAGCACGCGGTTCAGCGGCAGCGTGTACCAGATCGAATCGCGGTGCACCATAGTGGTTCGGGTCCACACTGACGAAGGTTTGGTGAGCGAGATCTACTCCGGCGACGAGCGGACCGGGTATGAACTGCTCAAGGACCTGGTGGTAGGGCCAATGGCGGAGGCCGTGAAGGGCGAGGAGCCCATGGCCATCGAGCGGTGTTGGCAGAAGATGTTCGCGCTGACGCCGCACATTGGCAACAAGGCCATCGCGATGCGGGCCATCGCCGCCATCGACGTGGCGCTGTGGGATATCACCGGCAAGGCGCTGGGGGTGCCCGTGCGTACGCTTCTGGGAGGCTACGCCGAGCGGTCTCCAGTGGTGCGGTTCGCGTACTACGTGCAGGGTAGAGACACCGCGTACATGGTGGAGGACCTGCTGCACCAGCGGGAGCGCGGCATCGGCGGCGTGAAGCTGAAGACGGGCGGCGTCGCAGTCGCGGATGACCTGCTCCGAGTTCGGGCGATACGGGACACGCTGGGCGATGATTTCATCATCGTGTGCGATTCTAACCAGGCGTGGACGCTGGAGGAGGCGCTGGAGTTCGCCGGGCCGGCGAAGGAGATGGGGCTGGCGTGGTTGGAAGAGCCGTGTCGCTGGCAGAACGCCGACAACGACATGCGGCAAGTGCGGCTGCGCACTGGAATACCGGTGGCCGCCGGCCAGGGCGAGAGCAGTTCGTGGGGCGGGCAGCGGCTCATGGACGCCGAGGCGGTGGACATTCTGAATATCGACGCGGCCATCTGCGGCGGCATCTCGGAATGGAAGCGGGTGGCCGGCGCGGCCCAGATGCGAGGCGTCCGGATGGCGCACCATGAAGAGCCTCAGTTAGCGGTGCAACTGCTGCCGGCCCACGCGCACGGCCTGTTCGTGGAAGTGTTCGAGGAGGAGCGGGACCCAGTGTACTACCAGCTGAACAGCGTGCTACCCGAATGGGACAACGGCGAGATCATCGCGCCCACGGAGCCTGGCATGGGTCTGCACCTGGATGCGGCGGTGCTGGAGGAGTACAAGGTTTATTGATTGAGCGGATGTAGAGGGGCACGAAATGGGAACTTTCAGCGTGCCGGTAACTGTGGGCAATCTCAAAACAGCGGCGACGGAAATCGTCACGGCGGAAATCCACAACCGGGATACATATTCAACCATGCCGGCCAGCCTGCTGCGGCGTTTGGAGATTGAACCCGTCGCAAGGGTTAAATTGAAGCAGCCTGGCGGGCGCATTGCGGAATACGAAACCGGGTACGCCACCTTTGCGGTGGAGGGGAGCAACGGATACGCGCGGGTGATTTTCGGGCCGGAAGGGGAGCGCCGCATTGGGATGACCACGCTGGGAGACTTGGGGCTGGCGGTTGATGAGGCAACGGGGCGGCTGGTTCGCATACCTTACCTGCTGCCCTCGCTATGGCCGGTCAGTGCGGACGAACCTGACCAGGAGGAATGACATGGAACTCACGCCGGATGAATCGGCCGCCATCGGCCAGAAAATCTACGCGGGTATCCGCGAAGAAATGGAAGCCAAGCATTGGGGCAAATTAGTAGTCATCGACATCCACAGCGGAGACTACGAGGTTGGCGACTACGACGGCCTGCAAAGCGATATGGAAATCACCAAACGGTTGATGAAGCGGCGCCCCGACGCCTTCACCTGGGCCGAACTGGTGGGCAGCGAGCAGTACATTTCGGCCCGGCTGGGTTGGCGGGGAACTATGGAGTATCTCGCCTCAAAGAAGAGGGAGGTCCATGATTAGCGGCCAAGTGATCCCGGTAGCGGATGGTGGTTCGGGGCTGGAAGCTCGCGTTGATATTGGCATCGCCGGCAGCAACTCGATTTTTCAGACTGTGGCAGTCGTAGTGGATACTGGATACTCGGGGGCGCTCACTCTGCCTGAGCCAATTGCTCACGAGTTGGGTTTGCGCAGTACACAAACAAGGTATGTGGTCCTTGCCAACGGCCAGACTGAACAGGTAGGAGTCTGCGCCGCGCGCTTGCTCTGGGACGGGCAACCCCTCGACGTACTGACGCACCTGATGGGAGACAAGCCGATGATTGGTACTACCTTGCTGGCCGGCAGCCGCCTCATCATCGACTGGTGGGACGGCGGCGAGGTTATCATTGAGGAACAGATGCCGCCGGCGGAGTGACGGCCGGAAGCATGACATGGAGCATGGCGTTGGCGGATTTGGGAGTGATTGAGCGGGTCGACCTGCGGGAAGTCTGGCCGCATGAAGCGCAGGACTTCACGCCGTGGCTGGCCGAAAACTTGGATAAATTGGGCGCGGCGTTGGGGCTTGACTTGGAACTCCAATCGGCTGAGGCGGCAGTTGGTCCCTTTTCCCTAGACGTGCTGGCCCATGACGCAGATGGCAATGGACCAGTTGTCATCGAAAATCAGCTAGGGGCTACAGATCATACGCATCTGGGCCAACTGCTGACGTACGCCGCAGGATATGACGCCTACGCGGTGATTTGGCTGACACGCGAGTTTCGCGAAGAACATCGACAAGTGCTAGATTGGCTGAACCATCGCACTGGTGAGGGTACGCAGTTTTTCGGCGTTGTGGTAGAAGCTTGGCGAATTGATGGTTCCCGGCCGGCACCGCATTTCAAGTTGGTTGCTATGCCCAACGGCTGGCAGAAGCGGCTCTCGGCAGTGGAGGGCCAGGCACGCGCACGGAACAACTCAGAACAAGAACGGCGATACGAAGCGTATTGGCGAGCCTTGGGCGAAATGATGACAGAGCATAACTATGTCATCGGCGGGGATGAACTGACGAACCCCTGGATATGGTTTGAATCAGAATTTGAGGGCGTAACGTGGAACACCAGCTTCCAGCCCAGGGGTCGCGCATTCGTGGAGTTGTACCTTTGGGCGATCGACATGGGGAGAGAATGGGCCGATCAAGTGTTCCATCGGTTGGAGGCTCGCAAGGAGGACATCGAGAGCAAATTGGGATACCAGTTGCGGTGGGAAACTTTTACACGACGACGGGATTATCGTATCTCAGCAGAGTGCCCTGGCCGCATTAACGCTGACGATGGAACTCTTGCTGAACTCCGGGAATGGATGCACGATCAACTGCTCGCTTTCGACGGAGTTTTCGCCCCGATCATTCAGGAAATTGTCGACATGGATTCACAGGGGTCTGACGCTGGAGATGAATAGGGTAGATGCGCAAGCTCTATCCCTCGCCTACGAAGCCGGTTGGACCGGCGGGCTGTCCGTAGTGCCGCCGATGGCGGAGCGGGGTCGGCGCTGGAGATAGCAGCGACGCTAGAGCAGCAGCATAGCGTCGCCGAAGGAGTAGAAGCGGTACTGCCGGCGGACCGCTTCTTCGTATGCGGCCAGGATGCGCTCCCGGCCGGCAAAGGCGGACACCAGCATCAGCAGGGTGGACCGGGGCAGGTGGAAGTTGGTGACCATGGCGTCCGCCAACCGGAAGTGGTGGCCGGGCAGGATGAACAGGTCGGCATCGCCTGCGGAGGCCGCGATCTCCGTCGTTCCTTCGGAATGGCAGACTTGGGCGACGTGTTCCAGGGTGCGGACGGTGGTAGTTCCCACGGCGATGATGCGGTCGCCGCGCCGCCGGGCCGCGTTGATCGCCGCCGCTGTGTCCTCGGGTAGTTCGAACCATTCGGTGTGGATCTTGTGCTCGGCGATGTTTTCGCCGTGGACTGGGCGGAAGGTATCAAGGCCGACGTGGAGGGTCACCCACGTGGTACCCACCCCTTGTGACCGAATGCGGTCGAGGAGCCCCTCGGTGAAGTGCAGTCCCGCCGTGGGGGCGGCCACGCTTCCGGGAGTGTCCGCGTAGACGGTCTGATAGCGGTCCGGGTCGTCGGGCGTTTCCTTGATGTAGGGGGGAAGCGGAAGCTCGCCCAGCCCATCCAGGGCGGAATCGTCGCTGACGCGCACCAGACGCAAACCGTTCTCCTGGGCGGCGAGTACTTCCATCTGCGCTGAGCCGGTTCCGTCGCGGGCTTCTACCGTGACCTGGGCGCCCACCCGGAGCCGACGACCGGGGCGTCCCAGAGCCTGCCAGATCCCCGGTTCCTGGCGGCGGACCAACAGCACCTCGACGCGGGCGCCGGAACGCGACTCCGTGCCGTGGAGCCGGGCCGGTATCACCCGGCTCCGGTTGAAGACCATGAGGTCGCCGGGACGCAGGTATTCGGTCAGATCACGGAAAGTCCGGTGCTCGAGTTGGCCGTCGGGCCGGTTGCGGTCCAGGACCAGCAGGCGAGAGGCGTCCCGGGGTTCCGCCGGAGTCTGCGCGATGCGCTCCTCGGGCAGGACGTAGTCGAAATCACCGGTTCGCCCTGGCTCCATAATCAATCCCGGCTGCGGCGGGCGGCCTGCAACGTGTTGCTGAGCAGCACGGCGATGGTCATGGGGCCGATGCCGCCGGGAACGGGAGTGATGGCCTCGGCTTTGGTGGCGACGGCGTCGTAGTCGACGTCGCCCACCAGGCGGTAACCGCGGCGGCGGGTGGCGTCATCCACCCGGTTGATGCCCACGTCGATGACGACGGCGCCGTCGCGCACCATGTCGGCGCCGATGGCTCCGGGCACGCCCATGGCGGCGACAAGGATGTCAGCCTGACGGGTCACGTCGGGCAGGTTACGAGTGCGGGTATGGCAGACGGTGACGGTGGCGTTGCCGCCGGGGGCGCGTTGCATCAGCAGGGCCGCCAGGGGCTTGCCCACGATGTTGCTGCGACCAACGATGACAACGTGCTGGCCGGCGGGGTCGTATCCGGAACGCAGCAGGACGTGCTGGATGCCGGAGGGAGTGCAGGGCAGGTAGGCGGGCTGGCCCTGGAGCATGCGACCCTGGCTGATGGGATGGAGACCGTCGACATCTTTATCGGGGTCGACGCGCTCGATGACGATGGGTTCATCAAAGCCGTCGGGCAGGGGGAGTTGGACCAGGATGCCGTGGAACCTGGTGTCCTGGTTCAACTGGTCGATCAGGCTCAGGAGGTTGGCCTGGGACACGTCCGCGGGCATGTAGAATATCTCGGAGAATATGCCGGCTTGCTCACACGCCCGGCCTTTGTTCCGTACATACACGCCGGAAGCCGGGTCATTGCCCACGAGGATGGCGGCCAGGCCCGGAGTGGGCCCGCCGGATGCGACGAGATCGGCCACGCCGGCCGTAACCTCGGCGCGGAAGTCGGCGGCGAGTTCGTTGCCGTTGAGGACGCGGGCGGGCATTGAAGCCAACAGTGTCAGGGCAGGTCGAAGATGTATTGCCTAACCGGGAAGGAAAAGCCGGGCATCACGTCCTCGCCGCTCAGAGTCTCGGGGTCTTCGAGAACTTCCGGTTCTGCCTGGCCCAAACGGTAAATATATACGCGACGATTTGCCGAATCGATCAGCCACCCTAAGCGGGCGCCACCGGTCAACCACAGGTCCATCTTATTTTGCAGCGGAAGCAGGTCGTCTGTCCTCGAACGGATTTCGACCACGAAATCGGGCGCGCCTTCCACTACACGATTCCATTCATCTTCCGTCAATGCATCCAACCGTTCCTGCGTGATCCAAGCTGCGTCCGGTCCGCGCAACTCTCCCGAAGGAAGACGAAACCGACTGGTCTGGGATGACGATGCGCCTCCGTTGGCGAGCCGCCAGTCCGTTACGAAATAATTGACAAAATTCTCTTCCTGGTTACCGCGAAATCCAGTCATAGGCAGTATCAGCAGCTCCCCGGCGGCGTTGACTTCCATTTCGTAAAGGTTGTTCTGCTCACAGAACTCGATGAACCGCGCTGGGAAATCAGCCGCCCGGTGGTCGATACCCAGGGCGGACAGGTTCAGGCGGATGGTTCCGGGCAGCTCGGCCACGGGGAGCCCCGCAGTGGGTGAGGCGACGGTTGGTTTCGGTGCGGTCGTCATGGCAGTGAGCGCCTTGCGCGGTGGTGGCGCCCATCATACCATTCCAGTGTCAGGCTCTGTTCCATCCCGTTCTGTCTGGCGTCCGTTGTCAGCCCACCGGCGTTTGCCAAGCGTGTGCCGTGAGCCTACAATGCCCGCCATGCGCATCGTTTCATTGCTGCCCAGCGCCACGGAGATTGTGTTCGCCCTGGGGCTGGCAGATTCCCTGGTCGGCGTTTCGCACATGTGCGACTATCCCGCCGATGCCCGCGGGCTTCCCATCGTGAGCCGGAGCGTACGCAGCAAGTCTCACCTTTCCAGCGCCGAAATCGATGCCATCATCCAGCAGGCGCGGGCCGCCGGCAACCCGGTGTATGTCATCGATGGCGACCTGCTGCGCCGTCTGCGTCCGGATCTGATCCTGACCCAGGAACTGTGCGAAGTTTGCGCGGTGGGGGCCGGATCGGTCTTCGAAACGGCAGACAAGGTGCTGGACTACCAACCTGAGATTTTGAGCATCCGGCCGGCTAGCCTGGACGACATCTACGGGAACATCCAACGCATTGGCGACGCCGCTGGGGTGACTGAGAGCGCACAGCGTCTGGTCAGCGAGTTGCAGGAGCGCGCCGATTACGTCGCGGAACGCGCCGAGGACGGGAATCGGCCCAGGGTGTTCTGCATCGACTGGCTGGAGCCCCTGCGCAACACTGGACAGTGGACGCCCGAATTGGTGGAACTGGCCGGGGGCGAGGAAGGACTGGCCGAAAAATGGGGAAAGTCCCGGGAAGTGGGATGGGATGAAGTGGTCGAATACCAACCGGACTACGTAATGGTGATGCCCTGCGCCTTCAACATGGACCGGACCATCCTGGAAACGGCCCGGTTGATGGAGCGGGCGGAGTGGAATGCGCTGGACGCCGTCCGGGAAGGTCGGGTGTACCTGTTCGACGGCCAGATACCCAGCCGGCACGGCCCCCGGGTGATCGACGTTCTGGAAGGGCTGGCCGAGGCGATGCGCCCGGACCGATTCGAAGGACTGACGCGGTCGGGCATATTCAGACCCGCTTCACTGCGGCAGCCGGCGTATGTAGAGTAGGCTGCTTCACCCTACCGGCCCTGACCGATAAGGAAACGCGTATGGCCCTGTACATGATTTCACTGGAACACGCGCCGGAGCGGTGCCCCGGGGTTGACCTGGGGGTGCGCGACCGGGTCCTGCGGATGTCGGCGGAGCTGACCGAGACGCTGGCGAGCCGGGGTTGCGAATACCGCGGCGGTTGGGTGGGGAAGTCGTCGCACCAGACGTGGCTGGTGCTGGACGGGCCGGACGCCCACGCGGTGGACGACGCCGTGATCGACATGGGGCTGGCCACCTGGAACCGGACCGAAATATTCCCGATCATCACCATGGAAGAAGCCTTTGGAGGGCTGCCCACGGACTGACGACCGTCCGCGCTCAGAGCCATCGCCTCGACCGAATCGAACCACCACATAAACCGCTACAGGAGAATCTCCATGAGCGAAAACATCTACCACCGCCGTCGCCGCATGTATACGGACCCCGCTGACATCAAGGGGAACAAGATGGCCCCGGCACGTCGGGTTGACCTGGGAGCAGTTGGCGACTTCAAGGAATTGCCGGCGCGAGTGCGGTTGGAAAATGGCGAGGAGCACTGGCTGGCCAAGGCGCGGGATGGCCAATACCGGCTGCTATCGATGGTGTGTCCGCACGCCTTCGGCCGCGTGGTGAAGTGGGACAAGAGCTTCCTGTGTCCCGACCACGGCTGGCGCTTCGAAGAAGGCCAGGGCGTTTGCGTGAACGGGCCCCGGGCTCAGCTGTTCTATCACGACGTGAAGGTGGAGAACGGCCGGCTGATCGCCCAGATTCCGGCGGACGATGATCCGGCGGTCACGCACGCGCCGCCGCCGGCGTGGGCGGTGCCGAAATAAGCTATCCACGGCGGATTGGTCTGTCGTTCCCAAAATCGACGACGCTCGGATAAAAAACAATAGCCTGCATAAGGAGCCAGGTCAGTGAAAATCAGCGTAGCTATCGCAGCATTTTTTGTGGCTGCCCTGCTGGTCGTCGCCAGCGGGCAAGGGACGCCAGTGGCGGCCCAAAGTGATCCGACGAACTTCGGCAAGCCTCAGGTGGCAGCCGGAGCCAACCCCGGCGAGGTGGTGGTCACCTGGACGGCCGTTGATCCGGCGAACTTCTACCGCATCGGATGGATTTCGTCCAAAGACTATGCGGAGGCGAGGGCATCCAACCGGGATTGGCGAGAAGCGTTCGTTTCCGTGAGCATCGCCAACAACGGTCAGACTTCCTACACCGTCACGGGCCTTATTCCGGGGGAGGCGTACTGGTTCATCGTCGGCGGAAGCGCCAAGCGCTACTCGGAACCGCAATGGTCGCCATGGTCGGACCTGATCAGGCTAAGCGGAGGCCCGGCGGCCTGCGCCGGCGACCGGGCCGCGTTGGAGGCTTTGTACAACTCCACCGATGGACCCAACTGGAGGAATGACGTCAACTGGTTGAGCGATGACGCTCCCATTGGCACCTGGTTCGGCGTATCCACCGACAGCAACGGCTGCGTGCTGGTTCTCTACCTGGACAACAACGGTCTGAGCGGTCAGCTGCCGCCTGAGTTGGGTAATCTGACCAGTCTGGACACGCTGGACATGGATGGCAACAGGATTAGCGGAGAGATACCCGCGGAAATTGGCAACCTGACCAATTTGACCGTGCTGTCATTCGATCACAACCAACTCAGCGGGCCGATACCGCCCGAGTTGGGTCGTCTCAGCAACCTTACCGATCTGGAGTTGTGGAACAACGAACTGACCGGTGAAATACCGCCCGAGATAATTGGCCTTACCAATTTGAGGACCATTGATCTGGACGGCAACAAGCTGACCGGCCAGTTACCGGCCGAGTTGGGCGGTCTTGCCAACCTTGGCGCTCTGTGGCTGGGCGATAACGATTTCACCGGGGAGATACCGGCCGAGTTGGGCAATTTGACCAGACTATACTGGTTGGGCCTGTACGAGAGTGAACTGACCGGGGAGATACCGGCCGAATTGGGCAATTTGACCAATCTGAGGGGTCTGTACCTCCATGAAAATCAGCTGACCGGGGAGATACCCGCCGAGTTGGGCAATCTCAAAGACCTGAGCAGGTTATTCCTCCGCAACAACCGGTTGAGCGGCGAGATACCGACGGAGTTGGGCGGCCTGTCCAATCTACGGATACTGACCCTGCGCAACAACCGGTTGACCGGCCGGATACCGACGGAGTTGGGTAGCCTGTCCAATCTGGAATCGTTGCTCATTTCCAATAACATGCTGGTCGGAGAAATCCCTCCAGAGTTGGGCGATTTGGCCGAGCTGAGGCTTTTGCGCTTGAACAGCAACCGGCTGACCGGCCAGATACCGGCCGAGTTGGGGGATCTCCCGAAACTGGAATCGTTGTACCTTCTCGAGAATGAACTGGAGGGAGCAATTCCCTGGCAACTGGGAAGGCTGGCCGAGCTGAAGGTATTGAACGTCAACCGGAACCGGTTGAGTGGCTCCATACCGCCGCAGTTGGGCAACCTGGCAAATCTGGAGGAACTGCACCTGGACAACAACCAGTTGAGCGGCCAGATACCGCGAGAGCTGGGCAACCTTGCCAAACTGGAGCAACTGCACCTGGATACCAATCAACTGACCGGCCAGATACCGCCAGAGTTGGGCAATTTGACCGAGCTGATGCTGCTGTACGTCATCAGGAACGAATTGAGCGGGTGCATTCCGGCGGCACTGTTTAGCGTTGACCAGAACGACCTGGACGAACTGCCTCTGCCGGCCTGCTGATGGGCCGAGGGACGAGCGGCCAAAACAGGGCCATGGCGCGGCGATGATTCCGCCGCGCCACGGCAAATGCCCGCGAAGCGCGGTATCTATCTTGGTCGCCTCGTTTCCCTGCGGCGGCCGAGCTGACATGAGGCTGCTATCTTGCGGCCAGTTCAGCCCGTTTGCTATCGTTTTAGCGGAAAGAATGGCCGGAGGATCTGCGTCAAATGAAACAGTACAAACTTTCTTACGCGATGTACGAACCCAGCGAGGAAACGGGGGGCAAGTATATGGCGGAAATACCGGCTCTGCCGGGCTGTTGCGCCTGGGGAGACTCCCCGGCCGAAACGCTGTACATCCTGGAAGGCATGGCGGAAGCCTTTATCCAGTCTTATCAGGAACGCGGATTGGGATTGCCGACCGCACTGGTGGAGAGGCCAGTACAAACCGGCGAGGTCACGGTCACTGCGTAACCTACCGGGAACTTACGCGCAAGTTACGCCGGTTGAATTGCCGGTTTGAACGGCAAGGGCGCGGTGACCACGAGGTTTGGATAAACTTGGACAATGACTCAACAACCTCAATCCCCAACTGGGGCAGCAGCGACTTGAGACCCGGCACCTTGCGGGCGGTTCTACGACAATTGGGCGTATCCAGGGACGAATTTGAGCGGGCCTAGCCACCGGGACGTCCAGCGCTTTGCCCTGTCTTTGCCGTTGGTTACTACTTTATAATCGTTATCAAATTTGAGCGATACGCCGATTTGTTGACAGGGTGCGACAACTAAATTACACTACCGGCAACCGTCGTGAGGCCGGGAACGGCGCATGGAATCCCGGCAAAAACGGCATCAAATCGAAGGAAGGAGGCACAGGATGTCACAAAAGGATGACCTGGCATTGATGGCCCACCTGATGCGGCGCGCCGGCTTTGGCGCCAACCGCGCAGAGCTGGAGCGATGCGTTGCGCAGGGTTACGAGGCCACCGTAGAAGAGCTGATCGATCCCCCCGCCAGCCGCGAAGGTGGGAAGATGGCTCTGCTGCTCCGGTACCACCCCAGCTTCCTGCTCCCCGGCGGCGTTCCCTTCTCCGGCCAGGCCAACTGGATGTACAACATGGTATCCAGCGACCGGCCCCTGGAAGAGAAGATGACGCTGTTCTGGCACCATGTCTTTGCCACGGGCAACTCCAAGGTCGACAACTGCGACCAGTTGCTCGAGCAGATCGACATGTTGCGCGAGCACGGCATGGGCAACTATCGGGACATTCTGATCGAACTGTCCAAGAACCCAGCCATGATTTTCTGGCTGGACAACAACGAGAACCACCGTGACGCCGTGAACGAGAACTGGGGCCGCGAGCTCCTGGAACTGTTCTCCATGGGCGTTTCGAACTACACCGAGGTCGACGTTCGCGAGTGCTCGCGTGCGTTCACCGGCTGGACCATTCAGGCCAAGCTGCCGCGCGCTCCGTACGGCCGCTATCCATGGAAGTTCTCCTACAACGAAGCCGACCACGACTTCGGTGAAAAGACCTTCCTGGGCCGCACCGGCAACTTCGACGGCGAGGACATCATCGACATCATCCTCGAAGAGCCGGCGACCTCCCGCTTCATCTGCCGCCACCTCTACAACTTCTTCGTCGCCGACGAGCCCCAGGTTCCCGCGTGGACCATCGAGCCGGCTCGCGACGAGGACGCGCTGGACGAGATGATGCAGGTGTTTGAGGACTCGGGCTTCGAGATGAAGGCCGTCCTGCGCCACATGTTCAACTCTCAGTGGTTCAAGGACGCCCGCTACCAGAAGATCAAGAGCCCGGCCGAAGTCGTCGCCGGCACGCTCCGGATGGTCGGCCTGTTCGAGAACCCGGACCCCGGCGTCCTGAACATCGGCAAGGAGCCCACCTACATGGGCCAGTCCATCCTGGACCCGCCGTCGGTGGAAGGCTGGCACACCGGCCTGGAGTGGATCAACTCCGGCGCCCTGCTGGCCCGCATCAACTTCGTGGCCGACCGCGTGTCCGACCCCGACCTGCCCGGCATGCGCGACATCATCGACCGGATGAAGGACGACGGCGTGACCACTCCGGACCACCTGCTGAACGCGTGCACCGAGTACATGGGCTTCATCGAGCTCAGCGAGGAGACCCGCGGCCAGCTGGCCGAGCACGTCCGCTCCGGCGGCGACGTCAACTGGGACGACCGGACCGCCACCGCGACTCGTATCGGTGAGACCATGGCCCTGATCAGCGCCACCACCGAGTACCAGTTCGGCTAAACCGGAAAGATGCTGGATGGGCCGGCAATTTTCCGGCCCGTCCATCGCCTCGACATCGTCATACGACGAAACGCACATCAAACAAGGAGCATACGCAATGACCTCCACCAAGAAAGATCCGGTCATCGTGGTCCTGCAGCTCACCGGCGGCAACGACTATTTCAACACGGTGATCCCCTACAACGACGCGACGTACTACGACAACCGCCCCGCGGTTCGTTACGCGCGCGAAGACATCATCCCGGTCAACGACGAGCTCGGCTTCGCCCCCACTATGGGCCCGATGAAAGAGCTGTTTGACCAGGGCAAGCTGGCCGTGATCCATGGCATCGGCTACGCCGACAGCCCCCGCTCGCACTTCCGCAGCATGGACATCTGGCACACCTGTGAGCCGGACAAGGTTGGCACCGAGGGTTGGGCCGGCCGCGTCGCTCGCGAGATGGACCCCAACAAGGAAAACGTGCTGACGGCGATCAACTTCGGCCACGGCCTGCCCCGGGCCCTTGCGGTCCCCGGCGTCCCCGTCGCTGCCATCGCTGACCTGAGCACTTACGGCCTGCTGACCGGCATCGCCGATACCGACCAGCGCTCCAAGGCCCTGGACCTGTTCTCCAAGATGTACGCTCCCACCGTGGGCGGCAGCTTCGTGAACGACTACCTGCGGTCCACCGGCACCGACGCCATGGTGGGCGCCGACATTGTGAAGGTCGCTCCTGAGCAGTACTCCAGCAACGTCGAGTATCCCAACAGCCCCATCGCCTCGCACCTGCGCGACATTGCCCAGGTATACATGGCCGATCTGGGCACCAAGATCTTCTACACCCAGCACGGCAGCTTCGACACCCACGCCGGTGAGGCCGCGGCCCACCCGGTGCTGTGGAAGGAAGTTTCCGAGGGCATCTCCGCCTTCTTCGAGGACATGAAGGAGCACAACACCGGCGAGAACATCGTGATGTATCTGTTCTCCGAGTTCGGCCGCCGCGTCCGCGACAACGGCTCCGGCACCGACCACGGCGCGGCCGGCGTGGCCTTCGCCATCGGCGACAGCGTGCAGGGTGGCTTCTACGGCGAGTACCCGTCCCGCAAGGCCGAGGACCTGGAACAGGGCGACCTGGTTCCCAACTACGACTTCCGCGGCGCGTACTCCAGCATCGTTGAGGACTGGCTTGGCATGGACGCCAATCCCATCGTCAACGGCGCCTTCCCCAAGCTGGACATCATCAAGAAGTAAGCCCCAACGGCCCAGTTAAAAACGGCGGCGACGTGGCCAATCGGCTACGCTGCCGCCGGTACAACGCATATCAAGTGGAGGAAAAACTATGCCTCAGAATACCGTAGCAAGCGGTCGGGCATGGCTGTACATCAAGAATGTGGGCCGCCAGGGGCAGGTGGGCATGGGTTTCAGCCAGCCCGTTGGCGTGGCGACCCTGGATGACGGCACGATGTACGTTGCCAACCGCGGCGGTGAGCAGAATCCCAGCGCCCGGATTACCAAGTGCACCATCGGCAACACCGACGGCAAGGGCGGCGAGGAGTTCCTGGGTGAATTCGGCCGCGAAGGCATCGCCTACCAGGCCAGCTCGAGGGGCCTCTTCGAGTGGATCACCGGCATTGCCCTCGATTCCGCCGGCAACGTTTACGCTTCCGACGAGTGGAAGAACATGGTCGCCGTGTTCGACGCCGACGGCAACCTGGTGAAGCACTGGGGCGAGGCCGGTGACGGCGAGGGCCAGCTCAGCGGCGCCGCCGGCTTGGCTTTCGACGCCGACGACAACCTCTGGGTGGTTTCGGCCAAGAGCAGCCGCGTGCAGAAGTTCAGCAAGGACGGCGATTACCTGGGAGGCTTCGGCACCAAGGGTAACGGCGCCGAGGACCTAGAAATGCCCTCGGGCATCGCCATAGACGACGCCGGCGACCTTTACATCGCCGACTGGGGCAACCACCGGGTGCAGAAGTACACCGCGGGCGGAACCCACCTGCGCACCTTCGGCAGCCGCGGCACCCGCTCCGGTGAGCTCAACCACCCGCTGGACGTCACCATCGACAACGAGGGCGATGTCTACGTGGCGGACTGGATGAACGAGCGCGTCGTGATCTACGATGCGGACGCTCGTCCTTTGGCCTACCTGGAAGGGGACGCCACCGAGGTGTCGGAATGGGGCGACCTGTCCCTGAACGCCAACCCTGACATGGTGAAGGCCCGCCGCCGGGTTCCCGACCTGGAACAGCAGCAGCGCACGTTCCGGATGCCCATGGGCGTCAACTTCGACCGGGCCAACAACCGGTTGCTGGTGTGCGACACCCTGCGCTCCCGGCTGCAGGTTTACGAGAAGGACGACACCTACCTGGACCCGCAGTTCAACCTGTAAACTGGCGGCTCACCCGGGGAGTGTTCAGACATTTCTCCTCAAGGACCGGTGCTTCTCACCCCAGCACCGGTTCTTTTTTGTCTCTTTGACAACAAATGGGGCGGGTAAAAACCCGCCCTGTTTGCGTCAATTGATATTCCGATGGTTTATAGCTCGTGGGTGTGGCTGTCATTGCCGCCCCCACGGTTGGTGGCTTCGGGTGGCAGAGTGATTATGGCTCTCCGGTGCGTGCCGACCCCGATGGTGCGATCGCCGTCCAGCGCTTCCACCTTGAAATAGAGCCAGCGCCCGTCGACACGTTCCAACTCGGCGACGGCCACGACCGTGACGCCGATATCCGCGCCGGCCACGTGGCGGACGTTGACCTCGAACCCGACGGTGGATTGTTCCGGCGGGAGGCGGTCTAGGATGGCCCGCTGTGAGGCCTGCTCCATGGCGCGGATCATGGACGGCGTGCTGAGCTTGGCGACGTGAGGCGCGACGTTGTGCTCGCACACCAACACTTCCCGCCGGCCAATCAAGCCTGGCGTCAGTTCCATTTCCCGATTATCAGTTTGTTCAGTCATCGTTACTCCTGTGTCGCGTTCGCCTTCTCCAGTGTCGGCGGGCCGTATGCTATCATATCGGTGTCTCTAAACTGGCGACGCGGACCTGTCTGCAATGCTCGCAGCCGATGGCGTATCGCCACGACAGATCATAATCTGTCCCTGTTTCCAGTCTCCACAGGACCCAGACCATGAGTTCCAAGCGGGATTTCCTGTCCATAACCGACATATCGCCTGACGAGACGCGCCGGCTGATTGAGCGGGCGCAAGAGTTGAAAGCGGCTCCGCCGGGAAGCGCCAGTCCGTTGGCCGGCAAGCGAGTGGCGCTGCTGTTCGAAAAGCCCTCCCTGCGAACGCGGGTTAGTTTCCAGATCGGGATCGCGGAGTTGGGCGGGTTCAGCCTGTATATGGGGCAGGATGAGGTCGGCCTGGGCCAGCGGGAGCCGGTTTCCGACGTGGCGCGCGTGCTGAGCGGGTACGTGGACTGCATCGTGGCTCGCGTCAACTCTCACGACTCGCTGGTCGGACTGGCGGAGTTTGGGGATGTGCCGGTGATAAATGCGCTTTCCGATGTGGAGCACCCGTGTCAGACCATGGCCGACCTCCTGACCATCGCCGAGACCCACGGAAAGACCGACGGGTTGAACCTGGCCTATATCGGCGACGGGAACAACGTGGCGCGGAGCCTCTGCCTGGGCGCGCCGGCCGTGGGCATGAACTTTGCCATCGCAGCCCCGCACGGATATCAACTGGAAGAGCAGACATTCGACGCAGCCAGCGAACGGGCGGCGCGAGCAGACGGCGGCCCTCGCCCCACGGTGCATCCATTGGTGCGTCCGACGGACGCGGTGATCGACGCCAACGTCGTGTACACGGACGTCTGGACCAGCATGGGTGACGAGGCGGAATCTGAAGCGCGCATCAAGGCTTTCCAGGGTTATACCGTGGACGGCGCACTGATGGCCCAGGCGGCGTCGGGCGCGTGTTTCATGCACGACATGCCGGCGCATTATGGCGAGGAAGTGCCCCCCGGTATGCTGGAACATCCGCAATCGGTGGCGTACCAGCAGGCGCACAATCGCCTGCACGCGCAGAAGGCGGTACTGGAGTTCCTGCTTGGATAGGGTCTCACTGTCGTGGAATCGGCGAAACACTCGCCGCAACCCGTCGATTTGATGACGAAGCGAACAAGAGGCTGATATGCTTACCGCTCCTGATTTGCCCGAACCCGGCGAACAAAGCCTGGACGACCGTCGCCGGATCAGCCGACGATTTATTATCCATGCCCGCGAAGAATTGGAAAACGGGAATCGCTTGCAAGCCGGCGAAAAGGCTTGGGGCGCGGTGGTGCAACCACTGAAAGCCATCGCCGAGCAACGCGGCTGGCACCACAAGAGCCACCAGGACATTCACAACGTCGGGCTTCAGATACTGGCCGAAAGCCCAAACGTTGACCTGCAAGAAGCCCTCTCGGAGGCATACCGCGTCGGGCACCAGAACTTTTATGAGAACTACTACCGCCCCGAAGAATTAGCCGAGATGATGGACAACGTCGAGGATGAGTTGCCCGTACTGCTCTCGCTGCTGGACGCCCCACCGCGCCCGTTCACGATTGCCAGCAACACCCAATTGCGGCGGTTGCGATCGCTCACCGGCGATGACACTTTGCAGCTTGGCGACACGTCTGCCGTGGGTTTCTCGTTGAAACACGGTCCGGTCAACGAGTAGCAAGCATCCCGATACGTAGAACAAGCGGAACCGTTATGACCTCTCACGACGAAACCACGGCGCAAACCCTTCACGAGACGCCGGCACGGCTTGCCCCAACTCCCACGGTGGACCCGATGGTGGCCATAATCGGCCGCCCCAACGTGGGCAAGTCCTCGCTGTTCAACCGCATACTTTCCCGGCGGCACGCCATCGTTTCCGAGGTGGCCGGAACCACCAGAGACCGACTGATCGCCCGGGCTTCCTGGAAGGGGCGGCCGTTTCTGCTGATCGACACCGGCGGCCTGGAAGACGACCCGGATGGCCACATCCCCCAACGCGTGCAGCAGCAGGCGGACATGGCAATGGGCGCCGCGGACGTGATCGTGTTCCTCACCGACGCCATCCAGGGCGTCACGGCCACCGACGAGGCGGTAGCCCAGAGGCTGCGACGCACCGACAAGCCGATACTGCTGGCTGTAAACAAGGTGGACAACGATAACCGGGAACTGGCCTCAGCTGAGTTCTACGGCTTGGGGATCAACGAAACGGCGTTCATATCCGCGTACCACAACTATGGCGTGTACGACCTGCTGGAGCGGATTGTCGAGCTGTTGCCTCAGCCGGAACTCGCGGATCTCTGGGAGGATGCGCCTGACGGGGAGATGGCGGCCGAGGATGAATGGTGGGAGGAAGACGGCGACGAAGCAACGGTCGAGGAGGAGGTATGGACTCCTCCCACGGAGCTGAGCCTGTCCATCGTCGGGCGAACCAATGTGGGCAAGTCAATGCTCACCAATGCCATCATTGGAGAAGAGAGAAGCATTGTCAGTCCCGTAGCAGGGACCACGCGGGATGCCCTGGACACCGCGGTGTCGTACCGGGACCATGTGATTACGCTGGTGGACACGGCGGGTATCCGGCGGCCCGGCCAGGTGCAGCGCGGGATCGAGAAATACAGCGTGCTGCGGGCGGTGAACGCCGTGCATCGCAGCGACATCACGCTGCTGATCACCGACGCCACAGAGCTCGCCACGGCCCAGGACGCGCACATCGCGGGTCTGGCCTGGGACACCAACCGGGGCCTGATCGTGGTGGTGAACAAATGGGACCTGGTCAACCGCAACCGGTTCCGCATGGAGCGGAGCCTGCACCGCGTCCAGGAACGCCTGCACTTCATGCCCTACGTCCCCGTGTGCTTCACGTCGGCGCTAACGGGAGAGGGGATCGAGGAACTGCTGGACACTGCTCTGTCGCTCTGGCAGGAGCGTCAGAAGCGGGTGCCGTTCCGTGATCTGCAGTACCTGCTGGCCGATGCGGTGTCGACCCACACCCCACCGTCGCAGCGGGGCAACATCCGTAACCGGCTGCGCATTCGCCGGGTTAGACAGGTCGGCGTCAACCCGCCGACTTTCGTGTTCTCGGTCAATGATCCCAAGCTGCTGCATTTCTCGTACCAGCGGTACCTGGAAAACCAGATCCGCGACCGGTTCGGCTTCGACCGAACGCACCTCAGGTTGATTTTCCGGCCGGAGCGCGCGGAACGACCCTCCCGGTCCGGCATTAGAAACCGAGCCAGGTAGCCGGTTGACCATGACGCTGCTACGCCGAGCATCGTACGCCACGATTGCGATGCTGGTCGCTCTGCCGTTGCTGGCGGCAGCCGGCGTCGCTCTCGCCATCACCGGCGTCCAGGAGGCGCCGCAGCCGTTCACGTACGTCGCCGTTTGCGTGATTACGTACCTGATCGGTTCGATTTCATGGGGATATCTCTTCGTGAACCTGACCATAGGGGAGGACATCCGGGATTTTGGCAGTGGACGGACGGGCATGTCCAACATACTGCGGACTTCCGGCGGCAAGGCTGCGGCCCTGGTGTTCCTGCTGGACGCTGGAAAGGGTGTGCTCTGCGTGGTTCTGGCGAGGACTGTCATCGGGTTTGGCGAGGCCGAGGTGGCCGCGGCGCTGCTGGCGTTGTGCGGACACAATTGGCCTATATTCCTGCGGTTCCGCGGGGGACGCGGCATCCTCCCCGGGTTTGGCGCACTGTCGGTGATGGCTCCCTGGGTGGCCCTGGCCGGCGGGGGATTGTTCCTGGTTATCACGCTGTCCAGCCGGATATTGTCGCTGGGCAGCATCGTCGGGACGTTGACCGTCGGGGTCCTGAGCCTTGCCCTCATGCTGCTCATCGGGCACAGTCAGTTGTACACGCTGTACGCGTGCGTGGGCGGCGCCGTCATCATCTGGCAACACCGGGACAACATCCGGCGTATTGCCAACGGGACGGAACGACGGCTGGGCATGCCAGCGGTGCGAAACCGCTAAGGGCGGCGGGATAAGGAAAACGCCGGCGAACCAGGTCGCTACTGCTGCTCGTTCACATCGTGTGGGCTCAGGCGGACCGGATGGCCTGGCCCAATCGGGACAGAGCTTCGGTCAGGTCTCCCACGTCATAAAGCGAGAAGCTGATGCGGAGACTGTCCCGGAACATCCCGACCGACGAGAAAGCCGTCCCGGGACGGTAGGATACGCCGGCCTTCTGGGCGATTGGCAGCAGTTCGTCGGCGTCCACTCCGTCGGCCAGTGTGAGCCAGAAGAAGTAGCCGCCGTCCGGCCGACTGAAATCGAGCAGGCCGGCCAGGTCGGCGGACAATGTCCTGGCAACGGCGTCTCGCCTCATGGTGTAGACGCGCCGCAGGTTGGCGAGGTTTTCCTGGAGCAGTCCCAGGTCCAGAGTGGCCTGGGCCATGGCCGCAGCGAAGTGGCTCAACCCGCCGCCGCTGCCCGCGACCCCGGAGTCCACGAAGCGTTGAACTATTCCAGGTGAGGCGTGAACCCACCCCAGGCGCAAGCCGGGCGCCAGGATCTTGGAAAAGGAACCCAGGGAAACGACGCAACCATGATCCGCATCGTCCATGGTGGCGAGGGGCGGCGGCGATGGGGGTCCGTAGTGCAGCAGTTGGTAGACCTCGTCGGCAAGAATGGTGAAGCCATACCGTTGGGCTAACTGGATGAGCCGGTGGCGGCGCTCTGGCGTCAAGGTGGCCCCGGTGGGATTCTGATACGTCGGAATGACGTAGAGCAGGCGTGGTCGGTATCCGTCCTGTAGCATCAGCTCCAGGGCGTCAACGTCCAGGCCGTCGCGGTCGGTGCGTACGCCGACCACCTTGAGGCCGTGGTCGAGGAAGATGCGGCCGATAAGGTAGTAGGTGGGCTCTTCCACGAAGACCGTGTCGCCCGCCTTTGCGAAAATGGTTGTAGCCAGGTCGATGCCCTGGGAAGCGCCGGCGGTGAGAAAGAGCGACGCCGGGTCCACGGGCCGGTTTCCGTAGGCGTCTTGAGACGACAGGAAATGGGCCAACCCTTCGAGAAGCGGCCCGAATCCCTGGACAGCGCCGTACTGCAACGGCACGGCGGACTGCTGGCTGAGGACACGCTCGCTGGCGATCTGCAGGGCTTCAGTTGGGTGCAGGTGAGGGGACGGGTGGCCCCAACCCAGGTCAAGGACGCCTTCGGGGATCGAGATGAGCAGAGAGGGGAGTGTCGTGGTCATGTCCGATAGTGTGGTTGTCGATGCGTCTTGCGATCAAGGGCATGAAAAGGCCGGCGGGTGCGAAACCCGCCGGCCGATTGCCGGTGTGGCGAGATGTGGGACTGGCTACTAGATGTAGTCCTGGTCCTCAGCCATCATCTGCAGGACGTCGCCGGACTGCAACTGAATGGCGCGCTGGATCTGGAGCTTGAGGTCGTCCAGCATCTCGTCGGGGATCTCACCGTCGTTGTCGCGAGCGGCGTCCTTCATGGACTCGAAGGCCCACTCGTCGGAGTTGCCGTGCGGCATGTCGAAGAAGCCACGCTCGAAGACGGGGAGTTCGCCGGGGCCGAAGTAGCCCTTGCCTTCCAGGTTGTACCCTTCGAGGTCGTGGGTGCCCTTGCCGAGGACCTGACCGGTGGCGGCGTAGTGCTCCATGACGTTCTTGAGGCCATACTTCTGGATCGGGCAGACCTTCATGCACACGCCACAGCCGAGGTAGCGAGCCATGACCGGGCGGCAGCGCTTGAAGTAGAGCTTGTTCTTCTCAATTCCGCGCCACCAGATCTTGTCACGCATGAGGGCGCGGCCGGGGCAGCGGTTCACGCAGACCTGACAAACCTGGCAGAAGGCGTGGATGCCGTAGTCGACGGGCGCGTCATAGGTGACGTTGGCGTCGGTGGTGACCATCATCAGCCGCATGCGGTTGCCGGTGTGCGGGGACAGCAGGTAGCCGCAGGCGCCGAGCTGGCCGAGGCCGGCGGCGACGAACATCGGGATTACCGGGCCGGTGGCATCGCTGGAGTGGATGACGTGGGCCTTGTAGCCGAGGCTGCGGATGAAGTTGCCCAGTTCGAGACCGGCAGCGGCCTGGGTCCGGTACGTGCTGGAGTGCACGATCTCGGCGTCGACGCTGGGGATGGTCTGGGTGGGCTCGAAGTCCTGCTCGTAGGCCAAGCAGATGGCGTGGGGCAGGATGGTGAAGCCGCGCTTGCTCTTGTAGTCATAGCGCGGGTCATAGGAAGTGATGCCGACTTCCAGGTAACCGAGCTGGCGGGCCTTGTCCTTGACCAGCTGGGAGATGTCCTCGCCGGTGGGCTCAGCGGTGGCATCCATCTCAGCCGTCGAGCGGGCGGCCATGATGAGGTTGCTGTTGAGCTTGTCGTGCTCCTTGCGGATCTCACGCATCTCGGCGTGGAGGTCGCGCAGGGTGTTGGACCAGTCGCGGGAAGCCCGCTCGGTGATGTTCATGGTTTCCAGCGGATACTCGCGGGCGTACCAGTCAACTTCACGGCCGGTCATCGGGATACCAGGGGTGGTTTCCAGTTCTTCCGGAACCGGAATCGTGATTTCGGCGTCCCCCCAGTGCCTTCCGGGACGGACTACCTCGTGCCCAATCGTAAGCATATTAGCCTCCTCGCTGGTTGGCTTGACCGCATGATTGCGGCGGCATTTCGGGCAATTTATACCCTTGTTACCCCTTTGTCAACAACTGGCGCCAAGTTCCCTATCGAATTGGCCTGCGATTGCGAAACGCGCCACACGGGAGGGATTCAACGGCGGTTTGCGAAGACGCAAACCGGGCATTCAAGGGTGCTCCCCGGAATGCGTCGAACAATCCGAAGATGCCCGGGGTTGGGCCTAGCGGCTCTTCCACCAAGTCCACGCTCCGAGAGCGGCCAGCACTACGCCCACGGCCACCAGCGCCCAGCCCAATCCCTTTAACAGGAACACTGCTACCGGCGTGAGCAGGAACAGGCCCAGGCAAACGACAGCCAGCCCGCAGCCGATGGCTCCGACGGCGCCGTTTGCCCGGTAAAGCATCACGCCAGGAATCCTTTCGTGTCCCTAGTCGGGCAGGATATAAGTGGCTTCCCGCTCGATGACGCGATTTTCCTGCCGCAACTTTTCCAGGTGGGTGCGCACGTTGCGTCCCGCGGCGGCGCGCAGGGATCTGCGCAGATTGCGCGGGTACACGGCGGTGACGATCTCGTCGACGGTGGTTGCGCCGGCATCCATCGCCGCGAGAACCTGGTCCTCCCGGCTGAGGCGGTGGGCGATCTGCTGCTGGATGCGTTGTTGACCCCGGATAATGGTGTTTCCATGGCCCGGGCATACCACCAGCGGCCGCGTGCGGGCCATCCGTCCCAGGGAGGTCATGTACTGCTTGAGGTTGCGTACGCTGGACGAGGAGTTGCCCAGCAGGTTGTCGCCGCTGAAGAGGACCCGGTCGGGGCGGAGGAAGTAGCAGGAGTGGTCGTCCTCATGGCCCGGGGTGAACAGCGGGCGCAGGGTCACGCCGCCGCCCGAGGATATGGTCTCGTTGGCGCGCAGAGCATGGACCGAGTCACCGCCGAGGGTGTGCTGCAGGCGCGGCGCAAGCTTGGTATGGCAGCGCACCGGGCAGCCGAAGGCTTCCTGCAGACGGTCCAGGCCGCCGATGTGGTCGCCGTGGCCGTGGGTGATCAGGATGGCGTCGATGCGCGGCCTGCCCAGTTCCGCCCAGTAGTCCAGGATCTGGCGGGTCCAGAAACGGTATGGTTCGCCGGAATCGATCATGACCATGCTTTCCGACGGGTCACCCACGAAATAGATCTGGGTGCCGCCAGGATGCATCGCCCCGAAGGTGCTGGGGTCTTCCTGGATGTGGGTGCTGTAAACGTGGTCGGTGATCTGCATGGCGGAACCTCACCACTGGCGGGATCGGATGTACCGGTGGGCGGCGATGGCCGCGGTGGCGCCGTCGCCGGCGGAGGCGACCAGTTGGGCTGCGGATTGCTGACGGATGTCACCGGCGGCGAAGAGTCCGGGCTGCGGCGTGTCCATGGAGAGGCCCACCGGGATGTGTCCGGCGTTGTCCAGCGGAACCAGGTCGGAAACCGGAGACGAGTTGGGCTCCAGGCCGACGTAGACGAAGAGTCCGGCCACTGGTTCGACGTTTTCGCCATCGGCGCTGCGGACGCGGACGCCGGTGACGGTGTCCTCGCCGACGACCTCCACCACCTCGGAGTTGCAACGGATCTCGATCTTCGGGTTGGCAGTGAGGCGATCCTGGAGGACCTGCTGCGAGTCCAGGTCGTTGCCCCGGTGGAACAGGATGACGCGGTCGGTGTACTCGGTCAGGGTCAGGGCTTCGTCGGCCGCGGAGTCGCCGCCGCCGACCACGGCAACGGTTTGTCCCATGTACAACGGGCCGTCGCAGGAGGCGCAGTGGGACACGCCGCGTCCGAGGAACTCCTCCTCTCCCGGGATGCCCAGGGTGCGCAATGTGGAGCCGGCGGCCATGATTACAGCTTTGCCCAGGTAGGAACCGCCGCCCTCTCCGGCGACGCGGAGCAAATCTCCCTCTGGTGACACGCTTTCGACGGTGTCCATCAACACCTCGACACCGGCGTTCATCGCCTGTTCCTGGGTGGCGGGACCCAGTTCGTAGCCGGCGATGCCCTGGGGGAAGCCGGGGAAGTTCTCGATGCGTTCCAGGTTGATGATCTGGGCGCCGGCCATCATCTGCTCGACGATGGCGGTGCTGAGGCCGTGGCGTGCGGAGTAGATGCCGGCGGTGAGGCCGGCCATGCCGCCGCCGATGATGATGACGTCGAAGTTCTGGTCGGGCACGGGGTTACCTCTCTGATGGTTGATTGAAAATCCTTACTGTCGGCAATCAATCGTCTGAATCAGGATTCTAGGATTATCGAATTTTCAGGATCGCGGTCATGCTCAGCGCCATCTACTCAACCTTGATAATCTCTGGATCCGGCAAATGCTGCTTCTGACGACGACCTTGGAAAGCTGCTGCCGATGGCGGCAGGCCGGTTGACGATGCTCGATTGTACCATTCGGCGAATCTGGAACGGCGCGGTCAGTCGGGGATGGATGACCTGGCGGGCGTTACGCGCCAGTTCCAGCACGCTGAGGCCGATGGCGGGGAATTCGAATGCCGGGCGGCGGGATTTCCGGCGTGCGCGCTTTCGGTTGACACATCCCGGCGGGATACAGAAAATGGCGCCATCATTACCGCCAATACCGCGCACAAAACGGAAGGTGACAAAATGGCAGAGATCCTGGGGCTTGGCCTCACGCACTACCCACCCCTGATATCGCCCGACGAAGACAAGGCGATCCCCCTCAAGAGGACGCTGCGCGGGAACAAGCGGATACCGGAGGAGATGAAGAACCCCACTAGCTGGCCCGAGCCCATGCGCATCGAGTACGGCGAGGATGAGGGGTATGCGTCGTCGCTGGAACACCGGGCCCGGCTGGTGGCCGGCTTCCGGCGCATTCGCGAGGAGCTGGACGCCTTCAACCCGGACTTCGTGGTGATCTGGGGCGACGACCAGTACGAGAACTTCCGCGAGGACATCATCCCGCCGTTCTGCGTGCTGGCCTACGACGACTTCGAGTGCCAGCCCTTCGCGCACCGCCAGCGGAACTTCTGGGGAGAACCCCAGGACAAGGTGTTCAAGTACAAGGGGAACAAGGAAGCGGCGCGGGCGCTGGTCTCCGGCATGATCGACCGGGGCGTGGACATGGCCTATGCCTACCAGGGGCTGCACGAGCCGGGGCTGGGCCACGCCATCCTGAACACGCTGCTGTACCTGGACTACGACCGTAAGGGGTTCGATTATCCCGTGGTGCCGATGCTGGTGAACTGCTACGGCAGCCGGGTGATCCGCAACCGGGGCGGCGCCGTCGAGTACCTGCCGGATCCCGACCCACCCGGACCGTCGCCCAAGCGCTGCCTGGAGGTGGGAGCGGCAGCGGCCGAGGCGCTGAAGGACTCGCCGTATCGGGTGGCGCTGATCGCGTCGTCATCGTGGTCGCACGCCTTCCTGGTGGAGAAGAACCACTGGCTGTGGCCGGACATCGAATCGGACCGGGCTCGCTTTGAGGAGTTGAAGGCCGGCGATTACCAGGCATGGGCGCGCATATCCACCGACCAGGTTGAGGACGCGGGGCAGCAGGAGATGCTGAACTGGATGTGCCTGGCCGGGGCGATGGACACGCTGGACTACAAGCCGGAGATCCTGGACTACGTGGAGACCTACGTTTTCAACTCCAACAAGTGCCTGGCGATCTTCAAGTAGCGAATCGACTGGAACCGGAGACGTAGGGGCGAATAATCATTCGCCCCTACGGCGATGTATCGAGCAAGGAGGGCAATCATGGCCGAAATACTGGGGCTGGGACTGACGCATTCGCCGTCGTTCATCCGGCCCGACGAGGACGGTGAATCGTCTTTGAAGCGGACGCTGCGCACCAACGACCGGATCCCCGTCGAGATGAAAAACCCGCTGAACTGGCCGGAACCCATGCGGGTGGAATTCGGTGAGGATGAGGGCTACGCGTCGGCGGTGCGGCTGCGAGAGCGCATGGTTGCCGGCTTCCGCGAACTGCGCAAGGAGCTGGACGCCTTCAACCCCGACTTCGTGGTGATCTGGGGCGACGACCAATACGAGAATTTCAAAGAGGACATCATCCCGCCGTTCTGCGTGCTGGCCTATGACGAATTCAACTGCCAGCCCTTCGACAACGGCAATGGGTCAGCGCGCCGGAACGTCTGGGACGAAGGCGCGGACACGGTGTTCAACTACAAGGGACACAAGGAGGGCGCACGGGCGCTGGTGTCCGGCATGATCGACCGGGGTGTTGACATGTCTTACGCCTACCAGCCGTTGCACGAGCCGGGACTGGGCCACGCCATCCTGAACACGATCCTGTACCTCGATTATGACCGCAAGGGGTTCGACTATCCGGTGGTGCCGATGCTGGTGAACTGCTACGGCAGTCGGGTCATTCGCAACCAGGGCGGCAGCGAGGAACGTTCGCCGGAACCCGACCCGCCCGGGCCCTCGCCCAAGCGCTGCATGCAGATTGGCGCGGCGGCGGCGCAGGCGCTTAAGGATTCACCGTGGCGGGTGGCCCTGATCGCGTCGTCGTCGTGGTCCCACGCTTTCCTGACGGAAAAGAACTGGTGGCTGTATCCGGATATCGAATCGGACCGGGCACGGTTCGAGGAAATGAAGGCGGGCGACTACCAGGCTTGGGCCGGAATCTCAACCGCGCAGATTGAGGACGCCGGCCAGCAGGAACTGCTGAACTGGGCGTGCCTCGTGGGCGCGGTGGACGAACTGGGCTACCAGGCGGAGATCGTCGATTGGTACGAGACGTACATCTTCAACTCCACCAAGTGCCTGGCGGTGTTCAGATAGGAGAACCCGGACGCAATACGACAAAAGACAGGGGCGAATGATCATTCGCCCCTGAGCGGTCTTCAGATGACGAATCCTAAGCCGGCAGCCACTTCCCGCTGGTTGTTGTCTAACGTGATGAACGCCAGTTCAACGTTGCTGGTGCGGACGGCGTACAGCGCGGTGGCAACGTGCAAAAGGTCACCGCTGCGCAGATAACGGACTTGCAACGCGTCGGCGATTTCTGGGCCGAGGGGACGGTCAGGATATACCCACTCGAAATCGGACAACCAGTTCGGGTTGTAGCTTTGCCCCACTCGGAACAAGGCAGATCGTACTTCCACCTCCAGCAGGATGGAGGAAACCAAGTTGGAGAATTGCGCCAGCCGTTGCGCGATAGCCGGGCCGTCGGTTTCCTCAAAAATGATGGACAGCAATGCAGACCCGTCCACATAGGCAGCTGCCGGCTGCGCTAAATTCAGCATCTACCTACGCTTGTCCTCTTCTTTCTTTGAGGAAATGCTCCAGAGCGCCGGGCACGCGGACTACCGGCTTGACTGAGAGTTGACCCGGCTTTTTGTTGCCGCCTCGCAAAATACCACGGGCCCGTAACTCCGCAACCCGTTCTTCCTGCGTCATCTCCACGTCCCGCAACTCGTCGGTGGTCAGGTGGGCGTAGGGGCGGGGTTTCTGCGCGGCGGTTATCACGTCCCGCTGCTGTGCCCAGGCATGGGCCTCTGCCGGAACGTCTTCGGCCGGCGTCAAGACGATGCGGCCCTCATCGTCGCAGTCCACCTCAAACCACTCCACATCCGGCAAGTTGGCCTTGGCCCAGTTGAAAATGGCAATTTGATTGCCGTCGGTCAAGCGGGCGAGAATCGGGGCGCTGTAGGATGGCTGGGACGCGTCGGATTTGAGCGGTGCGGCCATTGTCGGGCCTCCAGACAGGGAAGTAGATCTCTATTGTACCGGCACAGCACGAGGGCGAACCCGCGGCCGCGGGTTCGCCCCTGTAAAGCGGCGGCATCCGACGCTTATACGTCCAGGTACACCTCGCTGCCGGAGGCCTTGAACTCCTCGGACTTCTCCTGCATGCCCATGAGCAGCGCGGCGGCGGTGTCGCCGATGCCCTTGCTCTTGGCGTAGTCACGCACATCCTGGGTGATCTTCATCGAACAGAAGTGCGGGCCGCACATGGAGCAGAAGTGGGCGACCTTCTGGGCTTCCTTGGGGAGGGTCTCGTCGTGGTATTCGCGGGCCGTGTCGGGGTCCAGGCCGAGATTGAACTGGTCCTCCCAGCGGAACTCGAAGCGGGCCTTGGACAGGGCGTTGTCACGGATGGCGGCTGCCGGGTGACCCTTGGCGATGTCGGCGGCGTGGGCGGCGATCTTGTAGGTGATGATGCCTTCCTTGACGTCGTCGCGATTGGGCAGGCCCAGGTGCTCCTTGGGCGTCACGTAGCAGAGCATGGCGGTGCCGAACCAGCCGATCATGGCGGCGCCGATACCGGAGGTGAAGTGGTCATAGCCCGGCGCAATGTCGGTGACCAACGGCCCCAGGGTGTAGAAGGGAGCCTCGTAGCAGTCCTGCAACTGCTTGTCCATGTTCTCCTTGATCAGGTGCATGGGTACGTGGCCCGGCCCTTCGATCATGACCTGGACGTCGTGCTCCCAGGCGATCTTGGTGAGTTCGCCCAGGGTCTCCAGCTCGCCGAACTGGGCCTCGTCGTTGGCGTCGGCAATGGAACCGGGTCGCAGGCCGTCGCCCAGGGAGAAGGCCACGTCGTACTGCTTCATGATTTCGCAGATGTCGGCGAAGTGTTCGTACAGGAAGCTCTCGCGGTGGTGGGCGAGGCACCACTTGGCCATGATGGAGCCGCCCCGGGATACGATGCCGGTGACGCGATTGGCGGTCAGGGGCACGTATTGGAGGCGAACGCCGGCGTGGATGGTGAAGTAGTCGACGCCCTGCTCCGCCTGTTCGATGAGCGTGTCGCGGAATATCTCCCAGGTCAGGTCCTCGGCCTTGCCGTCGACCTTCTCCAGCGCCTGATAGATGGGAACGCTGCCCACGGGAACCGGGCTGTTGCGGATGATCCACTCGCGGGTCTCGTGGATGTTGCGGCCAGTGGAGAGGTCCATGATGGTGTCGCCGCCCCAGCGCGTGGACCAGGTCATCTTCTCGACCTCTTCCTCGATGCTGGAGGTGACGGCGGAGTTGCCGATGTTGGCGTTGATCTTGACCAGGAAGTTGCGGCCGATGATCATCGGCTCTGACTCAGGATGGTTGATGTTGGAGGGGATGATGGCGCGGCCGGCGGCCACCTCATCGCGGACGAACTCCGGGGTGACGACTTCGGGCAGGTTGGCGCCGAAATTCATGGCCTTCTTGGAACCCATCAGGCCGGTGCCGATGTACTCCTCCCGGCGCATGTTCTCGCGGATGGCGATAAATTCCATCTCGGGGGTGACTATCCCCTGCCGGGCGTAGTGCATCTGGGTGACGTTTTTGCCGGCTTTGGCCCGGCGCGGGTTGCGAATGTGGCTGAAGCGGTAGCGGTCCAGCGCGGAATCGGCCAGGCGCTCACGTCCATACTCCGAGGTGAGGTAGGGCAACTGCTCGGTGTCGCCGCGCTCCTCGATCCACCGCTGCCGCAGGGCGGGCAAGCCCAGGCGCACGTCGACTGCGACGTCAGGATCAGTGTAGGGGCCCGAGGTGTCGTAGACGAAAATCGGGGGGTTCTTCTCGACGCCGTCGGTCGAATGGGTATCCGACAGGGAAATCTCGCGCATCGGCACCCGTATGTCGGGTCGGCTTCCGGTCTCGTACACCTTGCGGGAGTTGGGGAAGGGCCGGACGGATTCCGGATCAACCTGGGCCTGCTGGCTGAGATAGTCCTCGTTGACGATGGTCATGCTGTGGTTCCTCCTGTCGGTTGATGGGGATTGAAACGGAGTGGGGGCGATTTCGTTTTCGCGCCCACGGATATTGCGGCCAGTGTCAGTCGTCTGCTACGGCGGGTTCGTCAATGAGGCTGACGTCGGAGTTGAGGATGGCGAAGTCGTACTGGCTGTCGGGAGCCACCAGGCGCTGACCCAGGACCACTATCGCCGAAATGACGGACGAGATTACCAGCGCCGATGCGAATGCCCAGAACATCTGGCCACCGGCGGGTGCGGTGAGCGCCCAGGGGGAGAGCAGGTCCGGTTTGGGGTAGTAGAGGGCGCCGATGACGATGCCAACGGCTCCGGCGAGGATTACTCCCCAGCCGGGCATGCGGCTGGAATACAGGCCCACCAGCATGGGCACGGCGATGGCCGCGCCGAGCAGGTCTGCGATGAGGAAGACGTAGAGCACGCTGTGGCCCTGGGAAGCCACGATGATCGCGGGGATGGCCACGATCACCGTGACGGCGCGGGCCAATCGCAAAAGCATGCCTCGTTCCAGTCCGACCCCGGCGAGGTCGGCGGCCATGCCGCTGGCCAGGCCGTTCATGAGGGTGTCCAGCGTGCTCATGGCGAGCATGAGAGCGCAGATGAGCATCAGGAAGTGCATCCACAATGGGAACACGTCTGCGGCCAAAGTAAACAGAGCCGCCGCGACCTCGGGGTACTGGAAGGGGCCAACGGAACCGTTGCCGACGGCGGCGATGCCGGCCATCCCCATCAGGAAGGTCAACGGTATGGCTATCGCGGCTGCGCCCCAGAGGCTGCGGTTGAGGGCAGCCTGGCTCTCCACAGTGTAGACCCGTTGCCACATGCCGGGGTGGAAGGCGTTGGACGCCACGATGCCGATGATCAGCACGATGGCGAAGAAGTAACTGCCCGAGGTCGTGACGGACAGCAGGCCGGCCTGCCTCGCCTCGCCCCAGGCGCCGGATCCGCCCACCAGGACGGCGGCCACGATGACCAACAGCAGGAGGACGGGGATAAGGATCCAGAACTGGATCCGGTCGGTATATATGGATACTCGCAGTCCGCCGTAAGCCGTGTAGGCGATGACCACGATGCCGACGGCTACGGCGGTGGCCCACGCCGGCGAACCGGTGAGGATGCTCACCGCAGCGGTGATGGCGGTCATCTCGGCAGTGATGAAGATGCCGATGACGAAGATGATGACGACGAAAATCGCGACGAAGGGCACCATGCCGAACCGGTGCCGGACATATTCCGTAACCGAGTGACCATTGGGCATCAGCTGGCGGATACGCGGGCCGACGAACATGAACATGACCGGGATGCCGGCCATGCCCAGGGCGTAGCCGACCAGGGAGATGATGCCAAAGTTAGCGCCGGATTCGCCGGGGCTGAGGAGCACCCAGGTGCCGAACATGGAAGCGACCAGGGTGGCGACACCGACGTTGAAGGGCGCGTGGTTGCGCGAGGTGGTGTAGTCCTCCACACTCTGGCGACGGCGACGCCAGGCATAGGTCAGGCCAAGGACGAGGAACACGGCGCATGCGATAACCAGGGTAATGATCCCTACGGTGGTATCCAGCATAACCAACCTCCCGGTTGCTTCGAATGGGTGAACGGAGGCGGTCGCGTTAAAACGAAAAACCGCCAGGCTCTAAAACTCTGGCGGCACGTAAAAGATGATTCCAACTTCCTACGCCGGCATTACCCGGATCAGGTGCTACGGTCGGCGGCTTTTTTCGGCCGCCCTCTCAGCCTGGCATAACCAAGCTCCCGCCAGAAACCTATTCGATTTTATGGCGCGAGAATATCACGGTGCGAACAGACGGTCAAGCCGCGGTTTCGTTACGCCGTAACGCGCCGGTTGATGAGACAGTAAAGAGGGGCGACCGAACGGCCGCCCCTCGACATGTCGTACTTGCGATGACATCGGATCAGTTCACTTGGTAGACCCAGATCTGGTGCATCACTTCCGGTTCGCCCTTGGGCAGGGGCTGGAAGGGCTCGGTGACGCCGACCAGGGACCAGGCGCCGCTTTCCACCAGGGCGTCCTGCTGATCTTTGAAGCCCAGCTCGACGTGGGTGTCCGGGCGCATGCTGAAGACGATGTGCCCCCCGGGCCTGGTGACGCGGCACAACTCCACGAAGGAATTGGGTGGAGCGTGGCCGGGGGTGAAAACGCCGATGCTGATGACCGCGTCATAGGCGTCCGAGTCGAAATCCAGGTGATCACCCAAAGCCATCTGGCGGAAATCGTTGTAGCAGCCCTTGGAACGAGCTTCGTCCAGCATTCCCTCGGAAAGGTCCATGGCGCAGATGTCGCCGTAGCCCAACCGCTGCAGCTCCACGCCGACCAGGCCGGTGCCGGCGCCGGCGTCCAGTATCTTCGCGTCCCGGGCGACGTGCTCAGCGAGGGTCTCGGCGCCCCGTATCGGCGCGAGCCAAACGAAGGTGTTTTCGAGGTCGTCGTCGTACTCTCGGGCCCACTGGTCGTAACGCTCAGCCAACTCGTCGTTGGTGGTGGACGAATAGACCCACTGGACTCTCTCGTCCGGATTGATGCTTCCCGATTCAGGCATGGGTTTCAGCTCCGCTGTTGGGGATGGGACTAGGCCGGCTTGATGCACAGATACTGCGCCCATCCGAGCTCGTCGTTGTTGATGGCGTCGACCGTCTTCATGTAGGCATCGGTCAGGTAGTCGAAGCGGTCCTGGTATCCCTCCGGACCCTCCGCAATTGAGGCCAGCCTGGACAGGTAGGTATAGCTGCGGGCCAGGTGGGCCGACAGGTCGCGGGCCTGCAACACCTTGAAGCCGGTCTCTCGAAGGGCGCCGATGTACGA
Organism: Dehalococcoidia bacterium; assembly: GCA_965220505.1. Lineage (GTDB taxonomy): Bacteria > Chloroflexota > Dehalococcoidia > Lucifugimonadales > UBA3495 > Bin87. Next base: position 1,786,181 of record CBDCQE010000001.1, on the reverse strand, counting down.
ATAGAAGCTGAAATCGGTGTCGAAGAGCAGCCGATCGTAGACGAACTGGCGGGCTGATTCGCTGATGTCCGGGGTCGGCTTGGTCAGATCGTCGAAGATGAACTGCCCGCCGGGCTCGAGGACGCGGTACGCCTCCTCCAGCACCTTGATCTTATCGGGGACATGGTAAATGGTGGCCTGGCTCCAGACGTGGGTGAAGGCACCCTCGGCGAACGGGAGTTCAGTGGCCGACGCTTTTTCAAACGCTATTTTGCCGGCAAGTTCCGGTACCCGTTCCATGGAGGCGACGGCGTTGGCAATGCGCACGCCGCTGAGGTCGATGCCGGTCGCGTTGGCGCCGGTGTTGCGGGACACCCAGATCACGTTGGTGCCGTTGCCGCAGCCGACGTCCAGCACCCGGGAATTCGCATCGATCCCGGCGTATTCCACCATCAACTCGTTGAGGCGGATGCCGGCGGAAAGGAATTCTTCACGGATGTGATCCTGGCCCTTGGGCTCGCCATCGAAGACTCCCCAATGGACGCTGCCGTCGGCGTCCCAGATGGAACGGTAGATCACATCTTCGGCGTCGTAGTACTCCTCCGTCTCCTGTTCCGAAAACCGGTGCCCGGTTACCATATACAGCTCCTTTCGTGAATTCAGTAGTGGTGCGTTTACGTGACTAGGGTCTTTTCAAAGTTAATCCGTCATTCCTGAGCAAGCGGGAATCCAAGCGGTTATTGTGTTCAGAATGTTCTGGATTCCGGCTTTCGCCGGAATGACGGTTCGGGGTGAAAGACCTCCAACCGGGACTTTGAAAAGGCCCTGTTACGTGACGCAGAGGTATTGGGACCAACCCAATTCTTAGTCGCGCGCGGCATTTGCCATGCTGCGGTCGAAACCAGTGACGTGGGCGACCGTGGAACGACACCGCCACTGGGCGGTGTTGCCGTTGTCGCGGCCCGAGCTCAGTGCCCAAACCGTGCCATCAATGCCGGAGTTCTCCAGCATGATGGCATTCGGGCGGGAGCACGCTCGTAGAAAACCGTCCCGAAGGATCGAGCCGGGGCCCGGCTCTTCGGGATCGTCGAACACTCCCCGGTACGAGGAGCCCTCCGCGTCCCAGAAGGAACGGTAGAGGGCGTCCTCAGCTTCGCAGTACTTTTGCGTCTCGCGCTCAGAAAAGCGCGACGGGCTCCGGCTGAGGTTCAGCATACATTGAACCTTCGATCCACTCGAGGAATTTGTTGTTCTCGTCGACCAACATCATCCGAGGATCGACGGGCTCGTCGGTGACCTCAAAAGCGAGGATTATGAGGCAGTCGCGCTCCTGGCACAGCCGGGCGGCCGCGCCCTGGACGGCGATGGTGCCGCTGCCGCGCTCGGCCGGCAGGGCGTAGGTTTCCCAACGGGCACCGTTGTTGATGTTCAGCACCTGGACCTTCTCGAACGCGATGATATCCGTCTGTTCCATGAGGTCACGGTCGATCAGGATGCTTCCCACGTATCCCAGGTTGGCGCTGGTTACCCAACAGCGATGGATTTTGGACCTAAGGACTTCTCTCATATTTGCTCCTCGTCTTTGATGGCCAAAGTTGTTTGGCAATGGTAGATTTTCGGCCTGGGTTTGGCCCGGTTTGCCGTCGCGGCCGGGTTTGAGACCGGAAGGGCTCAGGTGCGAATGGGCGCAGGTAAATATGCGCCGACATTCAGCCGGCGTTGCGGCGAAAACCCGAATGGTTGGGCGTGTGGCGGAACGCTACTTCCGCCGCCCGTTTTGGGCTGCGAGCAGCTAAGGCTCGCAGGGCAGTTGGTGCTTGGCACGCCCGCGGATGGTGTCATCCACGCTTGGACGGCCGCTCCCAAAAAGCAAAGTGCCGTTGCACTGGTCCCGCTTTTGGCGGGACTGCATAGAGTACGGTTCCGACAGTTGTCGGTGCGCTGAAAGCGCGGCTGCACTCATATGGCCTCCTTGTTTAAGGGCAGGTTGATGGGTGTGCAGACCTGCGTTTAACTGTCCGCAGTGTAGCCGCACCAGTGCCCGATGTCAAATCAGAGGCCAATTTTGAGTAATTTTCGCAAAAACTCGTAGAAAAGCACGTTTTGGCGCGTCGCAACGTTTGATTTATTATCGGGAGGTTGCGTTGAAGTGAAACCATGCCGAAAACCGGGAATGGCATCACGGCCCCGTAGCCGGCGCAGGCGGCCAGGTGTCGAACAGCACCAACTGCTGCGGGCCCTGGCGGCGCACCTCCCAGAACGCCGAACACCATCGCGGGATGCCGCGAACCGAGGCGTGAGCCTCAAACACCGCGCCGTGTCCTTGGTAGCGGTGCCGGGACCAGAGCCACGCGTGCAGCAATTCGTGCGCCAGGATGCCTTCGATTCCGTCTCGGCCCGAACGCTGCAATCGGGGATGAGAAAGGCCGATCAGCCATGAGCCGTCGGGGTAGCAGAAACACCTGCCCCCGGTGGCGGAGATGCGTTCCAGCACCACCGACCCGGCCGGTATTTCCAGCCCGTCCAGGCGATATTTGTCAGCAACGTCCTGGACCCACTCCAGGTCGCTCAGAAGAACGCCTTTGGGAGCGGGCCACGATGACGGTGATTGCGTGGGTAGCATCGCTGGATGGGCTCGACCCGCGACGGCAGAGCGCAACCGCTAAGGCGTGAGGATGATCTTGCCGGTGGTGGCGCGACCGGCCAACTGACGGTGGGCCTCCGGGGCGTCGGACAGGGGGAAGAGGTGTTCCACCCGGAGGTTGAGCTCGCCGGACTGGACCCATCCGAGCACGGCGCCGGCCCGCTTTTCCAGCTCCTCGCGGTTGGCGGTGTAGTCACCCAATCCGGGCCGGGTCAGGAACTTGGAGCCATTGCCCAGTATACGTGGGTCCATCGATTCGACGGGCCCGCTGGCCTGGCCATAGAGCACCATGTAGCCGCGGGGGGCGAGGCAGGCGATGCTGCGATCAAAGGTGTCCTTGCCCACCGCGTCGTAGACAACCTGCAGCCCGGCGCCGTCGGTGGCATCGGCGATTTCAGCCGCAAAGTCGGTTTGCGTGTACAGGATGACGTGGTCCGCCCCGGCTCCTCGGGCAAGCTCGGCCTTGGCCTCGGTGGACACGGTGGAGTAGACATAGGCGCCGAGAGCCTTGCACATCTGGATGAGCAGGAGACCCACGCCGCCGGCCCCGGAATGGACCAGCACCCGGTCCCCGGGCTGGACGCGGTAGGTGTCGTAGCACAGGTAGTGGGCGGTCATTCCCTGGAGCATGGCAGCGGCGCCGTCGCGGGCGGAAAGGCCCTCGGGCATCTTGATCAGCCGCCACGCGGGGACCAGGGCCTGCTCCGCGTAGGAACCGGGGTGGCTGCAATAGGCGACCGTATCTCCGGCGGCGACGTTGGTGACTCCGGAACCGACTTCGCGCACCACGCCCGCTCCCTCAACGCCGGCGACCCAGGGAAGCCCGGGCGGGTTCACGCCCATGCGGCTGTAGATGTCGGTGAAGTTGACCCCGACCGCCTGGATGTCGACCACGGCCTGATCGGGGCCCGGGCTCGGGTCCGGCAGGTCGACGTATTGCATCACCTCGGGTCCGCCGTATTCGGTGATCTGGATGGCTTTCATGGCAGCAGCCTCCGTGTTTGCTGGGGTTCAGTTTCGGTAGCATAGCATAGGGCCGGCGGGCGGCCGCAACGCGGCGCGGTCATCAACTGACCAGCGGGGCCTTTCAAGATTGGTCCGTCATTACAGTCGTCTCGGCTAGATGATCTGGAAGTGCGCTTCCGTGGGCACGCAGTCGACGCCGTTGATGGGAACAATATCCTGGGGACAGGCGGAGAACGCGATCACACAATCCATCTCGGCCCGCAGAGTCAGATGGTCGCCCGGCCGGGACACCGGGGGTTCAAAGCTGACCCCGCCATCGGAAGCCACCGGGATGTTCATGAACAAATTCCACGGACTGGGGGTTTCCGGCGAGGTCAGCCCGAGCTCCGCGAGAGCAGCGGCCAGGTTATCCGTGCAGTTGTCATGGTATTCCCGGCAACCCAGCAGTTCGTACCGGTAGCGGTCGCACGCCGCCAGCAGGGTGTCGTGGATCCCGCCTGACGTGTCCTCCTCCAGCGTAATGATCGGCCGGCGGCGGTTCGTAACCATGGACTGTCCGACCTGCGGCATGATGCGCGCCAACGCGGTACGGGAGTGCTCCATGGACATGAACTCGGTCAGTTCGTGGCGGGCGAAGGCCCAGGTGTCGATAACCTGCTGGCCGTGAGTGTTGATCACGCGCACGCTCCGGCCTTGCTCCAGGAAGGCCGCCCGGCCGCGGCGCGCGGGGATGGTGATGAGGGATGATGTTGTCATAAGGGCACCTGCGATATCGCGCCAATGGCGTTGGCCTGAAAGGCCGGCTGGCGCAACTTTGCGCCATCATACGAGCGCGATGGCGCTTGGACAATCGGGAGCATGATTCAGGGGAGATGTTCGCGTTTGCCCTGCTGCCGGCCAAATGCTATATTGAACGGAGTTTGCAGCCTCGGCCTATGCCAGAACCGGAGGGATAAACAGTTGACCAACGACCAGCACCTCTCGATTTCGGAAGCGATCAGCAGGTTTGTAGAACACCTAAAAGATAGTAAGCAGGCTTTGCAGGGCCAACAGGAATTGCTGCGTTTTCAGGCCAGGATTGGCAAGGAGAAAGCGATAGCGACGCTTCATGCTATAGAGGTTGGCGAATACGCCAAGTGGACCACGGAGAACGTGGAAGACCCCTCGTCGAGGCTTGATCCGGTAAAGAAGTTCCTCACATTCGCCAACAAGCGCGGTTGGACGGAGATCAGCCTGGCGCGCTACGCCGCCGCGCCGCGCCGCAGCCGCCGGCGCTTCGAGAGCGGAGAAGCAGGCTCACGGGCGGCCGGCACACCCAGCGCGCGGCTGAGCCAGGAGCGTCATACCGAGTTGCAGGCCGAATTGCAGCGCCTGCGGGAAGAGGTTCCGCAGATACGTGAAGCAATCCGGTTGGCTCGGAGCGACGGCGACGTGCGGGAAAACGCCCCGTTGGATGCCGCCCGAGAGCAACAGCAATTGACCGAACGCCGCATCCGGCAATTGGAGAACGACCTGGCCAACGTGGAGATCGTGGACGCGGCGAACGCCGACACGGAGCGGGTCGCCATCGGTTCGCGGGTCACGCTGCACGACGTGGCATCTCAGCAGCAGCGGGTGTTTACGCTGGTGGACGTGCGCGAGGCGGACGTGTCGGCCGGGAAGATTTCGACGGTATCGCCGATTGGACAGGCCCTGATGGGACGGAGCGCAGGGGAGGAAGTGACGATCACGACGCCCCGGGGCGCGGTGGAGTACCGGATCGAAGGTATTGGCGGATAATACCCGGCGGCGAATGGCGTACCGATGATTGGGGCGGGTCCTGGAACCCGCCCCTTTTGTATTATCCGTTGATGTCGGCTACTGCCTGGAGAATTGTCTCCGGGTCCGGCAGGGTGCCCGGCTGATAGGTCTCCCGATACCGGATCACGCCCTGGGGATCGACGATGATCACCGCGCGGGTCCCGGCGCCGCGCTCCTCGTTCCAGAGGTCGTAAGCGGTGGTCACCTGGCCCTTGGGATGCCAGTCGGACAGTTCGGGATAAGGCAGTCCACCCATGGTGGTGGTCCAGGCCCGGTGAGCGGCTACGTGGTCACAACTGATACCCAGCACCTGGGCATTCAACTCCTGAAACCGCGGGTTGAAGCGGCGGAAGGAGGTGGCCTGGTCCGTTCAACCGCTGGTGAAGTCCAGGACGTGGAAGGAAAGGACCACGGTGTGGGTTCCGCGGTAGGTGCTCAGAGATATGTCTCCATCATTGGGAGACGGGAGAGTGAAGTCCGGCGCGTTGTCGCCGATTTGACCAGGCATCTAGATTCTCCTCGGTTGAGCCGGGCGGGCGGTATGCGACGGTGGCCTCCCGGCGGGGTTGGCAAGGATTATACCGCACGCCGGTAAGCACCGGCGCAAGGAGCAGACGCCCGTCGGCGTGGTGTGGTCGCCCGGCGCCGTTGAGGGCCGCGTGCTATACTCCGCCACGCCGCAGCCGGCGGCCCGGACGCCTGATTGGACGTGGTATTTGACCGGGGGGTGTTCCTCCCGGAAGTAGGATTGTGGCTTGATGCCCTGCGCAAGCAGGACACGTCGGTCATCTCCCACGCGCACTCGGACCACACGGCCAAACATCGCCGTCCCGTGCTGACGACCGCCACCCGGTTGCTGCTGGGCGATTATCTGGATCGATCTGATCCGGTGGAATTGGATTTTGGCCAGACGCTGGATTTTGAGGGCTGCGCCGTCACCCTCTACCCCGCCGGTCATTGCCTGGGATCCGCGCAAACCCTCGTCGAGAACAAGGCGACCGGAGAGCGCCTGCTGTACACGGGCGACCTGAGGGTGCAGCCTTCGCCGATCAACGAAGGACACCAGCCAGTCCCCTGCGACGTGCTGGTGATCGAAAGCACCTACGGACGTCCGGATTACGTCTTCCCGGCCCAGGAGGAGGCCATCGGCACCGCGATGCGTGTGGTGGCCCAATGGCTGGAACAGGGAGCCGTGCCCGTGGTTATGGGCTGGAGGTTGGGCAAGGCGCAGGAAGCGTTGTATCACCTGCTGACGGCCGGTTTCCGCGTGGCGTGCGATGAGAGCGTGTACGACATCGCGCAGAAATACGAAGCAGCGGGAGTGGTCTTCCCTGGCCCATACCGCGTTTGTGACGGGGAGTTTCGCGACAGTGAGGTGCTGCTATTCCCGCCGGGCAAGAAATCCCGGGAAACGGTAAACCTCGTGAAACCGGAACGCCGGCCCGTCCGGTACCTCGAGCTGACCGGCTGGGCGGCAGGTGCAGGGGTGAAGCCCTGGGGTAGAGGAAGACCTGGCGACGCTAGCCTGCCCTACAGCGATCACGCCGATTTCAACGACCTGGTCGGCTACGTTGAAGCGGTGCAGCCCAGGCAGGTGTACACCGTGTTCGGGTTCCCCGACCTGGCGGACCACCTGCGCCGCAAAGGCTACTCGGCCATCCACCTGGGAAAGAACGCCACGGAGGCCGACCGCGCGTTCCAGATGCCGCTGCTGTAGCCCCGGACAATCCGGGCGGCGCGGCCTTTGGTGAGCAACTCTACTCGCCCGGTCCGCGCAGCAGATCGAGGTACTTGTAGCCCGACCCGGTGTTCAACAGCACCACTTCTTCGTCGGCCCCGATGCTGCCGTCGGCGAGGAGGCGCTGCAGGCCAACCAGCGTCGCTGCGCCCTCGGGACAGGCGATGACGCCCTCGGTGGCGGCCAGCGTGTACATGGCTTCGATCATGTCGTCGTCGCTGACGGCCAGCGCGCCACCGCCGGTCTCGCGGAGCGCCTGGAGGATCAGGTAGTCGGCGAAAGGGCCGGGCACGCGGAGGCCATCGGCTTTGGTGGTAGCGTTGGGCCACAGATCGGCGGTGTCGGTTCCGTCGTTCCAGGCCTTGACGATGGGTTGGCAGCCGTCGGCCTGGACGGCGTAGAACCGGGGGAGTTTGCCCTCGATCCAGCCCAGTTCCAGCAGTTCCTGGAAACCCTTGTGCATGCCGATGATGCCGGTCCCGCCCCCGGTGGGATAGACGATGGCGTCGGGCATACGCCAGCCCAGTTGGTGGGCGATTTCCAGGCCCATGGTCTTCTTGCCCTCGGCGCGGCACGGTTCCTTGAGGGTCGAAAGGTCGAACAGGCCCTGCTCGGCGGCAACGGAAACGGCGATGCGGCCGGCGTCGCTGATCAGACCGTCCACGAGGTTGAGTTCGGAGCCGGCGACGATGGACTCCTTCTTGTTGGAGGAAGGCGCGTCCTGGGGCATGAAGACCTTGACCGGAGTGCCGGCGCGGGCGCAGTAGGCGGCGGCGGCTCCGGCCGCGTTGCCCGCCGAGGGCATCGTGAAGCCGCGGGCTCCGATCTCGACGGCCTTGGACACCGCAGCGGCGATGCCCCGAGCCTTGAAGGTGCCGGTGGGATTGAGACCCTCCTCCTTGATAAGCAGCCGGCGGACGCCAACCTGCCGGGCCAGCGTGGTGGCGTCCAGCAGTGGGGTGCCGCCTTCGCCCAGGGTGATGACTTCCGCAGGGTCGGTGACCGGCAGCAATTCGTTGTAGCGCCACATATTGGCCGGTCGGCTATCGAACACCGAGCGCTGCACCTCCCGTCGCAGGCGGGGCAGGTCGTACCGGACGAACAGGACCTTGCCGCAGCAATCGCTGACGGTGGCGAGCCCGTCATACGGAAACTCGCCGCCGCAGATGGTGCACTCGAGATGGTCGATGTAGCTGAAGGAGGTCATCCGTTTACTCCGGGTTGTGATAGTGCTGATCGGCGACGGCGGACACCACCGGGTTGGAGATGGCGGGTCGGTTCAATCCCAACGCGTCGCGAACCAGTTCGTTGGTTCGGATCAGTCTTACGGCCGAGGTGGGGTACTGAGGGTTGTTGGGGTTGGGGACGTCGTGCCGTTCAATGATACCTTCGTAGAGCCAGTCTTCCACCAGCCGGCGGCATTCGAATTCGTTCCAGGCGATTCCCCAATCGAGCATCCACTGGTTGCACAGCATACTGTATCCCACGAAGTTCATGCGGGATTCCAGCTTGCTCATTTCGCGAACGAAGATCTGGAGCACGTCCTGGGCGGCTTCCGCCTGCTCCTCCGCGGTGGGCAGTTGGACTTCCACGTCGCCGTGCTCGGCCAACTGGAATCCCAGTTCGGCCTCCAGCGGGAACAGCGGGGCTACGGCGAGCATGTCGCGAGCGACGGACTGGCTGAAGGCGCACAGGATAACGCGACGACCCATGCCGCGGGCACGGTCAACGAGCACCTGGTAGTCGGAATCCCCCGAACCGAGAATAACCACGCTACAGTCTTCACGATCGCGGAGCCAGTCGTACACTTCCAATAAGATTGAAGGGTCGCTGCGGTCTTTGCCGGCCATGGTCCTGGGAGCGTGGTAAAGAGTCATGCCGGCTTGCGTGAACGCGGTACCGTCATCAGGCCGTAGACTCCAGTCGCCAAATGCCTTGCCTCCCAACACGTCCCCGAATACCTGCCCCACATTAGTCATGGCCTCGTACAACGCTTGAGGAGTTACGCTTTTCTGGTAGAGTTGGGCCCCCCTCCGTATGTTTTCCCAATCGATGGCGATTAATACTCCATGAGACGATTCTTCCAACTGGGCACCTCCATGCGAAGTCATTGGTCGGATTGTACAAATCACTGGTCTGTGTGGGAGTGATGGCCGGTCGGCCCTTGCTGCAATGGGAGAGCATTCGCGGTGGGCGAAAGCCGCGTATCCGCGCGGGGATGAAACGAATGCCACTCCTGCTGTCGGTTAACATCGACGCACAAACCAGTCCAGGTGGGCGAAAATTGGCAGCATTATAGCGGAATCTGACGCGGACGGAATCGCCGGCTTCCCGTGCTAAAATTAATCGTTTTGACATGGGAGGAAACGAATTCATGCCCGACTACGAACTCATTCTCTACGAAGCAGACCGGGACAGCAGCATCACGCGGATCACGCTGAACCGGCCGGACCGACTGAATGCCCTCAATGACCAGATGCAGGTGGAGATCGCCGACGCCGTGGCAAAAGCCGACGCCGATCCCGAGACCCGCGTGGTAATCATCACCGGCGCTGGGCGCGCGTTTTGCGCCGGCGGCGATATGAACCAACTGGGCGGCTCGTCCAACGGAAACGGCAGCGGGTGGACCTCGGGAAACGCCGACGAGGTACGGCGCAGTTTCAAGCTGGCGCAGGATATGATCCTTGGAGTGCAGCGGTGCGAAAAGCCGGTGATCGCCATGGTGAACGGGGTGGCAACCGGGGCCGGCCTGGACCTGGCCTGCGCCTGCGATATCCGCACGGGCACCCAGAGGTCGAGGTTCATGTCCGCCTACGTTCGCATCGGCCTGTTCCCTGGATTTGGCGGGACGTGGCTGTACCCGCGCACGCTGGGGAGCCTGGGTCGTGCGGCCGAGATGCTGTTCACGGGCGGCTTCCTGGAAGCCGAAGAGGCGCACCGCTTGGGCTTTCTAAATCGGCTGGTCGACGAGGATGATCTGGAAGAGACCACGATGGAGTTGGCCAGGAAAATCGCTGCGGGACCACCCATCGCGATCCGGCTGTCCAAGCTCATGCTGTACAAGGGGCTGGAGTTCGACCTGGAAACAGCGATGAAGATGGCCGCCGCCGGCGAGACCATCACGCTGACGTCCCAGGACCACGTGGAAGGAGTGTCCGCGTTCCGGCAAAAACGGACGGCGGAGTATCGCGACAGCTAGTCCGGAGCGTCCAATCGGACGCTCCACCCATTTTCATCGGGTTCCGCGTATCGTCTGGAGCGCGGACCGGTTCCCATAGCGGGCCGGCGATTACCCGCATGGCCTTTAGATTGCTGCTCTGCGACCACCAGTATCCGTCATTCCGGCGAAAGCCGGAATCCAGCGACGGTTAGCGACCAGCGACGTCGTCACATTCATAAAACTCTGGATTCCGGATCAAGTCCGGAATGACGGGAGTAATCGAAACGCCCTGCGATTACCCGAGATCGGTCGTACGCCTCCGTCGGTGCGATGATAGAATTTCGGACATTATGACTTTGCGAGTTGACAACAGCCTTTCTCCCCACGGCGGAGTACTAGTCGAGCGGGTACGGCCTCTTGGCAGTTCTTCCGACGTTGCGGGACTGCCGGCCATCGAGGTGCGGGAGCAGATCGTTCACGAGTGCGTGAACATCGCCTACGGGTTCTTCTCCCCGCTGACGGGGTTCATGGGCAGCGCTGACGTGGCCGCGGTTTCGGAGACCATGCGGTTGACCAACGGCTACGTGTGGCCAATTCCCATCGTGCTGGACGTCGACAGCGCCACGTTGGAAGACGCAGGAGTTTCGGTAGGCGACACAGTGTTGTTGACCCACGGCGGTAATCCGCTAGCGACTATCGACGTGTCGGAGATATTCGCGGTCGATCTAAACGAAATGGCGCGACACGTGTACACGACCGACGATCCCGAGCACCCCGGCGTGCAACGAACCCTAGGATATGCCGACCGCTTCGTGGGCGGCGATGTCACGCTGGTGTGTGAGCCGGTGATCAGCCCGCCCTTCGATCGGTTCTGGCGCACTCCGAAGCAACTGCGTGCGGAATTGGATGCGGTGGGATGGCAGCGGGCGGTGGCACACCAGACCCGCAACGTGCCACACTCCGGCCACGAGTACCTGATGAAAGGGGCTTTCATGGAAGCCCAGGCGGATGGCGTGCTGGTGAGCGCGGTGATCGGCGAAAAGAAAGAGGGCGATTACATCGACGAAGCCATCGTGCTGGCCCACGAGAATCTACGGGCCAACGGGTTCTTCCGGGACGACATTCACCGAACCACGGCGCTGCTGTGGGATATGCGCTACGCCGGGCCGAGAGAAGCGGTGTTTCACGCCCTGGTGCGCAAAAACCTGGGCTGCACGCACCACATGTTCGGCCGGGACCACGCCGGCGTGGGCGACTACTACGGCCGATACGCTGCCCACGAGATCTTCGACGAACTGCCCGACCTGGGCATCCGTTCCGTGTTGACCCTGGAGTGGTGGTACTGCCCGACCTGCGGCGGCGTGGCCTACGAAGGCATTTGCGGGCATCCGGAAACGAAACAGGACCTGGCCGGCCGGCTGATCCGCAGCATCATCTCCGGCGGCACGGAGCCGGCGCCCCAGACGCTGCGCGCGGAGACGCTGGAAGTGGTGCGCCGGTGCGCCGAGGAATACGGGTTCGGCTCACCGTTTGTTACGGAGCAATACCTGAGCCAGCGGACGCCGGTTTTGACGGTGCCGCCGGCGCCGTAGGCCACCGGATGGCTGGCGGATTTACCAGGACACTTGGAGGATATGCAGGATGGTGCTGGAATCGGGACGGATCACGGAAGAAGGAATGGACCGACTGCGCTCGCGGTTGGGCACGTTCAACCGGCCCCGGCAGTACGGCGTGGGGCTGTTCAACGAGGACGCGTCCCGCAGCGCCATCCGGCACTTCTGCCAGGGCATCGGGGACACCAACCCGCTGTACTGGGACCGCTCCTACGCCCAGACCAGCAAGTACGGCACCATCATCGCGCCACCCTGTTTCCTGTACAGCGTGTACTGGTGCTCGGGCCGGACGGGCGGGTTGCCCGGCGTCCACGGGTTCCACGCCGGCAACGATTGGGAGTGGTACCGCCCCATATACCTGGGCGATGAGATCAGCGTCCAGGAGCAATTCACCGGCCTGGAGGAGAAGGAAAGCGAGTTCGCCGGGCGCATCGTGATCCAGTCCAGCGTCACCGACTACTTCAACCAGCGCGGGGAAATCATCGCGAAGACCAAGGGTTGGCAAGTGCGCGCCGAACGCAGCGCGGCCCGTGAGCGTCAGAAGTACAGCTTTGAGCCGTACCAGTACTCCAGGGAAGAGCTGGAGACCATCCACAACGCGGTGCTCAACGAGGAGATCCGGGGCAACAACCCGCGCTGGTTCGAGGACGCGCAGATCGGCGATGAGCTAACCCCGGTGGTGAAAGGGCCCCTCAGCCACGGCGACATCACCGCTTTCGTGGCCGGCTGCATCGGCGGCATCAGCCACGGCATCCAGCTGCGCGAGATGCTGCGGCATCCCTCGTGGGGTTTCACGGACCCGAACACGGGGGCGCAGGAAGCGATCATCCGAGTGCACGACATCCAGGAGGCGGCGGAGTCGGCCGGCCTGCCCGGAGCCTACGACTACGGCTGCCAACGCTGCTGCTGGATGGGCAACCTGCTGACCAACTGGATGGGCGACGACGGGTTCCTGAAGCGGATGCATGTGGAACTGCGGCGGTTCAACGTGGTCGGCGACACCACGTGGTGCAGAGGAAAGGTCACCGGCAAGCGGGTGGAGGACGGCGAGCACCTGGTGGATATGGACATCTGGGGGGAAAACCAGCGCCAGCAGGTCACCACCCGAGGGAACGCCACGGTGCGCCTGCCGTCGCGGGAGGCCAACGGCGGCTGGCCGTAGGCAAATGGCGTGGTCGGGAGGGCACGTTATGGCGCAGCCCCAATCGAAACTGCGGGTCAAGTTGACCGGCGCGGACTACCTGAAGCTCACGCCACCGTCGCATCGTGGCGTCCGTTATCAGTTGATTGAAGGGGAACTGATTAAGATGGCCGGCGCCAACCAGCCGCATCAAGTGTTCATCGGAGAGTTGCACTTTGCCGCCAGGTTACAAATTGGTTCACCGGGGGCTTTTGAGATCAGGCTCCCGCCCTTCGATGTTTACATTGATGAGTACAACACGTTCCAGCCGGACCTGCTTTTCGTGTCTGCCGAGCAGCAGCATATTTTGAGCGAGCGCGGCGTGAACGGCGCGCCGGACGTGGTGGTGGAAGTGCTGTCCGAATCCACGCGGCAGCGCGACTTGAATGTAAAGATGCCGGTCTATGGCCGCAACGGCGTCCGCGAGATGTGGGTAGCGGACTTGCGCGACGGAACCGTTTCAATATATGTCGGGGATGGCGAAACACTCACCTTGGAGCAGGTGTACGGACCCGATGATATTTTGACCTCCGACGCCTTGCCCGGTGTCGCCATCGATCTGGCTCCGATATTCAGCCGATTACGGAGCGCAATATAATCAGAGCCGTTTGCATCGCCGGGAGGGCACACCATGACGCAGACCAAGGCGAAACTGCGGGTCAAGTTGACCGGGGCGGACTACGTGAAGCTGACGCCACCGTCGCATCGTGGCGTCCGTTATCAGTTGATTGAAGGGGAACTGATTAAGATGGCCGGCCCCAACGACCCTCATCAGGTGTTTATCGGAGAGCTGTACATCGAAGCGACAGTACAGGTAAGGGCCTTAGGCATCGGCGAAACCCGCATCTCTCCTTACGACGCTGCCATTGACGAGTTCAACACCTTTCAACCGGATATGCTCTATGTGTCCAACGAACGGCGGCACATTTTCGACGGGCACGGCATCACCGGAGCGCCGGATTTGGTCGTGGAAGTGCTGTCCGAATCCACGAGGCAGAGAGACCTGAACGTGAAACTGCCCGTGTACGCTCGTAATGGCGTCCGTGAAGCGTGGATGGCTGACCTACGCGCCGAATCAGTAGCCAAGTACATAGGCGACGGACAATCTATGACATTGGCGAGGGTGTACGGCCCCGATGATGTTTTGACCTCCGACGCCATGCCCGGTGTCGCCATTGACTTGGGACCGATATTCGCTCGTATCAGGGGCGCCGCATTGCCGGACGGCTAACGCAGATACTGCTCGGCGGCGCGGGCGAAGCCGTCCATGGAGCCTTCCAGAACGCGGTCTTCCAGGCAGTAGGAGATGCGGAAGTGGCCCGGCGTGCCGAAGCCTTTGCCGGGCACCACGAGCACGTTGTATTCCTGCAGGGCCGCGACAAACGCCTCGTCATCGGCCAGGGGCGAGCGAGGGAACAGGTAGAAGGCCCCCTGGGGTTTGACGACCGAGTAGCCCATGCCGGTGAGGCGTTCGTAGAGGAAGTCTCGCTTGCGCTGGTACTCGCCCACGTCCACCGAGGCATCCTGCACGGCACGAACCACGTGCTGCATCAGAGCGGGCGCGTTGACGAAGCCCAGGACCCGGTTGCAGAAGACCAGGCCGTCGAACAGCTCAGCCTTGCCCGAGTAGTGGGGATGGATGGCGATGTGGCCGATGCGTTCGCCGGGCAGGCCCAGGTCCTTGGCGTGGGAGTTGACGACGACGGTGCGTTCGTAATGGGGAAAAACCTGCGGGTAGGTCAGGTCGTCGTAGATGATGCGGCGGTACGGCTCGTCGCTGATGATGAAGATTTCGGAACCGTACCGGTTCTCGGCCTGCATGATCGCATCTGCCAGCGCCGCTATGTCCTCGGCGGGATAAACGATGCCGGACGGGTTGTTGGGGGAGTTGAGCATCACGGCGCGCGTTCGCGGGGTGATGGCGGCGTCAATGGCCGCAACGTCCAGGCCGAACTCGGCCGTCGTGGGCACGATGACGGGGACGCCGTTGTGGTTCTGGATGTAATAGACGTACTCGCCAAAGAAGGGGGAGAGGATTATCACCTCATCACCCGGATTGAGGATAGCGCGAAGCACCACGTTGGCGGCGCCGGCCGCCCCGCAAGTCATGAGGATGTCAGCCGCAGTGAAAGGCAGGCCGGTCTCGGATGCCAGGGTGTCGGCGACGGCCTGGCGCGTTTCGGGGTAACCGGCGTTGGGCATGTAACGGTGCATCCCCGGCGATGGGGACTGAGCGATGCGCAGGAGCTCGGCGTGAAACTCGGCCGGCGGCTCCATGATCGGGTTGCCTAGGGACAGGTCGAAAACATTGTCCTCGCCGTACTGGGCCTTGAGGGCGATGCCCACCTCGAACATGCGGCGGATCCAGCCGCCCTCTTCCATGGAACGGCTGACGTATTCAGAAATGGGCATGGGGGAACTCCGTGGGCTGCAAATCAGGACGGAGGCATTATAGCGGGCGTCGTCGCGCTGTTGCGACGAGATTGCCGCGCTGCGCTCGCAATGACAGGCTTGGCTACGGCTCGCCGATCCAGCCGGCGGCGCGTTCGGCGATCATGATGGCGGTGGCGTTGGTGTTGGCCCGCACCACGTTGGGGCAGATGGACAGGTCAACAACGCGCAGGTTAGCGACGCCGCGGACCCGGCAATACTGGTCAACCACGGCCATGGGGTCGTCAACCGGCCCCATGCGGCACGAGCCCGAAGTGTGGAAGGTGGTGAACACGTTGCGCAGCAGCCAGTCGTCCAGGGCGGCGTCCGAAGCGATTTCATCGGCGGTCGGCGAAACCGGGTCAACGGCAATGGCGGCGAATGGGTCTTGGTCCAGGATACGCCGACACAGGCGAACGGCTTCGCGCAACCGCCGCCGGTCCGTCTCACTACGGAGGTAGCGGTAGTCGATCAGCGGCTTGTCGTGGGGGTCGGAGGAGGCCAGGCGCAGCTGACCCTGGCTCACGGCGGATTGCAGGATGCACGTCATGCGCAGGGTTTCACGGCCGACGCCGGGTCCGCTGCCCAGCGGGCTCGGCCCGGACGCCACGTTGTTCACATAAACGTGCATGTCGTTGCGGGAATCGGAACCGGTGGTAGTGTAGCGCAGCAGCGTCTGGATGCGCGAACCGGTGAAATCGCCCGCAACGTAGTCGGGGTGGAGTGTGGTATCAACGTAGACCAATGGATGATCCCGCAAGTTCTCGCCTACGCCGGCAAGTTCTTGCACCACCGGGATGCCCAGTTCCGTCAGATGATCGGCCGGCCCCACGCCGGACAGCATCAGCAGTTGCGGCGACGCGATCCCGCTGGCGCAGATGACGATCTCGCGGCCGTGGGCGGTGAAAACCTCGCCGCCGCTCTCGGCTTCCACGCCGACGGCGGTTTGCCCCTCGAACAGGACGCGCCGGACAGTGACGTTGCCGCGTAGGGTCAGGTTCAGGCGGTGGCGGGCCGTCGCAAGATACGCCAGGGCGCAGCTCATCCGGATGCCGGCCGGGTTGTTCATGGGCGCCGCGCCCACGCCTACTGCCGACGGGTTGTTCATGTCCGCATCTTCGGGATAGCCAAGGCCGGCGCAGGCCCGCACGAAGGCGTGCTGGAAGGGATGCCAGGCGTCGCGCGGGGCGCGTACTACAGGCACCGGCCCGTCGCTGCCGTGGAAGTCGTCCTGCACGTCGGCGTCGGACTCGAGCTTGCGGAAGAAAGGCAGGACGTGCCGGTAGGCCCACTGGTCGTTGCCCTGGTCCGCCCAGCCGTCGTAGTCCTCGGGAAGCCCGCGCAGGAATACCTGCCCGTTGACGGCGCCGGATCCGCCCATGACGCGCCCGCGGGCGATCTGGATCGGTTCCGACTGTCGCTCGGTGGCCGTAGCCTGGTAGGACCAGTTGAACACCGCGCCCGGTGTGGACGCATCCTGGCTGGTGCCGTCGCGGAGTTCCGACGGCCACTGCTCGAAGTCGGTGTAGTCGGGGCCGGCCTCCAGCAGCAGAACCGAGCGGGCCGGGTTTTCGGACAGGCGGGCCGCCAGGGCACAACCGGCGGAACCTCCACCGACAATTATCACGTCGTACTGCATGTCATCACCAGGTCGGCCATTATCCGCGGGCAATGTGGGTTCCGGGCGTCGCCAGGTGCAGCGTCGGCGGAGCCGGGAACCTGGAGAATCCGAGGAGTGTCAAGGGTACATCAGCCGGGGTCGCGGCACCAAGCGTCGTGCGGGCGAAAAGAGGCGCTGTGGTATCATCGGGTACGCAAATTTGCCTGCCGGGTGACGGTCCGGCCGGCCTTTGAGGTGCGGTTTTGCCTGCTAATGACACTGTATATGACGTAATCGTGGTGGGGGCCGGGAATGCCGCGCTTTCCGCCGCCATCGCCGCCCGCGAGCAGACCCAGTCGGTGCTGGTGGTTGAGAAGGCTCCGGAGTATTTCCGCGGTGGGAACACCTATTTCACCGGCGGCATCATCCGCTTCGCGTACAACGGCCTGGACGACATCAAAGGGCTGATCCCCGACATGTCGGAGACCGAGGCCAACTCCATCGAGGTGGGGCAGTACACCGAAAACCAGTTCTACGACGACATGATGCGGGTCACCCACGGGCTGTCCGACCCGGAGTTGGCCGAGATCCTGGTGAGCCAGTCCTATCCCACGATGAAGTGGTTGCAGGAACACGGCGTGCGGTTCGTGTTGTCCTTTGGGCGTCAGGCCTTCCGGGACGGTGACAAATTCCGGTTCTGGGGCGGCTTGGTAGTCGAAGCCGTGGGAGCGGGCAAGGGCCTGTCGGACCAGCAGTTCGACGTGTGCCAGCGACTGGGCGTCGAGGTGCGGTATTCCACCGAGGGCGTATCGCTGATCCAGGACCAGAAGGGCAACGTATCTGGACTGCGGGTGAAGGGACCCGATGGGTTTGAGGACATCGCGGGCCGCGCTGTGGTGCTGGCGGCCGGCGGCTTCGAGGCCAATGCCGAGATGCGCTGCCGTTACCTGGGCCCCGGCTGGGAGACGGTAAAGGTTCGCGGCATACCGTACAACACCGGCGACGGCATCAAGATGGCGCTGGACGTGGGAGCGCAGTCCTACGGTCATTGGTCGTCGTGTCACGCGGTGGCCTGGGATATGAATGCTCCGACCTTCGGCGACCGCACGGTCACCGAGCTGTTCCAGAAGCACTCCTACCCCTTCGGCCTGATGGTCAACATCAACGGCGAGCGGTTCCTGGACGAGGGCGCGGACTTCCGCAACTACACCTACGTGACCTACGGGCGCGCGTTGATGGAGCAGCCCCAGGGCCTGTGCTTCCAGATCTTCGACGAGAAGGTGAAGCATCTGCTGCGTGACGAGTATTGGATCCCGCAGGCGACCACCGCCGAAGCCGACTCCATCGAGGAACTGGCGCGGATGCTGGACATCGACCCCGCCGGATTGGTGCGGGAGGTCGAGGAGTACAACGCCGCCGTGCGCCAGGACATCGAGTACAACCCGACGGTCAAGGACGGCCGCTGCACGGAGGGCCTGGCGGTCAACAAGACCAACTGGGCCCAGACCCTGGACACGCCTCCCTATCGCGGATGGGCTGTGACCACCGGCATCACCTTCACCTTCGGGGGAGTCAAGGTGAACAACCGCGGCCAGGTGGTGACCAACGCCCAGGACCCGATACCGGGCCTGTACGCGGCCGGCGAAATGGTCGGCGGGTTGTTCTATCACAACTATCCGGGCGGCAGCGGCCTCAGCGCTGGCATGGTATTCGGTCGCCTGGCCGGCAACAGCGCCGGAGAGGACGCGCTGGCGTTGAAAGACGTTTAGGCGAAAGCTTGCAATCGCTCTGAATGATAGGCCAACGCGATGGCTGTCCGAGTTGTTTGACATGCCGGGTCGGACGCTGCGGCTTTCACTTTCGTCCGCATGAGTTGTGCGGTACGCCTTTTTCGTCACTGCAGGATTATCAACGCGATTTGCAGATGTCGCAACAGCGTAATCCTCGTGTGCTATTGGCGTGCAATGGACGCGCGAAACGTCAGGAACCGGCGCAAACTTGTTTCCGCGCAATTCCTCAAGGGCGCGTCGCGTTGCTAATTTACTCATGACGATTTAGCATGGCCAACATGGAGCATTTCGGTACGCGGGTAGGATGCAACCAATGGGTGTATCAGCATGAGCGATCACGGGGCCGCCCTGAAACTTGCGCAAACAGGATTACGGAAGATCCAAAGTGCGATCCTAACGCTCTTGAAATCCTATCCGGAAGGGTTAGGCAATGCGCAGATCGCGGAAATACTAGGGCTACGGTCATCTGTCCAAGGCAGGCACCGGGATTTTTTGACGTTTTCAGTGCTCGGCCAATTGGTAGACACTGGAGAGCTCAAGAAAGATCAGGAGACGAAGCGTTACTCGTACGTATACGAGAACGAAAGCCGCCTAAACGGGACCACTACCCGGCACGAACTCAGTCGCAGGCTTTTCACCGTGGCCGAGTACATGGCCATGGGCGAGGCCGGCATTCTGCATGAAGACGAACACGTTGAACTGCTGGCCGGGGAGATCATTCAGATGGCGGCAATCGGGAACCGGCACCTCTTCTGCACCGACGCGCTGACTACGCTGCTGGTTCCGCCACTGGTGGGTCGCGCCATTGTGCGCGTGCAGGGCTCCATACAACTGGATGAATATGGAATGCCGGAACCGGACGTTGTCCTGCTGCGCCCTCGACCTGACTACCACGCCGAGACGGCGACGCCGGAGGACGTGCTGCTGCTGATTGAAGTAGCCGACAGTTCGCTGGAATATGACTATGGCCCGAAGTCGGAGTTCTATGCCGCCGCCGGCATCCCCGAATTCTGGATAGCCAACCTGCGCACCGGCGAAGTCGAAGCCCGCACCGACCCCGTGGGCACTGCGTACACTACGGTCCGCACCATTCCAGCCGATGGCGCCATTACTCCCCAGGCGTTCCCCGATGTGACGC
Organism: Dehalococcoidia bacterium; assembly: GCA_965220505.1. GTDB lineage: Bacteria > Chloroflexota > Dehalococcoidia > Lucifugimonadales > UBA3495 > Bin87. Next base: position 1,766,143 of record CBDCQE010000001.1, on the reverse strand, counting down.
TGGAACTGCGCGAATTTATGCCCCCGATGACGCAGTAGCTACCTCGGCGGTCAACGTCTGCCTTGCGCCCCTACCACCGTAGGCATACAATCCGGCCTAATCCGCGAGCAACGTAGCGAAAGCGGCATTGGGGGCTGTATGGCGGTGAATAATCCGGCGCGCCCGGGCATATTCTACGGGTGGTTCGTGGTGGCCACCTGCATGTTCATCGCGTTCCTGACCATGGGGGCGCGCAATTCTTTCGGCGCATTCGTGGTCCCCATGGAAGCCGAGTTCGAGTGGAACCGGACGGTTGTGTCATGGGCGGCGGCCCTTGGGGCGTTGCTCAACGGCGTTACGCAACCGTTCATGGGCTATCTTTTCGACCGAATCGGCGTGCGCATCGTGGTGATAACGGGCATCGTGGTGGTGGGAGTTTCCACGCTGCTGATGGCGGCCACGGGCAGCATCTGGTACATGATCGCCATGTTCGGCGTGATCGCGGCAATTGGCCAGAGCGGCTCGTCGATGACCAACACGGCCGCGATGCTGAGCAAGTGGTTCCGGCGGCGAAGGGGCCTGGTCATTGGGCTCAACGCCTCCGGCATGTCGTTGGGCAGCCTGGTCCTGGTGCCATTCGTGGCTTTTCTGATTAGCCTGATCGACTGGCGGCTATCCTGGGTTGTCCTGGGTGTGATGATTCTGGCGCTGGGCATCCCCCTGGCGTTCGTGTTTCTCCATGACGATCCCGCGAAAAAGGGACTGACGCCCGACGGCGACCCAGTCCCGGAAAGCGGGCCTGACGGATCGGGCGGCGCCGTCGCGCCACCGCCACAGCCCCTGTTTGCCGAAAATTGGCGTCAGGCTTTCAAGTCATTGCCCATCTGGCAAATGAGCTTTTCCTACTACATCTGCGGCGGCACCACTTTCATGCTGGCGGTGCACTTCGTGCCCATGGCCATCGAGGAGGGAGTGAACCCGCAGACGGCGGCGCTGATCTTTGGCTTGATGTCGGGCCTGAACGCGCTGGGAGCCACGGGAGCCGGCTGGATTTCAGACCGGATCGGCGGGCGCAAGAACTGGTTGACGGCAGTCTACTTCTGTCGCGGGACCGGGTACGTGATCCTGGTGGCGTCGCTGTTGATGCCCGGGTTCCCGGTCATCGCGGGGATGCTCATTTTCGCGGTAGTGGCCGGCTTGTCCTGGATTGCCACCGCGCCGCTGACGTCGTCGCTCACCGCAGAGGTGTACGGATTGAAATCCATGGCGACCATATCGGGCGTGGCGTTCCTGTTCCACCAATTGGGCGGCTTCACCAGCGTGCTGCTGGCCGGATACCTGCGCGAGGTTACGGGCGACTATATCGTTGCGTTCTCCATCGCGGCCGTAGTCCTGTATCCGGCTGCGATCAGCGCGTTCACCATACGGGAGCGGAAGTATTCCGTGCGCTACCAGACTGCTCCAGCCGCCGTGGGGGCCGCCGACTGACTGGCCCGGCTATCCGGCGGATGCGGACGATGCGATGACTTCGGCTGCGAAATTGCGCACCGGGATGCGAATGACTCTGGGCGACTTCCTGGCCCGGGACGAGACCGATGGAAAGTGGGAGCTTGACGACGGAGTGCTGTATATCACGGCGTCAGGCAGCCCGGATCACCAGTTTTTGATGATGGAATTTAGTCGCCACATACTGGCCCATGTGGATCAGTTTGAAGTTCCTCCAGCCGAACTCTACCATGAAATGACCACCGTTCTATCCCGGGAATTACAGCGGGCGCCCGAGCCGGATATTGTCATCATCCTCGCGCAAAGTCGGGGCATCGTGGGCGGGAGTCGAGTAGAGGGAACGCCCGATATTGTGGTTGAGATCCTCTCAGGCGACCGTAATCGGGACTTGATACGGAAGCGGGAGATCTATGCCGAAGCCGGGGTTACCGAGTACTGGCCCATAGATCCGCGCAACGATACCGTAACCCAACTGGAACTGCGGGGCGGCGTGTATGTGGAGCGGGCGGTACTTGGCCCGGGTGACGTGTTGACGACGCCACTCCTGCTGGAGTTGGTGATACCGTTGTTGGAGATATTCCATCACCGCCGTCGCCCTCCGCGAGAGGGGTAATGGGAAGGCCGTTTTCGCGCCGTCGGCCCAGAACCGTGATAGCGCGAGGTTGAGATGCCTGCTATGATGGCAAGATATTTGGCGATGTTCGGTCATCGCCTCACGGAACCTGCGACCCCAGGGGGCGTATGACTACCAAATCCGCAGCGCCGGTCACCGCTCCGATGTATTTCGGGTGGTACATCGTCGCCACCTGCTTCTTCGTCTCCTTCCTTTCCATGCCGGGCCGTCAAGGGTTCGGCCTTTTCGTCACTGAAATGGAGCCCACGTTCGGTTGGGACCGTTCGGACATTTCGTGGGTAGGGTCGGTCGGTTTCCTCATCAACGGGGCGATGCAGCCCATCATGGGCGCGCTGTTCGACAAGTACGGGCCGCGGCGAGTGTTCGGCATTGGGTTGTCAATCATGGGCCTGGCCATCATGAGCCTGGCGTTCATGCAGGACCTGCAGCACTCGCTGAACTTGGGAGTCATCAGCATTCCGCTGGACCTGCTGTGGTTCATCGTAGTGTTCTCCATCGTGATCAACACCTGCCTGAGCGCGGCGTCGATCACCAACATGCTGGCCCTGGTGGTGCGCTGGTTTCGGCGCAAGCGCAGCAAGGCCACCGGATTGGCAGCGGCGGGGACTTCCATCGGTGGGCTGCTGATGATCCCGTTTGCCGCGTACCTGATGGGCGTTATCGACAACGCCAGCCTGAACATAGCCGGGGTGGAGCTGGTCGGTTGGCGTACGGTTTGGTTCCTGCTGGGGGCGATGGTCGTGTTTCTCTCAGCTCCGTTAGCCGTATTTTTCCTCCGGCCAAGCCCGACGGAGATGGGTTTGAACCCGGACGGTGACCCGAACCCGGAAGACGCTCCGGCGGGGAGCGCGCCACAGCAACGTCAGTCCGGCCTGTACGAAGTCAACAATTGGCGGCAGTGCTTCAAGACGCCGCCTATGTGGCAGCTATCCGGGGCATACGTGGTTTGCGGGATAACCACGGGTCTCCTGAGCATACATTTCATACCGTACGCGGAGGACATCCTGCCGGATACGGTCAACTTCCTCTGGATGACCTTTGACGACAAGAAGGTCTTCGCCGCGCTCATGTTCGGCATAATGACCGGGCTGAACGCCGCAGGCGTGATTATTACCGGGTTCATGGGTGACCGGATGAGGCGCAAGAACGTGCTGGCGCTGGTGTATGCCACCAGAGGTGTCGCGTTCATGTGTCTGGTCTTCTTACCCCTGTTCGGCTATGGGATGCTGGGACTCGTGGCGTTCGCGCTGCTCTCCGGCATGTCATGGGTGGCCAGCGTACCGCTGACGTCGACGTTGACTGCTGACGTTTACGGATTCCGCGCTCTGGGAACCATCAGCGGGTGGGTGTTTTTCTCGCATCAGATCGGGTCGTTCTTCAGCATCCAGTTCGCCGGTTACGCCTACGAGTGGTTTGGCAACAGCTATTTCTGGCCGTTCCTGATCGCCGGTCTCACCCTCATTCCGGCGGCGATAATGGCCTACAGCATCAAGGAATATCACTATTCCAGCCGGTACAATTCGCGTCCGGCAGAGGCCGGCCCGCAATTGGCAACAGCCGGTGCTGGCGGGCGGTACTAGGGCAACCGTTTGATCGGTTCGGACCGCGGGGACCGCTATGGGCGGAACAACGATCGTGGCCATACTGGCAGCACTGGGCCGTCATCATGGCGAGGCGGACCCGACCCTGCTGCAGTGGATCATGGCGGCCCTGAGCCACATTTTATTCGGAAAGCTGGGCTTCACCGAACTCACCGTGGTCATCATCATCGGGATAATCATACTTGCCATGCCGGCAATGATTGTGATCGCTTATCTGGCAAGCACGCGACGGGCGCCGGCGCGCCAGGTCGACAGCGCTGAGTCCTTCTCCCAACCCGAATAGTCGCCCGCCGTCGCGGACCGGGAGCCAACGGCGGGTGACCGGACACACTGGCCTCCCGGTCGCACGGGTCCTGCGTGCTATGATGGGTGGGTATGTGCGCCACCGTTCGAAAAGCGGTCATCCCGGCAGCGGGTCTCGGCACCAGGTTCTTGCCGGTGACTCGATCCGTGCCAAAGGAATTGCTGCCGATACTCGACCGGCCCATGTTGCAGTACGTGGTGGAGGAGGCAGCCGAAGCGGGGATTACCGAAGTCATCGTCGTCACGTCCCCGGGCAAGGAAGGAATCGGTGAGTATTTCCGGCCTCGACCCGATCTCGAAGAGCGACTGGCCGAAGATGCGCAGCTCCTGCAGAAGGTGCGATCCGGAGCCAACCTGGCCGACGTGTCATTTGTGATCCAGCACGAACCGTTGGGCTTGGGTCACGCCGTGCTCACGGCGCGCGAGGCGGTGGGCAATGAACCGTTCGCCGTGATTTTGCCGGACGACATAGTCGACCACTCGCCGGGCGTGCTTTCGCAGATGATGGCCGCCGTCACCGGGGAAGACGGCGCCGCGGCGGTAGCGGTGGAGCGCGTACCGTGGGAACTGGTGCAGAACTACGGCGTGGTTGATTCGGAACCGGCTGGAGAGGGTCGGCACCGGGTACGAGGGATGGTGGAAAAGCCGCCGGCAGGGACGGCGCCGTCGAACCTGTCCATCGTGGGACGGTACCTGCTGCCGGCTCAGGTTTTTGACTGTCTCGAAAGGACGCCACCGGGAGCCAGAGGCGAAATCCAGTTGACCGACGGTTTGGCGCTGTTGATGGAAGACGTAACCGTTTATGCCTGCGAGTTCGAAGGAACGCGCTACGACGGCGGCAATCCGCTGGGATTGCTCAGAGCATCGCTGGAGTATGCGCTGAAACGCGACGACACCCGGCAAGCAGCTGTGGACCTGGTACGGCGGTTGGCGGACGATTTGTAGCGCAGACGGGTTCAATTGACACTCCCATGGGGCCACCGTAGAATTGCCCGGCGCACGCGGCAGGGCTACGGCTCGCTCCGCTTCACCCTTGGAACAGGAGACGTCAAATCATGGCAACGAAAGCCTTTTTGCTGGTTGAAACCGCCGTTGGGCGGACCAGAGACGTAGCCACCACATTGCGAGACCTGGACGGCATCGAGTCGGTGGATGTGGTCACGGGCCCTTACGACATCATCGCGGTGATTTCCGGGGAGGATATGTCCGTGGTCGGAGGGTTGGTCACCGAGAAGATCCACACGGTGGTCGGGGTCGTGCGAACCGTCACATGCGTTGCCGTGGACGCTTGACGACCAACGGAAGCTGATCAACACGGTTATCTGATTGTGCGGGAGGCATGGTTTGGAGTACCGCTTCACTCCGGAAGACGATCATTTCCGAGGCGAACTGCGCCAGTTCATTCAGTCGGAATTGCCTGCAGATTGGGAAGGCGGGGGACGCTGGCCGGAGGAATACGATTGGGACTTCACCATGCACCTCCGCGGTCGGCTGGCCGAGCGCGGCTGGTTGACGATGCACTGGCCGGAGGAATACGGCGGGCAGGACGCGTCACCCGTGCAGTCGGCGATTTACAACGAAGAGTTGGCCTACCTCAGGGCGCCGGGTAGGGACATCTTTGGCGTCCGGATGCTGGGGCCCACATTGATGATCCACGGGAGCGAGGAACAGAAGCAGACCCATCTGCCTCCCATTGCCCGCGGCGAAATCCAGTGGTGCCAGGGCTACAGCGAGCCCGAGTCAGGATCCGATTTGGCATCGCTGAGCACCAGGGCCGTGCGTGACGGCGACGAGTACGTGATCAACGGATCCAAGATCTGGACTACGCTGGCGCACCATTCCGACTGGATCATGTGCCTGGCGCGAACCGACCCGGAGGCGCCCCGGCACCGGGGGATCAGTTTCATCCTGGTCGACATGAAGACGCCCGGTGTCGAGGTGCGTCCGGTGGTCAACATGGCCGGTGGGCACGAGTTCAACCAGGTGATTTTCGACAACGTGCGTGTGCCTAGCAGCAATGTGGTGGGCGAGGAGAACCGCGGGTGGTACGTGGCGGTGACCCTGCTGGACTTCGAGCGTTCGGGTATCGATTACTCTGCCATCGCGCGGCGGCTGCTGGATGACACGCGGGAGTACGCGGGAAAAGTCTCCCGCAACGGCGTCAAGGTTACGCAACAGCCCTGGGTGAGAAACCTGCTGGCCGACCGGTACGTGGAGTGCGAGGTGGCGCGCCTGATGGCCTACAACGTGGCGTGGATGCAGGGAGAAGGCCTGGTACCGAACAAGGAAGCGTCGATGAGCAAGGCTTTCGGGAGCGAAACGCTGCACCGGTCCGCCAACAGTGTGCTGGAAGTGGCGGGCCTCGATGGAGCGCTGGGACGTGGGGAGAAGCGGGCTCCGCTGAATGGCCGCCTGCCCGAAAACTGGATGATCAGCTTTTCCCACAAGATCGCCGGCGGCACCTCGGAAGTGCAGCGGGGAATCGTGGCCGGCCGCGGCCTAGGGCTGCCCCGGGGTTAGACTGGGTTATTCGTCGTCGCCAGCGAGCCTTCTGGCGAGTTCCGGGGTGAGTGCCACGCCCTGCTCTCGCAGGATTCGACCGATCCGCTTGCGCTCCTCCTGGATCCCTTCTTCCCGGGCTTGGCGCTGGCGTTCCCGGGCTTTGCGTTCGGCGGCTTCTTTGGCTGCGAAGAACATTTTGAAAACTCCATAGAGCGCTGCGGTGGTGGGGAACAGCAGCAGCGTTGCCGTTATTATAATCCCGTCATCCCGATTGGTCAGTGCCGCGAGGTAGCCCAACAGGGGAAGCCCGTTGCAGAAGGCACAGGCGTTGACAGCGACCGATAGCAACTACTGGCGCTGACTGACGCTGCACCGTCGAAGAACCGCCACAGTGCGGTGTTGGGTCTGTCTTCGGTCATCAGTTGGCTCGCTTCGTTCGGGGCGGCCATACCGCCAGACTGGCGAACACGGCGGCTTCGGCTGGTGTCAGTTCCCGCATGGCATCGCGGCAACGGCGCAAGACTCGAAACACGGTCCGCTCGGTAACGGAGAATCGTTCTGCTGCTTCCGGGACAGTGAGACCTTCGCTGTGTATCACCGAGGCCATGTGCAGATACCGCCCCAAGCGACGGTATTTGTAAAACCACTCCATGTCGTCGAACTTGCAGCGGGGTAACGGACAGTCGAAACAGGTGGAGGCGACCTCACACCCGGTATCCTCGTAGTGGTCGAATCTCGGCTCGGCGATTTGACGCTGCTTGGATGCCACGGCGTTCATGGCGAACATAAGCCACCTCGAAACGGACGTTCTAAATACCTCGGCATTATAGAACGCAAGTTCGCAGTGCGTCAAGCGGCGCGACCGTATGAATTTAGGATGCCGACGGAAGAGCGGCCTGTTGGGATGGGAATGACGCCTAGGATGCGAGAAAACGACGCAGGATTGTCACCGCGGCGGCGGCATCCACTGCACCGGGGTCGCGGCTCGGGCTCTGACCGGACTGCAGCAGGTCGTCGGCGGCAGCGTTGGAGCTGAACGATTCGTCGACGGTCAGCACGGGTATATCGGTGGCCCGTTGCAGCGCGCGAACCAGCGTGGCGGTTTTACGAGCCTGCTCCCCGGATTGGCCATGGGCGTCGTAGGGCATGCCCGCGATGATGGCTACTGCGTCGCGCTGGCTGGCTTGTTCCAAGATCGCGGCGATGTCGGATCGTCGATTGCGTCGTTCCAGGTAGCCGGCGGGCAGGATCAGCTCTCCCGGGGGTATGCTCACCGCCAGTCCGATGCGTCGGTCGCCTACGTCCAGGGCCAGCAGGCGGCCGGCGCGGGCAAGGTCCGACGGTTTGGGCGGAGACACGGTCAATCGTTCTATAACGGCAAGTCAGCCGATTTGCAACTCCGGGAAGTAGGTTGCATAGAATCCCCGGTCTCTGGTCAAGAACGTGTCTGCAATAGCAACGGCATGGGCGCCAATCACAAAGTCGGCAATAAGCCGTGTCCTGGGCCCACCGGCGCGCCGGTATTGTCCCCAACGCAGCCCGGCGGCAAAGGCGATGTCCGTGTTTATCGGTGAAACCGTTGCGCCGATGGAACGCAAGGCCGCGTCCAGGGCGTCGCGGCTATCGAAACGTGGGACCAACTCCGCGTACACAATATCGCAAACGATCAACGAGCCTCGGTCGTAGGCAGTCCGAAGTAGTTCCCTTGATGCCTGGCTGGTTGCTGCATCCGGGAGGAATATGTCCAGCAAGACGTTGGTGTCAGCTGCCGTCGTTATATCTACGAAGTTCCGCGGCGTAGTCATAGCCTCGAATTTCCGACATATACTCGTCGGTGCTTCCGCCTTTGCCCAGGATGCCATAAATAGCGTCCACCGGATGCTGTCCCTTCACTCGCTTGCGGATGAGCAGGCCGCCTTCGGTTGCCGTAATTTCAACCTCCGCGTCGGGGTGCATCCCAAAACGGTCTCGCAAGTCTTTGGGTATGGTTATTTGACCCCTCTTGGAAATACGCATCATATCCTCCGATGCCCAGTTTGATTATCAGTTTAGAGCATCGCGCACCAGGTTGCCGACGCTGTCCAGGGCGGCGCCCAAGCGTTCCGGTTGGCGTCCTCCGGCCTGGGCGGTCTCTGGACGGCCACCGCCGCCTCCGCCCATCAACTTGGCGGCGTCCCGGGCGATGTGACCCGCGTGGAGACCGCGGCCAACCAGGTCCGGCGTGACCATGGTGACGATCATCGGCGAGCCATCGATCACCGCTCCGAGGGCGATCACTACATTCTCCAGTTTCTGCTTGAGGAAGTCCCCCATCTCGCGCATGGCTTCAACGTTGTGCGCGGAGGTCACACCGGCGACCAGTTTCACACCCTCGATGTCGCGAGTGCGGTCGAGCAAAGACTCTGCTTCCGAACGCAGGCTGGCCCGTTCGGCATCGGCCAGGCGCCGGCGCAGAACGTCGGTGTCGGCCATGTAGGCATCCAGCCGGGCCTCAAGATCGGCAACGGGCGCCTGGAGTTTACGAGAGATGGCCTCCAGGGTAGCCGCCTGCTGCACAAACAGTTCTTCAGCAGCCCGGCCGGTCATGGCTTCAATGCGCCGCATGCCGCCGCCGATGCTGGATTCTCCCAGCACGACCAGCGTGCCGACCTCGCCGGTGGCGTGAACGTGGGTGCCGCCGCAGACCTCGAAGCTGAACGGCTCGTCGTGGTCGTCATGGTGTCCCATGCGCACCACCCGAACCACGTCACCGTAACGGTCGCCGAAGAAGGCCAGGGCACCATCGCGCACCGCGTCCGTGTAGGTGGTTTCGCGGGCTGTGATAGAAAGGTTCTCGCGTATCTTGCGGTTGGCCAGGCTTTGGACGTCCAATTGCTCGTCCTGGGTCATGGCGCCGACGTGGTTGAAGTCGAAGCGCAGCCGGCCGGGGGCGCACAGCGAACCGGCCTGGCGAACGTGGGGTCCCAGTACCGACCGTAGCGCGGCGTGGAGAAGGTGGGTGCCGCTGTGGTTGCGGGATGCGTCCAGGCGGCGTTCGGTTTCCACCCGGGCGGTCACCGCTTCGCCCAGCGCAATATCGCCTTCCGCGACCAACCCGCGGTGCACGATGAGGCCGGCCACCGGACTCTGGGTGTCTTCGATACGCACGTAGCCGCTGGGACCGGTGATGGTGCCTTGGTCACCCACCTGTCCGCCGCCCTCGGCGTAGAAGCAGGTTTCGGCCAGGACGATCTCGACATGCTGGCCTCGTGTGGCGTGTCCCACTGCCTCACCGTCGCGCAGGATGCCGAGGACGTGCGTGTCTATGGTCGTGTTCTGATAACCATCGAAAGAGGTTCGTCCGGCCCCCAGGTTCTCATATGCGGTGACGATTTCCATGCTGCCGGTGACCTGGTGCCCGGCTCGGTCGCGCTCGCGCTTGGCTTCCATCTCGGCGTTGAAGCCGTCCATATCGACGGCCAAACCGTACTCCCGGCGGCCGATCTCGTCCACCAACTCGGGAGGGAACCCGTAGGTGTCGTACAGTTCGAATACCACGGCGCCGGCGATGATGCCGTCGGATTTGGATGACGCCAGGACATCCTCAAGCAGGGGCATGCCCTGGCGAATGTTGTCCAGGAACTGGGTTTCCTCAAGACCGACGACGCGGCGGATGAATCCCTCGTTTTCCGAGAGGGCGGGGTAGGCTGAAGCGAAACGCGCAATCACGGCGTCGGACACTTCGGTCATGAAAGGGCGGTCCAGGCCGAGCTGGCGCCCGTAGCGGATGGCGCGCCGGATGATGCGGCGGAGGACGTAGCCACGGTCGCTGTTGGACGGGACGACGCCGTCACTGATGAGGAACGATGCGGCGCGGGCGTGCTCGGCAACGACGCGGATGGCGTAATCGGTGTCCTGGTCTGAACCGTATTCGTGGCCCGTGAGATTGCAAACGGCGTCGATAATGGGGCGAAAGAGGTCGGTCTCGTAGACGTTGGGCTTGCCCTGCAGGACGGCGGCGGCGCGCTCGAGGCCCATGCCGGTGTCGACGCTGGGAGCGGGCAGGGGTGTGCGGACGCCGTCGAGGTCCTGGTAATACTGCATGAAAACCAGGTTCCACAACTCCACGAACCGCTCGCAGTCGCAGTTGGGATGGCAGCCGCCCGGGTCGGCAGCGGGGCCGTCCTCGGCCTCTATCCTGAGCATGGCAGTGAGCTCGTCGGGGGGCATCATTTCGTCGGTGACGCGGTGTTGGCCACGCCCCTTTTCGGCTCCGCCGTCGTAATGAAGTTCGGAGCAGGGGCCGGTGGGTCCTTCCAAGCCGGCCGGACCCCACCAGTTGTCGCTGTTGCCGTAGCGGTAAATTCGCTCCGGCGGCACGCCGATGTCATTGAGCCACAGATCGTAAGCCTCGTCGTCGTCCAGGTGGACGGTGACATACATGCGCTCCGGTTCCAGGCCGAAGAGACTGGTGCACAAGTCCCACGCGAAGGCCACGGCATCCTTCTTGAAGTAGTCGCCGATGCTGAAATTGCCCAGCATCTCGAAGAAGGTCAGGTGCTTGTGATCACCTACCTCGTCGATGTCGGTGGTGCGGAAGGACTTCTGGCAACTGGTGAGACGGCGACGGGGAGGGGTCTGCTCGCCCATGAAGAAGGGCTTGAATGGCACCATTCCGGCTGAGGTGAAGAGCAGGGTCGGGTCACCGGCCGGAATGAGGGAAGCGGAGGGCATGTACTGGTGCCCGCGTTCTTCAAAGAATTGAGCGAAGGAACTGCGAATGCTGTCGCCGTCCGTGTTCATACGAGGTTACGACTCCCGTAAATTTGGTTGCGAAGATAGGCCGTCGGGGGACGCAACCGATTGTAGGGGACGGCCGCAAACAGCGTCAACGACTGACGGGAGCGGTAACGGTCAGCCGACACGCTGGTCGCGGAGGTGGTCGATGAGCCGGGCAAAATTGGGACAGGCGTTGTAGACAGCCGAGGGGTTCAGCATATGCAATAGATCCGGTGAATGGTCCGTCTTGTGATACGCGCCTTTGGGTGTGTCTTGGGTTGCTTGCCGCAGTCTGTCCAGCACATCATTTTTCGCGACAGCTTCCGGTTGATTGCCGGGCAGTCGGCCGGCACGAAATGACGCACCATAGTAAGAAGCAAGGCATTCACGGTCAGCCAGGAACCACGCTTCCATGAGTTGGACCATGAAGAAAGACCGCTCGCGTGCATTGAGGGAATTAGTCCTGGTTAGCACGTCCTGTCTTAGCGAGTTCAAATCCGCGCCGTCTGAGTCGATTAACAACAACGATTCTGATGACTGCGTTTGACTGAATAATCGGATCGCCCTGCCACGATCCCGGCACGGTCTAACGTCCAGGTTGATGTTGTCACCGACGGCTCTACGGAGGAATCCCCGCATTGGGACGCGCAAGTGGTTGCCGCCTTCCAAGTACACGTTCATCCAGAAATCACCGCACCCCGCCCATTGCTCCAGCCATCCATACCTCGCCGAGGGGCTGGTCTTCCAGCCAATCGTCCAGCTCTTTGCGAGTGAAGCGCTTAAACTTGGTGCCATCTGCAGGGTGCCGGTCCCGCTCGCATACCACCACGTGGTCGGGTGTGGCAGACAAGCGGTCAATCAACCAGGGCGAATGGGTGGTTACTATCAGTTGGGTTCGCTCCGACGCTCTTTTCAGCAGTTGAACCACCAGGTCCTGCGAGTCGGGGTGCATGGCAATTTCCGGCTCTTCGATGCAGATGAGCGGCGGCGGGTTGGGATGGCACAGGATCGCGAGCAGGGCGATGAAGCGGATGGTTCCATCAGACAATCGGGAGGCCGGCAGCGCGCTGGACATGCCGGTTTCGTTGACGATCAGCTCGATGGTGTTCCCGAAGATGCGTGGGTGCAGGCTTTCGTAGGACTCGTAGAACCGCTGGAGGTAGGAGTCCAGGGAAGGTTCCAGCCGGCGGCTGAGCAGGTCGTTTACCACCAGGGCCAGGTTGCTGAAATCCTCCTCCAGAAAATTAGGGTCGCCATCAGTGCGCTGGGGACGACGCACCGGGCTGTCGCGGCCAACTTCCCAACCGCGATAAACTCTTATTGCGGAGAGCATACGGGAGGTTTCGGCGAGTGCTGGATATTCAGCCGGATTGCGTATCTCGCTCAACACCGACTGGCCGCGTCGAATATCGATCTTTACGGGTTCGTCGCCATAGTCGGCAAGGGTGCCACTAGGCTGTGTCGGCCAAAGGCGCACACTTCCGTTTGATGATTGGAAAAAGGGCCGTACATACTTTGTACTATTCTGACCAATCTCAACAAGGTCGAGCCTCTCGGTCAGGGAATGGACACGATTATTACCCACCAGGATTTGCGATTCGTACTGGTAGGGCCATACAGGATTCGCGAACACAGCCTTAACCGTGGCTAGGTGAAACGGCGTTTCCTCCCAGCCCGTCCCTTTCCAAATCCAGTCGTCGGTAGGTCCGTTACTGCGCAAAAACCCGGCTATGTCGCTGGGTACCGCTTTCAGCAGTCCGATCACATCAATCAGGTTCGACTTGCCCGAACCGTTGGCGCCGATGAGCACGTTCAGAGGCTGAAGATCCAGCTTGGCGTCCTTGAACGACAGGATGTTTTTCAGGTGCAGCGATTTGATCAGCATGGCGGCCTCCGATTTGAAGGCGCGGCGTGGGTCAGTATTCGAACCCCGTCTCAGCCGCCCACGCCTGGACGCCACGGCGGAACGCCAGCGCTCCCATGGGCGCGATGACGGCCTGCATCGCCTCCAGTATCTCCCGGGGTGTGGCGCCTTCGTTCAGGGCGACGCGGATGTGGGCCTGGATCTGCTCCTGGTCGGCGCGCAGGGCGGTTTCGACGCAGATCTGGAGGAGTTCCTTGGTCTTGCGGTCGAGGAGACGCTGGCCGGTGTAGGTGGCCTCGATGAACTCGCCGTATTTTTGGGTCCATTCCGGGTCGGCGAGGGCGTTGATGCGGTGCATCTCCAGGGTGTATCCCCGGGTCTGGGCGGCTTCCTCGATCAGGCGCTGGGCGTCTGCATTGTCCGGCATGGTGGCCTCCTGGGTTGGATTGGGTTTAGAGGTCGTAGTGGGTACGGGCGGCGGCCTGGAGCGGGTCATCCTGCTGGAACAGGTCGGGGTGTGTCCCCCGTGCCAGGGCCAGGTGGTAGGTGAAAAGCTGGAGCGGGACGACACTGGCGATGGGCATCAGGTACGCAGGACAATCCGGCAACGGGAAGGTGATCGCTCCAGCGTCCGCCAGGTCGTCGTCGCGCCTGTTGGTCAGTGCCCACACGGGCGTGCCCAGTTCTCCCGCCGCTTGGGCCAGGTCGACGCAACGACCGCGATCCTCTCCAGCGGGCGCTATGAGCGTCAGCAAGCAGTCGGAATCCAGGGAGCAGAAAGGCCCGTGGAGCAACTGCTCGGACTGGAAGCCCTCGCAATCGGCGCGACTGGTCTCCTTGATTTTCAGGGCGACCTCGTAGGCGTTGGCCCGATTGGCTCCCCAGCCTGCGGAGATGAACCTGCGCCGCTCGTGGTGCTCGGAAACCACCCGCCGGACTTTCTCCTCGTCGGCGAGGATGTCGGCGATCTGCTGCGGAAACGCATCCAGGCCGTTGGCCGGATCATCGAGGCGACCGGCCACGCCCAGGTTCAGCATGGCAAGGACGGTGAGGGCCGTCGTGTAGCTGATGGTGAAGGCCGCCGATTTTTCCTGGTCCACGGTGCGGATGCCGTCGTGGGCGGCCAGAATGCGCGGACCCGGGTCGGTGGAGGTGACGGCCACGGTATGTGCCCCGAGACTGTTCGCGACGTCCAGAGCGTCATAGGATGAACGCTTGGTGCCCCGGTGACTGACCACGATCACCGCGTCGTCGGCGGTGACACGCGGCGGCGACACGCAGAACTCGAAGGAATTCCACGCGAAAGCTTCAGGGCCGGCGTCCATGATGGATGCGCCCACCAGCGCCGCGTGCCACGACGTGCCGATGCCCACGACATAGATGCGGCGCTTGCGAGACAGAACCTCGGCGACCTCTGCACAACGGGCCTTTTGGGTCGAGATCACGGATCGGATGGCGTCGGGCTGAGCGACGATGGCGTCGTACATGAAGTACGGATGCCGGTCGCGTGGAGCGAGTGTAGTCATGCAAACAAAATCCGGAGCGGTGAATTGCCACTGCGGTCTGGGTGGCGAAAATATGATAACAGGGTTGGTTTTGGTGTCCCAATCGCCGGGCCGAGCAGCGAACTGACGGATGAAACCAAAGCGGCTATAATTCACTGCAACGTCCGTCGCTGGAAGTCGCTGAGGCTGAGGCGACCGCGCCAATACAGGAGCGAACCGATAATGGCAGTACGCGTTCTCGACGTCCATGCGCACATAACGCCGGCCAGCGCGTTGCGGGCAATGCAGAGCGGAGAAAACTGGTTCGGGGTCACCGCGCCGCAGTTGTATAACCAGCACCGCTACAATCCGCGCACCTTCTGGACGCCAGAGCAGCGCATCGCCGACATGAACTCGTTGGGCGTGGACGTTCACGTGTTGTCGACCAACGCCAATATGTACTTCTACGACCTGAGCGTGGACCAGACCATGGCCATGCACCGGGAGTGCAACGACTACGTCGCCCAATTGACCGAGGAGTATCCGGACCGCTTCGCCGGACTGGCCCATCTGCCTTTGCAAGACGTGGGAGCGGCCATCGAGGAACTGACCCGTGCGGTGGAAGAGTTGGGCCTCAAGGGAGCCATGATCGGCGATCACGTCAACGGACGCACCTTTGACGATCCGGTCTTCCAGCCCCTTTGGGCGACCGCGGAACGTTTGGGGGCGATGTTCCTCGTCCACCAGGGCGGCGACACCGTGGTCTCCGAGCGGCTCAATCGTTATCACCTGCCCAACACCATCGGGAATCTGGCCGACCGCGCCATCACGTACGCGTCGTTCGTTTTCGGCGGAGTGATGGACCGTTATCCAGGGCTGCGAGTGTGCCTGTGCCATGGCGGCGGCTACACCTGCTACGGCATCGGCCGCATGGATCGGGGTTGGCAGGTGCGGCCGGAAGCGCGGGCCAACATCGACCAGCCGCCCAGCGCCTATCTCGGCCGGTTCTACTACGATTGCCTGACCCACAGCGAAGACGGGCTGCGCATGCTCATTGATATGGCGGGCATCGAGCAGGTGGTGTTCGGAACTGACTGGCCCTTCGACATGTGCGCCGACTGGCCGGTCTCGTGGCTGCTCGGGTTGGACAGCCTTACCCGCGACGAAAAAGACGCCATCCTCTTCGGCAACCTGGAGAGGTTGCTGGAAATCTGACGGAACCAAACCGCACAACCCTGACCATCGGGAGGGAAACCTTATGGGACTCAACGCCGACAACATCCGCCTGAAGGCGATCAACCACATCACCTACAACGTTCGGGACAAGGACATAGCCCTGAAGTGGTACCAGGAAGTCCTGGGCGTCATGCAGATCCCCAAGATGGTGGATAGCGACAACCTGTACTGGCTGCAGTTGCCCAGCGGGGCCATGGTGCACATCATCGAAAATCCCGACGCGCCGTCCGCGCCGTCGCATCACACCGCCTTCGAAGTAGACGACATCTCCGCGGCGCGCGACGAATTGCAGAACATCGGTGTCGAGTGCACGGACATCCAGACCCGCCACGACGGGCAACAGGCCTTCTACTTCCACGACCCGGACCACAACCGGCTGGAGATCTGCACCAAATCGGGGTTTGGCGTGCTGGTATAGTCGCCAAAAGTTGGCAAATGTGCAGGGGCGAGAGATCCCTCGCCCCTGCACTATTTTCGACCGAGTACCATGAACCAGCCGCGTGTTCGGCCCGAACTGCCTATAGCAGCGCTGACAAGCGGTACGATTGGCCCCATTCACTCAGTAGGGCCAACCCTGGCTCGGCATTGTCGATCAGCTCGGGCAACATCTTGTCCAGTACCGGCTCTTCAAGAACGAAATCCCGTAGGTTATCCAAGGCTCGTCTATAATCTCCACGCCCCATTACATTCAGGACACTGATTCTCAATGCGCCAACGTAATCTTCCCGTTCCAGTATTTCCAGTAACCGGATAGCACGTAGATTGATAATATCCACTACATTGAAGTGGATTTCGAGCAATAGGGCTCGCTCAGCTTGCCAAACCTGTTCACCTTGGAGATCCGGCTCGAGTGGATTATCTCTCACTGGCCGCCCCCAGGCGTTTCGCACGGCTTGCGTAAAATTTCGCGATTAGCTCCTGGTTCTCTTTGGCCTTTGCTTCGGCGAGGGCTTCCAAACGTCGAATCTCCGCCGCGTGCTTCACCAACAGGGCGTCAATCTTGGGATCACCAGTCAAACTTGCCACAACATCACCTCCTTTTGGACATCGATTATACTGGACCTAACGCAAAAAGGGATTTTGGTGGCGTCCTGGAAGTCCTGGTGTAATCAACAAGTACGCTATAAATTCAAAAGTCTGTCGTTCTGATGAGATGGCAACTAGGGCCGGCCCATAGAATATCGGTTGAGGATGCCCAAGTAAGCCCGCTGCCCCTCCGTCGCGATGGCGGTGCGGTCCGCGAGGTATTCGGCCCAGACGGATTGGGTTAGAGCCGTGGCCTTGCCGGACGGGGAATACGGGTTGGCCGGGTCCAGGCCGGCGAAGGCCTGTATCCGGGCGCCGATGGACTTGGGGCTGCGCTCCAGGGCGGCGGCCAAGGCCGCCACTTCGCGGCTGTCGTGGGCGACCTTGCCCCGATAGAGGTGGAGGACCGCAAGGTCCTCGATGCGGGTCCATTTGCGGGCGGGAGGCATGGCTAGGTGGTTGCGCAGGGGCGGAGACCGTCCGCCCCTGCGACGCTCCGAATTACCGTCCTTCCTTGATGAACTCGGCGACGCGCTCGCCGATGGTCATCGAGGTGACGTTGGTGTTGGCGCGGATGCAGTCGGGCATGACGCTGGCGTCGGCGACGCGCAGGTTGGTAATGCCCTTGACCTTGCCGAACTGGTCGACCACGGCCATGGGGTCGCTGTCCGGACCCATCTTACAGGTGCCGGAGATGTGTTGCGACGTGGTTACTTCGCGGGCGATCCAGGCGTCCAGAGCTTCGTCGCTTGCCAACGACTCCGCGGGCGGCTCGATGCATTCCTGGATCAGGTTCTGGAAATCGGGATGATCCGCCAGTTGCATGCACAGGCGCACGGAATCCCGCAACCGCACCCGGTCCGACTCTTCCTTGAGATAGTTGTAGTCCAGGAAGGGCTGCTGGTACGGGTCGGTGGACTGCAGGCGCATGTGACCAGCGCCGGCGGCCAGCTGGATGCCGGTGCTCATGCGGATGCCCAAGGGGACCATGCGATCGCCGCCGCGGTTGATCCGCTCGGTGGCGAAGGACTGCATGCTGATCTTCATGTCGTTGCGCAGGTCCGAGCCGTCGGCGGTGTAGCGCAGGCACAACTGGGAGCGTGGAGCCAGGCCGTCCAGCTCAACCTCGGGCTTGGTGCGCCAGGTGCACCAGACGGTGGGATGGTCGCGCAGGTTCTGGCCGACGCCCGGGGCGTCCTGGATCACCGGAATGCCCATTTCGCGCAGGTGATCGGCCGGGCCGATGCCGGACAGCATCAGGATGTGGGGCGAGCCGATGGCGCCGCTGCTGAGAACGATCTCGTCGGCCTCGGCCACGAAGGTCTCGCCGCCTGATTCCAGCTGCACGCCCGTGGCCTTGTTGCCGTCGAACAGGATGCGATGCACGTGGCAGTTGGCCTTGATGGTCAGGTTCAGCCGGTGGCGAGACTCGGACAGGTAACCGAGGTTGGTGCTCATCCGGATGCCGTTGGGGTTGTTGAAGGGAGTGGGGCCAACCCCATAAGAATCGGGGTGGTTGTGGTCCCAGGTCTCCGGGAAGCCGGCGGCGACGCAGGCGGCGCTGAACGCGTTCTGGGCGGGCAGCCAACTCTCGCGGGCAAACCGGTGCATCACGATGGGGCCGTCACCGCCGTGGAAGTCGTCGTTACCGTAGTCGGTGTCGGTCTCGATGCGGCGGAAGATGGGGAGAAGCTTGGTGTAGGCCCACTCGTCGTTGCCCTCGGAGGCCCAGCCGTCGTAGTCCTCGGGCACGCCGCGCAGGAACACCTGGCCGTTGATGGCGCTGGACCCGCCGGTGACCTTGCCCCGGGGGACCATGATCTCCGGCGACGTATCCGTTCCCTTGCCCACGAACTGCCAGTTGTGATCGCTGACCATGATGTCGATCTCGGTGTTGTAACCGAACTTGACCTCTTCCGGCAGGTGCTCGAACTCAGGGTAGTCGGGGCCTGCCTCGATCAGCAGCACGTGCTTGCTGTGATCCTCGGTCAGCCGGCTGGCGATAATCGAGCCAGCTGAGCCGGCCCCAATCACAATGTAATCGTACTTCATAGTCGATTCTCTCCTTTTGCTGCGGTCGTTCCCGCCAACTCGAGTGTTCGGCGACGCAGTGGCAGTGGACGCTGTATCGTCGTCATCATATACAGCGGGTACGGGCGGCGCAATCCCGGTAACACGCCAGCGAGCTTTTTCTAGCCGGCGCTCCAAACTAATCCGCCCGATAATGTATTGCTCGGGGATTTCCGCAAGGAGACCCTCGAGTTCATTGATTTCTGCAAGCGCGAAAATGTACTCGTTGTTGTTCATCTCCAACCCCTCTGCTGAACTATTGAATTCAGCACACTTCGGGCGTCACTATCGTGGTCCGAGGACAAATCTACCTCAACGAACCCTTTCCATAAGTTGATGTGCGCAAACCTATCGCGTGAAGCGCCGCGACGGCGCGTACTGCGCCCACGTGTGCCGCGCGTATGTGACCACATGCTATACCAATATGTGATCCATCGTATCGTTGACTGCGTATTTTCGATGCCAATAGGATAAAAATATGCATCTACACTATATTCGCCTTTGCTATACTGGGAGTCAAAGATTTTTGGATATCTCTGCAATAGCATCATCTCGTCTCGTCCGACGCTAAACGGGTAAAATGTTATGACATCCATGTCGTTAGGTGGACGCAATTCTAGCGATTCAATATCTTCTAGGTAACTTCCATTGACCCACTGGAACCCCGACAAAATACCTACCTGATGCAATGCGGCACGGTGGTCCAGAAATCCTTGCATAATTTTCGCCCTGGCCGGCGAACTTGCAAGTTGATTTATCAGGTTTTCCAATGTTACACGATAGGGTGCTCGGTCAGTACTGCTGCCGACGGCTCCGGGACGCACTGGAGGCAGCACGCCTTGACTGTTCCACGTTGGTATCATACGGCAGTTATTATGGTGTTGCCGACTGGCTGGCGCCCACATCAAGAACTGGCTTGCCGACCAATGATATACAAAGGCCGCAAGCGGTGCAATCTATGCGGTAAAATAGCGGCCAAATACACCTGCAAAGGAGACAGAAAATGGCAGAACTGGTGTTGGGTCTGGCCTCCTCCCACAGTCCGCAATTGAGCACCCCGCCGGAAGGCTGGGCCGGCCGTGGCGAGCGGGACAAGGGACATCTTGAACTGATCGGAACCGACGGCATAGTTTCCAACTTCGAGGACCTGCTGGCCCGTACGGACACCGAACGGATCGCCAACGAGATCACACCGGAGAAGTTCGCGAAGCGGCACGAGCAGAACCAGAAGGCCATCGCCCACCTGTCCAAAAAGCTTTACGACGCCAACCTGGACGTGCTGGTGATGGTCGGCGACGACCAGCACGAGTACCTGCTGGACGATAATATGCCGGCCTTCTGCGTCTACTGGGGAGACGAGGTGAAGGTTTCCGGCCACGAGGCCGGCCCGTCCACCGGCGGCCTGAATCTCATCGGGTACAACACGGAAGACGTGCAGGTGCCGACCGACTCGGCGCTGGGGCTGCACATCATCGATAGCCTGATGGACGCCGAGTTCGACGTTGGCACCTCGAAGTTTCTCGACCCCACCCGCGGACGTGGCGAGCGAGGCGGCATCGGCCATGCTTTCGGCTACGTGTACAACCGCCTGATGACCGACGGCATCATTCCGACGGTTCCCGTCATGCTCAACACCTACTACCCGCCCAACCAGCCGACGCCCAAGCGGTGCTTCAACCTGGGGCAGGCACTGCGGTCGGCCATTGAATCCTGGGACAAGGACATCCGGGTGGGCATCCTGGCCTCCGGTGGTCTGAGCCATTTCGTGGTGGACGAGGAACTCGACCAGCAGGCCCTGGCCGGAATGCAGGCCAAGAGTGTCGACAAGCTGATGGACCTGCCTCGAGAGAAGATCAACTCGGGCAGTTCGGAGATCCGCAACTGGATCGTGGTTACCGGCGCTACCGAGCACCTGGACATGGACGTGGTCGACTACGTCCCGTGCTACCGTTCGCCGGCGGGCACGGGGTGCGCCATGGGGTTTGCCACTTGGGGATAGGAGAGCCGAGCGGTGGTCAGAGGCAGGATTTTTGCGCGTGAGTTGTCATTGGGTCTCGAAAACTCTGTTACCCGTCAAGGCTTTCTGGCGATGCGGTCGTAAAGGAAATTGGTCACCATACCAACAAGTCCTCCCGCGACCACCGCAATCAACAGTGCAACAAGATACGGCATATATTCCTTCAAGACATTAATCACCAAGCTTGTCAGGAATCCGACGACCAATGCTATGAGGAAGATGCGTTTGTTATCTCTGAACCACTGAGCCATGACCTTATCCTTGTCACTCATGCCGTCCCGCACTCTGCTGAAGGACGACAACTCTGACAGGTTACGACCGCAGCGGCTCGGCGACCAGTGCCTTGATACGCTCGGTGATGCCCGTCTGGTCGTAGTTGCGGAGGAGGTTGATGCGGTTGCGGTTGGGGTCGCCGCCGTGCCAGTACTCGTAGATCTCCTGACGCATACCGAATGACGACGCGGCCAGGTCGTGGGCGAGGCGGAACAGGCGGGACTTGTACTCCACGCCCACGCCCTTGCCCGGCATGTACCGGTCCAGGTAAGGGCGGAACTCGGGGTTGGCCAGGTCGGCCTCGCTGGGCTGCATGATCATGCCGGAGCCGGAGATCTCCCGCAGCAACTCGACCATGCGCTGGGAGGTCTGGGCGAAGTAGATATTCATCCCGGAGGTTGAGCCCAAGGACATCAATCCGTTATCCGCCGGGTAGGCATTGTGCTCCACCCCGTCCATGGCGTGCCGCCACATCTCGGTGTGCATGGCCATCTCGCCCAGCTTGGCGGACACCTCGCGGTACTCGATCACGCCGATGGCTTCAGCGATTAGCGTGGCCACCGCCGTCATGATCTTCATCCGCTGGTGGATGCGGCAAAGGTTGCCCCAGCCCCGGAAGTTGGCCTCGGAGCCCAGCCGTTGCAATAGCGGAGTCGAGTCGTAGAGCATGAAGATGCGGTCCCACGGCACCAGGACGTGGTCGAAAAACAGCATCGCGTCCTGCTCGTCATACGCCGCGCCCAGGGGATGGCCGTAGCTGCCGGCCCACCGGGATACCGGTTCCCGGCACAGCATCTTTATTCCCGGCGTTTCGGTGGGAATGGAGAACGAGAGGATGAACCGGGGATCGGACCGGCGCATGAAGGTGGCGGAAAGCGACACATAGGTCTCGTTGCTGATGGGAGCGGCGGTGGCAAGTTGCTTCGCGCCGTGGACGATTACGCCCTCGTTGGTCTCTTCGACGACGTGCAGCGCGACCTCGGTCTCGCTTTCCGAGCGGGTCTCGTTCTGGGGCTGCGCGCTGCGATCAACCTGCGGGTCACCAAGGGCGTGGGTGAGGAACAGGTCGTTCTCCATGCAGTAGCGGTGGTAGTTGACCACGTTCTCGGCGAAATTGCACCTGGGGTGCTTCACCTGTTCCAGCGCGTCTCTGATGGCGACCAGGCCGGTGATAAAAGGGGCGAGGATGTCGGGGCTGCGACCCAGTTGACCCCACGACTCCTCATTCCAGATCTCGCTGTTGCGTCGCTGGCGTTTCAGGTCCTCGTGACTGCGGGGCAGCAGCCACGACAGGCTGCAGCGGTTGCCGGTCTCCGGCGAGACGAAGGTCATCTCGTCCCGGTACTTGTCCGAGTGTTGCAGGTCGTAGATGCGCGCCAGCTCGTGGACCATGCCGGTCGTGGCCGGGTGCTTGGTAACGTCGGCGACCTTTTCGCCGTCCAGCCAGACCTCGCGGCCGTCACGCAGGCTCTCAATGTAGCGGGCGCCGGTCATGGCGCCGAGCGTGGCTTCAAGTTCCAGTACCATTGCATCCTCGTCATTCAGCAATCTTGCCGGGATGTTCGCCGCGCTGCGCTCGTTCCCATGCTGCCAGCAAATCACTCCGACGGCGTTCCGTCCAGGCCTGTACGAGCCGTCGCTGCCGCCCTCTCAGATTGCCCGCGATCATGCTGCCGTCACTTATGGCTACCTTGCACCAGACATCACCGTGTCTGACGTGGACATGCGGCGCGCCGTGGTCGTTGCCATACATGTACACTCTGATGCTGCCGTTACCGATGAGGGATACCAGCGGCATCGTCCGTAAGATCGTTGGCTAAACAACTTGGCCTGTCAGCTGCAGATAAAGCGCGTCGCCGCACAGTGCAACATCGTCACCCCATTCCACTGTTCCACCGGCGCCAATCCCCACCGACTCAAAAAATTGTGGGTCTTGCCAACGCCGGAAAGCCGTAGTTCCGGCCAAGTGGGACAGGTCCACCTCGCCGGCAACGCCATCTTCATAGCGCAGCCAAATGCGATACCCCTCCAGGGGAGCCACCGCAGTCAACCCGGCGAATTCGCCGGCGTAAGAATTTTCCGGCTTGCCCAATAATATCGGCCCCGCCGGCGTAAGCTTGCCGGTATCGTAGTCCGGGTCCATGTTGAAAATCTGTAAGGCGGAAGAGCCCAGGCGATACTCATCGGCAGGGCTAAACACCACTGGGCAGGGCCACTGCTCGTCGCCAATCTCTAGCAGGACGATACCGTAACCCCATTCCGCCAGGCTGCCGTCAGGTAGTTTCACGGGATGTTTGCAAGCGGGTTCAATGCCCAGGCCGGTCAGGACCGTCTCCGGAAACACTGAGTGGTCTGCCCATACGTCCACAACAGGTTGGGTTTGGTAAAATTCCGCCCCGCCCAACTTGCAGATACCGACCGTTACCTGTATTTCAGCCATTTTGGCCTATCCTCCCGGACACGCAACCGTTAGCCCATTATCCCACGGTGAGCTCGGCCATCATGTCCGGCCGTTGTAGACGTAGTGCGGCTCGCCCATTGCCGGCGGGCGGCTGCGGTAGAACTGCTCGACGTAGGGCGACAGTTGCGCCGCCATGCGCCGGGTGGCCAGCGTCTCGGGCTCCAGGGGGCGGGCCAACTGTTCGCGGAGTTCGCGGGCGACGTCGGCCTTGTTGGCGCGGGTGTGGACGCCGTCCTGGAGCAATACCTCGCCGTCGACTATCACTGCCGCGATGTCGTTGATCTTAGCGCGACCCAGCACCAACTCCACCGGCGGCAGGTCCTGCTCCAGGTATGGGTCTTCCAGGCTATCCAACCTTACAAGCACCATATCAGCGCGGCGACCGGGTTCCAGCAGGCCGATTTCATTGCCGAAGCCGGTCGGTGCGGCGGCGTTGGCGCTGGCCATGGTCAGTACCTGCTCCATGGTGATAGCGGGTTGTTCGAGCCCCGGCTGGCGGTGCAGCTTGCTGACCAGGCGCATCTCCTGGAGGAAATCGTCGTCGTCGTTGATGGCAGTGCTGTCGGTGCCCATCGCGACGTTGACGCCACGGGCCAGCATCGGGTTCACCGGCGCGATGCCGTTTTTCAGGCGCAGGTTGGAGCTGGCGTTGTGGGCAACGGTGGAACCGGAATCGGCCAGCAGGTCGATGTCGCGCTCGGTGAGCCAGACCGCGTGGGCGAAGGAGACCTCCGGCCCAAGGAACTCCAAATCCTGCAGATGCTCAACTGGTGTCTTGCCCCAGGTTCGGATGCCGTAGTCCTTCTGGTAGGGGCTCTCTACCAGGTGCATGTGAATGCCGGTCTGGTGTCGAGCCGCCTGCTCCTTGCAGCGCACTAGGAAATCGTCAGAGTTCCACTGGGCGTTGGCCGGGCTGAACAGGACACGAACCTTGCCCGACGGATGGTTGTGGTACTCCACGACCATCGTTTCGCAGAAGGCAAAATAGTCGTCGTCGCTCATATGGGCAACCGACAAATAGCGGCGAACGTCGTCGGCGAGGTCCGTAGGCAGACCGCCGAGGAAATCATCGTCAGCGGTGTAGACCACCCGGTTCTGGTTGCGGAGATAGCTGGAGAAAGCGACCCTCATCCCGGCGTCCAGGAACCCGCGGAGGACGGCGTCAACGTCCTCTTTTAAGGTTGCGGCCGCCGTCTGCGGGTGGTTGTACATCACCGTGGTCTGGCCCGACTCCAGCATGTTCAGGGCGGTGTACAGGGTCATCAGGTAGTGGTCGTAGGGACGGCGGCCCCAGCCGGCCAGGATCCAAACTTCCAAAAGGTCGTCGCAGGTGCCCATTTGCAGCGTGGTCACGCCGCGCCCGTGGTGGTGGGTGTTCACCAGGCCGGGGATGATGGCGACGTTGGGGCCGCCCAGTTCGGCGTCGGGTTGGTGGCGTTGCCGCAGGTCCTGATAGGAGCCGACGTCCCTGATGACGCCGTCTTCCTGGTAGATGGCCGCATCGCTGACGGTCGTCACGCCGCCGGCGCTCTGCGGACTAATGAGGTGTTTGCCGCGGATCAGAGAGGAGGCCATGGTTCACCTCGTCAATCGGTTTGGGACTGGTACCAGTCGATGATCTCGGAGCCGGTGGCGGCCCAGACGCCGCCCTGTTCCATCATATAGGCCAGCGCGTCGTCCACCGCGCCGACCCGGAAGGGCTGGCCCACCAGCCAGGGATGCCAATTCAGCGCCATGAGCCGGCCGTGGGTGGCACCGTCGGCGTGCAGCACGTCGAAGCTCTCGGTGAGGCGGCGTTGGTAGTCGGCCACGGTGACCTTGCGCTGGGCCAGGGACGCCACGTCGTCCAGTTCGTACAGCAACGGCAGGGAGAAGAAGGGGTTATCGCCGGCGGTCATCGGGTAGGGCTGCTCGTCGTTGGCCCAATCGCAGACGTACCGCAGGCCGGCCTCGGCCAGCAGTTGCGGCGTGCGCTCCGACTCTCCGTACTCGGGGCCGAGCCAGCCCTGGGGCGCCTTGCCCGTGGCGCGGGTCAGGGCGTCGATGGAGGACCGGATGTATTCGCGCTCCTCGTCCTCGGACATGTTGCTGGTAATCATCTGGCTCACGGAGACGCCGTGGCCGATGATTTCGCAGCCTCGGTCCAGGCAGTGCTGCACCAGGAACGGATAGTTCTCGGCGGTAATCGCGTCCATAGCGATGGTGGCGGTGATGCCGTGCTTTTCCAGGGTGTCCAGGAGGCGGAAGATGCCGATGCGGTGACCGTATTCCCGGTGGGAGACGCGAGCGTAGTCCGGGAACGCCCGGGGAGCGGAGCCGCCGGCCAGCCCTGCGACCTGGAAGCTGCCCTCGGGAGCCTGCCACTCCATGTGCTCCAGCACCAGGATGACACACAGGGCGACCCTGGCGTCATTGGGCCAGCGCAAGGCCGGCCGGCTGATGATGGGCGACCACTCGTGGTGCGGGTGGTCCATGCCGAAGGTGCGTTGGGCGGGCATGTTGATTTATCCTTCGTCACTCCGGCGAAAGCCGGAGTCCAGTGGTGAGGAATAGCGGAAGTCGGGCGAGTTCACGATTTACCCGGTGGATTCCGGCTTTCGCCGGAATGACGGTTCGAGAAGCAGCAATGTAGCGCCATCACCGGCCCAGCCGCTGCGCGTGTTCCATGGCCTGGTCGTAGTAGTTGGCGATGTAATAATCGGCGATCTCGTCGGCGGTGGTCTGCCAGACGCCGTCGTGGGCCATGATGTGATCGAGGATGTCCTCAAGGTACTTGATGCGGTGCGGCTGGCCGATCAGGAAGGGGTGCAGGGCGATGCACATGACGCGGCCGCTCTCGGCGCCCTCCTCGTACAGGCGGTCGAACTGCGCCTTGCAGATGTCGGCGAAGTATTCGGCGGTGTAGTGGTTGTCCCGCAGGACGGACGAGTCGTTCAGCTCGATTGAGTAGGGGACCGAAACCAGTTTGCCGCCGTTGTGCACCTTGATGGGCGTGGGCTGGTCGTCGTGGAACCAATCGGTGTGGTAGATCAGGCCCGCCTCGGCCATCAGATCCGGGGTGCTCACACTGCCGGAGATAGCGGGTCCCAGCATCCCCTTGAGTTGCTTGCCGGTGTGGCGCTTCAGTGTCTCGATGGTGTCCCGGTAGAACTCCCGCTCCTCGTCCTCGGTATACGTGTAGAGGTATCGGGTGTTATAGATGCCGTGGCTCATGTAGTCGTAGTCGCGCTCGACCATTGCCTCGGCGATCTCCGGGAAGTGCTCCAGCACCGCCATGTTCAGCGAGATGCAGCACTTGATGTTGTACTTGTCCAGCGGCTCCAGCATGCGCCAGAAACCGACGCGGTTGCCATAGTCGCGGTAGGTGTACTGCTGCACGTCGGGATAGGGCACGCGCGGCCAGGGGTCGCGGACACCCTCGTTGATCGGCGTGTACTCATAGTGCTCGATGTTGGGCGAGATCCACAGCGCCACCCGCGCCTCGTTGGGCCATTTGATGATCGGCCGGTCGATGATGGGCAGGTAGTCGATTCGGTCGGGAGGCAGCGCCATGATCCTTGCTCCTTCGGTTTTCTGGATTCCGGCTTTCGCCGGAATGACGAAATGACGCCGGGATGACGGGAATGAATTGCTGACAGCGCCTAATCCAGGAAACCCGAGTCGCGGCGCCACTGGACATAATCGGTCAGGCCGGCGGCCAGGTCGTACTGCGGGACCCAGCCCAGGTCGTGCCACAAGCGGTAGCCGGACAGCGGCCCACGGGTCGGCCCCAGGGAGGACTCCGCCGGCTCGGCGCTCTCCGACTCCACGATGCGGGTTTCCGGGAACAGCTCGGCCAGCGTGCGCTGGATCTGGGCGCCGGTCACCGAGACGCCGTTGGTGATGTTGTACAGGTCGTGGGGCAGTTCGGGCGCGTCCACCACAGTTGCGATGGCCGAGCCGGTGTCCAGGACGTAGGTGTAGTCTCGCCCGAAGTCGGTGGTGTCCAGGGCGATGGGTTCGCCCCGGAGCATCGCGCCGGTCCACTGGTAAGGAGTAGACATGTTGTCGCGGTGGCCGGTGATGCGCTCCATGGGGCCGTAGGGCGTGCTGACCCGGAGGCTGGCCGCGCTGAACCCGTGGAGTTGGCCATACCGGTGCGTAAGCTGCTCGCTGGCGAGCTTGGTTATCCCGTAGAGGTTGCCCGGCTGCGGGTGGTCGTCCTCGTTGTAGGTCTGGTCCGGGTCGCGGCACAGGCCGTAGGCGGCGCCGGAACTGATGTACACGAACCTCTGGACGCCGATCTCCCGGGCCAGTTCCAGCAGGTTGCCGGTTCCGGTCAGGTTGATGTCCAGGATCTCTTTGCTGCGGGCGGTTTCCCGGTCGGTGCGGTTGACGGTGAACACCGCCGCGTGGACGATCTTGTCGATGGAGTGGTCACGCCGCAGAGCGTCGAGACCGGCCGTGTCAAGAATGTCGCCGACGATGAAAGTGACCCGTTCGGCCAGGTCTCCCAGGAAATGCTCCATCAGCGCGTCGGCGGCTAGCACGTCGTAGCTGACGACCTCGTGGCCGCGGGCGGCCAGTTCCCTGACTATGCTCGCCCCGACGAAGCCGACGCCACCGGTTACCAGGGTTGCCATAACGTGGTTCTCCCTGAAGCGCAATGACCAGGTAAGCAAACCAGGTCGATTGCGGGTTTGATTGGTGGCGCCAGTATGCCGACCGACGGGCGGGAATTCAACCGGGCGTTTCGCGGGCAAGCGCTCAACACTGTGGCTGGCAGGAAGTGTGGATGGACTGCCTTGACACCGGAATCGGCCCAACCCGACAATTGATGCGGGATGCATGCCCCGTCAGCATGGAAAATAAGGAGGCGACCCGCCTTGAATATCACCGTAATTGGCCTCGGCTACGTGGGGATGGTGGCTGCAGCCTGCCTGTCCGCCGCCGGTCACCGCATACTTGGCGTCGACATAGACAGTGATCGCATTGCACAACTGCGATCCGGGGCCATGCCCTTTTACGAACCCGGTTTGCACGAATTGGTTGTTTCGGCGTTGTACGAGGAGCGTCTGCGTTTCAAACATCCGGACAGCGTCACCGAACCGCTGGGCGAGATCACCCTGATCGCCACGGGCACACCTCAGACCGCCAACGGCGCGGCGGACCTGAGCCAGGTCAGGTCCGCCCTGAACTGGATCAGGTCGAGGGACCATGACGACACCCTGGTGGTGATGAAGAGCACCGTGCCTCCGGGCACGGGCCAGCGGGTGATCGAGCAGGAGATGCGCCACGCGGACCGCGTCGCCGCCGGGTTGCGCTACGTATCGAACCCTGAGTTCCTGCGCGAAGGCCAGGCCGTGCGCGACTGGCAGCGGCCCGACCGCATCGTCATCGGCGCCAACCCTGGAGACAGCAGGTCCGTCGCGTTGGTGAAGGCAATGCACGCCGGGATTGAAGCGCCGTATATCGTCACCGACATCACCAGCGCGGAGATGATCAAGTACGCCAGCAACGCATTCCTGGCGACCCGAATTTCGTTCATCAACGAGATAGCGTCGCTGTGCGAGCGGGTGGGCGCGTCCATCGACGCCGTCAGCGACGGGATGGCCATGGATCCCAGAACCGGCGGGCGGATCTACGCCGGCGTCGGATACGGGGGTTCCTGCTTCCCCAAGGACGTGAGGGCGCTGGATAACGTTGCGCTCACCAGCGGGGCGAACGTGGAAAGGACGTGAGGGCGCTGGATAACGTTGCGCTCACCAGCGGGGCGAACGTGGAACTGCTGCGGTCGGTGATCAATATCAACAACCGCCAGAGGTTGCTGCCGGTGTACGCGCTGCGGGAACGATTTGGCGCCGGCATGGACGGCTTGCGCGTGGGAGTTCTGGGTCTGGCGTTCAAGCCCGACACCGACGACGTGCGCGAGGCGCCTTCCCTGGACATGATCAACGCGCTGTGCGACGACGGGGCTATCGTCAGCGCCTACGACCCGGTGGCGATGGACATGGCCCGGCCCCATCTGCCCGCGACGGTGCGTCTGGTGGACAATGTGCTGGAGGCGGCCAACCAAGCGCAGGCGATCGTGCTGGTGACGGAGTGGTCGGAGTTCGTCGAAGCCAACTGGCAGGACATCGCGCGCTGCATGAACCCGCCGCGCTTCGTGTTCGACGGGCGCAACGCTCTGGACGGCGCGAAGATGCAGCGCCTTGGTTTCCAGTACGTGGGCGTGGGCCGAAACGGAAACGGCCCGGGAACTGCCCAGACCATGTAGCGGGCTGCGATCCTGTGACGGCGTTCCTCTCGGTGTCGCGGGACTACGCTCCGGTTCCGTCGAGGGCGCTCGATGCGATGATACAATCCGCCGGCATGATCGAACTCCGCGATTACCAGCATGATCTGCTCCGGGAGGTGCAGAACGGGCTGGCCGCCGTGCCCAGTGCCCGGTTGATGCTCCAACTCCCCACCGGCGGCGGCAAAACCGTCATCGCCGGCGCGCTGCTGCGCGATTGGCTGCAAGGCGGACGCAAAGCCGTCTGGCTCACCCACCGCAAGGAACTGTCCGAGCAGACCCGGCGGATGCTCACCGACGCCGGCGTCTCCGCCATCACTAACGTCAACTGGACCCCCGGCGAGGACGCTCCGGCCATGGCCGGCGGTGCGGTGATCCTCATGGCCCAGACCGTGGGCCGGCGCGCCGCCCGCCTACCCCGCCGTCATTCCGGACTTGATCCGGAATCCGAGGGTGGGGTGTGGAACCGTTACACCTCTGACGACCTGTTGGTCATCGACGAAGCCCACCATGCTACTGCGCCCGGCTGGGAACGGGCCATGCAGCAGTGGCCCGGCCCCATCGTCGGCATGACCGCCACCCCCTGGCGGCTCTCCGAAAAGGAAGGGTTCGACCACCTCTTTGACGGCCTGCTCTGCGGTCCCCAGACCGCCGACTTGCAGGCCCTGGACGAGCCGGCCCTGTGCCAGGCGCAAGTTGTCATCCCGCCCCCGGAGCAGCGCATCGCCGGCGGCGCCGTTGACCGCACCGGCGACTACACCGAGGCTGGCATCGAGCAGGCCAACCGCGACCGCCCGGACATTATGACCGCCGGCGCCCTGGCGTTCTGGCAGAAGCACGCCGTCGACCGACCGACGATTGCTTACGCCGTGTCCGTTGACCACGCGCACAACCTGGCCGCCGTGTTCAACGAGGTCGGCGTCCCGGCGGCCGTCATCCTGGGCGATACCAACCGGGAGGAACGGGACAAGGCCATCGCCGGTTTCCGGGACGGCAGCATCAAAGTGCTGGTCAACGTCATCGTCGCCACCGAGGGGTTTGACCTGCCCGACGCATCCTGCATCATCATTGCCCGCCCCACCATGAGCCTGGCCCTCTACCTGCAAATGG
The DNA here is from genome assembly GCA_965220505.1 of Dehalococcoidia bacterium. GTDB lineage: Bacteria > Chloroflexota > Dehalococcoidia > Lucifugimonadales > UBA3495 > Bin87. The sequence continues at coordinate 1,735,045 of CBDCQE010000001.1, read as the reverse complement.
TGGGCCGCGGCCTGCGCCCCAAGCCCGACGGCGGCGACTGCATCCTGCTCGACCTGGCCGCCAACGCCGTAACCCACGGCCTGCCCGAGGACTACCGCGAATGGTCGCTGGAACCGCGCGGGGCACAGAAGTCTGGAGGTGACGCTCCCGTTGTTGTGTGCCCGCAGTGTCAAACCGCATCGCCGGCCGCGAGCCATCATTGCCGGAAGTGCGGCTACGCTTTCGGTAAAATCTGCCCCCGCTGTGGCCGATGGCGTTCTTACCGGCGCCGCTGGCGATACGAAAAGCATTGCGGCGACGCGCACCAACTGGTCTGCGACCTTTGCCACATTGACGCGCACATCCAGGCGCATCTGCCGGTTACGCCGCCGCTGGATGTGCTGGTTGAACTTTATGACCCGGAGGACGAAATGACGTACCCCAGTGACATTAATGACGACGACCTCGCCAAGCGGCTGTCCGCCCTGTTTCAAGAACTGTTGGCAGAAGAGCGGCAGAGCGTCGTAGGCCCCGACGACGCACGGCGCGGCCAGTTGCGCCAGATGATTGATACGCGAGCGTCGGTATTAAGCGATGACGGCGAACTGGATGAGTTGTTCGGTAAATACGTTGCCAGCCTGCCGGAAGCAGAGCGGCCAGAGAACCGGGTGCAGGAGCATCGTATGTTTGCCGATTGGCAAGACAATCTCCAGTCGGAATTGGACGGATGGAAAGACGAACTGGATAGTCTGGAACAAGAGCCAATCGACAGTGCTCGAATATTTAACAGCGCAAAAAACAAAGCACTGTACCTGTTACATCGTGTAGCTATAGCTTCAAATTTAAGGGTTTTCCCAGGTGAAATGAGTGGCCGGAAGCAAGCGGATCTGGTGGCAGAATGGGTGGACAAATTCCTAGAAACGAATGAAAGCGATACACATGGTAGCATTAGTTCGAATACCGTATCATCACAATCAATTGAGGAACCCAAACGTTTTTACATCGGCCCCGATCGCAACGGTATATCCGCGCAGTGTGACGTATACAACAGAAAGCGGATTGTCGTTTTGTCGGGTTCCACTGCTACCAAACGCAAACTCACTCAGAGCTACTGGAGATACCAAAGGCGGAAAGATCAACTGATTGCAGGTGGCGTGTTAGTTGACGAGGGGCCACTGTACAAATTTATGGAGGATTACGAATTCCTATCCCCTAACGCCGTTGCGACTATCGTATTGGGAAATACTGGCTACGGGAAGGGATTGGATGTCCTGAAAAACGCTGACGGCATCACGTTTAGGCACTACTACACGTAGGGGACGATGCGCTGTGTGCGCTACAATCAGAATGTGTGTAGTCCACAATGCCTGAGTCGGAGGAGACTAGCCATGCTCAAAACCATAAAAGCCCGTTGCGTGAACGGCGCGCTGGTGCCGTTGGAACCGATTGAGCTCCGCGAGGGCGATGAATACCTGATGACGCTTGACGCTCTGCCAGCGCCTTTACCGCCAGAGGGCTCTCGGCCGGGGCCATCCACCGCCGGTGCTTGGCGGAAACACGACGAGTATTGGGAAGAAACGCAGCGGATGCTTTATGAAGCCCGGCGGCTAGGCTCGCGAGTTGTGCCGGATCCCTAGCCCTATGCAATATTTGGCGGACACCGATTGGACAATCAGCTACCAACGCGGCGTGGCACCGGTAGTACAGCGCTTTGATAGCCTGCTGCCTGCCGGCATCGGCCCGAGTATCATCTCAGTTGCCGAGCTGTACGATGGCATTCTGGGCTCCCCTGACCCTGCCGGTGGCGAACACTCGTTGCACGATTTTCTTGCCATGGGCATTGACATCGTGGACGTTGATTGGGAAATCTGCCGAATATTCGCCCGGGAGAGGGGCCGTCTCAGGGCAGCCGGGATTCTCATCCCGGACTTTGACCTGATGATAGGCGCCACAGCGCTGCGTCACAATCTGACGCTGCTCAGCAACAACCGCCGGCATTTTGAGCGGCTTTCAGGACTGAGTATTATCTCCGCGTGACGATCGCGAAAAGGCCCGCAGCTCCACCACAACTTGGTTGCGTTCCGCCGCTCTATATTTCGCCGCCCCAGCCCAGGGAGAGCCATTCGGCGGGCAGCAGCCGTTCTCCGGCCGGGTCAACCACCAGGTTGAAAATCTCCAAGGTGGACGCGCCCAGCAGGTGGTTGCTCTCCGGACCGAAGATAACCGGGCAGGGCGATTCCTCGCCGTCGATGCTGAACCGCGCGAATCCATAGCCGTAGGTCGTCCGGCTGCCGTCGGCCAGGATGAAGCTCAACTGACGCCGGGGCGCAATGCCCAGTCGGGTCAGCAGCGTCTCGGGCAGCATGGAATGGGCCGCGCCGGTATCGACTATAGGCCGAACCGGGGCCAAATCGCCACCGTCCAAATTACCGACGCCGATGTCCACCTTGAACATTGACATTGCAAAAGCTCCCATTACCTTACGCGGACGTTATTCTAGCACGGCATCATGGGTCACGTTGCTGTCGATTATCGCCCCGTTCGGCAACGATTTGCCACCGGCGGCCCTTGTCTCTACAATTCGTGCTTACTGACAGGAGGGAAAATATCATGAAGGTTTTGGTGATTTCAGGCGGGCGTCATCCCTATGAGGAGTCGACGCCCATATTGGAGTCTTTTCTCAAGGGCGCCGGACACGACGTCACGGTCACGGAGGACGCCTCGCCGCTGGCGGATCGGTCCGCGATGAGCGGCTATGATGCGCTGGTTTTCAACACCCGCCGGGAGAACGTCCCAGATTTCGGCGACTGGACGCTTTCAGGGGCCGAAATGGAGGGCCTGCGGGATTACGTCAGCGGCGGTGGCGGGTTCGTCTGCATCCACATCGCCACCTGCGTCGCGGCGGCGTGGCCTGACTACCACGACATTACCGGCGGCGGTTGGATCTCCGGCACCAGCTACCACCCGCCCTACGGGGAGTTCACGGTGAACATCAGCGATGCCGGGCACCCCGGGGCTTCCGGGATCGCCGATTTCTCGACCAACGACGAGCTGTACATGAACCTGGCGATCAAGGACGGCAACGACGTTTTCCTGACCGGCACGTCGGAAGATGGCACCTGGCCCTGGGGTCCAGACCGGAACCCCACGCACATGCCGGGCGGAACCTATCCCCTGGGATGGACGCGCAAGTACGGCGACGGAAACGTCTACGTCCTGCTCCTGGGGCACGACGGTCGCAGCTTTGAGACGCCGGAGTTCCAGCAACTGGTGCTCAACGGCGTGGATTGGGCAGCGGCGAAAGTCGCGGCCTAGCCGAGAACCTCAAACAGCCCGCTCCCAATTCGGGAGCGGGCCGTTTTTGGGAAATCCCTACCTCGCTAGCCGGTCGAGTGTGTTTCAACGATTGCCTTGGCGTCGTTAACATACGCCAGGGTTTCCCGGATGCGCCGTTCGGTTTCCTGGTTGCATCTCCGGTCGTAGAAGCAGGCCCCGTGCAGTTGGCCCAACCGGCTGTAGTAGCGCCCCTGCAGCGACCGCGTCTGTGGAGTTTCGCGGGCCAAATCGTCCAATCCGTCTGACGTAGCGGCGGTTGTCACCGGTTCTTCACTGGTGAGGGCCAATATGAGGCCGTCGGTTGCCCGTTTGGTGGCGCACCAGGCCTTCTCCGCCGCGTCACGGATGTCGCCGTGCTCCAGCCGTTCGATGGCTTGGTCGTACACTTCGCGAGCGTCGGTGAAGAGTTCATCAACACGGTCCCGGATCGTGGTGGCTGTCACCTTTCGCCTCCCTATCCGGCGCGTTGGGCGTAGGCCTCCCGGGCGCGGTCGATGGCGCGGACCCGCCCGCTGACCAGGTCATCCTGCCGCTCCTTGGCCCACTGGTTTGACGCCTTCGTGCTGAGGATGCTGCCCTGGAAGTGGGGCATGACGTAGCGCGCCATGAGCTCGTAGCTCTTCAGCATCTTGTCCCGGGGCGCCCAGTCGATGGTCTGGACCAGGAACGCGCCGAAGCCGCCGCTCTGCTCGCCCAGCCGCTCGATGGCTTCGATGCAGTCGTCGGGTGTCCCGATGATCCAGCTGCCGGTGTCGGCCATGTGGTCGATGACCTTGTCCAACGGCCCATCGTAAACCGCCTTGCGGCCGTTGGTTCCCTCGCTGTATTCCCGCAGGTAGCGGCCGGCTCCCATGCGCGCGTCGTCCAGGGCTTCCTTTCTGGTCTCGGCAATGTGGCAGGGCAGTACCAGGCGCCAGTCATCACGGTTCATTGTGTTGCCGTGCTCGGCCGCTGACTCTTCGGCGATGTTCCAGAGCCCTTGCAGGTCCGAGGGGCCAGCAGACGGGTCGCGCGGCACGGTGATGGTGAGGACGGAGCAGCCGTGCTTGCCGGCCAGGGTCACGCCGGCCGGGGACTGCACCGACGCCACTGCGGTGTGCATGTACGGCCGCTGGTAGGGCCGCAACTGGAGCAGACCCTCTTTCAGTTCGAACCAGTCGCTCTTGTAGCTGATAGGCTCGGTCTCGGTGAACAGGCGCAGGATGATGCCGAGGGATTCGTCCATGCGTTCCCGCTGCAGTTCGTGGGGGATGCCCATCATGTAGGCGTCGCCCGGCAGCGCGCCGGGTCCCACGCCGAAGAGCACACGTCCGTAGGTCATGTGGTCCAGTTGTACCATGCGGTTGGCCACCATCAGCGGGTGGTGGTAGGGCAGGCTGACCACGCCGGTGCCCAGCTTGATGCGGTTGGTGCGCTGGGCCGCGGCGGCGATGAATACCTCGGGCGAGGATATGATCTCCCAGCCGGCGCTGTGGTGTTCGCCGATCCAGGCTTCGTCGAACCCCAGCTTGTCCAGCCATTCGATCAACTCCAAGTCACGTTCCATAGCTAGAGTGGGGTTCTCTCCCACGCGGTGAAACGGGCCCAGGAAGATGCCAAATTTCATTCGTTCGGGAAACGCCATGTGGGAACCTCCTCCAATGGCGAATGCGAAGGCGCATTCCGTTACGGATCACAGTGGAAAGGGCGACAGACCGCCCCGAATTTGCGCCATTCTGCGCTTGACGGTAAGCCCTGTCAATCGCGCCGAAGCTGGGGCAGCAGGTGGTATGATCCCCCCAACCCCGCCCGTCGAGGTTCAACATGACCACTATCCGACCCGCCAACGCGCCGGAGCCACCAGCCAAGCGCTTCCGTCTCCCCGACATACCGGAGCGCCACCCTGACGACATGACCAGCGTCGACAACCTGCACCGGCACGGTGCAATTCCCAATATAGCCCAGTACCTGGGCAATCCCGACACCACCATCGTCAGCGCGGAGCACTACATCGTGCCCGGCCCGGCCTACGTGGCCAACGAAAGCAGGTATCCGGACCTGCTGGTGGCCTTCGACGTGCATCCCGACGCTTACGTAGCCAGCAACGGTTACATTGTGCCCGAGCAGGGCAAGCCTCCTGACTTCGTGCTGGAGGTGGCATCCAGACACACCGCCGAGGATGATCTGGATGCAAAGATGGACTACTACGAGCGCCTGGGCGTGGCGGAGTACTGGCTGTTCGACAGCGAGGGCCGGTTCTACGGGTTCACCCTGCGGGGTTACCGGTTGGTGGGAGGCGGGTACGAGTCCATAGAAGTGAGCGAAGTCAGCCCCGGTGTATTCCAGGGGTACAGCGCAAAGCTGAACCTGATCCTGAGGGCGGAGAATCGCTACCTGGGCTGGCATGACCCGGCCACCGGGGAGCACGTCCCAACCCTGCAAACTGAAATGGAGCGGGCGGACACAGCCGAGGCCCACGCTGGACGGGAGCGCGCCGCCCGCATCCGGGCCGAAACCCGGGTGCAGGAGTTGGAAGCGGAGTTGCGCCGGCTGCGCGAGGGCAGGTAGCGCGAACGTATCACTCCGGCGCGTCGAACGCAATCCGTTTACCGGATTGATGTGAGCCACCAATGTCCGCCGTCGCTCGGCTGCTTGTAGACATTCCCCGGTTCACCTCGGGCTATCTTTTTGAGGGCGCCGCGCGTCCGCCGGCCATCGTTTGGGTCCCGGCCCTGCTGGTGGCGGCCCTGCTGCTCGTCTCCCCGGTCTACCTTGCGCTGCGTACGGTGGGCGCCGACGAGGACGCCTTTGACCTGATCTTCCGGACTCGCACGCTCTGGGTGGTCGCTCGCACCGTCGCTCTCATGGTCGCGGTGATGCTGGGCTGCATCGTCATTGCCGCTCCCCTGGCCTGGTTGACCGTGCGCACGGATCTGCCCTGGCGGGGGTTCTGGCGCGTGGCCACCATGCTCCCGCTGGCGTTGCCGTCGTACATCGTGGGGTTCGCCATAGCGGTGGGGCTGGGTCCCCGCGGCATCCTGCAGGGGTGGCTGGAAGCGGGGTTCGGCGTGGAACGGATCCCCAGCATCTACGGGTTTACGGGCGCGGCACTCACGCTGATCATCATCAGTTTTCCCTACGTGCTGCTGCCGGTGCGGGCGGTGCTGTGGAACATGGACGTTTCGCTGGAGGAGTCGGCGCGGGTACTGGGGCGCGATCGCTGGCAAACCTTCCGCAGCATCACCCTCCCCATGCTCCGGCCCGCGATTCTGGCGGGCGGGCTCCTCACGGCGCTCTACGCCCTGAGCGACTTCGGCGCGGTCGCCATCATGCGCTACGAGACCTTCACCTGGAGCATCTTCATCCAGTACGGGGCGGCGCTGAACCGCACGCTGGCCGCCGCGTGGTCGCTGGCGCTCATCGTGCTGGCGTTGGCGGTAGTGTGGGGCGAAAACACCGCCCGCAATGCGATGGGAGGTAGATACTACCGCAGCCGCGGCGGCGCAGCCCGACTGCCTGAGCCGGTGCCCCTGGGGCGTTGGCGCTGGCCGGCTCTGGCGTATTGCAGCGCCGTGTTGGCGGTTTCCATCGGCTTGCCGGTGGTGGTGTTGGTTTACTGGACCGTGCGCGGCGTCGCGGCCGGCGAACCGCTGTTGCTGCTGTGGCGGGCGGCGGCCAATTCGGTCGGGGTCTCCGCGTTGGCCGCGGTTCTCACGGTATTGTGCGCCGCGCCCATCGCCGTGCTGGCAGTGCGTTATCCGGGCCTGTTCAGCCGGTGGCTGGAGCGCCTGGGTTTCGTGGGTTTTGCATTGCCCGGGATCGTCATCGCCCTGGGACTGGTGTATTTCGGCGCAAACTACGCACCATGGCTCTATCAATCTCTGGCGATACTGGCCGTCGCCTACGTGACACTGTTCCTGCCGGCGGCGGTGGGTTCCCTGCGGACCTCGTTGCTCCAGGTGCGGCCGGAGTTCGAGGATGCCGCCCGGAGCCTGGGCCGGCGTCCGTTGTCTGTGTTGTTGACCGTTACCCTGCCGCTGGTGCGACCCGGCGTCCTGACCGGAGCGGCTCTGGTGTTCCTGCTCACGATGAAGGAATTGCCAGCGACGCTGATTCTCAGCCCCATCGGATTCACCACCCTGGCATCTTCCATCTGGGCTGCGTCTCAAGAGGCGTTCTTCGCCCGGGCGGCGGCGCCGGCGCTGCTGCTGGTGGCGGTTTCGTCGATCCCGTTGGCGCTGATCACCATGCGCGAAGAGCGACGCGATGACTGACGTTCCCGGCATCAGAACCAGTTGGCTTTGTCGACCACGTTGCGCAGTTCTCGACCCTCGTTGAAGCGTTTGCAGTTGTCGATGAAAAGCTCGGTGCGGCGCTCGTCCAGATAGGGCCCGTTGCCGGCCACGTGGGGCGTGATCAGCACGTTGGGCATGGTCCAGAGCGGGTGCCCTTCCGGGAGCGGCTCGATTTGGAAGACGTCCAGGCCGGCGCCGGCCAGTTCCCCGGCGCGCAACGCGTCCACCAGGTCGTCGAGGATCACGGTGGCTCCACGCCCGATGTTGATGAAGAACCCGGTGTTTTTCATGGCCCGAAACTGGTCGGACCCGAACATGCCTTGGGTTTCCGGCGTTTCCGGCACGGTTACCACCACGAAGTCGGCCCGGGGCAGGACTTCCAGGAGATCGTCGGGTCGGTGCAGCTCGGTCACGCCGGCCGTTGGGGCCGGCAGTCTGGGGTCCACTCCCAGCACGGTCATGCCGAACTCGGAACACAGCCGGGCCGTCTCGCCGCCGATGCCGCCGACGCCCACGATCGCCACCGTGGCCTCGGGGAGGTAGATGGTCGGGTATCCCTGCCGCCAGACGCCGGCGACCTGCTGGGGGATGTACACCTGCAGTCCGCGGGCAAATCCCAGCAGCAAGGACATGATGTGGGCGCTAATGTGGTCGTTATAGATCTCCCGGGTGTTGGTGACGACGACGTCGCTGGAGATCAATGACGGGTGGTAGTAACCGGCGCGTGGCCCCGCCTGAGGGCAGGCGATCCACTTCAGGTTATTCGCCCGCTCCAGCAATTCGGGGACGATGTCGCCAAAAGCGGCGTCGGCATCGCCGATGACCTCCATGGCCTCGCCCACGGTCGGGCACAGGTGGACGTCGATATCCGGAATTTCCTCCTGGAGCCTCTGCGGCCAGTGCTCCTGATAGTTGGGTGGGCATATAACCAGCTTGAATGCCATAACAGCGCTCCTTCGGCGGGGTTCGGATGCGACATTCTAGGCTGAACTGGTGATTGCGCAACACCACAACCTGCACCCACGGCAGGCGGGCTCTGGGTAAAATTACCGTTCCTCCGAGAGTTTGTAGTACAGTAACCCAGCAAATATCCCCGGGGCTGTCGCTCTCGCAAATACGAGCGGTTGGCTCCGTTGTGGGTTGATCACATCGTACCGGCCAACCAGCGGGTTTCGAACGAGGGCCATCACGTAAGGAAGGGAATAGACATGACCACTAATGGCAAGCCGGTCGCCGTCGTGATCGGGGCGACCTCCAAATGGCAGTCCGACGGCCGCAACACACAATTGATCCACGGTGGGGAAATCGACGACAGCGATCTGCCCGTCGGCGTGCGCTGGGGCGTGGGTGGAGCCGTCGCCCAGAAGTTCGCCCAGGAAGGTTTCCTCACGGTGCTGACCACCCGCAATGCCGCCAACGCGGCGCCGCTGCAGGCCGCCATCAACGAGCAGGGCGGCGACAGCACCATCGTGGAACTGGACCTGTCGATTCCCGAATCGATCTCGAACGCTTTCGCGCAGATCCGCGAGGAAGCCGGCGATCCGGACGTGCTGGTCTACAACGCGGGCTACATCGACGGGCGCGACCTGCCGCCGGAGATGGAACTGCTGGAAAACACCCCCATCGAGGTGTTCGAGACCGCACAGCACATTTCCAGCAGCGGGCCGTTCCTGGTCGCCAAGGAGGTGTTGCCGGCCATGCGCGAGCGCGGCGAGGGCACGATCCTGATCTCCAACAACCCGTCGTCGCTGCGGGGCCGGAAGCGGTATACCGGCCAGTCGCTGTACTACCCACGGGTAATGATGCGCACGCTGGCGCAGGTTCTGACCGAGGAATACTCCGAATTCGGCGTGCACGTGGCCAACGTGATCATCGACGGGACCATCGACTCTCCGGGTACGCGGGCCACCCCACGCGCCCAGCAGAATCCGGAACTGCTGATCAACCCGGTCAAGATCGCGGAAGCCTTCTACTACCTGTATACCCAGGACAAGTCCTGCTGGACCCATGAACTCCAGCTGACCCCGTATCCCGTGAAGCCGGCCTTCTAGGACCGTTCGACCGCGGCCAAGGGCTGCTTCAACCAATCGCAAGGAGTAATCGGATGGATGTCGGAATGATGATGATCTTCTCCAGCTATGGCTGGGATGAAGGCTCGGACGGCCAGATGTGGGAGGAAGAACTGCGCCTGGCTGAAATCGCGGCTGACGAGGGCTTCGAGTGCCTCTGGTCGGCGGAGCACCATTTCAACGATTACTCCTTCGTGCCGGACAGCCTGCAGCTGATGACCCACGTGGCTGCTAGGCATCCGAATATCGACGTGGGAACCGCGGCGGTGATCCTTCCCTGGCACAACCCGCTGCGCGTCGCCGAGAATGCCGCCGTGCTGGACATGCTCAGTGGCGGCCGGCTCCGCCTGGGATTCGGGCGTGGATTGGCCCGCCGGGAGTTTGCGGCTTTCGGGTTGAGCATGGACGAGTCCCGCGAACGGTTCGACGAGGCAGCGCCCATGATCGTCGATGCCCTGAAGACCGGCTTCATCGAGGGCAGCGGAAAGTTCTATCCCCAGGAACGGACCGAAATCCGCCCTCGTCCGCAACACTCTTTCGACGGACGGATTTACGCCGTCGCCGCCAGCGACGAATCGGTGCTCTCCGCGGCCAGGCTCGGCGCGCACATCATCATGTTCGCCGACCGCCCCTGGGAAATGCGGATGCCGGGCATCGAGCGCGGCCGGGCGCTGCACCGGGAGTTTCACGGCACCGAGCCGCCGGCGCTGATGCTCTCGGAGTTCGTTATTTGCGGCACCGATCTGGAACAGTGCGAGCAGGAAGCCCGCCAGTACCAGGGCAAATTCGTGGAGAGCAATTTCTACCACTACGAATTTCTGGGCGACCACTTCGCGTCGGTGAAGGGCTACGACGCCTACCAGCAGAAGGCCGAAATCGCCCGCTCCGCTGGGCTCGAGGGGGCCGTCGAGGGCTTCATGAAGGCGGCCAGCTGGGGCACGCCGGACAAAATCCTGCGCGGCCTCGAGGACCGGAAGGCGTTGTTGGGAGATTTCGAGCTGAACGTCGCCTTCCGCTTCGGCGGCACACCTATGGACGTTGCCGAGCGCGGCCTGAAGCTTTTCGCCAAAGAGGTGCTGCCCGTTCTGAAGTCCTGGTAGCGGGCAGAACAGGTCGCTGGATTTACGCCTCGGCGGGTTACCCGCCGAGGCGTTTTACTGAGTGGCCCAGGGATGGGAGCGGGCCATATCACGAACGCCCTGGGCGGTCGTGATCGGCGCGAGGCAACGTTCTCCCATGCAGGCGTAGAGCGCGGCCTCGCGGCGCGGCGGGAACCCCAACCCGCGTATGCGCTCGGCGTCGCGCTCGCTGTCCAGCGGCTGCACCACCTTGTGCGGCGCGTGGATCCGCAAGGCTGCCTGGTGCAACGGCCGATAGGACGGGTCGGATGCGTCGCCCACTATTACCAGGCTGACTGGGCCGTGGGTCTGCAAGCTCTTTGCTCTTCCCCAGGCTGCGCCGGCCGGCAGGAACAGAGCTTCTTCGTCTTCCTCCATGCGGCGCGAGGCGTGGTCGCCCAGGTAGCTCTTGCCGGGTACGACCGGCTCGAATATGCGCAATGCCGCGGCGGCACGGTCCGCGTACGCGGTCTCGCCGGTCAGGTGCGACAGGACCAGCAGCGCCTCGGCCCAGTTGCTGTTGTCCAAAACCGGCTGTTCGCGGCGCAGAAACCGTGCCTCGAAGGATTGCGGAGGCGCCGTGTCGTAGCATCCGCCTTCGGGAGCGCGGAATACGCGCTCGGTCGTTTCGGCGACCTCAACCGCCCGGCTCAGGTACTCCGGCCGGCCCGTGGACTGGTACCGGGCCAGCCAGGCTCGAAGGAAATAGACCTGGTCGATGAGTGTGGCGGCGGCCCCTGAGAGCTCGCCGACGCGGCGGGACAGGCCTCCCGCAGTGCTCCAACTCCCTTGCCATAAGGTATCCAGGATGTCGGCTCCCAAACGGCGGTGAGAGGCGTGGTTCAATACGTCGGCCACTCGGATCAGGGCTTGGGCGGCCAGAGCGTTCCAACCGGCGTAGAGGGTGTGGTCAACGGGAGGTGGGGCGCTTTTGTCCCGGCTCTCCCACGACCCCTGGTAGAAAGGCTCGTCGGCGTCCTGGCTGGCGAAGAACATTCCATCTTCCTGACTGAACAAGGTGGTCAGGACGAAGTCGAGGATGCCGTCAGCCGCAGTCCTGTACAGCGCCTTGCGGGTGACTTGGAACGCCGCCAGGTAGGCCATCGCCAGGTTGGAGTTCGTGACCAGCATCTTCTCGTAGTGCGGAACTTTCCAGTCCCGACTGACCGCGTACCGGAAGAACCCCTGGTCCTTGGGGTCGTAGATGCCGTGCCACATGCCCTGGAGGGTGGTTTCGACCATTGCCAGCAGGGAGCGATCACCGGTGAGGCCGTAGCGGGCCATGAGGAACCCCAGCGCTTCCCACGGGGGCTGCTTGGGTTCCACGCCGAACCCGCCGAACTCTTCGTCATAAAGTTCTTTGAGCCTAACCTGCACGGCATCTTCGGTGGCGGTGGTTTCCCCGTCAACCGCCGACCGTGTTTGGGTTGACGGACGGGGTCCTTCCTCGACGAATTCGCCGCTGGATATCTGTTCCAGCAGGGCAGCCATCTCGTCTGCCGGGGTATAGGGCCGGCCGGCCAGCAAATCTCCGTCCGGTGTCAAGACGGCCACGGAGGGGTAGGTGCCCTGGTTGTACCGCAGCGAGATGTCCGGCCTCTGGTCGACGTCCACGCGAACCGGGATGAACCTGGAGTTAGCCAGGTCGATCACCCGTGGATCGGAATAAGCGATCTCGTCCATCACGTGACACCAGTGGCACCAAGTGGCGCCCAGGGTCAGCAGCACCGGCTTGTCCTCGGACCGGGCGGCGTCAAAAGCGTCCTCGCTCCAGTCGCGCCAGGCGATGGCGTGCTCGCCGTGAGACTGGCTCATCCCTTTACCTCCCGGCCCGGAGCCGAAGTGCTGTCATCGAGGATCGACCGCTACTGTTTCAGGTGCTGATCGTAGAACAGCAGGACCCGGTGCCACATGTCCTGGGCCGGGACGGCCCGGTAGCTGGGCCGGTAGTCGGCGAAAAACGCGTGGCCGGCGTTGTTGTACATCACCCACTCGTAGGTCTTGCCGTGCTGATCCAACAGGGCCTTCATTTGCTCGGCCTGTTCCGCCGTGGGGTTTTCGTCCTCCACGCCGAACAACGCCAGCAAAGGGCATGCCAGGTCGGGGACCATGTCCATGGGCTGAACCGGGCGCAATTCGGTGGGCTCGTGCACGATATGGCCGCCGGCGGAGTCCACCGCCGCGTTGATGTTGGCGCTGGTGCACGCCATCATCAGCGTGTAGCGGCCGCCGGAGCAGAACCCGATGATGCCCACCCGGCCGTTGCAGTCGGCCTGGGACTTGAGGAACAGCGCAGCGCCTTCCAGATCATCCATGGCGCGGGAGTCGGGCGATGCGAATAGAGCGGCCAGAACGTTCTCCGGTTCCGGCGTGCCCTCCCGGGTGTACAGGTCCGGGGCGATCGCCAGGTAGCCCTGGCCGGCGAAGCGCACCGCGATGTCCTTGTGGTGGTCCATCAGTCCCATGCCTTCCATGGTGACGATGACGCCGGGGTAGGAGCCGGCGCCCACCGGGCGACTGTAGAACGCATCGATCGTCGTGCCGTCGCGGCTGGTGTACTGGATCGTGCCGGTTTCGAGTTCCTGTCCAACGAGTACCATCATCAACCTCCGCGATTAAATGTGGTTGTGAGCAAACCCGGCGGCCCGGCGATGTCGCCGGCATGGGGTCAGCGTGATTGTTGTCGGCCGGACGCGGCGGACGCCTAGCCCGCGTCGTCAAGCAGGGACAGCTTTTCCTGGAACAGCTCGACGGCTTTTTCTTCGGGCACGCCCATGAAGAACCGCATGCCCTGCACGTACTCGAGTACTTCACGGGGCAGCATCAACAGATCGTTGCGGGGCCCGGTCGACTTGTAGAGGTTGTTCATCCAATCCTCCTGGCCGACGAAAAGGGCGTCCTGCAATATGAGGAAGTCCTGCCTTTCCATGCCCTCTCGGACCAGCCAGCGGGAGAAAACGAAGGGAAGGCCGGTCCACTCGCCCCAATCTTCGCCGAGATCGAGGCGGACGGGGTACCCCCGCACCGCGCGGCGGCCGCGCAGTCCCTGGTTGCCGGTTAGGAAAACCGCCTCGTGCTCGTCTTCCCGGCCCACGAATGTCGTCCCGCTCACTCCGTGTTTCTGGGTCAGCAGCACGCGGAGGAGTTGCATCCCGGTTGGATCGGGGTCGTCCACCGCGATGGAGCGGTTGCTGAGCTCGTCGACGGGAGATTTGGAGAGCAACACGCTGGACGGGGCCCGGGTCACCGACGCGACGCAGAATCCGGAGATGGTTGAAGTCTGCGACGCCAACCGCTCGATATCCAGCAGGGACACCGGGCCGGCGTCCACTTCGCCCTGCTCCAGGGCGCCCGCAACCTCGCTGGGCTCCATGGGGACCAGGACGATACCCCGGCGTTCCATGTCGAAGTAGAACGCTTCACACTCCAGGTTGGGTATATGGGCTACGGTAATGGGCATGGCTGGGGCCGCCTCCTGGGATCGTATGGGCGCTAGTCAATCCTATTATCACGCGACGGGGCCTCCGTCCAGTGCCGGCCCGCCGGTGAACCCGGTGGTATCCGGCCGGAGCGGAGGCCCCAGCGCTGTCCGGTGCCGTCAGGCTTTACAGACGCGGCCCCATGAACATGGGGGACTGCTTCTGGTAGACCTGGATGCGGTTGCGCGGACCCTCGCAGACGAACACGCGGTTGGCGTCGTCCACTGCGACGCCGGTGGGCGCCCAGAAGTCCCGCTCACGCTCGAGGCCGGGAGCTCGCTCGCGCTCGCCCCACATCTCGGGGTTGGCGTCCAGCTTGTCCTTGCCCCACTTGGAAACGGTGGCATCGCCGGTCTTCGAGCCGCAGAAGTTGCCGTCCGGATCGAAGATCTGCAGACGGTCGTTCAGCCAGTCAGCGACGTAGATGATCCCGTCCCGGTCGACCGCGACGTCGGCGGGTCGATTGAACTCGCCGTCGCCGGACCCGGAGGACCCGAACTTCATCAGGAAGTCGCCCGACGGGCTGAACTTCTGGATGCGGTCGTTGCGCCAGTCGGCGATGAAGATGTTGCCCTGGCTGTCGATGTCGATGCCCCAGGGCTGGTCAAACTCGCCGTCACCCTGGCCGTGGCTCCCGAACTTCATCAGGAACTGGCCGTCGGGGGTGAACTTCTGGACGCGGTGGTTGTTACCGTCAACGACCCAGACGTTGTCGTCCGCGTCGATGGCCAGGCCGGCCGGCCGGTCCAGCTGGCCGTCACCGCTGCCGATGTTCTCTTCCCACTTGCCGATAAACTCGCCGTCGCGGGTGAACTTGGAGATGCGGTGGAGCCACTCGTCGGATACGTAAACGGTGCCGTCGCTGGCGATGGCAACGTTGACCGGCCAGACCAGAGAGCCATCCTCGAAGTTGTATTCGTGGGGGCCCTGCTGGGGTACGCCACGGGCGAAGGCGTTGACGTATTCCTCGTCCACGGTGCAGACGGTGATACGCGTGCCTTCCGGCCGGTACTCGGAGGACCGGCACAGGACGTACATCAGGTCGTCCTCGCCCCGGGCCATGTGGATCGGATAGGTGAAACCCGGTCCGAACTGCTCGCCACGACCGATGGTGTGGCTATATTGCAGTTGGACGTGGGAAATTCTCTGAGCTACAACCATAATCGTCTCCCCTCCACCGGGCTAAATGAAGTCCATCTGCTCGAAGGAGCCATTCACGATGGGCTGGGCGTCCAGACCCATGTGCTTCTCGAGCAGCGTGGAGTACAGGCCACGGAAGTCGTTGTTGTAGTGGAGGTCGCCCTCCAGCAACTGGTTCTCTTCCAGCGACGGATATTCGCCGTAGAGACCGCCGTTCACGCTCTCGCCGACCACGAACGCAACGCCGCCCGAGCCGTGGTCGGTGCCGGAACCATTGTCATGGACGCGGCGGCCGAACTCGGTGAACACCAACAGGACGACTTCGTCGCCGGCATTGTGCTCTTTCAGGTCGTCGTAGAAGTCAGCGACGGCGTGGGACGTTTCCGTCCACAGCCTGGTGTGGTTGGCCAACTCGCCGGCGTGGGTATCGAAGCTGTTGTACGGCGCGGTGGTGTACAGCACGCGGGTGCCGAACCCGGCCAGGTGGGTCTGCGCTATGTTGCGCATGTACTGGGCGACGGTGTCGTTCCCGTATTCCACCGAGGAGGAATACATCTGGGGAGCGGTGCTCAGGATGTCGGCGCCTTCCAGCGCGTCCAGGCCGGTCTGGGCGAAGTAGTCCAGCACCGGGCCCTGGCCCAGCATGGGTGAGTAGACGCGTGAGAACACGTCCAGAGCCTTGGTGCGCTGTTCCTCGATCTCGATGCCCGTGAGCACGCCGTAGGTTTCGAGGTTGCCCACCGACGCGACGGGCACGCCCGGGGCCACCAGGGCGCGGGGGAGCCCGCGACCGAAGTTGACGCCGGTCAGCACGTTTTCCTTCCCCGGGTCCAGGTCGCGGACGGCGCGGCCCAGCCAGCCTTCGTCACCGACCTTGTCGGGCTCGCAGGTGTGCCAGATGTCCATGGACCGGAAGTGGGAGCGGCTGGGAGTGGGATAGCCCACGCCCTGGATGATGGCGACCTTGCCCTCATCGTACAGGCGCTTCATGGGCCCCATGGCCGGGTTGAACCCGACGCGGTCAGTGATGGGCAGAACCTGGTCGACAGGGATCCGCACGTTGGGCCGGTTGTCCAGATACAGGGGATCGCCGTAGGGGACGATCGTGTTCAGGGCATCGTTGCCCCCCGACAACTGGAGGACCACCAGCACCGGATCTTTCTTGGTGGATGTCATATCATTCCCCCTTTTGTTACTCGAACAGGTACTCGGTGGTCGCCACGATGGACTGCAGCATCTGCCCGACGCGGGTGCCGAACTCGTCAGTGCCGGTCCGAAGCTCGCCTTCGCTGTCCGCCAACGCGATCAGCTCGTTGCGGGTGACGTCGGCCAACTCGTAGTGGCCGAGCAACTGCAGGCAGCCGTCCACCAGGCGCTCGGACGAGATGGTGTCGCCCTCGGAACCCAGGCGGTTGATGATCGCCTGCACGCCGCGGTGGGAGGTGTCACCCACTGCGTCGGCGGTGAAGTTAATGCGCTCCACCAGGGTGCCGCTGTCGATCCACTCACGGCCGGTGTGCCAGCCCTCCACGGTGGGCGGGTTGAGCAGGTCCTGGCCCATGTAGCGGATGGTCAGGGTCATGGCGTTCAGGCCGGGCCTGGGCATGTCGAAATCGCCGACCAGGCGCATGGTACCCACGACGGTCTCGGTGGGGCTCTTCACCTTCTCGAACCGGGCGTTCTTGAAGAAGTCGGAGTTGAACAGCACGCGGAGCATGGAGCGGATGTCGTAGCCGGAGCGGAAGTACTCGTCTTCCAGCATCTTGATGGCTTCCGGATCACGCGGCGGCGTGTTCTGCCAGGCGGGAACCTGGGGCTCATCGGCGACGAAGAAGTTGTACATGTGCCGCGCCACGAACCGGGCGGCTGCCGGCTGCCGGGCGACAATCTTGACGATGTCCTCACCGTTGAAGTTGCCCGTCTCACCCAGGAACGTCTTTTCGGTGTAGTCGTGGTCGGACGGGTCATAGATGAACGCCGCCTCGTACTTGCCGTACGGATACCGAGGAATGGAGTTGGTCACCGTCCAGCCGGTGAAGGCGCGGGCGGCTTCCTTGACATCGTCCTCGGAGTAGTTGGCGTTGCCGTCCATGCCGACGCCCAGGGAGAAGAGCTCAAGCAGCTCGCGGCCCCAGTTCTCGTTGATGGCGTCCTTGTGGCTCATGCAGTTGTCCAGGTAGAACACCATGGCGGGGTCCATGGACAGGCCCATGAGCAGTTCCTCGAAGTTGCCGAACCCCAGGGTGCGGAACATGTCGAGCTCGATATTCTGCTGCTTGGGATACTCACACTTGGCGTGGCCCGTGCAGAAGATGTGGTGCCAGAACAGGGCGATCTTCTCTTCAAGCGGCCGCTTGGTGTTGATCATCCGGTAGGTCCACTCTTCCTGCTGACCCTCGAGGCCCGCCTTGGACACCCACTGCGGCTGGTAGCGCATCAGGATGTCATCCTGGATAGCGGGCTGGGACTCCGGGTTCAGCAGTTCTTCCACCGTGGCCTCGTAGCCGTTGGCGGCACGCGCCTCCAGTTCCTCATAGGTCGCCCCGAAACCGGCGCGGCGCATGAGGTGAGCCATCAAGGCAATGTCTTGTTCTGCCATCCTGTTACCTCCTGGATCCTAGTTTTCACGCAACTAACCACCAACGACCCGGCGGTTTCTTTTCCCACCGGGATTGACGCCGGAGCGTGTCGAAACGGCCGTTTCTTCGGGCACGCAGCGGCTGTTGGCAGCAATTCGTTAATTTGAGGGCCATGCTAGCCCGAACGGCTCAATTCGTCAATGTTTTCTATTATGAAAACACATATGCAAATCCAGGACTCCGTCTCTTCGATGTACCGTCACCGAAGCGTGTTCACGCAAGCGACAACCATCTGACCCCGGAATTGCTTGCCCTTGACAAGCTGGGGCGTTCGCGCGGGCGAATGCTGGCCCTATTGTCCAGCGAAATGCGACCTGCGGCCCATGCCGGCGCAGGATAGATTACAATCGCCCTGTGGTCAGTATGTTGTGTAGATTGTTGCCGGCGCGGCGAGTTGGACTGCGGTGGAAGCCTGAGGGGTTGACGGCAGGTGCTGTCAGGGCCGGCCGGTGCTAGAAACCCAGTCCTCTCGAGGACGCGCGGCTTCCTACGCCGCGCGGATACTGAGTCCGTGGCGCTCGTACAACTTCCGGTGGTATTGGACCGGATCGGCTACCCAGGCCCTCTCCCAGGGGGCGCAGATGCTCGTCCTGAGCTGGCTGGTGCTGGAGGTCAGCGGATCGAGCACGAAGGTGGGTCTGACGCTGTTCCTCTATGGGCTGCCCAATGTCGGCTTGCTGATGGTCGGAGGGGTGATTGCCGACCGCGTCGACCGGAAGCGACTGCTGATAACCATCCAGGCGGTGGTGGGAGTTGCGATGTTGGTGCTGGCGGCGCTGTCACTGACCGGCGTGATTGCCGTCTGGCACGTCTACGTTGCTGCCGCGTTGTTGGGGTCTTTGCAGGCATTGAACGCGCCGGCCCGGGTAACGATGGTTGCCGACCTGGTGGACCAGCGCACCCTGCTGGACGCGGTGGCCCACTTCAACGCCGCCGTGCACATCGGCCGGATCGTCGGGCCGCCACTGGTGGGCGCGATTATCGACCACTGGAGCATCGGCGCCGCGCTACTGGCGAACGTTGCGTGCTACGTGATCAGCGTGGTGTGCGTGGCAAGGATCCGGCCCGCGCCGCGGGATTCAAGACCGGCATCCCAGCCGATACTGCGGAACTTTACGGACGGCATGGCGCAGATCTGGCGGGCGCCGGTGCTGCTCACCGTTCTGGTGCTGGCGTGCGCCTGGGGCGGCTTCGGCATGAGCCATCTGGCGGTGATCCCTCCCTTCGCCAAGGAACACCTGTGCACCGAGGCGTCGGGAGCTGGGCTCCTGTTGCTGGCCTCGGGGGTCGGTTCGCTGTTGGGGAACCTGCTCATCACCTTCATGCACCGGGCCTGGCTGTACCGGTGGCTGCTGGTCTGTCTGGTGGCGTTCTGCGCCTGTCTGACGTTGTTCGCCTGGTCGAACTGGTTCTGGCTGTCGTGGTCGCTGTTCCTGGTGGTTGGGGTGCTGAGCCTGGGAACCGTTTGGCCTCTGGCAACCACCATCCTGCAACTGTCCGCACCGGGCGAGATACGCGGCAGGGTCATGGGCGTGCTGCACTTCACGCCGGGGTTCCACAATTTGGGGGCGTTGCCGCTGGCTGCCGCCGCCGGTTGGATGGGTTGGTCCGCCGCCATCACCATCGCCGCCGGACTGTGCCTTCTGGTGACCCTATGGTTCGGGCTGGGGCGGGCGGCGGGTCGCCATCTCGCTACTACCCCGGCCGGATAGGGCGGTCGCACCGATGCAGAGCATCGCCGGATAGCGAGCCGGCGCGTTGGGTTGCCGGTCAGTCGTTGCCCCCGCTGGGACTGGCGGCGGCGGCCACCGGGCGAGCC
The DNA here is from genome assembly GCA_965220505.1 of Dehalococcoidia bacterium. Taxonomy (GTDB): domain Bacteria; phylum Chloroflexota; class Dehalococcoidia; order Lucifugimonadales; family UBA3495; genus Bin87. The sequence continues at coordinate 1,715,192 of CBDCQE010000001.1, read as the reverse complement.
GTACCCCGGAAATAGATGTCTCGCCAAAAGCCGCTGGCGATCACGGTCCCGAGCACCACCAACGTGAACGCCGCTCCCGCTACTGCCATCACGTTGCCCGCGTTCCAGAAGTCGGCCAACCGGCCGTACAGCAGGTTGGCGAAGGCCATGCTCCCGCCGATGTGCATGGAGTACGCCGAAGAGACGCGACCGCGGATCTCGTCCGGCACCACCGACTGGATGATGGTATGGGTGATGGTCATGAACCCGGAGGTGCCCAATCCCATCATGACCGCTGCGATCACGGAGATGCCGGTCTGGGATGACAGGCCCATTCCGATGGGCGTCAGGCTGCTGGTGAAACCCAGGAGCAGGAACACCCGGCCGCGGGTCATGTGGTTGACGATGCCGCCCACGAACAACGAGGAGAACAGCGCGCCGACGCCGAGGGCGGCCATCAGGGCGTAGACGTCGTTCTGGTTGAACGTGATGCCGTCGGGCGAGAGCTTTTCCAGCGCCAGGGGCGGCAGCATGGACTCAAAGGACATCACCAGCACGCAGTGGGCCAGCGCGATCATGAGGATGCCGAAAACCAGGGGCGTGCTGTAGATATACGCGAAGCCGGCGGCCACGTTGGCCCAGAAACCCCGGCGACGGTCGATCACGCCGGACGACACCAGCCGGATGTTGAGCGCGGAAGCCAGGGCTACCAGGTAGAAAACGGCGCAGGCCCAGAACACGATGGCGGAGGTGCCCAGGGTGAGCACCAGGTTCTGCAGCGAGAAGTTGAAGCCGCCGGACCCGAAGATGGCGCTGCTGCCCACGGTGACGGAAATCGCCAGCAGGATGGCCGGGCCCACGGCACGGGAGCCCTGCTGCATGGCCTGGTTGAGCGCCACCGCGTTGGGCAGGCGGTCCCGGTCCACCAGGTTGGGCGTCAACGACTGGGAAGCCGTCATTTGCGTCGAGCGCAGCGTCCCGTTCACCACCGCCAGGAGGACCACGTACCAGGGGTTGGTGACGCCGGTCATCACCAGGACGGCCATGACGGACGCCTGGATGATCTGGAGGATGTACACCCGCTGCAGCAGCGTCTTCCGGGTCATCTTGTCGGCAAGATAGCCGATGAACGGGGTGGCGAAGAAACGCGGGGACATGGCCGCGAAGGTGATCAGCCCGACCCACAACCCCTGGGTGCCCTCCAACTCGGGGATGCTGTAAACCCACGCTCCTCGGGCGACGATCAGCGCCCAGGCGCCGCTGCTGCTGCACAGCGTGGAAAAGGCCAGGAAGCGAAAGTCTCGAAAAACCAGCGCCGCAAGGAACCGGTGCGCCCTCTGGGCGAAGAAGTTGGGCTGCGGTACTGGGGTTGTTGACATTTAGAGACTCCGGCTGTGTCAATCGGCGGACTGGCACGGCGTCGAAACCTGACGTTCACCTTACGGTAATCCGCGCATTGTACTCCAATTATTCAACACACCGATACCTGAAGCCGTGCGATATAACGTATGGGTTCACATCGTGCGCCAAACTGGCTGCTAATGCGCACGGGGGCGAAGCCATGGCCTCGCCCCCGCGACAGTCACCGCACGGCGACCGGTCTGATTCTTCCGGGGAAGGATCAGTTGGGTACCCACACGACGGCGCCCACCTCGGTAAACTCCCGGTTTACCTTCTCCCATGAGTCTCCGGCGTCGCTGCTGGAATACAGTTCGCCCATGAGGCTGGAAGCAACCACGAAGTCGGGGTCTGCCGGGTGGGTGGCAAACTGCCAGATGTTGGAGTTGGGTTCCACTGGCAGCGGACGCCGCTCCCAGGTCTGGCCGGCGTCGCGGGAACGCTGGATGGCGCCGGCGCCGCCGATGGCCGTGTCGCCCACCCCGGCGAAGATCACGTTGGGGTCGTCGGGCTTGACGGCGATGCCGCGACTGTAGGGCAAGACGAACTGGTCGGTGGTGACCACTGACTGCCAGCTTTCGCCCATGTCCGTGGTGGCATAGATCTCCCGAGGCGTGCTGGCCAGCACCCGGTTGGGTTCGCCCATTCCGATGGCCATGCCGTGGATGTCCGGGTGGACGCCGCCCTCAACGTGGGTCCAGGTGTCCCCGCCGTCCAGGCTGCGGTACACGCCGTCCACCTCGACGCCGGCCCACACGGTGCGGTGGTCCTTGGGGTCCACCATCAGCATGGTCACCATGGGCGGCCCGATGTGGCATTCCTGGGCCATTTGCACGGACAGCCGGGACCAACTCGCACCGCCGTCGCGGGAGCGGTACAGCGCCGCCGGCTTGATGCCGACGAAGATGGTATCGGTGTCCTCCGGGTCGATGGCGATGGACCAGATGGGCACGCCGTCCATGGGTGACCAGAGCTTCTCCCATGAGGCGCCGGTGTCTTCGCTGCGGTAGATGCCGTTGTCGGCTCCCGCCAGGATGCGGCTGGGGTTGTCGGGATACACTGCCATGGCCCGGACCTGGCTGCCCAGCGGGAATGGATCGCGGATCCGCGTCCAGTTTTCTCCCGCGTCCGGGCTGTGCCAGACGCCGCCGCCGAATCCTGTTGCTCCCACGCAAATGCTGTAGTTCTTGCTCATGATGATTGCCTCCTACGAAGTCGCGTGTTGCTTGTGACGACGGGATCAGCCGGACAGTTCGGTGATCGAAATCCAGCCGGGTCCTTCGCCTAGGGGATGGGTCGCAATGCGGCTCAACTGTCCGGAATCCCCGTCGACGCCGAAGATGGCCATCTGGCCCGAATCCTGGCCGGCGGAGTAGATGAACCGGTCCTGAAGGTCCAGGCAAAGGGCGTTGGGCCTCGGCTCGGATTGGACGATGCCGTTGGATGTCAGCGCTCCCGTTTCCGCGTCCACCGTGTAGCATGCGATGCTGTCATGGCCGCGGTTGGGAGCGAACAGGAACCGACCCGACGACGTGATCTGGATCTGGGAGCAGGTGTTCCGCTCGCTGAATCCCTCCGGCGGCAGGGTGGTCACGGTCTGGAACAGTGCCAGAGTGCCGTTGGAGGTGTCCAGGTTGTACGCGCTGACGCTGCAACCCTGCTCGTTGGAGAAGTAGAGCACATCCAGCGAGGGATGGAAACAGAAGTGGCGCGGCCCCAGGAATTCCTCCGGGTCCACGGTGGCCGGCGAGTTGGGCGTGATTTGACCGGTGTTCTCGTCGAACCGGAACTGCCAGATCGAGTTGGGCCCGTTGCCCGCGATGTGCGGCACGAAGGCATAGGCGTTGGTCGGGTCGGTCTGCATGGCGTGGGCGCCGGTGGCAGTTTCCAGCGATACGACGGCGTCCCCGCCGACCGAGCCGTCATCGCCGATGGGATGCACCGCCACGCGCGCCCCCTGGTAGTAGGACGACAACACGAACCGGCCCCGCCGGTCGGTGGCCACGTACACGGGCCAGGCGTCCAGCGGCACGGACCCGTTCCGCGTCAGCCCGCCGTTGGACTGATCAATCTCGAAACTGACCAGTTGGGTGATCTCCCGGCAGCCCACGTAGAGGAAACGGCGGTCGGGACTGATCGCCATGGTGAAAGGGCCGCCGTCCACGGCCACGTCGGATTGCAAGGTCATGCCGCCGGTATCGGGGTCGATGGTGAAGACGGAGATCTTGTTGTCGCCCTGTACGGCAACGTACATGTAATAAGGCATCGCTTCTTCTCCCTGGTTGATATGCGGCGGGCGGTGTTGATGCCGGCGTTACCCGGTGGGCGGACCGTAGCCGGGCTTGCGGGCCCAGACCATGCCGTCCGGATCGTGGGCGATTTCCACGGTGTTGCCCCTGGAGTCGCGCAGGCCCAGCGGGTGCTGGACCAATTCAATCATGTTCCCGTCAGGGTCCTTGATGTAGGTGGAGTGGCCGCCGCTGTACTCCCGGACGCTGGGCGGAGTGTATTCCACGCCAAGGGCGTCCAGATGGCCGATCATCTCCTCCCAGTCGTGGATCTCCACCGCGAAGTGGCCCGACGGGTTGGGATTCGGCGTGAACGTGCTGTGGATCTCGCCGTTGCCGATTCTCAACTGTAGTTGACGCTGGTTCAGTTCGGGCCCGCGATCCAGGAACTCCGCTCCAAAAACCTTCTCGTACCAGTCCCGACTCCGGTCCTTGTCGCTGATCTGGATGTTGATGTGCTGAATCATCGTAACGCGTGACATGACCGCACTCCTTTTTCGTGGCTTTCCCCTTTCATGTTGTCGGATTACTACCAAAATCACGCTTTGGGCGCAAGTGTAAGGCCGTGAGACCCGCACGGATGGGTCGGTCTCGTCAATCCAAAACAACGGAGGGCCAGGTTCCGCAACCCGGCCCTCCTGCAATCGCTTCGTCGTCCGTTACCTTCGTGCTCAGCCCAGGTGCTGACGGATGAACGCCGTCATCCGTTCCAGAGCCTCCTGCGCCACCTGGGTGGTCGGGTTCTCCAGCAGCCGCTCGCCTTCACCTTCGAAGATCTTGACGTCGATGGGGCCGCCGGCCTTCCGGTACTGGGCGATGAATTCGTCCAGGTCCGGGCGCGGGTGGGCTTCCTCGTAGGAGCGAGCCAGGCACAGGGTGGGCGGGAGTTCCATGCGCTCGCCGGCGGCCAGCGCGCGGGCCGGCGCCGCTTCGGCCATGGCCTCTTCGGTGACCCAGTACAGGTCGTGCATAGGACCAACGCGGTCAGCCATGCCGGCCGGAGGGGTCACATCGTCGCGCAGGCCCTTGGCGTACAGGTACCGGCCCAGCGGGTCGATCACCGGGGACACCATGATGACGCAGCCCAGCGTGCCGTCCAGCGCCGAGGCGCCATTCGACAGGGGCAGCGCGGCGTAGCGCGGATCGTTGGGACGCATACCCAAGAGCATGGCCTGGTGCGCGCCGCTGGAGGTGCCCATCGCGCCGACCTTGCCGGAGATGCCGTTCCACGCCTCCGCCTGGGTCTTGCACCAGCGGATTCCGTAGTGAATGTCGGCGAAAGAGGCGGGATAGGCAGCGACCGGCGGAACCCGAAAGTCCAGGGCCGCCACGATGACGCCGTTGCGGGCCAGCGCCTCATTCGCCAGGTTGCCGTTCAGGCGGTCGCCTCTCACCCACGCGCCGCCGTGCAACTCGACCATGATGGGGAAGGGCCCGTTGCCCCGGGGACGGAACAATCGCGCCAGCAAAGGCCCATCGCCGTGGCGGAGATACTCCACGTCTTCAATGTCGACTTCGTAGGTGGTCGCTTGCTTGCTGGTGACCATGCTGAACCTCCCGTTCCGTTGTTGCCAATGTGTCCGATGCTTCGCTCACCCCAGGTTGCGCAGCAGGCTGCCGTAGCCGTTGATCGGTTCAGTCCAGCCCACCCGACGCAGGGCCATCCAGATGGTGGCCTGGTTGACGGTGATGACCGTTTTGTCCAGTTTCTGCTCCAGCTCTTCCACCGCGTCCAGGGCGCGCCAGGCGGTGCCGGGCAGGAAGATGGTGTCGGCCTCGTCCTGGGCGACCGTGAGGGCGAAATCGATGATGGCCTGGGGTGGGTCCATGTCGATCTCCCGGGGGTTCATCGAGTCTTCCATCCACGGCGCACCGTCCGCGCTCAGAACCTCAAATCCGGCCTCTTCCATCAGCGGCTTCAGGCGGTTGCGCAGGTGGAAGTTGCGGTAAGGACCGGCGATGCTCAGTTTCCGGCTGCCCATGTGGCGCATGGCGGCGATGCAGGAAGCCACGGCGGTTATCGACTGCACGCCGCTGGCTTCCTCCATGAGTTTCGCCATCGCCTGGTCATAGGCCATGTAACCCTTGTGCCAGGTGCCGGAGGTGCAGGCGTACACGAGCACGTCGGGCCCGATGTTGGACAGGGCGCTGGCGCCGCGAGCCACGTCCTCGTTCATCTTGCCAACGTCGAATCCGAACAGGGCGTAGTCAACCTCGTTGGCTTCCGCGCTGGTCATGTTGAGACGGTGACCCGATTCGGAGGAATTTTCCGGCTGGCTGCCCCAGGTGCCGTTCCACATCCGCTCGAAATGGACGGTTATCTCGGGCGGCACCACTCGGTAGAAGTCCGGTTCCACCACCGGGTTGGTGGCGGGAACCAGCGCGCCGATGCGTTGCGTGTTGGTCAGATTAGCCATGTTTCGCTGCTCCAGGCCGTTTTCGGGCGTATTATACAGCCCGCATTGCGTTACACTTAGCAGACCTGATCAACCGTCGTTGACCATGACCACTCCCAATCAAATTTCAGAACTCTTGGCAGCCTTGGACAAGCTGACCCTGGCCGACTATGAGTGTAGAGTAATCAGACACGTGCCTCGTCTCGTCAGGAAGCACCTGGGTGTCAGGGACGCGAACATCCTTGTCGCCATCGACCGGTTGAACGACAGTACATTCGTCAACCTGTTGGATGACGCGGCCGACCGGGGAGTAATCACCGAAGACGATGCCGATGAACTTGACCGAGCCGACATCATCCTGCGAGGCAGTTCACCGGAAGGGGATGACATCTATGTCGTCGGTGAAATCTCCATCACCATAGACGACAGCGACGTTGACCGGGCCAGCGACCGCGCTCGCATCCTGCGGACGGCCAGCGATACGGCCACCCGCGCCGCCGTGATCGGAACGTCCATCTCCGACGCCAACCGGGAGCGGGCTGGCAACAGCGGTGTCGCCGTCATCATTCAGAACGAATGAGTTGCGACCTCGCGCGATTGAGCCTTGCAAGAGCGCTGATGATTGAGGAGAGAGACGATGGCTGAGGAACCAATCCGGGTTGGATTGATCGGAGCCGGCGGTAACGTCCGCAACCGTCACATTCCCGGCTTTCAGGGTGTGGACGATTGCGAGTTAGTGGCCGTTGCGAACCGGACGGTCCAGTCCGGACGCGTTATCGCGGACCAGTTCAACATCCCGAAGGTGTACGGGCACTGGCGGGAAGTGCTGGAGGACGAAGAGGTCAACGCCGTCTGCATCGGAACCTGGCCGTACATGCACCGCACCATGACCCTGGCCGCGCTGGAGGCCGGCAAGCACGTGCTCACCGAGGCCCGCATGGCGAACGACGCCGCGGAGGCCCGGGACATGCTGGCCGCTTCGAGGGCCCATCCCCACCTGGTGTGTCAGCTGACGCCGACCTCTACCAGTTACACCATAGACAACGTCATCAAGCGGCTGATCGACGAGGGATACCTGGGCGAGTTGCTGTCGGTGGATTTTACGTCGCTGCAGAACAACTTTGCCGACTTCGACGGTCCCGTGCATTGGCGGCATGACCGTGCCCTCAGCGGCTATAACACCCTGAATATTGGCGCATCCTACGAGTCCATGATGCGCTGGCTGGGGCGGGGGACCCGGGTCATGGCAATGTCCAAGATCCACGTGCCCTACCGGCGGGACGACAGGGGGCATCTCACGTCGGTGAGCATCCCGGACCACATCGACATACTCTACGAACTGGCCAACGGCGCGCAGGTGCACATGCAGATGAGCGCCACCTCCGGCCTGAACCGGGGGAGCCAAATCTGGATGTTCGGCACTGAAGGGACCATCCACGTGGATTCCCAGCGCCGGGTGTGGGCCGGCAAACGAGGCGATTCGGAGTTGGCCGAGGTTCCCAATCCGCCGGAAACCCAGGCCCGGTACCGGGTCGAGGAGCAGTTCACCAACGCCATCCGCGGCACGGAAATCGTGGACATGGTGGCGTTTGAGACCGGCGTCCACTACATGGAGTGGACCGAGGCAGTGGGCCGCAGCGCCATGAAGGGCCAGGCGGTTTATCTGCCCCTCTAATTTCGTACCACGGGGGTCTATCGTCATCGGCGCAATGGGTGCATGTCGCAGACGGGCATCTAACCCGGGATGCTCTCGGTATCCGGCGCCGTGACGTTGCAAGGCCGTCTCAAACGGCAAGGTCGTTTTATGGATTTCAAACTCAACCGCGAGATCAAGGCGTACTGTCCTGATTTTGAACCCGTGCGGGCGATCCTTCAGACACACTGCGCGGAGTTTGTCCAGGTCAAGGAGCAGGTCGACTACTACTATCGGCTCCCACCCGAAGATCATGCTGGGGGAACGCGTCGGCTCAAACTCCGCATGGAACCGGCGGCGTCCGAGCTGATTTACTACGTCGAGGGCCAGGAGGACGGGGCCAGGACCAGCCGGTTCCGGATAGCGGCGGTGGAGGACTCGGCAATGGCCGGAGTGCTGGAGGCTGCCCTGGGCACCCGCGCCGTGGTGCGCAAACGCCGCGAGCTTTGGCGACAAGGCAATGTGGTTTTCAACCTGGACACCGTGGAAGGTGTAGGGCAGATCCTCGAGGTGGAGGTCCAGGCCGAAGAAGGCTGCGACATCGACGCCCAGGTGGACGAGTATCGCAGCCTGTTTGTCCGTTATTTGAACGGTTACATCGCGGGGTCGAACGAAGACCTGGTCGCCGGGGTCACTGACCCGACTTGATGAAGTCGGAGACGCGTTCGGCGATCATCATCGTGGTGACGTTGGTGTTGGCACGAACCACGTCGGGCATGATCGACGCATCCGCGACCCGCAGGTTGGACACGCCACGCACGCGTAGATGAGGGTCAACGACTGCCATCGGGTCGTCGTCCGGTCCCATCTTGCACGTGCCGGAGATGTGATACGACGTGCTGATGTTGCGGCGCAGCCAGAGGTCCAGCGTCTCGTCGCTCTCCAGGTCCGCCGGTGTGGGAGCGGTTATCTCGTCGATGATGCCTTCGTAGGCGCTGTGTTGCAGCAACGACACGCAGAGGCGCACCGCCTCCCGCAACCGTTCCCGGTCCCAGTCCTCCACCAGGTAGCGGTAGTCCATGCTGGGCGCAGTGTTTGGATCTGATGATTCCAACCTCAGTTCGCCCTTGCCGGCCGCCAGGTACAGGCCGCAGTTGACCGTATGCGCCGGGTTGTCGTCACGAACCACGGTGTTCAACGACGCCGGCGAAAGTATCATGTCGTTGGGCGTGTCCGAGCCGGAGGCGGTGAAACGCAGTCGCAGGGCCCGCATGCCGTTGGGGTCCTGCGGAACGTCTTCCTTGACCATGAACCGCACCGACACGTTGGGGTGGTCGCGCATGTTCTGGCCAACCCCGGGCAGTTCCACCGCGACCGGAATGCCCTGCGCCTGCAACTGGTCCGCCGGCCCGATACCGGACAGCATCAGCAGTTGCGGCGATGCTACCGCCCCGGCGCACAGGATGATCTCGCTGCCCTCGACGACGAAAGTATCGCCACCGCTCTCAACCTCGACACCAACAGCGCGCCCGTCTTCCAGCACCACTTTGCGAGCCTGGACGCTGGCGCGAATAGTGAGGTTCAGGCGGTGGCGCACCGAGCTGATGTAGGACAGGGCCATGCTCATGCGCACGCCGTCGATATTGTTCTCGGCGCGCAGGCTGACGCCGGTGGCCTCCGGGTTGTTCACGTCGGGATGGAAGGGGTATCCGGCGGCGGTGGCAGCCTGGAAGAAGGCTTCCTGGGAAGGCGGCCAGGTCTCACGCTGGTGGTGCCGCACTGGAACCGGCCCGTCGGTGCCGTGGAAATCGTCGTGGAAATCCGCGTCGTTCTCCAGCTTGCGGAAGTAGGGCAGGCATTCCAGGTAGCCCCAGCCGTCGTTGCCCCAGGACTCCCACGTGTCGAAGTCTTCAGGTGCGCCCCGGATGAAGGTCTGGCCGTTGATCGCGCTGGAGCCGCCCAGCACCTTGCCGCGAGGCACCGGCATGGGCTCGGCCTGCTCCGGCGTGGCCTTGCCGGTGAAGGACCAGTTGTAGGGCGAACCGGCCGCGCGGGCCTCCAGGTTCACCGTGCCCCAGCCTAGCTTGAGCATGTCGGGCAGTTGCTCGAAGTCGGGGAAGTCAGGCCCGGCCTCCAGGAGCAGCACCGAACGGTCCGGGTCCTCGGAAAGCCGCGTCGCCACGATGCACCCGGCCGTGCCGCCGCCGACAATGATGTGGTCGTATTTCATTGAGATATCTCCAATATTGGTTGGCACCGCTTCCGGCATCGGCGAGTTTACAGGGGTCGATCAGGGAGGTACTTGTCCTCCATTTCGCGGATGCGGTCCGCGCCGAGGATGCCGCCGTTGGTGGCGACGCCCCATTTGCTTTGCGCCGCCGCTGCCAGGAAGTCGTCGATGGCGGCGGTGCCGCGTTCCTGGAAATCACTCAAGAAGTCCCACGACGCCTGCAACCCTGCCATGGTGGTCAGCGCCGGATACCAGGCTGCGGCGGCTCCGGCGTCCTGCAACTCCTGCAGCGTGGGATGGGTCTGGCTGCCGTGGGTGAACAGGGGCAGAACCGGGCCCGGAATGCGCCGGATGGCTTCCTGGTTGTCTTCCCAGGACGCTACGGCGGGGCACACCACGTCCACGTTCGTCTCGCTCTTGTAGGCCAGGCAGCGTTCCATCACATCCTCGAACGTCGCGCCCGGCACGCCGGCGTAGTCGCACCGGGCCACGATCACGAAGTCGGGGTCGTACTCCATCTTGGCGTCCATGGCGGCCCGCAGTTTGCCCACCATTTCCTCGATGGAAACGCAGCGGCGGCGGGGGCCGGATTTGGGCGGATAGGTCTGGTCCTCCAGGTGGGTGCCGGCGATGCCGGCCCGAATGTACTCCTTGACCGTCTCGTAGACCTGGATGGCGTCGCCGTAGCCGGTGTCCATGTCCACGAACGCCGGGATGTCGATGGTGTTCACGATTTTCCGGGCGTTGTCCACCATGTCGCGCATGCTGGTGCCGCCCTCGGTGAGGCCCATGACTTGGGCCGAGGTGTTGCCGCCCGACATGTAGAAGGCCTCGAACCCCAGTACTTCGGCCATCTTCGCCCCCATGGCGTTCATGCCGCCGGCCAGGACGAAGATCTCCGGGCGCTCAAATAGTTCCTTGAGCCTGGTGGTCATGCGTTGTTTCTCTGGCATCACTCTTCCCCCTTTGGAAATTTCGTGTGTGGGCTTCCTACCAGCCGAGACTTTCCGGAATGAGGATCATGGTGATGCGGCCCACCATGGGCTCATGCTCCATCACCAGGTACTTGCCGATGGGAGTGGGCGTAGAGCCGCGCCCCTCCAGCCAGCGGTCGTGTTGTTCCAGGGTGAAACCCCGCGTGCGGGCCTCGGCGTCGGCCAGGGTGGGACAGATCTTCTGCGTGCCGGCCACCATGATCACTCGCTTCGCTCCGTAGGAGAAGGCCCCGATCTGGCTGCCCGAGCCGCTGGCCACTACGATCTCTCCGGTTTCCGCGATGGCCTGCACGCTGCCCACGAAATAGTCGGCGATGGTGGTCTTGCGGCGGAACTCGCGCTGTGCAACCGGATCAGTGTGGGCCACCATCTGGTCGTGCAGATTTACGTAACGATCGTTGCCGTCCATGTACTCCGTGTAGCCGATGGTGTCCAGCGTCTCGGATGTGCTCACGAAAACCTCGGAACCCTCCGGCACCAACTCTTTGAGCTTGGCTAAGGCCGCCTCCCGTCCTTCCACCAGAACCGCGTCGACGTTGCGGGCAGCCAAAGCTTCGATAGTCCTGTTGATGGAATCGGCGGTGGCCGGTACATAGGATGCGCTGGATGACATTCTTGGTCTCCTGTGTATGCCTCACGGCTTTCAGCCGCCGGGCCTCAGGTGGGGCATCACATCGTCGACGAACAGACCCATGGAGCGCATGACCTGGTCGGGGGTCAGGTCGCCCCACGCGAATATGGGGCAGAAGTAGTTGATGCCCGTTTCGTCGACGGCCCGCTGGACTCGTGCCCGGACGGTGGCCGGCGTGCCGACGATGACGACGTCTTTCGCCTCCAAAGCGTCGAAGTCCCGCATGGCGCCCAGGCGGTCCAGGTTGTTCTTGGCCCACAGGTAGTCGATGTTGTGGAACCAGGTGCCGTACGCCGCCTTTGCTTCGTCTCGGGCCGCTTCTTCGGTATCGGCGATGTACATGTGACGCACGAGGCCCAGCTTGGGGACAGACACGTGGCTGTTCATGCCATCTGCCATGCGGTCGGCGGCCCACACCTGCTTGTACAGGTCGTAGTGGGCTTTGACGCCGGCGTTGTCGGCAAACACGGTGCAGGTGTTAAACCCGTGCTGCGCCATCCACGGCACGGTTTCGATGTTGTTGCTGGCGTACCAGAGCGGCGGATAGGGCTTCTGGTGGGGCGCAATCCAGAGCTCGATGTCCTCATAGTTGTAGTGCTTTCCCTGGTAATTCAGCATGCCGGTGGTGAAGCCGCGAGTGAACATGTCCATCTGTTCGTTGAACATTTCCCAGCTGATGCCGAGGTCGACGCCGAACTCCTCGGCCTCCACAGGTGATACGCCCCGCCCTACGCCCAGGTCCAGGCGGCCGTTGCTGAGGTTGTCCAGCATGCAGATCTCGTGGTAGAGGCGAATGGGGTTGTAGAAGGGGAGCAGAAATACCAGAGGCCCCAGACGCAGGTTCGTGGTGCGTTGGGCGGCGGCTGCCAGGAACACCGCCGGTGAGGGTGACACGCTCAGCGGGGTGATGTGGTGCTCCGCCAGGTGGTAGCTGTAGAACCCGCTGCGGTCGGCGTATTCCAGCATCTTGAGCCGGTTTTCGAAAATCTCGCTGGGCGCCGACTTGTCCCATTCGATCCAGTCGAACAGGCCGAATTCCAGGGTATTGTTCAGCGTGGCGACCTGGGTCATGGCCCACCTCCTTGGCGACGATGCGGCTGCTTCAGTCGGCCACCAGCGGCAGTGACGGATCGGTGGCGTACTCCGACATGGACGCGTCGTACACGGCGACGTTCTCGTAGCCCAGCATGGCCAGTATGAAAGCGTCGTTGGACGCGGCGATGCCACCGCCGCAATAGGTAACCACCCGTTTGGACTGGTCCGCGCCCGCCCCTTCGAACAGGGCTGCCAGTTCCTCCGCCGGCCGGTAGAGGCCGGTTTCGGGGTCGATCAACTCTCCCGAAGGGACGTTAGTAGCGCCGGGGATGTGCCCGGCCCGACCGTAGCTGCTGCCGCCGTCGGCCCCCGAGTGCTGGTCCCGCCCCAGGGCGTTGATCAGGCAGTTCCCGCCGCCTGTGCCCGACTCGATGAACGCCTTGACCTCGGCCAAGTCTGCAAAGCGCGCCGGGTCGGGCGTCGGGTTGAAAACGGCGGGCGCGTACGTCGCCGGGTCGGTTGAAGTCGCCCGGCCCTCTGCTGTCCAGCGGCGCAGGCCGCCGTCCAGCACTACCGCGCCGCGGCAACCCATGGAGCGGAACATCCACCAGAACCGCGCCGCCCACTGCGAACCGAGGCGGTCGTACAGAACCAGCCTGGAGGATTCCGATATGCCGTGTCGCCCGGCCGCCTCGGCGAAGGCCACCGGAGAGGGCATCATGAAACGGTAAGCCTGATCGTTGTCAGAGAAGTCGGCCTGGAGGTCGAGGAAGCCGGACCCGGGGATGTGCCCGGTCTCGTACGCGCTCCGTCCGGACTCGGCGCGACGGCCGCCGCCTTCGACGTTATGCAGGAACACCGTGGTCTCGAAAACGCGAACGTCAGCGTCCGCCATATGCTCGGCCAACCAATCGGTGGATACGAGGAACTCAGGATGTGCGAACGCCATGGTCACCTCCGGCCGTTTCCGGCTAGTCGTGGGTGGTCGATACTCGGCACAGTATCGCCGCTCGGTGCGCTGCCGGCAACCGCTTCGCGGCAGCATCGCCATACCCCTGTGCTATAGTTTTCCCGCCCCATATTTCGGTCGAGAGAAAGCATTCATGGATATCAGCACAGTGGCTATTTTGAGCCCCGGCGACATGGGACACGCCGTCGGCCAACGTCTACGGGAAAACGAACTGGACGTCATCACCTGCCTCTCCGGCCGCAGCGATCGGACCCGCAACCTGGCGGAGAAGGCCGGCATTCGCGACGTTGGCACGATGGAAGAGTTGGTGGAGCAGTCGGACCTCATAATGTCCATGACCGTGTCCGCTGCGGTGACCGACGTAATCCAACAGGTCGCCGACGCGCTGGCAGCCACGGGCTCGGACACCCTGTTTGCGGAGTGCAACGCCGTCTCTCCGCAACTTGTGCGGACTCTGGAGCCGGTAATTACCGCCGCCGGGGGCCGGTTCGTGGACGTGTCCATAATCGGCGGGCCGCCGCGGAGCGGATACAGTCCCCATTTTTACGTCTCCGGCGAGCAGGCGACGCAGTTCGAGCAGTTGGACGATTTCGGGCTGACGGTACTGAATCTGGGCGGCGATGTGGGACAAGCTTCGGGAATCAAGATGTGCTACGCCGCCATGACCAAAGGTTCGTGGGCACTGTATACCCAGTTGCTGATGGCCGCCGAGATGATGGGGTTGACCGAACCCCTGCTGGCAGAGTTCCAGTCAGGCCAACAGGCGGCGCTGCAACGCATGGAGCGAACCATTCCCACCGTGCCGCCGCGCTCGCGCCGCTGGGTCAGCGAGATGGAGGAGATCCGCGATACCTTTTCGGAACTCGGAATGACACCGCAAATTTTTGAGGGCGTGACGGACATGTACCGCTTCATCGGCGGCACTCCCCTGGGCGAAGAGTTTCCCGAGTCCCGGGACCGTGACCGCACCTTCACCGAAACCATCGAGCAACTGGCGCGGCACGTACCGGCGCGCGAGGACGCCGGCTACCCCGCCTGACGAGGGCCATGCGCCAGCTTTCTATCAGGAGACATTCAATGCCCGAACCGGCACCCACCAGCAACAATCGGTTCATGTTCTCCACCGAAGAGTGGGCCATGGTGTCCAGATCGCAAATCGAGCGTGCCACGATCCCGGACGACATGGACGAGGAGGCCGGCGTCCTCATCGTGTGGGCCCGCGGGATGGCCGGCCAACCGGACAGCGGTTGGACCGCCCGGCACGCCATCTCGGGCGACGCCCTGCGCGACGCGCTGGTGGCGGCCGGCCTGATCCCGGAAGAACGGGACTAAAGTTGCACGCCGGCCGCAAGGGTTCGCGCTCCGGTCGGGAACGTAACTGTTCAGAGGCGGTAAGTAGATTGCGGAACCTGATCCCGGGAACGCTGGCACCGGCGGTGGTGATACCATAGAAGTAGCTCACTTCGGCATGAAATGCGTCCGTGAAGCGCCGTCTCGATACTGACCTCGACTTACATCGTCCGGCTGGCGCCGGGCCCCAATCCTCTCCCTGGCCTGCCGGAAACTGCTCGCTTCCCCTCAAGTCTGAACCGTTACCCATCGACCCGTTCCGCATCATAGGGAGCGACGGATGGCCAACTTACAAACCTTGCCCGAGCAACCGATTGAGGGCAATGACCCCTTCGGGATGTCTCGCTACAGTCTCCGGCGTTACTCGATGCAGCACTTCCTCCTGATCGTGGTGACCCACTTCCTGCTGATAGCCCTGCTGGTCACCTCGGTCTTCTGGGGAAATTGGGCGCTGGTCGCCCTGTCGGCCCTGGCCTGGACCATAGTCGCAGCAAAGACGGTGCTGGTGGTCTGGGTGGGCCTCCGGACAATCGCAGTCGAGGCCTGGATCAGGCGACTTGGCATGGGCGACTACGAGCATCGCATTGAGCCCCGAGGCAACGACGAAGTGTCCAAGGCGTGCCAGGCGCTGGAAACGTTGCGGCTGCGTTCAATCGAGGTCGTCCGGCTCCAGTTGGTAGAGAAACTCAGCGCCGATCTGGCCGCCGCCAACGCCGACCTGGAAACCCGGAACCAGGAGCTGGACCTGGCCTTGTCCGATCTCCGGGAAGCCCAGGACCAGATCGTGGCCCAGCAGAAGCTGGGCGAGATGATCGACCTGGCCTCGGGAGTGGCCCACGAGATCAGAAACCCGCTCAACTTCGTTTCCAACTTCTGCGACGGCTCCGCCGAACTGCTGGACGAACTTATGGAGACGCTGAACCGCGACGACCGCGACGATGCGGAAATCGAGGAGATCAGCAGCGAACTCCGCGCCAATATGGACCACATCCGTCGCAATATCGGCCGCGCCGACCGCATCCTTCAGGGGATGCTCAGCCTGGGAACTAGCAGCGGAGTCTGGCAGGAAGTCGGCCTCAACCTTCTGGTGCGGCAGTCGGTGCGAGCCGCTCTGGACGCCTACGTCGCGGTCAACGGCGGCAAGCAGCCCTTGGTAGAAGTACGGGAGGACCCGTCCGACCCGCAATGCCTGGCCCTCCCCGAGGGCATGGCCCTGGCCGTGATGAACCTCGTCCAGAACGCCTGCGAAGCTGTAGAAGGAGCGGGCAAGTCAGCCCCCCGCATCACCGTGTCCATCGAAACCGACGAGGAAGAGGGTTGCATCACCATCCGTGACGAGGGGTGCGGCATGGAGCCGGAAGTGCTGGAAAAGGCGCTGACACCCTTCTACACCACCAAGGTGGGAGACAACCAGGGCGCCGGGCTGGGGCTGTGCCAGGCGGCGGAGGTGGCCCGCGTACACGGCGGCAACGTGGTCCTGGAGTCGACTGCCGGACAGGGTTCCACCGTAGCCCTGACCATGCAGTTGCGACCGCCAATCGCGACGGTAACCGACCAGGACGCGTAAGAATGGCATAGGACTTACGCAGTTGAATGCTTTTGCTTCCGTCATTCCGGCGAAAGCCGGAGTGACGGGTGAGTGATTTCATATGCGATAGCCCAGCAAGTCGGTCCTGCCCAAATTGACAGTCCTCCACGCCGATCCCTACAATCGCGAAAACTCATCGAACCGTGCGAGGGTTCCGGCTCGTTAGGAGGATAATATGGCTGAACTACTGGGGCTGGGCTGTTCTCACGGCCCGATCATCCTGACCCCGCCCGAGGCATGGGCCACGGGTCGAGAGCGGGTATTTGCCCGCGTACCGAACTACGAGCCTCCTCCCCAACTGCTGGCAGAGCTGGGCGATGACAACGGCCTGAGCCTGGACATCAGCGACCAGAAGAAGGTGGTCGAGTCTTTCAGGATCATGCGGGACCGTCTCCACGAATGGGAGCCCGACGTGCTGATGGTGATCGGAGACGACCAGGCGGAGAACTTCCTGCAGGACAACCTGCCTCCCTTCTGCCTGTACACCGGCGCCGAAGTCGACGGCTATCCCTTCCAGCGCGGCGCGGCCCGCACCAACCTGTGGGACGCTGAACCCGACACCAAGTTCACCTTCCAGTGTCCCAAGGAGTTTTCCCGGGACCTGCGCAATTTCCTCATCCGAGACGGGTTCGACATGGCATCCTCCAGCGCGCTCAAGGGCTGGGACTGGGGATTGGCCCACGCCATCATCAACCCGCTGGTGTTCCTTGATCCCGATGGAAAGTTCCCGTTGCTGCCCCTGTTCGTCAACTGCTACGGGGAAGAGGCCGGCCCGGACTACCCACCGCGCCCCACGCCCAAGCGGTGCTATCAGCTGGGACAGGGGATCCGGCGGTTCCTGGACACCAGGGACGAGCGGGTCGCCGTGGTGGCGTCCTCCAGTTGGTCGCACAGTTTCCTGGCCCACAAATTCCAGTGCCGGGCGATAGACATCGAGACCGACCGCCGGTACCTGGAAATGGTGCGCGCCGGCAAGGGAAGCAAGCTAGCGGAACTATCTCCCGAGGAAATACAGGATTCGGGAGACCACGAGATCCTGAACTGGATCATCGCGTTGGGAATCCTGGGCGACGTTCCGGCGGAAATCGTCGACGTGCGCGAGTCGCACACCCAACTGGCGTACCGCGTGGCCGCGATCTGGAACTGATAACCTGCGCAGCGGCAATCCATCGGCCAAAGTCTGCCGCACCGAGTTCCGTGTCCGGTGCGGCGGGCAGCACGGCCAAAACCCGATGCGTAGGGATTAATCATGGTCACAGTACTGGAGCCACGAACCCAAACCGGGCAGGGTACCGGTCACCGAAAGTGTGACGGGTGTCCCCGGTGCGAGCGCCCCGACAGCCCGACGTGTAATATCCCCCATCCGAAATTCGCCAACCGGCATCCGGTGTGCAAGGTTTGCGGGCACTGCGTTCTGCGCGGTCAGCACCAGGACGACGCCTCGGACCTGGACGATCATCCTGGGTTCATCTCTGGCGGCTCCGGGGGCGGGCCGAGCCTGAACTAAGCTGGCTGACCAACGCGCCGCGCCGATAGGTCAGCGTTTCCCGGAAAGTTCGGGCAGAACTCCGATGACCCGCGTCCGCGTAGTCCCGGACCGGTACACCCGGGACACTTTCAAGCCGTCCCAATACCCGGGTCTTGAGGCCCGGGCCTCGTCCGGTATGGTCATCGAAATTTGCACCGACGGGGTGACTCTGGACCTTTCCGGCGTGGTGCTGGACGGTGAGCGGAACGACGGCGTCGGGATTTGGGTCCACGACTGCAAAGACGTGACCTTAGTCAATGGAATCGTAATCCGTTTTCATTATGGGATACGCGCCGACAACGTGACCAACCTGACCATCCGGGGATGCGTCGTGTCGGACAACACGAACCCCCTTGACGCCGGCTGGCTGCCCGACGTCGAAGCCCCTGTGGAGGAAGGGTTCGGCGGCGGCATCTACCTCAACAGGGTCCGGCACAGCGTCATCGAGAACAACCAAACCGGCAATAATTTCAACGGCGTCAGCATGGTCCGGTCGGATCACAACGTTATCTTGGGCAACCACGCCTCTTACTGCGGAAACGTGGGCATTTACCTGCTGGAGTCCAGCCATAACGAAGTCTCCAACAATCAGGCCGAGCACTGTATCCGCTACACCGATCGCTTCTGGTGCGACACTGCGGACTCGGCGGGAATATTGCTGGAGGACGGCTCGAACCACAACCGGATATCCGCCAACAGCCTGCGCTACAGCGGCGACGGGTTCTTCATCCGGGGGCACCACGGCGAGCCTTCCAACGACAATTTCATAGCCCGCAATGACGCCAGCTATTCGCCCAACAACGCCTTTGAGGCGGTGTTTTGCTCGGGCAATGTCTTTGAAGAGAACATTGCCAACTATTCGAACTACGGCTTCTGGCTGGGCTATTCGGCCAATTCGACGGTCCGAGGGAACGAAGTCAGGGCTAACCGTTTCGACGGTATCGCCATCGAGCACGGACAGGAGAACGTCATCGAAGGCAATCGCATCGAGGGAAACCGTAACGGCATCCGGCTCTGGAGCAACCCGGCGCGGCAGACGCCGGGAAGCGCAGGCAACCCCAGGCGTCAATACACCGTTTCGGGCAATCGGATAGTGGCCTCCCGAGAGTGCGGCATTTTCGTGACCGACGACCACGATGCAGCCTTGAGCGAAAACGTCTACGAATCGAACGCCTGCGACTATCATCCCCGGCCTCCATCGCAAGATTCCTAGCTGGCCGATTTCCGAATCTGCAACGGAGTGGCCTACCCGATGTTCAACCGAGTGCGTTCAACCTGAGGTAAACCATGAAATACGATGTGGCGATTGTGGGGGCCGGTTCTGCCGGTTCGGCGCTGGCGGCCCGGCTATCCGAAGACCCGGGACGCTCGGTGCTGTTGCTGGAGGCTGGGCCGGACTATCCCGATTTTGAACTGCTGCCCGACGAGCTGAAGTACGGCTTTGCCGCCGCCCCGGCTCCGCCCGCGGTTCGAACCGCCGCCGGCCATCCGGCATGGTTGACCACCAACCCGCACAACTGGCAGTTCACGGCAACCGCGACCGACCTGGCGCCGCCGATGCTGGTGCCCCGGGGCAAGGTTACCGGCGGCTCCAGCGCCATCAACTCCTCGGCTTTCTACCGTGGCGTTCCCGAGGATTTTGACGCCTGGGCCGCCCGGGGCAATGACCAGTGGAGTTACGAAAAAGTCCTGCCATTCTTCCGCAAATCCGAAACGGACGTTGACCGTCACGGAGACTATCACGGATCCGATGGGCCAATCTTCGTCCACCATTCCAATCCGGAGGCGTGGGGCGCTGCGCAGCGGGCCTTTTTCTCCGCCTGTCGCGCCAGCGGGTACGAGGAAGCCCAGGACCACAACCATCCGGACTCCAACGGGGTTGGCCCGGGCGTGACCAACAACCACAACGGCGTCCGGTTCAGCACCGCCCTGGGCTATCTCGGCCAGGCCCGCCACCGGCTCAACCTGACCGTGCGGCCCAATTGCCAGGTTCGCCGGATCGTTTTCGAAGAGACCAAGGCGGTCGGTCTGCGGGTGGAGAGCGGCGGCGATACCTTCACCGTGGAGGCCGAGCAGATCATCCTCAGCGCCGGCGCCGTAGGTTCGCCCCACCTGTTGCTGCTCTCCGGCGTAGGGCCGGCCGATCAATTGGAGAGCCTGGGCATACCGGTGGTGCGGGACCTTCCCGGCGTTGGGCAGAACCTGAAGGATCACCCGAAGGTGTACGTGACGTGGGAAGCCGGCCAGGGCGTCGATGGCCCTGCAAACCGAGGCGCCGGCGGCGCGGCGCTGCGGTTGACCGCACCCGGTTCCCACCTGAGAAACGATCTGGGCATCAGCCTGGCCGGTCCCGTGGCGCCCCGGATCAAGGGAAGTATGCCGGAGGTCCGGGCTCATGAGTCCGGAGATCAAGGCGAGACTGCCGTTGGCCGACGCATGGAGATGATGGTAGCCCTGCTGCTGCCGGAAAGCCAGGGAGAGTTGACGCTAACCTCGTTCGACTACCGGGTACAACCGGCCATGCGCTACAACTACCTGGCTGAGCCATTTGATCGGGATCGTCTGCGGGCCGGGATTCGCCTGGCCCTGGAGTTGGCGGAACGACGTGAGCTCGCTCCCATGCTGGGGCGACGCATCGAACCCGAGGACGGCGACCTGATCGACGACGACGCATTGGATCAATGGCTGATGCGAGAAGCGACAACCTACTCCCATATCTCGTGCACATGCCGGATGGGGCCGTCCGATGATCCGTTGGCGGTGGTCGACCAGTACGGGAAAGTCCACGGCATCGACGGGTTGCGCATCGTTGACGCGTCGATAATGCCCGACCTGGTGCGCGCGCCCATCAATCCGGCGGTGATAATGGTCGCGGAACGGGTGGCGGACTTCATACGGGCGGGCCAATGAACGGGCGCGGGATACGCGACTTGCTAGCGCCGGATCGAGGATATATGCTCGCCGCGATTTGAGCTTACTTGGTTTCGTGACAGGCGGGATGAAATGAGACTTGACGGCAAAGTAGCGATTGTAACCGGCGGCAGCCGCGGCATCGGGCGCGCCATCTGTCTCGGGCTTGGGGAAGCCGGCGCGAGCGTAGTGGTAGCGTCGCGCACTGAAGAAGACAGGTCAGCCGGCACTGAATACGAAAAGTACGGGTCGGGAGACATCCGCGATACGGTGGCGCAGATCACCGCCCGCGGTGGCACGGCTCTGCCGGTGCGTTGCGACGTTGCGCGGGTTCAGGATATTCAAGATCTGATAGCTGCCACGCTGGACCGTTTCGGCCGGATCGACGCCCTGGTTTGCAACGCGGGAATGGACTGCGAATCGCCGGTGGTCGATTTGGACGTTGAACTGCTTGACCAGTGCTTGGCGGTGAACGTGCGGGGCCCGCTGCTCCTCTGCAAGTACGCTCTGCCGTCCATGATCTCGCGCGGCGAGGGCGGTTCCATCTACTGCGTCACCTCGGGTTCCGCCAGGAACTACCGGGAGGGCCGAGTTGGGTATTCGATGAGCAAAGCCGCACTGGAGAGAATGTTTTTCAGCCTGGCCGAAGAGGTGCGGCCGCACAACATCGCGGTGAACGTCTTCGAGCCCGGGAGGGTGGACACCTGGATGAACCGGCGCGGGGACTGGCCGGGAACGTCCCACATTCCCATGGTCCAGCCCGATGCCCTGGCCGCGCCCGGCGTATGGCTGGCGGGACAGACGGCGGAAACCCTCACCGGGGAGTTAGTATCGAGGGCCGAATTCGGAGTGACTTGGGGGCCGCAGGATTGATAAACGGCTTGCTCTTCTGGGCGGTCGGCGGAGACCGGTCACGGGCAGGCCGTACACAGAAAAAGACATTTCGCGCTCGATCTCAACGCGAAATGCCTTTTTTCAGGGGTTGTTTGTGGGGAAGTGGTGGAGCTGGCGGGAATCGAACCCGCTACCTCTTCAATGCCATTGAAGCGCTCTCCCAAATGAGCTACAGCCCCGCTGAACCGCTAACGCTTGCGCGTGATTGGGCACTTATTTTAGCAAATGCGCCTGGGCTGCTGCAACCGCAGATGCACGTTCGAGACCGGCGCGGTCATCCGGAAACCCGCTTGCGCCGGTTGTTGATGTAGTCGACCAGTACGTACTCACCCAGGTTTTCGCTGCTGCTGTAGAAAGCCCGGCCACGGTTGATGCGGGTCATCCGGTCGACGAAGTTGACCAATTGGTAGCTGTTCTCCAGCATGAACGTGTTGATGACGATGCCTTCCTGGGTGCAGCGGCGCACCTCTTTCAAGGTCTCCAGCTCGGTGCGGTAGCTGGGCGGGTAGGAAAAGTATGCTTGCTCGCCTTCCAGGTGAGCCGTCGGTTCGCCGTCGGTAATGACCAGGATTTGCCGGGTGCCTCCCTTTTCGCGGGAGAGGAGCTTCCGGGACAGCATCAAGGCGTGGTGCAGGTTGGTGCCGGATACCCAGTTGTTCCAGGTGAGACCGGCCAGATCCTCTTCCTCCAACTCGCGCGCATAGTCCGAGAACCCCACCACGTGGAGGGTGTCCCGAGGGTACTGCTGGCGGATGAGGGCGAACAGGGCGAGGGTCACCTTCTTCGCCGCCGCCCAGTTGTTGAACAGTCCCATGGAACGGCTCTGGTCCAGGAGGACGATGGTGGCGGCCCGCGTCATGTGTTCGGTGCGGTAGATCTCGAAGTCGTCAGGCCGCAATTTGACCGGAACCTGGGGTCCGCCCCGGACGATCGCGTTTTTCACCGTGGTTTGGAGGTCCAGCTGGAGCGGGTCCCCGAATTCGTAGGTCTTGGTGTCACCCAAAAGGTCGCCGCCGGCGCCGCGGGTGTCCAGATCGTGGTTGCCGATGCGGTCCTTCTTGAGCTGCTGGAATACTTCGCGCATGGCCTTCTGGCCGATGCGACGGATGCCGCGGGCGGTCAGGTTGAGTTGATCGTCATCGGTGATGTAGCCGGCGTCTTTCAACAGTTGGCGTAGCCGGTCCAGCTCTTCCCACGCTCGGCGGGCCTCTTCGCCCAGGAGTTCGGCCAACTGTTCCGGGTCAACGTCGTCCAGATTGCCGGTGCGCATGGCCTGTTGCAGCGACTGTTCCAACCGGTCCATGTCCTGCATCTGGCGCATGGCCTCCATGGCCTGCTCGAGGGTCATGCTGTCGTCGCCCAGGAACGGATATTGGCGGGCCAGTTCATCCGGCGGCATCAGCGACTGCATCAGGCTGGCGAACTCGGACATTTCGTCCATGAGGCGAGGGTCCATGGCCGACTGCATGGCATCTTCCAGTTCCCGGCGCATGTCGGGGGACAGGCTGTCCATCAGCGACTGCATCTGGGCCATCTGCTGTTGGATGCGTTCCATGAGTTCATCAAGACTCTGGGGCGGGTCGTCGCCGAACATGGGGCCCCATTTCTGCATGAAACCCTCGAAGTTGGGGTCACGGCCCTCCATGCGGTCGCGGAGCATCTGGTTGAGGTCCTGCATCATCTGACGCATGGCTTCCATTTGCTCCGGGGTCATGTTCTGCATCTGGTCCTGCATCTGCTGGGAAATGTTCTGGGCCATCTGACCCTTGAGCATGTCCAGCAGTTCCTGGAACATCTGCTGGGCATCCGGATCCATGAAATCGTAGTCCATGAGTTCCTGGATCTGCCCGCCCAGGCTGTCCGGCAGGTCGTCCAGCTTGTCCAGGTTGCGTTGGGCCCGTTCCTGCAGCATCCGGTTCAGGGCCCGTTGCTGCTCCTTGCTTTCCATGTCAGCTGGTTCTGGCCGGTCGGCCGCTTCGTCGAGCCGGCGCTGGATGCCTTCGCGTTCGGTGCGCAGGATTTCGTCCATGCGCTCTTTCAGATCGTCGACCACGGAATCCAGATTGCTCTGCTGCATCTGCTGGCGCCGCTGCTGTTTCAACTGCTCCATGAGCTGACGCAGGTTGGGCATCTGGGAACCGTCGCGGTTCTGCATCCCGTTGCGGAACAGATCCCGGAGGGCCCGGGCCAGGTCTCCGTGCTGGAGCAGATCATCCGACAGGGCGTCCATCACCTCGCTGGCGTCCACGTCGAAAATCTGCTGGGTGCCATCCCACTGGGAATAGCGGTAGCGTTGGTACAGCATTGGAGGACCTCCGGCCGGGCCGGCGTGAGTGCGAGGCACGAATGGCGGGATGATAACACACGGGACGCGCGCTCCCGCCGCTGACCCGATGACGGCGAGGAAAGATCAGTTGAAGAGGCGAGTGAGCCAGGCGAGGAAACGTTGGCAGAGTGGGCCGTTGATTTCAAGATCGCGAGCGCCAATGGCAAGTCCCATTTGCCTCGGATCTTCCCGGGTGGCGAGCCAAGCGTGGATCTGGGCGCGGAGGGTTTTGCCTGCTGCAAATTTTCTGTCCGTTGACGGAATACCGGCAATATATTGCTGGGAGAGTGGCCACACTGAATCGGCGGCGGGAATCATCTTCTCAACAAAGTTTTCAAGCTCGCCTGGGTTCGAATTGTCCGGCATTATCCAGACGCCAATGCGGGGGCTGTTAGTGTTTGGGTTTTCCGGAACGATTGTACCGTTCGGGTCGGGAGCTGTGGGGATGGGTGATACGGTGCGCCCCGCGTCACGGATGCGGTCCCCAACTCGGTTCCAGGTGCTGAGTACGTGGGTATCCGCGTCTACTACGATGCCCACAGCGCGACGGCCGGGTTCGTCAATATGGTCGCGGATGTTGGGAAGGACGTTTTCGATTCCCTCGTAGTCTTTGATAGCGAACTCCAGCCCACGGTTCCAACGCTCCGACAAATGCCTTATCACGTGCTTATCATCCACTCCTTCAACCAGCAACAGCGGATCATAGGGGCGCGGGTTGAGGTTAATCATGGATTAGCGCACCTCGATCCCATGTTTCGCGATGTTTTTCAATCGGGATTCATCATAGGTGATTGGCCGCAGACCGATTGGAGGGCGTTCGATGCGAACCAGCAAACCCTCGACATCCTCCAGTTCGTTGGCCGCCTGCGCGAAGCCGGTGACGCAGTCCCAACTGTGGGTGGTGGCGATGACCTGCACGTTGTTGCGCTCAGCAGTTTGCAGCACCATGTTCCAGAACTTTGCCTGGATGGAGTGGTGGATGCCGTTTTCGGCCTCGTCGATGAGGAGGAAGCCGTCGCTGCTTTTCGCGAGAGACAAAGCGACGGCAAAGGCGCGCATGGCTCCGTCGCCAAGGGTACGTACAGGTACCGGATAGTCCATGCCCTTAACTTTCGCCATTAACCTACGCTTGTGAATCTGATGGTCTATGATCGGTGAATCGACCATCGCAACGCGCTCCGTCAGAAGGTCTGACACCAGATTTAAGGCCTCTACAGCAAGATCATCATGCGCGGTTAGGGCCACATCGTTCCAGTACTTTTCGACTGTTTCATCGGTCGGAACATTGGGACCCAGGCAATTGCACATCAGGGCAGTAGGTTTAGAGACGCTCAAGGACAATGTCGGAGGGCTTGGAGGGATGGGATCATGCTTCCCAAATCGCCTTTCGAGCTCGACAAGATGATCGTTGATCGGGGTTGGATCAGGCGCGTAGGGGTCTTTCACCCGTGGTTGAATATGCTTGATTTGGAGCGTAGCACTAGGGTCGTCAATTGGCCCAACCGAAATGATCGCCTCCACAGCATCATCTCGGGCAGTGAAAAGAGCCAATCGGTCAGGGAACACTTTTGGATGGCCTTCCTCAATCCCAGTGAATGCGTCGCCACGCTCGCGCAGCACTGCGTCAAAAACACCGTTCACACCACGGTCGGCCCACACCCGCACAGCGTCCAGCACCGTCGTCTTGCCCACGCCGTTCTTGCCCGTCAGCAGCGTTACGCGGCCTAGGCGGGGGATGGTCAGCTCGTCGATGCCGCGGAAGTTCTTGATGACCAGGCTGGGGAGATGGAGGGTTTGGTCCGGTGTGGGTTCTGGCATGATGGCTCCCCCGATGTCTGTGGGATGACGGCTGCAATTGGCGCGGCGGTTTTCCGATATAATCCCAGTCTAAACTATGGATTCAACGTGGGGAAATAACATCTCCAGGAGGATTTATGAAGTACGACGTTATCGTGGTTGGGGGCGGTGCGGCCGGCTCCACTCTGGCGAGCCGGCTGGCAGAGGACGCGAACACCTCGGTGCTGCTGCTTGAGGCCGGCAACGACTATCCGGACGTGGCCACCCTGCCGGACGATGTCAAGTTCGGCGGCACCAGGTACGCCGAGGCCCAGGATTCCATCCACAACTGGGCGCTGCGGGGCACCGTCACTCCGGAACAGGGCGAGATCCACGTCGCCCAGGGCAAGGTGATCGGCGGCGGGTCGTCCATCAATGGCCAGGCGATGCAGCGCGGGTTCCCCGAGGACTTCGACGACTGGGCCGCCCGGGGCAACGACGAGTGGTCCTACGATAAGGTCCTGCCCTTCTATCGCAAGATGGAAAACGACATGGACATCCAGGACGACTACCACGGCTCGGACGGCCCGATGCCCGTGCGCCGTCGCCGCACCGGCACGTGGGCTGACATCCAGCAGGCGTTCCACGATGCCTGCCTGGCCGAAGGTTACCCGGCCGTGGAGGACACCAACGGACCCAACCCCACCGGCGTGGGCGTGTCGCCGACCAACAACCTGGGCGGCATCCGCATGAGCGCGGCCATGACGCATCTGAATCCCATGCGGCATCGGCTGAACCTGACGGTGCGGGGCAACGTGTACGTGCGCCGGGTCCTGTTCGAGGGCAACCGGGCCGTGGGCGTGGAAGCCGCGAGCGGCGGCGAGATATTCACCGTAGAGGCCGACCGTGTCGTGCTGAGCAGCGGGGCGATCCGCTCGCCGCAGTTGCTGCTGCTGTCGGGCGTCGGTCCTCGGGACCATTTGCAGCAATTCGGGATACCCGTGATCCACGATAGCCCCGGGGTGGGCCAGGGACTGTGGAACCACCTGAGCGTACACGTCACCTACAAAGTCAAGGACGGCAAGACGTTGACCGGCGATCTGGATGCGCCGCACTTCGGCCTGCATTACTCCTCTGAAGGGTCGGGCTACACCAACGACATGGTGTTGCGGGTCAGCACGGTGGTGGACGAGCGGGAAGAGAAAGTCGCCGGCGTGCGGACCCGGTACAACACGGGGGACGTTCCGCCGGAACGGGCAGCGCGAATCTCATGCACGCTGGGGCTGCCCGACGGATCGGGCTTCGTCAAGTTGCAGTCCCCGGACCCCGACGTTCAGCCGGAGTTCAACTACCAGTACCTGAGCCATCCCAACGACGCCCGGCGGATCCGGGAAGGCATTCGCTTCGGCGCGCGAATGTTGGAGTCGGACGCTTTCAAGGACGTGTGCGACTTTCGGATCAATCCGCCGGACGACATCCTGAACAACGACGACGCCCTGGACCTGTGGGCGCGGCAGACCGTGGGCACGGCGCGTCACGTTTCCGGAACCTGCCGGATGGGCCCGGACGGCGACGACATGGCCGTGGTGGACCAGTATTGTCGGGTGCGCGGCGTGGACGGCCTGTGGGTCGTGGACGCGTCGGTGATGCCGCGGGTTCCCCGCTCCGGTGGCATCCATCCCACCGTCATCATGGTGGGAGAGCGCGTGGCCGAATGGGTTGCGGCTGGCTAAACGCTTACCGGCAGCGCAAGCGATAAAGTCGACCCGGACCTATTCGTCCGGGTCGATTACTATATCGGGGTGGGTGTCGACGCCGTACCGGTTGAACACGTCGTCGATCTGCGCCATGTCGGCGCCGGAGAGCGCCCACTCCAGGCCGGCGACGTTGTCCTCCACTTCCTGGACCGTGCGGGTGCCAACCAGCGCCACGCTGACGGCCGGGTTGGACAGGACCCACCGCAGGGCGAGCTGTGGCATCCCTTTGCCCCTGCCTTCGGCGATGGGCTTGAGGTCCTCCACCACCTGCAGGTTGCGCTGGAAGTGCTCTTCGGCGAACACCCCAACGTTCCAGCCCGGACGCCCGCCCGTGGCGCGCCAGTCGTTGCTGCCAAAGGTGGTGTCCGCGGACATCGTGCCCGTCAACAAGCCGAAAGCCAGCGGGCCGTAGACCATGACTCCGGTGCCTTGCTGGAGGCAGTGAGGAAAGATCTCCTGCTCCATCCGCCGGTCGAACATGTTGAGCCCATACTGGACGACGTCGACGCTCCGCACGTTTTCGCACTCCCTGATCTGTTCCAGGGTGAAGTTCGATAGGCCAACGGCTCGCACCTTGCCCTGTTCCACGAGGCTGTCCAGCGCGTGCATCGTTTCGTCGAACGGGGTGTTCACATCGGGCCAGTGGATGAGCAGCACGTCCAGGTAGTCGGTTTCCAGGTTCTGGAGGCTCTGCTCCACGGAGGCGAATATCGACACCATGCGACTGTCCCGACCCTTGGGACGGTCAGCGTAGCCGACCCCGCACTTGGTGACGACGATGACGTCCTTGCGACGGTCGCCCAGGGCTTTGCCCAGGACAACCTCGGATTCACCCCTCCCGTAGGCCGGCGCCGTGTCGAAGCAGTTTATGCCGAGGTCGATTGCGCGGTTGACTGCGGCGGCAAGCTCGCCGCCGGAGACGTCGCCGTAGGTGCCGCCCATTTCCCAGCAGCCGAAACCCAGGGCGGAGACGGTCATGTCGGTTGGGCCGAAACGTCGGTATTCCATGGAATTGCTCCTGTGCTACGCCGGTTGGTTCACCACCTGCATCACTCCAGATTGGGCCAGACGCCCCGGCTGGGGGAGACGCCCTCGTAGGCGTTGGCGATGCGGAACAGGTTGCCCTCCTCCCACGGTCGTCCGATGAACTGGAGACCGATGGGCAGGCCGAGCTCGCTGAAGCCGCAGGGCACGGTGATGGCCGGGAACCCGGTGGCGTTCATGGGGCTGGTGTTGCGCGAAACGTAGCCGGAGCCGGGACCTCGAACCTTCTGCCGGCGACCCTCCGCTTCCAGCGTGTCGGCGTCGATGCGCGGCGCCGGCAGCGGCGTAGTCGGCGTCACCAGGAAGTCAACGTCCTGGAGGACGCGGGCGTGCTCCTCCTTGATGATCCGCTGGACCTTCATCGCCTTGGAATAGTCGCGGCCCAGCACGAACTGGCCGGCCAGAGTGCGGTAGAGAGCGTCGGGGCCGTAGTCCTCGCGGTTGGAGGTGATGTAGGGCTCGTGGGTGACGACGCTGTCGGCCATGCTGGAGAAACGCAGGGCCCCCGCGTACTGCATGCTGGGCACGCTGACCTCACGGGTTTCAACACCCAACTCTTCCAGTGCGGCGATGGCGCGGCGAACCGCTTCCGCAACCTCCGGGTCCAGGTGATCGTAGTAATAGTTGGACGGGATGCCTACGGTCAGGCCGCTGATCGCCCGCTCCATGATCAGGGCGTAGTCGTCAACCGGTACCGGAACCGTGCTGGGGTCAAGGGGGTCGTAACCGGCGATGGCCTGCAGGACCAGGGCGCTGTCGCGCACGGAGCGGGTCATGGGCCCGATGTGGTCGCCGTTGAAGCTGGTGACCAGCAGCCCGCGCTGGCTCACGCGCCCGAAGGTCTGCTTGAGCCCGACGACGCCGCAGAAAGCGCCGGGCAGGCGCACGGATCCGCCCAGGTCGGTTCCCAGGGACGCGAAGGTTACGCCGGCGGCCACGTTGGCGCCCCCGCCTCCGCTGGAACCGCCGGGAATGTGGTCGACGTTCCAGGGGTTGTGCACCGCGCCGTAGTGGGGGTTGTTGGAGGTGGCGCCGGCGGCGAACTCCTCCAGGTTTTCCTTGCCGATGATGATGGCGCCGGCCTCCTTGCAGCGGCGGACGACCTCGGCGTCTTCGTCGGGGACGTGATCCCGCAGCACCTTGGTGCCCAAGGTGGTATTGATGCCGCCGGTGGCGATGTTGTCCTTGATGCCGATGGGGATGCCGTGGAGCGGGCCCAAGTACTCGCCGCGGGACAGGGATTCCTCCGCCTCTTCGGCCTGCGCCAAAGCCTGTTCGCGCATGATGGTGATGAAGGAGTTCAGCGTGGGCTGGCGGCGTTCCGCTTCGGCCAGAGCGGCTTCGGTGAGTTCAACGGGCGACAACTCCCGGGCCTGGATCAGCGGGGCGACTTCGGAAATGGTCAGCTTGAGCAGGTCGGAATCAGGCATCGGTTTCTCCTCCATCGGATGGCCTCAGCAGGCGCGCGGACATCACGTCGGACAGGTCCAGATCGCGCAGGTTCTGCAATTCGGTCAGGTAGTTCTCCAGCTCGGGTTTGACCAGCGCTATTTCGGCGTCGGACAGCTCGAACCCGCCGTATTCGGTGATTATTCGCTTCATAGTTTCGTCGGAAATCGGCATTCGCCACACCTCCTGCATGGTCGAGGTTAGGCGCGAGTGTACATAGCGCGTCGTGCGTAGGCAAGGAAGCGTTTTCGCTCACGCGTACCCGGTTTGCGGCAGGGGAGCAATTTGCATGGATGCACAGGATAAACGGGATGGTATGAGTTGGATGATGGGCACCGGTATGGCGCAGCGCATCAATTCAGTCCAATCCTGTCCATCCTGTGCATCCATGCAAGTTCCCTGGTCCCGCCAAAATGGGTGCCCCTGTTGCCGCGCGCCCGAAGAGACCCTGGCCGTTACACGTGGCGGCCATCGGCAGACTGCCATATAGTTAGTGGAACCGCACCCTGGAGGTGAGAAAAATGACTGTACCAGTCCGCCGGTCTGCCGAAGAGACAGGCCGCCTGGGCGATGAGATCTACGAGCGGGACATCCGGCCACAGGTCGAAGCGACTCACCATGGCAAGGTAATCGCCATTGATGTGGATACTGGCGATTACGCCATCGCCGACGACATCATCCCCGCAGTTGAGTGCCTGCGGGCGCAGCGTCCGGACGCAGCTATCTCCGGCGATGCCGTATGGCTGCTGCGGGTCGGGTACCGGGGGCTGCACCATTTCGGCGGCAGTTCTCTGCGGAGGGCCGGGTGATCGAGGGTCTGGTGAACGCCAACTACGAAGCAGTCATCAGCCTGCCTTTGCGTGGCCCGGCGGGGCAGACGCAGATAGACGCCGTGGTGGATACCGGCTTCAACGGGTTCCTGACCTTGCCGCCCACAGTGGTCGAAGAGTTGGGATTGCTCCTTCGTGGCCGTGGCCGGGCGATATTGGCCAACGGTAGCGAAGACTTTTTTGACGTGTACGATGTCACGGTACTCTGGGACAATCAACCGAGATTCGTTCCAGCCGATGAGGCTGACACTACTCCCCTGGTCGGCATGGCTCTCCTTGAAGCCCACAGCCTGCACATTGAGGTGGCCGACGGCGGCACCGTGGTGATACAAGCCATGGCGTGACGAAACGCCGCGCTCCTTGCGATTATCAGCCGGGTACGCGTGAGGCTCCGCCCTCATGCGTACCCGCTTTCGTTGGGGAGTCGCCAGAAGCAGGATTTGAGGGATTTTGTGATTGGACAGGATTGGGAGAGTTCCAGCGCAGAACGGTTCCAATCCTGGTAATCCGCAAATCTTGAAAATCCTGCTTCTGACGGTTCCCAGCCGCCCCGGCCCGCCTGATTTTGGGCTGCTGGGGCGATTTTGCCGAAATTACGGAATTGTGACAGATATCCACGATAATTGGACGCTATATTATGTATAAATTATGAATTTGGTGGTATAGTCGGCCTTGGGTTACTGCGGTCATTGCCCGATCCGGCAATCCGCTGGCTGAGCGACGCCGCTTCGCGCGCCGCTGGGGTGGCGCCCAAAGCCGAGTTTTCAGACCGATGAACCATAAATGGCAACGACATCCGGTATGAGGATCATCAACATGACGCGAAATACTTTCTTCCCCCCCCCCCCCCCCCCGATCTAGCCTCTTCTCAAGAGACAAGGGGGCGACGAATAAGCGAATCCGGTTCATCCTGCCCCTGCTGGCACTGCTGGCGGTCATCGGCCTGGCCGTGGGACAGGCTTACGACCCCCCGCCCGCCGCAGCGCAAGTAGCTGGTCTCAATCCCTCAAACCTGAGGGCCACCAGCACCCTCCAGCGTAGTGTCACCGTTGCCTGGAACGAGCCGACCTTTAACGCGAATGATTACGGCATTTCGCAGTATGAAGTCCAGTGGCGACGGTTTAATCCCGATCAGGGCGCCGGCGACAACTGGGTCACCCTGGGGACTGGATCGCAAACCGCAGTATCCCTTACGGTAACGGGGTTGCAGCCAGGAACGAAGTACGATTTCAGAGTCAGGACTGTTGCTTTAGATCTTTCCAGTTTTCAGCCGGTACAGAGCTTCTGGACCCCGGCCTTAGTCCAGCAGACGAAGTACGGCCCCTACCAGGCCACCAACGCCCGGGTCTGGATAGAAGTGGCCGATCCGGGCGCATTTCCCAATACGGCGCCGACCTATAATATGACGCTGGTCTGGGACGCACCGGCCAGTCGGACCAATCCGGATAATCCCCCAAACCCCGCCGTACCGGCCGTGGGTGGGTACTACGTGGCCCACGTAGCCAATCCCGGATTTGACGTGCCGTATCCGGCGGTACAGAAGGGTCTCGGGAGAAGGCACACCTTTGGCGGGCTGACGCTGAATACCGGTTATGGCTTCTACGTCTATGCCTGCGAGACCGCCAATGACCCGGACACTTGCGGCAGGCCCCTGGCCGTCGGCGCCGAGACGCCCGCTTTCGGGCCTCCGCACGAGGTGGTTGGGCCGATCGTGGTCACCGGAGAGCGGCGACTCAACCGCAACCTGCGCTCCCCGGATGCAGTAGTCCACTATTTCGATTACTCCGTGGGCGGCGTGCAGTCCAACCACCCCATCTTCGGATACCCCCAGTGGTTAGAGGTCGAATGGAGCCCAAACGGCCTTTTCAACTGGCGCGGCCTCGTCAGTGCCGGCGGCCTCTCCGATTCCGTCAACGCTCCGCTGCCCTCGCGCTTGCAGTCTGTCCATGTACGGGTGCGCGCCGCTAACGCGGCCGGCGTCGGCCCCTGGAGTGACGCCGTCGAGGTGAGCTTCACTCCGTATATCAACTGGGTGTCGGGGAGCGCCGGCCAGAACAGCGCTACGCTGAACTGGAGTAGCACGACTGCCGGGAGCGGCGAAATCGACAAGTACCAGGTCCACATCGAAGAGTACGCGGTCAACCGGGACAACCCCGGCACGGACTACCGCAAGACGTGGACGGACGTCGGCGCCAGCGCCACCAGATACGAATTTACCAATCTGAAGCTCGATAAGACCTACATCATGCGGGTGCGGGCCTGCAAGTCCGACGGCACCTGCACCTACGCGGTGCGAGCCTACGCGACCATCAGCCCACCCGCACTGCCGCCCGGCCCGCTGACCAACCTGAGCATGGGCGTGAACTCCTGCCGCACCGATTTCAGATGGAGGATTACTCCGCCGGAGATAACCGAGACCGCAGGGAAGGCCGTACACTACGAGTTCCAGTGGCGGCTGGACAGCGCTAGCGATGACGAAACCGCGTGGAGCAATCTCAGGTCCGGCAGCAACCCCAAGTTCCGTAACACGTCGGGGTGGGTGGGGGTTCCGGCGGCCCGGGAGACCGTACAAAAACAGTTCGGTGGGACGACCATCAACGTTGAACGGTCGAAAGGCCCGTTCCACATGCGGGTGCGCGCCGTGAACGACCACGGCGCGGGTCCCTGGATCAACACCGGGGAGAGCAACCGGGTCCACGACTGCCGAATAGCAGCTCCGTTGACGCCCGTCACCGGGGAAAGCTATACCGACCCTTCCGGGACGCAGCCGGGTGGCAGTACCGCCCTCAACCAGAGGGCCAGCGTCACGGTAACCGCCGCCGACCCGGTGGACGTTACGGAGGGCGGCTCCGGGGCGAGCTACACGGTGGTCTTGGACGGCCAGCCCATCGGCAACGTGACCATCGCGACGAGCAGCGACAACGGCGACGTTACGACACAGCCGGCCAGCCTGACCTTCACCACCGGCAACTGGGATACGGCGCAAACGGTAACCGTCCACGCCGGCGATGACGACGACGCGGTGGACGACAGCGCCACCATCAGCCACGCGGTGAGCGGGGCCGACGGGTATGCCGGCATCGCCGTTGCCTCCGTGTCCGTCAGCGTAACCGACGACGACACGGCCGGGATTACGGTAAGCGAGAGCAGCCTGAGCGTGAACGAGGGCGGATCGGCGACGTACACGGTGTCGTTGTCGGCGCAGCCCTTGGCCGAGGTGCAGGTCCACGTGTTCGCCACCAACGGCATATCCGTGCAGCCGGCCGAGCTGATGTTCACGTCGAGCAACTGGCGGACAGCGCGGACGGTGACGGTCAGCGCGGCCCACGACAACGATACGTCGGACGACACGGCCTGGATCACGCACAGCCTGCAGGCGTCTGCGGGCTCGGGGTACGAGAACGCGCCGTTGCCGGGCGTGTTGACGGTGTCCATCGCCGATGACGACGAGCCGCAGGCCCAACCGGCCCAGCAGGAGCCGGAACCCGGCAGCGTCACGGTGAGCGCGGCCAACCTGCCCATCCGGGAAGGCGCCGCCGCCGCTACCTACACGGTATCGCTGGACGTCGAACCGACGGAGAACGTGACCATCACGGTGAGCAGCGACAACGGCGACGTGACCACGCAGCCGGCCAGCCTCACCTTCACCACCGGCAACTGGCAGACCGCGCAGACGGTAAGCGTCAGCGCCGGACAGGACAGCGACGAGTCGGACGACAGCGCCACCCTCAGCCACAGCGCCAGCGGCGGCAACTACGACGGTGTTACGGTCGCGTCCGTAACCGTCAGTGTGACCGACGACGACAGCGACCGGGCGGTGCTGGAGGCGTTCTACCAGGCCACGGGCGGCCATAGCTGGACCAACATCGGCAACTGGCTGAGCAATAAGCCGCTGAACCAGTGGCACGGCGTGAGCACCAACGGGTCGGGGCAGGTGACGCAACTGTCGCTGCGCAACAACGGACTGAGCGGTTCGCTGCCCGCCGCCTTGGGCAAGCTGGACGGTCTGCAAGTCCTGTCCCTGGACCGCAACAGCATCAGTGGGTCGCTGCCGTCCGAGTTGGGCAACCTGTCCAACCTGACCCGGCTGGCGATGAACCGCAACAGCATCAGCGGTGCCATCCCGTCGCAGTTAGGCAATCTGTCCAACCTGAGCATCATCGGGTTGGCGCGGAACAGCCTGAGCGGGTCGCTGCCCAACAGCCTGGGCAACCTGAGCGGGCTGACCAAGGTGTCGTTGCACGACAACACCGCGTTGAGCGGCGCGTTGCCGTCCGGTTTCACTGGCCTGACCAACCTGCAACGGCTGGCCATCGCCAACACCGGGTTGTGTCTCCCGGACACCCAGGCGTTCGACGACTGGCTGGCCGGCGTGCCCGACAAGTCGGGGATCGACGGGCTGGCGGACTGCGCCTCGCCATAGGCATGGCACAGCCACAGGGCCAACCACGGAAGCGCGGACGTCACAGTCCGCGTTTCCATTGGCGTATGCGATAGCCCGACGCGCGACTGCGTTCAGATTGCCGCTCGGAATTGGCCTGTGCTATACTCACGCTCGATCCCGCGCCAGACCCAGGAGGGAGGCACAAAGCTTATGGTACAAGCCCCGGAACGCCCGGCGGAGAGTGCGATGAACGCGGCTCCCGCCCTGGAACCGATCACGATGAAGTCCCTGCTGGAGGCCGGCGTCCACTTCGGCCACCAGACCAGGCGGTGGAATCCGCGTATGCGCCGCTACATCTTCACGCAGCGCAACGGGATCCACATCATCGATCTGCAGCAGACGATGGGGCTGATCAACGACGCGTACCGGGCCATGGTGGAACTGTCCGCCAGCGGCGGCAAGGTGCTGTTCGTCGGCACCAAGAAGCAGGCCCAGGATGTCATCGCGTCAGAAGCCGAGCGCACCGGCCAGTGGTACGTCAACCAGCGCTGGCTGGGCGGCACGCTAACCAACTTCCAGACCATCAAGGGTCGCATCGACCACATGAAGCGTCTGCAAGAGCAGCGCGATACGGGTTATCTGGCGCGGCTGCCGAAAAAGGAAACGGTGCGGCTGACGCACACCCTGGACAAGCTGGAGAAGTACTTCACCGGCCTGCGCAACATGGACCGGCTGCCCTCCGCTCTCTTCGTCATCGACATCGGCAAGGAGGATATCTGCATCGCCGAGGCGCGCCGGCTCAACATCCCGATCTTCGCGATCGTGGACACTGACTGCGACCCGGGCCAGGTAACCCACGCGGTGCCCGGCAACGACGATGCCGTGCGTTCCATCCGACTGATCACGGGACGAATGGCTGCGGCCATCGAAGAAGGCCAGGCTCAGCGGGAAGCATTGCAGATGGCGCAGACTGAGGACGCGGAAACCGATGGTGAAGACGGCGACGAGGATGTCCGGCCCTTCAGCAACACCGTGACGCTGGAAGAGCTTGGGCAGATGATGTCCGCCCGCCCGCTCGAGACGTAGCCACCAGGCATGACCAATCACCGGATCGCATCTACCACAGGGAGGCTCAAAAGTTGCCTGCAGTAACCGTTGAACTGATTAAAAGCCTGCGCGAACAGACCGGCGCCGGCATCAGTGATTGCAAGCAAGCTCTGGAGGACAACGGCGGAAACCTCGAACAAGCGATGGCGGCTCTCCGCCAGAAGGGTTTTGAGCAGGCCGCCAAACGGGCCGACCGAGAAACTTCGCAGGGGTTGGTTGAGGCCTACATCCACACCGGGGGTCGGGTCGGCGCGATGGTGCAGTTGGGGTGCGAGACCGACTTCGTGGCGCGCACCGAGGGCTTCCGCACGCTGGCGCACGATATCGCCATGCAGGTGGCCGCCATGTCTCCGGTGTACCTGAACGAAGAGGACATGGACGAAGGGGATGACCGTCCCGCCGCCCAGGTTTGCCTGATGCAACAGCCGTTCATCAAGGACGGGTCCCGGACTCTCGCCGACCTGGTGCGTGAAACGGCAGCGCAAACCGGCGAAAATGTCCGGGTGGTCAGCTTCCGCAGGCTGGCGCTGGGAGAATAACGATACAAACGAAAACGGCATCCCCCCAGGTTGATGCTGCGCCGGTATTGAAAAATGGTTTCCGCCAGCGTCACGGGTGAAACGGTCTATCGCCGCGTCCTTTTGAAGGTCAGCGGCGAATCTTTACAGGGGTCGGGGCCGGATACGATCGATCCGGAAGCGGTCGCCTATATCGCGGATCAGATTATCGATGCTCACTCCCGCGGGGTGGAGATGGCGGTCGTGGTCGGAGGCGGCAACATTTGGCGCGGCTCGGCTGCTGAGCGGAGAGGCATGGAGCGGTCCACCGCAGACTACGCCGGCATGGTGGCGACCATCATCAACGGGCTAGCCTTGCAGGACGCGTTGGAGCGAAGGGGGATCATCACCAGGACACAGTCGGCGCTGCCGATACAGGCTGTGGCCGAGCCCTACATCCGGCGTCGGGCCATTCGTCACTTGGAAAAGGGCAGGGTCGTGCTGTTCTGCGCCGGAGCGGGGAATCCTTACATGTCCACCGACACGGCCTCGGCGCTTCGGGCCCTTGAAGTGGGCGCGGACGTGTTGTTGATGGCCAAGAATGGCGTGGATGGGGTTTACGACTCCGATCCCAAGACCAATCCCGCCGCCGTGAGGTTCGGGAACCTGGAATACCTGGACGCGGTAAATCGCCGATTGGAGGTGATGGACTCCACGGCGATGACCCTGTGCATGGACAACGAAATGCCCATCATCGTCTTTGATATATTTGAGCGGGGCGCCATGGGCCGCATCCTGCGCGGAGATGTGGTGGGAACGACCATCGACGACGGCTCGCGACGCAACGGGTCGTGAATCCGGAAACTGCCAGCTAATCACGCTCAGCCGAAAAGGAGGGACCAAATGCCGGATCGCAACAACAGGGGCAACAACAGCGATCAGGATGGGCCGACCATCGAGGCCGTGCTGGCCGAAGCGGAGCGCAAAATGGGGCAATCGATTGAAGCGATGCGCCGCGACATCAGCACGCTCCGCACGGGCCGGGCAACGCCGGCACTCATCGAAGACCTGTCGGTCGATTACTATGGCTCGCCCACCCCTCTGAAACAGATTGCTTCCATTTCGGCTCCCGACGCCCGCGCCATCATGGTGCAGCCCTGGGATCGTCAGGCCCTGCGCGACATCGAGCGCAGCCTGACCCAGTCCGAAATGGGGTTCAATCCGTCGAACGATGGCAATGTGATCACCGTGCCCATCCCGCCGCTGACCCAGGAACGGCGCCAGGAGATGGTGCGCCTGCTGAAGCGCAAGGCGGAGGACAGCAAGGTGGCAGTGCGCAACGTGCGGCGTGAAGGGGTGGACTCCCTGCGCAAAATGGAGCGGGACAAGTCGATTTCCCAGGATGAGAACCGGCGCAGCCAGGACTCACTGCAGAAGACCACCGACGCTCACATCAAGGCAATCGACGAGGTCTCGGCGACGAAGGAAGCGGAAATCATGGAGGTGTAGTCCTAGCTCCAATTTCCTGGCGCACGCGTTAGCGCGTTACTGCAACACCGCTGGACGCCCGCCGTACCCGGGGCCTCATCCTGGAGAGAACCGATAGGCGGGCGAACGTTTGCCCATCCAGCAAGAAACCGACCCCACGAATTCATCCCCGGACACGACTGACCCCGCCGTGTCCCGCGTTGCGAAATATGGCCGCCGGTACGTCGCCCAGACGTGCCGGCGCTCCACTGTCCAAGTTTCTGTTCATGTCGATTAGCCCAGACCATTCCAACATAGACCGACTTTTGCAGGCCACGGGCGCGGATGCCGGGACCGATCCGGTGCCCGGCCATGTGGCAATCATCATGGACGGCAACGGACGCTGGGCGGAGCGCCAGGGTCTCCCGCGAAATGCGGGTCACCAGCGCGGGGTGAGCAATATCCGGCGGATCGTCGAGTTGCTGGCGCAACGCGGTGTCCGCGTGGTTACGCTCTACGCCTTTTCGACGGAGAACTGGCGGCGACCCACCGATGAAGTGGACAGCCTGATGTCGATCCTGGCGGAACAGATCGAGCCCCAAACCCGGGAGCTCCACAAAGCGGGGGTAAAGCTGGTGCATCTCGGCGACATTAGCCCGTTGGACCCCGCGCTCCAGGAATCGATACGACAGGCGCAGGCCATCACCAAGCACAATGACGGCATCACGGTCAACATCGCTTTCAACTACGGCGGCCGGGACGAAATCCTGCAGGCGGTTCGGCGGATGCTGGCGGACGGTGTGGTTCCTGAGGACGTGGACGAGACGTTGTTCAGCCGGTACCTCTACACCGACGGCTGCCCGGATCCAGACTTGATAATTCGTACCGGCGGTGAGCAGCGGCTCAGCAATTTCCTTATCTGGCAGGCGGCCTACAGCGAGTACTACCACACGCCGGCGCTTTGGCCGGACCTGGATGCGGACGAATTGGATCGCGCGCTGAGCGCTTTCGGTCAAAGGCAGAGGCGTTTCGGCTCCCTGGACATCCAGGACCATACCGCCGGAGCGTAAAGCGGGTGCTGCTCCACCGGGTTCTAACTGCCCTGGTGGGCGTGCCGGTGGTGTTGGCATGTATCTGGTTCGGCCCGCCCTGGATCACGCTCCTCGCGGCGGTCGCGGCGGTTATCGGCGTTAGAGAAGCGTACCGACTGTATCCCGGCCGCGAGAGGATATCCGAGGACGATGACGCCGGCGACACGCCACTGCCGTTGCTGCTGGGCGGGACCTGGGCCGTGGCGCTGGTATTGGCCGGTGAACTGGCGGTTCGCCCGGAGGATTTCGGGTGGGCGGTTCTGGGCATATGCATCTCCGGGGTTGTTCTGGGCGGTTTGTGGATGATTGCCGCGTGGCACGGACGGCGACCTATTGCGGCGGCCAGTTATCTGGTGATGTCGCCGGTTTACGTGGGAGGAGCGCTGGCGTCGGCAACAGCCCTCCGCGGGATAGACGGGGTACCCAGCCTGTGGCACAGGAAGGTTGAAGAACCGGCGCCTCCTTTGTCAGTTCCCCCGCACATCGAAGATGACGGACTTGGTGAAGCGTTCGAGTCGGTCTACGAAGTCCCGGCCGATGAGATTGGCGTCTGGCTGCTACCTGATATCGCCGGGTCCGATTTCGCATGGGAATTGACTGCCCTGACGGAAACCGGCTGCTGGTGGCTCTTGCTGGCGATCCTCACCGTGTACGCGGCCGACACCGGGGCGTACGCGGTGGGGCGTCTGTTGGGCCGGCACCGTATGGCGCCCAGTATCAGCCCGGGGAAGACCTGGGAAGGAACGGCCGGCGGAATGCTG
Source organism: Dehalococcoidia bacterium (assembly GCA_965220505.1). GTDB lineage: Bacteria > Chloroflexota > Dehalococcoidia > Lucifugimonadales > UBA3495 > Bin87. The sequence goes on along the minus strand of CBDCQE010000001.1, from coordinate 1,674,878 downwards.
TTCGCAGTGATAGCCGCGGTTGTTCTCGGAATGCTGTTTCCGCTGCGATTGGAGATTTGGCACCTGGCGATGATCGGTGTTATTTTAGGCGCCGTATCGCCCATCGGCGATCTGGTCGAATCCAAAATCAAAAGGCTGGCTGGCGCAAAGGACTCAGGCAGCCTGTTTCCCGGCCACGGCGGGATGTTGGATCGGTTGGACAGCTTGCTGCCCTCCCTGATCGTGGTGTACATCCTGACGGCCGTGAGTACCCCCTAAAACCGACCGGGACGCAAATACATGCGGCGCATAATTATACTCGGCTCCACCGGCTCAATCGGGCGTCAAACGCTGGATATCGTGCGGGCATTCCCCGACGAGTTTCAGGTGGTGGGATTGGCCGCCGGGAACAACACGGCCCTGCTGCTGGAACAGGTAGCCGAGTTCGATCCCCAATATATTTGGTGTTCCAACCCGCCCGACGAATTGCCCGGCGGTACGAAGATGCTGCCCATGGCGGAGATGGCGTCGCTCGCCGACGTGGACCAGGTGATGGTCGCGTTGATGGGCGCCGTGGGTCTGGAACCCACGATGAGCGCTCTGCGCGCGGGTAAGCAGGTCGCGCTGTCGAACAAGGAACCCATCGTCATGGCGGGCCAGGTTCTGAAGGAGACGGAAGCCGCCTACGATGGCGTGATCCTCCCCGTGGACAGCGAGCCCAGCGCCATCTGGCAGTGCCTGCAGGGGGAAGACAACCACATCCGGCGCCTGATGATCACGGCCAGCGGCGGCCCGTTCCGCCGTACGCCGCTGGAGGAACTGGACACCGTCACCCCGGAACAAGCGCTCCGGCACCCGACCTGGCGGATGGGCGACAAGATCACCATCGACTCGGCCACGCTGATGAACAAGGCATTTGAGGTGATCGAATCCCATTGGCTCTTCTCCGTGCCCTGGGAAGATATTGCGGTGGTGGTGCATCCCCAGAGCACCATACATTCCATGGTCGAGTTCGATGACGGATCGGTCAAGGCGCAATTGGGTCCGCCCAGCATGCGCCTGCCGATACAATACGCCCTGTTCCATCCCCAGCGCTTTACCAATGACGAGATACCTCGCCTGGACATTGGAGTCCCGTGGTCCCTGGACTTCGAGCCGCTGGAGCCAAAACGCTTCCCCTGCTTTGACCTGGCGGTGTCCGCCGGCAAGACGGGCGGAACCATGCCCGCCGTGCTCAGCGCGGCGGATGAAGTGGCGGTGCAGGCCTTCCTTGCCGGGAGCATCCGCTACACCGACATCTATCGCCTGGTGGAGCGTGTCCTCGGCGAGCACGTATCTCAGCCGTCGCCCGACCTGGATGCTATAGTAGAGGCAGACCGCTGGGCCAACCTGCGCGCTGCCGAGATCGTGAGCAGCGGGATGAATTAGCCGGCCAAGCGGGCCAAGGGCTATGGACACGTGGATTATCGCGGTGGCGTCGTTCGTGCCGATGCTGCTGCTGTTGGTGGTGGTGCATGAACTGGGGCACTTCTGGTCGGCCAGGGCATTTGGCATCAAGGTGCTCGAATTCGGCGTCGGCTACCCGCCCCGGGCGTTCGGGGTCTACACCGGCCGCACCGAGACGCTGCTAACCACTACGACGGTCTGCCTCAACGGAGTCGTGGGCGCCATTCGACCGGGCCAGGTGATCCGCGTGCTGTCCGGCGAGAATGCGGACGGACAGCTCGTCGCGCGTTACATCGAGCTGCGAGAACCGGGGCGAGCCGGAGGAGCCCTGGGATCCCTGGCCGGATTGGCGGGATTCGGACGCCGGCCGCAGGATACGCAACCTGCGATGCAGTCAACCCGCAGGCGACTGGACGACGTGCAGACTGATGAATTCCTCCGTCATGAGGGGCGTGTCCGGGAGGTGCTGCCCGACCGCGTCGTCATGGCGGACATGATCTACTCGGTCAACTGGCTTCCTCTGGGTGGCTTTGTCAGGCTGTCGGGGGAGAACAACCCCGCCGCGCCCGGAAGCCTGGCACGGAGAGGCCTGGGCCAGAGAGCCATCGTGCTGGCGGCCGGGTCGGCGATGAACGCGCTGTTCCCGATAGTGGCGTTCGCCATCATGTTCATGGTCCCGCACACCGAGATGGTCGGCGGGTCGGCGGAGATCACGTCGGTCGCGCCGAATTCGCCGGCGGAGGCCGCGGGCCTGCTGCCCGGAGACCGTGTCGTGCAAGTGGGTGACCAGCCGCCGGGGACGCCGCAGGAGTTGCCCCGGGAAGTTCGCCTTGCGGCCGGTACCGAGATGACCTGGGTCATTGAAAGGGATGGACAAACCAGGGCGGCGCAGGTTACGCCGCGAGTGGACCCTCCTCCCGGCCAGGGCGCGGTCGGGATCACGTTCTCCATAGTGGACCAGCAGGAGGTCCGGCGGATCGAACCGCCCTGGACCGCGGCGCGCCTGGGCGTCACCAGCACGTGGGACATGCTCACCCTGATGGGCAGAGAGATCCGTGGCTGGTTCGGCGGTGGACGCGGGCCGGAGCTGAGCGGGCCCATCGGCATCGCCCAGATCACCGGCGAGGTGACCCGTCAGGGCGGAATCGAGGGGTGGCTGCTGGTGGCAATCCTGTTGAGCATCAACCTCGCGGTGCTGAACATTCTGCCGATCCCCATGCTGGACGGCGGGCGACTACTTTTCGTATTCATCGAATGGGTCCGCGGGGGCAAACGGGTGCCGTCGGACAAAGAGGGGCTGGTCCACCTGATCGGCTTCGTGGCGCTGTTGGCGCTGGTCATCGCCATCTCGGCGAATGACATCATGCGGCTGGTGCGCGGTATTTCCCCACTGGGCGGATGACCCCGCAGCGACGTCGGAAACGGCACTCCGATTGCCGACCGGGTCCGGCTCGGCGTTAGCAGATTTCGCCGTTTTCCTCGGAAAGCATCTGTCCCAGGACAGACGGCAGTTCGCCGCAGGGCACGTTGGTCATCACCGGGGCGGCCGGTTTTCCGGCCACGACGGACTTTGACCGCCGGTACACATCGACGGCTTCAAGGATTTGGCCGTCAACGCGTACTCGTTTGCCCACCAGCCCGATATCGGCCAACGCATGGTTGGCGCACCCGTTGGCGCACCCGGACCAGAACAGTGAAATTTTCCCGGTCTGGACACCCATCTGGTCCAGGGCCTGGGCCGTTTCGACCGCCCGCTCCTTGGTTTCGATCAGCGAATAATGACAATAGTCGATGCCCGTGCAACTGACGGTGCCCCTCATCGCCTCGGTGGGGTGGTGGGAAAACGTTTCCAGTAGTGGCTCCGCTTCCAGCGCCGGCAAACAGGCGTCGGGCACGTTGGGGATGATCAAGTTCTGCCCCGTGGTGATGCGAATTTCGCCGTCTCCGTAAGTGTCCGCCAGGGCTGCTACCTGCCGCATCTGGTCGGAGGTGATGCGGCCCACCGGGACGCAAAGGCCCACATAGTTGAATCCAGGCGTGCTTTGTGGGAAGACACCGATGTGATCGGTTGGTCCCGGTCGACCGGCATCCTTGCCAGCGCGAAGCAGGGGCCGGCCGGCCCTGCTTTCTATCTCGGCGCGGAAACGTTCCGCACCCCAATCAGCGATGAGGAACGCCAGGCGCACCTTGTTGCGGGCTTCGCGGGAGCCGTGGTCGCGGAACGCCAGCGCGATGTGGCCGCATATTTCCGCTGCCTCTTCTGGTGAGACAAAAAGATCCAGCGAGGTGTTGGCGGTGTAGCCCCCGGAACCCATCTTGCCGCCCACGGCGACGTTGAATCCGGTGAGTTCAGATCCGGAAATCTCCTTGACCGCCGGCGTAAGGGCGACGTCCTGGTTCAACGTATGGATGCAGTTGTCCAGGCAGCCGGTGATGGCAACATTGAACTTTCGGGGCAGGTTGGTGTATTCCCGGTTGCCGACGAACATGTCGGTGAATTCGCGAGCGACGGGCGACGCGTCCACCAATTCGTTGGGAGTCAGGCCCGCTACGGGGCACCCGACCACCGTGCGGATGTTGTCCATGCCGGTTTGCAGCGAGACCAATCCCACTCGGTGCAAGCGTTCCCAGATGTCAGGTACCTCGTCGATGCCAAACTCGCGCAGTTGCATCTGCTGACGAGTGGTCAGATCGCCAAAGCCTTTGCCGTAGTCATCGCTGATATCGGCCAGAACCCGGAACTGGTCCGCGTTGCTGAACCCGTTGGTCATGCGGACGCGCATCATGAAACGGCCCGGGGTTTGCCGACGGAAAAACACGCCGGCCCACTTCAGGCGGTCTCTCTCGCCCTCCGGTATGGACTCCCAGCCGGCGGCCGCGTAGTCGGGAATATCACCTAACACTTCCAGGCCGTCTTTCACGGACTTCATGGCTTCGACTTTGTTCATTTGGAGGCTACTCCCACGCAACAGGGTCACCGGGACGCATGATCCCGCGCTGACTACGTTAGTCGGCCGATATTGCGAGGGTATTGCTTCCAGATTAAGGCTCGGTAAATGCCTGCCCGGTTTGCGGCGGGGAGTTGTCAGAATCAGGATTTTCAAGATTCAGGGATTATCGGGATTGGAACCGTTCTGTGATGGAGAGCTTTCAATCCTGTAAAATCATAAAATCCCGTAAATCCTGATTCTGACGGTTTACGAAACCGCGCACACAAACTATTCGGCCCCCGCGCCAGCGACGCGGGGGCCGTAGAACCCGAAGGTATGGATGCGCTTACTTCAAGTGCTCGTTGAAGAAGGCGAGGGTGCGGGCCTGGGCGTCTTCCGCGGCAGCCTGGTTGTAGCTGTCACGGTCGTTGCAGTTGAAGCCGTGGCCGGCCCCTGGATACATCTTGAAGTCGTAGGACTTGCCGGCCGCGTCCAGCGCCGCTTCAATCTGTGAGACATCCGCGGGGGTTGGATTGCCGTCGGTCTCTCCAAAGTTGCCCATCAGAGGGATGCTGATGTTGCCGGTCCCGTCGATGGGCGTGACGCCGTCGCTGTAGGGGGCGAGGATGGCGCCGCCGTAGTAGCACACGCCGGCGGACAGACCGGAGCAGGAACTGGCAGCGAGATAGACCACGCGGCCGCCCATGCAGTATCCGACGATCCCGATTTTCTGGCCACGGGTACGCGGATACGTGCGCTGCAGGTAGTCGACGGTGGCGTTGATATCGGCAATGATTCCCTGGCCACTCAGCGCGGGCATGTAGGTGTTGATCGCGGCGTCGAAGTCGTCAGGAGTATAGCCCAGCATCGGGTTGGGGTTGCGCTCGTTGCGGTGGAACAAGGCCGGCGCCACGGCGACATAACCCGCAGCGGCGAATCCGTCGGCCACCCGCTGGATGTGCTGGTTGACCCCGAAAGCTTCCTGTACGACGATAACGGCCGGCAGGCTGGTGCCCGCGCTGGGCGCCGGGAAGCTTACGTAAGCGGCCATATCGCCGGCTTCGGCGATGTTGGCTCCAGATTCGCGGTCCTCCTCAGGGTCGGGCATTCGGATGTTTTCCCAGAACGACGGCATAGTATTTCCTCCTCCATTGGTTGCGCGAACTACAGTGATACGGCGGCTCGGCGAGGCCAGAGCACGCGCGTCTACAGGCCGTATCTTTCGTGCGCCGGAATTGTAACAAAGGATTGCGGGCCAAACAAGCACATTGCTACGGCGCGGCCAGCGTTGTGTTCCCCGATCAACGCTGTTTGATTCGTCCGTTTGGGAGGTCGGTCAGGTTGGTCCGTCTCCCTCGGCATGACATGGATCATAACGCCGCGTCGATGTGGCGACGAATGCCGGCCGTGACCTGCGGATTGATGGTTCAGATGGAGCGCCGGCGGCGCCCGATGATATCCGCAATCCACATGGCGCAAACGGACGCAATGGTCAGGGCCGCAGACAGGATGAACGCCTGCACGTAGTCACCCTGCAGGTCGAACATCAAGCCGGCGATGATCGGCCCCAGGAAAATAGCCGCTCCCCGCCCCATTTCGACAAATCCCATGACGGTGCCCAGGGTTTCGGTGGGGAAGATATCGGCCGCCTTGGCGCCAATGATCAGGCCGCTGATGCCGTCGGTGATCCCCGCCAATCCGACGTAAATCGCCAGGGGCCAAAAACTCTGGCCGTCGCCGAGCCAGACCACCAGGAGCACCGCGCCGGCGGCGATGCTCATCCCGACGGTGTAAACCGACTCCCGCCCCCAGCGGTCGGTAGCCAACCCCACCAGAGGGCGCGCGAACACGCTCACTAGCCCCACGGCGCCCAGGGTGTTGGCCGCCGTTTGTACGCTGTATCCGGCCACGACGAAAAACGTGACCAGATGGACGCGAATCATCTGAGTGCCGGTGGAGCCGAAAACACGGGTCAGCACCAGCGACCACATCGCGGCGTCGCGGACCGATACTCCCAAAGACGGGGTTACCCTGGCTTGGGTTCGCCCAGGATGGACCTCCGGGCCCGACGGCGAGGGTTGGCGCTGCGACGCTTCGGTCGGACGGGTCTGGACTGTCATGGTTTCCGGTGGCCGCCGTTGCAACAGTCCGTTGGGCACCGCGATCAGCACCGCGAAGACGGCACCGAAGATGCGGTAGGCCCACCGCCAGCCCACTTCGGTGGTCAAGACGCCCGCCAACGGCGCGAACACCGCCTGCCCGATGGGATTGCCGCTATCCGCCAACCCCAGCATGCGACCACGCGTCTGCGGAAACCAGGGGGCGACGGTCGCGGTCATCGAAAATGATGAAATGGCGGTATGCCCGATCCCGGCGAACACGCTGTAGAAGATGAACATCTGCCACAGTTCGGTCGTGTAACTGGCCGCGAACCAGCCAAACAGAATGAACAGTCCCGCCAGCGGGAACAGCACCCGGGCGCCCCATCTGTCCAACAGGATGCCCAGGAGTGGCGCGGTGATGGCTCCGATCAGTCCGGCCAGGGAAAAGACCGCGGAGGTGTACGTTGCGCTGCGGCCGAAGGCGTCTTTCAGCGCGTTGAAATACACGGCCTCGCTGTTCTTGGTTCCGCCCTCGACGGTGAGGTTGCCCAGCGACAGGACGAATATCACCCAACCGTAGTGGAGACGAGTGCGGGCCGCGTTCAGCACGAGGTTGCCTGGAGCCCGAACCTGCGAGCGTCACGGCCGACGGGCGCAAAAGCCGATTGGAGCATCGCGCGATTATACACGGCAACCGCGGTAATCTTACATCGATGCACAGGATGGACAGGATTTGATTGATTATCGCCAGCATCCTATTCATCCTGTCCATCGATGTAAAAGGCAAAATGCGTTCGCGGAGGGTCAACCGCCGGTGGCTGATGCAGCCGGTTCCGGTATGGCGGCCGACCGGCTGGAGAGACCGTGTTTCATGATCAGACCGGCGCCGCACAATGACAACGATGCGAAGCTCACCACGATCAACGACAGCCTGAGGTCTCCGGTCAGTTCCTGGATTATGCCGGCGACCAGCGGACCGAGTGCGATACCGGCAGAGCTACTCATCTGGATGAATGCCAGGCTCACCGCAATTTCACGCGGCCGTATTCCGGGCAGGTTGAAGGGCACCGAATAAAGAACGGGCCAAAAGCCCCACGCTATCCCATTGACGGTGGTGAGCGCCACTAACACGGGGAGGGACCCGGTGAGGGTCATGGCCGCAAAGGTGATGGCCATGACTGCGCCCGTTCCCAGCAAGACGGAACGTCCTTGATCCGAGACCATGACCAACCAACCGAATCCCAGCCCACAGAGGCCGCCCACGAAGATGCCCACCGCCAATATGCCTCCAGACCAAATCAGGGACATCTGGTAGGTGTCCAGCATGAGCGTGGGATAGAAGCTGAGAAATGCCGACCACGACATGGTGGCCCCGACGAACCCGAGGCCGCCAATCCACAGGTCGCGGTAACGCAGCGCGCCCTTGAGAACGTTCACGTCCTGGGAGCCCAGACGTTGCCGGTATTCGGCGGTAACCCTTTCTCGCCCGAACACCAGCCAAAGGACGGTCAACACGGCGAAAAGACCGACGAACCAGAGTAGGGTCGCCCGCCAATCGTCGCTCAGGGCGGCCAGAATAAACGGCGACCCCGCAACTCCTCCGCCCACCACCAGGCCGAACATGGCGTTGGAGATGCTGTTCACCAGCACCACCTGCCGCTGCGGAAACCATTGCTGGGTCAACAGCGCTCGCGCCGGTTGCCGGGCGATCACACTCACGCCGAAGGCCACCCGACTCAATAGCAGCAATGCGAAGCCCGGAGTGAGGGACTGAGCCAGGAGGAATAGCGTTCCCAGCGCCAGCGTGACGGAGGTGAGTATCCGCGGGGAGAATCGGGAGGCCCACCAACCTATGGGAATGGCCAGCACGAGGTTTCCCCAATATGCGGACGAACCCAGCATGCCCTGTTGGAAAGGCGACAGCCGGAGTTCAGCGCTGATCGCCGGGAGCAAGATGCCGATGGTGGACATGATCATGAAGCCGGCCACGCTCGCGGTGAGCCAGATGCCCATGACCACCCAGCGGTAGTTGGGGAACTCCTGCGGCGGATTTTCGGTGGGTACGTAACTCATGTGGAGAAATCGGAATCCATGGTCGGGATTCGTTGCGTTGGGGGCCGCTGCGCAGTTTATTCAGGTGCGGGGGACGGGTCAACGCGCGCGAGTGACGGGCTCCGGCGGTTTTAGGCGCCGGATAGGGTCGCGTCGGAAAACGAAAACCGGTGAGCCGCCGGTGGCGTTTCGTTTTGGGTGGTTTCTTGGCATGGATGGGCAGGATTTTCAGATGCCAAGGATACTTGGATGACGGCTTTCGCCGGAATGACGAGAACTGAACCGCCTAAATTGCAACGCAACCTGAGCCGCCACGGGTATTGACAAGGGGGATCAAAACGGATACAGTTGCGGAACTCACTGGCCGTTGAGGCCTTTAGCCACCGGCAGTGAGGGCTCCTTAACAGCTGAATAGTGGAAGGAAGTAAGGTTCTCATTAAGAGAGTTTGATCCTGGCTCAGGGTGAACGCTGGCGGCGCGCTTAATGCATGCAAGTCGAGCGTGATCGTGGCTTCGGCCACAATGATAAAGCGGCAGACGGCTGAGTAACGCGTGAGTAATCTGCCCTCCGGTGGGGTATAACCTCGGGAAACTGAGGATAATCCCGCATACGACCTGCATCCCTTGGGGTGCAGATGAAAGGCTTCGGTCGCCGGAGGAGGAGCTCGCGTCCTATCAGGTTGTTGGTGGGGTAATGGCCTACCAAGCCGATGACGGGTAGCTGGTCTGAGAGGATGACCAGCCAGAGGGGGACTGAGAACGGCCCCCACTCCTACGGGAGGCAGCAGCAGGGAATCTTGGGCAATGGGCGAAAGCCTGACCCAGCGACGTCGCGTGGGGGACGAAGGCCTTCGGGTTGTAAACCCCTTTTCCGAGGGAAGAGAAAGGACGGTACCTCGGGAATAAGCCCCGGCTAACTACGTGCCAGCAGCCGCGGTAATACGTAGGGGGCAAGCGTTACCCGGAATCACTGGGCGTAAAGTGCGCGTAGGCGGTTGGATAAGTCTCTTGTGAAAGCTCCCGGCTCAACTGGGAGAGGTCAAGGGATACTATTTGACTAGAGGACAGCAGAGGTAAGCAGAATTCCCGGTGTAGCGGTGGAATGCGTAGATATCGGGAGGAACACCAGTGGCGAAAGCGGCTTACTGGGCTGTATCTGACGCTGAGGCGCGAGAGCGTGGGGAGCAAACTGGATTAGATACCCAGGTAGTCCACGCCCTAAACGATGGATACTAGGTATGGGGGGTATTGACCCCCTCCGTGCCGTAGCTAACGCGTTAAGTATCCCGCCTGGGGACTACGGCCGCAAGGCTAAAACTCAAAGGAATTGACGGGGGCCCGCACAAGCGGTGGAGCGTGTGGTTTAATTCGATGCTAAGCGAAGAACCTTACCTGGGCTTGACATGTTGGTAGTAGGAACCCGAAAGGGTAACGACCTCGGGGTAACTCGGGGAGCCTTCACAGGTGCTGCATGGCTGTCGTCAGCTCGTGCCGTGAGGTGTTGGGTTAAGTCCCGCAACGAGCGCAACCCTCGTCGCTAGTTATTCTCTCTAGCGAGACAGCCTCCCGCAAGGAGGAGGAAGGTGGGGACGACGTCAAGTCATCATGGCCCTTATGTCCAGGGCTACACACACGCTACAATGGCCGGTACAATGGGTTGCCAAATCGCGAGATGGAGCCAATCCCACCAAAGCCGGCCCCAGTTGGAATTGCAGGCTGAAACCCGCCTGCATGAACGCGGAATCGCTAGTAACCGCAGGTCAGCATACTGCGGTGAATACGTTCCCGGGCCTTGTACACACCGCCCGTCACGTCATGGAAGCCGAGAACGATTGAAGTCGCTGAGCTAACCCGCAAGGGAGGCAGGTGCCGAGGTCGGGTTCGGTAACTGGGACGAAGTCGTAACAAGGTAGCTGTACCGGAAGGTGCGGCTGGATCACCTCCTTTATAGGGAGACCTTAGTCGGCAAACGCCTTATCAGGCGAGAGCCGGCCCACTCCCAGGTCAATCAGTGGACGTTCCTGTCACTCGGGTCTTCTGGTCGAGTCCACCGACTCCTGTGCCCAGAGAGCAGGTTCCCTGAGAAAATCCGCTGTACCCGGCAAAATCGCCGGAACAATTCGCAAACTTCTTGCTTCCTTTCACTAATCAGCCGCTAACGAGCGCCGAATTTCCGGGCCTTTGAAAAAAGGCCCGTTTCGCTTGTATATTGGCTTGAGGATCCTAATCGTCATCTTGGAGTTCGCTTGATGTCTGCTCCATTCCGTACGCCGCTCGTCATTTTGCTGCTGGCCGCCGCCTTTGCGTTGGCCTGCTCCCCCGAGCCGGCACCGCCGCCCGCTGCAACCCAGGCTGCCCCGGTGGTTGGCGCAGCGCCCACCGAAACCCCGCCTACCGCCACCACCGCTCCCACGGCCACACCCGTTCCAACCGCAACGCCGCAGCCTACGGCCACTCCGACCCCGACGCCGGAACCCACGGCCACGGCCACCCCCGTTCCTACTCCCACTCCCACACCCGAGCCAACCCCCACTCCTCTGCCTACCCTGGCCCCGGGCGAGCCAACCCGAGTCCCGACGCCAACGCCGGCGCCAACCCCAACCCCCGCTCCCATCGACTCGCTGACCGCGTCGGACTTGCCCGGCATCCTGCCTTCCCTGGACGATGTCGCAGGCCTGGCTACCGAGACCGCTGATGACAGTCCGGTCATCAAGACGGTAGTGCTGGCCGGCGTGTGCACCGGCGGGGAGGACTCTGAATGCGTCTATGAAGACGTGGAAGGCGAGGGCGAGTTCACCGTCACGGACGACGGCTTCATCGCCGGTTACAAGCGCTGGACCTGGGGCGGCGGCCTGCTCAATGTGTACAGCGTGGCCGGCAGCCGTGCCTATTTCACCCTCACCTGGGTCAGCCTGTATGAAACTCCCGACCAGGCCCGGGCCTCGGCTGACGCTCTCAAAGACTATGACCGCAGGGCGCTGAACGAAGAGATAGACCAGGTTGTGGCGGATCTGCAGTTGCCGGTTCGGGGCGTGAACATAGTTTCCGTCAGCGACGCCGACGCTCCCCAGTTGGGAGATTACGCCGTGGGCAAGGAGTTTACCTTTTCGGGTTCCACCGCCATCATCGATGGGCGCGAGTTCCGGTTTGTCCGCGGGCGCACCGTGGTGCGGTCCATCGTGACCGGCGTGTTCAACAAGACTCTTGCCGAATCGGCGGCGGCCCTGGCCCGGATCTCCGAGGCTAACATCGAACCATTCATGCTGCAAAAATGAGTCGGCCAACCTATGCGTGTCTCCCAGCTCGGCGAATTCGGACTCATCAGCCTGGTACAGGAATGGACCGGCAGCGCGGGCTCCGATCCGGTGGTCATCTCCCCGGATACTTACCGTATCGACGTGGACAATGGAGATGACGCCGCCGCGGCAACCTTCCTCAGTAGCCCGGTCACCGAGCTGTACACCACCGATACCATGGTGGACGGGATCCATTTCACTTCCCAGACCACTCCTTGGCGGGATTTGGGCTGGAAGGCTATAGCCTCCAACGTCAGCGACGTGGCGGCGATGGGAGGAACACCGGCATTTGCGCTGGTCACTCTTGGGTTGCCGGCGGACACGCTGGTATCCGACGTCAAAGAACTGTATGCCGGCATGAACGAAATCTGCCGGGAATTCGGGGCGCGGGTCATTGGCGGCGACATGGTGAGATCGCCGGTGGGCTTCATTACGGTGGCCCTCACCGGCATCGCCACCGGCAAACCCATGGTCCGCACCGCGGCTCGGCCGGGTCACCTGGTCGGCGTCACGGGGGCCGTGGGTGGTTCGGCCGGAGGACTGCGGGCGATGCTGGAAGGAGCGCCGGCTGTCGGCCCGGACGCAGATCAACTAGCGATCAGCCATCGTCGGCCGCGCCCACACGTTGCCGAGGGACAGATCCTGGTGGCCAACGGGATCGAGTCGGCCATGGACGTCAGCGACGGACTGGCGGACGATCTGGCAAAGCTGTGCTCTGCCAGTGGTGTGGCCGCAGTTGTCCGGGCCGACCAGGTTCCGGCAGACGCTGCGCTCAAATCCGTGTTTTCCGAGGACTGGCTTGACCTGGCATTGTACGGTGGCGAGGACTATGTCTTGCTGTTCACCGCGCCGCCTGAGGTCATGAGCGCTGCCATCGACCGATTGCCCGATTCTGCCGCGGTCATCGGCGAGATCACCGACGGAACGGCGGGCGCAGTCACGGTGTTGGACTCGGACGGCAACCCTCGCCTGCGGGGCGGCGCTGGCTGGGACCATTTCGGCTGACGCTGGCCTATCGACGATCAGCGCGCTAGTGTACGGGCTCATGTCGACGAGCATCACAATCCATACCGAGACTGCCGACCAGACCCGCGCGGTCGGAAAAGTTATAGGCGAGGCAGCCGCTCCAGGTGACGTCTATCTACTCACCGGACCGCTGGGGGCCGGCAAGACCTGCCTGACCCAGGGGATAGCCAGCGGGTTGGGAGCGCCGGGATACGCTCGCAGCCCAACGTTCGTTCTCGTCACCCGTTACCAGGGCCGCCTCACCATCCATCACGCGGACCTGTACCGGATTGACCATCCAGCAGAGGCATGGGATCTGGGCCTGGAGGACATTGTCGCGGCCGGGGATGACGTGCTCATTGTGGAGTGGGCGGACCGGGCCGCGGATATCTTTCCGCAGGACGCCTTGTGGATTGGATTGGACTACGCAGCGGAAGGAAACCCGGCGGCGTGCGAGGTGATCCCGGACGAGGACGGTTCGGTCCCGTCACGGCACCGCATTACAATTTCCGACGCTCCGGAACGATACTCGCCGCTGCTGGCGCAATTGACCCGCGATGCGTCTGCGGATGGATTGGGGCGGACCTCCTGATGCTGTTGTCCATCGACACTTCGTCGCGCTACGGCGGAGCCGCCCTTTCCAGCGACGACGGGCAGGTGATGGAGGCCCGGCTGTGGCGGTCCACTGCCAACCACACCGCGCAACTCATGCCGGCGGTAACTCAGTTGCTGACCGCGCGAGGAGTTCGTGCTGCGGAACTGACGGGCGTGGCCGTGGCGTTGGGACCGGGGCCTTTTAGCGCGTTGCGGGTGGGCGTCAGCGCCGCGAAGGGCCTGGCCATAGCCGGCGGTTTTCCGATAATCGGTGCGGACACGCTGCTGCTGGAAGCGTGGCGGTACCTGGATCTCGCGATATGCGGTCCGCCCTCGGATCAGCGTGGTCCGGTGTCGTGGCTGGATGCTGGGCGCAACGAGGTTGCGGCGGGGGCATTCGGACCCGATGGCCAACGCTTGAGAGATGACCGGGTCGCCCCGCCGGCAGACCTGTTGCAACAGGACGGCGAGGACTCGTTGGCGACGACCTATTGCGGAGAGGCCGCGTGGGCGCGCCGGGAAGAGATCGGCGCGATTTACGGAAACGGTTCCGGATGCGCCGTGATGCCATGGACTCCCGCGGACCGCCTCTGGGCGCTGGCGGAAGTGGCCGCCCGGAGAGTGAGTGACGGTCAATCTGACGACCTCACTACCCTGCAGCCGTACTACCTGCGGATGCCAACCATCGGGGCCCCCCGCCAACGCGACCTGATACGCCAGGGACGCCGGTCACCCTCTTAATCCCGACTGCCCGAATTCATCAATTGACAGGAGTAAGCAAACCAATGGAACGGACTTTCGTCGCCATCAAGCCGGACGGAGTACAGCGGGGTCTCGTCGGCGAGATCATCTCCCGGCTGGAACGCCGAGGACTGAAGCTGGTCGCAATTCGCCTGATGCAGGTGGATGAGGATCTGGCGGGACGGCACTACGCGGAGCACGTTGATCGGCCCTTCTTCTCGTCGCTGGTGTCGTTCATCACTTCCGGCCCCATCGTAGCCATGATCTGGGAGGCGAACAACGCTGTGGCTCTGGCGCGGCAGACCATGGGATCGACCAATCCCGGGGAGGCGGCGCCCGGCACCATACGGGGCGATTTTGGGATCGACATTGGCCGAAACATCGTTCACAGTTCCGATGGGCCGGAATCTGCGGAACGTGAAATCGGCCTGTTCTTTGAGCTCGGCGACGCTCTGAACTATACGCGCAGCACGGACGAGTGGATTACAGAATCCTGACCACCTGCGGAGCGCGGCTCCAAAGCCGTTCCAGCCCGAAGAACTCGCGCTCTTCCGGGCCAAAGATGTGGATCACCACATCCGCAAAGTCCAGCAGAACCCAACCTGACGCCGGGGTGCCCTCGCGATGGTGGCGGGGTACGCCGGCCACTTTCATGGCCTCGGACAGGTCCTCTTCGAGGGCTTCGATCTGTCGCACCGAATCCGCGGTCATCACGACGAAGTAGTCCGCGAACACTGTCAGCTGCCGAAGGTCCAGCATGACGATGTCGGAGGCCAGCTTGTCAGCGGCCACGTCGACGGCCAACCGGGCAACGTCGGCGGGGGTCGTAGTGTCGGTAGTGCTGGTCATTTGAGTGCTTTTGCAGGTTGGTTTGTGAACCACACGGAGGGGTGTTGCGGGAGTATAGGCCGGCGGCGGTTTGCCTTGCAATCCCCGGCAATTGTGATATATTACACAAACTAATTTTGCCAGCAGCAAGAAAGTCCACGAGCCTGATGTCGGGAGTGGCTTTCGGCACAGCTGGCGGCTTTTTCATTGTCCCAGCGACCGTACGGTGCAGCCATGAATTCTCTCAAAGAACTGGCCCAGTCCGGATTATACGCTCCCGACCAGGAACACGACGCCTGCGGCGTCGGCATGGTTGCCAATATTAAGGGTGAAAAGACTCACGCCATAATCACCGAATCGCTGGAAGTGCTGAACAACCTGGGGCACCGGGGTGCTTCGGGCGCCGATCCTGACACCGGAGATGGAGCGGGCATCCTGGTGCAGATGCCGGATGCCTTTTTCCGCAAGGCCACCGCAGAAATCGGGATCACACTGCCCGCTGAGGGCGAGTACGGCGTGGGCATGGTCTTCCTGCCCCAGGATCCTGTTCCTCTGGCCGCTTGTTTGGCCCATATCGAAAAAGTCGTGACCGACGAAGGCTTGACTCTTCTCGGATGGCGGGACGTGCCAGTCGACCTCACCGCGATTGGGCGCGACGCTCGGGCAGTTTGTCCCACCATCCGGCAGTTCTTCGTCGGAAAAGGCATTGCTCATACCCCCGACCGGGCCTCCCTGGAGCGCAAACTCTACGTCGTCCGAAAGTCCATCACGAACAATCTGCAGGCCACTGGCATCAGCGAAGACGACGCGGACTTTTACTACATCTGTAGCCTGAGCGCCAACACCGTGGTGTACAAGGGCTTGCTGGTCTCGTACCAGCTGCCCAATTTTTATGCCGACCTGAACGACGAAGCGATGGTGTCGGCTTTCGCGCTGGTCCATTCACGGTTCAGCACGAACACGCTGGGGCACTGGAAGCTGGCGCATCCGTATCGCTACCTGGCCCACAATGGGGAAATCAACACGTTGCGCGGCAACATCAACTGGATGCACGCCCGGGAATACCAGTTCAGCTCACCGTTGTACGGCGATGACATCCACAAGCTGGCGCCGATCTGCGACCCCCAGGCGAGCGATACCGCCAGTTTCGATAATGCGCTTGAGCTCCTGGTCATGACGGGCCGTGAGTTGGCCCATGCCATGCTGATGATGATTCCGGAAGCCTGGGACCAGCATGAAACCATGCCCCAGGAGAAAAAGGACTTTTACGAGTTCCACTCGT
The DNA here is from genome assembly GCA_965220505.1 of Dehalococcoidia bacterium. GTDB lineage: Bacteria > Chloroflexota > Dehalococcoidia > Lucifugimonadales > UBA3495 > Bin87. The sequence goes on along the minus strand of CBDCQE010000001.1, from coordinate 1,658,623 downwards.
GCATGATGGAGCCGTGGGACGGGCCCGCCATGATGCTGGCCACCGATGGGAAGGACGTCTGCGCCGTGCTGGACCGCAATGGTCTTCGGCCATTCCGCTACACAGTGACCCACGACGACAAGCTGGTGATGGCTTCCGAGACCGGCGTGCTGAGCCTGCCTCCGGAGAGCGTCAAGGAAAAAGGCCGCTTGCAGCCGGGCCGGATGTTCCTGGTCAGTTTCGACGAGGGCCGGATCATCGGCGACGAAGAACTGAAGCACACGCTGGCCAGCCGGCAGCCTTACGGCCAGTGGCTCCAGGAAAACAAGGTGGAACTGGAAGCCCTGCCGGCCGCGCAGCCGTTGCCGCCGGCCGGGGGCGATAACCTACGCCAGCAGCAGCGTTCCTTCGGCTACACCATTGAAGAGTTGCGGATGCTGACCACTCCGATGGCAGCGGCAGGATACGAAGCCATCGGTTCCATGGGCAACGACGCATCGCTGGCCGTCTTGTCCGACCAGAACCGCCAGCTCTTTGATTACTTCAAGCAGTTGTTTGCCCAGGTCTCCAACCCGCCCCTGGACGCGATCCGAGAGGAATTGGTCACTTCACTGGAAGCCTTCGTCGGAAGCGAGCAGAACCTGTTTGACGAATCGCCGCAGCACTGTCGGCAACTGCGGCTGAAGTCTCCGCTACTGACCGATGAGGAACTAGCGCAGATCCGCGCGCTTGACTTGCCGGGACTGTCGTCCGCAACCTTGTCCACCCTGTTCGATGCGCGGACTGGATCGTTGCAGTCTGCTCTCGACAACCTTTGCGATGCTGCGTCCGAAGCCATAGCCCAGGGCTCGAACATCATCATCCTTTCCGACCGCGGTGTGGATGCGACCCACGCTCCCATACCCAGCCTGCTGGCGACCAGCGCGGTGCATCATCATCTGACGCGCACGGGGACGCGCACCCGGGTTGGCCTGATCGTCGAGTCTGGAGAGCCCCGGGAGGTCCAACACTTCTGCCTGCTGATTGGCTACGGCGCGGGCGGTATCAATCCGTATCTGGCGTTGGAGTCCGTCCGCGATCTGGCAGAGCGGGGCGAACTGAACGGGACCAAGCCGGACTACGCCGTCTACAACTTTATCAAGGCCAACGAGAAAGGCATCCTCAAGGTCATGTCCAAGATGGGCATCTCCACGGTGCAGTCGTACCGGGGAGCCCAGATCTTTGAGGCCATCGGCCTGAACGACGACCTGGTGGACCGGTACTTCACTCGCACCCCCTCCCGCATCCAGGGGATCGGCCTCGACGTGGTGGAGGAAGAAACGCTGCAACGCCACCGCTCCGCGTTCGACGACCCGTTCGTGCCGGGGATGCAGGAACTGGACATGGGCGGTCAGTACCAATGGCGGCGGCATGGCGAGTTCCACCAGTGGAATCCGGAAGCCATCGCCAAGCTGCAATATGCCACCCGCGCCAACGACCCCCGGGCCTACCGCGAGTTCGCGCAGGAAGTGAACGACCAGAGCCGCCGTATGGCCACGCTGCGGGGTCTTTTTGAGTTCAAAGACCTCCAACCCATTGAGATCGATGAAGTGGAACCGGCGGTGGAGATCGTCAAGCGGTTTGCCACCGGCGCCATCTCCCTGGGTTCCATCAGCCGGGAAGCGCACGAGACCATGGCGATCGCCATGAACCAGCTGGGCGCGCGCAGCAACACTGGCGAAGGCGGCGAAGATTACCACCGCTACAACCTCGACGAAAACGGCGACAATCGTTCCAGCGCCATCAAGCAGGTGGCCTCGGGGCGTTTTGGCGTCACGCCCAATTACCTGGTCAACGCTACCGACCTCCAGATCAAGATGGCCCAGGGCTCCAAGCCGGGCGAGGGTGGCCAGTTGCCTGGCCACAAGGTGGATGAATACATCGGCTGGGTGCGGCACACGACGCCGGGCGTGGAACTGATCTCGCCTCCACCCCACCATGACATCTACTCGATCGAGGACTTGGCCCAACTGATCCACGACCTGAAGAACATCAACCCCGAGGCTCGCATCCATGTGAAGCTCGTGTCCGAAGTGGGGGTGGGGACCATTGCCGCCGGCGTGTCGAAAGGACACGGCGACGTGGTGCTCATCAGTGGCCACGACGGGGGCACTGGAGCCTCTCCGGAATCGTCCATCAAGCACGCCGGTTTGCCCTGGGAATTGGGAGTGGCCGAAACCCAGCAGGTGCTGGTGGCCAACGACCTCCGCAGTCGTATCGTGGTGCAGACCGACGGGCAGTTGAAAACCGGCCGTGACGTGGCTATAGCCGCCCTGCTGGGTGCGGAAGAGTTCGGCATGGCCACGGCCGCGCTGATCGTCAACGGTTGCATCATGCTGCGCAAGTGCCACCTCAACACCTGCTCCGTGGGCATTGCCACCCAGGATCCGGAGTTGCGCAAGCGCTTCGCCGGACAGCCCGGTCACTTGGTGAACTACTTCTACTTCGTGGCTGAAGAATTGCGGGAGATCATGGCCGAGCTGGGCTTCCGCACCGTGGCCGAAATGGTGGGCCGGGTCGACAAGCTGGAGACCCGCGAAGCCGTGGACCACTGGAAAGCCTCGGGCATCGACCTGTCCAAGTTGCTGACGATTCCGCCGCGGGCCCAACGTGTGCAGACCTACTGCTGCATTGACCAGGATCACGGTCTGGAGCGGGCTTTGGACCACCAGTTAATCGCGCGGGCCGAAACGGCTATCGAAAACGGCACCCCGGTGCATATCAGCCTGCCCGTCCGGAACTCGAACCGCACCGTCGGCGCCATGCTCAGCGGACGGGTTGCCCGCAAGTACGGTGAAGAGGGCCTCCCCGACGGCACTATCGACATCGAGCTGGAGGGTTCAGGCGGCCAGAGCTTTGGCGCGTTCCTGGCTCCCGGGGTTTCGATTCGGTTGGCCGGGGACACCAACGACTACATGGGGAAGGGCATCGGCGGCGGACGCCTCGTCATCGTTCCGCCCGACGGTTCCGGATTTGTTCCGGAAGACAACATCATCATCGGCAACGTGGCGCTCTATGGGGCCACGGGAGGCGACGTGTTCATCCGCGGGCGGGCCGGAGAAAGGTTTGGCGTCCGCAACAGCGGGGCACGCGCCGTCGTTGAGGGCGTGGGCGACCACGGATGCGAGTACATGACCGGCGGCGTGGTTGCCGTCATTGGCAGCACAGGCCGCAACTTCGCCGCCGGCATGAGCGGTGGCATCGCCTTCGTTCACGATCCGGAGGGTGACTTCCACATCCGCTTCAACGACGGAATGGCTGACTTGGAAAACTTGGTCGAACAAGAGGACATCGACCTGTTGCAGAGCCTGCTTGCCGAACACTTTGAGCGGACCGGGAGCGGTCCCGCGCAGCGCATTTTGGACGACTGGCAAGCGAGCATCGGCGAGTTCCGCAAGGTCATGCCGCGTGACTATCGACGTGTGCTGCAGGAACGGGCACAACGGGCGGAAGCTGAGCTAGTGGCGGTGCCCAATGGGTAAAGTCACCGGTTTTGTCGAGTTCGGGCGGACCCCGCCGGAGCGACGGCCACCGTCAGAAAGGGTCGGGGATTATCGCGAGTACTACCACCGCTGGTCCGACCAGCAGGCGACCGAACAGGGTGGTCGCTGCATGGACTGTGCGGTACCCTTCTGCCACATGGGGTGCCCCCTGGGGAACGTCATCCCCGAGTTCAACCACCAGGTGTACCTGGGGAATTGGGAACGGGCGCTGGAAGTCCTGCTCAGCACCAACAACTTCCCGGAGTTTACGGGTCGGATCTGTCCTGCCCCTTGCGAAGCGTCCTGCGTGCTCAGCATCAATGCCGATCCAGTCACTATCGAATACATCGAGAAAGAAATCAGCGACCGGGGCTATGAGCAGGGGTGGATCAAAGCAGTGGCGCCCGAAACGCGCACCGGCAAAACCGTGGCCGTGGTCGGGAGCGGACCCTCAGGGTTGGCCGCCGCACAGCAGCTGAACCGGGCAGGGCATACGGTCACTGTGCTGGAGCGCGCCGACTACATCGGCGGCCTGCTGATGCTGGGCATCCCCGATTTCAAGTTGGAGAAGTCGGTGGTGCAGCGCCGGGTCCAGTTGATGGAAGCAGAGGGCATCGAGTTTCGCACCGGCATCAACGTCGGCGTGAACTATCCGGCCCAGCAACTTTTGGAAGAATACGACGCGGTGTGCCTGACCGGTGGCTCTACCCAGGCTAGAGATCTGGACGTTCCCGGGCGTGAGCTGGACGGCGTGCACTTCGCAATGGAGTATCTGCCACAGCAAAACCGCGTGTTGGCTGGGGAGAGCATCGACGGTCAGATCAGCGCCGAGGGAAAGCGGGTCATTATCCTGGGTGGAGGCGACACCGGCGCCGACTGCCTGGGCACCGCGCACCGGCAGGGCGCCGAGATCGTCCATCAGTTCGAGTTGTTGCCGGAGCCTCCCGAAACCCGCCCGGACGACAACCCGTGGCCACGTTGGCCGATGATCCTCCGGACTTCCGGCGCCCACGAGGAAGGCGGGGTCCGCGATTACAACATCCTTACCAAGTCACTGTCCGGCGTGAACGGGCAAGTCAACCAACTGCACGCCGTCCGAGTCGACTGGACTCGCGGCGAGAACGGCCGTTTCCAGATGGCCGAAGTACCGGGCAGCGAGTTCAGCGTGGACGCCGACCTGGTGCTGCTGGCGATGGGTTTCCTCCACCCGGAACACGGCGGGATGCTGGATCAACTCGGGGTTGAATTGGACGGCAGAGGCAACGTCAAGGTTGACGACAACAAGATGACCTCGATCCCGGGCATTTTCGCCGGCGGCGACATGGTGCGCGGCCAGTCGCTGGTCGTATGGGCGATTGCCGAGGGACGCGACGTGGCGCGTGGCGTCGACCAATACTTGTCATCGGGAGTGTCCCATTTGCCAAGGTCGACCGCCAACGAATAGGAACAGTAACAATCGCTTTATCTGCCAAGGGCGGGCTTTAGACCCGCCCTTCCGCATTACTGCCCGATCAGCCCCAACACTCGATAGACAAACGAGTGCACATAGGGACGGTCGACCTCAATCTCGTAGTCTTCCATCTCGTCATGAAAAAAGTTTTTGTGAAACTTCTCTGCGACGGCAAAGCCGCCGACAAAGAGGGGCTCATTGTGCTCTTCCGCCAGGCGCTGGCTGGCGTTTTTCATGTCACGATGAGTTCGGTATTTCCAACCCCTCAAAACGGCAACTGCGCTCAGGGCCTCATTGGCCGCGCCGTATAGTTTCTCAGATGCCTGCTGCCGTTCGCCGTCAGCAAATTCCCGGTCGGAGTCGGCCAGGAATTTGCGAGCGCATTGGGCGTAGTCCTGTTCAGTCATGTCAATGGCGCCCACGTGCGTTAGATCGCGTCCGGCGCGGCGGAGGCGACGGCGTTGCGACCTATGTGGTCCAAGTATTCCTGGATGTTCAGCACCTGGATGGTATTTGTGGTGCCGGTTACGCCGGTCATGAACCCGTGAACTAGGGTGACCACGTCCCGCTCCGAAACCATGCCCGTGGCCATGGCCGCGTCGACCAGCATGGTGACCAGCTTCGCCACGTCCGGCTCGGCGGGGATGACACCCTTGGGATTGAGGCCCCAAGCCATGCACACCCGACGCTGTACGGCTGCGTCGTGGGAGAACACAATGATGTCGTTCTCCGGCCGGAAGCGCGACATCTCGTAGGCGGCTCGGCCGGTGCTCGTGATCACGATGGGCTTGGCGTTGAGCGACTTGGCCAGCTGGGTCGCGCCCCATGTCACCGACTGGGTCTGGTCCCGTTGGGGGAACTCCGAATAGTAATGGTACATCTTTTCGGCCTGGGCGATCGCGGCGTCTGCGATTCGGACCGCCTCAACCGGGTACGAACCCACCGCGATTTCGTCGGACAGCAGGATGGAATCGCAACCGTCCAGCACAGCGTTGGCAATATCGGATACCTCGGCTCGCGTCGGCGTGGGGGAGTTGACCATTGACCTCAGCATCTGGGTAGCTACCGACGAGATGCGCCCGGCCCGGTTGGCTTTGGTCACCATGTCCTTCTGGATTACCGGAACCTCTTCCATGGGCATCTCCACCCCGAGGTCGCCGCGCGCAACCATGATGCCGTCCACTTCCGCCAGGATCTCATCCAGATTGGCGATGCACTCTCGGCGTTCAAGCTTCGCCATCACCGGGGCGCGACTGCCCAACTGGTTGAGATAGGCCCGGGCATACCGGACATCCTCGCCGGTGCGCACGAAGGACAGGGCGACCCAGTCCACTTCCTGATCGACGCCGAACTGCAGGGCGATCTTGTCGCTCTCCGTAATCACCGGCATGTCGATGGGCACGTCAGGCAGGTTGACCCCCTTGAACGAAGAGAGATTGCCACCGTTGCGGACATGGGTTTTGACTTCGAGCTCCTGGGTTACTTCCAGGACCTCCAGGCACACCGTACCATCGGAGATATACACTAGATTTCCGGGACGCATGCTGCGCAGGATCTCGGGTTCCGGGAAAGGAAGAAGGTACGGAGAAACGGAGGACGGTTCGTTGACGATGGAAACTTCGTCGCCAAAGTTCAATTGCGCCGGCTCCTCCATGTTGCCCAGGCGGAACTTGTTGCCGCCCAGGTCCTGCAGGACGGCCACAGGCCGGTTGTGCTTTGCGGATGCCGTCCGTACATTGGCAATGACTTCGGCGTGCTCTTCCAGCGTCCCGTGAGAGAAGTTGAGACGGGCGACGTCCATGCCGGCGCCGACGAGGCGGTCCAGGATTTCCGGGGACCGGGATGCTGGGCCTATGGTGGCGATAATCTTGGTCTTGCGCATAACATCTACCTCTGCTCCATGATCCTCTTTCTTTGGCCCATTATAACCCGGCGCACGATCAGGCCGTCATATTGATACCCGCGGCGGCAGCGTTGCTTTTCCGACGTCGCTCCAATCGGATGGCCGAGCGCGGGCTTGGCGGTCTGGATTGCGCGCGCATAGCCGCCAGCGCGAATACCGGAGCACAAATCCGGCAGGAGGTCACGGGGCAATGCCAAAAATGACAAGGGCGACCCACCGGGCCGCCCTTTGATGGTCGGTCGCAATAAGAACCAGATCAACTGCGCTGGCGGCTCTCCTCGTAGGCCTGGGTGGCGCGGTCGAGGCCGGCGCGGCGGTTGACCTGGAGGGTGTCGCGGAGGTTCGACGCCCACTGCTGGGAAGTCTGTATGCCGGACAGGGTGCCCTGGAATTGGGGCATGACGTACCGGGCCAGCAGCTCGTAGGAACGATGGAGTTTGTCCCGGGGAGCCCAGTCCTCAACCCGGACCAGTAGGCCGCCAAAACCTCCAGATATCTCCTGAAGTTCGTTGATACGCTGGATGCAGTCGTCCGGCGTGCCCACGATCCACTGCTTGTTGTCCGTCATGAAGTCGACGATCTGGTCGCGGGGGACGTCAGGAACCTCGTGACCGAGGGTATTGCCAAAGTACTCGGTGACGACGCGGGCCGAGCCTTCCCGGATGTCCTCCTGGGCCTGCTTCTTGGAATCCGCCAGATGGACGCCGACGGAGAGGCGCCATTCCGAACGTTTTACGGTTTGTCCGTGCTCTGCGGCGGTCTCCTCGGCGATGGCCCACTGGTCCTTGAGGCTGGTGGAGCGCACCATGTCGCGGGGGACGCTGAGAGAGATGACGCCGGCGCCGTACTTGCCCGCCGTGGTCACCCCGGCCGGCGACTGTACCGATGCAACGACCAAGGGGAAGGGCTGCTGGTAGGGACGCAACTGCAGATGGGCGTCGTGCAACTCGAACCAGTCGCTCGTGTAGGTGTAGGGTTCGTCGCTGTCCATCAGCCGTTTGATGGCCCCCAGGGACTCGTCCATCATCTCGCGCTGGCGGGCCGGATCGATACCGAACATGTAGGCATCAGAGGCCAGGGCGCCGGGGCCAACTCCCAGCATCACGCGCCCGCGGGTGAGGTGATCCAGGAGGACCATGCGGTTGGCGACCATGTAGGGATGGTGATAGGGAAGGCTGACCACGCCGGTGCCCAGACGGAGGTTGCGGGTGCGCTCGGCTGCGGTGGCCATGAACACTTCCGGAGAGGCGATAGTCTCCCACCCGGCGCTGTGGTGTTCGCCGATCCAGGCTTCGTCGTAGCCCAGATGATCCAGCCACTGGAGGAGTTCGAGGTCACGCTCCAGGGCCAGCGTGGGGTTCTCGCCGACCCGGTGGAACGGAGCCATAAACACGCCAAATTTCATTCGGGCCGGAGCGTTCATCGATTGCCTCCTCAAATGGCTGTTGGAAGATCAGTGGCCTGTGGCTGCGCCATTCTAACACGCAGGCCCGCTGAATCGCTTTTCGGTCAGAAGGCGCGGGGCGGCTGGACCCGGCGGTACACACCGGGCGAACCCGGAGCGTGGCCGTAGGTGCCGCCGATATATTCGTGCATGGTGTCCTGGCGACGCTGGTTCTCCCAGGCCAGGGTTTCCGGCACCTTTTCGTGCTCGAATTCGTACATCGTCAGGTACTTGGGAGCACCCTCCACCGCGTGGTACCGGCGGACGTGAAGGCAGCCGGGAATCAGCAGGTTGGCCGGGGTACGCACCGTGTCGTAGTACTCGTTGTACTTCGCTTCGATGTCGGCGGGAACATCCATCCGGCCGATCTGCAGGGCGGGCGCCATGCCTCTGCCCAGGGTGTGTGGATCGCTTTCCTCCGGATAGATCTGGGTGCAGACGAGGCGCACCGTGCCGCGGCCGACGACGTTGGGCGACATGCGCTTGGTCCAATCCGTCGGATTCTGGCTCATGCGCAGGTATTCGTCGGTTTGGAGCGCGTCGGCGGACTCCAGTTCATACACGGCCAAGTAACGCGGACCGCCGCGCAGCGCTTCATAGCGGGCGGCGTCCAGGAACCCGGGAGCGCTGAGGCGTTCCGGCACGTGTTCTTCGTTGTACCAGGCATTGAATTCGGCGTCGTTTTCGATGTCAACGTCGGTAAAGACGATCAGCAGGGCGGAACCCTTTTTCTTGGCCATAACGCACCTCTCTTTCACTGCGCATTAAACCACAAACCGGTGCCCGTGCATTCAGAGGCGGGACAAGCAGGCCGCTGGCAGGGACCGGTGCCGGCGAATCGGCTCGATTGCCATTTGGAAATTAAGCCACCCGCCGCGGAGGGCGTCAGTTGCCGGTGGCTGTGGTTTGAATTACGATAACAGATGATTTGCGATCAGAATGATCGAACGCAACGGACGTAACAACTTGACACGACGGACCAAAGCGCTAGTGACTGGAGGGGCCGGTTTCATCGGCTCGCACCTGGTTGACGGGTTGTTGGACAACGGATACGACGTGGCGGTGGTGGACAATCTCAGCAGCGGCCAACTGCGCAACGTGAACCACCAGGCGACCTTCTACCATGCGGAGCTCAACGATGCCCGGCTGAATCAAATCGTCCAGCGGGAACGACCGGAGATCGTGTTTCATCTGGCGGCCCAGAGCAGCGTCCGTCAGTCAGCCATTGATCCGGTGGCCGACGCTGACGCCAACGTCATGGGGACGATCCGGCTGATTGCGGCCGCCGCCGGCGAAGGCGTGGAGAAGTTCATCTTTTCGTCCACCGGCGGCGCTATCTATGGCAATCCGGAGACGATTCCCTGTGACGAGGACACGCCGGTCAACCCGCTGACTCCTTATGCCCTGTCCAAGTACGTCGGCGAGCAGTACCTGGAGCTATTCAACGAGACCTACGGGTTGGACTACACGATCCTTCGGTATGCTAACGTTTACGGGCCAGGACAAAATCCTGATGGCGAGGCCGGCGTCATCGCCATCTTCACCGGAATGATGCTCAGCGAGCGCAGACCGCACATCTATGGCGACGGCCAGCAGGAACGCGATTTTGTCTACGTGTCGGACATCGTCCAGGCCAACCTGGCAGCCATCAACAAAGGGCACGGCAGGACGTACAACATTGGCACGGGGCAGCAGGTCAGCGTGGCGCGGATCTACGAGATGCTCCAAGAAATCACGGAATTTGACCAGGAGCCGGACTATCGGCCGCGGCGGACCGGCGAGGTGCTCCACATTGCCCTGGACTCTACCCGCGCGGAAAAAGAGCTGAAGTGGACGCCTGAGGTGTCGTTGGACGAAGGGCTGCGACGTTCGGTGGAGTACGTGAGGGCGTCGCTTTCGCAGCGCGCCAACCGCGTGGGACCTGCGGCAGAGCGCCGGCGGCATCACGTCAACCCGGTGCCAGCCGCTGGCAACGGATCCAACAGGTAAAGGAGGGATCCCTTAGATGTCCAACGACTACGACGTTGTCATCCTTGGCGCCGGTGCGGCCGGTTTGTCGGCGGGGCTCTATTCGACCCGCGCGATGCTCAGTACGCTGATGATCGAGAGCATCGGCCCGGGCGGGCAGCTTTTGATCACCGACGAGATCGAGAACTATCCGGGATTTCGGGAGGGTGTGAAGGGGCAGGCGCTGGCGGATGAGATGTACAACCAGGCCGAAAGGTTCGGCGCCAAGACGGAATTTGCCGAGATCGAAGGCGTAGAAAACCTGTACGAGGACCGGAAACTGGTCCGGACTTCGGAAGGCGATTTCACCGCGCGGGCGCTGATCATCGCGACCGGTGGTTCGCACAACAAGCTGGGGGTCCCCGGCGAGGACGAGTTCGGCGGGCGCGGGGTTTCCTATTGCGCGGTTTGTGACGGGAACTTCTTCCGGGGTCAGGACGTGGTGGTTGTCGGCGGTGGCGACTCCGCCATGGACGAAAGCTACTACCTGACTGGCATCTGCAACTCAGTGACCATAATCCACCGCCGGGATGAGCTTCGCGCCACCAAGGTGCTGCAGGATCGCGCCTTCTCCAACCCCAAGTACAAATGGCTGTGGAGCCATGTCGTAGAGGAGTTCGTTGGCAACGACGTGCTGGAGGCGGCCCGGGTCAAGAACCTCAAGACGGACGAGGTGTACGACTACCCGACCGCTGCCGCCTTCGTCTACGTCGGTTTTCACCCGAATACCGAGGCTTTCAAGGACCAGCTCGATATGGATGAGCTGGGCCACATCCGAAGTGATCTGCACATGAGGACCAACATCCCCCGGGTCTACGTGTGCGGCGACGCGCGGGCGGAATCCACCAGGCAACTCGGAGCCGCGGTGGGGGACGGGATCACGGCCGCTTTGGCCGCTTTCCACGATCTGTCCTCGTAAGCCGGCGCAGAAATCCGCTGTGGACGCAGATTGCAGGGGCGGGTTGCAGGCTCGCCCCTAAATCAATCTCACCATCTCCCGGATCAGCAGTGACGTGCTGCCACCGATGATGACGAAAAGCACGGCATAGCGGAAGATGCGCAGGCTCATGCGACGGGCCAGCCATCCGCCCAGCGTCGAGCCGATTACGACCACCGGAACCCCGATGGCCATTTCCAACTCCACCTCCTGGGGGATCAGGCCGACCAGGTAGTACAGCGCCAATCCCAGCACACCGGCCAGCAGGAAATAAACAGCCAGGGTCGCGCGCATGGTCTCCCGGGGCCAGTCCTGCTCGATTGCGTATATGGCGGCGACCGGGCCACCGATGCTCAGCGTCGTGGTCAACAGCGTGGTCGTAAAGCCGAAACCGACGGCGGCGCGCTTGGTGCGAGCGGCGGGCAGCCGGACATTGAACAGCGTGAGCAGGGCGATCACCAGGATCAGGCTCACAATGGATAGCCGTAGTGCGGTAGGCGCCGCTACGCTGAGCAGAAGCACCCCCAGGGGCACCGGCGGCAGGCCGGAAACGATGAACAGCCACGACTGCCGCCAGCGAAACGCCCGCCAGGTCTGCAACAGGATCAATACCGTCGCCACAACGATCATCGCGTTGGACAGCACCACCACCTGCCGGGGCGCCAGGATAAGCAGCAATATGGGCGCCATGGCGAGCGCCATCCCGAAACCAACGGCGCTGAAAACGAACGATCCCAGCAGCAGCGCTGCCAGGATGACGACAAGCTCCCAACCGAAGGGCATCAGGGCAGATTGAACAGTCCGAGTTGGGCAGCGCGGCGCAGGGTGCGCTGAACCAGGACCACCGGGGGCCCGTTGCGGGCCAGCACTATTTCCGCCGAGTCTTCGGGGCTTAGCGTCAGCGAACGTTCCCCGTCCAGGGCCACCGTGCAATAGCGGGGTTCCAGCGCGACGGGAATCCCTTCATGGATCAGTTCCCACGAGGCGATTGACGCCGGCTCAACAATGCCCGGCGCCACCGGGGCGACGACAGTATCCTTCGGCGGAGGGTCGGCGTCCGCTCCGCCGCGCGCCAGTACGTAGCGCAGGCCGCCGACCTCGCCGATGGACAGGGGATGCAGACGCCCACCCACCGAAGACAGTCCGATGCCGCCGGGCTCGGCGCGGGTGAGAAAGACCTCGTGAACGGTGTCCAGGTCCCAGATCGCCCGGGTGGCGACATAGCGCTCGCGGGAGATGGCCACGTCGACCAGGGCGAGATCGCGGAACTCGCCGTTGACGTGGAGTTGCAGCGTCTTGCTGATCACTGCGGTGTCGGAAAGTTCCATGCTTCCGGAGGCGACCAAACCGGCGGCGATGCCGGCCAGAGTACCTTCCACCATCACCGGAAAGATGTTGTTGGTTCCGGTGGAGATGGCAACCAGCGGGACTTCGTTCGTTCCGACCGCCACGGCGCGGTTGGTGCCGTCGCCGCCCAGGGTTATCAAGCAGCCTACGCCCATTTCGGCCATCATCGCGGCCGCTCGGGTAGTGTCTCCCTCAGTGTAGAGCGGCGACATGGGCAACATTTCGAGGGGAAGCGAGATGCCGGAATCGTCGGCGGCCCGCCGGCACAGATTGCCGCTGTCCGGCATGGCAACCACCCGCTCCACGTCCGTGGATTGAAGGCCGATCAGAGCGCGGCGCACGGTGTTGACTTTCTCCCAATCGGGAACCACCCGTCCCTGGGCCACCAGGCGGCGGATGTCCTTGCTGGCGGCGGGATTGGCGATGATTCCGACGGTGGTCATGTTGGAGCGTTGTGGCGGATGTGCCCGGGTCGCTGACGACGGCCCACTATACACCATGGGCGCCGACCATTTGGCAGACGGCGGTTTATTGAATCAGAGACGGACGGACGGGTTACAAGTGCGTGATGGTACAATTCTGCGCGACGCAAAGTTTGCGCAACCTCAGCCGCTGGGGGTGGCGATGGTCGTGTTCAACGGCGTGTTAGCGGCCCAACCCGTCGGGGGTTGCCTCCGAATAACCAGGTCAAGCACTCGAACAAATCGATATCCGCAGGAAATCGAGCAGGAGAGCGTTATGGATTCTGAAATGGCTTTCACTCCCGCCACTGAAGTACGACGCATGATCGCCGGCAAGGAGGTCTCCGCGGTCGAGCTCGCCGAGTTCTTTTTCCAGCGCATCGAGCGGTTGAACCCGCAGCTGAGCGCTTATTTGACCGTGTGTCCAGAGCAGGCTTTGGCCGACGCCAGAGCGGCGGATGAAGCGGTGCAACGAGGCGACGATCTGGGCCCGCTGCACGGCGTCCCCATTTCGGTGAAAGACCTGGAACTGACGAAAGGCGTACGGACGACCATGGGGTCGGCGGTCTTCCGCGACCGAGTGCCGGAGATCGACTCCATTGTGGTGGAACGGGTCAAGGCGGCCGGCGGGATCATCCTGGGCAAGACCAACACGCCCGAATTCGGCCAGTCGGGAACCACCGAAAACCTCGTGAGCGAGCCGTGCCGCAACCCCTGGAACACCGACTATACGCCCGGCGGCAGCAGCGGCGGCGCGGCGTCCGCGCTCATCGCGGGATTGTGTACCCTGGCCACCGGCAGCGACGGGGGAGGGAGCGTACGCATACCTTCCAGTTTCAGCGGCGTTACCGGCATCAAGCCGTCGCACGGAAGGGTGCCCCGGTACGGGGGCTACGGCGGGCCGGCCGTCAACCATTTCTCGCAAAGCGGCCCCATGGCGCGAACGGTTCGGGACACGGCCATGCTGCTGCAAGTATTGGCGGGTCCAGACTCGCGCGATCCCAACACAATGACCGACACGCCTCCGGATTACATGGCAGCCCTGGAGGGTGGGGTCGAAGGTTGGCGCGTGGCCTGGAGCGATGACCTTGGTTACGCGGCGGTGGATCCGGAGGTGGTACAAATCACGCGCGGCGCGGCGCAGGTTTTCCAGGAGTTGGGCGCAATCGTCGAGGAAGCGGCGCCGGAAATCGAGGGCGATCCATTCCCGGCGTTTTCCACCGTGTTCGGCACCGCATCATATACGTCCTACGCTGATCTCTACCCGGAACGGCGGGATGAGTTGACCCACTACGTGCAAAACACCTTCGACGGCGCGTCGCGTCATACCGCAGCGGACCTGTCTCGGGCTCTTGCGTACGTGGACCGGCACAAGCGGCGGTTCGCCGACTTTTTCAACACCTACGACCTGCTGCTTACTCCGGCGATGGCGGTGACGGCGTTCCCCATCGGCCAGCACCCGACCAGCATCGGCGGTCGGTCGGTGGACCCGTGGTGGGGATACCTGCCGTTCACATTCCCGATCAACATGAGCGGGCAAACCGCCTCCAGCGTGCCGTGTGGATTCTCCGCGGCGGGCCTCCCGGTGGGTCTGCACATCGTCGGACCGGCGGGGGCAGAGGGTCGGGTGCTGCGCGCCATGGCGGCGTTCGAAGAGGCGCGGCCCTGGGCGCAGCACCGGCCGGCGGTATGCTGACACCCGTCCTGTGGTTTTCCCGGACACTCGCGCCATAGCGCGATAGCCGCCGCACGATTCCTCCCGATGACGGTTCGGCCACCCATTGGCCGGACAACGCACCAATCTGGCATTCGCAGATCAGCGTAGACCGGTTCATGGCTTCCAGCGCAGTCAATTTGGCACGGGCGCGCGATGGCGTGCTGCGTCTCCGGGCCCGCTTGCCCTCGGTTCGGATTGGCGTTGTTGAGTGGGCTTTTCTGCTCGTTGCTCTGGTGGCGGCCGCCATGCGGCTGTGGGAGCTGGACGGGCGGACCATGCACTATGACGAGGCCATCCACTTGCACTTCTCCTGGAAGCTGGCGCGGGGTGTCGAATACGTTCATTCGCCGTGGATGCACGGGCCGTTTCAGATCGAACTGGTGGCGGTGGTGCTCAAGTACCTTGGGGATACCGACTTTTTGGCGCGGTTGCCCTACGCGTTGTTTGGGGTGGCTCTGACCGTTTTGCCGTATTTCATGCGGCGCCTCATCGGCGACAAGGGAGCGGTGTGCGCGGCGGTCATCCTGGCGTTTTCTCCATCCCTGCTGTACTTCAGCCGTTTCGGGCGCAACGATATCCTGATGGCGGTTTGGGCGGTACTGCTGCTGATCATGCTCTGGCAGTACGGGATCAACAACCGCAAACGCTACCTGTTTGGCGCGGCGGTGGTGACCGCCCTGATGCTGGCGACCAAGGAGACGGCATACTTCGTCATCCTGTTCATGGGACTGGCGGCGATGACTCTGGGTTGGCGGGAGTTGTGGGCGTTCGTCAAGACCCGACAGGGTTGGTCCGGCGTGAGTGGCCACGCCGGGTTTTTCATCCTGTTGGCCACGTTGACGTTGCCCCAGGCGGCCGCGTTGATAGCTCTGGCGCAGTCTCCGTTCGGGCTGACAATCGCATCTCGCGATACCGGGTCCACCGGGGACACCGGCGCTCCGGTATGGGAGGCGCCGTTCGTCACGTTGCCGTTGTGGACGGCGCCGGTCTGGCTGCACATAGTGGCTGCGGCCGCGCTGGTCGGCCTGGGGTTGGCCCTGGCGGTGTGGCTGTGGCGCATCCGAGGCCTGATCGACCTGGTCTCGGTCGTCGTGGCGGTACTGGCGAGTGTCGCCGCAGTATCTGTGGTAGTTGTCGGACCCTTCGATAACCTTCTATCGGCGCTGGATACGACATGGGGCGGATCAACCGGGTCGTTGGTTGACTGCGGCGCGGGCGCGGTCATCTTGCTCCTGGGTGTTGCCCCGCTGAGGCTGAACCTCGCGTCCGAGATTGGGTGGCGCGGCGTCACGCTGCTGTTGGGGCCGGCCATCCTGCTGACTTGGGTCTGGCTCACCTTCCTGTGGGGCGGCGCCGATTTCATCAGCCAAATGTTGCCCTCGGCGATTCCCTCGGAGGATTTGGACGGGGGGCGCATCGCAGTGAATTACCTGGTGCCGGTGCTGGCGCTGTTGGTTTTGCTGGTAGCGGGCGGAACCGTTGGCATCGCTTGGGGCGGAGGTCTCTGGCTGGGGTGCGCGGCGGTGTTCTACGCGATTTGGACCGTGCTCTACACCACCATGTTCACCAACTGGGCCGGCGTTTTCACCGGGTCGTGGCAGAGCCTGGGCTACTGGCTGATGCAGCAGGACGTGGCTCGCGGCAACCAACCGTGGTACTACTACTTCGTTGGGTTGGGCGTATATGAGCTTTTGGCTCTGGTTTTCGGCGCGATTGGAGTGGTGTGGCTGATCCGGCGCCGGGACACCTATGGCGGGATGGGCCTGGTGCTGGCGGCCTGGGTGATTGCTACTCTGGCGTTGTACACCATCGCAGCCGAAAAGATGCCCTGGCTCCTGGTCAACATAACTGTACCGTTGGCTTTGGTGGCTGGGATGTTCCTTGGTCATCTGATGGACCGGATCAATTGGGGCATGCTGCCGCTCCGAACGGCGTTAGCGCTGATCCTTGGCCCGATTTGGCTTGCGCTGGCGGTGTGGTTCGCCTGGCTGGGCACCAGCGGAGACGTCAACAGTCTTGCGATCTGGTTGGTCGTGTTGATGCTGCTGCCGATAGCGATCGTGATCGCCTGGCTGATACGTGGCCACAGCCAGGCGGGAGGCGCCTTGGCGTTGGGAGTAGCGGCTTTGCTCCTGTTGGTTGGGGTGGCGGGAGCCGTGAGAGCGGCTTATACCTACGACGATTCCAATATCGAGATACTGGCCTACGCGCAAGGTTCTGCCGACCTGGTCCGCACCCACGCGGAGCTACAAGGGACCGCCCTGGGAGATGGTGCGGGTGATGCGTCGGTCAAGGTCGATTACGACATGTGGTATCCGTTCCAGTGGTACGTGCGACACGAGACGGAGGAGGGCAATCTGCGGTTCGACCGGTTCTGCGCCGTCACCAGCGACGACGATGCGGAGGACGAGGAGAACGACGAAAACACGGCGAAAGACTGCCGGGCGGTGGGCAAGGACAGCGGTCCCCAAATTTACCTGGCTGAGCACCGGCATGCGGTAGAGGAGGAAGATGCGCCGGGTTATCGGCGAGAAGGGCCCATGCGGAATCTGCTGTGGTATCCTGAAACCTACCGTCGCCCGGGAGAAGCGCGGACCAACACCGGGTTGTGGCGGCAACTGGAAGCGGACGCGTCGTTTTTCCGAAATGTGGCGGCCAACCCCGATAAACTCCGACAGGCGCTGGAATACATCGTCGCGCGCCGCCAGCAAAGCGATTGGTACTCTGCCAGTTATTATCAGTACGCGCGGGAATAGAATCCTGATGACCGAGGCCCATGGATGACAACAGCGCCAGCATTGCCAGAGCCGGGATCGGCCACCGTGGAAGATCGCGTGCAAATCAGCCGCCGATTGATCCAACAAGCCCGCGAGGAGCTTGAGCGCGGCGACCGTCTCCAAGCTACGGAAAAAGTCTGGGGCGCACTGGCGCAGATGCTGAAGGCCCACGGTCAACAACGCGGCTGGTTGAACCTGGGTAGTCATCGCACGGTAGGTCGCATCGCTCAGCAACTGGGCGCGGAGTATGCCGAGTTCGCAGTGTTGAATGCGTATATTGCTGCGGACAACGGCCACCGGAATTTCTACGACAACGAGATGAGCCCGCCGGAAATCGAAGGCATCATCACGGTGGTGGCCGCTGTGCTGCCGGATCTGGAGCGGGCGCTGGAACAGCCGCCACGGCCGTTCGTTATCAGTGACGTGGACCAACGCTGGCGAGTGAGAACGCTTACAGGGAAGCAGGACTTGCAGGTTGGCGACGCTTCGCCGACGGGCTTTTCCAATACCCATTAGCGTACGGTTGAAACTGTGTTGCCGGGCGGAAAATACCAATGACAGAGGCTGATGAATGACCACGACGCCGGCATTGCCAGAGCCGGGATCGGCCACCGTAGAAGATCGCGTGCGAATCAGCCGCCGATTGATCCAGCAAGCCCGCGAGGAGCTTGAGCGCGGCGACCGTCTCCAGGCTACGGAAAAAGTCTGGGGTGCATTGGCGCAGATATTGAAGGCCCACGGTCAACAGCGCGGCTGGTTGAACTTGGGTGGTCGTCGCACGGTAGGTCGTATCGCTCAGCAACTGGGCGCGGAGTATGCCGAGTTCGCAGTATTGAATGCGTATATTGCCGCGGACAACGGCCACCGAAATTTCTACGACAATGAGATGAGCCCTCCGGAGATTGAAGACATCATAACTGTGGTCGCAAGGGTGTTGCCAGAGTTGGAAAGCGCGTTGAGTGAACCCCCGCGGTCTTTTACCATTTGCGACGGCGACCTTTGGCGGGTGCGAACGCTCACCGGGAAGCAGTACCTGCAGGTTGGCGACGCTTCGCCGACGGGCTTCTCGAATACGCACTAGCGTCCGCTGTTTTGGGCTACTTTTTCGGCAATTGGCGGTTCTGGGCCGGGGTACTGGTCAGCGTCGTGGCGCTGGGTCTGCTGGTGCTGCTGGTGGACCGGAAAGAATTGGCTCACGCGCTGCTGAGTGCAAACTACTGGTACTTCGCTCCGGCGATAGTCCTGTACTTCGTGGGTCAGTGGTTCCGCGCGCTCCGTTGGCAATACCTGCTGGCGCCCTTGTCCCGCATATCCGCCCGACGGCTTTACCCGGTTATCATCATCGGGTACATGGCGAACAACGTGCTGCCGGCACGTTTGGGCGAGTTGGTCCGCGCGGTTTACCTGTCACAGCGGGAGAAAGAGGTGAGCGTGCCGGCGTCCATAGCCACACTCAGCGTTGAAAGGTTGTACGACGGGTTGACCCTTCTGGCCATGGGCGCGGTGGCGGCTCCGATCCTGCTGGCCGCGGGCCTGTTCAGCGAGGCGAGCCTGGCTTACCAGTCCACGGCCGTGATCCTGATGGTGGGCGTGATTGGCAGTTTTGCGGTGGCCTTGCTGGCGCTGACGGCTTTGGCGACCAGCCGGAGGGCGGTGGACTGGCTCATCGCGGTCACGGTAATCCTGCCGGCGAGGTTCCGTGCCGTGGCGGTGGAGGTGATTCATGGTTTCGTCGAAGGCCTGGCGACGCTCAATTCACCCCACAAGCATGCCGTACTGTTCCTGGGTTCTCTGCCTGTCTGGCTGGCGGAGGCCGGGGTCTACCTGATAGTCGCGTACTCGTTCAACCTGGACGCGTGGTTCGACTCCTTCTGGCTACTTGCGGCCGCGGTACTGCTGGTAACGGTGACTTCCAACTTGATCACCGCGATACCAGCATCCATTGGAGGAATCGGGCCGTTTGAGGTCGTGGCGCAGCAAACGCTGGTGGCTTTGGGCATCGGCGCGGCGGCGGCGGCGGCCTACACGGTGGCGGTGCATCTGGTCGCGCTGTGGCTGCCGGTCAACATCGCTGGCTTGTTGTTGCTGCTCTGGCACAACCTTTCGTTGCGTCGGCTGACCGCACTCCCGGAGACCGAAGTCGACCGCATATCGGATGACGCACCACCGCCGGTGACGGCGCAACCTCGAACTGGAACCGCGCAGGACGATTAGGGCATGAAAGTAGGCATCATCGGCGGCGGCGCGGCCGGTCTGGCGGCGGCGCTGGAACTGACCTCGCGGGGCCATTTCGCGGAGGTTTTCGAGGCGGCGCCGTTTTTGGGCGGCCAGGCGTCGACCTTCGAAGTAGGCGGAGGTCAACTGGAACGTGGGTACCATCATCTGTTCGTCAGCGACACCGACATGGTGGACTTGATCCATGAACTGGGCCTGGGCGATTCGCTGGAGTGGCTGGAGTCGAAGGTGGGACTGTTCCACGGTGGCCGCATATGGGATTTCGCCACGCCGATGGACCTGCTGAAATTCTCGCCGCTCCCCTTTACGCAGCGCATCAGGCTGGGACTGTGGACCTTCCTGCTGCAGAAGACGCGGGACTGGCGCAAATTCGAGGGGGTAACGGCCGCGGAGTGGACGCGCGACCACATGGGGGAGGATGCGTACCGGGTCATCTGGGAGCCGATGTTGCGGGGCAAGTTTGGCGACTACTACGACCAGGTGAGCATGACGTGGCTGTGGGGGAAAATCTACCTGAGGGTGGCGTCGCGAAAGCGGATGCAGAAAGAACGATTGGGCTACCCCATGTGCAGCTTCGGGCGAGTGTTCGATGCCTGCGGTGAGCGAATTGAGAGCCAGGGTGGCCGGGTGCATATCGGCGCGGCGGTGAAGCAGATTAACGTGGAGGGAGGCCGGGCCACAGGGTTCGTCGCGTCAGTGGATGGAGGCGCGGAAATGGACTACGCATACGACGCGGTCATCGCCACGACGCCTTCGTACATATTCACGCGGCTGGCGCCGAATCTGCCTGACGACTACAGATCGGTGCTGGAGTCAGCGAGGTACCTGTCTGCCGTGCTCGTGATCTTGGTGTTGGCTCGGCCGCTGACATCCAAGTATTGGCTCAACGTGGCGGACCGGTCGTTGCCGTTCGTCGGCGTGATCGAGCACACCAACATGATCGACCGCGATTTGTATGGTGGCAACCATATCGTGTACTTGACGAACTACCCGGACCGTAACAGCGAGCTATATCGCAAGGAACCCGAGCAATTGTTGGAAGATTACGTTCCGCACCTCCGCAAGCTGAATCCGGACTTCTCACGGGACTGGATACTGGAATACCACCACCACCGGGTGGACGGGGCGCAGCCAATCAACGGCGTGCACTACGGCGAGCGCAATATTCCCGACCACCGCACGCCCATCGGGTCGCTGTACCTGGCGAACACGACGCAGATCTATCCCGAGGATAGAGGGACAAACTACTCGGTGCGGATGGGGCGTCGGGTGGCGCGGATGGTACTGGAGGATGGGGTCGAATAGATGGTAGAACCGGAAAAACACCGAGAGATTCCGTTCCATCCTGCGGCGGATGGACGAGCGTTGTGACTGAACTGGAATAATTCTGGCTAATCCGGCTCCGGCCCTCGCATCCCGTCAGCGTACCACCAGAACTTTGCCACCGACCAGCCGCCAGCCTGACGACGGATGCCGGCGAACGTTTTGGCGCGAATATCACCGGTATGACGCGGTACCGAAACTGTGCGCGTTTCTAATGTCCACTTGTCGTGACCGCCGCGCCCACGGCCGGGGGTGAACATAAACCCGGCTGCACGCAACGCGCGCAACGTCATCGCGGTTGGCTTGCCTGGGCATTGATTGGGGGATACCGGCTGCGCCGCCACGTTCAGCGGTATGGATTGGGTCCTGAGATAGTAACTTTATCGAGCGTGTACTCCAGACCTTCGTCGGCGTATTCGGAGCGGGCTATTGCCATGGCATTGGGCGGACAGACCGGGAACTGCCCTGACGGATAGCCGGACATGAAGCATTGAATGGCGTCTTTCACCATTTCGAGCGCTTCTTCGTAAGTGCGCCCGTCAGATGCGACGCCTATCTCCGGGGCGTCGGCGCACCAGCGCCAGTCGCCGTCAAAGTCCTCTCCGTCGTAGTAACTCACCAGAACCTGAAAAGTGCCTACGTCCTCGATGTCGTCCGACGCAGCGCCATCCTGCTGTGATGCGTGGGTATTAGCGGATGTCATCGCTGGCTCTCCTTCATGCTTCTTGGATGCAGGGTAGCATGCGGGCAGTTTTCAGCGAAAGATGATGACGCATGCAACGGGCGGGTTAGCCCGATTTTTAGTATAATCAAAGAACCTGCTGGCCCGTTCAAGATTGCTCATTTTGCCCACTATCACCGTCCTGGCCGATGACCGCAACGGCCATAATCCACACCCGTCAATCCGAGCAATCGAAGAGGCCGGTGGCAGCGCGCGCGTAGTTGCGCCGGCGATGGCCGCGCCTGAACTGCTGGATGATACTGGCGGTGTGGTGCTGCCGCACTTTCATCAAGGAGTCTCCGGCGGCCTGCTTGCGGCGGCGTTGGATGCCGACATGCCCGTGCTGGCTACCGGTGGCGGGATGCACACCCTGAACCGCCATTTCGGCGGTGGTGAACCCCTACCGGTATCGGCGCATTATCCGGATGGAGGCGCGGGGCCGCTGCGGCACCAGATCTACCTGTCTCCCGGGTCCAAGGTGGCTGCGATCATCGGCTCCGCCGGCATGTTCCGAGTGAACAGCTGGCATCGTGAGGGCATCCGTGAACCGCAGCGGGCGGAGCGGTTAATGACCATCGCATACCAGTTGGATGACGGCCTCATAGAAGGCCTGGAGAGCAAGGAACACAGCTGGGTGATCGGCGTGCAGTTTCAGCCGGAACTCGGCGACGAAGTGCCCGCTAGTTTCAACAACCTGTTCCTCGGGTTGGTGGAGCGCGCCCAGGATTTCATAGAGAATAACGACATGAGGAGAACTTCACGATGACTACGGCGCCTCCACAGCAGCCCGGCGGAGAATTCACGCTGCGACCCATTGAGGACGAGATGCGCGAGTCGTATCTCTCCTACGCAATGTCGGTCATCGTGGCCCGGGCGCTGCCGGACGTGCGGGACGGGTTGAAGCCAGTGCAGCGCCGGATCCTCTACGCCATGCACGACATGGGGATACGACCGGGCAGCCAGTACCGGAAGAGCGCGCGCATCGTCGGCGAGGTGCTGGGCAAGTTCCACCCGCACGGCGACGGGTCGGTGTACGACGCGCTGGTGCGCATGGCCCAGGTGTTCTCCATGCGGGCGCCGCTGATTGACGGACAGGGCAACTTCGGCAGCATCGACGGCGACCCGCCGGCCGCCATGCGCTACACCGAAGCCAGGCTCGCCGCCATCGCCGACGAAATGCTGGCCGACATTGACCAGCAGACCGTTGATTTCTCCGACAACTTCGACGATTCCCTGAAAGAACCCCAGGTGTTGCCGGGCCGGATGCCCAACCTGCTGGTCAACGGGTCATCCGGAATCGCCGTGGGCATGGCGACCAACATGCCTCCGCACAACCTGGGCGAGATCTGCGACGCCATCAACTATGTCATCGACCACCCGACGTGCAACGTCGACCAGTTGATGGAGATCGTTCCAGCGCCGGACTTCCCCACCTCGGGCCGGATCCGCGGCGTGGCCGGCGTGCGGGACATGTACGCTACCGGTCGCGGGCGCGTGGTCATGGAAGCGGTGACCGAGATCGAGGACATGCCGGGCCGCAACTCCAACCGGCAGCGGATCATAATCAGCGAGTTGCCGTACCAGGTTAACAAGGCGACCCTGGTCGAAAAAATCGCCAGCCTGGTGCGGGACAAAACCCTGGTGGGCATCACCGAAATCCGCGACGAGTCGGACCGCCGGGGTATCCGGGTAGTGATCGAGCTGGCGCGCAGCGCGCAGCCCACGGTGATCCTGAACAACCTGTACAAGCGTACCGCATTGCGGTCGTCCTTCAATGCCATCATGCTGGCGCTGGTGGACGGACAGCCGCAGGAGCTGCCGCTCAAGGACCTGATCAACCATTTCGTCACGCACCGTGAAGACGTCATCCGGCGGCGCACCGAGTATCAGCTTGGACGGGCCCGCGACCGCGCGCACATCGTGGAGGGCCTGCTCAAAGCCCTGGACGCCATCGACGCGATCATCGAGACCATCCGCAACAGCCAGGACGTGGAAACCGCGCGCAACAACCTGGTCCAACAGTTCGACCTGTCGGAGATCCAGGCTCAGGCCATTCTCGACATGCAGTTGCGCCGCCTGGCCGCCCTGGAGCGTCAGCGGCTGGACGAGGAATACAACGACCTGCTGGCAACTATCTCACGGCTGGAGGACCTGCTGCAGAACCCGCAGAAGATCCGCGCCGAGATCAAGCGGGAGACCCGGGAGGTCAAGCGCAAGCATGCCGACCCGCGCCGCACCGAAATAATCCGAGAGGAATTGCAGGAGCAGTCCATCGAGCAGTTCATCGTGCAGGAGGACGTGGTCGTCACTCTGAGCCAGCGCGGGTACATCAAGCGCGTGCCCATCAGCACCTACCGCAACCAGCGGCGGGGCGGCAAGGGCGTGCGCGGCGCAAACAACCGGGATGACGACGCGATCATGCAGATCGCGGTCGTCAATACTCACGAGCAGTTGCTGTTCTTCACCAACAAGGGTCGGGTTTACCCGCTCAGCGTCTATGAGACCCCCAACGACGCCGGCCGTACTGCCCGGGGAACCCTGCTGGTGAACCTCATTCCGCTGCAGCCGGGTGAGCATGTGCAGACCATGCTGCCGGCCAGCCGCGACGAATACAACCGCTTGTACGTTTTTGCCACCCGCAACGGCCGGGTCAACGCATTACGTCCGGGCCAGTTGCAGAACCTGCGAAAGTCCGGCCTAATCGCCATGAAGGTGCTGGATGGTGACGAGTTGGTTGCGGTGCGCCCGGCGCAGAGTGATGCGTCGGTCGTACTGGTCACCGAGCAGGGGCAGGCGCTGCTGTGCCCGGTCACCAGCATACCGGAGCGGAACCGTAACGCTACCGGCGTCATCGGAATCAAGTTCAAGGACGAATTTGGAGGCAAGGACCGGGTCGTAGCGCTTGACGTGGTCAATGACCCCGAGGACGAATATCTGCTGGTGGTGAGCGAAAAGGGTTACGGCAAGGCCACGCCGCTGTGCAACAGCAAGGGCGAACCCGTGTATCGCGAAACCAATCGCGGTGGCATGGGCGTCAAGACCTTCGCGGTGGACCAGGGTGACAAACCCACCGGTCCGGTGGTCGACGCCAAGATCGTGTCCTCCGCCGAAATGAACGACGAGGAGGGGCACGAGGTCTTCATCATCTCTGCGCGTGGACAGGTGGTGCGCATCGATCTGGCTGAGATCAAGGTGGTGAACACTCGGCAGACCAAGGGAGTCATCGTCTGGCGCGAGCGCGGTGGCGACGACAGCGTCGT
The DNA here is from genome assembly GCA_965220505.1 of Dehalococcoidia bacterium. Lineage (GTDB taxonomy): Bacteria > Chloroflexota > Dehalococcoidia > Lucifugimonadales > UBA3495 > Bin87. Next base: position 1,633,541 of record CBDCQE010000001.1, on the reverse strand, counting down.
ATCCATCTACTGCTTCCGGGCTACGGACTACAGTCAGGACGACCCGGCTCTGCAGGACGGCGCGGCGGGTACGGCTCTGGCCCAGGCCGAAGAGGTCGCGGCCCAGGCGGATAGCCAATACGAGGGCGCTGATGATGAGGACATCGGTGATGATATGCCGGATGACGACGTTGAAGCCGAAGATGACGATGATGACCCGGATCTCCACATGAACGGGCAGGCCCCGCTGCTGTAAGGATGGCTGCAATGCAACTGGTGATGGTTCACGGCTCCGGCCAGAACGAACTGACGTATCACTACCAGACCGTTCGGTTCGACAACGCGGACGCGGTGAACCTGCCCGGACACCCGGACGGCGAGCCCAGAGACAGCATCGGAGGGTACGTTGACTGGCTGCGGGATTACGCGCGGGGCAAGGGATACCCGCCCTTTGTCCTGTTCGGGCACTCCATGGGCGGGGCCATCGCCCTGGACTACGCGCTGCGGTTCCCGGAGGACCTGGCCGGCCTGATACTCATCGGGACCGGCGCGCGCCTGCGCGTGCACCCGGACTACCTGAACCGGTGCCTGGACGACGCCCAATGGCGCGCCGAGGCTCCGGCGTATTACGAGGCCATCAACAGGGATCTGGCCCCCGAACTCGCCGCGCGCGCTCTGCAATCGGGCCCGATGGTCGAGCACAACGACCTGTCGGCCTGCGACCGGTTTGACGTGATGGAGCGTGTCAAGGAGATCTCGCTGCCATCACTGGTGATTGTGGGCGCGGATGACATAATGACCCCGGTCCGTTACGCGGAATACCTGGGCCGGGAGTTGCAGGACGCCGAGGTCGTGGTTGTGCCCAACTCGGGGCATTTCGTGACATTGGAACAACCGGAGGCGGTCAACGAAGCCATCGCTCGGTTCCTCAACCGGCTGACCGACGGCGCGGGGTAGACGAGGACACCACTCGGCTGTCATCGCTGCCCGGCCGCTGGCCGGGCTTTTGTGTTCCGGGGGATTTGGCCAATCGGCGTTGCTGGTATTATTAGGCCATTCGCAGCGGTTTCCCCTGCCGTGACCATGGCCTCTCCGCAAACCTACATACCCGATGGGCACCGACTGGCTGCATCCCTGCCGGCAATATACGCTGGTCACCCTGACGCGCAAGGACTACCGGCAGCTCGTCGTATCGCAGCCACCGCCGCCGAGTTGATCGGTTCATGTGACCTGGCGGTGGATCCGACAGTGGTGAACACCGCCGCACTGTTCCATCTGTCTGGTCGTCCGCAGGACGGGAACCGGGGGGAGGCGTCGGCTGCGCTGGCCTCGGCGTGGTTGCGAGGGTCGGGTGGGCCTGAGCTCTTCATTGCGGCAGTAGCCAGGGCTATCGCGGGAGGGTTGTCGCAAACTCCGGTACTTGACTCCGACTTTCGTCAAGACGCAAACGGCAAGCTGCTGCGGGACGCTGCGCTGCTGGACTTGGCGAGTGTCGAACGGCATTCTGACTACCTGCGAGACGTGCCGCCGCCCGGACGCCTTCGGGAGCCATACCTGGCGGAATATCGTCGTGAGTGCTTGACGCCGGCGTTGCAGTTGCGCGGCATGTTGTCTCTGCCGGCGGCGTTGGAGATGTACGGTCAGCGCTTACCCCGGCTGTCCGCCTGGCTGGACGAGCAGCCGCCCGGCCTGGTCCCGCCGGACTGGCGACGGCTGGCGGAGGTTGTGGAGATCGAGAGCGGAGTGGGCAGGTTGCTGGCCGGCGAAGACCCGGCGGCAGTTCGGGCCGAAATGCCCGCCGGGGGGCTGCCCTACGCGGAGTACCGAGGACGACAACGCGCTATCATTTCCGGCAGCCACGACCGGATCCTGGAACTTACCCATGCCCGCATCGAGGCGTCGCGCAACGTGGCGGCCGAGAAGTACCTGGAGAGCGACACCATCCACAAGCCGGCGGTGGAGGAGAACCTGTTCGTCGGGGCGCGGCGTCGAGCGCGTCAACTGGGCTTGTCCGCGGAGACGGCGGAGGACATCGCCAGGCTGCTGCTGTCCAACGCCCGGGAGGTGCAGGAACGTACCCTCAACGACATCGCCCAGCGGTTGAGCCGGTTGCACGGGCAGATACTGGACGCTGACTCGCCGGAAACGCGCACCGATGAGGCGGATATCGCGATCCCCTCGCTGGTGGTGCGAACCGGCGACCAGCCACTGGCTCGCGAGAACGAGCTGATCAAAGAGTTGCGGGTCACCGGGCTGAACGAGGCGTACCCTGAGCAGCGTCGCCGGTTCGCCGAGTGGTTCGACGATCCGCACCCCTACCTGCTGACCGGCATGACCGTGGGCAGCCGTGACGCGGACCTGTTCATGCAGGCTTTGACCGAGGGTGAGCGATGTAAGGTGCTGGGAACGGTGGCTATCGACGGGCCGATGCACCTGGGTCACGGAGCCCTCACCAGCGTTCTGGCGCATTTCCAGGGGATGGGCGCGGAAATAACCATCGGTTTTCGGAACGAACTGGGCGACCTGGATGAGGCGCTGCGGATCATGCGGGAGGACCTGCTGCTCATGGGGGCGGCAGGATTGGATGTGAATCGGGTCAACTCGTACCTGCAACAGACTAACCCGTCCATCATCAGCACCGCCTTCCAGTTGGGCGAAGCGATCCCGCTGAGCATGCTGAACTCGGCGCTGGGCTTGCGCCTGCGGGACAGCGCGACGGACACCTTCCGGCCGTTGCTCCGGCTGGCGGATATCCTGCACGCGCAGCAGCCGGAGGCCGGCGGGCCGTGTCGGACGCTGGTGTTGGACAACATTGGCGGCGACGTGTACGTGCGCATGGCCCGCAACGTAGCGGAGCGATTTGGCTTCGTGAAGCCGTCCGCGTTGTACCTGCGCCCGGTGCGAAACCTGACCACCTACAGCGATCCGCAAACCGGCGGATCGGTGGAGGTGATGACCAACCGAGTGCCGCCGGGTCGCATCGCCTACGACGACGCGGACGATGATGTCCGGCGCCGCATCGGCCGGGCGTACACCGGCGGGCGCGGGACACTGGAGGAGCAGAGGGAAAAGGGCGGCAACCCGGACCCACGAGTATGCTCAGTGTCCAGCCTGCACGCCTTCTTCGCCACGCCGGACCCGGAGGAGTACGCGCAATTGCAGTCTTGCTGCCGCTCGGGCGAGTTGCTGTGCGGGGAGTGTAAAACGTCTGCTGCTGACCGCCTGCTAGAATATCTGCAGGGTCACCGCGCACGGCGGCGGACCGCGCTCAACGATTAGCGGTGCTGCCCGTACCAGCGGATTAGGTCGTGCTTATCCCTATATCGGGCATCAGGCAACGTCGTAGTCCGTCAGTTGGAAGCAGAAGGGACGAACGCCGACTGAGGATGGGGATGGTAATTCCCGATCTGCCCACTTTGACTAGCAAATTTTAGATATCGCAGGAGACCGAGGGTTATGGCGAACCAGCAACGGATCCTCACCGGGATGCGCCCGACCGGGCAGTTGCACCTGGGGCACTATTTGGGGGCCCTGGAAAACTGGATACAGATGCAGCACGAGTACGAGTGCTTCTTCCTCATCGCGGACTACCAGGCGATGGGAGACCACCTGGACGACATCGGGTTGATCCAACGCTCCGTGATCGAGGTTGCAACCGATTGGCTGGCGGTGGGCCTGGACCCCGAGAAGTCGGCCTTCGTGATCCAGAGCTACGTGCCGGAACACGCCGAGCTGACCATGTTCTTCTCCATGCTCATGCCGCTCAACCAGCACCAGCGGAATCCGACGCTGCGGGCGGAAACAGCGCAACTCGAAGCGGAAAACCAGTCCATCACCCTGGGGTTCTTCAACTACCCCATCAGCCAGGCGGCCGACATCTTGCTGCCCAAGGCCCACCTGGTTCCGGTGGGCGAGGACCAGGTGGCCCACATCGAATACACGCGGGACGTGGCTAGACGCTTCAACCGGTTGTACGGAGAGGTCTTCCCGGTGCCGCGCGCCAGGGTGGGACGTGTGCCCCGTCTGGTGGGCACCGATGGCCAGGCTAAGATGAGCAAGAGCCTGAACAACGCCATTTACCTTGCCGACGGGCCGGATGCGGTGGAGGACCGGGTGCGTCGCATGGTCACGGATATTACCGGTCAGAACCCCCGGTTGCGGGCCACGGACCCAGGCGTGGTGGATTACAACCCGGCTTTTCTGTACCACGACGCATTCAATGACAACACCGATGAGGTAGCCGAGCTCAAAGAACGGTACACCGCGGGCACGGTGAGTGACCGTGAAGTGAAGGAACGACTCACCACCGCGATCAACCGGTTCCTGGAACCGATCCGAGAGAAGCGTTCGTGGTACGAGGAGCATCCAGACTACGTCCGCGACGTGCTGCAGGCCGGCACGGAACGGGAACGCTCCATCGCGCAGCAGACCATCGAGGACGTTCGGCAGGCGATGCAGGTGGTTTACACTTGATTCTGGAATCTGCACGCAGGGGTAAGCTGCCAACATGGCTGCGGAGGAAATCATCACCTTTGACGACCTGATGGGTCTGCTGGAACGCAACCCGGACCATCTTGTCCGGTTGCGCCGTCAGATTTTGGACGAGGAGTTCCGGCAACTGCCGGCTCAGATGCAGCTGTTGATGCAGACGGTGCAATCACACACTGTCCTGTTGCAGGCATTGGCGCGTTCACTGGAGGAACAGGCACGGACGTTACAAAGCCACAGCCGGGAGTTGTACCGCCATAAGAACCAGTTGTCGCGTCTAATAGGCGACGAAGCCGAGCGTCGGTTTCAACAGCGTGCGCCGGCGTATTTCAGCGGGATGATACGCCGCCTCCGTGTAACCGACCGGTTCGCTCTTGCCGACCTCATTGATGATGCCGTCGATGCTGGTCAGATAACTGAAGGAGACCAGCGTTCCTTGCTAGCTCTTGACTTGGCGGTTGAGGGGCGCCACCGGGAAACCTGCAAGCCGATACGAATGGCAGTGGAAGTGTCTGCCGGCATCGGAGAGCGAGACATTATGCGGGCCGCAGATCGGGCCAGGCTGCTGGAAAAGCTGACTGGCGATACCACTGTGGCGGTCGTTGGCGGCTATTTCATATCCTCCGCATATCGGCAATTGGCCGAGGATAAAGGAGTGGAGGTGATTATCGTTACGCCGCCGGATTCCGGCGAACCGGAACCTGAAGACGAGCCAGATATGGCAGCAATTGATACTGGCTGAGCCGGTGTTCCTACAGAGATGCGAACACGAGAGAGCTGAGTTGCCCAGCCACTCTCGCTGCTCATAGGTTCAATCCACTGAACACTTCTTACACTCGTTATCGAACCGGAGGGACAACATGGCAGGCAATCCACGAGACAAGTATTGCATCGTCGGGGTGGGCGAAACCGAGTACAGCCGGGCCTCGGGCCGGACCACCCGGGCCCTGGGCGCCGAGGCGATCCGCAACGCGATGAACGACGCCGGCCTGACGCCGGACCAGGTAGACGGGATGCTCAGCTACCACGGGGGCGATTCCACGCCGTCGACGTCGATACAGTACGACCTGGGCATCCGCCCGAACTTCTACATGGACTGCTCGGGCGGGGGATCCTCAACCGAGGCGCTGGTGGGATTGGCAATCGGCGCCATCGAAGCGGGCATGTGCGACGTGGTTGCCATCTTCCGGTCGATGAACGGCTATTCCAACGTGCGCATCGGCGGCACCGGAGCGCGAGCGTCGGCGCCCATTGGCGGGCTCGATCTGATGAAGCGACCCTACGGCCTCATCAGTGCGGTGCAGCAGTTCGCCTACACCTTCACCCGCCACATGGCCGAGTATGGGGTCAAGAGCGAGGACCTGGCGGCCATCAAGGTGGCTCACTCCATTCACGCCTCCAATAACCCCAAAGCGCTGATGAAGCACCGGGTGACCGTGGACGACGTGGTTAACTCCCGGTGGATCATCCGGCCGGTGGCGCACCTTTTGGACTGCTGCCTGGAGACCGACAACGCTACATGCGTCATCGTGACTTCGGCGGAGCGAGCCAGGGACCTGAAGCACAAGCCCATCTACATCAAGGGCGTGCAGGGTCGCGGCACCAAGCCCGGCGGCGACTTTCATTACCAGCACGGGCCGATCTCCCGGGTGGCCGGCCATTACATCGCCCCGCGGATTTTCGACCTTGCCGGCGTGAAGCACGAGGACGTGGACCTGACCGGCTGCTACGACGCCTTCACCTACACCGTGCTCTTACAGTTCGAGGATTACGGATGGTGCGAGAAGGGTGAGGGCAAGGACTACGTCACCAGCGGCATCATCAACCTGGGCGGAAAGCGTCCCAACAACCTGAGCGGGGGGCACCTCTGCGAGGGGTACACGCACGGGATGAACATGGTGATCGAGAACGTGCGACAGCTACGGGGCACTGTCGATGACTACTGCCCGGGCGCTTTGGAAGGCGACCACAGTTACGACTACGCCGAAGGGGGTTGCCGCCAGGTGGAAGACGCCAAGATCAGCATGAATATGGGTTGGGGAACGCCGGCGGTAGGCAGTTCCCTCATCATGGGCAACGTGCTCAGCTAGACGCCGAACAGGGAGAGGGACAATGCCTAATTACACCTACCGGGGCATCACGCTGAGCATCCCGGAGAACGATTCCGAGTACAAAGGCTATTTTGAGGCTGCGGCCGAGGGTCGCCTGGTGGTCAAGAAGTGCTCCGACTGCGGGCTGCTGCGCGGCGAGCCGGGACCCGGGTGCCCCTGGTGCGCGTCGCTGAACTGGGAGTGGCAGCAGGTTTCCGGCAAGGGCACTATCTATTCATACCAGGTTGTCGCGCACACGGTGATACCCAGTTTCCGGGACCTCACGCCCTTCGCCATCGTGCTGGTAGAGTTGGACGAGCAAGGCGGTCACCCCACGGAATTCGACGGCCTGCGGATCACCGGGAACCTGGTGGACGGCGACTTCAACATGGAGAAAGAGGAGAACGTGGGCATCGGCAAACGCGTGGAGGCCGTGTTCCAGCCGGTTGAAGACGGGTTCATGCTTCCGCAGTGGCGTCTTATCGACGAACCGGACCAGGGATTTACCTGGTCGCACGAGGTACCAGAAGGATAAAACGGCGCATGCGACCGAGCGTATCTACGATTCGGCACTATACCGACGAGGACCTGCCGGCGCTGCTGGATTTTGCGCTCCGTCAGTTGGAGAGCAGGGACGAGTCCGTCGCCACGATCTGGCGCAGCATATTCGTGGACACTTTGCGCTTGCCCGGCAGGGACCCCCGGCGCGACTGTGTCCTGCTGTTTGAGGGGTCAACACTGCGAGGGTTCTGCCTGATATTTCCGGAGACATCCGGCCACCGTAGCGTGTTGAATATAGACACTGACGACTCCGCGGGCGCTGCGGAAGAATACCGGACGCTGGTGCGGGCCGGTGTCGAGCAGGCCGGCGCGGCGGGATCCACCGTGGCACATATCATGCTGGCGCCGCCGCACACTCGCGCTGCGGATCTGGATGCGGAGGGCTTTGCCCTGGCGCGGTTGTACTGCGACATGACCTGGAGTGGCGAGCCATTGCCGGATGTTGATCTGCCGTGCGGATACCATATCCGCTCTTTCAGCGAGCACGATGTATCCGCGTTAACCGCAGCGCATAACGCCTCCTTTGCGGACACCTGGCAGTTTTCGCCGGATTCGGAAGCGATGGTCGCGCACCGCGCGCAGATGGCTAATACCACCGGTGAAGGCATTCGGCTGTTGTTTTATGGCGGTGAGCTGGCCGGATATTGTTGGACGTTGCTGGTTTCTGACGGACGGAGCCGCCACGGCGTCATTGGATCCATGGGACTGACGCCTAAGTTCCGGGGCCTGGGCGTCAGCAAACCGCTTCTGCGGTCGGGGATGGCCTACCTGGAATCCGCGGGAGCTGACCGGATTCGTTTGGAAGTTGACGCCGAAAACGCGCCAGCGGTGCGACTTTATCAGTCAATGGGATTTGCCAAAACCGGCGAACTGCGCTGGTACGAGAAACGAACAGCGTCCGGCTCGCCGGCGGTATAAGCATCAGAGACCGACCGCGGGAGCGGTCAGTGACTCGCTGGCGGGCTGAAATAGCCACACTTCGGGTTGGTTGGGCAGATTCCGGTTGGCGAACTCGAACCGGGCAGATTCCAGGCGGCGAACCTTGCGTTGGCGCGCCAGCCACCCTTCGGGCGGCAGGAGCTCGCATTCCCCCGCGTGAAGACCCGGGATGGCGTAGTGCATTGGGACGATGACCCGAGGTTGCAGCCGCTGGGCCAGGGAGTCTACTTGTTCGTAGGTGAGCAGGTGGTTGGAGTCGTCCACGGTGACGAGCAGGACGTCGACGTCGCCCACCGCCCGGGCAACATCATCCGGCCATTCCGCGCGGTTGTCGCCGATGTGCAGGAAGCTCACGCCGCCCGCGTGCAGTCGGAACATCACGTTGGGAAAGTGACGCAGGCGCGCCGCGCCGGAGTGGAAATCGCCAACTCCTCGAATCTGCATATCGCCGGTGGCAAACTCGCCGGGCATGCGCACGATCGACGCGGCCTCCGGTAACCGGTCAACGGCGTCGTGGTCGAAGTGCGCGTGGGTGATCAGCCCCAGATCGCATCGGACTTCCGGGAACAACCGGGTGAACCAATAGCGATCGGCCTGGTTGCGGTACGGGTCGGCCACGGCCGTGACACCGCCGGGCGTTTCCCAACGGAAGGCACAGTGGCCGAAGTAGGTCAGCCTCATCTGACCGTGCTCAACCCGACGTGGGCGCCGGTCACCCTGCCGAGCGCCACATCTCGTAGCCGATTTCCTTGCTGATCAGGCCGTCGCGCATTTCGAAGATGTGGACGAGACGCATCTCCACCTGGGTTCCCGGCGACAGGGGAAGGTATCCCTCACCGGTCAACCGGAAGCGCACCACGCTGTCGTCCACCACCCGATCCTCGGTGGCGAAGCGCTGCAGGGTCTCGAACTCGACATCCTCCATCTTGGCGAACATCGTGGTGTAGTTGTCGGCGACGGCGCGTTTGCCCTCGAAGCGCAGGCCCCGGGCCGGAGCCTCCCACACCACGTCGTCGGTGTAGAGGTCCAGGGCAGCCTCGACTTCGTTGGTGGCCTCGGAGTGGAAATGGGCCTCCACGGCGGCCAGGTTAGCGGCGATGATGTCGGAATTCTCATTGGTCGAGGACATGGCGGCGTCTCCTCTCGTCAGTTTCTTGACACCCCAAAGGGGCGCCGATAGCATCCCGGCAAGCGGCCCCGGGACGCGGGCTGCTCAGGAGGGAATATCCATGCAGAGCATCACCATCGACCGTAGCAAGCCCCTGCGCGATGAGTCTAACACGGGGCACAACCGCTGGCATCCGGATATCCCGCCCGTCGTCGAGGTTGACCAGGGCGAGGAGGTGGTGCTGGAAACGAGAGATGCCTTTGACGGGCAAATGCGACCGGGTGTGACCGAAGCGGATTTCTCCAGCATGGACGCTGGCGTCATCCACCCGCTGACCGGTCCCGTCGCGGTGAACGGGGCGGCGCCAGGGGATCTGCTGGAGGTGGAGTTCGTGGACATCCAGCCCCAGCCCTACGCGTTCAGCGTGATCTTCCCGGGGTTCGGCTTTCTGCGGGATGTGTTCACCGACCCGTTCATGGTGCATTGGAGCATCGCCGACGGATACGCCACGTCGGAGCAGATTCCGGGCGTTCGCGTGCCGGGTGCGTCGTTCATGGGAGTGTCGGGCGTCGCGCCATCCCATGCGCAGCTAAATGAGTGGACCCGGCGGGAGGCGGAACTGGCGTCCCGTGGCGGCGTAGCGCTGCCGCCGGACGAGGGCGGCGCGGTTCCAATCAGCGGCGGCGGTGCGAGCCATGGAATCCGCACGCTGCCGCCGCGGGAAAACGGGGGCAATTTCGACGTAAAGCAGCTTTCCACCGGATCCAAGCTGCTGCTGCCGGTGGCGGTAGACGGCGCGCTGTTCTCCACCGGCGACGGGCACTTTGCCCAGGGTGATGGCGAGGTGTGCGTCACCGCCGTTGAGATGGGCGCCACCTGCACGGTGCGGTTCCGGGTGCTCAAGGGCGAGGCGGAACGGCACAGCATCCGCTGGCCCAGGTTCAGCCGGGAGGACTACTACATCGCTCCCGAGTGGGCGGCGCCACGCCGGTTCGTGGCCACCATGGGGATGCCGGTGCGGGACGATGGGGTGAACGAGGGCGAGAACCTCACGCTGGCCTGCCGCAACGCCATCCTGAACATGATTGACCTGCTGCAGGAGCGGGGTTTCACCCGCGATCAGGCCTACGTGATATGCAGCGTGGCGGTGGATCTCAAAGTGAGCAACGTGGTTGACGTACCCAACTTCGTGGTGTCGGCGTTTTTGCCGGAGGACTTGTTCGTGGGGTAGGTCGCCGATTGCGCAATAGATAAGGCTGTGTCAGGACGACCAATCGTCCCGGCTCAGCCACATCTCGATGCGGTCCCGATGCAGTCTGGTAATGAATGGCGCCGGGTTCTGCCCAAGGAAATCGATGATTTGCTCGCGCAGATCCAGGAATATCTGTGCCATTTCCGCGCGGGTCCCGCTGGCCCTGATGATAATCACCCGTCCACCGTACCGCATCACGGCGTCGCGCTCCTGACGATTGTACCGTATGTCCCGGTCATGGGTGATTATCAACCAACCCATCCCGGACGCCGGCGGTATCCAGTCAATATCCCTGGCGCCAAGGTCAAAGTGGTCAGCTAGTATCTCAACCGCAATGCCCGCGCTCCGCAGAGCGCCGGGAAAAACAGCCGATCCCAGGTTCTCATCGATGAAGCAAATTAAATCAACCGGCCAACTCATACCGCACGGCTTCTTCGATCTGCGCCAGCTCAACGCGGTAATCGTCAGCCAGTTCCAAGATGGAGTCTCCGGCTTTTACAAACTTGGCGACTGCATTCGTGGTCACGCCGGTGCCGCGGATGACCGGTCGTCCGAATTTGACGAACGGATCAATCGTGACCAATTTGGGGTCCTCTCGGCCGAATCCGCGGGTGAACGGATAGAACCTAATGGGAGAGCCGTGACTATCGTACTCGATGCGTTTGATGCAGAAGTCTGCCTTTGATAAATTGCGCAGTTCCGGAGCATCGCTGTCGCTTCTTGCGTGCAAGATACGTTTCAGTAGTTCCTTCGAGGGTGTTTCACGGTTCCCGCGGAGCGACGAAAGGACAAATAATTCCAAAAGATTGGTGAACGACAGAGCTGTCGGGTCTGAGCCGGCGGGGATGATCAGCGGTTTGCCATCTGCCTTCCGGTCAGACCCGGGTTTGCTGAGCCAACGCCGCACCGTGGACACCGGCAGCCCCAGATATCGGGCGCACTCCGGTATCGAGTACAACGGCGCGTGGCGCGGGTCGTCCACTAGATCACTCCGCCCTCTGCAAGCAGGAGCAACTGGGAGTTGGTGAGGCCCAGTTCGCCCTGGAGGATTTCGGCGTTGTGCTCGCCGATGAGGGGAGCGCGGCGGCTGATGCGCCAGGGTGAGCCATTGTAGAGCATGGCCGGCCCGGGATAGGTGAAGGTACGCCCCAGCTCGGGGTGTTCCACCTCTTTGAAGAACTCCCGGTCCGTGAGGTGGTCGTCGCCGACCAACTCGTCCATGCTGCGGATGGCTCCCCAAGGGAAGTCCCGCTGCTGCCCGCCGTGGAAGGCGTCCATCAACGTCGAGTTCATGAAGAAGTTCTTCATCACCTGGACGATGTGGTCGTTTTCGGCTGCGATCACCTCTGGGTCCTGGTAACGCTCTTCGTTGAGATCCTCGGCCATTCCCGACTGGTCGAACCATTCCGCCAACAACCTCAGACGCGCCGGCGTCAGATTGGTGCCGGAGCGGGTGGTGTTGAGCCAGCCACCGTCGCCGGTGGGGAATTGGATGGCCGGGGACATATCCGGGGCAGCGTGGCGACCGGTGTGCCGTTGCACCACCTCGCCGGTGGACAGGTAGATGGCGATGGCACCTTCGGTGGTCAGCGCGCAGGCCTCGTGGATCGACGCATCGATGTACTGACCCTCGCCGGACAGGAACCGGTAGTACAGGGCAGCCATGAGGCCAATGTAGGCGTAGTGGGCGCCGATGTGCCAGGAGTTGCCGCCGCCGGGCGCTATCGGTGGGGGATTGGGTACGTCGATGTCGTCGTAGCCGGAGGACGCCATCTGGCCGCCGCCAGCCATCTGGGTGATATCGCTGCTGAGGTAGTCCCGCCAGGGGCCGGTCTGGCCGTAGGGCGTCAGCGAGCACATGATGAGGCCGGGATTGTCTGCGGACAGCACGTCGTAGCCCAGGCCCAGGGATTCCAGGTAGCCGGGCTTGCGGCTTTCCAGAATGATATCGGCGCCGGCGGCCAGTTGCTTGAATATATCCTGCCCCTGCTTCGTTTCCAGGTTCAGGGTGATGCCCCGTTTGGACGTGTTGTAGTGCCAGAAGGACAGGCTGCGCTCCCGGTGGGGAACGTCGTCCAGGAACGGGCCGAAGCTGCGACAGGCCTCGCCACCGGGCGGCTCGATCTTGATGAGGTCGGCGCCGTTGTCGGCCATGAGCTTGCCGCAGAACTGGCCTTTTTCGTCACAGATCTCGAGGACCAGCAGGCCGTCCAGGGCTCCGGGCAGGCTCAGGTCGGCGGGACGCGCCCCGCCGACGTCGCCCACGTCTTGTTGGTTGCCGTTGGCGGAAGTCATATCAATCTCTCCTCAATTATTGGCCGGCAGGGAGCAAGCCCAAGTCTCTGGCCAGTTGTAAGATTTGATCAGAATCCCAGTCATCGACCACCCTACAATTTGGATGTTCTTGGTAAAAGATGAGCAAGTCGTTGTGCAGAATTGCCCAATCATCAGCGTTGGGGTTGTCGTCATTCGCAGGATTCAGACGTCGCAGCCGGGTTCGGGCTGTTTGGTCGTGGCCTATTACGAACCGGCGATCATCTCGGTTCCGGTTTGTATCGAGGCCGCATCCGCACAAGCACACTGGAGATGCACAGTCGTCGGGGGGCATCATCGCAGGGCCTCCTCGATGTAGGGATAGCGGTCCATGGTGGTGGGCCAGAAGACACCGTTCTCGTAGCCGTCCAGCAGATCCTCGTGGGTGACGCCCAGCAGGTCTTCCAGCACCTCGCGGTTGTGCTGGCCGATCATTGGCGGCGGATTGGCGATGCGCGCCGGCGACTTGGACATCTTGAACGGAGCGTTCTGGAACTTCCAGGGGCCGAGCATGGGGTGGTCCATGGGCACGTACATGTCCCGGTGGCGCAGCTGAGGGTCGTTGTCCACCCGGTCCTGACTGCTCTGCACGGCCATCGCGCGGACGCCGGCGGCCTGGCACTTCTCGGTGAGCTCGTACTTGCCCATCGTGCTGGTCCACTTTTCGATGTGATCGTCCATCTCTTCCTGGTGTTCCAGCCGGCCGTCGATGGTGTCGAAGCGGTTGTCGGCCCAGTCGGGGCTGCCCATAAGCTTGACCAGTTTGTGCCATTCGTCATCGGACAGGCAGGCGATGGTGGCCCAGTCGTTGTACCCACCAGGAGAGGTGCGATACGCGTTGTGCGGCGCGGCGATGGGGCCGCGGTAGTTGTTGACCACCTCGGCGCCGGGCCACACGGTGCGATTGCCGGGCGGGAACCCCTCGCGGCGAGCCTGGCGGCCGTTGACGGTCTTGTCGAGGAAAGCCGGACCGGTGAGAGTGATGCCGGTGATCATCTGCGAGAGGTCAACGTGCTGGCCTTTGCCGGTGGCGGAGCGGTGGCGCAGTGCAGTCAGCGCGCTGATCGCGCCGTACATCCCGCCAGTGTCGTCCAGGTACGACCAGCCCCATCCAGCCGGCGGGGCCCCAGGCAGGCCCGACAGGTGGGTCAAGCCGCTCAGAGCCTGGGCGGCCGGGCCCATAGTGCCGTACCAGTGGTAGCGACCGGTGTGTCCAAAGCCGGCCATGGACACGTACACGATATCAGGCCGGATCTTCTTGAGCTGTTCGTAGCCGAGGCCCCAGCGTTGCATGATGCGGCTGCTGAAGTTCTCAATGACCACGTCGGAGACCGAGATCAGCCTCTTGACCAGTTCAAGGCCCTCTTCGGTGCGAGTGTTGACGCTGATGCCGCGCTTGTTGGCGTTGGTGTCGGCGAACTGCCCCGTGGAATTGGGCCCGGGCTCAACGCCGGGCGGCACGGTGAACCGATTCTGGCGCAGGGTGTCCAGGTTCAAGGGCCATTCCACCTTGACGACTTCGGCGCCCAGGGTGCCCAGCCAACGGGCTGCCCATGGGCCGGCGCGCACCCAGGTGAAATCGACCACGCGTATTCCTTTCAATGGAGTAGGCAGGGGCATGTTCGAGCCTCCCGTGTTGGAGATAGATGAGGTGGGTTTCCAGTGTGGCGCAAGTTTAGGGCAACACGGGGCAAGCGGGCAACTTTGAACCGCTGTGCCTCCGGCGTATTCGGCGCCACGTAGTCGCGTCGACGGCCGCAAACCTCAAGCCTATGATGCCGGGGGTCCGGTCGCCGCCTATATCCAGGGATCGTGAGCAGTCCGGGAAGCATATAGGAGTTACACGCTTGAGCGTAAAATTTCGCCTGCGAGCCAGCGCGGCGGGAATCGGCGTGATGCTGTTCTTGCGGGAGACGCACCGCCGTCGGCGAGCCGCAACCTAGCTGGGTGGCTCAGTCGCCCACGAAATGCGCCAACCGGACTCCACCGGGCTGCTCCTCATACCAGACGGTCACCGGGGTTCCCTGGATCTGGTGGTCCTTGAGGTGCCCGACGGAAACGCCCACCCAGCCCTCGGAGCCAAACTGCCATGCCCGACCCTCGGCGTCAGTGATGCGGAGAATCCGAAAATGGCGAGGATTGTCGGCATCGGCGTGCACCAAGTCGATGTGACCGGTGACCTTGGGTAGCCTGGGAAACAGCGAATCGCCATCGCCGTGACCTCCGCCGCTCGGCGACTCGCCGCCGCACGCCAGGGCACAAGCCAGCGCCGCGGCCAGTACAAACGCCACGGAGCAGCGAGATACGGAAGTTAGCCGGTTTCCCAGGAATTTGCCTCGCAATCTGTCCCTGGCGCGGGTCACTCAAGGGACGGACCGGGGAGCATCGTACCTACCGATTGTAGCAAATCCATGGGTCGTGCTTTATCATTAATGCTGCGGTTGAATGCTGGACGGTTCGCACGTCCCTCCGGTGTTCGTCGCGCGTTCAAATGGCTTCCGTAGGCATCAGCACATCATCAGCCGCCGAGCCCCGGCGCGGGCCTACCTGGTTGCAGGGACTGGCCACGGCAACCGTGATTTCGGTGTTTGTGCTGGTCGTGATCGGCGGGGTGGTCAGGGTTACCGGTTCCGGCCTGGGTTGTCCCGATTGGCCGTTGTGCTATGGCAAAGTGCTGCCGCCGCTGGAGTACACGGCAATCATCGAATACACGCATCGGTTCGTGGCTTCGGTGATAGTGGGGCCGCTGATCCTCGTCACGGCAGGGATCGCGCTGGCCCGCTATCGTTCCGACCGGTGGGTATGGATCCCGGCGGCAGTGTCGGTGCCGCTACTGATCGTGCAGGGCCTGCTGGGCGGAGTTACGGTGCTGACCCACTTGCCCGGCGGGATCGTCGCATTGCACCTGGCCACGGCGGAAGCGTTGTTGGCGACCTGTGTATTCATCATGGTGGTGTCTTATCGGACGCCAATCCGGGCGACTTCGGAACCGTCCGCCGATTATAGCTATCACCGTTGGGCGATCGTGGGCGCGCTCAGCGTCTACGCGGTGATCGTCAGCGGTGCGCTGGTGACGGCCATGGGGGCCACGGGCGCGTGTGTCACCTGGCCGCTGTGCCAGGGGCAGGCCTTTCCGATGAACCACCTTACGGCGGTTCACATGTTCCACCGGTACGTGGTGCTGGTTCTTGGCGCGCTGCTGCTGTACGCGGCCTGGCGCTGCTGGAACGGCCCGACGGAACGCGGGACGACTCTCAGGTGGCTGGCTGTTCTGACCGTTGCTACGTTTGTCGTACAGGTCATAGTGGGAGCAGCGACCATCTGGCTCGACTTCCAGGCCCATTGGCGGGCCTTGCACCTGACGGCGGCAACAGCGGTGTGGACGGTGGGGGTGGGAATGGCCATCGTTGCCTACCTTGATGTACGAACGATAAATTCAGGTCTTGAGTTGAATCGGCAAGCGGTGCAAGATGGCCAGTAGCGCGCCCGGGTTCCGACCCGATGGAGAAGCCACCGAGCCGAACGTTTCCGTGTTGGCTGCTGAGGCGCCTGCGAGTACTTCGGTAACCGCTGTCGCGCGCGATTTCCTGGCGCTGACCAAGCCCAAGATCATCTCTTTGCTGCTGGTGACCGCGGCGGGAGGAATGTTCCTGGCGGAGCAGGGTGTCCCTTCCCTGGCGTTACTGGGCCTGGTATGGGCGGGTGGAGCGTTGGCGTCCGGCGGGGCCAACGCGGTGAACCATTTCCTGGATCGGGACATTGACCGCGACATGCGAAGGACGCAGGGACGGCCGGTTGCAGGTCTGCGCGTCGCGCCCCGGTACGCCCTGGCGTTCGGCGTAGCGTTGAACATTGCTGCCTTCGCCTTGCTGGCCACGCAGGTCAACCTGCTGTCGGCGGCGCTGACCCTGTGCGCCAGCCTGTTCTACGTGTTCGTCTATACGCTGTGGTTGAAACGCACCACGCCCAACAACATCGTCATCGGCGGAGCCGCCGGCGCGATCCCGCCGATGGTAGGTTGGGCGGCGGTCACGGGAGGGCTGGATCTTCCGGCAGTCTACCTGTTTGCCATCGTCTTTTTCTGGACCCCGCCCCACTTCTGGGCCCTGTCGCTCCTTATACAGACCGACTACGAGCGTGCGGGCGTGCCCATGCTGCCGGTAGTGTCATCACGTCGGCAAACGGCGCTGCACATATTCCTTTATTCCATCGCGCTGACGGGCCTGACCCTGATGTTCGCGCTGCTGCCGCAGGTTGGCCTGATTTATGTGGCGGCTGCGGCTGCGCTGGGCCTGCCCTTTATCTGGTTGGCCTGGAGGCTTTGGCGCCGCGACGACAGGGGGAGAGCAAAGGCCACGTACCTCTATTCGCTGGCCTACCTGGCGCTGCTCTTCGTTGCGGTGATGGTGGACAGTGCGGTGGGGATTGTGTAGGCGCAAGCCTCTGGAAAAGCGGCCGAAGAGGGTCGGTCAAATTGACAGCCATAATCGCGTATGCTATGGTTACCGCCGCTAGTGAAATTTTGCACATACTGTGGCTGGCCGCTGCCGCAGTATCCGGGGGTTCACGATGGGGCAGTTGCCCTTTGCAGAGGAAGATTCACCCAACAAGCGCCGCGCCAAATCCAGGCCCAGAGCAGTAAGTGATATTCCAGTGAGCCCCTCCTCCGGTAACTTCTCCCGCCGCATCGGACGGCGTCCTTTGGTCACGCTGGCCCTCCTGGGCGGCGTTCTCATCCTGGCGGCACTGGGTTGTGATGCCGATGCGCATCAGTCCATTCTGAGTTCTACGCCATGGACCCTGGATGGGGTCGGCGGGCCGGTGGCGCGAGAGCAGTTGCTGCTGTTCAACGTCCTGCTGTGGACCATGGTGGTCGTGTTCGTCCTGGTGGAGGGCGCGCTGCTCTACGCGGCCATTCGCTTCCGTCGTAAGCCGGGCGATCCGCTGCCGCCGCAGACCCACGGGCACACGCCGCTGGAAATCGCCTGGACCATCGTGCCGACCATTCTGATCCTCGGTCTGGGGGTGTGGTCGGTGATCGTGCTGTTCAAGTTGGAACCGGGCGAGGCGATTGCCCTGGCGCGGGCCGAGGGTAAAGAGCCGATCCGGGTCGAGGCGGTGGGTCACCAGTGGTGGTGGGAGTTCCGTTACGAAGATCCGCTGCCCGGCGACGCGGCCACCAAACTGGTTACCACTGCCAACGAGATGCGCGTGCCCGTCAATACGCCCATCATCATGGATCTCAAGAGTGACGACGTGATCCATAGTTTCTGGATCCCGAAACTCGCCGGTAAGCAGGACGTGGTTCCGACCAAGACCAACTCCATGTGGTTCCTGGCCGAAGAAACCGGAATGTATTACGGGCAGTGCGCAGAGTTCTGCGGCACCGCCCACGCCCAGATGAAGTTCCGCGTCCACGTCATGGAGGACTCGGAGTACAAGGCGTGGGTGGCCGGGTTCGCTGAACCGGTGCAGCTATCTGCCGAGGCGACCCAGGGCCAGCTAGTCTTCCTGGGGGACGGCCAGTGCGTGACCTGCCACACTGTCGGCGCATCCGACGTGGTGGATCCGGCAACCGGAGAGGGCGTGCAGCACGCCCGGATGCAAACGTACATCGAGTACACCGAGTGGCTCGCCAAGCGCGCCGATGAGCGGCTCCTGGACGTGCGGACGGGTAACGAACCTCCAACCGCGTTCGCCGCACCGAACCTCACCGACCTGAGTTGCCGCGTCACTCTTGGCGCTGGACTGGTGGACCGCAATCGCGAAACCCTGCGGCAATGGGTCCGTGATCCTGACAGCATCAAGCCCGGCAACCGTATGTCGGAACTGGCGGCCATTTACCAGACCAAACTGGACCACCGCGCTGATCTGACGGAAGCCCAATTGGGAGACCTGGTCGAATACCTTTCGGCCCAAGGATCCAACATCTGCCCGCAGTAGCCCGGCGAAATCCGCGCTATCATAGTATCCGTAGACCACAATTCATCGCCGCTAACGCATCGCCGAAACGCCTGTTGACCGAGCCGCAGCGGAGGACCTGAGCCATGGTAACCATAACCGGCGTCATACCTCGCCCCAGCACCTATACCGGCTTGTGGAGCTGGTTAACCACGGTGGACCACAAGCGAATCGGCGCGTTGTACGGCTTCTCCGCTTTCTTCTTCTTCATCGTCGGTGGTATCGAAGCCGGCATCATGCGCCTACAGTTGGCCAACTCGGACCAGTCCATGGTTTCGGCCGACTGGTTCAACGCCATGTTCACCATGCACGGCACGACCATGATTTTCATGGTGATCATGCCCTTCGGCGCTACCTTCTTCAACTTCCTGATTCCCCTGATGATTGGGGCGCGGGACGTGGCATTTCCCCGCCTTAACGCCTTTTCCTACTGGACTTTCCTCTTCGGCGCGCTGCTCATGCACGGCGGTTTCCTGATCGGGCAGGTTCCCGACGCCGGCTGGTTCTCCTACGCGAACCTGACCGCCGCGCCGTTCAGCGAGGGCAAAGGTCTGGACTTCTGGGCGCTGAGCCTTCAGGTCCTGGGCGTCGCCTCATTGGCCGCCGGCTTCAACTTCGTGGTGACCATCATCAACATGCGGGCGCCGGGGATGTCCCTGATGCGCATGCCCGTATTCGTGTGGATGACGCTGGTGACCAGCATCCTCCTGGTGCTGGCGTTCCCGATCATCACCGTCGCTCTGATCGAACTGACCGCCGACCGGCAGTTCGGGGCCAACTTCTTCAACACCGCGGCCGGCGGCGACCCGATCCTCTGGCAGCACCTGTTCTGGCTGTTCGGCCATCCGGAGGTGTACATCCTCATCCTGCCGGCCATGGGCGTGGTATCCGAGATCATTCCGACCTTCAGCCGCAAGCCGCTATTCGGCTATCCCGTGGTCGTATTCTCCGGCATCGTAATCGCCATCATGAGCTGGGCGGTGTGGAGCCACCACATGTTCACGGTGGGCCTGGGCGCAATCGCCAACTCGGTGTTCACCATCACCACGATGCTGATCGCGGTGCCCACCGGCGTGAAGATATTCAACTGGATCGGCACGATGTGGAGCGGTTCCATCGACCTGAGGACGCCGATGCTCATGGCGATCGGGTTCGTGGCGCTGTTCATCGTGGGTGGGCTTTCCGGCGTATCCCACGCCGTGTCACCGTCGGACTTCCAGCAACAGGACACCTACTACATCGTCGCCCACATCCACTACGTTCTGTTCGGCGGCGCGATATTCGGCATCTTCGCCGGCATCTACTACTGGTACCCCAAGATCACCGGCAAGATGTACAACGAACTGCTGGGCAAGATCCATTTTTGGCTCATGTTCATCGGCATGAACCTGACCTTCTTCCCCATGCACTACGCCGGGCTGAACGGGATGCCGCGCCGCATCTACACCTACGCCGAGGGCTTCGGCTGGGAAGGCATGAATCTGCTGGCGACCATCGGCTACTTCATCATCGTCATCTCGCTGCTGATCTTCATCCACAACTTCTTCCGTAGCATCAAGAAGGGCGAAGAGGCGGGTCACGACCCTTGGGACGCTCCCACCCTGGAGTGGAGCATTTCCTCGCCGCCGCCCGTGTACAACTTCGCAGAAGTGCCCGTGGTGCGCGGCCAGGACGCCTACTGGATAACCAAGCGTGAGGCTGCCGCCCGCGGCGAGACCGTGCCGGCTGAGCCCCACGTGGACCCCGACACCATCCACATGCCGAGCCCGTCCTACTGGCCTCTGATCACGTCATTCGGCGTGGTGTGGATTGCTGGCGGCCTCCTGATCGACGTGGGTTGGGATTACATCCGGTTCCCGGTCAGTTTCATCGGCGGGATCATCACTATCATCGGCGTGATCGGTTGGTCGAACGAACCCGCCGCGGAAGAACACCACGAAGCGGCTGGCCACCATTAAGCCGCTCCGCAAGTACCCGGCTTACGCAGATTAGAACCAGGCAGGAGGAGCGCGTTGGCTCACGCAGACACGACCCATGCCCCGCCGGCGCATCCGCCGGCCCACGAGGAAGAGACCACCACCGGGATTAATCACCGGAAACTCCTCATGTGGGTGTTTCTCGGTTCGGACTGTCTCTTCTTCGGCTCCCTGATCGCCACCTACATGGTGTACCGGGGGCAGAGCATCGTTGGCCCGTACCCCAAGGACATCATTGATGTCCCCATCACGACCGTCAGCACCTTCGTGCTCCTGATGAGCTCGTTCGCCATGGTGATGGGCGTGGCCGCCGCTCGCAACGGGAACCAGAAGCGCCTAGTCCAGTGGCTGGTGCTGACGATCATTTTGGGCAGCATTTTCATCGGCTTCCAGGTGTACGAGTTCAACCTCTTCCGTGTCGAAGGGTTGCGTTACGAAACCAATCTGTTCAGCAGTACTTTCTTCACGCTGACCGGGTTCCACGGCGCGCACGTTACTCTGGGCATCTTCTGGTTGATCTGCCTGGCAATCATTGCGGCGCGCAACCCCGCAGGACGACCCTCTCACCTGGACGTAGACATTGCCGGCCTGTACTGGCACTTCGTCGACATCGTCTGGATCGTGATTTTCACGCTGCTTTACCTGATTGGGGGATTTGACGGTCCTCCGGAAGCGGGCCACGCGGCAGTGCAGGGATGGAACTGGGTCACCGGACTGATCAGCTAGGTTTCGAGGAGGCAACCACCAGATGAGCACCAACCCCGGTCAGGAGGCCGCAATGGCCCATGACGAACACGCGGCCCACGAGGAACACGCGGCCCACGAGGATGCCGGGATCTCGCGGTTTTTCTTCGGCCACGTGCCGGAGGGTGTTCACGGCGGGTTGAAGCAATACGGCCTGCTCGCGATTTTCCTTGCCATCATCACGCTGGTTGAATTCCTCATCATCGTCCCGGAGGGTTTGCAGGGCAGCGGCGTGGTGATCGCGCCTCTGGTCATCCTGTCGGTCATAAAGTTCTTCTGCGTGGTTGCGTTCTTTATGCACCTGAAGTTCGAGCACGAGTTGCTGTGGCAGATCTTCGTGGCCGGCTTGGCCCTGGGGCTCGTGGTGGCGATCTCCCTGGTGCTGCTGTTCGGCGTGTTTCGCCCTACGCCGCGAGCTTTTTCGGAGCCACGGCAGGTCCCCTTCGAACATCACGCCGAGGACACGCACGCAGTGGTTGAGCGTCCGTTGCCCGACGAATTGCCTCCGCCGGCGAACCCCGCGGACCTGGCCCCGGTTGCACCCCCCGGCGGGGCTGCGGCCGGCGCGTCACCCGGGCAAACGCTGTTCATCGGCACTGGGGCGTGCGCCTCGTGCCACACCATACAGGGGGTAGCCCAGGGCGTGCTGGGGCCGCCGCTCGACGGGATAGCATCGGCCGCGGCCAACCGCATCTCCGGTTATTCGGCGGAGGAGTACATCCGGGAGTCAATTGTGGAGCCCGACGCGTATACGGCAGGAACCGCTGATGGGCTGTCCCAGGACTACCAACAGGGTTTGATGAGCGCCACCATGGCTGGCATCACGTTGACGGATGAAGACGTGGATGCATTGGTCGAATACCTGCTGCAACTCAGGTAGCGGCAGCGGGCAATCGGGGTCATTTGGGGCGGCCGCACCGGCTGCCCCTTGCTTTTTGCCACGGGTGGCCGGGATGAACGCGGCTTCGATTGCGTGTAAACTGTGCCCAGCATCGAAGAACGCCGCCCTGCGCTGGCCGGCACACCCAGGAGGAAGCAGCCATGCTGGTTGACCTGATTCGGATTACCGCCGCGGATGGCATGGAACTGGACGGAGCGTTTTTCGCTCCGGAGACTGACGTGGCCCCGGCCGGGCCCATCGACGCCGCCATGGTCATTCACGGGTCGGGCCGCAACTTCTACACTCCGGCGACGGCCAACATGGCCAACGACCTGCGGAGCGCGGGGTACGCGGCGTTGACCCTGAACACCCGGGGGCACGATACCGTCTGGGTCGACCGGCAAACCGGCGTGGCGGAGGGCAACGCCTACGAGATCCTGGACAACGGCCGGCAGGACCTCCGGGCGGGCATCGACTACCTGGAAGCGCAAGGATACCGGCGCATCGCCATACTGGGCCAGAGCATGGGCGCCGTGAAGGTTACCTACTACGGCGCCGTGGAGAACGACCCGCGCGTGGCGGCGGTTGTGCCAATTTCTCCGGTGCGGCTGTCCTGTTCCTACTACATGGAGTCGCCGGACGCCGAGGAGTTCCGCGCCAACCTGGAGACCGCGGATCGCATGGAGGCCGAAGGACGGGCCCTGGACCTGTTCTACGTGGATTTCCCGATCAAGGAAATGTTCTCGGCCATGGCATACATCGACAAGCATGGGCCGCTGGAACGGTACAACGTCGTTATGCACGCCCCGAAGATCACGGCGCCGCTCTTCGTGCTGTCCGGTTCGCAGGAAACGCACACCCGGCTGCTGGATGTTCCGCAGGATATGGTCGCCGCCGCCGTGAACAGCCCGCGAGCAGAATACCTGGTATTGGAAGGCGGAAACCACTCCTTGACCAACATGATGCCGGCGGCCGGCGAGGCGGTGATCAACTGGCTGGCCTCTCTGTCTGCTGATGTTGGCGCTGCGGCTGTGGCGGCCAACTGAGTGACGGTCACACCCAGCCATGGACGCCGATCTCAGCTCCATTCAGGTCACTCCAATCGGATACGTCCGGAGCCGGTTCACCGACTACGCGCCTTCCGACGAAATGCGAGAGCATCCGTCTGACATCGTGGTGCTTCCCGACTTTGCCGATGGTGTGATGGGTCTGGAACCGGGTGACCGCATCCTGACTTTGTTCGTTCTGCATCGAGCGGAGGCGCGTGGTTACGAACTGCGTTTGCATCCGGGGCACAACCCGGCCAACCCCATACGGGGTGTGTTTGCCACCCGCAGCCAGTACCGCCCCAACTTCATCGGCGCGACGGTGGCCCTGATCCAGGATGTTGTGATCGACGAGGCAACCGGTGAGGCCATCATCTCCGTGACGGAACTCGATGCCCAGGATCGCTCGCCCGTAATCGATATCAAGCGCCACAGCGATGGGTTCGACGGGAACGTTGCTTAGCATAGGCGTTTTGACACCGCCGGCACGTTCCTATACCATCGCCTGCGGAGTTTCGTTGGGATCAGATGTCTGCCGGCGCCAGCGTCGTGCGGCACTGCCCTCGGCCCGTAAGGTGGCCCAAACATGCCGATTTACGAGTATCGCTGCCAGTCGTGCGCTCAGGTGAGCAGTTACTTTTTCAAGGTGGCCTCAGCGGCGACCGATGTCAACTGCGAACACTGTGGCGACTACGGGATGGAGCGCATCATGTCGTCCTTCTCGCGAGGCAGGACGGAAGCCGATACCTACCGGGACCTCGACCCTCGGTACTATAAAATGGTTGACGACGCTTTGGGCAAAGCTCCGTCTACCACTGAGCCGGACCACTATCTTCGCAAAATGGCCCCGTTTTCAGCCGCTGAGAAGACGGGAGATCCTTACTTCCACGAATAACGCGACAACCGGTCCCGCATCGCAGCGACCGGCGTTTCCCGAGCCCGGAGGCCATCTCTGAATGACTGCTGAACCGATAGTATTCCCGTCGCTGGCCTGGTTTGAAGAATTGCGGCGACTGGTCAACGATGATCCCGCCTACCGCCAGATTGGCACCGTCGACGCGTCCATGGGTGTCAAGGTAGGCGACGAAGTGTTCGTAGTCACCTTTGAAGCGTTCGAGTGCAGTTCGGCGCGGTCGGGCAACGATTACGACCTGATCAACGTGGACTTCTTCATCGAGATGGACACCGACGCCTGGAAGGCCATGCTGGAGGACATCAAGACCAACGGCGGGGCGGGAGCGGGCCAGACGCTGGTCAGCCTGGACATGCTGAATGAGATTTCCACCAATGCCACGGGGGACCAGCTGCGGGCGGACATGTTCTTCCGGTACAACCAGAGCCTGCAGCACTTTTTTGACCTGTCGGCGAACATGAACACCGTTTTCGCTGACTGATTCGTTGGCGCCACACCGGATCACGTCGCCCGACTCGCAACCATAGAGGACAATCGATGACCACCACCACAGTCTTGGAAGAAGTAGGAATGGACCCGACGGCGGTGCAGGAGTTGGAAAACCTGTTCCGGCGGCAGATTGATCGGGGGTTGCACCCGGGAGCCGGCCTCGCTGTCTACCGGCACGGCCGCCTCGCCGTCGATCTGTGGGGTGGGCTGGCCGACGATGCCGGTGGCACTCCGGTCGCGGCCGACACGATGTTCATCCTTTACTCTTCCACCAAGCCGCTGGCGGCCGCCTGCCTGCACGTCCTCTGGGAGCGGGGGCAGTTGAACTGGGACGATACGGTGGCGCAGTACTGGCCCGAATTCGCCAAGCACGGCAAAGACGCGGTCAGCATCCGCCATGTCCTGACCCATCGGGGTGGCTTCCCGGAGACCCCACCGGAATTGTCCTGGGACCGGTGGCAGGACTGGGACTACGTGGTCGAGTGCATGGAAGACATCATCCCTGATTATCCCGCCGGGCAGATCATGGCGTACCACCCCCGCAACTTTGGCTGGGTGATCGGCGAGTTGGTGCGCCGGATCGACGGGCGACACATCGGCGTGTTTCTCCGGGAGGAAATTCTGGATCCGCTGGGTTTGCACGACGGGTACGTGGGACTGCCGGCGGAGCTCGAGCCTCGCGTTTCTCGCATCCACGCCATGGAAGACTGCGACCGCCCGGGCATGATACGCCCTTACAACCGGCCGGAAGTGCATCAGGCGGTGCATCCCGCCGGCGGTGGCATCTTCACGGCCCGAGACCTGGCCCGTTTCTACGCCATGATGTGTAACGGAGGCGAGTTGGACGGCGTCCGTATCCTCCAGCCGGAGACGGTGGCTGAGGTCACGCGCCTCGATTCCGAAGCCAACGACTTTTCCCTGGGCACGCGGATGCGCCGCTCGTTGGGCCTGGTTCTGGACGACAGCCGCATGGGAGCCACCACCAACGCCGGCGACGGCCTGGGAACCTTCGGGCACGGAGGGGCCGGTACCTCTGTAGGTTGGGCTGATCCCGGCATGGGCCTCGCGGTGGCGTACATCACCAACGGGTTCCGCGCCAGCGCCACCAACAACCCCCGTCTCGCGGCCATTTCGCGAGCGGTGCGGGCGGCCTGCCGGTAATCGGGTCCACGGAGCATGCCCTCCATCATCTACCACCTCGCGTTCCGGTCCGATTGGGAGGCCGCCGTCACTGAGGGCGAATACCGGGCGCCGTCGCTGGCAGAAGAGGGCTTTATCCACGCCAGCAGCGACGAAGCGCAAATGTTGCAGGTCGCGGCGCGGCTGTTTGCCGGCCGAACCGATCTGCTGGCATTGGACGTAGACACCGAGCGCCTGCCCGAAGGGTCGCCGCTGGTGCGGGAGCCTTCCCGTTCGGGCGAGATCTACCCGCACGTTTACGGCCCCATCAACCTGCATGCGGTGGTCCGTATCCGCGCGTTGGCGCCGGATGAGACGCAGCCGAGCGGATTCGCGTTGGGTGGGGGTGGGTGACCGGAGCCCGAAATTCGGTACACTGAGGAGCAGCTTTCTTCCATCCGCCGGGTCATCGCCGGCTTGGTCGGGATGGGTGAAGATGACATCGCGGAGAGGGATGCCGCAGTCCGGGATGGCCGGTGTCCCGAACGCCTGTGGCCGCTGTGGCCGATTGCCGGTCATGACGATGCGTTGTGGAAACTGCTCGTCGCGGATCAACGTGTCGCGACGTTTTCAGTCTACGGCCTGTTCCCGGCCTCGTACGACCTGGTTTATGGCCCAGAATCGGCCGATGTAGACATTCGCTACGACGGGCGCACACGGGGGCGCGTGGCAATCATCGCCGGTCGGCTCCGGGGGCAAGCCGTTGGCATCGTGATCAAGCCATGCCAGAGCCCCGGCGAGACTGAGATCGCCGGGACTGCCGGCGACCTCGGATTGGGACCACGGCAGTTGCCGAGCATCGAAGGATTCCTTACCGAGGAGTTCGTGCACGGCCCTTTCCTGACCGATCTGAACCCCGAAGCGGCCTCGGCCGAGCGGATGCACGGCATTGGGCGCGAACTGGCAACGAGCCTGTCGCGATTGCACGCCGCCGGCGTTTGCTACAACGACGCCACGGTGTCTGACCCGGAAGGAAGGTCCCATACCATTCTGCGGGCGGACGGCGGTATCCGCCTGATCGATTTCGGCGTGTCACTGCTGCTGCGCGATCATCCGGCGAACCTGACGTTCCACGACGCTTACAACGCGGCTCGCACTGACCCCATGTTTCGCCTGTTCCGTAGGATGGGCGCAGATGCCGATCCGGAGGCTTTGGGCAGGTTTATCAATGACTACGGCAGACGCCTGGCGCAACAATCGGTTGAGGAAATCCAGTCCCGGGACTGGCGGATAGCCGAAGAAGGAGCCACTGTAGTCGCGGGTATGTACGGGTCCGTGGCCGCCGACGCATTGCGGGCCGGAATCGCGGCCGGGAAGTCATGGAACACCTGTGACACCGCTGGACGCCCCAAATGTGAGGATTAATAAGAAAATCACAAAAAAGGGCAAAATCTGGTAATCTGGGCGCGTGTATATTGATTACGTAACGTGGTTAAATTGGCCACGGCCGACAGCGAGGCGTGGGGGATGTGAAGTGGGGAAGGCGAAGCGCTTCGCGGTCGGCTTTTTGCGTGGATAGCCCGGAGGAATACCGGCTTGGGACCGTCAGGGACGAAGAAACTGATCGCGGTCGGAATCTCCGGAGCGGTGGCATTGCCCCTGTTGTTCGTTGCGGCGTGGATGGTTTTCGCCGGCGGCGCCGGTGAACCTGAGCCCGATGGGGTCCAGATAATTGCGCCAGCAGAGACCTCTGAGCCCGGCGCAGTTGGACCGCCCGGTGCCATAACCCAAGCGCCGACGCCATCTCCGACGGCCCTCCCGGAGGAGATCACCGTGTACATCACTGGGGAGGTGGTTAACCCGGGCGTGTACTCGGTGGCCAGGGGTGAACGGCTGGATGCTGTATTGCGGCTCGCTGGTGGAGCCACCGAAAGCGCCGATCTGGGCCGGATCAACCTGGCGGCCTACGCTACTGACGCGGCCCATTACAACATCCCCGCTGCCGGTGAGACTGTCCGACCTGGTGAACCTTTGAGCGATGGATCGGCGCCGAACGCTGACGAAGCGGGCCAGTCCGAAAGTTGCCAGCCGCCAGTGAACATAAACACGGCCAGAGTCCAGTGCCTGGAGACCCTCCCGGGCATCGGTGGCGTGCGAGCGGAGTCGATCGTTGCCCACCGGGAGCAGGAAGGACCATTCGCCAGCCCCGAGGCGATTACGGACGTTTCAGGTATCGGCGACGGCATTTTCCGGCGGATCGCCGAACTGATCACGGTTGACCCGCACTGAGCGTGTTGGCCCGGCGACGCCGCGGCTGCGCGTTGGTCCCATCCGGCTAGCTGGACCAAGCGGCAAGCGAATGACAATACCGGCTGGAGATGCGGATATTCCCTGAGCTTGCCGTCGTAGCAGTGATCGCCGGCGCTGGTCTGACGCTTTGGTTCGATACTGCCCTGGGCTCGCCATGGCCGCTGCTGATGCTGGGTCTGGCGGCGGTTGCGCTGGCCGTCGGCCTGAAAGTGGCCGGGCTTCCCGCCGCGCCGGTGGTTTTGGGCGCTGCCTTGATATTGGGAGCCTGGCGCGGCGAGTTGGTCGCCGACACGTCGGCGCCATTGGTGCCGGAAGGTCCGACCGTGGTGTCGGTAATCGTGTCTGACGCGCCAACTGCGTCAGGGAGCCGGGTTCGCTTCCGCGGAGAGGTGGTCGCTGATCCGACGCGAGAACCTGGCAGCGTTCCCGTTGGGACCGGCCTGCTGGTGTACGCCCTGCCTCCGCCTGATCTGGTGGCCCGCCGCAGCCCCCCACATCTGCGCTACGGGGACACGCTGCGTCTTTCCGGCAGCTTGGAAAGGCCCGAGCCCATCGGAGACTTCGATTACGCCGCATGGCTGGCAGCTCAGGGGATTGCGGGTGTTTTGTGGGCGTGGGAAGCGGAAACAGTGTCCACGGGTGGCGGTCATTGGGCGACGGCTGCGCTGCACCGGTTAAGGGCAAGCTTGGCGTCAGCCTTGCAGCGAGCCGTGCCGGCTCCCGAGTCCGGTTTAGCGCAGGCCCTGCTCCTTGGCATACGAACCGAGCTTCCAGTGGAGGTCAAGGTTTCATTTCGCACCGCCGGTATGTCCCATCTGCTGGCCATATCGGGGCTGCACGTCGGGATTGTGCTGGCGCTGGCGTTGGGCATCGGTTCGGCGACGTTGGGTAATGGAAACCCGCTGGTCATATTTGGCGCGATGCTGACCGTTTGGGTCTATGCGGTCGTGTCCGGGCTGGATCCACCGGTGGTGCGGGCGGCGATCATGGGCAGCCTGGCCCTGGCGCAGGGGCTGACCGGTCGCGGGATGCGTGGGCTGACCGCGCTGGTCCTCGCGGGCGGGGTCATGATATGCGTCGATCCTGCCCTGCTGACCAGTCTTTCGTTTCAACTCAGTTTCACGGCGATGGCCGGGGTGATTGTCGGTCTGCCTTTGATCACGCTTTTGTCGGGCGCCGTCGCGGCGATTTCAGGCGGTTCGAACTTCTGGGCCTCGCGATGGCTGCAGTACGGCCTGACATTGTTGATCGCCTCTGTCGTCATTTCCACTACAACCACACTGGCCACGGTTCCGCTGATCGCGATGCATTTCGGAGAGATCCCAGTCATGAGCGTGCCGGCGACCATACTGGCCATGCCGGCCATGCCCATGGCGTTGGTGGGCGCCGCTGCGACAGCCGCGGCCGGTGTCGTGGCGCCATGGTTGACACAAGCGTTGGGCTTGCTGGCCTGGGCGCCGGTCGCGTGGATCATTCAGGTGGCGGAGTCGATGCCGCCGGTGATGGCTCCGGCCGGCTGGGTGACACCCACGGTCGCTGTGGCGTGGTACGCGAGCCTGACCGCCCTGGCGCTGTTGATGGCGTCGCGGCGGGCGCGCCGGCTCGCTTCCGGGTGGCGGCGCGGACCGAGGTGGCGCCCCAGCGGAGTCGTCGGTTTCGTGGTGGGAATAGCGCCGGTTGTCGTCCTGGGTACCATTCTGCTGTTGGGTCAACTGTCGGCGACGCGGGCGGACGGCATGCTCCACGTTCACGTGCTGGACGTGGGACAGGGTGATGCAATCCTGGTGGTGACCCCACAGGGTCGGCAAACGCTGGTTGACGGCGGACCGGATCCCCGGGTCGCGTTGGTCGAGTTGGGCCGGCGTTTGCCCCCGGGCGACCGGAGCCTGGACTTGGTGGTGGCGACTCATCTGGACAGCGACCACGCCGGCGGCTTGATCGGTGTTCTCGACCGCTACGACGCCGACATAGTCATGCGGGGACCGATATCATCGGAGTCCGCATTGTTTCATCAGTGGCAATCCGCGCTCGATCAGCGTGAACACCGTGCTGTGCAGGTACAGGCCGGGCATCGCATTCAATTGGATTCGGGTGTCGTGATGGAAGTCCTGCATCCACCGGCGGGAAAGATACCGTCGCGCATCGATCGCAACGCCAACAACCTGAGTGTCGTTGTCCGCGTGACCTATGGCGAGGTTTCTTTTCTGCTGACCGGGGACGTCGAACAGGATGTGGAGCAATATCTCGTTGACACCTTGAGTGCAGGACTTCGCTCTCACGTGCTCAAGGTGGCCCACCACGGCAGCCGCTCATCGACGTCGGCTTCGTTCCTCCGGACGGTCAGCCCTGAATCCGCCGTCATTTCAGCAGGAAGCGAGAACCGCTACGGGCACCCGCATGCGGACGTCATAGCTCGGCTTGGGACAATGATCGGCGACCACAGCGTGTTCATCACCGCTCGCGACGGCACGGTAGAGTACGTCACCGACGGCGCCGCGTTGTGGGTACGGACGCACGCAACCTCACCTCCGTGATCATCAGCCGTCACGTTGCTGGCGATACGATTCGGGCACGATGCTATAATCAGCCCATGGTGTCCGTGGGTGTCCCTTCCTCATGTACCGGCCCGGTCGTAGCTATCGATGGCCCCGTGGCGTCCGGGAAAAGCTCGGTGGGGAAAGCCGCAGCGCGGATCGCGGGTTTGCGGTTCCTGGACACGGGCATAATGTATCGCGCTGTGACCTGGCTGGCTATTCGGGGTGGAATCGCGTCCACCGATACCGCCTCGGTCGCCGAGTTGGCCGCGCTTTGCCGGATAGAATTGCCGCAGGAAGACGAGATCGGTACATCCATTTTGGTTGATGGTGAGCCGCTGGGGGACGAACTGGTTACCGCAGCGGTGGACAGCAACGTGTCGGCGGTTTCAGCAGTGCCCGCCGTCCGGGTCGAACTGGTTAGACAACAAAGGGACATCGCCAGGTCCGGGGGAATGGTTATGGCCGGCAGGGATATCGGGTCCGTCGTGTTGCCCGAAGCCGACCTGAAGCTTTACATTGATGCTGCGCCGGAGGAACGGGCTCGGCGGCGCCACGCCCAGATCATCCTGGCAGATCCCGAGGCTTCATACGAGCAGGTGTTGGCCGACACGTTGCGCAGGGACCGTATGGATATGGAGCGCGCCGACTCCCCTTTGGTCGCCGCCGCCGATGCCGTAGTTATCCGGACGGATGGCATGGACTTTGACCAGACAGTGTCCGCCGTAGTGGAGGCCATCCGGTCCGTCGCGAGCAGTGATCGGGCAATGGAACAGCGCAGGTAATCGCCATGGCATGGCTTTATCAGCCCAGCAAGCGCTTCGGGCAAATCATCTGGAGCGTCACCGGCCGGTTGACGATTACCGGCCAGGAGGCGATGCCTCCCTACGGCCCGCTGCTGGTCGCCAGCAACCATCTTTCGCTGAACGATGCGGGAACGTTGGTTGTGGCGTTGCCTCGCCAGATTATCTTCCTCGCCAAGAAGGAACTGTGGGAAAAGCCCATCGGACGGTTTTACTGCGACGCGGTTGGGGCCGTGCCGTTAGACCGTCAACGAGGAGGTGGTGGCGCCCTGCGCTATGCGTTGGGGGCGCTACAGGAAGACAAGGCCATCCTCATGTTTCCTGAGGGGAGCATCAGCCCCACGGGTCAGTTGCAACGGGCCAAGACGGGCTTGGCGTGGCTGGCGCTGAAGACCCAAGCTCCGATCTTGCCGGTGGGGATCGCCGGCTCCGAAAAGTTTGCATCCTGGCACATGCCAGTGCCGCTGGCGAGCTGGCAGGTGAACATCGGGACCCCGTTCACGCCACCGCAGGTGGAAGGCCCGATCACCGACGCGCTACTACGCTCGGTAACGGATATGGTGATGGAGCGGATCGCCGTGCTGCTACCGGAATCGTATCGTGGCGTATACGCCGAGAACCTCCAACCTCGCGCGGTCGAAATCCCGCAGCGCGGCTAAGCGACCGGCTGGCAGGTCTCGCTAGCGGCGTGGCACCACCGCGGCGTCTCGCTCACGCGGATGGTCGTAGTCTATGGATTCTTCGTCGAGGATGCGTTCCAACTCCGCAGCGCGCATGTTGATGGTATCCATGATTGCGGGCGGAATACCGGCATGCTCGTTCACGTAATTGGTCAAGAGCTCCAGTTCGTCGAACCCCTGGAAACAGTCGACTACGCCGCGCAAAGAGGACGAGAAGTATTGTGTGTCGTGGCCCACGCCACGGCCCACTGAGAAGTGATAAACATACTTCAGGTTGTCTTTCAGGAACTTCACCACTGGGAAGAAATCGCTGTCGCCGGAAACCAGGACCGCCGCGTCGAAGCTGTCCATCTTGGAGATCATGTCCACGGCGATGCCGATGTCGACCCCTTTCTCGCCCACCTGGGTGCCCTGGAAGTTTATGTTTCCGTCGTAATCGTATTCCAGGCGGTATGGCCGGAACGGTTGCACCACGTATTGCCCAACGTACCTGAATTCCAGGAAGTTGGTGTTTTGCTGGATTTCTTCGAACACCGATTTGCGCAACTGGTGGAATCGGCGGAATTCGTGCTCGTACCAGTCCTGCGCCTTCTGTATTACCAGGTCCGTGGTGAGTTCCGGTATCCGCATGCCGTAGTCGTCGACGATGCGTTGGGCACGCCACAAGTTGGGGGACCACGGCGTGATGTTTTCCGCGTAGTACCAGTAAACCCTGGCCAGTTGATGCTGCCACCCGGTTACATAATCGAACTTCGCCAAAGCATCCTGGAAAAACTCCTGCCACCGGAAATGCTTCTCATCCAGGCGGTATTCCGGATTGTTCGGATGTGGCGGATCAGATCGGAAATGGAAGTCCCTCAGGTTGTGGCGGAAGTTCTGGCCGTCCACAAAAACAACTGTCTTCAAAGCCATTTCGGTACTCCTTGTCATTACAAGGCTAGACATAAACTGGGGAAACGACGGCCTATGGCCAATGAAATATATGCGAGGTCGCAGATGAGCGAACCGTGTGCGGAACGTCTTCGTTAGCCCCTAACTGAAGGCGCCGGCCTGTTTAGTCGGCCGGCGCAGCAATGTCGATCTCGTATCGGTCCAGCAGTTCGTCCAGTTGTTCCGCTGTGCGATCGTCGGGTGGAACCAGTGGCAAACGGGGGTCACCAACGTCAAAGCCGACGCGGTTCAATCCGTATTTGACCGGGATCGGGTTGGAGACGATGAACAGTCCTTTGAACATGTCCAGCAGACGCAGGTGCTCGGCGCCGGCGGCTTCCACGTCGCCTTCCAGGACCAGCCCCATCATCTGCTTGATTTGGGCGCCTACCAGGTGCGCGGCTACGCTGACCACGCCGTACCCTCCCATTGACATGATCGGGAAGGTCTCGTCGTCGTTGCCGGACCATACACGGAAGTCGTCGGGGGTGTCGCGGATGACTTTCGCGATCTGAACCGGGTCGCTGCTGGCTTCCTTGATCCCGATGATGTTTTCGATCTGGGAAAGGCGCACCGTGGTGTCGTTGGTCATGTTCAGACTGGTTCGACTGGGAACGTTGTACAACATGCCGGGAAGGTTCGTGCACTCCGCCAGGACGCGGAAATGCTGGAACAGGCCTTCCTGGGGTGGCTTGTTGTACGCCGGCACGGTCAGCAAGAGAGCATCGGCGCCGACCTGCTCCGCTTCGCGACTGAGTTCGATAGAAGCGGCGGTATTGTTGTCGCTGGTACCGGCGATCACTGCCCCGCGAGAGCCGATGGCGTCCTTGACCTCGCCGTAGAGGCGAGCCTTTTCTTCCATTGACAAAGCAGGACCCTCTCCGGTGGTGCCCGTAATCACGAGTCCGTCCGAACCGGAGTCCAGCAGCGCCAGCGCAAGCCTCCTGGCTTGTTCGTAGTCAACCTGCCCGTCAGCGTCAAACGGCGTTACCATGGCGGTAATCAGCCGGCCAATTTCAGTCGGCATAATTTGGTACCTCCTCGGTTGATATTGCTAGGCAGTTTGCACCATGGCCCACCATGTTTGATGGTAAGCGTTTTGGATATTCCGCACATTATACACATCTAGTGTGCTATGGCAAATCTTTCCTGTACATCTGAATGTGCGTTAGTTTTTCTTGCCGTGAACTGCCCCCCGGGCGACCGCTTCCTCGGCAATCTGCAAGG
Organism: Dehalococcoidia bacterium; assembly: GCA_965220505.1. Lineage (GTDB taxonomy): Bacteria > Chloroflexota > Dehalococcoidia > Lucifugimonadales > UBA3495 > Bin87. Next base: position 1,599,199 of record CBDCQE010000001.1, on the reverse strand, counting down.
CGTTGAGGGCCGCTCCCTTGACCAGGTTGTCGGTGACCACCCACATGGCCAGACCGTTGGGATGAGAGGCATCCTGGCGGATCCGCCCCACGAACACGTCGTCTGATCCAGCGGCGTCGATGGGCATGGGATAGACGGAAGCGGCCGGATCGTCGAGCACCGTTACGCCGGGCATCACGCTCAGCATCTCCCGCGCCTCGCCCGGCGACACCGGTTCGTAAAACTCCAGGTGTGTGGCCACGCAGTGGGACACGAACACGGGCACGCGCACACAGGTTGCTGAAACCGCTATATCAGGCGCGTGCAGGATCTTGCGGCTCTCGTCAATCATCTTCTGTTCTTCGCGGGTGTATCCGGATTCGGTGAAGCTGTCGATTTGGGGAATAACGTTGAAGGCGATCTGCTTGGGCTGCGCATCCGGCTCGGCCGGGCCGCCGTGCATGACGGTACGAGTCTGGTCGCGCAACTCGTTCATGGCCGCACCGCCCGCGCCGGAAACCGACTGGTAGGTGTCGGCCACGATGCGACGTATGGGGCTGGCCTGACGGAGCGGGTGCACTACCATAACCAGCGGGGTGGTGGAACAGTTGGGGATGGACACGATGCCATCGTGCCAGTCCAGGTCTTCGCCGTTAACTTCCGGAACCACCAGGGGCACCGCCGGGTCCATGCGGAAAGCGCTGGAGTCGTCGATTACCAGCGCCCCCGCGTTTGCCGCCACCGGTCCGAAACGGCGCGAGTCCTCGGTGCGCGCCGAAATGAAAGCGATGTCGACATCAGAGAAACTGTCATCGGTGGTTGCTTCCACCGTAAACGCTTTGCCGTTCACCTCGAGCTTGCGACCCGCTGAACGCTGGGATGCCAGGAGCTTCAGGTTGTGGTGGTCCGGATACCGTGCCTCGATCAGCCGAATGGTCTCCTGCCCCACCGCGCCGGTGGCTCCAACGATCGCGAGTTTCAAACCCTGAAGGTCCATGTTTTCCTGCCGTTATTGAATGTAATGATTGCGAATTGGCGTGGCCAGGCAGCCAACCTCATTCGTTTCCTTTATTCAGGGTACAACCAGCCGCAATTTCCGTCCATAAAAATATAGGCGGACGTGCGCGGAGCTAGAGTCCCAGCACCGCTTCCAGTCCCACGGTCAAACCGGGCCGGCGCACGACCTCGCGGACACAGCGGAGCACGCCAGGCATGTAGCAGTCTCTGCCCAACGTGTCGTGTCGGATGCTCAGGGTCTGTCCGGCCGCGCCGAAAATCACCTCGTGATGCGCGCTGCGACCCGGCAGCCTCAGGCTGTGGATCCCGACGCCGCCCACATCGCCGCCGCGAGTTTCCGGCAAGTGATGCACGGTGGTCTCATTGCGCTGGAAGTCACTGCCACGAGAGTCCCGGACGCCGCGAGCGATGGCCAGGGAAAATCCGGAAGGTGCGTCGATCTTCATCTCGTGGTGGGCTTCGACCACGTCGACGTAATCGAAGAATTCGGCTGCCTGCTCCGCAAGCTTCTTGAGTACCACCGCGCCCAGGGCGAAGTTCGGCGCGACGATCACGCCAATGCCGTGTTCGCGACTCATCGTGTCCAAAGTCTGTAGTTGGTCGGCGTTGAGTCCGCTTGCGCCCAGCACCATGTGGATGCCTCGACTGGCGGCCAACGGCGCCGCTTCCATGCAGGCTTCGGCGTGGGTGAACTCGACCATCACCTGCGGCTCCGTAGCGTCCAGAATAGAGGCGAGGTCGGTTGACAGTGGGACCTCGCCTGCTGGCGTAGGCAGCACGTCGCCTCTCGGAGTGTGGCAGGTGGCGCCCACCAAAGCGACGTCCTCTGCTGCCGAAACCGCCCGTACGGTTTCCGCTCCCATCCTGCCCGTCGCGCCGTGCACGACCACTGAAATCACGCCGTCGTTTGTTGGGATAGTCATAGCTGCACCTCGCCGTCGATTATGGAGTGTCTTTCAGTGATCGTGCCGTTCGCTAGCCAGTTTGGCCTACGGCGCAGTCATACCGCTGCAAGCACGAGTTGACCACGAGGTCGATATCTCCGGCCAAGAGATACCTGTCGTCGGCCAGATTGGTTGCAGCCTCCCTGAGCTTGGATGCGTACTCGTCCCGGCTGGCATAGCGCGATTCGATGGATGGGCGGGGATCGGAATCAGCGCCCCGTTGGGCCTCGGTGGCCGGGAACCAATGGGTTGAGCCCTGCATGGAAATCAGCTGCTCTGGAGATCCGGTGTCCGGGCGCCGCAGGTTCCAGCCGGTGTGAGTGCCCACGGGGACGGTGAGGTCCGGCAACCGAACCCCGGCTGCGTCGTTTCCGTCGGCGTCCGCGGCTGGAACCAGGTGGGCATACTCCCGGCCTTCCCGCACCGGGTAGGAGGCGATGCCGCGCTTGGCGTAAGGCCCCACGTCGATTTCGCGAATGCGCCACAGGCGGTCGGGATCCGGCAGGCTGCGGTCGGGAACCGTCACCGAATTGGCCAGATAATCTGCCCCGGTTGTCGCCGTGCCGTCGTGTAACCTTGGGTGCATGCTGGGCGGTGGCTCGATCCCCTCGGATACCCACCGGTCGAGGTTGAACAGGGCGGCCCGGAGCAGCGGGATGTAGTCCACCGCGTTGTAGGGATGCATGCCGGTGGAACCGTCCGGACCCTGCCCCACCATCAGGTCGGGATCGCCCGGCAGATGCTGGGTGCCAGCGAACAGGTACCGCCGCGTCTCCGGCGCCGGTTCCAGATCCTGGACGCCGGTGCTGTCGATGTGGGTTAGCGCAGCATCTCCCCTCCAGTACTCGGCGGCAGAGTCGGTGTATACGATCTTCGGCACAGCGTCGAGCTCGCGCAGTCGCCGGAGCAGACCGTCGGATTGTTCCGTGAGCGGATCCGCAAGCGTGTCGTCCGCGAACGGGAACTGGTGCCCGAAACCCGGGTTGGATTGGCACGAAGGTTGAGCGAAACGGTGGTTGAACTCGCCCATCCGCCCGCCGGCCACGTGCGGCAGCAAGCCGTCAAACACCGGTCGCCCCTCTTGGTCCAGGTTCAGGCCCAGGTAAAGCATGTGGCGGAGCAGCCGTCCGCATTGCGAAACGCCGTGTCCGTAAACGCGCTCGTACCCGTTGTGCACCCCGTTGTCCTCGGAGGAAACGCGCAACCAGGTGGCGACCTCGCGGATGGCCAACATGCCACAGCCGACCACCACGGGGTTCGCCGCGGTGTAGATGACGTAGTAGATCCTGCCCGGCTCAAACCCTGGCTCCAGGGTGACGTGCTCGCCGTCCGGGAAATGCCATTGGGACCGGGGGATCACGGTGTCTGGGCCATCCTCCCAATCCCGCACGAGCAGCATGGCGTCGGGGTCATTCGTATCGGCCACCGGGTAGGGCTGATGCTCCCGGTTGGCCAGCAAGCGAGTTCGCTCCTTGAGGTTGGGCCGCATCTCAACGCACGCCTGCCCGGTTACGGGTTGGCCATCGATGCTGATCCCCGGAGCGTCCAAGCCAAGCAGAGCATTGCTGCGGTATACGTCCCACTGCCAACCGATGGACAATACGGAGTACCCGTGGCGGAGGAGGAACCCATCGCCTTCGGGAATGGCATCAGAGTCGATGGGCGGCGTCGGCCCCCGATTGAAAAACGCGATGGTGCGGCGGCGGCCCCGATTGACAACTTCGACGATCACGCGACCGTTGCCCTTTGATGGGTCCCGCGGCGCTACTAGAGTGAAGTCAGACTCGAACCGGACGCATCCGTCGCCGTCCACCGGGGCGTATCCCAGGTCGACGATGGCCGAGTTGGCCGGGTTGCCAGGGTCCACCGTAAACCCTAGCGCGCCGTCGATACGCTCGTAATCGCCGGTTGCGCCGAACGGGGCGCCATCTGCGTACGGCTGGCGGGTCTTGATGTCAACAGAGACAACGGGCATCACGTTCCTCCAGGTAAACGGCTCCGATGATGGGATGTTAGCAACGCGCCGGAGGAGGGTCAAACGCGGACGGAAGTTCACCGGCTGGGTAGGTAGTCGACCACTGCTAGCGCATTGCTTACAAGATCTATCGGTGAAAATCCGTATGATGCAAACACATTGGCTAACCTACATGTTAATCACACGTGTTTCAACGATAAGGGCTGATATAATCCCGCAATGGTGGCCGGAGGAGACATGGGACGACGACGGCGGCGCGGCGATGAAGTTGACCCGGCGAGCGACGGGACAGCGGACGCCGAACGCCGGGAGCGCCAATCCGGCCTGCGCCGCGCGCTGCGACGCCATTTCCCCGAGCGCAGCCGGGATAACCTTCTCCCGGCGCTGCATTTCCTGCAACACGAACGTGGCTACCTGCCCGAGTGGGCATTGCAGGTGGTGGGCTGGCATCTTCGCGTGCCGGCCTCCGAGGTTTATGGAGCGGCGACCTCCTACACTGAGTTGCATCTAGAACCTCCAAAGCCGCGCGACATAGTTGTGTGCACCGGCTTGGCGTGTTGGCAATCGGGCAGCGAGGAACTGCTGAACGAGGTCCTGCAACAGCCGGATACTGATGACGTGTGCAACGTGACCACCACCGCTTGCGCTTTCATGTGCGGGTTGGCTCCCGCCGTTCGGATCAACGGGAGTTGGCACGGCCGCGTGCAGGCGGAGCGACTGACCTCCATCATCGAGAACGCCCCGCTATGACCTCTCCGGATCGCCGGCCCGCCTGGCAAGCGATGCGCGACGCCGCGCTCCGACGCCGCGTCGGACCGTCCGACATGATCCGCGTCGTGGTGCAGTGGGGCCATTGCAGCCAGGCGGTCGGGGCGGACGACGTCCACCGACGGTTGGCGCAGTTGTTTCAAGGCCGCGACGACGTTGCAGTGGTGGCGGCCGGCTGCGATGGGGCGTGTTTCGCGGCGACGCAGGTTGTCGTGGAACTGCCCGACGGCACGGCACGGTTTTTTGACCGCGTAGCGGATGACGGGGATATTTCACGGATCGTTGATGCTACAGAGGGCGGTTCATACGAGCGTATCCGTCCCTCCGCAGAGTTGGAAGAGTTTTTCTCGAATCAGCACATCGCCCTGATGGATGGAATCGGCAGCGTGGATCCCGTTTCCCTGGACGAGTACGTGGCCGGTTCCGGCTACATGGGACTGGCGGATGCCCTGTCGATGCCCCCTGAGGCGGTTATCGCGTTGGTCCTGGAAGCCGGGCTGCTGGGTCGGGGCGGCGCTTATTTCCCGGCAGCGCGCAAATGGCAAGCGGCCCGCCGGGTCAATGCGGCCCGGCGCCACCTGGTGGTCAACGCAGAAGAGGGCGAGCCGGGCGTCTTCAAGGACCGGCATCTGATGGAGGGGAATCCCCACCGCATAATAGAGGGGGCCCTCATCGCTGCCTATGCCGCCGGCGCCGGGAACGTGGTTATCTACATCAACGCCGAGGCCAACCTTTCCGCGGAGCGCATGGCGGCGGCCCTCGCGGCGGCCGAGTCAGCCGGCCTTGCCGCCGCCGACGTGCTGGGCAGCGGCTTCGACTGCGCGGTGACCATACGTCGCGGCGCCGGGGGTTACGTGTGCGGTGAGGAAACCACGCTGCTCAACACGATGGAAGGCCGGCGACGGGAACCGCGCCTGCGGCCGCCGTTCCCAACCGATGCGGGGCTTTACGGCGAACCTACGGTCATCAACAACGCGGAGACCCTCGCTAATCTACCGGCGATCTTGCGGGGCGGCGCGCGCCGGTTCGCGTCGATTGGGCTCAACGAAGCGAGGGGAACTCGGTTGGTATCGCTGAGCGGAGCGGTGCGGCGGCCCGGCCTGGCCGAGGTGCCCATGGGTACAACGGTTCGGCAGGTAATCGATCTCGTAGGCGGTGGCGTGCCCGAGGGGCGGGCCGCGGGATTCGCCGCAGTGGGCGGGCCGTCCAGCGGCCTGCTCCCGGCCGGCGAGTTGGACGTGCCGCTGCGTCCCGGAATGCTTCACGCCAGCGGCGCGGTGATGGGAGCCGGTGGCATCACCGTCTTCGACGACCGGGCGTCGCCGACCCAGGTGGCCGCACGCCTGAGCCAGTACAATGCCGCCGAGTCCTGCGGAAAATGCACACCCTGCCGCGAGGGCACTCCTCGGATCGCGGAAGCATTGGGGCGACTGGCCGCCGGTGAGCCTAAGCATTCGGACCTACAAGACCTGCGAGATCTGGCCGAAATCGTTGGGGCGGCTTCCCTGTGCGGCCTGGGGCAGATGGCGGGCAATCCCGTCACCAGCCTGCTGCACTTTTACGGGGATACGCTGGGCATAGCGCCCGACGAATAGCCGGTAATCCTTGCTGGCCTGTCGGTCGTTTTGGGAGGCGAGACTCCCGCCTGCTGGCAACGGGTTTCGGGGCCGCCGTTTGCTTGAAATGGGTGCCCGTCTTTATCCTGTATACCGGCCGCTCCTGGCGGGCTCGTGTGTGAAATGGCAAACGACATACTGGTGATCGAAGATGATCCGGGAATCGCCCGGATTGTGCGCCTATACCTGGAGCGCGACGGGCACACCGTTACCACCGCCAGCGACGGCGTGTCTGGCCTCAACGCGGCCCGCACCGATAGTCCCGACCTGATTGTTCTTGACCTGATGCTGCCCCGGCTGGACGGTATGAGCGTTTGTCGGGCCCTGCGTGAGGAATCGGACGTGCCCATAATCATGGCCACCGCCCGCGTCGACGAGGACGACCGCCTGGCCGGCCTGGATCTGGGCGCCGACGATTACATCGTAAAGCCGTTCAGCCCACGCGAGTTGGCGGCCCGGGTTCGGGCTGTATTGCGCCGCACATCCCGCCAGATCCCTCCCCAGGTGGACCGGGTCGAATTCGACGGGATCACCATCGATTTCAATACTCAGACGGTGATCCGGGGAGATGAGAAACCGCCACTCACGCCCACTGAGTTCAGGTTGATTGCGATGCTGGCCTCCCAGCCCGGCCGGCCGTTCTCCCGTGACCAGATAATCGACGCCGTTTTTGGCTACGACTTCGATGGATACGACCGGACCGTAGACGTTCACATCGCCAACTTGCGGCGCAAGATCGAGCCCGACGTGCGCAAACCCCGTTACGTCCAAACCGTTCACGGCGTCGGCTACCGGTTCGGCGATGCCTAGGTGGCGCTTCGGTCTCCGGTGGCGTCTGGCGCTGGGGTTCGCTGTCATCCTGGCGTTGGCCCTGGGGTCGGTGGCCGCGTTTACCGGAAAAGTGGCGGACCGGGAAGTCGCCAGCGTACAGGCGGAACAGGATCGGGTGCGGGCCGGCCGGGTTGTGATCGCGCTGGCGGAATACTATGCGGCCAACGGCAGCTGGGACGGTGTGCAGGGTTTCGTCAATCGGATCAGTTTCCAGACGGAACGGGACATCGCAGTGCTGGATTCTGAAGGCAGGTTGCTGGCCCAAAGCGGTTCTCCCGACGACCACCGACGGGATCGAGGCAAAAGATTCTTTGGTCACGGCCATCATGAGGACGCGACTGTCCTGACGGATCATTTCACACCCATAATGGACGGCGGATCTCAGGTTGGCTTGGTGGCGGTGGCCGCTCGCGGACGCGGCGGCCCCGCTCCCCGGCTCTTCCTGAATGGCGACGCACCTCCGGCGCCCGACGCCGAGCCTCCGCTGACCCGATTCGCCGACGCCATGCGGCGGACGCTGACGGTCGCCGGGTTGGTTGCCGGCGCCGCCGGAATCCTGCTGGTGGTCCTCATGTCGCGAAGGATGCTGGCGTCGATCAGCAGCCTGACCGCCGCGGCCCGCGGACTCGGCAGCGGTGACCTGTCCAGTCGGGCCGCCGTCAAGGGCAACGACGAAATTGCCGAATTGGGCAGATCGTTCAACTCCATGGCGGACGCCCTGGAAGAATCGGAGCGGCAACGACGCACGATGGTGTCCGACGTGGCCCACGAACTCCGGACCCCGTTGGCCAATATCCAGGGCCACATCGAGGCCATGCAGGACGGCTTGTTACAGCCGGACCCGGCTACCCTGGACACCGTGCACCAGCAGGCCCTGTACCTGAACCGGCTGGTGGATGACCTGAGGCTGCTGGCTGCGACCGAGGCCCGAGAGCTGCGTTTGGAAAGGGAGCCGACAAACGTAGGTGAACTCGTCGATCGGGTCGTGGCATCTTTCAAACCCCGGGCCGAAGCCCAATCGGTCCGGTTGGATGCGGAAATCGCGGAGGCCCTGCCCAGCCTGGATCTCGACCGCGTTCGGATCGAGCAGGTGATGGCCAATCTGGTTGATAACGCCATCCGGCACACCCCGTCCGGAGGCAGGGTCGTTGCATCCGCCAGGCTGGCGGCAGGCTCAGTACGAGTAGAGGTCTCGGATACCGGGGAGGGCATATCTCCCGATGCCTTGCCCCACGTGTTCGACCGACTGTATCGGGTGGACGCCTCGCGGGAAAGGGCCACCGGAGGTTCTGGCCTGGGCCTCACCATCGCCCGGCAACTGGTGGAGGCCCACGGCGGGACCATCTGGGCGGAAAGCCAGGAGGGATCGGGCAGCCGGTTCGGGTTCGATTTGCCGCTCGGCGAGCATTAATAATTTCTAAATGTTGCGTCCCTATCCTGCACTCATCGACGCCGCTCCAGCTTGGCAAAGCTAACACCGCAGGCGGCGCAGGAGGCAAAAATGTTCAACCGAATTCGCAACATCCGAAAGCGTTGGTTCGTCGTCATGGCGTCAGTGGCGCTGCTGGCCGTCGGGTTGGTTGGCGGCACCGTGTTCGCCGCTGGCGCGCCGTCCCACGTAATCGGCAACGCCCTGCACCAGGGTTACGATCACGACGATCGCTTGGGCGGCAAGGGCGACGGCAGCGCCATCATGGAGCGGGTTGCTGAAATATTGGACATTGAGCAGGCTACGCTGGAAGCCGCTTTCGCCACCGCACTGGACGAGCAGGCTAACACCAAGTTCGAGGAACGTATGTCGGTTTTGGTTGCAGATGAGACCCTGACGCAAGAGCAGGCTGACGTGGCCAACACGTGGTTCGACGAGCGGCCCGCCAACTCCGGCGCGCTGGCCCTGCGTCTCGCCGGCACTTCCGATTCCGACAAGGTGGATAATTTCCTTGTGAGGCTGGTGGAAAACGAGAAGTTGACGCAGGATGAGTCCGATGCCCTGGATGCTTGGCACGACGACCGACCGGACTCGCTCCCCGAGGTTTCCCGAAAGCACGGTCGCCACAGCCACGGGGACGCCGACGGTGATGGCGAGGGTGATACTCGCTGGGGGAGGCACGGGCACCGCGGTTAGAACACACACTGCCAACCACCCTCTGCGAGGCCGGGGGCAGTCCGAAAGGGCTGCCCCCTTTGTGGTAAATTACTGCCACTGCCTACACAAACAAAATCGCCCGGGAGGTCGCCGCTCTATGCTTGACTACAAACCCAACATCGTCCTCGCCGATCCCGAGGAAAACTACCGAGTCGTCGGCACGCGCCCGGTGCGCCACGATGGTCCCGACAAGGTCATGGGCCGCGCCCGCTACGCCGCCGACATCCACCTGCCCGGTATGCTCCACGGCAAGATCCTGCGCAGCCCCCACGCTCACGCCCGCATCCGCGGTATCGATGCGAGCAAAGCGCTGGCCATACCCGGCGTTCATGCCGTGGTGACGTCCGCCGATTTCCCCGAGGTGTCCGCCGAGATCAAGGACCAGGAGGAAGGCGCCGCGGTCAACTACGGTTTCTACAGCCGCAACGTGATGGCGCGTGAGAAGGCTCTGTACCGCGGGCACGCGGTCGCCGCCATCGCCGCCGACTCGCCACACCTGGCCGAGGAAGCTATGGCGTTGATTGAGGTGGACTGGGAGGTGCTGCCCGCCGTCCTTACGGCGCAGGAGGCCATGGCCGACGGCGCACCGGCAGTCCACGAACGCCTGATGACCCTGTCCAACCCGGCGCAGCGCTCGGGTGGATGGGCCGAAGAAGGGGCCGGCGGGTCCAACGTTTCCAACCACTTCCAGTTCACTTCCGGTGATCTGGAGGCTGGTTTCGCCGAAGCCGACGTCATCGTGGAGCGGGAATATCATACCCGTCAGGTCCACCAGGGTTACATCGAGCCGCACTCGGCCACTGCCCGCTGGAACACCGACGGCACCGTGACCATCTGGGCCAGCAGCCAGGGCCATTTCGCCCTGCGCGATCACACCAGCCGCATTCTGGGCGTGTCCGTTGGGCAGGTTAACGTGGTCCCCATGGAGATCGGCGGCGGGTTCGGAGGAAAGGGCCAGGGTGGTTGCTACCTGGAGCCCGTCGTTGGCGCGCTGGCCCGCAAGACCGGCCGCCCCGTCAAGATCGCCATGACCCGGACCGAGGTATTCACCGGCACCGGCCCCACCTCCAGCAGCCACATCAAGGTCAAAGTGGGCGGCACTCGCGACGGCCGGTTCACGGCAGCGCAGGCGACGCTGATCTACGAAGCCGGAGCGTTCCCCGGTTCGCCGGTGCCCAGCGGTTGCCGCACCATGTTCGCCCCCTACGACATCGCCAACGGGTTCGTCGAAGGCTACGACGTGGTGACCAACGTGCCCAAGGCCGCCGCCTACCGCGCCCCCGGTTCGCCGGCAGCGTCGTTCGCCGCCGAGCAGGCCATCGACGAGCTGTGCGAGATGCTGGGGGTGGATCCGGTAGAGTTCCGCCTCAACAATGCGTCCAAGGAGGGCAGCCGGCAGATTGGCGGCCCCGCCTTCCGGCGTATCGGCATGGTGGAAATCCTACAGGCGACCCAGGAACACCCGCACCTGGCGTCGCCCGTACCCGAGCCCTCCGGGCCCGGCCGTGTCACCGGCCGCGGCATCGCCGCCGGCGCCTGGTTTAACGGCACGGGTCCGGCCACCGCCGTCGCCAGCGTGATGCCCGATGGCACCGTGAGCCTGATCGAGGGCTCGCCCGACATCGGTGGGTCTCGCGCGGCGATGGCCATGCACGTCGCGGAGGTCCTGGGGCTGCCGGCCGAGCGCATCAAGCCGTCCATCGTGGACACCGACAGCATCGGGTACAGCAGCGGCGCCGGCGGCAGCGGCGTTACCTTCAAGATGGGTACCGCCGTGTACCAGGCCGGCGAGGAAGTGCGCCGCCAGATGATTGAGCGGGCCGCGCGCATCTGGGACGTTCCGGTAGAGGACGTCGAGTACCAGGAGGACGGCACCCTGGCCCACCGCTCCGACGATGCCCTCCGCATGACCTTCGATCAGTTGGCCCGGCGGCTCAATGGCACCGGCGGCCCCATCGTCGGGCACGGCGCGGCCAACCCGGCCGGCGTCGGCAACGCCTTTGCCATCAACATCGCCGACGTCGAGGTCGATCCCGACACCGGCAAGGTGGAACTGCTGCGCTTCACTGCCATCCAGGACTGCGGCAAGGCGATCCACCCCAGCTACGTGGAGGGCCAGATCCAGGGCGGGGCCGTCCAGGGCATCGGCTGGGCGCTGAACGAGGAGTACTTCTTCGACGACGACGGGCAGATGCTCAACTCGTCGTTCCTGGACTACCGCATGCCCACCGCGCTGGACCTTCCTATGATCGACACCGTAATCGTGGAGGTGCCCAACCCCGGCCATCCCTTGGGCGTGCGCGGCGTCGGCGAGGTTTCGCTGGTTCCGCCCATGGCCGCCATCGGCAACGCCATCGCCCGGGCAACGGGGGCCAGGCTCGAAAGTCTGCCCATGAACCCGGGCGCGGTGTTGGAAGCGCTGTGGGAGCGGGACGGCGGGTAGTCCATCGCTATGCGTCGGCGGGCGTTCCGGTCCGCCGACGCCACTGCAGCCACGCTATCGGCCTCCAGGAGCATGACCATTATGGTTGCCAAACCCGTCGCAACGCATCAGGGCCGTCCTTCCGGTGCGGAAATCGACTACCCATCCTCCGACGGTGAACCGATGGCCGAATCCGAACGGCAGTTAATACCCACGGCCGGAACCTTTTTCATCCTGCGCGACTGGTTCCGAGACCGCCCCGACGTCTATATCGGCTGCGATTTGCTCATATACTATCGGGAAGGCGACAACGGCGTGCGAGTGGCGCCGGACGTGTTTGCAGTGTTCGGCGCCAGCGGCAATCACCCCCGGGATACCTGGAAGCTGTGGGAAGAGGGCCAAGCGCCCGACTTCGTGCTGGAAATCGCGTCGCCCAGCACCTGGTGGGAGGATATTGCCCGGAAGCGGGAGATTTACCTGGGTTTAGGGGTCAGCGAATACTGGCGCTTCGACCCTACCGGCGAACTCTTTACGCCGGCGCTGGCCTGGGAGCGGTTGGAAGACGATGGAACCTACCGCCCGATGCCGCTGTCCACCAGCCTCGACGGAACGCTATGGGCGCACAGCGCCGTGCTGGGTCTGGACGTCTGTGCACGAGAGGATTTGACCCTCCAGCTCTATGACCCGGTTGGAGGCCGGTGGCTTATCACGCCGGAGGAAGTGGGATCCGCAGGGCGGGCCTCCGCCAACGCAAGCCTTCAAGCCCTCGAGGAGGAAAATCGTCGGCTGCGCGAGGAGTTAAACCGCCGGCAGTCTGAATCGTAGCCGGCAGGTGGCGCCGTTGCCTTACGTCACCGACGCTGGACGAGGATCCAGGACAGCGTAGCGAAAGGAAATCACGCCGGGGCGAATGATCATTCGCCCCTACTGGTTTTATGCCGGAACCATTCGCCCGTTGCGGAATTGTCGGTCAGGGCCATTTTGGGCTGCGGCCAAGAGCTCAGTAGCCAGCTCAATACCGCGCACTTTATCAATGTCCGCATTGCTTATATCGTACGAATTCGCCGGCTCAATGCAATTCTGGCAGCCTAACCGGCAAGTGCAACTGCGGGCAATCTCCATCCCCTTTGCCAAGGCGGTTGGCCACACCTCAAACAATTTCTTGGCCATACCGATGCCACCCCGGTAGTTTTCGTAATAGAAAGCCGCCGGCTCATTGTTGCTCTGGGAGTAAGTGCTGGTGTCGAACCTGTCCGCCGGTATGACGAACATGGCTCCAACACGTATCATATGCTCCAGAGCACCAATCCCAGCTTTAGCGAAATCGCTGTGCGAAGTATTTACCCAGAAATAGTACCACCCTATCTGGTGGACTATAAATTTACGGTTTCAGCCGCACCAGGAAGCTGGCCTCCCCCAGCGGCATGCCGTCGAAGGCGATGGCGGCCACGTGGCGGCCGAGGCGGGTTACCGGTATGCGGAAGGGCTTGATCCAACGCTGGAAGAAAATGCCTTCGTCCCAGGTGACTTCCTGGGGTGGCGGGCTGGACAGGCTCGCGCCCGGCGCCCGTATGGTAACTTCCAGGGTGTGCGATCCGGCGGTGGCGCCGGCGATGCAGAACGCCAATTGTGCGTCAACGCTGGCGAGCACCCGCGGGCCGTCCCCGCTGGGCGGCTCTTCCGGCATCGGGATGTCCACCAGGTCAATGACGCCCTTGAAACTCAGGTCGTCCCCGTCCCCTTCTTCGGTCTCACGGCAGAACAGGGCATATTTCAGGTACACTCCGCTTCGTTCGGTAGTCAACAGCGGCTCCGTTTTTGCCCACTGGGGGCTGGTAATATATGGCCACGATTTTAGCACCGGGCACAGACCACGGCAAAAACGCCCTCAGAACACGGGAGGTGCGAAATGACACTGTCAGCAGAGAAATTCAGCCAGGGAATGACCACCGAGCAATACATCGACATCATCAAAGTGAACAAAGACCCGTTCTGTCAGATCCACGCCGGCGTTTCCATCCCCGAGAACGTGCTGGACTACTTCAACGGGTTGGAGCAGCCGGTGAACCTGGCCGTCTTCACCTCGGACTGGTGCGGTGACGCCATGTCCACCACGCCGGCCATCCTGCGTCTCGCCGACGCCTGCGACAACATCCGGCTCAGCGTGTTCAATCGGGACGATGAGCTGGAGTTGACCAATAGCTTCCTGCCCGAGCATCGCGCCGGAACGGTGCCGGTGTTCGTGGTCTTCGACGGCGCCATGGGGGAGATCGCACGGTTTATCGAGACAGCCCGCTCGCTGGTTCCTACTATCGATGCGATGGACGAGATGGTTGCCCAGGCCGCCGCCTCCGTGTCCGACGAAGGGGAGCGCCGTCAGCAGACACGGGGACGCCGAACCGCTCACCGGGTTAGCAAGGCTGCCGAATGGGGTTCGGTCATCCTGAACGAATTCCAGCAGGTGGTGGCCGACGGTATGGCGCTGCCCGCTGCTGAAAGGCCGGCCGAGGGTGGCACCGAGTGGCCGCCACAGGAGTAGCCATGACCATGTCCGACGACAACGTCACCATCATCACCATGGAGGACATGGCCGCGGTCTTTGCGGTAACCGACGATTTCGGCATCCACCGTGAATCGGTCAGCGTGGAGTTGGCCCGTGAGGACCCGGGCGAGGTCAGTGTGACCGAGCGCGGCACCGTAGAGATAACGCTGCCGGCGAGCCAGGCACCGGCCGATTTCGCGTCCACCATCCAATCCGAACTGGAGTCGCACGGTTATTCACATAACCCCGGCCAGGTGGTCACCAACGACGGCGATGGTGGCGACGACGAAGAGGACGAGGGCGACTGGCTGGCCTAACCCGCCGACGTTGACTTAATGGTGTAGGGGCGAATGATCATTCGCCCCTGCGTGTTGTGACGGTCTACGGCGGAAGTCAGTAGCCGGCTTCCCGCCATTCGAAAGCCAGGTTGGCGTAGCGGACGAACACCGCTCCGCCGGGTGCGGCCAGTGGGCCGTTCATCGCCAGGATCGCGATGGTTACCTCGTCGCCAGCTTTGGGCTCGGTGGATACGACGACCCGCTGGGGAACGTTGAATCCCTGTACCGTGGCGCGTTCCCGGTCGCACTCGCCGTTGATCCAGATCTCGCCGTAATCGTCGATACAGGACTCGAACAGGCAGCGTGCGCCTTCCAGCGGACGCCCGCCGACGGTTTCCGGCAGGGTCGCCTTGATGCGGTACCAGATGAATGACACACCGCGTCGTCGCCATGCGCCCAGATCGCCGCAATCTTCCCAGCCGGAGTCATCATAGTCGGGCAGGCGGCACGGCGACCCTTCCGCTTCGGGGACGATTCCCTCATTGGGTTCGTCGGGCACGAATCCGTGCGCCACTTTCCATTGGCCGCTAACGGCCGAGAGGTCGCCGGCGTTCTGCAAATCTAACGTAGCTCGTGGCATATCAGTGTTCCTCCTGTGGTTTGTCCCGATTGCCGCCGTTTTCGGTTTGCGTACCCGGCAATGGCTCTATGCTGTCCTTTAGTTCAGGATGTTGAGCAAGCAGACGGTCAAGCCATGCGGCCATCTGAGCGCGCATTTCCTTCTCGGCTTCGGCACGGCCTTCGGCACGGCCTTCGGCCTTCATTTTCTGCCCGACAAAATGTGCGATAACCATAGTCGTGTCAATCACCTCCGAAACCGTTACAACGGTGGCTACAGAAATCGCAAAGGCGCGTATCAGGCCAATGCCGATTGCAACATACAGATCATAAGCTTCGGTGTCCCCGTCGACAAAAACGGCGTGCCATGCCGCCCATACCGTCCCGCCTAGAGTCAGAGCAGCGTGGGCCGTCAGCCCCCAGCCGGCCCAACGGTACGACACACCATCCAGCATAACCCGGAACAATCGCGACGGTGTTTGACGGTCAAACGTCTCCCCTTCATTTTGTACCATAGCGCCGCGCCTCTGCCAATCGACCGGCCAGCGCTACACTCCGGTGATCCGCACCCCCGAATGCGCGCGGTAACGCCGGTTGATGTTGACCAGCAGAGGAGTGATCTGCTCCACGTATTTGGCGTTATAGAGAGCGCCGGCATCCACCGGACGCAGGTTGGGTATCTTCCGCGTGAGATCGACCACGACCTGCTTGGCGTCCTCGTCGTCGCCGCAGATGACGACGTCCTCGTCCAGCGTGACGCCCGGCTTCAACAGTTCCTCGGCGGACACGTTCTGGAAGGCGGCGACCACCTTGGAACCGGGGGCCGCAGCTTGCGCCTCTTCGGCAGCCGAACCCGCTTCCACTTCCTCAGCGATGGCGCCCACGCCCCGTTCGAACCGCATGGGAGCGATCACCGTGACCACCACCTTGCCGTCCAGGGCGTCGCCGACGCCGGCAATGGTTGGCGACATGCCGTTGTAGGGCATGGTCAGGAACACCACATCGGATTGCGCCGCAGCCTCGGGGTTCACCGCTCCGGAGATGGTGGCGCCTGGCGCCAGGGCCAGCAACTCGTCGGCGGCCTCCTGCGCCCGACCGGCGTCGCGTGATCCTATGACCACCGCGTCTCCAGCGATCGCCAGGCGCAGCGCCAATCCCTTGCCTTCCGGTCCGGTGCCTCCCAAAAACGCCAGCATCTATTTCTCCTCCGGGTAATTTGCGGCGCAAGTATATCATCGCCGGCCGTGGCGGCACCCTGTGTTACAATCCGCGAAACACTCCCATGCACTCGGTCCGCGGACCATTCGTAGGAGGGCTATCGCCATGGCATTCTCACTGAACCACGTTCACCTCAAGACCCCCGATCCCAAGGCTACCGCAGACTGGTACATCCAGAACCTGGGCGCCACGGTCACCGCCGAGACCCCGAATGGCGGGTTCCGGCTGGACCTCCACGGCCTGCCCCTGAACGTGACCGACCACGTGGCCACGCAGACCCACCCGCAGAACTATGGCTTCGAGCACATTGCCATCGACACCACGGACATCGACGGTACCATCGCCGACCTGAAGAACGGGGGCGCAACGGTACTTGAGGAGACCACTGTGGGCGGCGGCCGCCGCGTCATGTTCTTCGAGGGACCCCAGGGCATCATCCTGGAAGTCCTCGAGGTGATTGACGGTTAGCTCGTCGCTGCGCGAACCGCGTTCACGTAGGGGCGAATGATCATTCGCCCCTAAGCAACAACCGCCGACTCCGCAAACCGAAACACGATTATGCCAGATCATCGTCTCCTCATACTGTTCGCGCACCCCGACGACGAGGCCTTCCCGGTCGGCGGAACCATTGCCATGCACACCGCGCGCGGTGTAACCGCCCGGCTGATCACCGCCACCTCGGGAGAGCTCGGCGAAATCCGACAGCCCGGTTCCGCCACCCGCGAGACCATTGGAGAGGTCCGGCGTGGTGAACTGGCTGAGGCGATCAAAGAGCTGGGGATTGAGTCCCACGAAGTGCTGCAGTACCGCGATTCCGGCATGGCGGGCTGGGACGACAACTTTCATCCCAAAGCCTTTGTGCAGGCGGACGAGCACGAGGTGGTGGCCCGCCTGGTATTCGAAATCCGCCGGTTCCGGCCTCAGGTGATCCTCACCTTCGGTATGGACGGCCTGTACGGTCACCCTGACCACATCGCCATTTGCCAGCATTCCACCACCGCCTTCCGGCTGGCCGCCGACCCATCCTCCTTCCCGCACCACATGGCCATCGGCATTCAACCGCACCAGACGGACCGCCTTTTCTACAGCGTGCGGCCACGCGGGTTCCGCGTGCACATGGCGGAATCGCTACAGGCGGCCGGCGTAGACTTCCCCATGCCGTCTCCGGATCGCGTCAACGACGGCGCGGACCCCGAAACCATCAACCTGACCGTGGACGCATCCGATGGCCTGGACGCCAAGATGGCCTGCATCAAGCGACACTTCACGCAGTTGCAGCCGGACTGGCCCTACGAGCGCATCCCCCGGGAAGTTACCGCCTCCGTGATCGGCGTGGAGCACTTCATTCGCGCGGAACCGCCGGTGGCTGACGGTGAGGTGGTCCCCGCCGACTTCTTCGCTGGCCTCTGACGCTACTCTTCGGGCCGCTTAGCCCTGCGGGTCGGGTGGTCAGCGTCGTGGCTTTGGCGCGTGCTTAGAGCAGCCCGGCAATGCCCTGCCAGACCAGCAGGACGCCCACCACCAACAGCGTCAGTCCCATGGCCAGGATCAGAAGGTTCAGGTTGACCCTGCCGGTCAGGTTGGCACCCAGGTAACTGCCGATCATCGCCATCGGGCCCATCAGCGCCAGGATCACCCAGTCCACCTGACCGTGGATTACGTGGCCCACCCAGCCGGCCGCGCCCATCACAAACCCAATAAACAGGTTGGTGCCGGCTGCGATGCGTGGGTCCACCCGGAGGATGCGGACCAGCGCGGGCAGCCGAATGCTCCCCAGGATCAGGCCCACCGCGCCTCCCAGCATACCCACCGCGAAGCCGATGCCGCCCTCAGCAGCCATGCGGCCCGGCGTGAACAAGCCCGGTGATCCTTCCAGGCCCTGGCCGAACAGTGCCCCGCTGGATTGACCGGACCGGATCCGGTCCCGGGCGATGATGAGGAACTCCACGCCTTGCCAGAAAACCAGCGCGCCCGCCAGCGCGATCAGCAGGTGCTCCGGCGTGACGTCGCTGAACCAGCCGCCGATGAACGCGCCGATGAACGCCGGCACGCCCATGGTCAATACGATGCGCAGGTTCACCCGCCCGGCGCGCAGGTGGCGTATCGTGCCGGCCAGGGATGCCAGGCTGCTGACCAGAATGTTCGTCCCACCGGCGGCCGGCGCAGGCATCCCCAGGAGCAGCATCGCCGGCAGGCGCATGGTGCCGAGGGCCAGGCCCACGAAGCCGCCGAGAATGCCGACGAGGAACGAGATAACGGCCAGCAGAGCGGCGTGCCAGATCAGAACCTCAGACGGCAGGCCCAGGGCGGAAAGGGGCATGGCAGTGAAAAATCCTTATAATGAACAGGATCCAGCGTACAGCGAACGGGAGATTGAGAGGTGACTTCTGCGATCGAGACCGACCAGAGCGGGATAGTCTATGTGCTCACCAACCCGGCAATGCCCGGTTTGGTCAAGATAGGAAAAACCTCCCGGAACTCACTGGACCAACGCCTTCAAGAGCTTTATGGCACGGGAGTTCCGGTGCCATTCGAGTGCGCTTTTGCGGCAAAAGTTTCGGATGAAACCAGCTGGGAGAAAGCCTTGCACACTGCCTTCGGCCCCCAGCGCATCAACCCCAAGAGGGAGTTTTTCGGAATTGAGCCCGAACAGGCGATAGCACTGCTCAAACTGATTGCGTTAGAGGATGTGACACCGGCTACGCAACAGGTAGCGGAGAATGTTGATGCTGAATCGCGCGCCGCTGGTGAAAGATTGAAATCGTCTCGGCGTCCGAATTTCAACTTTGTGGAGATGGGTATTCCAGTTGGAGCGGATCTGCAATTCACCCAATCTGATGTAACGGTCATTGTAGTTGACGAGCGACGGGTGAAACGGCCTGATGATCCAGAGCCGCGATTTCTGTCAGCCATCACCCGGGAACTGCTAAACAGTGATGGGGCTCCTGCAACCTTGCAGTATTGGACCTATAACGGACGGCGGCTCCGGGAGATTTATGACGAAACGTATGCAATCTAGCCGTCAAGCCGCCGCCCAGTTGGGCATCGCCAGTGTCACGGCTGCCCCACGGCTTCGGTCACGCCGACCTCGGCCATCAAGTCGGATATCTGACGCCAGGTTTCGTCCTCGATGAAGATGCCGTTCTCGCGGCGCTGCAGTTCGGTTCGGTACTCGATCTCGCCGGGGTAGTAGACCTCGCTGAAACCCGGGGCTGGCGGGGAGGTCTTCACGAATTCGGCGAACTCGGTCATCTCCTGCTTGAAGTCTTCCAAGGGGCGGAACTTCGCAACGTCGAACACGGCTAGGAAGCAGCCGTCGTTGTGGCGGGCCTGCGGGTCGATACCGAACCCTAGGCCGGTGAGCAGGCCGGAGAACATCTCCACCATGAACGACAGTCCGAATCCCTTGTGCCCCTGGTCGGCGCCCACCGGGAGGATCGCGCCGCCAGCGGCATAGTCGCTGGGGTCGTTGGTGGGGTTGCCGTCCTTGTCCACGATCCAGCCGGTGGGCACCTGCTCGCCACGGTTGCGCGCCAGGCTGATCTTGCCGGCGGCGACGGCGGAGGTCGCCATGTCCAGCAGAACTTGGCCCGGCAGGTTGCTGGGCACGCCGATGCAGATTGGGTTAGTGCCCAGACGACGAGCCCGTCCGCCGAAGGGCGCCACCGCCTTGGGTCCGGCGCCGGAGTCGGCGGTGAGGATCGCGATCATGCCCTCCTGGGCGCAGATGGTCGGGTAGTCGCCCAGGCGCCCGATGTGGCTCTGGCGACGAATCGTGAACGCTGCGACCCCGTTCTGCTTGGCCTTGTCGATGGCCATGCGGGTCGCCTTTTCCGTGACCACAAAGCCGAATCCCCAGTGGCCGTCGACCACGGCGGTAGTGGGCGTCTCGCTGAGCACCTCGAATGGCGCGCCGGGGACGATGTGGCCTCGGTCGACACGCTCGCAGTACTCGGGGATGTGAATGACGCCGTGGGAGTCGTGGCCGACCAGGTTGGCCTTCACCTGGTGGGCGGCGACGATCTCGGCCTCTTCGGGCGGCGTGCCTTTGGCAACGTAAATGTGGTAGGCGGCCTTTTCCAGGTATTCAGGGGTGAAGACGGGCATGGGAAGCCTCCGTGCGAACAATGGGCATGGATGATCGGGATGTTGGGGATTGTAGCAGCATTTGTGTGGGGTTTCCGGTCCCGCTGCGGGGCCGCGAACGTCGGGTTGTCTCTGGAGATGCCGCCGAAGCCAACTACAGCTTCTTTTCGAAGCAGTGCCGGCTCTCCCCACCCTCATAGCCTTCAGACAGCCCGATTTGCTGGTAGCCCAGCTTGACGTAAAACTCCGGAGCCTGGAACGACATCGTATCGACAACTACCGAGTTGCATCCCATATCTATAGCGAGCGCGTTCCTCCGCCCAACCCATCAGTCGCCGACCCAGCCCTCTGGACCGGTAGTCCGAGTTCACCCACAGCAGGCGGACGTGCAGTTTGCCCCAATAGGCGGAGCCGACCAACCCGGCCACGACCCGGCCCGATTCCGCGTAGACCGCCCGCACCGGCGCGAGGGAGCGGGCTGACGCTACCGACGCACTGTGCGTGTCCAAGCCTCGTTCAATCTCTGCTGCCTGTTCGTCGGTAGGATCCGTGATGAATTGCATGACTAGTTGGTACTCCTGTACAGGCGGTCGATACGGCGAGCGGGCGCTGATCTCCCAAATCAACTGTAGCACCCATTTGCCCGCGCATCCCAGCACCTTTACACTGCCGTCGTTACCATTGCCATTCGGAGGGAACCCATCATGAAAGCCGTTTATATCAACGAGACCGGCGGCACCGACGTGCTGATCCACGGCGACCGTCCCGACCCCGAGATCAGCCCCGGCGAGGTAATGATCCGAGTGGGCGGCAGCGCTCTGAACCACCTCGACCTGAACCTGCGGGCCGGCAACGCGCGCCGCTTTCCTCACATTCTCGGCTGCGACTTCGCCGGCGAGGTGGTGCAAATCAGCCCCGACTCCGGGACCGATCTGCAGATGGGCGACCGGGTGCTGGTGGACAACCGCGTCAAGTGCGGCGGACATAACCTGTGCGAGCACTGCGCCGCCGGACACGATCAGTGGTGTGCCCGCCAGCAGCGCATCGGGGTCGATCTGGACGGCGGACACGCGGAGTACGTGGTCGCTCCGGCCATCAACGCCTACACCATCCCCGACGAAATGTCCTTCGCAGAGGCGGCGGCGCTGCCCATCGCGCTGCACACGTCGTGGCACTGCCTCGTCACCCAGGCGAAGATCCAGCCCTGGGACGACGTGCTGGTTCAGGCCGCCGGCTCAGGCGTCGGCAGCATGGGCATCCAGATTGCCAAGATGATGGGTTGCCGCGTGATCACCACCGCCGGCAACGACTGGAAACTGGAAGAGGCGAAGAAGTGGGGTGCCGACGAGGTCATCAACTACCGCGAGGTGGACAGCGTCAGCGAGCGCGTGAAGGAACTCACCGACGGCCAGGGTGTGGACGTGGTGTACGACTGCGTCGGCGCGGACGTGTGGCACGAGAACATGCTGAGCCTGAAGCA
Organism: Dehalococcoidia bacterium; assembly: GCA_965220505.1. Classification (GTDB taxonomy): domain Bacteria; phylum Chloroflexota; class Dehalococcoidia; order Lucifugimonadales; family UBA3495; genus Bin87. Next base: position 1,577,279 of record CBDCQE010000001.1, on the reverse strand, counting down.
CGAGGGGAGACTGGTGATTACCGGCGTAACCTCGGGCAGCCAGACGCCGATGGACCTGTCCATACTGCACGGCAAACCGTTGCACCTGATGGGCAGCGGCGGGCGCAGCCGCCGCACCATGGCCGACGCCATGAAAATGGTGAACCAGGGAGCGCTCCGCGGGATTGTGGGCCAGACCTTCCCGTTGGAAGGCGTGGGAGAGGCGCACCAGGTGATGCACGACCGGGACTTCTACGGCAAGCTGGTCATCGAACACTGAGCGACCGCCCGCGTTTGGTACAATAACGCACGCCAAAAAGGTCACCACATTGCAACGGAGGCATCCCCGCCATGAAAATTGCCCGCTACGTCGCCCACGGATCCGAGCATTACGGTGTCGTTGACGGAGACAACGTCACCGCCATCGACGGCAGCATCTTCGACTCCGAGATCAAGTTGACCGACCACATCCACTCCCTCTCCGACGTGAAACTGCTGTCGCCGGTGATGCCTGGCAAAATCCTGGCCATGGGCCTCAACTACACCAGCCACATCGGCGACCGGCCGGCCCCCGAATACCCCATGATTTTCCACAAGACCCCGACCAGCGTCATCGGTCCTGAGGACGCCATCGTCCGCCCGAAGGAAGTGCAGCGGTTCGACGCCGAGGGCGAGATGGTCGTGGTGATCAAGGACAAGTGCCGCAACGTCTCCAAAGACGACGCGCTGAACCACGTGCTGGGCTACACCTGCGGCAACGACGTCAGCGCCCGCGACTGGCAGCAGAAGGACCGCCGGGAGAACAACTCCGACTGGTGGCGCGCCAAGTCCGCCGACACCTTCTCGCCCATGGGCCCCTGGATCGATACCGACGCCGACCCGGCGGCTCAGCACCTCCGCACCCGCGTCAACGGCAACGAGGAGCAGAACGAGACCACGGCGCACCTCATCTTTGACGTGCCGACCATGATCGAGTTCATCACCAAGTACGTGACCCTGGAGGCCGGCGACTGCATCTTCACCGGCACCCCCGGCACGACGTCCGACATGGCCGACGGCGCCATCTGCGAGATCGACATCAGCGGCATCGGCGTGCTGCGCAACCCGGTCAAGCTGGAGTCCTAACCCTCGTCGTCGGTCCAGCGAGGCCCGACTCACCGGGGCGGCCAACCGGCCGCCCCTTGTCGTTTCGGTTTCTGATCACGGATTTCAGTCGGTCGCCTGACTCTCCTCCCGCAACTTGACCAGCAGCGGAATGGAGCGGATTTTCCGCTCGTTCAGGTCCTCCCAGTAAATGCCTTTGGGACGCGGCAGCCGCTCGTGGTCGTTGTCGCATCGGATGACCGCCTCAGTGGTTACCACGATGTCCAGCGGAACGTCGTGCTGCGTCCAGGGCAGGTCTTCGTCCAAGAGTTGCATGGGGTGAACCGTGCTGATCACGGGTGTTCCTGGTTTGACCACGCCGGCCGCGGACGCTAGGCCGTACTCCAAGTCCGCGAATCCTCCTCCTTTCCCTATTCGCACTCCCTGGCTGTTGACTGCCACGGACCCCGAAATCACCAGGTCAATGGGCTGCATCTCATGCACGTAAACCGGGCGGCCCACCTTGAAAGCCCCCGAGATGGTGGACGCTTTCGACGGCTCAATTTCGGGTCGAGACGGATCGAGCTCGATAAACACCCGCTCCTCCCTGAGCCTGGGCACTGCCATGTAGAGCAATTTCCCTTGTTCCAGGGCGAGGCGCCGCAACGGTCGTTGGGCCTGGTCGGGGTTGCTCTTGATGGCCCAAGCAGCGACCCATTCGGGTAGCTCCGACGCCAGGACCGCCGCCTGCTCGCTGCCGATGAAATTAGGAATTCTATCGTGCACCGACCTGCCGCGGACCACGCGGGCCGTCTCCAGCGCGGTCCAAACCGATTCGCGAATTGCCCATTTGTCACGCATGGCGTATCCCACCGTTTGTTTGGAGTTGTGCTCGGACGCAAGATTACAACAAACGGGAGCGAACTATAAGACGTAACCCAGTGTGCTTTGCAATGCCCAGATCGCGACCACAAAAATACTTGCCCGCAACTCAGACTCCGAATCGAACGCGTGCCTGACCGCGTGCACCTGGAAAGCGGGCCGACCACTGGATGGCCGGCCCGACAATTTCCCGGAGAGGGAGGGCTTGTCCGCAGTTACCCTACAGCAGCGCAGCCTGGACGATCACGATGATGATCCACGGGATGAAACCGATCACGGCGGCGAGCAGCACGACGGCTATCGCGCGACCGGTCGATTCGAAATCCAGGGCCTGCCGGACTGCCATTGTCACCGCGGCCAACGTCCATACCCAGGCGACCACCGGGAACATCCAGCCGATAAACGGCACGAAGCTGAATATGGAAAGGACGCCCGGCGTATACGCGAACCCCACTACGCGGCCGATCTCTGCCCAACTGGTGTGCGTGCTTCCCGTGCGAAGCATCATCCCGCCTACCAGGCTCAGCACCGATACCCATATCGCCCAGCGCACGATGCCGAACACAAGGCCGGCGATCACACCCAGCAAGATCCTCAGCGCAGAGGCGTCGCCCAACAGACCGCCGATGATTCCGCCGACGGCGCCGCAGAGGGTCACCAGCAGCACTACCAGTATGGCCTGCCCTATTGCTCCCGGATCTGCTTCGATTTCCTCGTAGGTTTCTGCGTTGAACAGCGCCGCTCCGATCATTCTCTGGATCATCAATTCACCTCACTTGAATGTTTCCCTGGCTGTATGGCGATGGTGGCCGACTATGGCTCGGCTGAATTTCTTTGGATTTTAAACGTTCGTCTTGGTGGTTGTCGTCGCGCGCCATCGCAAAGTTGTCCCGGTTTCGCTTTACAAGCACAGCCGGCAGACATACAATTTGGCGATAAGGGAGCAGGCTGGTCCGGCCTCTCCCCGGTTTGTTGTATGGCCCTCGCTGGCTCCGGTGCGGGTTTCGGTCTCACCGGTACCGGCTAGGCAGACGGCGACCCCAGCGTCCGCCTTCGGGTCTTTCGATCGTTCAGCATCACAGACCATCAATAACCAGAACCAGCAAGCTTTACTGACGGTGTCGTTGCTGTCAATGCCGCCGCTGCCTTTCCCGCCCAACTGCTATGAACCAGTCGCCCGAAACCGACAAGGACCTTGCCTCCGAAAACCTCGGCAGCCTCCAGGCCAACCTGGAGAGCCGCCGCGCCAAGTTGCAACGAATCAGGGAACGTGGCGTCGACCCGTATCCGCCGCGGTTCCAACGCAGTTGCACCACCGACGAGGCGATCAAGCTTTTCGAGGCTGCCGAGACGGAAGAATCTCCGGAGAACGCCAACGGAATCAGCGTCGCCGGGCGCATCGTGTCCATGCGCGTCATGGGTCGCGCGGCGTTCCTGGACCTGCGCGATTCGTCGGGAATGTTGCAGGCCATGCTCCGCCAGAATGTGCTGGGTGACGAGTACGCGGTGCTGCAGGACCTCGATCTCGGCGATTTCCTCGGCGTCAACGGCGACATGATCCGCACCCGCACGGGTCAGCCCACCATCGAGGCCCGTTCCCTGACCATCCTGGCCAAGGGCATGCGGCCGCTGCCCGAGAAATGGCACGGCCTGCGGGACGTCGAAACTCGTTACCGCCAGCGTTACCTTGACCTTATCGCCAACCCCGAGGTCGCCGACACCTTCGTCCAGCGCAGCCTGATCATCGGCGGCATCCGTCGGTTCCTGGACGGCCGGGGCTTCGTCGAGGTGGACACACCAATCCTGGTGCCGATTCCGGCTGGCGCCCATGCCCGCCCGTTCATTACCCACCACAACGCCCTGGACGAGCAACTGTACCTTCGGATCGCCACCGAGCTGTACCTCAAGCGTCTCATCGTGGGTGGGCTTGACAAGGTTTATGAGATCGGCCGAGTGTTCCGCAACGAGGGCATCGACCAGGACCACAACCCCGAGTTCACCCTGCTGGAGTCCTACGAGGCCTACGCTGACTACAACGCCGTCATGGGGATGGTGGAATCGCTGGTTTCATCGTTGGCCCAGGACGTACATGGTTCGATGCAGGTCGCCATGGGCGACGACATCATCGACTTCACCCCACCCTGGCCAAGGCTGTCACTGCGCGAGGAGTTGCAGCGTCGCAGCGGCGTGGACATCGAGGACTACCCTGATGCGGAATCGTTGACCGGCAAGTGCGCCGAACTGGGCCTGCAACCTGGTCCCCGGGAGGCCCGCGGCCGCCTCATCGATAAGATGTTGTCCGTGTACGTTGAGCCCAACCTGGTGCAGCCTTCATTCCTGATCGATTACCCGGAGGATATGTCGCCCCTGGCCAAGGGCCATCCCGACAAGGCGGGATACGTCGAGCGCTTCGAGGCCTTCGCCGCCGGCATGGAGATCGCCAACTCCTACACCGAGCTCAACGACCCCGAGGTCCAGCGCGCCCGTTTCGCCGCCCAGGAACACCAGCGCGACGCCTACGACGATGACGAGGCCGACCGCACGGACGACGATTTCCTGACCGCCCTGGAGTACGGCATGCCGCCCACCGGGGGACTTGGCATCGGCATCGACCGCCTCGTTATGCTGCTCACCGGGCAGTCCACCATCCGCGATGTGCTACTATTTCCGCAGATGCGCTCGCTATCCAGGGAAGATCACGGCGATAACTAGATATGGTGATCACGATGACGACGGTTATCCCCGAAACCCAACCCAGCGTGCAACATCTCTCCTGGCCCGCGTTCGATGCGACTGATTTGCTTGAGCTGTTGCCCATCACTCTGCGGTTGCCCGAAGCCGTGATAGCGGCCGGCTCCGATGCCTGCGAGGAATGGTATTGGGCCCTCGTCTTGGCTAATCAGGAATATCATTGGGGAATGGAATTGAATTCCATGGGGGAGTTGGAACTGATGCCGCCCACTTACCCGCCGTCCGACGAACACGAAGGAGAATCCTTCGGGGCGTTGTACGTCTGGAATACCACAGCCGGTCGCCCGGGCACGGCAACCGGGCCGACCAGCGCTTACCGCCTCGCAAATGGGGCTATCCGCAGCCCTGATGCCGCGTGGGCGCCGCGGGAACAAGTCTTACCGCCTTCGCCGGATCCGCCTCGAGCACGGCCCTATTGCCCCCATTTTGTAGTCGAAGTCCGTTCTACTTCCCAGCGATCACTAGGGCCGTTGCTCGCCAAAATGCAGGAGTATATGGAGAATGGCGCCCAGCTGGGTTGGCTTATCGATCCCATCGAACGCACGGTGCGCATCTATCGCGCCGGCGTCGTTGAGCCGGATCTACTGCAAGACCCGAAGACGCTGGACGGCGAGAACATCCTGGCTGGTTTCACCTTCGCCGTCGGAGAACTCATCTTTGACCTGGCGTAACTAGATCTGCTTATGCTTTCCCTCGAACAAATCCGTAACGATACCGACACCGTGCGCGCTGCCCTGGTCCGCCGCGCGGAAGACGAGGACTGCCTGGACGAGATCCTCGCCATGGACTCCCGGCGGCGCACCGCCATCACCGACGGCGACGAACTCCGCGCGCGCCGCAACGCCGTGTCCCGTGAGATCGGTCAGTCCCGCTCCCAGGGCGGCCAGCCGGATGAGGCCATCGTGGCCGAGATGCGAGATGTCGGCCGCCGCATCAGTGAGCTCGAAGACCTCGTCCGCGACCTGGACACCCGCATCAATGACGCCATGATGGCTCTTCCCAACCTGCCCCACGCCAGCACCCCCGAAGGTGTGGACGAGACCGGCAACGTTGTGCTGCGCCACTGGGGCGAGCCGACCACCCTGGATTTCGACGCCCAGCCCCATTGGGACTTGGCGGAGAACCTGGGCATCATCGACTTCCAGCGTGGCGTCAAGTTATCGGGCAGTCGCTTCTACACCCTGAACGGCTACGGGGCGCGTCTGGAGCGGGCCATAATCTCCTGGATGCTGGACCTCCATAGCAGCGAGCACGGCTACACCGAGGTCGCGCTGCCCATCCTGGTTCGCCGTGAGACCATGGAGGGCTCCGGCAACCTGCCCCTGTTCGCCGATAACCTCTACCATGACGATGAGGACGACCTGTGGCTGATCCCCACCGCGGAGGTACCGGTCACCAACCTGCACCGGGACGAAATTCTGTCCGGCGAAGACCTGCCCCTGTACTATGTGGCGCACACCCCCTGCTTCCGCCGCGAGAAGGCCGCCGCCGGGCGGGACACCAGAGGCATCAAGCGCGTCCACCAGTTCAACAAGGTGGAGATGTACAAATTCGTCGAGCCGGACACGTCCTTCGATGAGCTGGAAACTTTGCTTGCCAACGCGGAGGCGGTGTGCCAGCGTTTGGATCTTCCCTACCGCATCCTGCAGTTGTGCGCCGGCGACATCTCCTTCCCGTCCGCCAAGTCCTACGACATCGAGGTCTGGGCCGCCGGATCGCAGGAGTGGTTGGAAGTGTCGTCCTGCTCCAACTGCACCGACTTCCAGGCCCGCCGCGCCAACGTGCGTTACCGGCCGGGCGTCGGCGAGCGTCCGCGATTTGTCCACACGCTCAATGGCTCTGGCCTGGCCCTGCCCCGAGTGATCATCGCCATCCTGGAGAACAACCAGCAGCCCGACGGCTCCGTGGTGATCCCAGAGGTCCTGCGCCCCTACACCGGTTTTGACGTCATCCCGGCGCCGTGAAGATATTTATCTCCACTTAGTCGCACTGTGAGGCAAACTCATGACATCAGCTCGCGACACTGATCAGACTACGACTGGGAATATGTCCGGCGAGGTTTATGAAATCCTGGTGTCCTGTTGCGATGACGCGGATTTCGACGGCGGTTGGCGATATTCAGCGTTTTGTCCGGACATTGATACCGCAATGGACGGGCGAACTCCCGAGGAAGCTATTCTGCGTGTCAAGGACGCCATTCGCGTCAAACTTGCCGATTACCAAGCCGATCAAATTTCGGTATTGTCCCCTGAGGCGCGCGCCGAGGCAGTGGCAGACTTTCTCAGCGACGGTCGGCTGGTAGACCGATAGTATCCCGCATAGGAGGTTTCCAATGTCTGGCATCTGGCCCGAGGACATCCGCTGTGTTGCCCTCATCACATTTGACGTGGACGGCATCACCTCCTGGCTGAATCGGAACCCCGATTTCATCAACTATCCCAGCCTGCTGTCCATGGCGGAATACGGCCCCAGCGTCGCCACGCCGCGCATCCTGGACATGCTGGACGCCCAGGGCATCCCGGGCAGCTTTTACATCCCCGGATACGTGGCCGAAACACATCCCGACCTCGTGCGCGAGATCGCCGGTCGGGGTCACGAGGTGGCGCACCACGGCTACATCCACGAACCCCCGGCCACCATGTCTCCCGAAAAAGAGGAGGAGGTGTTGATCAAGGGCATCGGCATCTTGGGTGACCTCACGGGCGTGGCGCCCGTCGGCTATCGTTCGCCAAGCTGGGAACTCAGTCCCGTGTCCTTGGACCTCCTGGCCAAGCACAACTTCCAGTACGACAGCAGCCTGATGGGCGACGACGCGCCTTACCTGGTGCAGGGCGGCGACCCGCCCCGCGACTTAGTTGAACTGCCCATCCACTGGCTTCTCGATGATGCGCCGCACTTCGCCTACGCTCCGTCAGCCAACCGGTTGGGCCCGATGCGCAACCCCGATGAGGTGTTTGAAAGCTGGGCGGCGGAGTTCCGTGGGATCTACCGTTACGGCCGCTGCTTCAACCTGACAATGCACCCGCAGTACATCGGGCGACCCGGCCGCCTGCTCATGCTGGAGCGACTGATCGAGTACATCAAGACCTTCCCCGGCGTTCGCTTCATGCGCGCCGTGGACGTAGCCGACATGTGGGAAAACGGAGCGTAGCAATGGCTGATGACAGGTCCAAGCCCGCAGCACACGACCGGGGAGGCTGGCCCGACGACACCCCCATCGACCGCAGCGAGCACGAATATTCTGACTGGGAGCGGCGGGTCGACGCCGTCCACCAGGTGCTGGGAGCGCAGGGCATCCGCACCACCGACGAGATGCGCCGCGCCATCGAGAGCCTGCCGCCGGAACGCTACGAGGAGTTGTCCTATTACGAAAAGTGGACCGCCGCGCTGGAGATCCTGCTGATTGAAAAGGGGATACTGACGGCGGAAGAAATCGATGCCAAAGCCGCCGAGTTGCGGGAGCGGGGGTTGTAGAGGCAGGCATGCTTGGCATCGTAGGATATACACTGACAGCGGTCGGACTGTTGATCGTTTGCATTGGCTTGTTTGGGCTGGTGTCCAAGGCCATGTTTGATGAATGGGACAATGTCTTGGGTACCATTTTGACTATAGTCGTCGGTGTAATACCGTTAGCTTCCGGGCTGGCGATTTTGCTGTTCGTGGCGCCCAAATAAGAAAGATGTTTCGTCGACAATCCGCACTCCTCCCAGTAACAAATGGGATACGAGCGCAAAGCCCGCAAGCGCACGTTCGCGAAGAAGTGCCATGGCCACTACAAGAGGCAACACCCCAGCCATCAACGCCAACTTCGCCGCAGCGGTAATCGGCCGGGCGGCGGAAATTGTCGCCAGCACTGTGCCAACACCGGGGCATGGGTGCGATGCTTTCAGCGCGCTCCAACAGGCCAGGGATGAGTTCAAGGCTGGCGAAACCCACCAACAGGAGAAAAGCCGAACTTACGGCTGGGCACTGCTGATGAAGGACGTGGGGCAGTACATCAAAAGCCGCGAGCCTGAGTTTGCCCACTCCCGCACGCCCATCGTCGTTTGGAGCGAGGTAACCGATCCCATCGCCGTAGCGCAAACCCTGCGGGAGGCAGCGATACCCATCGCCGACCTGGTGGCGGAAAGAACCCGCGCCGTCATTAAGCTCGATGCCATGACGCCTCAAGAACTTGCTGAATATGACCTCATGCGGAAAGCAGTTGCTTTCCTTACTCAGCAGGGTTTGACCGTCAACGTCGCGTGGGACCGTGCGGACATAAACGATCCCATCGACTACCGGGCTACGGTGGATGGCAGAGAATGGGCCTTCGAGCTCACCGAACTGCGCATCGACGCCGAGGGTTCGCACCTCACCGTCGGACACCCCAAAGAGCGCAAGAGCATCCGTGAGCAGTTGGCGGAGCTGACCGCGCCGCTGCCTCAAGTACCCGACGGTCCCGACGTGCTCCAAATGGCGCTCAACGCCGCCGTAAGCCACGGCAGCAAGGCGAGCAAGCTCGGGGCGCTGAATGGGGCCAGATACTGCCTCGCGCTGCACAACCGGGAATTTCTGTATGCGCCGGATTGGGAGGCAATCACCCTGCCCGATCTCAGGGTATTTGACGCGGTTTTAGTTCTGCACCAGGAAAACTTCCCGCCGGCGCAAACGTGGCAAGTTCTCCGCAACAGCTTCGGCAAGACGCTGCGCAGCAGTAACGCCAACGACTTGGGCGACATCATAGCGTTCAGAAACTCCAACAGGACGCGCCGGAGCGATCCGGAACTGGTCAAAGCGGCTTTGCGACGGCTTCAAGCCTTGGAACTAACCGAGGAGGATATTCGCGCTGCCATAGCGGAAGCCCGGGCGAAAAGAAGCAGTCAATGATACGGCCGGTGTTGGACACCAATGCGGTGTTGATGCCAATTACCAGGTCAGGCAGCAACGACATATGGCTTCGTGATGCGTGGGAACAGCAACGCATTGTGCCGCTCGTCAGCGATGAGACTGAGGCAGAATTAATCCGAACCCTGCACAGCCACAGGTTCGAGATCGAGGAAGACCAGATACTAAACGTCGCTGCCGCCTACCTAGATTACTGTGAAAGGATTGTAGTACCCGACACGCCACCGGAAACGCCGCAATGCCGCGACCCCAACGACCAGATGTTCCTGGTTCTCGCCTACCAAGCAGGAGCAGACTATCTGGTTACTCGGGATGACGATCTCTTGGTGCTGAAGGACGAATCTGAAATCCCGATTGTCACGCCATCCCAACTGAGCGTTATACTGCAACAGCGCTTTCAATAGCGCAATCCTAATTCACTGGATCAACGATGACCACCCCCGCCGAATCAGTCCACTACCCCGACGGCGCCTCCGTTCGTGTTCGTGTCGGATACCCGGCGCACCATTTCCGTACGCCGGCCTACATCCAGGGGCACACCGGCACCGTTGATGCTCTCTGCGGGGTTTACCCGAACCCCGAATCGCTGGCCCACGGCGGTGATGGCCTGCCGCGTCAACCTCTCTATCGCATTCGCCTGCGTCAGACCGACCTCTGGTCCGACTACGCTGGCAATCCGGCGGACACCCTGCTGGTCGACGTGTACCAGCACTGGCTTGAGCCCGCCTGATTTGTGCTATCTTGCCGGCCATTGCTGCAATTGAGAGGTAGATGAACCATGGAGCGACCGATATTTCAGCCCATTGGCTCCCCCGCCGAGGAACTGGATACTCCGGCCCTGGTGGTCGATCTGGGGGTGATGGAGCAGAACATCGCGGTCCTGCACGACGCAATTGCCGGCTCGGGCGATGGGTCAGGCACGGGCCGGGTCTCGGTTCGTCCTCATGTTTCCTGTCATGGCTGCCCTGAAATAGTGCAGTTCCAGCTCGCTGCAGCAAACAACTCCGGTGGCGTGGCGGTCGGCTCACTGGCGGAAGCAGAGGCATTTGCCGCCGGCGAGGATATATCCGATGACGCTGGGGCTGAGTCACGTCACCGCGCGATTGACGACATCCTGATAGCGGGCCGGGTGGTCACCGCCGCCAAGATCAGCCGACTGGTCGTCCTGGCCGGCCGCATTACCCTGAGCGTCGCCGTGGACAACGCCCGTAACGTCCAGGACCTTTCGGAGGCGGCGCAGGCCGCCGGCGTCGCTCTGGGCATCGTGGTGGACATGGACTCCGGGTACGGGTTTGGCGGTGTGGCGCCCGGACAGGACGTGGTTGACCTGGCGCGTACCGTCACCAACGCTCCCGGACTGTCCTTCCAGGGGATCATGACCTATGAGGGCCCGTTGCCCATCGCGGACCATGGGGAACTGGAGGCCGAAACCCGCCGCCGGTTGCAGCCGGTTCTGGACACGCGAAGCGACCTGGAGCAGGCCGGGTTTGAGATTGCTACGGTAAGCGCGGGCGGCACCTACAACTACGATACGGTCTCCCAACTGTCGGGGATCACTGAGGTACAGGCTGGCGTGTATCCCCTGATGGACATGGAGACCTTGCGAATCCGTCCGGAATTTCAGCCGGCGGCCAGTGTTCTGGCTACGGTCATCAGCCATCCCGTGGCCGGCCGGGCGGTGGTAGACGCCGGTCACAAGACCACCGGGCCGGATTTCGGTGTGCCCGTTCTGGAGGCATTCGAGGGCGCCGTCGCTTCCAGGTTCAGCGCCGAGCACGGGATCCTGGATTTGGAGGGACCGGCCACCGAGCGGCTGATGCCCAATGACAAGGTCCACCTGGTTCCGTATAACCTTGCCCTGTGTGTCAATCAGTATGACTACATCCGCGCCGTGCGGGATGGCAAGCTGGTGGGCTACTGGCGGGTCGCCGGGCGGGGACAACTGGGATAGTCCCAACTCCCCTATCAATATTCGCGACAAGTTTAGATCAGAGATGCAGGAACCTCGGAGGTACGTCCATGCCGCAAACCCATGAACCCCAACCCGGCACTCCGATCGCGGAACTGGATACCCCATGCCTGATCCTGGACATGGATGCTCTGGATCACAACATGGATGTGATAGCCGATTTCTATGGCGATCGCCATAGCAAGTTGCGTGGGCATAGCAAGAATCACAAGAGCCCTGCCATTGCACTGCGTCAGATCGAGCGCGGCGGCACAATAGGCGGGGTGTGCGCCGCCAAGGTCGCCGAGGCGGAGGTGATGGTGCAGGGTGGCGTGCCCAGCGTGTTCGTTACCAGCGAGGTTGTTGCCCCGCCGAAGATCGCCCGGCTCTGCGCCCTGGCGGACCAGGCCGAGATCCTGGTCGCGTGCGAAAACGAAGCGAACGCCCATGATCTTTCCCAGGCCGCCTCCTCACAGGGCATCAATCTGGGCGTGGTGATCGAGCAGGAAACCGGACTGGTCCGGTGCGGGGTGCAAGAGGCGGAAACCGGCCTGGCACTGGCCCGTTTGATTGACTCGCTGCCCGGGCTCTCCCTGAAAGGCGTGATGAGCCACCAGATGATGGCGGAACCCTCTGGGGACTTGGAGGACCGGACCACCGAAGCACACCATCTCATCCAGCCGGTTCTGGATCTCAGGGAAGCGATGCTCGCCGACGGCCTGCCGGTCGAAATCGTATCGACGGGCGAGACCTGGAGCTACGATATCGCCGGGGATATGCCGGAAGTCACCGAAATCCAGGGTGGCTCCTACTTGGTGATGGAAACCTCGTACGAATACATGGAGGATTTTCACTTGGCTGGCAAGGTGCTGTCGTCCATCATCAGTGTCCCACGTCCGGGAATGGCGATCGGCGATGCTGGAGCGCGGGCCGTGGGCGGCATGAAGGGGTTGCCGCGAGTGGAGGGTCGTCCAGGAGTCGAACCCGTAGATATGAACACCGACCGCACGGTGTTCCGGGTGGCGGAGGGAGCCGAGCTGGCCGTTGGCGATCAGCTAGTGCTGCTTCCCGGCCAGCAGGACGCCATGGTCAGCCGGTGGGATCGTTTCATCGGCATACGCGACGGAATGGTGGAGACGGTTTGGGAAATCGAGGCACGGGGCTGTCACAACTAGAGGTTGTATTCCCAAAGGTGATTGCCCGCCAGTACAATCCGTTGTGACCCATAGCAGTTCCCGCATGACATCGGAGAGAGAAATATGACCGCAACCCACATTGTTGACCACATCCACGACGAGCCCATGAGTGAGGTGGCTCTGCGCTCCGTGGCCATTGAAGCCCTGCTCGCGGAAAAGGGACTGCTCACTGCCGATGAGGTACAGCGACAGGTGAATCTGATGGACGGTCGCACGCCGGCTGACGGCGCACGGGTCGTCGCTCACGCTTGGGCCGATCCTGCGTTCAAGGCCCGTCTGCTGGCCGACTCCCGGTCCGCGTTGGCCGAGATGGGCATCGCGATTCCCGAGGAAACACCGCACCTGACCGTGGTCGAAAACACTGATGACGTTCATCACATGGTCGTGTGTACCCTTTGCTCTTGCTACCCGCGGATGCTGCTCGGTCGCCCGCCGGACTGGTACAAGAGCCTGGCTTACCGCGCCCGCGCGGTCCGCGACCCCCGTGGCGTCATGGCGGAGTTCGGAGCCCGGCCGCCGGATGATGCGGAGGTCCGCGTCCTGGACAGCACCGCCGACGTGCGTTACCTGGTGCTGCCGCGTCGGCCGGAAGGTACCGAAGGCATGGGCGAGGAAGAACTTGCCGCCCTCGTGAGCCGGGACAGTATGATCGGCGTTACCGAGGCCCTGGCCCCCTGACTCCCGGCTTGTTTCCGATAGATTGGGGGCGAATGATCATTCGCCCTCGATTTTTCCTGTCGCGGTTCCTTTTCGGGATTACTAGGTGAGGCGTTGCGGGTCCTCGTCGATCTGGTTGATACGCCGCAGGTGCCGTCCACCTTCAAAGTCCGTGGTCAGCCACACGTCCACGATCTCACGCGCCGTTTCCCACGAAACCAACCGCTGTCCCATGGAGAGCACGTTGGAGTCGTTGTGCTGGCGGCCGAACCGGGCTGACTCTGCGTTCCAGCACAGCGTGCACCGGACCCCCGGCACACGATTGGCCACAATGGCCTCGCCGTTGCCGGACCCTCCCAGGACTATGCCCCGGTCAACCTCGCCCCTGGCAACCGCCTCGGCGACAGGGCGTATCCATTCCGGATAGTCGGTGGACTCGTCTGAATAGGCGCCGTAGTCCAGGGCCTCGTGCCCCAGGTACGCCAGCAGGGACAACAATTTCCCCTTGTACTCGAACCCCGCGTGGTCGGAACCGATAGCAATCTTCATGGCTGTTCCCGCGACTATCGACGTGTCGGTTTCTTATTCTTGGCAGCAGTGTATCACAGCGCACGCCGGGACCATTCCGCCCTTACTGATCCCTGCGGCGTATGCTAGGATACCGGCCATCGACACGGTTTTCACGCTCGACAGGAGGGACCAGCATGAAAGGACGCATCGTAGTCGTTAAGGAGTACGGCAAGCCCTTTGAAATCGAGGAGTACGACGTTCCCGAGCCCGAACCCGGGGCAGTGCTGCTCCGCATGACTCAGGCGGGCATATGCGGCTCCGACCTGCACACGTGGCGCGGTGACCAGACCCAGGAGCACAATCCGCTGCCTGAAACTGGGCGCGTCATGGGCCACGAAGGTACCGGGGTCATTGAACACCTCGGCGATGGCATAACATCAGACTATTGGGGAACGGACGTAAAAGAAGGTGACCGAGTGGTCTACGCCGCCGTGTTCCCCTGCTACCAATGCCACATGTGCCTGCGCGGCAACACCAACTGGTGCGCCAACCGTCAGTACCCTGCCGCCGGCAACTGGCCCTACTTCACCGGCACCTACGGCGACTTCCTGTATCTCCCGCCGCGCCACCCCTTCTTCCGCGTCCCCGACGAACTGCCCGACAATCTGCTGGGCCCGGTCAACTGCGCCATGGGCACCGTTACCACCGGGTTGGAGCGTGCCGGGATGAGCCACGGCCAGTCCGTGGTCATCATGGGCGCCGGCGGGTTGGGCATCCACGCCACCGCTATGGCCAAGGAGCGCGGCGCCGACCGGGTGATCGTGCTGGACCGGTTGGAGAACCGTTTGGAACTTGCGGAAGAATTCGGCGCCGACCACACGATCAATATCGAGGAATTCAACACTCCTGAAACCCGCGTGCGCCGGGTCCGCGAGTTGACCCGAGGGCGCGGCGCCGACGTGGTGATGGAGCTGGTGGGCCGGGCCGACCTGCTGCGGGAAGGCATCGACATGCTGTCCAACGGCGGCACCTTCGTGGAAATAGGCGACATTGTGCGTGGGCAGGAAACTTCCATCGACCCGTCCAAATTGCTCCAGGGCAAGAACATCGTGGGCAGCCTGATGTATCGGCCGTCGCTGCTCCCCGAACTGCTAGACTTCCTGGTGCGCAACCAGGACCGGCTGCCTTTCCACAGGTTGGTGTCCCACACCTTCCCGCTGGCCGACGTCAACGAAGCCTTCGCCGCCGCCGAGTGGAGCCAACGGCAGACGGAGATCACAAGGGCGATGCTGGTGCCGTAACTTGTCGAAACGCCCATAGCCGAGAAGAACGCCGATTGCCCCGATGGGCATGTCGTCAAAAAAATGCGAGCGATTGCTCGAGTCAATGAGTGATCGCTCGCAAATTCACAGGGGAGAACATGATCCGTCCAAATCTTCAACTGAGGTGCCGAACTTGCGGCATTGATTTTGAGTTTCCATACGATGTCTTCGTCACCAATATGGAGGCCACAGGTTGGCTTGTGACATATCCGAAGCACTGTCATACCTGTTTTGAGAACCACAATCCGGGTACAACGGTCGGCGATAAGACTTACCCCAATCCCAACGGACCCAGATTTGCGCAAGAATTCAACGGCGCTTGGAAACCGGCACTCTATGCCTGCGACGGCTATTTCGCGTATATCTTGAGATTAACGGACCCCACAGGAAAGATGTACTATATTGGCCACACAGATAATATCAGCCGGCGTGTACAAGAGCATCGGCGGGGTTCGGTCGTACAGACTAGAGGCAAGGATCCTAAATTAGTTTGGTTTTGCGAACTGGCTACGAGAGATGAAGCAACCAGTTTGGAAGCTGAACTGAAGAGTGTTTATGCTCAGAACGCTGAAATCATTGATAAGATCGTGAATCGTTTTGATTATCTTATGCGGGATGTGTGTGAAATATACTTACGCTGATGACCTTGATGTTGTAGTATCCAAACGTCGTTCTGTAGCCAATAGCTTGGCTTAGAGCATGACGAACTTTTAGCTCACGTGTATATTGACGGGATGATTGTGCCCGCGCCGTGAGGTGCAATTGAATAGGAGCAGCAGGAACCTCGGACGCTCCAGCGGTCAATTGCATTCAAGCTAGCAAAGTCCCGATCTTGCCGATTACCTCGCTGATCACCCCGCTACTGCATTTGGATCCGAAACGCGCTCCCCGGGGGTGCCAGTCCAGGCTTTTCACCTGGTCTGCAAGCACTACGCCTGCAATCGGGCCGGTTGAAGGCAGCGAGACTTCGAAGGGGTACCCCTTTACCTGAGAGGTGATGGGGCAGCATAGGGCAAGGCTGGTGACCGCGTTGTATTCACGCGGGCTGACCACCAGCGCTGGTCTGTGCCCTGCTTGTTCGTGTCCCGCTTGCGGCGTAAAGCTTATCCAGACTATGTCGCCACGACCCGGGACGTATTCGTCGGCTACCACGCCTCTTTCCCTTGCGGCGCCCCGGTGTCCACCTCGCCGTGGAGATTGTCGGGCGTCACGCGGTCAAGTAGAGATGCGAGGTCGAAAGCCTGCTTCCTGAGCATCAGGGTGTCGCCGTCCGGCACTATTTCGATGGCTGAACCTTCCTGCACACCCCATTGCTCGGCAATTGGCTTGGGGATGCGTACTGCCAAGCTGGAGCCCCACGTCGCGATCCGTGTTTTTGCTGCCATCAAGAATCCTCCATTTCAATATCTATATTGTATATATTCGCAGGGGCATTTCAAGAAAAGCCGGCGCAGTGCCCGCCCGCCTCGTCTTACGCCGGGCGATTCGCGCCCTGTGGTAACATTCGCGCCAGATAGCCGCCGTACCCCAGACTCGTCAAGCTGACCCTTTGGTCAGAGGAGCACACGCTATGAAATTCGGATTGATGTACGAAATCCAGGTACCGGAACCCCACTACCCGGGCATTGAGGCAGAACGCTACAAGCAGGTAATGGCCCAGGTTGAACTGGCCGATGACGTGGGATTCGACTATTTCTGGACGGTGGAGCACCACTTCCTGCGGGAGTTCTCCCACTGTTCGGCACCCGAGGTGCTGTACGGGGCCATTTCCCAGCGCACCAAGCGCATCAGGATCGGTCACGCGGTGGCGCTACTGCCCGGAGCGTACAACCATCCGGTCCGAGTTGCCGAGCGGGCCGCGGTGCTGGACATTGTCAGCGATGGGCGCATGGACCTGGGAACGGGTCGCTCTACCACGCTTATCGAGATGGATGGTTTCGAGGTCGACCCGGAGACCACCAAAGCCCAATGGCGTGAGGCCATCGAGATGATCCCGCGCATGTGGACCGAGGACCCGTTCTCGCATTCGGGCGAGTTCTACAGCATCCCGCCCCGGTCGGTGATTCCCAAGCCCGTCCAGGACCCGCATCCCCCGCTGTGGATGGCGTGCAGCCAACCCGCGTCCTTCGGTGAAGCCGGCTCCATGGGTGTGGGCGTACTCTGCTTCAACCTGGGCGGATACGAGCAGTTGATTGAGCGCGTCCAGATCTATCGTGATGCGGCAAAGAACGCCAACCCCATCGGACGGCAGGCCAACAACAACATCGCCGCCCTGTGCATGGTCCACGTCGCCGAAACCGACCAGGAGGCCTACGAGTCCGCGGCCCGGGAGGGAGAGTGGTTCGTGGGCAAGGCCGAGGAACTCTACGCCCCCTGGGCCGGCCGCGACGTGCCCGAGAGTTACCGTTTCGCCGTCAACGCCGTCCAGGAGGAGCGCGTCGACAAGACCGCCGATGACCATATCGCCTCGGGCGCGTTTGCCATGGGGTCTCCCGAGACGGTGATCAAGACCCTGGAGAAGTACCGTGAGGCGGGCGTCGACCAGATCCTCTGCTTCATGCAGATGGGCAACCTGCCCCACAGCAAGATCATGAACAGCATCCGCATGTTCGGGAAGTACGTGATCCCGCACTTCCTGTAGGCCGACTACTGGGACACTGTGGACCAAAAAACGGGCGGGTGTTTCACCCGCCCTGATTTCGCATCCCGAAGGTGTGGCGGGACGTCAGTCCGACGAAGGCAGTTGCTTCGCTTCCTGCAACTCCATCGACTCGCCGTTCAGCCGCAGGTCGCATTTGCCCGCCTTGGTGATCAACACGGACACGCTCCCGTCCGGCGACGTCAGCCGCTTGCCCATGGTTACCTCGGGCGCATCCTCGGCGGTGGCCGCACCGCCGAAATCGACGCCGGCCCCCTTGATCTGCAGGGGGATGTCACCGTCGGTCAGGTCGCCTTCTCCGCTGGCCTTGCTGACTATCATCTCAGCGCCGCCGGGGCCCACGTAACGTTGTCCAGTCTTCAGGTTCATTGCTGCCGCTACCTCTTCAGTTGGCTGTGTAATAGCCGGGATTATAGTAAGCGCCGACCCGGAGCGTCAACGTGCTCGCCGTTGACCGTCGTCCGACCCGCAGGTAGACTCTACGCACCATGATCTACTATGGCGACACGGCGAAGCGTCGAGCCAATCGAGAGGGCGGATTTTCCGCCCTTTTTGTATGGCTGTTGGTCTGTTGCTTGTTGGGGGGTCGTCTTTGCCCGCGCTAGCTCGACGACTCCTTGCAGAGGCGGTGGGCACCGCTTTCCTGCTGATGGCAGTGATCGGCAGCGGCATCGCCGCGCAGCGACTTAGCCCCGGCGACGTCGGGTTCCAGTTGTTCGAAAACGCCGTCGCCACCGCCTTTGCGCTAATGGCGCTGATCTGGGCCTTTGGACCGGTTTCCGGCGCACACTTCAACCCGGCAGTGACCCTGGCCGACGTCGTACTGCACGGTCGGCCGGTTCGCGAAGGCGTCGCCTACGTAGGGGCTCAGGTCATTGGCGGGATCGTCGGCGCCGTCCTGGCAAACCTGATGTTCGCGCTGCCGCCGGTCACCTGGTCGACGAAGGTGCGCAGCGGACCCGACCTGTGGCTTGCGGAGGTCATAGCCACCCTGGGGCTCCTCTTCGTGATCTTTCTCATCCCCAGACACCGAGCGGCGGTTATCCCGGTGGCGGTAGGTGCGTACATCGGAGCGGCGTATTTCTTCACTTCCTCCACCAGTTTCGCTAACCCGGCGGTGACGATAGCCAGGATGTTTTCGGACACCTTCGCCGGGATCTACCCGGCCTCCGCCCCGATCTTCATCGTGATGCAACTGGTTGGCGCCGGCCTCGCCATCGGTTTGGTGATTCTGCTGCGCGGTCGTCAGTCAGCCTGAGCCGTCCGGCCCGTCGAGTCTCGGCACGTAAATCCAACCTTCCAACGCAGCATCGGCGAGTTCATCGAGGTTGGGGTGGTGAAATTGGGACGAGTCCCTGGCCCACGCCGCCGCTCCCACCGCCGCAACCACCGCATCCAGGCAGTCGTCATTGGCGCGGCAGGCCATGCGGACGCGGTCCAAGTTGGGCAAGCCAACGCCGGACGCCTCGGCCAGCCTGCCCAGGATTTCGTCGCGCCTTTCCAACGCGGTGCGTCCTTTTTTGTAGCCCTTGTACGGTAGTCCAACCGATTTCAGGAACGCCCCCGGCATGAGTTCCAAGAGCGTGACCCTTTGAGATGGTGGCCCCGTGGGCTCCAGTGGCGGCACGTGCCATCGGTCGGGACGCTCGTGGTGCCACCGATGCAGCATGCGTATCCCTTCATAGGTCATGGGCAGCATGTTCGGGTTGACGGTATGCAGGGGCGAATAACTCTCGCGGTGGTAGGCCAGGTCGCCGGCGCGCTTGGGTTCTCGCTCCGAGAGTGGCAGCCCGGGCCGCTGGTTTACGAATTCGTCCCGCCTGTTGACGAACTCGTGCGCTGTCAATGCGGACACGACTCCCCAGATGTCGATCATGTCCTTCAAGGTACGTTCCCGGCACAGGGAATCGGCGAACGCCCGGGGCACGCCAAACGGGAAGTCCAATGCCGCCACCGCCGGCGTCGGCACATCGCACAGCGCGACGTAAAGGTCGTCGCGCCGCACCGGTTGCACGCTGTCCAGCTCCAGCGCACCGTCGCCGGTGAGTTTCCCCGACGCCATCCATGTATTGCGGTCTTCCCGATGGCCGCTGAAGTCGACGCCGATTATCGTGGTCATAGTATCGCTGGCGCCGTGCTATCGCCGGCCGATGCTGCCGGCTCGGTGCAGCACAGCCCGCAGGTTGCGCCCCCGCACGAATTGGTTAGAATACACGGGACGGATGGTAGCATACCGCCGAACGACGCAACCAAAGGAGCCAAAAGCGTATGGACTACACCAAGCGACGGGAGCGGTATCGAGCCGTTCTGGCCGGCGATGTTTGCGTACATCCCGGCTCCGTGTTTGACCCGATTTCCGCCCGTATCGCGGAGGACTTGGGCTTCGAAGTCGGTATGTTTGCCGGCTCCATTGCCAGCGGGACGGTGCTGGGCGCCCCCGACTACGTCGTGCTTACCCTCAGCGAATTCGCCCAGCAGATCTACCGCATCTGTCGCGCCGGCCAACTGCCCTTGATGGTGGACGCCGACCATGGCTATGGCAACGCCCTCAGCGTGAAACGTACCGTCGAAGAGTTGGAAGCTTCCGGTGTCGCGGCATTGACCATCGAGGACACCGTGCTGCCCATGCAGTTTGGCGATGGTCCACGGTACATTTCCCTCGAAGAGGGCGTGGGCAAGATGAAGGCCGGCCTGTCCGGGCGCACCGACCCCAACCTGGTGGTTGCCGGTCGCACCAGCAGCCTGAGTGAAGGACTCGACGAGTGCATCCGTCGCGTGAAGGCCTACGAAGCCGCCGGCGTTGATGCCATCTTCCTGGCCGGCGCGAGCACCAAGGCCCAGGTCGAGGCCGTCAACGCTGAGTTGAACATACCACTGCTTCTGGGCGGAGCCGGTGGCGAGCTCTCCGACAAGGCATGGCTCGGCGAGAACGGTGTGCGCGTGGCCCTGCAGGGGCACCTGTCCTTCCAGGCTTCGATCAAGGCGGTGTACGACACGCTGAAGGCTTTGCGTGACGGCGTCGCACCTGGCGATCTGCGCGACCAGTGCGCCTCGCCGGAACTGATCGCCCAAGTCACGCGAAAGGACGATTACGACCAGCAGATCGCTGATTACTTGAAGTAGTCGGCCCGCTGGGATTTTCGGTTACCACTAATCAAGGAGGAAAGCGATCATGGCTTTTGTTTGTAACCACCTGCACCTGCGGAGCGAAGACCCCGACAACGCAGCCAAGTTCTACGTTGACAACTTCGGCGCGGAGATCGTTTCCACGCGTCCGCTGTCCAACACGATCTCCCACACCCTGGAGCTGAACGGTCAGCCTCTGCTCACCGTATCCGGAGAAGCCGAGGGCGAGAACGCCGTGCCCGGGTCCACCCACCCGCGCTTTGGCCTGGACCATTTCGGCTTCCAGACCGACAATATTCAGGAGGCCTTCGAACGGTTCAAGTCCACCGGCGCCAATATCATTTGCGAGCCGTGGACCATGCCGTCCGGCTCCCAGGTGATGTTCGTGGAGGCGCCCGACAAGGTCAGCCTGGAGATCATCCAGCGCCCTGACTAGCCGACGCAATCCCTCTGCAGCAAATGGCCGCCGGGATACACTCGTCCCGGCGGCTTCGTCAGTTCAGAACGGGTACTGCAGTTCCCCTTCGGCTAACTCCTGCGGCCATACCACCACTTTGCGGCCGTTCTGGCGTTGGATGAGCGCAACCGACCTGCCGATCTGGCGGCCCGACTCGTCAATCTTGAAGCGCCCGTAGAACGTCGTGAAGTCCGCGTTCACCGCCGCGTCCAGGACCGCATCGTCGTCCAGGTCGCCCGCCAGCGCGACGCAGCGCTCGGCGACCAGGCCGGCCGCCATGGCTTGCGCCATCGGGTAGTCGATTGCTACGTCTGCTGCCTCGGCCGCGTCGTTCAGTATCCGCAGCGCTTCGGCAGCGCCGGGCCCCACGTCGGGCGTTGGTATGCTGAATGCCGGTTCCCATTGGCTCGGACCCACGAACCCGTCGGCCGCTTCGCCCAGCAGTTCTTCAAATCCGGCGATGGGGGTCGCGATAACGGCGGCCAAACCGATGTTGTTGCGGTTCGGGAGCCGGGCCAGCGCCCGGGCCGTCCCAATGTCGTGACGGATGCGCCCCACGGTAACCACGAGGTCCGGTTCCTGTTCGGCCACGTGGCGGGCGATCTCGGTGAAATTGACCTGCGTCGGCCGGTAACGCAGATCCAGCACCGTGGTGAACCCCAACTCGTGAGCCGCTGATTCCGCACCGCGAGCCACGAGCCTGGCGAAAGCGCCCGTGTCGATCCGCAGTATAACCAGCCGGTTGGCCTCGGGGTTCACCTGGCGGACCAACGCCGGCGCTCCGACCAGGTACTGGTCGGCCGGAGTCAGCACGCTGATCACCTTGCGAAACCCCCGGGCGTAATGCGCGTCGCCGGCTCCGCCCTGGTTCCACACCACCTTGCCGTGGGTCTCGGCGACTTCTGCGGCCGCCGTGGTAAGACCCGCAGAGTACGGCCCGAACAGCAGGTCAACCTGGTCGCCCGTGATCAGTTGTTCCGTGGCCCGGCGTGTCGCTTCCGCCGTACTGCCGTCGTCGTATCTAACCAGCGTAACCGGACGTTTTTCTCCTCCCACGGTGAGGCCGCCCTGCTGGTTGACATGATCAACCCACGCAGAGAGGCCGACCAGCGCCTGCTGGCCTTGCGTAGCAAACTGGCCGGTCAGCGACGCTGATATCCCGGCCTTGATGGTTGCCGCCATCGCCCTGATCTCCTACGCGCGTGGACGGAAAATGCCGAAACTGCTGGTGTATCCGTGGAGGAACGTGGTCCCGCTCACCGGCCCGATTTCTCCGTTGCAGAAGAAACCGCCCAACGGCACTGCGGCGCCAACCTTTTCGTGGAACACCTCGGTGTCATGATTGGATCGGCCATAGAGGTATTTGCCCCTCCCCAGGCACGAAAATAGCAACGCACCGTGGGCCGGGTTCTCCCGGTTGTCCACCGCGTAGCGTTCCAACACCGCCGACAGATCATCCGCGGAGGTTTCCGCGTCCCGCAGGTGAAACTGGACCAGTTGACCTTCCTTCAGCATTTCGCCGATGGCGAGGACCCCGCTCCGCTGGTCCATGCCCATCACGTTGCGGATCAGGAAATCGCCTTGCTGGGGCTCGTCGATCAGCGCATCCATGACCACGCCCAGGAACAGGGAGTGCTGCATCAGGTCGCGGTCGCGTTGCTCGGCTCCCTGGAACAAGGATCGGAGCACGTTCAGCGGCGGCTGGCCGTCGAGCTCGACGAGGAAATTGCGGTCGCTGCGGGTGATGTGCATCGGCGACCCAATGGGCCGGCATCCCTGGGCTACCACGGTTTCAACAACGATGTTGCCCGTTAGCGCGACGCCGACGGCTCCGGAATCGTGGTAATCGCGCCCCAGGAACAGGCCGTTTTGGCGAGCCCCCTGGGCAGCGCTGGCCAACCCGCCAATCTTGGCGGCGGCGGGGTAGGCGTAGTCCAGTCCCAGCAAAAGGTTCTGCGCCGGGAACGACATCGGATCGGCCAGCAGGACGAACTGTGGCTGGTCCCCCGGGTCGACCCCCAGGGCGGTGTGCCAATCGTCCGGCGCCGCGTCCAGACTGGGGAGGTTGTCGCTTTCCAGCCGGATGGGGTGAATGTTGACCCCGGGCAGGCTGGCGGCCGTCACGGAAACGGCGGGTTCCTGCTCGACCTCGCTGCCGCCGCCGATGATGCCGCCGCCGGAGCAACCCAGCACCAGAGCCTGGTGCCCCAGCAGTTCGGCAACCAGCTCGGGAAGGTTGGCGTAGTCCGAGGAATACTCCGAAGACGCGAAGACCACTGCCAGGTCTGCCGCCGTGTCGCCCATGTTCGTGCGGATGGAAGCCGCGCATTCGGAAAGGGCGGCGCGCAGGCTGTTCTGTTGAGATAGCGCAGAAGCCCACTGCATAGTAAACACCTCTACAGGGCTAATTTCAGCCCCAATTTGCAGGCTGTCTCGTTTGGCGCGAGTATAGCATAGGGCGCACGCCGGGACGCTGGCCGGCTCCGCGTGTGGGACCTGTGCGCGGGCCCGGGGCCTCTCTCCCGCACTCCAGTCTCAGACTGGTTTGGTTAGTGGGCGGTACCGGCGTAGAAGGCGTCTCAAATGGACGCAGGGGGGCGACTTTGCTAAACTTCCGCGCACTTCCCGTTTCACGCTCAGGAGCGTCAGCAATGAAGAAAGTCGTCAGCGAAATCAGTGGCGTGGTATTCAGCCTGCCCTGGCTGGTCGCCCGTGACGAGGGACTGTTCGAAGCCGAAGGCATCGACATGGAATTCGTCACCGCGCTGAACAGCGGCAGAGTTACCCCCACCGAGAATCCGGAAGAAGTGAACCCGATCCTTGGCCACGTGGCGTTTGAGGATGCCCAGGTATCGATCTACCGCGCTTGAGAGGAAGGTCAGGTCCGTCGGGCCTATGAAAGCAAACAGGGCGCCCGCATCATCGCCCTCCGTTCGGCAGTCGCCACCCAGGCCATCCTGGTGCACCCTGATTCGCCCCATTACTACCCCGGGACGTTGGGCAACCAACCGGTGGCGGTTCAGTTCCACGCCGGATCCCACTACGTGGCGCTTCGGCTCCTGTCGGGTTATCTGCCCGAGGAGAAGATCAAGCTGGTTCATTATGGGTCTCCGCAGTTCCGGTTTGAGGCCCTGATGAACGGCGAAGTCGCGGCCGCCGCCCTCATGGAACCCTGGATCACCCTCGCCGAAAAGCTGGGTTGCCGGCCGGTCTGCGAGGGCCATTATCTGGGCGCCGAAAACGCCAGCGACAACATGGACGAGGCAACTTTCGCGGCCATCAACCGGGCTGTTGCGAAAGCGGTGGACCGGATCAACGCCGACAAGCGCAGGTACCTCCGGTATCTCATTGACGAGCCGCGGTTCGCTGCGGTGGCCGGCCGCTTCGGCGGCATCACGCCAGAGGACTTCCATCTTCCCCGTTTGCGTTACTCCTACAACACGCCTTACACCGACGAGATTGTGGAGGACACCTACCACTGGATGGTACGCTGGGGTCTGCTGGACGGCGCTGCTTGCAGCGCGGATCTTGTGGACAACCGCCTGGCCGAGCCGGCGGTCGCAGCCGACGATTAGCCGGGTGGCTGCGCCGACCCTGCAGGTCGTTTCCCAACGCCGAACATTTCAATATCAGGCGTTGCCGGCGCGCCCGGTTGACGCATAATCACGCGCCGGGTATACCTGACTGCGGCAACCCGGCGCTCCCGTTTGCCCCAAACATTTCCAGGCAGGTACCACCTATGGCCGAATTGAGTCCAGCCCGCATCCTGGCGGAGTTGAAGAAGAACGGAGCCACTCACGTGGTATGGCTCCCTGACAGCGAGACCAACTTCCTCTACGTGTTGATGAGCGAGGAACCCAGCCTGGACCTGGTGCCCGTGAGCCGTGAGGGACACGCCTTTTCAACGGCGGCAGGCCTCGCTGCCGGCGGCAAGAAGCCGGTGATCCTGATTCAGAACACCGGAATGATGGAGTCCGGCGACTCCCTGCGAGGATGGGGATTGGGCATGAACGTCCCCGTGGTGATGATGGTCGGGTATCGTGGCTGGACGCGCCACGGGGTCATCAATGACACCGCCGCTTTCTACACCGAACGCTTCCTTCATGCGTTCAACATCAACTACTACCTCGTGGAGTCTGATGAGGACGCCGACCGCATCTCCATCGCCTTTGCCGAGGCACAACGGGAGAAGCGTCCCGTGGCCGTTCTCGTCGGCGACGAGTACCACGGCTTCAACGTCAGCCGCTGATCAACGCAGATAACGGAAGTGACCACCATGATGAAAACGGCGGAAATGCTGGAAATCTTCAACAAGCATCGCGGCGACGCGGTGGTAATACCCGGGCGTGGCGGGCGGTTCTGGGTCGAGTTGAGCGATCAGCCCGATCGGGACCTTCCCCTGGGCGACCCCGCCATGGGCGGCCACGCCTCTTTTGCCCTCGGCTTGGCCCTGGCCATTCCGGACCAGCGCGTGGTGCTGTTCGATTCCGAAGGGGACGTGCTGATGGGAATGGGCGCCCTGCCCACCATTGCGGAGAAAGCGCCGTCCAACCTCTACCATTTCATGCTGGACAACGGCGTATACGCCACCACCGGCGGCCAGCCCGTTCCCAACGCCGAGCAGATGGAATATGACGTGGTCGCCCAGGGATGTGGCTATCCGTCCACCTATGCTATTGACAACCTGGAGGACTTCGCCAGCCAGATCGAAGAGATTCTGAGCCGGCCGGGCCCGGTGTTCGTCGCCCTGAAAATCGACCCCGAAATCATCAACGAGCCCATCAACGCCCGTCCCCAGTGGCAGCGAAAGACCCGCAACCAGGCCGTCGCCGACATGCAGGCTGAGCTGGGTATCTCGGTGGGGTGACGTATTCTGCGGAGCGCTGGCGACCGACGGTTAATTGACATAAGTCGCGGTCGGTGACGGATCGCGCACCGAGTCCATGCTGGTATTATGGATTCAAGCGCGATCCGATCCGCGACGGTTGGGTCGTATAACATCAAGATAAATGCTGCGCCGACGACGCCAATAGCCGGGTCGTGGCGCCAGGAGGTGGGTGATGCCGAGCAAAGGCAAACGGGTGGCGGCCCGACAGAACAACCTGCGTCGCCGTCGTGGCGGCGCGAACCGCGCGGCTCCGGTGCGAAATCCTGCTGCCGCCTCCCCGGCAACGTCCGCTGTGGCTGAAGCCGAACCGGAACGTCGGGTTTCTGCTGCTACCGCGACGGCCCCGGCCCAATCTCGGGCCACAACTGCCGTTGGCCGGCCGGCTTCCGTGCCCCGGGGCCGACGGTTCGACCGCCCGGCCGCATACAACCACGTTGGTTCGGAACTGCGGCGCATCGGCATCTTCTCCGGCGTGCTGGTGGTTGTGCTCGTCGCCGTTTCCTTCGTGCTGTAGGCCCGCGCATGAGGCGGGGACCGGATCGTGGTTCGGCAGGAATTCGACCACCGCCTGTTGGTGACGCCGGAACGCCCCGGCGTTTACCTGATGAAGAACGCCGCTGGAGCGGTCATCTACGTCGGGAAGGCCGCCGTACTGCGTAACCGGCTTCGTTCCTATTTCGGGTCGCCGGCGGGCCTGGATCGCAAGACCCGGCGCATGGTCAGCGAACTGGCCGACTTCGAATACATCGTCACCGACACCGAGGCCGAGGCGCTCATCCTTGAGAACACCCTCATCAAGCGCCACCGGCCCTATTTCAACGTTCGCCTCAAGGACGACAAAACCTACCCCTACCTCAAAGTAGACCTGTCCGAGGACTTTCCCCGCGTTTACATCACGCGGGGCGTGCACAAAGATGGCGCGCGGTATTTCGGGCCCTTTGCCAGCGCGGGCAGCGTCCGCCAGTCCATGGACCTGGTCAAGAAGCTGTTCCCCTACCGTTCCTGCACCAAGAGGATCACGGGAACCGACCCGCGTCCGTGCCTGGAATACTACATTCACCGCTGCGTCGGCCCCTGCGCCGGCCTGGCCAGTCAGGATGAGTATGCCGAGGTGGTCAAGCAAGTGATCCTGTTCCTGGAAGGGAACACCGAAGTCGTCACGGGTCAGCTTCGCGACAAGATGGAGGCGGCGGCCGAGGAGCTGGAATTCGAGCGCGCCGCCGCCCTCCGCGACCAGATGGCCGCCATCCAGAAATTCGAGGAGGAGCGCACCGTCAAGGTGGATTCCGGCCGGCAGACCGACCTCGACGCCATCGCTGTGTCGGTTGCGGCCAACGAAACCTGGGTAGAGGTGTTCTTCGTCCGTCACGGCAAGCTGATCGGCCGCGATCATTTCTTCATGGAGGGTCCACAGGATGGCGAGGCTGGCGAGATTATCGCCCAGTTCGTCCAGCAGTTCTACGCCACCGCCCTTGAAGTGCCCCCCAATGTCCTGGTGCAGCACGACCCGCCTGTCGAGGACGCCCAGCTCTTGCAGGACTTCCTGCGCAGTCGCCGCGGCGGCGCGGTTCGCATCTATCGTCCTCAGCGCGGGGAGAACCGGAAGCTGATGGACGTGGTCGCCGCCAACGCTTCGGAGGGCCTCGCCCAGCATCGCGTCAAGTGGCTGAACCGCTCCGACGCCATCCAGGGCGCGTTGACTGAGCTGGAGGAGGAACTCAGCCTACCCACGGCTCCACGGCGCATGGAGTGTTACGACATCTCCCACATCCAGGGAAGCAACCTGGTGGGCAGCATGGTCGTATTCGATGACGGCAAGGCCCGCACCCGGGATTATCGGCGGTTCAAGATCAAGGCCGTCGACGGGGTGGACGACTACGCCAGCATGAAGGAGATGCTGACCCGGCGTTTCAAACGCCTGAGCCAGGCCATCGCCAACCCCGATCCCGACGGCAGGGTCGACAACTGGGGCGTGGTGCCCGACCTGGTGATTATCGACGGCGGCAAGGGTCACCTGTCGGCGGCCCAGGAGGTGATGCTCCACCTGGGTCTGGAACAGATTCCGTTGTGCTCCCTGGCCAAGGAGAACGAGGAGATATTCGTCCCGCACACTCCTGAACCTATCGTTTTGCCCCGGGATTCGCAGGCGCTCTACCTCATGCAACGCATCAGGGACGAAGCTCACCGGTTCGCGATCAGCTTTCATCGTAACCTGCGCTCCAAGAGCAGCCTGAAATCGCCCATCGACATGGTCACTGGCATTGGCCCCAAGCGGAAGCGCATGTTGCTCCGCCGGTTCGGCTCCCTCCAGGGCATCAAGGACGCCAGCGTCGAGGAGATCGCCGCCGTTCCCGGACTGACCAGATCGCTGGCGGTGAGATTAAAGCAAACGATTTAGACCGGCCGGCGCAACGAGTGTCGGTCGCCGAGGAACCGTGATGAATCGCCCGCCCGACTCTCAACCCACCGGAACGCCCGGTTACGGGCCGCCGTCCACCGGCGGCGACGCCATCCCGCCGGACCCGCATTCCCTGGGGCAACGCATACGCGAAGCGCTGGGGCGCGACCGCGTTGTCACGGCGGCCGCGCTGTTGCGTCGGATGCTGGCAGCGGACCAGGGCATTTTGCTACAGCGTGTCTCCCGGGCGGAGCGCCGACTGCTCATCACGCTGCTGCCCCGGCGCGAAATTTCCGACATCCTGGATGAGGCGCCCACGTCGTCGTCGGCTACCATCGTTGAAGAACTGTCGCCGGAGCGCGCCGCCAACCTACTGGACGACGTAGACAGCCACACCGTAGCTGATATTTTGCAGGCGCTTCCCGACGAGCGCGCGGCGTCCATCGTTGCTGAGCTGGACCGTCCCCAGGACGTGGTCCCGCTGCTCCAGTACCCGCCGGACACCGCCGGCGGCATCATGACCACGGACTTCCCCCGCGTCAGGCAGAACGTTACGGCCGGCAACGCACTGGATACCCTGCGGCTGTTCGGGGAGGATGCTGAGGGATTCGGCTGGGTCTGCGTGCTGGACGACGAACGGCGGCTGGTCAGGGCGGTGAGCATCACCCAACTGGCTCTGGCGAGCCCGGCCCGGTCGGTGGCGGACATTGCCGACCAGCACGGCTACCGCCTGGTGTCGGTGTCGCCGGAAACAGACCAGGAAGAAGTGCACCGGATTATGTCCCGTTACTCGTTCAGCATCGTTCCGGTGGTGGACGAAGCTCAACGGGTGTTGGGAGTGGTACGGGCCGAAGAAGCGCTGCACGTCGGCGAGGAAGAGGCCGCCGAGGATATGCTGCGCATCGCGTCGGCGCCGGGAGAGAGGGTATTCGGTCCGTTGCGTCTTTCGGTGGCCCATCGCTTGCCCTGGCTGGCGGTTAACTTGGGTACTGTGCTGGCGGCGGCGGCAGTGGTTAATCTATTCGAGTCCACTATCGCGGCGATTGCCATGCTGGCGGTGTTCTTGCCGGTAGTGGCGGGCCAGGGAGGTATTGCAGGTACGCAAACGGTTACACTGGTGGTGCGTGGGCTCGCCCTGGGCGAGGTAGCACCCAACGAGGGCTGGCACCTGCTGGGTCGGGAAGCCTTGCTCGGTTTGCTCCACGGCCTGGCGCTGGCGCTGTTGGCCGGCCTGCTGGGCTGGGTCTGGAAAGGGAGCATTGGGCTTGGCATCGCCATCGGCATCGCCATGGTAGGCAACCTGCTCGTAGCGGCCCTGGCCGGCGCTGGCGTGCCCCTGCTGCTCCGGCGGTTGGGCATCGATCCTGCGGTATCTTCGGCGGTGTTCGTGACCACGTTTACCGATGTGTTCGGGTTCCTGATTTTCCTGGCCGCGGGTGGGGCGCTGGTGGCATGGCTGGGTTGAGTTGCTCACCCGAAGGATGGCGTGTTGTGATAAGGTTTATCAACTAGGCGTAGGTCTCTCGCTTAAGGAGCAGGTAGTGGCCACCGACAAAATAAACATCGTTTTTGAGGGGCCAAACACAGCTGATGGGGTTTCCCTCCAGGACTTGAACGCGGCCTTCAGGAGCGTTCAGAATGCGGTGCGGCAGATGGCATCGCATCTGGCCGGGGTTGAAACCCGAGGCCGGCCTCCGCAATGGCTGAGAGAACAGATTTCGTTGAGGTTGCTGGCCGTATTCCCCGGGTCATTTGGTACCACGCTAGCCTTGTCGCCCAGGCGCACCAGGCACGGCGGGAAAGATTTTGGGGTAGATGCGCTGGAAGCTATCTTCGAATGGTCTGGCGAAGGTGATGGGGCGTTGCCACCAGAAGTCATTGACACTCTGAACGCTATCGGTACCAATTTGTCTCCCGATGTGCACCGAGTCCGGTTGGACGACTTGCAGAACGGCCGGCAGGTGACGATCCCACGTACGATGCGAACCCGGAGTCGGACACGAGGGGCTGTCCTGCCGGATTCGGAAACGGAAATCTCGCTGCGCGGCCGCCTGTTGGAAGTCAATTGGAGTTCGCGTACCGCTGAGTTGCACAATTACGGCGAATCTCCCGTCTACCTCCGGTTCGGGATTGCATTGAACGACCTGTTCCGTGAGTACGCCACGCGGTACGTAATGGTCCGGGGGACTGGACGCTTCAACACCAACGACGAATGGCAAGACGTCACTGTGAGGGAAATAGTTGCCGAGCAGTCCGTACGCGATGAATTCTACGCCCGCGAGCCGTTAATTTTCGATCCGGATGCGGCCACGGGTTTCTACGATCACGATGACGATGACCCTGTCGATATCGAAGCGTTTATCCAGGTTATCCACGAGGCTCGCGATATATGACATCTGAGACGCAAACGCCCGTTGTCGTGGATACCAATGTGGTCTCGTACATCTACCGAAACGACCCGGTTGGGTCGCGCTACATCAAACGGATGAAAAATCACCGTGCCGTCGTATCGTTCCAAACCTACGAGGAGTTGCTGTTCGGAGTCTTGGTTACAAATTGGGGCCAGCGACGGAGAGATGAACTCTTTCAGTATGTAGATGCCACCTACGAAATGGTGGGATACGACCTGGAATTGGTCAACATCTGCGCGCGTCTGCGGGCCGACAGTCGTCGCCGCGGGCGTGAGTTGCATGCGGCTGACG
The DNA here is from genome assembly GCA_965220505.1 of Dehalococcoidia bacterium. Lineage (GTDB taxonomy): Bacteria > Chloroflexota > Dehalococcoidia > Lucifugimonadales > UBA3495 > Bin87. The sequence continues at coordinate 1,545,834 of CBDCQE010000001.1, read as the reverse complement.
CCTGGATTGCGGCCACCGCCGTTTTGCTGAACTGCCCGGTCTTGTCCCACGACCGCGATTTCGGCAATCTTCCCGATTTGCAGGTGATACGTTTCGACTGAACTTGGCAGCAGTCTTTGTTGCCATATACCCCGACGGTACTTTACCATTGAGCCGGCGCGCGGACGCCCTTGGGTTCCTTGGTGTAGAGGCTGGGTCGAATGAATAAGCTCAGTATCACGCTGCCAGCCGGCGGTCAGATATGCATTGAGTCTGACGATGCTGGACTTGTTCGCGAAGTCCTTTATTCGTTCATGCCGCAGCTCACCGGGGCCAACGGGGCATCAGCGGACGCACCCATTGCCAAGCCGGCCGAACCGCCCCCGCATTCCAACGGGCATTCGGCGCCCAATGGCTCAATCCAGCATGTGACCGAACCGCAGCGCGCTGCGGTTGTCGCCGCGGAAATCAACGGAGCGCCCCCGATCACACCCGCAGCTACCGTCGTGCAAATTGCCCCTCCACCATCGTCGGCCACCGCCGCGCCGAATGGTGAACCCGCACGGGCCCCAACTCTGGCCGCCGAAACGATGACTCCGTCCGAGCACGAGTACATCGCCTTTTGTCAGCGAGTCAACCCCTTGGGCGACATGCGTCGGGTGGTGGTAGCCGCCGAGGCAGCCCACCGATACCTGAACATCGCCAGCGTCGATCCCGACAGCCTGGCTCACCTGTTCACGCTGGCCGGTTGGCCGATTCCGCACAGCTTCGTGCAGACGCTGCGCAACGCCGCCCGCACCAAGTTTCGGTGGCTGGAGCGCATACCCGGCCTGTCCGGCCACTACAAGGTGACCAACACCGGGCGCAGCATTGTCCTCGGCGAGGGCGAGGTCAAGACCGAAGCCGAATAATCGGGCCCGGGCTCGTGTAGTACAATGGTCGCGGCCGCCGCGCACCACGCGGGGCGTGCTTATTCCGGTTCCCGAATTAGGAGTTTCACCATGCGCATGTACATCTGCGGCGAGTGGGTCGACCGCGATGAAAAGATGCCTGTCATCAATCCCTTTGACCAATCGGCGTTCGACACCGTCCCGCGCGGCTCATCCGCCGACGTGCAGGCTGCCATCGCCAGTGCGGTGCGCGGCGCGGCCGTGATGGCCAAACTGCCCGCCCACCGCCGATACACGATTCTCAAGCGCGCCGCCGACCTCATGGAAGAGCGGGCCGACGACCTGGCGGAGACGATTACCCGCGAAGAGGGCAAAGTCATCGCCGAAGGCCGCGCCGAGGTCCAGCGTGCCGTCCAGACCATCACCCTGTCCGCCGAAGAGGCCAAGCGCCTGCACGGCGAGACCGTCCCCCTGGACTCGGCTCCTGGGGTGGTCAATCAGTTTGGCTTCACCATCCGCGTGCCCGTGGGGGTTGTGGCCGCGATCGCGCCGTTCAACTTCCCACTGAACCTCGTGTGCCACAAGGTGGGGCCGGCCCTGGCCGGCGGAAACGCCGTCATCCTGAAACCCGCCGGTGACACTCCGCTGTCCGCACTGAAGCTAACCGAGATCCTGCTGGAAGCTGGACTGCCCGAAGAAGCCATCCAGACCATCACCGGTTCCGGCGCGGAGATCGGCGATGCCATCACCGGTTCTTCCGACGTGCGCAAAATCACATTCACCGGCAGCATGGAAGTGGGCGACCAGATTTGCCGCAATGCCGGCATCAAGAAGGTGACGATGGAACTGGGGTCCAATAGCCCCCTGATCATCATGTCCGACGCCGACATTGAGAAAGTTGCGGCCGCCACCGTCTCCAGCGGATTTGCCAATGCGGGCCAGGTGTGCATCTCCACGCAGCGGGTCTTCGCAGCGCGCACCATCTACGCCGACCTGCTCGACGCCCTGGTGCAGCCCACGCAGGAGTTCAGCGTCGGCAATCCCTTCGATGAAGACGTCAAGATGGGTCCGATGATACGGGAGACCGACGCCGCCAGGGTCGAGAGTTGGATCGCCGAGGCCGTTGGGCAGGGCGCCCGCGTCATCGCTGGCGGCGACCGCCAGGGAACGCTGCACACGGCTACCGTGGTGGCCGACGCCCGTCCGGAGATGCTCATCTCCCGCGAGGAACTGTTCGGCCCCGCCGTCGCGGTCAGCGCCTTTGACGATATCGACGATGCCATCGCCAAGGCCAACGATACGCGCTTCGGCCTGTCGGCAGGCATCTTCACCCAGAACGTGGACTGGGCCATGAAATTCGCCCAGGAAGTCCACTCCGGCAACCTGCACATCAATTCTTCCCCACAGTGGCGCGCTGACGTCATGCCTTACGGCGGGCTCAAGGACAGCGGGATGGGGAAGGAAGGACCTGCCTACGCCATCGAGGAGATGACCGAGCTCAAGATGGTGGTGTTCCACCTCGGCGGTTAGGCCTGGCGCATCCGCGCGGCGCGCACAGCCGGAATCGAGACGACCCAGGGGCGAATTTTTATTCGCCCCTACCCATTCCAACACGATGGAGCGACGATATGAGCAGCAGACCGCACGGGATCGATGGATGGGGATATCCCAATCAGGAGTACGCCCCCGAGCCACGGGTGATGACCGAAGCGCCGCGCAGCGCCCTGGTGGTCACGCCCCATCCCGACGACGCCGAGGGCGGGTGCGGTGCGACCATGGCCAAGTGGATCGCCGAATCGGGAACCAAAGTGGTCATCCTGATGTGCACCAACGGCAACAAGGGTACCGGGGACCGCTCGTTTACCCCCGAGTCGCTGGCCGCGACCCGGGAGATTGAGCAGCAGAATGCCGCCAACGTGCTCGGTGTCTCCGAGGTCGTATTTCTCCGTTACGGCGACGGTGAGCTGGAGGACACGCACGCGTATCGCGGACAGGTCGTTCGCGAAATCAGGCGGCACAAACCCGAGGTGGTGTTCGGTATCGACCCCTATCGCGTCACGTCGCACACCCACCGTGACCACCGGCACAGCGGCCAGGCGGCTCTGGACGCGGCGTTCTCATACGCGTGGAGCTGGCAGGATTTTCCGGAGCAGATCGAGGAAGAAGGATTGGAGCCGCACCGGGTCCGGGAGGCCCTGCTTTGGGGGTCCGAGCGGCCGGACACTTTCATCTCAATCACCGAGGAGCACATACTCCGGAAAGCCGAGGCCCTCAGCCAGCACGCGTCCCAAATTAGCGCCCGCACCAGGTCCCAACGCCTGGATCGCATGACTGAAGGTTGCCGACTACAGGGTGAGCGTTGCGGCGTTCCTTTCGCAGAAGGGTTCCGACGCATCGACTTCAACCTCGGCACCGACGATTGGTGGCTGCTGAACCGTTAGCTCGCCCGTCACACGTATAATGGAAGCCACGGGAATCTAGTCATGGTCATCATTCACACCAGCGACGACCTACTGCGCGTACTCCGCGAAAACCCGGAGTGGAGGGCGGAAGTACGGCGCGAAATCCTCACCGAGGAGCTACTCAGCCTGCCGGCCCGCTTCGACAGGTTCGTGGCAAAAACTGAGCAGTTCATTGAGAAAACCGAGCCGTTCATTGACGAGCAGCGGCAGTTTAACGAGGGGCAGCGCCAGTTCAACGCCACGGTGGAAGGCTTTATGGCCCGAACTGACCAGCGATTTGCGAGAATGGAGGGCGATATTTCCGAGATGAAAGATAATCATGCCATTAGCAAAACCGTCAGAGATGCTGAGGGTATCGCTCACGATATGGGATATAAATTTATCCGAACACTCAATATCAGCGATTTGCTTGCGATGGTAGCCAGCAACGACACTGTCGATCTGGAGACCGGAGAACTGCGCAGCTTCCGCCTCGCCGACCTGGTTATCGAAGCCGCCGACGGGGACGAGACTATCCATTACATCGCAATGGAAGTCTCTTACACCGCGGACAGGCGTGACACAGGCCGCGCCATCCGCAACGCCGGCTTCCTGACCCGGTTCACCGGACGTCCTGCCCACCCGGCCGTCGCCAGCATCCGCAACGACCGGGGGATCCAGGACCTTATCGATAGCGGCCAAGTGTACTGGTACGAACTCGAAGACCGTACACCGCGGCCAGGAGCATAGCAGCTAGACGATAGCGGCTATCACCTCGTCCGCCGTGGCCACCCAGGCCATGCGCGGGAAGATGATGTCCATGCACACGTCGTGCTCGGCGGCGGTGCCGGCCGCGCAACAGTCCCGAACGACGATGCAATCATAGTCTTTGTCTCGGGCGTCTCGCAGCGAACCTTCCACCACGCCGGTGGTCGAATATCCCGTAAGGATCAGAGTGGTTATACCGAACCGGCGAAGATAGACTTCGATGTCGGTTGTGTTGAACGGGCTTGTCGTATGCTTGATCACGACCGGGTCCTCCGGTCGCGGAGCTAGTTCGTCCACTACCTCGGCATCGTGAGTCCCCGCGGTGAGGCGGGGACCCGCATCGGCTGCGCTGGCGGGCGCTCCGAATGGTGGCCGTGGAGCGTCACGACGATCCGGTCGGCGGTTCACCACCACGTAGATCACTGCGATGCCCGATGCCCGGGCCTTTTCCAGCAGGCGGACGCTATTCGCTATGATCTCCGCGCCGGAGAGGGGTTGGACCGGCATCGCGCCGCCCTTGATCAACTCGTTCTGCATGTCCTGAATCAGCAGCGCAGTGTTCCTGGGATCAATGGTGACTTCTGGCATGTTCATCCTCCGGGGGGCGTGTAGCAGCCGTGTTTTCGACCGGCGGCGTGGGATCGAGTCGGGAAATTTTTTCGCTGCAACGTGATCGTGGGAAGGTCGCACCCTCCGTACCAAATGTCACCCCGTGCGCCCGCATCATGGCAGTGGCGTTGGCCCGGGCCACAGCGCGCAGCACGTTTGAAACGATGCCTGTGTTTTTGCGGATAGCTTTGACTGGCGCCGCAACGATTTCGGTGGGACCCGGCTCAAGAAGACCCCATTCTGAAGGGATCATTTCGGTCAGCACCACACCTCGGGGCGCCATGATGTAATGGTAGTCGGCGATGCTGAGGAAACGCGGGTTGTGGAATTTGGTTGAGACCGTCGCCAACCGTTCCTGCAACCTCTCGGCCTCTTGCTCCAGCCGATTGCTGTCACCGTTCCAGGACCGGTAACCGGGCGCGCGGGCCAGTTCAATCCGTCGCTTGAGAGCGGCCTGGCGCCTTCGCAGACGATGGATGTCGGCTTCGGTGTGGTTATCCCGTGCGAAATCCGCTCGTGATGCCTTGACTTCCACTACGTATATGGCGTTGCCCGGTCCGACTCCTACCACGTCCACCACCGAACCCCAGGGCCCTTGCAGCCTCACCTCGAGGCCGATGCACCGGCAGCGTGCTTCGGAATAAAGCCATTCCCAGGCTTCCCATTTCAGCCTGTACGCCAGGTCCGATTCGCTGCCGAGCTTGAACCGTGCGGTATCCAGGGACGAAACCGCGGACGCTTCTCCCATGGGTGCAGCCTACTGCTCCTGCAACTCGCGAACTATACGTCGCAACTGCCCCTGCTCGACGTCGGTAGTTGTCTGAATGGAGAAGTGCATCTCGTCGACCAGCCCGCCGTACCGCTCCTTGAACATGCCGGGGATTTCGTCGTACTCGCCGATGATGGCGAAGGCGTTGAGCATCTCGTCGGTGACCAGATCGCCCATTTCGGCCCATTTGCCCTCGCGGGACATGACGTGCAGCTCCTTGCCGATGTCCTCGAATCCGTGGCATTCCAGCACTGGGAAGTAGGTCCGCGTGGATGAGTAGAATGCGATACGACGCTTGGTCTCCTCGGCTGCTTCTGCGATGGCGGCACGGTTGGGCCCGGTGACGATGAAGCCCCCGCCGACCACGGACACCTCCTCGGCATTTCGGCCCGCTCGGCGCGCTCCCTCGGCGACGTTGGGCTGGACCACCTGCTTTACGTACTCCGGGGACACCAGGCTGTGCAACATCAGGCCGTCGCTGCACTCTCCGGCCACAAGGCAGTTGTATCCGTTGACGGCGGCGGTGTACACCTCGGGATGCGCGTACTCGCTTGGCCCGGGACTGAAAAACGGCGTCATCAGCGAGAACTGGTAGAAATCCCCGGCGTACTCCAGGTTGCTGCCGGTGTCCCAGCAGTTCCAGATGGCATGCAAAGATTGCACGTATTCCCGCAGGCGGGGCCCGGCAGACCCGGTCCACCGAGTGGAGAACCTCCGCTCAATGTGGCCTTTGACCTGCGTTCCCAAACCGAGGCGGAACCGCCCGCCGCTGTTGTCCTGGAGGTCTCGCGCCGTGTAGGCGACCACCATGGGAGAGCGCGGGAAGGCGATTGCCACGTGCGTTTCCAGCGTCACACGACTGGTCGATGTCGCCGCCACGGCCAGGGGCAGGAATGGGTCGTGGGCAGTCTCGTTGGTGGAAACGCCGTCGTATCCCATGGACTCCGCCCACGCCGCCTCGGCGGCCACGGCGTTGAGGTCGCGGGATCGGAGGGAATAAACAACACGCATGGGGTGGCTCCTCAGGTGTGGGTGAGATCAGTTCGCACGTCGGTAGATGGTGATCCCAAAGGTGCCGATGTGGCGTTTCAACGGTGCATGCTTGATGTCCTCGTAGGCTTGCACATCGCACTTCTGCGGTATGTTCAAGTCTTCCAAGTCCAGCGCCAACCGGCCCAAGCGATAGTGGTCGGTGATACCGTGGGTTGCCAGGTCGAAATCGGAACGCGGCGTCGCCTTGCCGGTTGCCCGGGAACCGAACAACGTCACTGCGGTCAACTCCGGGTAGTCGGCGAAAACCTGGTTCATTTTCTCCCACGTTGAGGCAGGTATATCGGGAACGCCCGTCATCCCAGCGCCTCCAAGCCGAACCGCTGATAAAGGTCGCCGAGAACCGGCAGGTAACGCCGCCGGACGTTTTCCAGCACCGATTGAAACCGAGCGAAATCGTAAGTGTGCGACATCAAGTTGCGGTCAACGAGCATGTCGATCCAGACTTCCGCGTCGTCAATCAGCCTGGCGACAAACGCCTGCTGTATGACGTTGCGCGGCGTTACTTCGGTGAAGACGATACCGCCGTACTCCATCCGGTCCTTGAGGGTCAGCCAGGCCAGTTGGAAAGTGTACTCAAACCGCTGGATGGCGCCCTCGCGCTCCAGTTCATTCAGTTCCTCAACTTCCCGGTCCAATGCCTCGCTGAGCAGGGTGTAGGCGCGTGAAAAATTGCGGAACCGATAATGCCAGCGGATTTCCTCGGAGTTCATTGTCGTTGTGCCGCGCTGTCCGTTCTATCCCTCCGCCGGCGCGTGCTCGGCGTACAACTGGTCCGTCTTCGCGGCCATGATGAAATCGTTGCGATGGAGGTTGCGGATCTTATGCGTCCACCAGGTTACGCTGACCCGTCCCCATTCGGTGGTCAGCCTGGGATGGTGACCCTCGGATTCCGCCAACTCGCCCAGCGCGTTGGTGAATTCCAACGCCTGCACGAAATTACGGAACCGGAACTGCCGGTCCAGCTTCGGAATGCCGGTTTCGTCAATCAGCGCCCAGTCATTCACCGCCGGGTGCAACACCGCGACTTCGGCTTCAGTGACGTGGGGGGAATCGCGTCGGCAGGCCGTGCATCGTTCACTGTACAACTCGGCCATGGGTTGGCCTCCTGCTGATTTTGATGGGCATTTGTTCGTATCGTAATTCTAGCATAGGGTTTCTTCCGCCCGGCGAGGAATGTGTCGCCATGCTCGTTGTTGAGCGCAATCGCCTGCTGCGGTATAGTTTCGGGTGGCGATGCCCGGTAGCGGAGCATCGATGATCCTGGGCCCACGGGTGATCCGTGGTCAGAGCGCGAGGGGGACAAAACACCATGATCTACGGGGCAATTACCAATTCCTGGCGGAACCAGCTGGACGACGCCGACCTGGCCGATCTTATCGCCAACGCCCAGGACCGCGGCGCGCGCCACATCGAACTGCGCCAGACCTGCCTGGGCCTCGCCGAATCGGGCCAAGACCAGGACTGGCGGCCGAACCTGACCGCCCTCGCCGATGTCGTGGTTCGGTTCCCGGAGCTCACCTTCGACTTGGCCGTTGCGCTACCGTGCATCACCACCGACATCGATCCACAGGGCGGACTGTACCAATCCCAACTGGAGGCGGCGCGCCTCGTTGGCGGCGGTTCGCCCCACCTGCGCACCGTGGACCCCGGGACCTCCGATACGCCGTGGGAGTCGGCCGATGACGTCGCCGAGGCGGTGGGCCGGATTGTCCCCTTGGTGCGAGAGGCGGCTCGCCAGGGGGTCATCTTCTCCATGGAAAACTCGGGACAGCCACTGCGCTCGATGGCCCGGTTGGTCAGCGAGGCCCGAGCACAACTGACCGCAGAGGAAGGGCAGTATCTCGGCCTGTGCCCCGATCCCACCAACCAGTTGCGCCGCCACCCGGACAGCCAGCCGCTGGACGAATTGGCCAATCTGCCCGCCGACTACATCAAGATCGTCCACTTCAAGCAGGCTCGCGACGGCGTCGCCATTGGCAGTGTGGACGACGGCGATCTGGACTGCCGGGCCATGCGCCGCATCTTGGAGGGCAAGTCGTATGACGGGCCGGCGGTCATGGAAATCCCGCCGCACGACGACGTTTTCGAGAACCTTGCCGCCAGCTTCGCCTATTTGGACGCCTGAGCCGCCCGGCTCCCCGACTACAACCTCCTGACTATCGGTACGCCGATGGTCTGTGCGCTAATGCAGGATCACAGCGACTACACCGTCTCCATAGACTACGACCGCAGGCTTTACCGGCAGGATATCGCCGGCTCCAAGGCCCACGCTGCTATGCTTGCCAAGCAGGGCATCATTGCCGAGGACGACGCCGACGCGATAATCGACGGCCTTACCGCGGTGCAGGAAGAAATCGAGCGGGGCGATTTCCCTTGGGATCCTGCCCTCGAAGACCTGCACATGAACATTGAAAGCCGGCTGACCGACCTGATTGGTCCCGCCGGGGCGCGTTTGCACACCGGGCGCTCACGCAACGACCAAATTGCCCTGGACATGCGCCTCTACACCCGGGCTGCCATCAACGACACGGTGTCAGGCTTGCGATCAGTGCAGCGGGCCCTCGTCGCTCTGGCGGAGAGATACGTTGGCGTCGTGATGCCGGGCTATACTCATCTGCAGCGCGCCCAGCCGGTTCTGTTTGCCCATCACATGCTGGCCTACTTCGAGATGTTGGAACGCGATGTTGGCCGGTTCGCTGACTGCGCGGCCCGGATGGACGTGCTCCCGCTGGGCAGCGGCGCGCTGGCCGGCGTGCCCTATCCCACGGATCGCCGCGCCGTTGCCTCGGCCCTGGAATTTTCAGAAATCAGCCCGAACAGCATGGACGCCGTTGCCGACCGGGATTTCCTCGCCGAGTTTCATTCTGCTGCGGCAATTGCCATGATGCACGTTTCCCGGCTGTCCGAGGAGATTGTCATCTGGTCCAGCCGCGAGTTCGACTTCGTGCGTTTGGCTGACGAATTCACCACCGGCAGCAGCATCATGCCCCAGAAGCGGAACCCCGATTTCGCGGAGATAGCAAGGGGAAAAACGGGCCGGGTGTACGGCAGCCTGATGGGTATTCTGACGGTTCTCAAGGGGCTGCCCCTGACTTACAACCGGGACCTGCAGGAGGACAAGGAGGGTTTCTTCGACACCGTGGACACCCTGCTGTCAACCCTGTCCGTTTTTGCCGACATGCTGCCCGGGATGAAACTGAACGCCGACCGCGTCGAATCCCTGGCTGGCGAGAGCTACATGCTCGCCACCGACCTGGCCGATTACCTGGTGGGCAAGGGCGTGCCTTTCCGCGACGCCCACGGCGTCATGCGCCGCCTGTGCCAGCATTGCGAGGCCGACGGTCTGTCCCTCTCTGATTTGCCGATGGCCGAATACCGCCGTTTCGCGCCCCAATTCGACGAGGACGTGTACGCCATCACCGCCGCCGCGTCGGTAGCCGCACGCGACAACCCGGGCGGCACGGCGTCCAACCGTGTTGCCGAAGGCATCGACCGGGCCAGGCAGATCCTGTTGGCTGCCGAGGCGCCGTGACCTCCACCGCCGCGCACGTCCAGATCGCTCCATCGGTCCTCGCGGCCGATTTCGGTCGCCTGGCCCAGCAGGTGGCAGATGCTGAGGCGGCCGGGGCCGACCTGATCCACGTCGACGTAATGGACGGCCGTTTTGTCCCCAATATTTCCTTTGGCGAGGTTGTTGTGGACGCCATTCGAAGCGCCACGTCCCTGCCGTTGAACATCCACCTCATGGTCCATGAGCCCGACCGGCTGCTGCCGGGATTGGTCAAGGACATCAACGACCAGGTCCTGGTGCATGCCGAGGCCTGTACTCACCTGCACCGCACCGTCGGCTACATCAAAGAGCAGGGCTGCCAGGTCGGCGTCGCCATAAATCCGGCGACACCGATAGCGGCGGTCGAAGAGGTGCTGCCGGACCTGGACATCGTGCTGGTTATGACCGTCAACCCGGGGTTTGGCGGTCAGTCCTTCATCCCATCAGCAATGGGGAAGCTGCGCCGGTTGTATCGCACCATCGACGACAACGGTTACTCCGTGCAATTGGAGGTCGACGGCGGGGTGAAAGCCGATTACACCGCCCGTGATTCAGTGGCGGCCGGCGCCGGAATCCTGGTCGCTGGTACCGCGATTTTCAACCGCGATCAGTCGGTGGCGGAGGCTATGGCCGCCCTGAGGGACACGGTTTCCGGCATGTCTCCGGGAAAAATGTAGGGGCGAACACTTTCGCTCCTAATGCTCAACCGGGTCCAGCGTTGTGACGCTAAGCGGCCGCTCTGGCCCTGGCCTTCTTGCCCCGGGGTGGCTTGTACATCGTGCGAAGGCACCGCGAGCAGATCTTTACCCGGGTCGGCTTGCCGTCAATGGCTAACGTCTGCTTATGAACGTTGGCCTTCCACCGCGTTTTGGTCTTGCGGTTGGAGTGGCTCACGTTGTTGCCGGTCATACCGGACTTGTTGCATATCTGGCACTGCATGATTAGTGTTCCCTGCTTCCGTGGTGCCGCAGATTATAGCACAGTGAACGCCTGCTTGCCCCACTCGGGGCGCCTTGGACATTACACAAAATTTACGTGCGCCCCACTTATGCCAAAGCCCAATATCGTTATAAAATAGCGACTGCCGCACCAATGTTTACCGGGTTCGTCGGGAGGATCCCATGGGCGCTACAGCGACGATGTACTGGTGGCCACGTTGAAGCAGCTGTCGCAAGGTGCGAGAGTTGCTCGTACAAAACGGCTACACGGTCGAAGAACGCGATTATTTCAAAGAACCACTCTCCGAAACGGAGCTACGTGATCTCGTCGCCGAGTTGGGAGAGCCGGGCGTGACTGGCATGTTTGCCGCGCGCAGCCCGTCACTGAAGAAAATGGGCCTGAACGCGGCCGACCTTTCCGATGAACGGAAGTTGTCGTTGATGCTCGAAGAGCCGCGCCTGGTGCGCCGTCCCATCGTGCGTCTGGGTGACCGCCTGATCGTAGGGGCGAGCGTCAAGACCATGACCGAAGCGCTCGGTTCCTGATTCGATCCGCGCTGACACTCGCAACGCCGCCAGGACAACAAACCGATTATGAAAATATTTTTCGACGTCGACTACACCATACTGGGCCTGGACGACACCCTTCGCCCTGGCACCGTGGACACCTTTCAGAAACTCCTTGATGACGGCCATGAGATCTACATCTGGTCGGGCATGGGCGAGCGCTGGGAGGTGATTGAGAAGCACGACCTGCATCGGTTCGTATCCGGCGTATATGAGAAACCAACGCATCATTTTCACGAACGCTTACCGGAGTTGAAGATTCCGGTGGAACCCGAGTTCGTGATCGACGATTATCCTGAGATCGTGGCGGCTTTCGGCGGTGTCTGGGTGCCGCCCTATTTCTTCTCCCGAAGCGTCGACCACGAGATGGATCGCATTTACCGGATCATCTGTGATTTCCAGGAAACCGGCGACTCCGAAGACCGCCAGTACCGCGCCAAGGGCACTAAGATCCCCTTGTTCTAGCGGCGTGCCCGGGCGGTGTCTCGTGACAGGCTGTAAAGTTGGTGGGAGGTAACACCATGGATTTGCTGGCATTCAAGGTGGTGATTGAGCCAGACGAGGACGTATGGCAATCGTACTATCCAGCGTGGGAGCATTTGGGGGCAGCCACATTCGGAAGTACGCCGGAAGAGGCGGCCGCCAACATCAAGGAAGTCCTCGAGATGATAGTCGGGGAAATCGAAGAAGGCATGATTGAATGGCCGGTCACGCCCAGCCCACCCTGGGAGTTCTCTAAACCCAGCATTCAAGATGCGCCGGATTTTCTCCATGTCAAATGTGCTCCTGAGTACCCTGACGCGATAGCCTCACACGGCGGCATGCCTGTGGATGGCCTCTCCTTCGCCGGCCCCGATGATGTCTATCGGATGATATACATAGCCATGGACGATGTTTTGGCGGCAATACACGCTCGGCGAACCTTGAGAGAAACCCGCACGGGTGGTCTGGTCTCGCGGATCTTTACGCCTGAAACCCGGAGCAACCCGGTTGAAGAGATCCGAATACGATAGCAGTGATGAGTGGATCCATGGTTGGTCTCGGTTCCTATGCCCATAAACTACCAACGGATCAGAAACATAACTGCCCGCGAGATTGAGAGCGCACTATTCCGGGACGGTTTTGTGCCTGTCGGTAGAGGTGGCGGTCATCGCCAATATCGCGACTACGCCACCCATCGGAACGTAACGCTCGCTTGGCACGGTCGGGGCCAGACCCTCAGTTTGGGAACTCTGCGCCGCGTCATCGAGAGGCAAGCCCAATGGACCGAAGAGGACCTTATTCGCTTGGGCCTCATCCGCGACTGACTGCCTATGCCGATCCAGCAACTCCCGCCCCACGTCGCCGCCCAGATCGCGGCCGGCGAGGTCATTGAGCGGCCGGCTTCGGTGGTCAAGGAGCTGGTGGAAAACTCCTTGGACGCCGGGGCAACGAGCATCACGGTTTCCATCCGCGAAGGAGGCGTCGCCGAAATAAGCGTCACCGACGACGGCTGCGGCATTGCGCCCGATGAACTGGACCTGGCGTTTCGCCACCACGCCACGAGCAAGCTTGCCACGGTTGAGGATCTGAACACGGTTTCCACCCTTGGGTTCCGCGGCGAGGCGTTGCCCAGCGTAGCCGCCGTTGCCCGGGTTGTGTGCACGACGCGCCCGACCGATACGGAAGCGGGAGCCCGCATCGAGTTTCGCCACGGCGCTTGCGTGGGACAGCGGCATCAAGGGTGCCCTCCGGGTACATCGGTCCAGGTCGCCGATCTGTTCGGTGAGTTACCCGCCCGACGCAGGTTCCTGCGCTCGGCGGCGGCCGAGGCTGCGCGCATCCAGGAAGTGATCACCCGTTATGGCCTGGCCCACCCTGAGGTCCGGTTCACTCTATCGGTTGACGGGCGCGAGGCGATCAGCACCCCGGGGTCCGGCCGGTTGCAGGACGCTATCCTGTCCATCTATGGGGCGGAAGTCGCCGGTCGAATGTTGCCAGTTTCGCTTACCGACGGTGAGGTGGCCGTCGATGGATACACCGGCGCCCCGGACCTCAACCGGCGCAACCGTTCCTACACTACCCTCCTGGTCAACCGCCGTTGGGTTTACGACCGCTCCATCTACTACGCCATCGAGCAGGCATATCAGGGAACCCTCCCGGACCGCCGCTTTCCGTTCGCTGTGATCAATATTTCTGTACCCACCGAACAGGTGGACGTCAATTCCCATCCCACCAAGCGAGAGGTGCGATTTCGGGATGGAGACCGGTTGTTTTCTCTGGTGCAGCGGGCCGTGCGGGAGGCACTGGTCGCGCACGCTCCAGTGCGGACGGCGACGCGATCATTCACTCCCGTCGATGCGGGTCCGCCGCCACCGTCATCTCCGGAAACTCCACGCCTGCCTTCCACTGGTGGTGCGCCGCCGCGAACCGATGGCATCGCGCTGCCCACCACAACGCTGGCCCGGGCCGAGGGGTCGCTGCGAGACGTTTTGGCAGACCTGCGTGTCGTCGGTCAGATACGCCAGACCTATATTGTGGCTGAGGGGAGGTCCGGCATGTACCTGGTCGACCAACACGCGGCTCACGAACGGGTCGTCTTCGATCAGATCCGCCGGCGCATGCAAGGAGGCGAGCGACCTTCGCAGCCGTTGCTCGCTCCCCTCACAGCCGAGTTATCCGCGGCCCAGGCGGTTACTATGGGCAGCTACGCCGACCTGCTTGCGGACTATGGGTTTGTGCTGGATCACTTCGGGGACAATGCCTGGCTGGTTCGTGCTCTTCCCGCCGGATTGGCTGCCCGAGCCAACCCCGACCCGGCCGTCGCATTGTCTGATCTGCTGGATGCGGTGGCGGTGGAACAGGTAGTGATGGAGCGAGAGGACGCGCTGGCAGCCACAGTTGCGTGTCACGGGGCCGTACGAGCGGGGATGACGCTGGCGCCGGAGGAGATGGACGCGCTGCTCCGCCAACTGGAGACCACGGAAAATCCGCACAACTGCCCCCACGGGCGACCCACGGTGATCCATTTCTCCGAATACCAGTTGGAACGCGAATTCGGTCGGCGCTGAACAGAAGACAAAACTCAGGGGCAGCCGTACCGGCTGCCCCGTGGCAATAGTCGTTGGTCGGCGGATCGGTTAGCGACGCGGGTCAGTCCTCGGGTCTTGAGCCGGGTGGAACATCGAACCGGGCCCGGGGAACTCATTCGCCGCCTCGGCCGTGTTGTTGCGCCGCCCGAACGACAGCATCGACGTTACCACTGCGGCCCCCGCGATGCCGGCGCCGAGCACCCCCAAAAAGCGTCGACGCGAGGGTCCCGAAGGGCTACTTTCGTTGTTGGCAAACACCGGTACAACTACTCCAAAGCGGTTTTTGAACAGCGCGAAAATCCTATCAGCCGCCGTTTCGGGTGTCAATTGTGGCCCTGCTCCGGTTCCGTTTGGTTACAGTGGATGGCAATTTGGGGGCTATCTGCGCTTCACGCTGGCGGTACGCCCGGCGCTGGCATGACCCCGTTTCGCCCTGCCCTTGTTCGGCGGCTGCGGCTTCCGTATCCCCACACCTGACCCTCTGGCCGGCGTACCGCGCACCACGTCGGCCCATTCTTCGAACGGTGGCCTGACGCCGGCCTTCTCTGCCGGCGGGTTCCCGTCCGCCCCCTCGTGGTCGCGGAACAGGTTGTACGTCACCACCCAACCGTCCAGGAACCGCTGACCCGTCCGCCGGGTCTCCAATCCCCGCAGCGTTTTCGTGCGCGACCGGAACGTTCCCTGCAACCGCTCGGACAGGTTGTTATTGACGATGGCCTTGATCCCGTCCGACTGGATATGTGTAGCGTCCGGGAACACCCGCTTGATGGCTTCGGTGTACGACCCCAGCCGGTCCGTGCGAATGCGCTCCGGCGCGTTGGCCGCAAACCGCTTGGCCTTTCGCAGCGTCCGCGTCGCCGCGTTGGTGTCCCGCCGGGGTGACAGATACGACGCCAGGATGTAGCGGGTCTTGGCATCCATGACGTTCCAGTTCCACATCTTTTCCCCGCCAACGTCCACCATCATTTCGTCGGCCACCCACTCCGGCCCGGTCTGCGCCGGGTGCTCCGCCATAGCCTTCACCGCGTCGTCGGTGTACTTCTTCACCCACGCATAGATCGACTGCTTCGAGGGTTCGGGAACGTCGTAGGTGTCGGCCAGGGTCTCCGCAATCTGCTTGTACGACATCCCGCCGTAGTACATCCGCACGGCAGCGCCGATGATCTCGCTGGGAGCTTTGCGCCCATGCACCGCGCCTGTGTCCAGGAATGACTTACGGCAGGTCTTACAGCGGTACCGCTGGTTTCCGGCGACGTTGTGGCCGTTCTTCACAATGCCGCCGTCGCCGCAATACGGGCAGTTGATCGTAACGGTTTTGGTGAACTCTGCCATCGGGATCACCCCCGGCCCGAATTGTAGCATGGGGCCGGGGGCACCCCTGCCTACGCCAGCAGGCGGCGGGCCCGGCGCACCGCCCAGCGCCCGGTCAGCCAGCCCTCCCGTGCAGCGCATCCGAGGACGCCGGCCACGACAACACCGCCGAGCCAAGCCTGCGCCCACAGCGGCGGGGCTCCGTACACCGCGCTCGTGACGGCATAGGCGGCGAAACCGAGCACGACGGCAGGTATCGCTACGGTAGCGAATGCCTTGCGCCAGAGAGAAGCCGACCGCGCCGCGCCGTAGTCCGCGGCAAGCCTGGGACGGGCACGGCCCCATTGCGAAGCGAGACAGCGCCGCGCGATGGGCGTCCATTTGCCAACCAAATACAGCAGCAAGGTCAGGATGCCGCCGGCGTAAAAATCCGAGAATACGCTCTCGATTGGTGGGAACATAAACCCTCCATTTCGGGTCGGGGTTTGTCTGCCGCCCGAAATGGAGGTTGCAAAAAGCATCCGCCGGCCGGTAAAATCGGTCGTGTTACACGTTGCCCTTTCTCCATTTCGGGCAGGAACCTATAAGGCCGACCCCTCTACTGCTGCTAACAGTCTTGGGGGTCGGCCTTATTCCGTTCGGTTCATATCATTCCTCCGGCCCTGGTTGGGCCTGCGGCTATGGTAACAGCCGGGAAGTCAGTGGTGAATTTTTGCGCCGGCAATTTTCAGAAACAGCCCAGGTATTCGAGCGCGTCGTCAACGCCGGTGACATCGAACACCCCCCATGCGGCGAAATCGTCGTCCTTTGAGAAACTAAACATCCCGGCGTTCAGTGCCCGATTGGGGTTTCGGTTCGCGTCGGCTTTCTTGATGACGGCGACTATCTGGCTGATCTGCGCGTTGTTGCGAATGTAGATGGCGGCTTCGTTGTCGGTCAGGATGGGGTCGGCATAGGTGTGCGACGCGCCGGTGACAAAGCTTTTGGTGCCAGCGTCATAGATCCCGACCGTGTATGAGTCCACCGCCTGCGGTACTACTGCGGAGTACGGCTCCAGGTACATCAACCGGGTTCCGAGGATGCAGGCCAACGTCAAACTGACCTCGCTGGCTATCGACTCCGGGTCTGAATCCAAAGTAGCGAAATATGGGTCGCCGTCCGTTCCCTGTGCTGCCATAATCTCTCTCACCGAATGCTCGTAGTCGGTGTTCCGATACCAGTTCCCGGTTGCCACCCACGTTGCAACAGGCACCGGCGCGAAAGTGGGCCGCAACGTGGCAGTCGGTCGGGGTGTGGCGGGCGGTCGCGGCGTCGCCGTGGGGCTGGGGGTTGATGTCGGGGTGGGCGTCGGTCGCGCCGTTGGCTCCGGCGTGTAAGTCGGGTAGGGAGTGTACGTTGGCTGCGGCGTGGGCGTAGGCGCTGGCGTGTAGGTCGGGTACGGGGTCGCGGTGGGCTGCGGCGTATCAGTCGGTTCAGGTGTGTGGGTCGGGGGCGGTGTTGGCAAGGGCGTCGATGTGACTTCGACCACGATTGGGGCAACCTCCGGCGGCTCCCCTGGACCGCAGGCCGTCACCCCCAAGACGATCACCAGCACGGCGGCAACGATATTTTTCGCAGGGTCCATCGGGAACCTCCCTCCACGAGTAGGATAGGGCTACTTGTGAGAGTTGACCGTTCCCGCCGACGCAAAAGCGCAAGCCGTCGCAGAGAGAGGCACGAGGCCCCTATCCATCAAACGACTTGCGCCGTATGTTTGCGCGTCCACCTGGACGCTTCAATGCCACGAATGGCTCGCCGGCGGCAAAGGATCAACTCTCACGCCGGCGATGCTATCACTGCCTGTATAGGGCGTCAACCTAAATCAAACGGAACCCCTGCTCCTGATCGTCCCGGTTCGCTCCCACGTATAGTGGTACTCCCTCGTAGACGTGGCCGGTCCGGCGTCAGTCGGTGCAAGCCGGTTTGTTGACGCTGTG
The DNA here is from genome assembly GCA_965220505.1 of Dehalococcoidia bacterium. Taxonomy (GTDB): domain Bacteria; phylum Chloroflexota; class Dehalococcoidia; order Lucifugimonadales; family UBA3495; genus Bin87. The sequence goes on along the minus strand of CBDCQE010000001.1, from coordinate 1,527,912 downwards.
TACTCCGGCGGGTATCGTTGCCGTCAGTCGACGCCGGAAACGATTGCCAACCCGCCTCCGGAGGTGCCCTGATGACTGCCCAGCGAACCCAGTACCAGGTCGTACGCGAGCCCGACGTCATGGTGCCCATGCGTGACGGCACCCGCCTTGCCACTGACGTGGTGCGCCCCGACGCGCCGGGCCGTTTCCCGGTGCTGATCAACCGGGGTCCGTATAGCAAGGACAGCTACCTCGACAACCCCGACCATTCCATCTGGTTCTTCCCGCGCCATGGGTATGTCCTCCTGAGCCAGGACGTGCGCGGACGCTTCAACTCTGAAGGCGATTACGACCCGCTGTTCCAGGAAGCCCTGGACGGCTACGACACGGTTGAGTGGGCGGCTCGGCAACCCTGGTCCAACGGGCGCGTGGCCACCACCGGCCAGAGCTACCTCGGCGCGACCCAATACACGCTGGCCGGAAAGCACCCGCTGCCGCCCCATCTGCAGACCATGGCCGTTGTTTCGGCGTCGTCCGACTTTCACCAGTCCTGGGTCTACCACACCGGCGGCGCGATGGAATGGGGCTGGACGGTTCCCTACGCCATCCTCAAGGGCAGGAACACCCTGGCCCGCGGCGGCCATGAAGCCCTGTTGGCCAAGATGGACGAGTACGTCATCGAGCCCGGCAACTTCGGACAACCCTTGTCTGATGAATGGTATCGACATCTGCCCCTGCGCGACTGGATCGACCGCCTGAAGGAGGCCGCACCCTACTTCCACGAGTACTTCGACGAGGAGTTGGACGGCCCGTACTGGTGGGGGATCAACCTGCAGCGGCAGGCTCGCAACGTGACCATCCCCATGTTCCACGTCAGCTCGTGGTACGACATCTTCCTGGAGGGCGCCCTTAACGCCTACCAGACCATCGGCAAGCACGGTGGAAGCGAAACCGCCCGCCGGAACCAGAAGCTCCTCATCGGTCCCTGGGCCCACCTGCGACCATACACGGAACCTACCACCGGCGGCGCCGGTAACATCGATTTCGGTTCCGAAGCGGCCATTGAGCTGCACGATTATCTGCTGCGCTGGTACGGCTATTGGCTGAAAGGGGAAGAGACCGGCATCATGGACGACCCGCCCGTCCGGCTGTTCGTCATGGGCGATAACAAGTGGCGCGACGAAAACGAGTGGCCACTGGCGCGCACTCAGTACACCCGTTGGTACCTCCATTCGGGAGGTAACGCGAATACTAGGAGCGGGGACGGATCCCTGTCAACGGTGCCGCCCGAGCCGAACGAGCCGGCGGACCAGTTCACCTACGACCCCAACGACCCCGTGCCCACCCGGGGCGGGAACACTCTCATCATCGACTATGGTGTATTCGACCAAGGCCCAGCGGAGGACCGGCCGGACGTCCTGTCCTTTACGTCTGACCCAGTTGAGACCGACCTGGAACTGACCGGCCCCATCTCCGTGACGCTCTATGCCGCCACCACTGCGGTGGACACCGATTTCACCGCCAAGCTGGTCGACGTCCGGCCGGATGGACTCGCACATAACCTCCAGGACGGAATCATTCGCGCCCGCTATCGCACGTCGGTTCGCGAGCCGTCTTTCGTGACTCCGGGCGAGGTGTATCGCTATACAATCGACCTGTGGGCCACCAGCCACGTGATCAAGCCGGGCCATCGCGTCCGGGTGGATATCTCCAGCAGCAACTTCCCGCGCTTTGACCGGAACCCGAACACCGGGGCGGCTCTCGGCGTGGACACCCGGCTCGAAACGGCGCGCCAAACCGTGTATCACTCCGCCCGCTACCCGTCGCACATCACGCTGCCGGTCATTCCACGCTGACCGTCGTTGACTGCGGAGACAATCCTGTGACCACCCAAGTCGCAAAACCGCTCCAATCCGCTGCTGATGCCGCCTATTGGCTGGACGCTGACAGCCCCGGCCTTCCTGTCACCCTGGACCTGCGCCCCCTGCTCGGCGGCAAGACCCTGGCGGAGATCGACTCCGATACGCTTTGGGCGTTCCTGGAGGCCAATGAGTTGTACGCTATCGAATACAACGAAACGGGGGAACTGGTCGTAATGCCGCCGCTCTACATGCCGGGAGCCGTAAATGAGTCGAAGCTTATTGCCTTTCTCACGATGTGGGCTCTGGAATACGGCGGCTTGGCGCCATCATCCAGCGTGGTACTTCGCATCCCGGGACTGGGTGGGCGTGGCCCGGACGCTTCCTGGGTTTCGCCGGAACGGTTGGCCGAATTGGATGCTGAGCAGTACCGGACCGGGCAGGTGTGCCCCGATTTCGTGGCCGAAATTCGTTCGCCATCCAACAGTCTCGCCTACTTGCAGCGCAAGATGGCGGAATATATGACTGTCGGCGTCCGTCTCGGTTGGCTGATTGACCCTCGCAACCGTCAGGTAACCATCTACCGGACTGACCGGGAACCCGAAACCGTGGAGAACCCGGAGATCCTGTACGGCGAGAACGTGATGCCGGGGTTCGAGTTTCGCGCCCGGGAACTGATTTTTGACGCGACTCGCTAGCGTTGCCATTGAACAGACCCTGGAGGGTTGGTATGAATATCGACAATCTGGTGTACGACCGGCCGGACTTGGGCAAGTTCCAGGTGCACCGCTCCAGCATGACGTCGCCCGACATCTACGAACTGGAGCGACAACGTATCTTTGATCGCTGCTGGCTGTACCTGGGGCACGAGTCGGAAGTGCCCAACCCGGGAGACTACGCGCGCCGGGTGGTTGCCGAGCGTGCCCTGTTTTTCGCTCGGGACCGCCAGGGTGAGTTACGGGTGTTCCACAACACCTGTCCCCATCGCGGCGCGCTCATCTGCCGCACCGATCATGGCAACGCGCAGGTGCTCCAGTGCTTCTACCACGCCTGGAGCTTCAACACCTCCGGCGAGTTGATCGGGATGCCCGACATTGAGGGTTACGGCCCCGATTTCGACCGCGCCGATTTCAGCCTGCGTTCCCCTCGCTACGAGAGCTACCAGGGCTTCATCTTCGTGTGCTTCGACCCGGATGCCGGTTCTCTGCGCGATTACCTGGCCGGCGCGGCCGAATACCTCGACCTGGTGGCCGACCAGGCGCCGGAAGGGATGAAGGTGATCCCCGGTTCCAACCGCTACACCATCAAGGCCAACTGGAAACTACTCGCCGAAAACAGCATCGACGGCTATCACGCGCTGCCCACGCACCAGACCTATTTCGATTACATGGCCAGCGAAGCCGGCAGCGACATTCCCGCCATCAACCGCCGCCAGGGTTTCGGCAGGGCGCTGGGCAATGGGCACGGCGTCATGGAAAACGACGCGATCTATGGGCGCCCGATTGCCATGTGGCACCCATATTTCGGCGAGGAGGCCCGCGAGGAGATCAACAGCATCAAGGACGAGCTGATTGCCCGCCACGGCCACACCAAGGCCCTCCGCATGTGCGAGAAGAGCCGGAACATGGTGATCTTTCCCAACCTGGTCATCAACGACATCATGGCGGTGACCATCCGCGTGTTCCAACCCACTGGCCCCGACAGCATGGACGTGACGGCGTGGCAGATGGTTCCCGCCGGCGAGACCGGCTCGCGGTTGAACCGCCGCCTGGACTCTTTCCTCACGTTCCTCGGGCCCGGCGGGTTCGCAACTCCGGACGACACGGAAGCTCTGGAATCGTGCCAGCAGGGATTCCGTTCCGGCGGCGTGGAATGGTCAGATCTGTCGCGCGGCTTTCACCGCGACCCGCGGGGCAACGACGAGCTCCAATTGCGCTCTTTCTGGCGCCGCTGGCAGTCCTTGGTCGCGGACCGTCCCCACGTCGAGCAGTACGAGCGCGGGCTGACGCCGGGTGAAATACCCAACGTGCAGCCTTCGCCCGAACTCACCGTTGCCGCCGACGATTAGCCCGGGAGCCCGATCTTCATGGTTACCCAAAATATCCCAGTCGAGCCCTACGCGACGGGTCTGCCGGCGACAGCCGAATCCCTGTTGCTCCAGCACGAGGTGGAGCAGTTGCTGTACCTCGAAGCCCGGCTGTTGGACGACTGGAATCTCGACGCGTGGTTGACCCTGTATACGTCGGATGCCCGCTACGTTGTGCCGACTACGGACCTGCCGGAAGGCGACCCGGCCTCCGACCTGGTGTTCATTGACGACGACTACCGCCGGATGCAGGGCCGGGTGGTGCGCTTGCAGAGCCGACATGCGCACCGGGAGTACCCGTGGTCACGCACGCGCCGGTTCATCTCCAACGTAATGGTGACGGCACAAGAAGGGAACGAACTTGACGTCACGTGCTCCGTCGCCGTGTGGCGGTACCGGGCCGGGGAGGCGTCGCCCTACGTGGGCCGTTACGATCTGCGCCTGCGCCGCGTGGATGGCAATCTCAAGATCTGCCGGAAGCGTGCCGTCCTTGACCTGGAGGAATTGTCCGACCACGGAGCGCTTAGCATTATCTTCTAGAGCACCTCATCGTCAATCAGTCCTTCGGCAATGAGTTGCTGCACAGCTACGTCTCCGGGGATAAGAGCGTCGGCATCCTCGGATTGGGGCTGGCATAGGGTGGCCATGGCATTGGGGTCGGCAGTGATCTCCAGCGTTTCCCACGTAGCGGCCATGTCCTCGGTATCTTCCCAAGACCCCCATGACAGCAATGCCATCACCGGTTTGCCTTGGCTGGTAATTGCAATTACCGCGTCCGGGTTGGCATTCAGGATTTTTTGCAGGGCCGGCAAGAGCTCTGCCAAGTCCTCCACAGCCACTAACTGCGTCACACGTCTGATGTCCGTGTTGCCAATCATCATTAGATCCTTTGCGTGATCAAGGGTTGCTTTCAGTGAGCATACGCCGGAATGACGCGTAAGCGTCCTGGTCGTTACCCGGGATCCTCATCCCGATAAATTCGATGCGGACCGTACCGCCTTCAATTCTAAAGAAAATCCGATATCGCCCGCCAGCCGCTCTAGCCCTACGATATGATGCCAACTCATACTTCAGTGCTCTAGTTCCGTAGGGATTGTTTGTTAATTCTCTTATCCGATGAACTATTGCGCTACGGTCTTCACTTTGTGATACGTTCCTCAACTGTTGCAGTGCGGATGCTGTATATCTAATTTCGTACATAATCTTATCTCCTGATATAAACATTATTTGGTCGGCTGCATAATGCGAGACCTCTCGAACCATGCTACCATGCGCCCGGCATATTACAAACCATATCCTAACGAGGCTTTCCCATGTCCACTGCCAACCAGATTTACGGCCAGTCCATTTTGAGCGATGCCCAACGCGCTCTGCTGGCGGCCATGCTGAACCGTATTGTACCGGCCGCTGGCGAAATGCCCGGCGCTGGCGACCTCGGCATCGCGGGCTTTGTCGAATCGGTTGCCGCCGGCTCGACCGGCAAGCGTCGGCTGCTGCTGGATGGTCTGGTCCAGATCGAGCTTGCCGCCGGCGAACGCGGCGGGGCGTTCGTCGCTCTTGCGGAACCGGCTCAGGTTGAAGCCTTGCAGTCCGTCGAAGCGTCAAGCCCAGAGTTTTTCCAGGAACTGCTCACCCAGACCTATCGGGGCTACTACACCAACGAAACGGTGTGCGGCGCCCTGGGGTACCGACCGCCCAACCGCGCGGATTACGATCCGCTGCCGTTCGACGAATCACTGCTGGAACCGGTCCGTCAGCGCGGACAGATCTGGACCGAGGCCGGCTAGTCAGGCAGCCAGGGGCAACGACAGCTGGGTCGGGGCGTCCGGCTCGCCCCCGACCCTCGCGACCTCGCGTTCGGTGGCGGCGGCCTCCGCGAATCCAGGCAGAGTTGCCGGTTGCAGGTTCTTGATCGAAGGCATCCTCGGCAGTTCCCAACGCAGCCGGGCGTCGTCAACCAACGCGAGCACGGAGTTGGTGTAGTCCCTAGGCGCGTGCTCGCTCCGGTACAATCGCGCGTATCCCGGGGCCAGGTGCGGGTAGGACTCGCGTATAAACGGCATGAACCATTCCCGACTGCCGGGCCGCAGGAACAGCAGATTGCCGGAGAGGAACTGGGCACGGTGCTGCGCGGCCGCCGCTACCAGGGCGTCGATGCTTGCCGCGGTGTCGGATAGTCCCGGCAACAGCGGTGCGGCCAGCACACCGGCCGGCACGCCGTGCTCCACCAGGTATTGCATGGCCTCCAGACGGGCCATGGGGTGCGGAGCGCCGGGCTCCGTTTGGCGCCAAACCTTCTCGTCGATGGTGCCGACGCTGAATACGACTTGGGCGCCGGCCGTTTCGTTGAGCCGGCGCAACACATCGACGTCCCGGCGCACCAGCGTGCCCTTGGTGGTTACCGAGGCCGGATTGCGGAACTCAATCAGCGTCTCGAGGATCTGCCGGGTCAGCTGGTACTGAGCTTCTGCCGGCTCGTAGGGGTCGGACGCCGTGCCGATGGCGATTGGCTCCCCGAGCCACTTGGGGCGGGACAGTTCCTGGCGCAGCACGTCCGGGGCGTTGATCTTGGCGAAAATCTGGCGCTCAAAATCCGCGCCGGCGTCCATACCCCAGTACTCGTGCGTCGATCTGGCGTAACAATAGCGGCAGGCGTGCCGGCAACCCCTATAAGGGTTGATCGTCCAGCGGAACGGAAAGTCAGGTGCATTGACGCGGTTAATGAGTGACTTGCATCGGATTTCGGTTATTTCGGCGGCAACCATCGTTTGAGCCTCCGCAAACTGATATTCGGAACGTGCGTACTATATTAGAGCGCATGTTCGTACTTGTCAACCCTGCCTCAGCGTTTGGGTCGCTGCGACGACGCGGTTCGCTAAAGGCGGATGGCAACTGGGACCAATACCGCTTTGTCCGCGTACGGGACCCGGTTTTGCGGTACCATTAGCGCGTCAACATCACGATTCAATCCGGTAAAGGCAGGTGCATCGATGCCCCGAGCAACTATCAACATCGCGGAACCCTCCGGCCAGGCGGTTACCGATACCACCTGGCGCTTTGCCGTGGGCTACATCCCGGGCGAGCCCAACCTGGGTTTGGTGGGAGAAGCCCAGGGCGGCAGTCCGGCTCGGCTGCCCGACTACGACGACTCCGGATGGGAGATTTGCAACGACCTGCCGGGTCGGGTCTCGGGTGGGTTCACCTTTGCGTGGTATCGAGCCACCGTCACCATCCCGGAGACCATCAACGGCCAACCGACGAGCGGGATGCGGGTCCAGTTCGAGACCTGCGTGGACGACTACGGTGAGATATGGATCGACGGCGAGTGCAACCGCGACCGTGGCACCGTCCAGGGTTTCAACGTGTCGCAGCGAGTTCCGGTGACAGCCGACGCCCAACCCGGGGACAAGCACACCATCGCCGTCCTGGCCGTGAATGGCCCCCTCGGCGATCCATTCGGCACGGTGTTCGTGCGCTACGCCCAGCTAGGCTTCGAGTGGTAGTCTCCGGGCGACCCGGCCGCGAAACGGGCCGGCCCGCGGCTCATTGCACTCACCGCGCCAGCCCGAGCCCGGCCAGGTCGCCTACCGCCTTCACCCTGACCCGGGTCGCGTTGCTGGGTACGTACGTCAGCGGCACCTCGTCGATCTCCACCACCTCGATGGTGGAAGGGTCTGCTCCGGCGGACACAGCCCGGGCAACCGCGGCGGCGGAGCAGTCGGCGATGGCCTCCTCCCGCCCGATGCCTTCCAGTGAGTAGACCCGTTCGACTTGGCCGCCCACCTGGGCAATCGCCGCACCGATGGCGTTGGCTACGCCCGAGTTCTCGGGCCGTAGCACCTCCGACGCCCCGGCCAGTCTGTTGCCCAGCAGGATACTGCCGCCGCCCACCAGCGCCACCGGAACGTCGTCGCGGCTGAGTTTCACCCGGTCGATTGCGGTTTCGACCCGGCGCTGGATTGCGGCCATAACCCGGTCGACCAGCGAGGCATCCATGCCCGCTACCAGCCTCGCTTCCCCGATCTGTACAAGGCCGCTGGCGACCGCCATGTCGGTAGTGGTTAGGGTCTCGCCGCCGAACACCCGCCCGTCCGTCGTCAGTCGGTATCCCACGCTTTCGGGGCCGATGCGCAGGGGGGCCGGCTCCACCACCGTGCCTCCGCCCAAGGGGATCGACACGGTGTCCGGCATGCGGAAATTGGTGCGCACGCCCGCCAATTCGACGGCGACTGCCGCTTCTCGAGGAAATCCGTTCACCAGGGCGCCCACGTCAGTGGATGTGCCGCCCACGTCCACCACGATGCCGTCGCGGATTCCCGAAAGCCAGGCAGCGCCGCGCATGCTGTTGGTGGGCCCTGAAGCGATGGTGAGCACCGGGAAGTCGGATGCGAAGTCCGCGTCCATCAGGGTGCCGTCGTTTTGGCTCAGGTAGAGCGGGGCGTTCACCCCCAGGGCTTCGATGGCCCGCTCGATGCCGCGTATGGTGCGTCGGGCGAGTTCGCCCAGGGCGGCGTTGAGCGCGGCCGCGTTCTCCCGCTCCAGCAGCCCGGTCCTCCCGTTTTCGTGGGATACGCAAACCCGCAGGTCAGGGTCTTCTTCGCGTATCACGTCGGCGGCCGCCGATTCGTGCTCACCGTTCACCGGCGAAAACACGCCGGACACGGCAACTGCCCTCACCCCCTGCCGGCGCATGTCAGCCACCGCCCGGCGTATTTCAGACCGGTCCAGCGAACTGATTTCGCGCCCGTCAAATTCGTGGCCGCCGCCCACGAGGTAGGTGTACCCTCCCATGGCGTCCCGTAGATCGTCCGGCCAGTCCACCAACGGCGGTAGCAGTTGAGTGGCCGGCAGACACAAGCGGAGCACCGCGGTCGGAGCCAGTTCGCGGCGTTCCAGCAGCGCGTTGGTGAAATGCGTCGTGCCCACCATCACCGCGTCCACCCGAGCCGTGGCGGGCAATTCGGCCAGCAGCTCTCTCAGGGCATCGACTATCCCGGTGGTCACGTCAGGAGTGGTGGGCAGTTTCACCGCGTGGATCAACTCCGGCCCGTCCATGAGCACGGCGTCCGTGTTCGTACCGCCTACGTCGACGCCGACCAGCATTGCACGCTCCCTAGACCGCCAATGGCGCGTAGTCAACGTCGTACCCGAACGCCTGCGGCCCGGCGACGGCCAATCCCTCCGGGCTCGTCCACAACTCGGGAGCGGGAAATCCCAGGATTGTGACTCGCAGGCCGTACCGCATCAACTCCGTTGTTACCGGCTCGCCCAGGTCGGTGGCGACGGCGCAGATCAAGTCCGGGACCACGCAGGCGACCACACCGTCACGGCGGGCGACGAGGTTTTCGTTTTGGAACTCGATGACCATTCGCTCGCCGGCGTAGACGTCCAGTCCGTCGATGGTCAGCACGCCCCGGGCGAATCCCGCCGTGGTGCGGCGTTCCACGTCCACCACCTTTCCGCTGAACAGCACCTTGCCCGGGCAGACGCTGAGGATCGCCTCCAACGGGTCATCGCCATGCTGGCGGGCCGACTTGACCGCATCCCCCAGGTCTCGCGCCAGCGACAGGGTAAGGGGCACCGCCGTGCGCTGCACCTGTTCGGTCGACATGGGGGCCACGGCATAGCAGGCCACGCATCCCATCTGTATCGTCACCGACCGGGCCAGGCGCTCGGCCCAGCGGGGGTCGATGGTCTCCCGTATCACGACGCTGTTGCCCTTCTCGTCGGCCACCGCCATGGGGCAACACGGCACGCCGTAGACGAAGAAAGTCTTCATCTGGAATTCGGGGAAGGCCCGGCCCATGCCGTCGGCGTCCACCACCGGCAGGCCGGCCATGGCTGCGGCTATCAGCGGTTCCACGGAGTTGCTGCCACCGATTTCGTTGGAGATGAGGGCCGTCGCCGTCTCGCCGGTGTAGTCTTCGATGGCTCGCAGCGCATGATACGACTGGAGGTCGCGCACCTTTTCGATCCCGACGGTAGGAGCGCCGATGCCACCCACGCACACCACCCGGGCGTCCTCCGGCAACTCGTCTGGGGCGAGGACGTCGACCGGCCCCCATTGGCGAATCGCCTGGCGTGCCCGCAGTTGCCCGATGTAGGGGTTCCCTCCCCCGCCAGTGCCCAGTATTCCGGCGCCGATGGCGATGGACTCCAGTTCGTTTTCCGTAGCTTGCCACATGTCGGGGTCTCGGCTTGTTGACGCTCCCGGGTGTCCTGGATGATCGAAGGCGCCGATTACCGCGCGCCGGCCGACCGGCCGCCGTCCACCATGTACACGCCGCCGGTGCAGAAACTGCTGTCGTCACTGGCCAGGAACAGCATCATCCGCGCCACTTCCTCGGGGTTTCCATAGCGACCAAGCGGGATGCGCGCCGAAGTCGCCCGGTATGTCTGCTCCACCGTGACGTCGGCGTCGTCCAACGCGGCCACGCGCATCTCCTCGATGGACCGCATCATCCGCGTTTCGATGGGAGCCGGGTTGACGGTGTTGACGCGGATACCCGACGCCGCCCCTTCCATGGCGGCGGTGCGCATCAGGCCGATTACCGCGTGTTTGCTGGTCGTGTACGCCGACATGTCGGGTCCCGCGCCGATACCGGCGGTGGACGACGTGATCACGATGCTGCCGCCGCCGCGCTCCCGCATCACCGGCACGACGTACTTGATGCCCAGCCACACCCCACGCACGTTGACCGCCATCACCCGGTCGAATACGTCCAGCGGATAGTCGGGAATGGGGGATATCGAGCCTTCGATCCCGGCGTTGGCCAGCAGGATGTCCACGCCGCCCCACCGGTCCACCGCCGCCTGCACGTAGGCCTGGGTCTGGTCGGCAGAGGTAACGTCCGCCACGGCGTAACTGGCCTGATCCTCACCAATCGACTGCGCCGTTTCCCGCAGCGCCGACTCGTCCAGATCTACCAGTGTGAGCCTAGCCCCCTCGTCCGCGAACAGCCGTGCGGCGGCGCGACCAATTCCGCCGGTGGCTCCTGTAATCAACGCCACTTTTCCTTCCAAACGGGACATCGTCATTCTCCTCGTTGTCTAGTCTGGCGTGCCTCCGATGATCTAACCCGGCGGCGGGCCCGCCATCTGTACCTGGCACTCCAGAGCGGCTTCAAACAGCGCAGCGGGGAACTCCGTCGCGGGCGTCAGAAGCGCCGTCAGTGCATCCTGACCGCCCACCCTTTCCAATACGCACTGGAAGTTTTCGTACTCTCCCGGCGCCATGCCCATGGCCGGCGCGGCAACCTGGAATTCATCCTCGCTCAAGCATGACAGTGAGACGACAAAACCCACCATGAAAGCGACCGCTTCGGATTCGTCGGGGCTGCCGGGTTCGCCGGCTACCGGTGGATCCGCCATCATCGCGTGCAGGTCCGTGTCCGCATAGGTGCGTCGCAGGCAGGCAGATGAGTCCGGGCTGAGCGGTCCCGTGGCGGTTAGCACCTGGGTCAGAAACAGCCGTAAAACGGTGTCGTGCTCCAGACAACCCAACAGTGCGGAACTTTCTGCCGCATCGACGGACTCCGGAGACTGAAGCGCCGCCGCCAGCCGTTCAGCAGGAAGCGCCGCGGAGATACACTGTCGCTCTGCATCCGAAAGACCTGCCAGGAAGGCGTTGGGGTCTTCCATGGCCAACGGCGCCAGTGGTTCCGTATCAGTGGCTGCCGGTGTCTCTCGTGTGGCCGTGGGCGCTGTAGTTGCCGTTGGGCTGGGCGGAATCTCCGTGGGTGTTGGCTCCGCAGTGGCCGTCGGTTCAATCGTTGGAGCGGACTCGCTGGCTTTGGCCAGGGCTGCTGCGATAGTGGCTTCGTAATCGGGCGCGTCCGATACTTCCGGCTCGTCTCCGCCGCACGCCAGCGTGAACCAGCACAAGCAGGCCAGGGCGGACAGCGCAAGAGGTAGATGAAGGTTTCTCGTTGTGCATTTGGTCATATCAGACCTCTGCCGTGTATTGCGTTGCGTGAGTGTATACCATCCTCGGGGAAATGCACCCTATTCACCCGCGGCTCGATCTGCCCCAATCTGACCGCTGGGGTTTCGGCCTCCGGCGGCATCGCCGGGGTTGAACTCGTCTTGGTGGACGTGTCCGGTTTCCAGATCGATGATGGAGAGGGCGCCGGTTTCGCCTCGCAACAGTTACCGTCAATTCGCCTGGTTGACAGCGACGGCGCCGGCAGTGTAGAGTTGTCAGTTCCCTAAACGATACTTCATATCAATAAAGTCCAACGGAGGATTCTACATGAACTCGCCTACCAAAGTACCTGTCACCATCCTCACCGGATTCCTCGGCGCTGGCAAGACAACCCTGCTCAACCGGATCTTGACTGAGGAGCACGGCAAGCGCATTGCCGTGATCGAGAACGAGTATGGGGAGGTCGGCATCGATCAGGCGCTCGTCATCAACGCTGACGAGGAGGTCTTCGAGATGTCGAACGGCTGCATCTGCTGTACGGTGCGCGGAGACCTGATTCGGGTACTCGGCAATCTCATGAAACGCCGCGACAAGTTCGACTATGTGTTGGTGGAGACCACGGGGCTCGCCGACCCCGGGCCGGTCGCGCAGACGTTTTTCATGGACGACGAACTGCGCGCGGAGTTCTCGCTTGACGGGATCGTCACGCTCGTCGATGCAGCCCACATCGAGCAGCAACTCGGCCGAAGCGACGAAAGCACGGAGCAAATCGCGTTCGCAGACGTCCTCGTACTCAACAAGACGGACCTCGTCAACGGTGAGGCGGTCGACCGGCTCGAATCTCGGCTCCGAGACATGAACCGAATGGCCCGAGTCGTGCGCAGCGAGCGGGCGAACGTCTCCGTCGATACTGTTCTCAACCTCAGCGCCTTCGACCTGGACCAGGTGCTCGAGCGTCGTCCCACCTTCCTCGAGCCGGAGTATCCGTTCGAATGGACTGGAGTCTATTCGCTCGATATCGGCCGCTACGAACTCAGCCTTGCCGATGGGCCGGATCCGGCGATGTCCCTAGTCGTCGTGTCCGACCAAGGCACGGATGACGCTGCCCTCCGTGAGGGTGCGGAGTGGTGCGTGCGGGAGTACGCCGAACCTGCGGACCCCATTCAGCCGGGAGAAGATTTTCCGGTCGGAAAGCATGTGAGCCTCCGGCTCGATTCCCCGGGGCGCAAGTCGTTCTTCCTGGATGTGGATACGCCGGCGCGGGTTGGCCTCTACGCCCAGCACCTAGCGGAGGAGTTCGATCTCCAACTGAGGAACGCCGATGGAGAGGCTTTCAAACTGCCGGGCAGCTTTTGCTCCGAGCCTGACTGTATAGAGACCGGCCCCCAGCGCATCAAGGGCGCGGCGGTCCCCGCCGATGTCGAGCGAACCTGGGTAGCACAACACGAGCATGACGACGAGGTGGGATCGATCGCGATCGAGGTTGACGGCGACTGCGATCCCGATAGGCTCAACGCCTGGCTTAGCACACTGCTCGGTGAGCGCGGGGTGGACATCTTCCGAATGAAAGGCTTCATCAGCGTCGCGGGCGAGTCCCGGCGCTTCGTCTTCCAGGGGGTCCACATGCTCTTTGACGGCCAGCCTGATCGCGAATGGGGGGACGAACCCCACCGCAATCAGCTAGTCTTCATCGGTCGCAACCTGGATGAGCAGGACATGCGGGAGGGGTTCGCAGCATGCCTGATCTAAAAGTCGGCAACCGGAGGGGTGTTCTTCGCCCCGGCTGGTCTGCGGCGGTCGGCGACTACGCGATCGCCGGGGGGTGGAGCCGGGGTGGTGAGGCGCTGATGGTCGGTGATGTTGAGGGTGGCGTATACGCACTCGACGGAAAGTCCGGCACCACCGCCTGGGAGAGGCCCGGGATTCACGAAGGCGGTGTGCTCGCTATGGCGGTCCACCCCAGCGGAACCGCGTTCGCTACGGCCGGCCAGGACGGCCGAGTCTTAATCTGGAGCGCCGCTGAGGGTCAGGTAAGCCAGGCTATCGACGTCGGAAGCGGTTGGGTGGAAAACGTGGCGTGGTCGCCGGACGGCCAATGGTTGGCGGCCTCCTGTTCCCGGGAGGTTCGTGCGTATCGTGCGGACGGCTCGGAGGTTTGGCGGTCTGACGATCACCCCAGCACTGTCAGCGCCATCGCCTGGTCGAACGCAGGGGAACTGGCGACGGCCTGTTACGGTCGCGTGACGTTCTTCGACCCGTTCACTGGAGCGCTTCGCCAGAAGATGGAGTGGCAGGGATCCCTGGTGTCGATGGTGCTGAGCTCGGACGGAGGTATCGTGGCCTGCGGCAGCCAGGACAACTCTGTGCACTTCTGGCGTCGCTCCACAGAGCAGGACTCCATGATGTCAGGATATCCCGGCAAGCCGTCGGCCCTGGCTTTCGATGATTCCGGCACCCTTTTGGCGACTGGCGGCGGGGAGACGGTGACGGTCTGGAGCTTCCACAGAGGAGGCCCCGAAGGCACGACGCCCGGCGTTCTGGAGTTTCATCTTCAACCCATCACGACGCTCGCCTTTGCTCCTGGCGTGATGCACCTGGCATCGGGAGGCCGCGATGGCGCCGTGGTTGTGTGGTCGCTTGCGAGAGATGGAACAGGCGGTCCGATAGGGGCCGCGGTTGTGGCGGGCCCAGTGGCCGAATTGTACTGGCGGCCTGACGGGCGCGCGCTTGCCGCCCTCGACGCGCAGGGCGGCGTGACGGTTTGGCCGGTAGGACGAACCAAGAGCCGAATGGGCCACGCAAGCGCCGGGCTTCGCCGCACCTGGCTGCGCCAGTTGACGGGGCTAATGAACTGAACGTGCATGCGCAGGGTTTCGCCGCGTTGCGGGCGGCCGCCGAGTGTCCGCCCACCCGTCGGGCAGCCACACCCGTTGCTCCTGAACCCGTTCTTCACTCTCAATATCAGGCCGAGCGAAACGAGGGGAAGTGGGTCCGCAGCCCGGTTGGGCAACGCGCCCACCATGCCGGCACGGAGTTTGAACCGCTTACCAGCCCAACGTTGAATGTCGCAGCATTCTTACGCAGCAGGAAGTTGCGCCTCTGGCAGAAGCTTTCTGCCGGTTGATCCGCAGTACGGGTACCGAAGTAGATCGCCGGGGTTATCCAAGTGGTCTCATTGCACCGTACCTGGGACTGTTCGACTGCCTCAAACAATGGAGCGCGCGCACTACCGGACCATGGTGCGCGGCCTGCCGGCGAGTTCACGTCTTGGTTGGTATCGCGCGCGCCGTCGCCGCGTCGGAGGCGGGGGAGACGCCCCGCACCAAGTCACTGATGCCCAGGGTGTCGTCGCCGAACACGACGTACTCGATGGCCCCCATTCCCCGCTGCGTGGTCCCCAGGAATTCGCGGACATCGTTGGCAGTGACGGTTTCACGCTTGCTCAGGGATTTTTCGATTCGCTCCGAGTCGACGGGCGCCCAATCGACCAGAGAGCGCGAACGCCGGTCCATCACTGGACCGAACCAGATGGCCTGCGAACGCAGCCATTCGGCTCGTGCTTCATGCCATGCCGTCCGGGCGTCAGCCAGCGTTTCCGGATTGAGGTCGCTGCAAAGCGCGTACAGCGCGGCCTGGGCGTCGCTTATCTCCTCGGCTACGGATCGCAAGCGCGGCAGTATCAAGCCATCGGTGAGGCTGGCGATCGCTCCCTGTTTGCTGGGAGCCGCAACGCCGGAGTCTTCAGTGGCGTCGCTCCGGGTTTCTCCAAAGGCGCCCTGGCTGGGGGGACTTCCCGCGCTGGCACAGACTATTGCCGCCAACGCCGCGATCAAGACCCCCGCGATCCAATATCCGGAAAGCTCTCGCATCACAGCGACTCCAGGAAACGCAACAAGGCTTCACGCTCCTCGCGGGACATTTTCCGAGGAGCGACCAAACGCGCTGTCGGCAGCGGTGTCGGTGAGGTGCTGGTCGAAGGGATCCGGAATATTGTGGGCCATGTTCACGGCCACTCTGGTCTCTTCACTCAATTGCTGTGCCAGCGACTCGTTCTCCGCAGCGTACAGGTCAATGATGCCCGGCCCGGAGACCACACCGTAGTCGCCGGTCAGTACCATGCGCACGCCGATGGCGTTGCCGACGATGTCCGCAACGGTGTTGTCGGAGAAGCAGGAGTGTTCGTCCTCCTGGGAACGCTCTTCGTAGGCGACGTTCATCCGCTCGCCCGCCAATTCGCCCTGGCTGAGCGCGCCGGCGCCAGTGATGATGTTCACGAGGGCGTCATCAACGGGCATCGCCAGGAACTCGGCCCGGTAGTTGTCTCCGCCGGGAGCCCAGGCGTCCACCATGTCCTGGAGGTGGCCGAGCAGCGTGTCGCACGCTACCGCAAGGTACTGCCCGCGCCGGTCAGCATTGTCCGCAGTGGTGTAATCCGTAACCGGGCGGTCTCCGGGACCGTCGGCATTCAGGTCCTGTCCCCACAGAAGGAACTCGATTGCGTGCCAGCCGGTGGAGACGTTTTCCTCCCCGCCTTCTTCATTCAGCGAGATAATGAGGTCGGCATCGATCGTCGGCTACTCGTCAGGCATATCAATTATGCCGGCCGTGGGGTTGCCCTCCACGTGGTCGATGTACGACTCGTCCATTGGCCAGGTGTTGATCAAGCCTTCCGGGCCATCCTCTTCGTTGTCGATGGGGCCGCCGTAGAAACGGAACACCTCGGTGGGACCGTAGTCGTCACGGGCGCGGAGCCACGCCCGTTTGGCTGATTCGAGGGTTGCCGGATTGGGATCGGCCACGAAAGCATCTATGGCCGCATCCATGATCCTGGCCGACGCCAGGCTTTGCGAATAGAGAGCGTGCACGCCATCGTCGTAATGGGCGACAACCTCGGTCTTGAGAGCGGCCACATCTAACTTGGGTTCCTCCATCATGGCAGCCGGTGGCGCTGCGGGGGGTGGCGGAGGCTCGCTCGCGCAGGCCAACGCGGCCAGTGCAAGACATAGCGCCAAACCCGGTATCACAATCAGAGTACGTTGCCATTTTCGTTGCATTTGGATCTCCCCCAAATTGATCTGAATGTTCACCATTCTACCGAAAAACCGTCGCTACGCAATCAATTGATCACGCTAACGTCATTCGATATGGTGTGTACCATTATCATATGTATCAAGAGAACCTTCCATGAGATTACCTCGCCACGCAACACGTCGCTTATCGTCCATGTTGGCCTGGCTTTAGCCGGTCATATACCAAGAAGCCAAACTTGGCGAGCATGAATCGACCCTAGCGCGGGTAGCTGCTTGGCCCGACCGTGTGCTGTGGACAGCCCAACGGATCCACGTGTACGGATTGGACGAACCCTCCCAGGCCCGTTGAGTCGGTACACGTCCGGCCCGATAGCGAGTTGGATCGCGCAGAAACCGGTCGGCATTCAGTATCTGAGCGTGAACCAGCGCAGCATGGTCCGAACGTGCGCTTAGACCGGGATCAAAAGGGACGACAAAAACGTGACTGCGTAGAGTATTGACAAAAGTATTAGTGGACACTAAATTAATCCCGCCATGCACACGTCCCAACCCTTGGTGGCAGTAAAAATCGAAAAACATCGGTGGGTTGCTATAGCGGCAGTGATCCTCCGGTAAATCGCCCCTCCCAGGCACCCGGCCTTGTCGGATCCCTCCTCCCGGCAAGGCCGCATTGATTACGGAAAGAGCGAACGGAAATCTTCAATCTCGGATCCAAAAGGGGCATGGCAGACCATGACGATGCGGGAATCCTACCGAGCAAACCAGGGCGAACACGGGGCTGAATCGATCCGCGCCGGCTCCGGTTCATTGCTTGGCGCTTCCGGTCGAAGCGCCGCGCTACGTATCGGTATCGGATTGCCGCTCACCGTCGCCATCGGGCTGTTGGTGTGGTGGCTCGCCGATTGGAGCCAAATGCCGGTCGCGCTGCGCGTCCTCGTGGTCCGACCTGAACTGCTCGGTTTGCTGCTGGTCAGTTATACGGGCGCGTTCGTGCTGAGATCCTTCGCCTGGCGTCAGCTGATGGCCGGAGGCGCAAACGTTTTTGACCTGTTCACTTACTTGCAGGCGGCGCTCCTGGCCAACCACCTGCTCCCGTTCAAACTGGGCGAGGCGGCGCGACCGTTGCTGGCCGCACGGCGAGGTATTCCCCTGACCGAGGCAGCCGCCTCGACTGCTGTAGCGCGCCTGTTGGATTTCGCATCGTTAATTATCATCGCGGCCGCGTTCGGAGCGTTGGTCTCATCGTTCGACGCACGGCTCGATTGGTTACGCGGTCTCGCCATACCGGTGGCCGTGGTACTCGCTGCGGCGTTGGCGGTCACCATGCTGCGGTTTCGGTCCGTTGACGCCCTGATCCCGAGGCCGCTACGCGGCAGGTTGGACACCCTGCGAGCCGAGCTCGCGCTCATGTCGCGGGGTCGCATCGGACTAGCGGCGCTGTGGACTCTGCCGAGCTGGATCCTGGAGGCCGGCGTTCTCCTGGTCGCGGCCCAAGCCCTGGGGACCGAAATCTCCCTTTCCGCCGCCATTGCGGTAACCGCCTTCACCATCCTCTTCCAGGTGTTTCACGTGACCCCGGGCGGAATAGGAGTGTACGAAGCCAGCATGACCGGCGCCCTGTACGCCCTGGGTATCCCGTGGGAAGAGGGGCTGGCGCTGGCGGTGCTCACCCACGGCCTCAAGTTCGCCTATTCCTACACCTTCGCAGCCGCATTCACCCTGGTTGCTGTACGTGACCTGGTTCCCACCTGGGGCCTGGGCGCCCTGCGGGGTTCAGCGGAGGGCGACAAGCACGCCTCGCGGTTTGAGATATTCGCGGCCCGGGCCTGGAACGTGCTCAACGAGGGCAAACCCTTCACCCCCGTGTTCACCCTGGGGATGTTGGCACTGCTGAGCATCCCCCACCTCACCGATGGAGGTTACTGGCTGCGCGCCGGCCTTGCCTTGTTGGCGCTGGCGCCCATGTTCGTCGTCTTCTACCGTTTCGACTTCCCGTTGAAATTGCGAATAGCGCTATGGGCGTACCTCGGTGTGTTTCTGGCCGCGTTCCGGTTTTTCGACGTTATAGCGATCGGTCTCCTCCTGGGCGTTTACCTGACTTTCACAATTGTTCTGTGGGGGACGATCTATTACCACCTGCGCATCGGTACGTCCTGGTTCAACTTCACCCGCTTCTGGCGGCTGGTGCTGGAGAATCCGGACCCCACCAGCGGCAATTTCCTCGAGCAGATTCCCAAACTGGCGATCCTGGTCCTCGCTTTTCAGATCCTGGTCGAGCAGCCAGCGATCTGGACATTCGCGGCCATGGAAGGGTTCACGTTGGGCGTCGCGATCACTGCCCTGCTGCTGCACCAATGGTTCTTCACCTGGCCTCCCGCCCCGTCGCTGGTGCCTACTCGACTACGGGCTGTGCCGGGGCAGCGAATCTCCCGCCGGTTCATCACCATCGTCATTGACGGGTGCCGATTCGACCGGTTGGAGGAGGCAGACACCCCGTTCATAGACAAAATCCGCAAGGAGGGCGTCGACTACATCGATACCTCCACCGTGTACCCGGCCCGCACGGTCACCGGGTTCAGTTCCATGTTCACCGGCGTGCCGCCCCGCGTCCACGGGATGTCCAGCAACTTCGTGCCCAGCCTGGGCGTCAAGTGCGAAACCATATTCGACGCGCTGCGAGCCGGCGGATTGACCGGCAAGCTGGTGGGCATCGCTCACCTGGTGGATGCCTTCGGCGAAACCGACGTTGAAACCGTCACCGCCGTCACCAACAACGATGAGATCGACGACGCGCTGAAAGCAAGGGCCAAAACGGTCGTCCTACGGGATGACCCGGATCTGCTCATCCTGCAACTGCTGAGCGTTGACCAGACCGGCCACGCTCGGGGCAGCTACAACTCCGAATACCTGGCCAAGATCGAGGACAGCGACCGACATATTGAAGATTTTCTGGGGTGGTGCGACTCGGTTGGTTACCTGGAAGGGGCGACGGTGGTGATTACCGCCGACCACGGCCAGGGCATCGGCATCGGCGGGCACGGCCACATGGGCCCGACGGAGCGATACGTGCCCTGCATCATGTGGGGAGAGGGAGTGGAATTGGTCGGGCCGGTGGATACGCCGCGTTCTGTGATGGACGTGACCGCCACCATCGCCTACTACCTCGGCGTAGAACCGCCGGCCCAGTCCGTCGGACAGGTGCTCGGCGTTCCTGACGCGGATGAGTCGACCCGACCCGTGGCAGTGATCGTGCCGGCGTACAACGAGGCGGAGAACCTGCCGTCCACGTTGGCACGAATACCTCGCCAGCAGCGACCCGAACTAAGGGTGATCGTGGTGGACGATGGGTCGACCGACGAGACGGCCGAGATCGCCCGCCAGCACGGCGCGGATGTGGTCATATCGCACCAAGTCAACCGGGGCTTGGGCGCTGCCCTGCGCACCGGCCTGGCCGCCGCCAACGAGTTGGACGCCCGGGCTGCGGTGTACGTCGACGCCGACGGCGAATACGCGCCGGAGCAGATTCCCGACCTGTTGGCGCCTATTGAGTCCGGCGACGCCGACTATGTGCTGGGTTCGAGATACCTCGGCAATCGCCCCGACCAGCGGGCGTTCCGGCGCATCGGAAATATCGCGTTTACCGCGGCGCTCAACCTGGCGGCCGGGCGGCGCATTACCGACGGGCAGACCGGCTTCCGGGCCTTCTCCCGCCGGGCGCTGGAGTGCGCCGAGATCATCCACGACTACAACTACGCCCAGGTGCTGACCATGGACCTGCTCAAAAAGGGCATGCGGATGCGGGAAGTTCCCGTCTCGTACCAGCGGCGCACCAAGGGCAGTTCATTCGTTGGCCCCGAATATCTCTGGCGCGTCCCCACCGGGATGCTGCGCGAGATGCTGAGCCGGTAGGCGTACAGGAAACCATCAAGGAGGACGATGAAAGTGTGTGATCACATCGGAAAGTGGGGTTCACGGCCCCGCCGACAGTATTGGATCACAGGTCTGGCGTTGACGGCGCTGCTCGCCCTGGCTATGGGCTGCCAGCAGGAACCACCGGCCGCCGCGCCGGCGGCCCCGGTCGATTCGAGAGCCGCAGAAGCCGCGGCGCAAGCGGCCCAGGCAGCAGCGGACGCCGCTCAAGACGCAGCAGTGGCAGCTTGGGAAGCGGCGGCAGCAGCCGGCAGCGCTCAGGCAGCGGCGGAAGAAGCGGTGCGCCGGGGTGAGGACCGTCCCACCATATCGGTAATCGGCGGCAGCAATGGAACGGCATCCGTCTCAGCATCCGGCACCGGAATGGGTACGGGGTCAGTGTCCGGCGTCGGAGCCGGCACGGGTACCGGCTCCGCATCTGGCGCCGCTACCGGGGCAATGATGGGCCAGGAGAAAGCGGGCGGTCTGATGATTCCCACTGGGCTCAGCTATGAGACCGAGGGACCCACCGCGTCCGACGGGTATTATCATCCCACGACCAACCGCGAGATCTACCAGAAGATTTCCACGGACTACCAGGCAATAGCCCAGCTAACCAACGTCATCAGTGAAGGCAAGCCGTTCCCGGCGGCCGAAATCTGGCTGCTGTACGAAGCCGGGTCGCATACGCGCCTCGGTGCACAGAGCCGCACTCTGCGGAGCTTCGCGGCAGGAACCATGCCATCGACCTATTTCCCCGAGTCCGCTGAGTTCTACGGATCTGGAACCTTCCTCGACGACCCGATTGAGAACGTCATACGCGGACGGGGAGAAGCTGAAAATTACAGCGATGCCCAGCGACGGCAAGCGGTCAATAAAGGGATGCTCAGGATCCTGTACCACTGGTCCAAGTTCTACATGATCATCGGGGCCGAGCAGATGCGCTCCGGCCTGATCGACGAGGCGTGGGCCGTCTACGTGGGCGAGGAAGTTGACGGCGAATACCCCAATTCGCTGGCGGCGCTGGCCCAGGCCCGCGAAGGCAACTTCGGGCGAGAAGGCGCCATCGACGTTCCCTTGCGCGAAGCGATGGAACGGGCCCGGCAGGCTGCCGAAGCCGGCGACCGGGCGGCGATGGACGCGGCTATTCGCGATGTGTACTCACGCTACAACGCCCTCTTCTACCTCGCCACCGTCCGGTACATTGGCGTCTCGTACAATGACGTGCAGGAAGGCAAGGACCCGGGAACCCACCAGGTGGAAGCCCTGGCGTTCTACCAGTCCATCCAGCCCGAGGTTGCCAACGTAGACCCGTCGGTGGACGAGACCATATTGGCCTACGTGACGGCCGAGCCGGACCAGATTACCGCGGCCTCCCGCGACGCGGCCCTGGCTGCGCTCAACAGCGTTGCGGCGTCGCTCTTGTTAACGCCGGACGATCTCGTCACCGGCTACTGATGATAGACTCCCCAGTCTGAAACAGGAGAACCAAAACATGAAGAGTCCGTCTCGATTGGGAGCCAGGGCGTTCTGGTTGCCGGCCGGTTTGTTGCTGCTGGCGCTGGCGATGACGGGGTGCGGGGGAGGCGCCGAGCCATTGCCCCCCGCACCGACCGTTCCGCCAGCGGCTGCCGGAGGAGCAACCTCCGCTCCGGCCCCAACCAACACTCCAGTCCCGCCAACGGCAACGCCCGCGCCGGACCGGGACCGCACCCTCACCGTGTATTCCGGGCGTTCGCAGACCCTGGTGCATCCTTTGCTGTTGGCATTCGGCGAGCAGACCGGGATCGACATCAGGGTGAAGTACGCCGGCAGCGCGGCGACTGCAGCCACGCTCCTGGAAGAGGGTGACAACACGCCGGCCGACGTCGTATTCATGCAGGAACCCGGTTCCTTGGGCATCCTGGCCGACTCCGGAATGCTGGCCCCGATTCCCCAGGCCATGCTGGACAGGGTGGACCCCCGGTTCCGCTCCCCGGCCGGCCTCTGGGTCGGAACGTCGGGGCGAGCGCGCACCATCATCTACAACACCGACGCCATCGATCCCGAAACCGACTTGCCGCCGTCCATACTGGACTTCACCGCGCCGGAGTGGCGGGGACGGGTCGGCTGGGCGCCGCGCAACGGCTCCTTCCAGGCGTTCATTACGGCCCTGCGGCTCACTGTTGGCGAGGACGCGGCCCGCGACTGGCTGATCGGTATGCGGGACAACGACACGGTGGACTATCCCAACAATGTGACCACCGTATCGGACGTAGCGACCGGCGAAGTGGACGTGGGTTTCGTGAATCACTACTACCTGGAACGTTTCCTTGAGGAGCATGGCGAGGGGTTCGGTGCGCGGAACCACTACATCGGCAACGGCGACCCGGGCGCGCTGGTGTTGGTGGCCGGCGTGGGCATACTGGACGCGTCTGAGAACAAGGACATCGCCGAGGAATTCGTTGACTTCCTGCTCGGCGAACCTGCCCAAACCTACTTCGCGCAGGAAATCAAGGAATACCCGGTATCAGCCGGAGTCGAACCGGTTGGCGATCTGCCACCTATGGAGTCCCTGGACCCGCCCAATGTTGATCTGGGCAACCTCAGCGATCTGGAAGGCACGCTCAAGCTGCTGCGGGAGACCGAAGTGCTGCCGTGATGGTCCGCGACGCATCGTGCCACGTTCGTCAATTCATCAAGGGCCGTCAATTCATCAAGGAAAAGGAGCTGCTGCTTTGGGCGGTGGCTCTTTTCCTATTGCTGGCAGTCGCCTACGCGTTCTCGATTGACATTCGCGCCAGCCGGGGAGCGTCCATCAGCGGGGACGAGCCCTTCTACTTGCTGACCACCCAGAGCCTTTTGGTGGACGGCGACCTGGACTTGCAAAATCAATACGACGCCAAGTCGTACCGGTCTTTCTTCGACCATCCCGACGACCTTTGGTATCAATCGGCGCCCACCCCCGACGGCCGTATCCTCAGCCCGCACAACCCGGGCCTGTCGGTTTTGGTGATCCTTGGGTTCGTATTGGGCGGGCTCCGCGGAGTCCAGGTACAGCTATTGCTGATGGCGGCGGTCGCCATGTCGCTGGCCTTCGTGCTCGCTGACCGGCTCGCGGGTTTCCGGGCAGTCTGCTGGGTGACGACGCTGGGCGTCGGCTTGACCGCGACGGCCTTCATCTATTCCACGGAGATCTACCCGGAGTTCCCCGCTGCGCTGGCCCTTGTCGTAGCTCTGCTAATCGCCACCCGCCGGGATGCGCCTGGCTGGTACGACGCGCTGTACCTGGCCGTTGCGCTGACCGCGATGTGCTGGCTAGGCACAAAGTACGTTGCGTTGGCCCTGCCGGTGGCCGGCTATTTCCTGCTCCGGACCGATTGGCACGGGCGGATTGCTCTGCTGGCGGCAGGCATCCCTTCAGCCGCCCTGTTTATCTGGTTCCACCTGCACGTCTTCGGTGGCCTGACTCCCTACGGCGTCAACGTGGTTTACGCCGACTGGAACACCGTGCAAATCCTTGGTGGCCACGTAGAGTTCAACGAGCGTTACTACCGGGTCTGGGGGCTATTCGTGGACCGGCGCTTTGGGCTGGGTCGCTGGGCCCCGCTGCTGCTGGCGGTAGCGCCGGCGCTGGCGTTGCTGGCCCGGCGAGCCTGGGAGCAGCGCTTGCTGCTTACTCTCATTGTGGTCCAACTGCTGATCGCAACCTTCGTCGCCATCACCATGATGGGCTGGTGGTTCCCCGGCCGCACCATGCTGACGGTACTGCCGCTGTTCGTCGTGCCGCTGGCCCTGCTGATCGGGCGCGTATCGACCGGCATACGGTTGGTCATGGCATTGCTGGGCGTCTGCACCCTGGCGTTCACTGCCGGCCTGGCCCACGCGGGGCACGTCGGGGAAATCACCATAGCGGTGGATCCTTTCGACATGACGTTCGTACCGTTCCAGGCCGTCGCCGGGCTGTTCCCGCTCTACACCCTATGGACTACCGAAACCTGGCAGCTGACGTATGCCTGGTGGGCAGCGTTCGTCGTCACCGTCGCGGCGGTCTCGTGGCCGGAATCCTCCGGCGGATGCCGTCGGCTATTGCAGAAGGTCCTTGATGCCGTCGGCAAACGTGACTCGGGGCTCCCACCGAATGAGCGACCTGGCGAGTGAGTAGTCGGCTGCCTTGCGCGCTTCTTCAAACTCCCGCCGGGGATTGGGCACGATGTGTTGGACAGGACCGCCGATGGCGGCCGCTATGTCGTTCACCGAGGTTTCCTGTCCGGTCCCGATATTCAGAGCGATGTGTTGACCGACCGGCAGGTCAGCGACGGCGGCCATCAGGTTGGCTTCCACCACATCGGATACGTGGGTATAGGAGCGGGTCTGCGCCCCATCGCCGTACACGGTGAGGGGGTTGCCTTCCCGCCGCATCCGCAGGAAACGGGGAATTACCAGCGCGTACTGACCGTCCGATGGCTGGCCCGGGCCGTAAACGTTGAAGTAGCGCAGCGACACTATGCTCATGCCGAACAACCCGGCGAATAATTCGGCGTACTGCTCGCCCATCAGTTTCTGCAGGGCGTAGGGCGACTTGGGTTTCGGCGCCATGTCCTCGCGCATCAGATGCGTGGACTGGTCGCCGTACACGCTGGAAGACGACGAGTTGACCACCCGCGAGACGCCGTTCAGGTGGGCGGCCCGCAACACGTTCAATGTACCGGTTACGTTGACCGCGTGAGTGCCCACCGGATCTGCCACGGACCGCTCTATGCGAGCCCAGGCCGCCGTGTGGAACACGACATCGGCCCCATCGGTCGCGGCTACCAGCGTGTCCGCGTCCGTCACCGAGCAATACAACGGCTCCGCGGATGGATTGAGACGCTTCAGGCTGCCGGTGGACAGATCGTCCAGCACGGTCACCTGATGGCCGTTGCGAACCAATCGGTCCACCAGGTGCGTCCCAATGAACCCGCACCCGCCGGTCACGACGCATTTCATTGACTGCTCCTTTGTTTGACCAAGTCCAGCTACGTCCGGTAAGCGAAATTGTTTCCTGGGCTACCCTGCGGGTGTAGGACAATTGAATCGAGGGTCATGTCCAGCGCCTCGGCCAGTTCGGCCTGGGTGGGATCCCGGTTCGGTGTCAGCTGTCCCGGTGTCTCCGCCGTACCGTTCGCCAAAATGTCGCTCCGACGACCACCAGCCAGAGGTGGACACGTCGCGCTCGAAACCCAACGCTCATCGGAAAGATGGTGCGAGACGAGGTCAGCAAATGCCGCTCCTGTTGAATCGCGGCGTGCCCGAAATGGCCGCCCAATCCGGGCTTCCGGTTGGTTTAGTACTGGCGGCTGAGTTGCTGACCTGGGCCCGTCGTCGCCTGCGGCACCCCCACAGTGCCGGGCTGGCAGCGCGGACGGGATTGCACGATGCTGCGTGACACAGGTCGCAGTTCAATATGGCGCAACGACATTGATCGTGTCCACACTGTGGATATTTTAATGGTCACATACTGATTGGTCAAATCACCCTTTACCGGTTTGCAACATATCGATTGGCCTGTCCGCAGCGCGGGCAATGATCTCGGGCAATGACGAAACGCCCATGGTCGATCAAACCATCTCGGCCACATTACTGGCCTGCGATTGCCAGTACCAGCGCAAAATGCGGGGCGGTCCGTCGGCGGGCACCGATCGGATTTCTTTCGCGGCCGACTTCAGGTCGTCGTCCGGCACGGGATGGTCAGGGTCGAAATAAGCAGGGTGACCGCGGCGGCACGCTCCAGGGCAGCAACGATAGTTCAAGGCTCACATCGACGCCATGGCTCGCCCTGATAGGGCGGACCAATCTACTTGGATTATTTGGAGATTCAGTGTTGACATACTGCCATGTTGAGATTAGAGTCACGGCACAAAGTCATTGGAGCAAATCCTGGAATTAGGGGTTGCCATGTTCCTGTGCATTTGCAAGGCTGTCAGGGTTTCTGGGGCGGTTGATGCGGCTCGCGACGGGATCGATTCTCCGATTGAACGGGGTACGGGAGTGGCGGCTGTCGGGAAATGACGCGTGTGGAGGTCGTGAATGTGATTCCGGCGTTTCGTTTGCTGATCCTGGCCGTGGCAACGATACTGGAACTCGGCCGGATTGAATCGCTGGACGTCGTATAGATCGTCTTGGGTTCCGTGAATGTCGAATTGTTAGATCCGAGGGCACAGACCCATCGCCGGAATGAGGCGCCAAAGCCAGGGCAATCAAATGTCGCGGATTGAAAGCCGTCGAGGGACATGCTACCGTTCCGCACTCGCCGGCTTTCATTTTCCGTCACCGGCGGTGCAAGTTACCCCGCTAGCATGACCCGCTTGTGCTGGCAAGATGCTGGAGCCCCACCATGCGAATGGACCCAATCAGCCTCTACGACTACGAGGCACGCGCCAGGCATGTTCTGCCCCACAATAATTGGGTATTCGTAGAAGCCGGCGCGATGGATGAGAGAACCACGGCGCGAAACCGCGCCGCTTTCGAAGCGT
Source organism: Dehalococcoidia bacterium (assembly GCA_965220505.1). GTDB lineage: Bacteria > Chloroflexota > Dehalococcoidia > Lucifugimonadales > UBA3495 > Bin87. The sequence continues at coordinate 1,500,631 of CBDCQE010000001.1, read as the reverse complement.
TGACCCTGAGGCCCCGATTTCTCCGCGATACCACGGAAAGCAAGATAGCGACCACCGTGCTGGGAACCGATATCAGCTTCCCGGTGATGATCGCGCCCACCGACGCGCACCTCAACGCGCACCCGGAGGCGGAGCGGGCCACCGTGCGCGGTGCGGGAATGTCGGGAACCCTCATGATGTGCAGTACCTCTTCCAATTGCAGCATGGAGGAAATAGCCGAAGCGGCAACCGGGCCGCTGTGGTTCCAGCTTTCCCATCGTAGTTACGCCCTCACGGAGAACCTGGTGAAGCGCGCCGAGGCTGCCGGTTTCAAAGCCATCGTGCTCACTATCGACGCGCCTTTTCCCACTCCCAAGGAACGGGATATCCGGAATCGCTACGAGAGGCCGGGCGAATACGGCAACTTCGGCGAACAACAGGCCCGCATTGCTGCGACGGGTGAAGCACGGGACTGGGAGATGCCGCAATCCCCGCCTCTCATGTGGCGGGATTTGGAATGGCTGCGGAGCCTGACCGATCTGCCGCTGGTGTTGAAGGGTCTTCGCGTCGCTGAAGACGCCCGCCTGGCCGTGGAGTACGGCGTGGACGCTATCCAGGTTTCCACCCACGGCGGACGGCGGTTTGACGACACCATGTCCAGCATTGAAATGGTGCCCGAAATCGTCGCCGCCACGCAGGGACGGGTGGAGGTGTACGTCGATTCGGGCGTGCGCCGCGGCAGCGATGTACTCAAAGCGCTGGCATTGGGGGCGACCGCGGTCGCAATCGGACGGCCGCTCTATTGGGGCCTCGCGGTGAACGGCGCCGAAGGGGTCCATCACATGCTTGAAATCCTCCGCGAGGAGTTCAACCGTGCCATGGCTTACTGCGGCCAGAGCAGCGTGGACGATCTGGAGGACCGATTGCTCAACATCCCGCGCGATTGGGGCCCTTTCCGAACCGAAAACGATATCTCAGATCATCTTCCATTCGTCCGTGGCGGCGAGGAAGCCTGACCCTCGGCGGACTCGCCAGGTTTGGCGCTGACTAGCAGGAGCCGGCACCCAACCACGGGATAAACAGCCGCGCGGTGTGGGTACTGTCCTATCTGTGCCATCCGCCGCACGTTTTCGCATCGCGTGTGTCCCTTGGACAGCATCTACGCGTGCCTGGAGAGCCGGAAGAGGGTCGGGCGGAAATGGCGGCTGGCCTTCACGGCCTTGATACAGTCCACGGAGAAACGTGAAGGCCTGAAGCGTTGGGCCAGCCCGGAGAGTGCGCTTTCAAGGAATGGTGGGCCAACTGATATGGTAGGGCTAACTCGCCTTGTCAAGGCTATTTTACGCGATGCGCTTCCCACCGGGGTTCCGTCCGGTATGGGAATATGGTAATCGACGGTTGCCCATTCTTCCTCAAATTTAATCGATTTGATGAAACGCTTGAACATCGCATTCGCGCTCATCACCGCTGCCTCACGGAGGTAAGTTTGCAGGTCTATGGCGTAAGCCACGATCAGGTCTGGATCGCTGAGGAAGGCTATTTCGGTGTCGGCTTCGGCGAGCACTGCTTGATGCTGGCGCTCCATCTGGGCTCGTTCGTCGTTCAGGATTGCCATTCGCTCTTGAATCTTGGCTGTGCTGAAGGTCTGCATTTCCAAGGCGAAGAGCAGCTGGGACTCCCTGGTGTCGAGTTCTTCCGCCCATGTCTGTAGCCGCTCGATTTTTTGCTCAGTTGTCGAGTGGTTCTGCGGCGCCATCAACTGGACGTGATTGATCAGATGGGTGATGTTCCCTGGATTGAGGATGTCCAGGATTATGGCGTCTAGGATGCGGGGGTCATTCTCCGCCAATGGGTAGCGCGGCAAGGAGCACGCTTTCTTGGTGTACTTCAGTCGGGTGGCGCAGACGAAGTACATGTATTTGTTGCCGTGGCCTCCTTTGATGCCTATCCGGTGTCCACACTGGGTGCAGACTCCGAGGTCGTTGAAAAGGTGGGGCGCAGCGGCGGTCCTGGGATGGACGATGTTGCTCTGCCTGCTGGCGATCTTGCGTTGCACTGTCTCGAAGTCTTCGGGGCTGATTATCGCCTCGTGAGCCTGTTCAGTGGATTTCGCATAATTTTGGTTGTTGTCGCGGTAATCCCAGTAGGTATAGCCGGTGTAATGCGGGTTTTTGATCATCCTCTGAATCTTGACTATGTTCAGCACGCCGCCTTGGCCGCCGCGGAATCCCTCATCGTGCATGGTTTGAGCAATTCTTTTGAGGCCGTAGTCCATGAGAGCGAGCTCGAAAGCACGGCGCGGAATCTGGTCTTTGGGCGGGTCGAGTTCGAGCTTGGGGCGGTATTTTGCCCCATCTTTGACGTGAACGATCCTGTATCCAGTTGGCGCGGACCTGGCGAGGTAGAAGCCGCGCTCGGTTGAGTTCCTCATGCCGCTCTTGATGTCGACGCTCATGTTATCAGAGTGGTACTCGTCCACGCTTTCGATGATCCCCTCGACCATGCGTCCCGCGGGGCCTTCACCGGTGTTTTCACTCATGGAGATGACCCTGATCCCCAGCTCGGCGAGGATCGACTTGTAGGTGATGCTGACCTTGCGGTTTCGGGCGAATCGGCTGTGCTTCCAGACGAGGACTGCGTCGAATGTCATGGCGGGATCGGCGGCGTCTTGGATCATCTGCTGGAAAGAGGGGCGGTGTTCCACCTTGCCGCTTTTGGCTTCGTCCCGGTAGGTTCTGATCAGCTGTCCACCATTGGTTTCAATGTACCGCTGTGCTGCGGCTTCCTGGGTGCTCATGGAATTGTCCACATCTTGGCGGTCGCTGGAGACACGCGCATAGTGGACGTATCGGGTTTTCTTTGATTTTCCGGGCATAGTCCCTCCTTTCGGCGTGGATGATGTGGATGTTAGGAGGGGCAAGATGTTTGCACAACGGGCAACGAAAAGGCGGCTCGGTGAAGCCGCGAGGCGATTCCGCTACTCGGATTATCACCGGTGCCTGCGGAGACCCGCCGCTGAGTTGACGGTTTGCGTCATCGGGTATTCGTCGTCAAGCAGGCGCGGGAGCGCGCGCGAAATTGGCGGGATATGCCGGCGGGTGTTGGCGTAATTTCGCGCAGTCGATAATTAGGTGGAGGCCCACGCCTGATTCTTGGATGTTCCTTGCTCGAAAATAACGACGCCCGGCGGATTGCTGCCGTGGTCAGCCCCCGTGCTGTAGACATCGGTCTGCAACTATCTCCAAGATCGTGTTGGGAGTGTGGTAGCCGCGGATCATAGCGCTCTTGGCGGCGAGCCGCCGCTTTTCCATAGCTTCCCCGGTGTAATGTCCGTTGCAGCTGGCGAATCTCTCGGCGGCTAACTCGAACCAGTCGAGGGTTGCCGGTGGAGGTGGTTTCGTGGGCGTTGGCGCCGGCATTGTGTAGGTCGGCGTTGGGCGCATTGTTGAGGTCGGCGACGCTGTCGGTGCTGGCTTGGGAGTGTACGTTGGGTACAGCGTCGCTGTTGGCACTATTGCCACCGGGAACGCAGGTTGCCTATTTGGTGCTGGCGCTTGGGGAGCTTCCCTTGTTACGGAGTAGTAGGTGATGAAGATCGCAACTGCGGACGCGATTGCCACGAGGAGTGCGGTCCAAGCTATGCGTCCTCTTGGTCCAACCAGTCTTGGGCTTGGACGATCATCCAGCTTCAGGGACAGATGCCTCTTGGCGGCGTTCGCCCATTCGTCGGATGACGGGCGACCTAACGAGTTGTCGCTCGGCATTTCCATTTGGAATTTACTGGGGTACGTTGCCGCCGAACTGCGTTACGTTTTATTCGCAGTGTTCATTTCGGAATGCTACGATGTCTTGCCGAGTCATGCTTTGCTCGATCATCTTGGCGTAGGTATCCTTGCCACCGAAGAAGAGCAGGCCCGTGCCGGCTTGGGGGTCGTTGCGCAGCATACATTCCACTGCTTCTTGGGCAATCTGGTAGTCGGACTTCATGCACGCCGGCGTCGCCAAGGCGAGTGTTATGCATGCTGCCATGCACCACTTTCTGGTTGTACTCATTTGACCTCGTGTCGAGCGATAGTTGCCGGCGGCGCAACCCAGCCTGCATTCCCTCGCCCGTGTTTCGGCAGCGGTGGTATTTCAGTCACCGTTGGAGTCGAAGGGTAGCAGGGGCGGATTTGTTTCAGGGTTTGGCCTCGGGCGCGAACGCCTCTTTCGCGGCTGGCGGAGCGCCATCACGAAGCTGGATTCGAAAGTGCGCTCTTTGGGTACACCCGGTTTGGCGGTGTCAGCTGGCGAAGCCGGCTTTTTCGACAACGGTGATTGTGAGGCTTGGTGTTCGCTTTGAGAAAACGGCTGCTCCGTTATCGGGTGCGCTAGGCGGTACCGCCGGGCGGCGTTGGTTTCGTGATGCCAACGGCGGAGGTGTTCCGGCGTCTTTGTTTCTCTGGTGGACTGACGGGTAGGACGCCAGTGCGTTGGCGGCAGATTCTGTTGGAGAGGCGCAGGGGAACGGGCACTGGTCGTGCTTCTACTCTTGAGTCCCGCGGTTGTGTGGGAGCCCCGGCGCAATCTTGTCGCCGCGTGATAGCCGCGCAGACAGTCCTGCGATTCGTTGGGAAACTTGGCGCTGGTCAGTGAGGCCGGTGCCAGATAGAACGGTGGTCCCTCGGGTGCGGAGAAAAGGGTTGACCTTCGCAACTACCGCCATATGTCGAGGGGATAGCACCGCGGGTGCGGGAAAGTAAGGGTGGCTGTAGCGGATGTTAGGAGGGTGCAGGATGTTTGAACAACGGGCAACGAAAAGGCGGCTTGGTGAAGCCGCCCGCAAGGTTCACGTCGGTGCCGGTTGCGCTCAGCGTTGCCTGGTCGGTGCCACTGCTGTGATGCAGGGCAATTCGCCGTGGCCCGCCGGCAGATGGTTGACGATTGCCGCCCTCAAGGTGGGTTAGGTCGTGGCGCTGGGGAACGCTATGCTCCGAGTTCGTTCAGTAGGTCGGATTAGGCTGGACGCTCTTCGCCTCTGGATGAATAGTATGCGTCGTTGTTGGGGTTCATCTGGTTGGCGCGGTTGTCGTCGTTGCCGTCGTCATCGTCGTCGTTGATGCGTTCTTCCCAGTCGTCGGGGCGGCCGTCGTAGCCGCGGGAGTCCCAATATGCGTCGTTGTTGGGGTTCATCTGGTTGGCATGGTTGTCGTCTGATCCACCGCCTCTTGGCATGGGGACACCTCCGAAAAATCTTGTCGGATTCTACGACGATTGAGCAGGGGGTAGCAAGGAAGGAACGAGGCGATTCCGCTACTCGAATCCGTGACGGAAACCATGTATTTGCCCGACGATTTCCGTCAATCGACTATCTCCGGTAGTCGCGGTCGTTAGCCGCGCGTATACGCTGAGAGCCTTCCCAAGGCCTTTGTAAGGAACGGTGCCCCGTTGCAACGGGGCACCTTCGCTGTGGGCCTCGTTCCCTCTCTTATTCACTCCACTCGTTGGATGACGTACGGCTCGGTGTGCATGCCGGCCCCGAGGAATTCCTTGATCGGGTATCCACCTTGCTGGTGTACCAGCGGCCCATCCAGTCCCCAGGGTTGCTTCTCTGTGACTGGGTATTTGACCGTGAATCCGATGCGGTATTCGTGTTCCATGGATTGCGTGGACAGGATGCCCCAGAAGCGCACTACGGGCTCTTCGTGGTCAACGATTTCCCATCCTGCCGTTCGTGCGAACGACTCCACGAGGTCAGTTTGCCTGATGCGGCCCGCCCAGGCTGCTCCCAGGCCTTCCGCCTCGGCGAGTTCCAGTTGGACATCGTTGAGTATCATGCCCAATGGTGCCTGTACGTAGAACTCGGGAGCCGGCGGGAAATGCCGCCCTCCGTGTTCAATACCGGGGAAGTAGTCGAACTTTCCATCCATCAGGTCCAGCTGTGGACCGTAGGGGTGTTCCGTGATCACTACCTCCGGCGTGTGGTCGCCAGGATGGCCATATCGAAACTTGTTGCTTTCGTAGCGCGGGCGGCCGGCTGGTTTCCACCACCACACCCCATCTAGATCTGCTCCGGGGGGCGGCGTGAGCATGGCGGCGATCAGTTCTTCAGGTGACACCGTAGGCTCCGGCACTTCAGTCGGTTCCGGCGTTGCAGTCGCCGGCTCTGCCGTGGATGTGGGCACCGGTGTGTCCGTAGGCATGGCTTGAGGCGGCGCGTCAGTGGGTGCCAGCGTCGGCTCCAGCATAGCAGCAGCGGTTGGCGTATCCGTAGGCATGGGGCTAGTAACGGACTGGGCCACCTCTCGTGCGCCCGTCGGGGCCTGTGCAGGAACCGGCGCAGTGCTGTTGGGCGAATCACCGCTCTCGGGTTCTGCGCTCGCTCCGCACGCCACCGATGTTGCCATCAACACGCCGAGCATGGCGACCGCTAAGTATTTCGCCGGCCACACACCGGGGAATGCTCTTGCGCCCCGTAGCCGATTGCTGCCCGCTGTGGTTCTCCGCTTGGATCGCGGCGCTCCAGCGGGTGGGCGGCTTCGCCAAGCGCAACGATCAGGCGATGCGAAGTCGGCGAACTCTATCGGGATAGGCTTCGTTTCGGGCAAGCGCGTGCGTGATGAGCGCATTGGGAACCCCCTTGCGGACGCAGGATTTGGCAACTTGCCACAGCAGCCTAGTCCGAACGCAGATGCCGCAAGGAGGCACGGAGCCAAACCTTGCTGGATCACCTGCGCCCGTCCTCCACTGCGGAAGGGGGCGACTAAAACTGCTGTGGCGCGGTAACACTACCCGCGAGGGTTCATGGCGTCAAGCGGAAATGGGCTGGGAGCTGACAGCCCATACGCTGGTTGAGGGATTCCTGATTACTGCGATGCGCGGCTTTCCGGCGCGACCGCAAATTGGCAATCTTGCTGGTCGGGCTACGCTGCCCGTTGCTGCGCCTGCCGTTCCGAGTGGATGACCAGCGTTTGATGAGCGGCGTAGTCTAGGTCGATCAGCTCTGCTACGTCGTCAACCATCATCTTGTCGTTCTTGGCGATCTCTTCGCGGTACTCGGCAAGATGCAGCCGGTGATTGCTCTTCATGATGTTGTGGTACGGACACAGCGGAGCACGGTTCACAATCTGGTGGCTGGCGCCAGCTTTGCTCACTGGGTTCAGGTGATCCAAATGAAAATTGCGCGTCGTTTTGACTATTGAGCCATCTGACCGACGGTTGGCAAAGCCGCAGCACCAGGCTTGGTAGCCTGACATTTCCAACAGGATTTCCAGCATCTCGGATTCGGGGATGATGCTGGCTGGCGTCTTGAAACGGCGCGGCTGCGTTGTCAGCTTGAACGCCGGCGGCGCGTCGTCATGCGGCAGCGTGGTGCGCGTGGGCAGCTCGTCGGGACCGTGAACGGTGACGATGTTGCCGATTAGAGCCGGTTGAGCGTTGTGCGTGGGCTCCGCGCAGGTCAGCGTGGCGAGTTTCGGCTTGGAGAACTGACGCTTGAAAACGGTCCAGGCGCGGGGGTTGATGTCGCAGGCGAGCCAGTCGCGGCCTTCGCGCTCGGCGGCGACGGCGACGTAGGCGCAGCCGGCGAAGCAGTCCAGCACTACGCCGCCTTCGGGACAGGATGCCTTGATGATGCGCTCGGCAAGGGCGACAGGTTTCTGCGTTGGGTAGCCAGTGCGCTCTGATCCATACGGGCGTGGGATATTGCGCCACCAGTCTTCGACGATCTTTCCGTCAGGATTCGGGGTGTATGTCTTGCCAGGTGCTCTTGTATCTTGGCCGGCAAATACGGTCGCCTTGTAGTCCGAGTCGTAGGGTACCCTGACTGCGTCTTGGTTGAATGTGTAATCGTTCGACTTCGTGTATCGGAAAATGGTGTCGTGCTTTCTGGGAAAGTCCTTGTTTGGCTGACCACCGCCTGAGTAGCACCACACGATTTCGTTCCTGAAGTTCTCCTTTCTGAAAATGGCATCCAGCAGTTGCCGTATGTAAGCGTTTGCCGTGTGGTCGCAGTGCAGGTACAGGCTGCCGGTGTCCTTCAGCACCCGGCGGATCTCGAACAGCCTAACTGCCATGTAGCACAGGTAGGCGGCGGTGCCCTCGCCGTGGATTTCCTACGTCGCCTCAATCAGCTTGTGAACGCTGGGATAGCCGTCCTCGATGTCCTTCAGCCATTCCTCATGGACATCCTGCCAACTCCAGATGTCGCGGTAGCGCGTCTCTGGCCAGTCGATGCCGGCTTTGGCGGCATCCCTTTCGTTCCTGATGCCCCAGCGTCGCAGCAGCGCCAGCTCTGTGGCTTTCTCCGCATCGGACAGTGGCGGCTTCAGCGGGTCCGGCGCTTTGGCGTTCTTGCGCCCGAAGGTTTCGTTCTTGGCAAAGGGCGGGTCGATGCAGACCAGATCGATGCACTCGTCGTTCAGGCTTTGCAGGAACGGCAAGTTGTCGGAGATATAGACTCCGCGATTGATGGCGTTTAGAGGATTGACATCCATGGTTCGCAGTTCGTTTCCTGTTGATCAGGATGATAACGAGGGCGATTGGCGCGGCTGCCCGGCGTCGGTTCCAGCGGGTTCGGAGTGCTGCTGGGAAGCGCGGCTGCGGTACTTGGTGGCGGTGTGCCCTAGGCAACAAAAAGCCTCTTCCCGAACGAGAAATGGCGGTTGCTCACGGCTTGGCGTCGCCTACGGCGCGGTGCTGAAATCGCAAGCGCAGACATGAAAAAGCCCCGGGCGTGGTGCCCGGGGCTCTATAAGGTCGAAAGGTTGGCGGTGGCGGCGTGGGCAATGAAAAAGCCCCCTTCCGAGAACGGGAAGGGGCAAGTGCTTATGGCTTGCGTGGCGTCGGTCGCCCTGCGGCGTGGCTAGCGTGGCCTGATGAGGATCAACGTGGCGATGTATACTCGTTCGCTCGTCGCTACCTGCGTGTAGTCGAGGATCGCCGTTTCAACTCGGTCAAGGTATGCCATCGCCTCGTGGGCCGTGAAGCTGGCAGTGTGGTCGTAGTCGGCCAAGTGGCGGAACCGCTGCATATCGCTGAACGTTTTCGCGAAACCCTGAGCTTGGACCGAGAACTCTGGCTGGTGTCTTTGGAGTTCCCGATGTGCCCTGGCGTGGTCGAGGCCCCGGTAAACCCGAGACCAGGCTGCCGTGGTCGCCGCGTCGATAGGCGTGCCGACGAGTGCGGCGGAGTTGCTTTCTGCCAGCACGTGGAACAGCGCGTAGTAAGCGTTGCTGATCGCCCTGCGGACGTGTTCACGGGTTGGGGTGTTTCCCACTTGATGCGGATTGAGCAGGTCGCGTCCCGCCTGGATGAGATTTCGCCAATCAATGGGAATCGGCGGTGAACTGCCTGGCGCGGTCATAGGCTGAGCTCGCTCCGGTTGGCATAGGAAACAATCGGATCGTGGTCAATGCCGGACTGCTCCAAGAGGTCGCGCATATCGAGGCTGAACTTCGTCATATTTCGCGGGTCGAGTCTGGGGTGGTCATCTTCGAGGACGACGCGAACATGCACGTAATCTTCGTCTTCGGGGCCTGGGCGGTTCTGGGCCAACACGTCGTAGATGGCGGCTTCCGCGGGCAGGTACTTGGGGAGCTCGGCTTTGACGATGCCGGAGATTTTTTCGAGTGTTTGGGAATTGGCGGTCACGTTACTCACCTCTCGGAAGGGGTTGCGGTTTGATGATATGAGGTCGTGAGGAGACAGGTCAACCGACACGGCGTCAGATGGGATTGTGATGGTGGTCATTCACCTGTTTGCCGCTGCCGCTAGGGAAATCCGCGAGGCTCCTGTCCCTTTCTGGTGCGGAGACGATGAACATCCTGCCGCTGTCCGCAATCTAGGCTGCCTTCGTGGTAAAGTTGCCAACGGCGTAGCTCAGCCTGCATTCCCGCGCCAGTGCTTCGGCAGGGGTGGCGTGGGCGTACGTCGTTGGCATTGACGGTTTAGTGGTACGGGCGTGGCATTTCAGTCACCGTTGGAGTCGAAGGGTATCAGGGGCGGATTTGTTTCAGGGTCTGGCCTCGGGCGCGAACGCTTCTTTAGCGGCTGGCGGAGCGCCGTCACGAAGCTGGATTCAAAAGTGCGCTCTTTGGAACTACCCGCGTCAGCAGGTGATGAGCATTTTTCTGAGGTTTTCCCTCTCGGCTTCGGTGACTGTCAGCTGGTACTTCTGTTTGATGATCACCCATGCAGCGGCGTAGTTGCAGTAGGCGTCCCGATTTCTGGGCCGCCATGATTCGGGTCCTTTGGCAGATTTTTCTTGGTTATCGACGTTCAGCATGGCGTTGAGAGCCCAGGGGTAGTCGAGGTCGTTGTAGAAGGCGGCTTTTTGCTGGCGGTCCCAGGCGTGTCCGCCGGAGGCGTGGGCATTTGCTAGGGGCACGTGGTGGTCGACGTCGACATTGTCGGCGCTGGTGTATGTTTCCCCTGACCATGGGTCAGTCCATTGACCAGCACTGACGCGGCATCCGTTGTGCCTGGTAGTGACGGGCACTTCGCTGTCGCGTATTAGGACTTCTGCTCGCGTGTCCCGACAGTCTCCGTCGGTATCCGCCCATGGTGCCCATTCGTTTCGGTCGTAAGGAGGCCCGCTTTTCCTAGCAACTTGCAGTGTCAGCAGCAGGCGGGCGGCTAATTTGTGGTCCGGTGGCGGCTTGTGGCTGCTGAACCCCAGCCATGCTTTCGTCTTGTGCCATTGTTCCGCGACGGGGTCTACGACTTTGTCGGAGTGTCCGATTCCGTACAGTGCAGCGAAAGCGGCGATGCCGACGAAGGTGATCACGCCAAGTGCTTTCAGCAGGATTGCGAACATGTTGACGCTCGTCCTTGATTGTTTCATTTTTGGATTTTAGGCGAAATTTCTTCCGTGTATGCGTGGGCGACTATTCAGTTGCTTTCTTCGGGGTGTTGAGCGCCAATTCCGCGTGCGGCACCAGCCCTGTCGTGTATGGGGAATCCGTGGAAGTGGTGATGGCCGGTGCTGAGGCAAGAGGTGCCGGCCTCGGCGGCGATCTTTTCGTTGGAGCGCGAGCGTCTGGTTCCTCGAATTGTTCACTTTGGATACGGGCGCCGCGGCAGCTTGCCTTCGTCCGTCGCTAGTGCCCTCTAGTTCCAGCGCGACGGCTTGCGCAAGACGAAGCCATTGGCGTCGATGACTTGCTCGGGAAACTGCCTGTGGCGTACCGCCGTCCCGGGCGCCGGCCTGTTCTCATTATAATTATCGTGAAAATGACATCAGCCCAGAACTGGAGATAGTCAATGGAGCAGAGTTTGGCTCGTCCCTACAACGTGCTGGTCGTGGATGACGAGATGGACGTACCGGAGATTTTTCGGCAGCATCTCCGTCGGGACGTGCGCAGGGGCCGTTACCGGTTGTACTTTGCCGACTCGGGCGTGCAGGCGCTGCGGTGCTTTGATGAGCAGCCGGACATCGACCTGGTGGTGACGGACATCAACATGCCAGAGATGGACGGCTTGGCGCTCTTGGAGCGGCTATCCGAGTCGGGGCGGGAGCTCAGGACGGTGGTGCTCTCCGCTTACGGGGACATGAAGAACATCAGGGCGGCCATGAACTTGGGCGCCTTTGACTTCGTGACGAAGCCCGTCGATTTTGAGGACATGCGTGTAACGATTGAGCGTTCGCTGGAGAACCTTGAGGTTTGGCGAGAGGCAACGGCGTCCCGTGAGGAGATGGCGATTCTGAACCGGGACATCGAGCTCGCGTGGCGCATCCAGGACTCGGTTTTGCCTCGCACGTTTCCCGCCTACGTCGGCTATGACTTGCACGGCTTGCTGGAGCCGGCGCGTACGGTGTCGGGGGATTTCTACGACGTGATCCGGTTGGACGGTGACCGTCTCGGTCTCGTGGTGGCGGACGTCTCCGGCAAGGGGGTAGCGGCGGCGTTGCTGATGATGTCGGCGCGCACGATGGTGCGGGGACTGGCCATTGGTCTCAGTGACCCGGGCGAGGTGCTGGCCGAGGCCAACAATCTGCTTTGCCAGGACAACGAGCACTTCACGTTCGTGACCGCGTTTTTCGGCGTCTTCGACCCCGGAGACGGGTCTGTGACCTACGCGGTGGCCGGCCATGACCCGCCCTATTTGTTCAGTGGCAGCGACTGCGGGTCGGCGCCTGTGGTGGGCGGCGTGGCCTTGGGCTTGGTACTGGACGCCGCCTATCCCGTTTCGCGTCTTGAGCTGCTTCCCGGTCAGGGGATGTGCGTGTTCACCGACGGGGTCACCGAGGCTGAGGACACGGCGGGCGGGATGTGCGGCCACGAGCGTCTGAAGGATGTGCTGGCTAAGGCCGTTCCCAGCGTCGACAGTGCGGCTTGCTCTACTAGGCTGGTGGTGGACGCGGTGCGTGATTTCGCCGGTGGCCGGCAGCGCTCGGACGACATTACGTGTCTGATGCTGCGCCGTCGGGCAGGTGAGTGACATGCTGGAAGCGGAGCGCCCGATCATCGCCTGTCGGGACGTCCACAAGTGGTACGGGTCGTTTCACGCCCTGAAGGGGGTGTCGCTCACGGTGTCTGCGGGTGAGGCAGTGGTGATCGTGGGGCCGTCGGGTTCGGGCAAGTCGACCTTCATCCGGGTGCTGAACCGCATGGAGCGTCACGAGCGTGGCGATGTGGTCGTGAACGGCGTGATGCTGACGGACGACCTGCGCGACATTGACGTCGTGCGCCGGGACGTGGGCATGGTGTTCCAGGATTTCAACCTCTTCGGCCACATGACGGTGCTCGACAACGTGGCGCTGGCGCCCCACCGAGTGCTGAATCTGAGCCGTGATGAGGCAGCGGCGGTGGCCCTGCAGTTTCTCGGCAGGGTCGGGATGGCTGACCGCCGTGACCGTCGTCCGCATCAGCTGTCGGGCGGGGAGCAGCAGCGGGTGGCAATTGCTCGGGCGCTGGCCATGCGTCCCAGCGTGATGCTGTTCGACGAGCCTACTTCGAACCTTGACGCCGAGATGGTGCGCGATGTCCTGAACGTCATGCGGGATCTGGCGGGTGCGAAAATGACTATTTTGGCTGTGACCCACGAGGTGGGTTTCGCCCGTCAGGTGGCGGACCGGGTGCTGATGTTCGATAGCGGGCGCATCATAGAGGATCGGGTTCCCGGCGAGTTCTTCGATCGTCCGCGCCACGAACGCACCAAGCAGTTTCTGTCGCAGGTGCTGTAGCGCCTCTCGGCGATTCCGTTACTTTGGTGAGCTGATGTAATCAGCGTACAGGAGCGCGTATTTCCGTGAATATCCTTCCGGTTCCTAAATCGTTGCCACGGCTGGCAGCGTGACGCGCATCTCCGTGTACTGGCCCGGTTCCGAGACTACTTCGATGTTGCCGCCGTGGTGTCGCACAATTTCGTGGGACAGGCTGAGGCCCAATCCGGTGCCTTCGTTGGTCGGCTTGGTCGTGAAGAACGGGTTGAAGATCTTTTCGACGATGTCGTCGGGTATGCCCTTGCCGTTGTCGCGGATTGTTGCCGTGACGGTGTCGCCCCTTCGGGTGGTCGAGAGCCAGATAGTGGGCTGGAAATCATCGTCCGCCTCGGTGCTGTTCCGCCTTTCGTTAGTGGCGTAGCAGGCGTTCTGTGCGATGTTGATGAACACTCGGCTGATTTCTTCGGGGACGCAGGTTATCTCGCCCACGGCCTCGTCGAGGTCCTCGACGATTGAGACGTTGAAAGACTGGTCTTGGGCCCTGGTGGCCTGGTAGGCCAGGATCGCGTAGTCGTGCAGGAGCTTATTGAGTTCGACGGGCCGAGGTGCGCTGGCCTCGCCGCGGCTCATGTTGGTCACATCCTGAATGATGCGAGACGCCCGTTCGCAGTTCTCCGCGATGCGTTTCATGTTGTTCGTCAGGTCGCCGGTGATCTCCTCGATGACGCTGGCCCGTTCTTCCGGGTCTGTTTCGTCCTCGGCCATGGTCTCGACCAACTCTTCCATTAGGCTTCGCGAGGTGGCCGAGAAGTTGCTGATGATGTTTAGCGGGTTTCGGACCTCGTGGGCGATGCCGGCGGCCAACTCGCCAATCTCAGCCAGTTTCTGCTTGCTGACCACCTGATCCTGCGTGTTGTGCAGTTCAAGCAGCGTTTCCTCAAGGGCGGCGTTCTTGTCCTGGAGTTCCTCGGAGAGTTGCCTGACCAGGTCCAGTTCCTGGGAGCGTATTGACCGTTCGCGTAGCACCTCTAGGTCATAGGCGATTTCTGTCAGCTCGTCGTGTCCCCGGGGCGGCACCGTGTATTCAAGGTCGCCGGCGCCCATGCGTCGGATCCAGAATTCGAGCTCCGTAATGCGGATGCCAAGGCGCACGATGACGTAGGTGGTGACTGCTGCCATGAGGATGGCAAGGACGTTCAGGGCTGCCAACTGGGCAGGTCCGGCGCTGGTGGTGAATGATAGGTAGGCGGCGACGGTTGTGGCTGCCATCGTGAGTGCAAGAGTGCCCAAGATGAGCACCGACTTGCGGCGCGGGTCCAGCGCGTGGAGTTTCAGCTGCCGCTGGTAGAGTTCCGTGTGTTGTTGTGCAGCCGCGTGCGTGTCGGTGGTGGTCATGCTGACGTCTCCGGAGATGTTGGTGGCTTCCTTCCGCGGTTTCTCGCGTCTCTGGCAGTGATTGTAGTCAGGCGATTCCGCTACTCCGGTATACCGGATGATCAGCGTATTGGAGCGCGTATTTCCGTGAACGTCAGCAGCGAGGTTTGATGAGCCACGGCGGTGTCGTGTTGGCGTCCATCACGGCGTTTTTTACGATGTCAACCAAACTGGATTTCGAAATCCAGTTTGGTTGACATCTCTAATTTTAGGCTCCGGGAGTTCCCGCGATGCGAGAAAGCCCGATGCTCCGCGTCGTCACTTGGCGGACCATTGTCCACCTGCGTCCAGTGCCGCCATTGCTGCTTTGGATTGCTGGCCGGATAAAAACCTGCTTGGTGCGTTGGAGCGCGTCGCAGGCGCTCTGGTGGCGCTATCCGCGGCTGTTACGGCGGCTACCCAGTGAGGTGTCCAGATGGGGATGGCATGTCTTGCTCGCAGTCGATCAAGGACTGCATTTGAAGAACGTGTTGCTGGGTATGTCTGTCTCCTGTCTCGTGGGCGTCCGTATGATGAGAATCCAGGTAATTGTCCACAGTAGTGGCATGAAGACGATGGCGCCCCAGGTCAGGTGCGCTGGGCTGACGGCGTTGCCTTGGCTGGACTGTCGAGCGATAGTTGCCAACGGCGCAACTCAGCCTGCATTCCCCCGCCCGTGCTTCGGCAGCGGTGGCATGAACTTACGCCGTTGGCATTGACGGTTTAGTGGTGAGGGCGTGGCGCCTCACTCGCTGTTTGAGTCGAAGGGTAGCAGGGGCGGATTCGTTGCGGGGTCTGGCGTGCGGATCGAACCCGTGCACCCGGAACCAATGGGAGAATCGGGGCCGCCGTTCAAACGGTGGCCCCATCCCTGTGGATACCGCTCGCTTGCTGGTTTACTCCACGCGCTGGAGGACATAGGGACCTTCAATTGAGCCCTGTCCCAAGAATTGGTCGAGAGGGTATCCACCCTGTAGATCTATTTGGGTGTCCTTCAGCATGTGGGGCAATCCTGTCTCCACGGGGTACCTGACTGTGAATCCGAGCATGTACTCGTGCTCCAGCCGTTCCGTCGTGACGGTGCCCCAGAAGCGCACCACGGGCTCTTCGTGGTCAACGATTTCCCATCCTGCCGTCTGCATGAACGAGGCGGTCAGATCCGGTCGTTTCACTTTCCCCTTGCTGATGTTCTCGAGCTGGCTGATCTCAAGCCGCACGTCTGGCACGATGAGGGACACTGGCCCTCCGATGTACCAGTTTGGTGCTGGATAGAATTCCCGGTGTTTCTCAACCACTTCGGGGAAGTGGTCGATCCTTCCGTCGATGAGATCCAGCTGTGGGCCGTAGGGGTGTTCCGTGATCACGACCGCCGGCGTGTGGTCGCCAGGATGGGAATTTAGATAGCTGCCTCCTCCGTAGCGTCGAGGGCCAGCTGGCTTCCACCACCACACCTCATCTGGTTTCGCGTCGGCGGGCGGAGTGAGCATGGCGGCAATCAGTTCTTCAGGCGACACCGTAGGCTCCGGCACTTCAGTCGGTTCCGGAGTTGCAGTCGCAGGCTCTGCCGTGGGTGTCGGCACCGGCGTGTCCGTAGGCATGGCTTGAGGCGGCGCATCAGTAGGCGCTGTAGTCGGCTCCAACCTGGCGCCCGCCGGCGTATCCGTAGGCATGGGGCTGGTAACGGACTGCGCCACCTCTGGCGCGCCCGTCGGGGTCTGCGCAGGAACCGGCGCAGTGCTGTTGGGCGAATCACCGCTCTCTGGTTCTGCGCTCGCTCCGCACGCCACCGATGTTGCCATCAACACGCCGAGCATGGCGACCGCCAAGTATTTCGCCGGCCACACACCGGGGAATGCCCTTGCGCCCCGTAGTCGGTTGCTGCCCGCTGTGGGTCTCCGCTTGGATCGCGGCGTTCCAGCTGGTGGGCGGCTTCGCCAAGCGCAACGATCAGGCGATGCGAAGTCGGCGAACTCTATCGGGATAGGCTTCGTTTCGGGCAAGCGCGTGCGTGATGAGCGCATTGGGAACCCCCTTGCGGACGCAGAGATAGGCTTACTTGCTACAGTCCACCGTTCCCAGACGCGATTTCCCGCAAGGAGGCACGATGGCCTACCGTGCGCTGAATCGCGCCCGAGAACTCTCAAGGAGATTTCGGAACGGTAAAAGACTGTAGCAGGGGCAGACTACCCGCGAGGGTTCATAGCGTCAAGGTCAATCGGCTTCACAGCGATGCTCGCGCCGTCAAACGGTCCACAGGGCCATGCTGACCGGAAACCTGCTGATCTTGGCGGCGGCCCTGTTGCCGCAGTACCGGGTGTTCGACGGGTCCGTTGGTGTTGAGCGATAATTCCGTGCGCGGCGCTAGCCCTGTCGTGCGCGGGGAATCGGCGGAAGTGGTGATGGCCGGCATTGATGCCGGCGGCACGTTCGCGATTGCGTTCGTGAGCGCGGATCCCTAGCTGATTATCGAAGGATCGTTGGAGGATGTATTCGCCGGGGCTGGTTGGTCGGTCGAGGAACTTCGTGAAGGGGTATTTCACTCCTGGCCTTTGGAGGTCGCGAGGTATCAGGGCATCCTCCGGGTATTCCTCTTATGCCATGGTGAACCTGACGCGGTAGTCGTGCTTTAGCGATTTCACTGACAGCTCCGCTTAGAAGCGTACTACCCACGGGCGTTTCGCGGATTCACCCTACAGCTGTCTGGACTGATCTAGGGTGACGGCCGAGGGATCGGACACCGTAATCGCTTTCAGCCTGAACCTCGAATGAACGAGGAATCTAGCCCGATCAGATTCGGTCACTCTTCGGTAGTCGCTGTGATTTAGGACAACACGAAGCCCCAATGTTTCGTCAACACGTTCAATTTCTTCGACTGCGCGTGAGCGCAAGTCCATTTGTCGGTAATCCGGGTCTTGGCCAGTCTCTTGAGCTACTATCTCTTCGAGATCTCTCCGCAGGACATCGTAGAACTCGCGGTTCATCGTGCGCGTTCGGGCAGATCCCTCGGGATATTCGTAGCTTGGTTCTGACCTGCGGGTTCGCGTTTCTCCGGGATGTGTTCTCCACGTACCGTCTGGCAAGTAGGTAATGCAGCTCCGGTCGCCCTTGGTTTGGAGATGCAGGTCTTGGGTGGGCACCCAAATGCTTTGCTCCATTATTTCTTCTGCGCTTCGGTGTTGGTCCAATTGCTGAGGCTCGTGGAATATGGGCGCGACGTAGTAGACTTCGTAACCCCTTCTGGCTAGTTTCACCAGCAGGTTGTGCTGGGGGGACCATTCGTCTGGCGTGATGTTGATCCGGTAGTACGGCTGGTGGGGGTAGCGCTGCCCCTGGTTGCCCCGTCCAGCGCCGATGTAATCTGGTCGCTTGAATTGGAAAAACCGAGTGTACCCATTTGTTGCGAGCGTAGCGTCGTACCCCACTTGCGCTTCCTCCGCTGGGGTAGGTAGACCTACCATGGCTTGGCTTCCGCGCGCTTCGCTCTTTTTGAGGAAGTCGTGAATGAACGCGACGGTGAACTCGAACTCGTAGAATCCTGCTTTCATGGCTTTCGTTCCAACTCGTTCGTCTTGGGCTACCCGCGGATTGTCAAAACCTTCATCGCTTCGTCGCCTAGGTGGTTGATTACTTTGATCGCGATGCGGCCCGACTGCGGTTTGGGGAAGGGGCGGGACACGTCACTGTTCAGTGTTGCCCAAGCGTCAGCGTCGATTTCCGCCCTCAGCGTGGTTTTCAGGGCGCGGTACGGGTCGCTGCTGGCGCCCAGGAAGTAAGCCTGGCGGACGAAGAAACTTTCTTCGTTGTAGTCGGTGTCCACGAACCAGCAGGCAATGTCGTCGGTTTCGTCGCTGCGAACCTCGCCGGTGGCTGGATTGAAAATGTCCACCCCGCGGATCTGGACGCGAACCATGTCGTCGTCAGTTTCTTGTAACTCAATGTCAGGCTCTCCGAAGATGACGAACAGGTTGCCTCGGCTGTCGTTGCGAAGCGCGTCGGCCATGTGCAGGTCGGCGTTCATGCGCGCCTTGAGGACGGGCAGCGCGCCGATGCGGGTCAACTCGGTGGCGTGGGCGTCGTAGCTGAAAGCGCAGGCAATCAACAGGTCGAAGCCGGCTTCGGCGGCCTCTCGCGCCGCGGCGGTCAGGTCGGCTCGCAGCACAGTGCCGAACTCAGGACCGATGAAGATAGCGGCACGACGCTCTACAGCAGCATCGTCGTCACCTTCTGTAAAGCGGCCTTCTGCGCAGACGTAAAGCCCTGGCCATCCCGCGAGTGAACTGAAATCAATCTTGTCGGTGCGCTGTGCCTGCTGAACGCCTGAAGTGCGCAGGTTGTCCAGAATCATGCCAGCGAAGTCTCGCTCCGGGACGTCGCCGTCGTAGCGATAGCCGTCGCCGGTTTCGGCGATGCCGCTGCCCTGCTCGCCGTCGTCCGCCACCATCACCCGGTGAGGCGACAGGCTTTCCACCGTGAACGGGCCAGCGACGCGCACCTTGCGATTATTGGTGTAGGGCTGGTCGTACAGGTACTCAAAGTCGGCGTTGGCGGCGATGGAAGCGTCGATTTCCTGCTGGCGAGCGATGCGCTGCTCCCACCATTGTTGATGCAGTTTGGCGGCTTCGTCAGTCCAGTCGTCACCGGCATCGCGGGGAATCTCCCATTCCTGCCATGCTTTACCCAAAGTGGTGTTGAGTTCTTCCCGCAACGGTTCCAGCGTTTGCTGGTAGTTGTCCCAGATGACGTCGATTTCGGCGTTGTTAGCGATGTCACGCAGCGTGATGTGAGGCACGCGCTCATAGACGAAACCCTGGCGCACGTTGCCGTAGGTGGGTGCTTCGGTGATTTGCCGGCGGCGGATTTCGGCTTCCTTGCGTTGTCCCTCTGGGCTATCGGCCAGCAGGTAGTAGGGATAGCGGGCGCCCATGATGCGGGTGCGTGCTAGTGCCAAGGCGACGCGGCTAGTGTCGATGGTTATCCACCGCCGGCCCCACTGCTCGGCAACGTAGGCCGTAGTGCCAGAGCCGCAGGTAGGGTCAAGCACTAGATCACCAGGGTCGGTAGTCATTAAGATGCAACGCTGGATCATTTTTTCCGCGGTTTGTACCACGTACAACTTGTCTTCCGTGAAACTCCCGGTCAACATATCGTCCCAGACGTTAGCGATTGGAGAGACAGGGAAGTCATTGATCCGCCTGACGTATCTCGGTGCTCGCCCTCCCTTGGTTATCCTAGATGCAGAGATCAGGCGCCTGATTCCCTCCGCATTGGTTTTCCATCCTCCACTTGAGGGTCTGTACGATTCGCCTTGGAAGGAAAACGGTTGTTGAGTGGTTGGGCCTCCTGACTGGGAGAGGAAGTTATCCGAAGTTACGAGAAACCACCCGTCCTCTTCGAAGTCTCGCTCAAAGTCCTCATTTCTCGTCATCGCACGCACAATGTTGCCGTCTGGACTTTGTATGCGGGTGTAGGACGCTGCGCCCGTCTCGCCGGGTTTCTTTTCCCGAAATGGCTGGCGATATTTGAGAGAGTGATAATTCTTTGCGCTCCACAAGATGTAGTCACAGGTTCCGGCCATGTACAGGGATGTTGCGCTGGTGGTCTTAGTTATCACGATGCAAGCGACGAAATTCTGTTCGCCGAATACCTCATCCATCAATGCCCGCACCCGGTGAACATTCTCGTCGCCGATCTGGACGAAAACGCTGCCGGAGTCTGCCAGCAGGTCCCGGGCGACGGTCAGGCGGTCGCGTAGGTAGGCTAGGTAGGAATGGATGCCGTCGCGCCAGGTGTCGCGGAAGGCTTTGACTTGTTCTGGCTCGCGGGTGATGTGGCCAACGTTACCGTCACGGACATCGCGGCTGGTGGTGCTCCATTGGAAGTTGGAGTTGAATCGGATGCCGTAGGGCGGGTCGATGTAGATGCACTGCACCTTGCCCTGCAGGCCCTCCCGCTCCGCCAGCGATGCCATCACCTGCAGGCTGTCGCCTAGAATCATGCGATTGGACCAGTAGCCATCGTGTTGGTAAAAGTCTGTGCGATCCGCGCCCTCGGGTAGGCCGTTGAAGTCGGCGAACAGGTCTAGTGTCGGCTGTTCGACGACCTCGCTCTTCTTGGAAAGACGCACCAGGTCGTCGACCAGGACTTTGGGATGCACCTTTTCTTGGGTGAAAAGCGGCGGTGCGGCGACGTAAAGGAAACCATCGGCGTCCTGCTCGTCCTTACCCTTCCAGACCATTTGGGGGTCTAGGTCTCGGTTGCGCCGTTCGTAAGCCAGACGGATGGGGCTACGCTGTTCGTCGTCCAGCACAGGCTCCATCTCGGCGGTGGGAATGTTCCGCCGCGAGTCGTCAGGGTGGGTGAAGGTGACGACTTCGGTAGGGGCACGGCGTGTGTTGCGGCGACGGGGTGGCATTGGGCACCTCTTTCATTCGCGATGGTGGCTGCGATTTGGGCAAGTTTCAAAGCACCAATTAGGCACCTTCAGAGTAACCGACGCGGAGCTCTTCTGCTAGATTTTTGAGTCTCCCGTCTCTGGTCCAGAGTTGCGCACTGTCGTAGTTGACGACCGAGTACAGCAGGTGGGCATCAACCAAGCCGATACCGCGTCCCATCAGCCGATGGGCTTCGATGAAATTGAGCACATCCTCGCTGCTGGCTTCTCGTAGCTTGGGCAGCTTGCGCCAGTCGCTCAGTTGCCGTTGTCGGTTCGCCAAATTGCCGCAGGCCAGTTCACCGATGATCATGATGTGCATAAGTATTTGGCCGTCTTGGAGTGCCTGCGCCAACTCCGGCTCTGGTTGGCGCAGGTGGTCAACCCACACTGACGTGTCCGGCAAGATCATACGGACACCTCGCTGCGCCGACGGGGGATGTACTCCATGTCAGGCTGGCTGCCGCCGGCATCGGCAAGGCGCTTAGCGGCACTGGCGACTGCGTTTCGTTCCACCACTTCGTCAAACTCGGCTTGCATATCGCTAACCGAGGTGAACTCGTGAAACGCCCAGCGGCCGTATGCCCCTAGGTTATTGACGCCGGGGACCCAATACTCGTGCATGGCGCCGGCTTTGGCAACGGCATCCTCGCCACGATAGCCCTTGACCTCGGCGATCAGATTGAGCCGGTTGTCAGACGGGTATCCATCGTCGATTTGAACGATAAAGTCCGGCTCGTAAATTTTGCTGGCTGACCCTAATCGGTAGGGAACTTTCAGGCCGAGCCCCTCGTTTTTGACGTAGGCGGTTACCTTGGGGTGGGCTTCAACGATGCGGTAGAAAGCAGCTTCCCAGGAGTTGTCGCACACGGCTAGGTTCACGTGGCATTTTTCGGGACTGGTTTCTAGGATTTGCCTTACGAACCTATCAGCGGGACGCCGTGGCCGCTTGCTTGTGGTGAAGTTGACGTATTGGGTGGAACCCCAGGGGTTGTAAGGCGCCACGACTGCCTTGATGCGTTGCGCCGCGTCTGGCTGCTCCGCTCGGACGGCGTTTGTGATAGCCGCCTTGATGCGCTCACCGGCCATGTCAGCGATTTCCCGGTAAAGAACTTGCGCCGGGTAGGTGTCGCTGGCGCAGTGCAGGTATTGGTCAAGCCAGCGGCTCACGATGGAGTTCAGTTGCTGGAACAGGTGCATCCGGGGCGCTTCGCCCGCCTCGCGCAGCTGGTTCTGCAAGATGTGAGCCGTCAACTCGAACCCGATGCGCTGGCGGCGAGTGTCGCGCAGACGCTCAACGGTAAGCTCGGTTCCCTCGCCGATGATGCCTTGGCTCTCCGTTCTGGTTGGCCCAACCAGCTCGGTGGTAAGCCTCAGTACGGAATCCTCGCTAAACCGCGCGCTCAGATTCTCGTCGGGCAATTCCACACGATACGCCGTAACGTTGGGAAATCGGATTTCCAGGTGATCCCGTTCTGGGCTCACAGCATGAACCCGAACCGTTGGGGACGGCGGAGTTGGCGGCGGAGCGGGTTTGTCGCCGTCGGTGAAGTCGAAGGGCACACCAAGCACGTCGGCGTACTCCACGTCGAAGCGGTTTTCCTCGTTCAGTTCGTATGACTGTCGGCGCAAGGCGCGCCCGACTACCTGCTCACAGAGCAGCTGGGTTCCGAAGGCGCGCACGCCGAGGATGTGGGTAACGGTGTTGGCGTCCCAGCCTTCGGTGAGCATTGACACGGACACTACGCAGCGGACGCCGGCGCCGAGACGACCTGGCTTCCCAACAGTATTCATCATCTCCCGCAGCAGGTCTTCATCCGCGATGTTTTCCGAGGCTTCCCTGTCGCCGGTGCGTTGCACTCGTTCCCGGCGGAACTGCTCAATAGCGGAAGCAGCAGCGGTCCGGAAGTCGGCGGGCAAGGCTTCGGCAGCGCCCAGTTGCTCGCTGTCGATCAGCAGCGTTCGTGGCATAGCTAGGCGGTTGCCGTTCTGGTCGTAGTTGCGGAACAGCTCGAACCGACCTAGGAATTTCTGGTCAACGCTCCCGTCGTTGCCGGGCCGCTCAAAACCGGCAACGTACTCGTAAATCAGTTTGGAGATAGCGGTGTTCTGACACACCACGATGAATACGGGCGGTGCCTCAATGCCGGCGTCCTGCCAGTCTCGGTAGGTTCTTTCGTAGCCGCCGTACAACGATTCCAACGCCGAAATCAGTTGGGGTGGCAGATTGCGCGGGTCCTGAATGGTGTTGGCGCGCCGGCGGCCGGCGCGGGGCAAATCTCTGCTGACGTGTTTCCAAAGCTCACGGAACACCGGGCGGTTTTCTTGGGGCACGTTGTCGTCAATCGGCACCCGGGGGATTTTGACGATGCCGGATTCGATGGCATCCATCAGGGAGAAGTCGCAGACGGTCCAAGGGAAAAGTGTGCCCTCTATGTAGCCGGAACCGCGCAGGAAGAAGGGAGTAGCCGACAGGTCCAGAGTTGCGATGATTCCGACGTTCCTCTTGACCGCCTCAATGCCGGAAATCCAGACGCGCGCGTACTCGTTGTTCTGTTGTGCTTCCGATCTTTCATCTGCTTCCAGATCGCGTTCCGCGGATTGCTCTTGCTGCCTTTCGCGGTAGCAATGGTGGCCTTCGTCATTGAGCACCATCACATTTTTCATTCGCATCAGTTCAGGCATCACGCGACGAAGCATCTGGCCTTCGGTTTCCAGAGTGCTGATTTCTTCGCCCGTTTTGCCCTGCAACAGCCGCCTGGTGGTGGGGGTAATTGACTGTCGTTCCCGCAGTCGGAAGGCGTGGAAGTTGGTAATTACCACTTGCGCCTGTTTGATGGTGCTCAGCATATCCTTGGGGACCAGGTCACGGTGCTCGTAGTAGTTTTCCGGGTCGTTGGGAAGCAAGGACCGCAGTCGGTCGCGGATGGTGATGCCGGGGGTTACGATTAGGAATCCCTTGGTGAACAGGCGGCGATTGGGGTATCGTGCCGCGTTGGCGGTTTGCCAGGCAATCAGCATCGCCATTACCGTGGTTTTGCCAGCGCCTGTGGCGAGTTTCAGCGCTATTCGGAACAAGTCAGGATTGGCCTGCCCGTTAGCGCCGCTGATGTGGGCTCGGATTCCTTCATGATCGCGTCGCAGTCGCCGGCCACTGGCGGACAACAAGCCGGCTACTTCGGTTAGCCAGATGACCGTTTCTGCGGCCTCAACCTGACAGAAGAACGGGCGGATGTTGGGGAAGTCGTAGCTGCGCCAGTGCTGGAGCAGCCGGGCGGTTTCCGGCGTCACGCCCCAGTCGTTGGGGTTTGGGATTCTCCGCCAGGCGTCTACTTGTTGGCGGATCTGGTTGATGATTGGCGTAGGATCGTACTGCTGGTTTTCGTCGGAGAATTCGGCTACGCCCATTTGCAAAGTGGGCTGTTCCTGGCTTTGCCTACGGGCCGGCGGCACCGGCGTGATGTGTTCGGACAGACGCCTACGCTCCACGATGCGGTCTGTGGGCAATCCGTTTTGGAGTTCCCAATGGCGGCTGGGATACTCGTAAGGAGAGTTCAGTATGGGTTGTTCCGCGAACGTGGCGGGCATTGTCGTCACCGTGTCACCCAGGATAGGTGGAGAATTATACTTGGTCAGTGTCGCTGTGCGATTACCGACGCGTGGTTGCTGAATAGTAAATGCCCTTGACGCCTCTCCATAGGTTCAGAATATCTCTGTGATTCGTCAAGTGGCTAACGGCTGGGCTTAGGGCGCTGGCAGCGGCGCCAATCCCGATGACCGCGGCAGTCGGTGCCTCTTGGTTGATTAACGCGACTGCGGTTGCTGCCGAGATGATGGACGCTGGCCCTATCTTGCTGTTGGGCTCCGTCGTGCGCTTGACTTCCTCAACTTGTTCGTCAGTGAAGATTACGCCGAGCCTCCGTTGCATGAGTCTACGCGAGATCTGTACTGCGATTCCTACCATCACTATGCTGTTGACGAACCCCAAGATGATTTGGATTAGCGCAGCAACGCCCGCGATGATCACGTACTTTTGCCAAGTGAAATCGGCTGGTTCGCTTATCCAAACGGTTAGTACCCAGGCAATGGCGCATCCCACGACCCCGCAGGTGAAAGTGTTCAGCGTGATAACGGCGAGCGTTGATCTGGCTGGATGATTGTAGTTTTGCCGGCTGGTGTCAATCAGACGGTCAGCCATTGAGTCCATTGGTTTGGGGCGCGTGGCGGCCTGTTTTTGTCGGGAACGACCACGCTTCCTTTTCGTGCTCATAATTGAGCCGCAGTTTAGCGAGGGCCTTGGGTAGCGTCCAGCAACCGAGGGTCGTCGGTGATGGCGCCGTTCCGCCGTGCAGCTTCAGCATAGGTGCTGAGCGAGTGGCTGGGATTGAAGTACAGATCTTCTTCAAAACCCGTGCCGACAGAGCGGGCGGGCGAGACGCGCACGGTCGTACTTTGCAGATCGATCAGCCTCGCGTGCCCGAGCCCTAGGTCACACTCTTCGTACATTTAGTAGGTCGCGTCCCGCCTGAATGAGGATGCGCCAATTGATTGGTGCCTGCGTCGGGTTACTTGGGGTAGTCACAAACCGAGCTCGCTCCGGTTTGCGTAGGTGATGTTCGGATCGTAGTCAATGCCGGACTGCTCTAAGAGGTCGCGCATATCGCTGCTGAACTGGTTGAGCTCTCGCGGGTCAAGTTCGGAGTTTTCGTCTTCGAGGATCACGCGAACGTGAACGTAGTCTTCGTCGTCGGGTCCGGGGCGGTTCTGCGCGAATACGTCGTAGATGGCGGCTTCCGCGGGCAGGTACTTGGGCAGCTCTGCCCTGACGGCGCTGGTGATTTTTTCCAGCGTTTCGGGATTGGCGGTCATATTGCCCACCTTTTGGAATGGGGTTGCCGTTTGATGATATGGGGTCGTGAGAAGACGGGTCAACCGCCACGGCGTCAGGCAGAAGTTGTGATGGCGGTTTGGTGACCTTCCATTAGCATTCCTGCCATGGAGTCCTGTCGGGCGGCAGCCAAACGCTGCGGTATTCGATGGGCGTTTTCCGAGCTTGCGCCTTGGCCCACTGCTCGCACGATTGGATCTTGATGTTCGGTTGCACACACGGGACTGATTTTGTCGCCGCGGCTACGGTGTCTGCTATCCTGGGCTCTAGGTCTGACTTGTGGCATGATTCGGCGACGACGGTTATCTCCAGAGCGTCGCCTACCTGCGCGAAGCCGGCGGCGCGAGCTCCGGTGATGGCCACTTGGGATGGTAGCGGCGGCGTCAGCTCGTCGAGCTCCTGCACGTAACGCGTGAGCCACGCGAGTTCCGACTCCCGCAGGACTGGCGCCGGCTTACATTCCCGCTGGTCTGGCACCACCATCAGCGAGGGAGACGTACCGTTGTGTACATCAGGAACGGGGTTGATGGCCACTTTTTGATCGTAGATGCGGATGAACCGGTTCTCTCGGTCATGGTTGATGGCTTCCTGAATGGTCCGCTTTTTGGCGCCAGAGGTTTGCTGGATGTGTTCGATCACGCCCTCGATCTCGGTAGGACCATGCCGGAGCAGGAATGCGTGGATCAGGTCGCCGGTGTTGCCCCGCCGGCTGCTTGTGTACTGGGGTTCTGCGGATGTGCCCCATTTCCGTAGGCCGAAGGTGCGCGGGCCCTGCCAGGTGATGTCATTGGATTTCGAGACTGCCACGCGTACAGCAACGAGGGTGTTGTATCCCTCGGGCAGAAACTGGCCGATCAGTCGCTCGGTTTCTCTGAGCAGGTATCCGATAGTGCATGGGGCGCCTTCGCGGGCGAAGATCCGGAATACCGTGTGCATAACCAGTTGCTGCGCGCTGAGGAACTTTCCCCAAGGTTGTTCTGGATGGTAGTTCCCTTGCTCGTCGGGCTGGATGCCTGTCAGTTGTCGGATGGCGATTGCGAGGTCGAGGTCTGGCCATTTGGCGAGCAGTTCGCGTCGGTGTTCTAGGCATTGTGCGATTTGCTCAATGCTTTGAGGTTCGTGCGTTCGCGCCATGTAGGCTGCGATTTCCGGCGCGACTGTTGCGAGGTCGTGGTTGACCGGGAAAATGGGTGGCGGAACTACGTACCCTGCTGCTCGGATGAGCGGCGACTCCTTTGGTGTTGCAGCACCCATTTTGATGAACGTTGCAATCGTCGTTTCAGAGTAGATTGGCGGGCGGTGGTTGTTGCGATTCAGGATCCCGGCTCTGGTGATGAGGTCGTTGGCACGCTGGGCAATGGTTTGAAGAGGCCCCCCGCGCTTGGTGTCGGTTTCGCGAAGTCTTTGCGTTTCTTTCTTCCATTTGTCAGCGATGGTGCGCCGCGACGTGTCGCCTATTGCCGCGGTTTCTGCACTCAGCAATGGAGCCTTCTCGGGACTGCCGAGTTTTGCGTCGACCAAGTATGGGCATCGTGTGTTCCTACGCACGGATTTGATTACCGCTCGGGCGCGGGAACTGATGGGTTTCGTCACGATGGGCTCGAGTGTGTAGGTGATGTCGGGCATTGGATTGCTGTCCTTGGATCTATTGGATTGGCGTCAACCGACGAGCCGATCAGCGGCCCTGTCTAATGTTAACGTTCAGTCCTGCTTGGCCGTCGTTGAGGCTGGCAAATGGCTCTTCCTCGCTGGGACGCGGGGAGCATGTGGCGTACACGGAAGATCATGGGCACCGTTGTGACGGGTGCCATTATTTGTATGGAGTTCTTGCGGGGTGCCGTGCTGAAAAATTGTCGACTGGCGCAACATGTCTGCTATTTTTAGCGGCAGTCGCGGCACTCCTTTTGTGCTGGCATCTACTCGTTTTTAGGGGCCTCGTTAGGGTCGGTTGACAGTTGTCGGCAGCAGCCGTGCGCTTGGTGGATCGGGCGTGTCATTGCAAAATTGCTATCAAATTCTGCGATTTATGGGTTGTATTGAGTGAAATTGAGTGCTACTCTGTCACGCGTCTTCACTACAGTTCCTCGTCTGCACCGGAGATTAGATCGCAGGCGTTGAGTAAATCACCATGTTTTGGGGTCCCGAGTCGTGATAGAGATCATTCGGCGGCTGGAGTCTGGTTTGCTGGAAAAGCTCCGGCAGGCAGAGGCGGATCAGCAGGAAGCAGAGATGCTGATGAGTCGGGCAGTTCAGGATAAGCATTGGGTCGAGGTCCATCTGGAGATCGTCCATCAGCTTCGGGATGCCTTGGGCTTGGTGGGCGATGAGACCGAGAAGGCCTCATTCCCTTTGGCGGATAGCCAAGTCGGGATGACTGCCTTTGACTTGCCGGCTTTCGAGCCCGGCGCGGTTGTCAGCGCGATCCTCGGTAAGGATTTCTGGGCGTTCAAGCCTGACGTCGACGAGGAAACCGGTGAGCCGATTTACGACGCCCGTGTGGTTTCAGGCAAGCGGAATAGTCGGGAGCGGGCTCTGGCGGCGGCGCGAGTTTACGGTTTCAGTCTCCGTGAGCAGGCGCTCGCTGAGGCGATTTTCCGTACTGAGGAGACGAACGCAGCTAGTGCCGAGTCGATACGCGGGTCGCTGGGCGGCTTGGTCAGGCACGGCGACGACTGGCGGCGTGATCGCGGTCAGCTCGTGTACCAGGGCGACGATCTGCAACCAGACAGGGAAATGATCATGAGCCTCGCCCGTGAGCGGGAGTCTCGACGGCGGGAGCAGGAGAATCAGGAGGACTGATATGGCTGACAGAGCAAGGCCCCGGGAGTGGCCTCGCGCAAAAAGAAATGGGCCGCGGGAGATTGAGCCCTCGTCCGCGGCACCGGGATCAACCGAGCAGGAACTCGGGGAGATCGCTTTTAAGGATACGCGAAAAGGAGGTGATTTGCAAAACGGCGCTGCCGATGGGAGTGTTCGATTTCCGCCGGAAGACTCGGGAGTTCGGTCTGCATCTGGTGATCTGGTGCGGTTCGCGCAGGAGGCGCGGGCGAGATCGGGATCCATGCCCGTGGGCACCGGACACGGCATTTACGGTTTCGACTACGACCGTGAGTTGGGCCGCAGGGTAGTGAACTCCGCCGAGGCCAAGGTAGTCCTCTGGGTTTTCGAGACGTTCGACGCGGGAGAGACGGTTAGTCGGATCGCACGGCGTTTGAACGACCAGGCAATTCCGTCGAAGCGCGGAATGAGGTGGGGATACGCCGTGGTACTGAGCATGCTGCGGAACCGTTCGTACTTGGGCGTGGATTACTACGGTAAGACTCGGACAATGCGGACGCCCGACGGCGAAGTGTTCAAGGTGCCAACGCAGGCAGCAGAGTGGGTCCGCGTCACGGGCTTCACGCCGCCTCTGGTGCCGGAGGAGTTATTTGAGCGAGTGCAGTCCAGGCTTCGGGATGGACTGCTTATCTGAAAAGGAGGTGGGAGCGCCTGTGTCTCTATTGATTTGGGCGTAGAGAGATTGAACTGGTCCCTTACGATTACGAAGAAGGAGCAAGCGGAAATGGCAGAGAACATAGACCGAAGCGGGTTCGGTCACGAAGACGAAGAGGCGCCGCGTGAAAGCCTACCAAGCGACGCGACGCCGCAAGAGTCGGGCGAGGGACCCTCGTCCGAACAGTGGGATGATAACCCGGTTTTGCGGGAGTCGGCAACACCGGGTTCTCCGGTCGTCAGTCCCTGGTCGGAGGTTATGAAGGACTTTGCGAGGCTGGTAATATCAGCCTACAAGGCTGATCCACACCGATTTGGTTAGGAGGATCGGGTATCCACAAGCTTTGGGGGCGCAAAGGCGCCCCCAATTTCTTGACCGCGCGGTACTGTATTCAGTGCAGGACTCGGGCGGGCAGTTCGATGATCTGGGTCGTAGCCCCTGGCAGCGGACTATCTGGCGGCAGCGGAATCAAGTAGTGGATGGTCGCTTCCGTTCCATTGACGGCGATGTCGTCGATGCACTTGGCAAAAAGCCGTTGGGCTTCGGGCGCAGCATCGACTGTGGTGAAGGTGAGGGGGTCGGAAGCCGTCTCCGGGAATCCTTTTAGATCCTCTGGCTTTACGTCCGTGTGGTACAGGTAGTGGCTCAAGAGTTTGATGTTGCGAGGGCTGAGGACGACTTCAGCGAGGTCCTGGATGAGCCAGTTTTCGAATTGCCGGGCTCGTATGTCAGGGGCGGCGCAGGTGCGTTCGGGTGCTGTGAGCGCTCTTGAGCAGCGGTAAACGTCGTCTTCCGGCAGTGGTCCGAATTTGATCAGCATCGGGCTCTGACACTGCTGGCATGTGAGAAGGTACTCGAATGCGTACGGGCGCTTCGTTCCGTTGGTCATGGGGCGTTGATCCTCTTTGTAGTGGCGCAGGTTCGGTTTCCGGGTTGCACAAAAAAACCCGTGGCCTGTCTAGTCAGACCACGAGTTTTTGACGAGGGGCACCTTCAGAGAGAAGGTTGTCCGTACCATATCAATTGGTGGAGACGGGGGAGAGTCGCACTCCCCGTCCAGAAACTTCCCTGATCGGATATGCTACAAGCGTGTTCGGCGCTTTAGTCTCGCTGCTGAGGACTCCCGCCGACGGGATTCGTCAACCGCCAGCCGATAAAGTCTATAGCCTCGGGTATCGGCGTCCCTGAGGTAGCATCCCGGAATGATTGTACGTCCGCTTCCCGGCTTCCGGGCCTACTGGTGGCAGACGTAGCCGCGATTAGGCGGCTAGAGCGAATTCACGTTCGCCAGTTACTTTTTCGCCACTGTTTTTACGAGGGCAGCAGCAACCTCGGCCTGCAATCCGTCAGAAACCGCTCCTGTCGAACCTACGCGTCCCCATTCAAAACGGCGTCACCATGCGCGGCGACGCTTGCAATGATAATACCATCAATAGCTCATGCCAGCAAACGCCGTGACCGGTCCGGGTCGTTTGTCCTCCAGATTCCCGCCCTTCAGGGCTTGATGCCAATGGCTTCACCAAAGGCCAGACCCCCTACCGCGCCTGCCGATTCTCGCCATTCGTCCAGCTCGGTGCGCCACTGGTCAAACTGTTCGTGCGTGGCCAGTCCGTATTGAGTGGCCGCCGC
The DNA here is from genome assembly GCA_965220505.1 of Dehalococcoidia bacterium. GTDB lineage: Bacteria > Chloroflexota > Dehalococcoidia > Lucifugimonadales > UBA3495 > Bin87. Next base: position 1,469,655 of record CBDCQE010000001.1, on the reverse strand, counting down.
TATCACGCGGGGCATGAAGAACCAGTCCATGATGAAAGCGTAAAGGAAGGCAACGTCGTCAGCGGAGCTGAAGTAGTCGAACGACCCGGTCGCACGGATGTCGACAAAACCGGCCTCCAAGAGCCGGCGTTTCAGCTCTTTGCCCATTTCAGGGTGGCCGCCGTTGGCCATCAACAGCCTGCCGAACGTAGCCCAGGCTTCCGGGATGTGTTCTCCGGCCGGATCGGAGAACGAAGATCCGGCGATCATCTCCCGACTGCCAATGATGCCGCCCGGTTTCAACACTCTTTTCACCTCGCGCAGCGCCGCGTCGGTGTCGGGTACGTGCATCAGGACGGCATGGCAGTGCGCTACGTCGAAATAGTCGTCCTCGAAGGGCAGTTCGTACACGTTCCCGACGTGGAATGTTGCGTTGCCGTGCTGGCCCGCGGCGGCGGCAGAGCGGGCCATTTCGATCTGGCTCTCTTCCATGTCAATCCCATGGACATCGCCAGGGTGCACCGCGGCCGCCAACCCGACGGTTAGTGTGCCCGGCCCGCAGCCAAAGTCCAACAAGCGCATCCCGGAACGCAGGTGCGGCAGTAGATAGGCGGCGTGCGTGTCCGCGTTGCGTCGGTCCAGCAGTTGCAAAAACTCAGGGCTGTACCCCATGGTGTATTCAGGGCCCGGCGCAGTTGGGTCCGGCATTGTCTATCCTCCGGTTCACGTTCGGCATATCTACTGTTGGTACACACTTGAGACTATCAGAGCGCATATCACGGATACAAGATCAGCATGAGTTGTCAAACGCGGTTTTGGGCGAGCGCGGCGTCCGCGGACAGGCGACTCCTGCCGCCGGTTGCCGCCGCAACCGCCGACGGGTAAGATGACCCCACTCCGGGCTTGCCGGCCCGCTACAGCAGGTGACCCCATGGCGATCTATCGACTTTATGCCGGCGATGACGGCCAATCGCATATCGAAGAGACCAGCCTCGCCGACCATCCGGAATTGGGAGACGCGCAGGCGGCTCAGTCGATCAATTTTCGGGAATGGCCGCCGGGACACTTCATCGACTGGCACCCGGCGCCGCGCCGGCAGTACATCATCTCCCTTCGCGGCGAGATCGAGATCGGCCTCGGCGATGGGACCACGTTCCGATACGGCCCGGGAGACGCGCGGCTGGTGGAAGACACCACCGGCCAGGGCCACACCACCCGCGTGGTCGGAGACGTTCCCAGTCTCACCGCCGTGATCCCCCTGGCAAGTTGATCCCACAGCCCGTTAACCCCAGCACACAGGAGGCTACCCCAATGGGACAGATAGTTCGCGTATACACCGGCGACGACGGCGAAAGCCATTTCCAGGAACTCACGCCGGACCAGTTCGCCGAGATTGCCAACAACGTGGGTCCCGGCGACATCAACGTCAACCGGCGCGAGTCCCCCAGTTTTTCCGATTACCATAACGCCCCGCGACGGCAGTACGTGGTCAATCTCAACGGCATCGCCGAGTTCGAAGTTGCTGACGGAACCAAAGTGAGAATGTTCCCCGGGGACGTTCTGGTCGCTGAAGACCTGACCGGTCACGGACACATTGCCCGCAGCATCGGAGACGATTTCCGCGTCTCCCTGGCCGTTCCCCTCGCCGAGGGCTAGACCGGACGCCAGGAGGAATAGTGCCATGATCGTCCGCATATACGCCGGTGACGACGGCGAGTCCCACTTCGAGGACCTCACCACCGACCAGTTTGCCGACATTGCCAATGACGTCGGACCCGGGGACTTTACGGTCGGGCAACGTCCGCCCGGGTGGTGGCAGGACTACCACACCGCGCCCCGGCACCAGTACGTGGTGTTCCTGTCCGGCGGCGCCGAGATCGAGGTCGCCAGCGGCGCCAAGCGCCAGTTCGGCCCCGGCGACGTCCTGGTCGCCGAGGACTTGACCGGCCACGGGCACATCATTCGCAACGTCGGCGAGGAACCCCGGGTTTCGCTGGCGGTACCTCTGAAATAACCTGACCCGGCAAAGCAGAGTCGCAGCCGCCGGGGGTGACGTCACGTCGCCCCCGCTAGCGTTGTGAGTTGGAGACTCCCGCCAGCAGGCGTTGCAGGTGGATCAACCCCTGTTGCTGTCGGGCGGTGCGCGCCACCCGCCCCCATTCTCGAGGTTGCAACGCCGATTCCAGTTCTCGGGTGACTTCGTTCTCCGCGAGCTTGCCGTACTTCCGGTACAGTTCCAACATCGCCCCCGACCCTCGTGCGTGGCCGGTAAGCGTGGCCAATCCGTGCAGGAACGGCAGTACCGCGTTGACGGCGATATCCCTGGCACGACCGGAGCCGATCAGAGCGGTTCCACCACCGGCGCTGCTTCCGATACTCAGCGCTGCGGTCAACGACGACGGATTGCCTGCGGCGGCAACACGCGCCAGGCCGTTGAGCAATCCCACATCACCGAACCGGGCCAACAACCCGGCGGCCCCTTCCACCCGGCGGCGGGGATGGTTTGATGGGCGCACCCGGAACAGCTTCCACTGGGTGGCGTCCAGCGGTATTCCCAACTCCCTGCGGATGCTGTCCAGACTTTCCGGAGGTCCGCGGTAGTCGAACCCGGCCAATTCGAGAAGCACGGCAGTCAACGCGGCGGTGCGAGCGCTTTCGGGTGTACGACGCGCCATGTCTTCCAACCGGCAGATCGGGGCGGCGAGCGCCAATTGCAGGAATCCGTGCTGGTTGTGTCGATAACCCAGCGCCTCGCAAATGGATTCCCATAACGTTTGCGCCGGCGATTGCTCCGACATCAGACGTTGCAGCGCACGGCTCTTGCCCAGGAAGCGCTCGTCCCCGGCTCGGTTGAGCAGTGCGGCCATCCGCTCCGCCGTGTCGGGCCGCCTGTAGCCCTGCCCTTCCAGCAACAACCAGAGGTGATCCCTCACGTGCTCCGGCGAATCCTCGAGTGACGGATTATCGAGCATACCGCGCAGGCTAACCAGCGGGGGGTTGCGACCGCTGGCCGTATCCGAATCCGGTCCGGCGGTCTCCAGGGCGACGTGCAACGCCACCCCGTTGTAGTTGGGGTCCTCGTGGTGGCCATGGGATCGCCAATCGCGCCGACGCAGATGGACTTCTACATCACCCTGCACGAGGCCCTGGTCTTCCACCAGCAGCAGGGCATTGCGAAAATCTGGCCCCGCCGTAACCCCTGGGCGCCCCGGATAGAGCACACGGATCCGGTTTCCGTGTTCGGTTCGAAGCGCTCGGCTCCGCGCCGCTCTGCGCTGCCAAAGGCGTGCTAGTTGCTTTTCCGTGATGGGCTGCAGAGGATCGCGCGGGTCAACCCCCTGCGGTTTTTGGCCGGCGTGGGCTTCGGGTAGGTCGTTAATGTTCATAGGTGGCAACCTGCGTCCGGTGTATCATCCGTCGATTGCCCGCGTCCATCGGCTAGTGTCAGCAAACGCCGGTGTAGTCGTAAACGGGCGAAACTCGCCGCGACGCCGGAGCACCAATCCCACAATGGCTACATCGGCCCACCACAATTGCGGAGCCGGTCAACTTGTGGGAACAGCCCGGACAGAGATTGGCTCCACGCCGCGCCGAGTGGCGAAGGAATGCCAGTGGTAGAATGCGCCAATCTACGGCATCTGGAGGGACTATGGCTGCCAGCAAGATTACTATCGGCAACGTGGAGATCGCGTCGTTGTCGGACGGTCTCCTGGAGTTTGACATTTGCAACTTCTTCCCGGACATCCCGGCATCGGACTGGGAACCTTTCCACGACCATCTGACGCCTGACCGCAAGGTCAGTTTCAACCTGGCGTGCTTTCTGGTTCGCTCGGAAGGCAGGAACATTGCCATAGACACGGGACTGGGAGCCAAGGACACTCCGGAGACTCCCTGGGGCGAACTGCTTGACGACATGTCCCGCAACGGTCTGTCACCGGAAGACATCGATGCGGTGGTCATGACCCACCTGCACCGCGACCACGTCGGCTGGAACACCGTCCGCGACGACGGCGGGAACCTGAAACCAACATTCCCGAACGCCAGGTACTACTTCAGCAAGGTCGATCTGGACGCCAGCCACGACCCTGCCTTGCAGCCCGATCGTTACCCCAACGCTCCCGATTGCGTGTGGCCGCTGGTGGACATGGGGCTGGTGGAGCTGATGGAAGGCGAGTTCAGCATCACCGGAGAGCTCACCACGTTGCCCACCCCCGGCCATACCCCGGGGCACATGAGCATTATGATCAACTCCGGCGGCGAACGCGCTCTGGTCCTGGGCGACGTGCTGCACAACACCTCTCAAATCCAGCAGACCCACTGGGCATCCCGCGCCGACATCATTCCGGAACAGGCCATTGCGACCCGGCAAGCGGTGCTGGACCAGCTGGAGAGCGAAGGCATACCGGTGGCTGCCGTGCACCTCCCTGCGCCCGGATTCGGGAAAATCGTACGCCTGCAGGGCCGACGCTACTGGCAGGCCATCTGATCGAATCGCTCCGCCAAATCATTGTCGACGCTTTAACGCGTAGGGGGCGAATAGTCATTCGCCCCTATCTTTCTGTCTAATGGCCTCTGGACCCGAACATCCAACAGGACAAAGGCGAATCTTCTACGGGTGGGTCATCGTCGCCGCCATGTTTGCCGTCAACTTCTCGACGATGGGGACGGGGACCCTGAACTACGGCCTTTTCGTCCTGCCCATGCAGCGGGATCTGGCGCTGTCCCGTGCCACGTTCGGGTGGATGCAAACCACCCGTCGACTGGCGACCGGCGTTTTCAGCTTTGCCGTGGGCTGGTTGATCGACCGCTACGGACCCCGGGCCTACATCCCGGTTTCCGCGATAGTGATCTGCGGATGCCTGCTCCTGGTCAGCTTCAGCAACCACGCTTGGCAGTTCATCCTCTTTTTCGGCCTCATCGGAGCGTCCGGCCTGGCCGCGCCCAACGGCATTGTGACATCGGTGCCCGTGGCGAAGTGGTTTGTCCGGCGACGCGGGCGGGCCCTTGCCCTGGCCGGCGCCGGGCTGGGCATTGGCGGCATCGTTTTCCTGCCGGTGACCCAATGGCTGATCGATGACTACGGATGGCGGGGCACCTGGCGCATCCTGGCGCTGATTTTCCTGGTTATCTCTGCTCCGGCCGCAGCGCTGTTCCTGCGGCGCCAGCCCGAGGACATGGGCCTGCGGGTGGACGGTGACCCTCCGGAGGAAATGGCAGAGTCGGAGGCCGGGCCGGCCGGGAACCGGCAGCCTGAACCGGAGATGATTTGGACGGTTCGCGAGGCATTTCGCACCAGAACCATGTGGAAGCTGATGGCAGTGTTCGCACTGGCCGGCGTGGCCCAGGGAGGCGCGAGCTTTCACCGCATCCCCTACTTCGTGGAGCATGGCTACGACCCGCTGACGGTTTCCTGGTCGTTTGCGGCTGACGCCGGCGGAGCTGCGGCCACCTCCCTGGTGGCTGGCTGGCTGGCCGACCACATCCCGATACGGTTCCTGGCCGCCGCATCCTTCTCAGGTTTCATCGTGGCCATTGTCCTGATGATTTACGTGTCGTCGGTGGAGTTGATGTTCCTGTCCACGATCGTCTTTGGATGTTCTGTTGGCGTGGGAATGATCGTCCACAGCTACATCTTCGCCGCCTACTACGGCCGCGCTTTCCTGGGAACCATCCGGGGCATCGTCATGCCGGTCAATCTCCTGTCCGCAGGCGTGGGCGCGCCGCTCGTGGGTTATTTGCACGACTATTCAGGGTCTTACGTGGTGGCGTGGTGGACGCTGTTGGGCATCTACGCTTGTACCGCCGTGCTCATGTTGACAGCTGTGCCTCCGCGCAAAGAGTTCAGGGGAACAACCGTTGCAGCCTGAACCCGGTTACAATGGAACCACAACCTCAGGGGAGGACAGAACATGACCAAAGCCGAGCACGCCGGACCCGTGAAGACAGATGGATGGGCCGCTGCCGAAGCGTTCTACGAAACGGAATTACTGCCTAAACTGCTGCCCACCCAAAAGGGTAAAGTGCTTGTTCTGGACTTGGTATCACGCGACTACGCCATCGGCGTTAACTTAACCGAGGCCGACTCAAAACTCAAAGAGCAGCATCCGGGTTCTTACGGTTATGCGTTCCGAATCGGATATCGGACGGTTGGCTCATTGGGAGGCGGAAGAATCAGGGAAATAGAAGCGTGATCACCGGCCGAGTTAACGAGTACTGTGAGGCAGTAATTCCGGTTTAAATGCGCGACTACGATCTCACGCTGGAAGTCATAATCGATACCGGGTTTCAGGGAGCAGACTTGCTCCTACCCCAAACTGTCATCAGGCAGATCGGATTGGTTCCGGCGGGGAGGTTGACATTCAGATTGGCTAACGAGCAGGAAGCGCGGTTCACCTATTACGACGGGGAAGTGATGTGGCACCGCGGTTTCAAGACGGTCAGGGTGCTGGAGTCCGATTATTCGTACCTAGCCAGCGCCGACTTGCTCGCCGGGAGCCGCGTGCTGATCGATATGACCCCCGGCGGAATCGTCGCCATCACCGAGTTGGCGGCCCTTTGAAAAGCGCCGCTCAGCGGCCCTGCCCCCGGTCCAGGTAGTCCTGAGCGGACCCGAGGCCTTCCAACGCCAGGCCATAGCCCAGTATGTCGTGCAGGACGCCTTTCAACTGATGCGTCAGCAGCACACGCGAATATCGCAGCACCAGGCGCGGTTGCTGCGCCAGTTGCCGTGCCAGCTCCCAGGCGCGGGGCAGCAGTTCGTCCGTGGGCAACACCTCCGCGACCAGGCCGAATTCCTGCGCTTTGGCCGCGTCAAGCATCTGACCGGTCAGCAGGAAATAGCGTCCGCGGTTGATGCCAAGCAGCAGCGGGTAGATGATGTGCATCCCGTCACCCGGCGTCAGCCCGCTCATGAAGTGGCCGGAGTCCTGGAACGTGGTGTGCGGCGCAGCCAGTACGATGTCGCTGAGCAGGGGCAGTTCCGAATGCCGCAACGCCGGGCCGTTGATGGCGGCGATGATCGGCACCTCGATGTTGAGCAAATTGCCCAGCAGATGCTTGCCTTCCCAGTAGGTGGCGTCCCACTGCTCCGGTGTGCGCCGCGGCACCGTGTCGCTGCTGCCGGCCGGTCCGGTGAACCCGTCTCCGGCGCCGGTCATGATGATCACCTTGTTCTCCGGATCGGTCCCGATGGTGTGAAATACCTCCGGCAACTCGGTGTGCGGGCCGGCGCCCCATTGCAGCGTGTCTCCGTCGCTGTGGAGCGTCATCTGCAGTATGCCGTCCTCGCGCTCGAATTTCGCAAACTGGAACCGGTTCTGGTAGTCCTCGAGCCGTGCCATGGCAATCTCCTTTTTTCACTTCGGCTGCGGTCAAGTATAATCAAAAAGCGCAGCAGCAATCGCCGGAACGGTTTTGGCTGCATATCGTGGAGGAATCATGGCGGCGACTGACAACAACCGCACTGCCGCTTCGTTGCAGGCCGAAGAGTTCTACAACGCGGAACTTCGCGACCAGTTAGAGCCGGCGGAGAATGGCAAGTTCATCGTCATCGACGCCAAGTCGCATGACTACGAAGTGGACGATGAGCTGATTGTTGCTACTGTCCACTTGCGTGACCGGCAGCCCGATGGGGAGATGATCGTCTTTCGCGTCGGGTTTGACGATGAGACCATCTTGCATGGCAAGCGGATAAGAATTGGATGATCAGCGGGCGCGTGAACGATATCTACGAGGCTGTCATCTCTGTAGAAGTGGTTGCCTATGATCGGCGGACAGCACATCGATTCGACGCAGTGATTGACACCGGGTTTTCCCAATATCTGATGATGCCCCGGGGAGCCATTAGCCAGATGGGCCTGCCCATAGAAGGGTCAAGGCCACTGGTATTGGGCAACCAACAGCGACACGATTTTTGTTACGCCGCCGTATTCTGGGACGATGAGGTTAGAGCGATCCCAGTTCTGATATCCGAATCTGAAACCCTTGTTGGCGCACGCCTACTAGCGGGCTATTTGCTTACCGCGGCAATGGTTCCCGGAGGGCGCGTAACCATTGCTAAACTTCCTTGATCGCTACTTCCCGCTTATTCGGTGTGTATGACCTACTTCAATTCTAACTTCAACATCGGACCACAATACCTGCCCGATGCGTCGCCCGGCGATGTCCCTCCGCTGGACCGCAGGCCGCGAACCATGTTCCGGTCGCCCCGTTGTACCGACATCGATCAGCTGGATGCGGATATCGCTTTCGTGGGCATGCCCTTCGACCAGGGAACCTTCGGACGCCCGGGGGCCCGCTACGGCCCCGACGCCCTTCGGGACGCGCCACGGGCTTATTCTTACCTTGATCCCTACGGTCAGGGAAAAGACGCGGAGGGATTCTTCGACGCCGACGCGGGTGATGAACTCCTACGCGGCATCACCATGGTGGATTGCGGCAATGTGACGGTGAATCCCTCCGAGGTGGTGCATAATTTCGAGCGGCTGGCCGGTGTGGTGGCGCAGATCGCCGAGCGTGGGGCGTTGCCCGTGATCCTTGGAGGCGATCACGCCATCACCTTCCCAGCGGTGGCCGGACTTGGCCGATTTGCTCCATTGGACATCGTGCACTTCGACGCGCACCTGGACTACACCCACGATTACCATGGATCTTTGCTGACCCACGGCAGCCCAATCCGCCGGTGCCACGAGTTGGAGCACGTGGGTTCCATATCGTCGGTGGGCATCCGCAGCGTGCGTCGGGCTCCGTATGAGGAGGCCGTGGCCCACGGGAACACGATAGTTACCACCCGCCAGTTCCGCGAAGCAGGCCCGGAGGCCGTGGCCGAGAGCCTGCCCGTCGGGTCAAATCTGTACATCACCTTCGACGTGGACGTGCTTGACCCGACCCAGGCGCCCGGCACCGGAACCCCGGAGGTGGGCGGGCTGTATTATGAGGAATGCCGACGTTGCCTGACCGCGCTGGTAGCGCGGTCCAACCTGGTGGCGTTCGACGTGGTGGAGGTTGCGCCGCCCTACGACCTGTCTGACCTGACCGCACAGGTGGCCGCGCGACTGGTCGCGGACGTCCTCGCCGCCCGTTTTCCATCCCGCTAATTTCTCCCAGCCAGTGCACGATCCCTCGCTACTGGTCAATGCCCCTGAGTTTGTCGCCGCGGTAGAGCCAGCCATACTGCAGGCGCGCCGCCGCGTGCTGGTGCAGGTGATGACCTTCGAAATGGATTCGGTAGGCCGGCATTTTTGGGATCTGCTGGCCCATTCTCCTGCCGAGGAGAAGGTCCTGTGCGTCGACGCCTTTTCCACCGCCAAGATCAGCGACGACTTGGTTTTCAGCCCAAGATTCCTTTTGGATCCGGAGTTCCGACGCGAAGTGGGCGATACGCGCCGGCTGCTCCGCCAGGATGAGCGGGACGGCGTGCGTATCGTCGTTACGAACCCCATGGGCTGCCTCTGGCGCAAGTTTCCCATCAGGAACCACAAGAAGATGATGGTGGTCGACGACCAGGCATTCCTGGGAGGGATCAACCTCAGCGAGCACAATTTCCGGTGGCACGACCTGATGATGCGCTCCGACTGCCCCACGCTGGTGGATGCGCTAGCCCGGGATTTTTGCAACACGCTGCGCGGCGTCAACTCTTCCGGGGTGGTGTCGACCTCTATCGGAAGGCTTTTCTTCCTCGATGGTCGCCGCAGCCGAGATCAATACGAAGACCTCTTCGCCACCGTGGAACGGGCCGAAAAATCTGTCGACGTGATCACGCCCTACGTGTCGGACCCTTTTCTGGGTCGCCTCGCGCAACTTCCGGCAGCAGTTCGGGTTCGGGTCATCAACCCCGCCCGCAACAACAAGGCCATCCTGCAACAGGAGTTGTTTCGCGCGGCCGCGGGTTGCAATCTCGAGGTGCTGCTTTACCAACCGGAAATGTGCCACGTGAAAGCCGTACTGATTGACGGGACGCAACTCATTCTGGGCAGCTGCAACTTCGATTTCGTGGCGTACGATCTGCAACAGGAGGTTGTGCTGTGCACGGACAACCCCGCGTTGGTCGAGCAGTTCCGCGACCGGGTCCTGGAGCCGATGCTGGCGCAAAGCATTGCGGCTGAATCCGCGCCGGCCCGCCTGTACCATCGGGCCGGTTTGGTCGTCCCATTGTCCCGATGGTACGTCAGCCTGCTCAGCCGGCTGCCGCGTTGAGCGCAGCGCGGGAGCATACCCGGGCAGATACGCCGAACGGCGGCGACGGTTGGAGCCCGGCTAAATCGGGAGCTTGGGCTCCGCGCCGTCCGGCACGTCGATGTCGAAAGAGTTGGCGTTGAAGGCAAGCAGGGTGTAGTAACCGAACAGCGTCGTCAGTTCGGTCAATCCCAGGGGCCCGAACTGGTCGATGGCGGCCTGAAAGGTTGCGTCGGTGACACGGTGGTTGTTGAACAATTCCGTGGCGTAGTTGACCACCGTCTGCTCGTCTGCCGGCAGTTGCGGCAAAGCTTTACGATCACGCAGGTTGTCAACGAACTCTGCGCTGATGCCTTGTTCCTTGGCTCGCACGGAGTGAGCGAACCAGATGTACTGGCAGTCCATGTTGCGTGCCGTCAGGATCATGGCCAGTTCCTGGATCTTCTTGGGCAGGGACGACTCGTCCCGCAGGTAGTTGACCAGATGGTTCGCCCGCTTCCGCATTTCGGGGCTGTTGATCATGGCGGAACCTGGGCCGCTGGAAACCACGCCGCCGGAGTTGGCGGTCTCATGGTCGAATGCGTCTTGCAGTTCCGCGGGGACCTGGTCACGGGTCAAAATGGGCGTTCGCATGTTTGCCTCCCAGTGCTTTTCGGTCAATATAGACGTGCCAGCAATTGCTCAGCAAGTCGCACTGGGAAACGCACGGGCGAGCCACGGACACGGTGATGGTAGCGCAAGCCGGCGCACCGGAGACGCCGCGCTCGTATCGTCCCAGCGGAATCCGTAATAGAATACCCGCATTCGCCCACGGCCAGGAGGGATGGCAATGGCAACCGTGAACAGCGTGATGGGGCCCATAGATACCGACGACCTGGGGTTCACCCTGAGCCACGAGCATGTTGGAACCAACGCCGCCGGCCTCCGCCACACCTACCCGGAGATCATCGACCGTGACGGCATCCGCGAACAGTCCATCGCCGCCATGCGCGCCGTCAGGGAGGATGGAGTCAAAACCATAATCGACGTGAGCACCTTCGACCTGGGACGGGACGTCCAGCTGATCCGCGAGGTGGCGTTGGGTAGCGACATGCAGGTGGTCGTCGCGACCGGCAACCACCTGGCCGTGCCACGGCCCTTCGGCGAAATCTCCCCCGACGTCATCGCCGAGCTTTATGTTCGCGAAATCGAGGAGGGCATCGAGGGCACCGGGATCAAGGCTGGCATCATCAAGGTGGCCAGCGACGAAGGTGGGATCACGGCCCCACAGGAGAACGTGTTGCGGGCCGCCGCGCGTGCGCAGAAAGCCACCGGCGTGCCCATCTCGACACACACGTGGTCGCCGGAGCGTATCGGCGAGGCGCAAGTGCGTGTTCTGGAGGAAGAAGGCGTTGACTTGGACCGGGTGTACATCGGCCACAGCAACGACGACACCGACCTGGAGTACCTCCTGGGTCTCCTCAACAAAGGCGTCTGGCTGGGCCTGGACCGCTACCCTGGCGGATTCCGCCCCGGCACTCCCGACTGGGAACAGCGGACCGAAGTCGCCAAGGCGCTGATGGATGCCGGGTTCACCCACCGTATTTTCCTTTCCCACGACTACTCGGTGCCCAAGGCTCGCCACGGCGCAGAGGTGCAGGAGCAACGGCGACGGGCCAACCCGGATGGCTACAACTTCATCCCCCGTTACGTGCTGCCCCGCCTGAAGGAAATGGGAGCGTCGGACGAGGACATTCACCAGATCACAGTGGAGAACCCTCGACGGTTCTTCGCCGGCGAGTAGCGCTTGGCATCTACGGTCCCGGTAACGCAGTCGTGATATCTTCGCTCGCGCGAGGCCGCCACTACAAGTGGTACGCCTTCGCGACCCTGGCGGTAGGCATCTTCGCCTCCGTGGTCGACCACGGCAGCGTAGGAGTTGCCCTGCCGACCATAGCGACCCATTTCCAAACCGATATCCCCAGCGTCCAGTGGCTGGTAATCGGCTATGCCATGACGATCATCGCCCTGCTGCTGCCCATGGGCCGGCTGGCGGATATCATCACCTCCAAGCGCGTGTACATCATCGGCTCGGTGGTAACAATCGCTGGCTCCGTCGCGGCCGGAACGTCCTCCGACCTGGGGATACTGATCATCTCCCGCATCGTGCAGGGCACCGGCGCGGCCATGACCCAGGGCACCGGCATGGCCATCATGATAGGCGCCTTCCCGCCCAACGAGCGCGGGAAGGCCATCGGCCTGATTATGACGATGGTCGGCACCGGAGCCGTCGCCGGCCCGGCCATGGGCGGCTTCCTGGTCGACGCCTTCGGATGGCGCTCCGTTTTCTTTGCCACGGTCCCCATGGTGGCCATCAGCATCGGCATGTGCGTTGCGGTGCTGACCAGCACGGACCAATCGCGCCCGGTTCGCGGCCCGGGACAGGGGGCCTTTGACTGGCTGGGAGCATTTTTGTCCTCCAGCGCCCTGCTGGCGTTGCTGCTTGGCATCACCAACGCCCACCGCACCGGCTGGACTTCCCCGCCAATACTGGGCGCAGCCGCGGCTTTCGTTGTGCTCCTGGCGGGGTTCATCTGGTGGGAGCTACGAATCGCCAACCCAATGCTGAACCTGCGATTGTTCCGCCGGCGCAACTTTTTCCTGGGTGTCACTGCCAACTACCTCATGTTCATCGGCAGCTCGGCGATCCTGTTCATGACGCCGTTCTACCTGCAAAACGTTCTTGGCTACAGCCCGTCGGTGGCGGGTCTTTGCGTGGTTCCGGGAGCGCTTTGCATGGCGATGCTGGGTCCCATCAGCGGCCGGCTTTCGGACCGTTATGGCTGGCGCAAATTCACCGTAACCGGACTGATCCTGTCGACCACAGGCATCACCATTCTCTCCCAGGCGACTGCCGAATCTTCGCTATTCCAGGTGATCCCCGGCCTGATGCTGACCAGCAGCGGCATGGGCACCTTCTACTCCCCTAATTCGAGCTCCATTTTGAGCGCGGTGGAACGGGAAAGCCACGGCGTAGTTTCGGCACTGGTCAACCTGATCCGCAACGCCGGCAACGTGGTCAGCGTCGCCGTTGCCACCGCCATCGTAACCGCCACCATGGGTTCCATGGGCTATGAGCCCAGCCTGGACGCGGTGCGCCACGGCGCAGCATCGGGAGTGGGAACCGCGTTCACCGTGGGAATGAGATACGCTTTCTTCACTATGATTGGAGCATTGTCGGTGGCGCTCTTTTTGTCGGCGCTGCCCACCCACCGTGAGGATCAGGCTGTACCGGCCAGCACTCGGCCCGAACCCGCACTCCGCCCGGCGGCGAGCCCGGCACAGGAGGACTGAAGTATGACCAGCACGACCACTCAGGATTGCGGCGAAGGCATCCTCGAAGCATTCCGCAATCTTGGCATTGATTACATAATCTCGTCCCCCGGTTCGGAATGGGCGCCGGTGTGGGAAGCTCTGGCCCGTCAGAAGGTCAACGAGACGCCGGGGCCTCAGTACATCAACTGCTGGCACGAGACCCTGGCAGTGAACATGGCAAGCGGCTACACCCGGGTCACAGGCCGGATGCAGGCGGTCCTGCTGCACGCCGGCGTCGGTTTGCTCCAGGGCAGCATGGGAGTACACGGCGCGATGATCGGCGAGGTGCCCATGCTGGTGTGCTCCGGCGAGGCCACAAGCTACGGCGAGGACCCGGAGATCGACCCTCAAGGCCAGTGGTACCGCAACCTCAGCGTGGTGGGTGGCCCGGACCGCTTTGCCGACGCCTTCACCAAGTGGAGCGGCCGAGCCACGAGCCCACACACCGTGTACGAGCAACTGGTTCGGGCCGGCGAACTGGCCCAGCGCGTGCCCCAGGGGCCATCGTTCATGAACATTCCCATCGAGACTATGGTGCATTCGTGGACGCCGCCGGAAAAGCTGCGAACCGTTCCGTCCGCGCCCAAAATCCGCCCATCGGATCAGGACATTGCCGAGTTGGCTGGTCTGATCGCCCGCAGCAGATCGCCGTTGATCATTACGGACAGCGCGGGGCGCGAGATCCACGGTTTCAACAACCTGGTGACCCTGGCCGAACTGTTCGCCATTCCGGTGGTGGAGAGCGCGGCGCTGTACGCCAACTTCCCCAAGGGCCATCCGCTGTACCTGGGCGGCCAGCCGGAACGTTATCTCCAGCAGAGTGACCTGGTGATCCTGGCCGGCAGCCGTGCTCCTTGGTATCCGCCGCAGGCTGGGCCCCAAAATGCGACGGTGGTATCCATGGGCGAGACCACCGTCAAGGAATACATGGTGTACCAGAACCTCTTCGCCGACCGCTATGTCGAGGGTGATCTCACCATCGGGCTGGGTTTGCTGGTCGAGGCCTTGCAACCCGCGGTGGCCGGTCGCCGCGACGAGATAGAGGTGCGACGCCAGCGCTGGGCTGAGGAGCACGAGCGTTTGGCAGAAGCAACCTACGCCGCCGAAGCCGCCGCGAGTAGCAGTCGGCCTATCGACCCGGCCTGGCTGTGCGCTGTGCTCAGTGAGGTGATGCCCGAGGATGTGGTTTACTCCGAGGAAGTCACCACCCATCGGGGCGCCATCGGCCGCCACGTCGTCTGGGACCGACCCCAGAGTTACTACAAGACCAACGGCGGCCTGGGTCAAGGTCTGGGGCTGGCGCTGGGGGTCAAGCTGGCGAAGCCCGATCAGCCGGTGGTGGCGCTTATGGGCGACGGCGGCTTCCTGTACAACCCGGTTACGCAGTGTTTCGGAGTTGCCGGCGAGGCCAACCTGCCGTTCCTGACCGTGCTGTTCAACAACGGCGGCTACGAGGCTATGCGCGGCAACCATCTGGCCTACTACCCCGACGGCGTTGCGGCGCGCTCGGACATCTGGCACGGTGTGCATATCCCCGGCCCGGACTACGCCAAGCTGGTCGAGCCCTTCGGCGGCTACGGGGAACGGGTGGAGGATCCCGCCGATCTGGCCCAAGCACTGCGCAACGGCCTGGACGCCGTCAACGAGGGGCGGGTCGCCCTGATCGACGTCGTTCTCAACAAGTAATGGACAGCAAGCATGGAACCCCATATTCATCAGTGGTGCGTACCGGAAGGTGCGATTGGAGGTTGCGTCATGTCCATTAGCGCCGAAAACAAGCAGAAGATCGCCGGCCTGGTCAAGGATATGTTGGTGCAACATTTCCAGGACCAGTTCGTCTTTGACCCGATAGTGGTTCAGCATGAGATTGATCACGACGGCGACGAGTACCTGGATATTTACATCGTGTTTGACGGCGACCAAAAGAATCTGGACCCGGGCTGGACTATCAAAATCCCCGGTCATATCTGGCCGGAATCAATAGCGGTAGGGGTGCCCAGCGTCCCCGGCATATCGTTCGTGGAAAAATCCGAGTGGGAAGAACTGTTCGCGAGCAAGTACGGTGAATCCTGAAGATCTGATCAGGATTGCCCGACATCTGGCTGCCGGCGGAGTTGGTGGACGGCGCGGTCGGCCCCGTCAGGCCGAATTGCGTCGAGCCGTCAGCACCGCGTATTACGCGCTATTCCATGCACTCGCCCGCTGCTGCGCGGACATGCTGGTCGGTTCGACTCCCGCTCGCCGGAGGCAGCCGGCGTGGGAACGAGCCTACCGGTCGCTGGAGCATGGTGTTGCTAAAGACCGCTGCAACAATCAGCGAGAAATGCGGCAGTTTCCGGCGGAAATTCAAGATTTCGGGCAGTGGTTCGTAGTCATCCAGCGTTATCGGCACCATGCCGATTATGTCCCGGAAGCAACGTTTTCGCGCTCTCAAGTATTAGAGCTGATCAGCGAGGCCGATAGGGCCATTGCCGGATTTCGGCGCGCCGACACCATCGATCAGCGCGCCTTTGCGATCCACGTTTTGTTCAGGTCACGGCGGGACTGATACGGAGAGATAAGACGTTACGCCGCTGCTGCGATCTCCCGCGCCAACGCAATCAACTGCTCGTCGGCCCCGCGGTCTCCCAGTAGGGACAAGCCGACGGGCAAGCCGTCTGCTTCGGCTAGCGGCAAACTGATCTGCGGGCGGCCCGTGTTCCCCGCTATGGAGGTGAGCGCGCTGTTGCGCAGCCGCAGCGTGTGTCGCTCGGAAACGCGCTGGCCGAGCAGCGGAGCCGGGGACACCGTGGTTGGCAGGCACATCACAACGTCCCCGCCGTCGAACACCTCGTTGATGCGGGCAATCACGGCATCACGGCCAGCTTGCGCGGTGACGATCTGCTCATCGGTAATCGAGCGGGCCAGGGCATACCGGTCGGACACCTCAAAGCTGAAGGTCGGATTGACCCGGTCGATCCAGTCCCGTGCCGACTTCCACGCCTCACGGCTCTGCAATACCTGCTGGTGACCTGACCATTCTTCCAGGCTGATTGGGGATAACCGTACTGTTGCCGACGAGGCGAAAAGCGCGCCAATTTTCTCCAGGACAGGTTCCAGCGCTCGCCTCGTGCCCGGCTCGGCGAGATCCCAGGCGTCTTCCGCTATGACCAAGCGCTGGGGTCGCGGCGTTTCGTTGCCCGGCGGCAGGATGACCGACCCGACCCGAGCGAATGTCTCGGCGTCCCGGGCGAACCAGCCGATGGTGTCGAAGGACGGGGCTTGGAGCAGCATGCCGTCCAGCGGGATGCGTCCGTGAGAGGGCCGCAGGCCGTACAACCCACAGAAGCTGGATGGCACGCGCACCGAGCCTCCGGTGTCCGAGCCGAGGGCAAAGTCGACTAACTCCCCGGCCACAGCCGACGCCGACCCGCTGGAGGAACCGCCCGGCACACGCCCCGGCGCCCTCGGATTCATGGGCGTTCCGTAGTGCATATTCTCGCCGAATATCCCGCGGGTGAGTTCGTCGGTGATGGTTTTGCCGACCATGACGGCGCCGGCGTCCACCAACCGTTGCACCACCCAGGCGTTCGCCTCGGCGGGGCCGTGGGTCGCCAGCCAATAGGGATTGCCGCAGCCGGTGACGTGACCGGCGATGTCAAAGATGTCCTTGGCCGCGAAGGTGAGGCCGGACAATGGTCCGCCGTCAGCGCCGGCGAGGTACGCATTGCTATCGGGAACGAAGGCGTTGAGCGGTCCGGCCATGGTTAAAGCATTTCCTCGTTGAGTTTGACTCCGAAGCCCGGATGATCCGATGGGGCGATAAAACCGTCCTCCGGCTCGGGTTCATCGAGCCAGAGCACGTCTCGGGACGAACGGATGTGGTCGGAGTGATATTCGGCGAAGTCGGCCCAGTCGGAGGCGGCGATGAGATGCAGGCCCCAAACCTCGGCTCCCCGGTGGGGCGAAACCGGTATGCCGGCGGCCCGGGCCAGGTCGATGATGCGCAAGCCGGCCGTGATTCCGCCGCACCACGTGATGTCGGGTTGCCACAAGCCCAGGGCCTCGGCGCGGGCGATGTCCGCGAATCCGAAGTGGGTGAACTCGTGCTCACCGCCGGCGATGAGGGTGGGGCCCGCTACCGCGCGCGAAGCCGCCTGGCCGGCCAGATCGTCCGGTGTCAGCACGTCCTCGTACCAATAGAGGTTGTACTCGCGCAGGATGTCCGCCATGCGGGCGGTGACCTCTGCATCCCAGGACATGTAGCAATCGACCATGACGCGGGCATCAGGGCCATAGAGTTGACGGGCACTCGCCGCGGCGTTTGCGGCGGTCTCGTAGTCGGCGTCTCCCAACCATCGGTGCGGAAACTTGTGGGCGCGGAAGCCGAGGTCGCGGTACGCTTCCGAATCCGGACCGGTGGCATAGGCCAGGATACTGGGTTTCCGGGCGCCGCCCAAGAGCTCGAACACCGGCTTGTTCTCCGCTTTGGCCAGCAGATCGTGGAGGGCGAGGTCAACGCCGCTGAGCGCCATCATCGCCAGCCCTTTGCGGCCGTACGGCAGGGACTGTTCGTAGAGATGATCCCAAGTGTCCCCGATGTCCGCCAGGCTGTTGATCTCACGGTCCAGCAGCAGTTCGCGGAAATGGCGGTTGACTATCTCCACGCCGGCCACCCCACCGCCGCCGTACCCGAAGCCGACGGCTCCGACGTCTGTTTCGATGCGAACTACGATTTGCCAGAAGTGGGTGCGCCAGGACGGGACGACGTACCGGTAGTTGGGGTATACGGCGCGGACCTCGGTGATTTTCATCTAATCGACCGGGCCGCCGAGGGGCGCGACGGGTGAGCCGCTCTCAATGAAGGTCCCGTATCCTGGGTTCTGCTGGATCTCACCATCCTGAAGCAGCACCTGCCCCCGGAGCATGGTTATCCAGGGGCGGCCGTTGACACGCCAGCCCTCGAACAGGGTGTAGCCGGCGTTGCTGTGGTGGTCACTGGCGGTGACGATGCGGTCGCCGTTGGGGTCCAGGATCAGGAAGTCGGCGTCGGAGCCCACCTGGATCACTCCTTTGCGCGGGTAGATGCCGAAGATGCGAGCCGGATTTTCCGCCATGACCCGAGCCAGCCACCAGATGGGCAGCCCACGCTGCACGACCCCCTCGCTGTACATCAGCGGGACGATGGTCTCGATTCCGGGCGATCCGAAGGGAACCGACATGCCGTTGGCGTCCACGAAGATGTTGTCCCAGCCGGGCTGCTTGAGCTCCTGGGGATGCGGCGAGTGGTCGCTGGCCACAATGGATACGTGACCCTGGCGCAAACCTTCCCACAAAGCGTCACGGTCGGGTCCATCCTCAGGTCGCAGTGGCGGGCCGATCTTCGCCAGGGGGCCGCGCGCCGCCATCTGGGCGTCGGACAGCAGTAGGTATTGCGGGCAGGTCTCAGTCCACACCCGCTGCCCGAGGCTTTGGGCTTGCTTGATGCGTTCCAGGCCCAGTTGGGTGCTGAGATGCACGACGTAGGTCGGGCAGCGGGTGGCGGCAGACATCTTGACCGCCCGATTGATTGCCTCTTCTTCTGCCCAGTCAGGACACGCAGCAGGAAAGTCTGTGGGGTGCGTGTGGCCCTCGCCCAGGAGCTTGTTTTCCAGGTACTCGATGATGTTGCCGCTTTCGCAGTGGAGCTGCAGGACTCCGCCGCTACGTCCCACTAGGTCCATCGCCTCGCAGATGTAGTCGTCGTCGCACATCCGGCCGGGCCGCTTTTTGTAGGTCATGAACATCTTGAACGACTTGACGCCCAGATCCACGGCGTTGGGCAGACCGGACAGGATGCTCGGTCGGTTCTGCAGGATGAAATGGAAGGCAAAATCGGTAAGAGCGGCTCGTTCGACGGTTTCGCGGGTGCGGTGGAAGGCTTGGGGCAGCGTCTCGTCGCCCTCCAGTTGGTAGGTGCCGAAAGGCACAAGGGTGGTCAGGCCGGCATGGGCCGCGGCCAGCGAGCCCAGCGCGTAGTCGTCATGGCCGTCCAGATGGACATGGCTGTCGATGAGGCCGGGGAGCACGAACTTGCCGCTGGCGTCGATGTACCGGTCGGCCGGCGGCAGATAATTCTCCGGGCCGATGGCCACGATCTTCTCGCCGGAGATCGCGATGGAGCTCTCGTAGACCTGCGATGAGGTTACGATCTGCCCGCCAACTATGACCGTATCGACGTGATTGGCAGCCATGGCGATACCTCCTTTTGCTAGAAAACGCCCTGCGGATCCAACCCCAGCAGGTACTGGCCGGCGGTTTCATAGTGTACATGGTGCCCCTGCACGTGCTGGGTGATGACGTGCATGTCCTGGAATCTCCGCTGGATCGGGTTGGACTGGAAAATGCCGCTGGCTCCGCACAGGGTGTACGCGGCGTCCACGACCTGCGCCGAGGTGCGGATGGCGTGGGTCGCGGCCACGCGGAGCTGGATACGCTCGTCGGTGGTGAGCGTGCCCGTGGTGCAGGCCGACTCCCAAAGCCGGCCGTGGGCGTCCTTCAGGAAAGCACGGGCCGAACTCTGCTGCGCGTGGGCCTTGCCGATGGTGCGCTGCGTGGCCTGGTGGTCGCGGAGCAGGACGCCGGAACGATAGGGTGTCCTGCTGCCACCCACCTCGATGGCGATGTCCAGGCTCTTGCGCGCTACTCCCAATGCCACGGTGGCAAAGCCGGTGGCGAAGAGCAGCGTGGTGGGAATGCCGTAGAGCGGGCGGTCGCACCAGGACGGTCCCTCCTGCACGAAAGAGCGTTCCTCGGGGACGAACAGGTCGTCCACCTGGAAACTGAAACTGCCGGTTCCGCGAAGTCCGGCGACCTGCCACAGGTCCACCATGCGCACTTGGTCAATCGGCATCAGATGCAGGCGGGTTTGTGGAGGCTGCCCATCGACCCCCCCTCCGTTCTCGGGGATGACGGGGGCCAGCGCGGCAATCCAGGTAGCGTGGTCGCTGCCGCTGCTGAAGTTCCAATGCCCGCTCAGCCGGAAACCTCCCGGTGTCGGAACCGATTTCGACCCGGCGGCCGGTGGTCCGTTGGTCACCACACCCCGTTGTTCGCCCCAGATTTCCCGTGCGGTTGCCATAGCCATGCGCGTGGACCGCGTTGAGAAAACGTTGTTCTGGTTGAGGCACCAGGCCACGCTGGCATCGGCTCCCGCAAACAGCTCCAGAATTTTCAAGAAATCGGGATGAGCCAACTCGGCGCCGCCCAATTCGCGGGGCAATAGCAGCCGGAAGAATCCGGCGTCGGCCATATCCGCGGCCAGGTCGGGCGGCATCTGCCGCTCTGCGTCGATCCAGTCGGAGGCCGCGTCGACGCGGGCCACGAAGTCGGGAGCGGCGGCCAAGTAGTGGTCAATATCGGTAGGTACGGCGACGGTGGTCATTTTGTCTCTCGTTGCAGGATTGATTGCCGGCTAAGTTACACGGAGGGCAATACGGTGTCAAAAGAGACGTTCAAGGCGGGCTTCGTCAATGAGCACATCGCCGCCGTCCCAGGCTCCCATGGTAATCCAGTTATCGCGCAACAGTTCCATACCCAGTAATGGTTGGTCGATGGACTGGAAAACCTCTATTGTGTAAGGTCGTCCTTGCCATAGCACCGACGTTCGATAGAATTCAAACCGTTCCGCGTTGCCGCTGGCGGTAATGCTGTATCGATGACCCGCGCTGGTCAACCCCAGCCGCCGGATGTCCACATCTGGCAGCGTCAGCCATCCAGTGAAGCTGGTGTCCACTATGACTTCAAACTGTTGCAGTTCGCCGTAAGCGTCCATGACGGATACGGCAACCCAAGCCTCCAGGCCACCGTCCGGGTTCCGCATCACCTGGCCCGTAATCATAGGTGTAGCGGCTTGGTCACGACGCTAGAGTGGACCCGGTACGTATTCGGCACGTCCACCAGCTCCTCCCAGGTGAAAGCGTCAGGCCGCCGCTTTCGCAGCTTCGAGTCTGCATCGATGTGCCGATCGGCAATCTCATAGTCGCCGCTTTTGACGTCGATGACCACCACCTTGCCCTTGTGCTCCGGCCCCAGGGTGGGATGTATTTTTTCGAGGTAAATGGCGCGGCCGATGGCCGGCGCGTTTTCCTGGTTGAATGCCACGATGATTGCTCCGTGCCGCATATGCCCTACCGGTTGCTGCCGTCATTCTAGCATCGTGTCTGGTTATCATTGATCGCGAAAGGCGGCGCGCCAACTGCGCCGCCGCCCGTGGCGGCACGACGATTTGGTGCGCCAGGCTCTGCCCGAGCCGACCGACGGACTTTCCTCATGACTGCGCCAGGGTCGGCTCCAAAGATCCTACACGCCGTCGCTTACCGCGCCCAACGGTAGCCGGCCGCCCCCAAGCCGGCTACAATCCCGCCAGAACCAGCAAACCTCAGGAGACCGACGACCATGCCCCTATTCGAAGGATTCGACCGGATGCAAGTTACCGCCGGCAGTGGCGAAATAGTCAACCTGGTGAAGGGTGGCAGCGGACCACCGCTCCTGCTGCTGCACGGTTACCCGCAGACCCATACCATGTGGCACAAGATCGCGCCCAGGCTGGCGGAAGATTTCACCGTGGTCGCGGCGGACCTGCGCGGCTACGGCGACAGCGGCAAACCCCAGGGCAGCCCCGACCACTTCAACCACTGCAAGCGGGCGCAGGCGCAGGACCTGGTGGACGCGATGAGCCACCTGGGGTTCGACACGTTCTTCCTGGGGAGTCACGACCGGGGCGCCCGCGTCGCCCACCGGTTGACCAAGGACCATCCTGAACGCGTTTTGCGGCTGGCGACGCTGGACATCGTGCCCACGCGCCACATGTTCAGCATCGTCGACAAGGAGATGGCGACCAATACCCACCACTGGTTCTTCCTGATCCAGCCCTACGATTTCCCGGAGCGCGTTATCGGTGCCGATCCCGACTATTACATCCGCTCGCGGTTCATGCGGGAGCGCAACGCTGAGGAGGTGTTCCCGTCTGAGGCCGTGGAGGAATACGTGCGCTGCTTCAGCAACCCCGATGCCATCCACGGCGCGTGCGAGGACTATCGCGCCGGCGCCAGCATCGACCTGGAGCACGACGAGGCCGACTTCGAGAACAAGGTGAACTGCCCCCACCTGGCCCTGTGGAGCGACCGGGGTTTCGTGGGCCGCACCCAGGACGTTCTCGGCGTGTGGCGCAATTATTCCAACAACGTCGAGGGGCAGTCGCTCCCGTGCGGCCATTACATCGCCGAGGAACTGCCCGACGACGCGTACCGTCTGCTCCACGAATTCTTCACCCGGTAGGTGCGATCATGGCCCAGGACTATCTCGACCTTCTAGCCGAGTTCGTTGCCGAAACCCGCTGGGAGGATTTGCATCCAACCGCCATTGCCGCCGCCAGGGACGTGGTACTGGACACCATCGGCGCGATCCTGGCCGGCAGCCGCCTGTCCGAAAACGCCAACTTCGCTAGGCTCGCCGCGGCCATGAGCGGACCCGGCAGGGCGACCGTCCTGGGTCATGGTCATCGGGTACAAACGGTCTGGGCCACCATGGTGAACGCCACCGCCGGCGTGTCGCTGGAGATGGACGAGGGCAGCCGCCTGGGCGGTGGGCACCCATCCATCCACGTCACGCCGGGGGCCATCGCCGTGGGCGAGGAACTGGGAAGCAGCGGCCGCGAGGTCCTGGCGAGCATCATCGTTGGCTACGAGGTGATCTCTCGCATCGGCACGGCAACTACGGTCAGGGCCGAGGTGCACTCCCACGGCACGTGGGGGACCATCGGCACCGCGGCTGCTGCGGCGCGACTGATGGGTTTCGACGCCGGGCAAACCAGGGTGGCGATGAACTTGGCCATGTCCATGAGCCCGGCGAACACTTGGACGCCCTGCATCGAAGGGGCCACCGTGCGCAACCTGTACCCCGGACGGTCCGGTTTCCAGGGAATCATGGCGGCCCACCTGTCGCAATGTGGGTACACCGCTATCGCCGACGGGCCGGCGGACCTCTACCGCACATTCCTGGGTGACGGCTTCGACCCGGAGGCGGTGACCGATGGCCTCGGCACTGGCGGCGATCTGCGCATCGAGCAAAACTATTTCAAGCTGCACGCCTGCTGCCTGTACAACCACCCGGTGCTGGATGCGGTGCAGGACCTGCTTCGCGAAGAGGCTTTTGCGCCATCGGATGTGCAGAGCATCGCGGTCACCGCGCCGCCCATCGCCGGCATCATGGCCGACCCGCACCCGGAAAACATGCTGGCCGCCAAGTTTTCGATTCCTTACGCCGTCGCCGCCGCAGTCTGCTACGGCCGGACCGATGTCACCGCATTCGTGCCGGAGCGGGTGGAAAGCGCCGACATCCGCGCGCTGGCGGAGCGCGTTTCACTGGATTCCGACCCCGAGATGAACCTGCGCCGGTACGACTACCCGGCGGCGCGGGTCGCCGTGCAACTCGCTGACGGCCGTGTTCGCCGCGCGGAGGTCACCTCCCAGCGGGGCGACTTCTCCAACCCCGCCGGCCGGGAGGAACTGCTGGGCAAGTTCGATCTGCTGTCGCGGGAAACCCTTGCCGCCGGCAAGGTGCAGCAGGTGGTTGAGGCGGTCAGTCGCCTGGACCGATTGTCGGACGTGGGCGAACTGACCGCGTTGCTGGCCGCCACGTAGCCGCTAGTGTTCGATGCTGTAAATCCGCGCCGCGTTGTCGTGGAACATGGCGGCGCGCTCGCTGGCCGAGTAGCCCGACGTCATGCGCTTGAAAGCGTTGTACATGACGTTGTACGAGAAGGACACCTTGTCCGGCGGGAAGTTGCTCTCGAACAGGCAGCGGTCGGGGCCGAACTGGTCGATGCAATAGGTGATCAGCGGCCCCATCTCCTCCGCCAGTTGTTCGGAGCCGATGGGCGTGACCCGAGTGTGCCAGTCGAAACCGTATCTGGGCTGGCCCACGCCGCCGAGCTTCATCACCACGTTGGGACATTGCGCCAGCGCGGCGACGCCTTCGCGCCAGGCCGGCATCACCTCGTCGTCCCGGTTGCCGTAGGGGCCGATGCGGATCAAACCGCCGATGTGGTTGGACACGATGGTCAGGTCCGGGAGGGCGTTGGCAAAATCAACCAAGTCAGAAAGCTGCGGGAAGTACACCACGTTCTCGTATACCAGACCGCGATCGGACAGCACCCTGGCCCCGGCGCGCAGCTGCGGGTCGGCCAGCTTGTGCTCGGTCGAACGGCTATCCAGTTCGGGATGCGGATCCCACCCGGTGTTGTAGCGGATGCCGCGAAAACGGTTGGGGCTGGCGGCCTGGAGGGCGTCCAGCACGCGAGCCACGTCATCGCCCAGGGAGAGGTCCGCGTGGCCGATGATGGCGGCGGCGGCCTTGGTCGGCCCGTAGAGGCCGGTGGCGCTGGCGGCGGCAATGCCCTGCACGAATTCGACCTCCCCCACCGGCCGCAGCTCTTCAGGCCCATCGGGGCGATACATTGACCGCGCCTCCAGGAACACGGTGGAGCGGACGTTGTGACCGCTGTTCACGTCCGCGGCCAGCTCATCCAGCAGGTAGCGATGGTAGGGGACGCGGTCCATGCGAAAATCCCAGAAGTGGTGGTGGGCATCGCAGATGGGCAGGTCCGGCTCGAGAGAGGGTTCGGCGGTCAGGGCCAGCCAGTCATTGTCTCCGTAAGGCATGGTTGCGCTCCGTGTGGGGTGTGACCGGAAAGTGCGTGGAATATAGCAAACGGCCTCCCCCTGGTTTGGGAGAGGCGCGTGTGCATTGCGTATGGTTCGATCCTAATCGTCCGCCGTGACCTCGGCCGGTTGTGCTGAGTACGTCTGTGCCTCGTAGGGTTGACCGGTGGCAGGGTCAACCTCGAAGGGACCGGGCAGGTCCAGTTCCTTGGCCATCTCGCGGACGGCGGGGAGGACTTCCTGGCCCATGAGGCGCAGGCTGCGCATGGCGTCGTCGTGGGTCATGGCGCCGTCTCCGTCCCAGAAGAAGATGCTGCCGGGGCGGATGGTCTCCAGCACATGGCGGATCTTCGGGATGACGCTGTCCGGGGTGCCGGAGATGATGGTGTAGTCGTTGACCTGCTGCTCGTAGGGGCGGGACAGCACACCGCCCGGGCCGGCGCTGCCGCCGCGGGCGGCGGTGGCAACCTCGGTGGTGGGCAGGACGCGGCGCCGTGAGGTCAGGCCGGGCAGATGCAGCAGAGCCTGGTTGGTAGTTCCCTCGTTGCCGGCCAGGAAGGGATTGCTCGGACCCTGCACGTACTTGCGCCCGGTCTGCTCCGCCAGCTCCTCGGTCTCGTCAACGTGGACCTTCCACAGGTAGCCGATGTTCTGCGGACCGGATTCGTAGCCCAGTTCTGCGGCCGTGTCGTGATAGATCTGGAACGCCTGCTTGGTGGGTTCCATCTCGGTGGCCAGCATGATGTAGGGGATGCGCTGCTCGGCGGCCCACACCAGGGAGTCGCGAGAGACCACGCCCGGCAGCCAGATGGGCGGGTGCGGCTTCTGGTAGGGGCGCACCCACGGATTGACGTGGCGGAAGTGGAAGTGCTTGCCCTCCCAGCGGAAGGGGCCGGGGGTCGTCCACGCCTTGACGATGAGCTCGTGGGCTTCCTTGAACCGCTCCCAGTTGTAGTGAGGCTCAATGTTGTGCGCCACGCTCTCGCGCCCGGTGCCGCGCACCCAGCCTGATACGAGCCGCCCGTGGGAGATCATGTCGATCATGGCCAGCTGTTCCACCAGCCAGAGGGGGTCGTCCCAGAGGGGCAGAATGTTGCCCAGGAGGACGATCTTGGCCCGGTTGGTGATGCGGGCCAGGATGGATGCCTCCACGTTCATCGCGCCGCCCATGCAGAAGGGCGTGCTGTGGTGCTCGTTGAGCATCAGGCCGTCGAAGCCCATTTCCTCGGCGTAGAGCTTCTCGTCCAGATAGCGGTTGTAGAGACTGGCGCCCAGCTCGGCATCGTAGATGTCGTTGCTCACGTTCAGGTCCATGATGGACTTGCCGGTGGCGCCAAAGTACCCGGATTTGGGGTCCTGGTACGGCCTTTCCGTAAAGTATCCGATAAACATGTCGCTTCTCCTTGCGCTTCCGGGTACGGCCGGATTTTACCATAGCGACGCTATCGCTAATTCGCCAGGAAACCCTTGACCAGGCTCAGGAATTCGTCGGTCTTCTCCAACTCGGGGCGATGGCCGCATCCGTCCAGGATGTCGAGCCGGGATCCGGGGATAGAGTCGTGGTACACCTGACCGGCGGACACGGGGACGATGTTGTCTTCGCGTCCCCAGATGATCTGGGTGGGCACCCGCTTGAGCCGGCGGACCAGATTGGGCATGGCCAGATTGTGCATGTATGGACGCCAGCTGAGGCGACACGCTTCCTCCCGCGCCACGGCCCAGGCTTCATTCAGCTCATCCGAGGGTTCCTCCGGGCAGACCTCGCCGAACTCGGGGGTCGCCTCGGGGTCCAGGAATCCGGCGACGATATAGTCTCTCGGCACCACCAGGAACATGTCGAATATCTCTCCCGAGGGCGGGCGAATTCCGGCCGGCGCCACCAGCACCAGTTTGCGGACCATGTCGGGCGACATCGACGCCATTTCCGCGGCCAGCCAGCCCCCCAGCGAGAACCCCAGCAGGTTTACCGGCCCAAGATTCAGGTCATCCAGGGCTTCCAGGTACCAACCGGCCATGTCCCGCATGTTCATGATCCATTCCTGGCCTTCGGTGGCACCGAATCCAGGATGGGAGGGTATGTGGACGGCAAAGTCCCCGGCCAGTTCGTTCTGGTAGCGAACCTGCCCATGGTGGCCCATTTCGTCATGCAGGATCACTAAGGGGTCACCCGAGCCGCCCCTGACCAACTGGAGCTTGGTTCCAGCTACCTCCGCGAACTCTTCGGTCCATGTCTGGGTGCCTGTCGCCATTTGCCATGCCCTCCTTCGTGTCCGGCAGATCGGGGTGAATGCGCGGCCCATGATAGCACGGGGGGCGGACACCAGATGGGATGACTCGCCAGCAAACCCGCCGGAGTCTCAGCAGCCCGCCACCCGGCCACTTGACACCGCACCAAAATGGCATACATTCGCGTTACCATCAGGCGCGCGACAACCAGGCAGCAAGCCCGCGCGCCAGGAGTGAATCCATGAACATTACGCAGCGGATCGCACAATACGTCACGGCCACCGACATTGAGGACTTCCCGCCCGACGCCATCGAAGCGGCCAAGGGAGCGATCATGGACTGTTTGGCGTGTATGCTGGCCGGCTCCCGCGAAGCCCTGTCGGACATTCTATGTCGCTACGTTGCGGCCGAAGCCGCCTCCCCCACCGCCAGCGTCGTTGGACGGGGATTCCGGACCTCCGCGGCCAACGCCGCCCTCGTCAACGGCGCCATGGCCCACGCCCTGGACTACGACGACATCACCCAGATCACCAAGACACATCCCACCGCAGTTCTGCTGCCCGCATCCCTTGCGGTGGCCGAGGAGTGCGGCGCCACCGGCAAGGACATGCTGCTCGGATACATGTCCGGCTTCGAAGTCGCCTGCGCCGTCGGTGAGGCCCTGAGTGAAGCTTACTACGATGACCTCGGCTGGCACCCTACGGGTCCCCTGGGAGCGGTGGGTGCGGCGGCATCCGCCAGCAGGATCATGGGCCTGGACCCGGAACAGACGGCCATGGCCGTCTCCCTGGCGGCTTCCCAAGCGTCGGGATTGCGACAGAACTTCGGCACCATGACCAAGCCGTTCCACGCCGGAGACGCCGCCCGCGCCGGGGTCGTCGCGGCCAGGCTGGTGCGAGAAGGTTTCACCGCCAGCGAGGACGCTCTGGAAGGGCGGTTCGGGTTCATTCGAGCCTTCTCGGGCGGCCAGGGATTCGACGGCCAGCAGGTGGTCCAGAACCTGGGAAACAAATGCTACCTGGTGGAGTCAGGCATTGAAATCAAGAAGTACCCCTGCTGCGGCAGCGCCCACCTGGCGCTGGATGCCACCTTTGACCTGCTGTCCCAGGGCACCATAGACCCCGCGGCGGTGGACCGGATCGACGTGATGGTGGACTTCGACCCGCCGCGGTCATTGATTCACTCCCGCCCGGTGTCGTCTTTGGAGGGAAAGTTCAGCATGCAATATTGCCTGGCAGCGGCCTTGCTGGACCAACGGGTCGGGTTGCAGTCCTTCACGGACGATCAGGTGATGCGTCCCGAAGCCCAGGCGCTGATTCCACGCATCGACATGCGCCGCATCCCGGGCAACGAGGGGCAGCCCAGTTGGACCGAAGGCTTCCACCAGGTTGACGTCCAGATGAAGGACGGCAGCACGCTCCGACAACAGGCGCACCGCGCCAACAGCGGGGCCCTGCGCGGCGTGACGATGGAGGACGTCCGCGAGAAATTCCGCGACTGTGTCTCGCCGGCGCTGTCCGAAGCGACGACGGCCGAAGTTCTTTCCCGCCTGGACCTGTTGGAGGAAGGGAAACCGGTCAGCAGCCTGGCGGAACTGCTCCGGACCTGAGGTTTTTGAGCAGGAAAATAGGCAAGAAAAAGTACCCCTGGAGGGACTCGAACCCCCGACGCGCGACTTAGGACGCCGCCGCTCTATCCAACTGAGCTACAGGGGCAGAAACGAAGTGGTGGAGATAGCGGGGCTCGAACCCGCAACCTCGGCATTGCGAACGCCGCGCTCTCCCAGTTGAGCTATATCCCCACTTCTGCCATCGGCCGACGACAATCTCGTTGCCGACGATGAATCAATCGTAGCCAACGGGTGCCGGTAGTGTCAAGGAACCAAGAGGATTTGACTGCCGCTTGGACCTCCTAACCGACCGCCCGTATCCGATGGTTGTTGCTATCCGCGATGTAGATCTGTCCGTCGGCCGCAATGCCGCACCCGTGCGGGCGGTCCAGTCCGGCGTCGGTGGCCGGGCCGCCATCTCCATGCCCGCCCAATTGCCCGCCGGCGATGGTGGTCACCACTCCGTTGGTGACGTCGATCTTTCGGATAGCGTGGTTCTCCGTGTCGACCACGATGACATTGCCCGCGGCGTCGCAGCGCAGGGCCTTGGGCGCTCCCCAGGTGGCGGCCAGCGCGGACCCGCCATCGCCGGCGTAGCCGCGTTCGGCGGATGCGCCGGCAACGGTTCCCATGATCCCGCCCGCGGTGACCACGCGGACGCCGTTGCCCTCTCGCTCTGCGATGTACGTGTTGCCGTGCTGGTCCATGCATACCGCCCTCGACCCCAGGAAGCTTGCCTGTCGCGCCGGCATACCGTCGCCCCCGCGCGTTTTTTCGCCGTTGCCGGCGAAGGTATCGATGATGCCTGTCGCCAGGTCCAGGCGACGGATACGCTGGTCCTGGATGTCGGCGATGAGCAGTCCGCCCCGTCCGTCCAGGAAGCAGTCGTTGGGCTCCCGCAGTTGCGCTGCTTCGCCGGGACCGCCATCGCCTGAATATCCCGGCTCGCCGGTGCCCGCCACCGTAGTAATGACTCCGGTGACGCCGTCGACCCGGCGCACTGCGGCGTTGAGGCGGTCGACGATGTATACGTTTCCGTCGCTGTCAACTTCCAGCGAATAGGGCTCATTCATGGTGGCCGCCGTCGCTGGCCCACCGTCTCCCGTGTAGCCGACCTCGCCCGTGCCGGCCACGGTGGTCACGTGGCCGGAGGATGCGTCAATCCGCCGGACGACGTGGTTTTTCGCCTCGCAGAAAAACATGTTGCCCGCGTGGTCGAACGTGCACATGAACGGCTCGCGAAGGGTGGCGGACGCGGCCGGCCCGCCATCGCCGCTGTAGCCGGCTTCGCCGGTGCCAACGACGGTTCGGATGGTCTGGCTGCTGCCTGTCGTCATGTGTGCCTCCTGGACCCGCTTGTGGAGTGAAGTGTTCAGTCGGTCAGTGTTTCAGTGATTGCGAGGACCGCATGCTTCAGCCGGCTATCGGTTTCCATGGCCTGGCGCACCCGGGCAACCCCGTGGATTACCGTGCTGTGGTTGCGGCCCGCCAGGAAACGCCCGGCGCCGGTCGGTGTCATGCTGAGTTCCGATACTAACAGGTACATCGTCACCTGCCGGGCCAACGCCACGGCAGCCGTGCGATTGCGGCCCAAAATCTGCTCCGCCGCAAGCCCGTAGTGATGCGCCACCTTGCCCAGCACCTCCTGTGGCGTTACTTCCGCGCGGGCATCCGGCCCCAAGATGGCGTCCAGTTGTACGGCTACGCTTTCTGCGGTCAGCGGAGCGCCCAAGAGCTGTGACGTTGCCACAACGCGATTGAACGCGCCCAGGAGTTGGCGCACGTTTCGGCTGACGCGTTGCGCGATGAGGTCCAGCACCGGAGGCGGCACCTCTGATCCGTTGTCCGAAGCCCAGGAATGGAGCATCGCCAGCCGCGTTTCCAGAGAGGGAGGACGGATATCGGCCACTAATCCCCATTGGAAACGCGAGCGCAACCGGTCTTCCAACGGCGAGATGGTCTCGGGCGGGCGGTCGCTGGTCAGAACGATCTGCGACCCCGCCTGGTGCAGGTCGTTGAAGGTGTGAAACAGCGCTTCCTGTGTTTGTTCTTTTCCCACTAGGAACTGCACGTCGTCCAGCAGCAGCAGGTCGACGCCCCGGTAGTGTTCGCGAAATTCGGGCATCGCGCGGCGGTGGATCGCGGACACGAACTCGTTGGTGAACTGTTCGGACGTAACGTAGCGGACCGAAACACTCTTCTGACGGGCCGCGTTGCCGATAGCGTGCAGCAGGTGGGTCTTGCCCATCCCGGAGCCGGCGTACAGCAACAACGGATTGTAACCGGGGACAGCATCTTGCCCATCCGCGTTGACGGCTCGCGCGGCGTGGTAGGCCAACTGGTTGCTTTCGCCGACCACGAAATTGTCGAAGGTATACCGCGGGTTGATCCCAACCGCTTGGTTGGATTGGCGGACCTGCCATGTATCCGCAGCTTCGCGTTGCGATGGGTCGCCCTCTGGATCCATCCGGTTGGGAAGCCGCGTCGCCGGCTCCGCGACTACCGAATACACCGAAACTTCGCGTTGCGGCGCCGGGTTGTAGTCACCCGCCGGGGTCGCCAGGTAACGGACGCTTGATTGTGCGCCCGTCGTTTTGGCTACTGCCTCCCGAACCATTTCCAGGTGCAACGGCAATTCCAACCACGACACCGCGAACGCGGTTGCTGCGCTGACCACCAGGCAATCATCTTCCCATCGGAGGCCGGAGCAGGGCCGGAGGAAAGTGTTGAATTGCTCCTGGGGAATTTCCAGCTGTAGGCGGCCGAGGGCTGCTTGCCACGCTGATACGGGGTCGGGTTGATCTTGCATCGTCTGCGTTCCTGATTCCAAGTGACCATGATCGTGTGGCAGACAATGGTAATGGGGCCGCCGGCAGCCCCGCTAGACGGATATGTAGATGTAATGTTTTGCCCGCAATTGAAAAAATCAACGCTATTGGCCGCACAACAAAAAGTATGATGGATTCCAATCGTGCGCCCGGCCGGTGACGGCGGCATTGGAATATTCGTTTTGATTCAGCCGGGGGCGCGGTATGGCGGCGGCGATCCATCCCATCCGACCGCCGATAACAACATCTGGTAGAAAGCTGTGCCGGGCGAAACCGGGTTGCAGTTTGAGACTAGATTACCGGGCACCGACTGGGTGCTCTGCACCGACCATTTGACCGACTCTGCCCGTGCCGTCAGGGCATCAACGCGCCGATGACGTACTCGGTGTGCATCCGCCGCTCGATGCCCGTCGTGTCAATGTTGCCGCTGCCGGTACGTCTAGCATTCCGCGCCGGCATCATCCGCCGGTCGCGGTCCAGGTTTCGCGGAGCGACCGCCACTACGTCCAATCCCGCTTGCGTGGCTAAATTCGCCAGGCATTCGTGGGTAGGCACCAATATCCCGCGCATGGTGGAAGGACCCACCACGATCACCGCCGCCGACCCGGGCCGGAGCACTCTCTGCATCTCGGAGATCGACGCCGACATATCAGCAAAGTACCGCCGCAGGACGCGGGATTTCGTGGCATCCGCCTCGCCGACGCGCTCGACCACGGCTTCGACCTTTGCCGGCAGCGAGTCAACCGACGTCGCCGCCTGGTTGCCAGAAGCCTCCGAGCCGATGTACTCGCGCCGTAACTTGGTCAGGGACGGGATGGGGTCGCCCAGCCACGCCAGGGAGAACTTGTGCGCACGCATGTAATCGAGCGCGTTGGCGTAAGGAGGCGACGTCACGATCAGGTCCACGCTGCAATCCGGCAACGGCAGCGAACGCGCATCTCCGTCCATGATCCGACACTCGCCGACCGCGTCCCGGTTTATGCTCCCGTAGGCACCAGCAGCGCGTTCGACCAGGTTCGCGAACAGGGGGATCGGCCGGCGGGGCGCCTTGCCGGACACGCGATGCGGGCGAGTGTGGGCCAAGTCCCGGGCCCGGGACACACCACCCGACTTGGTGACAATCGTGGAAGAAAAGATCACTTCCAGCAGGTTGCGCAGGTCCGCATCGGACTCTTCCCGGATTGCGAGGGTAAGGCACGCTAGCTCATGTTGCGTTTCCGGGAAGAACCAATAGTCCAGGAATTCCCGCGTTGGGGAATCCATGTCTGCCCTTACGGCCTCCAACGGGTCACGTTGTGGGCCTAGCCCAGCCATGAGGTCCGCCGTCCGGCGGAGTGCCGCCTGACCAGCCTCCAAGACCTCCGCGTTACCGAGAGCCGTGGTGCGGGCTTTCGCTTGCCGTCGCGCCAGCGGGTCCAGGTCCACACCGATAACCGCCCGGCCGGCCGCCCACCCTTCCAGGAGCGTGATACCCGACCCGCACATGGGGTCCAGTACTGTGCCGCCGGGCTCCGTCAGGGCGTCGATGAAATACCCGGGCAAGCCGTACGGAAACCGTGCCGCAAACGGGTGAAGCGCGTACAACGGATGGGCGAGCCGAGATGGCGTCTGAAATGACAGGTCGCCATCCAGAAGACGGGCTAATCTCCCTGTCGGCGTTTCACGCTTGCCCATGGTTACCTCGAAGGTAAAGGCGAGGCAAATTGCCAGGTCGTACCACGCTTACCCTGTCGCATATCGTCGAGCGATTTCTCCGGCTTTTGGCGATTACAGGTCGCCCCTGATTTCTGAACGGGCTAGCCAGCCGGCTCCGGCGCGGTGCGAATCGCTCGGCTGCGGCTGCCGGTGCTGCGTTCCTGCTGCAATTGCAGCCGCCTCGGCAGCGGAGGTCGCGGCAGAAACCAGTAGCCGATGGCTGCAGCGATGTACAATAAGACCAGCGGGAACAGCGCCCAATAGAAACTGTTGGTGTAGTCGTATATGGCGCCCATCCACATGGCGGTCCACATTGAGGCCAACTGGTCGGGCAGGTGTTGCCATCCCCGCAGGGTAGCGTAGGCCCTGCGGCCGAAGAAGTCGCCCATGATGGCCCAGTTCAGTGGGTTTGCGCTCTCCGCAAAGGCCAGCAACAGGACAAACACGACGACCTGCCAGAGGTGTCCGCTCTGGGTGAGCAGTGATCCCAGCGCTGCCGCGCCGGCGAGCATGCATAGTGCGCTGAGTTTGCGCCGGTCCACCTTGTCCCCAATCCAGCCCATGCACGGGTTGAACACCATATTCGCCAGGGAGAAGGCGCTCACAAAAGCGGCGGCCACGATGATGTGTCTCTGGCCCTGTTCCGAGGCTGGGTCGACCGGCACTCCGGCCTCCATGAACCAAATGATCAGCGGGGCCATCAGAAACGAGGCCCCGGCGTGGACGATGTTGCGGAAACCGGTCGACATGACCAGCAGCCAGTACGAGGGTGTTCGCATCGCTTCGCGGGCGGTGAAATCGGTATCCCCCACGTTCGTGGAGCGGCGGCGCGCCACCGCACTGCGCTCCGATGCGTTCGTCTCGGCGAGTTCCGGCGGGTCCCCGTCGGGCAACTGACCCATGTCCTCGGGGGAACGACGCAGGAAATACGACAATGGTATGACCACCGCCAGGATTGCGACCCCGAGGATGGTGCAGGCATCCCGCCATCCCACCAGGAAAACCAGCAGGCCAACCAGATAGGCGGACGCGCCACCGAGACCGTTGCCCATGCTGACCACCGACATGGCCAAGCCCCGCCGGCGACGGAACCAGTTGTTCACGGCCGCTATCGACGCGTTGTTGTAGCCCGACCGGAAACCCACGGAGAGGAACACCACGAACACGAGCAGGAACCACCAGAAATTGGTGGTGCGCGCCAGCAGAATGAACCCAAGGCCGGACATCAACCCACCGAACGCCAGCATCACGCGCGGACCAAACCGGTCGGTGCAATATCCCATCAACGGGCCCTGAACACCGCCCATGAACCTGCCTAGTCCCTCCGCCAGTCCCAGCATGGTCCGGGACTGCGGGCTGAAGCCCAGGACGCTCTTCGGGAAGATGATCTCGCTTTCGACCGGCACGTACAAAACGGTGAAACCGCGGTTGAAACTGCCGTGCTTCATCCCGTCGGCAACGAGGCTGACGATGACGATCCACCACCCGTAGAAGATCCTGGGCCGGCGCATTAACCGTGGCCTCTGACCGGTTTGAGACGCATCGGTCTCGGATGGGTCGGATGGAATATTGGATGCCATTGTCCGGGTCGTGCGTTCAACGAACGTAATTCCGGGGCGCGGTGAAACACCCGCGCCCCGCTATGCGGCCGGATTGTACCACAGGGCGGCAGCGCGGGTTACTTGGACGCCGCATGCCCCGGACCCCGATGCAGAAATCGTGCCTGCCGCAACAGGATTCGCGCGCCTCGGCGGGACGCTCGATTACTGATCCGCCCCATAGGCAAAAAGGTGATTATGGTATGATATTCGCATCCCGGACCGCGCACGCATTGAACCGTGTAGGGTCGCCGGCCGTAATCAGAGGTACCGATGCCGCGACTGACGCCACAAGAGATCGACGCCTACCTCGCGGGCCCGCACGTTGCCCACTTCGC
Source organism: Dehalococcoidia bacterium (assembly GCA_965220505.1). GTDB lineage: Bacteria > Chloroflexota > Dehalococcoidia > Lucifugimonadales > UBA3495 > Bin87. The sequence continues at coordinate 1,434,174 of CBDCQE010000001.1, read as the reverse complement.
GTCCATCCGCGAGGACGGTTCTCCACATGTTTCGCCGGTTTGGTACCAGTGGGAAGATGGCAAGATCACCGTGGTCTCCGGCGATGCGGCCGTGAAGACAAGGAACGTGCGGCGCAACCCCAAGGTGGCCCTATCGGTTGCCACCGACGAATGGCCGTATCAATACGTCATTCTCGAGGGCGACGCCACAGTTCGCAGCGATAACCTCAAGGACGCGGTTCGCCGGATTTTCTCCCGGTACGAAGGCGAGGAACGAGGCGAGCAGGACGCCGCCGACCTGGCCGAGGGCGACCAGAAGCTGGTTGCCATCGAGATCGACGTGAGCCGCGTCATGTCGTGGAAGGGCATTGACCAGTAACACTCTCCCCAACGTGGCCGACGCGGTAATCATTGGCGGCGGCGTCATCGGTTGCTCCATCCAGTATCACCTGGCGCAACTGGGGATCCCGAATACCGTTTTGCTGGAGCGCGACGTGCTCGGTTCCGGCAGCACCGGCCGTTCCCAGGCCATCTGCCGCATGCATTACTCGAACCGGGTCACTACGCAACTGGCGTGGCAGAGTCTGCAAGTTTTCGCCGACTTCGACGAGCATGTGGGTGGACATTCCGGTTTCGTCCGGACCGGTTATTTGGTGGTCGTCAATGAGCACGACCAGGGCGGCCTGGAGCGCAACGTCGCAATGCACCAGGAGCTGGGGGTGCCGACGTCAGTGGTGTCCCGGGATGACTTGGCCGGCCTGGCCCCCATGGTGACTCTCTACGACGACGAGCGAGCGGCCTGGGAGCCCGAATCCGGCTACGCCGATCCTTACCAGGTCACCGTTTCCTACGCCGCCCGTTCCCGGGAAGCCGGCGCCGTAATCGCCTCCCGCAATCCCGCGTCCGGAATCGAAACCGCCGACGGGCGGGTGCAAGCCGTCGTCACGGCGGCCGGAGAACGCATCGCCACCGATACAGTGGTCGTTGCGGCCGGCCCATGGGCCAAGCAGGTATTGGCCGGCGCGGGGGTGGACGTGCCTTTGCTGCCCGTCCGTCATCAGGTCGCGACCGTAGCGCGGCCTGTTGAGATCGTTCCTAGGCATCCCACCGTGGGCGATATAAGCCAGTCATTCTCCTTCCGGCCGGACGGCGCCAACTTCACCACCATGGGGTTCGGCGATGACGAAGAGCAGCCGGACCCTGACGCGTATCCCCAAGGCATCGATTTGCAGTCGGCCGCTTCGGCGCGAACGAAACTGGCCCGCCGCATTCCCGGTATGTCCGACTCCTACTACCGCGGCGGATGGTCCGGCCTGTTCACCACCACGCCGGATTGGCATCCCATTTTGGACCGCGTACCCGGTGTCGAGGGCCTGTTCTGTGCCGTCGGGTTCAGCGGGCACGGGTTCAAGCTGTCGCCGGCCATCGGGAAGGCGGTCGCCGAGCTGGTTGCCGAGGGCAAGGCCCGCGATGTGGACCTCTCCCCCCTGCGCTTCAGCCGCTTCGCCGAAGGCGACCTCATGGAATCGAGCTATCGTTATCGGGTATTGGCCTGATCCGCTGCGTGCCACCGGTCAGCGCCTCCAACGACTGTGGCAGACCATCCAGAATTTTCCACGCGAACCGCGTAATTTGCCGTCCTGAACCATCATCAGCCAAACGGAGCAATCCCGAATGGTCACGAATTTTCAATCGCACTACATCCCGAACACCATTGCCGAACAGGACGAGTTGCTGGCCGCAGTTGGCCTGAGCAGCGTCGACGACCTGTTCACCGATATCCCGGACGATTACCGTAACCCTCCGCTCCGCCTCCCCGACCCCATGTCGGAGTTGGAGATCCAGCGTGAACTTGGCGCGATGGCCGCCCGCAACCGGCCCTTGTCCAGTGGTCCGTCCTTTCTGGGGGCCGGCAGTTACTATCACTTCATCCCCTCCATCGTGAAAGCGGTCATGACCCGAGGCGAATTTCTGACCGCCTACACGCCCTACCAGCCTGAAGTGTCCCAGGGAACCCTTCAGGTCATCTTCGAATTCCAGACGATGATCAGCGCACTGTTCGGGATGGAAGTCGCTAACGCCGGCATGTACGACGGCGCCACCAGCCTTGCGGAGGCGGTGCTCATGGCCTGTCGGGTCACCCGTCGGCAGCAGGTGGTTGTCAGCGACACCGTGGCTCCCGCCTATCGCCAGGTCATCGCGACCTACTGCCAGGCCCAGGGGATTGCCATCGACATCGTGCCGACCGCGGACATCGGCGCCAGCGTGACCGAAGCAACCGCCGGAGTGGTGGCGCAATACCCCAACTTCTACGGCGGCCTGGATGACCTTGCCGCCCTGGCCGCGACCGCCCACGACGACGGCGCCCTGCTGGTGGTGTCCGCCGATCCCCTGGCCATGGGGATGCTCAAGCCTCCGGGTGCATTCGGCGCGGACATCGTTACCGGCGAGGGCCAGCCCATCGGCATTCCACCGTCCTTCGGCGGCCCGTACCTGGGCCTGTTCAGTTGCAAGCAGCAGTACATCCGCCAGATGCCCAGCCGCCTCGTGGGTCGTACCACCGATACCCAGGGTCGCACCGGCTACGTCCTGACACTACAGACACGGGAGCAGCACATCAGGCGCGAGCGGGCCACATCCAACATCTGCACCAACGAGGCGCTTTATGCCCTGGCATCTACCATTTACCTGGCGGCGATGGGCCGGCAGGGGCTGCGCCAGGCGGCAGAGCTTTGCTATCACAAATCTCACTACGCGGCCTCGGCCATCAGCGATCTGGATGGGTACTCTCTGCCCCAGTCCGGCGAGTTCTTCCAGGAGTTTGTCGTCACCTGTCCCGAAGCCCCGGCAAAGATCAACCGCCGGCTCATGGAACGCAACATACTGGGCGGGCTCGATGTCAGCGACCGCTTCGAAAACGGGATGCTGCTGTGCGTCACCGAGATGAACTCCCGGGAAGATATCGACCTCCTGGTGGATGCGTTGTCCGCCGAGAAGTGATCAGACCCTTTCGGACTCTCGTCCAAGACTAGCCACCGGTTGTAATCGGGCCACCTTCACAATAACAGCGACCCGCCATGATTGACCGAAACCTGCGCAATTTGAGACGGCTGCGGCATTACCCGGATCCCTTCGAAGACGAAGATGCTTCGTCGGAGCACGAGGGATACGTCAAATGGTTCGGCCTGTGGGTCAGGGAACCCACGCTGTTCGCTGTGGGATTCGGGCTTGCCGGTCTCATGCTGGCCCTGGTAATTGTTCGGACAGCACTCGCCAGTTTCACCACCTGGCTGCCCACGGGCGCATTGTGGTTCAACATTGCGTTCCTGGCATCCATCGTGACCCTGACCTTCGTTGCCTGCAGCATGTTCGTGTGCGGGTCCATCGCAGTCCGGCGGCAGATCCGCCACATGAACGCTCAGATGGCCCGTTGGGACGACGCGACACCGGAAGAGGTGGAGGAGATCGTACGCGCAGCAGACCGGAGAATTAACCGGCGCATCCTTTGGCGCACCGTTTGCTGGATGATCGCCATGGCTGCGCTGTTCGCGATTTTCGGAACCACTTGGCTGTTTGCTTGGGGAGGCCCGCCGGCCTTCATAGCGAGCACGTTGGTCGTCGTGGCGGTCATCCTGGCGTGGAGTTCGCGAGCCTACCGGATTGTGCCCCTTGTAAATCGTTGGATGAAGCGATCGTCGTGACGGCAGGCCCGGCGGCAATCAGACACTGAACGATCAATGAATTTATGTTTCCAGCCCGCGACCACATCACCCGGGCGGGCGATGGCAGTAACCGTGAGAACACCAGGAGACTTCGGACGATGTTGAACAAAGGCGGCAACCGAGACACCACCAGCCTGTTGATGGACCGCAGCGTGCCCGGCCGCGTCGGAGTGATCACGCCGGGCCTTGATGTTCCGCCTGCACCCCTGCCGGATGCGGCCTACCTGCGGGACGATCTGCCATTACCCGAGGTATCGGAGCCCGAGGTGGTCCAGTATTTCACCTCCCTGAGCCAGTTGAACTTCAGCATCGATACGCATTTTTATCCGTTGGGGTCGTGCACGATGAAGTACAACCCCAAGATCAACGATGAGATCGCGTTCCTTCCCGGGTTCGCCGGCATCCACCCGCAGCAGCCGGCGGAACAGTCGCAGGGCGCGTTGGAGTTGCTCTATCGGTTGCAGGACTTCTTGACCGAGGTCACCGGCATGGCGGCGACCAGCCTGGCTACCCTCGCCGGCGCCCACGGCGAACTGGGGGGTGTGCTGATGATGCGGGCGTACCACCTGGCCCGCGGCGACTCCGGCCGCACCAAGATGGGCATCCCGGACAGCGCCCACGGCACCAACCCCGCATCGGCCGCGATGGCCGGCTTCGACGTGGTGACGATCCCGTCCGATGCCGACGGGAATACGGATCTTGCAGCTTTGAGGGAGATTGCAAGCGACGACCTGGCCGGGGTGATGATCACGCTGCCCAGCACCCTGGGCCTGTTCGACACCAACATCCTGGAGGTCTGCCAGATCGTCCACGATTGCGGCGGCCTGGTCTACGGCGACGGCGCGAACATGAACGCGTTGCTTGGGCGGGCCAAGCTCGGCGAACTGGGCTTCGACGTCTGCCACCTGAACCTGCACAAGACCTTCAGCACACCGCACGGTGGCGGCGGCCCGGGCGCCGGCCCCGTCTGCTGTGGTGAGAACCTTGCTCCCTATCTGGCCGCCCCGATGGTGACGGTAAACCACGGCGGCGAATATGCCCTCTCGGAGCCGGAGCACAGTATCGGCAAGATCAGCGGATTCCACGGCAACTTCGGGGTCCTGGTCCGGGCATACACTTACATCCGAACCCTCGGCGCGGCCGGCCTGCTTTCCATCAGTGGCAACGCGGTCCTCAACGCCAACTACATCATGGAATCGCTCAAGGACATCTACGAGTTGCCCTACGACCGCACGTGCATGCACGAGGTCGTTTTCTCCGCCGACCGCCAGCGTGAGCGGGGGGTCAGCGGTTTGGAAGTGGCCAAGCGTCTCCTGGACTACGGTTTCCACGCTCCGACCATGTACTTCCCGCTGATCGTGCACGAAGCCCTGATGATCGAGCCCACGGAGTCGGAAACCAAGGAGACGCTGGACGCATTCATCGACGCCCTGCGCATCATCGATTCCGAGGCGACCGCCGAGCCCGAATTGGTCCAACACGCTCCGCACACCACGCCGGTCTCGCGGCTCGATGAGGCGACGGCCGCACGCCGCCCCGTGTTGCGCTGGGAGGCGGCCGCTGACTGACCGGGCCTGTCGGCCTCCGGCCCTTGTTTGCCCGTCGAAATGCAATGGCCGTCCTTCTGCTGAAGGACGGCCGGCGATTGTCATTTGCGGGAGTTGCCGTTAACCGCCCTGCTCCTCCAACGCCCGCCGCAAATCCTCGGGATCAACGTGGACTTCGATGCCCGCCCGTTCCTCCTGCAGCAGCATCGCTACACGAGAGTCGCGGCCGGCCCAACCCCGGTTGATAGCCTCGGTCATCTCCGCCAGCGTGGTGTTGGCCAGTTTCATGGGCACATCGAACTCGCGGCCGACCGCTACGGCCAGGTCCACGTCCTTGCGCGCGAGCCGCAACGCGAAATCCGGAGGATCAAAGTCGTTGATCAGGAAGTGCTGGGCCAGCCCCTCGAACATCCCCCGGCGTCCGCCGGCGCCCTTGCGCACGGCCAGCCACAGCGCCAGCGGGTCGACGCCCGCCTTGATGCCCATGGTGAACACCTCGGCCAGCGCGGTCTGGACGATATAGCCGGCGCAGTTGTGCACGAGCTTGGCAACGGAGCCGCTGCCGATGGGACCGACGTAGTAGGCGGCATCGCCGATGGAGTCTAGGACTGCTTTGTGCTGATCGAACACCGCCTTGTCGCCGCCGACCCAGATGGCCAGCCGGCCGCTGGCGGCGCCGGCCGGGCCGCCGCTCACCGGAGCGTCCAGCACGTTGATGCCCTGCGTCGATACGCGGTCGTGGATCTGCCTGATCAGCGTGGGTGAACTGGTGCTCAGGTCGAAGTAGGTCTTGCCCGCCGACATGCCGGACATGATCCCGTCTTCGCCCAGCGAAACCGCCTCCACCTCCACCGGTCCGGGCAGGGATGTGAAAACAATGTCGGTGGCCTCGGCCACCTCGCGGGGATTGTCGGCCCATTGGGCTCCCGCTTCCAGGTGTTGGGTCGCGGCCTCGCGTCGGATGTCGTGGACCACCATATCGTTGCCGCCGCGAAGGCAGTTGTACGCCATGCTGGCGCCCATGGTTCCGAGACCAATAAAGCCAACTTTCGCCATCTCTCTCATCTCCTGGGAATCTCGCCCTTCGGGTAGGGGATTCGCGGGCATTTTATCAGAGGCGAACCGGTCTGCCGTGCCGGGTCGCTCATGCGCACCTCCCTTTCGTAAATCCTGCTGCTGACGTTCCCCCGCCAATGGAAACGCGGACTGTGACGTCCGCGCTTCCGTGGTTGGCTGGCTCCGTGGCTCTGCTGTGTCTATGGCGAGGCGCAGTCCGCCAGCCCGTCGATCCCCGGTTTGTCGGGCACGCCGGCCAGCCAGTCGTCGAACGCCTGCGTGTCCGGGAGACACAGCCCCGTGTTGGCGATGGCCAGCCGTTGCAGGTTCGCCAGGTTGGTGAACCCCGACGGTAGCGCCCCGCTCAGTCCCGTGTTGTCGTGCAGCGACACCTTGGTCAGCCCGCTCAGGTTGCCCAGGCTGTTGGGCAGCGACCCGCTCAGGCTGTTCCGCGCCAGGCCGATGATGCTCAAATTGGACAGGTTGCCCAACTGCGACGGTATGGCGCCGCTGAGGCTGTTGCGGTTCATCGCCAGCCGGGTCAGGTTGGACAGGTTGCCCAACTCTGACGGCAGCGACCCGCTGATGCTGTTCCGGTCCAGGGACAGGACTTGCAGACTGTCCAGGTTGCCCAACGCAGCGGGCAAGGACCCGCTCAGGCCGTTGTCGCGCAGGGACAGCCCAGTCACTTGCCCCGATCCGTTGGCGGTCACGCCGTGCCACTGGTTCAGCGGCTTGTCGCTCAGCCAGTTGCCGATGTTGGTCCAGCTATGGCCACCCGTGGCGTCGTAGAACGCCTCCAGCACCGCCCGGTCGCTGTCGTCGTCGGTCACGCTGACGGCTACGGACGCCACCGCAACACCATCGTAGTTGCCGCCGCTGGCCGCGTGGCTGAGGGTGGCCGTGTCGTCCGCCTTATCGTCGTCCTGCCCGGCGCTGACGCTTACCGTCTGAGCCGCCTGCCAGTTGCCGGCGGTGAAGGTGAGGCTGGACGGCTGCGTGGTCACGTCGCCGTTGTCGCTGGACACCGCGATTACCACGTTCTCCGTGGGCTCAACGTCCAGCGACACCGTGTAGGTCGCGCCGTCGCCGCCCTCGCGGACGCTGAGGCTGGCCGCGCTCACCGTTACGGTGCCGGGTTCCGGTTCCGGCTCCTGCTGGGCCGGCAGGGTCGCCGGTTCGTCGTCGTCGATTATGTCCACGATTACGTTGCCAACCGGCACGCTGTCGTACCCGGAATCGGGACCGGCCCCACTAGAGTGGATGATCCAGGCCGTCCCGTCATCCGTATCGTCGTCCTGGGCGGCGCTGACCGTTACGGTCTGCGCGTTCCGCCAGTTGTCGGGCGTGAAGGTCAACTCAGTCGGCTGCGCCGATAGGCCGGTGCTGGCGACCACCAAGATGCCCACGTCGCCGACGGGCTGCGTGTCCAGAACCACCGTGTAGCTGGCTGACTCGCCCTCGTTCACGCTGAGTTCGGTCGGTGTCACCGTTACCCCGGCCGTGTCGTCGTCGGCTACGCTGACCGACACCGACGCCACCGCAATCCCGGCGTAGCCCTGCGCCCCGCTCACCGCGTGGCTCACGGTGGCGACATCGTCCGCCGCGTCATCGTCGTGGCCGGCGCGGACGCTGACCGTCTGCGCCGTATCCCAATTGTCCGGCGTGAAGGTGAGCCTGGCCGGTTGCGTCGTGACATCGCCGTTGTCGCTGCTCATCGCGATGGTCACGTCGCCCGACGGCTGGCCGTCCAGCACCACCGTGTAGGTTGCCGCGGAGCCGCCCTCGTTGACCGCCACCGGGTCGGCGGCGGCCACCGTGACGCTGGCCCTCATGTTGAGGCCAGTCTCACCGGGCGCGATGACCTCCAGGACGATGAAGTCCTCCTCGCCGTAGTAATGCGTGTGCATATCGTCGGGGAAGCGCAGCCACAAGCCGTTGCCTTCCAGGTTCACGTTGCGCGCCCGCAGCGAGACTATCGCCCGCGAGCCGGAGACCCGCTCCACGCCGGCAACCGCGACGCTGCGGTTCACGATGAAGTCCTGGCAGTTGTCGTAGTACGCCGCCTCGGAGCAGTCGTTGACCCGGCCCAGCTGGAACCGGTAGTACCGGCCCTCCACCTGGCGCACCCACTCGATGCCCATCAGGTCCACCGTCAGACGCGCCCGGTTCAGGTTGTCCTCCGTCAACTCCGACGGCTCGGTGCTGGTCAGCATTGCGCCAAACGCCGGCGTGGTTGCGCGGGCGCCGGCCGACCGCTGCCCGTCCGGCGCCCGCGCCTTGGTCGCCACCACACGCACCGTGTACTCCGTGCCCGGCTGCAACGCCCCCATGCTGTACCGGGTGGGCCAGGGCCATTCCTTGTGGAAGGAGGAGCCGTAGGACGCCGCCGGACTCCACTCCACCCGGTAACCCGTGGCGCCCTCCACCGGGTCCCAGGTCACATTGATGCGCTGCGGTTCGGCCACTACCCGCACGTTCCGCACCCGGCCCGGCGGAGCCTCCACCACCGCCTGGACGTCGGCCACGGCCGTGATCGTCTCGATGCTGGTGTGGACCGAGTAGAACTCCACCCGAAGACGGCGGTCGGTGTCGAAATCGGTGTCGTCGGAGGCCAGCGTGACCACCATGCGCGTGTCCGACACCCGGGTCACGTCGGCAATTGTGACGCCGGGCACGCCGGATGCGGTGACCCGTGCGCGGTCAAATCCCCGTGCGCGGTCCAACTGCGGCGCCCACGGATCGTACACGTCGGGCAGCAGGTCCACCGTCAGCGTCGCGCCGTCCAGGTTGCGTTCCGTCAGCGGCGACGGGTCGGTGGCCGACACGATGGCGTGGCCCGGCAGCGTGGTCGCCGAGACGGTGTCCGACGCGGCTCCGTCGGGGGCAAAGTTGCTGGTGGCGACCATTCGCACCGAGTACTCGGTGTCGCCATCCAGCCCGCCGATGCTGGTACGGGACGTTGACCCGCCATCAACCCGTCTGGTGACGATGTCACCCGGGCTGTCCGTCGGCCAATACGACACGCTGTACCTGTCGGCGTTCGAGGCGGTGTTCCACCTAACCGTCAGGCTCGCCGGCCCGCCCGTCACGCCCAAGCCCGTAACCCGACCCGGCGTCGGCGCCTGGGTGAGCGTGACCGCAGCCGTCGTCAGCGACCCGCTGCTGGTATGCGCCGAGCCGTCAACTACCACACTTAACTGCACGTCCATGCCGATGTCGCCGGTGAACCGCAGCGTCAGGACGGCGCGCGTGTTGCTCCTCCGGCTGACCGATGCGACGGAAAGATCGCGGAGGGCGCCTGGCGGCTGGAAGCCGAAATCGCTGGGCGCAAGGGAAGAGACGTACTGCGTCTCATCCAGGTCCACCGTCAACTGCGCCCCGTTCAGCCCCCGCTCCGTCAGGGACGACGGGCTGGAGATGGACGCCGACTGGTCGTTGTCTGCCAGGGTGAGGGTGGCGGGATTGACGGTGAAACCCGGCGCGGCGCCGGTGATCGAGATGCTCTCGTTGCCCTCCGAGGCCGTGTCGTCCGTCGGGGTGAGGGTGAAGGTGGCCGTCGCCGACCCATTGCCGGCGCGGATCCTGATCGGAACCGAGGCCACGGTCTGGTAGTCCGTGCCCTCGGTCGCGCTGTCCGCGCCCGCGCCCACCGCTACCGTTACGTCGGTCGCCGTATCCAGCGTGCCGCTGCCCGGCGGGAAGGACGCGGTGATCGTGACCTGGGCCGCGCCCACCCCCTCGCCGACGCTGGTTGGGCTGACGCTCAGGTCGATGGCCGTCGGCTGGATGTCGTCGTTGCGGATGGTGCCGACGAGCTGGGCATTACTGTCGAAGGGCACGCGGAACTCGGGCCGCGAGTTGTCGCGGACGAAGATTGCGCCTCCGCCTGGACTATTCAACACAAGGTCGAAGACTTCGTCCGGCTCGACGACAGTGTCCCCGTTCACCATGATGGCGGTCGTAACGGTCTTGCTCGTCTCACCCGGCGCGAAGGACACTGTACCGGTTCCGGTCACCAGGTCATCGTTCTCAACCGGATCTCCGAATTCGGCGGGAACGTTGCCGAACTGGTAACCGACCGTCACCGTCCGCCCGCTCACCTCCGAGAGCGTGAGCGTGAACGGCATCGCCGTCGTGCCGCTGTCGCCCTCCAGGACGCTGGGCAAACTCACCGACAGCGTCGGCGGGTCGTCGTCGTCGGTGATGGTGACGACGGTTCGTGAGGCCAGCACATCTAAGAACGCCTTGCCGGCCAGATTCCCCAGCGTGCCCACTTTGAAGCCCGCCGTCACGGAGAACGTCTCGTCGTCCTCGTCGAGGGTGTCCTCGATGGTGGAGAGCGGCAAGGGCCCGCTGGTCGTGCTGCCGGCCGGAATGACCACCTCGTTGGGGCTGGCTTGCGGCACATGCGTATAGTCAACATTCGCTGCAGCCGTATCCGGGGCCGTCCACCATTCAATCGTAATGGCCTCGGGCGCCGGCTCCGTCAGCGTAATCACGACGCTGCCGTCGTCCCCCTCGTCCACGGTGGCGGTCGAAGGCAGGGAACCGGTCGTACTGGCGAAATGCCCCACCGACACCGGGCCGGTCACCAGGCCGCTGCCGCCGGAGTGGGCGGCGGCCTGGACCACGACCTCGATGTCCGTGTCCGCCGTCATCGCCGCGTCGGTCCAGGCGTAGGCCAGCGTGAGCGTCGCCGTGTTGCTGCCGTCGCGCGTCACCGAGGCCACGCTCAGCCCCGCAATCGCCGCGTCGTCGGACGCCCGCCGCACGCTGAACTGGCTCGCGGCAATGCTGGACGCATACGTCACGCCGGCCAGGTCCACCGTCAGCGTCGCCCCGTCCAGGTTGCCCTCCTTGAGGGTGGTGGGACTGGTGCCCGTAACCGACGCGCCGATATTCACCGTCGCCTGGTCCGCCTGGGCGGTGTTGCTGAAGAAGCTGCCGCGGTCCGGGTTGTCCGCCCGGATGCGGAAGTCATACACGGTGCCGGTCTGCAAGCCGTGGCTCGAATCGACGGTGAAGCTGGTCGCGCCGGCGGGGGCCGTCGTACTTCCATCGGCGCCGCGCGGTGCATTCCAGTTGCCGGTCTCGTCCTCCCGCCACTGGATCAAGTAGCCGGTCAGGTCCTTGCCGCCGTCGGACGGCGCGGTCCACGCGAGGTCCACCGCCACCGCCGTGGTGGACGCCGTCGCCGTAAGGTCGCTGACCTGGCCCGGCTGCCCGGCGACCTTGACTGCCGGCGCAATAGCGCCGACAAAGGTGCCGGCCGTCGCCCACATGCGATATTGGTAGGCGCTGCCCGAAGTGCCGGACGCCTTGGCGAAGTCGTATTGCGTCTGCGTGGCCGCAAGCTGGACCGCTTGCTCCCAGGTCGTTTGCCCGTCCCGTAGCCGTTGTACCTGGTAATTCTGGATCCCGGTGTTCGTCGGCGGGTCCCAGGTCAGCCGGTCGGTGCCGTTATTGTTGTTATTGAGCGCGGAGGCTGCGAAGTTCGGCGGCGCGTTCGGCTGGATGTAGTTCGTCGTCGCGCTGGCCGTGTCCGACCACGGGCCGCAATTGGTCGCTGCGCTCGACTTGCACGCCCGCACCCGGAACTCGTAGGTCGTGCCGGGGTGCAGGGCAGTGGGCCTAAACTCTCGAGTGTTGATGTTGGGGGTTCCTCCAGAGGGCGCCCCCCAACTTGTCTCGGTGGCGAGCTTGACATCATACTGGTAATAGGCGAACGTTCCACCCGAGCCGGCGGCGGGCGCGTCCCACTGGAACCTGATCTCGGTGGAGGATAGTGCGGTTCCCCTCGGATTAGTGGGCTTGCCCGGCGGCCCCGCCGGGTCCACGGCCGTCGTATGCGTCACAGCCGTGGCGTAAGCGCTCGAGTTGAGCGCGTTCTTGGCGCGCACCGAGAAGTCGTACTCGGTGGCCGGCATCAGGTTGGTGACGTTGGCGCTCGTGACGGTGGTGTTGCGATAGGTCCAGTTGTCGCCGGCGCCCTGGTCCGGATCGGTCACCCGGTAGCGGTAGTCGTAGCCCGTCACGACCTTGCCGCCGCTGGTGTCGCTGGGCGGGTCCCACTGGAACGTGACCGAGTTGGGCGAGCCTGTGTTGGTGAATCTCAGGTTCGTGGGCGAGTCGGGCTGTTTTAAGACCGTCACGCTCAGCGCGTTGGAGGTGATGTCGTAGGTGCCGGTGTGGCCCGAGGCCTTGAGCTTGAGCGCCACCGTGAAGCCCTGCGAGGGGCCGAAGTCGCTGTCCTTGTTGATTATTACCGCGATCCCATTACCATCGGGTAAGGATCGGAGGATGCTCAGCCCCGCCGTCGTCGGGTTGGTGACGATTTCGAGGTGGCTGTTACAAGCAGTGAATCCGGAGCCGGAGCAGGACACTGTGGTGCCGGCCAAGGCCAACCTGTAATTCGTGTCGATGTTACTTTGGTTTAGTCCCTGCGCCGCAGTTTGTGTGTTGGCTATGGAGAAAGTAGCCGAGGCCGTAGATGCGGTAATCTGGACGCCTTGGCCGCAGTGACTGACGCTATCGCTATAGCATGAACGAACCCGTGCGTCGTAGGCGGTACCGCTCTGAAGTCCCGTGAAGGTGTGGGTGCGGGGAAAAGAAGCTTGTTTCGAGAAGACTTTGCCCCAGCTTCCGGACGGGCTGGTCCGAATGTCCATGCGGTACCAGGAGACGTTGGTCGTATCCGACGGGGCATTCCACCTGATTCGGATCGCGGTATCGGTGACAGCCCCATCCAACTGGAGGTTGGTGGGCGCCGGGGGGTTGTGGTTGGCCCGCGCGGTCCGCTCCGGCATGGCGACGAACACCGCCAGCAGGGCCAGGGCCAGCACGCCGGCCAGGGGCAGCAGGGGCCATCTTAGAGCTTTCTTCCCCCCCCCCCCCCGCGGATCAGGGGGCGAGAACGTCTGTTGCGAAGGCCGCTGCTGTTCATCGTCATCTACCTCGCGTTCAATTCGGGTGGCCCGAGCCTCGGCAGTGTCTCGTCGCCGTAACTCGGCGCGTACTATACCGCAAAACTGCATGACCGGAACACAATCCGCTGCGAGTTTATGATCACATATCCATAACCTCACCCCAATTTCGCCCAATTCCCCCATTTGAGCCCCAACCACCCGCCCAGCCGCCGGCGTCCGGCCCGGAACCGTCAGAAGCAGGATTTTCAAGATTTGAGGATTACCAGGATTGGGACCGTCCCCCGATGAAACCCTCCCAATCCCGCCCAATCACAAAACCCCGCAAATCCCGCTTCTGACAACTCCCCAAGCCCAATCTGGAATCATCCCGTTTATCCCGTGCATCCATGCCAATCGCTCCCCCGCCGCCAACCGGGTACGCGTGAGGCTGCGCCGGCGTTGACGCCGTTCCGGGCTACGCATAGACTGGTAGGGCTTATGTCACGGATTTTTGACTTACACATCCATACGACCAAAGGCAGCGCCGATTCCAGCCTGACGCCCGAAGATCTCATCCTTGAGGCCGAACGTCTGGGATTGCGCGGCCTGTGCATCACCGAACACGCCGGCCCCTGGGACCGGCACGAATTCGCCGCCTTCGCCGCCCGGCACAACGTCGTGCTCATTCGCGCCATGGAAGCCGACACCGATATGGGTCACATCCTGGCTTTCGGCGTGGACCGGTACCAGAGCGGGTTCCACCGCGCCGAGGAGCTGAGCAAGGCTGCCCACGCCGCCGGCGGCTTCGTCGTGTCGGCGCACCCCTTCCGCGGCGTATTGGGACAGCACCACCGGACCCGACCGTACCTGTATCCGGACCCTGACGAGCCGATCCCGCAGGACGCGGAAACGGCGATGACGCATCCGGTGTTCCAACTGGCCGACGCCATCGAGGTTGCCAACGGCGGCACGTCGGACGAGGAAAACCGCTTCGCCGCCGAGGTCGCCCACCGGCTGAGCCTGCCGGTGACCGGGGGCAGCGACGCTCACAGCACCCACGGGCTGGGCAAATTCGTGACCGAATTCCCCGATGAAGTCTTTGACGAGGCCCAGTTCCTCACGGCGCTGCATCGCCGGGACTTCCGCCCGCTGGAAGGGCTGCGGCAGGGATCCTTGCGGCCGTACCGCCTGCGCTCGGCGTAAGTGCGGTTCCGCTTCGAGTGTAATTCATCGCGATGACGCCGACGCTGCTGCCTCAAAGCGACATATTCGAGCGCGAATTCGTGTGCGTGGACCTGGAGACCACCGGTCTGAATGCGCATTCCGATGCCATTATCGAAGTAGGAGCCGTCAAGTTTCGTGGTGGTGAGGTGTCCGACCGGTACCAAACGTTCGTCAACCCGGGCCGTCAAATACCCACTTTCATCCAGCAACTGACGTCCATCAGCCCAGCGCAAATCGAACGGGCGCCGCGATTCCAACAAATCGCAGCACAGTTCGCCACGTTCGTTGGCGACCTGCCCATCGTCGGGCACAACATCGCCTTCGACCTGTCATTCCTGTCATCCCACGGGCTGCACCTCACGAACCGGAGTTACAACACCTGGGACCTGGCGTCGATATTCCTTCCCACCCTGCCGGAATACAATCTCAGCGCCCTCGCCAGGCACCTGGGCTTGGACCACAACCAGGCTCATCGCGCTGTGGCCGACGCCGAAACCACCGCGCTGGTGTTCCATCATCTGCTGAAGCTGGGTGCGTCCTACCCGGCGGCAAAGGTTGCGTTTATTGCCCGCTCCGCCCGTGCCGCCAATGCCTCCGTGGCCGACTTGCTCGAAGCGCTTGTGCCCCACGCTCCCGGCGCCAACGCGGCACCCGGGACCCCCGGCGCCGTCGGCCTCAATGGATTGAACCTGGACAGCCTGGCCCGGAGACTGTCCAGCGAGGCCGGCGACCAAAACGGCAAGGCCATACGACGCGAGCTCACCGAGCAGCAGGTGGAGGACCTTCTGGCCCCCCACGGCGTGTTCGCCAACTCGTTCCCCGGATTTGAAAACAGGCCCCAACAGGCCGAGATGCTGAAGGCCGTCACCCGCGCCATCTATCAGGGCAGAAAGCTCATCGTTGAAGGTGGCACCGGTATCGGCAAGAGCATCGCCTATCTGCTCCCGGCGGTTCTTTACTCCGCCACTCATGGGCACCGGGTGGTGATCTCCACCAACACCATCAGCTTGCAGGAGCAGTTGATGGATAAGGACATACCGGCGGTTATCTCCATCCTGGAAGAGGCCGGCATACTGGAACCGGGGGCCGTTCGAGCGGCTCAACTCAAAGGTCGATCCAATTACGTGTGCCTCCGCCGATGGGCCAGCCTGGGCGCGTCGGACACCTTGACTGAGGATGAGGCCAGGGTTCTCGGGAAAACGGCAGTCTGGCTGGACGACACGCAGAACGGCGACCGAACCGACCTCAACCTGAACTTTGGAGACCATCGAGCCTGGTTGCGGGTGTGCGCCGACAACCAGGGCGTGTGCCAGTCGTTCCGCGGCGGCGCGCCCTGCTTCCTGCGCCAGGCCCGCCAGCGAGCCGAGGCGGCCAACATCCTGGTGGTGAACCACGCCCTGCTGCTGGCGGACCTTGCCGTCGGCGGCACCGTGTTGCAGGACTACCAACACCTCATAGTCGACGAAGCCCACCACCTGGAGGAAGAGGCAAGCCGGCAGTTAGGTTTTGAGATGGCCGAGGACGATCTGGCCCAGGAAATGGACGCCGTTTACCGCTTGTTCCGGCACCTGACCTCCATTGCCAACCAGTCGCCGGAGGACGAAAACCTCGGGCGAGCTCGTGACGCCCTCACCAACGCCACGGCCAGTTGCAACCAGGCCCTGCAGGCGTGGCAACAGTTGTGGGCCGCGATCACCAGCCTCTATCAATCGCACACCCGCGGCGACAATGACCGTCAGCCGGTCTCCCTGGAGCCCTCGGTGCGGCAGAGCAGGGAATGGGGCGCGGCCGCCCGCGAATGGGAATCGTTCTCGACCTTTATGGCCGACAGCGTGAACCGCCTGAACGACGTCTGGAGGCTGGTGGACCAGGGGATATTCGATCTCTCCGACGACAGCCAGGGAAACGAACTGATCAGCGCGGTAGACACGGTCTCCGAGTTCAACGACCGTCTGGCATCCGTCTTCGGTCGCTATGATGAGGAACAGATCCAATGGATCGACATGGTGCGGCGCAACATCACGCTGCACTCCACCCCGTTGTCGGTCGGCCCCATCCTGTCTGAGATGCTGTTCCAGCAGAAAGAGACCGTGGTTTTGACCAGCGCAACCCTGGCTACGGACAGCAACTTTGGTTTCCTGCGGCAACGCCTCGGCTTCCCCGACGACTGCGACGAACTGCTGGTCGATAGCCCGTTCAACTACCGGCGCAATACCCTGCTCATGGTGCCCGATGACCTCCCCGACCCGCGTCGCGGCGCCGATCACGCCCGTGGGACGGCCCAGGTGATCCTCAACATGGCGCGGGCATTGGACGGACACGTCATGGCGCTGTTCACTTCCCACAGTGCGCTGCGAGACGCTTCCTTCCACGTGCGGGGGCCGTTGCGCGCGTCGGGCATCAACGTCCTGGCCCAGGGGATCGACGGCACGCCGCGACAACTGGTTGACCGGCTGCACGCCGACCCGCGCGCCGTACTGCTCGGCACCGCCAGTTTCTGGGAGGGTGTCGACATGGAGTCGGGCATCCTGCGCGGGCTGCTGCTGTGCCGCCTGCCTTTCCCGGTGCCTACCGATCCCATCGTCAAGGCCCGAGGGAACCTGTTCAACAACCCGTTTAACGAGTACCAGGTGCCTTCCGCCGTCCTCCGTTTCCGCCAGGGGTTCGGCCGGCTGATCCGCAACAAGGTGGATCGGGGGGCCGTGGTCATCCTGGACCGTCGCATCCAGACCGCCAACTACGGTGACCGCTTCCTGAACGCGCTGCCCCCCTGCACGGTCGAACGCTCCAGCGTCAACACCGTTGGCGAGCAGGCGGCCCGCTGGCTGCAACTCGACCGTCCTCGAACCGGATAGTCGGCGTCTCCAAGGGAGGTGAGGGGTTGGCGGCGCTGGAACGGACGGTGCAACTGGCAATAGACCAGCCCTTTGACCTGGCGGAGAGCCTCGAGAGTGGGCAGGCCCACCGCTGGAAGAATCTGGGGGACGGCTGGTATTCGGGCGTGTTGGGCCAGTGGCTCATTCACATCCGACAGGTGGCAGCAGGGGTGGAATATCGCGCCGCCGGCCCTGGCAATGCCGTGGACACGGCCGCCCTGCCGGACTTGCTACGGTCTTATTTCCGTCTCGACGACGACATCGGCGCGATATACGCTGACATTTGCCGAGACCGGCGCGTCGCGGAAATGGTTGCTCGTTACCCGGGCCTGCGGATTTTGCGCCAGGAACCCTGGGAGTGTACGGTCGCGTTCATCTGCTCCGCCACGTCAAACATCCCCCGCATCCACCAGAACATGGAGGCCATGGCCGACAGCCTGGGCGACCCGCTGGAGCTGGACGGGGAGGTGCGGCACACCTTCGCGTCCGCCGAGCAACTGGCCTCCGCCGGGGAAGGGTTCCTGCGTGAACTGGGCCTGGGGTTCCGCGCTCCCTATGTAGTCGCGGCGGCTCGACGTG
The DNA here is from genome assembly GCA_965220505.1 of Dehalococcoidia bacterium. Classification (GTDB taxonomy): domain Bacteria; phylum Chloroflexota; class Dehalococcoidia; order Lucifugimonadales; family UBA3495; genus Bin87. The sequence goes on along the minus strand of CBDCQE010000001.1, from coordinate 1,416,283 downwards.
TCTGCAACGGCGAACTGGACCTGGACGAACTGGTCCGGATGCCCTATCCCGAAACCAAGTCCCGGCTCATGGAGTGCTACGGCATCGGGGCCAAGATCGCCGACTGCATCGCGGTATTCTCGTTGGAAAAGCTACAGGCGTTTCCCGTGGACGTGTGGGTGCGCCGCGCCCTGGCTGAATGGTATTTCCCCATGCAGAAAAAGCCGCCCGACCGGGTGATGGTGGAGTGGGCCCAGGACCACTTCGGCCAATACGCGGGCTATTCCCAGCAGTACCTTTTCCATGGCCGGCGGCGGGAGGGGCGGTGACTGCCCACACTTCTCTGAACGCTACAGATCCGAGCGATTCCACTGTGGAGGTTGTGAGATGAACATTGTTGAAGGTGAACTGGAAATCCCCCAGCCCTTCAGCCTCAGGCTAACTTTGTATATGGGGCAAGCGTTTCGGTGGCGCAAGTTGGACGGCAGCGTGGACAAATTGGAAGATGGTGGGCGCCATCCAGACAGCGAGTGGCACTCCGGAGTGCTCGGGAGTTTTCTGATCCATTTGCGCCAGGTCGGTTCGCGCGTCGAATACCGCGCGTCTAAATTCGGTGGACCGGCTGACGACGAGGACGTTCGGACACTGCTGCAAGGCTACTTCAGGTTGGATGACGATGTTTCGCGCATCTACAGCGATCTGACCAACCGCGACGCCAGCATTGCCAGGCTAATCGAAAACTACGGTGGCATGCGTTTGCTGCGTCAGGACCCGTGGGAATGCACCGTTGCCTACTTGTGCTCTGCCAACAACAACATCCCCCGTATTTCAAGCATCGTCGAACGCATCTCCGCAGCGTTTGGCGACACCATTGAAATGTGCGGCAAAGCGCGTCACACTTTCCCGGCACCCGAACTTCTGATAACGGAAACCGCAGCCGCGAGCCTCCAGGGGATGCAGTTCGGTCTCCAACGCGACCGGAAAATCGCCGGGGCGGCGCGCGAAGTGTGCAATGGCGACTTGAACCTGTATGCACTGCGGAGCGAGTCCTACCCTCACGCCAAACGGGCGGTTAAACGGCTGGAGGGCATAGGCGACAAAATCGCCGACTGCATTTCACTGTTTTCGCTGGACAAAACCGAGGCTTTCCCTATTGATAGGCACATACGGAGCTTCGTGACCCAAAATTACCCCGCTGCGCCGAAAAATGACGCGGCGATCAGGTTGTGGGCCCAGGGCACGTTTGGCCAGTATGCCGGCTACGCCGGTCAGTTCATGTTCTGTGACCAGCCTAAATGAATAGCCACAGCGGACGCGGGGGCCAAGCTTGCTATGACGCGCCAACTCCCCATTCCTAACCGGTTCAACCTGTCCCTCACTCTTACCATGGGCCAAGCGTTTCGCTGGCGTCCCTTTGGCGACGGCTGGTTTTCCGGCGTGGTGGGGCCGCACCTGTTTCACGTCCGGCAGTTTGACGGGGGAATTGAGTACGAAACCGCCAGCTTGCCGGGGCACGTGGACGACCCTGACGAATGCCTGCGCCGCTATCTCCGGTTGGACGATGATATCGACGTCATCTACGCCAGTATCGCCCGCGACCCGAAAGTGTCCACGATCATGCGTGAGTTTCCGGGCTTGCGCCTGCTGCGTCAGGACCCCTGGGAATGTCTGGCGGCGCAGTTTTGCGCCGAGCGTACCGATGTTGAATACATTGGGGACTCGCTAGAGCACGCTGCGAAACTCATAGGAACGGAACTGCGCCTGGGGGAAGATATTCGTTACACGTTCCCTACGCCAAGGCAAGTGGAGTCCGATCATAGGCTGGCGCATTTATCCTGGAAGTGGTTGTTAGGCTCACGGTTGGCCTGGGACTTGAATGCAATCGCCAAGCAAGTGGACGCCGGTGAAATTGATTGGAATGATTTGCGTCTACAGCCCTACCCCGACGTCAGGATTAGCCTGCTGCAGTTTGCGGGCGTCTCCGACAAAATCGCCGACCGCATCGCCCTCTTCTCCCTGGACAAGCTGGAAGCGTTTCCGGTGGACCGGTGGGTCTGGCGCGCCATCACCGAAGCCTACCCCGAATGGGGCTTCCCGGAAAGAGAGGATCCAAGAGGACAAGAATTGGCCGCGGCATCGCAACGCGCTCAACAGATGTTTGGAGAATACGCCGGCTACGCCAACCAATACCTGTTCTACTGGCGACGGCGGTATGGCGAGGAGCCTCTTCCCTTCGGTACTCGGTGGCGCGGTAAATTCCGTATCACGCCACCCGCAGACCGTCAGATCGACGACCAATACCTTGACGAGCTGCGCCACGAATACCTAAAGGCCAAGTATTTTCGTGTTGATTGACAATAACGTGCTGGTAGATTTTGCGCTCGACCGGGAAGACTTCGCGCTGGCAGCCGAGGAACTACTCAATCGGATCGAGCAGACTTCAGCAAGCGCTTTCGTCGCCTGGCATTCTGTAGCGACATTCCATTTCCTGGTGGCGCGTGAAACCGACAGAGCCACAGCCCGCGCTTTTGTGGTGCGGCTGGCCGCCTTTCTGACCGTCGTATCTACCGGCCACGAAGAGCTCCGCTACGCGCTATCCCTGCCGATGGCTGATTTCGAGGACGCCATGCAGGTTGCCGCCGCCCGAGCCGCCAGAGTCAGGTATATCGTCACCCGGGACGCCAGAGATTTCGCCAACTCCCCAATCCCGGCCATCACGCCGGAACAAGCGTTACAGGAATTGTTCTAAACTGCCTGGCGCACCCCGCCGCCAACAATCCGGAAGTGGTGCACGCTCTCCGCGGCCACAAACTCCCTTTGTGCCTCCCTGAATGCCGGCTTGCTCTGCCGTTTCCGCGCGTCCAGCAGGATGCCGACCACGGTCCCGCTGTGGGCCACGTTGACGCCCACGGCTCCGATTTCAGCCGCGAAGTCTGACGCCTTTTCCACCCACGGGCCGGCGTCATCCGGCCGCCCTACTTGCGCCGAGACGGTGGCGCCCCGGCCCACCAGTTCAGGGTCGCACCGGCGGATGCCTTCTCGCACCAACTCCAGGGCCTCGGTGGTGGCATCGGCGAGCGACCGCCAATGCTCCCCGCGGTCGATCCGGTTGAACTCCAGCGTGTCCACCTGACCGCCGCGGTCTATGACTATCACCTCCATCGGAGGAGGAGCGCCCAGGAGTTCGAGGACTCTGCCGCGACGGTGATCGAACATGGCGATGCCGGGAAACATCACGCCGTCGGTCGGCTCCACCCCCAGCGCGATCTTTGCCACCGCATCCGGCGAAAAATCGATGCCCACGGCCTTGCCGGTCGCGCACACCGCGGCCGTGATGTCCGCGCTGCTGCTGCCCATCCCTTTGCCCACCGGCATCGGGTTGGCCACCGTGACGTCGGCAACGATGCCGGGCATTCCGAGGCAGCGGCTGAGTCGTGCCAACGTGTCAACCACGGCCTGACGCGTTTTCGGCAGGTGGTCTATTCCTCGTACATGCTCGCCGGGCTGATCCGCGCTGGAGACAGTGACCGTCGCTCGCGAGAATTGGTTGATCGGGCAGGTCACCAGGAAGTCCACGTCCCCGGTCATCCCCTGCACCAGTTCGCCGCAGGTCCCCGGCGCCAGCACCGAAGCCGTTCCCAACGTGTACTCAGCCATCGTTTCGCCGCATCGCCCTGCGCCGGCCCACCGCCCGTCAGCGGGTGGTTCCCGAGGGCTTGATCGGAACGGGCAACCCGGCTACTACCATGGTGACTTGGTCCGCTTCCTCCGCCATCGCCTGGTTCACCGTTCCCAGCAGATCCTGGAATTGGCGGCCCATCGCGGTCGTGGCAACCAACGAATGGCCGACTTCGCTGCTGACTACCACCGCCTGGCGATCGGTCTCCTGAATGTATTCAGCAAACCGTCGCGTCGCGCCGACGATGCGGGCTTCCAATTCCAATCGCGGCGTGCCCTCGTGCTCCAGCATCAGATTCGACACCCAAACGTCCATTGAGTCGAGCAGCAGGACGGTGGGAGGGTCCATGGCGCGCGACCGATCCTGCAGCGCGCCCACCGGGTTGAGCGGAGCTTCAAGGGTCTGCCAATTTTGGGGCCGCCGCTGCCGGTGTCGTTGTATGCGTTGCTCCATCTCCGCGTCGACGGCGATACCCGTGGCCACGTACAGTGCCGGCTCGCATCCGGCAATTTCGGCTGCCAGCCGTTCCGCGTAAGCGCTTTTCCCCGACCGAATACCGCCCAATACCAGGTGAATCGAGCTCATAGCGCCGGCGTCAGTCCCGCCATGTCGTATACCAGGTCCATGCGCAGGCTGTCCCGCACCCAATCGGCGAGCCGGTCGTACTCCCGGTCGCGCGCCACGTCCACTCCCTCGGGCAAGCTTACGCCCTTGCGCCGGGCCAATTCGCCCAGGATTGCCCGCCGGACGCCGGCGTTGTGGAACAGCCCGTGGATGTACGTTCCCATCACGCGACCGTTGGCGCCCAGCGCTCCATCAAACGCCGTCTCCGGGGTGACGGCGGCATCGGCCCGGTCAACTACGGTGAACGGCGGTATGATGCTTTCGCCCGAGGTTCGTCCCATGTGTATCTCGTAGCCAATCACCGTTTCTCCATCGGCGCCCGACATTAGATGGCCGCGCGTGGACGCCTCTTGCCGGACGGTTGCTTCGACGCGGTGGGTTTCCTTGGTTCCGGCGAAGGTCGTCACCAGCGGGAGCAGCCCCAACCCGTCCGCCGCCCCGATTGACGACTCGATGCGGTCCGGGTCCAGCAGGGTTTTGCCCAGCATCTGGTAGCCGCCGCAGATGCCGATGATCGCGGAGCCGTGCTCCATAGCTCCCATCACGGCTTGGGACAATCCCTGCCGTTCCATCCACATCAGGTCGGGAATGGTTGTCTTGCTGCCCGGGAGGATCACCAGGTCCGGCCGACCCAGCCGGTCGCCGCTCTGCACGTACCTGAGCGAGACCCCCGGCTCCCTGGCCAACGGGTCGAAGTCGTCGAAGTTCGAAATGTGGGGGACCTGCACCACCGCCACGTCCAGTACGTCTGGTGAGGAGGCGTGAGGCGGCGTAATGTCCAGCGCCACCGAATCCTCTTCGGGAATGTGTATGTCTCGGAAGTGGTGAACCACGCCAACCACGGGTTTGCTCGTGTAGTTTTCCAGCCAGGTCAACCCGTCGGTCAAGAGCGATACATCGCCGCGGAACTTGTTGATCAACAGGCCCTTGACCCGATCACGCTCTGCATCGTCCAGCAGTTGCAACGTACCCACCAACGACGCGAACACGCCGCCCCGGTCGATGTCGCCGCACAGGAGCACCGGCGCGTTGGCATGGAGCGCGACCCGCATATTCACGATCTCGGTGGCTTTCAGGTTGATCTCCGCCGGGCTGCCCGCCCCCTCGATGACGACCACGTCGTGCTGGCTGCGCAAAACGTCCAGCGAATTGGATACCGATTCCCAGAGGGTGGCTTTCAGGTTGAAATAGTCGCGAGCGCGGGCCGAGGTCAGGGGACGGCCCATCAGCACGACCTGGGCGTGGCTGTCCGCTTCCGGTTTGAGCAGGACCGGGTTCATTTCCACCCGGGCTTCAACGCCGGCGGCCTCGGCCTGGACGGCCTGGGCGCGGCCGATTTCGCCGCCATCCGGCGTGACGAAGGAGTTATTCGACATGTTCTGCGCCTTGAACGGCGCAACGCGCAGCCCGTCCTGGCGGAATATGCGACACAGCGCCGATACCAGCACGCTCTTGCCGACGTGGGATGCCGTGCCTTGCACCATTATCACTCGGCCGGACGGGGGGGTGTTTTGTGTTGTCATCGTAGTGATTTCGACTCGCTCGATTGCCCATGCATCGACTCTGGGATACCCGGCATTAAACCACAGTTTTCACGACGGCGACCGCCAATCGGGGCCGTCCACTTCGCGCTGTGCCATCTGATCCCTGTTTGAGTCGAGCCGCCGGTGAACGACGCGGTCGCCCTCCGTTGCTTATTGGGATGTTGGATGCTACCGTTACGCGCGTGCGCTCGAAATTGATCCCGTGGCCCATGGGTACGACGGCTCCCTGGATGCCGGTGTTCGTCCACTGGTGCCTCACTGTCGCGGCGGTAGTCGTGCTGCTGGTCGCGGCGGCGTGCACGGCAAATCCGCGTGGCAACGCGAATAACGAAGCCCATATGCATATCAACCGCATTGCATACATAGACAACGACGGCCAACTGGTAACCTCCGATCCCGACGGTTCGGGACGCAGCCTGCTGACGACCGGCGCGGTTGCTCGCGCTGGCGGAATCCTGGCCCAGCCCCGGCGCCGTGAGGCCATGTACAGCTGGCCCGTGTGGTCTCCGGATGCGTCCCGTATCGCCGTTTCTCTCCTGCGGGGCGAATCTCCCAGCGACGCCCAGATCAGTCTCCACTCACTGGAATCTTCCACCGGCGTCGGCGGAGCGGCCTTTGTGAACGAGGCCCCGCTGACCATCGCGGAGGGTACTCCTCACTATGTCCAATGGTCTCCGGACGGGCAAAAGCTCGGAATCACGGCCGCAACCCCGGAAGGGCTGACCCTGTTCCTCGTGGATGCCACTCCTGCGCCCCAGTCCGGGCCGCCCCGTGAACCACTGGCGGTGCAACGGGGCGCGCCGCTGTATTTCGACTGGGCTCCCGACAGCGCTTCGCTGGCGGTGCACAGCAACGAGGACGTCCTGCTCGTTCGCCCCGACTACGACGCTCAGCAGTTCAGTGTCCAGCCGTTGGCCCAGTCCCGTTCGTTCCTGACGCCGGCCTGGTCTCCCGACGGCACCCGGCTGGCCTGGTCCGCACCCGGCGGCGACAGCGAGGCGTTGTGGGTAGGGCGTCCCGACCAGCTCGATGCCGCCGCCTTACGGTTGGCTGAGGTCGAAGGGGCGTGCGCCTTCCTGTGGTCTGCCAATGGCGAGGTTATCGCGGTGGCGGATCGGCAGATTGCTGGCTCACCTGCCTACCGCCGTCTGCGTCTGTTGGCCGTCGACGGCAGCGCCGAGCGAACGGTCAAGGAGGACGATTGGGTTCTCGGATTCTTCTGGGAGCCCCGGGGAGAGCGTTTGGCCTGGGTGGCCCTGAACCCAGAAGAGCGTACCATGGAGTGGAGAATCGCCGAGGGTTTGACCTCCGATGACGCCGGTGACGATACCGACGACGCTCTCGGTGGGTTCCGTTTCTCGCCCAGCGGGGAAACGTTCCTGATGCTGGCGTTCTTCGACCAGTACGCGCGGAGCCATTCACCGTGGGCGCCGGACGGATCCGCCCTGGTCGTGACCGGAACGCAACAGTACTTGTCCGAGCGGCGCAACGGCAGCAGCGGTGGCGGCTCCCGCGTGTACGTCGTGGAAACCGGCGACGGCGGGCGACTGCACGATATCGCCAACGGCAGCATGGCAGTTTGGTCATCCCAATAGGCCGGCTCAGACGTATCCACTCTAGGACAGCGACAAGTCACAAGTGGCAGGATTATCAGGATTGAATTCGTACCATGGCAATGTGCCTGTGTCCTGCCCATCGCGCCGATCCGGTGCATTCTGCTTCGGACGACGATGATGCAAAAAATTATCCCGGGGGTGCAAACATAAATGTTGCGTGCGAACGCCATTCGATTAATCATGGAACGCCGTTGGCATTGGTGGGGCATTACGATTGCGTTGTGCGTCGGTCTGCTGGCGGCGGCGTGCGGCGGCTCTGATCCTCCGGCCGCTGCGTCAGAACCGGCCGCCGCTCCCGCTGCCCAGCCGGCCGCCGGACAGCCGACGCCTACCCCCACACCGCCGCCGGATCCGGCGGCCCTGCTGGTGGAGACGGCCGAGAACCTCAGGCAGGCGCAGTCTTTCAACTTTGTGGTCGAGCACGAATCCGGCAGCATCTACGTGAGTACGGTCCAGGCCAAAGCCACTGTTGCCAAAGGCGGCTGGAATGCCGAGCAGGGCGCGCAAATGACCGTTGACGCCTACCTCGTTTCCGGCCCTGATGCCCCTACTGAGGACGGCACTTACGTCGAACTGCGCATGGCGGTAACTCCCGACAGCTATTTCCTCACCGACCCCCTGTCCGGCTACTGGACCAAGCGCCCCTTCTCCAGCATTTCCATCCCGATCACGGAGCTGAACGACATTGTCGCCGCCGCCGCCGACTCCATCGCCGACCCGGTGCTCGCCGGGGAGGAAGAAATCGACGGCAAAAGCGCCTACAAGATTACCGGCGACGCTCCGGCGACCGTAATGGACTGGCTGCTGCTTTTCCCAGTGGAAGGCCAGCGGGTAGATGTGGAAGTCTGGACGGATACCGAGGAGAGAATTCTTCGTCAGGCCCGCATCATAGGCCCCATCGGGGAATTTGACGACGCCGATACCGTGCGCAAAGTAACGCTGAGCGACTACAATGCCACCGTTGAGATTGAAATCCCCGGACCCGACGACTATCTTGACCTCTCCAATATCCAGCAGTAGCCGGCGACCGTTCCCCACTCCCGCCGTCCCGGTACCGTCCCTATGTTAAGCCGACTGCAACAGCACGGACTCCCTCCCTGGGTGATGGTAGCGGCCATCGCCACCGGCACCTTTATCACCGCCCTGGACCAGACGGTTGTGGTAACGGCGCTGCCGGCGGTGATGGCTGACCTGAAAATCCAGTTGGCCCGGCTGGAGGCGGTTATATGGGTGGTGACCGCTTACCTGCTGGGCTACACCGTGGCGATGCCGCTGCTGGGCCGGCTGGCCGACGTTTATGGCTACACCCGCATCTACCAGTACTCCCTTCTGGTTTTCTGTGTCGGAACGACGCTGGTCGCCCTGTCGGGGGAATGGGGGTGGCTGAACGGCCAGATTGACCCGCTGGATCAGATTGTCATTGCGCGGGTGGTGCAGGCCATCGGCGGGGGTGGCACGGTGCCCATCAGCCTGGCCATCGCGGCGGCGCTGGTGTCGCCGGAGAAACGGGGGCTGGCCCTGGGCATCGTCGCCGGCGCTGCCGAGGCGGGTAGTATGCTGGGGCCGGCTTGCGGCGGCGCCATCATCGAAATCTGGAGCTGGCGAGGCATATTCTGGCTCAACGTGCCCCAGGCTGCCATCATTGCCGTCGCCCTGCTGTTCCTGCCCAACCAGCGGTTCGCCGACGCCCGCATGGATTACCGCGGCGCAATCGTGCTCACCATTGCGCTGGTGCTGCTCTCCCTGGCGGTAGCCCACGAGGGCCTGTTCCGGCTGTCTTCCTGGACGCCCTACTGGTTGCTGGTGGGTTTTTCTGGTCAGCACCGGAGCGTTGGTGCTGCTGCAACGGCGGACGGTGCAGCCGCTGCTGTCCGGCGCCCTGTTCCGGGCTTGGGCTTTCGTGATGGCCAACATCGCCCAGCTTCTAGTGGGGATTGCTCTCATCGTCGCCATGGCTGCCATGGTGATTATGGCCAACACGGTGATGGACGTGCCGGAGCGTCCGGTGGACTCGCTGACCGCGGCGCTGTGGCTGCTGCGGATGACGGGGACGATCCCGATATTCTCCGTGGTCGGCGGCCTGCTGCTGCGCTGGATTGACGCCCGCTGGGTCACCATACCGGGGCTGGCGCTGATTGCCATCGGAATGTTCCAGGTCGGCGGTTGGCCTCTGCTGGGATTGCCCGGCTGGCCGGTGGAAATCAGCGACCCGAAACTGACCATTGACATGGTAATCGCCGGCGTCGGGTTCGGGCTGGTCATCGCCCCGCTGATGCACCGGGCGATCCTGTCGGCCCCGGTGGATTACCGGGCGGTATCGGCGTCAATGATCGTGGTGGCGCGGATGCTGGGGATGACGCTGGGAATGGCCGCATTGTCGGCGTGGGGCGTCAACGAGCTGCTGACCATCTTTGACGAAACGGTGGCCCTGCCGGCCGCGGAGCGGCGGGAAGTGGTCAGTCACGCCAGCCTGGACCTGTTCCACAGCTTCTTCCGCGCCGCCGGCATCATCGCCATCCTGGCCATCGTCCCGGCAACGCTGATGCGCGCCAGCCCGATGGAACGGGCGGAGCTGACCGGAACAACCCCCGCCGCGGAAATGGCCGCGGGCGACGGGTCGTAGCTCTGCGAGTACACCTGCGTCCCAGAAGGCCCGCACTGCACCTGACCCAACAGGAGGTGACCAACATGATCCGAATGGGCGCAACAGGTTCTCCGGCACACCTCGACCTTTGCCGCGCGCTGGAAACGGTGTTCCGCCGCAACGGCGTTGAGTTCGATTGGGTGCTCTATTCCGGCTACGATGAGATGGTGGACGCTTTCACGCGCGGAGAAATCAACCTGGCGTGGAACGGCCCGCTGTCCCACGTCAAGATGCGCCGCGCGTTGCCCGACGGAGCGCCGGTGCTGGCTGTGCGCGATGTCGATATCGGTTTCACCACCAGGTTTATCACCCGTGCCGATTCCGCGATTGACACCGTGGAAGACCTGCCCGGTACCCGCTTCGCTTTCGCGGCCCGGGACTCGGTCGAAGCCGGTCTTCTGCCCGTCTATTTCCTCAAGCAGATGGGTGTCCACCCATCTCGTACGCTGGCGGCGGCCGATTTCTATGACCAGCGCGACCAGCAGCACAGTTCCGACCAGGTTGACGTGGCCCTCCAGGTGTTGAACCGTGTCTACGACGCGGGAGCCATCAGCGCCCGTTCATTTGAAACCCTGGGTGAGCGGCACGGTATCAACACTGACGAACTGAAAGTGTTCTGGAGCAGCCCCGGCTACAGCCACTGCTGCTTCACCGCCCGGCCCGAAGTGGATCCGGCCGAGGCCGCCCAGGTGACGGCGGCGTTGGTGTCCGTGGACGACAGCGACGAGGTCGGGCGGGCGGTGCTCAAGGCCGAGGCCTGCGACCGGCTGATGCCCGGAATCGAAGACGGATGGGATCTGGTCGAAGCGGCGGCCATCGCCGAGGGGCTGATCTAGTAACCGCGTTGCCCCGGTTATATCCCTGCGCTATGCTGATCACACGGCACAGTTCAGAGGGAATGTGGGGATGCAAACGGAAAAGCAACTGAAAACTGCCCAGGACTACCTGGACGCCGCCGACCGGGAGTTTGAGAATGGCGACGCGCTGGCGGCCACGGAACGATTACGGGAGGCGATTGCCCATACCTTGACCGCGGTGGCCATTGAAAAAGGTTGGCCTCATGATGGAGCTGACCTGTACCCGGTTGTGAAAAAACTGGCTGAATGCGACGAGCAGGAGGGGGATATACTGGTCGGCGAGTACTTGGCCGGATATCACTACTCAGACAAAGTCCACTACGGTCGCTTCGTTTGGGAAGATGGGGACAGCCACCGGATGCTCCGAGTGGTGCGCGAGTTTATGGCCCGAGTGCGGAAGTTGGCAGAGTAAGCCCGATGACTACTCCTACTCTGCCGATACCGGGGCACGGGCGAACCGCCCTGGAGTTGCTGGACGAAGCAGAACTAGAATTCGCAGTCGGCAAGATGACAAAAGGGGCGGAAATGGTTTGGGGTGCTGTGGCTCACGCGCTGATAGCCGTTGCCCTTCGGCAACACCACCCTTACAACAGCCATGGGGCGATGAAAAACGTAGCCCGGCATTTGCCAAACGTTCCCGGACAATCCCATTGGATGACTGAATTCGACGTCGCCGAAGAGTGCCATAGTCATTTCTATCACGGGCACCTGACTGACGAGGAATTATTGGATTCCCTGAGACGGGCGCACGTCCTTGTCGCCCGCCTCCTTGCCGTAGCCAACGAACCCCGTTTGAGGAGCTGACAACTTGGCTGAAAAAATCGGTTTCATCGGCTTGGGGCGCATGGGTTTGCCCATGTCCTACAACCTGTTGCGCGCTGGCCACGACCTGACGGTTCACAACCGTAGCCAGGAGAAGGTGCGACAGATCGCCGACGCCGGGGCTACGGCCGCGACTTCCACCGTGGAGGTCATGGCCAATTGCGACGTTGTGCTGGCCTGCCTGCCCGACGTTGAGACCTGCGAGGCAGTGCTCCTCGGTGACGGCGGTGCCCTGCCCAACGCCCGCCCCGGGCAAATCATCGTCGACCACAGCACCGTCGGCGCTGCGACCTCGAAGGCCTGCGCTGAAGCCGCCGAACAGCGCGGAGCAATGTTCCTCGACGCGCCCATCAGCGGCGGCACCGAGCGGGCTACCGACGGCACCCTGAGCATCATGGTCGGCGGACCGGCTGAAGCGTATCAACGCGCCCTGCCGGCGTTCGATGTTATGGGCGCAGTAGTGCGGCATGTGGGTCCTACGGGTTCCGGCACCGCCGCCAAGCTGGTGAACCAACTGCTGGTGGGTGTCCACATGGTCGCCGCGGCCGAGGCGATGCTGCTCGGAGCGAAGTCCGGCGCGGATCCGGCTCTGGTTTTCGAGCTGGTCAATTCGGGGTGGGGTCAGAGCTTCCTCCTGGGACGAAACGCCCCGGCCATGCTGGACCGTGACTTCGAGGGGGTCCGCACTCAACTGCGGGTGTTCCTCAAAGACTTGGGTCTCATCCAGGAGATGGCCCGCGACCTGGGGACACCGATCGCCGCCGGTGATCTGGCTTATCGTCTGCTGTCGGAAGCGGTTGAGCAGGGACTGGGAGACCTGGATAGCGCGGCCATCGTATTGCCGATGGAGGAGGAAGCCGGGTTCCAGGTACGGCGGACAGACGCCTAACTTACATCGATGCACAGGATTGACAGGATGATTTGGGAGTTCTGATGATGGCTGACGAAATGATCGTCTATTTCAACGGTGAAATGACCCCGGCCAGCCAGGTTGCGCTGTCAATTTACGACCGCGGCTTCCTGTACGGCGACGCGGTGTTCGACGCGACCCGCACCTTTGGCGGCAAGACCTTCCGGCTGGACCGCCACATCGACCGCCTGTACAACTCCCTCCGCTACCTGCGCATCGACGTGGACATGAGCAAGGCGGAGATGACCGAGGCCACCGAGGCCGTGGTCGCGCACAATCATCCCTTGCTGCCACCCGGCCAGGACATGTGGGTCATGCAGCGCATCAGTCGCGGCGTGGAGGGAGCGAATCGTTCCGGTGGCCCTCAGCCCACCATCATTATTGAGAGCCACGCCATACCCTTCGCCGCTCGCGCTCCGCTGTACCGTGACGGCGCCCGCATCAGCACCCCGTCGGTGGCCCGCATCCCTCCCCGGTTCCTCAGCCCCCGCGCCAAGACCCACAACTACCTCAACCTCATCATGGGCGAGCTCGAGGTGCACGGCGAGGACCCGGACGCCTGGGCCATCCTGCTGGACGAGTTCGGCAACCTCACCGAGGGTCGCGGCAGCAACGTCTTCCTGGTCAAGGACGGCGCGGTGATGACGCCCAAGTCCCAGTACGTGTTGGAGGGGATTACCCGCAACCAGACCCTGGAGTTGGCCGATGGTTTGGGTCTCGCCACCGCCGAATGTGACCTGGATCTGTACGACGCGTACACCGCCGATGAAGCGTTCCTGACCTCCACCAGCCTGTGCATCTGCCCGGTGTCGGCGGTCAACGGCGCTACCGTCGGCGATGGCAACGTACCGGGCCCGGTGACCGAACGCCTGATGACCGCGTTCAGCGATCTCGTTGGCATGGACTTCGCCGAACAGTACCTGGCGCATTTGGGGTAGTCCCCGTATTCCGGGGTAAACCGAACCCGCCTGTCCTGTATCCGCTGGGAGGCATTATGACTGGCAGATTTACCGCCGCCCAGATGCCGGGAGCGTCCCCGGCCCTCGGCAAGTTCCCCGACTTTCCGCCCCGATCCGACATGATGAACGGCCTTCATCTCCACGACCAGGGACACCAGCCGTCGCTGCGACGGCACTTCGGCAATCCGGACACCACGCTCGTCCTGAGCGAAGTTCCAATATCCTGGGATGTCCCCCGCAGCCGGGCCGGCGTGAGGATTCCCGACCTGACCATCGCTTTCAATGTTCGGCGCGCCCATATCCTTGCCCAGGACGGTTACGCCATCAATGAACAGGGCAAGCCGCCCGATTTCGTGCTGGAAATCGCTTCGGACACCACCGCCGCCAACGATGAAAACGCCAAGTGGTTTGATTACGCCAACTTCGGTGTGACCGAGTACTGGCTTTTCGACCCGAATTGGGGCAAGCGCTACGCAACGGGACTGGCCGGCTGGAGGCTGGTGGACGGGCGCTATGTATCCATACCCATACACCAGTACGCGGCGGATATGCACTATGGCGACAGCGACGTGCTCGGGCTGCAAGTATGCTGGGAGTATGGGGAACTGCGCTGGCATGACCCGGTGGCTCGACGTTACCTGGACACATTCGACAGCATATTGGACGAGCGGAACGCTATCGCAGCCCAACGGGATGAAGCGGTGGCCGAGGCGCAACGGCTGCGGCATGAAATCGCGCGGCTACAGGAGGGCCGGGAGCAGGAAAGCAGCGAGGCGGGCGATGGGACGACGGATGGCGGTGTTCAGCGATAAGGAGTACAGCGAATTTTCGAAGCTCCCTAATTTGGCATTAGAGGTTGCCGCTCGACCGTAATCCAGCATTCCTGACGATCTGAATCCCATCCATCCTGTATATCCATGTAAATTCCCCTTCTCCCACAGGAGGCAAATCATGACCGAATATCTGCCAGGTATCGTGGAACCCGACCAGGAAGCCCAGCAACTCGCCACCGATTTCGTGTTCACTGAGGGGCCGCTGTGGCACCCCGACGGCTACTGGCTGTTCGTAGATTTGAGGCGAGAGCCCCCCGTGATCCATCGAATGTCGCCAGCTGGGGGGACGCCCGACATCATTCGCGAGCCCAGCGGCGGCACCAACGGCATGACCCTGGACCTTCAGGGTCGCCTGCTCATGTGCGAGGGCGACAACCGGCGCATCACGCGCATGGAGCCTGACGGCACCATCAACGTGGTAGCTGATCGATGGGACGGCAAGCGCTTCCACCGCCCCAACGACATCGTCTGTCGCAGCGACGGCAGCATCTACTTCACCAACCCGAGCGGCCGTGTTCCGGAAGCTGAGCAGGAAATCGAGTGGCCCGGTACCATTCACCGAATTGCGCCCGACGGCTCCGTTGACATATGCGCCCACGACATAGATTTCCCCAACGGCATTGCTTTCTCTCCCGACGAGACGGTGCTGTACGCGTCCAACACCCGCAAGCTGGGCGAACGGCCCGACCAGTACTGGGACGGCGAGGTCAAGCAGAACCAGTTCATCCAGGCCTATGACGTGGCGGCCGACGGCTCCCTGAGCAACAGTCGCATGTTCGGTAGCATGGCCTCCGCCGAGGACGGGGTGCCGGATGGCATGAAAGTCGATGCGGAAGGCCGGGTGTACTGCACCGGTTCCGGCGGCGTGTGGGTCTTCTCGCCGGCTGGCGAGCATCTGGGCATCATCAGGGTACCGGAGATACCGGCCAACTGCGCCTTCGGCGGCCCGGACTTCAGGACCATGCTGTTCACGGCGCGCACTTCGGTGTACAGCCTGCGCATGACCACGCCGGGCAATCCGTTGCCACGAGCCTAGATACGGAGCAAAGATGCGCGAATTTGACGCAATCGTCATCGGTGTCGGCGGCATGGGGAGTGCCGCCGTATATCACCTGGCCCGTCGTGGGTGGCGAGTGTTGGGCCTCGAACAGTACGACATCCCCAACGAGATGGGCTCCTCCCATGGCGTCAGCCGGATGATCCGCCTGGCCTACCACGAGGACCCGTCTTACGTGCCGTTGCTCTACCGAGCCTACGAACTCTGGCATCAACTGGAGAACGTGGCCGGCGAGAAGCTGCTGGTCACCACCGGGTGCGTCCGCGGTGGCGTCGGAGCGAACCAACTGCTGGAAGGCTCGTTGGAAACGGTGACGCAGCATCACCTCCCCTACCGCATATTGAGCGGCCCGCAGGTGAACCAAGAGTGGCCGGGTTATCAACTGCCCGAAGAAGCGGAAATGCTCTACGAGCAGCAAGGTGGGTTCGTGCTCTCCGAGCGGTGCATTGTCGGTCACGTTTCCGCTGCTCTGGAGATCGGCGCCGAGGTACACGGCCGCGAGGCCGCGCTCAGCTGGGAACCCACCGCGGGCGGCGGAGTGGTCGTCACCACCGACAAGGGCACCTATTCGGCCCGTCGTCTGGTGGTCACCGCCGGAGCTTGGGCGGGCAAGGTGGCGCCCGAAATCGCCGCCCATGCCGTTCCGGAGCGGCAGGTGCTTGGTTGGTTTGCGCCCTATCGCCCGGAACTCTTCCGCCCGGAGAATTTCCCCTGCTTTGGCATGGAAGTCGAGGAGGGTCGTTTCTACGGCTTCCCGTCCTATGGCATACCCGGCTTCAAGCTGGGCATGTTCAACCACTTCCGCGAACAGGTGGACCCCGACACCATGGATCGGGAACCCAACGCCCGCGACGAGGCTGCCCTCCGGCAGTTCACCGAGCGTTACTTCCCGGAAGCGGCCGGCCCCACCCTCGCGCTGAAGACCTGCATGTTCACCAACACACCCGACGAGCATTTCATCATCGACACGCTGCCCGATCATCCTCAAATCTCTGTCGCCGCCGGGTTCTCCGGGCACGGGTTCAAATTCACCAGCGTGATAGGCGAAATCATGGCCGACCTGGCGGAGCATGGCCAGACTGAGCACGACATTGGGCTGTTCCGGCTGGGGAGATTCGACGGCCTCGGGCCGAATGGCTAGTGGGCGTAGCAAGGTACGGCGCCATGGAAAACCCCTTTGCCAACCCGTTTCCGGGCATGAACCCGTATCTGGAATCCAGGCGGATCTGGCCGGAGGTCCACAACAAAATCATCGGTGAGATGCATCGCTTTCTACGCCGCACTTTGCCATTCCGGTACACGGTCATCATGGACGAGCGTGTTGGCATCGGCAACGATCCCTCTCGCGACGCTCCGGCGCGGTACGCCGAACCTGACCTTTCGATCAGAGGCGGCGGTGTGCGTGAGCATGGCGTCGCTACCTACCTGGCGGAAGGGCGAGTAACCGCCAGGCTCCCCCTGGATGACGAAACAACCCGGGAGATGTTCATCACCATTGGCGAACGCGACCAGGAAGACCCGGTAACCATCGTGGAGTTGCTGTCGCCCAGCAACAAGAGCTTAAGTGGACACGGGCGCAGCCAGTATCTGGACAAGCGCGAGCGAGTGATTTTCAGCCCCACACACCTGGTGGAGATTGACCTCATTCGCCGCGGCCGGCCCATGCCGGTGGAAGGTTACGACGGCAACGCGCCTTACCGGCACCTGATCAGCCGATGGCAGACACGCCCGGAAGTGGACTTGTACCCGTTCAGATTGCAGACGCCAATTCCTGACGTTCCGGTGCCGTTGCTGGAGGGTGACGAAGATGCGGTGGTTCCGCTGGGCGTATTGGTGGATGACATGTACGAACAGGATTACTACTCCAATTACGTGGACTACAACAGCGACCCGGAAGGAATTTTGTCCGACGAAGACCGGGAATGGATTGACCAACTGTTGCGGGAAAAGCGCTTCCGTTGCTGAACCACGTACACCCTTTGACCAAGGACACCGCCATGAAAATCACCGACGTTGAGGCCATCGCGTTGGTCTGGCCCGCCCCCGACCGCGAATACTGGACGGCCCTCCGACCCATCGGACGCGTGAGCGAACTGCTGGTGCGCGTCCATACTGACGCCGGCTACTACGGGGTCGGCGAGGCGCACGGTGCCGGACAGGGGTTCGCCGGGATTTATCGTCAGGACAGCGACGGAGCCATACACGCAGATGGCGCCTCCCGCGCCGTGGTCGATCTGCTCAAGCCGATGCTCCTGGGCCGGGATCCTGTTGACCACGAACAGCTTTGGGACGACATGTTCGGGTTGTGCCATCAAATCGGTTGGGCCGCGTCCAGTTTCGGCCGCCCGCAAATCCTCACCGCGTTGGCGGCGGTGGACATCGCCCTTTGGGACATTAAGGGCAAAGCTGCCGACATGCCGGTGTACAAATTGCTGGGCGGCCACTCTAACACCGCGCCGTGCTATGTCACCGGTGGGTACTACCAGGAGGGAAAAACGGTTCACGATCTGGTAAGGGAGTGTGAGTCCTACATCGAAATGGGTTACGAGGCCATCAAGCTGAAGATCGGCCACGTCAGCCTGGCCGAGGATTACGAGCGGGTCAGCGCCGTTCGCAACTCAGTAGGCGAGGACATTGACATAATGGTCGACGTCAACGAAGGATGGGACGTCGACACCGCCATTCGAGGCGCGCGGATGCTGGAGCCGCTCAACATCCGCTGGCTGGAGGAACCGGTTCACTGGTACGACCGGGTCGAGGGCTTGGGCAAGGTGGCCGCCTCGACTACCATCCCCATCGCGTCGGGCGAGAACGCGGTGACCCGTTGGGACGCCCGCGACCTCATCCGCCGGGGAGGTGTGCGGGTCATGCAGTACGACAGCACCCGCAACGGTGGCGTCACCGAGTGTTTGCGCATCGCAGGACTGTGCGCGGCTGAGAACGTGCGCCTGGCTCCTCATCACGACCCGCAGGTTCACGGACACCTGGTGGCCGGCCTGTCCGTCGGCGAAATCTGCGAGACCTTTCCCTCGGCGGATCGAGACCCGATTTGGGATGAGCTCTTCACCGTCCGCCCCGAGATTGTCGCCGGCAAGATCACGCTGTCCGACCGACCCGGCTGGGGTATCGAGCTGGACGAGCGCACCCTGGAACGGCGCGGTACCTGGGCGTAGCGTGATCTGGTTGTTGGTGGCGGCAGGTGGCGCCGCCGGATCCGTGTTGCGCTTCGGAGCCGGTCGGCTGGCGGCCCAATATTTCGGGGCGGACACGGTAGTGGGGACATTTGCGGTCAACGTTATCGGGTCATTCGCCCTGGGCGTGCTGGCTACGATTTTCATCGCGCGAGCAGAATGGCCGCTGGAACTGCGCGCCATGCTCGCTGTCGGGTTGCTTGGCGGCTTCACTACCTTTTCCACGCTGGCCTACGATGGGGTCAGGCTCATATCCGGAGGCGAGCTTGGCCGCGCCGGCATTTCCATTGCAGCCAATCTGGCCGTGGGGCTGGCGGCGGCCTATGCCGGTGTCCTGGTCGGCCGGTCGTTGTCATGAAATCGCTGGCAGTTGAGCATTAAGCGGAGCGTCCGCTATAATCGATCCAAACCGTGAATTGCTAGAAAGCCATGCCCGTAGACTATTACGAGACCCTCGGCGTCGACCGGGGAGCCAACGAAGAGGAGATCCGTCGCGCCTTCCGCAGGAAAGCGATGGAATTCCATCCCGACCGGAACAAAACGCCCGGCGCTGAGGATAAGTTCAAGGAGATCAACGAGGCCTATCAAGTTCTCAGCGACCAGGAGAAGCGCAGCCGCTATGACCGTTTCGGGCACGCCGGCGTGAACGGCGGCGATCGCCCATTCGACGGCTTCGATCCGTTCGGCGGCTTTGGCGACATATTCGACACCTTTTTCGGGGGTGGCGGGCGTACCGCCAACCAGCCGCGCAGCGGGGAGGACATCAGCCAACGGGTCAACCTGACCTTTGAAGAGGCTGTGTTCGGTTGCGACAAGGACATCGAGATCAATCGGGTAGAGCCGTGCCACCACTGTTCCGGAGCGGGAAATGAGCCTGGTACGGCGATAAGTACGTGCCGGACGTGCAATGGCAGCGGCCAGGTGCGTCGCGCTCAACGCAGCGTATTCGGCCAGTTTGCCGTCACCACCACGTGTTCCAGTTGCAATGGCAATGGCCGGTCCATAGAAACTCCCTGCTCCAATTGCCGCGCCCGTGGGTTCGAACGGCGTCGCCGGACCCGCACCGTTACCATCCCCGCCGGCGTCGACGACGGTATGCAGGTCCGTATCACCGGGGAGGGTGACGCTGGTTCCAACGGCGGGCCGCCCGGGAACCTTTACGTCCAGGTGCGTGTCCGGGAGCACCCGTTGTTCATGCGAGACGATTCCGACCTTGTGTACCGGACCTCGCTAAATATGGCCGAAGCAGCCCTGGGAACAACCATGCCGATCCCCACGCTGGAGGGCGACGATGTCGACCTTGAGATACCGGCCGGGACCCAGTCAGGCAGCGAGTTCCGGGTTCGTGCGCGAGGCGTCCCCCGCATCCGGCGCGACGGCCGGCCCACCGACCGCCGCGGAGACATCAGAGTCCTGGTGGGTGTGGACATTCCCTCCAAGTTGAACAAGTACCAGCGCAAACTGGTGGAAGACCTGGCATATTCGCTGGCCAACAACGGCAAGAGGCCGCCCGCTCCTCCACGGAAGAAACGCGCCAGCAACCGGGAAACGGCCCAGAAGGAACCTGAACAGCCGGAGGAAGCGGCCGTTGACGCCAGCGCCGAGACCCAAGAGCCGCAGCAGGACGATAAGCAGCGGGGTCTCTTTGACCGCATCAAGGACACCCTGACCTCAGGCGGCGAATAGTTGGGTTCGCTTGGCGGCCCGATGTCGCGCTCCCTCCATTTTACCTTGACGTTGCGATGTCCTGGCACGAACTGAGCATCAACGTTCCCTTCGAATACGTCGAGCCCGTGTCCTACCTCTTTGAGCGGTACGGGTACGGGTTGAGCGTTGAAACCAGACCCGGCGAGCACGCGGTGCTCCGTTCGTATCTGCCCAGTCTTTCCCGGCAGCGGCTGGCCCACATCGAGGTGGGTATCAAGCTGGCGTCCAGCGTCGCGGACCTGGGCGAGTTGCAGATCCGACCCCTGGATGATAACGAGGACTGGCGCGACAACTGGAAGCAGCACTTTACCCTGCTGCGTGTCGGGAAAAACCTGGTGATCAAGCCCTCGTGGATCGACTACGAAGCCCAACCCGGCGACGTGCTGGTGGAACTGGACCCAGGACTGGCTTTCGGTACGGGATATCATCCAACAACTTATTCTTGCCTGGAGGCCCTGGAAGAGATGATTCGTCCCGGGAGCACGGTGCTTGACGTGGGAACCGGCTCGGGAATACTCACCATCGCCGCGGCCAAGCTGGGCGCAACACGGATCACCGCAGTGGACATTGACGGACACGCGGTACGCGCCGCCCAGCGCAATTTCCGTCACACCGGCATCGCGGAGCGAGTCAACGCTCAGTCGGGCAGCATTCCCAGCGCCGCGACCCGCGGCGAGAAATACGACATCGCCGTGGCCAACATCAGCGCCCGGGGCATCCGACTGGTCTCGCCGGCGATCCCCGAGCTTCTCGCCGATGACGGCGTGTTCATCGCATCCGGGATTATTGTGGATCAGCACGACGAAGCGGTTTCGGCGATCAACGAGGCCGGGTTGGTCATCGGCGAAATTCGGCAAAAGGAAGACTGGATCACCATCCTGAGCGGACACCACTAGTCCGCGGACGTCGGTCATGGAAACTGTCACGCTGGATCGCTTCGAACTTGTCGGCCCGCTGGGCAGCGGCGCCGACTACGACGTGCGCGCCGCTGTGGACCGGGAGACCGGTGAACCCGTGGTGCTGAAGCGGCCGTCTCCGCAGACGGTCAGCCGTCAAATGCACGGACCCGTCGAAGAGCGGACCGCTCGGGCCCTTGAGGCTTACGAGCGGGCTGGCCAATTTTCCGCCGTTGTGCCCCGCGTGATCGGCGTTACCGATGTGGCCCTTCACGACGCGTATTTTGGCGAAGATTTGGGTCAACCCTATTCAGTGAGAGTAGAGGAACGCGCAGCGGGAATTCCCCTGGTGGGAGACCCCAGGAGCCGTATCCTGCGGGTCCCCATCGGCTTGGGACAAAACCTCTTCGCTCTGCATCCACTTGTGGTGCCCGACGGCGTCGCTAATTGGCCGGTCCAGTCGCAACTGCTGGATGCCCAGGAAATTTACGCTAACGCCGGGTACGCGCTGCTTGATCTGGGCCCGCACAACGTGTTTTACTCCCCGGGCACCGGCCGGATCTCGCTGGTGGACGCAACCGCACTGGTCGGACACGGCGTAGAGCGAGCCCAAGGCAACCGCGGCCCCCAGGATGTCCACGATTTTTACATCGAAATGGTGAAGTTCTACCTGGCTCCGGACCTGCCGCCCACCGATGCAGCGGGCTACTTCGACCCGTACAACCAGCGCCCGGTTATATCGATCGAGGACGAGTGTGACAGCTTGATCAGCGTGTTCGCGTCGGCGGACGATGCGTTGCGGGACGCCGCAACAGCGTGCCTGGGCAAGGTGCGACGGCGCGGGTATGCAGCCGTAGCCGATTTTGCATCGGACTTGCGCGAATGCCTGCGCCTGATTACCATCCGAAACGAGCAGATGCCGGAGCCGCAGACCGCTTTGGAAGCATGGCGCACCGCGCTGCACCGGCTCTCCGAGAATCACTGGACCCGTTACCGATTCGATGCGAATACCGAGCTGGCCGCGATGGCCGGCTGATTCCCCCTAACTGATCTCTTGCGAGGATGCAGGAACTATGCTCACCAGTTCGTTGGCTATTCTTCACGATAACGCCGCCCACGGAGAGGACAACTACCTGACCCGCGATTTGGGCGACGGCAACTTCCTGGACGTGGTTCTGGACGGTGTCACCGGTCACGGTGGCGACGAGGCCAGCGGTTCCGTTGCCGATGCCCTGAACGCAATCGATATTGCCGGACCGGAGGATATCGTTGCCGTCCTGGACGAGCAGAACGCCGAGTTCCACCAGGTCGGTGGAGGGCGTTTCCTGCTGACCACCGCCTCGGCAGCACTGTATCTGGGCGGCCAGCTCCACATCATCTCTGCCGGAGACAGCCCCATCTACGTGATCCGCCCGGACGGATACGAACAGTACAGTGGCCGCATGGGTGGGTTGATCCGCCTTGGCGTCTCCAAGGCCATAGGCGCGGAAGCGACCCTGTCGGTGTTTCAAACCACTATTGATCTGTCGCCCGAGGACCGCCTGGTATGCTGCACTGACGGTGTCAGCGACAACCTGCTTGGCGACGAACTGATGGAAATTGTGCGTGGTTCCGCCAATGCTGAAGACGCTTCGGGTCGGGTCAAGGAATTGGTCGATCAACACATCGAGCAGGGGCGGGACATCCGGTTCCGAGGCGGTAGGTTCCGCCACGACGACGAGACGGCGATTTTCCGATTTTTCGCTGAGAACTAGCCGGGACAATTTGGTCGATTCACTTCACCGATTGCCCGCGGCTGGCGATTCGCGACTGCCAAAAGGCACTTGGATTCCGCGTGTGTTAGACTGTCTGGCAGTTTGACGCAGGTTGGCCTCGTTAATTTCCGGTCCCGGTTTTGTGGGATTTGCGCGCTGGGGCGGGCCTCAAGGAGTACACAATTGGGCACGATTAAGGTTGCCATTATCGGCGTAGGCAACTGCGCATCTTCGCTGGTTCAGGGCATCCACAAATACGTTGAGGTTCCCGATGACGATCCGATCCCCGGTGTGATGCACAACCGCATCGGAGATTACCGAATCGAAGATATTGAAGTCGTTGCCGCTTTCGACATCGACCGCAACAAGGTTGGCAAAGATCTGTCGGAGGCCATCTTCACCGAGCCTAATAACACCATCAAGTTCGCCGATGTCCCGCATCTTGGGGTACCGGTGGAACGGGGCATGACCCACGACGGAATCGGCCGTTACCTGTCGGATCTCGTGGTGAAGTCGGAGCACAGCACCGCTGATATCTCGGGCATCCTGCGCGAACGCGAGGTGGATGTGGTGATCAACTACCTGCCCGTGGGCAGCGAGATGGCAACCAAGTGGTACGTCGAGCACATCCTGGACGCCCGCTGTGCTATGATCAACTGCATCCCCGTTTTCATCGCCCGCGAGGAGTACTGGCGCAACCGTTTCGAGGAACGGGGTGTGCCCATCATCGGAGATGACATAAAGTCCCAGGTCGGCGCGACCATTGTCCACCGTGTGCTCACTCGCCTGATGGAAAATCGCGGCGCCGAAATCGACAACACCTACCAGCTGAACTTCGGCGGCAACACCGATTTCCTCAACATGCTGGAACGCGAGCGTCTGGTTTCCAAAAAGATTTCCAAGACCGGCTCCGTCACCAGCCAGATGCAGGAAGAGCCTGACGCGGATACCATCCACATCGGCCCCAGCGATCACGTGCCGTGGCTGCAGGACCGCAAGTGGTGCTACATCCACATCGATGGCAAGGTCTTCGGCGGCGCGCCGGTCAAAATGGAGGTCAAGCTGGAGGTCTGGGACAGCCCCAACTCCGCCGGCGTCGTGGTGGATGCCATCCGGTGCGCCAAGCTGGCACTGGACCGGGGCCAAGGCGGCGCGGTTTACGCTCCATCCGCGTATTTCATGAAGAGCCCGCCGACCCAGTATTCGGATGCCGAGGCGCACGAGATGGTGGAGGCGTTCATCGCCGAGCCGGCCGTAGCCAGCGTTCAGGTCAAACACGGCGACGGAGAAGAATAACCCGCGCCAGGGCCCTGGGTTCCGGAGACGGAGATCATCAAGGGGAGCCGGCTATGAAGATAGCCATGGTCTCCCCTTACGATTTCTCGTGGCCCGGAGGCGTCAACGCCCACGTGTCCCAGCTGTCGTCCGAACTGAGGCAGCGTGGGCACGAGGTGACGGTTATCGCGCCGCAAACGTCGGCCGGTGACGAGCAGCGGTGCGGGCATTCCGACGGTTTTATTCCCATGGGCCGGTCCGTTCCGCTGTCAGCGGGTGGTTCCACAGCCCGGGTGACTCTTTCGTGGTGGTTATGGCCCCGTATCAGACAGCTGATGGCTCGGGAGCAATTCGATCTGGTGCACGTGCACGAGCCCTTGGCGCCCATTCTGCCCCTGATGATACTGCAGCATTCGAGGGCGGTAAACGTGGGGACATTTCACGCGTTTTCGGACAAGCAGCAGTTGTACCGGTGGTCGCGTTTTGCACTACGGTCGTGGCACAGTCGATTGCACGGCCGGATTGCGGTTTCCGAGGCGGCGCGGACCTTTGTGGCGCCGCATTTCCCGCAGCGGGCCTACCGCGTGATTCCCAACGGCATCGACTACCAACGTTTTGCTGACGCCATGCCTTTCCCTGAGTTGCGAGACGGCAAGAAGAACGTCCTGTTTGTCGGGCGCAAGGACGAACGAAAAGGCCTGCGTTACCTGTTGGAGGCGTACATGCTCTTGCTCGAACTCAGGCGCGACGTTCGTCTGATAGTCGTGGGTCCGGGGGAACCGGACCGGATGTGCTTGTCTTTGATAAGTGCCATAAACGATTCGGGCCGGGACCTGTTGAGACTGGCTGGGGCGGTATCCGATGACGACCTGCCGCGCTACTACGCCAGCGCCGATGTCTTTTGCAGCCCGGCCACCGGGGGAGAGAGCTTCGGGATAGTGTTGTTGGAAGCGATGGCCGCCGGCGCACCGGTGGTCGCGTCGGACATTGACGGCTATCGTGACGTAGTGACCGGCCAATTGAATGGACTGCTCGTGTCGCCACGAGAACCTTGGACCATCGCCGACGCCATCGTCCGTTTGATAGACAACCCCGACCTGGCTCAAAGATTGTCGGGAGGCGGCAAACAGGTGGCGCAGGAACACCGATGGCAGCACGTGGCGGCGGAAGTCGAAGACTATTACCAACATTGCATGGAGGAGGCCAACCACGGTGGCAATGCCCGGTAGAGAGGAACTGCGCGCGGCAATGCTGCGCTATGTCGAGTTGCCCGGGGCACGGGCTCTGCACGCGGTGGGGTTGACTCCCAACGTGATCACCATCTGCGGTTTTGCGGTGTGCGTGGCCGGGGCGGTGCTGGTGGCTCTGGGTTGGCCCCTGTACGGCGGGATCGTGTTCCTGGCCGGGAGCATCCTGGACTTGTTTGACGGCGGGCTGGCCCGGCTAACCGGCCGGGTTTCCCCGTTCGGCGCCCTGCTGGATTCCGTTTTCGACCGGTTGGGGGAGGCTGCCCTGTTCGTGGGGTTGGGGCTGTATTACCTTTTGTCGGATCTATCCGCGCCGGAGATGATCCTGAGCATGTTATCGGTCCTGCTGGGTCTGGTGTTTTCCCAGGGCGTCTCTTACCTGCGCGCCCGCGGCGAGGGCCTCGGCGCCTTCACCCGTTCCGGCATCATGACCCGGACCGAGCGCGTGGCGATCCTTGGCATCGGACTAATCGCCGAGGGGTTGGCTCCCGTCCCGATCATGGTGTGGGTGCTGTGGGTGATCGCCGCGGTGTCCTGCTTTACCCTCTTCCAGCGGATGTTCACCATACGGGGCATCCTGGAACGCCAGGCGAAGGAAAACGGTTAGCCGTGGTAACATGGCGGCCACGTTTACGGTTGGAGGTATTCAAGATGGCGTCACATTCCATGGGGCTGTCGTTGCACGATGCTGCGCGGCAGATGGGTGTTCCCTTTACGGTGGAGAACGAACCGAAGGACCGGTACGTCAAGGTCAACGGCCTGAACCTCCACTACCTGGAATGGGGCGATCCGAGTTCGCCAACGATCATGATGCTGCACGGCATTCAGCAGCAGGCCCACAGCTGGGATTTCATCAGCCTGCCGCTGTCGGTGGACTACCGCGTTATCGCCGTAGACCAGCGCGGTCACGGCGACAGCGATTGGTCCCCGGACGAGGACTACTCCACCGATGCCTACGTCGGCGACGTCGGGGCGTTGGTCTCGTCTCTGGGTCTTCAGGACTTCCACCTGATTGGCCATTCCATGGGCGGCCGGAACAGCCTGGCCTGGGCGTCGGGTAACCCTGGGATGTTGAAGTCGTTGACCATTGTTGACACGGGACCGGAAACGCAGCGGCGTGGGTCCAACCGGATTCAGGCGTTCCGCGAACTGCCTGATGAACTGGACACCCTGGAGGAGTTCGCCCAGCGCGTCATGGAGTACACCGGCCGCAGCCGCGAACAGACGCTGGGCGCGTTGAAGTACAGCATCCGGCAGCGCGAAGACGGGAAGTGGACGTGGAAGTATGACAAGGTGATACGCCGCCGCGGTTTCCGCGCACCAGCCTGGACGCCCGAGCAGCTCTGGGCGGGCTGGCGCAAGATCGATTGCCCAGCTCTGGTGGTGCGAGGCGACCGCAGCGACATTTTCGCTGATGAGACGATGATGCGGATGGCCGAGGAGCACCACGACTGCACGACGGTTACCGTCGCCAACGCGGGGCACTTGGTGCAGGGAGACAATCCCCCCGACTTTCTCAAGGCCGTAAAAGGCCTGTTGGGCCGATTCGCGTGATTCGATCTGGGCTCGGACAATCGATGGGGCGGTCACCTGACCGCCCCCTTTTTTGATGATCCTGTGATGCTGTTCGCCGAGATAGCGAACGTCAGAACCCCAACACCCGGGGCAGCAACTCGCCCAGACCGTACCCAAGGGCGGCCGAAACGGCGCCGATGCCCAGTATCTCCAGACCCTGCAGGATGGGGGATTTGCGCACCAGCCGGCCCTTTGCCAGTCCCAGGGCGAACAACCCGGTCAGGGACAGCCCTATCGACAAGGCGATCGCCATCGGTCCGACGGTCAGGAACAGGAAGGGAATGATTGGCAAGATCGCCGCCGAGCCGAAGGATACGCACATCACCGCCGCGTCCTTAAGCGGATTGCCGCCAAGGTCCGGGCTGATCCCCAGCTTCTTTTCCAGCAAAGTGTTGAGCCAAAGCGTGTCGCTGCTCGAGATTTCGTTGGCCAGGTGGACGGCCTCGTCGTAGGTCTTGCCCTCCCGCTGGAACAGGATCACCAACTCCGCCAGTTCCTCGGCCGGGCGATCTTCCAGGTCGTTGATCTGGCGAGTGATTGCGTCCTGACGCACGTCCTCCTCGGCCCGGGAGCCCAGGTAGGCTCCGGCCGCCATGCTGATCATCCCCGCCGCCGCGGCCGCCAGCCCGGCCACGAGCACCGTCCCGGTGCTGCCCACGGCGATGGCTACGGAGGTGGTCAGGGCCACCGTGCTGATGATCCCGTCCTGGGCTCCGAATACCACCTCCCTCAGCCGGCCGAGGTTCGCCACATGGAATGGCTCCTTGTCCAAGGCCAACGCGGCGTCGATGTAGGTTCCGAGGTCCAGAGGCAGCGCTGGGGCCTCGCCAGAACTCGTCGCCAACGGATCGACCGCGCTCGGCGCGACGGAGGACGTAACAACCGATGTCCCCGCGCCATTGGCGGAGGATATCTGCAGCCGGGACAGCGCGTCCGAAAAGGCTATCTGGTGGTCCTTTTCCTGCTCCATCGCACCCGTGAAGGCCGCCACCGCATCGTCGCGTCCGTCAGCGACGGCGTCGTTGATCATGCGCGGGTAGGTCCGGGTGTATTCCCGGGTTTCGCCGGCGATCACGTTTCCCAGGTTAACCGAGGTGCTTTCGATTGCCCCAGACACCTTCAGGTAGCTCATGCCGTGGAGGGTTTCGGCGCGGGCGACCTCCTCGAAAACCTCGGCGATCTCTGGATGCCCCTCATCGCGCGCCTGTTGCGCGTACGCAGTGTAGGTGAGATGGGCGACAGCCTCGGCGACGATGGCCTGCCAGAGGTTCCGGTCGGTGTTGGAAACGTCGGTCACCGAGTTAGGTGAAAATGACATAAACTGCTCCCTCTTATCGGGTCTTGGAAAACGTAATGCGAAAATTATGCATTCATCGGGAACGGTTATCTCCGCCCCGAAATACGATGCGGCCGCGCCGCCGGACTATAGCCGGGGAGACGCGTGATGGGCGATGCACAACCAGTCATCGCCGGATCTTACAAATATATTCGTGGCCAGGACGCCGAACCCCTGGGCCTGCCCTTCCACCACGCTGGTAATGCTCTCGATGCACGTGACGATCCCGCAGTTG
Source organism: Dehalococcoidia bacterium (assembly GCA_965220505.1). Taxonomy (GTDB): domain Bacteria; phylum Chloroflexota; class Dehalococcoidia; order Lucifugimonadales; family UBA3495; genus Bin87. Next base: position 1,387,543 of record CBDCQE010000001.1, on the reverse strand, counting down.
CCCTCCAGGGCGATGTTGACATAATGGATGTTGAAGTGCATCAACGCGGCGCCGTTGAATATGCCTTGCCAAGATCGCCGGATATCCGGCCAGCCCACTATCGGCTGCCAGCCGGGGTGGACGCATAGGACGCGCTCGGACTGTTCCCAGACGGCGTCCATCTGGGCCATGTCCAGAGAGCCGAAGGCGTCGTAGAAACGCTGGTTGGCGTCCCGCAGTGACAGTAGGCGAGCGTCGTCAGGCAGCATTGGGATTGGGTGGGTTCGTGTCGCAACGGAGCGGCGGATCAGGCCAGCAGCCGGCTGGCGAAATCATCCAGTTGGCGCAGGGCGTTGTCGCGGGGCGCGCTGTCGGCGAAGACCATGGCGCGGGTGGCGCCGGCTTCCTCGTAGGCCTTTAGGATTTCCGGGTCGGCCGGCTGCCCGAACACCGACACTTCGATCTCGTGGGGGTCGCGGCCGGCTTCCTGGGCCAGGCGGACGATCTCCTCGCGGCGTTCCTTCAACTGATCGGGTGAGATGCGATTGGGCATCCAGCCGTCACCCCAGGCCACGACCCGGCGCGCCACGTTAGGCGCATTGCCGCCGATGAGCACGGGCGGGTGCGGCTTCTGCACCGGCTTGGGCGACGAGTAGATCGGCGGGAAATCGATATGCCGGCCGTGGAACTCCCCGGCCTCTTTGGTCCACAGCTCCTTCATGGCTTCGATGGATTCGCGGGTATAGCCGATCCGCTGCGAGAAATCGATACCGAAGAGCTCAGTCTCCTCGCGAAGCCAGCCGGTGCCGATTCCGAACAGGAACCGCCCGTTGCTGAAATGGTCCAGGGTGGCGATCTCCTTGGCCAACAGTATGGGATTGCGTTCCGGCACCAGGCAGATGCCGGTGCCCAGCTTGAGCGTCGATGTAACGGCGGACGCGCGGCCCAGAGCCACGAAGGGGTCGACGCACTCGTAGTACATCTGAGGGATGACGCCGTCGGGCGACCCGGGCCACGGGGTCTTGGGCCCGGCTGGTATCGCCGGATGCTCCGGCACCCACAACGACTCGAACCCGTGGGCCTCGCAGGCCTGGGCCAACTCGGCGATGTCGATTGACGACTGGGTGACGAACATTGCGATGCCGATATCCATGAAGCAGTCCTCAGAGAAGTGGGGTGAAGGGAATGTCCCCGTAAGTCCATTATAGCGTAGGGGCGAATGTGCGTTCGCCCCTACCGAGTTTGCGGGTGTCGCTGACGTTACGCGTGCGGCGAGAAGCTCGCGGGCACCAGTACCTTGGTCTGTTGGTTGACCAGGAACTCCCGGGTTGGCGGGGGCCAGTGCGGCGTGGCGGAAGCCTCGGCGCGGATCTTGTCGCGCTGGGCCAGGTCCTCGTAGGGCCAGATGTGGACCCACTTGTTCAGCCCGCCGATGTCGCTGTACAGGCCGGCGGCCAGAGGCGAGAACTTTTCGCGATGCTCGATGGCCGCGGACCAGATGTCCAACACCTTGGGCATGGCGCCGTTCTGGTACTCGTAGATGCGCATTTCGTAGACGTTGCCCTGCTTCTGTCCGCCGCCCATGGGTCGCATGAAGGGCGCCGGATAGTAGATCTCCGACTCCATGTGCATGATGGTGCCCTGGCTGTCCGGCGGCCAGTTGGGGTCCTTGCCGGCGGCGGCGCGGACTTCATTGCGCTCGTCCAGGCTCTCGTAAGGCCAGATGTGGATCACTTGGTTCAGGGGGCCGATTTCCGTGTGGAAGAATGCGGCCAACTTGGAATACTTTTCCCGGTGCGGCAGGGCCTTTTCGAACGCCTCTTCGAAGATGGGCACGCCGCCGGGCTTCAGGTCGTAAGTGCGGACTTCGTAAATCATCAGCCGTGGCTCCTGAAAGGCGGGGATTGGGTTATACGCGTGCCCACGGCTCGACCGTGGCACGGGGAAAGTCTAGCAGACCCCCGGAAACCGGGCAACCGAACCGCCGGTGCTATAATCGGGCCACTGAGTGTTTTCCGACGCAAATCAAGAACAAAATCAGGAGGTTTCGCACCATGGGCGCAACTGAAATGGTGGCAAAATGGATCGTCGACACGACCTACGAAGACATCCCGCCGGACGCGATCCGGGTGGCTAACGAGTCCTGCTTCGATGTGATCGGCGTCATCCTGGCCGGCTCCACTCAGAAGGTAGGCGACATCATCCGCAACTACGCCGGCGACCTGGGGGGCAACGAAGAGGCCACCATACTGGCCACCGGCGAGCGGACCTCCGCGGTGAACGCCGCGCTGGTCAACGGCACCATGGGACACGCCCTGGACTACGATGATTTCGGCGGCTTCGGACACCCCACGGTGGCAATCTTCCCCGCTTTGCTGGCCCTGGGCGAGACCATCGGCGCCACCGGCCGCGACCTCATGGAGGCCTACGTTGTGGGCTGCGAGGTCGGGCTGGCCGTCGACTACGCCACCCACTACCACACCCAGCAGATGCACCGGGGCTTCCACAGCACGGCCATCCTCGGCCGGCTGGCGGCGGCAGCGGCGTGCGCCAAACTGCTCAAACTGGACGAGGAGCAGACCACCATGGCCCTGGGCATGGCCGGTTCCATGGCCGGCGGCGTGATCCACAACTTCGGCACCATGACCAAGCCGCTGCACGCTGGCATGACCTGTCGCGACGGCGTCATGGCCGCTCAACTGGCACAGCGCGGGTTCACCGCCGGCGACCAGATCCTGGAGCATCCCGTCGGCTTCACCGCCACGGTGATCGGCGATGAGCATACGGACCTGGAAGCCGCCGCAGAGAAGCTGGGCAAGCCGTTCCACGTGCAGGATGCGTTGATGATCAAGAAGTACCCGTCCTGCGGCGGCAACCACGCCATGCTGGACAGTGTCTTCGGTCTGATGCGTGAGTACGAGTTCAGTCACGAGGACGTCGAGAACGCCGAGATCGTCCAGTCCTACGCATCCACGGTGATGCTCTACGAGGAGCCGGAGACTGATCTCAAAGGCAAGTTCAGCGCGAAGTACAACATGGCCGCCGCCCTGGTCGACGGCCAGATCGGGATCGACACTTTCACCGACGAAAAGGTAACGGATGCCGACGTCGTTGACATGATGGAGCGGGTGCGCATCCGCGTACAGTCCAAGTTCGAGCGTGGTGGCGGCACCGTCTCCAAGGGCGTGCCCATCCGCGTAACCCTGAAGGATGGGCGCGTGATCGAACACGAGACGCCGCGCGGCCAGATCCTGGGCAGCCAGGCAAACCCGTGGGGAATGGACAACATCGCCGGCAAGTTCCGCGATAACGTCGGTCTCGTGTTGTCGGGGGACCGGGTAGACGCTGCCGTGCAGCAGTGGCAGGATGTCACGCAGGTCGGCGACGTGGGTGAGGCGATCCGGGAGACGCTGGTGCGGTAGACAAATAGGTCGCTTGTCCAACTACAGGGAGGCTGATCGGCCTCCCTGATTTCATTGTCGTTTCAGTCTCCTCGTCACCGCAAAGCGGCACCAACTTGGGCCAATGCCGCAAATCGGCTTGCGATCAATTGTGGATCTTCGATCTGGAAATACTGGTTTTCTTCCAGCCATTCTTTGGAATTCGGAGCGCTCTGCATGTTAAGCCGGGGCATCAGGCCTTCGATGAGAATTGCCTCGATCAAATTTAGCACATCGCCTAAATCTGCTGTTTGCGGTGTGTCTCCCAAGCCGCCATTGTCATCTACTGGACGAAACCCAAACCAAGAAAAAGAGTCCCAGCGATCGGTTTTGCGGCGGTCTCTGTGGTGATCTTGTAATCGTGAGTACAAACCACGTATGGCGGTCGGAGTTCTGGTCTGTCCAACGTAAGTAATCTCGTTCCCGTTGTGAAGCAGGTAAATCCCGTCTTGATCAGCGAAGTTAACCCGGTCGCCGCCAGCCTCTCCGAAAAGGCTGCTTCCCGAAGCCCAGTTGACCAAGCTGCGCGCCCAATACAATCCATATGCTTTGACCGTCAACCTATCCGGATTGTTAGCCGTTTCGTATTCGGCTTCGGCTTCGGCTTCGGCACTCTGTACTGCTTCGTTAGCAACCGCAGGAAGGGCGTACAATTTTCCTACCTGCCGTATGTCCCCTCGTTTCAGCAAAGTCCGGAGAGCAACGCTTGCCTGTTGGGTAGGAGCCGCACCTACGTTCGCCGTATATTGCCGTTGAGCGATCAATTCGCCGACATCTGTGGTCCGAAGAGGTTTACCTTCTTCCTCTAATACGCGCAATGCGGCCTGTTGCCATGTCAGGTTACCCGTAGTCATTGCTCTTCTCCTTCAGAACGTTGGGACGATCCCACAACCCGAACGCACCAATTGTCGAACCTAATCGTCGTCCATCTCCGGCATCAGCACGAACTCGGGGTAGGACTCCATGCCCAGCTCCGCCGCGTCCTGGCCGATGCGTTCCGTGCCTTCCGTGACGCGCAGGCCGACGGTCTTTGAGATTGCGAACCATACCACCCAGGACACGCCGAAAACGAACACGCCCACCGACGCAATCCCCGCCAGCTGGACCAGGATGTTGCCACCGGCGGCAATGCACACCGCGATTGTTCCCCATACGCCGGCGAACAGATGGACCGGAACCGCGCCCACCACGTCGTCCACCTTCACGATTTCCAACAGCTTGATGCCGGCCGTGCAGATAACGGCGCCGATGATGCCGATCAGCACCGCCCAGATGTGGGTCACGAAGTCCGGCCCGGCGGTGATGGAGACCAGCCCGGCCAGCCCTCCGTTGAGGCCGACCATCAGGTCGATCCGGCCAAAGAACAGGCGGGAAACGGACAGGGCGGTTATGACCCCGGCCGCCGCCGCCAGGTTGGTGTTGATCAATACGACGCTCATCGCCACCGCGTCGGCGGCCGTTCCCAACGCCAGCTGAGACCCGCCGTTGAAGCCGAACCAGCCCAGCCACAGGATGAACACTCCCAGGGTCACCAGCACCACGTTGGATGGCGGCGTCGCGCGCACCGAGCCGTCGTTCCGGAATTTGCCCAGCCTTGGCCCCACCACCAGGATGCCGGCCAGGGCTGCCCATCCACCGGTACTGTGCACGATGGTCGATCCGGCAAAGTCCTGGAAACCCATCTCCGCCAGCCAGCCGCCGCCCCAGGTCCACGCTCCTACTATCGGGTAAATGAACGCGGTGATCAGAAGCGTGAACAGGAAGAAACTCCACATCTTCACGCGTTCGGCCATTGCCCCGGAAATGATGGAAGCGGTGGTGGCGACGAATACCATCTGGAAGAACCAGTCGGACATCACCGAGTAGCCGTTGTCGATCACCGCCGCCAGCGCAGACTCGTCCCCGCCGAGGAGGGCGATTTCGTCGGCGGACGGCCCGTACAGTGGCCACACCACGGTGCCGATCACGGTCTGCACGTTGCTGTACATCAGGTTGTAGCCGATGAAGAAAAAGGCCAATCCGGCAATGGAATAGATGCCGATATTCTTCAGGCAGATCATGGAAGCGTTTTTGGTGCGCACCGAGCCGGCTTCCAGCATCGTGAAACCGGCGCACATCCACATCACCAACGCGCCCCAGATCAGGAAAGCGAACGTATTCAGGACGAATTGCGTCTCGCCGTCGACACCCGACGCCTGCGCGACGTGAGGCCAGGCGATGAACGCCAGGGCGGGCAGGATGAGCGCCGCCGCGATCGCAATGAGACGGTATCTCGAGTGAGGAATCACAGAATTCAATCGCATCTTTATGCTCCGTTCTTGAGCCCCAAGCTCGCCGCGTTACACCAATGCGCTGCCCGATATGGAGTGCAGCTGAAACTTGTCTTTGCGGCCGGTCTTTATGCGCCAGTCAGTATGGCATGAATGAGCCACCTCCCGATTCCGGGAGAAATCCCTTCTTTATGGACGCTGCGCCCCCGTTGGGGACGTAGCCTACGGTTCCAATCTGATGGGGTCCCCGACCTTGATATCCCCGCCCTGCAGAACAACGGTCAGTATGCCCCGCCTGCCGAATATCTCCTGCTGCAGGCCCGGTATGAGGGCATCCATTTTCTGGCACGGCTCGCAGTCACCGGTCACCTCCAGGGTGACGTGGTTGTCCGGGTCGCCGATGAAAAAGACGTGACCCTGACGAGCTTCCGAAAGGTCCATGCCCGTTACCGTGATGTTTTCCTTTATCTGCCCCGGCTCCAGTCCGTAGTGGTCGAGCGTCTCTTTATCCATGACCAGGACTTGCCGGAGATTTCGCGGGTTACGGCTGCGATCGCCCTCCAGGCCTTCAGCCGAAATTGCCCGGGCCTCTACCACCGGGTCAGAAGGGGTGCCCTTCACGCGGGCGATGTGCAGGTTCACTATGTTGCCGGATTGCATGGCATGCTCCTCGGTATCAGGCCGGGCCCGGCCTCGCATCTGCGGATGGCGGATAGACGGGATTTTAGGATATGGCCGGGCTGTTGGCAAACGCGGTTTTGCCGCATGTCCGAACCATTGGGTAGAATGCAATCCAATCCGTTCGCCCCGGGGTTTCCGGGGCGCTGTGAGGCGTTTGATATGGCTTACGAGTTCATCAAGACCGAAGTCGTGGACGGCGTGCTGGTGATGACCATGCACGACCCGCCCACGCGAAACGCGCTGGGTCCGGATATGGCCGCCGAAATGTTCGAGCGGCTGGACGAGTTCGAAAACAACCCGGAGGAGCGGGTGCTGCTGCTCACCGGCACGGAGCCGTCCTTCTGCTCCGGCGCCAACGTGCGTGGTTTCCGCCAGCGCATCGAAGAGCGGGAAGGCGAAGCGGAGCCGGAACCCCTGACCTGGGGAAAGATGGAGTACATGAAGGGCCGCCGGCAGAGCTCTGAGCGCGGCCCCAGGGTCAACTTCGTTCCGCTCCGAATCCATGACCTGCAAAAACCGTCCATTGCGGTGGTCAACGGCCCGGCGGCCGGGGTCGGTTGCGGCCTCGCCCTCTCCTGCGACATCCGCGTCGTCGGCGACAGCGGGCGCTTGTCCGAACGGTTCGTGCTCAACGGCCTGATACCCGGCGACGGCAGTTGCTGGCAATTGCCCAAGCTGATCGGCACTAGCAACACCCTGTTGCTCCAGTACACCGGAGACTGGATGGGCGGCGAGGACGCCGTGCGCATCGGCCTGGCCAGCAAGTGCTTCCCCGATGATCAGCTGATGGAAGGGTCCATGGAGCTGGCGACCCGCATCGCCAAAGGCCCGACCGTCGCCCACTCGCTGACCAAGTACCTGGTGCACGAAAGCATGGACCTCACCTTCCACGAGGCGCTGGAGTTGGCGTCCGCGGCCCAGGAGCACGTGCGCCGCACCGAGGATCACAAGATCGCGGTGCAGTGGTTCCTGGACAAGAATCGCGGTATGCCGCCGTTCGTGGGACGCTGATCGGCAGGCGGCCTGCGCCACTGCAAACTGCAACTGTGAATTTTTCGTCCGATTGCCCTTGACGATTAGGTCCGCAGAGGATATAGTGTCGTCCCACTGACTGAGATGCGGGCGCCCTCCAGCGAGGGTTCCCGGCCACCGGCGGAAACGCCGTCGAGGCAACGTCCGGTTGGTGACCTTAAAAACTGAATAGGAAATTTGAACTGTAAGAACCGAGTCTTAGGAATTTGAAGTTCCTAGCGTGGGTCAAATTTTAAAGGGCTTACGGTGGATGCCTTGGGACCAAGGGCCGAAGAAGGACGCGGTAAGGCTGCGAAAAGCCTCGATGAGCTGTCTAACAAGCGTAGTCGGGGGTCTCCGAATTGGGTAACCTGTTCCGGCGTTGAGTCGGTCCACCCGCATTGCGGGAGGTAAGTGGGGGAACTGAAACATCTAAGTACCCCGAGGAATAGAAATCAACCGAGATTCCCTTAGTAGTGGCGAACGAACGGGGAACAGCCCAAACCGCAGCGACCTAACGGCATGAGGGCCTATGTCGTTGCGGGGTTACAGGACACTTCTGGGGCCGCCTCATCAGGCTCCAGGGAGTTACAAACTTCATCTCTAGTCGAAGGACCCTGGGAAGGGCCGCCGTAGACGGTGACAGCCCGGTAGACGAAAGGGATGGAGCTCCCGAAGTTGATCCTAAGTACCATGGGGCACGTGAAACCCTGTGGGAAGTTGGGGGGACCACCCTCCAAGGCTAAATACCCTTGGTCACCGATAGCGCACCAGTACCGTGAGGGAAAGGTGAAAAGAACCCCTGGCGGGGAGTGAAATAGACCTGAAACCGTAAGCCTACAGAAGGTCGGAGTCCGCTTTTGCGGATGACGGCGTGCCTATTGAAGAATGATCCGGGGACTTACTGTATGGAGCGAGGTTAAGGGACTGTAGTTCCGGAGCCGCAGCGAAAGCGAGTCTGAACAGGGCGATCAGTTCCATGTAGTAGACCCGAAACCGAGTGAGCTACCCATGGCCAGATTGAAGGTTCGTTAACGCGAACTGAAGGATCGAACTCGTGGCTAGTACAAAAGCCTGGGATGAGCTGTGGGTAGAGGTGAAATGCTAATCGAACTCGGAAATAGCTGGTTCTCCCCGAAATGCATTTAGGTGCAGCCTCGGGAACTAGGAGGACGGAGGTAGGGCACTGAATGGGCTAGGGGGCGTGAGCTTACCAAACTCAATCAAACCACCAATGCCGTTCTACCGATACCCGGGAGTGAGACAGTCACAGATAAGTGCGATTGTCAAAAGGGAAACAGCCCAGACCACCGGCTAAGGCCCCCAAGCGCAGACTAAGTGGGAAACGAGGTAGGGTTCCCAAAACAGCCAGGAGGTTGGCTTAGAAGCAGCCACCCTTTAAAGAGTGCGTAATAGCTCACTGGTCGAGGGATCCTGCGCGGAAAATGTAACGGGGCTTAAGTCTGCCGCCGAAGCCGTGGATGTACAGGTATCCGTACCTGGGCATGGTAGGGGAGCGTTCCTCGGGCGAAGAAGGCAAGTCGTGAGGCTTGCTGGAGCGCGGGGAAGTGAGAATCCCGGAATGAGTAGCGTAAATCAGGGTGAGAATCCCTGACACCGAAAGCCCAAGGTTTCCTACGCAACGTTGTTCGGCGTAGGGTTAGTCGGTCCTAAGCCGTAGGCAAGTGCCGAAGGCGATGGACAGCAGGTTAATATTCCTGCACCGCCGTTGTTTCGCTTTAAAACCAAGGAGGGGTGCGGGAGGCTAGGCGGGGCGTGCCCATTGGACATGGTGCGTCCTTGCTTGTAGGCGTGCCGGGGCAGGCAAATCCACCCTGGCGTCAAGCTGAGGAGTGAGGGAATCCCTACCTACGGGAAAGGAGACCCCGTTGAGGCCATACCGACAAGAAAAGCTTCGTGGTTATGGAGCTGCGGCGACCGTACCGCAAACCGCCACTGGTGGGCTGGGATAAACGTCCCTAGGTGTTCGAGCTAACCTCCGCTAAGGAACTAGACAAAAGGGCCCCGTAACTTCGGGAGAAGGGGCCCCCTGGATGGTGAAGCCACTGGCTGGTGGAGCTGTCTGGGGGCGCAGAGAAGAAGGCCGGGCGACTGTTTAACAAAAACACAGGTCTGTGCTAAGGGGAAACCCTACGTATACAGGCTGACGCCTGCCCAGTGCCGGAAGGTTAAGGGGCGGTGTGCGAGCACCAAACTGAAGCCCCGGTGAACGGCGGCCGTAACTCTAACGGTCCTAAGGTAGCGAAGTCCCTTGTCGGGTAAGTTCCGACCCGCATGAATGGTTGAACGACTTGGCCATTGTCTCGGCGGGGGGCTCGGTGAAATTGCGGTGCCCGTGAAGACGCGGGCGACCCGCGGCAGGACAAAAAGACCCCGTGGAGCTTTACTGTAGCCTGGCATTGGGCTGGGAGCTGTCATGTGTAGGATAGGTGGGAGACTGTGAATCCCCTACGCCAGTAGGGGTGGAGTCGCCGTTGAAATACCACCCTTGGCTGTTTTTGGTTCTAACCTCAGCAAAACTGGGGAACAGTGCTTGGTGGGCAGTTTAACTGGGGCGGTTGCCTCCTAAAAAGTAACGGAGGCGCCCAAAGGTCCTCTCAGGACGGATGGAAATCGTCCACAGAACGCATTGGCATAAGAGGGCTTGACTGCGAGACCTACAAGTCGAGCAGGGACGAAAGTCGGGCAAAGTGATCCTACGGCACCGAGTGGAAGGGCCGTGGCTTATCGGATAAAAGCTACCCCGGGGATAACAGGCTTATCTCGCCCAAGAGTTCACATCGACGGCGAGGTTTGGCACCTCGATGTCGCCTCGTCCCATCCTGGGGCTGAAGGAGGTCCCAAGGGTTCGGCTGTTCGCCGATTAAAGGGGTACGTGAGTTGGGTTCAGAACGTCGTGAGACAGTTCGGTCTCTATCCGCCGTGGGCGCAGGAGGCTTGAGGGAACCTTTCCCTAGTACGAGAGGACCGGGAAGGACAAACCTATGGTGTTCCAGTTGTTCCGCCAGGAGCAGCGCTGGGTAGCCATGTTTGGCAGCGATAAGCGCTGAAGGCATCTAAGCGCGAAGCATCCCCCAAGATTAGGCCTCCCTCCCCGATTCAGTTCGGGGGTAAGACTGCAGCGAGACTAGCTGCTTGATAGGCCGGATGTGTAAGGCTGGTAACAGCTTCAGCAAACCGGTACTAACCAGTCGAGTGATTTGACCCACGCTAAGAGCTTCTAATTCTCTTGGCTCGGTTCGGCGCTCATCATCAAAAAATATCGATCGCCAAGTTCAGATTTCCTGTTCAGTTGCAAGGCGCAAGTTGCGCCCTCAACGCGGGGTGGAGCAGTGGCAGCTCGTCGGGCTCATAACCCGAAGGTCGTTGGTTCGAGTCCAACCCCCGCTACCAAGAGTTTCAGCAAACCCCCGGTGTCACCGGGGGTTTCGTTTTGACGTTCTTCTCGGAGGTTACTCGCGATGAATCGGGATGAATTCCTGGACGATGACGACGTAAAGCGATTCCTGGAATGGGCCGGCAATCTGGTGCGTGGTGAATGGGGTTTATCGCATCAGTGGACGACGCAGGAGAGATATGGAGGAAATTTTACGTGCGGCAGTTTGTATGAGGCTTACCGTGGTTACAGCTGGCACCATCTCAAGATTGACGAAACGATGCTGCTCTTTGCCGGCTTACGCAAGAAATTCGAGAACTTCGTTGCAATTGAAACCTCTGGCGATAAGGATGAGTTTCTCAAAATCGCCCACCTAATCGCCGTGGATTGGGGAGGCAGTAACCGACTCGATCTGTGGTCATCTTCGCATTGGGGCGATATGTTGCCTGGGAAGTTGCAAGAGCACATTGACGAAATCAGGCTAAAGCTTGATCCGGCGAAGGCCGACACGGAAGACTTGCCGGTTCCTCTGCGGATGGGAGCAGGTTTCAGCAAGATTTATTCCATGATAGTCCCGGGACTACCCATTTACGATAGCCGGGTCGCTTGTGCTTTATCGTGCTTGGTCGGCATTTACCAGCAAAATAAAGATGCGAGCGGCACCGGGGATGTACTTTCATTCCCTGTTCCCGCGTGGCGACGCACGAAAGGCAGCGGTCCTGACAGGTGCGCTGGGCATAGCATTGGCTATGTCCAATATGCAAACGCCAACCTGAAATGCGCTTGGCTCTTGCAAGGATTGCTGGAGCACCCAGGGGAATTCGCCAACGTCCCCGAACCTATTCGCGTTGACGCCCTCCAGTCCGCGTTGTTTATGTTGGGATATTCGCGCCTGCGAGATAACTCGATAGTCAAAATCCGATGAGGGATGCCAGACCTCAAATCACCCCGCGGCTCGCCAGATCACGCAGAGTTTGCGGCGACATTCCCAGCAAATCCCCATATACCTGATCGTTGTCATAACCGACGGGAACCGAGCCGCGCCAGATCTTCCCCGGCGTCCGCGAAAACTTGGGGATAATGCCAACGCCTTTCACCGTCTTGCGCAGTTGATTATCGTGCCATTCAGCGTGCACGCTCCGGCTTTGGTAATGGGGGTTCTCCGCCATCTCCTGGGCGTTCATTATCCGGCTGCATCCAACCTGCGCCTGGTTGAAAATGCGGACCACCTCGTCCACCGTTCGGTCTTCAACCCAACCGCGCAGGATTGCATCGAACTCGATGCCCTCGGGCGAATGGATCTCACGCCGGGCTTTGATCCATTTCTCATCATGCGGGTCCAGGCCTAGGACATGGCACACCCTGGCATAGACCGCCGGTCCCACCGCGGCGATGACCACCCAACCATCTTTGGCTTGGAAGGTGTCCCAGGGCTGCGCGTTGCCCGCCTTGTTGCCGGCCCGTTCCCGCACCAGCCCTAGTTCGTGGTAGGCGACCATGGTGCCGGACAGAATGCGGTGCACCGCCTCGAATTGGGCGAGGTCGATTACCTGGCCCTTCCCGGTGCGCTGCGCGTGGATGTACGCCGCCAGTGACGACCACAGGCAGAACAAAGCAGTGATGTAGTCGGCGGTCCAGGGCACCGCTCGGGTCGGCGGCTCCGGTTCCGGGTTGCCCATCAGGTTCATCATGCCGCCGAACGCCTGCGCCGTGAAATCGTAGGAAGCCCGCCCGACGTAATCCGGGTCGCCGTCCTGGCCGTACCCGGACACGTGGCAGATCACTATTTGCGGATTGGCGGCCAAAATTGCGTCGTCGTCCAGGCCCCATTTGTCATAAGTGCGGGCCTTGGAACTCTCCATCCAGATGTCGGCCCGGCGGAGGAGCTTCAGGAAAATGTCACGACCTTCGGGCGTGCTGAAGTCCAGCGTGGTATGGAACATGTTCCGGTGGTCCTGAATCCAGGAACTGGCCACCGGAACACCGCTGGGAGACGTGATGGGAAACTCCGCGTGCCGCCAGTCCTCGCCGCTGCCGGGTCGCTCGATGTGGATCACCTCGGCGCCCATGTCCGCCGCCATCCCGGCGGCCACCGGCTCGGCCACGATGGTGCCGGTGGACAGGATCCGCACGCCCTGAAGCGTGCCAAACTGTTCGGGCACCAATGTCGGTTCTGGTGGCCCCATGCGTAGCCTCCTTTGCGAAATGAAGGCCTAAGCGAAGGATGTGGGCGCTGTCGCCCGCAATGTCAATGCCGGCTAAGACCGGTCAAAAATCCAACGGGCGACCTCAAACTCAAAGCCCGGCAGTATGTCCTCGCCGTAGAGGGTAACCGGGTTTTCCAACAGCTCCGGCTCCGCCTGCCCCGCCCGAAAGATATAGGCGCGGCGGTTGGGCGGGTCTATGAGCCAACCCAGCAGCGCGCCGTTTTGCAGGTAAAGGCGCATCTTGGCGTGCAGCGGAGCCAGGTTGTCGGAACCAGAACGGATCTCGATGACGAAATCGGGACAACACGGTATCGGATCCCCGGTGATGTGCGTATGTGCTGCCCACTTTTCCGGCGATGTCCAAGCTGCATCAGGCACCAGGACGCCTCCGGTTACCGGCATTCGATGCGCGGCATTGGATCCAGTGGTTATGCCGCCAGCATCCATTGCCCAAACGAACAAAATGCTACTGGTGGCGTTCTCGTGCAAGCCTCCAGGGTAGTTGACTGGCGCCATAGCGATAATTTCCCCGTCAGGGCTGAGCTCAAACTGCCAGATGCTTTGGCTGTTCCGGCTGGTAAATTGAACGAACAGCTTTTCCAGCTCACGCCCGGATGCGGAACTGCCGAAATCTCGCGGGTTAATGACCAGCGCGTTGTCCGAGGCAATTGATGTTTTGGCGAACGTGGTCATGTCTACACTCCGGCGCTCAAAGACCTGCGGATTTAAACCCGGTCAAAAATCCAACGGGTGACCTCAAACTCAATGCCCGGCAGTATGTCCTCGCCGGAGAGGTCAACCGGGTCTTCCAACAGCTCCGGTTCTGCCTGTCCGGCGCGGTAGATATAGACGCGGCGGTTGGGCGGGTCAATCAACCAGCCCAGTAAAGTGCCGTTCCTCATATAGAGTTGCATTTTGGCCTGGAGCGGGGCCAAGTTGTCGTAGGTAGAGCGAATTTCAACGACGAAATCGGGACAGAGCGGGTGAGAATCGCCGGCCAAGTGCGGGAGGGAGTCCCATTTTTCTTGCGCCGTCCACGAAGCATCAGGCGAGAGAGTACCGCCGGTGACCGGCATTTGAAAGGCGGCGCTAGAGCCTCTAGCCACCCCACCGAACACGCGCGCCCATACCCCCAGCTCGATGCCAAAGTCGTGCTCGTGGCCATCGCTGGGGTGATGAACGGGAGGCATGATAATGATTTCTCCTTCTGGGCTGAGCTCGAACCGCCACGGGCTTTGGCTATTGCGGTTGCAAAACTGGTCAAACAGATTTGCCAATTCCGGGCCGGTGGCGGTAATGCCCAGGTCACGGGGATTGATGACCAGCGCGCTGTCCTGGGCAATGCCGATTTCCGTTGCGGAGGTCATGGCAACTCTCCTCCGTAAGGATCACGCGGCGGCGCGTCAGTCCGCTGCCGCCGCTGCCCCGGAGGCTTCCAGCCGATGCACCACCTCGTAGGTGTGGAATTCCCCGGGCCCCAACAGAAAATCGGGCGGCCCGCCGGCGTGAGCGGATCGGAAAGCGTCGCTGCGGGTCCAGGTGTGGTGATCCTCTTCCGTCTCCCAATGGGTGACCACCAGGAACTCCTCATGGTCTGGGGTCTTGTGCATTTTCCACAGCTCGAAGCTGATGAAGCCGGAATGGTCCTGGACGGCGCCCCGGGCTTTGAACATCTGCTCCAGCGTGTCGCCGAAGCCGGTCTTGACTTTGATGCGGTTGGTGGCGATGAACATGATGCCTCCTGATGTTGGCCGGCGCAGTTGCGCCTGGCTAGTCGTCCAGATGCAGGTCCGCCAGTTGCGGCAGTGTCTCTTTTGCCAGCAGTTCCAACGAGCGCAACCCCTTCGCCCGATCCGCGCCCCAATCGTGGCACAGAACCAGCAACGTGCCGAAGCCGCCCGTGTCATCATGCAGATCCCGGATCTGCCGGGCGCATTCGTCCGGGTCGCCGACGATCCAGAAGTTTTCCAGCATGTACTGGGGAGTCAGAGCCGAGTTGGGCATGTTGGGGTCAGTCTTGATGCCGTCGAGGCCGCGCTGTCCCTGGCCCAACAGCGGAATGAAGTACGTGTCGAACGTCCGCGCCGGCGGGCCGTTCATGACATCCGCCACCGCCTGCTCGGTGGTTTCGCCGACGTAGACCTCCCGGGCAACCCGCCATTGGCTCCGTGAAACGTCGCGGTCCGCTGACTTGGCCCCTTTGGAGTAGGCGTCCCAGTGCCTTGGCAGATGCGAGGTGTGCAGGAACAGGGTGCTCATGGGCCACCAGCCCATTTCGCCGGCGACTTCCAGGGTCGGCGACGACGGGCTGCTCCCCGCGACGGCAATGGGCGGGTGCGGCTTCTGGTACGGCCGCATGTGGTAGGCCAGGCCCATCTCGGGGCGGGATTCGGGAAGGCGAACGGTGTAATAGTCGCCCTCATGGCGAACGTCCGCCGGGTTGTCCGTCGTCCACATCTTGAGGATGACGTTCGCCGCCTCGCGCATCCGGTCCCTCTGCTGACCCGATTCCCGATCCATGCCGAACATCTCGGAGTCAGTGGGCACACCGCCGGATCCAATGCCGAAGAAGAACCGTCCTCGCGCCAGGTGGTCCAGCATCGCCATGCGGTGGGCGATCATGATCGGATCGTGGAACGCCAGCAGGGACACGCCGGTGCCCATCACCAGGTTCCTGGTCACTCCCAGCGCCCGGGCGATGAAGAGGTCGGGGGCGGGCATGTTCTCCCATTCCGTGGTGAAGTGCTCGCCGATCCAAGCCTCGGAATATCCGAGTTCGTCGGCGAATGCCATCAGCTCCAGATCTTCGTCGTAAGTGTCCGCGTGCAGGCGCCCCGGCGGGTGCAGCGGCATGTTGAACAGGCCCAGTTTCATGTCACTGCTCCGGTCAGACGGATTGCGCGACTTTCCCCAGCAGGCTGATGGTTTGCTCCATGTCGGCCGCTGGGTCGTCGCTGGCGGTCACCGGGGTGACCAGCAGTTCGGAGATACCCATGTCCAGCATCGCCACCATGCGCTCGCCCACCGTGTCAGCGTCGCCGGTCAGCACCGTGGCCTCGATCATGGCATCGCTCCAGGTCTCCTCGGCCGCCTCCGGGTACCCGGCGGCTGCCCACATCTGCTGGTAGAAGGGCAGGCGCGGGTAGTTGGATAGCTGCTGCTGCACCGCCAACCGCGTCGCGTCGGGATTATCGCTGATGCACACCGGCGCGTGCGCGATTAGCGGCGGTGTGTCCCGCCCGGCCTGGTCCGATCCCCGGCGCATAGCCGGCAACGCCTTGTCCCGCAGGTAAACCGCCGGGCTGACCCAGCTGATTGCGCCGTCGGCGAGCTCTCCGCACAGTTCGTACGAGCCTTCCTGAAGCGCCGAAGCCATCACGGGCACGTCCACTGGACGGGGAATGCTGGCGTGGGCCGTATATTCCTGGCCGTCGAAGTCCACCGATCCTTCGTGCAGCAACGCCCGCAGGATCTGTAGGTACTCGCGCAGGTTGGTCAGCGGTGAGCTCAGGCTGAAGCCGAACATGGAGCGCATGGTCGGCCGGTGGCTCGGGCCTACTCCCAGGCGCAGCCGTCCGGGCGCCAGTTGGTCCAGCACCTGCACTTGCTGCGCCGCTACGATGGGATGCCTGGGATAGGTCGGGACAATGGACGTCCCGAATACGATGTTGTCCGTCTGCACCGCGGCCGCTGCGAACAGGGTCAGAGCATCGAGGCCGGTGCCGCCGGTGGTGAGCCAGGCGGCGTGCGCGCCGGCGGCTTCGGCGCGGCGCATGAGATCCAGTGAGGCTTCGGCGTTCGGCGCTCCCGCGTGGATGCCGATCCGTTTAGTGGGCATGGCAATACCTCGTTCCGGGGGTTCCGGGTTTCGCATTATCCTAACACCGGCCATGGAATTTGTAGAGGACGGGATTGTAGGCCCGTCCTCCGTAACTTGGTCCAGCGAGGTTCGCGGTGCTAGCCAACGCCGGGCGCGTAGTCCGTCCCGATGTGCCCGGCGGCCTCAAATGCCGCGTACTCCTCCTCGGAGTAACCCAGCAGTTCCCGGTACACGTACTGGTTATCCTGCCCGAACATCACCGGGCCGCGATGGATGCCCAGCGGCGTCTCCGACATCTTGTACAGCGGGCCCGGGTACAGGTGTGTGCCGCAATCCTCCTGGTACGCCTCGTGGAAGAACCGGCGCGATTGGATGTGGGGGTCGCCGAACGCGTCGGCCTGGTTCATCACGGTCCCTGCGGGGATCCCCCGTTCCTGTAGCGCGTTCATCGCGGCTTCCGGTGACTGGCCGCGTGTCCACCTCTCAATCACCGGATCGATGTCTGCTTGCCGTGCGTGCCGGCCCTCCGCGCTCTTCAGCGCCGGATCGTCCTTCAGGTGCGCCGCCCCGATCACGTCGCACAGCGCCTGCCACTGGTCGTTGTCGTAAATCGTGACGACCACCCACCGATTCTCGCCGGCGCACGGGTAGCAGTTCTGCAAAGCCCGGGGGTGGCGGTTCCCCAGCGTCTCATGAGTGCGCCCGTTCATCGCGTAATCCAGGTAGTACTCGCCGAGGAACGGGAATACGTTCTCCGCTTGGCCCAGTTCCACCAGTTGGCCCTCACCCGTCCTTTTTCGATGCCGGAGCGCGGCCAACACCGCAAACGCGCCCTGCGCTCCGCCGGCCGCGTCAGACATCAAGACGGTGGTGTTGTACGACGGGTCAGTGTCCTCGTAGCCGCGCAGCATGGTGTGCCCCACGACCCCTTCGATGTGCACCCCGTGGGCCCGGTAATCACGATAGGGGCCGTCGCTCCCGTAAGCCGGCATCCGGAGCATGATGATGTCGTCCTTGACCGCGCGCAGGGATTCGTAGGACATGCCGAGTTTTTCCATCGTTTCGGTGGGGTTGTTCTCGATCAGCACGTCACTGATCGCCACCAGCCGGTCGAAGATCTCGCGTCCGCCGGGATCCAGCAGGTTAACGGTCATGCTCTTCTTGTTGCGGGCGTGGGAGTTGAACATCGGCGAGCGGTTGAAGGGCCGATCACCCGGCACCCGGCCCGGCGTCCCGCCCGAGTACAGCGGCAGGTTATCGATCACCGCCTGGGACAGGTGCGGCGCGGCTCCCCGAGTCAAGGGCACGAAGGTCTTGGTGGACTCGACGCGGATTACCTCCGCCCCCAGGTCGGCCAGGAACGAGCCGCAGTAGGGACCCGCCCACACCACCGTGATCTCCAGGACGCGCAGACCTTCCAGCGGCAGGCGTGGCATCCTAATCTCCTCCGCCGTTGTCCAGAATCACCTGAGAGGATCGGAGGCGGCCGATTTCTCCGTCCGAGAAACCAAGCTCGCGCAACACTTCTGCCGTGTGCTGCCCCAGCAGTGGCGCCGTCCTGCGCAACCGCCAGGGCGAGCCGTTCATTATGAAAGGCCGGCCCGGGTACCTCATTCGCCCTGCGACCGGGTGGTCTCCCTCGGCGAACACGCCCCGCGAATTGAACGACGGATCCACGTCGAGATCCGCCATCGTGTTGATTGGCCCTGACAGCACTCGGTTCTCCTGGGCCGCGCTCCAGGCCTCTGCCTTGGTGCGCTCGAGTATCCATGGCAGGAAATATTCCGCCTCGAACTCTTCCTGCATTTCTGTGTTGCCCTGGGAAGATGGGTCCTTCCAGCGATCTGCGCCCAACTCCGGCGGGTTGCCCAGCATCGCTACTGCCCGCGGAAAGTACATGCGGCTACCGTTGATCTGGAGGTACCCGTCCGAACACGGATAGACGGCGTTCGGGTACCCGCCGGATCCGCCCGAAGCCGGCCGGTGGCTGAGTTCGCCCGTGTATTGGTACGCTAACAGCGCGCTCTGCCGCCGGTCGACCGACCCAAGCTGTGTTTCAAGGATGGACACGTCGATGTGTTGCCCAATCGCCTCGTCCGCGTCGTCATCCATATAGAAGGAACCCGCTAGCACCGCTCCCATGGTGCCAACCGCGGCAACCGCGCCCGCCTGGTGGAGGCCAACGTTGCCCCCCAGCTTCAGCGGCTCCCGGTCGGCCAGTCCCGTGGAGTGCATCTCCCCGCCCATGCCGTAGAAAACGATCTCCGAGCCACGATAGTCCCGATAGGGACCCGTTTGGCCGAAGTTGGAGATGCTGGTGTATACGATCGCGGGGTTGACGCTGCTCAGGCGTTCGTATCCGATCCCCAACCGGTCGGCAACTCCGGGCCGGTAGTTCTCAACGACGATGTCAGCCCACGAGGCCAGCCGCTCTACGATCTCGGCGGCTCCGGCCTGTTTCAGGTCGACGGCGATGCCGCGCTTGTTGGTGTTGAGGTGCAGGAATTGGGCGCTTTTTTCCGGATGAGGTTCATCGCCCGGGTATGGCCCCATGCGGCGAGATCCGTCGCCATCGGGCGGCCGTTCCACCTTGATCACTTCCGCGCCGTAATCGGCCAACAGCTTGGTGCAGTATGGACCCGCCACGTAGTGGGTGAAGTCCAGTACTTTGAGGTCGGTCAGGGCGCCTTCAGGCATACTCGTCATCGCTGGGTCCGTCACGCCAGATGCGCTACCATTGCATAATTCCCGGTACCGGTCAACTTGGAAACTAGTCCGCATACCCATACGTTGTGTAGACTTGACCCATTGACTGAAACGGCGTTAGCGGTGCGTGTGCGGTCCTGCGCTCGCCGGTACTAACCCCAGGGTCGTTGCTCCCGGGCAAGGAAACCAATGCGGACTTTTGAACTCGGTAAGATCCTCCCCTGCACCCCGGGCGAAGCATGGAACGCGGTGGTCGATTTTCCGTCCCGCACCATCCATGGCCCGGCCTACCGCCGCTCCGATCTGCCCGACGGCAAGGAACCCAGGCCGGGAAATCGGATCGAATTGCAAATTGGCCGGGACAAGTTCACCAGCCTGATGACTGTCGTCCAGGAACCTCAGATGCTCAGCCACCGCACCGTCGGACCAGGCTTCTTCGTGGAGTTCTCCTACTGGGTGCGCCTCTGTTCCGACGCGGATCCTGGTTACACCTCGGACGACGACGGCAACGCCTATCTCACCGTGCAGGCCGAATATGGCGGTTGGCTGGGATCTCTGATCGCTCGGTTGCGGCCCGGCGCCTGCCGCCGCTACGTGGCTGGCGAATTGGCTGCCATCGATTCCGGCACCAAATCCGTGTCCGCGGAACCTGTAGTCGACTGACGCCGGGAAACCGGCGTTCCTCACCGGAGTGACGACATGACCACCGGCAATGGGTTGCCCAATCCCCCTTCCGCTCCCCGGCGCGCTCACACTGATACCATCCATGGCGACGCCCGCGTCGACCCGTGGCATTGGCTTCGGGATCAGGAAGACCCGGAGACCATGGATTACCTGCGCGCCGAGAATGAATACACCGAGGCGTTCCTGGCCCCTTTGGCCTCTTTGCAGGAACGGATCTACGAAGAGATACGTGGGCGCATCAAGGAAGACGACAATTCAGTCCCCGAAAAGGAAGGCGACTACTACTACCTCGTCCGCTTCGAGGAAGATGGACAGTATCCGATCTACTGCCGCCGTGTTGGCAGTCCGGATGGACCGGAGGAAGTGCTGCTGGATGTGAACATCCTGGCGGAGGGCCGCGAATACACCCGGGTTTCGGATTTCGAAAACAGCCCCAATCACCGCCTGGCCGCCTACGGAGTGGACTTCGACGGCTCTGAGCAGTTCACCATCCGGGTCCTGGACCTGGAGACGGGAGAAATCCTAGACGACGAGATACCCAATACCTACTACGGCCTGGAGTGGGCGAACGACAACCGGACCTTGTACTACTCGGTATTGGACGAACACCATCGCCCGGTTTCCGTCTACCGACACACCCTTGGCGCCGACCCCTCCACCGACGAGCTGGTCTACCACGAAGAGGACCCCCGGTTCTTTGTGGGGGTGGGCAAGTCCATCAGCGGGCGATTCATCTACGTCGGCGCCGGCGGCAACAACATGTCCGAGTATCGGTTCCTGGATGCCGATGATCCTGCTGCCAAGCCTGTTCTGATCGAGCCCCGCGCTGCAGATTTTGAATACGATGTAGAAGATCATGGCGAGATTTTCTTCGTCCGCCACAACGGCAACGGCGCTCGGGATTTCATGCTGTCCACCGCACCGATCGACAACCCTGGTTGGGCCAACTGGTCCGATTTCATGGACCACGAGCCCGGCCGGCCCATCCGGGGCATCCAGGCCTACCGCGACCATCTGGTAGTGTCCTGCCGGCAGGACGGCCTACCCCAGGTAATGGTGCTCCGTCTTGCCGATGGGGATACCCACTTCATTTCCGGCGTGGACGAGGACGACTTCGCCATGTCGGCCCGAGGCGGCCGGGAGTTCGACACCAGCACCCTGCGGTTCGGCTACACGTCGCTGAAAACCCCGGCGGCGGTGTACGACTACGACATGGCGACACGAGAGCGCGTCCTGCGCAAACAGCAGGAAATACCCTCCGGTCACGATGTCGGGCAGTATGAAACCCGCCGGGTCTGGGCCACCGCGCGAGATGGTGTCGCGGTCCCCATCAGCCTGCTGAGGCGCTGTGATACTCCGGTCGACGGTAGCGCTCCGCTCTATCTGTACGGGTACGGCAGCTACGGCCTGAACATGGACGCCAACTTCAGCGTATCCGTGTTGAGCCTGGTCGACCGTGGTTTCATCTTTGCCATCGCCCACATCCGGGGCGGCATGGAAATGGGCTGGGACTGGTACGAAACCGGCAAATTGCTGAACAAGCGCAACACCTTCAACGACTTCATCGACTGCGCCGAATACCTGGTCGCCGAAGGATACACGGCCGCCGGCCGCATCGCCGCCGCCGGGGGCAGCGCCGGCGGGATGCTGATGGGGGCGGTCATCAACGAACGCCCCGACCTCTTCGGCTGCGTGGCCGCCCACGTCCCGTTCGTTGACGTGCTGAACACCATGCTGGACGACACCCTGCCCTTGACCACCATGGAATACAACGAGTGGGGCAATCCCAACGACGAAGAGTCCTACCGCTACATGCGCACCTATTCACCCTACGACAACGTGCGCGAGCAGGCTTATCCGCCCATGCTGGTCACTGCGGGGATCAGCGACCCCCGGGTCACCTACTGGGAGCCGGCCAAGTGGGTCGCCAAGCTGCGCACCATGCGCACCGACGACCGGCCGCTCCTGTTGAAGACCCACATGGACTCGGGCCACGCCGGCGCTTCCGGACGCTTCGAGCGCATCAAGGAAGTCGCGGAGGAATACGTGTTCCTACTGCATGCCTTGGGCATGGTCGACCCGGCCGACTGAAGCCGCTACAGCCCGATGAACCTCCGGGCGTTTTCCCCCAGTATCCCCTCCACCTGACTCGAGGTGAGCGGCAGCGACGCCAGGTAGTCCGACTCGGCTGCCATGTCGACCAACGGGTAGTCGGTGCCGAAGCAGACCTTGTGCGCGCCGTGCTTGCCGATGATCTCGGTGAGCGTATCGGCGGTCAGTTCGCGAATCGACGGGGGCCACGTCGTGTCCACCAGCACGTTTTCGTGGCCCATCAGTTGGCGTTCCGCCTCGTCCAGCATGTAGAACCCGCCCAGGTGCAGCGCGATCACTTTCAGCCGGGGGAACCGCCGCACAATGTTGGCGATGCGCTCCGGAGCAGCATACAGCGGCGCGTCGGCTCCTTGATGCGGCAATCGGCCGGCATGGATGGACAAGGTCATGTCTTCGCCTAGCTCTTCGTACACGGGAAACCACTGGGGATCGTCCGGGTAGAAACCGTTGATCACCGGGTGCATCTTGATCCCCTTGACGCCGTTTTCTCTCAGGTATCGTATCTCTGCGGCTTTGTCCGCGAGGTCGGGATGTACCGCGCCAAAGGGGACCAGGTTTTCGTCCGCAATGGAGATCAGCCAGTCGTTGGCACGTCTCACCTGGTCGGCCCGCGCCGCCACCCCCAGCACAATCGACTTGTCCACCCCGGACGCCTCCATGTGCGCCTTGATCCCGTCCACCGTGTTGACCGCGATGGGCTCGAAACCCAACTCCGACTCCATGTTCTCCGCCACCGCGTCAGCGATCCGGTCCGGCCATATGTGGGTGTGAACGTCAACGCGCATGGGTGAGAACTCCCCCGAGCATGTTACTATATTACCCGTGCTAAATTCGCACTACGTTCGCGCCCATAGACGAAGCACGTCAGCAGTCGACCACGGGCGGTTTTCCGGCATACTTCCTCTTTCCGCCCAGCGAGGCACGCCATGACCACCAAAACCACTGCGTTGCCCGCCACTCCGGGAGACCGGTTCCAGGAACTGCCCCCCAGAGACGATATGCTGAACGTCATTTATCTCCATGAGCCGGGTCACATCCCAGCTCTGCGCCGGCATTACGGCAACTTCGACACTACCATAGTCTCCAGCGAAATTCCCATAGGCTGGAATACCAGCCAACGGGAAGGCCTGCAACAGCCGGATTTGTTTGTCGCATTCGAGGTCGACCGGGCGGCCATCATTGCCAGGAAGGGTTACGACATCTCAGAGTGGGGCAAAGCGCCGGAGTTCGTCCTGGAAATCGCATCGGAGAACACCGCGCATAATGACGAAAGGGGCAAGCGCGTCGGCTACGCGGCGTTCGGAGTGTCGGAGTACTGGCGATTTGACCATACCGGCGGAGAACTGTACGCGGCGGCGCTGTCCGGTGACCGGCTGGTCAACGGCGTATATCGGCCCATCACCGTTAACAAGCTGGATGACGATCGTTATTGGGGACGCAGTGATGCGCTGAACTTGGACTTGTGCTGGGAGTATGGACAGTTGCGCTTTTACGATCCGGCGGCGCGGCGTTATCTACCCACCTATGACGACGAAGCCGATGGACGCATCGCAGCCGAGAACCAGCGCGATGAAGAGAGGAATGCGCGCTTCGTTGCCGAAGCGCGTAATCGGGAACTGGAAGAGCAACTCAAACGCCTGCAGAGTCGATAGCCTGTCGCGTCATCGGTGAAAGATCAACATGATCCGAGAAGCCATATCGGCGGCAACCGCCGGCGAATCTCTTTCCATGGACGACGCCGTAACGGTGATGCGTGAGGTCATGGAGGGAGAAGTCACCCCCGCGCAGTTGGGTTCCTACCTGACTGCCCTTGCCCTCAAGGGCGAGACCCCAGAGGAAATCGCGGGGTTTGCCACCGTCATGCGCGAAAAGTCTCTGCGCGTCGCTTTGGACGGTGTTGCCATCGACACCTGCGGCACCGGCGGCGACCGCAAAGGCACCTTCAACATCTCCACCGCCGCCGCTTTCGTCGTTGCCGGCGCCGGCCTCACCGTTGCCAAGCACGGCAACCGTGCTGCCTCCGGGGACTGCGGCAGCGCCGACGTGCTGGAGGCCCTGGGCGTGCAGATCGAGTTGCCGCCGGAAGCCGTGGAGCGTTGCTTGCGCGAGATCGGCATCGGTTTCATGTTTGCTCCGGCGTACCATCCCGCCATGCGCTACGCCGCTCCCGTCCGCCGGGAGATCGGTATCCGCACCGTTTTCAACGTCCTCGGACCCATGACCAACCCGGCCGGCGTTCCCTGTCAGCTCATCGGCGTGGGATACCCGGAGGTGGCCGAAAAGATGGCCGAGGCGTTGCGGCTGTTCGGCACGCACCACGCCATCATCGTCCACAGCGACGACGGCATGGACGAACTGTCCCTGGGCAGCGATACCGCCGGCTGGGAGGTGTTGGACGGAGAGATCCGGCCCTACGTGGTTCGCCCCCGGGACCTGGGCCTGCCCCATGCCACTCCCGATGACCTCCGTGGCGGCGACCCGGCAACCAACGCCGAGACCATGCGCGTTATCCTGTCCGGCGTCGGCGGGCCCGTTCGTGACGCCGTGATATTGAACAGCGGCGCTGCCCTCGTCGCGGGCGACATTGCCGACACCCTGGCTGAGGGCATCGAAATGGCTGCGGCCTCTATTGCCGACGGCCGGGCCGCCGAAAAGCTGGACGCCATGGTGTCGTTGACCCGCGAACTTTCTCCACCGGAGCAATAGAGGAGGCGGCACATGCCGAGCATTCTGGACCGGATCGTGGCCAAGAAGCGCGAGGAGCTCGCCGTTTCCGTGGCGGCGGTCCCGCTACCGGCGTTGCGCGACGCGATAGCCGCGCGACCGCTTCCTCTCGATTTTCCGGCCGCCTTGCGCGGCGATGGCATCAGGCTGATCGCTGAGGTCAAGAAAGCGTCCCCTTCGAAGGGCCTACTCCGTGAGGACTTCCAGCCCACGGAACTGGCGGCGACCTACTCGGGCAACGGCGCAGCCGCAATCTCCGTCATCACCGACGGCCATTTCCTCGGCGAGTTGGCGCACCTGACCGCGGTCAAGGAGAGCGGTGCGTCGGGAACCGCGCCGGTGCTGCGCAAGGACTTCCTGTTCGACCCCTACCAGGTGTACGAGGCCCGTGCCATCGGTGCCGACACCTATCTGCTGATCGTCGACATCCTCTCCCCGTCACAGCTTGCCGAACTGATCCAGCTTGGCTCCGAACTGGGAATGACGCCGTTGGTGGAAACCCACGACGCCGAGGAGATCGCCACGGCCGCCGCGGCTGGCGCCGAGGTCATCGGCATCAACAACCGCGACCTGCACACCTTCGTCACCGACCTGGCTACCACGGAATCGCTCGCACCGTTGATTCCCTCCGATAAAGTCATCGTCAGTGAAAGCGGCATCAGCACGCCCGAAGATTTGGCCCGGCTGGAGCCCTTTGGAATCGACGCGGTGCTGGTTGGCGAGGCCCTGGTCACCGCCGTCGATACCGCGGCTAAGGTGCGGTCCCTCACCGGCGCGCCCGTTCCGGTCTAGGTCGCGGATCTTGGAATCCACAACCGTAAAGATTTGCGGCGTTCGCAGCCTCGACGATGCGCTGGTCGCTGCCCGGGCCGGCGCGGACTACGTGGGCATGGTGTTTGTGCCAGGCCGTCGGCGGCGCGTCGAACCTGAGGCCGCGCGGATTATCACCGATGGGTTGAGAGCCGGCGATTTCGAAGGCCCCAAGTCCGTGGGCCTTTTCGGCGACCAGCCTTTGGACGAAGTGCTGGATACCATCGCCACAGCCGGCCTGGACTATGTCCAATTGTGCGGGGAGGAGTCGCTGGATTACTGCCGTGCCGTGCTCGAGTGCGCTGGCGTGATCAAGGTGCTCCACGTGGCCGATGACGACAGTCCCGATGCCGTGGCCGGCGTTGCGAACTGGATCGACGCGTTCGCCGCCGCCGGCTGCACGGTTACCCTGGACAGCCAGGTTGTCGGCTTGCACGGCGGAACTGGCCAGTCCTTCGACTGGAGCATCGCCGCGCAACTGGCCGCCAGCGGACGTCGTTTCCTCCTAGCCGGCGGGTTGACCCCGGCCAACGTCGCCGAGGCTGTGGCCGTCGTTCGTCCCTGGGGCGTTGACGTTTCCAGCGGCGTGGAAACGGACGGCGTCAAAGACCCCGACAAGATCAAGCAGTTCGTAGCCAACGCCCGGCGCCCCGCCTGAACCACCGGAGGCTGTAAATCAATGGTAGTCACCACCCAGACCAACCTTCCGGACGAGCGCGGCCGGTTCGGCGATTTCGGGGGCAAGTTCGTCCCTGAAACGGTCATGGCCGCCCTGACGGAGCTTGAGGATTCTTACCGCGCCGTCCAGGACGATGCCGGGTTTGCCGAACAGCTCAATCATTTGATGACCAACTACGCCGGCCGCCCCACCGCTCTGTACTACGCTGAAAACCTGAGCCGGCACTGCGGCGGCGCCCGCATCTACCTCAAGCGCGAGGACCTGGCTCACACCGGCGCCCACAAGATCAACAACGCGCTCGGGCAGAGCCTGCTGGCCCAGCGCATGGGCAAGCAGCGCATCATCGCGGAAACCGGCGCGGGTCAGCACGGCGTGGCCACGGCCACCGTCTGTGCCATGCTGGGGCTCCAGTGCATCGTCTACATGGGCGCAGAGGACACGGTGCGCCAGGCCCTCAACGTCTATCGTATGCGTCTCCTCGGCGCTGAGGTCATCGCCGTCGAGTCCGGCACGCGTACCCTCAAGGACGCCATCAACGAATCAATCCGCGATTGGGTCACCAACGTGGAAACCACGCACTACCTCATCGGCAGCGTCGTCGGCCCGCACCCGTATCCCATGCTGGTGCGCGATTTCCAGTCCGTCATCGGACGCGAAGCCCGCCAGCAGATCCTCGATGTCGAAGGCCGTCTGCCTACTGCCGTGGTCGCCTGTGTGGGCGGCGGCAGCAACGCCATCGGCACCTTCTACGAGTTCATCGGCGACGAGAACGTGCGCCTGGTCGGGGTGGAGGCCGCGGGCGAAGGTGTGGAAACCGGTCGGCATTCGGCGACCCTGTCCGCCGGGCGCCCCGGCGTGCTCCACGGTTCGCTGTCCTACCTGCTGCAGGATGAACACGGGCAGATCCAGGAGGCGCACAGCATCTCCGCCGGCCTCGACTACCCCGGCGTCGGCCCGGAGCACAGCTGGTTGAAGGCCACCGGCCGCGGCGAGTACCTGGCCGTAACGGACGAAGAGGCCCTGGAAGGCTTCCGCCTCCTCTGCCGCACGGAAGGCATCATCCCCGCGCTGGAGTCCGCTCACGCCATATATCACGTCAGTCGGATGGCGGCCGATATGGCGCCTGACGACATCATCGTGGTCTGCCTCAGCGGTCGCGGCGACAAGGACGTTCCATCCATCGCCGAGCGCGAGGGGATTGGGGGTCTGGCGTAGATCACGGTGTCCGGCGTCTGGAGGTGGGTGGTTGGGCTCGGGGTGGTGCTCTCGATCGCCCTGATGTCGACGGCTTGTCTCGACGAAGCCGTCGACAACATAAAGAATATCCCCCGGATGTCAGGGGACCTGGTTACTCGCTCGGATCCCGAAGTCGATGCCAGGGCCACCCCCTATACCGCTCGGCCGCTGCCCGAGGACGTACAAACATTGTTGGACACCCTGAGCAGCCTGGACGTTGCGCCCCGCGGCAGCCGCGTGGACTACAACCGCCGCGATTGGCGCCACTGGATCGACGCTGACCGGGATTGTCAGAACACTCGCGCTGAGGTGCTGATCGCTGAAAGCGTGGCTCGGGTGTCCTTTGCTCCACAGGATGACGGCGACCAGTGCCGTGTCGTCTCCGGCCAGTGGGTGGGGCCCTGGACCGGCGAGGTTTTCACCGACGCTTCCGACGTGGACATCGACCACCACGTTCCCCTGGGCCACGCCCACCTGTCTGGAGGCTGGGATTGGTCACCGGAACGCAAACGCGCCTACGCCAACGACCTGACCCACCCGGCGAGCCTCCAGGCCACCAGCGCGCCGGTCAATCGCTCCAAGGGCAAGCAGGCGCCCGACGAATGGCGACCCGAAGAGAGCGCCGGTTGGTGCCGCTACGCCGCCGATTGGATCTCCGTCAAGGAGGCTTGGGATTTGACCGTAACCTCCGCAGAAGTCGCCGCCTTGGAAACTATGCTTGGAACCTGCGACGAGGATGCTTCATGGGGCCTGTCCGGGGCTCCGGGAGGCTGAAGAATTCGGCCTCTATGCTATAATTCCCGTTGCCCGTAGACATAATTTGCCGCCCGAACTATTCGCGTTGTTCGGGCCGAAAACGCTAAGGAGGCGAGCCATGGAGATGGGACTGGACGGCAAGGTAGCCATTGTCACCGGCGGTAGCGAGGGCATCGGCAAAGCAGCGGCGGAGCGCATGGCCGGCGAGGGCGCCAACGTGATCATCGTGGCCCGCCGGCAGGAAATTCTGGACGCTGCGGCGGACGAGATCCGCACCGCGACTGAGGGTGAGGTGCTTCCCCTCTCCGCCGACGTCACCGACAAAGAGACGGCGGTACGCGTGGTCAACACCGCGGTGGAGCGGTACGGCCGCGTTGACATCCTGGTTAATAACGCCGGCACCTCCATGGCCAAGGGCTTCGAGGACGTTAGCGACGACGACTGGGAGCTGGACTTCGAGTTGAAGGTATGGGGTGCGGTCCGCCTCATCCGGGCGTCCATCCCCGAGATGCGCAAGGTGGGCGGCGGGCGCATCATCAACGTCACGAACCTGGGCGGCCGGACGCCGGGCGCCAACTCTATGCCTACGTCAATCTCCCGTGCGGCCGGCATCGCCATCACCAAGGGCCTGTCCAAAGACCTGGCCAGCGACAACATCCTTGTCAACACCGTGTGCATCGGCCTCATCAAGAGCGGTCAGCACCAGCGCCGTTACGATGCCCGCATCGTGAACGAGCCGGACCTGGACATGGACGACTTCTACGCCCAGTTGGCAGCTGGACGCGGCGTGCCCTTGGGGCGTGTCGGTGAGGGTTCCGAGGCCGGCGACGTGATTGCATTCTTGGCCTCCGATCGTGCCAGCTATTTGACGGGCGTCGCCATCAACATCGACGGCGGGGCTTCCGCAGTCGTCTAGTTGCAATCCGTGCCATGCCGGCCTGTTTGTCCGCAAGGGAGACCATCGTGACCGAATCATATCGAGACGAATTCGAAGCGCCGAACCGACTCCTGCTGGGCGCCGGACCATGCACCGTCCATCCCCGGGTCCTGCGCGCCATGACCCAACCGGTGGTCGGGCACCTGGATCCCGTGTTCTTCCAGGTTATGGACGAAGTGTGCGAGATGCTGCGCCAGGTGTTCCACACCGGCAACACCGTGACCATGCCTATCTCCGCCACCGGAACGGGGGCCATGGAAACCGCCTGCGTCAACGTCATTGAACGGGGCGACACGGCCATCGTCTGCCGGAACGGTTACTTCGGGGTACGTCTCGCCGACATCGCCCAGCGTTGCGGAGCGAACACGGTCATGGTCGATTCTCCCTGGGGCAAGCCCGCCGACCTCAACGCTCTGGAGGACGCTCTCAACGCAAACCCGGGCGCCAAGATGGTCGGTCTGGTTCACGCCGAAACGTCTACCGGCGCGATCACTCCTCTGACGGACGCTATTGACCTCGCTCACCGGCATGGCGCCCTGGTCGTCGCCGACGCCGTGACCTCCCTGGGCAGCCACGACGTACAGGTCGATGACTGGGATATCGACGTTTGCTACAGCGCCAGCCAGAAGTGCCTGGGCGCCCCTCCCGGTTTGGCTCCCATCAGCTTCGGCGAACGCGCCATGGACGTCATCAACAAGCGCGACACCACCGTCGAAAGCTTCTACTTCAACCTCCAGGGCGTTGCCGAATATTGGAATGAGACCCAGAGGGTCTACCACCACACCAGCCCGATTACGATGATCTATGCCATGCGCGAGTCCCTCCGCATGATGATGGAGGAAGGCCTCGACGAACAGCATGATCGCCACGCCAAAGTTGCCGCTGGTTTGCGCGCCGGCCTGACCGCAATGGGTCTGGAACTGGCCACCGACCCCGATTACCAGCTCAACCCGATCACCGTGGTCAACGCGCCCGAGGGAGTCAACGAGGCCGACGTGCGCGCGCGTCTCCTGAACGATTTCAACATTGAGGTCAGCGGCGGCCTGGGCGAATTCCGCGGCCGGGTCTGGCGCGTCGGCATGATGGGCAACGGCGCCCGCGAAACCAGCGTGTTGTCTCTCCTGTCCGCCCTCGAAATCGTCCTCGGCGACATGGATTATGAAGTGGCCTACGGAGCCAGCGTGGCGGCGGCGCAACGCAGCTTTGCCAGCCACGGCGACTGAGGGCGAGTTGTTTGAAAACTCCCGTATTCGATCAACCTGGGGGCGCTTACCGCGCCCCTACGCGTTTTCCTTCGAGCAGGTCCCCGCGCCTCACCGTTCCGCCTGATAGGCGGCGTCCAGTATCTCCACCACGTGCATCACTCGTGCGTCGGAGCCAGCATCCCGCAGGCCCTGCTCCAGTTGGCCGATGCACCCGGGGTTTGCGGACGCGATGACCTCCGCTCCCGTCGCCGCTGCGTTGTCGATCTTGCGTCGTTGCAATCGTCGCGACATGTCCCGCTGGATCAGCGAGTAGAAACCCGCGGAGCCGCAACACAGCGACGACTCCGCCATCTCCACCAGTTCCAACCCGGGTATGCTCCGCAAAACTTGGCGGGGCGCCTCGGTAATTCGCTGGGCGTGCGCCAGGTGGCACGGGTCCTGCATCGTGACCCGCCAGGGCAGTTGGCCCTGTGGCGAGTCCAGCGGCAATGCGGCCAGGAATTCGGTGATGTCCCGCGTGTTGCGCGCAAACTCGTGCGCCGCATCTGCGTAGTGGGGATCATCGTGGAGCAGGTCGCCGTACTCCTTCATTGACGAACCGCACCCGGCCGACGCCGTTACAACCACATCCACGCCAGCGTGCTTGAAGGCGTCGATGTTCCGGCGTGCCATGCGCCGTCCCAGTTCCAAATCGCCGGCGTGCAGGTTCAGCGCGCCGCAGCACCCTTGGGCTGGTGGGACCGCAACGTCGCACCCGTTCCGCTGCAGCACCCGCACTGCCGCCCGCATCGCATCGCCTTGCATCAGCGGCATGACGCAACCGGACAGCATGCCCACGGTCATCCGCCTTTCGCCCTGCGCGGGGAATACCTGGCCGCGGGGACCGAAAAACTGACGCCCCATGACGGGCATCTGCGCTTCCATCGCCGCCAGATCACCGGGCAATAGGCTGAGGAGTCGAGACTTGCGGACCAACTGCTGCAATCCGGACCGTTGGTAAAACCGCATCAGGTGTCCGGCTAGGCGTAGTCTCTCGTTGTAGGGCAGTGCTGCCCGCAGGAACAGTCGCGATAGCCGGCCCAATTCGGGGCTTTGCAGGTCGTTGTCCTGGACCTGTGCCCTGGTGTGTTCCATGAGGCGCCCGTAGGGTACGCCCGACGGACAGACCGCCTCGCACGCTCGGCACTGCAGGCACAGTTCCCAGTGCGACACCAGCCGGTCGCTGATGCCGGTGCGCCCTTCGTGGACTGCTTTCATCAGGGCGATGCGCCCGCGCGGGGATTCGGTTTCCAGACGCGTCTCGACGTAGGTGGGGCACGCGCTCAGACACAGGCCGCAGTGCACGCACCGGTACAGGTCCGCCTCGGCCGGCGCGTCGGAACCGGTAAACCCGGGACCGTCGTTCAGCGACCCCTCGAAGGGCAATCCGTACGGGAAACCGTGCCCGGCATCGATGCCACCGCCCATGTGCTGGCTGGAGTCCGAATGCCGGTCCGGGGCGCGTACCATCACAGTCCTCCAACGAAGCGGCCGGGGTTCAGGATGTTCTGGGGATCAAATTGCCGCTTCAATCGGCGCATGATCTGCATGCCCGAGGGTTGCTCCCCCCAAACGTCGAAATGTACCTTTGCGCCATCTGGGCACCGCTCAATGATCGCTGCGCCGCCTAAACGCCCAGCTGCTGACTGTATGCCACGCAGCCCCGTGATGACGTCTTCGGGATGAGCGGACGCTGGGTCACCCCACCACAGCAGCCGACCTCCACCGAATCCGACGTCCGCCACCACCGAGGGTGGCGGTGCGTTCCCCATTGGCACGCTGGCGAAAGCCAAAATCTCCCGCAACGACGAGGGCGGCGCGTTGATCCTGACGCAAATCGAGGGCGGCGTTTCGGCGTCAGCCGGAAGGTCCGTAAGTGTGCGGATCAGCCCGTTCGCTTCGTCGCCACTGGCAACGCGGACTGTCCCCGCCACCGGAGACCAGAGTCCAACTGTGTCTTCCACTCGGCGTTTCATCGATGCCGGTCTGCCGCCGGACACGGCGACGGCCAGTGTGCTTGCTCCCATTGGCGGATCTATCCGCTGCGCTGCCTCGCCGGTCAGGATGTGCAATCCCAGCGGAGCGTAGTATTGGCTCTGCAGGTTCTGCGCCGCGTCGGCTGCGGAATCGACACCGTCGAATGCTGCCAGGATCACGGCCCAATCCGTCGGCGCCGGAGCCAGCTTGAAAGTTGCTTCGGTGATGACCGCCAGCGTGCCCAATGATCCTGTGTAGAGGCGGTTCAGGTCGTAGCCGGTGACGTTTTTGACCACCTTCCCGCCTGCCTTCGTCTGGGTTCCGTCCGCTCCCACAACGCTGATCCCGATCAGCCAATCCCTGGGCAGGCCGTAGGCAGACCGCAGCGGACCGCCGATCCCCGTCGCCAGGGTGCCACCGATGGTTGCGCGATCCGCTATCGGCGCCGCGATGGGCACATGCTTTCCGTCTTGCGCCAGAGCCTCATCCAGCTGAGCTATGGTTGCGCCGGCTTCGACGCTCACGGTCAGGTCGGCGGGCTGGAAATCCACCAGCCGGTTCAGGCTGGTCAGGTCCAGCGCGATGCCTGGACGCGCCGGAGCATTACCTAGTTGTGTGGATGTGCGCCCGCCGGACGGGTATACGGCAATTCCGGTGCGATGCGCCCAGGACATTACCTCAGCCACCTCATCGGCGTTGGACGGTTTCGCTGCGACCACGGGCAGCCACTGCCCGATGGCATATTCGCCCAAATCCTCCGCGTCGACGACTGCGCTCGGGCCAATCAGCTCCGCCAGTTTTCCAGCGATGGAAGGCGTTGTGGTCATGCCAGGGGTGGAGCCGCTCGGACGCCGAAGCAAGCGCTGCTGCAGTCAGGCGTACATTCCGACGGTATGCGCCGCCGGATGCGCTGACGGCCGCCAGTAGCTCCCGTCGGGGAATATCTTGCCGGGGTTCAGCCGGTTTTCAGGGGCAAAAGCCTCTCGGACCAACTGCATCGCCGTCATGTCCGCGTCGGTGTACACCAGCGGCATGAATTCCTTCTTTTCCAGGCCGATGCCGTGCTCCCCGCTCAGCGTGCCGCCCAAAAGAGCGCACTCCTCCATCAGCTCCGCCGCCGCCGCCATCGCGTTTTCCATAACGCCGGGCTCGCGGGCGTCGAACAGCATGCAGGGGTGCAGGTTCCCGTCGCCGGCGTGGAAGACGTTGGCTATGGTAATTCCGTAACGTTCGCTGACCTCGCTGACCTTCCGCAGCATCTGCGTCAAGCGAGTTCGGGGCACCACCCCGTCAACCAGGTAGTAGTTGGGTGCGATGGTTCCGAAGGCGCCGAATGCCGTCTTCCGGCCCACCCAGAGGCGCTCCCGTTCGGCGTCGTCCTCAGCGACCCGCACGTCGGCGGCGCCGGTATCCCATAGCGCGGCTTCCACCTCCCCGCTGACCTCGTCAACCTCTTCGTTCAGGCCCTCGAGTTCAATCAAGAGCACCGCCCCGGCGTCGTTGGGGTATCCGGCGTCGGTGACGTTCTGCACTGCCTTGATGCTCAGCGCGTCAATCATCTCCAGCGCCGCGGGTACGATGCCATGGCCGATGACCGCCGACACCGCCGTGCACGCCGAGTCGATGTCGGGAAAGATGCCCAGGAAGGTTCGCACCGTTTCGGGCAGCCGCAGCAGCCGGACCAATATCTTGGTGGTGATCCCGAACGTGCCCTCGGAACCCACGAACGCACCCCTCAGGTCGTAACCGGTGGCCTCCCGCGCCAGACTCCCCAGATGAACCACCTCGCCGTCTTCCAGGACAACCTCCATTCCGATGACGTGGTTCGTGGTCGCGCCGTACGCCAGGCAGTGCGGGCCGCCCGCGTTCTCGGCGATATTTCCCCCGAGGCTGCACGCCCGCTGGCTCGATGGGTCGGGCGCGTAGCGCATTCCGAACCCGCGCACGTGATTGTCCAGGTCCAGGTTAATCACCCCGGGCTCCACCAGCGCGGTGCGGTTTACCGTGTCCACATCCAGGATGCGGTTCATTCGCGGGAACGCGATCTGCAGCCCTTCCGGCGGGGTGATCGCCCCGCCACTGAGGCCGGTGCCGCTTCCCCGGCCGACCACGGTCAAGCCTGCCTCGTAGGCGATCCTCATCACTCTGCTGACTTGGTCCGTGTCAGCCGGCAAAACGACCGCCCCGGGCATCGAGCGGTCGACGGAACCGTCGTACTCGTAGACCAGCAGGTCCTCCTGGTGCGCGATTACATAATCGTCACCAACGACGGCGCGAATGCCTGCCAGAAGGTCATTGATGGTCACGTTGTGAGAGCCCTTTTATCGTCAGGCTATTGACGGAAGGGTGAACACGGTTCGCCCGTCAGTGTCGTGCGTGTGGTTCGCCAACGCCGCCAGCATCTGGTTGTTCTGCTGGACCTCGTCGCGCAGACTGTTTATCGCGTCCGCCAGTTTGTCAAACCCGGCGACCATTTCAGCCCGCAGCTGCTGGATGGACTCCTGATACTCTTGGCGCAATCGCTGGATAGCTTCTTGGTGCTCCCGATTTGATCTTTGGATAGCCTCTTGGTGCTCCCAATTTGATCTTTGGATAGCCTCTTGGTGCTCCCGATTTGATTGCTGGATAGCCTCTTGGTGCTCCCGATTTGATTGCTGGATAGATTCTTGGTGCTCCCGATGTGATCGCTGGATAGATTCTTGGTGTTCTTGGCGTTGCTCCTTGACTTCAGCGGTTAGGTCTTCAACCTGTTTGCCGAGGTTGTTCACCTGATTGATGGATCCACCAAGCAGGAAACTGCCCCGGAGTAGCAGTATGACGATAGTTAAACCAATGCCAACTGCGGATAGGCCCACAGCGACGAAGGCGATTATAGTGGTAGTTTCCATACGCGTCCCCGATTCCGGCAACTGCCCACCGTGGCCACCAAAGTCATTCTACTCCTTCCGGCGCTGGTACACCTGGATGCGGTGCCGGTTGGCTTCCACGACGAACAGCCTTTCCTCGTGGTCGAGCCTTACCGATACTGGCCCCCAGAAGTAGGGTTCCGTTTGCGCCGAAATCAGATATGGCGTGTCCAGGTGGTCCGGCAGATCCGGCACCAGGTTGGCTATCTGACGCGTGTTGTACTCGTCGGGGTTCACGGACATGAAGTCCTGCGCCCACTTGGAGAGCGTGGCCTGGCCCCGGAGCAATTGCACGAAGTTCCCGTCCGGATCCAACAGCTGAATGCGTTCGTTGCCCCAGTCGGCCACGTATATGTAACCATCGGAGTCCACGGCTACCGCCGAAGGCCGGCTGAACTCTCCGTCCCCAGTGCCGGAGGACCCGTAGGTGGCCAGGTGCTGCCCGGTCCCGGTGAACTTCTGGATCCGGTCGTTGCGCCAGTCCGCCACGTAAACGTTGCCGTCTCCGTCCAAAGCCAAACCCCAGGGCATGTTGAACTGGCCGGCGCCGTCTCCATATTCACCCCAGGTGGTTACCGGCTCGCCGTTGGAGGTGAACACCTGCACCCGGTGGTTGTACTGCTCAGCGACGTACACCGTTCCGTCAGTACCTACGGCGATCCCGGCCGGTCCGTGCAGTTGCCCGGCGCCGTCGCCCTTTTCTCCCCACATCCTTACGAATTCGCCGTCGGTGTCGAATACGGTGACGCGATGCAGGTGCTCGTCCGTCACGTGAATGTGCTGATCCACGCTGATCGTCATCCCGATGGGCAGCGTCCACTGCCCTTCCCCGCGCCCGGTGCCCTTGCTGAACTCGCCCAGGTAATCCTCATCCCAGTTGAGGACGCCAATGCGGATCAACGCCTGTCGGGCCGCGTCAGCATGATTGAGCACCAGGATGCGTCCGTCGTTGGTGAAGGCGCAGTCGTACGGGTTGATGAACCCTCGACCGCTCTGGTTGGTCGTGACGCCGATGGTCTTGACGTATTCCATCGGGCCTGCGCTGACAGCAGTCGCGGTAGTCATTGCAGCCTCTCCTGTTTTGCATAGGGGCGAATGATCATTCGCCCCTGCAATCGTCCGCTTAGCGTTGTTTTCGACCCTAAGCGAGCTGGTATTCCCGCGTGGCCGTAAGCAGCCGCAGCAGGTTCGCAATCCGCTGCTCGTCGGCCTCAGTGCGAGAGCCTTCCCGAAGGTCGGCGGGACCCTGCTCGTTGGCGAACTCCCGTATGGAAGTGGTGGTCGCTTCTGAGAGTTCCAGCGGCCCGATCAGGTCCGCGCACGCGGCAACCTGTTCCTCGGGGGACAGCACTGCCTGGCCCTGCCGGGCCATGCGGTCGATGATCGCCTTGACGCCCGGGTTGCCCGGGTCGCCCAGTTCCCGGCCGACGAAGTTGACCCGCTCGACCAGCGCGCCGCTGTCGATCCACTCGGCGCCCTCGTGCCAACCCTCCACGCTGGGCGGCTGGAAGATGCCCTGACCCATGTACATGGTCTGGCGCGCCAGCTGGTCGGCGCCGAAAGTCGGCTCTTGATAGGTGCCGGCCATGCGGACCGCGCCCACAACCAGTTCCACTGGGCCCTTGACCCGGGCGAACCGGGCGTCTTCCGACTTGAAGTAGTCGGAATTGAACATGGTTCGCATGATGGAGCGGATCTCGTACTCCGATTCGAAGTAGGAGGCCATCATGTCGTTGATGACGGCTTCACCCGCTTCGTCCACCTCATCCGCCGCGAAGAACTGGAACAGGCGGGTGCAGATGAAACGCGCCGTGGCTTCCTGCTGCACGATGATCTCGACGATGTCCTCGCCGTTGAAGTTGCCGGTGTGCCCCAGGAAGGTCTTTTCGCCGTCGTCGTGGTCGTAGTCGCGGTAGTTGAAGTGCCAGTTGATGCGGCTGTACGGCCAGATGGAGTCGCGGCTGGCCCGGGTGGACATGTACTCGGCGTTGCCCAGCGTCCATCCGGTGAAAGCCCGGGCGCACTCCTTGATATCGTCCTCGGTGTAGTTGCCCACGCCCATGGAGAAGAGCTCCAGCAACTCGCGCCCGTAGTTCTCGTTGATGTTGTCCCGGTGGTTGTCGTGGTTGTCCAGCCAGATGATCATGGCCGGGTCCTTGGACAGTTCCACCAGCATCGTCTTGTAGGAACCGAGGGAGTGGCGGCGGAAGGTGTTGATCTGGTTGACCAGGGCGCTGGCCTGGTTCAGCTTGGAGTAGCCGGTGGCGAAGAGGCCGTGCCAGAATAGGGCCAGCTTCTCTTCCAGCTGGTTACGGGTCGTGACCATCCGGTACATCCAGTATGCGCCGGCGCTGTTCAGTTCCCGCATCTCGGCCATTTCCGAGTGGTACCTTCGGATCACGTCGTCGGGCATAACCCCGGGGTCGCCGGGGTTGATCAGGTCTTCAACCACGTTTTCGTAACCCTGCTCGACCAGCTGCTCCAGCTCATCGCGGGTTGCCCCGAAGCCGGCCCTGCGCATCAAGTGAGCCATCAGGGCAATGTCGGCATTGCTCATAATTGCCTCCGCAAGTTCTCTGTCAAATGATGGGGAGACCGGTCGGGCTAGTTGCCGACGAAGTCCCACTGCTCGAACTGGCCGTTGACGATGTTCACCGGGTCCAGGCCCAGCCACTTGTCGGCGATGGTCGAGTAGGTCGAGCGGAAGTCGTTGTTCCAGTGCAGGTCGCCGTCCAGTTGGTCGCGCTCGGCCAGGGACGGGTACTGCCCGTAGAAGCCGCCGTTGACCTGGTTGCCGATGATGAAAGCGGTACCACCGGAGCCGTGGTCGGTGCCGGTGCCGTTGTCGCGGATGCGGCGCCCGAACTCGGTCCAAACCAGCACGATGGCGTCGTCGCCGCGGCCGTGCTCGTCCAGGTCGGCCAGGAAGTCGCTGATGGCGCCGGACACTTGCGTCCACAGCCCGCCGTGAACCTTGATCTCGTCGCCGTGGGTGTCAAAGCTGCCGTGCTGGGTGTAGTAGATGCGGGTGCCCAGATCGGCGGTCATCACCTGGGCCACGTTCTTGAGGGATTGCGCGATGGGGTTGTCGGCATACTCCACCGAGGAGGAATACTGCTCGGGAGCGGTGCGCAGGATGTCCGCGCCCTTCAGCGCGTCGCGACCAGTCTGGCCCAAGTAGTCCATTACGGCGTCCTGGATGGACCCGCCGTACATCTTGCCGAAGGCGTCCAGGCACAGGCCGCGGATGCGCTCTTCCTCCACGTCGGGGAACAGGCCGTAGGTCTCCAGGTTGCCCACCGAGGCGACGGGAACGCCGGAGGCGCCCATGGAACGGGGCAGGCCCCGCCCGAAGTTCACGCCGGTGATCACGTTCTGGCCGGAGGGGTCAAGGTCGCGGATGACGCGGCCCAGCCAGCCCTCGGTGGCGATCTTTTCCGGCTCGCAGGTGTGCCAGATGTCCATGCTGCGGAAGTGGGAACGGGTCGGGTTCGGGTATCCGATGCCGTTGACGATGGCGACCTTGCCCTCGTCCCACAGGGCCTTGATTGGAGCCATGTTGGGGTTGAGACCCAGCTGTCCGTCCAGCGGTATCACCTGGTCGGTGGGAATGCCAACGTTGGGCCGGAAATCATAGTAATGCCCGTCGGCATAGGGGATCACGGTATTGAGCGGGTCGTTGGCCCCGGTCAACTGGACTACGACCAGAGACCGGTCATTATTGGTGGTGGTCATCGCGGATGGGCCTCCTTATCCGGGCGCAACGCAAAGCGCCAGCGCAGGCTTGGCTGATGCTCGCAGTTTAAAGTGTGCACCCCGGCGTGTCAACGCGGAACCCACCGCCGGAGCGAGCAAACGGCGCTCGGTGAATACGATAAGCAGCCTCTGATGATGGCCCCCGCCTCCGTGTGGTTTGAGCAACTCGTGAATCGCCGCGTTTCGTGCCGGCGTCGGTGCTGTCGTGTTTGATGCCCCACCAGCCATAGGCTATACTACCCGCCGCCCCGTATTCGGCCGGGCCTGAAGCCGGCAAGCGGGGACGATCTATCAATCGGAGCCGTTGGCAAAATGGATTTCAACATCGCCGTATTGGCCGGCGACGGCATTGGACCCGAGGTTACCGCCGAAGGTGTCAAGGCCATGGAGGCCGTGGGTCGCGCTTTCGGGCACAATTTCGTCCTCGAATACGGGGACGTCGGCGGCATATCCATCGACAAACACGGCACGCCGCTGACCGATGGCGTTCGTGATCTCGCTGCCTCGGCAGACGCCGTGCTGTTCGGCGCAGTGGGCGGTCCCAAATGGGACGATCCTTCCGCTTCCACGCGACCGGAGGACGGACTGCTTGCGCTGCGGGCCCATCTCAACGTCTTCGCCAACATCCGTCCCGTCAAGGTTTATCCCCAGCTCACCGATTCCAGCGTGTTGAAGCCCCACGTCCTCGAGGGCGTTGACATGGTCGTGGTGCGCGAACTCACCGGCGGCCTGTATTACGCCCAGCCCAAGGGCCGCACCGAAACCCCCCAGGGCATTGTCGGCGTTGATACCATGCGCTATTCCGAATCGGAAATCGAGCGCGTGCTTCGCGTCGGCTTCGAGTTGGCCCGCGGCCGGCGCGGCAAGCTGACCTCCGTGGACAAGGCCAACGTGCTTGAAACCTCCAGGCTCTGGCGCGCTACCGCCACTCGCCTCGCCGGCGAATATCCCGACGTTGAACTGGAGCACGCCCTGGTTGACGCCTGCGCCATGCAGATCGTCCTGCGCCCCGCTTCATACGACGTGATCGTTGCCGAGAACACCTTCGGCGACATCCTCACCGACGAAGCGGCCATCCTCGCCGCGTCTATGGGCCTTCTGCCCTCGGCCAGCCTTTCCGGCGTGCCCCAGGACGGCGCCCGAACTCCAGGCTTCTACGAACCAATCCACGGTACTGCTCCGGACATTGCCGGACAGGGCATTGCTAACCCCTGCGGCTCCATCCTCAGTGCTGCCATGATGCTGCGCTACTCCCTCGGCCTTACCGAAGAAGCGGCCGCCATCGAGCGCGCCGTCCAGAGCGTCCTGGAGCAAGGCTACCGCACTGCTGACATCGTTACCGCCGGGGATACTGCAACGGCAACCACGCAGATGGGCGACCTCATCGCCAACGCTATCGGCTAGGGCGGACCGAACCCGCGTGCTGAACGTTCTTTCCGGCGTCGGCCTTGCCGTCGCCATTGTTATTTTTCTGGCCAGTGCGGTCGCGGTGGTGTTCCTGGGAACCTATCTCGCCAAGTACGGCGACGCCCTCGCCTCGCTCACGGGTTTGGGCCGGATGTTCGTCGGCAGCATCCTGGTCGCGCTGGCGACTTCACTGCCGGAGGTGTCCAACAACATCACCGCTGTCCGCATCGACAACCCGCAGTTGGCCCTGGGGGACGTGCTCGGGTCCAACATGTTCAACATGCTGATCTTGGCGGTCGTCGCGTTGCTTTTTGGGGGCAAGCGGTTCGTGCAGCGCGTCGCTCCGGAACAGGGTTATCTCATCGTCCTGGCGGCCCTGCTCACCGGTATGGCGGTTCTTTTTGCGCTCTTCAAGAGCGGAGTGAGTGTGTGGCAGGTTGGCATGTCTTCCATCATCGTCATCGCCGTATATCTGGTCGGGATGTGGTTCGTGTATAACCGCCGACCCTCCACTGACGGAGAAGAAAGGGAAGAAGACGCCGGAATCACGCTGCGCCGCGCCTGGATAATGTTCATCCTGGTATCCCTAGGGGTCATCATTTCCGGCGTGCTGTTGGCCCAGAGCGTGGACCGGATCGCTCATATCACGGGAGTATCTTCAGGTGTCCTGGGCATTTTGGCGGTGGCCCTGGTCACAAGTATGCCGGAAATCTCAGCGACGTTCGCGGCGGCGCGCCTGGGTGCGGCTGATCTCGGGTTTGCCGGGGTGTACGGCAGTTGCGTATTCAATATAACCATCCTGGCCTACGCTGATTTCTTCTATCGCAAAGGCGTCGTGGTCAACAGCGCGGAAACCGAGCACTACATCGCCGGGGTCATCGCCATGGGGCTGATCTCGTGGGGCGGCCTGCTTTTATGGGGACGGAACCGTCTGCCGCAACCTGTGATTGTCGGAGCCCTGGCGCTGATGTTGCTGGTCACCGTCGCCGGGGCGATTTGGGTAGCCCTTCTGGGAGCACCGTCCCACTAGATTTCCGCCCCTTCGAACCGCGCGATCTCGACGAAATCACCGGCGCCGTCGTCCCAGTCGAACAGCGCCGCTTCCACCACGCGCTCGCCGTCGATACCCACCACCAATTGCTGTACCGGATAGGCCGGGCCGTCTCCCCAGGGGCTGATGGCTACGGTCCGGTCCGTTGCGGATAGGTAGGCCTGGCCGTTGGGATGAGAGTGGTAGATGATCCGCGCCGGGGTCTCCGTGTCCAGGCTGTTGTTGAGTTCCAGCAGGTCCGCCGTGCTGAAAACGTAGGCCGACTCGGCAGTCCGCTCCGCCGCGGTGGGGTGATTGCCCGATGCCTGGTCGTTGACCACGGGGCGTATTCCGTTCACCGAGGTACCGCCCGCCGGGCCGCTGAGCCATCCGCAGCACTCCGCGGGAAAGGCTTCTCGCGCCTGACGAAACACGGCCTGCATGAACTCCTCCGGAATTTCCAACGGATCCGCTAAATTGGCCATTAAACCCCCTTGTTACGAAAACCGTAACCTGATATTCTAATTCGGCCGTTTATTGACTGGTTACCGTAATACTCCGGTAATACGGTAGCGGTAAACTGAAATCGCAAACTGACAGCCCGCCCCGCCCGCTGCGGCGACAATCGCAAACAGGATGGAGAAATGCAGACCCTAACCCGTAAATCGTTGAAGCTCAAGGCGTGTCCCCGCTGTGGCGGCGATGTCTGTCGCATGAGGGACACGTTCGGAGTCTACCACCAGTGCGCCCAATGCGGTCGCGAAATCCGACGCGTGGCTACCAGCCCCGTACCGGCCACAACCATTGCCTCCGTGGATATGCCAGCAAATACGACCCACCATCGCGAGAAGGTCACGGCCTGATCAAGATACCGAGCACAAGCAACCGCAGGCAGCGGCCTCGGACTTGGCTCCGAGGCCGCAATATTTTTAACACCGCATCTCGACCGTAGCGACAACCGGCATCAAATTACCGTCAACCACGTACGCGCAGTCACGACCGGCGACGGCCACACGCCGTCAGGTCAAGGAGATGAGATGATGGAAAGCACACTGAACCGGGCCCGGTCTGTTCAGGGCGTACGCCGCCGGCGCGTGGATCTGGGCTCCTGCCCCCACTGCGGCGGCGACGTACGCCAGGTCCGCGACATTTACGGCGATTACCGCCAGTGCCTGCAGTGCAGCCGGGAAATCCCCGCGGATGCGGCTCCGATGATACAGACCGCGCCTGCCACCATGCCTGCGGCGCCGAATTCCGACGAGTTGCTGGTCGCCTGATACCCTGACACCTCAGTTAACCACGACGGGGTCCGAGTTCTGAACTCGGACCCCGTTTTCCTGCTCAAATCAGTCGGCGGCCAACCGGTCACCGGAACCGCCGGGGCATGTTGTCATTCCGGTCCTTGACGAACACGGCGTATTGCCTTACCGCCTCTTCCTGGGAGGCAGTCTGGATTGAGCCGGGACGCAGTTGCCGGATATAGTCGATCGCTTCATCCGCTTCCCATCCGGTGTTCACCAGGTATGACGCGAGAATCGTTCCCGTCCGGCCAATCCCCGCGGCGCAGGTTATCACCGTGGGCCGCTCCCAAGTCTCGATCTGCTGCTCCGTGAAAGTTACGATGCGGTCAATCTGCTCCACTGAAGGCGCTTCGAAATCCGGCACCGGCTCGAACAGTTCCTCGAAGCCCCACGGCTCTCCCGAGATTGTCCGCTCTTCCATCCGCACTATCGCGGTGATGTCGTTGAGCTCGAAGTAGATTAGATGCCGGCGCTCCATGGGCCCCATGGCTCCCGCCAGCGCGCCGGGCAAAATCCAGCTGAAGTTGCGAAAATTGTCTTGCATGGGTCGCTCCGTGTTCCGGCAAACCGGTCCGTGCTCAGTGGGCCGTTGCGGCCGGTGTATCGGGTGCCACCGGAATTTTCAGGCGGCGGTGCAGTTCCGGTTCGTCGATACCGACTATTTCCATAACCTTATCCCTGGATCCGTGGCCCCGGACGACGTTAACGTCGGTACGCGGGATGCCCAGGGTGTGGGCCAAAACCTCGACCGCCGCCCGATTGGCTTTGCCGGCAACTGGAGGCGCAGTGGTTCGCACCCTCAGCGATCCGCCACGCCAACCCAGGATCTCGGTGCGGGTGGCATTTGGTTGCACCCTCACCCGCAGGTGGCATGTGGCCGGCTTGGTCATCAATCACGTGATAATGGGTCTGGTATAGTATGGACGCCGACGGCCATGTGAACCGTTGCAATTTGGCGGGAGATCGAATGGAGTATAGCAACATTACGCTTTCGGTGGGAGACCGCGTCGCCACGCTCCGTCTCAACCGACCGGACGCCCTCAACGCCCTCAACCCTGACCTGCTCTCCGAGTTCGCCCACGCAGTCGCTGCCGTTGGCGACGACTCTTCCGTCAAGGCGCTGGTGGTGCGCGGCGAAGGCCGCGGATTTTGCGCCGGAGCCGACCTGCTGTATTTCGACCAGGTTTTCGATGACCTGTCCCTGATGCCCGATTACGTGAAAGACCTCAACGACGCATTCTTCGCTCTGGAAGCAATGCCCATTCCTACCATCGCTGTGG
Source organism: Dehalococcoidia bacterium (assembly GCA_965220505.1). Taxonomy (GTDB): domain Bacteria; phylum Chloroflexota; class Dehalococcoidia; order Lucifugimonadales; family UBA3495; genus Bin87. Next base: position 1,343,193 of record CBDCQE010000001.1, on the reverse strand, counting down.
TGCACGGCTACGCCCTGGCCGGGGGAATGGAGCTCATGATGGCTTGCGATATGGCCCTTGTCGCCGAGGACGCGCGCATCGGGGATCAGCACGCAAACTTCGGGTTGATCCCGGGCGGCGGTTCCACCCAACGCCTCCCGCGCCGCGTGGGCATGCCTCGGGCCATGGAGCTGTTGACCACGGGACGGTGGCTGAACGGCCGGGAAGCCGTGGAGTGGGGCTTGGCCCTTCGAGCCGCACCGCCCGAAAACCTTGAAGACGAACTGGAATCTATGCTCGATGGCCTACGGGGCAAAAGCCGCGTGGGGTTGAGCCTCATGAAAAGTTTGGCTCGCCGGAGCCAGGATCTTCCCCTGAGAGACGGCGTCGCACTGGAAGGCGCGACTTTCACCCATGTGTTCGCCACGTCGAGCCATCCCCGCGAGGGCATCCAGGCCTTCAAGGAAAAGCGCCAGCCCGAGTTCTGAAACCCCGACGCCGTTACGCGGTCCCTGACCGGAATGGCACGGCCTATAACCACTTTGGCCGTTTAGGAATTACTGGTTTGAAAATCAAAGACATCCTCACCAACCGAAGAACGATCTCCTTCGAATTTTTCCCGCCTCGCGAGGCGGACGGAGTTCCGAGCGTGGTCGACGTCGCCGGTCGCCTGCAACGGTTCTCGCCCGACTTCGTATCCGTGACCTACGGCGCCGGCGGCGGCACGCGGGCCTTCACCGAAGAGATCACGATGCAACTCAAGCGCCGCGGCGACATGGAAGTGATGGCTCACCTGACCTGCGTGGCCCAGAGCCGCGAGGAAGTTCACGGTGTTCTCCAACGACTCCAGGCCGCCGACATCGAGAATGTCATCGCTCTCCGGGGTGATCGTCCCCCGGGGACCGAGGACGAGCCTCCCGGCGAGGACCAATTCGCCCACGCCACCGATCTCATCCAGCACATCGGAGCCAATTTCGACTTTGGCATCGCCGGTGCCTGCTATCCCGAAGGTCATACCGAGTCGGACGACCTTGAATCAGATATCGCCTACGCCCGCATGAAACAGGACCTCGGGGCGGACTTTCTCATCACCCAGCTTTTCTACGACAACAGCCATTTCTACGGGCTCCAGGACCGTGCCGCCGCCGCCGGGATTACCATCCCCATCATCCCCGGCGTCCTGCCCATCTTGAGCACTCCCCAGATCCGGCGGTTCACCTCCCTCTGTGGCGCAACCATCCCGCCCCAACTGGACGCTCGCCTGGAGCGCTTCGCCGAAGACAATCGCGCCGTTCGTGAAATCGGCGTCGAACATGCCACGCGACAGGCCGAAGACCTGTGGGCCAACGGAGTGCCGGGCATCCACTTCTACGTCCTCAATCGCACCTACTCCGTGTCGCACATACTCAGCGACCTGCACATCGGGGGCCACGACGGAGGTTGACCCGGCCAGGCTCTGATCGACCATGCTTTCCACCGGCGTTGACTTCATCGAAATCGATCGCGTAGCCGGTATCCTGGACCGGTATGGCGACCGCTTCCTGCGCCGGGTCTTCACGCCTGGAGAAATCGCCTATTGCCGTGGTCGCGCGCCCAACCTGGCGGCTCGCTTCGCGGCCAAAGAGGCGGTGATGAAGTCCCTCGGCACCGGTTTCCGTGGCGTCGGCTGGAGGGACGTGGAGGTGGTCCGCGCTCCCAGCGGTGCCCCCAGCCCGCGACTCCACGGGCGGGCCCGCCGTCGCGCCGAGAGACTGGGCGTCACTGAGATCGCCATCAGTCTCTCCCATTCCCGGGGATTCGCCATGGTCGTTGCCGTGGCGGTGCGTCCCGACACCACGGAATCCCTGGAAGCCGCCAGAGCCACCCTCTGGGGCGATGACCTGGCTCCCCGGGCCGGTTGACCCAATGGCCGTTAAGGTCGTCACGGTTGCCGAGATGCAGGCGCTGGAGGCCGCCTCGGAAGCCGCCGGCGTCAGCACCGACACCCTGATGGAAAACGCCGGCCTGGCCTGCGCCCTGCGTATCCGGTGGCGCTTGGGCGGAGCGGCCGGCCGCCGTGTTGCCGTCCTGGTCGGACCCGGCAACAACGGCGCTGACGGCCTGGTCCTGGCTCGACACCTGGCCCGTTGGGGCGCCGACGTCTGCTGCTACATCGTCCGCGGCCGCCCGTCAGATGATCCGAAGATGACCGGCGCGCTGGCTTACGGTGTGACGGTCGCTGATTGCTCCGAAGACAACCACTTGGCAATCTTGGGCCGGCTGCTGGCCCGTGGCGACGTGGTCGTGGACTCAATCCTCGGTGCCGGCCGCTATCGTCCTCTGGATGGCCTCGTTGGGGATGTCACCGCCTTGGTCAATGACGTCCGATCCAGCCGGCCGCGTCTGCATGTCGTGGCCGTGGACCTGCCCACCGGTGTCAACCCCGACACCGGGGATGCTGACCCGCGCACGCTCAATGCCGACGAGACCCTCGCCCTTTGCCATCCCAAGTACGGCATTGTCAACTTCCCCGGCGCCGGCTACGCCGGGCGGATAACCGTGCTTGGCATCGACCTGCCGGACGAGGTATCCGCGTCGGCAGATGCTGACCTGCCCACCGAGTGGATGACCCCGGAATCAGCCCGCGCATTGCTGCCCACCAGGCCGCTCACTGCTCACAAGGGAACTTTCGGTCACCTGTTGATCGTTGCCGGCTCCCGCAATTTCGTCGGCGCGGCTTCGCTGGCCGCCCGGGGCGCCCACCGGGCCGGCGCTGGCCTCGTAACTCTTGCCGCTCCCGAATCGGTGTATCGGATCGCCGCCTCCCGGCTTACCGAGACCATCCACCTGCCCCTACCCGAAGACGCCGACGGGCGCATAGATGCGACGTCTGCCCACGTGATACGGGAACGCATAGAGAACTATTCCGCCTTGGCGGTGGGCTGCGGCCTGGGTTGGTCAAGCGGCACTGCCGCCCTGATGGAGCGTCTCCTGTTGGCTGGTGCAGACCCTCCGTCAATGCCAATCGTCATTGACGCCGACGGGTTGAACAACCTTTCAAGATGCCCGGATTGGGCCGACCGCTTACGCGCCACTGCCGTCCTCACGCCGCACCCTGGCGAGATGGCGACCCTAACCGGACAGTCCACCTCTGAGGTGCAGGCTGATCGCATCGGCATCGCCAGCCGGTCGGCCGCAAGTTGGCGGCAAGCCGTGCTGCTTAAGGGAGCCCATACAGTCGTCGCCGCTCCGTGTGGGAGGCGGTGCGTGCTTCCCTTTGCCAACCCGGCGCTGGCCGCCGGCGGGACCGGAGACGTACTCACTGGCATTATCGGCGGACTGCTGGCCCAGGGTCTAAACACCTATGACGCCGCGCGATTGGGCGGGTTCCTCCACGGTACGGCGGCGGATCAAGCGCGCGCCGAACACGGCAACGCCGGCGTCGTTGCCAGCGACCTCCTGGATCGAATTCCCGCCATCATGGCCGCCCTTCGCGTCCCGGAGGCAACCCGTGGTTAGCTTGACGTCCGAGCAGGCAGCGCGACTTTCCGAAACCCCGGTGGGACACCTGGCCACCGCCGATGCCAACGGGCGACCCCACGTGATTCCGGTCTGCTTTTCCTACGATGGCCAGCATATCTATTCCGTCCTCGACGCCAAGCCCAAGCGCGGCAGCCTCACCGGCCTGCGCCGAGTGCGCAACATCCTCGCCAACCCGCAGGTCTCGTTGGTCATCGACCATTACGACGAGGATTGGACCCGGCTCTGGTATCTGTTGGTCCAGGGCAGAGCGGAGCTGGTCGAATACGGCCCTGATCCACCAATGGCCATTGCCAGGCTGCGCGAGAAATACCCGCAATATCGAAACATGCCTCTCGACGGCAATCCGGTGATCCGGATCACACCTGAGCGCGTCACCGGCTGGTCGGGCAGTTGATCCATCGGCCGCTGCCTTGACCCCATAGCCACCGCACCCTAGAATGCCGGCACCCGGCCCGAAGGGCCGTCTTTCGCAGGTGTCCATGACCCAGCTTGTTTTCGTACACGGCCCCGGCGCCGGTGGCTGCGCCGATTCCTATATCAACCAGCTTTACCATTACCCCAGCAGCCTCGCCCCGAATCTGCCCGGGCATCTGGATGGCGCGCCTTGCAGTAGCGTGGAACGTTACACCGATTGGCTGCGCGGCTGGCTGCACGCCCGAGGACACCACGAGGACCTGGTGCTGAGTGGCTTTACCCTCGGCGCCTGTGTCGCCCTGCAATATGCTCTGGACTACCCCGACGAGGTCAAAGCCTTGGCGCTCATGACCATTGCCATGCGCCCCAAGCAGCGCCGGCCCCAGGATCTGCAGTTCCGGCTGGACGCCGCCGAGAACCTGGAGACGTACGAGAAATGGCTTGGCATGATGGACGGCGTCATGCACTTTATCGAGCCGGATCTTCGCGCCCGCCTGTTGCAGCGACACCGCGAGGTCGGCCCGGTCGCTCAACACCGGGACCTCGTGGTCATCGACCGATTTGACGTGCGCGACCGGATCCATACGCTCAGGGTGCCCCTGCTGTTGATCCAGGGCGTCGACGACCCCCTTGCGACCGGCGACTACGAAGAAGAGATTCATCGCGCCGTCCCCGGATCAAGGCTCATCAAGATGAAAGACGCTGGCCATTTCCCCATGGTGGAAAAGCCGGACGAATTCAACGCGGCCCTGGACGACTTCCTGGCCGGAATCCACTGATCCCCATACCTCGCCGCAGCGCGAGTTCAAGCACATCCCAGACTTGGAGGAACCCCACCGTGGACGGAGTCACCGCTGTAGCTAACGTGTTGAAGATGGAAGGCGTGGACTGGATCGCCGTCATGCCTTCCAACCCGCTTATCGAGGCGGCCGCTATCGCCGGCATTCGACCTGTGGTCTGTCGCCAGGAACGCACCGGCGTGCACATGGCCGACGGGTTTTCCCGCATCAACAACGGCAACAAGATCGGCATCTTCCTGGCCCAGAACGGTCCCGGCGCTGAGAACTCATTCGGCGGTGTCGCCCAGGCCTATGCCGACTCCGTGCCCATCCTGGTGCTTCCGGCCGGCGTTGCTCGCAATCGGCTGGGCGTGGAGCCGAACTTCCATCCCGTCCAGGCCTACTCGACCATCACCAAGTGGGCCGGCCACGTCAACTTCGCGGATCGGGTGCCCGAGCTTTTCCGCCAGGCGTTTACCAAGCTCCGGTCCGGCAAGCCCGGCCCGGTGCTCCTGGAAATCCCCTCCGATCTAGTGTCCGATCAGATCAGCGAGGAGGACTTTGATTACGTGCCGCCGACCAGGATGCGCGTTGCCGCCGACCCCGCGGCCATCACCCGTGGTGTTCGCGCCCTGATGTCCGCCCATCGTCCGGTGATCCACGCCGGCCAGGGCGTCCTTTACGCGGAGGCCACCGACGAACTGCTGGAGCTGGCGGAGTTCCTGCAGATCCCCGTCATGACCACCCTAGAGGGGAAGAGCGCCTTCCCGGAGAACCATCCCCTGTCGCTGGGCGTTGGCGGATCCAGCCAGACCGGCCCGGTGCACCGCTTCCTCACCAACGCCGACGTGGTCTTTGGCGTCGGCGTCAGTTTCACAAAGAGCGGCTTCACGGTGCCCATGCCGGCCGGCAAGACGTTGATCCACCTCACTAACGGCGAAGGGGACGTGAACAAAGATTACCGCACCGACTACCCCATCCTCGGCGACGCCAAGCTCGCCCTGCGCCAGTTCATTGACGAGCTGAAAGCCCAGGGGGCCCAGCAGCGGTCGCCAAATCAGGAACTCGCAGACGAGATCACCGCCAGCCGAGAGGCTTGGATGGCCGAGTGGTTGCCTAGGCTCACCAGCGATGAAGTTCCGTTGAACCCCTACCGCGTGGTCTGGGACATCATGCACACGGTCGACCTGGACAACACCATCGTAACCCACGAGTCCGGCAGTCCCCGCGAGCAGGTGTCGCCCTTCTGGGAAGCCCGCGCTCCCCGCAGCTTCATCGGCTGGGGCAAGTCCACGCAGTTGGGCTACAGCCTGGGCCTGGCCATGGGCGCCAAGATGGCCGCGCCGGAGAAGATGGTAATCAACTTCATGGGGGATGCTGCCTTTGGCATGGTGGGCCTCGACGTTGAAACCGCCGTCCGCGCCAATATCCCCATCACCACCGTCGTGATGAACAACTACACCATGGCTATCTACCCCGACAGCCGCATCCCCACGGCCGTGGAGCGCTATGGCCTGAAAGACCTCAGCGGCGATTTCTACCAGGTAGCTCTGGCGCTGGGCGCTTACGCCGAGCAGATCACCACACCGGACGAGATCAAACCCGCCATGCAGCGCGCCATGCAGGCCAACGCCGACGGCCGTCCGGCGCTCCTCGAGTTCATCACCAAGGAAGAGGGCACCTTCTCCAAGTTCCGCTTCGACTAGCGTGCTGGTGACTGGTCACCTGGAGTTCATTTCCGCAGGGGCGAACGATCATTCGCCCCTAATTCTTTTACCCGCGGTACGCGCCCGGATTGACCGCGCCATTCGCCGCCCTACCGCCCCATCCCGTACAATACAAACATGGCATCGCGACCCCCGATCCCTGCAACCGCTAACGACATAACCGCCGACTGGATGCAGCAGGCGTTGACCGCCGGTGGTCTATCGGCGTTGCCCGCTGTTGCCGCGGTCGGCGTTGAAAACATTGGCGCCGGCGTTGGGCTGGTGGGAACCATACTGCGCTGCCATCTGTCCTATCCCGGCGACGCCGCCGACGTGCCGGAGTCGGTGATCGTCAAGCTGCACAGTTCTCATGAGGAGACAATGCAGACCGCCCGGAGGCTCAATCTTTATCAGCGGGAATACGCTTTCTACCGGCAAATGGCACCCGACGTTCCCCTGCGTTCTCCTGCCCTCCTCTACGGAGACTTCGACGACCGCGACCACCGCTTTGTCCTGGTTCTGGAAGATCTGCGGGGCATGGCTTCAGTGGACCAGATTGAAGGAGCCAGCGCGGCGCAAGCGATAACGGCGGTGCGGGCGATTGCCCGGATGCACGGGGCCTACTGGAATCGGGTGGATGAGCCGCCCGTGGCCGGTTTCCGCGATGCTGCCACCCCGGAGCGCCGACGCTTGGTACAGCATGTTTATCAGGCCAGCCTGCCGTCCGCGCTCGAGCGCTTGGGTAATCTGTTCCCCGAACCCATGCGACGGCTCGCCGAATCTTACGGCCACCGCATCGTGGAGCACACCGAGGCTGTCGCCGCCGGTCCGCTGACTTTCTGCCACGGCGATTTCCGGCTGGACAATATGTTCTTCGGCGCCGACGGTAGTGATGATTTCGCCGTCGTTGATTGGCAGGTGTGCGGCGTGCGCAGCGGGCTCTACGATGTGGCCTATTTCCTTTCCTCCAGCGTCCCCGTCGATGTGCGCCGGGAGATCGAGGCTGAAGCAGTATCCGAATACCACCGTGTCCTCCTGAGCATGGGAGTGCGCGACTTCACCCTCGAAGAATGTTGGCGCAGCTACCGGCAGAATATGCTCGGTTGCTTCCAGACTCCCGTAATCGCCGGCGGGCAACTGGACTTCAGCGACGCCCGAGGCCGGCAATTGGCCGACGTATTTCTAACCCGCACGCTGACGGCCATAGATGATCTGGGCGCGGAGGAGTTTATGCCCGGCGGCACCTCTCCGTAGGAGACGGAACGACCTGAGTGCATCCAAATGGCGCGGCGTCCCGGCATACCCCAGCGTCCGGACGAAATAACCGTCGATTGGCTCCGTCAGGCGTTGGCCTTCTCCGGCGCTTTCGAGCCCGCGCAGTTGCGAGCCGTTAGTATCGAACCCGTCGGTTCCGGCCGTGGTTTGCTCAGCGCAGTGGTCCGCTGCCGTCTGGCATGGTCTTCAGACGCTCCACAGCACCCCCGCAGCGTGATCGTCAAGCTTCATAGCCGGGATCGTAAAACGTTCCGGCTCGCGCGGGTCGTCAAACTGTATCGCCGAGAGTACGATTTCTACCGTCGAATTCGTCCACTCGCAGGTGTCCGCACGCCGGAGATGCTTTACGCGGATTTCGCTCCCTTCAGCCACCGGTTCGTGATGGTGCTGGAAGACCTGGGCGGTTTGCAATCGACTTCGCAGGCAGACGGGGCCAGCCAAGTTCAGGCACGTCGCGCGATCCGAGCGCTGGCCAGAATGCACGGCCGCTACTGGAACAACTTCAACCAGCCCGCTTTGAGGGGCGTGCCGGACTACACGAAAAAATACCGACGCCTGGCTCAGCTTGGCTATATGTTCAACCTGGCGCCCGCCCTCGACCGGTTTGGAGACCGGTTCACGCCCCGAATGCGTCGTCTCGCCGAAGCCTACGGCCCCAGGATCGCCGATCACCTGGCCCACATATCCAAGGGGCCCAAGACCTTCACTCACGGTGATTTTCGGCTGGACAACCTCTTTTTCGGCAGCCAGGGAGCCGATGATGTCGCAGCGGTCGACTGGCAAAACAGCGGCATCCATTCCGGGCTGCGCGACGTCACTTATTTCCTATCCACCAGTGTGACGCCGGAGACGCGGCGCGCGATTGAGCAGGATATCGTCGCCGAATACCACGATGCCCTTCTTGCCGCCGGCGTCAGCGACTACTCGCTTGAGGAATGTTGGCGCGGCTATCGCCAGGTCATGCTCAGCTGCCTGATCGGCCCCGTTTTCATCTGCGGCAGCCTGGATTTCCACGATGAGGCCAGCCGCCGCACTGTGGAAAGTGGCCTCAGCCGCACCCTGGTTGCCGTGGAGGAGTTGAACGTGGAGGAGTTTCTGCCGCACCGGTCTCGTGCATTCAGCGTGGGCAACGCAGCCGCCGCGCTCTCGGCGGGCACGGTGCGCGCGTACCGTAAAATCGGCAACCTGCGCCGCGGCTAAGGCCGGAGAATACCAGGCGACTGCATTTTCATCCCATCCCGTCAATTGCTGACACCATTGGATGGCGGGATCAACAATCAGCCGTTTAGACTTGCGGCTGAGTTCTCGACCTACGGAGTCAACGATGACCGTCACCGGACCACCGGCGGAACCTGCCGACCTCGATGCCTTCCGCGCCGAACTCGAGCGCATCATCGCTGGCTCTCCCGTCTCCTTTGCCGCACCGGACCGGGTTCCACGGGGTCCTTCTGGCCAAGCTGACGTTGAGCACACGGACGAACCAGTCTCATGCCGCAACGTTGCTACGGTCTCGTACCAGCCGACCATCCTGGACCTGCCACCGTGCGAGCGCCCTCGGGAACGTTTGCGGGAGCACGGGCCGCGTTACCTGAACAACGCCGAACTCGTCGCCATATTACTGCGCTCCGGCGTGGCCGGCGAAAACGCCATCAACGTGGCGATGCGAATTCTCGCCGAGTTCGACGGGCTGGCCGGGTTGGCTCGGGCCGGATACGCGGAGTTGTGCGAGCAACGCGGACTTAACCATGCCAAGTCCAGCGAGATCATGGCAGCCCTGGAGCTTGGCCGCCGCATTGCTTCACTTGCCCCCGAGGAACGCTCCCAGATATCCTGTCCGCAGGACGCGGCCAGCCTGCTCATTGCGGAGATGGAGCCGCTGGTGCAGGAGAACCTGGTCGTTCTGCTGCTCAACACCCGGAACCAGGTCGTCGCCCGCCGAACAATCTATATCGGGACGGTGAACAGCAGTGCCGTGCGGCCCGCCGAGGTGCTGCGTCCCGCCATCCGGGAAAACGCTCCGTCGATCATCGTGGCCCACAACCACCCGTCCGGCGATCCGACGCCCAGCCCGGAGGACATCTCCGTAACCCGCGACCTGGCCGCCGCCGGGAAACTCATGGACATCGAGCTGCTGGACCACCTCGTCATCGGACACGGCGGACGGTTCACCAGCCTGAAGGAAAAACGACTGGGGTTCGATTAGACCCGCACGACAAGGAGACAAGGCGATGAGCGATCACTTCCTCAATCCCGAGAGCCGCGGCTACAAAGAACTTGCCGAAGGCGCCCGCACCCGCACGTTCTGGGGCGCCCAGATGCTGTTCTCACTGGTGGAGGTTGAAGCCGGTGCCTTGGTGCCGCTGCACACCCATCCCCATGAGCAGGGCGGAATCATCGTCGAGGGCGAGTTGGAAATGGGCATCGGCGGCGAGGTGCGCGTCCTCAAGCCGGGGGACATGTACATCATCCCCGGCGACGTTGAGCACTATGCGCAGGGCCAGGGAACCAAGGCCATCGCCCTGGACATATTCAGCCCCGTGCGCGAGGAGTTCAAGTACTAGGCGTGGTCGCCGAAATACTCCGCCACCGCCATCACCAGGTTTCCCATGTGCGGGTGGTCCGGTTCCACGTCCACAGGGATGCCAAACTCGTGCAGCTTCCGCGTGCATACTGGACCCACGGACGCAACTGCCACGGGTCCGCCGAGGCTCGCCCGCAGCGATTCCTCACGTCCGGCCTCGGCGGCGATGGTGATCAGGTTCGGCACCTGCGGCCGGCTGGTGAAGGCCAGGGCGTCGATCAGGCCCTGCTCCATGCGGTCGATCAGATCGACCACCGGCGCGGTGTCATCGGGTAATCCCCAGTCATACAGCGTCAGCTCTTCGTAGTCGGCCCGCTGCTCGCGCAGGTAGGTGGGAAGCTCGGAGTCCGGCCCGCCGTAACGCTGGAAGATCACCCGCTTGCTTACGAGGTCCAGGTCGCGCATCGATGCGATCAGATCGCTCGAGGTGTACGGCTCGGGCGGCATGATATCGATGGGTATTTTGTGGCGACGCAGGATCCGTCCCGGTTTCGGGCTGCGCGCCACCACCGCGATGCTTCGAAGCGCCTCTTCGAACTCCGCAAGCCGGCCCATGCTCTCGGCGATGCCCATCATCGCGTTGGCGCCAACGCCCGTAAGGAAGATGGCGGCGTCAACGCGCCCCTCGCAGACATCGAGAATAGCCCGCTGCACTTGCGGGCTATCCTGCAGGTAGTGTTCCTGCATGACCGGCGCGCCGACGGGCACGCCGCCGTGCCGCCGGATGAGGCCGGCCATTTCGTCGGGCATACGAGCCTCGACGAACGCCAGCACTCTACCGTTAAGCGATGCCTTGGCCATTGCGACGTTGCGGAGCCGCTAAACGGCGCACTCGCCTTCGCCGCGCTCCAGCACGTACTGGTTGGTCCGCTCCCAGTCGAAGTACATCTCGCCGCCGCCCTCGGCCTCGTGGCCCACCTCCTGGGCGCGGGCCGCCACGGAGGTCATCTCCTCCAGGCCCACCCGGTCGAGGAAGTCGTTGAACCGCTCGGACTCGTCGGCGCGGTTGTCCTTGTAGTACGTGACGATGTCCTTCAGCACCGAGGGCACCAGCTTGGCCGGCACCTTGACTTTGGGCACCCGGGTCCCGATGCGGGAGTCTTCCACCTGGTTGTCGCCGTAGTTTCCGCCCAGGAACAATTCGTAGGACGGTATCTGCTGGCCCTCTACGCCCTTGACCGCCGCTCCGTGGAACCCGATGTTGGCGATGTGATGCAGGCCGCAACCGTTGGGGCAGCCGCTCATCTTGATGCGGATATCGCCCACACCCTTGTCCTCGGAAAGACCATTCCAGTCCGCCATCTCGTCCCGCAGCGCTTTGGCCAGTCCCATCGACGAGGTGATCCCCAGTTTGCAACTGTCCGTGCCCGGGCAGGACACCACGTTGCTGATGTGGCTGTGACCCGCCTCCGCCAGTTCCAGAGGCTGCAAAGCTGACCAAACGTTGTGCAGGTGGCCCGTCGGGACCCAGCGCAGCACCAGGTTCTGCTCCTGGGTCGTGCGTGCCTTGCCGCCGGTGTACTTGCGGACGATGTTGGCCAGCCCGCGGAACTGTTCCGGGCCGAGATCGCCGCGCACTGTCTTGATGTACACGACGTGGTAACCGTCCTGCCGCTGCGCCTCTACGTTCGAGCTTAGCCACTCCTGATATTCGGGATCGCTGTGGTCGCCATTCCCGGCGGAAGGCTGCCCCGGGGGGTCCTCGCGCTGGATGTCCTCTGCGGACATCAGCGACCGGAAATCGATGGGTCCGATGTTTGCCAGTTCGGCATCCACCATGTCCCGGAACTCGTCCAGGCCAATGCGATCGATCAGCACCTTGAGCCGCGCCATCATGCGGTTCTTGCGCAGCATTTCGGCGTTGTTGAACACCGTCCAAACTGCCAGGGCCACGCGCAGGTAGTCATCCTCGGATACCCACTCGTACAGCGGCTTTGCCAAACGCGGCATGATCGAGGTTCCGCCGCCACAGTAGACCTTGAACCCCTTGCGCTGCTCGCCGTCCACTTCGTTGTACTGGGACACGAAGGTCAGGTCTTGGATCGCTGCTGCCACCTCGTCCCGCTGGTCGTTGCCGGTGAACGCAGATTTGAACTTGCGGGGGAAGTTCTGGGTGATGGGATGGCGGACACCGAAGCGGACGTACGCGGTGAGGTACGGGGTCGGGTCGAACACTTCCTCCGGGCTCACGCCGGCCGTCGGCGGTCCAACCACGTTTCGCACCGTGTTCCCGCACGCCTCCCGGGTGGACAGGCCCACGCTGCCCAGGATGCGCAGCACTTCCGAGGTCTGTTCCAGCGGGATGTGATGCAGTTGGATGTTCTCGCGGGTGGTGATGTGTCCCTTCTTCAGCGGCGCGTACTTTTCGGTGATGTCGCCGAAACTGTCCAGCATGTCCGCCGATATGATGCCGCCCGGCAGCTTGACGCGGATCATCTGCACGTCCGCCTGCCGCTGCCCGTACACTCCCTGCCGCAGGCGGAAGGGCGTGAACACGGTGTTGTCCAGTTCCCCGGTGCGGAACCGGTCGACTTCGGCGTCGAAACGCTGGATCTCATCCTCCATGAACGGGATGATGGTACCGGCGTCGGACGCCAGGCGCATACTGGACGCGTGGATGTCTTCCTGGCTGGGGTTTTGTGTCTGGCTGGTCAAGAGATCCCTCCTCGGCGATCTTGCACGAAAAAACCCACCGCTGCCGCGTGGCAAATCGGTGGGCGCAGGCGCGAACCTGAGATTTCCGGTCAGGTCTATCCTGCCCCCGATTTCGGGGGACAGGTACATGTGCAAATGCAAATGGTTTTGCAAGTACTATGCATTTGCGAAAACTATACTGCCGAGGTCGGGAATTGTCAACGAGGGAATCTGGGGCAGATTTCGCGGATTTTTGCGTTGCGAAAACGCATCCGTCAGCGCAGGGACCGGTCGGATTTTACGCTTCCGGTTCCCACCGTGTGCCCGGAAACCAGCCACATCACCCGTTCCGCGATGTTGGTGGCCCGGTCGGCGATCCGCTCCAGGTCATGTGCAACCCATAGCAAGTACGTGGCTCGCTCGATGTTGCGGGGGTCCTGCAGCATGTAGGTCAGCAGTTCACGATAGATCTGGTTGTACAGATCATCCACCGCGTCGTCGTCTTTGCAGACCTTGCGGGCTTGCCATTCGTCCCGGTTGGAGTACGCCTGGAGGCTTTCCCGGAGCATGGTCAGGGCCAGTTCGGCCATGCGCGGGATGTCGATCAACGGCTTGAGCAGTGGCTGGTCACCCATGCGCAGGCATATTTTCGCGATCCCCTCGGCATAGTCGCCCATCCGCTCGAGTTCCACCGCTATGTGCACCGCTGAAAGAACCTGCCGGAGGTCACGGGCCGTGGGCTGCTGGGTGGCGAGCATCCCGACGCATTTGTTCTCCAGGGCATCCTGCAGCCGGTCGATCTGGTCGTCTTCTTCAACAATCCTCTGGGCCAGTTCGTTGTTCTGGTTTTCCAGCGCGTCCAGCGCGGAGCGTGTTGCCTGCTCGACCAGGTTGGCCATTTCGGCGAGATCGTCCTCCAGGCTGGCCAGGTCGCGCTCGTAATCAGACCTCAGCATTGCGTCGCCTCCTTGTCCTTGTGGCAACCCGGCTCGCCGCTAACCGTGACCCGAACCTGTCCAACGTTCGGTGGATCATGCAGCCGTGGACTAGCCGAACCGACCGGTGATGTAAGCCTCGGTGCGTTCGTCAGAGGGATTGGTGAAGAGCGTCCGTGTGTTGCCAAACTCGATGAGGTGCGCCACCCGGTTCTCGTCCGGCATCAGGAAGGCCGTCTTGTCGGATACCCGCCCGGCCTGCTGCATGTTGTGGGTCACAATGATGATGGTGTAGCGTTGCTTCAGGTCCTGCATCAGCTCTTCGATAGCCAGCGTGGCGATGGGGTCCAGGGCAGAGCAGGGTTCGTCCATCAGGATGACGCTGGGCTCCACCGCCAGTGCCCGCGCGATGCACAGGCGCTGCTGTTGCCCGCCCGAAAGCGACAACGCCGACTCCTTCAGCCGGTCCTTCACTTCATCCCACAAAGCGGCACCCTGCAAGGACTGCTCCACCAGATCGTCCATGTTGCCCTTGAACCCGTTGATACGCGGGCCAAAGGCGATGTTGTCGTAAATCGACTTCGGGAACGGGTTGGGGCGCTGGAATACCATTCCGATGCGGTACCGGATCTGGGTCGGGTCCGATTGCGGCGCGTACAGGTTGAAATCACCAAACCACATCTCGCCTTCCATGCGGAAGATTTCGATGAGATCGTTCAGGCGGTTGATGCACCGGAGCAGCGTGCTTTTGCCGGCGCCGCTGGGTCCGATTATCGCGGTGATCTCGTTTTCCGGCATGTCCATGGTCACGCCCTCGATCACCTTGTTGGAGCCATAATAGACCCCCACGTCCACGGCGCGGATGGCCGGATGGGTTGCTGCAGCGGTTGCAGCCATACTCGATTACCCCCGTAGGTTCTTTTGCAGCCGGTTGCGCAGGAAAATCGCGAAGGCGTTCATGCCCAAAAGCATGATCAGCAGCACGACGATCCCAGCGGCGGCCAGGTGGTGGAACTCCTCCTGAGGTTTGGAGATCCACACGTAGATTTGGATGGGCAGGACGGTGAAACGATCCAATGGGTTGGTAGGTGCGAAGGGCACGAAGGAAAGCGCGCCCATGATCACCAACGGCGCTGCTTCGCCCATTGCGCGACTGACCGCAAGAATGATCCCAGTGAGAATGCCGGGCATCGCCTGCGGCAGTACCAGGCGCCAGATCACCTGCCATCGGGTCCCGCCCAACGCGAATCCGCCCTCCCGGATCGATGACGGCACTGCCTTGATCGCTTCCTGGGAAGACACGATCACCACGGGCATGATGAGCAGCGCCAGCGTGAGCCCGGCGGCAGTGACGTTCTTTCCGTCGGTTCCGGGTGCGGCCAGCACGAAAAACGCCACGAATATCGACAGCCCCAGGATGCCATATACGATCGACGGTACCGCCGCCAGGTTTTGGATATTCGTCTGGATCAGTTCTGCTATTCGGCTGCCTCCCGAGTATTCTTCCAGGTAGATGGCAGCGGAAACGCCCACGGTGAATGACACGAAAATGCAGATCCCCATCACCCAGAGGGTGCCCACGATGGCGGGGAACAAACCTGAATTCACCGCCTTGCTGGACGGTATTTCCGTCAGCAGCGTCTTGATCGATGTGCCGTCCAGGTTGAGCCACGCCACGGCCTCTGACATCACGCTGTAGAGCAGTGCGACCAGCATCAACAGCGCGAGTATCACCGCCGCAACGCACACGCCATAGAAAAACGAGGCGCGTCGTTTGCGTTGGGCCAGCCGATGGTTGTAGTCGCGGTCCATTCCGGATGCCATTATTCGTACACCTCGCGGAACTTCGCCACTACGAACTGGCTCAGCAGGTTCATGAGCAGGGTGATGATGAACAGCGTTATACCGACGGCGAACAGCGACTGGAACTGGGCCGTGCCCGGGATGGCGTTGTCGCTGAAGTTGGTGGTCGCCATGAACCCGGTCATCGTGTTCACCGGGTCCAGAGGATTGAACGTCAGACTGTCATTTTGGCCGGCCGCAATAAAAACGATCATTGTCTCGCCGATGGCCCGTGACATCGCCAGGATGATGGCAGCCACGATGCCCGACAGAGCCGCCGGAACCACGACCTTGGTTGCGACTTCCACCTTCGTTGCGCCCAGGGCATAGGCTCCTTCGCGCAGCGCGTTCGGCACCGCTCGCATGGCGTCTTCGCTAAGGCTGGATACCATGGGTATGATCATCACGCCCATCACGATGGCGGCCGACAACGCGTTGAAGATGCCCACGTCGTCGCTGAAAGAGCGCAGAATCGGCGTGATGAAGAACAGCGCGAAGAACCCGTATACCACCGTGGGAATGCCAGCCAACACCTCCAGGATGGGCTTCGTGATCGCCCGCAGCCGGGGAGGCGCGTACTCGCTGAGGAAGATCGCGCTGAGCAGGCCGAGAGGCACGGCCACCACCATTGCCAGCACCGCGATCATCGTCGTGCCCACCAGCAGCGGCCAAATACCGTAGGACCTCGGAACCAGCAGCGTCCGCCATTTCGTGTCGGTCAGGAAGCGATGCCATTTCACCTTTTCGGGCACGCTGAAGGACTCGGTTTGCAGCCCCTCGCCCATGCCGGTGCCCGCTAATGCCGCGACCGTGACCTTGTGAGATCGCCCCGGCGCCGCGTTCTCGATGACGCAGGAGGTCCGCTCCGGGCCCGGCTTTTCGCAGTCGGACAAATCAGCGTTCAGGATCGGAAGCACCGACACTGCGTAGCCGGTGGGTGTCTGCCCGACGGTCGGCGCATCCCAGTCGACGTAGATCAGTGAGTCCGTGGTTGCTCTGACCCTGACCTCGGGAATGAGGCCCGGGACGAATGAGCCGCGTGCCGAATCCGCCAAGCCCTGGGCCTCGCTGTTCGCGACGCGCTCGGTCGGCCTTTGCTCGTAGAAGTCCGATGTAAAGAATCGCACTCCCTCAAACAGCAGGACCGACACGATGCCGACGGTGGTCAGCACCGAAATCGACGCCAAAATAAAAAGTACCCACTTGACGATGCGTTCAAGTAGGTACTTGCTTCCGCTGCCGGTTAGCGGTTTCCCGGCCGTCGGCGCTTCGCCGGCAGCCGGTTTTCCTCCAATGATCTTGTCGAAAAGCAAAGCGGTTCACCCTGTGGCGCTGCGATCAAATCCGGAATTCCAGCGCCCGACGCAGTAAAATATTGGCCGCTACTTTCTTTCTTTCACCAGTCTATAATAGGCTAGCCGGCACCCGCCGGCAACCCGCGCAACCGCGATAACAACTATGCGGCGCCCCGAAATTTGCGGCGGGTTCGACACGGCGCCGCCTTTGGTTTGGGGGACGGTTTGAGCCAGAAATTGCAACTGAGCGTGGTTGATCAATCGCCCATGCGAGAGGGCAGCAACGCCGGTGTCGCGCTGCGGGAAACCATCCAGCTCGCCGTTGCCACCGAGCAGATGGGATACCAGCGTTACTGGGTGGCAGAGCATCACAACCTGCCCAACTTCGCCGGCACGGCCCCCGAGGTGATGGTCGGCCAGATCGCCGCCCACACCCGGAGCATCCGCGTCGGTTCCGGCGGCGTGATGCTGCCCCACTACAGCGCGCTCAAGGTCGCCGAGACCTTCCGTATCCTGGACTCGCTCTACCCGGACCGCATCGACCTGGGTATCGGGCGTGCTCCCGGCAGCGACCAGATCACCGCCGCCGCCCTGGCCTACCCCAGCATGCCCAAAGACGTTCGGCACTTCCCCCAGCAGGTCCGCGACGTAATCAACTACCTGAACGATACCCAGCCCGATGACCATCCCTTCAACGAAGTGCTGGCCGCCCCGGAGGAGTCCGAGACCGCTCCCAATGTCTGGCTCCTCGGTTCCCGCTACGAATCGGCTTTCATGGCCGCCAAGATGGGCCTGCCCTTCGCCTACGCTCACTTCTTCGGGATGGGCGCCACCGATGGCCCCCAGATCGTCGAATCCTACCGGCAGAACTTTGAGGCGTCGGAATACTTCTCGGAACCGTTGGTCAACGTGGGCGTCCAGGTGCTGTGCGCCGACACCGAGGAGGAGGCTCGCCGCATCGCATCCAGCCGGAACCTGGGTCGCCTCCGGTCGGTCACCGGCCGGGCCAAAGGCATCCCCCACCCGGACCTGGCGGCCAGCTACAAGTACCTCGCCAACGAATGGCAGTTCATTCAGCAGTACAGCCGCAATTGCGTCGACGGCGATCCCGAGCAGGTCAAAATCGGGCTGGAAAAGGTCGCCGAAGACTACCAGACCCCGGACCTCAGCGTCGTCACTATCTGCTACCACTATGCCGACCGCGTTCGCTCCTACGAATTGGTCGCCGAGGTTTGCGGTCTGGAACCGTTAACCGATTAGGGGCGAATGATCATTCGCCCCCGCATCTTGGTGGTTATGGCCGCTTGAGCATTACGCTCCCAGCTTGGCCGCCAGGTCCACGAAACTGTCGGCCACCACGTTGAACGACGGGTCCGGTGTCGGGTCCGGCGTGCGGTCCGGCCCGTGCTCCCGGGGGCGCGGCACGAATCCGGTGCGCAGGCCAACCTTGGCCGACGCCAGCAGGTCGCCTTGGTGCGCCGCTACCATCATTACCTGCTCCGGTTTCAGGCCCAGCAACTTGACCGCCGTCCCGTAGCTTTCCGGGTCGGGCTTGTAGTGCTGCGCCACCTCGGCGCCCAGGATGCAGTCCCAGGGCATCCCGCCGTTCTTGGCCATGTTGGTCATCAGCGCGATGTTGCCGTTGGACATGGGCGCGATCACGAACCTGTTCTTGAGCCGATAGAGGCCGGGCACGCTGTCGGACCAGGGACGGAGGTTGTGCCAGAAGTAGGTCACTTCCATCTTCTCGTCGTCGTTCAAGCCGCTGATCTCGTATTCGTCCAGCACCTCGTCCAGAGACATGCGGTGCAGCGCGTCCAGGTTGGTCCACGGCAGTTCGCCGGTTCGCACCTTGTTCATGTAAGGGCCGTACTTGCTGCGCCACGCGTCCGCGAACGCGCCCCAGTCCCGTTCGATCCCCTTGATCCGCCCCATGTTAGCGCACTGCTCAGTGATGCTCGACCGCCAGTCGACCACCGTGCCGAAAACGTCAAAGATGCAGGCCCTGATGTCCAGCCCCAACGGGGTATTCGCCATGATGTGTGTCTCCTTTGCCGGCAGTTCCGCCCTGCCCTTGGCCGCAATATCCTAGCACATCCCTCTGACCGATCCGGAACGGGCACGAAAAGGCGGTCGCCTGTGCCGGTCGGCGCCAATCAATCCTTACGGCGAACGCTCGCTTACTTCCGCGCCCCGTAAACGCTATAATCCGAGCCAGATGTCCGGTTCCGCTGCAGTCAGGGGTAGGTGCGAAGATGAAAGACCGTTACGAACAGGAAATCGAGCAGTTGCTCAACGAGCTGGAATCGGACGCGCCCGAGCCCACGCCAGCGCCGGCCGATGCTCCTCCGCCTCTGGATGACCAACCGTCTCCGTTCACTCCGCGGCCGCGCCGACCCAAGGCTTTCATCTCTCCGACCAAGCTCGCCGTCGCCGGCGGTGTGCTGGCCCTCATCGGCCTGTTCCTAGTCAGGTTACCGTGGCTGTCTTTGGCCGGTCTCGTGCTGATGGCCGCCGCGGTGGCGTGGATGTTCTTCCGGCGCATGGGCAACCGGCAGCAACAATATTGGCGCGGCCGTCCCATCGAGCCGGAGCCCCGGGGAGCCTGGCAGCGTTTTCGCCGCTGGTTGTCCCAGTAATTACCAGCCGACGGCCGCTCCGTCCTTGCGGGGTTCGCTGCCGCCGCTCAGCACGCCGGACTCGGGGTCCCGGGTGATCGCCTGACCGCCGCCCATGCCGCCGGCTCCGCCGCGCTGGGGCCCGTGCATCACGTTGACCCGGTGGCCCCGCTGGTGCAGGCCCATCACTACCGAGTCGTCCACATCCCCTTCCAGCCACACGGAGTCGCCGGCCACCTGGAACCGCAGGGAGTCCAGGGCTCCCTGGGCGTCCATGCCGAAGTCCACCATGTTGGAGATCACCTGCAGGTGACCCTGGGGCTGCATGAACCCGCCCATGACGCCGTAGCTCAGCCACAGTTCGTCGTCCCGTGTCGCCATGGCCGGGATAATGGTGTGGAACGGCCGTTTTCCGCCCTCCAGCGAGTTGGCATGTCCGGGCCGCACGTTGAACAACGACGCGCGGTTGTGCATCACGATCCCGGTGCCGGGAACGACCAGGCCCGAGCCGAAATTGGCGAAAACACTGTTGATCAGCGAGCAGGCGTTGCCCGCGCCATCGACCACGCTGATGTATACGGTGTCGCTGCCCGGAACCATCTTTCCGTAGGGCGCGGTGTCCATCGCCCGCTCCGGGTTGATCAGGCCGCGCCGGCCTTTCGCGTACTCTTTGGACGTCCACATTTCAGTGGGTACGTCAGCACAGCGCGGATCGGCCAGGTACTCGAATGCATCCGCGAACCCCAGCCGGGTGGCTTCGATCAGGTGGTGGTAGCGCTCCGCGCTCTGCGGACCCATTCCGGCAATGTCGAATCCCTCGACGATGTTCAACGCCTCCAGCGCCACGATCCCCTGTCCGTTCGGCGGACACTCCCAGCACATGACCCCCCGGTAGTCAGTCTTGATGGGCTCGTCCCAGTCCGAGTGGTGCGACTCGAGGTCGTCCTCCGCCAGCCAGCCGCCCTGCTCCTGGACGAACTGCGCCATGGCCGACGCTATCGGCCCGGTGTAGAACGCCTCGCTTCCGCCCTCGGCAACTGCCCGCAGCGTGCCGGCCAGGGTGGGCAGCCGCATCATTTCTCCTTCACGAGGGGCGCGCCCGTTCACCAGCAACTCCTGCCCCGAGGGCAGCGCGGCCAGTTTGTCCTCCTGCTGCTTCCATTGGAACCCGATGATGTCGCTGACCGGAAAGCCGTTCTCCGCGTAATCGATGGCCGGCGCCAACGCCTCAGCCAGGCTGATCGTACCCTCGGACTCCAGCAGTACCTCCCAGCCGTGCACCGTCCCCGGAACCGATATCGACAGTGGGCCGAACGCCGGCATCCGATTGTGACCCTTGGCGTGCAGGTCGTCAATCGACGCGGCCCGAGGAGCCCGGCCGCTGCCGTTCAGCGCCGTTACCTTCCGGTCCGCCGCTTTCCACATCAGCGCGAACACGTCGCCGCCGACCCCCGTCGACATCGGCTCCACGACGTTCAGCGTCGCCGCCGTCGCCACCGCCGCGTCAACGGCGTTGCCCCCGTCCATCAGGACCCGGAGGCCGGCCATCGCCGCCAGAGGTTGGCTGGTGGCAACCATCCCGTGGGTGGCGTGTATCGTGGAACGACGTGAGTTGAAAAACATGGTGATAGCTCCGGGTTTGGGTGGTGGCCAGTTTAGCACGGCCCCGTAAACGTGGGAGTGCGGGCCGTTATGATAAGATGCTCGCGTCGTTTCTCCAGACCTGTTCTCCCGCGGTCCGCGACACTCCCACCAGCCCATTATTTGTCACCACCCAGGAGGTTCCTTGATGGCTATCACCGTCGGTCAGCCCGCTCCCGATTTCACCCTGCACGAAAACCCCGCCACGCGCCATAGCTTGAGCGACTACCGCGGCAAGAACGTGGTGCTCGCCTTCTTCCCGGGCGCCTTCACCGGCGTTTGCACCACCGAAATGTGCACCTTGCGCGACAGCATCGGCGAGTTCCAGAACATGAACGCCGAGGTTATCGGCATCACCGTGGACCCGCCCTTTGCCCAGGCTGCCTGGAAAGCGGCCAACGACGTCAACTACACGTTCCTGAGCGACTACAACCGTGAGGTGGTAAACGCTTACGACGTTGCCCTGCCTGGTCTCGCGGGCATGGAGGGCTACGTTGCCGCCAAGCGAGCGGTGACCATCGTCGACGCCGAGGGCATCGTCCGCTACCACTGGGTCGCGGACGCGCCGGTCAACGAGCCAAATTACGATGAAGTCAAGGCCGCCGTTGCCGCTCTGGGCTGATCCGCCGACCACCACTTGAAACTCAGGGGCGACCGTCTCGGTCGCCCCTTTTCGTTGCTCGTTCCGGGCGGCTGTTCCGCTATGCTGCCCAGGGGTGGTTGGTTAACCGCTGCACCACCATGTCCGTCAGTCGCTCAGCGTCCACTTCGAGACACACGTCCACATTCGCCTCTCTGCCCGTCAGCCCGTACCAGTCCGCCACCGTCTGGCCTCTCGTCAGGTCGCTTCCCGTGTCGACGGCCACCGGCAACCGTTGCATGGTCATCAAGGTCGGGTCAATCGCTGCGGCTACGGCCGGCACGTCGTTGTAACGCACCGCTTCGCCTTCTGCCAAGCGACCCAGCCGTCGATATGCAGCCCGAGTGTAGGCCGATGCCGAAACGAGGAGTTGCACCGCCGGCGCGGAACTGGCACGCAGCCGCTCGAACTGCTCGTCCGAAAATCCGCACCGGTCGCACACGTCCAGCCCTACTTGAGTGATCGGCACGCCTGAGTCGTAAAGGATTGCCGCCGCTTCCGGGTCTTCGTGGATGTTGGCCGTCGCTACCGGCGAAACGTTGCCGGGAACCCTCACTGCGCCTCCCATGACCACCACGCCGGCCAACGCGTCCGCGATTTCCGGAGCCAGTCGCAGGGCCAACGCCAAGTTGGTCATCCGTCCCAACGCCAGAACCGTGATCTCCCCCGGCGCGTCCAGTGCCCTGGCCGCAATCTCCACCGCTGCCCGCCGCACCGGCGTGCTTTCCACTGGCTCAAGGGACGGGGACTCATCGGCCACCTCCCCCAAAGCGTCGCCACCGTGGATGTGCGACGCCCAGCCGGCAATCGGAGGTCGGATCAGCGGCCCCTCGGCTCCCGGATACACTGGAATATCTGTCCGGCCGGCCGCCGCGAGGATCCTGCGGGCATTGTCCGCGCACCGCGGCATCGATCCGTTGCCGTAGCTCACCGTCAGCGCGTCCACCTGCAATTCAGGGCTGGCCAGGGCCAGCAGGATGGCGGCGCAGTCGTCGACACCGGGATCCGTATCGATTATTACCCGTTTCGTCATGTTGGTTCTCAGGCCCTTGACGGCTGATGGAACGGTCCTGCTGGGCTAGTGGTGGACCACCACCCTGCGACCCGTTTTGACGTCCGTGATCGGTTGCGGCATTATACCTGCCGCTAAGCGGGCCGCCCGGTTCGGCCCAAGCGGAGGGAAAACTGATGGCGGTCAACGAAGTTCATGGTGTCGTATCACCGGCGCGGGGTGCTCCAGTCGAACTGGTTTCCATCCTGGTACCGGATCCGGGAGAAGGCGAGGCGCTGGTGCGCGTGCAGGCGTGCGGTGTCTGTCACACCGACCTGCACTACCGTGAGGGAGCGATCAACGACGACTTCCCCTTCCTGCTGGGCCACGAGGCGGCCGGCGTGGTTGAGAAGGTCGGCCCGGACGTGACCAACGTTGCGCCCGGCGATTTCGTGATCCTCGCCTGGCGGGCTCCGTGTGGAAATTGCCGGTCGTGCCTGCGGGGTCGGCCGTGGTACTGCTTTGCCAGCCGCAACGCCCAGCAAAAGATGACACTGACCGACGGCTCTCCATTGTCGCCCGCGCTGGGCATCGGCGCTTTTTGCGAGTTGACCCTGGTCGACGCCCTTCAGGCCGTCAAGGTCGATCCGTCCGCCAGCCCGCTGGCCGCCGGCCTCATCGGCTGCGGAGTGATGGCTGGCCTGGGCGCCGCCATGAACACCGGCGACGTCGGACGCGGCGACTCCGTCGCCGTCATCGGATGCGGGGGAGTGGGCAACGCGGCCATCGCCGGCTCCCGCCTGTCGGGCGCTCACACCATCATTGGCGTCGATATCGACGAACGCAAGCTGGAGTGGGCCCGCCAGTTGGGCGCCACACACACGATCAACTCCACCGACACGGATCCGGTCGAAGCGATCCGGGATCTCACCGGCGGCAACGGCGCCAACGTAGTTATCGAGGCGGTGGGCAACCCGGCCACCTACGAGCAAGCCTTCTACGCGCGTGATCTGGCCGGCACCGTCGTCCTGGTCGGCGTACCCGATCCCACCATGAAAATCGAACTGCCCCTGATCGAGGTGTTCGGCCGTGGCGGTTCATTGAAGTCCTCGTGGTACGGTGACTGTCTGCCCACTCGCGATTTCCCGATGCTCATCGACCTGTACCTGCAGGGCAGGCTCGATCTGGACGCCTTCGTAAGCGAGAGCATCGGTATCGGCGATGTCGAGGCCGCTTTCGCCAGCATGGAGCGCGGAGAAGTCCTTCGCTCCGTGGTGGTCATGTAGACTCGCGCCATGGCGACTTTCGTCCTGATACACGGGGCCTGGCACGGTGGATGGTCCTGGTGGAAGACCGCTCCGCTGTTGCGACAGGCCGGCCATAGAGTCCTGGCCCCAAGCCTGACCGGTTTGGGGGAGCGGGAGCATCTGGCGGCGCTGCTGCCGCCGGCTGCGATCAATCTCGACCTGCACGTTCGTGACGTCGCCTCACTGCTCAACGCTGAGGATCTGACCGATGTCATCCTCGTCGGTCACGCTTACGCGGGAATGGTGATCACCAGTGTCGCGGAACTCGCTCCCGAACGCATCTCGACCCTGGTCTACGTCAACGGTGTGGCTCCCGCTGACGGCGAGGCAATGGTTGATCAGCTCGAGGCCGTCCGCGGCCCCGAGTTCGTCGCCCGCATCCGTGGGTTCATCGCGGAGGGCGCGCCTTTCATGCCCGCGCCAACCGAACCCGAGGAGATCGCCAGCCGTTGGGCCATAACCGACCCATCGGACCAGGCGTTCATGCTGCCCCGGCTGTCTCCCCAGCCTACCCTCACCTTCGCCCAGCCCGTTCGAACGGGCAATCCTGATGCTGCTGCCCTGCGCCGCGAGTTCATCCTCTGCAGCGAATCAGGCTTTGAACCCGTGGCCCAGCGCGCTGCCGGCTCGGGTTGGGGTGTACACCATATCGACACCGGTCACGATCCCATGGTCACCACGCCCCGGGATCTGGCCGACATCCTGCTCGCCATCGCATCACAATAGCGAGCAGTCGGCGCTTCGGGCCCGTGAGTCGGTAATCCGAAACGCCTCTGAAGAGACACCCGGATGACATTCGGCCAGGAGACCAAATTCCCGCGCGCCGCGGCGTCGTTTTCTTGACGCATTCCGGGTTACGCAGTACCATAATTCGCCGTCGGAGACCTATCTATGCCCAAACGAACTTACCAGCCCAAAAAGCGACGCCGCGCTCGCGTACACGGCTTCCGCTCACGTTCACGCACTTCCGACGGTCGGGCGGTGCTGCGCCGCCGCCGTTTCAAGGGCCGGCACCGGCTCTCCGTATAGCCAACGACCTGTTGGCTGCTTTGAACGCCGCCGGTTCCCTTCAGTCGATGCAACGGCAACATAGGCTGGGCGCCGCCGCTCGTATCTCCGAGGTCCATCGCCGGGGACGGAGCGTTGCCAACGGACTGCTGGTTATGCGGGTGCTGCCCAATGGCCTGGATCGCAGCCGTTTCTGTTTCGTAACCGGAAAGCGTGTGGGAAAAGCGGTGGTGCGCAACCGTGTCAAGCGTCGCCTGCGGGAGGTTGTCCGCAACTCCGCTCCGGCTCCCGGTTGGGACACCGTCCTCATCGCCCGTAAAGGTGCCGGCGACGCCGATTTCAAGCAGTTGGAACGGGCCGTGCACAACCTCATCCGACGCACCAGGCTGAACGCCCCTCCCGCTCCGGCCGAGGGTCTGGATGATATGCGGGACGCCACGAAATGAGAGCAGTCGCCGTCGGAGCCATCCGCCTTTACCAGCAGGCACTGTCCCCGTACCTGCCCGGAGTTTGCCGCTACCAGCCCAGTTGCTCCCAGTACACCGCGGACGCAATCGTCCGATACGGCGTCTTGCGGGGCGCTTGGCTCGGCGTCCGTCGGATATTACGCTGCACTCCCGTGGGCGGCCACGGGTATGATCCCGTCGTTTGACCGTTGACAATGACTCATCATTTCCCGCCCTCCCGCGATCTCCTGACCCGCTGGGCCCTCCCCGCCACATCACGATCCCTGAGGATGCTGCTGGCCTTTGCCGCGCTTGCGGTTCTGTGCCTGGCGGTCGGTGGCTGCGGGCGGGATCTGGGGGCTTCCACCAAGGGATGGGGTTCCGTGGCGGTGGCGAATGGAGTGGTGTACGCCACTACACTGTCCGGGCAGGTCTACGCCCTGGACGACTTCGGGCTGGAAGGCGTCAGCACCCGGTGGCTGTCATCTGTCGGAACCGAAAACGGATTTGGCGGAGCCTACGGCTCTCCGGCGGTGGGCCGCTACGTCTACGTGTCGGGAATCGACGGCTTCCTCTACGCCTTCGACGGTTCCGGAGGCGCCGGCGCAGTACAGGTAGCTTGGCGCCAACCCCAGTTCGAGGCCGAAGATATGCCACCCCTGGTCGGAAGCCCCGCGCTGGACGAGGCCGGCGGCATCATTGCCGTGGGATCCGAAGACGGTGGACTGTATGCGTACAACGCCCTGACCGGAGAGAACCTCCACTGGTCTCCCTTCCGCACTGACGGCAAGGTTTGGTCTACCCCGGTACTGCGTAACGGAGTGGCCTATTTCGGTTCACAGGATGGCAGCGTCTACGCCGTCAGTTTGGAAACCGGGGCGCTGGTCTGGCGTTTCGACACCGGCGCCGCCGTGGTGGCCACGCCCCTGGTCCACAAGAATCTCCTCATCGTTGGGTCCTTCGACCGACAGTTGTATGCCCTGGGTCTGAATGACGGTCAGCCGCGCTGGCAGGTTGGGGCGGCGAACTGGTGGTGGGCAACCCCGGTTTCCTCCGGCCGCGCGATCTATGCTGCCTCCATGGACGGCAATGTGTACGCCGTCGACGACAACGGCGTGTTGCTCTGGACGTACGATATGGGCGCTCCCATCGTTGCCAATCCGGTGCTGGTTGAACGCGGTCTGGTGGTCGCCTCCCGGGAGGGCCGGGTGGTATTGCTTCGCGCGTCCGCATCCGCTCAGGAAGCGCCCCTGGAAATGGCCTCCTACAGCATCCGCGACGGTGAGATCAAAGCTCCCCTGGTCAAAGTCGGTGGCGTCGGTCTTGGCGGCGCCAGCGAGCAGGAAGTCGTGTACGTGGGAACCGACGACGGCAAGGTACGGCGGTTGCAGGTGTTGTCCGGCTTCATGCCCCATTGGTGCTACGACACCCAGGACAACGTGCAGTGTCCCCGCAACTAGGAACCCGGAGCTGCTGACCGGCGGCGACAGGCAGGAATAAGTGGAATTTTTCTCCATATTCATCCTCATCTGGAACGAGGTGATCATCCGGCCGATGCTCAACACCTTGCTGGTGTTGTACGTGCTGTGCTTCTCCCAGATGGGCGTCGCCATCATCGCTTTCACCGTGCTGGTGCGGGTGGTGACGATCCCGCTTACCATCAAGCAGTTGCGGCAGATGCGCGCGATGACCGCCATGCAGCCTCGGGTCCGCGAAATCCAGCAACGCTACGAGGGCGACCGCCAGCGGATTTCCCAGGAGACCATGAGGCTGTACCGCGAGAGCGGCGTCAACCCCATCGGCTGCCTGGGCCCGTTGATCGTCCAGATGCCCATCCTCATCGGCCTGTTCCGGGTGCTGATCCTGACCCTGTTCAACAACCCGGAAGACCTGGTGAACCTTTCCGACAAGCTGTACACATGGATCAACTTTGTGCCGATCCATTCGGCGGCGCCCGTCAACAACACCTTCCTCTGGCTCGATCTCAGCCAGCCGGACCCGTCGCCTATCGTCATGCCGATCCTGGTGGCCGTTACCACCTGGGTGCAGCAGAAAATGACGCAGATGCCGTCTCCGGACCCGCGTCAACAGTCCAGCCAAACGATGATGTTGTGGATGATGCCCATCTTCCTGGGAGCATTCTCCCTGGGCTGGCCCAGTGGACTTCCCCTCTACTGGGTGGTTTCCAACCTCATCGGCATCGCGATCCAGTATTTCATCACCGGTTGGGGGCCCTTGTTCCCGCTGTTCCCACGACGCGGTCAGGACGACCAAGGGATGACGTTGGAAGTGCCGACCCCCGACCCGCAGGAGAGTAGCCCCGATGGATCAGATAGTTCAAACCGGGAGAACCGTCGAAGAGGCCGAAGAGCAGGCGCTCGCAGCTCTCGGCGCCGACCGCAGCGAGGTAGAGGTCGAAATACTAAATAGGGGACGCCAGGGCTTCCTCGGCATCGGTGGCGAACTGGCCGAGGTTCGCGTTACCCGCATCGGCGCTGCGCCGTCCGGGGCACCGGATCGGGCCGAGCCCGATCCGGACCCCGATCTGGCGGACGAACTCGACTCAATAGATGAACCGGACCGGGACGACGAACCCGCGCCGATTCAAACGATATCCGCCGACACCCCCGCTGGAACCGCCGTCCAGGCCATCCAGCGCATCCTCACCGCAGTGGGCGCGGACGTCGACGTGACCCTGCGTTCCGAGCATGACGAGTTGGCCGGCGGCCCCGTTATAGACATCAACGGTCCCGACTCCGGGCTCCTGATTGGGAGACGCGGCAATACGCTGCACTCGCTCCAGTTCATCGTCCAGAGCATCGTGCGGCAGCAGTTCGAGGAGGAGGTCCGCGTGTCGTTGGACGTCGAGCAGTACCGGCAACGGCGCGAGGATTCCCTGCGCGAAATGGCCGACCGCGTCGCGGATCGTGTCCAGCAGACCGGTCGCAGCATCACGCTGGAGCCCATGGCCCCTTCCGACCGCCGGGTGATCCACCTCTACCTGGGCGAGCGCGACGGTATACGCACCGAGAGCGTGGGGTACGGCGATGCCCGCAAGGTTCAGATTATTCCCGAGCGGGACTGAGACGGCTGCGCGCCCAATGTCTGGGTTTTGGTTGTATTGTCGGCTGCGTTTTCGTTGACCCGCTTCCGGCTGCAACATAGAATGCAACCATGAAGGCTCAGCCGACGACCCGGACAGATTCAGACCCCTTTGATCACCCCCGCGAAGAGTGTGGGGTGGTGGGCGTGTACGCGCCGG
This sequence comes from Dehalococcoidia bacterium, assembly GCA_965220505.1. Taxonomy (GTDB): domain Bacteria; phylum Chloroflexota; class Dehalococcoidia; order Lucifugimonadales; family UBA3495; genus Bin87. The sequence goes on along the minus strand of CBDCQE010000001.1, from coordinate 1,314,318 downwards.
GTTCGCACAGCGCCACGATGACTTCCATCGGCCTGTTCGCGTTGCAGCACCGGGGGCAGGAATCGGCCGGGGTCGCCGCCGTAGACCAGGGCCGAATCAAGGTACACACCGGCATGGGGTTGGTGTCTGAAGCATTTCGCGACGGCGACATCGACGGTGTGACCGGGGAAATGGCCATCGGTCATACCCGGTACTCGACCACCGGAGCCAGTCGGAGTGCCAACGCCCAGCCGCTGCTCGTCGACGGATTGAACGGTCCGCTGGCGGTTGCCCACAACGGAAACGTCATCAATTCCCGACAGTTGCGCGAGCAGGTTCAATCCCAGTGGGGTTCCACATTCGAGACCAGCACCGATAGCGAGGTTATTGCCCACTTGCTGGCCAACGCCCCGGGCAAAACCTGGCCCGAGAAAATCTTCTACGCCATGCCCCGGATGCAGGGGGCATTCTCCCTGACGCTCTTGACTCCCGATGCGGTCATAGCGGTCCGCGACCCCCTGGGTATCCGGCCACTGTGCCTCGGCCGTTTGGAAAACGGCTGGGTGGTCGCCTCGGAAACCTGCGCCCTGGACCACATGCAGGCCGAGTTCTCCCGGGAACTGGAACCCGGCGAGGTGGTCGTCATCAACGGCGACGGAGTTGAGAGCGCCATATACGGGGAAGCCGCGCGTCGCAGCCGGGCGTTGTGCGTCTTTGAGTGGATCTACTTTGCCCGGCCGGATAGCGTCATGGACGGCCGGCTCATGCACACCGTCCGGGAAGAGATGGGCGCCCAGTTGGCCCGGGAACACCCCGTCGACGCCGACCTGGTGATCGGCATTCCCGATTCCTCCACCTCCGCCGCGGTGGGTTACGCCCGCGAATCGGGCATCCCTTTCGCCAACGGGTTGGTGCGCAACCGTTACGTTGGGCGCACCTTCATCGAACCCGAGCAGCAGCGGCGCGACCGCGGCGTTCGCCAGAAGTTCAACCCGATGCCCGCAGTAATTGGCGGAAAGCGCCTGGTTGTCGTGGACGACAGCATCGTTCGCGGCACCACCACCCCTCATGTGGTGGATCTGTTGCGTCGCGCCGGCGCGGCCGAAGTGCATCTGCGGGTGTGCGCTCCGCCCATCAAGCACCCCTGCTACCTTGGCGTGGACATGGCGACACGTCAGGAACTGATCGCCGCCAACAAGTCCATTCCTGAAATCCGCGATTTGACGGGCGCCGATTCCCTGGGTTACCTCAGCGTGCGCGGCTTGATGGACCTGGTGCACGGTCAGCAGGGCGGGTTCTGCGACGCCTGTTTCACCGGCAACTACCCGGTGCCGGTGCAACTGGAACTGACCAAGCAGTCGCTGGAACGGGCCACCGCCTGATGACCGCTGGCGAGGTTGTCGTGCCTGCCGTCGCATCGGCCGAATACGAGGCCGCCGGCGTTGCCCTGGACGCTATGGACGGCCTGAAGGATCGGATCAAGGCCTTTGCAGCCATGACCCACGGCCCGGAGGTGTTGGACGGCAGCGGCGGCTTCGCGGGTCTGTTCGCCTTGGGAGAATACCGGGATCCCGTGCTCGTCGCCAGCGCCGACGGCGTGGGCACCAAGCTCAAAATCGCGTCCCAGCTTGGTCATTTCGAAGGCGTCGGCCAGGACCTGGTCACGCTCAACGTCAACGACATCCTCACCAAGGGCGCGCGGCCGCTGTTTTTCCTGGATTACATGTCCTTCAGCGCGTTGGACGAGCATCGCCTGGAAATGCTGATGCGCGGCATGGTCTGGGGCTGCCGGGAAGCCGGCTGCGCTCTGATCGGCGGGGAGACTGCCCAACTCCCCGGCGTTTACTCCGACTCCGATTTCGATCTCGCCGGATTCGTAGTGGGCATAGCCGAGCGGGACAGCTTGCTCGACGGCAGCCGCGTCGTGCCCGGTGACCGCCTCATCGGTATACCCTCCAGCGGCGTGCACACCAACGGGTTTTCGCTAGTGCGGCGGGTATTCAACACTGATGATAATCCTGGTGCGTTGTTCCGTCCCTGCCCCGGACTGGACCGCAACCTGGGTGACGAGTTGATGGTACGACACCGCGCCTACTACCCGCTCCTGCAACCTTATCTGGGCAGCATCAAGGCGCTGAGCCACATCACCGGCGGAGGTCTGCCGGGGAAGATGCCGGTATCGCTGCCCCCGGGAGTGACCGCCGAGTTCCGCATAGGAGCCTGGCCTGTTCCCCCGGTCTTCGGCGCCATCCAACAGGTCGGCGAGATCAGTGACGAGGAAATGTACCGGGTATTCAACATGGGGCTCGGCATGGTGGCGGTGTGCGACCCGGAGCAAGCCGCCGGGTTGCTATCCGGCCTGCCGGACGCGATGGACGTCGGTCAGATCGTCGAAAGCTCCGGTCCCAGCCGCACCGCATTTCGGGCAGCCTGATCCAATCCGGACCGACCGACATGGAAGAAGGTGGAGGCCGTTATGAACCTGAAAAACCCGTTCCGTCGCAACGCCCGCAACAACGCCGGTGACAAATCCGAACCCGTCTTTGACATGATGCGTCCCTGGTGGGCGTGGGGTCCTCTGGGCCTGGTGTTGTACGGTAGCCACCACTCCGACACGCCGGTTGACCCCGGACAAATCCACCATTCCGGCGACGCGGCTAATTTCCATCAACCCGGTGACATGGGTGGTGGCTTTGGCGGCTTCGACGGAGGCGGCGGCGCAATCTAGTTTCGACCGAGATTCAACCAGGAGTATCCAGGCAAGTTGAAAGCATTACTCAGCGTATTCGACAAGACCGGCATTGAGCATTTCGGGAAATCCCTGGCCGATGCCGGCTATGAACTGATCAGCACGGGCGGAACTCACCGCAGCCTCGCTGATGCCGGCGTGCCCGTCACCCAGGTTTCCGACGTAACTGGCTCCCCCGAAATTCTGGACGGCCGCGTCAAGACCCTCCACCCGGTGATACACGGCGGCCTGCTGGCCCGTCGCGATGTGCCGGCGCACATGGCGGAGCTGGAGCAGCACGGCATCGGCGCCATCGACGTGGTCGTCGTCAATCTGTATCCCTTCGTCGAAACCATCAGCAAACCCGGTGTCAGTCTGGACGACGCCCTCGAAAACATCGACATCGGCGGCCCCACGATGCTGCGTGCCGCGGCCAAGAATTTCCCTTCCGTTGCCGTCGTCGTGGACCCGTCCGACTACCAATGGGTCGCCGACGCCCTTTCCGGTCCTGGTCTGGACGCCCAACAGCGCCGCGCCCTGGCCACCAAGGCTTTCCAGCACGTGGCAGTCTACGATGCGGCGGTCGCCGATTACCTGTCCAACGATCCGACCTCCGAAGAGGAAATGCCGCAACAGGTCACCATCGGCCTGACGCGGGTCTCCAGCCTGCGCTACGGCGAAAACCCCCATCAGCGCGGTGCCCTGTATGTGCCCGCCAGTGGCGGAGAGGGTGGGCTGGCCCGGGCCACCCAACTTCATGGTCGCGAACTGTCTTTCAACAACCTGATGGATGCCGACGCGGCGTGGCGCACGGTCAGCGACTATGCCGACCCGTCGGTCTGCGTGATCAAGCACGCCAACCCGTGCGGCCTCGCTTCGAGAGACGACGTCGCGCAGGCCTACGAATTGGCTTACGAGGGCGACCCGGTGTCGGCTTTCGGCGGTATCGTCGGTTTCAATCGCAACGTCACCGCCGCTGCCGCCGAGGCTATGGACCCCGTGTTCTACGAGGTGGTCGTTGCCCCCGGCTACGATGACGACGCCCTCGAGATCCTCCGTCGAAAACGCAACTTGCGTATCCTGACCGTGGACCCCGTTGCTGGCGCTCCGGGCTCAGCGGATTACGATGTTCGCCCCCTCAGCGGCGGCGTCCTGGTTCAGACTCCGGATACCGTTGTTGAGAATCCCGGCTCTTGGAACACCGCTACGGAACGCGCTCCCACTCCCGTGGAGCTGGCCGATCTGGCGTTCGCCTGGAAAGCGGTGAAGCATATCAAGTCCAACGCCATTGCATTCGTCAAGGATCGGACGCTCGTTGGAATGGGTGCCGGCCAGCCCAACCGTGTCGTGAGCGTTCACTTGTCGCAACGCGCAGCGGGCGAAAAGGCGACCGGATGCGTGCTGGCTTCCGACGCTTTCTTCCCGTTCCCAGACAACATCGAACTCGCCGCCGAGGCCGGCATCACCGCCATCGTCCAGCCTGGCGGTTCCATTCGCGACGACGAGGTGATTGCCGCCGCCAACCAGGCCGGCATCGCCATGGTGTTCACCGGCGTCCGCCACTTCCGGCACTGAACGTCCCCGTTGGACGCTTACTTGGACATCGAGACCACCGGCTTCATCGGTGGTCGCTCCTACCCGACTGTCGTCGGCATCGCCGTGGACTTCCCCGGCGACTGGTCGACCAGCCAGTTGGTGGGGAACAGCATCACCACTGACGCCGTTCTCCACGTCCTCGAAGGCGTGACCACCATCTACACCTTCAACGGGGCCACCTTCGATCTGCCGTTCCTTGCCTGGAAGCCCGGCGTGGACCTGCGGCGCCGATTTGAACACCGTGATCTCATGCGAGAGTCCCGGCGCGCCGGCCTGACAGGTGGGCTGAAAGCAATCGAGAAGGCGTTGGGCATCGCACGGAACCTGCCGGACATGGCCGGCCACGACGCGGTGTTGCTTTGGGACAAATACCGTCGTGAGGATAATCACGACGCCCTGGATATGCTTCTTGAATACAACCGGGAGGACGTGGAAAACCTGCGCGTCCTCCGGAATATATTGGAGGACGAAAATTGGAACTTGGACTAGAAGGCAAGAACGTGCTGGTGACCGGTGGCGGCAACAATATCGGGCGTGCCATTGTGCTCGCCTTTGCCGCTGAGGGCTGCAAAATCGCCATCGCCGAGTTGAACCACGACGCTGGCAAGCGAGTCGCCGCCGAGGTCGCCGCTCTCGGATCGGGCGCTTCCGCCATCGTGGTCGACGCCGACGTAACCGATCAGGTCCGCACCGCCGCCATGATGAACGAGGCCGTTGATCGCCTGGGAAGCGTGGACGTGTTGATCAACAACGTGGGCTGGACCATTGACCGCCTGTTCGTGGACAAGATGCGAGATGAACACGTCAAAGAAGTTGACGTGAACTTGTGGGGCGCAATTAACTGCATCCATGCCGTGCTCCCGCACATGATCGAGCGGCAGGCCGGCGCCATCGTCAGCATTAGCAGCGACGCCGGCAGGATGGGCGAGTACCGTGAGGCCGTTTATTCGGCTTGCAAGGCCGGCGTCATCGCCCTCAGCAAGTCACTGGCCCGCGAGACCGGCCGCTATGGTCTCCGGTTCAACATGGTCTGCCCGGGCCTCGTCGTGCCCGATCAATCCGAGGTGACCGGCACGGAAAGCATGTGGGCGCAGGGCATGCAGGACCTGTTCACCGACGAAGTGCTCGAGCGGGTGAAGCGCGCTTACCCTCTCCGCCGCATGGGCACCGCTCAGGAGGTCGCCAACGCGGTGGTTTTCCTCGCCTCCGACGCCGCCAGCTTCATCACCGGGCAGACGCTGAGCGTCTCGGGCGGATACACGATGATGTGATCCACCCTATCGTCTGACAACAAACAGGGGCGGGTGAGAACCCGCCCCCGCGTGTTTGCGATCTGGCTCGATACTACTGCTGGTTCGTGCCTACCAGCGCCCAGGCCTTCTCTTCCATCGAAGGAAGCACGGCCTGAACGAGATCGTTGTCCACGTTGGCTGCCACGGTGGGGTAGCCGGCGCGGTCGATCATGCTGGCCAGGTTGCCGGACTTGAACTGGTCCAGGGTCCAGGCCAGGGTGTTGCCGCTGGTGGTGACGTCCCAGTAGATCCGGACGTCCTGGTTCCGCGGGCCGTAGTGGTAGTGCGGCGCGATCTCGAAGCAGTCAAAGGCCAACAGCTCGAACTCCTGCCCCAGGTGATCGGTCAGCACGTGGATAGCTACGCCGCGGTCGTTGGCCGCGCCGATGTTGCTGCGGAATTCCACGCCGAAGCGGATGTTGCCGGCTTCGTAGATGTGGTCGCCGCGGAAGTGCGTGACGGTGCGGCGCTCGTCCCTGGCCTTGCCCAGCGCGCACTGTTCCGCCTCGTCCATCTTGTTCCCGTCGACGCCTTCCATCTCGATCTTCGAGGCCAGTTCATCGTAGCCGGCGCGTCGGACCATGGCGGGCAGGTTGGTGCGGATGTTCTTCAGGGTCCAGCCCAACGGGGTGCCGACGGTGGTCTTGTCCATGTGCAGCCGGATGTTCATGTTCTCCGGCCCGTAGTGGTAGTGGGGGTCCTGGTCGAAGCAGTCGAACCGCAGGATCTCAGTGTCGTTGCCGTCAACGTCGCCGAACACCTGGACCATGAGGCCCTGGTCGGGCATGATTTCCTTGCGATAGGACAGGGCCACGTCCACCGGCCCCAAGTTGATGATGGTGTCTCCCTTTTCCATGAGCTCGCCTCCTCCTGGAATGCGGATTTGTGTGTCGGTCACGGGCACCGTAACCGTTGCTTTGGCGGCGATTATAGCACCGTGCCAGTAGAGCGCAAGAACACTTTTCAAAAGTTCGGCCAAATCGGTGTGCGCCGCGCCCGTGCGCCCTATGATTGGTCCGCTCCGGTAGCCCTATGAGCCAACGCCGTCGCACTCACATCACCGCGGATTTCCCTGGGGCGGTCTGTCCGCCCCGTAGCGTCGTCAGATTCGTCGGGACCGGCGGCCGCGAACATCGCGCTACGGTGACGTCAATTCGAACTCGTAGCGCCCACGCCATCGACGACGCTGGCGTCGAATGGGATATTCCTTACTCGGCCGTCCTGTTCGTCATCGATGCTCCCGTACCGGATTGCACGCTGCGAGAAATCCAGGCGCTCGGCGATAGCCTCGTGTCCTCATTCCAGTCCAAGGGAGTTTTGGCCTCGGATTGGGTGTTCGGTTTCGATCTCGCCAATTCCCGCGCCGGTGTCTGTCGCTACGCCGAACGACGCATCGACCTGTCGGTCAGCTATGGTCTAGCCGCCACGCGAGCCGAGATTGAGGACACCGTGCTCCACGAAATCGCCCACGCTATTGTCGGACCTAAACATAACCACGATGCCGTCTGGAAGGCCAAGGCGCGGGAAATCGGGTGCGCCGGCGGGCGTTGTCACCGCGTCCAGCATTCGACGCCCAAATGGATCGGCGAGTGCGGCTGCGGCCAGCAGTGGTTCCGCCAAACCCTGCAACGCCGCATGATGCACAATCGCGTTTGCGCCAGATGCCGGGGTGCCGTAACCTGGCGCAGGAACATCGACGGTGTGGCTCCCCTGAACATATAAACATCATCGGGGAATGGGGTGATAAAATTGGGGCCGGGCTCCCCGGGAGCGGTCGACGATATGGAAATCACATTAAGCGCAGAGTCAGTTGCCATCATTGGCATCTGTGTAGTCATACTGCTGGCTGTAGTAAGTGGGTTTGTCGCCCAGGTGCGCTATACCAGCAAACTGCCCACGCGGGAGGAGTTGCACGCCACCCGTGACGAACTCCGCCAGGAAATAACGGCTACTCGCGACGAACTCCGTCAGGAAATGGCGTCCATGCGCGAGGAGTTCCGCCGGGACATGGCGTCCATGCGCGATGAATTGCGCGAGGAGTTCCGCCGGGACATGGCGGCCGTGCGTGATGAGCTGCGTCAGGAGATGGCGGTGATGCGCGAGGAGTTCCGCCGGGATATGGCGGACATGCGCGATGAGCTGCGTCAGGAAATGACGGTGACGCGCGATGAGCTGCGTCAGGAAATGGCGGTGATGCGCGACGAGCTCCTCGGGGCTATCCGCGATAGCGAGGCCCGGATAATCAAGGCTTTGGTCAATCATCGGCATCCACAGCAGGATGGCCCGCCCATTTTCATCGAGCCTGTCTGAAGTCCAATCCGCCTGACCGCTACAGTAGTATAATGCCGCCGCCGTCGGGCCTGCGGCGGCTCCTCTTAATTTCGTCACTGGCCGAGGAGATTTTCATATGAAAATAGGTGTCAGCATCCCCCGCCTGCCGGACGCCGAAGGCATCCGCGAGTTTTGCGAGCGCGCCGAGCGGCTGGGCTTCGAGTCGGTGATGGCTGGCGATCACATCGTGCTGCCCGTGGGCGGCACCAACCAGTACCCGTACACTCCCACCGGCGCCTTCCAGCGTCCCTCGGACGAGCCGTTCCTCGAGACCATGACCATGCTGGGTTTCATGGCTGCCTGCACCAACGAAATCCGCCTGGGCAGTACGGTACTGATCCTGCCCTACCGAAATCCCGTGGTCCAGGCCAAAATGTTCGCTTCCCTTGACGTGCTGTCCGGCGGTCGGATTATCTGCGGGATTGGCGTTGGTTGGCTGGAGAAGGAGTTCGATATCCTCGGCGTCCCCTACGCGGACCGCGGGCCCATGACGGATGAGTTCCTGGCCATATTCAACGCCCTGTGGACCGAGGAAGTTCCCGATTTCCAGGGCAAGTACTACCAGATCGACGGCATATACTTCGAGCCGAAACCCATCCAGCAGCCGCGCATCCCCATCTGGGTCGGCGGCCACACCCGACGCGCCCTGCGCCGCACCGCGAGATACGGCGACTGTTGGCACACCACGCGTCAGACCCCCGATTTCGTCGCCGAGAACCTGCCCTACCTGCGGGAGCAGACGGAACGTGCTGGCCGCGATCCGGCTGACATAACGATCTCACTGAAGCGAAGCCTGCACTTCACGGATATGGGAGGCGCCGAGGAAGGTGTTGGCGTCCGTTCGGGTGGAGCGCTCATCAACACCACCCAGGCAGTCATCGACGATGTCCATTACTGCAACGAATTGGGCATCGACCAACTGACATTCGACTTCCGCGTCGACGGCATCGGTCCCTGCATCCAGGTAATGGAACACCTTGCCGAGCACATCCTCCCGGTGGCGGAGCGGCTGGGCTGAGCCGACCCCGGAAGATGGCAAGGGAAACGGGGCGATGAAAATTCGCCCCGTTTTATGAATCCCGTTCCGGCGGCTTTACAGCCCGCTCTCCTTGAACCATTCCGCGCGTTCCACCAGGTGTTCGGCCGTCATCCGCATCTGCTCAATCTGCTCGTCGGATACCGCCCGCTTCACCGAGCCGGGCACGCCCGCCACGAAGCTGCGGTCAGGCACGTCCACATTGGACAGCACCACCGCGTTGGAGGCGATCAAACACTCCTTACCGATGGTCGATTCGGTGAGGAAGGTGCAGTTGTTGCCCAGCAGGCTGCCCGTGCCGATGCGGTCTCCGTGCACGACCACACAGTGCCCGATGGAAACGTAGTCCTCGATGACCAACCCGTCGCCATGCACCACGGAACCCTCCTGGATGTTCACGTGGTTGCCGATGGTGATGACGTCTCCGTCTCCTCGTATGGTTACCCCCGGCCAGACGCTGCTGTACTCGCCGATCACCACGTTGCCGACCACGTAAGCGGCTTCGCTCACCCAGGCCGTGGGCGCGATCTTCGGTTCAATTCCACGCAAGCTACGTATCAAGATGCTTACCTCACACTAGAACGCCCCGGCCCCTGCGAGCCGGGACGCGATGTCCGTCGCGGATTATAGCGCGAAGCGGCGGCGCCAAACAGGGTTCGGAATTAATCCCTCCACTCTTTCACGGCTTGTCGCGCTTGCCGTTCCCGTTCCCGTTCGATGATGGCGCGCCGCTTGTCGTATTGCCGCTTCCCGCGCGCGACGCCGAGTTCCACCTTCGCGTGGTGGTTCTTCAGGTACAGGCGCAGCGCCGCCAGGGTCAGCCCCTTTTCCGCGATCTGGGACGCCAGTTCACTGATCTCGCTGCGATGCACCAAAAGTTTGCGCGCGCGCCGTGGCTCATGATTCATGTAGCTTCCAGCGTCGTACGGCGCAATGTGGGCCCCGTGGAGCCATAGTTCGCCATCCTGCACCCGCGCGTAAGCATCCCTGAGGTCCACTTTGCCGGCGCGTATCGACTTGATCTCAGTGCCGGTCAGCACCAGGCCAGCCTCCACTCGATCCAGGATCTCGTAGTCGTGCAAGGCCTTGCGGTTGACCGCAACTTGGCGGTTGTTGCCGCCGGTTGCCGCCTGGGATTTCTTTTTGCTGTTTCGGTTCTTTCTCGGCATGATCGCCGCCGTTGCTTTTTGTCGGGGTTGCGGCCGCGTATCCGTGGGCCGTCCCCGCATATTCTATTCTATCGCGACACTAGCGCCGCGCGATTTGCTCGCTAAGCACCTCGAAAGCGCGTTTCAGGGCTGCGTCCTGCTCGAAGTCTATGGGCAGAGGGTGCGCGTCGGCTTCGATCTCGATGTCAGGTGTCACACCCTCGCCTTCGATCTGGGTGCCATCCGAAAGGTACCATCGCCGGATGGTGAAATAGATCGCGGAGCCATCCGACAACTCTCGAGCGATGTTGACGCTGCCCTTGCCGAAGGTGCTGGTTCCCACCACCGTAGCGCGGCCGCTGGTTTGGATTGCTCCGGCCATGATCTCGCTGGCGCTGGCCGAGAATTGGTTGACGATGACGACCAACGGCACATCCGTGGCCGGGCCCCGTCGAGCCGCCTCGTAGTCGCTCCGGTCGCCCTCGGCGTCGATCTCATAGAGTATTGTCCCGCTGTCCAGGAACAGGTCGGTGACGCTGATTACCGAGGCCAGCAGGCCGCCCGGATTGTTGCGCAGATCAAGTATCAGCCCCCGGCCGTCAGCGGCTTCCAGTTCGTCCAACGCGCGTCTGACTTCGTCCTCGGTGGTGTTGGAGAAACTGTACACCCACAGGTGACCAATCCCGTCCTCCAGCATCCGGAACGTGGTGCTCTCGATGGGGATTCGTCCCCTAGTCACCGTGATGTTAACGTCCTCGATTTCCCCGACGTGCCGCACCAGTAGCGTGACCTCGGTACCACCCGGACCCCGGATGAGGTTCACTGACTCGATCAGAGTGAGCCCGTCTATGTTTTCGCCGTCCACTGCCAGGATCAAGTCGCCGGCTCGGATGCCCGCCTCCTCGGCCGGCGCTCCAGGTATCGGGGCGATCACGGTCAGGCCAGCTTCCGTCAACGTAACCTGCGCGCCGATGCCCTCGAAGTAGCCCCGATAGCCCTCCTGTTCCCGGGAGTGCTGTTCTGCGCTGAGATAAGAGGCGTGCGGGTCTTCCAACGCGGCCAGCATTCCGCGAATTGCTCCTTCCGACAGGTTTTTCGGATCCAGCACCTCGTGATCGACGTGTTCGTCCAGCAGGATGCGATAGGCCTCGCCCACGGTTCCCAGTTCAGCGGGCAACCGGTCGCCCGGCGGAATCGGCTCCGTGGCGACGGCGCTGACCCGGTTGCAGCCGACCAGAACCACCAGCAGTAAAAGAGCAGTCAGGAGTAGCGGCAGCCTCGCCGCAGCCAAGCGAACAGTCATCGACTGCATTGTAGCATGGGCCCTTTCGTTGACACTCCTTCGTGCTCACTGTTAGCATCCCCGGCACGTCTTGTCCCGGCTCCGGAGTAGGAAATTGGTCGGCATCGCAGCGTATGGCGCGTACATTCCCCGCTACCGTTTGGGTGCGGACACGGTTGGCTGGAACTCCCGCCAGGAACGCGCCGTGGCCAATTTCGACGAGGACAGCGTGACCATGGCCGTCGCCGCAGGCTCAGACTGTCTCGCCGGACACGACCGCTCCCTGATCGACGGCATTGTGTTCGCCAGCACTACCCCGCCTTACGCTGAAAAGCAGTGCGCCGCCATCGTGGCTGCCGCGTTGGACCTCCGCACCGACATTTTCGCCGTCGACGTCGCGAACGTCCTCCGGGCCGGCACCAATGCCATGCAGACTGCATTGGACGCCGTGGCCTCCGGACGCGCCGGTCAGGTTCTCGTGGTCATCGCGGACAGCCGACAGGGTCCGCCCCGGGGCGAGACCGAGCGCGCGTCCGGCGATGGCGCCGCCGCTTTCGTCATCGCCGATCAAGGCGTGATCGCCGAACACGTCGGCAGCCACGCCGTGACCGACAACATGCTCGATGCATGGCGAACGCCCGGCGACCCCTTCGTCCGCACGTGGGAGGACCGTTTCGCCACCGAAGAGGGCATCGAACGGATTGTGCCCGATGCCGTCAGCGGCTACTGCCAACGCGCCGGTATCGAATCCTCGGACGTCGCGAAGATCGCCCTGTACGCTCCCGATGCCCGGCGTCACGCCCGGCTTGCTCGCCAACTGGGGTTCTCCGACAACCAGGTCCAGGAACCGCTGTTCGGCGCGGTGGGCAACACGGGAGCGGCCTTCGCGCCCATGCTCCTCGCGTCCGCGCTGGAAACCGCGGAGGCGGACGATCTGCTACTCACCGTATCGTATGGCGACGGCAGCGACGTAATCGGCTTCCGCTCCACCGACGCTATCGCCGGCGCATCGTCTCCACCCATGGGGGTGTCCGGTTGGCTCGCAGCCAAGCGTATGCTCGCTGACTACGAAACCTACGCCCGTTGGCGGGAGGTCTGGACGCTGGACGACGCTTCACGCCGTCCCGCCGCCGCTTCGCCTTCCGTATCTGCCTTGTGGCGTGAGGGCGACAAGAACGTCCGGCTCTACGGAGCCCGATGCCGGAGTTGCGGATACGTGCAGTACCCGGCCCAGCGCGTGTGCGTGGAGTGTCGCAAGGTGGACGACGGCGAACCGGTGCGCCTCAGCGAAACGCCGGCGTTGGTTTTCACCTATTCCATGGACTACATCGCCGGCGCGGTGGATACCCCGCTGGTGGTGACAGTCGTTGATTTCGAGGGTGGCGGTCGCGTTCTGTGCATGATGACGGACCGCGAACTTGACGAGGTCCATGTCGGCATGCCGGTGGAGATGAGCTTCCGCAAACTGCGCGTCGTCAACGGCATCCACAACTACTATTGGAAGGCCATACCCAGGCGCACGCCAGCCCCTGTGGCCGCCGCGGTTTGATGAAGAAGCAAACCATGGCAGAGCAGCTTACAACCGTTGAGCGTTGGGTACCCGTAGTCGGGCTATGGGACGTAGAACAGGATTCCGCGACCTACAAAGGGGTACCGGAAGTGACCGGCCAATCTATCAATCTGGCGACGTCGCACGGCATTGCACTATCCAAAGTCCAGTTTGACGGTGGCCATGTGAAAACTACTGTCAGCCTTGCGGCCCGCGCTGGATCCGCACGGGTTTTGCTGGGCTACCGCTCACGGGACTCTAGATACGTGACCGCTGGCATTGGCGGCAGCGAAGAAGCCTATGTCATCGAGGAGTTTGACCCCAGCGCTGGATGGCGAAGATTAGCCGATGCTGGCAGGATGGCTAATCTAGCCCTTAACCAACCCTGTGGGATGGAAGTCGGATTGGAAGGCCAGCGGATAACGCTAACGGTGGACAACATTAAAGTTCTGGATCATGTACTGAGCCAGCCGTTGGAGCGCGAACAGGTAGGAATCTTTGCCGCCGGGCCCGGACAAGTGCACTTTAACCAAGTCGAGGTCTCCACCAACGCACTGTCCGCTTTCGTCGTAATGCAGTTCACGTCTCCGTTCGACGAATTATACGAAGAAGTTATCCGCCCAGTCTGTGCCGATGCGGGAATAGAAGCATATCGGGTTTCGGACATCTATCGACCCGGCGTTATTCTCCAGGACATCATTCAAGGACTAGCAGAATCCGACGTGATTATCGCCGAGATTACGTCCGCCAACCCCAATGTTTTCTACGAACTCGGTTATGCTCACGCCTTGAACAAGCAAGTAATTGTGCTTGCAGAACGGGATACGACTTTGCCATTTGACGTAAGAGGATACCGGGTCATCTTCTACGAGAATGCAATACGGGGCAAGAGCGGCTTGGAAGCCGAACTAAGGCATCATCTCAAGAGCATATTTGGCCAATCTGGCCGGAGTGCAAGGGAGTTTTTACGATGAGCGGAATCAGGGACCGGGTCGCCGTGGTCGGCATGGGATGCACTCGTTTTGGCGAGCGTTGGGACGCGTCGGCGGCGGACCTGATGGTCGAAGCCGCGTACGAAGCCTACGAGGACGCCGGGCTGGACGCCGGCGATATCCAGGCCGCCTGGCTGGGCACCGTCAGCAGCTTTCGCACCGGCCAGCCCCTGGCCGAAGCCCTCAAGCTGGATTACATTCCCATCACCCGCGTCGAGAACGCCTGCGCCACCGCCACCGACGCTTTCCGCAACGCGTGCTATGCCGTTGCCGCCGGCGTGTACGACATCGTCCTGGCCATGGGGGTGGAAAAGCTCAAGGACAGCGGGTTCTCCGGCCTGGCCATCGCCGCCGGCCCCGGCTCCGATGTCGAGCCGCCCACGCCGCCGCCGTCGCAGTTCGCAATGGCGGCCACTCGCTACTTCCACCACTACGGCATCGAGTACGACGACGGCAAACGAACGCTGGCACAGATTGCTTCCAAGAACCATCACAACGGCACGCTGAACTCCAAGGCGCACTTCCAGCGCGAGGTCAGCGAAGATCAGATCATCAACGCGCCGATGATCGCCTGGCCGCTGGGTCTGTACGACTGCTGCGGTGTCAGCGACGGCGCCGCCGCCGCCATCATCACGACGCCGGAAATCGCCCGCACCTTGCGCGACGACTACATCCTGGTCAAAGGTCTTGGTCTCGCCGTTGGCGCCTTTGGTGTCCTCCGCAACGACTGGGACTTCACCTACTTCCCCGAGACCGTGCGCGCCAGCCAGGCCGCCTACGAGGAGGCTGGCATCAGCGACCCCCGAGCCGAAATCGACATGGCGATGGTCCACGACTGCTTCACCATTACCGAGCTGATCATCATGGAAGACCTGGGGTTCAGCCCCCGGGGCCAGGCCAGCGCCGACGTTGCGGACGGGGCGTTCTCGCTGGAGGGCGACCTGCCCGTTAACACCGATGGTGGCCTCAAGTGTTTCGGGCATCCCATCGGAGCCAGCGGGATTCGCATGATCTACGAGGTCTACAAGCAGATGCAGGGTAAGGCCGGAGGTCGGCAGTTGCAGAAGGCCGATCTGGGCATCACCCACAACCTCGGAGGTCGCCCAGGGTCCTTCACTTGTTCCGTCGCGGTGTTCGGACGCCCCGACTAGCGGTTGTGCATTAGCGCTGACACCGAGCGAAAATTGGCCAACACCCCGACCGGAGCCGTGTGAGCGGTCTCCGGTCAATTTTATGAGAGAGTGCCCAATGCTTGGCTCGATCAAAACCGTAGGAGTCTACGTGTCCGATCAGGCGAAATCCGTAGATTTCTACGTGAACGTCCTGGGCTTTGAGGTCCGCCGCCGCATGCAGATGGGCGCTGGCGCGGAGTGGATCGAGGTTGCTCCACCCGGCGCCGAAACGTGCCTCGTCATCTACCCCCGTGAACTGATGCCCGACTGGGCCGAACGCAAAGCGTCAATGGTGTTTTACTGCGCCGATGTACCCGGCACGGTCGCTCGCCTGAAAGCGCGTGGCGTCAAGATCGCCATGCCACCGGCGGATCTCCCCTGGGGCATCTTCGCTGCCATCGAAGATCCCGACGCCAACTGGCTGGGTTTGACTGACCAAACCATCGCTTATGTGCCTGAACCGGCCGATGCCGACCCGTAACGCACCGGCCTGGCGATAGTCGGATTTTGCCTAAAATTTTTGAATTCGGTCAAATTTGCAAGTCCCGCCCGATGCCGCCCCCAGCCGCCGATTGCTATAACTGGTGGCCATGTTGACCGGTACCACAGAGACTCAGAATTTGGTGCGGGTGTCCGGGCGGGGCGCGTTGGTCAACTTTGAAATCGATGACAGCGCGCCGCTCAAAGACGCCTGCCGCGCCCTGCGGGAGCATCTCGGGCGCAACCGTCTCCTCTACTCCGGCGGAGAAGTCATCGCCGACATCGGCGTACGACTCCTCAGCGACGCCGACCAGGACCGCATCCGCAAGGTCATCGAGTCCGAATCTGGACTGTCCGTCAAGCAGTTCTGGTGCCGCCCCGAAATCCTTGAACAGGAGAGCCGGCGTATCACCCAGTTGATGGACCGGCAAGCCAGCATCGTTGGCTCCTTGTCCAGAGGCGGCGAACCCGAAGAGCGTCCGCCCGAAGAGGCTGAAACGCCAGAACCGATCCCCGACGTACCCGGGGAGCCGGTCTCCGAAGATGTACCCTCCTCCGAGTTGACTGCTGACGAGGTGGACGAGGCATATAAAGTGCCCGTGGACATCGCGCACGGGAACCTGCGGGCCGGCGAGACGCGCCGGTTCCCGGGTCACGCCGTCATCCTGGGGAATGTGAACCCGGGCGCCCAGGTGATCGCCGCAGGAGACGTAATCGTCTTTGGGGGCTTGCGCGGCCGGATTCACGCTGGGGCCAGCGGCGACACTACCGCTATCATCCTTGCCATGTCCATCGCCTATCCCGTGCTCCGCATCGCCGATTACTCCTGGCATCGTGATGGCCCCACCAATGGAAACGCACGCCAAAGCAACGATGGCAACGGCCCCGCCCTTGCCAGGGTGTCCAACGGCGCAATTCACGTCGCGCCTTACTTGAAGACCAATTCCATGCATCAGGGAGGCGATCCCAATGAGCGGTAAGACCATCGTCATGACTTCCGGAAAGGGGGGCGTGGGCAAAACTACCGCAACCGCCAATGTGGGGACCGCTTTGGCCCTCCGTTCCAATCGCGTCGTTGTCATCGACACCGACATCGGACTGCGCAATCTCGACGTGGTGATGGGTCTTGAAAATCGGATCGTCTATGACCTGGTGGATGTTGTCGAAGGGCGCTGCCGCCTTGAGCAGGCTTTGATCCGTGACAAACACGCCGGCGACCTGTACCTGATAGCGGCCGCACAGACCCGCGACAAGGACTGCATCACCACGCAGCAGCTCGTCGGCCTTTGCAAGCGGTTGGAGGACGATTTCGATTACGTCATCGTAGATTGCCCGGCGGGAATCGAACAGGGATTCCGCAACGCCATCGCCGCCGCCCGGGAAGCCCTGGTCGTTACAACTCCCGAGGTTTCGGCCATCCGAGACGCCGACCGGGTGATCGGCTTGCTCCAGGCGGCGGACATTCGCGAGATTCGCCTGATCATCAATCGCATCAACCCGGCGATGGTTCGCCAGGGCAACATGATGGACGCCTCCGACGTCCTGGAGATGCTGGCGGTGGACGCCATCGGCCTGGTCCCGGCCGATGATCGCGTCATAACCTCCACCAACAACGGGACACCCGTTGTGTACGACTCTCAGTCGGCGTCCGGACGCGAGTTCGTTCGTATCGCCGCCCGCATCGACGGCGAGCACCTGCCGTTGATTGATCCGGTTGACGAGACTCCCACCTCCATCATGGAGAAGGTGCGCAACATCATGGGCATCAACCGCAAGGCCTCCGCCCATGTTTGATCTGCTGCGCAAAAATCGAAGCCAAGGCCGCGGCAGTCCGCGGCAGGTAGCCCGGGAGCGGGTTCAATCGGCCATTCGCCGGGATCGCATCGAGGTCTCCTCGCCGCAGTTGACGGCCCTGCGCGACAGCATGCTGTTCACCATCCGGGAACACCTTTCGGTCGCCCCTGAGTTTGCCGAGTTTGGCATTCAGCGCGATGGTGACGAGCTTTTCCTGATCTCTCGGGTTCGCCTGCACCAGGGCCACTGACTCCCCGGGTCACGCCCCGGTCTGATCTGTCGGCCGCGTCGGCACGTCCCCAGCCCGCGCACTCCGGCTCGGGGGACGGCCACACGCGCACCCGCTCGCTGCAATTTGACCCCCGATTGCCGTGCGCTATAATGCGGCAACTATCCCAAGTTAACCACTGGTAACGACGGCATCAGCACGTTTGGCGGCGGATGTCAGGCAGTTCCTGACTTGCGCACCTAGCCGGATCATGTCGGTCGTCAGACCCGGTCCAGGTCGCAAGCAGGAGTTCCGAAATGGCCACGACTCCCGCCCCGCAGCGCAACTTCTTCCAGCAAAAAGCCTATCGTTTCCTGGCGGCCCTGGTTTTCCGTGATTTCCGCTTCCTGGCCGTGGCTTCCCTGTCCAGTGGCAGCGGCGCGTGGGCGCTGATTGTCGCCCGCGGTGCCTGGGTCTACAGTATTCCCGAGCTGCAGGGAACCTGGGGCCTCTGGGTCGGCCTTATTACCTTCGCCGCCATGTCGCCCCGTTTCTTTGCGACGCCATTCATCGGCTACCTTGCCGACAGGATGACGCGCAAAACTTTGCTGCAATGGGTCTACGCCCTGCAGCTCACCCAGGCGGCAATCATGGCCATCCTGGTGATGGTGGGCGTCGACAACCCCTGGTACGTGTTGTTGCTGGCAATCGTTAACGGAACCCTGCGGGCCACCCAGCAGACCGCCGCCCAGGCATTGACGCCGAACCTGGTGGACCGGGAACGCCTGCCCAACGCCGTAGCCCTCAACGAAGCCATGCAGCAGGGTTCACGGGCGGTCGGTCCGGCGATCCTGTTGGCAGTCTCCGCCACCGTGGGTAGCAGCGTGCTGTTCGGCGGTGGAGGCGTGGCGTTCACCGTTCAAAACCTGGCGTTGACCATCGGCTCTTCTGCGATCGTGTTTTGGGCCTGCGCGGTCTTCTATTTGGTTGCACTGGCCGCCGCCCTCAGCATTCGAACCGTATCTACCGGCCGAATCGACCGCAGGCGTAGCTTCTGGGCCAACACGGCGGCTGGATTCGTGTACTCGTACAGCACGCCACTGGTGTTCGGGATCATTCTCATGGCCCTGGCCCACTGCGTGCTGGTCATGTCTTTCGAGTCGATGCTTCCTCCCCTGGCCTTGGAGAAGTTGTCCCCGGACGGCGTCACGTTCAGCGAGAATGACGTTTACGCGCTGATGGCTGCATTGGGCATCGGAGCGCTGCTCTCTTCGATTTTCGTGGGCGGTATCGTCAGCCACATGACGCGCGGGAGGGTATTTCTGTTCCTGGGTTTTACCAGCAGCCTGACCCCCATTGGTTTGGGGCTCTCCGCCCAGACGGGCATATCCATGATCGCCGCGATTTTGATGGGCCTCGGCACTTCCGGCTTCATGACCATCACCCACACCATCATCCAGTCGGTGGTGCCCGACGACATTCGCGGCCGCGTTTCGTCCGTGTATTCCATGCATGTGGGCGGCAGCATGGCGTTCGCCAACCTGCTGTACGGACGCCTGGCGGACTTCTGGTCGCCCGGCCTGGTGATGGCGGTGGCCGGCGCCGCGTTCACCCTGGTGGTCGTCGGCACGGTGATTGGCAGCGGTTTCTGGCGCGGCATCTACTTCCGCGGCGAGGCCCGCCCGGTAGCCGCGGCGGCCAGCCCCGCCGGCGGTGACAATTAGCCGCGCCCCTGGTCTCGACGCTGCCGCCCTCGGCTGCGATGACCTCGGTGCAGGGCCGCCTCGGCCGGCATTTGCCTGAGTGCTGGTTGGCCCGCGCGCACCGGGCGCGGGTGCGGTTTGCTATTCTTGGATCAAGACAATGCAGTTTCCCGGAGTTGTGCTGTGCCTTACGATGAGATAACCCGCTACCTCGAAATCACCCCAAAATCCCGCAGCATCTGGGAGGAGGCCTGCCGGTACTTGCCCGACGGCGATAGCCGGCATTCCATCTTCTGGAACCCGTACCCGATCTTTACCGAATCCGCCCAGGGGGCGGTGGTCACGGATGCCGATGGGGTCGAGCGTCTCGATTTCATCAATACGATGACCACCATGATCCTGGGCCACGGACCCGCTCCGGTTCTCGACGCGGCGCGGCAGCAGATGGAGTTGGGCCTGGCGTACAATTCGCCCAACCGCCACCAGGTCGAACTCGCCAAGCTGCTGTGCGAGCGCATCCCGTCGTTCGACCAGGTTCGCTTCACCAACTCCGGCACCGAGGCGACGCTGAATACGCTACGCGCCGCCCGGGCCTACACCGGCCGCAGCAAGTTTGCCAAGGTGGAAGGCGGTTACCACGGCACCCATGACGCCGTTCTCGTCAGCCTGCGCATCGACCCGGCCAGCGGCGGCGCCTACGACCACCCGGAACCCGTCGCGTCCAGCGCCGGCCTTGCCGATGGCGTGCTGGACCAGGCCATCATTGTCCCGTACAACGACGTCGAGGTGGCCCGAAACATCCTGGAGGAGCATCGCGATGAGTTGGCCGCGGTGATCGTCGAGCCGGTGATGGGCTCCGTGGGTATGCTGCCCGCCGATCCCGCATACCTGTCCATGCTGCGCGACTTCGCCGATGATAGCGGGGCGCTACTCATATTCGACGAGGTGATCAGCTTCCGTGTCGCGCCCGGCGGCGCCCAGGAATACTACGGTGTCACGCCCGACATGACCGCCCTGGGCAAGATCATCGGCGGCGGCTTCGCGGTGGGCGCGTTCGGCGGCCGGTCGGATGTGATGGCGCAATACAGTCCGGTCAACGGCGCCGCCATCGCCCACGGCGGCACGTTCAATGCCAATCCCATCAGCATGGCCGCCGGCGTCGCCACGCTGAACGAGCTGACCCCGACCGTGTACCGCCGCCTCGCCGAACTCACGGAGATGCTGAAACAGGGTATTCGCCAGGTCTGCGCCGAGCTGGAACAGCCCGTCGTAGTCACGGGGGCCGGTTCCCTATTCGGCATCCATTTTGGCAGCGGGCCGCTGCACAATTACCGGGATATCGCCGCGACGGACAAGGCGCTGGCCGGCCGGGTGTTCATCGGCATGCTGAACGAGGGGTTCCTGCTGGCGCCCAACCTGGTCGGCGCGGTGTCCACCGAACTGGGCGAGGTCGAGATCGACGCGTTCGTGCGCGCATTCAAGCGGGTCCTGCAGCGCCAGGTCGATTAGCCCATAGCCATAGAAACCAAACGGGGCAGGTGTTCAGCCTGCCCCGTTTCATTCGCCTGGATGCTCCGGATCAGTCCACCGGAGGCCGCTTTTCCCACTTCTCCGGCACCGGATAAACCGGCGTGGCGATCTTGCGGATGTTCTCCGTGGCGAACCAGTCCGCGCACTCTTCCCGCCACTTGATGAAGTGCGGAGCGTTGCGATGGGCCTCTACCGCCGCCTCGTCCTCATACACCTCGAACAGGTGGATCTTGTTCTCGTCCTCGTTGTCCTGAAGGACGTCGAAGCGCAGGCACCCCGGCTCATCGTTGTTGGAACCCCTGGCGTCCCCCAGCATGGAGGCCATGAACTGATCCTTGAAGCCGGGTTTTATATTGATTTCCACAATCAGCGCGATCATTGTCGTCTCCTTGGATGGCAGTGATTCGACGGGGATTATAGCAGCGACCGACGCAAAGTTGTAGAATGCCGCCATAGTCGGCTCGCCACACGGGAGGCAATCATGGCAGATATTCCCATCGTGTATACCCTGACGGTGTGCCCCGCATGCGATTCGCTGCGCGCCGCCTGGCGACGCGAGGGCGTTGAATACGAGGAGCGCCGCGTCGACCAGAGCCAGGACACATTGGACGAGGCTCTGGACTACGGGGATGCCGTTCCCATCATCGTGTGGCCCGACGGCAAGGTGGAGACGGGCTTTCGCGGCCAGCGCGGTTGAGAAATCGGCTGACCGGCCGGCGGCCTGTCCCCAGTCCTTCCTTCGTTATTAGCCGGAACCGAATCACCGAAATCGAGAGGTGCAATCATGGTGCAGGAAGCCAGCGTCGTGACCCCGGAGCGTTACTCCCAGGGCATGACCTACGATCAGTACATGGACACGGTCAAGGTCAACAAGGCCAGGATCGAAGAATACTACGCCAATGTTTCGCTGGACTCTGAACAGACTGCCAAGTTGCAGGAGTTGGCTTCACAGGAAAACGGCCCGGCGCGCATGATGGTGATCGGCGAAGACTGGTGCGGGGACGTGGTGCGTGAATTGCCGGTGCTGGCCCGCGTCGCCGAGGCGGCCGGCCTTGAACTGCGCATCTTCCCCCGCGACGAAAACCACGACATCATGAACGAGTTTCTCAAAGAGGGGCTGTACATGTCGATCCCCGTCGCCGTCTTCTACGACCAGGGACACGAGTACATCTGCCACTGGATCGAGCGCTCCGAGGTCGCCAACCGGGAGCAGGGCGAAATTGAAGCCTCCATCCGCTCCGAACAGCCGGACATCTCCGACCAGGACTTCGGCCGGCAGCGGCGCGCCCGCACTGCGGCCCGGGCTGGCGATTGGCAGAAAGCCACCGTGGACGAACTGGTGGGCCTCATACAGGAACACCTGCACTGACTCCCGCCCCGTTGCCCGTTGCGATTGGGGCGGACCATGGTCCGCCCCGATGATTAGTCGATTGGCTCCAAAGTGAACCGGAAATTCTCGATGACGGGGTTGGCCAGCAGCCGGTCGCACATGCCCGCCACGTCGTTCTCCGCTTGAGCCTGGTCCTCCGTGTCCACCCGGATTTCCAGGTACTTGCCGATGCGGACGTCCCCCACGGTTTCGTAGCCCAGGCTGTGCAGACCGCCCATCACGGTGAGTCCCTGGGGGTCGTTCACCGCGGGTTTCAGGGTCACGTAGACCCGTGCCAAAAACATGCTGGTTGCGCTGCCTCTCTGATTCGCTCCGGCGTCTACCCGCCAGAGGACTGCGTCATGTCAATCCCGGTGGTGCACGGGAGCCCGTTGGCGAACTCCGGCCCGGTGTTCCCGGGGTAGTCCTCGAAGAACTGGGCGATGCGCGCCGGGTCCACGCCTTCCATCCGGTCCAGGACGCCCCAGGTTGTTATTGCCACCATTCCTTCCGGTATCGCCAGGTAGCGACGGACGATGGCGTATTCTTTGGCCAGCGGAATCGCTTCTACCGCCGCTCGCAGCGCCGCGACTTCGGCATCGCTGGCCAGGTTGTAGCTCACGATGATATTGCCGTGTTCCAGGTTATGCACCAGCAATTCGTCCGGTAACGGGTGATTGTAAAACCCGCAATCGCTCCAGGCTCCCCAGTGACGGCCGGAGGTGGGAGGCACCGTGCTGTAGCCGCTGGGGATCACGTCGGTGATCTTCAATTGCGGTGGGAAGTGGTCACGGCTGGGCATGGCCTCCACCCGGATCGGCCCGTCGGTGGGCTGCACCATGGCGGCGGCGACCTCAGTCGGCGTTGGAGTAGAGGTCGCGGTAGGCGTCGCGGGTGTTGCGGGAGATTCTGTCGGCCTCAACGTGGGCGTGAGTACGTCCCCGGGTGGCGCGATGGTGTTCGTGGGTGTGGGCAAGGGCGTCGGGGTGGGCAGAGGCGTCGCCGTAACTATTGCCAGGGGCGCCACTTGCGGGGCGGGCGCCGGTTCCATTGTCGACTGGCACCCCAACAGCGTCAGAAACAATCCCAGGATACAGGCGGTTCCCAGCGCGCTCCGCGCGATCATAACCGCGGATCGCCTACGGGTTCATCACGCCGCCGGTCGTGCACGGGGCGCCGTTGGGGAACTCCGGCCCCAACTTGCCGGAATAGGCTTCGAAGAACCGTTCGATCCGGTCTTTGTCAACGCCGATAATCCGATGATTATCAGCGTCATCCACTTCCCTCACGTTCCACTTGTCGATAACGCCCCAGGTAGTGATTGCGATGGTACCCTCGGGGAAGAGTTCGTTGCCGTCAGCATCCACGGTGCCCGGATTATAAGGTCTGGCGACGCCCCAGGCGTTCGTGAGGCCAATGTCGTTGAAGGCTTCTTCCAGTTCGTCAATCTGCGCCTGGTCAGCCAGGTTGTAGCTGACGACTATGTTCCCGTGCTCCAGGTTGTGCACGATGCGTTCGTCAGGCACGGGGTTGGTGTAGAAGCCGCATTGCACCCAACCGTTCCAGTGCCGGCCGGACGTCGGCGGCGTCGTCAGGTAACCTTCCGGCACCACCTGGCTGATGATCAGATCGTCCGGGAAATGGTCACGGCTCGGGGCGACCTGGGCTTCAATCCCGATGCCTTCTACGTATTCACTGGCCTCGCCCTCCCCGGGGCCGCCGAAATTGACCGGCAGTACCACCGGAACCAGCAGCGCGATGATGAACAGTCCGGCAATCGCGGCGAACGCGAACAACAGCCACCGGCTGCGAAATCCACCGCCCGTGGCAATGGGCGGCGTGCGACGCTGGGAACGCCGCGCGGCGCTCCGCCGTCGATGTCGGGAGGGAGGCAATCCGGTTCCCTGCGGTGCAGCCGCCGGCTAACGACGCCTACAGCGTTTCGCCGGTGAGCCGTTGGTAGGCCTGGCGATAAAGCTCGGCGGTCCGCTGCACGATGTCTTCGGGCAATTCCGGAGCCGGCGGTTCCTGGTCCCAGCCCTGGGCGGTCAGCCAGTCGCGCACGAACTGCTTGTCATAGCTCGGCTGCGATTTCCCGGGCGCGTATCCCTCGGCATCCCAGAAACGGCTGGAGTCGGGCGTCAGCAACTCGTCGATCAGGATCAGCTCCTCGTCCAGGAAACCGAATTCCATCTTGGTGTCCGCCAGCACGATTCCCCGATCTTTCGCGTAGTCGTGGGCGTGCAGGTACACCGCCTTGCTGATGTCGGCCAGCTTTTGAGCCGTGTCCTCGCCCACCATGGCCACGACTTCGTCGTCGGTCATGTTCTCGTCGTGACCCTCTTCCGCTTTGGTGGTAGGCGTGAAGAGCGGCTCCGGGAACATGTCCCCTTCAACCAGGCCGGTGGGCATGGGCTTGCCGGACACCGTGCCTTGCCGGCGGTACTCGCCCCAGGCCGAACCAGTGATGTAGCCCCGCACGATGCACTCAATGTCGATGCGGTCTGCCTTCTTGACGATCATCGCCTGCCGGCCGACGCCGTCTTCCGAGTAGCTGGGGTGGGTGAGGACCGGGTTCCCCGCGTACGCGGCAGCGTCCGGCCCGTCGGCCAGGGCCACCAGGTGGTTGGGCACGATGTGGTCCGTCAGCCCGAACCAGAAGGCGGACATCCGGTTCAGCGCCGCTCCTTTGTCGGGGATACCGTTAGGCAGGACGACATCGAAGGCCGATATTCGGTCGGTGGCGACCATCAGCAGCAGGTCGTCGGTGAGCTGGTAGGTGTCGCGGACTTTGCCGCGGTGCATGCGGTCAGGCATTCGGGTTTCAATAATCATGGCAGCCATTCAGCGACCGGGTTGAGCCGGTCGGAAAGTGTGTGTCAGGCCAGCGCGGGTACGGGCAGCAGCCCGATGCGCTTGAAGTTGTCGTCGATGTATCGCGTGTAGTAGCCGTAGTCGAAGAGTTCGTCCATCTCCGCCGCGCTCAGGTGCTGGGCGGCCTCGGCATCCGACTTCAGCAACTGCCGGAAGTCCTGGGCGTCGTCCCACGCCCGCATGGCGTTGCGCTGCACGATGTCATACGCGGTCTCGCGGGACAGCCCTTTGTCTTCGACCAGCGCCAGCAGCACCCGTTGGCTAAAGATCAGCCCCCGGCTGCTTTCCAGGTTCTGCCACATCCGGTCGGCGTCCACGCGCCAGCCGCTCACCACGTGGGTGAAGATGCTCAGGATGTAGTCCAGCATCAGGCAGGTATCGGGCAGAATGATCCGCTCGGAAGAAGAATGGCTGATGTCCCGTTCTCCCCACAGCGCGACGTTCTCCAGGGCTGGCACCGCGTTGCCGCGGATCGTGCGCGCCAGCCCGCAGATGCGCTCCGTCAGTTCCGGGTTGCGCTTGTGGGGCATGGAGGACGATCCGGTCTGGCCGGCGCCAAAGGGCTCTTCCACTTCGTGGATCTCCGTGCGCTGCATACCCCGGATCTCGGTGGCGAACTTCTCCAGGGACGCGGCCACCAGGGCGGCCGTGGTGATGAAGTGGGCATGGCGATCGCGTTGCACCACCTGGTTCGACACCGGAGCCACGTCCAGGCCCAGGTGGTGGCACACTCGCTCCTCGATGTGGGGCGGGATCGTGGCGTGGGTTCCCACCGCTCCGGAGATCTTGCCAACCCGAATCGAATCGCGCGCTGCCGCCATTCGTTCCCGTTGTCGCCGCAGTTCGTCCCACCACAGGGCCAGCTTGAGCCCGAAGGTCATCGGTTCAGCGTGGACGCCGTGGGTTCGGCCCATCATCAGCGTGTCCTTGTGAAGGACTGCCTGCTGGCCCACGGCTTCGATGGCGGCGTCAATTTCGGCAAGCAGCAAATCGGCCGCAGCCACCAACTGCAGCGCCTGGCCGGTGTCCAGCATGTCGGACGAGGTCATCCCCAAATGGAGCCAACGCCCTTCCGGGCCCAGGGTTTCCGTGATCGAGCGCAGAAACGCCGTGACATCGTGCCGGGTGGTTTCGAAAATCTCCATCATCCGCTGGTGGTTGTACGCCGCTCCGCGCAGCGATTCCATGTCTTCCAGCGGGATGACGCCGGCCTCGGTCCACGCCTCGCATACGGCCAACTCGACGTCCAGCCACATGCGGTATTTGTTTTCATCAGACCAGACCTGTTTCATCGCCGGCCTGGAATAACGATCAATCACTGGGTCGCCTCCGCGCGATTTCCATGACACCGAAATATTTTATCACAGCGGTTTTCCGCGCCGGCCCCGCCAAACGCCACGCTACGCAACACTCGCTCGGGCAGTCGGTCGGAATCAGCCGCCGTTCAGTGCGGCCATGTACTGCTGGACGGCTTGCAGCACCGGCCCGAAATCGGTGAACGGAGAGAACCCGATGCCGGCTTCGTCGCACATGGCCGCCATCTGGCGATGGGCGAACACCGTGTCCGCCACCTCGCCGGCTTCGAAGTCCGAGCGTCCGTCGCCCATGAAAAACACGTGGTGGCCCTGTTCCTGAAAGCGGCGCACGATCAAGGCCTTGCTGTTGCCCAGGTGTGGGGCGTCCGGATACGCGAAATCGTACCGGTATCCGCATACCCGTCCCTGCCCGTCGAATTCCGTAGCCACCGCGTACACCGGCGTTTCCGACTGTCCGGACCCGTCCAGCAGCGCCTGGATGTAAAAGTCCAGGCCCTGGCTGATGATGCACATTGGGATTGAATGGGCCCGGCAGAAAGCCGACAGTTCGGTGAAGTGGGGACGGAAATTGGCGTGGGCGCGCACGTAGGACTGCATGGCGTCCTTGTCCGCCTGCATCCGCAGGAACGTCGCTTCCTGATAGTCCTTCAGCGATAGTTCACCCGCACGGAATCTCTCCCGCACGTCGGTCCATGTCGGGTGGCCGAACTCGTGCAACAACAATTCCGCCACGTTTTGGGCCGCGGCGGTATCGTCGAAATCCGTGAGCACCGCCGGCATCCGGCGGTCTGGTGCGGCGGTTCTAGCGTTCACGCAGGGACTGCCGGTAGCGCTCGACCGCGTCGCGGATGTCGTCGTGCTTGATGCCCAGGATCTGCGCGGCATAGTAGGCGGCGTTTCTCGCGCCCCATCCGCCGACGGCCATGGCCGCCACCGGTATGCCGGGCGGCATCTGCGCCGTGGAGAGCAGCGCGTCCCAACCATTGAGCTCGCTGGAGGTTAGCGGTATTCCAATGACGGGCAAGGTGGTCTGCGCGGCCAGCGCCCCGCCCAGGGCCGCGGATCCTCCCGCCGCCGCAATGATCACTTCGATGCCGCGCTCCCGCGCTGTCGATGCGTATTCGTGGACCCGCTCGGGCGTGCGGTGCGCCGACATAACGCGGACCTCGTAGTCCACTCCGAGCGATTCCAGGGTGTTGATGGTCGGTTGGACCGCCTCTTCGTCGGAGGCGCTGCCCATAATGACTCCTACCAGTGGCAAGATATTGCTCCTTTTTGCTTGGTTGTCAGGCCGAGATTCGCGGTGCGGGTCAGTCCATGTCCGCGATGTCCCGGAACGCGTCGATAAGGGCTTTCTGGATCGACTCGGTATCGTCGTCCACTTCCTCGTCCTCCACGATCACGTAGCCGGCGTCCTCGTCGTCGATCCCAACCCGCACCTCGATCTCCACCGGCTCCCCGTCGTGCCAGTACAGGGTGTAGACGATCTCGTCGGCCAGTTCGTCGTCGCCGGCTCCGTCTTCGTCATCATCGAAATCGTACTGCCAGGACCGGTCCACCAACAAGCGAGCGCCACCGTCCAGCAGGATGTCGTTCATTTCGCCCATCATGCCTTCGACGGCCAATTCCGCCGCGAATCGCTCAAGGAGCGTGCGCCGCTCCGCAGCGTCCGCCATCTGCTTGCCGTAACCCTCGTTGTCCACGCGGACGCGCAGTCGTTTCAGGTCATCCAGCCAGGGCATTGATAAGTCCTCCGTTACATGCTCTACGTGCGGGCTCACCGGCTTTGGTCAGCCTGTGGCCCGCTTTTGCCGCCCGTTAAGGTAACAGAACTCATCGACGCAGCGAAAGTCAGGTAGGTGCAATCGAAACGCCAGTATGGCCAGCGCGTCCAGGAGGTCGATGTAGCACAGTCCAGGGTGTCCCGTCCGGAGCCCCGGCGGCAGCATTCCCAGGCGACGCAGCGTACGCTCGGTGTGCGGACTCCACGGAGCGAAAAGTGTCGGTTCCCGCAGCGTCAGCAGATACGACGGCCACTCCTTTCCTGCCCCGGCCAGGCCGAACCCGCCCGTTTCAGCGGCGCACTCCTCGAACCGGTTTTCCAGCTTGATGGTGTCGTAGAGCAGGAAATCCACCGCGTCGCGCACCTCGGCGATGGGGTTGCCACCGAAACGCTTGGCCTGTCTGCCTCCGGCGCCGCGATACAACGTCAGCGCCTCCGTCTCGGCGAGTTCGGGCAGGTAATCCTGTTCAAGCCAATCGGCGCGCCCGTCGTTGCCCCAACGGCGGCGGCGATAGGCATCCAGATCACCGCCCTGCTCTGCGCGGTGAAAGGACTCCGCCAGAGCCGGCCAATCTTGCGCTGACGTGACGTTACTCGCCATTGAAGGTACCGGGTTGCCGCGATTATCGCGCCGGGGCCGGCTGTGCAGACCGCAGGTCAGCGATATCCCGTCGGTAGTACGCTCCGTCGAAACTGATTTCCGCAGCCCGCCGATACGCGTGATCGCGAGCCCGCTCAACGTCGTCGCCCATGCCGACGCACGCCAGCACGCGCCCGCCGGAGGTCAGCAGCCGTCCGCTTTCGCCCTCGGCGCTGCGGACCCCGGCGTGGAACACCAGGGTGTCCTCGCCGTCGCAACTTTCTCCGTCCAACCCGTGGATCTCCAGCCCGGTCTCGTAGGAGCC
This sequence comes from Dehalococcoidia bacterium, assembly GCA_965220505.1. Classification (GTDB taxonomy): domain Bacteria; phylum Chloroflexota; class Dehalococcoidia; order Lucifugimonadales; family UBA3495; genus Bin87. The sequence goes on along the minus strand of CBDCQE010000001.1, from coordinate 1,285,251 downwards.
CGGATATCCCCCGGAAACCATGACCACCGCCACCGCCGGCCGGTCCGACCATTCCACGGGATCGATATCGCTCAGGCTGCCCGTCGCGCAGGCTATCATCGCCTCCACGGGGTCGCTGACCAGCCGGGGCATTATCGCTTGCGTTTCCGGGTCTCCGAACCGGCAATTGAACTCCAGCACCCGCGGCCCATCGTCGGTCAGCATCAGCCCGCAGTAGAGCGCGCCCCGGTAGGGCGATCCGCGCGACGCCATTTCCCCGATCACCGGCAGCATGATTTCGGAACGGATCCGCTCTGCCAGTGTCTCGTTCCAAAACGGAGGCGGTCCGTAGCTACCCATCCCGCCCGTGTTCGGCCCGGTGTCTCCTTCGCCCACGCGCTTGTAGTCGGTCGCGGCAACCACGGGCGACAGGTTCTCCCCGTCGGTGAACCCAAACACGCTCACTTCCGGGCCGTGCAACCATTCCTCGATGACCACCGTTTCACCGGCATCACCAAACATGCGGTCTCGCATGCACGTGGCAATCGCGGTTTTCGCGTCTTCCAGGTTGGCGCACATCGCAACGCCTTTGCCGGCGGCGAGGCCGTCCGCCTTGACCACCAGGGGTCGGTTGCGATGCTCAGCGTACGCCAGGGCCGCCGATGCGGTCCGGAACACCCGGTATTCCGGGCCGGCTACCCCGGCCGCATCCAGCACGTCCCGGGCAAAGCTCTTGCTGGATTCCAGTCGGGCAGCCCCGCGGCTCGGGCCGAAGCATGGTACGCCGGCGGCATTCAGTCGATCGGACAGACCCATCGATAAGGGAATTTCCGGGCCAACCACAACCAGGTCAATCGATTGGTCCAAGGCGGCGTTGACCAATCCGTCGATATCAGTTTCGGTGATGGGCAGGTTGGTTCCAACCATCGCCGTGCCCGAGTTTCCCGGCGCCGCGAATATCTCGGTTACCTGCGGTGAATGCGCCAGCCGCCACGCCAGGGCGTGCTCCCTGCCTCCGGAACCGACTACCAGAACGCGCACCGCCGGCTACTCCCACTCGATGGTTCCGGGAGGTTTGCTGGTGATGTCGTAGACCACACGGTTGACGCCATCCACCTCGTTCACGATGCGGTTGCTGATCCGGGCCAGCACGTCGTAGGGCAACCGCACCCAGTCCGCGGTCATCGCATCCTCCGAGTTGACGGCGCGAATGGCGCAGGCGTACCCGTACGTGCGGTAATCACCCATCACGCCCACCGTGCGGTTGTCGGTCAACACCGCGAAACTTTGCCAGATGTCCCGGTACAAACCCGCCCCGTGGATCTCTTCCAGCACGACGCGATCACAGTCGCGCAGCAACTCGACCCGTTCCGGGGTGACCTCGCCGATGATTCGTATTGCCAGACCCGGCCCCGGGAACGGCTGTCGGTAGATGATCTCCTCGGGCAGACCCAACTCCAACCCCACCGAGCGGACCTCGTCCTTGAACAGGTAACGCAGTGGCTCCACCAACCCGAAGTTCATCCGTTCCGGCAGCCCGCCCACGTTGTGGTGGGTCTTGATGCGGGCCGACGCCCGGTTTTCCGGGGTCTCGCTTTCGATCACGTCGGGATACAGCGTGCCTTGGGCCAGCCAGCGCACGTGTTCGATCTCCGCCGCAGCGTCCTCGAACACCCGGATGAACTCGTTGCCGATGGTCTTGCGCTTCGTTTCCGGGTCGATGACACCCCGCAACCCGTTCAGGAAACGGTCCGACGCGTCCACGTAGCGCAGGTCCATGCCCATGTTCTCGTGGAAGGTCTGCTGCACCTGTTCCGCCTCTCCGTGGCGGAGCAGGCCGTTGTTCACGAAAATGCAGGTCAACTGCGACCCGATTGCCTGGTGCAGCAACGCCGCCGCCACTGAGGAGTCCACGCCTCCGCTGAGCCCGCAGATCACCCGGTCGCTCCCCACCTGGTCCCTCACCCGGGCCACCGTGTCCGCCACGAAATTGCCCGCCGTCCACGAGCCGGAACATCCGCAGATCTCGCGTACGAAGTTCTGCAGGATGGTCATGCCGTCCGGGGTGTGCTGCACTTCCGGGTGAAACTGCAGGCCGAACCACCGCCGTCCATCGGACACCGCGGCGCAGTCGCTGTTCTCGGTTCGCGCCAGCGTGACCATGCCCTCCGGCAGCCGTTCCACCCGGTCGCCGTGGCTCATCCACACTGGCGCCGAAGTTCCCAACCCGGCCAGGAGTCTGCTGGAGAATTCGGCCACCTGCAGATCGGCGTGTCCGTATTCCCGCGCGTCCCCCGGCGTTACCTTGCCGCCCAGTTGATGGACCAGCGCCTGCATGCCGTAACAGATCCCCAGCACCGGGACCTTGGAATTCAGCACCCAGTCCGCGATGGTCGGCGCGCCCTCGTCGTACACGCTGGCCGGGCCGCCGGACAGGATGATCCCTTTGACGTTCAGATGGCCAATCCGATCACGCCCGGCGGTGGCCGGTATGATCTCCGAGTACACTTCCAGCTCACGCACGCGCCTGGCGATCAGGTGCGTATATTGGGAGCCAAAGTCGATCACCGCGATGGCGTCTGGCTGCGCTGTGCTGCTCATAAACTCCTTGCCGCCGTCTGTGGAAATCGCGGAATATATTAGCATAGCGAGCGCCGGACTCGGACCTCGGCCGCCTTCATAGTACTATGCTGCTAGAATGGTTGCGGAACCGTTGGGTTCCCACATCACAATGACTGTTTTCGCGACAACCAGATCAACCCGGCCCACAGGTTCGTGCCCTGCTGAATGGCCGTTGCCGCTCAACCAGCGCAATCAATGCGACGGTTTGGAACTCCTGGCCGCGTTGGAGCCCGAATCGATCCCTCTATGCATTTTCGACCCGCAATACCGCGGCCTGCTGGACAAAATGCGCTATGGCAACGAGGGAGTCAGCCGGGGGCACCGACGCGCAGGTCTGCTGCAGATGAGCGAGGAGACCATCGGCAAATTCATCGCTGGGATTGCTGCCGCTCTGATTCCATCGGGTCACCTGCTCCTGTGGGTCGACAAGTTCCACCTGTGCACGGGCGTTGGTCCCTGGGTGGAAGAATGGGGGCTGGAGGTCGTCGATCTCGTTACCTGGAACAAGGACCGTATTGGGATGGGTTACCGTACCCGACGCGTTGGTGAATATCTGCTCGTCGTGCAGAAACCGCCCAAGCGCGCCAAGGGTGTCTGGCAGCGGCATGACATCCCTGATGTGGTGACCGAAAAAGTCGAGCGCGTCAGCAACGTTCATCCCAAGCCAGTAAACCTCCAGGCGCGTTTGATCGAGGCGGTGACCGACCCCGGCGATGTGGTGCTCGACCCGGCAGCCGGCAGCTATTCCGTGATGACGGCAGCCCATCAGGCGGGTCGCCGGTTCCTCGGCTGCGACATTGCCGGCGAGTCGTGATCGGGCAGATGATCAAGACCGAGGCGAGCAACCGAGGTCGTAGCTACCGATGTTTAAGCCGGCTGTCCCTGCGATTCGCTACCCTTTGCGAGGTTTGATCTCTCGCCGCGACGTTGCCTCTTTTCCCATTGAATTTCCAAACTGAAATCAGCCGCGCCGCTGAAACCCTCGCCCAGGGCGGCGTCCTCGCCATTCCCACCGACACGCTCTACGGTCTGGCGGCGGACGCTTTGAACCCTGACGCACTGGACCGCGTCTACGCTGCCAAAGGCCGTCCCGCCGATATGCCCCTGCCCGTGCTGGTTTCCGGCTGGGAGCAAGCGCTCCAGGTTGTCGAGGTCTCCCCGGAGTCTGAGTCGCTGGCCAGACGCCTGGCCGAAACTTACTGGCCCGGCTCGCTCACCTTGGTGCTGCCCGCCGTACCTGGTTTGCCTGAACGTCTCACCGCCGGCCGCGACACCGTCGCCGTGCGCATGCCTGACCATCCCGTCCCCCTAGCCCTCGCTGCCGTCCTGGGTCGCCCCATCACCGGCACCAGCGCCAATCGCAGCGGCGAACCGGACATAGTCGACCCGGACGAACTGTACCGCGTCCTGGCCCCTCGCGTTGATGGTATCATTGTGTCCGGCCCCAAACCCGTCGGCGGTGCCAGCACCATCGTAGCGGTATCCGGCGACGGCATCAGTCTTCTCCGCGAGGGTATATTGCCCTACGAGCGCGTGCTCGCAACCCTCGAAACGATCGGGCCGGTCGATTAGCGAGGTCGGTGATCGCAACGGCGGAAACATACGATAGCTACCGCGCTGGCGTGGATGCCGAACTGCGGTCCGCGTTCGACGGCCGGCAGGGCATGGTTTACGATCTTCTCCGTTATCATCTGGGCTGGGTGGACGAACGCGGCAACCCCGCCGATGACTCGTTGACCACGCTGCACCACTGCGGCGTCCTGGCGATGGCATCTGCCGACGCGGTTTCCGGCCAGCACGACGAGGCGGTCACCGCCGCCGCCGCTGTCGAGTTGGCGTACAATTTCGTGCTCGTGCACAACGACGTTCAGGCTGGCCGCATCGACCAGGACAACGACCGTCCCAGCATCTGGTGGGTGTGGGGTCCCTCGCAGGCCATCAACGCCGGCGATGGATTGCACGCCCTGGCCCGCTCCGTGTTGATGCGCATGTCCGAAGCCGGAGCGGATGCGGAAACCGTCCTGGCCGGACTCCAGGCGTTGGATCGAGCCTGTCTCACCCTTTGCGAAGGGCAGTACATGGACCTGACCTATCAGGACCAGATCATGGTTTCCGAAGCGGACTACATGGACATGATCGGCAGAAAGTCCGGCGCATTGACCGGGTGCTCGGCGCGCCTGGGAGCCCTGGCCAGCGGAGCCTCGCCAGACACCGCTGACGCGCTGGAGCAATGGGGCAACAAACTCGGCATGGCTCGCCAGGTGCAGGAGGATATATCCGACCTGTGGGGCCGCTCGGGCGACGGGTTCACCCCAGCCAATATCCTCAACAAGAAGAAAAGCCTTCCCCTGATCCACGCTCTGCAAAACTCGGACACCGCCGCCAAGCGCGAACTGGGCTCCATCTACATGAAGCGCGTTCTGGAACCCGGCGACACGCCCCGGATTGTCGCCATTCTGGAAGAGGCCGGTTCCCTGGATTACTCCAACGATAAAATGGACCAACTGCTTGGCGAAGCGCGTGAAGCCCTGGCGGGTGAAGATGTCGCGCTTCAGCATCCAGCAGTGTTGGATTGGGCGACCCATTGGGTCGTCGGTCGCGATTCGCGCTGATTATCCGGACCAGAAAAGCATGACCAAACGCGCGCTCAACCAACTGGACGTGGACGGCAAGACCGTCCTGGTGCGTGTCGACTTCAACGTACCCATTGAGCAGGGCGTGGAATTCATCGCCAACTACGACCATCGACTGCGTGCCACCCTGCCCACCATCGAATACCTGGTGGAGCGGGAATGCAAAGTCGTGCTGTGCTCCCATTTGGGCCGGCCTCGAGGCAAGGTCGATGAGACCCTGCGGCTGGCGCCCGTTGGCGAGCGGCTGGCTACTCTCCTGGGGCGACCGGTTACCCCGCTGGACGACTGTGTCGGCCCCGTGGTCGCCGAAGCAGTTTCCGAAATGTCAGCCGGCGATGTTTACATGCTCGAGAACCTGCGGTTCCACGGGGGCGAAGAGAGCAACGATGAGGGATTTTCGGCACAGTTGGCCGGTCTGGCGGACTGCTTCGTCATGGACGCTTTTGCCGTAGCCCACCGAGCCCACGCCTCCACGGTAGGAGTTCCCCAGATCCTCCCCACCGCCATGGGACTCCTCACCCAGCGGGAGGTAGAGTGCCTGGGCGCCGCCCTGGAAAACCCCGTTCGCCCGCTGGCGGCGCTGATGGGCGGTGCCAAGGTCAGCGACAAAATCCTCGTTCTGGAAAACCTGCTTACGCGCCTCGATCACCTCTTCATCGGCGGGGGCATGGCGGTGACTTTCCTGGCCGCCCAGGGCAAACCCGTCGGCGCGTCGTCCGTGGAAACCGACCGATTGGATTTCGCTCGCGATGTGATGGCACGGGCCGATGCCGCCGGCGTTGCCGTGCACCTGCCTCCCGACCTGGTCGTCGCCAACGAGTTCGGTCCCAATCCCGATGCGGTGGACACTGTGACCGCGGACGCCGTTCCCGACGGCTGGTACATCATGGACATCGGTGGGGATGCGGCTTCCGCTTACGCTACCGCTCTTGCCGATTGCCGGACCATCCTGTGGAACGGGCCAATGGGCGTATTTGAGATGGAGCAGTTCAGCGTCGGCACACGACAGGTGGCCAACGGCATCGCAGGTTTGACCAACGCAACCACGGTCGTTGGCGGCGGCTCCACCGCGGAGGCTGTTGAAGCCCTGGGCCTCATGGACAGCATGACCCACGTATCCACCGGCGGCGGCGCTTCCCTGGAGTTTCTCGAAGGGCGCGTCCTCCCCGGAATCGACGCCATACCTGATGCCTGACCGCCAGCCGACCACCGGAGCTAAGCATGATTGACCTGGAACAGATCCACGACAGTATCGCCAGCACCCCGTCCAAAATCGTCCTGCTAGTGGCCGATGGATTGGGCGGGCTGCCCCATCCCGACACCCGCAAGTCCGAGTTGGAGACTGCCCACATCCCCAATCTGAACGGGCTGGCCCAGCGCAGCGCCTGCGGTCTGACCACCCCCGTGGAGGTCGGAGTTGCCCCGGGCAGCGGACCCGGACATCTGGCGCTTTTCGGCTACAACCCGCTGAAGTACCTTATTGGCCGTGGGGCGCTGGAAGCCCTGGGCATCGGGGCCGAACTGCTGCCCGGCGACGTGGCCGCACGCGGCAACTTCTGCACCGTGGACGATGAGGGCTTGCTGACCGACCGTCGGGCGGGCCGGATCCGGACCGAGCTGAGCGCCCCGTTGTGTCAGCGCCTCGACAGTATCGAGATCCCCGGCGTTCAGGTGGACGTGATGCCGGTGCAGGACTACCGGTTCGTGCTGCGCCTGCGCGGCGAGGGTCTGTCCGAAGCGGTGGAAGAGACCGACCCCCAACGCGAGGGTTTGCCGCCCCGCCCGGCGCGAGCCCTGGAGGCCGCGGGTGAACGTACCGCCGAAGTCGTCCAGGAATTCGTATCCCAGGCCGGGCGTCTTCTGTCCGAGGAACAACCCGCCAACATGGTTCTGCTCCGGGGATGGGCTCAGCTTCCCAATCTTCCTGAATTCGGGCGGGTATATCATTTGAACCCGGCGGCCATCGCCGCTTATCCCATGTACCGGGGTCTCGCTTCCGTCGCCAACATGCGGATCATTCCCACGGGCATGACCTTTGGCGACGAGGTGGACACCCTGCACGCCAACTGGGACGATCACGACTTTTTCTTCATCCACTACAAACCCGCCGACGCCGCCGGTGAAGACGGCGACTTTGATGGCAAGGTGAAGTGCCTCGAGGAACTGGACAAACATATCCCCCGCATCCTCGACCTGGAGCCCGACGTGCTCATGGTCGCCGGCGACCACTCCACGCCCGCCGTCATGGCATCCCACAGTTGGCACCCGGTCCCCTTCATGCTGCACTCGCAGCTAACCCTCGGGGAAGGGGTCGACGGGTTCAACGAGCGCGCCTGCGCCCAGGGGTCAATCGGCCGAATACCGGCGGAAACCATCATGCTCCTGGCGCTGTCCCACGCTGGCAAACTGGGCAAGTACGGCCCGTAGCCAGGATTGCAAATCTGGGGATCCTGTGATGACCTCTCCAACCAACATCGTCGCCGGCAACTGGAAGATGAACACGGACGTCGCTTCCGGCGTATTGTTGGCCGCCTCGGTTGCGGCCGGCGCGTCGATATTGTCCGGGGTACAGGTCGTGGTTGCGCCGCCCTTCGTATCGCTGGCGGCGGTGCGGGATGCGGTCGCCGGCAGCGGTGTAGCGGTGGCCGCGCAAAACATGCACGCCGACGACAGTGGCGCCTTCACCGGAGAAGTAGCTCCACCGATGCTGGTCGGTTTGTGCGACTACGTGATCATCGGCCACTCCGAGCGCCGCCAGTTCTTCGGCGAAACGGACGAGTCCGTGGGCCGCAAGGCCGCGGCGGCGTTGCAACATGGGCTCCATCCCATCGTTTGCGTCGGCGAGACGCTCGATGAGCGGGAATCAGGCCGGGCTGCCGAGGTCATCCGTCGCCAGGTCGTCGCTGCGCTGACTGATCTCGACCCCGAATCCACCGCCGGTCTTCTGACCATTGCGTATGAACCTGTCTGGGCCATCGGCACCGGCCGCGCCGCGACTCCCGAGATCGCGGAGCAGATCATGGGCGGGGCGATCGGCTCCACAGTGGCGGCCGTCCTGGGAGCCGATGCCGCTTCGGCAACATCCCTGCTCTACGGCGGCAGCGTGAACCCGGCCAACGCTGCCGACTTCGCCGCCGTGCCGAGCATCAACGGCGCTCTCGTGGGCGGGGCGAGCCTGGACGCCGAGTCCTTTCTTTCGGTATCCGCCGCCTTCGCCGCTCGGGCGTAAAACGTCACTACCAGCTGACCGTTGGGGCAAGTCGCCAGTGGCGGAGCCCAACTTCTCAAAAGGCAACGATTGAGGAATATAGAAATGACAGACCAAGCAAATCAGTACCGACTTGCGGGCGGGTGGCTATACCAGCCCCATCAGAACGCACCAACGCCAAAGAAGAATGTAGATCAGTATCCGACCAGGCAGTTCATGAATGGAGTGATTGGCATGACATACGTTTCGTAAGCGAAACCAAAACTGAGACGGGATACAGGCATCGGTATCAAGCTTACCACGGTGGCCTGCCTATAAGCACTCATATAGTGCACATGGATAATAAATGCAGGTACCCAAGCACAAAATTTGTGTACCCGTAAAATCATTATCGCGAAAATTGAGGTGTCAAAATGAGATTACGTGGCGTAGTTAAAGGGCAGACCATCCTGTTAGATACCCCTGCTGGCTTGTCGGAAGGCCAACAAGTGGAGTTGGAAGTCCGCCCGGTTGGTGAGGCGGTTGAGCCGCCGGCTAGCCGCGAAAATACGCCCTGGCGCTTTAGAGACTCAAGGGAGCACAGTCTGGAGCTCCGGATTGCCACCGAACCGCAATTTGAAAATGTCCGGCGAGTGGATCGGCTCAGAGAGAAAATTGCCGAGGAATTAGGCAGTGAGATTAACCTCTCAGTACGGTATGCCAGGGAGGACCGAGATCGATGACCGTGCACATCGCTGACACCAACGTGCTGGTTAAATATGCAGTGCCTGAAGAGTTTTCGAGTGTTGCGCGGCGTATCATTGGTCAATATGACGACGTGCAGTTGCGACTGATCGCGCCTGATTACATTTTCATTGAATGCGCCAACGTACTGTGGAAGTACGTTCGACGCAACAACCTGTCCGTCGCTAATGCCGTATCGGCGTTGCGTGAACTGCAACGGTTGAATATCCCGTTGATTCCACATGGTGAGTTGCTGGAGGATGCTCTGCTTTTTGCCGCGAATACTGGCATCACCGTTTATGATGCACTATTTTGTGTACTCGCACGACGTGAGAACGCAGAGTTGATCACTGCCGACATAGCGCTGGTTAACAGACTGGTCGGCACGAGCATACGAGTACGCCCGCTGGCAGACTGGGAACGGTAAGGTTGGGGTCGGGTGACATCGCACCGCTGCTCGTCGCCATCGTTGGACCCACTGCGGTCGGCAAGACAGCCCTCGCAATCGAAATCGCGCAACGTTTCGACGGCGAAATCGTCAATGCCGACAGCCGGCAGGTCTACACCGGCATGGATATCGGCACCGCCAAGCCCACTCCGGCCGAGTGTCGGGCTGCCCGCCACCACCTGATTGACATCCGGCCTCCCGACTCCCCGTTCAGCCTGGGAGAGTTTCTGCCGCTGGCTCGCGAAGCCATCGAGTCCATCGTCGCCCGGGGCAAGTTGCCCATATTGTGCGGGGGAAGCGGTCAGTACGTGTGGGCGCTCCTGGAGGGTTGGACCGTGCCCCAGGTCCCGCCCGATCCGACATTCCGCGCGAACCTGGAGCTTCGCCTCGCCGCCGAGGGCCCGGGCCTGTTGTGGCAGGAGTTGCGGCAACTGGATCCCGACCGCGCCGCTACCGTCGACCCGGGGAACCCGCGTCGCATCATCCGCGCCCTCGAGATTGTGAACGCAACGGGCAGTCGAGTCACCGCTGGCAAAAGCGTTGAACCGCCGTACCGCTCTCTTGTGCTTGGTCTCACCTCCGACCGTGCCATTTTGTATGAGCGCACCGACGCCCGGTTTGACGCGATGATGGCCCGGGGGCTGCTGGGCGAAGCCCGCCGCCTCGCCGCCGCGGGATATGTCCTCGGGAGCGGCCCGCTGTCGGGTGTCGGTTACACCGAGTTGGGTATGTACCTGGCCGGCGAAATGACGCTGGACGAAGCCGTGGCTCGTTCCAAGACCCGGACGCATCGCCTGGTTCGGCGGCAATACACCTGGTTCAAGCCGGGCGACCGGCGCATCGATTGGCTCGACGCCACCCATGGCCTGCCGGTCGCCGCGGCCGCCTCGATGGTAAGCCTTTTCCTGGAACAGCCGACCCCTTGTGATACAATTGGCGCCTGACGGAAGGGGCCGCTCTCAGCGCAGGAGTCGCAACGATGGAATTCACCAAAATGCACGGCGCTGGCAACGATTACGTCTATGTCGACGCCCGTGCGATGCCCGAACGGGACTGGCACAGCCTGTCGCGGGCAATCAGCGACCGTCACTTCGGAGTCGGTGGCGACGGGCTTATCCTGGTGATGGAATCCGACGTCGCGGACCTCAAGATGCGCATGTTCAACTCGGACGGCTCCGAAGGCGCCATGTGTGGCAACGGCATCCGGTGCTTCGCCAAGTACGCCATCGAACGCGGCATCGTGTCCAACTCCGCCCAGCAGGTCACAGTCGACACGATGTCCGGTGTTCGTACCATCGTGCCCCATTACGCCGGCGCCACCGTGGACTCGGCGCGGGTAAGCATGGGTCAGCCCCGGTTGGCCCCATCGGAAATCCCCGTTGATGTTGATCCTGCCATCGCCGGCCAGGATGGGCCAATCCTCAACTATGCCATCCATCCTGGCGATTTCCGGTTGTCCCTGACGTTCGTGTCCATGGGCAACCCCCATGCGGTGACCTTCATCGACCAGCCGATAGAGGAATTTCCCCTGCACAATATCGGCCCCCTGGTGGAACGCCACCCGATCTTTCCCGATCGGGTGAATTTCGAAATCGTCAACATCCGGGACGACGGCAACGTTGACGCCCGGGTCTGGGAGCGCGGCTCCGGCGAAACCATGGCCTGCGGTACCGGAGCGTGCGCCATCGGCGTCGCTTCCCGTCTGTTGGGTCACACCGGCGACCGGGTCGCGGTCAACCTGCCCGGCGGCACCCTCAACATCGAGTGGGACGGCGCCGGCGAAGTCTATCTGGAAGGCCCAGCGGCCGAAGTATTCAGCGGAGTGTGGACAGAATGAGCAATTACGTGACCGGCCCCACCACCTTTGACCAGCTTCGTTGGTCCTCCCAGGTTTTCCGTGGCCTTTCCGACGACGCGACGTGCATCGCGGCGCGGGTTCCATCGTTTCGTGAGCCAATCATGGCTGGCAAACAGGATGCGGATTGGTCCGCTCTGGTAACGTACGTGAACCAATGGGGCTGCCGCATTCCCCGTCACAAGTCGGATGGTATCGCCTCCGCGGTCAGCGATGCCGCCCGGTTGCTCGCGCCCATGGCGGTCTCCGCCCTGGAGTTCGACGACCTTCGCTGCTCGACCCTGGACGTGGTGGAGAGCGCCTTCGATCGCCTCACCGAGGTCAACGGCGTCGGCCCGACCGGAGCATCCGCACTCCTGACCGTCATCAATCCCCAGTTGTTCGTGTCCTGGGGCGAGGGTATCCGAAAAGCCTATTTCCCTCAGGACCGCCCCAACGGCGCAACCTATTCCCAGTTCCTCACCGTCATGCGCATGGCGGCCCTATCCATCGTCGCCGACGCTCGTACCCAGCACCGCATCGAAGACCCGGCTGGCGCGCTGTCGGCTCAGTTGGGCATCGATCCGCCGTTCAGCCTGGCCAAGTTCGTTGACGAATACAACTGGGTAACACTGGAGCGAGAGATGGTCTTTCAACCCGACGCCGCGGTGGCAGTGTAGGTTGCCGTCTTTGTCGTCCGACCACGCCGGCCTATCCTTTGGGCCGGCGAGTCAACTCCTCTCGCGTCACTCACCGAACGAAACCGCGCCAATCCAGGAGCATCATGCCTAACCTGTCGCAACGCCTCGGCAAACTCGCCCCGTACCCCTTCGTCGAGATCTCCCGGATCATCGCGGAGAAACGCGCCGCCGGCGCCGATGTGGTGACCTTTGGCATTGGTGACCCTGATATCCCGACTCCGCAGCCCATCATCGACCGCCTCCTCACCGCTTCGCAGGATCCACCCAACCACCGGTATCCCGAAACCGACGGCCTGCCCGAGATGCGGCGCGCCGTCGCCCACTGGTACAAGCAGCGTTTCGACGTCGACCTTGATCCCGATACCGAGGTGCTGCCCCTTATCGGTGCTAAAGAGGGTATCGGACACGCCGCCTTCGCGTTCTTGGATCCAGGCGATATAGCGCTGGTGCCGGACCCTGCCTATCCTGTATACGCGGTGGGCACCATGTTCGCCGGTGCGGAGAGCTACGTGATGCCGCTGTACCAGCGCAATGGCTGGCTGCCTGAACTGGACGCAATTCCTGAAGACGTGGCCCGCCAGGCCAAGGTGATGTGGCTCAATTACCCCAACAACCCCACCAGCGCAGTTGCATCCCAGGAGGACCTTGAGTCCGCATTGCGATATTGCCGCGAGAACGATATCGCCATGCTCCACGACGCCGCCTACTCCGAGGTAGGCTACGAGGGATACCGCGCCGGCAGCATGATGCAACTCGACGGAGCCAAAGAGGTTGGCCTGGAATTCCATTCCCTCTCGAAGACCTACAACATGACGGGCTGGCGCATGGGAATGGCCGTGGGCAACGCCGACATGATCAAGGCGCTTTTCCAGATCAAGGCCAACCTGGACTCAGGCATCCCCCAGGCCATCCAGGAAATGTCCATGGAAGCGCTCACCGGTTCGCAGGAATGCATCGATGAGAACATTACCACCTACCAGTGGCGTCGCGATCGCGTCCTCCAGGCTCTGACTCGCATGGGTTTGAATGTCGAAACCCCGCGTGCCAGCCTCTACATCTGGGCTCCCGTTCCCGAGGGCTTCACCTCCGCCGACTTCGCGGCCCGCCTGCTGGAAGAGATCGACATCGTGGTCACCCCTGGCTCTTCGTATGGACAGTACGGCGAGGGTTACATCCGCCTCTCCCTGACCACCCCGGATGAGCGCGTCGAGACCGGTTGCCAACGCCTCGAAAACTGGAACATTCCGGCCCCGCGAGGCTAGCTATGACTACCGCGAAAACGCCATCGCGCCTGATGACTGCCGATGAGCTCCTGGTGATGGAGCGGGTTCCCGGCAAGCGGTACGAACTCATCCGCGGCGTCCTCACGGAGAAAGATGTGGGCACCGGCTATCCTCACGCAATAACACTAGTCCGAACCACTGGTCCGCTGTTCCACTACACCGAGGCTACCGACCACGGTGAGGTTCTTGCCGGAGAACCGGGCTACCGGCTGGAAACCAATCCTGATACGGTTCGTTGCCCAGACATCGCTTGGTTTGCCCCTGGACGCATTCCGCCCGGGACTGTGGGTTTCCCCGATCTCACGCCGGACCTGTGCATCGAGATCGCGTCGCCCAGCAACTCACGCCGTGACCGCCTCCTGTCAAATAAAGCTCAAATGTGGCTGGATTTCGGCGCCCGCGAAGTCTGGGTGCTCAACCCGGAAGACACCACCGTTACTCGCTACCGACCTGGCCAGACCCCGGTCGTCTTGGGTGAGGACGCTATTCTGGACGGCGAAGAACTGCTGCCGGGTTTCAGCATTCCCGTGTGGCAACTCTTTCGTCGGCAGCGATAAACGCCGTCTATGCCCAAATCCCGCCAACCCAAACCCACCGGTCCGCTAACCGAACGGGCGGTGCTGGTCGCCGTGGAAGCGAAGAAGCGCGGCGAGAGCCTGTGGGGTCTGGACGATACGCTGGTCGAACTGGACTACCTGACCCGGTCTGCGGGCGCAGAGGTGGTTGCCACTGTTTCCCAGCGCGCTGAGCGCGTCACCCCAACCTACCTTGGCAAGGGCAAGCTCCAGGAATTGCAGGACCTGCTGGCGGACGAACGTCCCGACGTGGTGATCTGCGACGACGAACTGACCCCCACGCAGCAGCGCAACCTCGAGGCCGCACTGCAGATCAAGGTCATCGATCGTACCGCTCTGATCCTGGACGTGTTTGGTCGGCACGCCCGCACCCGCGAGGGTCAGATCCAGGTCGAACTTGCCCAGCACCAATACCTGCTGCCGAGGTTGGTGGGCCAGTGGTCCCATCTGGAACGCCTCGGAGGTGGCATCGGCACCCGCGGTCCCGGCGAGACTCAGCTCGAGACCGACCGACGCATCATCCGCCGACGAATCCAGAAGATCGAGTCCGAACTCGACAACGTGCGCAAGCGCCGTGGCCAGTACCTGGAGCGCCGCCGCCGGTCTTCGACGCCGATGGCCACCCTGGTCGGTTACACCAACGCCGGCAAGAGCACGCTGTTCAATGCTCTCTGCGACGCTGGCGTCCCTGCCGAGGACCAGTTGTTCAACACGTTGGATCCGGTAACGCGTCGCCTGCGCCTGCCGGACGGCAACGAGTTGCTGCTCAGCGACACGGTGGGGTTCATCCAGAAACTATCGCCCACCGTGGTTGCCGCTTTCCGCGCCACGCTGGAGGAACTGGGCGAGGCCGACCTCCTCCTGCATGTGATCGACATAACGCACCCCAAGGCTCCCGAACAAGCTGAGGTGGTGGAACAGACCCTCGCCGACCTGGACCTGGGCGGCAAACCGCGCCTGTTGGTCATCAACAAGCTGGACCTACTCACTGACGACCCCGCCGACGTGGCAGTCCTCGACCGTATAGACTTGTCCGCCATTTCCGGCGCGGATTCCCCCGCCGTCAGCGGACGGGTGTTTGTGTCCGCAGCCCGTGGTTGGAACCTGCCGGCTTTGCTGGAAGCCATTCTGGATCGGGTGGGTCCTCCCGTTGCGGTGCCGGCCCCCGCCCCGGTCTAACTCTTTCGGACGCTCAAATTCTATGACACTTCGCCGCAAGCTCCGCATCATTCACACCTCGGACACTCATCTGGGAGACGACTGGGACCCCGACTCCGCGCAGCGCGCCCTACGCGCCGTAGTGGACGGTGTGCACAGTTTGAGGGGTGATGCCCTCCTGATCGCTGGCGACGTCTTTGACAACGCTCGCATCTCCGACGCCGTGCTGGATTTCTTCGTCAGCGAAATCGGCCGCGCTGCCGTCCCGACAGTAATATTGCCCGGCAACCACGACCTCTACGACTCGGCGTCGCTGTATCTGCGTTCACCCTTCGCAACCGCGCCGGACAACCTCCACATCATCAGCGGCACCCGCGGCCAAACCCTGAGCTTCCCCGATCTGGCATTGGAAGTCTGGGGCCGCGCCATGGATAGCCACACGCCGGCCTTTCGACCCCTGGCCGGCATCCCGAACGGCCGCAACGGCCACTGGCGCGTCGCCATGGCCCACGGCCACTTTCACTACCCCGACGACACCGAGGAACGCTCATCGCCCATCCACCCGCACGAAATCGCCGAAGCCTCCTGCGACTACATCGCGCTGGGCCATTGGGAGCGCTTCGAGGACGTTTCGCAGAACGGCGTAACCGCGTTCTACTCCGGATCACCGATGGGAGCGGCGACAGAGCGCGGACAGGTGGCGGTGAACGTGGTCGACATGGTCCCGATGGCATCACCGGGCGTCAGGGTTTCGCAGGTCGAATTGCAGATGTCCCACGTGTTGCCAGCAAACTTACCGGTTGCAGCCGACAATTGACCAGGAGCCGCCGCTATGAAATCCATCTCCCGCGACCACCGCATTTATGTCCTCCACCCGGAGAATGAGCCGGCCGTCACCATCGACTCCGGCGACGACCTCATGGTGGAAACCTGGGACGCTTTCGAGGGCATCCGCGAGCCCGGCGTGCTGCAAGAGAAGTCCCTGAAAGGCCCTGCCACCGGCCCGATCTACGTCAACGGAGCCGAACCGGGCGACGCCCTCCGCGTCGAGTTCGTCAGCATCAAGCCCAAGGAGAACCCGGCTCACATGGTCATGCCGGGCCGCGGTTTTCTGGAAGCCGAGTTCACTGAGGGCTACCCCACCGTGATGAGCATTGACGGTGACGACCTGGTGCTGCCCAGCGGTATGCGTCTGCCCCTGAACCCGTCCCTGGGCCTGGTCGCCACCACGCCCACCTACCCGCAGGAAACCGCCAGCGACAGCGGCCCCTACGGCGGCGACATCGACATGAAAGAGTTGGTCGAGGGCAGCACCCTCTTCCTGCCAGTATTCGTTCCGGGCGCCCTCCTCGCCATGGGCGACTGCCACGCCGTTGTCGGCGACGGCGCGGTGGCCGGAACCGGCGCCGAGTGCTCCGCCGATACCCACGTCCGCGTCACCGTGGAAAAGGGCATGACCCTCACCGGACCCCGCGCCATCACCCCCGACCACTACGTCGTGCTGTCCCACGGCGACGACCTCGGCCCCGCCATGAAGCAGGCCGTCCGCGAGATGGTGGACTTCCTGATCACGGAAAAGGGCATGGCTCCCTACGATGCCTACACCCTGTGTAGCCTCGCCGGTGACGTTCGCGTCTCCCGCACCTTCCGCCCCATCAGCCCGGTCAAAATGATGCTGTCGCGGCAGGCGCTGGAGCAACTGTGAAACGGTTAGCGTTGCAAACCTCGGTAGGTAGTCTCGTTCCGCCGGGCGATTCGCTGCACTGTTAAGTGCCGCTCATCGTCGTGCACTTCGTAGATGATTCGGAGCCGGCCTACCCTGATACGCCATACCGCCTCGAAGCCGGTCAGTTTGATGCAGCCGGGAGGCCGTGGGTTATCCATAAGGTTGCGCAGCGCATCCCGGACGCGCCGGCCATCTTCCGGCGAGAGTCTACGCGCCTGACGTTGAGCAGCTGGCGATAACTCAACACTGTACGCCACTGCGGTCAGTCCTGGTTGCCCAGGAGATCAGCGAAGAACGCCTCGAATTCGACGCCGCCCTGCTCAGCAGCTTCGGAACGCGCGGCTTCAATTTCTTCGCGGTCGGCTTCGTCCGCCGCGACGTCGTCCAGCCAAATCTGAATTGCTTCCAGCACCAAGTCCGAAACTGTCTGTCCGCTGCGGTTCGCCGCCTCTTCAAGCGCCGAATATAGTTCGTCGGTAATGGTAAGCGTTTTCATTGGATAACCTCGCCTGAAAATCTTTGCCTGAGTGGCGTGCCTTGCTTATCTCTTAACTTACGTCACGCCACCGAAAATCCCCCGTCCACCGTGATTACCGCCCCGGTTACGTAGTCCGACGCCCGGCTGGACAGGAACACCGCCGCCCCCTGCAATTCGTTGGCGTCGCCCCAGCGTCCCATGGGGATCCGGCGGTTGATCAGGTCGTACCGCTCCGGCTGGGTTTCCGGGATCGCCTGCGTCAACTCGGTCATGAACCACCCCGGCAGGATGGCGTTGGACTGGATGTTGTCGCCGGCCCAGGCCACGGCGAAGCTCTTCGAAAGCTGCACGATCCCGCCCTTGCTGGACGAGTACGGCACGCCGCTGCCCCCGCCGCCGAAGATGCTGTACATGCTGCCGATGCTGATGATCTTGCCGCTACCCTGCGCCTTGAAGTGTGGGTAGACCGCCTTGCTCGACAGGAACGCCGCCCGCAGATTAACGTCCAGCACGTTGTCCCACTCGGCGGCGGTGATGTCCTCCGGCGCTTTCCGAACCGTGGCGCCGGCGTTGTTGATCAGGATGTCAACGTGCCCGAAATGAGCCACCGCCCGCGACGCCATATCGTCGATGTCCGACTCGCTGGTAACGTCCGTCGGGATCGCAAAGGCGCGACGCCCGGTCGCTTCGATTGCCTCAACGGCGGCGGCGTTCTTCTCCGTGTTGCGTGCGGCAATGGCAATATCCGCCCCGGCGTCGGCCAGCCCCAACGCCATGCCGAGGCCCAGGCCTCCGTTTCCGCCGGTAATCAGGGCTACCTTGCCGGTGAGGTCAAACAGATTGCCGTTGCTGCTGGTCATCGTCGTCTTCTCCGTTCGTTGCGTGATTGATTGCCGCCGGGTAGCGCTGCGCTATTCTGCCATCCGCTGGCGTCGACTGCCACCGCCCGCTGTCAAAATATTGGAGGCGACCCACCGGGCCGCCTCCAATTGCGCCAAATGTAGGCTCGGCCTACAGGTTGATCAACGCCGGCGCTGCCACAAATGCCGGAGCGAACACCAGCGACACAATCGCCATCAGCTTCAGCAGGATGTTCAGGCTCGGTCCCGAGGTGTCCTTGAATGGGTCACCCACCACGTCGCCTTCCACCGCGGCTTTGTGAGCGTCCGAGCCCTTCCCGCCGTAGTTGCCCAGCTCAACGTACTTCTTCGCGTTGTCCCAGGTTCCGCCGGCCGACGCCATCATGATGGCCAGCATGAAACCGGCCGACACTGACCCGATCAGCAAGCCGCCCAGAGCCGCCTCGCCCAGGATGAACCCCGTCGCTATCGGGGCCAGCACGGCCATCACGCCCGGCAGGATCATCTCCCGCAGCGCTCCCCGCGTGCTGATGTCCACGCACCGCGCCGAGTCGGGAGTGGCCGTGCCTTCCATCAGGCCGGGTATTTCACGGAACTGACGGCGTACTTCGTCGACGATCCCTTGCGCTGCTCGGCCAACCGCTTGCATCGTCAACGCCGAGAAGATGAACGGTAGCATCGCGCCAATTACGAGCCCGACTAGGATTTGCGGTTGCAGGATGTTGATCCCAGCCCCGCCGGCGGCCAGCCGTCCGTCCGGTCCCAGGGTGATCAAATTGGCGCTCACCGAATACGCGGCCAACAACGCCAACGCCGTCAGCGCCGCCGATCCGATGGCAAAGCCCTTGCCCGTGGCCGCCGTGGTGTTGCCCAACGCGTCCAGGGCGTCGGTGCGCTCCCGAACCTGCGGGTCCAGGTTGGCCTGCTCGGCGATGCCGCCCGCGTTGTCCGCCACCGGACCGTACGCGTCGGTGGCCAGGGTGATGCCCAGCGTGGACAGCAGCCCGACACCGGCCAGCGCGATGCCGTAGAAGCCCGCGAACCAGTACGCCAGCAGGATAGCTACGGACACGCAGATTACCGGGATCAATGTACTCAGCATCCCGGTGGCGATGCCGCTGATGATGACCGTGGCCGCGCCGGTTTGCGACGATTCCGACACGCGCTGCGTCGGCTTGTAGCTGTATGAGGTGTAGTATTCCGTGGCCAGTCCGATGATGGTCCCGGCAATCAGTCCGGCCACCACGCAGCCGAACCACCACCAGTTGCCGGTCAAAGTGATTGTCAGTATCGCGGCGAAGATGATCAGCAACCCACCGGCGGCGAAGATGCCGTAGCGCAGCGCCCACAGCAGCCGCTCGAAGTCCGCCTGTTCACCGCTGCGCACCACGAAGGTTCCAAGGATGGCAGCCACGATGCCCGCGCCGGCCAGCAGCATCGGAAACACGGCGTCATTGCCGAATACCGCGAATGCAGTCGTGCTGGCTGCCGCCAGCGCCACCGCCGAGATGATGCTGCCCACGTAGGATTCGAACAGATCGGCGCCCATGCCGGCCACGTCGCCCACATTGTCGCCCACATTGTCCGCGATGACACCGGGGTTGCGCGGGTCGTCCTCGGGGATGCCGGCTTCCACCTTGCCCACCAGGTCGGAACCCACGTCCGCCGCCTTGGTGAAGATGCCGCCGCCCACGCGGGCAAACAGGGCAATGGAGCTCGCGCCGAACCCAAAGCCGGCAACCGCTCCGATGTCCTGGAAAATCAGGTACAGGATCGTGACGCCAAGCAGGCCGATGCCCACCACGGTCACGCCCATCACTGTTCCGCTGGAGAATGCCACCCGCAGGGCCGGGTTCAACCCGCGCATGGCCGCGGCGGCGGTACGGATGTTTGCGCGTACCGCCACGTTCATCCCGACGAATCCGGCGAGCCCGGAACAGATCGTGCCGACCAGATATGAAATGGCCGTGGCCGGCACTCCCAGGCCGTGAGTGAAGACCGTGTAGTCCAGTATCGCCAGGATCACGGCCACCACCACAACGAATGGCAGCAGCGACATGTACTCGCGACGCAGGAAAGCGGACGCGCCGGTGCGGATGGCGTCGCCGATCTCCCGCATGCGCTCATTGCCCTGGTCCGAGCCGATGACCCGGAAGGCCATAAAAGCCGCAAACGCCAGAGCGATTACCCCGGCGGCCAAGGCTACGATGATTGATTCCATACTCTCCTCTCCGTTTTTCGGCTACAAATTACGACAAACGTTGCGAAATTAGCACAGGCCCTGTTGAGTGTCAATCAACGTGATCGTCAGGTTCCGACGCCAAATCAACAATTGTTGCGGCGATTTCGTCGTCCTTGATATCCAGGACTGCGACTGTGCCCAGAGAACCCGGCGCGTGGCGACGACCGGGATACGTGGGACTGCCGGGGTTCACGAACAGCACTCCTTCTCTCCGCTCCACCATCTCCTCATGGGTGTCCCCGAAAACGACCACGTCAACCTCTCCGCGGAATTTCTTTTGCAGTAACGTTTTCAGACCCGATTCCGGCCAAATCAGCCCAGTCCCGTCGGGCGTCGTCGCAATCGACGGCGGCGGCCACTGTATGTCGTGCACCATGCCGATCCGTACCCCGGCCACTTCGACAATGCGCGAAACGTTGGCCAGCCGGTCACCGGGCTCGACGGGGTCCTCGTACCCGCGCACCGCCAACACCGGCGCCAGTTCCTCGAGGTAGTCCAGTACGCCGATGCACTCTAGATCACCGCAGTGGAGCAGCAGGTCGCAGCCCTTGAGCGCCTCAAACACCGCCGTCGGCAGGTCCCGCCCACTGCCTGCGGAATGGGTATCGGAGATAATCCCGATCTTCAACGGATCAACTTATGCTTGGGTGGGGGCCAGCGCTTCCAGCGTGACCAGCATGGTGTCCCGGTCGGAACCGTGGGGGAAGGCCACCAGCGGCATATCGACCCCGTTGCTCCGGAACCGTGCCATCTTGTCCTGACATTCGCGGGGTGTTCCAATTGCGGTGATGTTGTCCACCATCTCGTCCGTAATGCACGTGGCCGCTTTCGCCCGGTCTCCCTCGGCCCACGCCGTTCGCAGGCGGTCACACTCCTCCTGGTATCCGTACCTGCAGAACAGATCGTAGTAATAGGTTCCCATGCCGCCGATGTAAAACGCCATGTGCGAACGGGCTTGGGCAATCGCGTCGGACACCGTTGCCTCATTCTCGCTGGCGCAGCTGAGTATCTGCGGGGCCGTGGTGACCTCGGAGACTGCGCGCCCCGATGATGCTGCCGCTTGTGCCAGCGGTTCTTTCACCTCGGGCAGTTTCTCGCAGTGCGTCCAGATAGGCAGCCATCCGTCCGCGGATCGGCCGGTCAACTCCAGGTTGCGCCTCCCCAGCGATGCCACGTATATCGGCACCCGCTCCTGCACCGGCCGCACGCCCATGCGAAAACGCTTCAGGTTGTAGAACCTTCCTTCGTAGTTGACCCGTTCGCCCGAAAGCGCCAGCCGGATGATGTCGATGTATTCGGCCGTGCGGCCCACCGGATGGTCGAACTTCACACCGTGCCAATCCTCGATCACGATGCGGCCGCTGCTGCCGAGCCCTAGGATGGCCCGCCCGTTGCTGATGCGGTCTAGGGACGCGATGCTCTGCGCCACCAGACCCGGCGTCCTGCTGTAAACGGTAACTATCCCGGTCCCCAGGCCGATGCGCTCCGTGTGGCACGCCAGCATCGTCAGCACGGTGAAAGCGTCGCGTCCCCACGACTCCCCGGTCCAGAACGACTCGTACCCCAAGCGGTCGGCGGCTTGCGCCACGGCTATGAGGTCGTCGTCATCGTTGTTGTCGCGACTACTGAAGGTCAGCGCCATGCGTTCGGTGGTCAAGATCGCCCCTCAATTGCGGTTCTGCCAAATGTAGTACGGGTCCAGCGATTCGTCGGTCATGGTTTCGCCCAACGCATCCCCGGCCGCGGGGAAGGCCTGGCTCTCCATCTCGATCAGCCGGTTCAACTCCCGCGACCAACGGTCAATGTCTGCGCTGTCCAACTTGCCCGACAGCATCTCCGAGAAGCCTCCGACAACCTGGTCGGATGGAATGGCCAGGGTCGGACCCGATATCACGAAAACCACCACCTCGGGCATGTTGTCCTCGTCGTGGTAGTCCACTCCCAGCCGTTCCAGGATGTAATGCATCGCCACGCCGCGCACGATGTCATCCACCTGGTTGGGCAGATGCATGAGGTGCAGGAACGGTCGATCACCGCCTTCCCGCAGGGCGCTGGCGAATTCACTTTCCACCGTTCGGTAGTATTCGTCGTTGAACACGTCCTCGGTGGAAAGCAGCCTGACCACCGCCGACGGCCCCCGGGTGTCCACCACGACGAATTCCTGCAGGTGCGGGAAGATGGCCAGGGTGATATCCGGATACCGTCCGTTGGGAAGCGGCCCGCCACTGAGTTCCTGGAACAAGGTTGTGCTCCTTGCGCCCAATCGACTCCGATCGTTCACCGCGATTGGGGAGTTGATCGATCGTGGTGTCAGCCGGTGATCAAACCCCGAATCGCTGCCGCGACGCCGGAGAGGTCGTCGACCTCCGCGTCGGCTTTGCTGTCCGGGTCGTCGGGGTCCTCGGGTTCGTAGAAACCACGGATCCAGACGGACTTCATCCCCACGCGATTGGCTCCGACCACGTCATTGCTCACGTGGTCGCCGACATGAATCGTGCTCTCAGGTTTCGAATCCAGGGCCTCCATGGTCATCAGAAAAATCTCATCGGAAGGCTTGGCCAGCAGAACCTCGTCGGAGAAGGTCATGGTCTGGAAATATTGGGCCAGGCCATGTTGCTCCAGGAACTGACGGAAGGTATAGCCCGGCGTCATGCCGGTGTTCGATATCAGCCCGATTCGCAGCCCCATACCACTGACTGTCGCCAGGGTTTCCTGCGTCGCGTCATGGAACCGCGGCGGGTAGTCGAAGAAGGACTCGGCGTAGACCCTCTCGATCTCGGCCAGGCTCGGCTCCGGCAAACGTCCCACCAGGCCATCCTCGATCAGGTTGACGAAGATCTCCACCTGCTCGCGGAAACTCACGTCTGCGTTGTTGTTCCGCACCGCTCGGCAGGCTCGGTAGCATCCCCGGTAGGCCTCGCGGATGTGATCCGGGTCGTGGTGGATCCCCTGCTCGGCAAGCAGATCGCGGGCGCCATCCAGGCGAACCTGTGCCCTTTGGAGGCCCAGTTCCCGATTGTCCAGGATCAGGGTCTGCCACAGGTCGAAGGTCACGGCGTTTATCGTAGCCACTTCTTTTGCGGTTCCTCCCGCCTTGGGAGCGTCGTTCCCTGGTCGCGCCGTCGGACTACAGCGGAGGCCGGCGCGTGTGCCAGTCTGTCGCCTGTTGGTAGGTGTATGCGGCCCGCAGGACGGTCGATTCGTCAAAGTTTCGGCCCGCCAGGTGCAGGCCCACCGGTAGTCCGTCAGGCCCAAACCCGCAAGGCACCGAAATCGCCGGTGACCCGGTGATGTTGTACACCCGCGTGTACTTGGTCAGCATCGGCACCGCCGGCAAGGCTTCACCGCCAATCTCGATCCTGCGCTCGAGTATCCTCGGGGCGGTCACCGGTTCCACCGGACCCGCCAGGAGGTCGACGCCCTCCAGCAGACCGGCCACTTGCTGGCAGAAAACCTGTCTCGCCTGCTGGGCTCTCAGGTACTCCGCCGCCGAGATGAAAAGCCCTTCCTCCAGCCGCTCGCGTACCTGCGGATACATCTTGTCGCCGTCGCTGAGCAGGACGTCCCGATGGGCCGCCGTCGCCTCGGCGCTGAGGATGGCATTGCTGATGGGCTGAGCGTACTCATACAGTGGCAGGGAAACGTCCACGATCTCCGCGCCCAGTTCGCCCAGCACCGTGATGGCCTGTTGCGTCAGCGCCGCTACGGCCGGATATATTTCCGTCTCGAAATATTCCCTGACCACCCCGATGCGTAGTCCGCGGATGTCTCCGGTCAACGCCGCCGTGTAATCGGGAACCGGCGCGTCCGACGTGGCATGATCCCCGGGATCATGGCCGGCAATCACGTTCATGGTCAGCGCTGCGTCTTCCACGGTCCGGACCATCGGCCCCGGATGGTCCAGGCACCATGACAACGGTGTCAAACCCGCGCGGCTCACCCGGCCATAGGTCGGTTTGAGGCCGACGATGCCGCACAGCGCCGCCGGAATTCGCACGCTGCCGCCGGTGTCGCTGCCCATGGTGATGGTGCACTGTCCTGCCGCCGCTGCCGACCCGCTGCCCCCGCTGGAACCGCCGGTGATTCGCTCCGGGTTCCACGGGTTGTGCATGTGGCCGTAATCGCCGTTCTCGCCGGTTGGACCAAACGCGAACGGGTGCATGTTCAGCTTGCCCAACAGGATCGCGCCAGCCTGTCCGAACCGGGTCGCCACCGTGCAGTCCTGCTCGGGCACGAAGTTGTCATAAATCCGTGTCCCCGAGGTGGTCTTGACCCCAGCCGTGTTGAACAGGTCCTTCAATCCCACGGGGATACCATGCAACGGCCCGCGGTAATTCCCCCTGGCGATTTCGTCCTCAGCGCGTTGTGCCGCGCTCCTCGCCTGCTCCGGCATCAGGGTAATGAACGAATTGAGGGTCGGTTCGGTTTCTTCAATCCGGGAAAGGCAAGCTTCCACCACCTCAACCGGCGATACCTCCCGGTTGCGGATGAGGCCGGACAGTTCCCAAGCCGACATGTAATGAAGTGCGTCGGCCATGGTCTAACCCCTCCCCACCGGTGAGTCGGAATGCTGATATGCGGATGGGACGAAGGCGGACGGAGACTCGGCCCCGGAGACATCAATCTCGTAGAGGCGAGCCAGACCCTCGCGCATCAGGGCAACTCGGCGCGCCAGGTCTTGGCCTCTTTCTTCGTCCGACACGTCCAAGCCCAACGCCTGGGCCATGCGCAAAAACCCTTCGCCAAACCCCGGTGAATCGGAACCCGTGGCCATTTGCTCTCCCCGCAACATCGCCATGATTTGCTGTCCAGGCGGGCGCCCGCAATTATGGCCCAATGATCCCAAGTTGGCAAATGGCGCGCCCGCACCTGGCCTCCCGTGAACGCACCGAATCCGCCCCGCCATCGCCCTTGTTCTATACTGCAATGTCCAACTCTGGACTCCACCCGATATGGCATTTTTGTGATGCAATCGTTCTGCACCCATTGCGGCGCCGCGCTTCCGCCTGGCGCGGCGGAATGCGCCGAGTGTCGTTCGGCGGTGGCGCCCGCTGCCGCGCCGGCTGATGCGCCGACCTGGGGAATCTGGCCACCCGCCCTGGGGTTGATGGTCCTGGTGCCCTCGGCCGTACTGATTGCGTCCCTGGCCCTGTTGATCCCCCTGGCCGTCGCTGCCGTGATTTCTGCCACTATCCTGGGGTTGCTGCAGGTCGTCCTGGTGTGGCTCCTCGGCATCCGCACTTGGCCGCCTCCGTTGGCGGCGGTTGGGTTCACCAGACCGCGGACTTCACTCCGTGCCTCCGCAATGCTTGTGGTGGCCGCGCTGGTGGGCAGTCTCGGATTCGCTCAACTGTACACCATGGCTGCCATGGCGTTGGGTTGGGACTTCCTGATGCCTCCCGAGATCCCCGACGGTTTGCTGCTCCCTGGAGGTTGGGTTGTATTCAGCGCGCTGGCCCTGGCAGTCTGGACTCCGGTTGCCGAGGAAACGTTCTTTCGCGGTTTCATCCTGCGAGGACTCGCCAACCGCTGGCGATTGGCGCCCGCCCTCGTCGCGTCGGCCGCCGTGTTCGCCGCCCTGCATCTGGCTCCCGCGCTGCTGCTGCCGGTGTTCGTCACCGGCCTGCTGCTGGGCTTCCTGTGCCACCGCACCGGTTCGCTTTGGCCCTGCATCGCCGTCCACGCCGCGCAGAACCTGATAGCCGTGCTCAGCGCGTGGTTGGGCCTGTAACTCACCGCCGTGTTCCAGCCGAGAATGGCCGTCCTTACCAACAGTGGGTATCTGCGCCATTGCGCCGTCTGGACACCCGCCGGCCCGTAGGATAGTCTAGTTGTGCTTCGATCCTCCCGCTTTCTCGAGTGACTAAGATGACAACCCAGACTGCCATCCGCCCGGACCGTATTGCCGCCAAGTTCTCGTCGATCAAAGCCGAGGGCCGACCCGGTCTCGTCGTGTTCGTCACGATCGGCCATCCCTACAAGGACGCCGCGCTGGACGTCGTGCCGCGACTGGTCGAGGCCGGCGCGGACGCCATCGAGTTGGGCATTCCGTTCAGCGATCCCATCGGCGAAGGTCCAGTGATCCAGGCGTCCAGCTACGTGGCCTTGCAAAACGGCGTAACGGCCCTGGACTGCCTGAATACCGCGGCTGCCCTGCGGCCCCTCGTCGGCGATACGCCGCTCATTTTGATGGGGTACTACAACCCGGTAATGTCCTTCGGCCTCAAGGAATTTGCCGCTGCGTGCTCCGAGGCCACCGTGGATGGCTTGATCATCGTTGACCTGCCGAGTTCGGAGGCGGAGGCGCTGGTGTCGGAACTCGACCCCTACGGCGTCCGCTTGATACCCCTGCTGGCGCCAACCAGCACCGATGAGAGCATCGAGCGTTCGGTCTCGCTGGGCGGCGGTTTCGTCTACTGCACCAGCGTGGTGGGGATCACCGGCGCACGTTCCGAATTGTCCCATCGCGGCCTGGACCTGGTCGACCGGGTTCGGGAGCGGACGGATCTCCCCGTCACGGTCGGGTTCGGCATCTCCAGCCGGGAGCACGTGCTGGATGTTGGCAAACGGGCCGACGCCGCAGTCGTCGGCAGTCTGCTGGTGCGCGCCCTGTCCGACGGCCCCGAGGAGCAGGCGGCGGAACGCGGCGCCAGCGTCGTCGCCGAACTGGCGGGACGTACCCTTTAGGGTTCGTCGCGATCATCCGTTGTCGCCCTCCGCGGCAACTTCCGAATTGTCGGAATCACGCCCGTTGACAACGCAGCGCGACGGGAGTAGGATTTTCGTCGAAATGAGTACCGCCTGCCACCAAATCGTCCCCGGGTATTATCGCCCCCTCTACTTTTACGCTTACCGCAGCACGGCCAGCGTGAACCCGGTGTTGGAAGCCCGATAAAACTTGGTGACAACCACTTTGGCAGGACTTCAGCCGGACGGAGGCTGAAGTCCTTTTTGTTGGTAATGTCGGCCCCCGCATCCGGTACCGTCAGGAGGACAAAAACGATGGCAATCTCACCGGCAAAAGACGTAAACGTGATGAGCAACAACGCATTGATCCAACCGTCCGAACTGGAAGCCCGAATTCCCCTTACCGCGAAGGCAGAGGAAGTTGTGCTCGACAGCCGGCGCCAACTCGAGGACGTGCTCAACGGCGACGACGAGCGCTTTGCCGTCATCGTCGGCCCCTGCTCCATTCACGATAAGTCCGGCGCGCTGGATTACGCGGCCCGCCTCAAGCCCCTCGCCGACCGGCTCAGCGACCGCATGATGATCGTGATGCGCGTGTACTTCGAAAAGCCGCGCACCACCGTCGGTTGGAAGGGTCTGATCTACGACCCCAACCTCAACGACTCCTACCAGATCGAGGACGGTCTGCATCGCGCTCGCCAGTTGCTGCTTGAGATCGCCGAAACCGGCCTCAGCTCCGCCACCGAATTCCTCGACCCCATCGTGCCCCAGTACGTCGCTGACCTGGTTACGTGGGCGGCCATCGGCGCCCGCACCACCGAGAGCCAGATCCACCGTCAGATGGCTTCCGGCCTGTCGATGCCCGTCGGCTTCAAGAACGGCACCGACGGCGACCCTCAGACCGCCGTAGATGCCCTCGTCGCCGCCCGGACACCGCAGGCGTTTCTCGGTATCGACCACGACGGCCAGGCGTCCATCGTCGAGACCCGCGGCAACCGCAACTGCCACCTGGTTATGCGTGGCGGCCGCAGCGGCACGAACTTCGACGCCCGCTCCATCGCCGCGGCCACTGACGCCCTCCGCAAGTCCGGCGCTCCCGCTCCCATAGTGGTGGACTGCAGCCACGGCAATTCCAACAAGGACCACACGCGCCAGCACATCGCCTTCCGCGACGTACTGGAGCAGCGGTTGGCCGGCAACTCCGACCTAATCGGCGTGATGCTCGAAAGCAACATCAATCCGGGCGCGCAGAAGCTCGGCGCCGATCCGTCCGAGCTGGAATACGGCGTCTCCATCACCGACTCCTGCATCGGTTGGGACGAGACCGTGGACCTGCTTGAATGGGCCTACGAGTCGCTCGGCAGCGAGGTTGCGGTACCTGCGAATTAACGCCTCGCACCGCGCATCCGTCTGACCCAAGAGGGGCGAACCGACGTTCGCCCCTCTTCTGATTCCTGGCGGGACGCGAGCCCTTCCAGCCACTGCTACCGTGTTATAATCCGGGTAATTCGCAGTATAAATTTGGCCCCCGGAAAGCCGGAAAATCATTGCCATTGCAGTTCTAGGAGGCCGGTATATGTTCCCAACAGTTAGCCTCATCTCAGACGTTTCCCGTGAAGATGTTTCCCGTATCCGCGATTGGCTGCGCGATCCCGAGGTCAGTTCGTTGTGGTACGGAACCGACGATTCCGACGGCCACGCTCTGCACATCGGCTACGCTCCCGAAGCCATCCAGGATGCCGACGACGACACCTGGCATCAGACATTCAACCAGGATGAAAGGCGCATCTACTCCATCTACGCCACGGATGAGGCCCATATCGGTGAGGGTCAACTGCTGGTCGAATGGCCTTTGGAAGAGGCTCAGCTTTTCATCCTGATCGGACGCAAGGACCTCTGGCACCACCACTACGGGACCTCGGCGCTAGTCACCATGTTGGACGAAGCCTTCGACAACCTCGAACTTCACCGCGTGTGGGTGGATGTTCCGGAGTACAACGAGCACGCCCTGCAGATGTTCCGGCATCTGGGCTTCGTGCTCGAAGGGCACCTGCGCCGTACGCACCGCAAGGACGGCAATTGGTACGACTCTTTCGCAATGGGTCTGCTCGTCGACGAGTACCACCGCCGCCGCGAACGGGTCCTGGCCCAGTACACGGCGTAACCCGCGTCCGAGACGGAGGAAGCATCATGCCGGTCATAACCATCAACGGCGTCATCGGCAGCGGAACGCTGGAGATCGGCCACCTGGTCGCCCAGAACATGGGCCTGAATTACGTCGACCGGTACATCTTCTCCGAGGCGGCCCGTCTGGTCGGCTCCCCGGTCAGCCGGCTCATCGAAAAGGAGCAGCGGGTCGTCCCGTTCCGCGAAAAGGTCGCCCGTTTCATGCAGACCGTTCTCGAACGGTCCGCCGTGGCCGGCGCCGGCGCCGAGCCCTACTTCGGCCGCGGCATCGAAATGCTCCCGGCCGAGGCGTACACCGAGTTGGTGTCCGACGCCGCTTCCTCGTCCAACGTCCACGACCGGGCGTTTATCGAAGCCACTACCTCCGTGATTAAAGAGTTGGCCGGCGGCGGCGACGTCGTGATCATCGGCCGCGGCAGCAATATGATCCTGGCCGATACCCCCGGCGTCATCCACGTCGGCCTCCTCGCGCCCATGGACGTTCGTATCGACACCATGGCCAAGCGTGAGCTGTTCTCGCCCGATGAGGCGCGGGCCTACGCCGAGGACCTGGAAAACGCTCGCGTCACCTTCTACCGTAAATTCTTCCGGTCTGAGGCCAACGACCCCACCAAGTTCCACCTGATGCTCAACATCGGTCGCATCTCCCAGAGCACCGCCGCGGAAATCATCGCTCACGCCGCCGAAGACATCGCCGCAGCAGTAGCCGCCTAGCCGTGCTGCCCATCTCCGATGCCGGGCGGCATCACGGATACCTCCCGGTCGTCAATCTCGCCCTGATCGGGCTCAACTCTCTCGTATTCCTCTACGAGATCGCCATCGGTGGGTTCAGCTTCCTCTTCGGGGGCGGCGGCCTGCGGATCTTCGTTTTCTTCCTGGAGTTCGGCTTCATCCCTGCCGAACTGTCGTCGGGCCGGGGTTTTGAACTGCTCCCGCTCGGCTCCGGGGCAGTCGACATCGCATCCCCCATTCCGACCTGGGGAACGATGCTGACCTGCATGTTCATCCACGGCAGCTTGATGCACTTCATCGGCAACATGCTGTTCCTGTGGGTGTTCGGCGACAACATCGAAGCCACCTTCGGCCACGTCAAATATCTGCTGTTCTACGTCGTGGCCGGTGTCCTCGCCACCCTTTCGCATTACGCCATCGACCCGTCGTCGCAGACCCCACTGGTCGGCGCAAGCGGCGCAATATCCGGCGTCATGGGCGCCTACCTCCTGCTCTACCCGCGCAACCGTATCCGGACCCTGCTGATCTACATCCTGATCACGGTCATCGAGCTCCGCGCGGTCTGGCTCCTCGCGATCTGGTTCGCCCTGCAAGCCGTCCAGGGGCTCCTGTCAATCGGCGTGAGCCACGATGTCTCCACCGCTTTCTTTGCCCACATCGGTGGCTTCGTGGTTGGCGCTATTGTGGGGCTGGCTGTCCGGCCCTTCCGGCGCGGACCCGGCGGCGTGTCCCGCCCCGGTGGCGGCCGCGGCCGACGCGGCGACGATTACCAACGGCCGCCCCAGTACTGGCGCGGCCGTCGCATCGATTAATTTTTGCTCGCCGGCGTTCGTTCGACTGCGCGGCGCTTGGTATCGCTACGCTTCGGGGTACGGATTCAACCCCAGCATATCCCGCGCCTGCTGCGGCGTCGCCGGCTCGCGGCCGTGTAGCCGCGCCATGGTGACTGCCCATTCGATGTATTCGGCGTTGGATCTGGGCTCCGGGTTATTGGGCAGGAACGGGCTGTCTTCCATGCCGACGCGAATGTGCGCTCCCGTGGCGATGGAGATCGCGCACAACGGGAAGGTTTGCTCCATGCTGCTGTGCGCCAGCCAGGTTGCGTTTGGGTAGTGTTCCCGGATGGTGTCGGCGATGAGCATGTAATTGCGTGGGGAACCCACCATGTTCAGGCGGCCGTCGCCCCAGTGCGCCCCCGGCTCTACCAGAAAGTAGCGGGAATCGCGGATGTAGCCTTCGCGCATCAACGTGATTGCGGCGTTCACGTTGCCCACGTCGTGCACGGCCGGCTCAGGGAAGGTACCCCGTTGGTAGCAGGCGTCCAGCGTGGCCACGATGTCTTCGAAGGAGTTGGGACTGGTCACGGTGCGCCGCTGTCCGGTCTCCGGGTCGGCCACCCAGCGAGTGCCGGAACCGAGGTTCAGCGACACCATCTCCACCGGCTGCGGGGTCTCCAGCAGGTAACGCGTCACCGCCTCCACCGGCACGTGAGCCTGCCGCGCGGTGGTGTGGTTCAGCACCAGATCGCACTGCGCCCGGATCATCGCATCCGTCTGGGCATACCATGCCGGGTCGTAGCTGATGCCGCCGTCCGGCGTCCGGGCGTGGATATGGACTATCGACGCCCCCGCTTCGTAGCACCGGATCGCCTCCTGCGCCACTTCCTCCGGCGTCCACGGCACGTTCGGGTTTTGATCGCGGCCACGACTGCCGTTCAGGCATCCTTTGATGATGATCGTATCCATGTTTCCCGCCTGTTGCGTGATGTAATTGCTCGCGCACCGCTGTCATGGCGGCCGCGAGCGGCCATTCACCGGACATTAACATGGGACGGGAATCCGTCCGTCCCATCGGTTTGTTCGCTATGCTATCATACTGCCGGCACGGGTTTTTCGGGTCTCACCGGCCCGTGTCCCGCCCGCAATTTACGTACCAGCCGGAGGAATAACTAATGCTGGACTACACCCCCAACATGGTCCTGACCAGCGACAAGGAATACAAGGTAGTCGGGACCCGTCCGGTCCGCCACGACGGCGCCGACAAGGTGACCGGCATGGCTCGCTACAGCGCCGACCTGAACCTGCCCGGCATGCTCTACGGCAAGGTGCTGCGCAGCCCCCACGCTCATGCCCGCATCAAGTCCATCGACACCAGCCGCGCCGAGGCCGCGCCCGGCGTCCGCGCCGTGATCACCGGCGCCGACATTGTGGAACCCACCGGCCGGGCCTCCGACCTGGCCGAGGGCGCGATGGTCAACTTCAAGTTCCTGAGCAACAACATCATGGCCCAGGACAAGGCCCTTTACAAAGGCCACGCCATTGCCGCCGTCGCCTCGGTCAGCGCTCACGCCGCTGAGGAAGCCCTGGACCTGATCGACGTCGAATTCGAGGTGCTTCCGCCGGTGATGCACGCTAGGGAGGCAATGGCTGACGACGCCACGCTGGTTCATGAGCGTCTCGCTGCCTTCCACACTGCCGGCACTCGCGCCGGTGGCGTGTTGGACGAGGACGATGCCACGCGCGGTACCAACACCGCCAACCACTTCGAGTTCCGCATGGGCGACCTCGACGCCGGTTTCGCCGACGCCGACATCGTCGTGGAACGCAGCGTGTCCACCTCCGCCGTGCACCAGGGCTACATCGAACCCCATAGCGGCACCGCCATGTGGCACGACGACGGCAGCCTGACCATCTATTCCAGCAGCCAGGGCCACTTCACGGTCCGCGACCACACCGCCCGCCTGGTGGGCATTCCGGTATCCAAGGTCAAGGCTGTCCCCATGGAAATCGGCGGCGGTTTCGGCGCCAAGCTCGCCGTGTACATGGAGCCCCTGGCCGCTCTGCTGGCCCGCAAGGCCCATGCTCCGGTCAAGGTGTCCATGAACCGTACCGAAGTCTTCGAGGCCACCGGGCCTACCTCCGGCACGGAGATATCCTGCCGAATCGGCGCCACCAACGACGGCAAGATCACAGCCGCCGAGGTCCACCTGATCTTCGAAGCCGGCGCTTTCCCCGGTTCGCCGGTCGCCGGCGCGGCCAACTGCGTGCTCGCCGCCTACGACATCCCCAACACCTGGATCGAGGGCTACGACATCGTCGTCAATCGGCCCAAGACCGCGGCCTACCGCGCCCCCGGCTCCCCGGCCGCCGCCTACTGTGTCGAAGTCGCCCTGGACGAACTGGCGGAGAAGATCGGCGTCGATCCCATCGACTTGCGCCTTATCAACAGCGCCAAGGAGGGCACCCGACGCCCCACCGGCCCGCTGACCCCCAAGGTCGGCTACATCGAAACCCTGGAAGCCACCAAGGCCCACCCGCACTATGCCGCCCCCAAGGACGGCAAGAAGCGCGGCCGTGGCGTCGCCTCGGGCTTCTGGGGCAACAACACTGGCCCCTCCGCCGCGGTTGCCTTAGTCAACCCTGATGGCACGGTCACCCTGACCGAGGGTTCGCCTGACATCGGCGGCACCCGCGCCTCGGTGTCGCAGCAGTTGGCGGAAGTGCTCGGCATCGCCGTCGAGGACGTCAATCCCCAGATTGGCGACACCGACAGCATCGGTTTCACTTCCAACACCGGCGGCAGCAGCGTCACCTTCAAGACCGGTTTCGCGGCGTATACCGCCGCCCAGGACGTCAGGCAGCAGATGATCGCCCGCGCAGCCCGCATCTGGGAGGTCGAGCCGGACGACGTACTCTACGAGGACGGCGTCCTCAAGCACCGTGCCGACGACCAGCTGCAGATGACTTTCCAGCAACTCGCCGCCCGCCAGGTGCCCACCGGCGGCCCCATCGTGGGCCGTGGCGGCGTCAACCCCGGCGGAGCCGGCCCGTGCATCGGCGTCCACATCGTTGACGTGGAAGTCGATGAGGACACCGGTAAGGTCGAGATCGTCCGCTACACCGCTGTCCAGGACGCCGGCAAGGCCATCCACCCGTCCTACGTGGAGGGCCAGATCCAGGGCGGAGCCGTCCAGGGCATTGGTTGGGCGCTGAACGAAGAGTATTACACCAACGACCAGGGGCACATGGTCAACTCCAGCTTCCTGGACTACCGCATGCCCACCAGCCTTGACCTGCCGATGATCGACACCTGCATCGTCGAGATCGACAACCCCAACCATCCTTACGGTGTTCGCGGCGTCGGCGAGGTGCCCATCGTGCCTCCCATGGCCGCTATCGCCAACGCTATCCACGATGCTATTGGCGTCCGTCTGACCGTCCTTCCCATGAACCCGGGAAACGTCCTGGAAGCCCTGTGGGAAAAGAACGGCTCGTAGATCCCATCTGGAAGGCAGGTGCGGATTGCCATTCGCACCTGCCGATTTACCCCGCTACTGACGCCAACCAAGAGGAGGTCGGAATGCCTGACGTTTGGATACCCGCGCCGATGCAACGCATTACCGGCGCTCCCGACCGTGTCCAGGTCGCCGGCGCCACCGTGCGCCAGGTCATCAACAACCTGGAGCAGCTCCATCCCGGCATCAAGGAACTCCTCTACGACGAAGAGCTGGATGACATAACACCCGGTCTCGCCGTCATCGTTGATGGAGATGTCAGCCAGCTCGGACTGATGGAGCGCGTCAGCGAGGACACCGAGATGCACTTCCTCCCCGCCATCGGCGGCGGCTGAACCGTGAACTTGGGATCAACCAACAGCTGAGGGGCGACCCATGGGTCGCCCCTCAGCGCATTCTTCCGTTGTCGTCCGGTTACAGTAGAAACGGTGGCCCGATCTCGCCTTCAGGTCGCGGCTCGATGAGCTCGTTCGCCAGGTCCACCTTGAACCCCAAATCCTGCAGCAGCTTGTAGCCGACCAGCGGGACTGCCGCCGGTACCGCTCCGTTGACAAAGCCCGTCCCTTCCAGCATCCCAACCGCAATGTAAATGGGAGTGGGTTTGATTGTGCCGTCAGCCATCATCAGGGCGGCGCTGGCGTTGGGCACGGTATCCAATCCCAGAGCGTCAATGTCGGCCTGCGGGATACCAACCCAGGTCGCACCCGTATCCACCAGGAAGTCGAACTCGCGCACTCCGTTCTGCCCGGTGATGCTGCCCTTGGCGTAAGTCACGCCCATAATGCCTTTCCTTTTGCTGGATGCCAGCCAGCATGGCGATTATAGCATCGGGCGGGTCGCTATTCCGGGAACAGTGTCAGGACCGCTGCGCCCCTGCTGTAATCTTCCCCGGTGACGGAACTGAACGCCGCCACGCCAATTCCATCACGCAATATCCGGTATTCTTCCGGTTCCAATTCCAGGTCGTCCATGTCTATCTGCGCGACAATGCTCCGCACGTCAACGTAACCCAGGAACTGCCCGTCCGTCGCCAGGTGGGCGGTTGCCCGCCGGTACTCGGCATCGGATGACAGGCCGTCTCCCCGTCCGTTCTGCCGCTCCACGATGGCGGACAGAGCGCTTTCAGTAGTCCCAAAGGTGAGGTATTGGTCGTGGAGGACATAGCCCGGCCGGTAACCGAATTGGTCGCCCGTCATCATTCCTAACAGGCCCAGGTCAAAAACCGTGGCGTCATCGCTCGCCCCTACGTCAACTGAATTGGCCTGTAGACCGGCGTAGTTTTGCACCAAGTTGGCAACTTCATCCATCGTGTCTTCCAGCCCTGCTTTTCCGTTTTCCCGATAAGACAGCATTGCTACCACGTCAATGGCATTGGCAGCCGGATCATCCGTCACCGCGTCGAAATCAAAGTCGCGCACTGCCAAAATGGCCTGGCCGGAGAGGTGGTCGAAGAAATCCGCTTCCAGGTCAATTCCAGTGAGGTCTTTGACTAGCCAAAACCCCAGGTCCAGCGCGTCCGCCAGCGTATCGTCGGAATTCAGTTCCGGCGCGTCGCTGCTGGCTATTTCGTCCACGGCGTCGTTGATTTCGTCAATCAATTCGGGATAGGGGAGTAGTCCGGCCAGATCATACTCCCCTATCGCATTCCGCCAGTGGTCAACGTTGGGGTCAAAGGCGCCAGCCACAAAGCCCAGGGTATCGGCGGGCAGCAAATTGGCCGGGTCTTGCAATTCCACTATGTCCAGCCCGAAAGTTGACACGGTGGGCGATACCACCTGCATCGTCACCCCGCGCTCTACCCACCCGGCGGAGCCGGCGACCCAATCCGGCGCTTGTTCGGCAAAGGCCGCCGGACCGAACATGCCCGGCATCAGCGCGCCCGATTCGCCGCCCAAGAATTCATCCAGCAACTCTAAACCCTGTTGGTAGTCCAGGTAAAACGAGGAAAAACGGCGTTCCGGCAAAGCCGCCCGTGCCGCCTGGAACCCGGGCGCATCGGCCAATGATCCGTCCCCTTCGCCGTCAATGCGGGCCAGGATACTTTCCAAAGTCTCCAGGTCAGTGGCGAATACCAGCCAGTCCCTGGTTAAGGCGTAAGCTTGTAACGCATTCTCATCCACCCAGGTGTCATAACCGCCATGGGAGCCGGAGCGGAAATTCGCGTCCGTTTCTCCCTCCATATACTCCAGCCATTTCGACAGAAATTCGGCGGCAGCGTCCTCGTCGCGCACTCCCACCGTGACCGCCGCAGACACGCCCTCCCAGGCCTCCACGCCGTCGTCAAAACCGATGCCACCGTCCGAAAGCTTGACCTCAATCACGGCGGCGGCGATCTCCGGGCCAATCCAAGGCATCACCTCCGTCTCAAAGTCGATCCCGGTATCGTCTTCAAACTCGACCCGCAATTCGTCGATGAGATCGGTGAAAGTGGGATATTCGTTGAAGCGATCCCAAATGTCCCGCATTTCCTCGAACTGCCCCCCGCCGGGCGTCAAGGTGACCCAACCGTAGGCCAGCGTGTCCGATGGGTAGTAGCGAGCCGAGTATTCCGGTTCTTTCGCGCCAACCAGCAACGCCAGCAATGGGCTGGGAACGGGTATCAGTCCGCGCCACATGGCCAGCCCAACCACTATGACGGCGATGATCACTATGGCGGCAATGGCGCCGCCTGTCTTTATCAGCATTCGCAATACCTTTTCACTGTATACGGTTGATTCATAGATAGCGTAACATGCGATTTGACCCGGCCGTTGACAGCGGCCGTCATCCCGGCTACATTGGCTGCGCGGTTTGCCCGCACATTAAAATTCGAAAACCGAACGCCGGGCGCTATTCAAACCCATGGGCTTAATTGGGAAGGCGGTGTGAATCCGCCGCGGTTGCGCCACTGTAAGCGGGGAGCCGGCCGACGATTGGCCACTGCCATCCGCCCAACGCGGATCGCGGGAAGGCGTCGGCGCGGTTGGGAACCGCGAGCCAGGAGACCTGCCCGGTGTTGCCTCGGAACTCTGCTCTGCGCTCAACAGGGTCGTTCTGGTACGCGCTTTGGATGGGTTGAATCCCTCCGGCGCTAATTCACTTCAGTGATAACCTTCGACCCTGGTGGAGCTACTTCCCAGGGTTTTCTTCTTGCCTGAAAACCGATGACATCCTCGAACGCAGGAATAAAAATGACCGTCGTGGGCGTTGGCCCCGGCGATCCCGATATGCTCACGCTGAAAGGCCGCGAGGCTATCGAGCGCGCCGACTTGGTGGTCGGCTTCAAAACCGTGCTCGACGTCGTCGCCGGCCGCACCGGCGACGCCGAAGTGCGCCCCATGGCCTACCGCGATCAGGAAGCCGTGCTCGACTACGCTCAGGAGCAGGCCCAGCAGGGCAAGAATTGCGTCGTCTGCGTGTGGGGCGATCTGAACGTCTCCGCTAAGGAACTGTTGAACCGCGTCCGCCGGCGAGCCGCGACCGTGGAGCTCGTGCCCGGAGTCAGCAGCATCCAGTTCGCCTGCGCCCGCGCCGGTATTTCCCTCGAAGAGTCCTTGTTCCTGACCCTGCATCAACGGTGGGATCGCGGGTCCGAACTTGGGGAATTGGTCGAGACGCTGAACCAGGGACGCCGCAACGTCATCCTGCTTCCGCGTCCCTTCGACTTCATGCCGCCGGCCATCGCTGCCGGCGCCATCGCCGACGGCGCCGATTCCGAACACCCTGTCACCGTGTTCCAGCGCCTCACCCTGCCCGACGAACAACGTTGGGACGGGACGCTGGCGCAACTGGCACAGGTCACCGAAGAGTTCAGTGATCTGTCCACCATGGTGTTTCCCCGTCCAACCGAGGATCCTGACTGACCATGACCACCGACGCCCAGGTCGCGACCGGTTCCATCGTACTGGTCACTACCGCCGACACCGACATCCTCACCGCCGAGCGCGCTCTGGTCGGCATGCCTTGGGGCGACACAGTGGCAGTGCATGCTTTCAACCCGGTGGCCCTCGAAGGGGAATCGGATGAGGCGGCGGCCTCTCGCCGCGAACTGCTCGAAGCCGTCAACGAGGCCTCCGTGGTCGTGCTGCGCCTGCTCGGAGGTCGGCGCGCCCTCGGCGACGCGTTCGATCCGCTCTGGGAAATTTGCCTCCGCAACCGCACGCCGTTGATCGCATGCCCGGGCCACCAGGAATGGGATGACGACTTGGTCGCCGCGTGTACCGCTCCGGTCGCCGAGGTCGAAGCCGTATTTTCGTATCTGATGCGCGGCGGTGTCCTCAACTTCCGCAACCTCTTCCTCTTCCTCGCCGACACCTACCTCGGCGGCGATTTCGGCCACGAGGCGCCGGCGCCCATGCCCTGGCAGGGGATCTACCATCCCGAAATGCCCGAAGGCATTTCCGTTTCCGACTACCTGGCCGCCCGCTTTGCCCCGGATCGTCCCTCCGTGGGCGTCCTGTTCTACCGCGCCCACTGGATGAGCGGGAACCTCGCGTTTGTAGACGACCTGATCGCCCGCCTGGAGGCACAGGACGTCAACGTCCTCCCGGTGTTCTCCTTCAGCCTCAAGCATCAGCCCGAAGATGGCGAC
This sequence comes from Dehalococcoidia bacterium, assembly GCA_965220505.1. Lineage (GTDB taxonomy): Bacteria > Chloroflexota > Dehalococcoidia > Lucifugimonadales > UBA3495 > Bin87. Next base: position 1,246,311 of record CBDCQE010000001.1, on the reverse strand, counting down.
GCAGATGGCGATCACACCTTGACGGAGTACATGGTTGACCCCGATGGCATCCCCCGTGTGGACTGCATCGTCAGCACCATGGGGTTGGCCATGAGCGACCTGGATCACCAGCAGGGCGGAACGGGCGCTACCGTCGCCACGGGCTGGTCCCAGGAACTGCTGGACAATCTCGACGTGCCCATCATCCAGGGCATCGTGAGCACCGGTAGCCGCTCCGAGTGGGAGGGCAGTTCTCTGGGCCTGGGCCCCATAGACACGGCGATGAACGTCGCTTTCCCCGAGTTCGATGGCCGCATCATTGCCGTGCCCATTTCGTTCAAGGAAGACACCGGCGCCGCTCCCGATACTCTGTCCGCCGGCCGGATGCAGCGTTACGTTGCCCAGCCTGACCGCATGGACTATCTGGCCCGCTTGGCATCACGGCACGCCGTCCTCCGCCGCAAAGCCAACGCGGACAAACGTATCGCCATCATCCTCAGCAACTACCCAACCAAGGACGCGCGCATCGGTAACGCCGTCGGCCTGGACACGCCGGCGTCGGCCATCAACCTGCTCCACGCCCTGAAAAACGCCGGATACCGGGTGCAGGACATTCCTGTGGACGGCGACGACCTGGTCCAGCGCATCATCGAGCGTTGCAGCAACGACACTGACACCTTGACCGAGGAGCAACTCCGCCTCGCTGCCGGCCACGTCGAACGCCGCGACTACGCCCGGTGGTATGCCGGTTTCCCGGAATCTGTCCGTACCGAATTGCTGGATGCGTGGGGCGAACCTCCGGGCCATGTGTACCGCACCGGAGACCGGCTCGCCATCGCTGGCGTGCCCTTGGGCAACGTGTTTGTTGGCCTCCAACCCCCGCGCGGCTTCGGCGAGAACCCGATCTCGGTCTACCACAACCCGGACCTGACGCCGACGCACCACTACATCGCCTACTACCGTTGGCTCCGCGAGGTGTTCAAGGCCGACGCCATGATCCACATTGGGAAGCATGGCACGCTGGAATGGCTGCCGGGCAAGGGCGTGGGTTTGTCCCAGGCCTGCTACCCCGAGGTGGCGCTGGGCGACATTCCCCTTTTCTACCCCTTCATCGTCAACAACCCCGGCGAGGGCACGCAGGCCAAGCGCCGCACCCACGCCACCATCATCGACCATCTCATCCCGCCCATGACCACTGCTGATTCCTACGGCGATATCGCCAAGTTGGAACAGCTCATGGACGAGCATTACCAGTGCCAGACCCTGGACCCAGCCAAGCTGCCCACCCTCGAGGCTCAGATCTGGGAGATGGTGCAGCAGGCTGAACTCCACCGCGACCTCGGCGTCGACGAGCAGCCGGATGACTTCGGCGAGTTCATGCTGGAAATCGACGGCTATCTCTGCGAGATCAAGGACGCCCAGATCAAGGACGGCCTGCACACTCTGGGTCAGCCGCCCACGGCGGAGCAGATGGTCGGTCTCCTCTGCGCTCTGACCCGCCTCGACAACGGAGCCGTTCCCAGCCTGCGCCGCGCCCTCGCGGAAGCCTTGGGCTACGACTACTATGCCCTGCTCGAGGATCCGGCCGCGGCAGTCAATGGCAGCGCTCCCTCCGCCTTGCACAGCGGCGATGCCGATGCGCCCATCCGCAACGCCGGCGACGTCATCGAAGCGCTGGAGTCCCTGTGCCGCCAGGCATACCAACGGCTGTGCGACGATGGTTTCGCGGCGCATCTGATCCCCGGTGTGGTAGCAGATGCGTTGGGCGGGCCTGACGACCGCACGGAGAATGTGCTCAATTACGTTGGCCAGCACATCTACCCGTCCCTCCTTCGCACCACCGACGAGATCGACAACCTGTTGCGCGGCCTTGATGGACGGTTCGTGCCGCCCGGTCCGTCCGGCGCTCCCACCCGTGGCATGGTCAACGTCCTGCCCACCGGGCGAAACTTCTACTCGGTCGACCCTCGCGCCCTGCCGTCGCCCACCGCGTGGGACGTGGGCCAGTCCCTCGGCGACGCCTTGCTGCAGAAATACCTGGACGAGGAGGGTGGCTATCCTGAAATGGTGGGCGTCGTTGTTTGGGGCACCTCCGCCATGCGCACCCACGGCGATGACATTGCCCAGATCCTGTACCTCCTTGGCGTCAAACCGGTCTGGCAAGCCGAGAGTCGCCGCGTCAGCAGTCTGGAGGTCATCCCCGTCTCTGAACTGGGCCGTCCCCGCATCGACGTGACCGTGCGCATCAGTGGGTTCTTCCGCGACGCCTTCCCGAACCTCATCTACCTGATCGACCAGGCCGTGGCCCTGGCCGCCGCGCAGGACGAATCGCCCGAGGACAACTTCGTCGTCAAGCACGTCCGCGAAGATGCCCAGCGACGCGCCGCTTCGCCGGAGGCGGACCCTACGGAGAGCGCCGGCGACTCTTCGCTCTTCCGCATCTTCGGCAGCAAGCCGGGCGCCTACGGCGCCGGCATCCTGGGCGTGCTTGACGAGCGCAACTGGGAAACCGTCCACGACCTGGCCGAGGTTTACACCTCCTGGGGCGGCTACGCCTACTCTCGCCAGGACTTTGGCGTGACCGCCCGCAACGAGTTCCGTACCCGCTTCGGCCAGATCGTCATCGCCGCCAAGAACCAGGATAACCGCGAGCACGACGTGTTCGACAGCGACGACTACATGCAGTACCACGGCGGCATGATAGCCACCGTCCGCTCCCTGACCGGACGCAACCCCCGCCAGTTCTTTGGCGACAGCAGTGACCCGTCCCGCGCTCGTGTTCGGGATTTGCAGGACGAGGCGCGTCGCGTCTTCCGCAGCCGCGTTGTCAATCCCAAGTGGATGCAGTCCATGCAGCGCCACGGCTACAAGGGCGCTTTCGAGCTGGCCGCCACGGTGGACTACATGTTCGGTTACGACGCGACCGCCCAGGTCATCGAGGACTGGATGTACGAGGACGTCACCGAAGAGTACGTCCTGAATCCCGACATGCAGGAATTCTTCCGACAGAGCAACCCCTGGGCCCTGCGCGGCATCGTCGAGCGCCTGTTGGAGGCGGTCCAGCGCGGCCTGTGGGAAAACCCGCCGCCGGAGATGTTAGATCAACTGCGACAGATGTACCTCGAACTCGAGACTGACATTGAAGCCCGCCAGGAAAGCAATGCCAGGCAGGAAGCCGGCGCCCGTACCAGTCCCGCAACCGCTTGATGAGCAGGAGGACGCGGCCGATGGAAAATACGCTCGAATTGCTCAACGAACTCACCAGCGACCCGACGATGATGTGGGTCGTGGGCGGCGGTTCCGTGGTCAGCGAAAACCACGCCCACGGCATCAAGACGCCGGAGGTCCACAACGGCTGGGCTACCATAGAGGCCGACAACTGGCACTTCCACCTCCAGTTGGAAAAGATCGACGGCATCCAGTTCGTGGAGGCCACCAGCCACGGCGACCTCAAGTCCTACTACGTGCGGTTTTCTCACCAATGGGACGAAACCCTGGTGCGCTGCTATTTCCCCAATCCCTACCTGGACGAAAACGAAAAACGCACCGGCTTGCAGCCGGATAAGCTCCGGGCTTTCGAGGAATCCCGCGATCGTTGGGTCGGCAAGGAGGACGACCTCATCTTCGTGGAGCGTTAATCAGTGCATTCGCCGATATTGTGCGACTGCCGGCATTGTGCTACCTGAAGCCAAGTACTAAAATGCCCCCGTGATGAGACTCAAAACGTCCATCCCAGCAAGAGGAGTGAAAACATGGGTATGATCAATCGGTTCCTGTCCGCCACCGATACCGCTGCATGGGCCCCGTGGCTCGTCCTTGGCGCAATGGCCCTCTACATCGTCGGTTACGTTGATGGCGGAGTGCACGCCGCCTCCATAGGCGCCCCGGGCATCCTGACCACCGTTCACGAGTTCTTCCACCACGCCCGCCACGTCGCCTTCATGTGCCACTAGGCTCTACGTTGGCCCGGCGTTGATGTGACGCTGGGCTACCCCTTTCTTCCGGTAAAAGCCGGAACGGATCGTCAAGTTTCGCCGCGCGAACGCTCTGCGGAGCGTCTGGAGGAGTGCGCCGTGAATCTGTTTGGCTGGCTCGTCCGTGCGTTTTTGTCACGGTTGGCCGCTCGGCCATGCGAGCTGTTCAGTCAGATAGTCATCGGAGGTTTGTGATGACGCGCATTCTCCCCACCGCCCTGGTTATGGGCGTAATCGTAGGCCTGCTCGTCGCCGCCTACATGAACATCCTCAACGTGCCCGTCATGGAATGGGCCATCGCCCTCGAAGGCTGCGACATTGATCGCGCCGGCTGTGCGGAACAGTTGGCCAATGCTGAGGAAGAGGAGCCGCTGCCCCTGTCGTTCCTGATATCGCTGGGGGGCCAGCGAATCGGGATGAGCGTCGGACTGGCCGTTATTGGCATTCTCTACGCCGCCGTCTTTGCCGGCCTGTATCACCTGATGCGCAACGCCACGCCGGGCTGGAACCCCTGGGCCTGGGCCGCCGTGGCCGGCCTGCTGGGTTTCTGGGGCGTGTCCATGTATACGCAGATCAAGTTCCCCCTCAACCCGCCCGGCATCGGCGATGAGGGCACGCTGCTCGCCCGCCAGGGCTTCCAGTTCCTCTTTATCGCGGTATCGACCATCTCCGTGTGCCTGGTCGTGTATGGCGTGGGTCTCGTCAATCGCAGTTCCGCTGGATCCGGACGGTGGCTTCGCTACGCCGGTATCGGTCTAGCCTACGCCGTGGTGGCCCTGCTGCTCGCATTTGCCGTGCCCAGCGTCCGTGACGCTGCCCCGGACTGGCTCCCGCCGGAACTCACCATAATGTTCCGTACATTCACTGCGGGCGGTCACTTCCTCCTCTGGATGGGCATCGCCTTGGCCACCATTGGCTACCGCTATTATCGTGAGCGAGACATCCACGCCCATCCGCAGGCGGGCGGGACGGCTCCAGCGGCCGCCGGCTGATCTGACGACTCTCTTGTGGTGATGCCGTGACCCAGCCCGCCGCCGGCCGCGAGCCCAGGTTCCCCTTCACTGCCATCGTCGGCCAGACGCCGATGAAACGCGCGCTGTTGCTCAATGCGATCAACCCCCGCATCGGCGGGGTGCTGGTCCGTGGCAAGAAGGGCACCGCCAAGAGCACTGCCGTACGCTCGTTGGCCGCGCTGCTGCCTCAGGTTCCCGTGGTGCCCGGCTGCGCTTACAGCTGTCAGCCGGGCGTCCCCCAGGATGTGTGCCAGTGGTGCCAGCAGGCGGGAAGGTCCGGCAGTCCATCCGCTCGCCAGGTGCGCATCGTCGACTTGCCGGTGGGCGCCACGGAGGACCGCCTGGTCGGGTCGCTTGACATCGAGCAGGCCATCAAGTCCGGTGAGAAGAACTTCGAGCCGGGCCTCATCGCCTCCGCACACCGGGGGATCCTGTACATCGACGAGGTCAACCTCCTCAACGACCACCTGGTGGATGTGCTGCTGGACGCCGCCGCCATGGGCCGCAACTACGTGGAGCGGGAAGGCATATCGGTCAGCCACGATGCTGAGTTCATGCTGGTGGGCACCATGAACCCGGAGGAGGGCGATCTGCGCCCTCAACTCCTCGACCGTTTTGGGTTGGCTGTGGAGGTGGACGGCGTGTTCGAACCCGCCGAACGCCGGGAGGTCGTGCGCCGCCGCATGTCCTTCGAGTCCAGCCCCTTCGAGTTCATGGACGATTGGGCCGAAGCTGAGCAGGCGGAACGCCAGCGTCTCCTGAGTAGCCAACGGCTTCTCGCCGACGTGGTCGTCCCTGATGAAATCCTCGAGCTCATAACCGACATCTGCGCCGAGTACCAGGTGGATGGCCTGCGCGGCGACATTGTGATGTACAAGACCGCCAGCACCATCGCAGCCTACGAAGGTCGCACTGTCGTTGACGTTGAAGACGTCCGCGAGGCCGCCCTTATGGCGCTCCTCCACCGTCAGCGTCGACAACCCTTCCAGCAGCCCCACCTGGTCACCGAGCAGCTGGACAACATGCTCGAAGACTTCCAGAACCAGCAGCGTGACCGCGAACCGTCCGCCGACGATAATTCGAGCAACGACGACCCCGGCGACTCCGATAGCGATAGAGAACCCGAGCCTCCGGAAGACCAGCCTGAAGACCCTGCCGACGCTGCACTCGGTGACGAGTGGTTCGAGGTTGGCGACCCATACGCCGTCCAGAACCTCCAGGTCCAACCACCGGACCGGCGCGCTCGCCGTTCTTCGGGCCGCCGCGCCACCACCGTAAGCGGTACCTCGGCCGGCCGATACGTAGGAGCACAAGTGCCGGATGGTGCTGCATCCGACTTGGCGCTCGACGCCACCCTGCGGGCCGCCGCTCCCCATCAACAGTCCCGCCGTCAAACTCCGGACACCGACGCGGCCGCGCTGCTGATCGAACCCTGGGATGTCCGTGAGAAAGTCCGGGAGACCCATACCGGATCACTGATCCTCTTCGTCGTCGACGCCAGTGGTTCCATGGGCGCGCAGCGTCGCATGGTCGCCGTCAAAGGCGCAGTCATGTCGCTCTTGCTCGACGCGTACCAGCGTCGTGATCGGGTCGGCCTGATCGCCTTCCGGGGCACCGGCGCCGAGGTGTTGCTCCCGCCTACCGGCAGCGTCGAAATGGCCCAGTGGTGCCTCCAGGAGATGCCCACCGGCGGACGCACCCCGCTGGCCCGCGCCCTCTACCTCGCCATGGAAACCCTTGAAACGGAGCGTCTAAAGGATCGGGATGTGCTGCCGTTGCTGGTGCTGCTGTCCGACGGCCGGGCCAACGTCACCCTCGCCGGTGATCAGTCCTCCAACGTCCTCACCCTACCGGACGAGGTGCGCCAACTGGGCGAGACCGTCGCCGCCGCCAAAATTCCCGCTGTCGTCGTGGACACCGAGCAGGATTTCATCAAGCTCGAGCTCGCGAAGAACATCGCCGATGCCATGTCCGCTCGCTACATCAAACTTGACGACCTGGCCGCCCAGAGCCTGGCCGAAGCCGTCCGCCGCGAATTGCCCGGCGAACGGCCGGTAGAAGACCTGACGCCGGCCTGAACAGCGCCCTCACCACGCGCGAGCGCCGTCCTTGCAGATCGCCGGGCCAGGTGAACCGTCATTCCTGCGCAAGCAGGAATCAGGCAGTCTGGCGACGGACGTTCTCCGCCGAATCTGCCCGGCAGTGATAACATGATTCCATCCTGATCCCGACGACGAGGTCCCGATATGCCGCGCACCCTCCCTTACGCCGATATGGACAAGGTCCTGTCTCTCTCCAAGCGACGGGGTTTCGTTTTCCAGTCCAGCGAGGTGTACGGCGGCCTCGGATCCACCTGGGACTACGGCCCTCTGGGCGTCGAGCTCAAGCGCAACGTCAAGGAGGCCTGGTGGCGCTCCGTTGTCTCCGAGCGCGACGACGTCGTCGGCCTCGACGCTGCCATCCTGATGCACCCCCGCGTCTGGGAGGCCAGCGGCCACGTGGAGAATTTCAGCGACCCCCTGGTCGAGTGTCGACAGTGCCACCGACGCTTCCGCCAGGACCAGCTCGAAACCGACACGTGCCCGGAGTGCGGCGGCGACTTCACCGAGCCCCGCCGTTTCAACCTGATGTTCCGCACCTTCATGGGCCCCGTGGAGGATTCCAGCAACGAGGTGTTCCTGCGGCCGGAGACTGCCCAGGGCATCTTCGTCAACTTCCAGAACGTCCAGACCGCCACCCGCAAAAAACTGCCCTTCGGCATCGCCCAGATAGGCAAGGCTTTCCGCAACGAAATCACCCCGGGCAACTTCACCTTCCGCACCCGCGAATTTGAGCAGATGGAGATCGAGTTCTTCGTCAAGCCCGGCACCGACGACGAATGGTTGCAGCAATGGGTGCAGGCGCGTTTCGACTGGTACGTCAGCCACGGCATACGCGCGGGCAACCTCCGCCTCCGCGAGCACGCCGGCGACGAACTCGCCCATTACGCCAAGGCCACCTACGACATCGAGTACCGATTCCCCTGGGGTTGGGGCGAGCTGGAAGGCATCGCCAATCGCACCGACTTCGACCTCGGCCGCCACAAGGAATTCAGCGGCGAAGACCTGACCTACTTCGACGACGAAATCCACGAGCGTTACCTGCCCTACGTAATCGAACCCTCCGGCGGCGTCGACCGCGCCACTCTGGCCTTCTGGCTGGACAGCTACGACGAAGAGCCGGACGGCAACGACACCCGCACTGTCCTGCACTTCCACCGCGCCCTGGCGCCGGTCACCGTTGCTGTGCTGCCCCTCAGCCGCAACGCCCGTCTGGCTCCAACGGCCCACAGCGTCTACGACTTGGTGCGTCGCCGTTTCCGCTGTCAGTTTGACGACGCCCAGAGCATCGGCCGCCGCTACCGCCGCCAGGACGAGATCGGCACCCCCTACTGTGTCACCGTCGACTTCGACACCCTGGACGACCACGCCGTGACCATCCGAGACCGCGACACCATGACCCAGCAGCGTATCCCCATCGCCCGCCTCCTCGATGTCCTCCAGGACCGCTACGATCACGGCTGGTAAGCCCATCATCGCACGGGACTGCGCCATCTTGAACGTTGCCGATTCAAGACGCGGGCCTGAAATATCCTGTCTATCCTGTACATCGATGTAAAACCGGCTTCTCGTCTTGCCCCCTTCCATCGTCGCCCAAATGTTACGCTCCGGCCTCTACACCGCCGTGATCGGCCGGAATGTGCGCTTCTACCAGTCTACCGGGTCCACCATGGACGATGTTGCGGAGTGGGCCCGCACTGGCGCCGAAGAGGGCGCGGTCGTCGTTGCGGAGACGCAGAGTGCCAGCCGTGGGCGCATGGGCCGGCGCTGGATATCTGACGAAGGCAACCTCTACTTCTCCGTTCTCTTCCGGCCGGATCCTGATGCCTTGCCCTTGCTCAGTCCGTTGGCCGGCGTGGCCGTGGCCCGGTCGATCCGTCAGGTTGCCGGGCTCCATCCGTCCATCAAGTGGCCCAACGACGTCATGATCGGCGGACGTAAGGTCGCTGGCATCCTCGCCGAGAGCGCGCTGTCCGGTGCTCAGGTGCAACACGCCATCGTGGGTATCGGCATCAACGTCGTCCTGGACGTATACGCTGACCCGGAAATAGCCGCCACTGCCACCAGCCTGAACCACGCTGCCGAAGCGGAAATCGACCGCGCCGAACTGCTGCGGCGGGTCCTGCAGCACATGGACGCCCTGTACCTGGACCTGCGACGCGGCCGGTCTCCCATCGCCGAATGGCGCCGTTGGCTGGATACGCTGGGCCAACGCGTGACCATCACCCACCACGGCGCTGCGGATACGGGCCTCGCCGAGGACATCGATGAGCATGGTAACCTCCTGCTCCGCACCGAGGTCGGCGAGTTGTTGACCCTCACCGCCGGTGATATTACTCTGCGAACCGTAATCCACTCATAGCAAATCCTGTTTATCCTGTGCATCAATGTAAGTGATGGCCATGCTTGAAAACCTGTATCTCGATGGCAAGGTCGTCGTCATCACCGGCGGCGGGACCGGTCTCGGGCTCGAGATGGTGCGCGCCCTCACCCGCTCCGGCGCGAACCTCGCTATCGCCGGGCGCCGTCCCGGTCCCATCGAGGCGGCCCGCGACGAGGTGATCGCCGCCGGCCAGGACGCCATCGCGGTTCCCACTGACGTCTCAAGATCTGCCGATGCCGATGCGCTGATTGGCGCGGCAATGACTCGCTTTGGCCGCGTCGACGTGCTCATCAACAACGCCGCCATGGTCGCCGACAACGTCCTCAAGCCCATCTGGGAGATCACCGACGAAGACTGGGATTCGGCCATGTCGGTCAACCTTTCCGGCGCTTTCTACTGCGCCCGCGCCGCTGCCAAACCCATGGCCGACGCCGGCAAGGGCAAGATCATCAACGTAGCATCCGGTTTCGGCCTCCGCGGCGGCCGCGACATCTACATGTACTGCACCTCCAAGGGCGGCGTAATCCAGTTGACCCGTGTCCTCTCTTTCAGCCTGGCCCGGTATGGCATCACGGCAAACAGCATCGTCCCCGGCTTCATTCCCACCATAGATCCCGGTGCGGAGATCAACCGAACCTTGCCTCAGTCCGGTGATTTCCTACCCACCGGTAAGTTGGGAAAACCCGAGGACCTCGGACCCATCGCCGTTTTCCTCGCCTCCGATGCCTCCGACTATATGACCGGCGAGATGTTCATCCTCGACGGCGCGGGCCTGGCCGCCGGCATCACGCCCACCGGCCATGCTCCCATCGCGGCGCTGGAACCGTAACCCGTCATCTCCACTTGAAAGCCATTACCTATCCGTCATTGCGAGGAGCGTAGCGACGTGGCAATCTCGTCCCAAGCCCGTCTCCCGTCCGAGTTCAGCCTGTCCGGCCAAACCGCCATCGTCGCCTCAGCCGGCGGCGATGAATCGCCTTTCCTGGCCGCCGCCCTGGCCGAGGCCGGCGCTTCAGTCTTCGCCTTGGCTCGCCACGCTGCGGCCGCCGATGCCATCGCAAATGCAGTGACCGCCGTCTCCGGCCGCGACACCGGCCGTCACGTGGGCCGTTGGGACACGCCGGATGGAGCCTCGGCGGCTGTCCATGCCTTCTCCACTTTCCATCCCCGGGTCGACATTCTGCTCAACGACACCCGCAGCTTTTTCGCCAAGCCCGCTGCCGAAATCGACCTCGCCGAGTGGGACGAGTTGCACGCCCGGAACGTCCGCGCAACCTTCATGCTCAGCCAGGCCGTTGGACAGCGCATGCTGGACCAGCAGTACGGTCGCATCGTCAACGTCATCTCCAACCTGGCCGAGCGCGCGGTCATCAATTGCTCCGTGTACAGCGCGACCCAGGCCGCCGTTCTGTCGCTCACCCGTTCGCTGGCCGTCGAGTGGGGCCGCAGCGAGATCCGAGTCAACGCCGTCGGGTCGGGCTGGTCAACCGCCGAAGACATCCCCCTCGAAACCCAGCGCGAGGAACTCCTCGTCCGTTACACGCCCATGCGTCGCAAAGGGCACCCCCGCGACCTCGCGGCCATGCTGGTCTACCTCTGCTCCCCCCACTGCGACTACCCCTCCGGCCAACCCGTCTACATCGACGGCGGGTTGAATGCGCATCCGTAGCCACCACCAGCGTCATTCCGGCGAAAGCCGGAATCCAGTCACCCCAAAGGACAACCGTTATGAGCGGCGAACCCAAAATGTTCCGTATAAACCCGGATAGCCAAGAAGCTCAGGCCATCCCGGAGAAAGACTTTGCCAGCCTCGGATGGAAAGAGCGTCGGGACATCCAAGAATGGATTGCCGCTCATCCCGACATTCTGGGAGACGACTTGTTGATAATCGGTAAGGAGTTCAGCGGTTTTGATCTCATTAACGAGCGTCTGGATCTGTTAGCAGTGGACGGTGACGGTAAACTGGTCGTCATAGAACTAAAACGCGACGACACTGGAGCCGACGCGCACTGGCAGGCCATCAAATATGCCAGCTATTTGCACAACGTCACTGCTGAGAAGGTTGTTAGTATGCTGGCTGCATACGGCGAAACGTCGGAAGACGAAGCGATTGAGCGGCTGTTGCAGCATCTCAATGCTGATGACCTCAATGCTTTGAACAATGACCAGCGCATCATCTTGGTTAGCCATCGCTTCGCGCCGCAAGTAACCTCTGCGTCCCTATGGTTGAACGAGAAATCGCCAAACGCGGACCTGATAACTTGCATCCAGTTGGTGCCTTACCACGACCAGCAAACAAACACTCTGTTTGTTCAAGCGTCAACCATCATCCCCTTGCCCGCGAGCGAAGATTTTATGGTGACGGTGGGGGACAACGCGAATAAAGCGCAGTCGCTGGGCCGTAGCAGTTTGGGCGAGAAACTGAGCCGCACATTCCGGCAGAGCATCGACCACGAATCAACACCTTTCCTCTATAGGGTTAGGGATCTAGCCATAAGTGGATTGCCGAGTGAAATCAAGCCCAACAGAAGGAGCAAATGGGCTGGGCGCCACTCAAATGGCGGGCGTTATTACCACCTATGGTATTCGCGGACGCCCTGGGCCAATTGGAACGGTATGTCATACCGCATTAATCTTTGGCCGCAAGATGGATCCAAGGATTGGCGCGCTGACGTTGAATTCTGGTACGAAGGATATGATTTGGCGAGCGCGTTAGCTGGTATTCTTCCGTGTGGAACGCACGAAATTGAGCAGAATCGTCTCCTAGCGACTGTAGGAGTCGCTACGCTAACCGATGGTTTCAGTGAGGAAATTGCCGATACTGTGCGAATGTTCATCGAGGCAATCACGCCCGTCGTGAACGTCTTTGTAGAAGAAGGCAACGAGGAAGAGGTTTAAAAGTCAGGCGGCCCAAAATGATTACCCCCGAGCAAGACTCAAAAAAACCCAGCAATTCCTCACCGCACCGACCGTGAGTTTGCCGCCGGCGATCCGCTGCAGCCACCGAACGGCGTGGGATACGGTGGTCTGCTTTGGACACGGTAGATGATTTTCATATCCATTTTTACCACGGTCGTCTAACCTACCGGTAAATCGAGATCGACCGTTCCAAAGTAGCCCGTTTCGTAAACCGACTCCTCAGCCTCTTGGTGGTAAAATAGTGACCGATGATTTCCGCCGCTGTTCCCGTCCGTCCTAACCCGGTGCGCCGCCTGCCCGGCATGCGTGATTTCGACGCCGCCGCGCGCCAGCGCAAGCATGAGGTGGAGCGTCGTCTTGCCGACTTCATCGGGCGCTTCGGCTACTCCGCGCTGGAAGTCCCGGTGCTGGAGACCACCGAGCTTTTCCTGCGCAAATCCGGCGGCGACCTGGCATCCCAGATGTATTCCTTCGTTGATCCGGGCTCCAACGCGGTCAGCCTGCGCCCCGAGTTCACCTCCGCGATCATGCGGCATTACCTGGAGATCAACGGGGGCAGCGACGACCCGCCCTTGGTCCGCTGGCAGTACTGCGGCCCGGTCTTCCGCTACGACACCGGCAGCGCCGCCGACACCGGGCAGTTCACCCAGGTCGGCGCCGAGCTGGTCGGGTCCAACAGCATCCTCGCCGACGCTGAACTCGTGACCTTGGCTGCCGGCATTCCCGCCCAACTGGGCATCCCCGATTATCGCATCCGCCTGGCCGACCTCGACGTTCTGGACAGCGTGTTGGACACCGTCGGACTTTCCGACCGCGCCCGTGAGTTCATCGTGGCCAACATGAACCGCATCGGCGAGGGACGCGACAGCCTGGCGTCCACCCTGCAGCGTGCCGCCGAGTTGCACGTCGTCTCAGGAATCGGCCTTCCCGACGAAGAGAAACACCTGGCCGTCGCGGTCAACGGCCTGCCCGACGGCGCGGCCCGCTCCGTGCTGGCCGGTTTCATGCGTTGGAACACCTCTGCGGATATGCCCCTGGGTCGTCGTTCGCCCGACGAAATCGTCGACCGCCTGCTGCGCAAGTTGCGCGGCGGCGATGCCTCCGACGCCGTAGAACGCGGCCTCGCGCTCGCCGGCCAACTGGCCGGCGTCAAGGGGGATCCCGCCAACGCGCTTTCCCAGGCGCAATCCATCGTCGCCGCTACCGGGGCGGACACCCACGCCATCGACCGGCTCATCGAGCTTACCGTACTTATCGGCGGGGACCCAGCGGTGTCTGGGCGATTGGAAATCGATTTCTCCCTGGCCCGCGGTATCGCCTACTACAACGGCATTATCTTCGACCTCGTTCGGGGCGACGACGATGCGTCATTGGGAGGCGGCGGACGGTACGATGCTTTGGCTCGCGCCCTCGGCGGGGAGGGTGCCGTGCCTGCCCTGGGATTCGCGTGCACGCTGGAGGCATTGCTCGCCGCGATGCCTGAAGCTGATCACCCGCATCCCGACCGTGACGCCGTCCTCGTTGCTCCCCTTGCTGAAGACTCCAACGCCGCCGCCTTGCGCGCCGCCGCCGACATCCGGGACCGGGGAGATATCGCCGTTCTGGACGTGGGCGGAAACAGCGCCCATTTCGATTTTGCACGAACGGTCACGGTTTAAACCGGGGGCATCGGCTTGAGACTGGTCATACCAAGCGACGGAGAACTGGGCGAACCCACGATGAGGTTCCTCGCCTCTTGTGGTGTCAAGGTGAACCGGCCCAACTCCCGCCGGTATACCGGATCCATCCCGTCTCTGCCCGGTATCGACGTGCTCTTTCAACGCACTGCGGACATCACCACCAAGGTGGAGGAGGGCAGCGCAGAGATGGGCATCACCGGCCTGGACCGGCTGATGGAATATCGCCACGACGACGACGCGGTGATCCCGGTCATGGAAGACCTCGGCTTTGGCGGATGCGACTACGTGCTGGCGGTGCCCGACTCTTGGCTTGACGTAACGTCCATCGACGACCTGGCCGATCTGGCCTTGGACTTTCACGAGCGCGGCCAACAACTCCGAATCGCCACCAAGTACCCACGATTGCTGCGTCGCTACCTGTTCGAGCGCGGCATTAACTACTTCACCCTGGTGCCCGCCAGCGGTACCCTGGAAGCCGCGCCCATCGCCGGATACGCCGACCTCATCGCCGACCTGTCGGCCACCGGAACCACACTCCGTGAGAACCGGCTGAAGACCCTTGACGGCGGCACGATCCTTTCCTCTCAGGCCTGCCTCATCGCCAACCCGTCCGCGCTAACCGGCTGCCCCGCCGACCTCGAACTCGCTCGCTCCTTCACCGAGATGCTGGAGGCGCACCTCCGTGCCGACCCGTACTACCGCATCACTGCCAACGTCCAGGGCCGTTCGGCCGAGGACGTGAGCGCCATGATCCTCGCGCGCCCCGAAATCGCGGGTATCCAGGGCCCCACCGTCGCCCGCGTATTCAGCGTCGAGGAGGAGGACTGGTACGCCGTCTCCCTGCTGATCCGCAAAAACCGCCTGCTGGACGCCGTCACCCACCTTCGTGAGTGCGGCGGGGTCGATATCGCCGCTGCCCAACTGTCTTACCTGTTCAAGGGCGAATCCCAGGCATTCGCCGGTTTCATGGACCGCATCGCCTCGTTGAATGGGCAGGAAGCCGATCATGCCTAACCTGCCCATGCACATCTACGTGTGCCAGCAAGTGGCCATTGATCTGGACTGGGGCTACGTCCACGACCATCCCGGCGCTGCGTACCTCGGGTCGACTACGCCGGATATCCGCGCCATGACCAAGTGGGACCGCGCCCGTACCCACTTCTCCGACCTGTCGGTCACCCACGTCGGCGCCGGCGTCGAGAAGATGTTCGCGCTGCACCCGCACCTGGCCGGCTCAAACAACGGCTTGTCCCCCCAGACCCGGTCCTTCCTCCTGGGTTACGTGAGCCATTTGGTCGCCGACGAGACGTGGATCACCACCATGTTCCGCCCCCACTTCGCTCCCGATAGCCGTGTCACCGACACCGAAATCGAGTCCCACATCTGGGACCGCGCCCTCCAGCTCGACATGGATCGGGTGGTTCTCGACGAAAACGCCCGCCTTGTCGCCGAAAATGACGCCATCGCGGCGATGGATCAGATGCCGGCTCTGCAATTCCTGCAGGATGAGCTGATCGACGAGTGGCGCGGTTGGGTTGCCCGCCTGCTCGGTTGGGATTTCACCTGGGAACGCCTCAAGCGTGCCCTCAACCGCATGTACCGCGACAACGATGAGGTACAGCAGGTGGTGGACGGATTCCTGGAGAATATGCCGCAGAGCCTGGAGCGAGTGTACGAACGGATCCCCCGCGAACACATCGAAACCTACCGCCAACGGGTCATCGACGAAACCAAGGCCCAGGCCCGGGAGTACCTCAGTGCAACTTAAAATGGTGCGCGGGCTTTCCGCCGCCGAATCGGTTCTGACCCGCATCGATCCTCTTGATCTCTCGTCGTTGCCCGACCCGGTCCTGCAGCGTACTCGCGACCTGTTCGGCGCGGAGGCGACGCCGGAGTCGTCCGTCCTGCAGATGCTCCGCGACGTTCGTGCCGACGGCGACTCCGCCGTGCGCCGCTACGCTAGCCTGCTGGATAACGCGGAGTTGGATGACCTGCAAATCCCTGAATCCGACCTGAAATCCGCGTGGGACTCCACTCCCGATGATCTCAAACGGGCCCTCGAGCTAGCCGCCCGCCGCATTACCGAATTCCACGAGGCCACGTTGCCCCGCGATTGGGTTGACTTGGGTGGCGGTTTGGGCGAGCTCGTGCGGCCGCTGGAACGTGTGGGGTTGTACGCCCCTGGAGGCACCGCCGCGTATCCTTCCACCGTGCTGATGACTGCCATACCGGCGCGCGTCGCCGGGGTCAGCGAGGTAGTGCTTGCGACGCCCCGTCGCGGCCAGGAGCCGTTGAACTCCACCGTCCTCGCCGCCGCTCGCATCGCCGGCGTCGATGCGGTCTACCAGGTCGGCGGCGTTCCCGCCATCGGCGCACTGGCCTACGGCACTGAGTCCATCCGCAAAGTCGATAAGATCTGCGGCCCCGGCAACGTCTTCGTGGCCTACGCGAAGCGCATGGTCCAGGGTCAGGTGGACATCGATGGCGTGTTCGGCCCCACTGAGACCATCCTCCTGGCCGACGAAACCGCCAATCCCGTGTTCTGCGCCGCCGATCTCATCGCCCAGGCCGAGCACGACCCCATGGCCTCGGCCATACTCGTCACCGACTCCCAACCCTTGATTGACGCGGTGGAAGCCGAGTTGGACTCGCAAATCGCCGATAACCCCCGCGCCGAGACCATCCGACAATCGCTGGAACGGCAGGGCTGCGTCGTAGTGGTGGACGACTTCGACGAGGCCATCGCCGTCGCCAACCACATTGCCCCCGAGCACCTTTGCCTCATGGTCGCCGACCCCTGGGCCTGGGCCGGACAGGTGCGCAACGCCGGTGGCCTCTTCCTCGGCGAGTTCTCGCCCGAGGTGATGGGTGACTACATCGCCGGCCCGTCCCACGTTATGCCCACCGGCGGCACGGCGCGGTTCAGTTCCGCCTTGAGTGTCCACCACTTCCTTCGCACCATGCCGGTGGTGGGCCTCAGCCCCCAGCGTTTCACCGATCTGGGCGCCGCCGCCGTCCGTATCGCCGAGGCCGAGGGCCTGCCGGGCCACGCCGGCGCGGTGCAAGCCCGACTCGACCACATCGCCGCCACGCAAACTCGCTAACGCACTGGGATCGTTCGCTCATGCCTGATATCGAAGAACTGTTGCTCCCCCACATCAGTCGCTTGAAGACCTACCAGGGCGTCTCTCCCAGCGAAACGCTGGCGGAGGAGGCGGGTATCCCTTTGGAACAGGTCATTCGCCTGAACGGTAATGAGAACCCCTACGGCCCATCGCCACAGGTGGCCGAGGCGTTGGGCGGTTTCCGCGACTACAACCATTACCCCGACCCGGCCCAGCGTCGTCTCCGGGCCGCCCTGTCCGACTACCTCGGCGTCTCCGAGGACAACATAGTTGCGGGCAACGGCAGCGACGAGATCATCGACCTCCTGATGCGCATGTTCCTGGCTCCAGGCGACGAAATCATCATCCCCGTGCCGACCTTTGGCATGTACTCGTTCTCCGCTGATGTGGCCGGAGCCGAAGCCGTCTCGGTCCCACGCGACGACAACTTCGACATCGACATTGAGGCGATCCAGGGCGCGATAACGCCACGTACCAAGGCGATCTTCTTCCCTACGCCCAACAATCCGACCGGCAACGTGGTCACCGAAGCACAGGCCCGCGCATTGCTCGACACCGGCCTTCTGGTCGTATCCGACGAGGCCTACTACGACTTCTGCGGCCAGACCCTGATGCCGCTGCTGTCCGAGTACCGGAACCTCGTCGTCCTCCGGACCTTCAGCAAGTGGGCCGGCCTGGCCGGCCTCCGCATCGGCGCCGGCGCCATGGATGCTGAGCTGGCCGCAACCATGATGGGCATGAAGCCTCCGTACAACGTGAATCTCGCTGCCGAAATCGCGCTGCTGGCTTCCCTTTCCGACACCGCTCACCTCCTGGACCGCGTGGACGCCATCGTCAAGGAGCGCGGTCGCATGTACCGCCTGCTGTGCGAAATCCCCGGTATCACGGTCTGGCCTTCCCAGGCGAACTTCATCCTCTGCAAGATGCCAGACGGGCGCGGTCTGGAAGTGTACGAAGCCATGTGCCGCCGTGGCGTTTTCCTCCGCTATTTCGACAACGAACTGCTGCGCGACTACATCCGCTCCAGCGTGGGCAAACCCGAGGAGACGGACGCCGTGGTTGCCGGTTTCCGCGCCGTCCTCGGGGTGGACTAGCATGGCGATGTCCGATCCAATGCAGCGCACCGCCTCCCTGGAGCGATCCACCGCAGAAACCAGCATCTCCATCTCCGTGGATCTGGACGGCCAGGGCCGTTACAAGGTCGACACCGGCAACGGCTTCCTCGATCACATGGTCAGCCAGATTGCCCGCCACGGACTGTTCGATATCACCCTGAAAGCCCAGGGCGACACTCACGTCGGGTGGCATCACCTCGTCGAGGACACCGCCATCATGTTGGGCCGCGCCTTCGGCCAGGCATTGGGCGAGCCGCGGGGCATCCGTCGCATGGGACACGCCATCGTCCCGCTGGATGAGACGCTGGTAATGGTGGCCGTCGACTGGAGCGGCCGCCCCTACGTGTCTGTCGACACTACGCTCAACAACAGCATGGTCGAAACCCTGTCCGGCGACCTGGTCGCCCATTTCCTCGAGTCATTCGCCATCGAGGCGCGCATCAACCTGCACGCCCAGGTGCTGGCCGGCGTCAGTCCCCATCACAAGGCGGAAGCGCTGTGCAAGGCCTTGGCCCGCGCCCTCCGTGATGCCGTCGAGCCCGACCCACGCGCCGTCGGCCAGGTCCCCAGCACTAAAGGCACCCTGGACGCCTGACTTCGCCAGAGCGGATGCGTTGGCGTACCGTGACGGGCCTCCGCTGTTCCCGGATGCCATGCGCAAGATCGTCCGGCTGCTATTCGGCCCTCTATTCACGTATAATGAGACCTGTCAAAGCCCAACGATCAAGCTTTGACAGGAGGGCGCCATGACCATCATTCACAGCGGAGTTAATCAGTTCAACCGGGTCCTCGTGAACGTACTGGACAAGCCTTTTGTAGCCCGCGTATTGTCCCCGTTCCAGCCCATCGCCAACACGCTGACCAGCCGCTACCTCAACTACGCGATGCCCGGCGATTGTCCTCCTGCCTCCTCGCCCGTGGCCTACACCATCATCGACGCCGAGGGTAATACCAGGTGGAGCGGAGATACCGCTGAACTCAACGAAAACCCCGAGCACAGGCACCGGAACATCCGCTGAGTTGTCATTGCTTGGGCAACAAAGAGCCCTCCCCACGTCCGGGGAGGGCTTTTGCATGTGACCCGGTGATGTGACCTAAGCGCCGCGCACCGGTCGCCCCCGCCGCGCCAGGAAGTCCGGGAACGCTTCTTCCGCCAGGGTGCCCCGCAGCACATTGGTGGTGAAGTCCTTCTCATTCACCCACTGCTGCTCCAGGCTCTCGCCCTTGTGCTGCAGCAGCAACCGCTTGATGCCAACCACCGAGGGCGTGTCGTTGGTAGCGATCTCTGTGGCCACTTCCATCGTCTTCTGTCGTAACCGGTAGGTCGGCACCAGGTGGTTGAGCAGCCCGATACGGTAGGCCTCTTCCGCTTCCACGATCCTGGCCGTGAACAGCAGTTCCTTCGCCTGCGGCCAGCCCACCTGGTTGGTCAGCGTCCACGTCGAGTTGATCCGTCCGTACGCTGCGGCCAGGAACCGGAACCGCGCGGCGTCCGATCCGATGCGGATGTCCAGCGATGAGGACAGCACCGCCCCGCCGCCGTAGGCCAGCCCGTTGATCATTCCGATCACCGGCTTGTCCGAGGCACTGACTTCGTAGCCACCCCGTTGTCGCCGGGCGGCGCGTTCGTCCATGCCATCCCGCGTCAGCGTGCCCGCATTGAGCGCGGCCTGGTCCTCCCGCTGCTCGTGGATATCGCCGCCCGCCGTGAACGCCGGTACTCGCGGGTGCGTGTCCGCACCGGTGATCACGATGCACCCGATCTCCGGATCCTCGTTGGCGCACCGTACCGCGTCGTGAAGCTCTTCCGTCAACTGCCGGTTCATGGCGTTGAGCACTTCCGGCCGGTTCATCGTCAGAAACGCCACGTGCCCCACCACTTCGCGGCGCCGGTCGCCGCTGCCTTCCCACTTGGAGACACGTTCTTTGTCGGACAGAATGTACTGGTAAGCCATGGAAATCGTCGCTCCTGTTATGCTGTTCGATTGGCCGCATTGTATGGGCAGCCGCCGGGCCTAGTCAAACCGGACGATTGACATACCATCCCATCGCCCGCGATCATGTTCTCAGGTTCTTGCCCATGTCTTCCATCACTGTCAACCGCCGCTCTGTGCGCCCTGCTGTGAGGCGGTGGGCCGTGGTGGCAACGTGCGCCCTTTTCATCTGCCTCGGCATGTTCGGCCTGGTTGGCCCCGATGCTCGCGTCGGCGCCCAGGCGGACACCGTCCTGAACCTCCGCGTCGAAAAGACCATCAGTCCGGTCAAGGTGCGCGTGATCCAGCGTGCCGTCGACCGTGCCAACGAGACCGGAGCCCAACTACTGATAATTGGTCTGGACACGCCGGGTGGCCTGTACAGCAGCACCCGCGAGATTGTCGAGATTCTCCTCGGCTCTCCCGTGCCCATCGCCGTGTTCGTCTCGCCGCGGGGTTCCCAGGCCGGCTCCGCCGGAACGTTCATCACCGCAGCGGCCCACATTGCCGCCATGACCCCCGGATCCAACATCGGAGCCGCCACCCCGGTCTCTGGCACCGGTGAGGAAATCAGCGAAACCCTGGCCGACAAGGCAACCAACGACGCAGCGGCCCTCATCCGTGCCATCGCGGAGGAGCGTGGCCGCAACCCCGATGCTCTGGAGGAAACTGTCCGCTCCGCCGCCTCCTACAGCGCCAGCGAGGCTTTGGAGGCAGACATCATCGACCTGATCGCCGATGACATCCCCGCGCTTCTCGTCGCTCTGGACGGCCGCACCGTGGTTACTATCGCGGGAGAACACACACTGGAGCTCGCGGGCGTCGAGGTGCGGGAAATCAAGATGCAATGGCGGGAGCGCTTCGTAGATTTTATCTCCAATCCCAACATCGCCTTCCTGCTGCTGACCCTGGGCAGCATCGGGTTGATCATCGAGATGCTCACTCCGGGAGCCATCGGCCCCGGCGTTGCGGGCATAATCTGTCTTGGTCTTGGATTCCTCGCCTTGGGCAATCTCCCGTTCAATTGGGCCGGCGTGGCATTCATCCTCTTGGCCATCGTTTTGGCGGCCCTGGAGATTTTCGTCTCGGGGTTCGGCGCATTAGGCATCGGCGCTGCGGTGAGCCTCGTGGTCGGTGGTCTATTGCTGTTTGGGGACTTTGGCGGCGGACGCATCACTCCCCCCAGCTTTCCCACGGTGTCGGTAAGCCGTTGGGTTCTGGTCGGCGTCGGTGGCGTAGTGTTGTCGGTCGCCGGATATCTTGCCTACGAGGTGATCATGTCCCGCACCGGCCGACGGCGCGGCGCAGGTCGGAGCGAAAGCGCCGGCGGCGACGGCCGCAGTTCACCCGGCAGTCTCGTCGGGCAGACCGGCGTGGTGACGTCGGCGCTGCAGCCCCGCGGGGTGGTCGCCCTGGCTGACGAGACCTGGTCCAGCGTGAGCAACGACGGTCTGCACATCCCGGCCGGACACCGCGTGCGCGTGGTCGCCGTGAGCGGCCTGCTGCTCACCGTTGAGGTCGAGGCTGGTCCCGCCGCAATTGAAGGCCAGGAATGATGCTAGAATGATCTCGAGAGCCCAGAACACGCCGATCCGATAAGGAGGCATCAGCATGGCCGCAGGGATTGTCGTCGTCCAGCAGTATCAGCGCATGGTAGTCCAACGGTTCGGTACCTACATAGGAACCCGGGGGCCCGGGCTGCGCTTCCTTATCCCAATCCTCTACCACGGCACCAAGGTTGACCTGCGCGAGCGCGTCACTCGCGTTCCCACCCAGAAGTACATCACGGCCGACAACGTGGTGGTGGACATGGACTTCGTGATCTACTACCGCGTGATGGATGATCAAGTGGACCGCGCAGTGCTTGAGGTCCAGAACTTCGAAGCTGCCGTCATCAACCTCGCTTTCGCCACCCTGCGCTCCGTCATCGGCTCCTTGGACCTGGCGACCACGTTGTCCGAGCGCGAGCGCATCCGCGACGACGTCCAGATCCGCATGGACGAGGTCACCACCCGCTGGGGCGTCAAGGTGTCCCAGGTGGAGATCAACGAGGTCGACCCGCCTCCCGGTGTCAAGGCCGCCATGGAGCGGCAGAAGTCCGCCGATGCCATCCGCACCGCGGAGATCACCGAGTCCGAGGGTCAGCGTCAGGCCGCCATCAACCTCGCCGAGGGCGAACGCCAGTCCGCCATCCTGCGGGCCCAGGGCCAGCGCGAGTCGGAAATCCTCCAGGCCGAGGGCGATCAGCAGGCACAGGTCCTGCGGGCTGAGGGCTTCAGCTCCGCCCTGGAACGCATCTTCAGCGTCGCCAGCACGGTGGACGCCCGCACCATGAGCCTCCAGTACTTCGACACGCTCAAGTCCCTGGGAGAAAGTCCTTCCACCAAATTCATCTTCCCCATGGAGTTCACCTCCATGCTCTCCCCCTTCCTCGGCATGGGCGGCATGAATCCGCAGGACGGCGGCAACAACCGTGGCAATACCGGCAACGGCTCCAGCGCCGACAACGAAAATCGCACCTGACGCGCGCCGCACGAAACCAAAACGAGGGGGCAACCATCACGGTCGCCCCTTCGCAGCAAGTTTCCATGTCCTAAACTGCCCGGAAATACTTGGACCGGCCGCCAACGCACTTCCCGATTCCCGGCGAAGTCAGCGCCGAAATCCGCTGGATTTGCGGGTAGGCGTGGGCGAGGCGACGCTAATCTCCCTTGCCGTTCTTTTTGGCAGCCTTCTCCTGCCGCGCCTGTCGTATTTTTGCGGCGATGGCCTCAAGCTCTTCCGGAGATAATCCATCGGTAAGCCCTTGCAATATTCGGCGCTTCAACCCTACAGGCGTCTTGGCTATTAGCATTTCCAACCCCGCTTCTATACTGTCCCTTATTATGATGGCTACTTCAACCGATAGCCATATCATACAGATACTGAATGCTTGGTCAACCGAGTTTTCGCCCAACAATTCCGACACGGCCAATTTCACCCGCAGTTGCTGGAAGTAGAACAAAGCATCGGTCAGCAAAACGCGCGCCGCCCAAAACCCGGCCCAAATCACGCACACCGCGATTCGCGCCATCCGTGTCAGCGGTACGCCGGCAACCGATGCTAGCAGGGAATCGTCGCCATCGACCCACGGCGCCGACCTTCACTGCCCACAGCTATACTCCATCATTCGCCGGCAAGATTAGCCAACCCTCCTTCGTTCGCCAGCAATCCCATCGCCGCCCCGTAAGGCTCCGCAGCCTTCCCATCTATCTGCCTCAGCAACTCGCCCAACTCCGCGTCGTCAACCAGCCGCTCCGTGATACGCCGGTACAGTTCCTCCTGCACCGTCTCCAAGAATTCCGCGCGCCGCCGTTCGGCCCGCCGCTTTTCCAGACCGCCCGTATCGGCCATGTAGTCGCGGTGCGCCGTCACGCTGTCCCAAAGCTCCCCGATCCCTAAGTTCGCGTACGCCTGGGTAAGCAGCACCGGCGGGTTCCAACCGTCTCCCAGGTCCGCCATCTGCAGCATCGCGGTCACCGCCGCCGATAGCTGATTGGCGCCATCACGGTCCGCCTTGTTGATTACATAAAGATCGGCGATCTCCATGACTCCGGCTTTCAGGGTCTGTATCGAATCACCCGACTCCGGCGTCATGGCAACCACCACCGTGTCCGCTACGCCCATGATGCCCAGTTCCGTCTGTCCCACACCCACCGTTTCCACCAGAGTCACGTCTTTCCCCGCCGCGTCCAGCGCCCGCACCATGCTCTTCACGATGCGCGGCAACCCGCCGGACTGCCCCCGCGTCGCCACGCTGCGGATGAATACCCCGTCGTCCAGGTAGTGCCTCTGCATCCGAATCCGGTCGCCCAGCAGCGCTCCGCCGGTGAAAGGGCTGCTCGGGTCAACCGCCAGGATGCCCACCGTCTTGCCCTGGCCCCGCAGGTACTCCGCCAGCCGGTCCACCAGCGTGCTCTTGCCGACTCCAGGCGGGCCGGTGATCCCGACGGCGTATCCCGCGCCGGTGTGCGGGTCCAGCGTGGCCATCGCTTCCGCCGCCGCTGGATCGCCGCGCTCCAGCAGCGTCAGCACCCGTGACAGCGCCCGCAATTCCCCGTTCAGCACCCGTTCGGCCAGTTCACTCATCTGGTATCCACGCGACGAAAATCGTAAAGTTTGCAACGAAACACGGCGGCCAATTTAACATCGGCCCGTTCGCGGGTCAAGGATGACTCCCCCAGTCGCCCTTAACAACTACCGCACCAGCGGTTATCATCGTTCCGCTCTCATCCCGACGACTGAACCCAGAGGTGACCTCCATGACTACCCGTTCCGAAACCCTCCAGGGCCGCGTTGCCATCGTGACCGGCGCGGCCAGCCCCATCGGCATGGGCCGCTCCATCACCACCGGCCTGGTCCGCGCCGGCGCTCGCGTCGCCATGCTGGACATCAACGAGGACTGGCTGGACCAGACTGCCAACGACATGCGCGAACTGGGCGGCGACGAGTGCGTGCTGCCCATCATCGCCGACGTCACCGACCCCGAATCCGTTCAGAATGCAGTCCAACGAACCATTACGGAGATGGGCGGCCTCCACATCCTCGTCAACAACGCCGGCATCAACCCCCGCACCGCCGGTTTCGGCGGCAGCGCCTCCGGCAGCCGAACCGGTTTCTTCGACATCGTACCCGACGCGTGGCTACGGGTGATTTCCGTCAACCTCAGTGGCCCCTTCCTCATGGCCAACGCCGTGGCCGGCCACATGATGGAGCAGGGTTTTGGACGCATCATCGGTGTCACCACCAGCATGGACACCATGTGGCGCAAGGGTGGCGCTCCCTATGGCCCGTCCAAGGCGGGACACGAAGCCCTGGTTGCCATCATGGCCCAAGACCTCGAGGGCACCGGCGTCACCGCCAACGTCCTGACTCCCGGCGGCGCCACCGCCACCAACATGGTCCTGCCGCCCGAGGGCGCGACCGCCGACGCCCTCATCCAGCCCGAAGTCATGCAGGCCCCCGTGGTCTGGATCGCCTCCGACGATGCCAGCGACTGGAACGGTCGCCGCATCATCGCCTACTACTGGGACGAGTCGCTGCCCTTGGAAGCAAGGCTCGAAAAGTGCGGCGCTCCCGCCGCGTGGCCTCAGCTCGGCCTCCAGGCCGTACACCCCGACTGGTTCGGCCGCGGCTGATTGACCGTCGGCTATTCACAACAGAGGGGCAGGGTATAAACCTGCCCCAATTACCCATGCGCTCGGGTTGGTTTGTTATTGAGGATTCAATTCTGGATCTGCCTGGGCGGTTGCGATTGTCAATTGCTCGATCTGGTTGGCTAAATCCTGCCTCAGCCCGACGGCATGGGCCAACACAGCACTGAGCGTGGTGAAAGAATCAAGAGCGGTGTCGACGAATTGTCCGTGGCGATGCACTACTCGAATTTGCGGAATCAATTGCGCGAAGACTCGTCTTTCGTTTGGCGGGCGGTGACCAGCGTACGCCAAGATAGCGATTTGCTCTAGTTGTCGTACATGCCCTCCACATTGGGCAGGAATGGGAGGTTGCGAAAGCCAGTTAAATTGCGCGCGGTTGACGCCAAACAAGTGCGCCGGAATTTGCGAAAACCTAGCTATAGTATCGACGAACAATACATTCTCATCGGTTAGCAGTGCGAATCTCGTATTGCGGTTGAGTCCATGTTGCTGATAGCACTGCATTTGTCCCGGGTGTTGGTCAATGATCGCCCGACAAGCCCCCAAGAACGCCCCTGCGAACCGATAACCTTGAACCATTCCAGCATTGATAGCTTCGGCATTTACGAACGCCAGTGGATGAGGTTCCAAATTATCCCGGTTAATCATCTCCCCGCCTCCTTTTAGAGTGGCCGCACCCTTTGCAGAAACGCCTCGGGTTGCTAAATCTCAGCGTACCATCAGTGCCGGAAACCCGTATCGAACCCCCGCGCGTTGGGGTTGATCAGCAGGTCCGGCCGGTTGCCCCAACGCTTCAGGAACCGGCCGAAATTCTTCCGGCTCAGCTCGTCGCGCTGGTTCTCCTCCAACTCCTCCCACTGGCGATGCTCGTGGCGCACCAGCGGCAGGCTGCTGTCGCATACCACCCGGTACCCCGAGTTCTTGAACTGGAAGCAGTAGTCGATGTCCAGGTTCCGGTAGAACCGGAAGGACTCGTGCATCAAACCCACAGAGGGCAGGTCCGCCCGACGGAAGGCCATGCAGTACGCTTGCATCGCGTCGGCGTCGCCTCGATCTACCTCCTCGTGGAAGTGCTGCATGTCGTCCGTCGTCAACCCATACGGACCGAACACGCCGATGCTGTTGTCGGCCAGGTGTTCGGCCACCGGTGACAGGATATCCCCGACCACCTCGGTCGAGGCGTCCAGCAGCACGATGTACCGGCCGCGCGCCTGCTTCAAACCTATGTTTTTGCCCGCGGCGTCACCCACCACGTGGTCGCAGTGAATCACCCGCACGTTCGCGTGCTCCGCCTGCGCCTCCTCCAGGTATTCCGCCGTGCCGTCCGTGGACCCGTTGTCCACCACGACGACCTCCACCGAGGCCCCGCCGGTGTGCCGCAGCACCGCCTCAACGCACCGCCGCACGTCGTCAACGTAATCGTAGGCGTTCACCATGAAGGTGAAGTCGTAGAGATCGGGTTCATCCAGCAGCGAAGGCACTTCCCGCGAAGCCGACACCGAGGGCCACCGTGCCGCCTGCAGTTCCAAAGGCGTTTGCGGACGCACCAGAGTTGCAACTCCGGTGTCCTGTACCACCATCCCGCCTTCGACCATCTGCGACCGCAGCGCGTCGGCGTCGCGGTACGCCGCCTGCTGCCGCAGCGCGTTTCGGCGCTCCACAGCATCGCTGTTCTGACTGCCGATCTCGTACCGCTCCGGAATCTGGTCCAAGTCGAGCCCGAACACCCGGTCAAAGTCCAGGATCAGAGCCAACTTGTCCGCCGACGACAGGTCCGATCTCACCATGTCCCAGGTGATTGCCAGCGCCGTGGGCAGGTCAAGGTCGTTGTGCACCGCGTCCCAGAATTTCCCGCTCCATTCCCTGCCTTCGGCGCTCAGGTCGTGGTGACTCGAACCGTTGCCGGACATGTTCCGCCACACCCAGATGCGGTTGCGCAGGCCGGTCAACGCCTTCTCCGCCGCCCGTAGCGACGTGAAGGTGAAGTTCATGCGGTGCCGGTATCGCACCGTCATGCACAGGTAACGGAATGCGAGAGGATCGAATCCTCGCGTCGCCAGGTCCTCGATCAGGAACACGTTTCCGGCCGACTTCGCCATCTTGGCGCCGTCCGCCAGCAGGTGCTGTCCGTGCACCCAGTAGTTGACGTGCCGCTCCCCGAATGCCCCTTCGCTCTGCGCGATCTCGTCCTCATGGTGCGGGAACACGTTGTCCACGCCGCCCGTGTGGATGTCGAACTTCTCGCCCAGGTACTTGTGCGCCATGGCCGAACATTCGATGTGCCAACCGGGGAAACCTTCGCCCCACGGGCTGTCCCACTTCACGTCCCGACCCGGCTCGGCAGCCTTCCAGAGGGTGAAGTCACGGGGATCGCGCTTCAACGGGTCGGCCTCGGCGCGCACTCCCTCCAGCAGGTCACCGCCGAAATTGCGCGACAGCTTCCCGTACTCCGGATAGCTGTTCACGTCGAAGTAGATGTTGCCGCCCGCTTCGTAGGCCGAGCCGTTGTCCATCAGCGTGCCCACCATCTCCAGCATTTCCGGAATGTGGTGCGACGCCCAGGGAAACACGTGGGCCGGCAGAATGTTGATCCGCTCCTCGTCCTGCCAGAAAACATCCGCGTAGAACTCGCCGATTTCCTGCAGTGACTTGCCCTCGGCCAGCGCGGCCATGATCATCTTGTCGCCGCCGGCCTCGGCCAATTCCTGGCGCATGTGGCCCACATCCGTAATGTTCTTGATGTGGTAAACCTCGTTGCCGTCGGCCACCAGGATGCGGCGGATCCAGTCGGCCATCAGGTACGTGCGCAGGTTCCCAATGTGGGCGTAGCGGTACACCGTGGGCCCGCAGGTGTACATGGACACCCTGCCTGGAGTCATCGGCCGGATTTCCTCGACGTTCTTAGTCAGGGTGTTGTAGATGCGCAACATACTTCTACCTCCGGCGGGCGCAGTTGGCCCAAGTTTAGCACGCACGTCGCCCGGTTTGCACTCGCACCGGGCCAACGTTGGCCGTCATCCCGCTGGGAAGTCGTCAGAAGCGGGATGTTCGGGGTTGGGTTGAGGTCACCGCCTCGCCGGCCGGTAATTCCCGGGGTCATGGCAGGCGTCGTACATCGCTTGGTCTATGTGAACCCAGATTGTGCCGGGGACGCCGCGGTGTGAAACTCTACCCTGATGGAAAGGGAAAGCGGATTCAAAGGTGAGATTCCGGTTCTGCGACGCGGCAATCTGCTTGGCCAAGCCCACCGCCGGGCCAAAGTCCGAATCCTGGCTGACGATGATAGCAACGTCGTAGCGGCGTTCGTGGGTTGCCTGCACCAAGTCCAGAGAGAGGCTGACGTCAACGCCTTTTTCACCCCCGGCGTTGACCTTACCCTGATAAACGTAGATGCCGCCGTTTCGCAAATACCGGATTTTATTTGACCAAAAGCCATGCAAGAACGGCCTGCTGGATTCATCGGGAACGCCGGTATAAAAGCGGATTTCAGTCAACGTGCGGCCGGGCTCTCTGGCGGTCAAGGCGTTTGCCAGCTTTGCGACGTCGTAACTGGCCCAAGCGTAAGGCGATGACTTGTCGGAAGGGTCGACCAGCCAAGCCGTCTTGGCCAGATGGTAAAGATTCTGGCCGTCGATGAAAACTATGGTGTCCATAAACAAAAAAACACCCGCCCGGGGAATTCTGGACGAAGCCAGGTCCAGCGGACGGGGGGCAAATCAATAAATATTCTACTCCGCTTCCGGCTCGCCGTCAACTGCGCCATTGGCAAATAAGCTCCGCCCGGGGAAGCCGGCGCGAGCCAGCTCGCGACGTTGGCCGTTATCTCGCCGGGAAATCGCCAGCACCAGTATTGCCAGGATTATCGGATTTTCACGATGCCGCAGCGCCAGCGCCGACCAACCCAATCCTGCCTACCCCATAATCCCGCAAATCCTGATTCTGACATCACCACGGTTGAAAGCGAGCGCGCGTGAGGTTTGCGCACCCGCCTAGTCACTCCCTACCGCCGGCGTGCGGTGCATGGTGTCCTTGTCATTCGGTCAATCTAAGATTTCCTCTCCCATACGTAATGGTCTGAAGGATCGAGAGTAAGCACGTAGTCACCGACCACTGGGACGTCCCATTTTGGCACGCAGTCTTCAAAGCTAAATACGAGCTCATTGGTAAACGCTTCAGGATCATCACGGTCCGTGTAGCAGATGCCCCCGGTGCGTGGGTGCCTCCACAACACAGCAGGACCGTGAGATTTTGCAAGGAGAGCAATGACTATCTCCTCGAAACTGAATTTGCCTCCTTGTTCACGGTTATGTCGGCGTTGGCATTTTCCTCTTGCCTCTGGAGGTTCAACGAATTGGACATTGAACTGAGTGCTGCTTATTCTGCGTATTACCACCACATGGCCGTGGTCTGGCTTTTGTTTGTCCAGGTAATCGTCAGCGGCGTCCGCTGCTTTTTGAGCTTCGACAACATCCGCAACTTCTGTTGCAATCAGTGCCGCGGGCAAGTCGGATTTCTGACGCTCGGTCAGTCCGCTCGATTTGACCGCCTCGGTCACTTCTTCCTTTTGTATCTCATTGAGATTGGCGTTGGCCTGAATGTCTAGCACGTCTCGCCTCTGTTCTTCGTTCAGTCCTCGCCCATGGTAATCCCAGGCTATTCGCCAAGCGACGATGAATGCGCCTGCCGTTGCCACTGTCAGAGTGGCGTTTGGCAACCACGACCACTCCGTGATACCCGACCAGTTCCAGACTACTGCAGCGAGGGCCAGAATTTCACAAGCCATGCCCAGCAGCATGACTTTCGACTTCCCAATCAACCTTGCAGCCCTTGAAACGTCCGTCATATTGACCTTCATGCGGTTCGCTCGCTTACGCACTTCAACGGCAAAATCCTGAAAATCCAATAATCCCGAAAATCCTGCTTCTGACAATCACCCGGTAAGCCGCTACCCCGCCCCCATCTGCCGCCCTGCCAACGCCGCCTGCTCCGGGTCGCTCAGCAGCCGCGCTACGGCCTGCTCTATCGCTTGCGCCGTCTCGCTCTCCGGCTGCCACTCGTGGCGCAGCAGACGCCGCGCCGCACGCGATTGCGCGTCGCCGGCCGGCCGATCCAATATCCCGCTACCCTCAATCAGCGCCGCGCACTCCGACTCCGCCAACGCTCCCAACTCGCTCAGCCTGACGTGCAGCGACTCGGCGGCCTGGTAACGCGGGATGGGCAGCTTCCAGCCGTGTTTTTCAAAATCTCTCGCTCCATACTGCCCTTTCGTCATAAACGTTGCTGCTGCTGCTGCGAGTGTGCCGCTGTTGACGATGGCAAGCAGGTAATAGGCTTCGTCCTCTGAGTGGCATATTGTCTGGTACAGCTTCCGGTCAACAATGGCACTGCTATCCTGTATGACGGCCGCGGTAGGCTGTCCGGCCTGGGTGTAGGCCACCCTGACAGTACCGTCGCCGGCGATTGCCCTTTGCAAGTATTCAAGCTGGCTGGTCAACTTATTGAGGTGGTTAAGGTTGCTGTACAGGTCTTTGATCGCCTGATTTTTGTGAGCCTCGCGGAACATTGCCACCGCGTTGTTCCAGCGACGTTGCATCGTGGGATGCAACCGTTCCACGTCAAGCCCGCCGCCGTCGGGAAGCAAGGGAATAGTCATCGTAGGGCGATGTACGGGCAATACTGCCTTTAGCGGTTCCAGCGCGACGTAGGGCACGACGCACTCGCCCATGTACACGTCAAACAGGTGGTCGTTGTGCACCACACCATCCAGGCGGTGCAATTGACCGTCGTATTTGATTCGGTCCTGGCCGCCCTGACGCGCTCGGACGTTGGCGGTGTTGGCCGCCGGGAGCATCACCGTGTGCGGCAGCGTTTCAACGAAGAACAGCCGGCGGTCGGTGATGGTCGGCCCCTGGCTGGACAGTTCGGCGTAGGGCGACTTATACTTGCCGTCGTCGTGGTGGAGCGCTTCGCTCTTCCGGCTGATGCCGGCGTAGTCGTCCTGCCAGTTTCCCCGCCATGTCTCCACCGTTCCCGGCGCCAGGGGCCGGCCCGTTTCGCCGGCCGCATACTCCGCGAACACCACGCTGGCCGGCATCGGGAAGAAATCCGGCGTCACGTTGTCCAAGTCCCACGGTTCTTGAACCCTGAAGTTCACGTTGACGCTCGGCGCGTTGCGGTCGCCCTTGCGCCGGTAGGTTCCGCCGCGCCACTTCAGGTGCTGTCCCGAACGCAGGGCGCTGTGGGGCAGCACCATGCCGATGACGGCCCCGTCTTTGGCGTAAAGTTCGGCGCAGCGCGTGTAGAACAGCGTGGCGATGTCCTGGTGCGGGGCCAGTTTGCCGCCGGCCCAGATCTGGTAGCGTTGCTCGCTCATGCCGCGCAGTTCTTCGCGGATGATGTCCGCGCTCTGGCCGTAGGTCAGCCACGGCGGGTTGCCGATGATGCGGTCAACCTTCTCCTCGGCAATCACCGCCGGGCGGATCATGTTGCGGATGTAGTAGGCCCACACGTGGTTGCGGCCGGCGGCGTGCAGTTCCCGCATCGTGGCGGCGACGGCGCGCATGCTCCGGCGACACTCGTCGGACATCGGGTAGCCGTCGGCAACGTGCTCCGCGTCGCGTCCCTCGTCGATGGCGGCGGCCATTTCGGAGATGAGCCGGTCAACGTCGGCCTGCTGGCGGGCCAGTTCCTTGGGGATGCTGAAGGTTACCGGGCCGGCGTGGCCCGGCAGGGTTTCGCGGGTTTCCAGTTCGATGGACTGGCTGGCGGCCAGGGTGCCGGTGTCGTAGCGCAACTGCATGGAATCGCCCAGGTAGACCGGTGCGCTCACCGCGCCGGCGCCCGTGTCCGTACCCTCGGCCCGGGCGGCGCGGATGGTGCCGGCGGCGGCCATCACCCAGGTGGCCTTGGCCAGCTGGACGGCCACCGGGTGAATGTCGATCCCGACCACGTTCTCCTGCAACTTCCGCAGCGTTGCCGTGGCCGACAGTTCGCCGGCGTGGCTGATGATCCGCTCAATCGCAGTTTCGATAAACGTGCCGCTTCCGCAGGACGGGTCCAGCGTCCGCTGTTGCAGCGGGTCGTCAACCACGGTTGCGGTGATTTCCTGGGCCAGCCAGCGCGGAGTGTAATATTCGCCCAGCCGCTTCCGTTCTTCGGGCGTAATGACGTTCTGGTAAAGGGTGGGCGCCACTTCGCGCGGGCTCTGCGTCCAGTCGAATTGCTCGACGACGCGGGCGATCTCCCGCAGGTACGCGCTTTCCCCCGCCTCCGTGGGCCAGGTGAACAGGTCGGCGTCGATGACGCCGTGCAGGTCGGACTGTTCGGCTAGGATGCGTCCTTTGAGCAGAGCGTCCGGCCTTTCGCCGGCGTGACGGGCCACGTCGCCCAGCAGTTGCTGCTGCATGATGAGGGCGACCAGGCTGGTGATGTATGTGTGCCGGATGAACAGCCAGTCGCTTTCGTCGCCGGCCGTGGCGGCGTCCTTGCCCAGGGCCACCTGGAGCAGGTCTTGCCAGAGCCGGCGTTTCACCGCCACCGTTGGGTCGTCCCGATGGGCCGCGTAGGCTTCCTGCAAGAGCAGGTTGCCGGCGCGAAATGCGTCGGAGTCGCTGCCGAAGTAGCGTTGTAGGTTCTCCGCCTTGGGGCTGACGTTTTCGGCCGGCGCCGAGATGATGCCGTGCAGGTACTCCCGCAGCCGGGGCGCCTGCTCCGGCCGGTCAAAGGTGCGGTGGGTCTCGCCGCGCCGCAGCGGGAGTTTCTCCTCGCCCACCCGTCGCAGGAAGTAGTGGACGCCGTCGGTGAGGATGCCGTTCCGCACCCCGCTGCCGGCCTTGAGCAGGCTTTCGATGTACCCGTCCAGCTGGTCAACGTCGTCCGGGTTTGGCGCGCCGTTGCGCAGGATGTCGGTTTTGAACTCAATGCACGTGTTGTGTACGTACAGGTCCATCCGGCCGGGGTTACCGATTCCCGGCGGCCCCTCGGTCGCCATGTCCGCCAGGCCGGCGATGCCCGCCGTTTCCATGAACCGGATGAAGGCTAACCGGATGTCGTTCTCCGTGTCGCCGCTGCGGTGACGGTCTATGACGAGGGCAAAAGTCTCCTGCTCTTTTTCAGTGGCCATGGGCGTCGCTTCTACGGGCTCCGCACTACCGCCGCTCCCGACGCCTTCAACGCCTCAATCTCAGCTACAGAGTAGCCCGCTCCCGCCAGAATCTCGTCGGTGTGCATCCCGAACCAGGGAGCCGGCGGCCCCAGCCTGGGCGGCGTAGCGGACAGCCGCGCCGTCGTGCCCGAGTGGTCCACGCTGCCCCACACGGTATGTTCCCGCGTAACAACGAACCCGGCGTCGCGCACCACCGGATCATGGCGGTAGTCTTCCATCGTCAGGTTCGGCGTAACCGAAACTCCCAGTGGACGCAACTCCTGCATCCAGTGTTCGATGGTGTTGCCCCGGATGACGTCGGCAATTGCGTCGCCGTCGTGGTGGATATCGCGGAAGTTGAGCGCGGACAACAGCGACCCGTAGGATCCGCTGTCGGGACAATGGATGTACAACCATCCGTCGGAAGCCTCGTAGAGCCGCGAACCCGCAGAGTAGCCCCGCGCGTCCGTTCCCTCGATGTCTTCCCGCCGGTACCCGGCATAGTCCAGGAAGTACGGCGATTGCAGAAGTCCCGCCGTCAGCGCCAGCCCGCTGTCCACCGACTGGCCCCTGCCCGTGCGGTTGCGCTCGTGCAACGCCAGCGCCACGGCGTAGGCGCCCATCAGGCCCGTGCCGTAGTCGTTCACCGCGTAGGGAGCCAGCATGGGCTTGCCGTCTCGGCCGCCGCGCCGCACCTGCATTCCGCTGGTGCCCTGTGCCAACTGCTCCCAGCCGGCCCGCTCCGACCACGGCCCGTCGTATCCGAAGGCGTTCAGCGATGCGTAAACGATGTCGGGCTTGACCTTCTTGACTTCTTCGTAGCCGAGGCCCAGACGCTCCACCGCCGACTTGCGGTTGTTCTCCACGATCACGTCGGCCGACTCGACCAGCTTCCAGAAGACCTCTCGGCCCTCGTCGGTCTTCAGGTTCAGCATGATGCTGCGCTTGCCCCGGTTGACGTCGATATAGCCGATGGGGTCCAGGATCCGCGTCGGGTCGTCGATCTTGATTACGTCCGCGCCGAATTCACCCAGCGTTCGGCCGCAGGTCGGTCCCGCCAGGATGATGCACAGATCCAGCACCCGTACCCCCTGCAGCGCGGACATCACGTCGCCGTGCCCGTTGCTGGCGGCCGGCCGCGCCGGCGCGCTATCCAGCTCCCCCAGCACCTCGTCGGTGTGCTCGCCCAGCTTGGGGGCCCGACCCTGGACCGCGCCCGGCGTTCCCCGCAACCGCACCTGCACGCCCGGCTGCTTCATCCTGCCGTGCTCGGCATCCTCCACTTCGACCACCATCTTTGCGTCCACCGCGTGCTCGTGCACCAGCCACTCGTCCACGGTCTTGCACACCGTGCACGCCCCGCCCTGCGCGTTGATGTCGGCCTCCCATTGCCACGCCGTGCGCTCCTTGAACATCTCCGCGAAGCGGTCCTGCCAGAACGCCAGCGTGTCCGCGTCCACCGGCCGCCCGAACAGCGATGTGGCCTCCTCGATCCATTCGGTCTTCCCGGCGGCCGTTAGCGTCTGCCGCGCGAACCGCTCGAACATGCCGTGGTGGTACACCCACCGCCCGTCGGCGCACTGATAGGGATGCGACATCACCGTGCGCGGAAAGTCGAACAGGTCCACGTACTCGTAGTTGTTGAACTTGATGATCCGGCTGCCCATGGCGGTGAACATCGCCGAGTGCAGCGGCACCTCTATCCTCTGCCCCTTGCCTGACTTGTCCCGTGCGTTAATCGCCATCGCCACGGAAACCGAACCCAACAGCGCCGAAAAGGTGCTGGCAATGGGCAGAGGGGTGAACAGGGGCTCGCCGTCGCTTTCAGACGTTTCCGGATAGAAGCCCGTCTCTGCGCTGATCACCGGGTCCCAGCCCGGCTCGTTGCGGCTCGGGTGTTCCTCCCCATATCCGGGCAGCGAACAGTAGATCAGCCGCTCGTTGTTCGCTGACAGCTCCCCGTAACCGATCCCCAGCCGGTCAGCCACTCCGGGGCGAAAGTTTTCGATAACCACGTCCGCGTTGGCGACCAGCCGTCGCGCGTTCTCTCTACCGGATTCCGTCTTCAGGTCCAACGTCACCGATCGTTTGCCCCGGTTCCACGTGGCAAAGGCTGGTTCGGAACGCGCCGGATCTCCGCCCGGTCGCTCCACCTTGATCACGTGCGCGCCCTGGTCGGCCAGCAACATCCCCAGCATCGGCCCGGGCACGTACTGCCCGAATTCCACCACGTGGATGTCTCGCAACGCGCCTGAAGTGCCGTTCGTAGTCATCGATCTACTCCTCAGTAGGTTGTTCTCCGTTCAGACTTGGCGGCGGCTCGTCAAAGGGTAGGCCGCTGTCTTCCGCCCGCTGCCGCCTTTCAAGCCACTGCAGCCAGCGCTCCTGCTGTTCCTGACGGCCTTCCTGCCGGCCTTCTTGAATCCCCTTCTCCAAGCCTTCTTGGATCCCTTTCTCCAACCCTTCCCGCATCCCTTCCTCTTGTGCCCGTTGACGTGTCCGCTGCCGGTACCATGTCCCAAATACCATGTCAATGACCTCCGTGAGGACGTACGCGACGGGAAGGGCAATCCCGATATTGGAGGCGCCGGCTGCGATGATCCCAACAGCCTGAGCGTCCCAACTTTCCCCGCTGTGGGTGCTGACGCTGTTGTAACTGCTTATGGCAATCAGTATAAGCCAAACCCCGGTGAAGATACCGGAAAACCACCGGATCAGCCTGGTGGGTATATTGAGTATGCCGGTGCGATCTTCCCAGTTGCGGAGTCCATCGTCTGGCGGTCGCATGACACGGCACGTATCCTGAGGATAGTTATGGCTTTTAGACAAACCGGGCCGGGTCACACCCTTCCAGGCTGATGTCGGTGCTGCCCGTCGCCATGATTTCCGCAATCCCCTTGCCCATCGCCGGCCCCAGCAGGATGCCCTTCTTCTGGCCGCCGGTGCAGATGTACACGTTGTCCCAACCCGGAGCCTGCCCGACGATGGGCAGCCAGTCCGGCGTGACCGGCCGAAGGCACGCGGTGTGCAATACCTGCTCCGCCCCGCTCAGGGCCGGCATCAATCGTGTTGCCCTCCGCATGATGTCGTCTCGCGCCTCATCGGTCAGCGACAGGTCGAAACCCACCTCTTCTTCGGTGGCCCCGCACCAGATCAGCCCGTCGGGTTTTGCGTACATCGAACTGCCGCCGCCGATCAGCTCGTAGTCCAGGCCTGGACCCGCGGGACGTACCCGAATGATCTGCCCCTTCAGCGGATCCACCGGTATGGCGATGTCCAGCCATTGCTCAGCCGTCCGGCACCAGGGACCCGCCGCAATCAGCACCGCCCCACAGGCGATTTCGCCGTCGTTGGTCACCACCGACTCGACCTTCCCGTTGCCCAACCGGAACCCCACCGCGCTGCCGGAAATCACAGTCGCGCCGAGTTTCTCTGCGGCCGCTGCCAGCGCCTGCGTGAACTCCAGTCCGTCCAATGCGCCGTTGCCCACCGCCCGAATCCCGGCGATCACCTCAGGGGTGATCCGGGGTTCCAGCGCCAATACATCCTCACGCTCCAGCCACTCCGCAGAGAATCCCGGTTCCGGCGCGCTGTTGAAAGTTTCCAGCGTGGCCCTAAGATCATCAAGTTCCTCCGGGTTCAACGCCACCTTTAGTATCGACATGATCCGGCCGTGGTACTCGATGCCCGTCTCGGCTGGTAGCGAGCCCCACAGTTCCTTGTGCAGCGCAAACGATTGCAGGGCCATCGGTTGCAACGGATCGGGCCAGCCGTGACCTTCCAGTGGATTGAGCCCGCCGGCGTTGTACCCTGAGGCGTGGCTGGCGACGCCCTCCCGTTCGATGACGGTGGCTTTCACTCCGTTGGCGGCCAGATAGTACGCGGCCGCGCAGCCGGCCGCTCCTCCACCGATGATGACTACGTCTGTTGCTTGGTCGCTCATGGTCCCGTCCTCAATTTCAGCTGCAAAATTGCGTTAGGATATAATTCTCGATGGGAGGTGTCTATGCCAATCTACGAGTACCGGTGCCCCGTTTGCGGCCATGAGTTCGAGTCCATTCGACCCGTATCCCGCGCCGACGACCCCATCGATTGCAAGGTGTGCGGCCAGCCGGCCAGCCGTCAGATATCGAACTTCTCTTTCAAGTCCGACACGTTCACCTCGCCCAAGCTTAGGAACCGACCGGGCCAGACCTTCCGCGGCAGCCGCGCATCCGAGCAGGCTGAAACGTCGGAAAACGACGCCGGTCAACCTGCTGTCTAGGGCTGCCGTGCCCGGGCCTCGTTGCAGGCGATGCACGTGCAGGCGGCCCGCAGCGCCCGGTAGGTGTAGATGCCGGTGTAGTGCGCATCGCTCCACAGGAATTGGAGCGCATACTGCCCCACCGCCATCTGGTCCAGCGCTCGCACGTCCTGGGGAACCGAGTCGGGATCCAGCAGCGCCCGACCGGTCATCTCCTCCACGCACGACGCGCAGGGGCACCGCAACCGCAACATCCGGTGCGGGTAGATCCCTCGGTGGCCGTCGTCCCAGTTGATGACGATGACGTCGCCGGTGATGTCGACGTCAACCGGTTTGATTATCTCATTGGTCGACATGGTGTTTACGCGCCGGAACCAGGAGCCTGCACTTCGGCCAACCGAGCCGGCCTCGGCATTTCGTCCGGATCCGTGGGTATCTCGATGATGCTCGGCCCGTCCACCGCCAGCGCTTGGGCGAATGCCTCTGCGATGTCCTCCGGCCGGTCGACATAAAATCCGGTCCCGCCGAACAGTTCCGCGTATTTGTCGAACCTGGGGTTCACTGTGTCCGCGCCCACGTAGCGCTCGTTGAACGCGTATTTCTGGTACGCTTTCTCCGACCCCCAGCAGTCGTTGTTCATCACCACCGAGATGTTCTTCAATCCGTAGCGCACGGCAGTCTCGAATTCCTGCGCGTTAAAGAGGAACCCGCCGTCGCCGTTGAAGTTCACCACCGGCCGATCCGGCGCGGCGAAGTTGGCCCCAATCGAGGCCGGGAAGCTGAACCCCAGTCCGCCCAGATCCAGCGCCATGATCAGGCTACGTGGCTGGTAGTAGTTCAGCCGGTCCTGCCCAAAGTTCGGCGCGAGTCCCGCGTCCAGGGCGACGATGGCGTCCCGGGGCATCACCTTGCGCAATTCGGCGTACACCCGCTGCGGCTTGATGTAATCACCGGACAGCGTTGCCTCTTCTTGCAGCCGTGCCGCACGAGCGGCGTTCCAGCCGGCCACTCGACTGGTCCACTCCGGATCCGGACGCAGTTCGGCCTCAGCCACGATCCCGTTGATCTCGCCCACTACGGCGCCCACGTCTCCCTCGACCCCGACCGCGATTGGGTAGATGCGCCCGATCTCCTTGGGGTCGATCTCGATGTGGACGATGCGCGCGTCCGCGGGTATGAACCGGTGGTCGAAGAACGTCGTGGACTGCCCCAGCCGCGTGCCCGCCGCCACGATTACGTCCGCGTTGCGGACGGCATCGATGGCTTCTTGCGCTCCCAGTCGACCCAGGTGGCCGAGGTAATTGGGATGGTCGTTGGGTACCGCGTCCGCCCTCCCGTACGATGTGACGATGGGCGCTCCGGTGAGCTCGGACAACCTTGCCACTTGCGCATCCGCCAGGCTCCACTCCACGCCGCCGCCGGCAACGATCACCGGCCGTTTGGCCGCCAGTATCTCTTGCGCCGCTGCCTCAACCTGCGTCCGGTCGCCGCGCGAGTGACCCTGGCCGGTACGATAGGCCGTCGGGGCCATCAGGTCCACGTCAACCTCCGCCCCCGGCAGCAGGTCCCTTGGAATGTCCACCAGGACCGGCCCCATTTTGCCCGACGTCGCGATGCGGAACGCCTGTCGCAACGCGTCCGGTAGCCGTTCTATCTTGTTGATGGAGAAGCTGGCCTTGGTGATGGGCTCGAACAGCGCCACCTGATCAAATTCCTGTGTCGAGTCCAGGTGCTGGTGGTCGCGCGACGCCGACGGCGCCAGCACCACCACCGGCGAGTGCGCCACGTAGGCCGATCCGATACCGTAGGTCAGGTTCAGCACGCCTGGGCCGTTGGTCACCAGGCACACCGATGGCGCGCCAGCGATCCGGCTGTACCCGTCGGCCATCAGCGCCGCGCCCTGCTCGTGCCGCACGCCCACGAACTCCATGTCGTCGCGGTCGTAAAGCGGGTCCAGCACGTCCAGGAAAGACGATCCGACGATCCCGAAGATCTTGCTCACTCCTTCCTGCTGCAGCAGCTCGATCACCGCCTCGCCTGCCTTCATCCGTTGGGCCATGGCCAAACGCTCCTTTTCATGCGTAAATCGTTGGGAAGTTTACCACGATTGCCCGCCGTGACCGCCCACCGCGTTCCCCTGTCCATGCTAGCCGGTACCCCGTATGGGAAAGAGCAACATGCAGCCCCTCCCATGCTATAATGCCGCATCACTCACCGAGGAGGCCTCCCCAACATGAGCACAGTGGCAGTGGAGGTGGTGTACCGGGGGATTTTTCAAAAAACCCTGGCCCGGAACATCGTCCGCACCATCGTTTTTGCCGCCCGTAAAGAAGGCAAAATAGGCACAGCTTTTGGTCGCTACGGCGACTCCCCCGAACGGAACGGTATCCCTGCCAAGCAGTTCGCCATCGTTTCCGACAGCCCCGAGGAACTCGAGGAAAACCTGGCCGTCTACGAGGCCCGCGAGGTGGACGTCACCATCAACGTTGACGACACCATGTGCAAGGGCATCGAGTCCTGGGCCTGGTACGGCTTGCAGCCGATCAACGCCCTCACCAAGCCCGGCGGAACCCTGATCGTAACGTCCCGCCAGGAAGCCGATGCCCTCATCGAGGACATCCATCAGAAGGACTCCGCCTTCAACCTCGCCATCGTACCCGCAACCACCAGCTTCTCCGGCCTCTGGGTGTACAAGGACGACCACACCGACGTCCGCATCCTCGGAGCTCTTGCCAAGGTCTGCCCCGAGTTGGTCAGCCTCGACTCCATGCTGGCCGCTCTGGAGGACCAGGGCTGGGGCGGGTTGAAGCTCACGTCCGCTCGCAACTCCTTCGACCGCACCGTCCAGCGACCCGTCGAGCCTGGCGAGGGTAACGATGAGGAGCCCTTCAGCTTCGAACTGCTCGGCTGGCGCTCCATGGAAGATGGCTTGGTCATCAGGGGCATCGACGAGCCCACCGGCTTCCGCGGCGGCGCCTTGGCTGACGGTTACGACCCCATCCGCTCCAACGCGTCCGGAGATACGGACTACCAGCCCACTCGCAACGCGGTCTTCAAGAAGTTCAGCACCCGCTCCATGCGCCCGGTGATCAACTTCGAGACCTGCATCAAGTGCACCCTGTGCTGGCTCCAGTGCCCAGACACCTGCTTCGACGTGACCCCCGACGGTCTGTACGACGCCAACATGGAGGCCTGCTGCGGCTGCGCCGTCTGTGAGGCCGTGTGCCCCGTCCCCGACTGCATCACCATGGTCAACGAGGCCGAGTTCAACGACAACAACAGCCAGTGGGAACACTGGACCCACGACAAGGACGGCTACCAGAAGTGGATGACCCAGCTTATCGAGGTGCAGAAAGCCCACGACGCTGACACCGAACGTAGTCACGGCTATCACAGCCCTGGCAAGTACGAAGCTGAATCCGAATCCGAAGTTGCTCTTACCGGAGACGATGACTGATGGCCACCGCAACCCTTCACCAGACCGAGCGCGAGGAGCTCATCAGCGGCAGCGAGGCCATCGCCATCGCTTGCTCCCTCGCGGACGTCGACGTTATCACCGCCTATCCCATTCGGCCTTACGACACGGTCATGCAGTACGTGTCCAAGCTCAAGGCCGATGGCGCTTTCGACTGTGACTTCATCGTCGCCGAAAGCGAGCACTCTCAGTTCGAGATCGTCAAACACGCCTCCGCCGTCGGGGCCCGCACCTTCTGCGGCTCCAGCGGTGTGGGTTGGTTCTACGCCTTCGAGGCGATAACCGTGACGGCCGGCCTGCGCCTTCCCGTGGTCGCCATGGTGGGCAATCGCGCCCTGGACGACCCCGGAGCCTTCGGCGTTGAGCACAACGACGCCATGGCCGTCCGAGACCTGGGCTGGATGCTGTACTGGGTAGGCACCGCCCAGGAGGCGCTGGATACCGCCTTGTTGGCGTGGCGTGTCGCCGAGGACCCCCGCGTATTCCTGCCGGCCGCCATCTCCTGCGACGGTTCCTTCCTCACCCACTCCCAGGCCATCGTCAACGTGCCCACGCAGGAACAGGTCGATCAGTTCCTGCCACAGTACGACCGGGGACGCCTGCTCCTCCATCCCGACAACCCCATCACCGTCGCGCCGCAGGTCAACGAGGACTGGCTGATGGAAATCCGTCGCCAGACCGACGATGCCATGCGCCGCACCAGTGACGTCATCAAGGAAGCCTACGAGGAGTTCAAACAGCTCTTCGGTCGCGGCGACCCCAGCCCGTTCATCGAAGAGTACATGACCGAGGACGCTGAAATCGTCCTGGTCGGCATGGGCACGCTCGCCATGCCCGTCCGCGTCGCCGTGCGGCGCATGCGGGAGCAGGGTATGAAGGTCGGGTTCGTGCGCGTCAAGTTCTTCCGCCCCTTCGCCACCGACGAGATCCGTGAGGCCCTCAGCCACTGCAAGGCCGTCGGCGTCATTGACCGCGACTATTCATACGGCTCGCCTTCATACGGCGGCGTGCTGTTCAACGAGATCCGTTCCGCCCTTTACACCCTGGACAACCGCCCGCTCATGCAGAGCTTCATCGCCGGCCTCGGTGGCCGCGAAGTCCTGGTCCGCGATGTCCAAGAGATGACCTCCATGGTCCAGGACTCAATCGACGCCGGACATGTCAAGGAAGAAAACACCTGGATTGGTGTCCGCGAATAGGAGTGCCGCTATGACTACCATGACCCAAGACCTCCCCCAGGTTAGGGGAGTCAAGCAAATCCCGGTGTTCGAGGGCTTCACCTCCGGCCACCGCACCTGTCAGGGCTGCGAATCCGCCCTCGTGATGCGCCTGATGATCAAGGCCGCCGGTCCCCGTACCATTGTGGTCGGCAGCACCGGTTGCATGTACGTGGCCAACACCACCTACTACAGTACCCCGTGGGTAGTGCCGTGGATGCACACCCAGCTCGGCTCCAGCGGCTCCGCTGCCACCGGCACCGCCGCCGGCCTCGCCTCGCTCATGCGCAAAGGCAAGATGCAGGATGAGCCCATCAACGTCATCGCGTTCTGCGGCGACGGTGGCGGCGTGGACATGGGACTGTCCGCCATCTCGGCGGCCCTGCAGCATGACGAGTACAACCTGCTCATCCTGTGCTATGACAACGAGTCCTACGCCAACACCGACATCCAGGTGTCCGGCTCCAGCCCGTGGGGCGCCAATTCGACCTTCTCCCCTCCGGGCAAGGTTCACCGTATCATGAACCGCCGCTGGAAGAAGAACACCGTTCCAATGCTCGCCGCGGGCCATCCCGACGTCCGCTACGTTGCCACCGCCTGCGGTTCCTATGGGCCGGACTTCACCAACAAGATCCGGCGCGCCCTCACCATCGGCGGCCCCACCTTCATCCACAGCATCGACCCGTGCCCCAAGGGCTGGGACTACGATCCCAAGTACTCCCACGAACTCGGCATGTTGGCTGTGGAAACCGGTATCTGGGTCCAGTACGAGATCGTTGACGGGGAGTTGATCCTGAACGGTCCGTCCCGCGCCATTGCCCGTGCCATCCGTCGCCGGAAGCCCGTTACCGACTACCTCCAGCGCCAGGGACGTTTCGCGCACCTGACTGAAGAGGACCTCAAGTTCTTCCAGGAGCGCATCGACGAAACCTGGGAGAAGTGGTGGATTCCGGGGATCGTCCCCTTCGGCCCCCACGACGAAGGCGAGTAATCCCACAACGGGCTCCCATGCCGACGTTGTTCAAGGGCGGGTGTTGAACCCGCCCTTTCGGTTTGGATTTGTACAGTCGTCTATCCGTCCAACACCTAAACCATACGTTGACCTCTCGCATTCATGTGTTAGACTTGTCGCGGAACTGACACCGCGAGGTAAAACAATGGTAAAGGTTGCCCTGACATTTGAAGGTGATGCCGATGAAGTGATCGTTGCAATGCGACAACTCGCGGTCGGCGATGCTAGCGGCGCTTCACCTGTTGTTAACAATACTGAAACCTCGGTGGCGACCGCTCCCGTCGAATCACCCGGCGATGCGGCATCGAACGAACCGACTGAAACCACTGAGGTGCCTGAAGGTCGCTGGACAATCGAACATGTCCGGGCTTTTTGGGGTTTCCTGGCCGACGATGCCCGGGAAATTTATCAAAGAGTTGCTCAGAGCGCGGGCTACGTGCTTTCTCGTCAGGCCTTGCTGGAAGAAATGCACCTGACCGTGCGGCAACTATCCGGCCGACTTTCGTCCCAGGGACACGCCGTTCGCCGCATCCGGCGCGTCCGCAACGTTGCCTTGCCCCATCCCATGTCGTTCGACTCCCAGGCGGACGAATACCGGATGCTCCCCGACGTCGCCGACGCTATTGTCAGGCTGAATCTGTAATGCTACTCTGCGGCATCCCAACAGTTGACCTCTCAATTCGGTCAACGATCGGAGTATCCCGATGAGAATGGACCCCATTAACCTCTACGATTACGAGGCGCGAGCCAAGCAGGTGCTGCCCCACAACAACTGGGAGTTCATTGAGGCCGGCTCGATGGACGAGATCACCACCGCACGTAATCGTTCCGCCTTCGAGGCTCTGACCCTGCGCCCTCGTTTCATGCGCGACACTACCGAGCGCAAGGTCTCCACCACGGTCCTCGGCCAGGACATCAGCTTCCCGGTGATGATCGCCCCAACCGGCGGTCACGGCAACGCTCACCCCGAAGCCGAGTGCGCCACCGCTCGCGGCGCCGGTATGTCCAACACCCTCATGATGTGCAGCACCTCATCC
This sequence comes from Dehalococcoidia bacterium, assembly GCA_965220505.1. Taxonomy (GTDB): domain Bacteria; phylum Chloroflexota; class Dehalococcoidia; order Lucifugimonadales; family UBA3495; genus Bin87. The sequence goes on along the minus strand of CBDCQE010000001.1, from coordinate 1,201,730 downwards.
AACTGCAGCATGGAGGAGATCGCCGAGGCCGCCACCGGACCACTGTGGTTCCAGCTTTATCATCGCGGCTACGACCTTACCGAGAACCTGGTCAAGCGCGCCGAGGCTGCCGGTTTCCGCGCCATCGTCCTCACGGTGGATACGCCGGTCCCCAGCCCCAAGGAACGCGACGTGCGTAACCGCTACCAAAGGCCCGGCGACCTCGGCAACTTCCGAGAACAGCAGGACCGCCTCTCCGAAGTCAGCGGAACCGACGAGTCGCCGACTTGGGAAATGCCCCAGTCGCCGCCGTTGACTTGGAACGAGGTCGAATGGTTGCGCGGCCTTACCGACCTTCCCCTCGTGCTCAAAGGGGTCCGTGTCGCCGAGGACGCGCGGATGGCGGTCGATCACGGAGTCAACGGGATCCTGGTCTCCACCCACGGCGGACGCCAGCTCGATAGCACCATGTCCAGCATCGAGATGGTCCCCGAGATCGTCGCGGCCTGCGGGAACAAGGCCGAGGTGTACGTAGACTCCGGCGTTCGCCGGGGCAGCGATGTCCTCAAAGCCCTGGCCCTGGGCGCTCGCGCGGTTGCCGTTGGCCGTCCTCTCTACTGGGGCCTCGCCGTCAACGGAGCCGAGGGCGTGCATCACATGCTGGAACTCCTCCGCGAAGAGTTCAACCGCGCTATGGCCTACTGTGGTCAGAACAGCGTAGATGACCTTGAGGACCGCCTGCTCAATGTGCCGCGTGAATGGGGTCCCTTCCGCACCGAGAACGACATCGCGGAGCACCTGCCTTTTTAGTACGGCAACGTTTCTACAGGCTGCGAATTGTCAGGGGCGGACGACAGTCCGCCCTGTTTTAATGAGTGATACTGTTCCCACCGGGCTAGCATCAATCGTCTGCGGCTACTCCGACGGCGCGTGCGCCGATCTCCGCCAGGAACCCGGTCAGCAGTCCATTGAAGATGTCCGCCTGCTCATAGTGCGTTGAGTGGGCCGCGCCGGCCACCACCTCCAGCCGACTCCCGGGTATCAGCCGGTGCGCCGCCTCGATCACGTTGGGCGGAAATATGCGGTCTTCCTCGCCGACCACCAGGAGCGTGGGCACCGCAAACCCCGCCAGGTCCGCCGCCTTCGGTCCCGCGGGGTTTCGGAACAGGTCGGACACAATGCTCAACGCCATCGGTGGGTTCATCCTCCCGATGGAACCGAACAGGAACGTCAAATCCGGATGGTTCGCGATGAAACCGTCGCTCAGTGCCCGGCGCAGCGGGTCTTCCGGCGGGTGCACGTCCTCGAGCAGGGAAACCACCGACGGATCTCCGATCCCTCCCGTAGTGTCTGCCAGCACCAGACCCGTCACCCGCTCGGGATGTGCCAGCGCGAAGCCCAGGCTCGTCACTCCTCCCATGGACTGGGCCACCAGCGTCGCCTTGTCTATCCCCAGGTGGTCCAGCAGCGATTCCAGGTCGGACACGAATGTCGCCGGCTCCGGCGGCGCGTCGGGCCCGGCCGTCAGTCCCCATCCTCGGTGGTCGAAGGTGACACACCGAAAATCCTGTTGGAATACCGCTACCTGACGCCACCAGCTCAGATGGCTGCCGCCGCGTCCGTGCGCAAACACCAGCGCCGGCCCCTCGCCGTGGCTCTCGTAAAACATCTGCGTCCCGTTGATCTCCGCATACGGCATGTAGACCCTCCCTGACTATCGTCGCGTTCTCGGCAATTGCCCTACAGCATGGTGCGGCAAAACCTAAACCGCCCATCCCTCCCGGCGGTACGCCGCGTCCCAGAACATGTACTCGTACCGGCTGCTCGCCATGAACGCGTAGCGCATCGCCTCCCGCTCTTGCTCCCCGACCCGTTCCGCCATCTCGTCCACGAATCCAGTCCAGGCGTCCACGCTTGATCGCAAAAACCCTTCCACGTAGAACCGCGTCCACTGCCCGTACAGCGGGTGTTCCGACTGGCCCACCTCGTCCTTCAGCAGGTGATACGTCCAGGGACACGGCAGCAGCGCCGCCGCCGTCGGACCAAGCCCGTACATCCCCGCCGTCACCAGCATGTGATTGACGTACGCAGTGTTGGTCGGTGACCTCGTCGCCCCGTCCACTTCCTGCATGGTCAGCCCCGCAGCCTCGATCAGCTGGTGATGCAACGGCCGCTCCACGGGCGTCATCACCCGGTGGGCCAAATCCTGGAGCAGTTCCGCGTCGGGAGCCTTCGCCAGAGTCATCGCTACAGCCCGCCCGAACCCTTCAAGGTAGTGGTAGTCCTGCCCCAGATAGTACTGAAAAGTCTCCAGGGGAAGCGTCCCTTCCTTGATCTCCCGCAGGAACGGATGCCGGAATATCGCCGTCCAGATCGGCTCCGCCTCTGCTCGCAGTTGCTCGCTAAATCCCGCCATGTCGGTTTCTCCCGTCTGTGTAAACCACGCAAATCGACCCGCGTCCACCGAGGAATGCGGTTACCCCTGTTTACAGAAATGCCTCGTTGATCAACACCAACTCCGCGTACGCAGCGTACCGGCATCCGAAGCCTGATCCCGCATCCCGTGCATGCGCCGTCAGGAATTCGAAAGGGCTGTCACCCACGTCGCCAAGGTTTTCCAGGTACACCTTGTGTTCTCGCAGCGACGCCAGCCCGGTCTCCCAATGTTCCGACACGTCCACCGCATGAGTGGGAACAGTCGCGCCGAACACCGCAACGAAGCGCACCTCGTTCCAGGGTTCAAACCCTTCGTCCAGCAGTTCCGGAAATATCCATCGGTTTCCGGCATCTCGCGCCGCGTCGAACACCGCCAGCCCCACCCACCGGTGGTCCGCCATGTTCAGGTGTCCGCTGAAAAACTGGAGGTGGTGGTTGATGGTGATCACAACGTCGGGCCGGTGCTTCCGTATCATTCGGCTCAGGTCCCGCCGCAGCGGCAAGCCGTACTCTATCACCCCATCCGTGTGGTCCAGGAACTCCACCGTGTCCACGCCCACGACGTGCGCCGCGTTGATCTCCTCCTGCGACCGCAAGGGCCCCACCTTAGACGGGTGCATCCCGTCGATGCCGGCTTCCCCCCGGCTCACCATTACGTAGGTGATGCGCTTCCCTTGCGCCGTCCACTTGGCAATCGCCGCCGCTCCACCGTATTCAAGGTCGTCCGGGTGGGCCACAATCGCCAGACCCGTTTGCCAGTTCTCGGGCACGGGCACGTTGGGCGCCTCACGTCGCTGCATAAACCCTCCGTAGTGATCTCGATATTATTGACGCCGTGAGCGTGTGCGTCGGTCGGCGGCGGCCCGGTGACTTTCAGGGCCAACCGGCCGGCATCAAACCAGTCGCGGGCTTGGCGATGTTACCGCCGCCTCCGCCGTGGCGACACGACGGCCTGCTCCATCTCGGACCGACATCGCCACCCGCCTTGCCTCCACACCGGAGGCGTCGATGTCGTGGCCAAGCACCACGCCGTCGCAGCGCAGTCTCATGCCAGGGTTCACCGCTGCGTGATGAGCAATCGACAGCCTGCCGCCCCACCGAAAGTCGTCGCCGAAATCGGCCCCCATCAAGCCTTCCAACCATCCCGCCGTGATCCATGTCAACCCATGTCCATCCGGACGCAGGTCGAACCCTGTCATGACTTTCGCCGGGCGGTGAAAGTCATGGCATTGCTCGCCGTCTGGAAGTCGCAGTTCCCCCAGGTGGCCGCTATCGCCGGCGCGACTTTGAGCCAGGCTTGCCACTACCGGATTGACCTCCGTCTCGTCTATGTCTCCCTCTGGACGCGCTGCCTCATTGCCGATGATGAACGCGGCTTCCGAACGCAGGATTTCGGTTCCAATTTCGTCGACCGCGAAAGCCGCCGCTCTTAACCAGGCCCGGCCGCACTTATCGCCGACTTCCCTCATCCATCCGCCGACCTGCACGCGCCGCCCAATGATCGGCGGCCGCAGGAAATCGAAACGCTGCCAGACCGTGACCAACGGTTCCCCGGCGCCGCGATTGTCCAGCATCGCCCGGCAGTCTTCCGCCATCAGGTTGGGGAAGCAGCCGTTAGCGCCCACCGCCCGCCGGTACTGGATCAACGCTGCGTCGTCAATCACGTATTCCAGGTTGCCGATCTGATCGCCGGCCCGTAGATCGTACCAGGATCCGGCGGCCGTCATGCACTTCCGCCGGTCCGGCGCGCGTACTCCAGCAGGTCCGCTGCCGCTGCCGCTTCGTCTCCCAGCGCGCGGTTCGCCAGAGCCCGGCCCCGGTATGCTTCGGCCAGCGAATCGTTGAGTTCCACCGCCTTGCCGAAGGCGTCAATGGCTACTCCAAATTCACCGAGCGCCGCCTTGGAGTTGCCCATCGACAGCCACACCCCGGCCAGTTCGGCGTTCTTTTCGATGGCAGTTTCATATTCCGCGATGGCCGCGTTGTGATCCCCCAGGTCCGCCCGCGCCACGCCCCGGTTGTGGTGCAGCGTGGCCGTATCCATGCCGCACTGTTGCGCCAGGTCAAAATCGGCGATAGCGTCAACGGGTTCCCCGCGGTTCCGTTTGGCGATTCCGCGGTTGTACAGCGCATTGGCAAAAGTCGGCACCAGGGCGATGGCGGCGTCGTAGTCTTCGATGGCCGCGTCGTATTCCCTGCGGTCGCTGTAGAGGTTTCCCCGGGCGTAGCGGTAGTCCGGCTCACCCGGTCGGAGTTCAATCGCCCGGTTGTAGTAGTCCAGAGCGGTCTCCCGGTCACCGGAATCTCGATACGCGATACCCAGGTTGTACTGGGCGTTGGCGTGTTCCGGGTTGATCCGCGCGCACGCCTGGAAATCCGATATGGCTTCCTGGTAGCGTCCCAGCGAAATCCGGGCCACCCCTCGTGCGTAGTAGTAGTCAGCGTCGTCCGGCTCCAGATCAATCGCCGCCGTGTAGTCGCTGATGGCGTCTTCGTAGAACCCCAGGTGCCGCCTCACCACGCCGCGGGCGTAATACGGCACCGGATACTCGGGATCCGCGATTATCGCCCGCGTGTAGTCCGCAATCGCCTGGTTCAGGTCGCCGCCATTGCGATATGCCAGGCCCCGGTAGTAGTAGGCCGGCGCGAACTCGTCGTTGATCTCCAGAGCGTGGTTAAAGTCGTCGACCGCGGCCTGTAACTGGCCCGCTCTCAGGGCCAACTGTCCCCGCGCGGTGTAGTGAAACTCAGTCGGTAAGTCGCCGCCCGTGCTCATTTCGTCTGTCCGCTGAACGTCATCATCGCGCCATTATTCGCCCGTTTTTCTACCACTCCGGACGGCTTGTGACCATCCAAGTCGTGCCTTCCGTCGCCAGCATGCGCATCCACCCGGTTACAGCTCTGTTTCATAGAGGTCGTAATGGGAATGGCTCATGCCCAGGGCTTCGTAGGTACGCTTCGCTGGCCAGTTATCGCGCATCACGTACAATCGCATGCCGCGTATGTCGCCGCGGGCGTCAGCCATTTCGGTCAGCCGCTGGTATAGCTTGCGGTACACGCCTTGTCGCCGGGACTCGGGCTTGACATAAACGGATTGAATCCACCAGATCCAACCGTTGCGCCAGTCACTCCATTCGGTCGTGACCATCAACTGGCCTACGGGGTTGCCTTCCGCTTCGGCCAGCAGGTAAAAGGCTTTCGCCTCGTCCACGAGCGCGGCTTCAACTCCCGCCCGCAGCGTTGCGCGGTCCAGCGATATCCCTTCTGATTCCAGCGCCATCGCCGCGTTGAACCGGGTGATGGTCTCCCCGTCGTCAATCTCGGCCTGGCGTATGTTGAACTCCTCTGGCATGGCCCCATAATTCTAGTTACCCACGATATAATAGGCAACCTGACTGCACCGTTCCCACCTACCCGGATTGGTCGCTGCCTGATCGGGGAGCAGCGCGTCGGGACCGTTTTCAGACATCTACCACCACACCGGGAGCCATCCCTCCCGGCTCTCATTTGCAGCTAAGGGAACCACCATACTCACCACGAACACGGTCAGACCGACGAGGAGCCCCCATGCCTAACCAGGAACGATTGATCAACGACTTCTGCGATTTGGTTCGAATCGACAGCCCGTCCGGTGAGGAGTGGGACGTCGCTCTCCACGTCTCCGAGCGGCTGTCTAATCTCGGCTTCCAGGTCGCACGTGACGAGCACGGCAACGTCATCGCCCGCGAGGACGGGGACAGTCCCCTCCTGCTATCCGCCCACATGGATACCGTCGACCCCGGCCGCAGCATCAAACCCCAGGCCGTCGGCGACCGGATCACCTCCGACGGCAGTACCATACTCGGCGGCGACTGCAAGGCCGGCGTCGCTGCGATCCTTGAGGCGCTCCAAACCGTGCATGAGGACGGCCGCCCGCGTCGTCCCGTACAGGTGGTGTTCACCCGGGGCGAGGAAATCGGCCTGGTCGGCGCATCCAACCTCGACTTTTCGATGATCTCCAGCACGGAGGCCGTCGTGTTCGACGGGAACGGGCCGGTCAACTCCATCACCGGCGGCAGCCCCACCTACATGGCTTTCGACATTGATATCAAGGGCCGTGGCGCCCACGCCGGCGTCGAACCCGAGAAGGGCCTTTCCGCCATCCGCATCGCCAGCGACATCATCGCCGAGTTGCCCCAGGGGCGCATCGACCACGAAACCACGTTCAACGTCGGCACCATCGCCGGCGGAACCGTTCGCAACGCCGTCCCTTCCGAGGCCACCGTGTCCGGCGAGTTCCGCAGCATGAACATGGAGTCCCTTGAACTCCTGCGCATGCAACTCGTTGCTGCCGTCGACAGGATTCGTGGCCGGTACACCGAAGCCGAGATCAACGAAAATCTGGAGATGATGTTCCAGATGTACCGCCTGGACCCCAACGAGGCCACCGCGCAACTGGTCACCCGCGTCATGCGCGACATGGGCCTCCAGCCGGACATCCGCCCCTCCGGCGGCGGCACCGACGGCAACGTGTTTCGACTCCACGGCATCGAGAGCATCGTCGTCGGCATGTCCACCAACCTCATGCACACCATAGACGAATACGTCGTCGTCCCCGACCTCCTCAACACCGCCCGTTTCTGTGAGGAGCTGATGACCTTTGGCGCCTGATCTGCCCGCCGGTGGGAAGTGCGTGGGGCGTCGATTTCGGACGCCCCACATTGCTGTCATCCTTCGACCACCAGGCGAGATAACGTTTCTCCGAACTCCTCCCGCTGCCACTGCCGCACTTCCCCTTCGCCGCCCGCCAGTTCATGGCGTAATCGCTCCGGCCTCAACGCGATCCTTTCCAGGCTGGGCGTGGGCCAGATATGGCTGACCGCCAGATTCAGCTCTGCGCTCAATCCAGTTCGCCATTGCTTCAGAACCTTGAGCCGTTCCCGGCTTTCATGTGTCCAGGGCTCGGCGCCTCGATCCGGCCTCGGCGGTTTTGGCGCCTCAGGTCCGTCCATGCCCCGTTCAAGCGCTTCCATCAACTCGCCGAAGCACCGGGATGCCAGCAACCCGCCGACTCCCCGTGGTGGCCTGCCGTAACACTGCGCCAGTTCCAACAGGTCGCCGTTGCTCGCCGCCTGCGTCGGCGGAACGTCCCAGGCGCACGCCTTGCCATCCCGAAATGCGTAGAGTTCCTGGAGTACCGCCGCTTCCCTGGGATTGAGGCTCTCCCATCCCTTCACCCGGCGAAACGCCGTCTCCAGCGGTTCCTCTGGAGGATGCCGCAGCCCGGTAATTCGAGCGCACTCTTCTCGCACCCATCCAATACGCCCCAGTTTGTCGAGCCGGTACTCCAGCTCGTAAGCGAGCGGCAACAGGTGGTGTACGTCGCTGGCCGCATAATCCAGCGCCGGGCCGGATAGTGGCCGCAGACCCCAGTGCGAAACCTGCAGCTTGGGATCCTTGGCGATCCCCACGCCGCAGAACTCTTCAAGTACCGCTCCCAGGTTCGGCCTCGATACTCCCAGGAAACGCGCGGCCAATCCGGTGTCGAACAGATTGCTGACCGCAAAGCCGAAATCACGGTCAAAGAAACGCACATCCTCTTCGCAGCCGTGCATCACGACCGCCACCGCCTCGTCCGCCAGCAACTCGCCCAGGGCGTCCAGCCCTTTCACGGACAGCGGGTCCAGCAGGTACGTCTCCCGTCCGTCGGAAATCTGTATCAGGCAGATCCGCTCGCGGTACGCGAACCGGCCGTTCCGCTCAGTATCCAGTGCCAGTCGCGGAGCCCGCCGTAACTCCTCCGCCACCGCGTCCCAATCCCCCTGTTCACCGATATAACGATACTGATTCCGCAACAATTACCCCGGATTACGCCGTCATTTCAATCCATTGCCGGTTCAACTCGGCCAGTGTAGCACACGTCGCCGGCCACCGTTGTGCCCGAAGCGCCAGGCGGTCACGGGTCCATCCCGCAACCGCCCGGCGCTGCCCGAACACCTCCGTGCTATACTCGCCGCACATCCCACCGCAAGGAGCATTGCACCCCATGAGCGGCGCAGACCTCAAGCAGACCCTCCAGCAGGGCGGCCGTATCTTCGGCACCATGATCAGCATCAACCGCAGCCCCCGTTGGATCCCCATTCTCGACGGCGTCGGCCTCGACTACGTCATCATCGACACCGAGCACAGCCCGCGCAGCCGGGGCGAACTGGGCGACTACCTGACCATGTTCAGCACCATCAGCGTCGTTCCCATTGTCCGCATCCCAATCCCAGACTCCCACTACGTCACGATGGCCATCGACGCCGGCGCCCAGGGCATCCTCGCCCCCTACTGCGAGACCGTCGACCAGGTGCGCGAGGTGGTCAAGGCCGCCAAGTTCCGCCCCCTTAAGGGCGCCGCCGCCGAGGAGGCCCTGGAGTCCGGCAAGTTCCCCAGCGACGCCAGCCAGGATTACCTCGCCGCTCGCAACCGCGACAACATCTGCATCATCGGCATCGAAAGCCAGGCCGCCGTCGACAACCTCGATGCCATGCTGGCCGTTCCCCATATCGACGCCATCTTCGTCGGCCCCAACGACATGAGCATCTCGCTGGGCGTTCCAGACGATTACGCCCAGGAGATCTACAAGACCACCGTCAAGGGCATCATCGACAAGTGCGAGGCCAAGGACCTGCCCACCTTGGTTCACCACCAAACGCCCGAGCTATCCGAATATTGGATCGAGCAAGGCGCCCGCTTCGTCCTCCACGGCACCGACAGGCGCGCCCTGGCCGAGGGCTTCCGCACCGAGTTCACCCGCCTCCGCGATAAAGCCGCTTCTGTGTAATGACCGGCCGATAAGCGCTGCCAACGCGCCAAGCCAGAGAATCGTAGGGGCGAATGACCATTCGCCCCTATTTGTTATCTGCGCCGCTGTCGAAAATCACCCGGCCTCGCCCCAATCCCTCAAAACTAAATCCTGTCAATCCTGTTCATCGATGTAAAACCTAATTCCGCGAACTGCCTTCCCACCGCTCCCGCAGCGACGCGATGTAGACCCTCTCGTATTCCCCGTGGTGCCCGTTCGCCGGATCGTCCGCCAGACGTTCGGCCCACATGTACTCCACATCCGCCCACACGATTGGAAACTTGGGTTGGTCAAAAAACGCCGACACTGCGTCGAAGGGCGAAGCCCCCTCCATATAACCCAGCATCTGGAAATTGTCGTACAGGTTCCCCTGTTCCGACATGAACCGTCCCCGCATCGCCGCCATGATCATGAAGTTCGCCATGATCCATCCAATCTAACGTTCCTTACAATGCGCCCTGGGGTAAAACCCTGTAATAGCGAGCGCAGCGCGACAATCTCGCCATTCCGCTGGTCGTTGTATTTCCGAGCGCAGCGCGGCAACCTCATACCCGGCGCTACCGCGTCAGGATGTGCACCGTAGTGACGTCGCCAGCACCGGAGCACTGGGCCACTCCAACCCGCGCGTTTTCCACCTGCCGTGGGCCGGCCTCTCCCCGCAGCTGCGTCACCGTCTCGTGCACCATGCGGATGCCGCTGGCCCCGAAGGGGTGACCCATCGCCAGCAGGCCCCCGTCTGTGTTCACCGGAATGTCCCCGCCCAGCGCGGTTCGACCTTCTTCGGTCGCCCGCCATGCTTCTCCGAACGGCGTCAGGTGCAGGGCCTCGATCTGCTGCAACTCACCGATGGTCGCTGCGTCATGGACCTGGGCTATATCAACGTCCTCCGGCCCGATCCCCGCCATCTCGTAGGCCTGCAAGGCAGCCGGCTCTGTCCGGTACGGGCTGAAAGCCGAATGGTCGCTACCCCGGCCGTTGTAGTTGCCCGAGGTCAAAGCCGCCGCGGCCACGCGGATCGCGCGGCTCCGGTCGATGCCGTAGGTGTCCAGCGCGTCCGCCGCGCACAACACCGCCGCCGCTCCGCCTTCGCTGGTCGGGCAGCACTGGTACAACGTCAACGGATCCGCGATCAGCCGGGAGTTCAGCACGTCTTCCACTGAATAGGTTTCTTTGCGGTGGGCGTACGGATTCATCGACGCCGCCTGCCGCGCTTTCACCGACACCTGCGCTAGCGCCGAGGCCGGGGCCCCGGTGTCTTCCATATACCGTTTCATCCGCAGGGCGTAGCCGGCCATCATGTGGTCGCCGCCGATGTATCGCGCCGGGCTGTTCTCGGCAGTCACCGTCACCGGCCCGCTGGGCACCTTCTCCGCGCCGAAAGCCAGCGCCATGTCGAACACGCCCGACGTGATCCCCCAGTACGCCTGCCAGAACGCGGTGGACCCGCTGGAGCACGCGTTTTCCACATTAATGATCGGCACGCCGGTCAGCCCCAGCTGCGCCAGCGTGGTCTCGCCAATCGACATCCCGTGGTAGTAAACGTGCCCAAAGTATGCCACTGGAATGGCCGACCACGGCACGCCCGAATCCCGTAGCGCGTCAACCACCGCGTCCCGCGCCAGGTCCGACAGGCTCTCCTCGGGGAACCGCCCGAAAGCGTGCAGACCCACTCCCACCACCATGACTTCGCGACCGGGCCGAAACTGAGTCATCTGATTACCACCTGGTTGTTGTCGTGCCAACGCGGTGCCACCGCCATACCCAACTCAGAGGACGTGTCATTGCCAGCGCACCGCGGCAATCGCGTCGCTTGCTACGTCGGCCGCCACTTGTACACTGCGCGCTCTGATCCTTCGATTCCATCCATCCCCACGGTCTGGAGCACTAACGTCACCGGCATCCCGACCCGAAGGTCTTCGTGCGCGCAGTCGATCACCTCGGCCAGCACGTGGGGGCCCTCGGGTAACTCAGTCTCACCGAGCACGTAAGGCACCGGCCCCGGCCAACCCGACGGTGGCACCCTGACGATGGTGTAGCTGTACAGCGTTCCATCGGCGGACAGTTCCATCTCTTCCAGGTCCGGCGACGTGCATGACTGGCAGAACGTAGCTGGCCCGAACGCGCAGACGCCGCACCGCAAGCACCGCATCCCCAGCAGCACGCCCCGCTCGCCGCTGTCGTCGGTCAGCCGCAGGCATTTTTCATCGACGGAAACGACCATATCCAACCGCTGTTGCTTGAGGCGTCAGGCAAATTCGCAAACGCCTTCATCATTCGGGTGCAAGGCAGTCTAAATCCGCCCCATACCACTGTCAATTGAACTGGAGCGCGTCGTAGCGGTTCCGTATCCGGGAGCACAGGCGGCGCCCCCAAACCATCTCGTGGGTTTGAATGTCGATAGCGGTCTTACCGGTCGCGTCTCTGCGGCCGATTTTCGCATACCGCCAATATATCGCCAATCGATCGCGGAACATTTATCCCGTGCCACCAGGCGATAATCATAAAGTTGACCGGTATCGTTTACGGGTGTATCGTGCGCCGGTATCACACCCGCAAGACTCTATCTGCGTTTAGTGTCGGAGGTATCGAATGTCGCTTAAGGCAGCCCTGCTCGGTTCATTAACACTGTCCCTTGCACTCGTCCTGGCCTGCGGAGGAACTGCTGCTCCTGCTGATCCTCAGATCGTCGAGGTCACGCGCGTCGTGACTGAGCAGGTCGAGGTTGAAAAGGTCGTAACCGAACAGGTTGAGGTTGAGGTCGAAAAGCAAGTAGAGGTCGAAAGGCAGGTGGAAGTTACCAGGGAAGTCCTGGTGGTAGCCACGCCGGTGCCGCCGGTTCAGGGCGTGGTTCGCCAGCAAGATGATCCAGCGGGCACCCTGACGGTGAGCCTGCAAAATCTCGGCTCTCAGGTCACCGACCCCATCCTGCAGGGTCGCGCGGGGCACGCTCAGTACCAGGCCCCCATCTACGATGCTCTCCTTGGGTTCAACTATGAGTCCCAGTACGGCGGGGTCGGCCCCGGAGTAGCAGAGGAATGGGGAATCGACCCGGACGGAAACAGCTGGACTTTCAATATCGCGCCGGGCCTGGTGTTCCACAATGGCGAAGTCCTGGATGCGCATGACGTGAAGTTCAGCCTCGAGCGCACCATGTACCACGACGAAAGCGTCGTGGGCGACGGTAACCGTCTCAACCGGCAACTCCGCCAGCCGTCCGAGGAAGCCATCGAGATTATTGATGATCACACCCTGCGGATGCACACCGACGGATCAAAACCTCACTTCTGGAGCTTGCTGACCAGGGCGGTGTTCCAGGGCGGCCAGATCATGCCCAAGGACTACATCGAGTCCGTAGGCGACGAGGGTTTTCGGGCCGAGCCGATAGGCAGTGGTCCCTGGATGTACGCCGAGCACTCGGTGGGCGATTACTTCCGCTATGAGGCCTTCGACAAGTCCCACCGCGGCATCCCCCACTTCGCCAACATGAGCCTGCTGCTGGTCCCTGAAGAGAGCACCAAGCTCGCCATGGTTCGGACTGGCCAGGCCGACCTCATCGACCTGGTGCCGGAATCGGCCCCTGAGGTGGAAGCCTCCGGCGCACAGCTCACGGTCATCGAGGGCGTGGGCATGTTCATCTACCAGTTCTGGGGTCTCTACTACGAGGAGGCCCAGGCGCTGCCCGTCGGTGATATTCGCGTTCGGCAAGCCATGTCACTGGCCATCAACCGCCAGGACATTATCGACTTCACGCTGAACGGCTACGGGCGACCCTCCATGCCCTTTGCCACCTTCCCCACCAGTGTTGACGTCGATGTTCCCAGGTGGCAGAAATGGGGCGAAGAACAGTTGGTGTACGACCCGGACCGCGCCCGAGCGTTGCTGGCCGAGGCCGGATACGCTGACGGATTCGAGGTCACCTTCTGGAGCACTAACTTCTCGGGCACTCCGTACATGAACGACCTCAGCCAGGCCGTCACGGGTTTCTGGGAAGAGATCGGTATCAAGGCTGACCTGAAGATCATCGAAATCGGCGTGTTCAGTCCCATGACGCGGCGGCCCGGACACGACGAATGGGGCGAGGGCTTCAACGGGGCGGTCAGCATCTTCCGCAACGCGGGCCGGCCACTGCCGGTACCCCGGTATCAGTCCACTTTCCACCCCGACAGCAACCACGTGGCATTCGGCGATCGCGATAGTCTGACACCGGTGGGAGAGGAATACCTGAGGCTCCACGAGATCGCTATCTCCGAGCGTGACGATGCCAAGCGGGCCGAGGCTACCAATGACATCCTCCAGTTGGTAGCGGATCAGTGGATCGGCGTTCCGATTGTCCAGGGCGTCAGCCTGTACGCGTCAAATCCGGAAACGGTGGGCCGCTGGCAGGGCATCTACGGTCGCGGGGAACTGGGCGATGTCTTCCATCGCATCCCCCACGCCGAGGGGAATCCCTGGCAATAGTCGCATCTGAACCTCCTGTTTCAGGGGTAGCTGGTTCTCTCGGGCGCGACCCGGGAACCTTCTGCGCCACCCCTGATCCTTAACTCTCTTCGCGCCGGGAACTGGCCGAACCGCCCGGCGCGAAGCATTCATTGAGGTCGGGGATTTGCAAAAATACATCCTCAACCGGTTGTTGCAGGGCATCGTCCTGCTTTTCATCGTCGCCCTGATCGTGTTTGCCCTGGCCAGGGCCACCGGCAATCCGGCCGACCTCATGGTGCCGGAGGACGCCACTGAAGAAGAGCGTCAGTTCATCGAGCGGAACCTGGGGCTTGATCGCCCGTACCACGTGCAGCTCTTCGTGTTCCTCACCGGCATTGTCCGCGGTGACTTCGGCGACTCCATCGTGTACAAAAAGCCGGCGGCCGAGCTTTTCTTCGAGAGGTTGCCCAACACGCTGAAGTTGTTGCCACTGTCCATGGTCATAGCGGTAGGGGTGGCGATCCCCCTGGGAGTTGTCGCGGCCGTCAAACGCGGCACATGGATTGACCAGGTGGCCGGCGCCATCGCAGTGTTCGGTGTGGCCACGCCCAATTTCTGGATCGCCATCGTCTGCATCTATATATTCAGCGTGTGGCTGGACGTTCTCCCACCCGGGAGAATGGGCGGACCTGCTCACTACATCCTGCCCGCGTTCACCCTGGGCACATTCTCCATCGCCGGGATCATGCGGCTGATCCGGTCCAGCATGCTCGAGGTGCTGGATACCGAGTACGTCAAGCTCGCCCGGATCAAAGGCTTGCAGGAGTGGAAGGTCTTCTGGAAGCACTGCTTGCGCAACGCCCTGATCCCCGTGCTGACGCTCTTCGGCGTCTTTGTCGGCGGGTTCGTCACCGGGGCCATCGTTACCGAGACCGTGTTTGCCTGGCCGGGCATAGGTCGCCTCACCATTGACGCCGTGGCGCAACGCGACTTTCCTCTCTTACAGGCCGTGATCCTGCTGGACGCAGTAATAATCCTCGGCGTCAATCTGGTCGTCGATATACTCTACGCCTACATCAATCCAAGGATCCGGTACGACTAGGAGCGATATGGCCAGCGACCGCGTAGATACCAGCGTGCAGGTACTGGAGGTTTCCGGCGAGCGGCAGGAGCGATTGAGGTATGAACTCAAGCGACTGCCCTGGATACCCGTGATCATCATCGCGGTCATGATATTCGCGGCCATATTCGCGCCGCTTATCGCGCCCCATTCGCCAACCAAACAGTCCCTGCGCGACAAGCTTAAGCCGCCGGCCTGGCAGGCAGAGGGCAGCGCTAAGTATCTCCTGGGTACCGACATTCTGGGTCGGGACATTCTCAGCCGTTTGATCTACGGCGCCCGGGTCAGCCTGATCGTGGCGTTCGCTGCGCTCCTGGCAGGTGGCGCGATTGGCGGCGTCCTGGGCCTGTTGTCGGGCTACGCCGGCGGCAAGACGGACACGTTTATCATGAGGGCGGTGGACGCCACCCTTGCCTTCCCCACAATTCTGTTCGCTTTATTGTTAGCAGTGACCATGGGGCAAGGACTGCAGACGGTGGTCCTTGCCGTGACCCTGATTCTCTGGGCGAGGTTTGCCCGGGTCACGCGAGGCGAAGTGTTGGGGCTCAAAGACAACGACTTTGTCGCGCTGGCTCACGTCCACGGTTGCTCCGGCGCCCGGATCATGTTCGTTCACATAATGCCCAACGTTTTCAATTCCTTCATGGTCATGTTGACGTTGCACGTCGGCCTGGTCATCCTGACCGAAGCATCACTCAGCTTTCTCGGCGCCGGCATCCCGCCGCCCACGCCTTCCTGGGGTCAGATGGTCGCCGACGGCCGGGCGAAAGTCGCCACCGCATGGTGGATTTCCATCATCCCCGGCGTCGCGATAACCATGGTCGTGATCGCGTTCAACGTGTTCGGAGACTGGTTGCGCGATCGTTTGGATCCCAAGCTGCGCCAACTCTAGGCCGGAGCCGGCCGGATCAAGATATCGGCAGTGCCCGGGCAATTCGCGGCTTAACTTTGGGGCGCTCGAAGCGGGGCGCCCCTACCTCGTCCACAGCTCCCGAAGTCGCCTATGGAGAGTGATGCAGAGACGCTCCCTGCCCGGATGCTTTCTTCAGGGGCTATTTCTGCTGAGTTGCCAGTCTGGTCAGTCTGTCGACTACCAGGCGCGCCAACTCGCGCGACCAGAGCAGCATTCCCGCGCTGGCGAGGATTATCACCAGCCCTCCGCCCAGCATGAAACCGTTGACGTCGGCGCAGAGACATGGGGTCCCAACGGCCACCACGTAGCCGCCCGCCAGCATTGCCACCAGCGATGCTGCCCAGAATATTGCGGAGGTCAAGGCGATCCAAACGCCTCTGCCGGTTAGCTGCAATTCGTGTACCCGCTGTGTACGATTTGAAATGACCCGTTCCGGTGACTGCACAGCAATTTTAGCACGGTCGCCTGTCTGACCACCGACATCCGTGATTCCCGGCTCGCCAAACCGACGCGACCCAACGCGTTTCCGGCGGCTTCCTCCTGAAGCCGCGTCCGTTCCGGCGCCGCCCGTATGCGTGGTGATGGGTCGCTTGACCGCCCCCAACTCGCGTGATAGCGTGGCTTCTACGCAATCCGTCGCCGGCCGCCGGTTCGTGGCCGTCAGACCCCGAGTTTACTTATGAGTAGCATCCTCGGTCTCGATCCCCTTCCCGATCGCCATTCGTGGGAAAAGTCACTCGGCGAATTCCTTGATATCGTGGTGCGGTCCAACCCCGACAAGATTTTCGTTGAAATCGCGGGGCAGCAGATCACCTATTCCGATTTCTATCGTCGCTGCCGTTCTGCGGCTACCATGTTCCGCGACTTGGGCATCGGCCACGGTGATCGCGTTTGTCTGTTCCTCCCGAACGTTCCCGAGGTTCTGTACACCTGGTTCGGCCTCGCGCTCATCGGCGGCATCGCCGTCACCATCAACACGGCCTACCGGCGCGACGAGATGGCCTTCATCTTGAACAACGCCGAGGCTTCTGCCCTCGTCGCCCACCAGAGCCTGCTCGACGTCGCCACCCAGGCCGCCGACATTGCTCCCTGCGTCCGCCATCGCCTTTTCGTGGGCGACGATGTTGCACCCTCCGGCTGGACGGCTTACTCCGACCTGCTGGGCGCCTCAGCCGAGATCGCTGAGCTTCCGCCCGTCGCTCCCACCGACATCTCAATGCTCCAGTACACGTCGGGCACTACCGGGAATCCCAAGGGGGTCCAGGTCACCCATCAGATGTACGTTTCCGCCGGTCAGGGTTTCGCCCTCTGGACCCAGGCCACGCCCGACGACCGCTTTTTCACCTGCCTGCCCTACTTTCACGCCAACGCCCAGTACTACAGCACCATGGGCACCCTCGCGTCCGGCGCCACCCTGATTGTGCAGGATCGTTTCAGCGCCTCGCGCTTCTGGGACCAGGTGCGCGACGCTGACGCCACGGTGGTCAATTTCATCGGCATGATGATGCCCGTCCTGGCCAAGAACGATCCGCAGCCCGACGACGCCGACAACACCGTTCGCCTCTTCTACGGATCGCCGGCTTTCTCCCCTGAATTTCTCGCCGAGTTCGAGCAGCGCTTCGGCACCGACATCATCGTCGGCTTCGGCATGACCGAAACCTGCTATGGCACCATCGAGGCCATTCGGGGCGAACGCCGCCCTAACTCCTCCGGCCAGCCTCGCAAGCATCCCGACGCCGCCTTTGAAAACACCGTGCGTATCGTCGATGATGCCGGCGTTCCGGTTCCGAACGGCCAGCCCGGCGAGATCACCATCCAAAACCCCGCGACAATGGCCGGCTATTGGCGCAACGAGGCCGAGACCGGCGCATCCTTGCGCGACGGCTGGCTGTTCACCGGCGACCTCGGTTGGCTCGACGACGACAACTACTTGTACTTCGTCGACCGCAAGAAGGACGTCATCCGTCGCCGTGGCGAGAACATCTCCTCCCAGGAAGTCGAGGACGTGATCAAGAGCCACGAGCATGTCCTGGACTGCGCCATCATCGCGGTCCCCTCCGAACTCGGCGAAGACGAGGTCAAGGCCTACATCACGCCTCGGCCCGGCGCGTCGCCCCAACCCGAGGATGTCATCTACTGGTGCGCCGACCGCCTCGCCTACTTCAAAGTGCCCCGCTACATCGAAGTCCGCGACGAACTGCCGCGAACCCCCAGCCTTCGGGTCCGGAAGGATGTCCTGCGCCAGGAACGCGAGGACCTCACCTCGGGTTGCTTCGATCGCGAAGCCGCCGGCATCCAAATTCGGAGATAGCCGGCGCGTCGTCGCGTCGCTCTGCGGACCGGGCTTTGTGGGTCGTGGGGAGAGACGCCTTTCGGTGCTTGGAGTTAAGCCAACCGACCGCATGCATATTGGCCGACATAACGATTACAATTGAGTGCAGCGAGGTGCAAACCCAATGAATAAAATCGAAGCCATTTTCCGGCCGGAACGTCTCGACGTCGTCAAAAACGCCCTCAGCGAAGCCGGCATCGTGGGCCTCACCGTGACCCAGGTGTCAGGCCGGGGTAACCAGGGCGGCGTGGAAGTCACCGCGGCCCGCGGTCTCGGGACCTATCGCATCGACATGCTGCCCAAGGTAAAGGTGGAGGTCGTGGTCAACGACGGGGACACCGACAAGGCGGTGGACGTCATCCGCACCAACGCCATCACCGGCGCCCCCGGCGACGGCAAGATTTTCATCTACCCCGTCGGCGACGCGATCCGGATCCGCACCGGCGAACATGGAACGGACGCCGTTTAGACCAAATCCTGAACATCCTGTCCATCGATGTGTAACGGAGCCCGCAATGCCCGAACCCCGCTACTGGCTGTTCAAGTCCGAGCCTTCTTCTTTTTCCTACGACGACCTTGTGGCCGAGGATGACCAGACCGCCGAGTGGGATGGCGTCCGAAACTACCAGGCGCGCAACTTCATGCGCGACGACATGCACGTCGGCGACTACGTCCTCTTCTACCACAGTAACGCCAAACCGCCGGGCGTAATTGGCACCGCGCGCATCGTCGGTGAAGCCTACCCCGACGACACCGCCTGGGATCCCAGTTCCCGCTACTACGATCCCAAGTCTGACCCGGCCAACCCAACCTGGCTGATGGTTGACATCAAGGCCGAAACCCGCCTGCCCCGTTTCGTCAGCCTCAACGAACTCAAGGCCAACCCGGCCCTGGCCGACATGCAGGTCATCAAGCGCGGCCAACGCCTCTCCATCCAGCCCGTCACGGCGGAGGAATGGGCCGAAGTGCTGGCGATGGCGGAGCGGCCCGAGTCCTGACACCCACTACCGCAGCCGCCCGGGAATTTGAAGGGCGGGTCCGCAGACCCGCCCTGCTTTTTTGCCTGTTGCGGTAGAGCGTCGTCTACAACGCCCCGCTGATCGTAATATCCAGCAGCGCCGGCTTCCCGCTTTCAAACGCCCGCTTGATCGCGGGTCCGATTTCCGTCGGATCGTCGACCCGCTCCCCGTGCACTCCCATCGCCTGCGCCATCATCGCCAGATCCAGCCGGTTGGCGAAGTCCATGCCCACGTAATCGCTGGCCCGGTCCGTGTCGTCCAGCATGTCCCGCAGGTAGACCTCCATGTTCACCTTGAGGATGCGGTACGCCTGGTTGTTGCAGATGGCGTAAACCACCGGAATGTTGTACCGGCTGGCAGTCCAGAGCGCTTGCACCGTGTACATTGAGGCCCCGTCGCCCACCACCGCCAACACCGGCCGGTCCGGATGCGCCAGCTTCACCCCCAACGCTCCCGGCATCGCCCAACCCAGCGCGCCGCCCCGGATGCCGTAGATGTCGCCGGGCTTTTCGAAGTCAAACGCTCGGTTCACTGCCGGACGCGAGGTGACCGCCTCGTCGGCAATGATGGTATTGGGCGGGACCGCATCCGCCAATTCGTGCATCATGCGCTCCACCGGCATCGGCGAGTTGTCCCAGGTCGCCGCGATCCGTTCCTTGTATCGCTCCGCGTCTCGCTCCCGCGCCGCCGCCAGGGTGGCCGCCCGCGTGGCCGCTGCCTCACGCTGCCCGCCGCTCATGTTCGATTCCAGCGATACCGCCAGGTCGGCCATGCCCGCGGCCGGGTCGGCCATGATGCCAACTTCGGTCGGGTAGCTCTTTTCGATTTCCCAGTAGTTGCTGTCCAGGTGAATCAGCTTGGTGTCCGGGTTGAGGAACGGCACGTCCACGTACAGGAAAGAAGCGAACACGTCCGTGCCAACTGCCAGCACCACGTCGGCGTTCTGGAACTGCCGCGCCGCCGCCGGGCTGTTCAAGTTCAGCATCCCGCCCCACTGCGGGTGCGAGGTAGGGAAGTTCACCTCCGAGTACGACGTGGCGACTACCCGTGCTCCGGTCTGCTCGGCGACCCGAACCACCTGCTCCACGGCGTTCGACTGCGCCACCCGGTCACCGACGACTATCACCGGGTTTTCGGCACCGGCCAGCAATTCCGTCGCCCGGTCAACCGCCGCCGCATCGGGCCGGATCCGGAAGTATCCGTCTGACGATGCCACGGGCTCGAAATCGACCTCTTCGTCCAGGGTGTCCCAAGGGAATGACACGAACACCGGGCCGGTGGGCGGCGTCTTCGCCTCCTTGAACGCCCGCCGGATCGCCACCGGAATATCCGAGGCGTGTCGGATCTCGACGCTCCACTTGGTGTACTGCTCGGTCATCTCTACCAGGTCGCCCGAAAGCACCGGCTCGCTGATCAGCATCCGCGTGTCCGAGTTTCCCGCCGTCAGCACCAGTGGCGTGCCGCCCCGGAACGCGTTGTATAACCCGCTGATCCCGTTGGCCAGCCCACCGGCGATGTGGATGTTCGCGAACGCCGGCTTGCCCGTGGCCCGCGCGTAGCCGTCGGCCATCCCTACCGCCGTCCCTTCCTGCAATGCCTGTATGTACTGCAGCTGCGGGAAGTCCTGCAAGCCGTCCAGGAACGGCGTCTCGCTGGTGCCCGGGTTGCCGAATATGTACTCAACTCCCTCCGCCACCAGCATCTGCGCCAGAGCGTGCTTGCCCAGCATTCGCGTCATAATCTGCCTCCTGCGCTAGTACCGTCATTCCAGCGCCGTTACTGTCATTCCGGCTTTCGCCGGAATCCAGAGTCGCCCCTACTGATAGATCATCCACTCCAGCAGGTTGTTGTCCGGGTCCCGGGCGTACAGGCTCACCGCTGGCAGGACACCCCGTTGGCGCGCGCCCTTGCGCGGGCCCGGGCCCCGGATCACCTCGACCCCGGCGTCCGCCAGCATCTGCTGGCAGTCTTCGACCGAACCATCCCACACGAAGCAGATGTCGGTGCACCCGGGCACTGCGGTCGGCCCGCGGTAGTCCGCCAGGTGTCCCTCCGGGTGCACGTTAATTTTCGAGTCGCCCACCTGGATGGAGAAGATGTTGGCCGTGCCGGCTCGCCATTCTTCCTCGTCATTGATGGCGAAGCCCAGTTTCTTGTAGAACGCCATCAACTGTTCGGCGTCAGCAGTTGGCATGGCGATATGGTCAATCCCAACGGTGCTCATTCCGTAAGCCTCCTTGGCTCTGGCTTGCTGCTCTCGCTCTTGCTTTCGGCGCAGCCAAGCCATCTCTCGGGGGAGTTCCCAGATGCGTTTGGCAGTGGCCCAAAACTCCGGTCCTAATTCCGGGTTGTCCGGGTCTGCGGCGATGCCGGCTTGTATGGCGGCTTCCTCTTCCGGGGTTGCCCAGACGTGACCCGGCTTAAGCTTGGGCATAATCCCTATCCTCTCGTGGGTTGGTCTTGCGCAAGCTGATGATGCGCCTCTGGTCGCCCCGCCAAGTATAGACGACACGGTGCAAGCGGTTGCCGATATATCCGGTAGCTACCCAACGCTCTTCACCGTGTATGTCGTTTGAATTATACACGGCGGTATCCCATTCAAAGTTGTAGACCGCGGTAAAGTCGATGTCGTGCTTATCGACGTTCTCCTGCCGCTTCTGCTCGTCCCACTCGTAATCGTTCACCGCGCCTTCACCGCCTGCTCCCGATCCGCTGCCGCCGTACGCCCCAGGAAGTCCAGGATGATCCGCTGCGTTTCGCCGGCGGCTTCGTTGGTCATCAACCCATGCTCCGCCCCGGCGATCACGTGCAACTCGGCCCCGGCGATTCCCGATGCCAGGCTGCGGCCGCATTCCACGGGAATCCGGCTGTCAGCGTCCCCGTGGACCACCAGCGTCGGCATCTTCAGCTCCGACAACCGCGACTCCAGCGAATCGCCAATGTCCAGGTACGCTTGCTGCGTCGCGGCAATGCCGTCGATGCGGGCCAGGTTATCCGCCGCGATCCGCGCGAACCGCTCCGGATCATCGGTCATCATCTGGGGGAACCGCTCCGCTATCGCCTGCTCCACGGCCACCGACCTGCCCACCTCCGCGATCCGTTCCTTCAACCGGTGCAATTCCTGCCGACGGATTTCCCGCTGGTCCTCCTCCGAATAACTCATCGTGTTGATCAGGATCAGCGTGTCCGTCAGTTCCGGATAGTCCAGCGCAAACTGCGTCGCAATCGGTCCGCCCGCGGACGATCCCAGGATGTGGGCCTTGCCGATGCCAAGATGCGCCAGCAACTCCCGCAGGTCCCGGGCGCAGTTGGCCATATCGTACCCGTCCGCCGGCGTGTCGGACTCGCCGCACGCCCGCCGGTCATAGAACACGCAACGATACCCCTCGGACAGCGCGCCCGCCTGCCGGTTAACCGTGTCTTTGGCCCCGTCCCCGCCTCCCAATCCACCGTGTATCAGGGCCAGCGCCGGCGCTGCGGCGTCCCCGAACACCTCGTAGTGCATCCGGTATCCGTTTATCTCTGCAAAAGCCATCGTGCCGTCCTCCCGCGCCAATCCGAGTGCCGCCCAATATAATTGACGGCCCCATCGGCGGCAATGCCCGTTGCCGTCAGGCCATAGTGCTTCAAGAATGGTATGATCCGGTCCAGTACGATACCCTCGCCTGATCGCACCTGACCCCGTCCGTCGAGGTTCAGCATGACCACAGCACGACCCGCCAACCCGCCCGCGGCATCCGCCCCGGCCCAACCCTTCCCCCTGCCCGACATCCCGCAGCGTCATCCCGACGACATGACCTCCGTAAAACATCTGCACGAACCGGGTCAGACCCACCACCTTTCTCAATACCTGGGCAACCACGACACCACCCTGGTCACCGGCGAACGCTACGTCATCCTCGGGCCAGACTACGACCCCAACGACTGCCGCTACCCGGACCTGCTGGTGGCCTTCGACGCTGACCCCGCCGCCTACGAGGCCCGCAACGGCTACGTCGTGTCCGAGCAGGCCAAGCCGCCGGACTTCATCCTGGAGGTGGCCTCCCAACGCACTTCCAACGACGATCTGGGGCCGAAGAAGGATTACTACGAGCGGCTGGGCGTATCTGAATACTGGCTGTTCGACAGCGAAGGTCGGTTCTACGGGTTCACGTTGC
Source organism: Dehalococcoidia bacterium (assembly GCA_965220505.1). GTDB lineage: Bacteria > Chloroflexota > Dehalococcoidia > Lucifugimonadales > UBA3495 > Bin87. The sequence continues at coordinate 1,178,526 of CBDCQE010000001.1, read as the reverse complement.
GGGGTTACCGGTTGGTGGATGGGAAATACGAGGAGATAGAGATGCACGAGATCCGGGCCGGCGTGTTCCAGGGTTATAGCGCGGCGCTGAACTTGATCCTGAGGGTTGATGGCGGCTATCTGGGTTGGCATGATCCCGCTACCGGAGAGCACATCCCAACCTTCCAATCACAGACCGCCCGGGCAGAAACCGCGGAGGCGCAAGTGCGGGAACTGCAAGCCGAGTTGCGTCGGCTGCGCGGAGGACGTTAGCGCACGATCAACCGCTTCCACAAGTGGTTGACCGGGTTACACTCGGGTTCCTACCGCCCGCTGCCCAACCCACCTTGTACCAGTGCCAGCGCCGGAAAGTCCGTCGCGCCGAACACCTGGTCATGCATCCGAAACTCGCTTATCTCTGCAATAGCCATTTCTATCCCTCGGCAGCGTTCTCCACCAGCGCAACAATATAGTCGCCTACTATGAGCGTGGCAAGGCGGTCTTAATCGCCGTGCTACAATCCGTTGTCATGGCTGCTGAGTCCACAAATAGGGATTCAAATAACAATCTCGCCGCCGGCTATATGCTCATGGCGGTGTTTTTTTATTCGCTCGTACCGTTGTTGATTAGCCAGGCCGGCGGTTTTGAGAATCCGTTCCTGTTCAATGCGGCGTGGAGATTGGGGGTTGCCGGGGGTTGTGCCCTAGTCTTGTTGGCGCTCTACCGGTCGTTGATCATGGACCCGGTGGTGATTTCCTTGGCCGCCCGCCACACCGCGAGTTGGGCAATCTTCTGGGCCACTATCGGAAATTTTGACTATGCTCTGTTCGCTTGGGCGACTCGCTTCGTCGATGTTTCAATTGCTGCGATCCTTCTCGAAACATGGCCCGTATTCTTCATACTGCTGACTGGCTGGCTGCTCCGTGAAGAAAGGGTCTATCGGAGGAATTTCCAATCCATCTTTCTCTTTCTGGTTGTAGCGTTAGGAGGCTTTGTCCTGGTAGTCGGCAGCCAGACCGAGGATTTTGTCAGTTTCGATGGAGTGCTTTTTTCCGACATCCTGTTCGGTGTCTTTCTTGCGCTTCTGGCAGCGGTCGCAGCCTCTCTTGGTGCTTTCCCATTTGTGTGGGGTAGGGAGTTGGCCGGAAGGCTGAAGGAGGCGGCCCGTTTTCATTTAGGCAATGACGGTACGGTCTTTTTTGGAGTGATTCTTGGGTTCGGGATCAGCAGCTTCTTGGTTGCAGTGATGAACGCCGGGATCGGTTTCGCTTCGGGAGGCCCCGTAAACCTTAGTATGCTTACAGTCGCCGCATTGGGTGGTTTGCTCTTGCATGCTCCTGCGAGCATCCTGCTACGCAAGGCCAATATGGTCACCACGAATCTTGGTATCAACGCGCTTGGGTACGCGATACCGGTCGCTAGCCTCGCTTGGCTTGCGGTGTTCGGAAAGGTTGATGTGCTCCGTGTTGACTACTTGGTCATCGGCGCAGTCGCCATCATCTCCACAAATCTCCTTATCAACTTTGAGGCTGATATACGTTTTGGGTTTAAAGCTTTGATGCTGGCCCTCTGGGGCTGTGGCGCCTTCGTCTATCTCCGCGACGAATTCCTAATCTACCTCCCCTTTGGCGGCTGGCTCTGGCCTCGGGAGACCTACCTGGGCGCCCTGGGCTTCTCGGCCACTGTCTTTATCCTGCTGCTCACCTTCCGCGTCGCCCGCATCGCTCCACGCACCCAGGACGAGGACAACCGCATCTTCGCCTTGCACCGCAACCTGGAACTGCTGGCCCGCCGCCGCCTGATCGCTCCCGAGGCCAGCGAACATCTCCGCGCCGTCGACGGCTCCCGGAACGTCGAAGAACTGCGACGTGCCTACACTCGGGTCAAATTCTGTTTCGTTCAGGCCGCCGCCGTGGACCTGCCCGTCGCCGACCGCCGGCTGTTGGCCAACGCCGAGACCCAGCTCAACATGATGGTCCACTCCCGCCAGCAGGGCGTGGACTTTGGCGAGCTATTTGCCCTCATCATTTTCGGCGGCAGCACCGTGCTGCTGTCCTTGCTGTCCCGGCCTGAGGTCTCGGGATGGACGGCATTCCTGTATGAGGTATTCAGCGCGCTGTTCCCGGCGGTGATAATCTTCCTCATTGTCAACGTGTGGGACTTGCATCGGGACCGCGCCAACCTGGTCCTGGACACCCAGGAGGGGCCGGAGGGTTACGGCGTAATCTTTCGCGATCCCAGAAGCCGCCGATTTGAACGGGGCGTGTCGGTTGTAATCGGCTTGCTGATAATAGCTGCCTACGCGGTGCTGCTCTGGTACAAATGGATCAGCTGAACCGGGAGGCCGGCGAATGAGAAACGCGCCCCGGACGTTGATACAGATACCCAATATGGCCAGGGACCGCCTGATTGGGAACCGTCTCGCCAATGCCTACATGCTGTTGGCCGTAGCCCTCTTTTCGGCCCTGCCTCTGATCATTTCCTGGGGTGGGGGCGGAAAAACGCCCTTCCTGTTCAACGCCGCCATGAGTGCCGGTGTCGTCCTTGGCTGTCTGGTCTTTATCGCCTACCGGTACCCTTCCCTGCTGTTCAACGCCAATATGCTGCGCCTGGTCGTTGGTCGTGCCATCGATCACAGGATTGTCCTCTCCATAGCCGCCAACTTCAACTTCGCCTTTTTGGCCTGGTCGACTCGCTTTGTGGACGTGTCCATCAGCGCCATCATGTTCGGTACCTGGCCGATTTTCATTGTCATCATTCACGACCGATTGTACAAACATGAAGAGCGATACCACCGGCTCTCCCCTGAAATATTGTTGTTGATCGCATTTGGCTTGCTGGGTTTCGCCTTCATCATTGTCGGGCAGGCCGGCGGCTTCCAGAACGTCGAAACCGGTCGTCTCGCCGAGCTCGTCATCGGTGTCGTCCTCGCGACGCTGGGCGCAATTGCCACCGCCTGCAACGCCTTCGGATTCCGCTGGGGAACCGACCTGGCGGAAGAAATTTCACATGCGGGCCGGCCAGTCACCGCGGACGATGAGTCGGACCAAGACGAGGCCCCGGATCAAGGCGATTTGGACTTCTTGGGCCTTCTGGTTGCCCTCCTTATCGCCAGCGCCGTCTCCGGCCTTTTGAACACCTTTGTCGGAATCAGCAGCGGCGAAGTGATGGATTCCCGCTCGCTCTTCATCGCGATTGTCGTGGGCGGCGCAGCCAGCGGCATCGCCAACGCGGCCTGGCGTAAAGCCAACCTTATTGCCCACCACGCGGGCGTCAACGCTCTGGCCTTTGCGGCTCCCGTATTCAGCCTGGCATGGCTCTTTTTGCTCACCCAGACTCAGCCGGAGAACTTGGACTATCTCATCATTGGGATCATAGGAATAGTCATCGTCAACCTGCTGATTAACTCTGAGGCGGAGGTCAGGTTCGGCTTCAAGGCTCTGCTGCTGGCCCTGTGGACCTGCGGCGCCTTCGTCTATCTGCGGGACGATGTGCTGCAATACCTGCCCTTTGGTGAATGGCAGTGGCCCGGAGAAACCTACTTCGGCGCCCTGGGCCTGTCCGCCACTGTGTTCACTCTGTTGCGCTCCTTCCGGGTAGCCCGGCTATCCACACAGACCCAGGAAGAGGATAACCGCCTCTACACCCTGTTCCAGAACGTTGACTTGCTGGCCCGCCGCGACGTAATCCACCAGGCCGCCCGAATGCACGTCATCAGCATTGACAAGGCGGTGACTCCCGAACAACTGAAAACCGCTTACCAGGACACCAAGGATTGTTTGGACCGGGCCGAGGCATCGAATCCCAACCCTGACGATCAGGTCCAACTCGCCGAGGCCGAAACCCAGCTCAACGTCATCGCCCATTCACGGCAACAGGGCATCGAGTTCGGTGAGTTGTTTGCGCTGATCATATTCGGCGGCATTACCGTGTTCATCGGCATGGCCTCGCGTCCCGGCGTAACCGGCTGGATCGGCTTCCTCGTCGAAATGTTGGTGGTGCTGTTCTCCGCCGTTATCGTATTCCTGATTATCAACGTGTGGGATCTGCACCGCGACCGGGCCGGCGACATATTGGAAGAGCAGCAATATCAAGACCACGAAGGCGCAGTTTTCTACGAGGGATATGGTGTAGTGTTCCGCGACGCGGTCAGCCGACGGTTGGAGCAGACCACATCAATCGTAATCGGATTGCTGGTGACTATCGCTTACGGCGCTTTGTTGTGGTACAAGTGGCTACCCTGACGGCGCTGTGATGGTTTGCCGCTGTCGGGCCGCGGGCGGATGCCGGCGGCCCCTATGCTAAAATTTGATTCAGCACGACGCGTCATGACGACCCAAAACCACATCTACTTCGACCACGCCGGTACCACACCCATGGACGAACGCGTCCTGGAGGCGATGCTGCCCTACTTTACGCAGCTTTACGGCAACGCCTCCAGCGTCCACACCGTCGGCCAGGAGGCGCGCTACGCCCTGGACGCCGCTCGCGAGCGCGTAGCCAAAGTGCTCAACTGCCGCAACCGCGAGGTGGTCTTCACCAGCGGCGGCACCGAATCCGACAACGCGGCCATCCGCGGCGCTGCCTACGCCCTGGAGGAGACCGGCCGCCACGTCATCACCGCCGCCGCCGAGCACCACGCCGTCCTCCATGCGTGCCAGATGCTGGAAAATCGCGGTTGGGAGGTTACCTACCTGCCCGTCGACGACTACGGCCGCGTGGACCCTCAGCAGGTCGCCAACGCCATCACCCCGGAGACCGCTCTCGTTTCCATAATGTACGCCAACAACGAGATCGGCACCATCAACCCCATCCCCGAAATATCTGCCGCCGTCAAGGACCGCGCTCAGGCTCTCAGCCGCACTATCGTCATGCACACGGACGCCGTGCAAGCGGCCGGTTTCCTGGATCTGGATGTTCGTCGCTTGGGCGTGGACATGATGAGCCTGTCCGGCCACAAGTTCTACGGGCCCAAAGGGGTGGGTGTCCTCTTTTTACGCCGGGGCGTCCCCTACCTTCCCTTGATCACCGGCGGCGGTCAGGAGCGCGAGCGCCGTTCCGGTACCGAAAACGTGGCCGGCATCATCGGCCTGTCCGTGGCGTTGGAACTGGCCGACAGCCAGCGCGACGCAGTTGGCGCCCAATGCGCCGCCCTGCGCGACCGCATCATCGCCGAGGTCCGACAACTCATCCCCGATGCCATCCTCAACGGACATCCCACCGACCGGCTGCCCAATAACGTCAACTTTTCCTTCGACGGCGTCGAGGGCGAATCCATCCTCCTGGGTCTGGACCTCCAGGGCATTGCCGCCAGCAGCGGCAGCGCTTGCAGCAGCGGCTCGCTGGAGCCCTCGCACGTCCTCCTGGCGCTGGGCCAGACCGCTGATACCGCCCGCGGCTCCCTCCGCGTCACCCTCGGCAAGCACAACACGGACGCGGAGGTCGACCGCCTGTTGTCCGTGCTTACCGAACTCATCGATGACCTGCGCCAACTGCCTACTCTGTCCGGAACCGGCGATGGTTAGGCTGTGTTCATCTTTTGAAACCCCGTACCGTCATTCCGGCCTTGAGCCGGAATCCAGTGTTCCAAACAAGCGCAGCATCTCAAAAGTACCTATTCTCGAACTCAATGGATTCCGGCTTTCGCCGGAATGACGCAAATGTCAACACGTTCTAGGCTCCACGGTCGCGTTTCGGTCCGGCGGGCTGCGCCGGTTTTCCTCTTGGCGTTGCTGGTACTGGCGGCCAGCTTGGCCTGCTCCTCGCAGTCGCCCAACATCGGCAGGTATTACAAGGGCCGGATCCTCCACGTCAGCGTCGCCGATTTGCAGCGCACCGATGAACTGCGCTGGACTACCTCGACCCGCTATCCTGCCCAGGGCGCGGTTGGCGAGCCTCTCTACAAGCTGTCGCCGCAGTCCGACGAAAACGAACTGGTTCTCCTGCGGGTCAGGGTCGAAAACCACACCGCCACCAGCGCCATTGTCAACATCGACCGCGATTCGGCGCAGTTGCGCGACTTCTTCCAGGGCAAGTACGCTCCAGTCAACGTAGGCGCCCTGGCGCAGGATGCCGAAGTCCCGGAAAAACCGTCCGACCGCTGCAACGTCCCAGTGAATCCCGAGACCCCCACGGAATGCGTCAGGTTCCTCTGGAACGCCGTATACGAGGAGCAGCAGCCTGACGGCCAGGTCAAGTTGGTCCAGCGTGCCCAGCAACTCCCCCGGGGGACCGGCCTGGACGGGTGGATGGTGTTCGAAGCTCCCAGGGGCACCGAGTTCCGTTCTTTCCGTTGGGGCGCCGGCGACACCGTCATCATCGACTTTTGATCGTTATTGGCGTGCGCCGCCAACCGGGCTCCGACCGGATTTTTCGCATGAGCCGACCGGCGCGACCCGCAGTGCCGTCAGTCCTATCGTCGTGCCTCGCATGAGCCAACCCGCCGGCAGGGACTCCATACCGGTAGGCCGGCGGGTTTTCCATCTGGTCGCCGCCAGCTGCACCACGCTTTTGGCCCTCGTCATGCCGGAGCCGGCCTACATGACCCTGGTCGGCGGCGGCGCTCTGCTCTCACTGGCGGTGGACGTCAGCCGGCAGCGCGCCGGTTTCTTCAACCGCGTCTACCTGGGTATTTTCAGCTCAATCCTGAAACCAACCGAAGCTACGGGAATAACCGGCGCCACCTATCTGTTGATCGCGGTTTTCTTCGCGTTCTATTTCTTCGGCATGGACGTGGCCTTGCCGGTATTGATGTTCGTCGCCGTCGGGGATCCAGTGGGCGCGTTGGTTGGGCCGCACTGCCCCGGCCCGCGCCTTTGGGGCAAGTCGCCCCTGGGCAGCCTCGCTTTCATCGCTGCTTCGATGGCAGTCTGGGCAATCCTGGCAGCCGCAGGGTTCGGGGTCTGGTCGTGGGCCGTGGCGATTACCGCCATCGTAGCGGCCGCCGTGGAATTCGCGCCGTTGCCGCTGGATGACAACCTGACAGTGCCACTGATCGCCGGCGGCTTCATGGTCGGGGCCCGCGCCGCCGGCCTGTAGCCGTGCGCTTGATCAGGTAGAGGCGCCGTCGAACTCGACCACTTCCGCACGCTGGCGCTGGAAGTTCAGGTACGACCCCTTGGACATCGCCGGACGGAACGAGGTTGTAACCCGCTTCGCCCCTTCGGCGTTATCCGCCAGCAGGTCGATCACCGACATCGCCATGACCTTTGCCGGATTCACCACCGCTTGGTGGTAATCCATGATCAGGTATTCCGAGCTGTGACCCGCTCCTTGTGCGCCGGCGGTATACGGGTGGATCGCCGGAATTATGTGGCTCAGGTCACCCATGTCCGTGGACCCGCCCCGGTTACGCGAGGGCGGCATAATGAGAACGTGGCTCTCCTTTAGCAAATCTTTCGCGTTCGCGCTTAACACGTCCATCAGGTTCTGGTCGTGCCGCATGGGCAAATAACCCGGTATGTTGGTGATTGACACCGATGCTCCCACCGCCAACGCGCCCGACCGGAAGCAGCGGTCCACGATGTCCGAGTAACGCACCACCGCTTCGGGAGTGCCCGCCCGCACCCGCCATTCCAGCCGCACGTCCGACGGCACTGAGTTTACCGCCTGCCCCCCGTGCGTCATGATGCCGTGGATCCGCACCGTATCCGGGTCCCGGTAAAGCTCCCGGTTGGCGTTCACTGCCTGTAGCGCGAAGTTGGCCGCGTTCAGCGCATTGATGCCCAGGTGCGGCGATGATCCCGCGTGGGCGGCGCGGCCTTTGAACTGCACGTACTTGACCACGTGCCCGTTGCTCGTGCCACCCAAGGCGAAGGAGTGCGAACCCATGTCGCTGGCGGTGTGGCACATCATCGCGATGTCAACGTCGTCGAACTCACCCAGCCGGATCAACTCCTGCTTGCCGCCCATGAACTCGATCTTCCCTTGCTCCCGCAGGTCCAACCGCCTCGCGACCTCGATGAACTCCTCTGCCGGTACGGCAAAGGGCACAATCTCCCCGTTCAGTTCGGGCAACACCTCCGACGTCGATAGCCCGATCACTGCTCCCAGCATCATTCCGATCTGACAGTTGTGCCCGCAGGCGTGGGCCGCGTTGGTGGCGTCGGCAGCGTGGGGGTGGCCGTCCACGATCAGGCTGTCCAGTTCTCCAATGATTGCCACGCGCGGACCGGTTCCGGCGCCGCCTTTGAGATTCCCCTTGAGCCCGGTCAACGCCAGGTTGGCGCGGAACTGCACTCCGAGCTTGGCGAACTGCTCTGCAACGACCCGGGCCGTCCGGTATTCGCTGTATCCCGGCTCCGGGTGTTCCAGGATGTCTTTGGACACCGCGATCAGGTCATCGCTGTGCCGGTCGATCGCGGCGCATGCCGCCTGCTTCAGTTCTTCGCGCGTGGCCATGCAATCCGTTCCGTGTGCTGGAGGGGAGATTCGGGCGCTGGATTCAGGTTGTATCGGAGGGAGGTCCCGCAGAACGGGCCGCGGGGGTTATTTCTCCGTGTAGGTTTCCTCGGCCGCCAGTCCCCGCATGAATTTCAGGTATTCCCGTGATGTCATGTCGGGCCGGTGGTTTGCGACCACCTGGTTGGCCTCCTTTGCTCCGTCAGCCATCAGGTCGATGACCGTAGATGCCATGGCTTTCGCTCCGGTCACCACGGCCATCTGGTAGTCCTGGATCACGTAGTCCGCGCCGTGGCCGATCCCGGTGGCGCCGCCCACGTAGGGATGCAGTACGGGCATAATGGCGCTCACGTCGCCCATGTCGGTGCTGCCGGTCCGGTGCTCCGTGCGACCGACGTTCTCGACGCCCACCAGCTTTTCGGCGTTTGCGCGGAATATGGCCTGCATTCGGTCGTCCTGCAACATGGGCATATATCCGGGAATGGTCTGAATGGTCACCGTGGCGCCCATCGCCATGGCCCCCGCCCGCAGGGCGCGGTCGACCTTGCGATTGGCGTCCATGATGGCGTCCAGGGTCTTGCCCCTGACGAAGGTCTCCATCCGCACGTCCGCCGGCACCGCGCTCACTGCTTCACCTCCCTTGGTGATGATGGGGTGCACGCGAACCGTGTCGGTGTCCAGGAAGGTCTCGCGGTTGAAGTGGATCGCCGACATCGCCAACGTCGCCGCGTTCAGCGCGTTGATCCCCAGGTGCGGCGAACCGCCGGCGTGGGCTCCCTTGCCCACGAACTGTATCTTCTTGGCAACGGTGCCGTTGTTGGTGCCCGTGAGGCACAACTGCTTCTCGCTGGGCGCGCTGGTAGTGTGCATCATCATGGCCAGGTGCACGTCGTCGAACTCACCCAGCTTGATGAACTCCGGTTTGCCGCCCAGGAATTCGATCTTGCCATCCCGGCGCAACTGGTCCCGGTATTCGATCTCGATGTATTCCTCGGCCGGTACCGCCATGGGCAATATGCGCCCGCTCAGGTGGGGCAGGACGTCGTCCCGCATCAGCGCCCTGGTGACGCCCAGCATCATGGCGATCTGGCAGTGATGTCCGCAGGCGTGGGCCGCGCCGGTGTCCCCGTCCGCGTGCGGGTGCTCGTTGACGATCAGGCTGTCCAGTTCGCCCATGATCGCCATGCTCGGCCCTTCGCTGCCGCCGATGATTTCTCCGCGCAGGCCCGTCATGCCCAGACCGGACCGGAAGGGCACTCCCATCGCTGCGAACTGCTCGCCGACCAGCGCGGCGGTCTTGAATTCCCGGAAGCCCGGCTCGGGGTTGGCCAGGATCTGCTTGGACAGGGTGATCAGTTCCTCGGCGCGGGAATCGATCTCGGCGAATGCCCGGTCCTTCAACTCTTCTTTCGTCGGCATCCCACGCCCTCCGGGGCAATCTCAGGTCACCCTCGGCGACCGCCCGCGAATGGTAACATAACCTGCCCCCCGTGCCTATTCGGGCCCAGGAGAGCAACTGTTTAAAGTTACGAGGACAGTGTCATTGCGAGCGGAGCGCGGCAATCTCGTTGCAGCCAGGAACCCGGCTGTGGGTACGAGATTGTCACGCCGCTGCGCTCCTCGCGATGACAAATTGGCTGCCCGTGAGATAATCCAGGAATGGCGCTACGAATAGTCATCTCCCCCCAGGCATTCAAGCACAGCATCGGCGCCCGTGAAGCCGCGTTGGCCATTCAGCGTGGCATCCTGCGGGCCTCGCCCGACGCCGAAACCATCCTGATCCCTGTGGCCGACGGCGGGGATGGTACATTGACCGCGCTCATCGATACCACTGGCGGCGGCTATCGCGAGGCCCCGGTGACCGGCCCCCTGGGCGATCCTCTGGTTGCACGCTGGGGCGTCATGGGCGACGGCGTAACCGCTGTCATCGAGATGGCCCTGGCGTCGGGATTGGCCCTGATCCCCGACGACCGTCGCGACCCCCGCCGCGCCACTACCTACGGTACGGGAGAACTGATCCGCGCCGCGCTGGACCACGGCTACCGACGCATCATCGTGGGCTTGGGTGGCAGCGCTACCAACGACGGCGGAACCGGTATGGCCTCCGCCCTGGGTGCCCGGTTCCTGGACGTGAACGGCGATCAGTTGCCACCCGGCGGGGCCGCCCTGGTGGACCTCGTCCATGTCGACGCTACTGGGTTGCACCCCGCGTTGTCCGAAACCACCATCATCGGAGCCACCGACGTGACCAACCCCCTGTGCGGCGAAACCGGGGCGTCCGCAATCTTCGGGCCGCAGAAGGGAGCCACCCCCGAAATGGTGTCCGAATTGGACGGCTGTTTGGCGAATTATGCGCGCGTGGTGCTGTCTGACCTGGGCCTTGACGTGCTGCACACCCCTGGTTCCGGCGCGGCCGGCGGCTTGGGCGCGGGCCTGATCGCCTTCGCCGGCGCCGAATTGCGCTCGGGCATCGACATGGTCTGCGACGTGCTCGATTTCGACCGTCACGCGCCCGGAGCCGACTTCGTTATCACCGGCGAGGGGCGGGCTGATCGCTCCACGGCGTTCGACAAGGCTCCGGTGGGTATCGCCCGCCGCGCCCGTCAGTTTGGCGTCCCCACCGTGCTCATGGCCGGCAGCTTGGGACCAGGTTACGAAACCCTTTACGACCACGGAATCGACGCCATCCTGCCCATCGCCGAGGAACCGGCCGATCTCGAATCCAGCCTTCAGCGCGGCGCGGAGTTATTGGAAAGGGCCGCCGAGCGCGCAATTCGGCTCTACGGGCTGGGACGTAACCGCTGATGTCGGCGTTTATCCTGGCTATGGAGCATTGGCTGCCCCGGCAACCCGAGGACGTGTTCGATTTCTACGCCGACGCCTTCAACCTGGAACGATTGACCCCGCCCTGGCTGCGCTTCGAGGTGGTCACTCCGGCTCCGATCACCATGCGTTCGGGCGCGGAGATCGACTATCGCCTGCGCCTGCATGGCCTGCGCCTGAAATGGCGCAGCCGCATCACTGTCTGGGACCCACCCCACCGTTTCGTCGATGAGCAAGTCCGGGGCCCTTACAGAACCTGGATCCACGAGCACACCTTCACGCCCCACGAAGGCGGCACCCTCGTCGGCGACCACGTGCAATACGCCATGTTCGGCGGGTGGTTGGCCGACCGCTTGTTGGTTCGCCGCGACCTCGGGCGAATTTTCGCCTTCCGGCAGCAGCGCCTCGCCGAAATCTTTAGCGGCTAGGATGCGCCGCTACAGCGCGCAGCCCGATCATCGACGGTCCGGTCAGTTAACGCGCGAGGACACGAACTGCAGCACGATCCCCGCCAGCTCCATCGCCCGTTCCGCGTCCACGTCATCGAACGCCTCTGACGGTATCCCGCTGGGAAGGTATTCCGGATACCGGGTGATGTCGTAGTACTTGTCCAGCTGCCGCGCGTCCGCCTTGATGGTGTCGAAGAACATCTCGAAGATCTTGGCGTCTTCGCACAGGTCGATCAGAGAGTTTCCCCAAACATCCTCAGCGCCTCGCCGGTACAGGTAGGCCTTCACCGCTTTCTCCGCGGCCTGTTGGCTCAGGAAGCAGGCAACGTTGTAGCGTCCGCCTCCCCGGTTGAAACCCGCGTCCTCAAGGTCCTGCTCTGCCTGTCGAAACCAGCGAGCGCCTTCCGCCACGAAATCAGGCATCAAAAATCACCCTTCCTTGCTTGCAGGCCTGGTACAGCGCCGGCAGCGTGTCTTGCAACTCTGCGAATTCTGCCGGCGTGTAGACCTGAGCCGTCATGCCGACCTGCGAACCGATGTGGTAGGAGAAGAAATCGGCGCGCCGTCCAAACGGTCGGTCCGTGTCATGGACAAACACCAGGTCGATTGTGCTGGCCGGTGAATAATCTCCGCTGACCATGTCTCCGGTCAAAATCGCCTTCTCGATGCCCAGCGTGGGCAACACGTCCATAATCTCGGACAGTTGCTGTTCCATCATTTGGCGCCGGAACTGGATGAACCCTACTCGCATCGGCATTGGCCTACTCCTTGTTCAGCAGCACCATGTGGACCTCACGCGGCCCGTGCACGCCCACCACTATCGTCTGTTCAATGTCGGCGGTCCGGCTGGGGCCGGTGATGAAGTTCAGGTAGCTGCCCATCTCACCGCCGTCCCTTACGTACTCCAGCCGCCGCAGCGCGAAAAGGTCGTCTAGTGTGCCGACCACGTCCGAAGGCCTGACGATGGCCACGTGCACCGGCGGCACCACTGACACCAGGCGGCTCAGGCCCCGCCTGGGCAGCACGACCACCGATCCGGTTTCGGCGATGGCGTAGTCGGCCCCGGTGATCCCCATGCCCGATTCCGCCAGCCGTTGCCGCACCTCGATTCGACTGGACGGGCCATCGTAAACGGCGGGCCAGCAAAGTCCCCCGGCGCCCGCGACGGCAGCGTCCACCGGAACCGTATCGAACACCGACTGCTCCGATCTTGCCACCGACGTTGCGCCCAAATTTCGCACGAGCCACGCGACATAATCCAACCCTTCCTCCGCCCCTTCGCATCGCTGCACGTTCCATCCCCGGAGCCCTGCGGTCGCCGCCAATTGGTCCAAGAGTTCGGGCCTTGCCTGCGCAATGAGGTCTCGCGCCGCCTCCGCCTGTGCCTCGATCTCGGGCAACTCCTGCGTCAGCGCCTCGTATGGCTCTGCGGGCGGCCCGCTTTGCCGGCCCAATGCCGCGCGCACCGTTTCCCTGAATTGCTCCGATGGGATACCCAACGAGCCGCCCGAAGACCCGGTAACACGATTGAACGGGATACCCATGCGTTAGTCCCCGGAGCGGGTCGACTGCTGGCCCGCCAGCTCATCCCGCCAGATTTCGGAGAATGATCGAGGTGCGGGAACGGGCAGATCCCGCGACCGCGTCCAACGGGACACCAACGGGATGCGCGTGGGTCCCAGCACGCCGCCTTTCGCCATGGGCGCCAGCAATCGTCGGCCAATCCTGCGTCCGATATTCAACAACCGCGGACTGGACATAACGGAGGCAAACCCCCTCGCCAGCAGGTTCTCCGTGTCCGTGCCCGTGCCACCGTACGATTCGGTTCCCTCTGCTATGTTGTGTCGCAGGTGCAGCAGCATCCTGGGAATGTTGATTTGAACCGGGCACGCGTCCCGGCACGCTCCGCACAGCGTCGAAGCATTGGGCAGGTCCTTGGCCTGTCCCACGCCCACTAGGCCCGGCGTCACGATGGATCCGATCGGCCCGGGATACACCCAGCCGTAGGCGTGACCGCCCACCCGCTGGTAAACCGGACACACGTTCAGGCACGCCCCACATCGGATGCAGTAAAGCGACTCCCGCAATGCCGGATCGGACAACAGCCGGCTGCGCCCGTTGTCCACGATCACCAGGTGAAATTCCTCTGGCCCGTCCTCATCCTCGGCGCGACGCGGCCCGGTGACCATGCTCATGTAAGACGTGATGCGCTGTCCCGTCGCCGAACGCGGCAGCAGTCTCAGGAACACCGCCAGGTCCTGCAGTGAAGGGATCACCTTCTCCATACCGGCCAGGCCCACGTGGACCCGCGGCGCGGAGGTGCACAACCGGCCATTCCCTTCGTTGGTGATAATCACCAGCGAACCGGTTTCGGCAACCAGGAAGTTGGCCCCGCTGATGCCCATGTCGGCGTCCAGGAACTTCTGGCGCAGCACCACCCGGGCTATCCGCGCCATCTCCTCGATGTCATCCGAATACGGCACGCCCAGTTGGTCCGCAAACAGTTGGGCCACCTGCCCCCGGGTCTTGTGCAGCGCCGGCGCCACCAGATGCGAAGGCGTCTCGTCGGCCAATTGGATGATGTACTCGCCCAGGTCGGTTTCGAACACCTCGATTCCCCGCGCCTCCAGCACGTGGTTGAGGCCAAGTTCCTCGGACACCATCGACTTGCTCTTCGTGACCGTCCGCACGTCGTTCGCGCGCGCGATCTCGGACACGATGGCGTTGGCCTGCTCCGCGTCTACGGCAAAATGCACTCGCCCGCCGGCCGCGGTCACGTTACGCTCCAGCATCTCCAGGTAGTAGTCCAGGTGCCCGATGGTGTGTTCCTTGATCCGACGCGCCTGCACCCGCCACTGCTCCCACACTTCGGGAGTGACCTCTTCGATCGCCTCCCGCCGCGTCCCGTCGAAACCCGTGCCCGCGCGGCGCAGAGCCTGGCGCAGTTGGGCATCCTTCACCGCCGCCTGGGACGCGGGCACGAACTGTCGGGTGACGACTTCCGCCATGTTAACCCGCCCTGCCGTCCAGAACCTGCGCGATATGCCGCACGCGAAGCGGCAATCCCTGTCGGCTCACGGCCCCGCCGATGTGCATCAGGCAGCCCATGTCACACGCCGTAAGGGTATCCGCCCCACTGTCCGTAGCCGCGGCAACCTTGTCGGCCAGCATCTCCTCCGAAATGTGCGGATATTTCACGGCAAACGTCCCGCCGAACCCGCAGCACTGCTCTGCATCGGGCAGTTCAACGCGCTCCACGCCCGGCGCGGCGTCCAGCAACCCCTGCGGAGCCTCTTTGACCTCCATCTCGCGCAACAGATGGCACGATGGGTGATAAGCAACTTTGGTCTCGCCTTGCGTGTTCTCTACCGCTGCGGGCTCATAGCCGACCACGTCGACCAGGAATTCGGTGAATTCATGGACGCGTTGGCTGAGATCTTTCGCCCGCTCCAGCATTTCCGGGTCGTCCGCGAACAGGTCCAGGTAAAACACCCGCATCATCGCGCCGCAGGACCCCGAGGGCACCACCACATACTCCCGGTCGCCCAGGATATCCAGCGTGCGTTCCGCTAACTTCCGCGCCTCTGCCGTGAAACCGGAGTTGTACAGCGGCTGGCCGCAGCAGGTCTGGCCTTCCGGGAAGTCGACATCGACGCCGGCATTCCTCAGCACCCGCACCACGCTGACCCCAACCTCAGGATAAAGCTGGTCAACGATGCATGTGACGAAAAGGGACGCCCGAATGGGCTGCGGCTGGCTCAAATCAAATCCTCGTTCACGGCGCCGCAAGGTTAGCAGAGTGCTACCCATCGGACAAGGCGGGCATGGCGCGGTCTTGGTCTGAGCCCGGTCGCTGGGTATCATAGTGCGGCCATCATCTTCTTGGACCGGAGCGCAACTATGGTGGAAGAACTCGGCCGAATCACCCGCCCCGCGACCGCCAACTACCAGGGCAAACGTAAGCTGTTGCTGGCCCCGCTGGTCAACTTGGCCGTTCCCGCGGAGTCCATGCCGCCCGAAGGCGCCGAAATTCTTGCCCGCTATTGGGACCAGGTGGATGTTCAGGTCCGGGCCGTTCAGAACGCATTGGGTAGCGTCACTCACGTCTACCACGAGAATCTGCCGGAAGGCGCAGATGCCGGCCTCGGCTATCTGGAAGCCACTGCCCAGGGCAGCCACGAATTAACCGCCGGTCTCGTGCAAGCCGGGGCTGTTCTGGAGACGACGGAATCCATGGAAATACTGGCCGAAACATTGGACCTCCAGCGTTGCTTGATGCAGCCGCTGATGAGCCCTGCTGTGGCGGGTCGGCTCCAGGAATGGTTCGGTGACGCCAATCGCCGCCGCTACGAATTCGTCGCCGACGCCATCGACAACACGCTGGGCGACGACGAGACCGGCCTGCTGCTCATCAACGAAAGGCACCAGGTCCAGTTTCCGACCGACATCGAGGTGATCTATATCGCACCGCCTGCGCTCGATGAATTCCGCCGCTGGCTGCAAAATTGGAGCGAACAGCTCCAGCGCGAAATGGCCCAACCACCCGCCGAGCCCGATGACCCGGACCCGCCCGATCAACCCGCCTGACAAAGACAAAAAACGGCTCCGAAGTACTCACCTCGAAGCCGTTTGCTTTGAGTTCGCTGCGGCTTAGCGGGATTCAGGACCGCAAATCCGCGCTGGCGGGAGTGCGAGGGAGTCGAACCCACCTACCCCGCTCGTCACGAGGCATAACGGATTTGAAGTCCGCAAGAGCCACCGGGCCCCATCCACTCCCGCGAATCAGCGCTTAGCTCTCCAGCACCGCGTCGATCTTCCGCTTCAGGGCCGGCTTGGGCTGCGCGCCCACGACCTGGTCAATCGGCTGTCCGTTCTTGAAGAAAATCAACGCCGGGATGCTGCGGATGCCGTATTGTGCGGCGATTTCCGGCGCGTTGTCCACGTCCAGCTTGGCCACGTTCAGCTTCCCTTCGTACTCCAGCGCCAGGTCATGCACGGCCGGAGCGATCATCTTGCAGGGCCCGCACCATTCCGCCCAGAAGTCCACCATCACCGGCAGATCCGAGTCCATCACGTTGCTTTGCCAGTTCTCTCCGTTCACTTCGATAGGTTCGGGCATTCTAAATTCCTCCAGATTGAATCGCTTTGCAGCCGTAACAGCAGACGGCAACCGCCGCCACGTTAGCCGGCCGGGATGTTGCCAATATTATACCCCGCCTGTGGGGCGGTCAACCGAACCCCTACTGGCTGACTGGCCTTTCCAAAGTCCCGGTTGGCGGCCTTTCATCCCGAACCGTCATTCCGGCGAAAGCCGGCATCCATCAGTCATAGATAGGACTTACGCAGTTGCGTGCCTTTCCTTCCGTCATTCCGGCGAAAGCCGGAATCCAGTGCCCGAAATCGTTAACCGTCTTTCCGATTCTTTCACGCTGAGACTTCTGGACTCCGGCTTTCGCCGGAGTGACGGGCGTGGGAATTTCAAGCGCGTAACTCCTAATAGAATGAACGAATTTGAAGCGCATATAGCAATTTCGTTCTCTCGATTCCCCGCTTGCGCAGGAATGACAGCGATAGCGCGATTGCCCTGCGGCCCATGGGCACTCCAAGTCTGTCAGCGCCATGAGGTGTTAGTATATTTCCCATGACGCAGACCGCAGTCTCGAACCACGCCGCCACAGTTGAACGCGGCGACATCGTCGAGTTGGACCTCCATGCGTGGGGCCGCCTCGGCGAGGCTATGGCCCGTTACGCCGGATCGGACGTTTTCGTCTTCGGCGGCATACCCGGCGAGCGGGTCGAAGCCGAGATCGTGGCCGTGCGCCGGAAATACATCGCTGCCCAGGTCACTCGCGTGATTACCCCGTCCCCGGCTCGGGTGGAACCGCCGTGCGAATACTTCGGCCAATGCACCGGTTGTCAATGGCAGCACGTCGATTACGAGGAGCAACTGGCTGTCAAAACCGAGATTGTGCGGGACGCGCTGGAGCGAATTGGCAACTTCCACGACCCTGACGTTCAACCCACCCTGGCGTCACCCCGCCAATATCACTACCGCAACCATGCGCGTTTCAACGTCTGGCGCGAAAGCGGCAGCCTCGGGTTCACCCATCGGGAACGCCGCCGCTTCGTCCGTATCGACCGTTGCCTGCTGATGCACGACGGCATCAACGACATTCTGGCCCAATTGCAGGGACGCGCCGCGGAGACCTCGCAGTTGGCTATCCGCTCCTCTCCGCAAACCGACGACTACCTCGTCCAGCCAACCCTCAAGAACCCTGGGATCGCGATCCCCACTGGCCAGAAGACTTACCGCGAATCCGTAGCCGACCAGGAATTCCGGGTTGCGTCGCCGTCCTTCTTCCAGGTTAACGTGTGGCAGGCGGCCCGGCTTGCCGAGTTGGTCAAGGACGCGCTGGAACTCACCGGCAACGAGACCGTGGTCGACGCCTACGCCGGCGTCGGGACTTTCGCCGTGCTGCTGGCGCCTTTCGCCCGAGAGATCATCGCGGTGGAAGAATCCACCGCGGCCATCGCCGATGCCACCGTGAACGCCGCCGGCCACCCTAACGTCCGGTTAGCAACTGGTAAGGTGGAAGAAATCCTCCCCGGTCTCGACGTGACACCCGACGCCGTGATCCTGGACCCCTCTCGCTCTGGATGCCAGCCCGCCGTCCTGGAAACCCTCCTCACCCTGCGACCGAACCGCATCGCCTACGTGTCCTGCAACCCGGAGTCGCTGGCCCGGGATTTGCGCACGCTGAGCCGGGGCTACCGCATCCAGTCGGTTCAGCCGGTGGATATGTTCCCCCAAACGCACCACGTGGAATGCGTGGCGACGCTGGTCACCAAGCCGGCGACCGCCGAAATAGTGCTGGCGTCCGCGTCTCCCCGCCGCCGGGAATTGCTGTCCGGTTTGGGTATCGATTTCCGCGTGGCTCCCTCCGCCATACCCGAGGACCAGGAACCCAACGAGAGCCCTGAGCAAATGGTTCGCCGGCTGTCGCGGGAGAAAGCCCTGGCCGTTGCCGGGGCGGAGACGCCATCATCCGGCTATTACGTCGCCGCCGACAGCACGGTGGTCCTGGACGGCGAGTCCATCGCCAAGCCCGCGGATGCCGAGGAAGCCCGATCCATGCTCCGCCGCCTGCGCGCTACCACTCACCAGGTGATCACCGGCTTCACCGTTTACGACGCTGCAACCGGTCGCTGCATCACCGACGCCAACGCCGCCGATGTCCAGATGCGCGACTTCACCGATGCCGAAATGGAAGAATCCATCGCCAGCGGCACTCCCATGGACAAAGCCGGCGCCTACGCCATCCAGGACCCGGACTTTAGGCCGGCTTCTCTGCTTTCGGGTTGCTACTCCAACGTAATGGGATTGCCCGCCTGCCGGGTGGTCGACACCCTGGCCGGGATGGGATGCGCTCTTCCGGATCGAGCGTCCATGTCCGTTCCGCCGGGATGCACCGGTCCCTGTACTTTGCCCCCGGCGTCCCCCTGATTGCGTCGGATACTGCACCGTGAACTTTTTCGGAATCGGCACGCTGGAGTTGCTGGTCATTCTGACCGTCGCTTTCATCGCCCTCGGTCCCGGCAAGACGGTTGAAGTCGCGCGCACCATCGGCAAGATGGCCCGCGAGGCGCGGCGCACCTTCACCGACATCATGGACGCGGCCTCGGTCGAAGAGCGCGGCGGACGCGCCCGGGAAAACCCTGCGCCGCCGCCGACCCCGCCGTCGCCGCCCACTGATCCGGTGCCGCCGCCGCCGCACCTGGCAGCCCAGAACGACGCCACCGACAATCGCCCGGCGTCCCAACCTCCAGACCAGCGGTAAGGCCACGCCCCATGAGCCAGTCGATGCCGTTGCGGGAGCATTTCCGCGAACTGCGTTCCCGCGCTCTGGTCTGCACCATCGCCCTGCTCATCGGCACGGCGGTCTGCTTCTACTTCTACGAGGAGATTTACGCGGTTCTCCTGTGGCCGGCCCAGCATGCCGCGACCACCGACACCGTCAACCCCCTCCGCTTTTACCAGGACTTCAACCTGGGCATATTCCGACCTGTCGAATCTACCGAGGCGGCCCCGGCCTTCAAGCCCGTTCGCACCGAGGTCACCGAGTTTTTGAGCATCACCGTGCGGGTCTCGCTCCTGGGCGGATTGGTTTTAGCTCTGCCCGTAATCCTCTACAACGTCATCCGCTTCGTCGCCCCGGGATTGACTCCCCGGGAGCGCAAAATCCTCTTTTCGTTCCTTCCGGCCGCGTTGCTGGCTTTTGTGGCCGGCATGGCCTTCGGCTATTTCGTGATGATCCCCCCGGCCCTCAGCTTCCTCATCGGATTCGGCAGCGAGGTTGCGGACCCCCTCATCCGCATCAGTAACCTCGTCAACATCATGATCCGCCTGCTGTTCTGGCTGGGGTTGTCCTTTGAAACACCTCTGGTGATGTACGTGCTGGCTGTGCTGGGCGTGGTCAACGCGCGTACTTTCGCCCGTTTCCGGCGGTTTTGGCTGGTGGCCGCCTTTGTGATCGCGGCCGCCATTACGCCCACCATCGACCCGCTGAACCAGGCCATCGTCGCCGGCCCGCTGATCGTCCTCTATGAGGTTGGTGTCCTGCTGGCCCGCCTGGCCGGCCGCCGCAACCGGGCCCACTCGGCTCTGAACGCGGAACCGGCCAGCGAATAGCGCACAATGAAACGGGCCCGCCATCGGCGAGCCCGCGAATTCAGTTGATTGTCCTGCGGCGTTTTACGAGCGCTGCTCTTCCGAGGCGCTCCGGTCCGCCGTCGGCTTGTCGTCCTCCCCCGTCACCGAGGTCTTGAACGATCGTATTCCCTTGCCCAGCGCGGAGCCCACGCCCGGCAACCGGGAGGCGCCGAATATCAGCAGCACCACCAACAGGATAATCAGTAGTTCGGTCAGGCCAAGTCCCGCAATGCGCATGTCGCTCTGTCTCCACGTGGGTGCGTCCATTCTATCAGAACGCTCAGCGCCTCACCATTTGCGCAAGCTGTCGTTCAGGGCCTTTCCAAAGTCACTGCGAGACGCTTGGGCCGCGGCAATCTCCTCAGAACCGAACCGTTACTGCGATTGACGCAAGCGGCGCAGTTCCGCCTCAAGTTCTAGCCGAGCGGCACGCTCATCTTGCAGAGCCGCCCGTTCAGCTTCCAGCGCCGCCTCCGCCGCTTCCCGGGCCGCTCTTTCTTCCGCGATGCGCCGCAGCGGTTCCCCGGTAGCCGAATCCGCGAATTCCACCTGCTCCTCTCCCCAGTAGATGTCCAGGCCCAATACGGCGCTCCGACCCCAGACCCGTCCCTCCGCCGCCCGGTGAACCTCCAGCCGGCGATACGCTCCGTCCACCAACTCCTCGCCCACCAGCGGCTCGCCGTACAGTTCGCCCCCTCTCGGGTCGTACCGCCAGTATTCCTGCACTCCGAGCCGGGCGTACAGGTCCCGCTTCCAGCCCAGGTCGTTGCGGTAGGTCGAAGGGGAGGCGATCTCCAGCACGAACTCCGGCGGCTTCCCCACTATCCAAAGCAAATACGATTCGATCTCCCGGATAGTCTGCGGATCTACTCCGAAGGACACGTACCAGTCCGGGGCCACGTGTGCGCGGCGATTGCCTTCATCGTAGTAAATGAAGGTGTTGGAGCTCATAAACACATCGGAACGACCTCGAAAGTAGTCCCTCGCCAGGTACAGGCTGTCGGTGATATAGGGTTCCTGGGTCATCGCGTCGGGCAGTGGCTCCTCATTGGGCGGGTAGAGGGCGATCAGATCGGCCGACGATAGCGAACGCGAGGTCGGTTTGGTGGTCATTTCATTGCCTCGCCATTTATTGCGGACCGTAAATTCATCCGGCTCATGATACCATCACGGGGAAATTCGGCCGGCCTTGGGAACTGATCCCTGATCAGACCGTCGCGAACGTTGCAGAATCCATCAGACCCTACTAACATCTGTACAAGAAACTGGGTTGTCGCCAGGCCGTCATTGCGCCCGACAACCTTGCAACCTGAGGAGGACCCAAGTGGCTGACCAGCCCAGCGAAAAATCAATAGCCCGGATGCGCCTTTTTGTAGAGCGATATTGCGAAAAATCCGGCACATTCACACATCCGGAAGAAGGCGTCGCCGAAGCCGTGATCCTGGGTTTGGCCCAGAACGTCGACGAAATCGGCCGCCCACTCTGTCCCTGTCGCTTCTACCCGTGCAAGCAGGAGGAGGTCAAGCACCGCACGTGGATTTGCGCCTGCGACGATATGCAGATCTACAAGTACTGTCATTGACTGCTTTTCGTGAATGAGGCAGGTCTGCCCATCACCGAATATCTACCCGAGGACCACGAAGGCCGCGCCATATATGGCGAGGTGAAAGACCCCACACCGGACAAGGGTCGTCCGTTGCGCCACAAGGCCGAGGAACGTGAGGAAGAGCGTCGCAACCGCCCGTCCTGACCCGCCGGAAGTACGTCTCAAACGGGCTCTGCCCGTGGAAATCGGCCGCCCCCTCATCTTGGAGGGGGCGGCCGATCTCGGTTCGCCCCAACTTGCCGCTGTCCAATGCCGCCGCTATAATGCCAAAGTCCGCGCGCAGCCCCCGCCATAGCGGCGCAAGCCAGATGCGGGGCGCGTTACGCTCGAACAATCCACCTATCCGGACAGATTGATGACGACCGTTTCGGAGTATGACGTAGCAGTAATTGGCGGCGGGCCCGGCGGCTATGTGGCCGGCATACGAGCCGGTCAATTGGGTCTCAAGTCCTGCGTCATCGAAAAAGAAGCGCTGGGCGGTGTATGCCTCAATTGGGGCTGCATTCCCTCCAAAGCTCTCCTCAAAAACGCCGAGATCGTCTCCTACGTCCACCGTGCCGATCAATTCGGCCTGCAATTCGATAACTTCCGCGCCGACTACAGCGTCGCGATGAAGCGCAGCCGGCAGGTCGTCGACCGCATGACCCGCGGCGTCGACTTCCTCCTCCGCAAGAACGGCGTCGACAGCATCGCCGGCACCGCCCGCATCACCACCCCCAACGCGGTCGAGGTCACCGGCGCCGACGGCCAGGCCACCCGGATTTCGGCCCGCAACATCATCATCGCCACCGGAGCGCGACCCCGCAGCATTCCGCCCCTTCCGGTCGACGGCGAGCGCATCATCACCAGCCGCGAAAGCATCGTCGCCGAGGATGTGCCCGATTCCATTGCCATCGTCGGCGGTGGCGCCATCGGCGTAGAGTTCGCGTACATCTACCGCATGTACGGAGCCGAGGTCACCGTCATCGAGTTGCTGCCCCATCTCGTGCCCAACGAGGACGAGGAAATTTGCCAGCAACTGGAGCGCGCCTTCAACCGCCACGGCATCAAGGCGATCACCGGAGCCGGCGTAACCAATGCCCGGGCCGACGCGAACGGGGTGACCCTGACCATCGACAAGGACGGCGTAACCGAGACCGCGCGGTTCGACAAAGTTCTCGTAGCCATTGGCGTTCTCCCCAACACCGAGGATATCGGTCTGGAAACCGTCGGCGTGGCCACCGAACGAGGATACGTCGTTATCGACGACAAGATGGCCACCAACGTGCCGGGCATCTACGCCGTGGGTGATGTCACCGGCAAGCTGGCTCTCGCGCACGTGGCGTCAGCGCAGGGCGTAACCGCCGTGGAGTCCATCGCCGGCGAGGAGACCCAGCCGCTGGACTACACCTTCATGCCCCGTGCCACCTATTGCCACCCCCAGGTCGCCTCGTTCGGTCTCACCGAGGCCCAGGCCAAAGAGCAGGGCTACGACGTCAAGATCGGCCGCTTCAACGTCCAGGCCAGCGGCAAGGCCGTCGCCATGGGCGAAAATGACGGTATGGTCAAATTGGTCATCGACGCCAACTACGGCGAGGTGTTGGGAGGCCACATGTGCGGCCCGGAGGTCACCGAACTTCTGGCCGAACTGCAGATGACCCACCTGCTGGAAGGCACCACGCTGGAACTGGGCTGGGCCGTCCACGCGCACCCCAGCGTCGCCGAGATGGTGCACGAAGCCGCCCTCGACGCCGAGGGCCGCGCCCTGCACATGTAAACCGGCGCGCAGACGCCGCCCCGTGCCGGGCGGCGCCGCAAATCTGCCACTGAGGAAGGGATATGCTGAGAGCGGACGTCCCCGAACTTGACAAATCCGACCTGCTCGGTTTTTACCGGCAGATGAAGCTCATTCGAGAGTTTGAGCGAGAGTCGGAACGGCAGTACACCCGAGGCAACATCAAGGGTTTCCTTCACGTCTACAACGGCGAGGAAGCCATCGCCGTCGGAGCCATCAACACCCTGCGCCCCGACGATTACATCGTCACCCATTACCGCGACCACGGCCAGGCCCTCGCCCGCGGCATGACCAGCAACGAAGTCATGGCGGAGTTGATGGGCAAGGTCACCGGCTGCAGCAAGGGCAAGGGCGGCTCCATGCACCTGTTCAGCTCCGAGCTGAACTTCATGGGCGGCTACGCCATCGTCGGTGGACAGCTCTGCATCGCCTCCGGCATCGCCCTCGCCGTTCAATATCGCGGCGATGACCAGGTGGTCCTGTGCTTCTTCGGTGACGGCGCCGTCAACGAAGGCGAGTTCCACGAAGCCATGAACCTCGCCGCCATCTGGAAACTCCCCGTCATATTCTTCTGTGAACATAACCTGTATGGCATGGGCGCCTCTTCCAAGGAAACCCTCGTCATGTGGGATTCCCTGCACGAGATGGCTGCCGCCTACGGCATGTCCCGCTACGAGGTGGACGGCAACGACGTCCTCGAGGTCAGGGCATTGATGCAGAAGATCAACGCCGAAGTCCGCTCCGGTAGCGGCCCGGCCTTCGTGGTCGCTCGCACCTACCGCCTGCGTGGCCACTCCGTCGCCGACCCTGCTAACTACCGCCCCGAGGACGAGGTCTCGTACTGGGCCGGCCAGGACCCGATACCGCGCTACCGCGATTGGTTGACTGACGAGGGCATCGCTACCGTCGAAGACTTCGAGGAGATCGACGCCAGCGTCGACGAAGAGATCGTCGTCGCGGCCGAGTTCGGCGAGTCATCCCCCTGGCCCGAACCCGCCGACCTCTACGATCACGTCTACACTGATCGACCGACTGAAGGTATCCCCGCGTAACACCAACAGCCCCAGGCGAGAGGAACCATCATGTCGGTCATCACTTATCGCGACGCCGTTTCGTCGGTCC
Organism: Dehalococcoidia bacterium; assembly: GCA_965220505.1. GTDB lineage: Bacteria > Chloroflexota > Dehalococcoidia > Lucifugimonadales > UBA3495 > Bin87. The sequence continues at coordinate 1,153,664 of CBDCQE010000001.1, read as the reverse complement.
TCAGGGAGGCCCTGGACCAGGACGACCGCGTCTTCCTCATGGGCGAGGACATCGGACCCTACGGCGGCGCGTTTGCCGTCACCAAGGGCTTCTGGGAGCAGTACGGCAAGAAACGCATCAAGGACTCTCCCCTCGCCGAATCGGTCATCGTCGGCGCCGGCGTGGGCGCTGCCATGGCTGGCCTGCGTCCCGTGGTCGAGTTGATGACCATCAACTTCAGCCTCCTGGCCATGGACCAGATCGTGAACCACGCCGCCAAGATCAGGTACATGTCGGGTGGCCAGTTCTCGATCCCGTTGATCATCCGCACCGTGACCGGCGCCGGCGCTTCGGTGGGCGCGACCCACTCCCAGTCCTTCGAGGGGTGGTACGCCTCCGTTCCCGGGCTCACCGTCGTCACCCCGTCCACGCCCCGCGACGTCATCGGCCTTTTCCGATCCTGTCGCGAACTCAACGATCCGGTCATGTTCGTCGAGCATATCCTCCTCTACGGCACCCGCGGCGAGGCTCCGGATACCGGCGACTTCCGCATTCCCATCGGCCAGGCTGATGTGCGCCGCACCGGTGGCGACATCACGCTCTGCGGCTATTCCCGCATGGCGCTCGTCGCCGAGCAGGCGGCCGCCGTCCTCGCCCAGGAAGGCATTGAGGCCGACGTGATCGACCTGCGTTGCCTCCGCCCGCTGGATATGGAAACCGTCGTCGCTTCGGTCAAGAAGACCCACCGGGCCCTGATGGTCGAGGAAACTACCCGCCTGGGCGGTTTCGCCGGCGAGTTGGTGTCCCAGGTGCAGGAAGAGGCCTTCGAGTACCTGGACGCTCCGGTGGGCCGCGTCGCCGGCGCGGAAGTCCCGATTCCCTACTCTTTCCCCCTCGAGCAGATGGCCATCCCCAGCGCCGAATCGGTCGCTGCGGCCGCCCGCAAACTTGTCAACGGCGCTTGAACCTCGTCGGTCGTTCCGAGCCGGCGATACCCCTCGACACTAGCAATCCACAGGAGAACATCGTGGCTACCAACGTCGTCATGCCCCAGATGGGATACGATATGCGCGAAGGCACCGTCGTCCGCTGGTACAAGCAGGAGGGCGAGACCGTCGACCGCGGCGAGGTCATCGCCGACATCGAAACCGACAAGGCCACGGTCGAATTCGAGGCCTACACCGGCGGAGTTCTGGGCCGTATCGTGGCGGAAGCCGGCGTTGCGGTCCCCGTCGGAGAGTTGATCGCCATAATCACTGAACCCGGCGAGGCTGTGCCAGAGGCGGCAGCCCCCGCCGCCAGCCCGGCAGCGGCCCCGGCTCATGCGCCAGCCCCGGCGCCTGCCGACCCGCAACCGGCGGCGGCGGCGCCCTCACCGAATGGTGAAGTGCGCGCATCCCCCATCGCCCGCCGTCTGGCCCGCGAGCGCGGCATCGACCTGTCTCTGGTCACTGGCACCGGCCCCAACGGTCGCATCACCGAGCGGGACGTGGAAAGCTTCCAGGCCCCGGCCGCCGCCGCCGAACCCGCTCCTGCTCCCGCGCCCGCAATCTCCGCGGAGCCCGTTGCTGCCCCCGCTGATTCGCGCATCGAACTCAGCCGGATGCGCCAGACCATCGCCCGGGTCACCTCGGACAGCAAATCCACCGCTCCCCATTTCTACGTCACCGCCGAGATCGACATGGAAAAAGCAATGTCCATGCGTCGCGACGTGAACGATGCCGCCGACCCGGAGAACCGGGTCAGCGTCAACGACCTGATGGTCAAGGCCTGTGCCCTGGCGTTGGTCAACCATCCCAAGTTCAATTCCTTCTACCGCGGCGACCATCTGGAAGTCCACGGCGCGATGAACATCGGTATCGCCATCGCTTTGGAGTCCGGCCTGATCCTGCCCGGCGTCAGCAACTGCGAGGGCAAGAGCCTGCTCCAGATTGCAGCTGCCACCAAGGACCTCATCGCCCGCGCCAACAGCGGCACCCTGCGCAACGAGGAATACAGCAGTACGACGTTCAGCATCAGCAATATGGGCATGTTCGACGTCGAAAGCTTCACCGCCATCATCTACCCGCCCCACGCCGCGATCCTGGCGGTGGGGAGCGTCAAGCAGCAGCCCGTCGTCCGCGGTGGCGAGATCGCGGTCGGAACCATGATGAAGGCGACCCTTTCCACCGACCACCGCGTTGCCGACGGCGCCGAGGCGGCCCAGTTCCTGATGGAAATTAAGCGCGTCCTCGAAAACCCGGTCAGCCTTCTGCTCTAATCCCCGGCGAACCCACGGAGCTCTAACCATGCCCCAGATGACCGGCGGCCAGGCTGTGGTCGCGTCTCTCCAGGCCCAGGGTGTCGACACTGTGTTCGGCATCATCTCCGTCCATACCCTCGACCTCTTCGATGCCCTGTTTGACAAGCAGGATGACGTGCGTTTCATCGGCGGCCGGCTCGAGTTGGGCTGCGGCTACATGGCAGACGGCTATTCGCGCGCCACTGGACGCCCCGGGGTTATCCTGACCAGCACCGGCCCGGGCGCTGCCGATTCGGTCGGCGCGATGGGCGAGGCCTATTTCTCCGCTTCATCCATCCTTCAGGTGACCACCAACGTCGAAGCCGAGTTCGTGGGCAGCGGCAAGATGGCCACCCATGAGACCAAGGACCAGTTGGGCATGTTCGCGGCCGTTACCGACTGGAACGCTCGCATCGATCAGATCGAGTCCATCCCGGACCACTTCGTCGAGGCGTTCGTCCGCTTCGGTGAACGCCGTCCCCGCCCCATCGAGCTCGAGGTGCCCACCGACCTGCTCGGCCAGCAGGCGGAGGTCGAGGTGCTCCGGCCGCGCGACCCGGACGTCCCCCAGGGTGACCCGGTACAGGTGGAACGCGCCTGGAATTTGCTTCGCAACGCCAAACGCCCCGTGATCTTCCTCGGCGAAGAGATCCATACCACCGGCGGGGCGGATGACATAATCCGCCTGGCCGAAAAGATCGGCGCTCCCGTGGTAACCGGCGATGGCGCCAAGGGCACTTTCCCCGAAAGCCATCCTCTGTCCCTGGGCATGGCCTTGGGCAACCGCATCTGGGGTCAAAATCCGGTGCTGGATTGGATGGGTGACTGCGACGTCGCGCTGGTGCTGGGCAGCAACCTGCCCTACCGCTCGACTGCCGGGGTTGGCGTCAAGCTCCCCGAAAAGATCGTCCACGTCCTGTTGGACGAGGACTATATCGGCAAGAACTACGACACCGAGGTCGGTATCGCTGCCAACAGTGGGGCGGTGGTCCGCCAGTTCCTCAGCGCCGCCGGTGACGATCTCGGCACCAGCAATGACTATCAACGGGAAATCGCCGACCTGAAGGCCAGCATTTACTCCGGCCTGCAGGAACAGTGGGGCCCCGAACTGCGCGCGTGGGAATCGATCCGCTCGGTTATTCCTGACGACACCATCTTCTCCCTTGATGCCACCGTCCCGGCCAACCGCGCCGTGCGTTGCCTCCAGATGGACCGGCCCCGCAGCTACATGTACCCCCACGGCTGGGCCGGCCTGGGCTTCGCCTTCCCCGCCTCCATGGGAGCCAAAGTTGGCCGGCCCGGTAGCCCCGTAATCTGCGTATCCGGAGACGGTGGCTTTCAGTACAACGCCCAGGAACTTGGCACCGCCGTCCAATACGGCATCAACCCCGTCGTAATGGTTTTCAACGACAACGCTTGGGGCGTCCTCAAAGGCTATCAACGTGATCGCGGAAGTCGACAGATGGCGACGGATCTGGTCAACCCCGACTTCATGAAACTCGCGGACGCTTACGGCATCGGCGGCACCCAGGTCCGCAACGTTTCCGAAATGACCCGCGCCGTCCAGGACGCCGTAACCACCGACCGCATCCATCTCATCGAAGTTGTCATGCCCGACGGCTTCCCCACCTTCTGCAGGAGTTAGCCGATGTCCACCGACCACAGCCGTCACACCGAAACGGTTCGCGAACAATTTCGCATCCAATCTTCCCGTTTCGAGCAGTCAATCGGCGGTCAAGGCAACCGCGCGATTGGACCGTGGATCATCGATACGCTCGGCCCCATCGGATCTGAGACCGTTTTAGATGTCGCCACCGGCACGGGTCTTCTGGCGCGGGATCTGTCCCCTTACGTCTCTCACGTCACTGGTATCGACGTGACGCCCGAGATGCTCGCACAAGCCCGTCAGATCGCCGCCGCCTCCGGTTTTGCCAACCTTACCTTCGATGAGGGCGACGCCACTTCACTGCCTTATCCCGACGATTCCTTCGATCTGGTCATCAGCCGTATCGCCGTACACCACTTTGAAGACCCCGAAGTCGAACTGGGCGAAATGCGCCGCGTCTGCAAGCCAAACGGCAGGGTCACCATAGTGGACATTACCGTCTCTGACGACCCTGCCATTGCCGACACTCACAACCGGCTGGAGCGTTTGCGGGATCCGTCGCATACCACCGCTTTCTGCCTGACTGATCTGACCGCCCTGGCGCAGCGCTCCGGGCTCAGAGTCGTCACCACCAGCGAAAACAAAGCAGTGCGTGACCTCGATGAGTGGATGGACGTGACCGCCACCGGCGAGGACGTCCGGGCCACCATTCATCAGGCGTTTGAGGAAGAAATCGCCGGGGGCACGCCCACCGGGATGCTGGCCCACCGCGAAGAGGGTCGCCTTAAGTTCGTCCATCATTGGGCTGTCCTTGTCTGTGAGCTGAGCCCCGACTGATTCCAGCGTCCGAAAACCCTTACTGAACGGCCGCCCGCTAAATTGGGCGGCCTTTTCGATAGTAGTTACAATGCGCTCCAGATAGGAGATTGATCGATCGTATGCAGCAACCACCCGACCAGCAGCCGGATAGTCAACGGCGCATCTACCCCCTTTCGCCGCTTGACCTCACCGAGGAGCAAATCGCGGTCACCTTCGCGATGACCTCCCGTCGGCCCGAACCTTTCGACGAAATCGCCGCCCAGGTGTCTGCTGAACGCGCCGCCGACTTCAACGAACGCTGGGTAGTCGGATACGGTCATGCGTCGGTGGCCGAACACGCGATACTTCACCTGGCCGTGGAGAACATTTCCCGCCTGGCCTGCGACACCCTGGAAGATAACCGCCTCGCGTCGTACACCGAGAAGTCCTCCCGCTACCAGGTCATCGACCCCGGGAGCTTTCACATCCCGTCGGAGCTGGACAATCTTCCTGCTCTCCGGGCCGAGTACGTGTCCGTATGCCGCGCGCTGTTCGTGGCCTACGCCCAGCTCATCGACGGGGTCATGTCCCATCTGCGGTCCCGGCACCCGCAGCGCGACGCCGAACGCGCTTCCGCGTACGACCTGCGGTTGCGCCGCCAGGCTACCGATGCGTGCCGCGCCGTCCTGCCCGCGTCCACCCTCACCAACGTGGGTGTCACCGCCAATGCCCGCACGCTCGAGCACGCCATCAGCAAATTGATCTCCTCGGACTTGGCTGAGGAGCGTGATGTGGGCTCAGAGTTGCGTGAGCAGGGCCGTTCGATCACCCCTACCCTCGTCAAGTACGCCGATCACAGCGCCTACCTCGCCGGGCGCCGCCAGGTACCTGCTCCAGCGGACGAAGCGGCGCCCGGCACCTCGTCAATCTCCGTCAGGCTGCTCGATTTCGACCGCGACGCCACGCGCAAGCTTGCGGCCGCCCTGCTGTTCCGCCGGGGCGGCGACTACGGCCACGCTCTAGCCGTGTCCGAAGTCATGACCGAAGTGCAGCGAATAGAGCTGATCGACGGCGCTGTCCGGGACATCGGCCCGCACGATGCCGCCCCCCGCGAGTTTGAGCTGGCCGGCTACACCTTCGAGTTTGTCTTCGACTACGGCGCCATGCGGGAATTCCGTCGCCACCGGATGCAGACCTACCTTGGGCAGCCGCTGACCGTCGCCAACGGCTGCGATACGCCTCCCCTGGTCAAAGAATCCGGCCTGACCGGTGTATTCGAGCCGGCCGTTTCCCAGTCGGAGCGGCTGTATTCGGCGCTGGCCGGCGAGCACCCCGCGTTGGCTCAGTACGCCGTAACCCACGCCCACCGCCAGCGGGTCTTGTCCCGGATGAACCTCCGCGAGTGCTACCACCTGTTCAAGCTGCGCAGTTCCCGCGAAGCCCACCGGTCCATCCGTGAGCCGATCCTGGAGGCGATGCGCCTTGCCGTCGCGGCGCAGCCGGAACTCTTTCGGCGCCTGCCTTTGCGCAACGCCCCGGTGTGGTGGCCGTTCCCCCAGCGTTGATCCCGCTGGCCGCTACGGGTCTGAGCAGTCCCTGGTGAACCCGCAGTTGCGGCAGATGATCTTGCAGCTGCGTTCGTACATGCGGTTTCCGCAGATCTCGCAGTCCAGCCCGTCGTCACGCCTCGGGGGACGGGGAGCCTGAGGCACAGTTCTCTGGCTGGTCATGTTGCATCACCTCCCTCTCCAGATTGACGGCGGCATCGGAGGTCCACCAATGATGCGAGTGCTCAGGAACATCTCGCCCGTGGGCGCCGTCGGACCGTGCCGCTCGTCCGGCACCAATGCCACCTCGTGGAACCCGAACACCGATTCGTCCAGTTCCAGGTCCTTGACGCCGCTTCCGTCATCCTCGTTCACCACGATGCGGTCGATCAACATCCGCTGGTCATCGCGAACCAGCCAGATCTGGTAGGTATCCGCCGGCATCCCGGAAACCATCAGGACGCCCCGTTTGCCGGAAGGATGCAGCATCAACAGCCCGTGGGCCGTCGGTTCCGTTCCCAAAGGTGACGTCATCGGGAGCTTTTCCGTTTCCGGTTGGGCCGAAAGCACGGTGGCCTGGACCATGTCCGCCATTTCCTTCTTGACCTGGTCCACGGACTCGGTTCCGTCCTCGACTTGCGCTTTAACCCTCGAAGAACCCTCCACCTGGTTGATGTTCCTGGCCAGGTTCGCTGAACCCACTGGCTTGTCGACCTGCACCTCGCCCACTGTCGCCGCTGGTGACGACTCGGCAATGGCCTGCGCCGCCTCCGGTGGCGGCGCCTCTGCGGGTGACAACGCCGCAACCGCTGCGCTCGCCGAAGCCAGTGCAACCGTTTCATGCCGTGTCGCCATTTCCTCTTGCGCTGCCGTCAGGCTGTCGATTTCCTGCTGCTGCGAAATCATGAAACCCACCGAGGCAGCCAACAACAGGCTCAATGTTCCTACTGCCACCGGGGCGATCCAACGGCGCAATCGCTTCATCGACCAGCGCGGATCAGGATCGACGCGCCGTACCGTTTCCGAGCCGCTCCTGCGGCCGATGGAGTTGGTCAGCACGCGCTGCTTCAGGCCGGCCGGCAGCGGAACCTCCGGAGCTGTGGCCGTAAGCCTCGCCGCCGTCTCCTGGAAACCCAGCAGCACCTCTTGACAGTGCGGGCACCGGATCACGTGGTGGAACACCGCTTGGAACTCGGCGTCGTCCAGCGCGTTGAGCGCAAAGGCCGCCAGTTCCCCTTCGGGGTGTTCCGATCCGGCGTAAATTTCGCCTGGATTGTCAGACCACATGAGCTTCCAACGCTGCCTTGAGCTTTTGCATCCCGAGACGCATTCGGGTCTTCACCGTCCCCAATGGTATCCCCAACATGTTGGAGATCTCTGATTGGCTGTAACCGTGCCAGGCTGAGAGGTACAAGGGCCGGCTCTGCTCCTCGGGCAGGGTCAGCAGCGCTTCACGTACCAGCCTGGCATCGAAACCGCGCTCCACCTCGCGTTCCACGCTTATTTTAGCGTCAGGTATCCGGTGCAGCGCGTCCATCTCCGGATACACCGTGTGATCCGTGGTGCGCTTACGGGATCGGTACATGTCCACCACCTTGTGGTGCGCTACGGACATGATCCAGGTGCTCGGCGCCGCCATTTCGGGCCGGTAGCTATCGGCTTTCAGCCAGATGTTGGTGAACACCTCCTGAACGGCATCCTCGGCCAGGGCTTCGTCCTTCAGGACCGAAACTGCCAGCGAAAAAACCCGCTGGGCGTAACGATCATAGATCTCTTCCAGGGCTCTTTCGTCGCCGGCGCCGACTGATGCTATGCGCTGGGCGTCTTCGCGATGTGGGTTATCTGACACCACCCCTCCAAAATTATCAGGGGTTCAATAATGCCCGGTTATCCGTCTATACGTCCGGCCTATCTGCCTGGATTGCTCAGTCCGTAAATCGCTGGCGGGACCCGCAGAAACCCGGTCCTCCGCGTTACACCACCAGGCTGTCGAATATGTCCTGGATATTCGGCAGGTTCTCCAGCGACCAGATCAGCTCCAGCGCCTGTTCGCATTGCTGTTCAGTGATCGTAGGGCAGGCCAATCGTCGGAACTTGGCGTCCACGTCGGCATCGCTCAGAGGATTCTTGCCATGCCCCTTGGGGAAGCTGGTTTCCGCCACCTCGGTTTGCCCGTTGTTCTTGATCACCTCGATGCGGCAGTTGTACTCGGCAGGGTATCGCTCTGTGAACTCCGCGTTCTCGTCGATCCGCATCTTGTTGATGACCGCGCGCAGTCCGGAGTCGGCTATGCGATCCGGCGCAAACGTGGCCGGAGTGACCTCTCCGTCCCGGAGGCCCACGGCCGCCAGGAACGGGATGCTATGGTCGGCCGTTTCCCGGGTCTTGGGGTCCCACTTTTCGGGCTCGGTGGACGCGCTGCTCACCGCCGAACGATACGACTGGATCTTGATCGACGCGATGTCGCCCACGTCCACCCGGTCGTGCAGCTGAATCGCCAGGTCTATGGGAGCCTGCGTGTGTATTTGCGATGGGTAGAACTTGAAGATCGTGTCCGTGATCCGGAACGGAGCGTCGTCGCCGCCCATGGCGTTAAGCTCAATGGGATACCCGATGGCCTGCTCCCACAACCCCTTACGTCCCTCGAACGGCTCAAAGGGTCCGGTCATGCCCTCGGCTGCCAATTGTGCGGCGAAGATGCCGGCCCGCGTCGCTGCCGCGGCGGCGCATCCCTTCCACATCGACAACTCGCCCATCCGGGTCACGCGCAGGGGCACGTTGGGCACCACCGCCAGCGAAATGGCGTGGCCCATCTGCTCCTCGTCGAGACCCAGGATCTTCCCGGCCGCGCACGCCGCCCCGATCACGCTGAGGACGCCCTGGTCCCATTGGTTGTCCGGCACGTGGTCGGCGATGCGGCAGAATGCCTCGTAGGCCAGCGCGATCGCCGTTATGATCGTCCGCCCGTCCGCTTCGACGCTGTCCCCCACGGCCAGCGCCGCCGGGATCATGTCGCTGGGATGGCCGCCGCCGGGGGAGAAGTACGAGTCGTTGCAGTCCAGGTACCGCACCATGACCCCGTTGGCGAACCCGGCCATGTCCAGCGACGACCGGTCGTACGTGCCCAGGATCCGGGCCGAGGTTTTGCTCGTCACATCTCCGGCCAGCTTGCGGGCTACCTTGGCCGGCTCGCTCAGGTAGCCACCGACGGCGCACCCCAGCGTATCGGCAACGGTGCGCTTGACTTGATGCACCACCTCGGGCGGCAGGTCCTCGTAGGTGAGATTGCAAGCGTAGGAACTCAACAGCTCGGTGGTGCGGTCCATATGCTCCATACCTCTCTTCTTCGCGTGTGCCGGCCGAACCGACGCGAACCATTCTACAGCCCGCCGACCTGTAATCGCCCTTGACCGCCGTTCAGCGAATCACTGCTTCCGCGATCCGCTCCATCTGCGCCGACATCTCGGCTTCGGTCTCGCAGTGCTCCGGACGCACCACCACGCGGTTGGCTCCCGCGTTCAGGAAATCCTGCACCAACTGCCCGTCCGGAGCCTGACCGTACACTGAGATCGTCAGCGATTTAGGGTCACGCCCTCTCGCTTCGGCCAACTCGTCCAACCGTTTGCGGCTCTCCTCCACCTCGGCCGGCGTGATCCGATTAGGTAGCCAGCCGTCGCCCCAGGTCGCGACCCGTTGCAACACCCGGCGCGCCAGTCCGCCCAGTATCACCGGCGGGTGAGGGTCCTGAACCGGTTTGGGGTTGGACTTGACCGGCGGAAAATCGTAGTACGTCCCGTGGAATTCCGCCTCGTCCTTGGTCCACAGTTCTTTCATCACATCAACGGCTTCCCGGGTTTGCGTCCAGCGGTGGTCAAAGTCTCCACCGAATATCTCGGTTTCTTCCCGGTTCCAGCCGGCGCCGATGCCAAAGAGGAACCTCCCGCCGCTGACCCGGTCCAGGGTGGCGATCTCTTTAGCCAGCATCAACGGGTTCCGTTCCGGCACCAGGGTGATGCCGGTCCCCAGCTTGATGGTGCTGGTGGCCCCGGAAGCCCGCGCCAGCGCGATGTACGGGTCGGCGAAGTGGGCGTAGGTCCACGGTATCTCGCCCCCCGATGGAAACTGGCTGGCGCTCTGCACCGGCAGGATAGGGTGCTCCGCGTACCAGATCGACTCAAACCCCAACGCCTCGGCGGTGCGGGCCATGAAGGCCGGATCCAGCGTGTAGGCCGGCAGCGGTATGGAAGTTCCGACTGACATAACGTGTGCTCCTTTGTCTAAACGGATTAGGTGTTGTCGAACAGAACTCGGCGCACTTCCGTGGACGTCAAACCCAAGTATTCTGCAACGTCGGATATGATGCCGCTCAATGTTCCCACATTCAATTGCCGATGACGAGGAACCGACACGCGATGCTCGGTGCCACGAAAATTGCTCGCCAATCGCAAGTGGCTGCCCCGCTGCCGAATCAAGCGGTATCCATAGTTGCGGCGCAACAACCTAACCAACTCGTCGCCCGAAAGATCACGTGGCAGCGTCATACGATCATGACTTCATCCTTCACCAAGTGTAGCCGAATTGCGGCGGGCAACTCGTCATCATCAAAATGACAAAGCACCGCATCCTTCACCATCGCTTTCAGGTCTGCCCAATCGTTCCCCTGCGTGAAGATGCTGTGCCCAACAGCCCGCGCATCGTATCCGCCCTCGACGGCCTCGGTAACCTCAAAAACGAGCTCGTCCACTTCTACATCTCCCTGCGCAGTTCAGACCGGAACCGCTACCGCCATCGATCTTTGTTCAGCCACTCATGCAAAGTCTTGGCCGCACCACTAATGCTCCCATAGCCTTCCCGAATATCCACCTCTGCCACATGCTTGTTCTTGAACGCCCTGCGACTGGAATCCAGTTCGTATAGGTGCCAACATAGGCCGTTGGTCAGCACTGCAACACCGCGTTTCATTCCCCGAGTGTACCCTGCCAGTTTGCGCTCTATTGACGGTGGGCGGGTCTTCAGGGCTATGCCTATGCTTTTGGCTTCTATCACAATGACACTTTCATCGTCCGAGTCCCACAGCACGTAGTCCGACCTCCCGATGGGGCTGCGCCTTGGCATACTCCATTCGAAGGTGCATTGGTCCAGATCGTGTATGTCCCACCCCGAGGCTCGGACCAGAGGGTCGATCAGCACGTAACGGGTTGTAGTTTCGTTGTACTCGTAATCATGCCGATCAAATAATTCCAGTTGTTTCCGAGCCTTCAAAATAGCAACTTTGATAGCCGTTACCGACATCTTCGTTCCTCCGTTGCGGGCAAGAAACGGCTCCCGTGGTTAGTCATCCGCCGCCACCGCCTCACGCACCCCCACGATCTCGCCGTACACCTCCGCTCCCTGCGCGACTACGATGTCCACGTCCGCGGTCAGCAGATACCCCTGCTGTACCAGCGTTTCGGCGTATTCCCGCACCCGCGCCAGGTATTCGTCCCGCGATCCATACCGCTCTTCAATCGACGGCCTCGGGTCGCCGGACGCCACGCGCTCCGCACGGCTCACCGCGAAGGGAATCGCGCCGCCCACCACGGTCCCGCCCGGCGACAGCACCTGACCCGTTCCGCCGATGTCGGCATGGCGCACGTTCCACCCCGTGTACGTGGCCAGGGGCAGCGCAATGGCCGGCAGCCGGATGCCGCCGACTTCGTTCCCGTCGGAATCCACGGCTGACACCAGGAATGGATACGCCTCGCCAACTCCCGGCGGGATCACCGTCGGGACTGCCCGGTCCGGCCCGAAGTCCAGGTGGCGCATGACCTTATGGTGCTGGGGGAACTCCACTCCCGGCAGCGCGCGGAAGAATTCCGCCAATTTCCCGGCTTCAACGATGGTATTGTCCGCATATCGGGGATACCCATTCGCTGGCGGCTGCTCGTTATGGGTAACCCAATGGTCCAGATGCACCAGCGCCGCGCGCATCAGCGGGCGATAGTCCACGTAGTTCAGAGCTTGCGTTCCCCTCGCTCCCGTATCGGGGTTGGTGTCCGAAATCGGCAGGTTCGCCGGTCCGTGCTGCGTGCCGCAGAACAGCCACGAACGCACGTTGTCGGGCAGCGCGGCGTCGGCTCGATCGTCCGGCGTCACGTGAGCTAGCGCGCCGTGGCCGCCCCAATACTCCGACGAGGTGTTGGTGTAAATCACCTTGGGAGCCACGCCCCGACGGCTCACCTCGGCAAGTATGCCCTCTTCTCCGCCCTGCTCCAGATCCAGGAACGGCGGCAGGTTGTTGACGCTCCGGTTGGACAGGCTCGACGGCTGGCCGAACCGCACGTTGAACTCTCCCATCTTGCCGCCGGCCACGTTGGGCAGCATCCCCTCGAAGACGATCCTGCCGTCCTCGTCGCGGTTCAACCCCAGGTGCAGCATCTGCCGCAGGAAACGGCCGCTCTGGCTGCGTCCGTAAGCGTAGGCCCGACCCAGGGCCCCGGCCAGCGGATTGGCCGTGCCCGCGGAGTCCATTTTCCCGTGCCGTAGCCACGCAACGATATCCCGTGTCGCCAGCAAACCCAGCCCGACCACCGGCGCGTGGGAAGTCTCGTATACCACCCGATACACCTTGCCGGCCTCGAAACCACCTTCCAGGGTCACGTGTGACGGGTCGGGTACCCGCCTCCCGTCGGCCAAACGGGCGAAAGCCCAATTTTCGCGCGGAATGACCGTCTCGGGAGCATCCTCGTGTTCCTGTACGGTCAACACCGAGTCCCAGCTCTCCAGATGGTTGGTGGGATAAGGCCGGTGGTCCCGGTCGGACAGAAACTGCGTGTCGCTGTGTGCCAGCGGTTGGAAAGAGACCACGATCTTGCCCGCAACCGGCGAGCCGTCGGCGTTGTAGGCGTTCGGCACATTGCACCGGAACAAACCCGGCGTGTCCGGCACATCGTGTTGCCACCCGCACCAGACCAGGCTGTAACCCTGCCTCATCAGGAACCCGTTGCCCGGATGCGGGTCGGCATCCGGCGGCCCGTCCGGTGCGCTGTTCAGGTTTTTCAGCGCCAGTTCCTTGCCGCGGTTCAGCACGTCCAGCAACAGCCGACCGTTCCCGTGGTCATTGTCCACTGGTTTGACGAGACGGAAATCGGACGAGAATTCCACCAAACCGTCACCGTTTCGCGGCGCCAGCCCGATGTCGGCGATCACCGTGTTGTCCGGGTGCGACGGATCCACCGCGAAGTGCGCCACCCCGTCAATCTGCTCATACCGCCCTACGTCCCCAAACACTTCCCCGCCGGCGAAAGGCTTCCTCGTTACGATTTCCAGCCTGACCAAACCCATCTCAATTCACCTCAAATAATCCCGTCCATACTGTCCATCCATGCCATTCCCGGTCACAGGATTTCACTGGCGTCCACGTCGAGGTCTGTCGGCGGTTCCGCGCCGGTGTTGTCCCGCCACCATTGAGCGAAGGGTTCCTCCCCCATCTGCTCCTTCAGCCGCGCCAGGTGCGCCTTCACCTGCACCAGCATGGGCAGTTGGTGGTCCGCAACCAGTTGGTAAGTCCGGGCTACCCATTCCAGCGCGTCGGGCAGATTCCCCCGCTGTTCCTCAACCAGGCCCAGCTGGCCGTAAGTTCGCGCCGCCCGCAGCACGTCGCGCACATTTTCAAACGCGATGCGGGCCTGGTCGTACCAGTGATAGGCCTGGTCTAGATCCCCCTGCTCGTGGTGGACCACTCCCAACTGCCGCGCCTCCACGCCCACGCCCCGCACGTCGCCCATCTCTTCCCGGTACTCCATGGCTACCCGCAGCCATTCGTCCGCCTCATCCGTGATGCCGCGCGCCTGCGCCAGGGTGCCCAGGTGATGGAACTCGACGATCATCTGCTCGGTCATGCCCAGGCGGTCGCTCAGGCCCAAAGCCTGCTGGTACCAGGATTGCGCGTCCTCAAACAGGTACTCCGAGTGGTCCACCGTTCCCAGCGAATGGAAGATGTAGACCGCAGTTTCTTCGTCCCGGTTTTCTTCCACGATCTCCCGCGCCCGGTGGTACCAGCTACGCGCTTCGTCGTATTCGAACCGCAAGTGGCAAGCCGACCCCAGGGCGCGAAAGTCGTTGACCATTTCCTCATAGTCGGGCAGCCGCTGGTGGATGTCCAACGCCCGCGAGTACCACTCCTTGGCCGCCCCGTACTGGCGCTGGTGCTGCCGCACTTGCCCGATGGCGAAACAGGCGTCGGCAATCGACTCCTGGTCCTCGCCACCGTCGATGATCTCCAGCCCCCGCTCCAGCCACTCCGATGCGGTGTCGTACTGACCCCGCCGCGTGGCGATCAGACCGTTCTGGTGGTAGACGGCCGCAGTGCGCGCGTCCGTCTCTCCGTCCGGTTGCTCCAGCAGGTAATCCAGCAATTGCCGGTTGAACAGGTCCGCCCGTTCCAGGTCCATCCGCTCGACCGATTCCATTGCGTCCGTTCCGAGCAGGTATTGCCAGAACTCGATGGCTCCGTTGCCTTCCGCTTCGCCGGCGGTGTGCCCGATGGTATCCAGCAACTGGCCGCGCAGCCGTCGCAACTCCGGGAACCGTTTCTGCATCCGGTAAACCTGCGCCAATGGCTGGAACAACACCTGCGCGTTGTCCCACTGCCGGTACTCCAGCGCCAACCCCAGCGCTTGCGTCAGGTTGCCCTCTTCCGCCAGCACCGCCGTGACGCCGGTGTCCTGGTTCTCATAGAGGCTTTCCATAAAGTAGTCCGCAGTATCGGCGTACACCCGGACGAACTCAATTTCAAGCTGCTGGATCCCGTTGCCGGCAACTTGCCTACCCAATTTCCGACCCAGGAACCACGGTATCGACGGGTTGATCTGGTAAACGCTGGGCGAGATCGATTCCAGGAACCCGGCGGCGTGCGCCGACCGCAGCATAGTGCGGCAAGATGCATACGAGCGCCCGGACGACTGCATCCCGCCCTCCGGCGAGAGCAGGCTCCGCGATGCCCCCGCGGTCAGGTCGTCCCCCACGATCTGGCTGTAGGCCCGCTCCTCCGTGATGTGCGACAGCACGTCCAGCATCACTCTGCGCTGGAACAGCGACAGGAACGGCAGATGCGTCCGGTTCCGCCGCGACATCCGCGAGAATGCGTACTCCATCGCCGCCGTCAGCGTCGCCCCGCGCCCCGCCTCGCCACCCTCCGGCTCGCTGTCGATGAGCCTCGCCATCTCGCTGACTGCCGCCGCCGCCGGAACCTCCTTCACCGGGGGTATCGTGATCTGCATCGCCAACGGGTGCCCATCTAGGAGACCCAGCAACTCAAAAAAGTCGGCGTCGACCCGCGTAGCGGGCACCTCCGCCTGGTGCATGATTTGAGCGACCAGGGCCAGTCGGTCCGCCCCCGCCAACCCATCCAGCGTCAGGGAGGCGTGTGACCCGGAGACCCATTCCTCCTCGGCCCTTCTGCCCAGCAGCAGCGCGTGTGTCCCCGCGGGCCCGGTGGTCACGTCGCCCAGGAATGCCGCAAGCTCCGGCAGTTCCTCTTCGCTCAGCAAGCCAGGAGCGCCGTCTGGAAAGCCGGCCACGTTTTCCAGGTTGTCCCAAACCAATAACGACGCGTTGTCGTTCAGGTAAGCCGTCACCCACCTCCGTTGTTGCTCCGCCGGCATGTCCGCGAAATCCAGCCCCGCCACCGCCGTCCCGATCTCGTGCACCACTCGCTCCAGGCCGGCCGGCTGCGAGGTCTCAAATGCCGTGTAGAACACGCCGCCCGGGTACGCGACCCGAGCCGGCTTCAGGAACCACCGGCACAGCGCCAGGGCCAGTTCGGTCTTGCCCGTGCCGGTGTCGCCCGACAGGTGCACCACCGAGTGCGTCTTCAGGGCCCGCTCCAGCTGCCGCAGTTCCGCTTGTCGCCCCACCAATCCGTATTGACCGGCCACGGGAATCTGCAAGTCGTCGGTCGGCGCTTCCTCCGGGTGGATCACCGGCGCAGCCAGCGGGTCTGGTTGGACCTGGGCTATCACCGGCGGTTGGTGGACGCGCGACTGGTAGACGCACGGCAGGTGCCAGTCCCAGAACACCCGCCGGCCGTACATCGTGACCCGCTCCGGCGTGTCCATCAGCCCGCGGCGCACCGAGGATACCGCCTCCGATACGGTATAGCCCTGCGCGATGCGACGGTAGAACGCAGCCACCGCGCCGTCTCCGGCATCCGGATGCACCGGAACCGGCAGGACTGCCACCTGCGCGACGCCGGCCTCAGCCACCGCCATCGCCGCCTCGGACCACGATGCCAGCGGCGGAAAGTCTTCCTGCACCCCCGCAGTGATCAACGCCACGTTGACCCCGCCCGCCGCCAGCGCGCCGCCCAGTTCCGCGGCGGCAACGGCGCTGGGACCGCCGTCATCCTGCTCCAGTACGATTGACCCGCCATCACTCAGGGTGGCCCCGTCGATGTGGGCCACGTGGTAGCGCCCCGGGTTGCGCGCCAGGAGATCTTGTAGCGCGGACAGCGTAGCCGGCCTCGGGTTGTCCAAGGACACCTGGACGTTCAGCCCCTCCAGCGCCGCCACCGTCGCCTCGGCCAGGCTGGCGCCGGCTGCCACCGGATCCGGCAGCAGCGATCCGGCGCTGGGGACATCCAACGCCAGGGGGCTGCTCGAAAGCATCAGCACGTTCAGCGTGTCTTCTTCTACCACTTCCACATCGTCCGCCGGCGCCTGGCTGGAGGATTGTCGCACCACTCCCACCAATCCGTTGATGAAGTATCCCAGCGACGGGTCGTTCATCAGTTCCCACGGCAGCGACATGAACCCCGCGCGCGAGGACACGATCGCCAGCACGCCGCGTTCGTCCCGCGCCATCACCTCATCCAGCAACTCACGGGCTTCGCTATCCGCGCCGAACGCCGATTCGAACAGCAATCGGCCTAGGTTCCGCATGGCGAGTTCGACGGCTTCGATTTGGGCAATGCCCCCCGGCGACCCGCGCCGGAACTCCGTGTGATAGCGGTCCAGCGCTCCGCGCTCCTCCTCGGAAAGGTCTATGCCGAAAGCTGCCGGCGCTGCTTCCCGTGCATCGCCCGACGCTTCAACCAGGCGCACCTGCACCTGTCCGGAGTTGAGCAGATCGTGGATTTCCAAACTAGCGGCCATTTTGGAGAATTGCTCCTGTAAGTTTTGCAACGGTTGACGGTCTGATTCGAGTGGGCCGGGCGCGCCGGTCAAACATCAGGGTGCCTTGTCGGGAGACTTCAAGATACGTACGATATAACATAACGTCGCAGGTGGTAGTTCGTGTTCAACAACATTCCCTTTCTCGCAACATACGGAGCCCGTTTCGGCAGACTTTTAGCAGCCATTCAACGCTATCCCTGTCCACGCCAGCCGAGGATAGTCACGTCAAGGTGCTAGTGTTGTTGGCCGGTGCAGACACGTCATTACCCGGTTCGGCCATGTTGCCACACCGGGCGGACTCACTTATAATTCGTCGTACTCTACGGTCAAACCTACCTACCTCAATCCAATCGGCGGCATTATACAACATAATGCTGCCATTTATTCCCGAATTAGGCACTGATAGCCACCATGACAGTGCTCTCCACAGTCAGGCGTTCCTGGTTGCTGACCCCGGTCTCGCATCCGGATCGCGTATCGAATGCCCCCTCGGCCGGCGCCGACGTAATCGTGCTGGACCTGGCGGAATTCGTGGCCGAACCGGATAAACCGGCGGCCCGCGAGTCCCTGCGCGATTGCCTGGTTCCCGCCAAGTCCACCGGTGCGGACGTGTTCGTTCAGATCGACCCCGAGTTGATGCTCGCCGATCTCACCGCCGCCGTGTGGCCCGGTCTCGACGGCATCGTCGTGACCCGCGTGGAAACTCCGGAGCAGGTCGTCTCCATCGACGCCATCATCTCCGAACTGGAGAGCCGCCGCGGCATGTCGCCGGGCAGCGTCGAACTGGTCCTCTGCCTGGAAACCGCCCCGGGCAACCACAACGGTTTCGAGGTCGCCACCGCCAGTTCACGTACCTGGGGCCTTTCCCTGGGACGCGCCGACTTGGTCATGGACCTGCGGCCCGAGCCTTCGGGCGAAACGCACTTCATGCAGTACCTCATGCAGCGCTTGGTGACTCTGGCGTCAGCCACGGGAACCGTCCCCATAGGAGCATGGTGGAGGTTCCCCGATCGCGGGCTGTTGGCAACACCCGAAAACACCCTCGCCGCCGCACAACGCGGGCGCGCCATCGGGTTCAAGGGTTCTTTCTGCGTTCTGGACAATCAGGTTCGTCCCTTGAACTCGGGCTTCACCCCTTCCGAGTCCGAGGTCGCGGCGGCTCATGCGTTGTGCGAGGCGTACGCGTCGGCAACCGCATCGGGCACGTGCACCATGGTATCCGTGGACGAGCGCGTCCTGACGCCGGACATCGTCGGGCAGGCCGCAAATACCGTCACCCTCGCTGATGCCTGCTCGACCCGGGACCGATTCAAAGCCGCCGCGGTGAAAGGCATTCCGGTTCCTGTCCCCTAGGAGTTACCCATGCCCAGCTCAACTCGGCGACTGAAACGGTCCGGTCTGACGATGCCCATCGTCACTCCGCGCTTCATCAACAACGCCTGGCATCGCGGCTGCGACTACATCAACATGGACCTGGAGGACTCGGTCCCTCCCAATCTCAAGGACTATGCGCGCAGCCTCGTCCGTGAATCCATCGCGGTGGTCAACAAGGGCGGAGCCGACGCAGTATGCCGCATCAACCATGACTTGATGGAAGCAGACCTCAACGCCGTGATCTGGCCCGGTATCATGATGGTCAACTATCCCAAGGCAGAGTACGGCCGCGAAATCGAGCGCATGGACGCGATCATCACTCGCCTGGAAGCTGAACGGGGCATCAGGCCCGGCACCGTCGAAATCGGCGCCAACATCGAGACCGCCGTCGGAGTCGCCAACTCTTATGAGATCGTCACCGCGAGTAGTCGCGTTCGCGATTTCGGCGGCGCTTCCGGATACGACATGTCCCGCGACCTCGGCGTCGAAATGTTCGTGAGCTTTGACCAGTTCGTGTATGGCAAGGGCGAGGTTGAACTCGCGGCCCGCGCCGCCGGTCGCGAACCTCGTGCGGCTCCGTTCACGCCTAACATAACCGGCAGCGTCAGCGACCCCGACCGGGCTTTCGCCGAAGCGGACGCGGCGCGAAAGTGCGGGTTCCGCATCGGAGGCGGTTTACACCCGGCCGTCGTGGAGCCGCAGATCCGCGGGTTCGCCCCTTCCGACGACGAGGTTTCGGACGCCCAGTGGGTGCTCCAAGAGTACCGCAAGCTCACCCGCACCGGAGATACCTGGGTCCAGGTAGACGTTTCCCAAGTGGATCGGGAGGCCTCTCCCCGTCCGATGGCCGCCGACTCCTACCTTGGCCGTCACCGCATAATCGACCGCTACGAAGCCGCGCGAGCAGAAGAACTGTTGCAATGGCAAAGCCTGTGCCAGGAGCGCGACCGGGAGAAAGCCGAAGCCATCGATCGCGTGCGTGCCGCCGAGGCCGCGGAATCCCCAGGCTGATCGGGAGCTGTCCTATATGTCCATACTCGTACGACGCTCCAACCTGATCGTTCCCGCCGTCCAATCGCGGATGGTCTCCCGCAGTTGGATGCACAACGCCGACGCGGTCACCATCGATCTGCAGGACGGCACGCCCACCGCCGAACTCGCTCGGGTCCGCAAAACTCTGCGTCAGTCGGTGGCCCTCGCCGGCAAAGGCGGCGCGCAGGTCTTCGTTCGCGTCAACGCCGACTTCGTTTACGCCGATAGTAACGCTGCCGTCGGCCCTGACTTGGCCGGGATAGTGTTGCCGGGCGTTGAATCGGCCGATCAGGTGGCGGAGGCCGAAACAATTTTGGCCGACCTGGAAAAGATCCACGGCGCGGTCCCCCGCTCTCTCGAAATCACGCCCTCCATCGAGACGGCGGCCGGCGTCTGGCACATCCGCGAGATCATCACCGCGTCTCCTCGGGTGAAACAGGTGGGCATCGATGAGGCTGCCCTGGCTGCCTCCCTCGGGATCACCCAATCCTCGCAGCATGACGCCTTCGTGTTCGCCCGCGGCCGGCTGTGCATCGAGGCCACCGCCGCCGGCGTCCAGCCCATCGCCGTCGCCGATCCTATGGGCGTACAAACCGGGCATCTTTCCCACGAGGATATGTTCGAGATCGCCACCGATTCCCGGAACCTGGGCTTCAAGGGCATGGTCTGTGGGCACCCCACTTGGATCGCCCCCGTCAACGCCGCCTACACTCCCGCGGAATCGTTGGTCGAATACTACACTCAGGTTCGAGAGGTGTTCGCCCAGGCCCTTGCCGCCGGCACCGCCGCCGCCCCCTTCGCCGGACGCATGATCGACGTGCCCGTGGACGAATGGGCCAAGGACGTGCTCGCCATGAACGCCGCCTGCGCCGTTCGTGACGCCGAAAAGCAGGCCGCCTTGGCCGCCGCCGAAGTTTATTTCGACCCCTCGGTGCCGGTGATTGACTAGCCGTCCCGCTTTGTACACTCAGTTTGCGCCGGACGGGCTAGCGATAGCCCGTCAATCCTTGTCCCGCTCACCCCGCATTCCGTCGGGTATCCTATAGGAGCCATCCACTGACTCGGGTGCGGTGTCCTCGAAACGGCCCTGCACCCGGCAGCATGCTTCAGGAGACTCCCATGATCTACATCGACGACGAACTTCGCCGCCGTATCGACAACGCGCTGGCCGACCGCTGCCCCATGTTCATTGCTACCGTATCCCTGGACGGCGAGCCCCAGATCAGCATGCGCGGCAGCGTTCTGGTGTTCGATCGGGAGACTCTGGCCTTCTGGGAACGCGGCTGGCGCAACTCCGCCGCCAATATCCAGAACGGTTCCAAGGTCGTCCTCTTCTATCGGCACCCCACCGAGCGCGTGAACTTGCGCTTCTACGGCACCGCATCCATGTACCGCGAAGGCGCAATCAGGGACAACGTCATGTCCCGCACCGTCCAGGGCGAGCTCGACCGCGACCCCGACCGCACCGGCGCCGCCGTCCTGGTCCGCCTCTACCGCATCAACCAGCTGTCCGGAGAAGTCCTACAGGAAAGATGAGCCGCAGAATGTCGATTTCCATTTCGCACCTCACCGCCCAGGCTCTGCGCATCGAAGCGGGTAAGCCTTGGCATTCCAACCTCCTGCTCAATTCAATAGCCGCCGGCGTGGTCGTGGGCGGCTCCGCCGCTCTGGCGGTCGCGATAATGTCGCTCATACCCGGATGGGGTGCGGTTTCCCTGGTGACCACGCCGACCTTCTGCATCGCTTCTCTCTTGTGCGCCACGGTGATAGCCGTCAAGTCCTGGTCCCGTTGATCGCCGGCCCGCGGGTACCGTTTCTCCGCGGGCTTACGCACCTCCGTAGACGCTGGCCAACGGCCATGCCCTGCGTCGATTTGAGTTCGCCAGGATCATCGCCGCTGCGGCAATTCCTACTCACGGGATACCCTTGCATGGGTATCAAACGCGACCCATCTGCCGTGTACCTGTCTACGTGCGGTTAGCAAGGTCGTCGCGGATCCATTGACAATCCTGCGCAGTGAGAGCCGGTCTCCCTCCGACGGCATGTGGTACACCACACGTTCCATTGACGCCGCCCGCAAGAAGTCCCAGAACCTCGCCCGTGCCTCGGCAGAAAACTGGTTCAGCGTGTGGCAGTGAAACACGCACAACGCCGCATCTTCCGGCACATCCTCCAGCGCAACTGGCAATAGTTCCACGGCGTCGCTTTGCAATACCGTGGGCCGTGACTGTAGCCACACGTCCCTGGCCGCCGACAACAGGGCGCCCCGGCCCGCGTGTTCCGGCCAAACCAACGCCTGCAGCCAAAGGTATTCTTCATCCTCGCCCAGGTCCACCGGCACTAGGTCGATCCCGACCCTGAAATTCACCCGGGGAAATGCGGATGGCAAACTCGGCAACCCATTCCTGGCGTCGCACTCAATGACAACACCGGACTCGGTCGGACCGAATACATCGCCGCTCGAGTAGACGTACCGGTACTGATCCCAGTTCAGGTTCAGACCCGCGCTGGCTCCCACGTCCAGCAACGCCAAAGGCTGGCCCGGGTTCTCCGCCGCAACGGTCATAAAGCCCGGCATCAGGTAAGCGCAGCGGCCGACCTCGTTCGTCTGCACCATGCGTGTTGCCACGTACCGGTCAATACGGTCACTATGCGCCAGGGCAAATTCCGTGAAAGCCTGACCCAAACCAGACGCGGGCCGGTCTCCCGCTTCTGCGCTGTGGTAACGTTCCGCCAATTCGGTGCCGGGGAACGACGCCAGTGTCCGCTTTACCGCCGCAAAGAACAGATTGGGAATCGGTTGACCAACCCGGCACATGCGCGCCAAGCTCAGCAACTCCCGGTCGTTGGCCACCGTCTCGGACAGCATCTCGTAGGTCTGGGAGCCGGCTCCCTCATCCGACGCGGCCGAACACTCCTCGATGGCGAAACGCCGGAACCGCTCGGCCAGCGCCGAGTCCGTCCGCTGCGCCGGCACGAGATGTTCAATCACCCATGCCCCGCTTGTACCGACGCGTTACCCAGTGCCGACCGCCAGCGCGTCCGCCGCCTTCACCCCCTGTCCGGCCGGCAGAACCATCAGCGGGTTGATGTCCAGCTCGCCCAGCGATCCCTCCAGCTGAACCGCCATCTGCGAAACGTTCACCAGCACGTCAGCCAACGCGTCAACATCCGCCGCCAGCGCCCCTCGGAACCCACGCAGCAGTCGCGCCCCCTTCACCTCGTCGATCATCTCCAGCGCGTCCTCGCGGGTAATCGGACACAGCCGCAGCGCAACGTCGTTGTACACCTCTACCATCACGCCGCCCGTCCCGAACAGCAGGATCGGCCCCAACTGCGCGTCGTAGGACACACCCACAATTGTCTCGACGCCACCAGCCACCATCTCTTGCACCAGTGCCCCGTCAACTCGCGCGTTTGCGTCATACCCGCGCGCGTTGGCAGTCACCTCCGCAAAAGCTACCCGCACCGCGTCGGCATCCGCCAGGCCCAGCCGAATGGCGCCGGCCTCAGTTTTGTGCAGGATGTCCGCCGAGTTCACCTTCAGCGCCACGGGATACCCGATCCGCTCTGCCGCAGCCACCGCAGCGTCAGCGTCGCTCGCAATCTCTTCCCGCGTCGTTGATACGCCGAACCCCCGAATCAACCCCTTGCTGTCGTACTCCGACAACGCTCCGCCACCCTTCAGCGCCTCAGCAGCACCCGTTTGTTCCCTCGTAAGCTCCGCAACCTGCGCGAACCCCCGTGCCAGCCGCCGTTCCCGCCAGTCGTGATAGTCATTCAGGAACCGCACGCCCGCCGCCAGCTTGTCCGGCACGTAGAAAACCGGCACCCGAGCCTGCCTCAGCATCGGCAGACCCGACGTCGCGCCCCGAGTGCCCGTCCACAGGAACGCCACCGGCATCCCGCTGGCGTCTCGCTGCGCAATCACCTGCGTCGCCTGTGGGTCCGCGCCCGCTGACGCGACCACCAGCGTCCCGATGCCCTCGTCCTCCGCCATGAACGACATGATCGCCGGAAAGTCGTCGCTGTTGGCGAACCCCGTGACGTCCGACGGGTTCGCCGCCCAGCCGAACCCCTTCAGAATGTCGTTGATGCCGTCCTTCGCCCGGTCCGACAGCGGCGGCAGGTCCAGCCCGGCCTGCCCGAACATGTCCGCCGTCAGGCTGCTGATCCCGCCCGAGTGCGACACCACGGCGACCCCCCGCTTTTGCGGCCTTGGGCACTGCGCCATCATGTTCGACACCTGCAGCAAGTCGTCATAGTCCTGCACCCGAATCACGCCGTACTGCGCGAACGCCGCCTCGTAAGCCGTGTCTTCACCCGTCAGCGCCGCCGTGTGCGACCCGGCCGCTCGCGACCCCAGGTCCGACCGCCCGATCTTGATCAGCACAATCGGCTTGCCCCGTTCTGCCGCCAGCCGTGCCACCTCCAGGAACTTCCGGCCGTCCTTGAACCCTTCGACGAACCCCGCGATCACTCGCGTATCGTCGTCGTCCAGCAGGTACCGCGCGAAGTCGCAGAAGTCCAAATCAGCCTCGTTCCCCGTCGACACGATGTACGTGAACCCGATGCCCTCATCAACCGCCCGCGTCAGAAACGGCCCGAACGCCGACGCCCCGCTCTGGCACACCAGCCCGATCGGCCCGCTCAAGGCCGACGCTCCCAGCGACGACGCGCTGGCCCAGATGTTGTCCTTCAGGTTCGCCAGACCCAGGCAGTTCGGCCCGCTCACCCTCATCCCCGATTCCCGCGCGAACTGACTGAGCTCGCCTTGGAGGTCCCGACGGTCGTCGACACCGCGCTCCGAGAACCCCGCCGAGATCACGATGGCCGACTTCGCGCCCTTCTGGTAGCTCTCGCGCAGCGTGTCCAGTACCGCGTGGTACGGCACAACGATGCCCACCACGTCCGGCGCTTCAGGCAGCGCCGACACCGACGGATAACACTGCAACCCCTGCACCTCTTCGTACCGAGGGTTCACCGGATACACGTTGACCCCGCGCTCCATCGACCCCATCGCCGCCGCCACGAACCGCCCGCCGTACTGCATCCGCGGCGTCGCCCCGACCACCGCAATCGATCGCGGGTTCAGCATCCGGTCAATTGACGCCAGCTGTGCATCAGTCCAGAAATCCATCGGTGTCCCCCTCAAATACAGGGGCGAATAACCATTCGCCCCTCGCGTCCAATCTCAGGATCAAAAATCCCGTCCATCCTGTGCATCGATGCAAGCTTAAGTCTCCCCCGACCTCCGCGCGTCCGCCCGCCAGTCGTCCGGACTCGGCCCCCGGTCGATCAGCACGTCCACCACCGCCGGCAGACCCGACGCCCGCGCATCCCTCAGCGCGTCCCCCAGGTTCCGCGAGTCCGCCACCTGCACGCCGAAGCACCCGAACCCCCGCGCCACCGCCGCGTTGTCCGTCTCCGCGAACTCCGATGCGATGTACTGCCCGGGAGCCTGGTGATGCCGCACCATGCCCAGCGCGCCGTCGTTGAACACCACGCAGATGATCGGCAGGTTGTACTGCATCGCCGTCGACAGTGCGTTCACCGTCATCATGTACCCGCCGTCTCCCGTCACGCTCACCACCGGCCGCCCCGGATACGCGATCTGGAGCCCCACTGACGCTGGCAATCCCCAGCCCATGCCGGCCGTGCCGCCCGGGCAGAAGAACGTGTGCGCCTGCTGCGACTGGAACAGGTGCGCCATCCACGTCCGGTTGTTCCCGGCGTCCAGCGCGTACACCGTGTCCGCCGGCATCGTTTCCTGCAGGACCCGCACCAGCCGCTGCGGCAACACCGGCGAAGAGTCGGTGTGCAGCCCCGCGTCCTCGTAGAACCCGGCGTCATTCTTCCGTCCCGGCAACGCGCCGGCCCACTCACTCCGGTTGCCCGCCGTCAATCCCGCCTCCTCCGCCGATGCCTCCACCATTTGCCCCAGGATGCTCCCCGCGTCGCCGATCAGACCCAGTTCCACCGGGAAGGTCCATCCCGCGTTCCGGTCATCGATGTCAATCTGGATGATCCGCTGCCCCCGCGGGTTGAATATGTTGGGCCGCTCCCGCACCGTGTCCTGCGGGCTCAGCTTCGCCCCCACGATCACCACCGTGTCGGCGTCGCCCACCGCCCGGTTCGCCGCCTCCTGCCCGTAGACCCCGACCATGCCCACCGACAGCGGGTGCGTCTCCGCGATGGCCGATTTCCCCTTGTAGCTCGTCGCCACCGGCGCGTTCCATTGCTCGGCTAGTTGCTGCAGCGCGCCGTGCGCCCCGGCCATGTGCACGCCGTTACCCGCCACGATCACCGGCCGCCGCGACTGCGACAGGATCTCCACCGCCTTCTCGATGTCCGCCGGCGCCGCCTGTGGCTTGGCCGTGTTCAGGTACCCCGCCGTGTCGTGGATGAACGGCGGCGACTCCAGGTCAACCTCCCCCGCGATGGACGCCGTCCGCATCAGCAGGCACGTCGGACCCGGCCGCCCGCTCATCGAGTGCTTGATCGCCAGTTGTGCCCCCAGCGCCGCCTCCTTGGGCGAGGTCGCCAGGGTCGTGTACTTCGTCATCGACCGGAAGATGTTGTGGAGGTCGATGCTCCCGTACTCGCCGGCCCCCGACTGGTTCGCCGGATGCTGCCCCACGCCGCCGTCCGACGTGTCCGTCAGCACCAGCATCGGGCTGCTGCTCAGCATCGCCTCCATGATCCCGAACGATGCGTTCGATCCCATGAACAGCCCCTGCCCCATGATCACCGCCGGTTTCCCCGTCGCCCGAGCGTAAGCGTCGGCCATGATCGCCGCCGTCTGCTCGTGCCGCGTCAGGTACGTGTTGATCGCCGGCTCCTTTCCCACCAGGTTGGTGAAAATCTGCCCCGTCCCGCCGCCCGGTATCCCGAACACGGCGTCGATTCCCGCCTCCTCCAGAAACTGCACAATCAACTCATGGGCCTGCGGCATGGTACTTCTCCAGTGAAATCGTCATTACAAGGGTGAGGTCGTTGTCATAGCGAGCGAAGCGCGGCAATCTCGTGGATTTCGCGCGTGCCCCGGCGCGTCAGGGCCAATTGCCGCGATAATACCCACACCCCGCCGGCCGGTCAACAAACCCACTCGGCCACGGTAGCGTTCCATTTTAGGCGGTTTAATTTAACGTCATTTCGGCGAAAGCCGGAATCCAGGAGTCCCCCGCATCTGCAAATCCCGTTCATCCTGTCCATCCATGCAAAGAAGCCACCTGAAACGGAACGCTGTCCTCGGCTGCTCATCACCTGACAGCAGTGTGTTGTTGAGCCAGTGATGGAATGATAGTATCGCTCCATAGAAGCTGATTTCCGGTTCGATGCTGGTGAGAGTTCCACAATTGGACACGCCGGCTTGACGTCACATCCTATGAACCATCAGACCCGCTACCATTCCGGCGTTTTGCCCCAATCTGCGCTAGGCGCGGACGGAGAGTACCAACCGGCGCTTGTAGATTTGCCGGATACTCCAGGCCGTTCCTTCGACGACGATGAGTTGCTGATCGCCTGCGAGGACGCGCTCACATTCACCCGGAGTCTGCCCGACGGCAGCATCAAGCTGGTGGTGTCGTCCCCGCCTTACAATCTTGGCAAGTCCTACGAGTCCAGGACCTCGATTGAGGATTACCTGGACAACCAGGAACTGGTGGTGAGCGAGTGCGTCCGCGTGCTGCACGACCAGGGATCGATATGTTGGCAAGTCGGAAATTACGTGGACCGGGGAGAAATAATCCCACTGGACACGATCTTTTATCCGATGTTCAAACGACTGGGCCTAAAACTCCGCAACCGGATAGTTTGGCATTTCGGGCATGGGCTGCACAGTTCAAAGCGTCTCTCCGGCAGGTACGAGACAGTCAATTGGTGGACCAAGTCGGACGATTACACCTGGGACTTGGATCCCATCAGGGTGCCGTCCAAGTATCCCAACAAGCGGCATTTCAAAGGTCCCAATATCGGCCGGCTATCTGGGAACCCCAAGGGAAAGAACCCCAGCGATGTGTGGGAATTTCCCAACGTGAAGCACAACCACCCGGAAAAAACGGTCCACCCGTGTCAATTTCCAGTGGAACTGGTCGAGCGGCTGGTGTTGGCGCTGACCGAGCCCGGTGATCGGGTTTTTGACCCGTTTATGGGCGTGGGGTCTTCCGTTATCGCGGCGTTGATGCACGGCCGCATCGGATTGGGCTGCGACAATGTGGACGAATACGTGAACATTGCGGCTGATCGCATTCACGACCTGCGCGCTGGCCGTTTGAAAACACGTCCTATGGGAAAGCCGATTTACGATCCGAGCCTGCCCAACGGCGGGAATTGATGCAAATCAAATCCCTCTATTCCCACTTGAACGGCGAGGAATTCCTGCTGGTTCACCGCCCTCGGCTTTGGGAAGAGGTCAAGCAGGTAATAGCTTCGGTGGACGCCGAAGCGTGCCGGACCAAAGTTTCCCGCGAACGGACGATGCGCGGCCGGCTTTTGTACTCACCCAGGGACATGAATGACGCCTTCAAAGCGGAGTTCAAAGCCAGGGATTGGGGCGAACGCCGGAATTCGTTCTACGTTGCTCCCGACGAGAAGTTGCTGCGAGGCATCTACGACCTCGCCGACGGGGAACAAAAGGATCGGATTGAAGCTGCTGGCTACGAACCGATCCTCTCGTACAACCAAACCGATTATCTGAAGGATCGCGTGGCCATCGAAATCCAATTCGGCAAATATGCTTTCGTAGCCCACGATCTTTTTGTCAAGCATCTGAGTTTTTACGTTGCGGAAATCATCGACGTGGGAATCGAGATCCTGCCGATGAAGGAATTGGAACGGGAAATGTCCTCGGGTGTGCCGTACTTCGAGCGTGACCTGATGAACGTCGTTCGCCAGGGCCGGGGTGTCCCATCCGTCCCCCTCGTTCTGGTTGGCGTTGCGCCATAGGCGCCCCGAATCGTTACCGCCTCCGCAACAGGTTCGTTGGGGCCGCACTGTGGTGGCAACAATGGGCGGCAACAACCTGGTGGCCTTGACTGTCCAATCGGTCGAATCGCTCCCCCTTTCCGTAAATCGCGTCCCTGAGCCCGCCGTCCACGGCGGCAAGCCACGCCCCAAATCCGCCTCGCTGATTATCTGACACCCGAGTCCTTACCATAACCCGAACGCACGTGCTATCATAGCCGTGCAGGCGAGAGATCCCTATCCCGACCAAGTCTCAAGCGAAAACGGCCACCCAGATCAGCATCCAAGTCGCTAAACGGCGTCATGGGAGACTGTCTCTGATCATATTACTCAGGGTAGTCGCCCGGCCACCGGGCCCGCCACAGCCCGCCGTGCCGTGGGCACGGGCAATGAGAGCAAAAAACACAGCGCAATACCCCCGGCCGTGGGGCTGATAACCGCTTCGAGACCTGGTCATCAATCGTAAATCCATCGCCTGCACCATCGAAACCCTGGAGGCATCCCATCGCAACATCAGTCTGAGTTCCCGCGTCGGCAGTGGTCATCGCATGTGCCCTGCCGGCGCCGAATCATTGCAAAGCGCAGGATTGACATAACCGATCCGCCTATATCCCGTACATCCTGTCCATCCATGCCATGACTCCCGGTTGACCCATCTCCCACGCTGCCCTATCATCCCGGCAAAATCGACGGCCGTTCCTTGACCGTCATTGCGAGCGCAGCGTGGCAATCTCGTTCCCTGGCGGAATGTCGGTTGCCCGCACAACCACTAGAGGTGCAGCCATGCGTGGATCCGAAGCCGTTGTCAGGGCCCTCGAACAGGAAGGAGTACGTTACATATCCGGATTCGCCGGCGGCGGCCTCGCCCCCCTCTGGGGCCCCTTGCGCGCCTCATCAATCCGGCCATTTGCCGCCCGCCACGAGCGCCTCGGCGTCGAGATCGCCGACGGCTTTGCTCGCGCCACCGGTGAGGTCGGCGTCGCCATGACCGGCACCGGGCCCGGCGCCACCAACTGCCTCACTGGCATCGCCGGATGCTACGCCGACAACGTCCCCGTGCTGCTCCTCATGGGACAGCACCCCATGCGAAACCTCGGCCAGGAATGGCAGCAGGAGGTTTCGGCCAATATTTTCGACGGTCTTTGCAAGTGGCGCGGCGCCTTCACCCGGGTCCAGGACATCCCCCAGGTTATGCGCCGGGCCTTCACTGCTCTGCGCTCCGGCTCACCCGGTCCGGTCGTCCTGGAAATGCATCAGGATGTCCTCACCGCCGAGGCCGACGAGTCCGCCCTCGCCTACACCCCGGTGGGCACCCCCGGCAAGGCCGGCCCCTCCGATGCTGAGGTCCAACGCGCTGCCGACATGCTGGTCAACGCCAGCTTCCCGATCCTCAACGTCGGTGGCGGCGCCCTCAGCGCCGGCGCCGCCGATGAGGTCCTCGAGATCGCGGAAATGCTCTCCATGCCCGTCGCCAGTACCATCATGGGCAAGGGTGTCTTCCCGGAAAACCATCCCCTCTCTCTGGGCGGTGGCGTCTATCCCCGCAGCCGGTATGCTTCCGGCGCGGCCATCCAGATCAACCGCAAAGCCGACGTCGTCCTGGCGGTCGGCAACTCCTTCCGCCAGCCCAACGGCACAGACGGCCGTCCCATCCCCGAGGGCGTCAGCATCATTCATATCAATGCCGACCCCGCTGACCTCAACAAGACCTACCAGGTTGACCTTCCCATGCTCGCCGACGCCAAGCTGGCCCTCCGCGCCATCATCGACGCCGTGCGCCAGCGCATCGGCCCCGGCGGCGGGGGCATGAAGCAGGAAATCGTCGACGAGATCCGCGCCTGCCACGAGAAGGCTGAGGCCGAGTGGATGCCCCGCTTCACCGACCCCGATACCCCCACCAACGGCTATCGCGTCGTCCACGAGCTCCAGCAACTCATCGACCCCGACCGCACCATCGCCCTCCACGACGCCGGCGGCAGCCGCGGCTACGTGGTCCCCTTCTGGACGACCACCCGACCGCGCAACTTCGTCGCCATGGGTGGCATGGCCGCCATGGGTTGGTCCGTCGGCGCGGCCATCGGCACCAAGCTCGGCCGCCCCGACCACCTGGTCGTCCACGTCCTCGGCGACGCCTCCTTCGGCATGACCGGCATGGACCTGGAGACCGCCTCCCGCATGGGCCTGCCCATCCTCACCGTCGTCATCAACAACGGCGGCACCGGCGGCGGCATGATGGGCATGGAAGACCCGAACGGCACGCCCCCGGAGATGGCCGTGCTGGGCGGCAACTTCAGCGTCGTCGCCAACGGCCTCGGCTGCTACTCCGAGCGCGTCGACAACCCCGAGGACATTCGGCCGGCTTTCCAGCGCGCCATTCGCGCCACCGAGGAAGGCCAGTCCGCCCTCGTCGAGGTCATGATCCGCCCCCTGCCCACCCCCGAATTCCCCGACGACTGGTCCCTCTGACCGTCGCCAGACTGTAGGGGCAACCCCTTGAGGTTGCCCCTCATTATTTCGATTGGCCCCGATTAGATGTGGCCCCGATTAGATGCGTTTCGTAACCATTTCGGTAGTGTTGTTAATTCTGGTTGCCGCAGTTGGCGCAGGATTTGGGTTAGCCATACTCACTGAATCTATCGAAAGACCCTGGCCGCTCCGGTCAGATCCACCGGCGTCCGCCGCTAGCACAACGCAGCCGCGCGCCTCATCCGTGAGCGTCCCGACCGCGGCGCGAGTGCTGCCCACGCTTGCTGCTGCCCTCCCGACGCCGATCCCAACGGCCACCCCCGCGCCTGCTTATACTCCGCTCCCGGCGCCAACGCCTGTACCCACGCTCATCCCAACTCCGACGCCCGTCCCTACCCCCACTCCCATTCCAACCCCGACGCCAACCCCCATAAGTGCCGCCCGGTTGCCTTGGGTAGCCGATGGTATCGACGAATCCGAACGCCCAGCGGTCCGGGAACTGTCAACGCTAATTGAGCAAAGCCCCGCCGTCGCCAAAATAATATTGGACCGCCCCTGGGTCGCCGATGGCGTAAACGGCCCGGAAAGAGCCGCCATCGAGCGCATCGGCGATATTGGCTACGATCTTCCGACCTTTGCCAAACAGGTTACAGAACTGCCGTGGTTGGCGGACGACGTTGCGCAACCAGAAGCTGAAACGGTGGAAATATTGTGGGAGATTTCAGACCACGACTTGGACTTGGCAAAGCAATTGATTGCGCTCTCTTGGCTGGATGACGGCATCACGCAGACGGAGGCCGGTGTCTTATCCGACTTGCGATTTACCATGCGCTATGATGCGTCGCTGGCGGAGCGATTGATTGCCCTGGCTTGGCTGGAGGACGGCGTTACGCAAATCGAAGCTACCCTTTTATCCGACTTGCACTACATCGCGCGCGATGATGTGGGACTCACCGACCGTCTCATCTCCTTCCCCTGGCTCGTGGATGGCTTGGACGAATTCGAGCGAACCACCATTGAACGCCTGACCTGGATTGCCGATGATGATGTGGAGCTGGCAAATCTTGGCTGGCAGAAAGCTTGACCGATGACGCGGCTCGCTCGGTCAGCAGCTTGTATTACATCAACGACGAAGATATGGCGTTGGCCCGGCACGTCGCGAACATGCCCTTCCTGGAAACGCTGGAACCAACCGATGCCGCCGCGCTGGATGCTTTGTCCTGGCTGGCCTATACCGAGATTCTGGCTCTGCGCGAAGTGCTTGCGCACCCGACGCTCAAGGACGGCATCACCGACGAGTGGGCCCCGGTAGTAGCCCTCATGGACAGTGTAAACGAGGCTGCGCCGGCTTTTCTGCGTCCTCTGCTGGACCCCAAGCGAGTTGACGTGGAACGGCACGCAGTGACTCAGCCCCACACCGGCGCCGTTGATCTCGCCATCATCCGCACCGAGGCTGGCGCACCTCGCAGCATGGACCTGTTGCAGCATAGTGTTGGCAGCGTCGAGAGATTTATGGGCACGGCCATGCCCACCAACTTTGTCGGACTGCTCTTTGGAACCGCGGTGCTGGGTTACGCTCACGGCACTAACTACGGCGATTATTTTGTGATGTTGCCGGAATATGATGCCGACGACGGTGGCGACGAAGCCGGCTACGCCGGCCACCTGATGGCCCACGAGGTGGCCCATTACTACTGGCGCGGTAACCCCAACTGGCTTGATGAAGGGCTGGCCGAACTGTTGGCTGCCGTCGCGGAAAACGAGCGCACCGGAGCGCCCGTGACCATCGAATACACCTATTGCCCGGCCGGCGACAATATCACCTTACTGGAACGCCTTGACGCCGCCGGCGTTATCTACGACTATCGCTGCAACTATGCTCTGGGCGGCCAGTTCGTCCTGGAGATTTATAACACCCTGGGCGATGCAGCTTTCCGTGAGGGGCTGCGAAATCTCTACTTGGCATCCCTGGTCGAAGATTATGCCGACGAGTTCGACGGTTCCCCGGTGGGCATCCGACAAATTGATGACGCTTTCCAGTCGCACTCCGACGCGCTGGCCCCGATAATAGACAAGTGGTACCACGGAACCTCACCGTAATTCCAAACCGAACCGCGCAACAAAGCGACCAATTGCGTAAGAGGTTGTCCCATGCAATCCGTAACAATCAACCGCGCCAAGCGCCTCAAGGAAGAACCCCAATTCGGCCACAACCGCTGGCACCCGGACATCCCGCCCATCGTGGAAGTCGATCCCGGCGAGGAGGTCGTCCTCGAAACCCGCGATGCCTCCGACTCCCAGATCCAGCCTGACATGACCGGCGCGGATCTGGCCGATCTAGATGCCAAGGTCGGACACCCCCTGACCGGCCCGGTCTACGTCAAGGGCGCCGAACCGGGCGACCTGCTGGAGATTGAGTACCTTGACATAACCGCTCAGCCTCGCGGCTGGACCCGCAACCGTCCCGGCGCCGGATTCCTCCGAGACGTGTTCACTGATCCCTACCTCGTCCATTGGGACATCGTCGACGGCTGGGCCACCTCAGCGCAGATCCCCGGCGTGCGCATCCCCGACGGCTCTTTCATGGGCACCGCCGGTTTGGCGCCCTCCCACGCGCAGATGGCCGCCTGGGCCGCCCGCGAGGCCGATTACGTGCGCCGGGGCGGTACGGCCGCCCCGCCCGATCCCGAGGATGCCGTGCCTGCCGGCGGCCGGATCGCCAACGAGGGCCTGCGCACCATCCCGCCCCGCGAGAACTGCGGCAACGTCGACGCCAAGCAGTTGACCACGGGTTCGCGCCTGTTCATCCCCGTAGCCGTGCCCGGCGGCCTCTACTCCGCCGGAGACGGCCACTTCGCCCAGGGCGATGGCGAGGTCTGCATCACGGCCATCGAAATGGGCGCAACCGCGGCCGTGCGTTTTGCCATCCACAAGGGCGAGGCTGCGCGGCATAACATAACCTTCCCCCGTTACTCTCACCCCGGCTACTTCCTCCCGCCGGAGTGGGCCGCTCCCCGCAATTTCACCGCCACCATCGGTTATCCCATCCGCGAGGATGGAACCCAGGAGGGCGAAGACAGCCTGTCGTTGGCAGCTCGGAACGCTCTGCTCAACATGATCGCGCTGTTGCAGGAGCGCGGCTGGACCGCTGAACAAGCCTACATAATCTGTAGTGTGGCCGTGGATCTCCGTGTCAGCAACATTGTGGACCTGCCCAACGTCACGGTGTCCGCCTTCCTGCCCGAGGACATTTTCATCGGATAGTTCATCCGCACACCTGCGACTTACTTGAGGCGCCCCAAACGGGGCGCCTGTTTTC
This sequence comes from Dehalococcoidia bacterium, assembly GCA_965220505.1. Lineage (GTDB taxonomy): Bacteria > Chloroflexota > Dehalococcoidia > Lucifugimonadales > UBA3495 > Bin87. The sequence goes on along the minus strand of CBDCQE010000001.1, from coordinate 1,119,145 downwards.
ATGCCCGAGCCGTAACCACTCATCGCGCCGGGGCCGCCCGAGCAGTTCGCCGGCGCGGCCGGGCAGCAAAACGCCCCGACCATCTGCCACCGGCCGGGGAGTTCCGCTGTCCCTCACTCACGCGAGGAACCGGTGCGCCTTCGACCCGCTCGCCTGTGGGCCGGTGGCGTGTCACCTGCGTCGCGGGCGAACTCTAGGCGCGCTCCGCGACGTGGCTGCGATTAGTTGACGCGCTTGACTTCCAGGATTTCACCGGGTGCCAACGCGACGCGCTTTACGTTGATGCCCATCTTGAGCATCCAGTAACCGAGTGTCGCTTTGCTGACGCCCAGGGTGTCGGCCGTTGCCGTCAGCCCTTGGTCGTTGACCAGTTCCGGGAGCAGGCGCTCGAGCGGCTGGTCGAATTCCTTTTCTACGCGAAGCATCAACTTGGTTTTGCGTGCCATGATCCACCTCCGACGGTGTACCAATTTTTGTACATTCGCTAATCGACAGGGCAGGTACCCCATTTTTCGATTACCGAAGTGAGCGTGACGTTACACTACTGACGAATTGGACGATTGTCAAGCGCAGCCAAAGAACAGTCCTAAAAGTTTTTTATATTATTTTAGAACGCCCCTGGTTACGTGCTTATTTTGGCATACCACGACGCTGAACGCTAGGAAGGCGGAAACCGAATCCGGGCAATTTTCGCTATCTTGGGCCAGTTTGGCGTTTCCGGACCCTATCGACGTGCCTGGCGTCGGGCGAATGGAGACGCGAACGTTGTTGCCGGGGATAATCGGCCCTGGGGGTCCGGATGCCTCAGCTGGTATCCTCCGAATACTCGTCGGTGTACCGCTTGGGACCGCGTTCTCTACGTTGCATTCGTCGGCGCTTCATGGAGCGATGCGTGTACCATCTGTCGGTACACGTGTAACGCACAGTGGCATTATCATCAGGAGGATCCAGCCGTTGCAATGCGTGTACCGCAATTACCGAAATGTAATGCAAACGGTGGCGTACTGAGAGATCAGTAGTTTACACTGTGTCAGGCCGTTTGTACCCATTCGACGCATTCGTTGCATTTATCACAATGCAGGAACTGCATCGTTACACAATATGTGGATCATACGGCGTAAAGGTACGTGTACTAACCTGTTAATTTCCGCACAGTACATCTCAAGGGGTGTAGTGAGCACGGACCCAGTCGCGGGTTTCGGCTGTGCGCTCAGATGCCCCGACGGGCTCAATGTTGTAAGTGCGGAGGTTGACACTCCCGGGAGGCCTGCCTAACCTTGCCGTCGACCCTGCATAGCCGCGATGGCGGTTACAACGGAGACTGACCTTGTACATCCCAACCTTGCGTGACGTTTACCGCGCTCGCGCCACGATCGGACCTTACTTCCCGCGCACGCCGCTTACCTATTCAGCTGGACTGAGTCAGGTGCTGGACGCGGAGGTATACCTGAAACACGAAGAGCACCTGCCGCTGGGAGCTTTCAAGGCTCGCGGAGGTATCAATCTCCTCGCCAACATGGATCCAGAGGACCGGCAGCGCGGCGTGATCACCGCCAGCAGTGGGAATCACGGTCAATCGATCGCCAGCGCTTGCCGGGCGTTCGGAGCCAGGGCCCTGATCGGACTGCCGGTGGACGCGAACCCGAACAAGGTCGCGTCAATGGAGGCTTTAGGAGCCGAACTGATCTTCCACGGCGCGAACTTTGATGAGGCTCGCCGGTACTGCGAGCGACTGGCCGCAGAAGAGGGCTACCGATATGTACATCCGGTCAATGAGCCGGAACTCATCGCTGGAGTAGCCACGGCAAGCCTGGAGATCATCGAAGAACTGCCCGACGTGGATGTAATGTTCCTGCCGATCGGTGGCGGTAGCGGAATTTCCGGAGCCTGCATCGTCGCGCAGGCGCTCAACCCGGAAATCCGCGTCGTCGCGGTTCAATCCGAAGCCGCTCCCGCTGCATACCTCTCCTGGCAGCAGGGTCAACTGGTGCAGGCGCCGATGCGCACCTGGGTAGAGGGGACGGCCACGGCTGAAGGCTACGAGTTGCCCCAGCAGATCATGCGGCACCGCCTGCACGATTTCGTGCTGGTGAGTGAGGACGAGATTCGTCGCGCCGTGGCGATGTTGATCGAAAAGGCGCACACCCTTGCCGAAGGAGCGGGGGCAACGGCGTTGGCCGGCGCGGTCCGTCGTGGGGACTTGGTTCGCGGGCGCAAGATATCGATCACGGTGAGCGGCGGCAACATCACGCTGGCGCAACTGCGCGATTGCATCGACCTCTACCTGGAGGAGTGACTGCGTTCTTCCAGGTAGCGCGCCAGTTCATCGCGCCGGAATTCAGGCAGCGTGCGTTCACCATTCCTGTCGATCAGCCACAGGCCGTCCGTAGGCTCCATCATCTGGCCGATTTCCCAGCCGGTAACCCCTACCCGGTCCAGTGCGCGCAGGGCGCCCGGAACGTCTCCCGCTGACATCGTCGCGATCAATGCGCCCGATCCGAGCAAACCCAGCGGGTCAAGTCCCAATGCCTCGCAGATGGCGTCACACTCTGGAAGTAGCGGCACGCTCTCTGCTTCGGCAACCAATCCAAGGTTCGACGCCGCTGCGATTTCCCTGAGCGCAGTGATCAGCCCGCCCTCGGTGACATCGTGCATGCTGTGTACGGCGCGTGTTTCGAATAGCGCCCGCGCCGCCGGCAAGATGCTGATACCGGGATCGCCCAGATAGCCCGCGGCTTTTTCCAACGACTGCTTGTCGAGCCCGTGAGCCCGGAGTTCGGCCGCGTGTTCGCGCGCCAATATCGCAGTTCCCTCGATTGCCAACCCCGTAGTCACGATGATGCTGTCACCATCTTGCGCTCCACCAGTGGAAACCAAACGGGCCCGATCGGTGAGTTCACCCAGCATCGTGCCCGCAACTATGGGGTGCGGGAGCCCATCGGTCACTTCGGTGTGGCCACCGATCACGGCGACCCCAATCTGGCGGCATGCTACTGAAATGTCCATGAAGATGCCGCGCAGGTCGTCAGGTGTGGCGCTGGTCGGCAACAACACGGTTGGCAAAAACCAACGGGGAGCCGCGCCCGTGCACGCCACGTCGTTTGCGTTCACCTGGACCACGTACCAACCCACGCGGTCAGCGGCGAAGGTCACAGGATCGGATTTGGCGATTAGGAGTCGATCGCCCATGTCAACCACCGCGCAGTCTTCGCCAAGCCCGGGCCCTACCAATACCCGCGGATCAGAAGCGCCGAGGTCTGACAGAAGATTCTCAAGGATGTCGGGAGGGAGCTTGCCTGTTTCCAATGCCTTTACCCTTGTCGATAGTCGATGGCCCGGACGCCCAAAACGTTGCGAAAATACTCCGTCGCCTATGTGCGTGGAGCGTTGATTCTCCCGACCCATGCACACTGATATGGTCCGGTGTTTGCGCTGTACGGGTCGGATCAACCGTGCCTTACATAAGCCGAAAGCGCGATTTCCGGTAGTCGCCACCGACGGTCACAGTACCGGACGGTAGCTGACGGCCCATGCGATATCCCACGTAGTCGGCCGCAGTGGTCCCGGGGATACGATAATTCGATGCTTTGTTGAGCTGAGTTCATTATCGGCTTGGGATGTCTGTAAGGATACAGCAGATTGACGTCCCGGATCGCTGGCGGGTGTCATCGGCATCACATCCCACCAATTCTGACGCGTACCCGGTTTGGCGTCGCAAGGAGCGCAGCAACGCGGCGATCTCGTTCCCGCGGCGGCGTCTGGCGCCATGACAAGCTTGCCGCGCTTTGCTCGCAATGACAGTTCCAGCGAAACCGGGCGAGTGCGAGCCCATCGATTTGGTTGCCTGCTGAATGGTACGTGCTATAATTCTGGAACCTCCCGTTTGGGCCGTCAATCGGGATCGTTTGGCGCATTCGTCTAGCGGCCCAGGACACCGCCCTCTCAAGGCGGAGATCAGGGGTTCGAATCCCCTATGCGCCACCAAAGATTTCTCCCGCCGACGTCCTAAACCACGTCGGCGATTTGCTTTTCTCCGGCCTCCTGGCGGTGCCTGCCCAATGCTGGACGCGACCACACTGTTGGCGTTAATCCTGGTGTTGGGTTCGGCCGGGGCCCACGCCACGTGGAACTTCCTGCTGAAGCGCGCGCGCGATCAGGAAGTGTTTGTGTGGTGGCTGTCCGGATTCGGCGTTGTGGGGACGTTGCCCGTGGCAGCCGTATTAGCCTTCCGCACTGAGTTCGAACCGGTGGGTTTGTGGTTTGTTGGGGCCTCCGCGGTGGTCCACATCTGCTACTTCCTGTTCCTGGGTCGCAGCCTGGCGCGGGCTGACTTGTCGTTGGCCTACCCCATCGCGCGTGGATTCGGGCCAGGCCTGGTACCGGTGCTAGCCGTATTCACCCTTGGGGAACGAGTAACTCCCGTGGCCTGGGTTGGCATCGCCTGCATTGTCGTGGGGATTTACACCATGTCGTGGTGGGGCCGCATCCGGTTGCTTTCCGCGGAAGCCCTTGCCTCCAATCGGGCCGGCATTGGATACGCGCTGCTCACCGGCCTCTGCATCGCTATGTACACCCTGATCGACAAGCAGGGCGTCGCATATATCAGCCCATTCCTTTACCTGTATCTCATGACCCTGGGCGTGGCGGCGGGAATGCTGCCCTACATACTTCGGAATCACGGAGCCGGAGCGGTTATCTCGGAATGGAGAGGAGGGTACCGGTCGGTGGCAGCCGCTTCCCTGCTGGTCTTCCTGGCGTATGGTCTGGTGCTGACGGCCATGCGCATAGCCGACGTGAGCTACGTCGCACCGGCTCGGGAGGTTGGTCTGCTCTTCGCTTTGGTCCTGGGCGCGGTTGTGCTCAAAGAAGTGATCACCCCTGGCCGGGTGGTGGGCGCTGGGATGATTGTGGCGGGGCTTGTGCTTATAAGCGTGTTCCGGTGACGCTGGCTGCAGCGGCTATAATGGCGTCGACGGTGCTAACCATCCACTTGGCCGGAGGGGACTACGATGCCCAAGGAAATAGACCTGTTTGAGGCAATTTACAGTCAGCGTCAGATCACCCGATACAAGCCTGACCCGGTGCCACAAGCCGCGATCCAGCAGATGATCGATGCGGCAGTTCGCGCTCCCAACGGCGGCAATACGCAGCCTTGGGAATTCGTGGTCGTCAACGACTCGGACACGGTAAAGACCCTCGGGGAGTTGTACAAGAACACGTGGTTGGACGCCATGGGCTGGGAGCCATCGCCCACCGAGACGCGCGTTTACCGGCATGCCCGCTACCTGGCCCACCACATGCCCGAGGTTCCGGCGATGATTGTGGTGTGCGCGGATCACTCACGCGGAGGTGGGTTCCAATCGGGCCAGCCCATCGAACGCGGGAGGCACGCCGCATCGATTTGGCCGGCGATCCAAAACCTTTTCCTGGCCGGCCGGGCGCTTGGCCTGGGAACTCGCATAACCACCGTCCTGAACCGCAAGGAAGACGAGGTTCGCGAGATCCTGGGACTTCCCGAGCATGCCGAGATGATCTGCCTGACGCCGGTGGGTTATCCCCGCGGAAGTTTTGGCCCGACCAACCGACGCCCGCCATCTGAGGTGACCTCGTTCAATCGCTGGGGTTTCCGTGACTGGTCCGACTGAGCAGATGGAGTTCCCATGACCGATACGCCTACTCTGAAGATTGAGGGTGTCCGCTACATCGTCACGATGGATCCGGAACGACGGATCGTGGCCGACGGGTCAGTTGTCATAACTGGGAACCGCATCAGCCAGGTCGGCAAATCCGGCGAGTTGGCTGATGCGGTGGCCGGCCAGACGATCGACGGTTCGGGGATGGTCCTGACGCCTGGTTTCGTCAACGGCCACATGCACATCAGCTATGCCCACGCGGCGCGCGGTCTGTTTCCCGACGATCTGGGCGCTGAATACCTGCCCAACGTGTTCCGGCTCCAGCAGGCGATGAGCGCCGATGACGAATACGCGACCTCCATGCTGGCAATCGTGGAGTTGTTGAAATACGGGACGACCACATTTATCGATCCTGGAACAACCACCCACCTGGGACACTGCATGACCGCGTACGATCAAGCCGGCTGCCGGATTGTGATTGGCCGCAACGTGCAGGACCGCCCAAATCCGCTGAACTTGCCGGTCTACGGGACCGATGAAGCGATACGAGAGACGGAAGACGTCGTTGCTCTGGCGGCGGGCAGAAGCAGTGAATTGGTAACCGCGTGGTCGATGCCCTTTTCAGCCGAATTCTGCACGCCGGAACTGCTGGAGGCGTGCGACCGGATTGCGTCAGACTACGCGACGCGGTCCACGTTGCATTTCACGAACGGGCCTCGCTGGATCGAAGAGTGCCGGCGAACCCATGGGTGTACCCCCACGGAATACCTCGACCGACACGGAGTGCTCAACTCGCGGATGACGCTGGCCCACAGTCTTGGGATCGGCACGGACGAGGCCCGCTTGATCGCAGATCGGGGAGCCGCCGTCGTGATGTGCCCCACCGCCGCGGTCAAAGGCGGGGCGGGAACATCCTCCCACGGTTTGCTTCCGGAATTGCTGGAATTCGGCGCGACGGTGGGACTGGGCACCGACGCGGGCAACAACTCCAACCTGCTGGAAACCCTGCGGTCGGTTTACCTGGCCGCCGTGTTGTATAAAGACGGACGGCGCGACGTGGGTATGATCCCCGCGGAAACTGCGCTGGAACTGGGCACGATCGGTGGCGCGGCCGCCCTTGGCATGGGTGATCTGATCGGATCGGTTGAGCCGGGCAAAGCGGCCGATTTGGTGCTGTTCGATACGCGTCGCGCGGAGTGGGGAGCCTTGCACAACCCGATCAACAACCTCGTTTACAACGCCGATGGCCGTAGCGTGCACACGGTCATAGTCGATGGCAAGGTTGTGGTGGCCGATCACCGGACGTTGTTCGTAGATGAAGCGGCGTTGGTGGACGAGGTACAAGGCCGGGGCGAGGCTCTGTTAAAGCGAACCAGCGTGGCGTTCGCACCACGCTGGCCGGTTGTGTGAAAGCGGGAGCCGGTATCAGGTCTCCTGTCCGGGTTCACCAATATCGATATCCCTGAGGATATTTTCCAGAGCCTGGTCCAGGGCAGGGTCGAGATCTACGGGCTCGACGTACGGGGTGTACTGGTAGTCCAGGCGCACCTGGTCGATGATCTGCTTGGCTTCGCTGTTGGTGCGACCCAGCCGCTCCAGGTTGTCGAGGAGTTCCTGCGACTCGCGGTTCCCCATCTGCTCAAGTTCCGACAGGTCCATTTCGATCTTAAAGATTGACCGGAGCCGGCGCAGGATGTCGTAGTAGGCGCGGTGGTCCTGGGTGATGCCCAGCTGGTTGTTGTTGCTGGTCATGAAGGGGTACATGGGAGCCATGGCGCCCATCCGGAACATCTGGACCTCGGGGTACTGGTAGTGGGCAACGGAAACGAGAGCCATACCGATGGTCGGGCCCTGACGACCTCGGCTGCCGTAGCTACTGAACTGGACGCCATGACGCTCCAGTTGTTCGCGCATTTCCGGGCGGGAATAGACGCAAGTGATGCGCCTTTCGAGATCCGGGGGGGCGGGACCGTTCACACCTTCTACGGCGACGGTCTGCTCGATTCCCAATTCCTTGATAGCCGAGAAAAAAGCTTCGGAATAGATGTCCAGTCGATACCAGGGCTCTTCGCCCAGAAAGACGATCAGGCCGCTGCCGATTTCGTAAAAGGAATTCTGCCGCGACATGGCGACGCTGGGCAGGCCCTCGTTGAACGCCGCGGAGGGCCGGAACGCATCATGGGTGCCGGCAACCTGGAACGGATAGCACATCCGGTTGACATATTCGCTGAATTGACCGACTTGCCGTCCACCGTTTTTTTCGATGAGATAGCGCGGCAACCCGCTGGATATGCGACCGCCATTGGACCATTGGCGGCGCCAACCGGCCAGCAGATAGCTGGATTCCGGTTTGTCGCTGAAGGTAAAGAGATCCTCTGGCATAGTTGACTGCCTCCGACCCCGGCTGCCACGCTGAGGGTTTGAGCCAATATAACACATCGACCGCGAGCGCCCTTTGCTGAGGCGGAGACAGGACGCTCCGGGAGATGGGGTTTCGTTCGGGCTCAGTTTCGCGAGAAACCGCCGCCGCCACTGATCCCACGGGTCTGTTCGTTGACCAGGAAAGTGGCGGTGTCCCGGCCGTGGACCGTTTCAAGTTCGGCGTCAAATCGCTGGCCACCGAACTCGCCCAGCATCTCGAAACGCCGTTCGGTGTAGACGCGGCCCTCGTATCCTTCGGCGAGGATATCGCGCTCCGGTTCGCCGGAAAGGTACATCTCGACCGCAGTGGTCATCAGGGAGTCACGGTCCTCTCCACTGAGGAAATTGGGCGCACGCAGGAAGACGTAGCCCCACCGGATGCCCTGGTGTTCCATCATTGCATCAGCGTCCTATTTTTGCTGGAGAATTCCGGATCGTCCACAAAGGACTGTGCATTGGCTGCGGGTCTTGGACACGGTCCCGGCCGACCGCGATCCGGGGGCTGCACAAAGGGGGGAAGTGGTGGGCGGTGAGGGACTCGAACCCCCGGCCTTCTGCGTGTAAAGCAGACGCTCTAACCATCTGAGCTAACCGCCCGCTGACGGTGGTTGACAGACATAGAAATGGCGCGCTTGGCGAGATTCGAACTCACGACCTCTGCCTCCGCAGGGCAGCGCTCTATCCACTGAGCTACAAGCGCGCGACGGAATATGGTGCCGAGGGAGGGATTTGAACCCACACGTCCTAAAGGACACTGCGCCCTGAACGCAGCGCGTCTGCCGTTTCGCCACCTCGGCAAGGTGGTTTCCGTTTTCGGTCCCGCTGCGGTCGGTATGGTGGGCGATGGAGGATTTGAACCTCCGACCTCCTCGGTGTGAACGAGGCGCTCTAACCGCTGAGCTAACCGCCCGAGCGTGACCTGTGATGATTCATTATAGCCCTGGTGTACTCACACGGCAACCGCGAGGTTGCAGCGCGAGGGGCCCCGAAAAAGGGGACCCGCCGCTTCATTGCGCAGGGTCCCCTGACCAGCACGTTATGTAAAAAACCTGCTCAATTCGTGCTTGGCATCTACATAACGTGCGTTGTGCGAACCAATCGCAATCAGTGCGCGCCGACCCCGCTGATCTCTTTGCCAGGTTCTCCCACGGCTCCCGATTCCCTGAGCTTGGCAAACTCCTCAGAGCCGTAGCCCAATTCCGCCAGCACTTCCTCATTGTGCTCTCCCAACAGCGGAGGAGCCAATCGCAGTTGGGAAGGAGTGCCCCGTAGCTTGATGGGCGAGTTGGGAACCCGAAGGTCCGGCACGTGGGGGTGGTTGATCTCCAGGAACATTTCCCTGGCTTTGACCTGTTCGTCCGCCACCACGTCGGATGTCTTGTTGATGGGGCCGACGGGGACGCCGGCCTCGTCGATTACCTTGACCCAATGGGCGATGGTGTTGTCGGCGAAGATGCTGTTGAGGTGATCCACCAGTTCGGCTCGGTGGGCAACGCGGTCGGGGTTGGTGGCGTATTTGGGATCGTCTTTGAGTTCCGGGTGGCCGATTGCGTTGCAGAACCGCTCCCAGAGGTTCGGGTTGGCCACTCCCAGTATGAAAAAGCCATCTGACGCCTGGAAGCTCTGATAGGGCACGAGGCTGGGATGGCCGGAACCGAGGCGATGGGGTTCGACACCGGTGCCGATATAGCCGGTGGCGTGGTAGCTCATAGCGGCCACCTGCCCGTCCAACAGGGCGGTGTCGATCAGCTGACCCTCGCCAGTCTTGTCGCGATGGTACAGGGCGGTGACGATTGAGCCGTAGGCCAGCATCCCGGTGAAGAGGTCCACCAGCGAGAAGCCGACACGCTGGGGAGGGCCATTCGGGTCGCCAGTCAGGTGCATCAAGCCGCTGTAGGCCTGAATGATCAGGTCGTAGCCGGGCTTGTTGGCCATGGGGCCGGTGCGCCCGTAACCGGAAATGGTGCAATAAACGATGTCGGGATTGATGGCCTTGATGTCCTCATAGCCCAACCCCATGCGGGCGAGGGTGCCGGCGCGGAAGCTTTCGATCATCACGTCGGCTTCCTTGGCCAGCTTCTTGACGATGTCCAGGCCCTCTTCAGACTTCAAGTTGACGGACAGGCTCCGCTTGTTGCGGTTGAACGACATGAACTGGGTGCTTTCGCCGTTCCAGATGGGGGGCCATTTGCGGGTTTCGTCACCATCGTTGGGCTCTTCAATCTTGATGACATCGGCCCCCATATCGGCCAGATTCTGGGTGCAAAACGGGCCCGCCAGGGTACGGGTCAGGTCGACGACCTTGATGTTTTCCAGAGGCTGAGGCATCGTGTGGGTCCTCGCTTTTTCAGGTTTGGCGGATTATAGCATGGGGGTAATGTCGCGTTGACGCGGGGGATGTCAGGTGTTAGCGTGTGGCCGAATTTTCGTTATGTCAGGTTTCGATGACGCGCGATCACGGTGACCGCCCGCTGATCCTTTCCCTGGGCGGCATCAATATGGATCTGGTTACGTTCTCGAATCGCCTGCCGGCCGACGGCGAAACCGTGGTGGGCGAACGGTTCGTGACGTATCCAGGGGGGAAGGGCGCCAACCAGGCGGTGGCGGCGGCGCGAATGGGCGCCCGGTCGGCAATGGTGGGACGGGTCGGCGACGATATGTTTGGGCCGCAATTGACGGATCTCCTGGAGGCGGCGGGCGTGGAGGCCGGCGCGGTGGGCGTCTCATCGGGAACCAATTCCGGCATCGCGGTGATCAGCGTGGGAGACGGTGGTCAGAACCGGATCGTGCAGGTCCTGGGCGCGAACGACACTTGCGGTGATGCTGAGTATGAGGCCGTTGAGCACTTGCTACCGCAGGCATCCGCGTTGATGCTGCAGTTGGAAGTGTCGATCGGCCTGTCGGTCAAGGTGGCCGAACTGGCGGCCGCGCAGGGGATCCAAGTGATTCTCGATCCCGGCCCGGTGCGTCCGGTGCCCCAGGAGTTTTACCTGAATGTGTCGGTCATCACGCCGAACGAAACCGAAGCCGAAGCCCTGGTCGGATACCCCGTTGCGGACATGCGCACAGCCGCCAGCGCTGCCAACGAGTTGCTGGCGAGGGGCGTCGGGTCAGCGGTGATCAAGTTGGGCGCCCAAGGGGCATACTGGGCCGACGGTGCCGGCGCAGGGGAGGTCCAACCGTTTGCGGTGCAGGCAGTAGACACCGTGGCCGCCGGCGATGCGTTCAACGGGGCGCTGGCGGTGGCGCTTTCCGAGGGGCATTCGCTTGAATCGGCGGTCCGATGGGGGTGCGCGGCGGGCGCGCTGTCGGTGACACGGGTTGGGGCGCAGGACTCCATGCCGACGCGGGATGCGGTGTCGGCGATGTTGGGAACGCCTCGGAATTGAACGATTTCCAAGTCTTGGGGAGTGAACGTGGAATTCGAGCACATCGGCTATGAAATTGGCACGGGCAAGAGTTCAAGTGCGATTGAGACCTACAATTTCCACAAGGCGGCGGCGGTGCTGGCCGAGTACGGCTTCGAATGTGTCCGGTTGACCGACGACTGGGAGGGGGCGGATTTCGTGGCGTATCACAAAACCGCCGGCCGTGCGCTCTCGGTGCAACTCAAGACCTGTCTCGTCATCGACAAACGGTACACGCCTTTCAAGGAACTTTACATGTGCTTTCCGCTGGATGGGACGGACGGCACCTGGTATTTGGTCAAGCACGCCGACCTGGTGGCTATTGTGGAAGAGTACGCGCCGGACTGGTTCTACAAATACCGGATGGAAGGCGGGTTTTTTTCATTACACGGGAAGATATGGACGCACCCGGGCAACGCAAAGGCTAGTGCTGGATGCGTTGGAACGTTTTGCCTACCGCCCACTGTACCGCGACTTGGGCTATCGAGAAGCGCGTGATTTCAAACTGCGGAAGAGCCTGGAATATGCCAAAGTCGAGAAAACGGAAATCCGCTCATGACGAGCAATGACACGTTCTGCGCCGGATGCGGGGCTCGTTTGGCTTTGAGGGAGCACGAGGGTCGGGAGCGGCCGGTGTGTCCCAAGTGCGGGCGGGTGGTCTACTACGATCCGAAACTGGCGGCGGCGTGCGTCATCGAACGGGATGGCAAGACGCTGATGGTGAGGCGGGCGGTGCAGACGGGCTACGGATTGTGGAGTATGCCGGGGGGTTATGTTGACCGGGGGGAGCCGGTGGAAACGGCGGCGGCGCGGGAAGTGGAAGAAGAGGCGGGCCTTCTGGTCGAGATCGAGCAACTGATCGGGCTGTTCTCGGATGCGGGCAACCCCGTGGTAGTAGCAGCATACGCGGCGACCGAAATCGGCGGCGTGCTGGCGCCGGGTCCCGAGTCTTTGGACGTGGGGTTTTTCGCGCTGGACGACCTGCCGCCACTGGCCTTTCCCAGGGACGAGCAGATTCTAAGGCGTTGGCAACGCATTCGACACGAACGCTCGTGAGATGGCGATTATGTCGCTGATGCGTCGCCTGGCGCCGGTGCGAGGCCTGGCCGAGCAGGCCGGCCGGACCCTGCTGGATGCGCTGTATCCGTTGGAATGCGCAGGGTGTGGTGGCTCGGGCAAGATCATCTGCGACAAGTGTGCGCAGGAGTTGCCGCGATTGGTTCCGCCATATTGCCGGGTTTGCGCGGCGTACAGCGAGACCGAACTTTGTCGGGCATGCGCGCAGTCGGGTCGACACTTCGACGGCGCGCGGTCGCCGTACCGATATGAAGGGAGCATCCGCGACGCGATCCTGGCCCTGAAATACGGCGGCATCAAAGCTGCCGCGCCGCAACTGGGCGACATGCTGGCCGACTACCTAAAAGAAAATCCGCTGCCGGGCGACGTGGTGGCGCCGGTGCCGATGCATGAGAGCAGACGGCGGGAGCGTGGCTACAACCAGGCAGAATTACTGGCCCGTCAGGTGGCCGGACGCTGCGATATTGCGTACCGGGCCGACCTGTTGGCCCGAACCCGCAAGGTTGATCCCCAGGCCGGGATGACCAACGCGGCCAGCAGGGCGACAAACGTCGCCGACAGCGTCGTCGTGTTGCGACCGAGCGAGACGCATGGCCGTCGGTTCATCTTGGTAGACGACGTGGCGACAACCGGGAGCACGTTGAATGCGTGCGCGGTGGCGCTCAAAGAAGCCGGCGCGGCGTCGGTTTGGTGCCTCACGCTGGCTGTGGCCGGTAGCCATCGCACTGGGGAGTGAGCGCTGGGGTGGGAATGACGGCAGGGGCAGGGTTGAATGGCTTTCTACTGGGAAGGTCAGGTTTGACATCCTACATGCGGTCTGCTGAAATGGCGGCAACGGCTACCAAACCGACACCAAAGGATCAGGAGGCAGCATCATGGCAGGCAACACTATCGTCTACGTTGGCGCCGAAGCCAGCGGACTGTACCGAAAGACGGCGGGCGATGCTCACTGGGATCTCCTAACCGACGGGCTGGCGCCCGCCACGCAGGCGCGGGCAATTGCCATTCATCCGAACGACCCGCGCACGATCTTTTGCGGAACGCAGCGCGGCGTTTACCGGAGCACCGACGGCGGCGACCACTGGCAGCGCATGAACATGACCGAGGGCAGGGTGGTCTGGTCCATTCGGTTCCATCCCAACGACTCCAACATCATGTTCCTGGGCACCGAGGGCGCTGAGGTATACAAGAGCGAAGATGGCGGCGAGAACTGGGCGCACATCGCGACGGTGTCGAACCCCGCACAGGTGCAGATGGCGTTTGCCATGCGGATCCTGGGCATCGACATTGAGGCGAGCAATCCCAACAACATGTACGCGGCCCTGGAAGTGGGCGGCGCGGCGAGCAGCACGGACGGCGGCAACACGTGGACGATCCGCAATAGCGAGTTCGCCGGCGACGTGGACCTGCTGGACCTCCACGGCGTGGCCGTGGGCGGCGCCGATTCGCAGTCGGTGCTGATCTCCAACCGCACGGGCGTGTGGCGGAGCAGCGACCGGGGAGCATCCTGGCAGGACTGCGAATTCGACCGGTTCTCCGACATCAAGTACTCGCGCGGCGTGGTGCGTGACCCCAGCGACGCGAACACGCTTTACGCTTGCGTAGGCATGAACTTCGGAAGCGAACAGGGCGGCGTGATGCGGACGACCAACCTCGGCGAAAGCTGGGAGCGGTTCGACTCGGGGGTCAACCCGGGCAGCACCACGTTTGGCGTGGCGGTGAACCGTCAGGACCCGTCGCAGGTTTACTTCTGCACGCGTCGTGGCCAGGTGTTCGGCACCCACGACGGCGGGGCCTCGTGGTCGTCCGACCAGTTGCCGGACATGGCGCAGAACGTGATCAGCGTGGCGTGCGCTTCGGCATAAGCCGATTACCATCGCCTGACGTGAGACGCTGGCGGCGGTCTGCTGGATGCAGGCCGCCGCCAGCGAACTTTATGGAAGAGGATAAAACGTGGGTATCCAATCCGTAGTAGAGGCCATTGAGCATTGCCGCGCCGTGATTGGTGAGTGGCCTGAATCCATGAGCGAATGGTCACTGGCATGGCGTGAGGTAGATACCCGTTATGCTTTCATCGACCCCATCCTCAACGGGCTGGGTTGGAAAGTTTGCGACCCGAAACAGGTGGTCGCCGAGTGCAAGCGTGGCGAAGGCTGGCTTGATTACGCTTTTTTCGACCATAATGGCAAGGCCACTATCCTGAAAGGAGAAGCGCCCGTCATCGCAGTCGAGGCCAAGTCGCTGTGGGGACATTGGCACGGGTCGTTGGCAGAACATGAGAGCCAGCTCGAGTATTATGTCACCGCGTCGCCCGCAATGCAGCAGGGTTTGGGGGTTTTGACCAACGGCGCGGAATGGCACATCTACGACGTAGCCAAGCCCGGCGAGTTTGCGGAAAAGCTGGTAGCGAAAGTGGACATCACCGAAGGAGGTAGCGAGGATGCGGCGCGTGAGTTGTATCAGTGGCTGAGCAAGGAACGGTGGTGGTGATGCGTTGGGGTTGGAGATTTGGTTCGCTACGGGTGCAGGGTAGTTTATCATCGGGTGGCGACGTTGGCGTGGGTGGCCCAGCCGTCGCGGAGGTGAACAATGCTGGCGATAGAGGGGGCGTTGCGGGGGTTATGGGTTGGCTTCCTCGTCCTTGGGGTTTGGGTGATCGTTGGGCAGCTAACGGGGTGGAGTTGGATGCAACCGCTGAACTTGCTGGTGTGTCTGGTGACGGGTTTAATTGCCGGGCTGGCGAAAGTCGTCAAAGACTCGAACCGGGGGAACATTGGCAATCAAAATTAGGCTCCGACTTAATGAATGGCTGGTGAATCTGCTGTCCCAGGTGAAACGGGTCAGCATCAGGGTAGTGTTTGGAACGGCGATTTTGTTTTCGGCTGGGGTGATTTATTTGGAGCCGTATGTCACAGGCACGTTCTACTGTCTAGGCGATATGATCCAAGCGCCCACTGAGGGGTGTTCGATTGAATGGAAGTGCATGAAAGATACACTGGACGTTTTGCGGGATGACGGGACGGCCGCGACGGTGATCCTGGCCATCGCTGCGGCTGTCCTAGCAAGCGCGTGGAGCAGTGGTTCCAGCCAGGTCAGCCGCATGAATAAGGGGCGGGTTCGAAAACCCGCCCCTTATTTTTGCCAACCGACCTCAGGCTAGCTGCTGGCTTTGGGAAGCCAGTCTTCGCTCCAGGGGAACTCGTCGGGACCGGTGCCGAACGCGGGCTGACCCTGGTCGATGCGGTCGCGGTAGGGACTGGTGACGGGCTCGCGGTAGGGATAGAGGCCGCCCTCGTACATCTGCTCGCCCTTCTTGAAGTGGGTCGCCTGTTCCAGGGTTTCCACAAAGGGCATGTTGATGTCGTAGAGATTGCCGGCGCTGGCGCGAGGGCGTGGGCCGGCCTTGGAGACGTGTCCGTAGAGCTCGCGGCCGATGATGCGCTCGGCGGCCCAGACACACTCGATGAGCTTATCGATATCCACGCCGGTTGGGATACCCATATCCTCCATCATGTGGAGCAGGTCTTCGGTGGGGGCCATACCGGTGGCTCGGCCGTTGCCGCAGTAGGGGCAGCCACCGAAACCGCCGATGGTGCCGTCCAGCTCAAGGGTATCCTCGGGGCCGAGGACGCGCATGGCGGCGTAGGCGGAGGCGATGGCCATATTGCGACCATTGTGCAGGTGCAGACGGAAATGGTCGATCTCCGGCCAGCGCTCCTTGACGCGGGAAATGCTCTCCTCGACCTTGGCCGGCGTGCAATGACTCATGGGGTCACCCATGGAGCAACTGCGCACGCTGATGCCGGCCTCCTCCCACAGCCCGTGCTGGTACTCGAAGAGGGTCATCAGGGTGTCGACTTCGAACTCGCCGAGGAAGTTGGAACCCCAGGAGGCGTTGCAGCCAATGCCGGCCTCGGTGATCCCCATTTCCTGGGCCTGGGCGATGATGGCGGGCCAGCGCTCCATCTCCTGCATCTGACTGCGGTTGGTGTTCCGCCGGGCGAACACGTCGCAAAGGTGGCAGGACAGTCGCGGATAAGCGTCGCGCTCGATAGTCAGGGGCGGGGAGTAGGCGCGGGCGCGTTCCACACCGCGGGCGTTCAGCGCGAGGGCGCTGTAGGTGACGCCCAACTTGGGCGTGAACTTGGTGACAATCTCGTCGATGCGTTCCATCTGGGGGGTCCACCTGGGACTGACGAAGGAACCGACGACGATGCTGGTGAGGCCGGTTTCGGACAGCATGTCGAGGAGCTCTACCTTGTCATCGACGGCGATGTTGGCGTCCTCGATCTGCATGCCTTCTCGCATGCCCTCCTCTTTATAGTGCACAGTGGGCCATTGGTTTGGCATGGGAAACTCCTTGCGCCGGTCCGGCGCGGGTGGCTGATTCCGGGGCGCGCGAACGCGCGGAATGCCGGAATTCTAGGGTTGGCCCGCCGGCATTGTCAAGAATCGGACGCCTCGCCGGGGCGCCGGCGGCCGGTACAGTTCAGGCATCGCCCATGGATATCCGACGGTCCCAGATTCGCACCAACTAGGTCGTGGCACGCCAGCGACCAGAAGCTGCGGAGGACTGATCGTAGTGGGCCCATTCAGTTCGCCAAATACAGGCATGCGAACCGGGTCAACGGACAGGTGAAGGGCCGTTGACCCGTGACGCCAGGAACGAAGATGTTTCGATAGGCATTCTTCCTGGTTACGTCGGATGATTGAGCAGGCGATTTTGCGGTGACCAGGTCTCGGAGCGGTTATCAGCCCCACGGCCGGGGGTGTTGCGCTATGTTTTTTGCTCTCATTGTCCGTGCCCACGGCACGGCGGGCTGTTGCGGGCCCGGTGGCCGGGCGACTGCCCTGATTAATGCGATCAGAGACAGTCTCCCTTGACGCCGTTTAGCGACTTGGATGCTGATCTGGGTGGCCGTTTTCGCTTGAGACCTGGTCGGGGTATGGATTTCTCGCCTGCCAAGCCAGTATAGCACGGGCGTTCTGGGCGTGGTTGCGGCACTATGTCATGGATTTCAACCAAACAGACCGCTCACCAGAGCCTCGCAGCCGCGGCAATCGTGAACGGCTACCGGCTCAAGGCTATCGCAAATGAAATTGCAGACCCGTCACTAAGGCGAAAGCCGGAGTCCATGCATCGCCAGGCGCTTGATTCCCGCAACGATACTAACGATTTGAGCCACTGGATACCGGCTTTCGCCGGTATGACGGTACTGAAACCGTTCATATGCTATAGCCCCGGTCCGCGGCGTATGGGGATTTAGCGAGGGCCGAGGGCCAGGGAGTAGGCGATCAGCTTGTAAACGAGCTTGGCGGCAGTGTACGAGTGAGCGGGCAGGCCCAAATCGGGCGCGAGTTCGCATACGTCGAACCCGACGACGCGGCGCTCCTGGCATACGCGCCGGAGGAAACCGGTCAATTCCAACCAGCGCATGCCACCCGGCTCAGGGGTGCCCACCGCGGGCATTTCTGCCGGCTCGAGCACATCCAGGTCGACACTGACGTAAATTTCGGGGCGCAGACCGGAGATTATGTCATCCAAGTCACTTTGGTCATGGGGCGGCCAGTAAGCGGCGGGAATGTGGTGGTGGTCAATGTACTGCCGTTCCTCGAGGGCCAGCGTGCGCACGCCAACCAGCGAAATCGGACAACGCTCGGCGATGCGGCGCGCGCCGGAGCCGTGACCCCAACCGGTTCCCTGGTATTCGTCGCGGAGGTCGGCGTGGGCATCCATATAGAGGACAGAGAGTTCCGGACGCTGATCGAGATGCGCAAAGGCCGACCCGATGCTGGCCGAGTGATCGCCTCCGATGACGCCGGTGAGTTTGCCTGAACCCTGCGTGGCGTAGTGGGAAACCGCCGACCGAACGCGTTCCACCATCTGATACGGGTCGCCGACGTGAGGCTCCAGGGGAGGCGCGGTGTGGATACCGAACTCGGCGACGTCGACATCCAGCTCGATGTCGTAGTCTTCCAGGGCAGGGGACGCTGCGATGATGGCAGCGGGGCCGTGGCGAGCTCCGGTGCGGAAGGAAGTGGTGCTGTCGATGGGGACGGGGATGAGGACGGCGGCCGCGCTATCCAGCGAGGACTGCTCGGGCGGGAGCGCCAGGAAGTTGGTCGGCGTCCAGGGGACGGGCGGAATCTGCGGGTCAGGCAACGGGCGAGCCAGAGGCGGCGGTTTGGAGAACGGTGCGTTGCCGCTGGGTTTCGCGGGCGCCCTGGTCCGCATCGAGCCATTCCAGGCCGCGATCCAGCAACCAGGTTTTCACGCTGCGCAGATTGAACAGCGAACGGGCGTCGGCGAGGGCCTGCTCGTGGTCGAAGGACTTGCAGGAAAAAACGTCGATGTTCACGTAGTCGCGCTCGGGGAAGGTGTGGACGCTGATGTGGCTCTCCGCAATGATCACGAAGCCGGAAATGCCGTTGTCGGCGGGTTTCGGGCCGTGGTATTCGAGGACTTCCGGCTCGGTGATCCTGGTCATTCCCAAAGCGGCCGGGTATTCATGGAGGAAGGATCGCAGGCGGTCGGTGTCCCACATCATGGCGTGGTCGCCGCCGAAACCGTCAATGATCAAGTGCATCCTGCTGCTGAGCCCCCGCCGATAAAATAAGCCCCGTAAGGACGGGGCCGCGCCGTCTTGTGAAATTGCGGCGCATAGAATATCATAGCCGCCACGCTAATTCAAAGGGTGAAATCGCAGCCGCAACCCATCGGCGCCGAGGTCGCAAATCCGTTGACCCGGCGTCGGCGTATGCCAGCCAACCGTGAATTCGGATGAACGCTGGCAAAATGAGCCCAGTGGGCGGAAAGACCATGGCCGTAGACGCTGAAAACCAAGCTGACCTGGAGTTGGATCCGGTAACGGAGGAGGCGGACGTCGATGCGATGATCGAAGTCCGCGACCTGACCCATTACTACGGGCCCATGCCGGCGGTGGAGAACGTGAACTTCACGGTCAGGCGGGGCGAGATCCTGGGATTTCTCGGCCCGAACGGGGCAGGGAAGACGACCACGATGCGGATCCTCACGGGGTTCATGCCGCCGACGCGGGGCACGGTGACGTTGGACGGATTCGACGTGGTGGAGAAATCGCTGGAAGTGCGCAAACGCGTCGGTTATCTGCCGGAATCGGTGCCGCTGCACACCGAAATGACGGTGACCAGTTACCTGAAATACATGGGCACGCTGCGGGGCATGAACGGCCGGAGCATCCGCCGTCGGATCGACGACGTGATCGACGTGTGCCGCCTGGAGGACTACAGCAAGACCCTCATCGGGAAGCTGTCCAAGGGTTTCCGGCAACGCGTGGGCATCGCGCAGGCGATCCTGCACGAGCCGGAGGTGCTGGTGCTGGACGAACCCACCATCGGTATCGATCCAATTCAGGTGGTGGAGACCCGCAGCCTGATCCAGGACCTGGGGCGGGAGCAGACGGTGGTGCTGAGCAGCCACATCCTGCCGGAGGTCAGCATGATCTGTGAGCGGGTTCTGATCATTCACGAGGGGCACATCGTGGCGGCCGATACGCCGAACAACCTGGCGCAGCACCTGCGCGGCGTGGCCCAGCTGGAGGTTGAGATCGGCGGGCCGCCGGCGGAGGTACTGCCGGTGCTGCGGAGCATCGACGGAGCCACCGAGGTGACGCACCACCCCCGTCCCGGCGTGAACGCGTTTCGCGTCAAGTTCCGGGAGGGACTGGATCTGCGCGACGACATATCGCGCACCGTGGTGAGTAACGGGTGGAGCCTGCTGAGCATGCAGATGAGCAGCATGAGCCTGGAGGAGATATTCCTGCGGGTGACGACAGCGGAAGACGACGTAGAGTAGCCGGACCGGATAACAATGCGAACCATCCGCGCGGTGGCGTTCAAGGAAATCCAGATCTACTTCAGCAGCCCCGTGGCGTACATTGTGGCGCTCATCTTCATGGCGCTGAGCGGGTTCTTTTTCGTCCGTGACCTGGGAAATCCGTTTCCCGAGGCTTCTTTGAGCAATTTCTTCCAGGGGGCGACCTTCCTGTTGATCCCCCTGGCGCCGGCGCTGACGATGCGGCTGCTGGCGGAAGAACAGAAGCTGGGCACGATCGAACTGCTGCTGACGTCGCCGGTGCGGGACTGGGAAGTTATCCTGGGCAAGTACCTGGCGAGCTTCGTGTTCCTGCTGTTCCTGCTGTCGCTGACCTCCTATTATGTAATCCTGCTTCTGGTGTTTGCGACTCCGGACCCGGGGCCGATCTACTCCGGCTACATCGGGCTCATTCTCTACGGAATGGCCGCTCTGTCCGTGGGCATCCTGACGTCCACGCTGACCAGCAACCAGATCATCGCGGCGGTGGTGGGAACGGGGATTTTGGTGGTGCTGTACGCCACGTCGTTTATCGGTGACGTGGTCACCGGGGTTTGGGCGACGGTATTCAACCAACTTGGTTTCACCAGTCATTTCAACGACTTTGACCGGGGGATCATCGATTCGACGCACATCGTGTACTTTGTCACGGTAACCGCGTTGTTCCTGTTCCTCTCGATCCGCGCGCTGGAGTCGCGGCGCTGGAGGTAGCATGAGCCAACAGCGCATCGGCGACGGGCCCCGAGATTGGCGCCGGCGCAGGGGGCGAGACCGCCAGGCGGAAGCCGGTGACGGCTCCGTCGACCAGCCGGAAGCGTTGCAGGAACAGTCGCGCACGCTGTTTTCCTTCATAGAACCCGCGTTCGATCTGATCGCGGTTTTCTACGCGCCGATACTGATTGCCGGCGTGATCGGCCTGATAGTGGGCGCGGTGCTGCTGGCGTTCATCGGTTCCCTGAAGCTGTACGGCGGGATCGTGATTGGCATCGGGGCGGTGTTGATCCTGCTGGTAGGGCTATCGTATTTCAGTCAGGTGCTGGCGGCGTTTTTCAGCCGGACGGGGAGGTATGGCGTCAACACGGTGATCATGACCGCCGCGTTTTTCGGGCTGGTGGCGCTGGTCAACTACGTGGCATTCGAAAACCACGTGAGGTCCGACACCACGGCGACCAACCAGTTTTCCCTGGCGCAACGCTCCCGTGACCTGTTGGACGGGCTGGATCGCCCGATCAACGTCATCGCCTATTACCCGGACCAGATACCCAGCATCGAGGTGCTGACCCGGCAGGGCAAGGTGGAGACCACCCTGAGCGAGTTCGCGCGGCGCAGCAGTAATTTCACCTACCAGTTCATTGACCCGCAGAAGGAGGCCGACCTGGCCCGGAGCCAGGGGGTCACGGCATACGAGACCCTGGCGGTGTCGGCGGTGGGCACGGACATCATCGACCTGGTTCAGCCCACCGATGAGGTTTACAGTCGGCTGGAACAGGATTTGTATACGGCGTTGCTGGTCGCGACCGAAACGCAGCGCAAGAAGGTGTATTTCCTGAGCGGGCACGGAGAGCGCGACGTCACCCGCCAGGCCGAGGACGGGTACCTCAAGATCCGAGAGGGACTCGAGGTGGACAACTACCAGGTGGAAACGCTGCCGTGGGCGCCGGTTGATGAAGACGTGGTCGTGCCCGACGACGCGGCGCTGCTGGTGATCGCCGGTCCCACGGGCGAACTGCCGACGGCGCACCTGGACGCGCTGAATTACTACATGGCCGGCCGATACCCCGACGGCGAACCGCGTCGGGAGGCCGCCAGGATCATCTTCCTGGCCGAGCCGGACACGCACGATACCTTCCGGGCCTTCCTGGCATTCTGGGGCGTGATCGTAACCGACAGCTACATACGGGACGTTGAGGGATCCCAGCCCAACGCGCCGCGGACTCTGCGGGTGGGCATCTACAACCCGGACGCGCCGCCGGAGATCGTTGCGCCCCGGGGACGGCCGCTGAACGTGGCTTTCATGCCCGGGACGGCCGCCATCGAACCGATACTGGAAGAAACCAACACGCGGTTGCCGCGGCCGATAGCGGCGACCACCCCGTCGGCTCGTCTGATCGACGACATTGAGCGCGTGGATCCGGCGGATGACGACCCGCAGCGGGTTTATTTCCCGGCCATGTACCTGGACATCATCGCGCCGGTGGGCGCAGCGGCGCCGACGAGCCAGCCGCCGGCCAACCAGATCGCCAGCATGGTTGTGTTCGGTGACTCGGATTTCGTCTCGAACCGCAACGTGGACCGCGGCTCGAGCGCGGCGCTGTTCCTGAACTCGGCGAACTACCTGATGGGCGACTTTTCGCTGGTGTCCATCCGGGACCGCGAGTTCATTTACCGAGAGTGGAACCTGGACGAGAACGAGTTCAACTTCGTGCGCTTCTCGACGTGGCTGCTTTTGCCGGGACTGATGGGCATCATGGCGGTCATGGTCTGGTGGGTCCGCCGCTAGGGCAAGGCGCGTGGATTCCGGCTTTCGCCGGAAAGACGGAACAGAGTGCGCCGGAATGACGGAAAAGAGTACGCCGGAACGACGGAACACAGTTTGAGATGAACATCCGGTTGACTATCCTGCTGGTGTTCGTGCTGGCGCTTTTTGGAGCGCTGGCGCTTTGGTTCAAGCCCTGGGAGCAGGATGCCCCACGAGAGGAGGAGCCGTGGGCGTGGCGGATCGACGACGACGCCATCGTGCGCGTTGAGGTGACCCACCGGGGTCAGGCGGGCGGATCCATCGATTGTTCCGACAAGACTATTCCGCTAACGGGCGAAGTACAAACCGTGGCTTACGATAAAGACCTCGGACGGGGCAAATGGTTCATCGTGGAGGGCGACCAGCGTGAGGAGGTATACCAGCAGAGGTGGTCAGGAACGCCTCTGCTGTTGAGCGGGCCCAGGGTCAACCGTGTTCTGGGCACGACGATTGAAAATCCGGCACAGTACGGGCTTGACCCTCCGGAAACGGTGATCGAAATAACCGAGGAAACCGGGTTGTCGTACGAGTTCTGGCTGGGTAACCTCACACCCGACGAGGGCTACAGTTACATGCGCCTGGTGGGCGACCCCCAGTTGCTGACGGTGCCGGAAGTGTGGGGGCGGGTGGTCAACTGCCTGGCGGTGAGCCCTCCGGTCATCCCGCCGGCCATAGAATTGGGCTATTTTTACGAGGAAGAATTCCGCGACATCCAGGAATTGGAAATCACTCACGACGGCGTCACGGCGACCTACGCTCGGGAGCCGGGCGCGCGCACGTGGCACGTTACCATCGGAGACGACCGGCAGGAGGTTGTGGAGCCTGAGTGGTGGCTTTCGCAGCTGCAGTGGTTTGGTCAGCCGGGGAAGCCGGGCGGGCCGGACACGCCCGGCGGATGGCACGTCGACGAAGAAGGGGCGAGCGATCCGCAATACGGGCTGCAGCCGGCGGATACGACGGTGCGGATCAAGACGCACGAGAAGAGGCACGAATTCTACATCGGCGGTGGGCATATCGAGGTGGACCAGGATAATCAGCCCATCCTGGACGATGCGGGCAACACGCAGGTGCTGGTGCATTACGCCGGGCTGCCCGATGATCCGATCGTATACGTGGTCAACCGCGTGCGTGCGGAACGGACCTTCTGCCTGGTTGTGGACCCCCCAACAGAAAGACCATACAACTGCCCATAGCCGGGTCGGTGAGGAGGGCATTTTGAAGGCAGAGATTATCTCCGTCGGCACGGAGCTGCTGATGGGCGAGTTGACGGATACGAACGCGAGTTGGATTGCAGGTCGGTTGCCGGCCCTGGGCATCCAGCTTCAGTGGGTCAGTATTATCGGCGACGACCTGCCGAGACTGACCGATGCGTTCGTGCAGGGGTGGCAGCGCTCGGACATCATCTTCACCACCGGGGGCCTGGGGCCGACCCAGGACGATTTGACGCGGGAGGCCGTAGCCGCGGCGCTGGGCGAAACGCCTGTGGTGCAGGAGCCGGAGTTAGAGAACCTGAGGCAGTGGTTCCGAAACCGCGGACAGGACATGCCGGCCCACAACGTCAAGCAGGCGCACCTGATACCTTCTGCGGAGTTCATCACGAACCGGAACGGGACGGCGCCCGGATGGTGGGCGCAACGAGACGGGAAGCACATCGTCTGCATGCCCGGACCGCCGGGCGAAAACCGCGCCATGTGGCAGGACGAAATCGACGCCAAGTTGAAAGGGATCGTCGACACCGAGGTCACCATCACCCGCAACATCAAGACCCTGGGGTTGGGTGAGGCGTCGGTGGACGAGATAATGGACGAGTATTTCGGACTGGAGAACCCGTATCTCGGTATCTACTCCAAGGCCGACGGGATCCACCTGCGGATCATCGCCAGGGCCGCGGATGAGGCGTCGGCACGGGAGATGATTGCGCCGATTGAAGACGCCATCCACGACCGGCTGGCGCCGTACGTCTGGGGCTACGACGACGAGACCCCGGAGTTGTCCGTGGGCGCGGCGCTGGTGTCCCGAGGGATGACGCTGGCGACCATGGAATCGGTCAGCGGCGGTTTCCTGGCCAACACGATAACGGAGGCGCCGGACAGCAACCAGTGGTACCGGGGCGGAAACGTAGCGTACACAATCGACGCGATGGTCGCGTCGGGCGTGGATTCCGGTGTGTTGGAGACTCACGGGGTCGTAAGCCAGGAGACCGCCAACGCCATGGCCCAGGTTGCTCAATCCGCGACGACCGCCGATTTTGGGGTCGGGCTGACCGGCGTGCTGGGTCCCCAGGAGCTTGAAGGACACCGCCCCGGGACGATCCACATCGCGATCGCGCACGGCGACGACGTGCGGGAGTTTCCGCTGCGCACGCCGCCGCGCCGGCTGGTGATCAAGCGGCGGTCGTGCAACACGGCGCTGACGGAGTTACGTAAACTGATTACGGAGGTTGCGCCGTAGCTGGCAGCGTTCGGTTTTAGGCGGTTCAGTTGATAATCCGTCACTCCGGCGGAAGCCGGAGTCCAGGAACCTCTGCTGGATTTTGGCTTTCGCCGGAATGACGAGAAGTCAAACCATGATAAAAAGGGGCGAATGTCATTCGCCCCTGATTTTTTGCGGTCCCGGAACCGGGCCTACATGGTGAGGGACCGGTAGAGCATAGGCAGCCGTTCCGGCAGGGCCCAGATGTCGTCCAGCACCTCGTAGTTGAGGTCGCCGCACATGGTCTTCAGATAGTCGTGGCCGGCCTTGTCGACGGTCAGACAGAAGGGGTTGATTTCCTTGCGCTTGGCTTCCAACAGGGCCTGGTGAGTGTCGTGGACGGCGTATTCCTTTTCCACGCCCTCGCGGCTGTAACCCCGGTCCTGAGGGCGACCGTCTGAGATCAGGAACATGATCTTGGTCGCCGCGTCCTGATTTTCCAGCTTGGTGATGGCGTGGCGGATAGCCGAACCCATGCGGGTGGCGTGGAGCGGGGTCACCTTGTCGATGCGCCGCTTGATCTTGTCGTTGAACTGCTCCTCGATGTCCTTGATGACGTAGAACTCCACGTTCTCGCGGCCATAGCCGGAGAAGCCGTAGATGCCGTAGGTGTCGCCGATGGACTCCAGGGCGTTGATGAGGAGGGCGCAGCTTTCGCGCTCGAGGTCGATGATGCGCTTGTAGTGGCGGCGCACCAAGCCCTCGCGGCGGCGGCGGAGCCAGACCATGTACTCGACGGGATCGTCGGGAGCGTCCCGGTCGTCCACGGAGTGGCGGCCCTCGTCGATGGCCTCGGCGGTGGACGCCGACATGTCCAGCAGGAAGACCACGGCGACGTCACGTTCGACACGGTTGCGGCGCCAATAGATCTTCTCGTCCGGGGGCACGTTCATGCGGAGGTCGGCCCACGCTTCAAGGGCCGAGTTCAGGTCGATGTCTTCGCCGTCGATCAAACGGTAGGTCTTGCGCCAGGTCTCCGGCATGATGAGCTCGAACTGGCGCTTGATGTGCGCCAATAGCGAGGCGTAGTTGCGAAGGGAGTCGTTGTAGAAGTTGGGGTCGCCTTCGTCCAGGACCTTCTCCTTGACGATGCACCAGCGCGGCTTGTAATCGTTGGCGCGGAAGTCCCATTCATCGTAGACGAAGGTCTTGGGCTCCAGGGCTTCCAGTTCGCCGCCGGCGTCGTCATCGTGGAGGATGGGACCGTAGCCGCGGCCAGGGTCGTTGGACGGCGGGGGAACGCCGGCTTCCTTCATGATGTTCTGAGCAAACATGGCCATGCTCTGGTCGACGTCGCCTTCCTGGGCGTCGAGTTCGAGTTCGGCACTGTCCTGGAGCAACTGCTCGAGTTCCTCCTGGGTCATGGGCTCGGCATCGCCCATCTCGCTCTGGTCCATCTGCAACTTGGTGAGCAACTGGACCATTTCGGGTTTGAAGTCGCCGCGGTACTCAACGGGCTCGGGAGATTCGTAGGGGTCGCCCTCACCCTGCTCGCCCTGCTGCTCGCTCATCTGCGCCTGCAACTTGTCGAGCAGAGCCTGGTACTCTTCCTCGGAGAATTCGCCGGGGTCGTCCAGGTCCTCGGGTTGGAATTCGTCCTCCGGTTCCTGCTGGTTCTGGAGGCGGGAGATGATCTCGTAGGCACGCAGGGCCGCTTCGGCGGTGTCCTCGATGGACGCGCGGACGGTGCGCAGGCGGTGCATGATACGGGCGAGCATGATCGCTTCTTCCCGATAGTCCTGCGGCACCGGCAGACCCTCGAAGCGGTCCAGGCTCATGTGAACCAGCAGTTCGATGAGGGCTTCCTGCAGGGGCAGTTCTTCGACACGCGGGCGCTGGGTCAGGGCGTCGCCCTGCACGTCCAACGCCGGACGGCGGATGCCGGGGTACTCGGTCTTGATGCGATAGTCCAACCGGCAGTCTTCCAGCACGCTGAAAAGGTCGAAGGCCATGCGGCGGTCTTCGAACAGGGACAGGAACCGGCCGATGTCGGTGTAGACGCGCATGGTGCCGCCCGGACCCTCGCCAACTTCGATAGAGGGTACGGTGTCGGAGTCCATCAGTTGGAAGTGCTCGGCGGTGGCCGTGCGGATGGCTTCGATGCGGGCCTGGATCGCCTCTTCCATCGGGAACCGGCGATCATCGAACACGTTGGCCGGACGGACGAAATCGAACTGGAAACTGCCGAATTCGAGGTGGGAGACCTGGTGGGTTGCCACGACCTTGAACCACGCGAAGTTCTGTGTTTTATCGTTGTAGTTGTCGATGACCGGGGGCAGGTAGACCTTGGTACCGTCGGTGGACGCAGTATCCTGGTCGACCCAGCCAATCTGACGACGGACCAACTCGGCAGTGGAAAGCACCTCGATGTTCTCGCCGGACAGGGCGCGGGTGTAGAGGCGCATGATGCCCTTGACCCGTTCCAGGTCCAGGCTGGAGGAAAGGGTTTCCAGCATGGATTCCGAGGTATTGGATTCGATCTTGAAGAATGCGATGCCGCTCTCGGGGTTCTCGTTGAGGAGTTCGACCCCGTGTTGGTACCACTGGTCGAGCTGTTGCAGGGTGATCCGGTTGAGCACCGGGTCCAGGCTTTTGAGGAAGGGCGGGACCGCGTCCGGAGAGCTGGCGAGCAGGCCGTCGCACAGGTCGAGGATGTGGCCCTGGGAACCCGCGGAAACGTGGGACAGGGCCTGGGCGCCGTCGTAGAGGAACCGGGAGGTGTCGCGGAGGCCCATCTTGGCGAGCTTTTCGCCGAGACGCAGGAACCGGCCGGTCTGGCCCTCTTCGACATGCTGGAGCGCGCGGGGAGCCATTTCCAAACAGGCCTTGACCTCGCGCCAACTGCTGTCGGTGAGGGCGCGGGACATGGACAGGAACGCCTCGCGCTCGCGACCCATGGCCGGCAGAACATCGCGACCCAGGACCAGGCACTCGGCGGCGACGTCGTAGGACTTGTAGGACAGCGCCTCGATGAGTGATGCGAAAACTTCGACGTCCCAGAAGGGCAGGTTGCGCACCAGGTCGGGACTAACCTCGAAGAACCGGGCGGCCAGCGTGCTGGACTTCCAGGTGCCCTTGTAGAGGGAGCGACCCAGCCCGGCCCAGCGCGGGATGTACTGGGGCCGGAGGTTGGTTACGATGGATGGGCTGGCCTTGAAGAAGGCAACCGCCAGAGTCGGCGAATCCTGGGACAGGTAGGTCCCACAGCGCGCCCACTGCATGAATGAAGCAAAGGCGAGAGACCGCGCAACCTCGGGGCTGACGCGGTAGTATTCGACCGCGGACTCCCAGGAGCGGACGGTTTGGGTGCCGATGGCGACGCCTTCGCGGGCCCAAAGAGCCGTTTCCTCGTCGCTGAAGGACTCGGCCATAGCGTCGGCGACGGCCTGGTAGGCTTCGGCAACTGCCGGCGGGAGTTTGGCCAGTTCGTCCAGCAGGTCGCCTGTAGCGGAATTAGTCAAGGCTCGTGCCCTCCTTTGTCAACTCGGCATCTTTTTCAAGCTCGGCATCAATGGTATCGAGAAACTGGTCGAGGATTTTGGCGGTGGCTCCGTAGACCAGATGCTGCTGGTAGCCGTAGGAACGCACGGAAATCCTCTCGCCATTTTCGATCCGGGAGTCCCAGCGCAGGGTTGCAGGATCGCGAAGAACGTTGATCGGGATTTCGACAACCTCCGCGATTTCGTGAGAGCTGGGGCTGAACTGGTACGGATAGGGGATCGTCCCGACAAACACTTTCACCAGGAAATTGGAACGAGTGACATTGTCGTCGAGGCGTCCCAGGATCGTTATGTCATGCCGGGCAATGCCCATCTCCTCTTCGGTTTCGCGTCGTGCGGTGTCCTCGAAATCCGCGTCTTCCGGATCCCGGGCCCCGCCGGGGAACGACATTTCGCCCTTGTGGTGCTCAACCGTCATGGAGCGCTTGTTCAGCAGGACGCAGAACTCGCCGTCCTTGGGGTACAGCAATAGCATTACTGCCGCCGGCATAAGGCCTTCAGCGGCGGCAGTAACCTGCTGGCGGTTGGCCAGCGCGTTGCGGACTAGATCGAGGGTGATTGCACCCATTGAGGTTCCATCATCTACTCAAAGATGGAGTACACCACCTCTTCGATGCTCCGCTGGAGTTCGGTCTCGTCGGACAGGGTCCAGACGATGGCCACCTGACAAGCACGGCGGGCGGGGATACCTTGCTGCATCAACCTGCCGGCATAGATCAGGAGGCGCGTGCTGGCGCCTTCGGCAAGACCATGCTCCCGGAGGTTTCGGATCTTCTCACCCAGGCGCGCGAGGGCGTGGGCCTGCTCTTCGTTGCAGCCGCTCTCCTTGGCCACGATCTCGGCTTCAACGTCCACCGGCGGGTAGTCGAACTCGATGGAGATGAATCGCTGGCGGGTGCTGTGCTTCAGGTCCTTCAAGGCGCTCTGGTAATGAGGGTTGTAGGAGATGCAAAGCAGGAAGCGATCGTCGGCCTCGATGATGTTTCCGGTTTTCTCCACGGGCAGGATGCGCCGATGGTCAGTGAGGGGGTGGATCAGCACGGTGGTGTCCTTACGGGCTTCCACCACTTCGTCAAGGTACAGGATGGCCCCGGCCTTGACGGCGCGGGTCATGGGGCCGTCGATCCAACGGGTGCCGTTGGCATCGAGCAGGTAGCGTCCAACGAGGTCGCTGGCAGTCAGGTCTTCATGACAGGCAATGGTCACCAGCGGAACGCGGACCTCGCCTTCCCGCATTTCCTGAGCCCCTTCGCTCCGGATGGTGGTGATGGGTCGGCCGAGTTTCCACGCCATGTACTCGACGAAGCGAGTCTTGCCGCACCCGGTGGGGCCCTTCAGCAGGACCGGGATGTGCTGCTCGTAGGCGGCCTCGAACAATTCCAGCTCGTCGCCAACGGCGCGGTAGTACGGTTCGCTGCGGACCAGGAACTCTTCGATGGCGAACTCTTTGAAACTGGGTTCGTCTTCCAGCATTTCGATGTTTGCTTCAACCATTGCCTTGATTTACCTTTCCTTTGACTCGAGCCTGCCATAGAGCGGCCACTTCGCTTTCCAATGCGACCAAATCGGCGGAGTTTTCGACCACCACGTCGGAACGCCCGTTGCGTTCTTCAGCCGGCATCTGCGAGTTGATTCGCTTTCTGGCTTCCTCTTCGGTCATTCCGTTGCGTTGACGCAGGCGTTCTACGACCACGTCGGCTGGGGTGTGGGTGGACCAGACTTCGTCGACCAGCTTATCCCAACCCGCTTCGAAGAGCACCGCAGCTTCCACCACCGCAACCTCGACGCCGTCCGCAGCGAGGCCAGTTTTGCGGTCCTCGACCATTCGAGCCATCAACGGATGCATGATGCCGTTGAGCCGCTCGAGTTGTGCCGGGTCAGCGAATACTATGGATCCGAGTTTGCGCCGATCGATTTCGCCTTCCGTGGTTAGTATGTCCTCTCCAAAGGCTGCAACGACCTGGCGCCAGGCTTCAGAGTTCGGAGCGTAAGCCTCGTGACCCAGCCTGTCGGCGTCGATAATCGACGCGCCCTGCGCTCGGAGTAGCTCGGCAACTACGCTTTTGCCACTTCCAATACCGCCCGTTAGACCGATTGTAAGCATGACCGCCCGAATTAATAGACTGCCGGGCATTCTAACAAGGCAGTAAACATCGGTCAACCGAAACGTTACCGCAACAGGCTTAACGGCGATGAGGCCGGAGGTTCCAATCCCCGGGCGCGGGCGCGTCCGAGCGGGGAGGCCAGGATGGGGACCCGGCGCTGCGGCGCAGGTTGATTACTGGCGACGGGAGCCCGGCGGCGGGTTGCGTTTTGGTGTGGTTACGGGGTGATAGCCGGGCGTATTTTGGTAGAATTGCGCTGAGAAGGATACAAGATCAACACGAACGGGAGGCCCACCATGCCGATAGCCAGACTTTACACCGGAGAAGACGGACAATCGCACATCGAACAAATCGAGCTGGAATCGCATCCCGAGTATGAGGCGATGCAGGCAGCGCAGGGGATCGTATTCCGCCGCGTTGAGCCGGGTCGTTTCAGCGACTGGCATTGCGCGCCGCGACGCCAGTTTGTAATCACGCTGGAAGGCGAGGTGGAAATCGGTCTGGGCGACGGTTCGGTGCACCGGTTCGGGGCCGGCCAGGCCATGCTGGCCGAGGACCTGACCGGTCAGGGCCATACGACCCGGGCGGTGGGCGACACGCCACGCTTGACCGCCACCGTACCGCTGGAGGGTTAGCCTCGCCACCTCCGGAGAGCTGCCGGGCGGCCAGCCCGCGAGCCTCGTCATGACGACGTCCACGGTGACATATCCGCCGCGTCCGGTGGTGGATCGGGCGAGCCTGCCGCCCGGACCGCCAGAGCTGCCGTTCATCGGGCAGACTCTGCGTTATGTCCGCGACCCGATCCGGTTCATGCTGGATTCGGCGAGGTACGGCGATCTGGTGACGCTTTCGGTCAAGCCGGCCCTGCTGTTGATGGTCAACCACCCCGACCTGATACGGGACGTGGTGGTCACAAACCACCGCCTGGTGGGCCGGGGCCCCAACACCGACGTGCTCAAGTACGCGATGGGGGAAGGACTGGTAACCGCGGGGCCGGTGGAACATCTCCAGCAGCGTCGTTTGATGCAACCGCAATTCCACCGGGGCAGGGTCGAAGGGCACGGCGAGTCGATGCGCGACTACGCCGCGCATCACCGGGAGACGTGGCGCGATGGGCAACGGGTGGACATGGCCCGGGAGATGGGAGCGCTGACCCTGCGGGTCGTGGTCAAAACGCTGTTCGGGCTGGAACTCCCGGATGACGTGCGACGGATCGGCAAGGCGTTCGAGCTGATCAACAACTACCTGGTCAGACGGGTGAACCAGCCGCCCAAGCTGCGGCGGCTGATGCACCGACTGCCCGTGCCGTACACGGTGCGGTTCCGACGGGCGCGGGCGGAACTTGATCGCATCATTTTCGGGCTAATTTCCCAGCGGAGGGAGAGATCGACCGGCGAGGACGATCTGCTCTCCCTGTTGCTGGACGCGCGTCTGGAGGACGAGCAGGGCGTCGGACAGCCTCTGACCGACCAACAGGTGCGCGACCAGACGATCACGATGTTTGCCGCCGGGCATGAAACGACGGCGGTGTGTCTCACGTGGACCTGGTACCTGCTGGCGACTAACCCCGACGCGCAGCAGCGTTTTCACGAGGAGTTGGATGACGTTCTCGGCGGCCGGGCGCCAGAGTTGTCGGACCTGGCGAACCTGACCTACACGGACAAGTTGCTCGCGGAGTCGCTGCGGCTCTACCCGCCGATCTGGTTCTGGTCGCGGATGGCGTTCCAACCCTTCGATCTGGGCGGGTATCACATCCCGCCGGGAGCGCTGCTGGCGGCGCCGCAACTGGTGATCCAGCGTGACGCGCGGTGGTTCGAGGAACCCCTGGCGTTTCGTCCCGAGCGGTGGACGGAAGAGTTCCGGGAAAGCCTGCCTCGCTACGCCTACTATCCCTTCGGCGGCGGGCCGCGCCAATGCATCGGCGAGGGGTTCGCTATGATGGAAGCCAAGACGATCCTGGCGACGCTGGGGCAGCAGTGGAAGGTTCGCCACGACCCACGACACAAGGCGGAAATGCTGCCACTGATTTCGCTCCGGCCCAAAGGCGGGATGCCCATTTTCTTGGAACGACGAAACCATAAATAAGGGCGACCGATGGGTCGCCCAAGTCTTGAGGCGCAGCTTGTTTGGCTGCCCCGCCTGGGTTCGAACCAGGGCTTACAGCTCCAAAGGCTGACGTGCTACCGCTACACCACGGGGCATTCGTTGTCATTATAGCATTTGGCGCGAATTCGGCCGTTTTCCGTGCGATATACTGCGGCTGCGAACCCAATTTTTGAGCAGGTGACGTTATGGAAACTGTGGGATTCATTGGTTTGGGGAACATGGGCGGCGGGATGTCCGCCAACATTCAGCGGGCCGGCTACCCGATGATCGTTTACGATTTGCGCGAGGAGGCGGCGCTGCCGCTGCTTGAGGGTGGTGCGCGCCTGGCAAACACGCCGGCGGAGGTGGCCGAGGCCAGCGATGTGACCTTCACGTCGTTGCCGGGCCCATACGAAGTGGAGGCGGTTTCCACCGGCGCTTCGGGAGTGCTGGAGGGGATCAAGCCGGGCAGCGTTTACATCGACCTGTCGTCGAGCCGGCCGACGCTGATCCGGGAGATCGAGCCGCAGTTCCGTGCGAAGGGCTGCCACGTCTTGGATGCGCCGGTGAGTGGCGGGAAGACGGGCGCGGCGTCGGGGAATCTGGCGGTGATGGTGGGAGGAGACCGGGAAGTGTTCGACCGGGTGAAGCCCATCCTGGACGCCTTCGGAGACAAGGTGTTTTACGCCGGGGAGATCGGTGCGGGGAGCGTGGCGAAGCTGGTGCACAACATGATTGGTCACAGCGTGAGGCAGGCCATCGCGGAGGGACTCACGCTGGGCGTGAAGGCAGGAGTTGATCCTGAACCGCTGTGGGAATGCGTTCGGCGCGGAGCGCTGGGCCGGATGTCCTTCCTCCACGAGGGATTGGTGAGGACGATGTTCCGCGGTGAGTTTGAACCGGCGAGTTTTGCGCTGAACCTGGCGCACAAGGACATATCGCTGGCGACGGAGTTGGCGCGGGAGTACGACGTCCCCATGCCGATGTCTACGCTGGCGCAGCAGATCTCGCTGCAGGCGATGAATCGCGGCTGGGGGCAGGCTGACAGCAGCAGTACCGTGCGGCTCCAGGAGGAACAGGCGGGCGTAGAAGTGCGCGCGCCGCAGGTTGATCCGGAACGCGCGGCGCGGTTCATCACGACGCACCCGGACGCGGAGTGATGACGCCGCGCAACCAGCGGCCAGAGAATCCGAGGGCGGTCACACTGACCGCCCTCCCGTCGCTGTTCGGTCTCGCCGGTGTTTCAATCAATTGGCAAGCCGGCGCAGTTGCCCGGAGACGATGTCCACGAACAGGACGAGGACCAGGTACCAGAAGAGGATGAGGGTGACCTCGGTGAATTTGAAGTGGCTCATGGCCAGGCGGAATTCGGTGCCGAGGCCGCCGGCGGCGACGAACCCGACCACGATGGTGGTGCGGATGATCACCTCCCAGCGGTAAAAGAGGTAGGTGATGAACTTGGGCAGGGCCTCCGGGAGCACGCCGTAGAGGAGCACCTGCATCCGTCCGGCGCCGGTGGAACGCAGCGCGCGCATCGGCCGGGTGTCCAGCCCTTCCACGATTTCGGAACCGAGCTTGCCCAGGATGCCGCCGTTGTGGATGGCAAGGGCGATTACGCCGGGCAGGGTTCCCTGAGTAAAGACGAACACCAGGATCATGGCCCAGACCAGTTCCGGTACGGCGCGGCTGACGGTGAACAACGCGCGCACCAGGAAGAAGGGCGCCGTCCAGAATGGGGAACGGTAGGGCGCGAGACTGCCCATCATCACGTTGCGCGCGCCGAACATGAACAACGCGAGAGCCCCAAGGGCGGCCAGTCCGGCAGCGGCGACGCTCATGGCGAGGGTTTCGCCGGCCAGACGCGCTTTTTCGGCCCACTCGTCCGCTTTGTAGAAGGCGGGGGTGGCTGAAGATTCGGCGCCGATCAGACCGCCGGCGAAGTCCGCAGCCTTGGAGACGGGTTCAAGCGAAAACAGGTCCCGGGTCGGGAAGTGGTCGTTGCCGATGATGGTCACCCACGCGGCCAGCGCCATGATGAAGGCGACGGCAGCGGAGGCGGCGAGGAATCCGATGCGACGCGCGGGCGCGATGGGCGCCGTGGCTCCGCCGCGGGCTACGGGTTCCCCCCGTCCGTATTGAGCAGCCATGAGCCTAACCCTGCTCGATGGCGACGCGGCGGCGGACCAACGAGCTCCACAGGTCCACAACCAGTACCAGCGCGATGAGGAAATACACGAAGGTCCACATCCGACTGTAGTCGATGTCCTGTAGCGAGATGTGGATGTTGTGACCGAGACCGCCCAGACCCACGAAGCTCAGAATGGCGGCGGACCGTATGCCGCACTCCAGACGGTAGAAGGTGTAACTGAGCATGTCGGGCAGGGCCATGGGAAGCCGGCCGAACCAGAAGACGCGCCATTCCGACGCGCCGGCTCCGCGCAGGGCGCGCAGGGGAGCATCCGGTACATCCTGGAGCAGTTCGGCGTAGATCCGGCCGAGGATGCCGCCATAGGGCAACCCCAGGGCGAGCACGCCAGCCATGGGCGATAGGCCAAGAGCAGCGACGAAGAGCCAGGCCCAGACCAACTCGTGGATGGCTCGGAACACCGCCAACGCAAAGCGGGCGAACGAGATGTTCCACCGTCGGGCCCAGGGGGAGCGAACCACGGTTCCGGAGCCGATGATGCCCAGGGGCAGGCCGATGACGAGCGCTACGGTCATGCCGGCCCAGGCGTAGGCGAGGGTGGTCCAGGTGGAACGGGCGCCGATGGATAGAACGTCCAGGGTCAGTTGGGGCTGGATCGCGGCCGCGACGATCTGCCCGACGGCGCGGACGCCACCGGCGTTGAGCAAGCCGTCTTCCCATCCGATGCCCACCAGGCTGACTGCGAAAGCGATCAGCAATATTGCAGTCAGCGCGCCACGCCCGCCCAGGGACCCCTCGTGGGCGCGGTCATTCATCCCGGAGGCCCTCCAGCGCGTAGAGGGCGTCCAGTTTATCGTCGGTGACCAGATGGGACGGAAGGTCGAATTCGCGTTCGCCATTGCGGAGGCCGATCAGGCGTCCGAAGTAGGTTCGCGCGACGTCGGTGGAATGGACGGTGGCCACCAGGGTTTTGCCGGCCTGGCGGGCGGATTCGCTCAGGATACCCATCACCTCTTCGGCCCGGGCTGGGTCCAGGGACGAAACCGGTTCGTCGGCGATGATGATGGCGGGATCCTGCACCAGGAGGCGAGCCACCGCCACTCGTTGCTGCTCGCCACCGGAGAGGAAGCCGGCCCGAACCCGCGCGCGGTCCACGACGCCCACTTGTTCCAGGGCGGTCATGCCCACCTGCCGGTCCTGGGGCCACACCAGCGAGACCACCGACTTGAGGAGTCCCCAGTCGCCCAACCGTCCGGCCAGCACGTTCTGCAGGGACGAGAGGTTGGGGACGAGGTCGTACTGCTGGTGGATCATGCCCACCTCGCGGGAGAGTTCACGGCCGGGATGCAGGTCGGCCAGGTTCTTGCCGCGCAGGTGGATGGATCCCTCCGACGGCTCCAGTTCGCCGGCGATCATGGACAGCAGCGTGGTTTTGCCGCTGCCGCTGGGCCCGAGCAGCGCCACCGTCTCGCCCGGCTCGATGGTCAACGAGATCGGGCGAACGGCCTCGACGTCGCCGTAGGTCTTGCCCGCGCCATCGATGAGGATGGCCGGGCGGCTACTGTTCGGAGATAAGGCCGAGGTCGCGGGCGATATTTTCGATGGGGAGGTATTTTTCATTGGAAGTAGTAATGAACCGGTCCGCCTGGAAGGCGTTCATGATTTCCTGGTCGCGACCGCCGTTGGAGGCGTTCAGCTTGAGAACAGCGTTGACCAAACGCTGGGTGAAACCGGACCCGTAGACCTCGTCGAGCCCCGGTCGGACCACCCAGTGGTAGTCGACGTATCCGGGGGAGGTGTAGAAGGCGGTGACCCGGGAGGTGTCAACGTCGCCCTGCTCCACGCGGGTTTTCCACACGTTGGCGTTGAGGGCGCCGGCCTCGACCGCGCCGGCTTCGACCTGCTTCCAGGTGGCGTCATGGGAGCCGCTGTAGGCCACGCTCTTGAAGTCGTTCTCGGGCACGATCCCCGCCTGGCCGAGGAAAAAGCGGGGCATCAGGTTGCCGGAGGTCGAACTCTCGCTGCCGAAAGTGAACGTGCGACCGTTGAGGTCGGCCAGGGACGATATGCCCGAATCGGGCGCGGCGACGAATACGGACGTGAAGTTTTCGTCGGTGCTGCGCTGGGCGACGGCTGCGGAGCCGGGGACCGCGAGGCGCGCCTGAACGCCGGTCAGGCCGCCGTACCAGGCCAGCTGGACATCGTTGTTGTCCCATCCAGTGACCAGGGCGGCGTAGGACTGGGAAGGCAGGTAGCGGACGGGGACTCCGGTTTCCTCGCTGATGTGCTCGGCAAGGAGGTTGAAGCGCGCTTCCAGGACGGCCACGTCCTGATCGGGAATGCCGCCCAAGAAGAGGACGGGCTGTTCATCTTCCGCGCAGGCGGTTACCGCCAGAAGGGCGGCGAGCAGTGCAAAGACCGCAACCGCGCGCCCAAGGAGGTTATGTAACATGTGCGTTTCACCATCATTCGTCAGGAGGCGTCGTCAGACGCCATTGCTACGGGTAAGACGGGAAACGCGCACGCAGCGAAAAAGGGGATCAGTTGCTCACCCGGCGCACGATGCACCCGCCCACCACTCAACCCGGAGTGGTCGGCAAAGCGTTCAAGTGAATCCGGAGCCCGCGCTGCACATACGGCGGTGAATAATACCGAGCGCCGGCGGCGGCGTCAACGCGGGGCAGAGCTGAAATTCACTCCACCAATACGTTCTGATGGCAGACCTCATACTCGCGGTCACCGTTGGTGAGCGCAATGCAGATCTGATAATTGCCCGGATGATATGGAGGATACGTGGCCCGGTTGCGGCCAGACTCCATGATGGATTCGTCGTATCGGAAATGCCCCCCAACGCTATCACCGCACTCGTTGCTGAAATTGGTGCGGTACCATCCGGGTGCGAGGACGATGGTTGGAGCGTCCCATTCCACTCGAATACGCCTCTGGTTGTCCACATATACGACCACGTTCTGCGGACCACGGGGGTCAACGGATCGAGGGTCCGTCACATGCGCCACAGCGCCGAATGGTCCATCGTTACCGAAGAACGGAACGGATAACCATTGCGACTGGTACTCGTATTTCTCCACCATGGCGACAACGCTGGCGAAAGCGTCGCGATACCAAATCGGCAAATTCGTGTCGGCGTTGATCCTGTCCAGCACCTGCTGTCGGCCCTGGGCGTGATAGAGAGGACCCTCGAAAATGGTCTGCCAGGCGCTGACCACCGCCTGCCGTTCCGACACGGACAGCGCAAGGTGTTCCAACTCGGGATAGATTTCGGGCAAATAGGACAGCGACAGCCCAAAATGTTCGCGCACGTACCGCGACCCGAACCCGCGGTCCGGGTTATGGCAAGTTCGGAAATAGCCATTGCCAGCAACGGCCGGCAGGGTTTCGATGAAATCGATCAGTTTCTGTCGTTGCGCGTCTTCAATTTGGGTTCTGAGCGGTTCCGACAAACGACCCGTTCTAAAGTTGTGAGCAACCTGCGGGAATCGCCACTGTTCAAGTTGCGGCAATGCAAAGCGGCCATAAGCCGTGTTCCAAAGGTCTCGTTCGTATGACTGAAGATGCCTGGTGCGCTGCGATTCCTGATGCCATGTCGTTTCTTGGCCGTCATCTTTCAGGAACCCGACGTAGTATCGTCTCAATCTGGGCGGAATTAGGGATAAATTCTGAGCTGCGAACGCCGGCACGTTGGTCTCATGGACGTGATACAGATAGTGCCAGAGACGGTAGAACTGCTCGTTCTCAAGGATTGTCGCCGTGGATTCGCCGTCAATCTGGTCCGGCAGACCTCTCGTCATCGACTCGTAATAGGGTCGCCACTGCTCCATCGGGTTGGCGAGTTCCTGGTTATCCAGGGCACGAAACGTCACCATGAAAGTGCGAACGTCTCTTCGGAACGAATGGAGGTTCAACCGGTCACAGGATTCCGGGAAACCGTCCCAGTAACTCCAAAACAGGTGCATCGCTTCGTGCATCATGGTCCAGGGACCGGGATGACCAATCCCCAGGTAGTTGGCCCAAACCCCGGCCCATCCCGGTTCTCCGACCATTCTGACGACTTGGATATGCTGATGCATCCATGCCCTGGCCTCGTCGGTCAGCCCGTAAATGTCGGCCGCGGCATTGATCTCGCGCGTTGCCCACTCGTCGTTTACCGGCAGAGACGCCGGCGTCCAGGCAATCAATCCGCTGCCGAACGGCTCGCCGGCCACGTTGACCGGCGTGGTGGTTACCACCCCATCCAGATTGCGACCCTGTACTTGCACCACATACGTCCGGCCCGGAACCATGCCCCGAATATCGACACAGCGTTCGGCGCTCCAGTTCGTCGTCCTTCGCAAAACGCCGCCATCAAAAACCAGGACCCGGTACTCCGTATAGTCCGGATCGGTAATGTTCACGATCGGCACCTGAAAACTGCCCGGTTTGCGAGCCATGAATATGGCCACTTCCGGTTCACTGGCCAGGGTCGTTATGGAGTATTCCGAGGTTTCGGTGTCTCCGGTGGGCGTCTCGCCTTGGACCATGTATCTATACCTTGTGTTGGGCACCAGGTTCTGGTCAATGAAAGAATCCGTTCCGGAAGCGAGGTGAGCCACCAACTTGCCGTCACGGTAAATGTCAGCTCCGGCCGGATAACGGTCCGTATCGGCCCACGCCACCGCAATACTGCTGGTGGATGTGGCGGTTACACGAAATGGCCTATCAATCGTAGTTAGGGAGGCCGGAGCGCCGGTTTGGCCGGGTGGAGGTATGGGTTCTGTTCCGCCATTGAAAACACCGGTCAAACCATCTTCTGCCAGCGCATGATCGGTTCCAGTTTCTCGGACCGTTTTCAATATCCCGGCAGGGACCGGTGCGGCATCAGAAAAACGGCTGCGCCACCGACTGGGTACGGGAGTTGCATGAAACTCTCGAACAGACGCGGAGGCGGTTCCCGCGTCTCCGCCGGCTATCGCCGGCGCGACCGCCAATGCGATCAATCCCGATTTGTTGTCTCCGTCTTGAGTCGTGGGTTGAGTTTCAGCACTGCCCGTTTTCTGGACTGGAGCCGCCGCATCGGAACCTGAGGCGCGCGCCGGAACCGGGGTGGGGGTTGGGGCGGGATGAGTGGGCTCAAGCGTGTCGTGCGGCTCGTGAGGATGGCCCTGCACCGGAGTGACGCCATCGGACAATGTCCATAGCGCAGTGGTCACCAGCAACACGGCAACGCACAGCGAAGCAAATGCTATGGACCGGAACGACAACAATCGGCGTCCACTGCGGCGTATGGGCAGAGCGCCAAACCTGACCTTCCACGAGGAATTAGGTATGAGGTTTCCGCGGTGGGACATGGCGAGCCACCTCCAGGTCCAGCTTGTCTCGTCGCTGGAACTACGACCCGTACTATACTTCAATTTAGGATTACATACATACAATTTTGCCCTTGTTTCGATAACATATCGATGACTTTTGAGCCAATTTGCCATGATTGCCCCGATTCGAGCCCAAACGGGCCGCCCAGCCGCCGGCGTCAGGCGCCCGCTTTGTCTTTTACATCGATGAACAGGACGAATAGGATGCCGACAGCGCCGGGCTTGGAGATCTGCATGGGAGCTGCCCCGGGCGCGGAGCGTTTCCGGTAGCGCTCCCGTTTAGGTGGTTTAAATTCTCGTCACTCCGGGGAAAGCCGGAGTGACGGACAATCAACTGGGACGCGACGCCAGATCGCCGCGTTGGAGCGGGGCCGACTACTGGCCGATCACGTTGAGCAGGGCCTGGCGCTTTTCGTGGCGCACCGCGTGCAGGGCGCGTTCCAGTGCGGCCGGCACCTGCGCGGGGTCTTCCACCCGCTCTCCGTAGCCGCCGGCGGCCTGGCAGATCAGCTCGTACTGGAACGACTGGGACAGGGTCGTAACCGCGAAGTTGTTGGTCTGCACCGCGTAGCCGTCGGCGTAGGTGCCTCGGGTCGCGCTTTGCACGGCGTTCCAGATGCCGTTGTTCCACACGATGGTCAGGATGGGCAGCCCCTGGGCCTCGGACACGATGTGCCCGGCGGTGCCGGAACCGAAGATGTACGACCCGTCGCCGACGCAGCAGATCACGGTGCGGTCCCGGTCGGCCAGCTTGGCGCCCAGCGCAGCGCCGATCCCCCAGCCGAGGCCGCCGGACACCGGCACGCCGAAGAAAGTTCCCGGCTTCCTGATGTCGATCTGCGCCGCGTCGATGCCCAGTTCGTTCAGCACGATGGTGTCGTCGTCCAGCACGTCGGACAGGCACCGGGTGAACCACGATTTGCTGATGGGGGTCTGATCGCTGGCGGCTTGGGCCTGCCGGAGCCAACCGGCGCGCATCTCGCCGTTGCGACGCTCCCACTCATCTGTCCGCCTTTTGGCGGCCGCCGCGTCAACCCCAATCTCGCTGATCGCATCCACCAACGCCTGGAGGACCAACCGGGGCGTGCAGGCAAGGTTCAGGTCGACCTGGAACCCGCGCACCGGGTAGCTGGAAAAGAGGGGATCATCGCCGATGCCGATTACCTGGCTGCCTTCGGCCGGCTGATGCCGCTTTGGCGTCCAGGGCACGTCGGCTTCCAGCACCACCACCGCATCCGCGTCAGCCAGCGCCGGCCCAACGTCAGACCCGGCGTACAGGGCATGGTTCCTGGGAAAGTTGGCGTAGAGCGCCCCCGACTCGAACACCGCCATGCCCAGAAGTTCGGCCAGTTCCAGCAGCGGGGCAACCGCCCGGGGGTCCTTGCCGCCGCCGCGGGTGACCAGGATGGGATTGCGCGCGCCGGCCAACGCGCGGGCGGCCTGACCCATGGCTTCGGGTGTGGGGAGGCGGCCGCCGGCCTTCTGTTGACGGGAAGCGTCCTGGTACGACAGGCCGTCGATCTCCTCGGCCAGTACCTCCCGGGGCAGGGTCAGATACACCGGCCCGGCCGGCGGGGACTCGGCGATGGCGAAAGCGCGGTCGACCAGGCTTTCCAGGTCGGCCCCGTGGCGCAGCTCATAGTCCCACTTGACCCACTCGCGCACCATGGCCGCCTGGTCGAAGGACTCCTGCGCCCAGTGGATGCTGCCGTCGCGGGAGCCCCGGGCGTCACCCTCCGTGATGGGCGTGCGGCCGGCGCTGAACAGCATGGGCACGTTGGAGCGGGCGGCGTTGACGATGCCGCCGATGGCGTTGGCGGTGCCGGGGACGGTATGCACCATGACCACCTGCGGGCGGCCGGTGATCATCGTGTAGCCGTGGGCCATGCTGACGGCAGTGACCTCGTGGGGCACCGGGATGGGATGCGGGGACGGTAGTTCCTGCACCTGCCGCTTGGCGTAGGCTTCGATGATGGGCGCGAAATCGGTCCCGCCGTTGCCGAAGAAATAATCTATCCCGCGGGAGGCCAGCAACTCCAGGTAAGCCTCGGCGACACTCTCCACCGGCGCATGGTTGTACATTTATAATCCTCGCAAGCAGGGCTGTGTTGGAGTGCGGATACTACCTGAAATCCGCCGGCGACGGGAAAGCGGACAGTAGCGGCGAGACCGTATCGATGGTCGCTGAGCCGATGCTTTCGACGGTGGGACAGCCGCACATGCCCATGGTGGCGTCGAGCTCGTCGCGGAGCAGCTCGAGGACGGCGGAAACACCGGGGGAGCCGTCAACGGCCAGTCCCCAGAACAGGGGACGCCCGATGAGGACCGCCCGGGCGCCCAGGGCTACGGCCTTGAAGATGTCGGTGCCGCGACGGATGCCACCGTCCAGGTAGACCTCGGCGTTGCCGTCGACGGCGTTCACCACCTCGGGCAGCACTTCGATGGTGGCCGGCGTGGTGTCCAGATAGCGGCCGCCGTGGTTGGAGACGATCACCGCCCTGGCGCCGTTTTCGGCGGACAGGCGGCCGTCCTCGCCGGCCATGATGCCCTTGACGACCACCGGGAGACGGATGTTGGACGCGAACCAGTCGAGGTCGTCCCAGGTGGATGCCACGTCCCGGATGTCGCTGGGGCCGGCCGGCGCGTCGGCGGCGAACTTCCAGGTGTGAGTGCCCAGATCTAACTGGGCGTAGTTGGGCGACTCGGCGCCGACGTAGTCGTTGCGGATGTTGCGTTCGCGCTTGGGCTTGATCTTGGCGTCCAGGGTCATGCAGATGGCCGAGTAGCCGGCTTCTTCTGCGCGGGCGGCCATCTCCAGGGTCAGGCCGCGGTCCTTGAAGAAATACTGCTGGAACCAGAGCGGGCCGGACGCGGATGCGGCCACGTCCTCCAGGGTACGCGAGGCGTGGGAGCTGAGCACCATGACGGTACCCATCTGTCCGGCGGCTTTGACCGTGGCGATTTCGGCCTCGGGATGCGCCGCGCTGTGGTTGCCGGCGGGATCGAGCATGACCGGCAGGGCGATCTCCTGCCCCAAAACCGTAGTGGCCAGGGAGCGGTTTTCGACGTCCACCATCATGCGGGGGCGCAACATGATCGAATCGAACACGGCGCGGGTGCGTCGGATGGTGATCTCATCGGTGGCTCCGCCGGCGATGAAATCGTAGTGGCCCTGCTCGATGCGCTCTTTGGCGATCTGCTCGTACTCGAAAATATTGACGGGTTCGGTGGCCATGGCGATTACCTCAAAGGAGAGTTACAGACTTGGAGACGTGTTGGTCGCCATTATACATAGCGGTCAGCGCATCGCCGCTGGACGCACGCACCGTTCGGACCGTCGGCTCGAGTTTGAACCGAGGCTGCTTGACCCCCCCAAATGCCCGTGCTAGCCTCGCATCAGGAGAAAGCCGGACCGGCCGGGTGGCCGCCGCGAGCGATGGTCAGAAACGGCTATTGC
This sequence comes from Dehalococcoidia bacterium, assembly GCA_965220505.1. Taxonomy (GTDB): domain Bacteria; phylum Chloroflexota; class Dehalococcoidia; order Lucifugimonadales; family UBA3495; genus Bin87. The sequence goes on along the minus strand of CBDCQE010000001.1, from coordinate 1,075,106 downwards.
ATCGGGGAGGAAAGTCCGGGCTCCACCGGACGGGGTGCTGGGTAACGCCCAGGCTCCGGCGCGGGCAACCGGGCCGGGGACGGAAAGTGGCACAGAAACATACCGCCGGCCCGTTTCTGGCGAGCCGGTAAGGGTGAAATCGGGCGGTAAGAGCGTCCGGCCGCGTGCGGCGACGCACCGGCGGCCAAACCCCACCTGGAGCAAGGCCAAATAGAGGGACCATGGGTGTCCGGCCCGTCCCCGGGTTGGCCGCTTGACCGCAGCGGCAACGCTGAGGCTAGATAGATGGTCACCGTCCGCTTCATGCGGATACAGAACCCGGCTTACAGGCCGCCCGGCATTCTCCTTACTATCGTCACTCCGGCGAAAGCCGGAGTCCAGAAAGTGCTAGTGGATTCCTGCCCCGTATCAAGTACGGGGTGACGTTCTTTCGCCGGAATGACGGGCCTGTTGTTGCGCACGCTCTTAATAACCCCGGAGGTTCAAAATGGTACGGACCAACCGAGCCAAAGCCAAGCTGCTCGCCGGCGAAATCGCCGTCGGTGGAAGTGTTAATTTTTACGCTCCGATTGTGGTCGAGATGTACGGGGTGCTCGGGTTCGACTGGGCGTGGATCGACTGCGAGCACGGCTCGTCCAACGACTCCGAGTCGGAGAACATGATCCGCGCCGCCGAACTGCACGACATCACTCCGGTGGTCAGGGTTCCCAACGCAGAGCCATCGACCCTGTTGCGATTCCTGGATCGCGGCGCCCAGGGCCTGATCGTGCCGCACATCAACAACCGGGAGGAAGCCGAAGCGGTGGCGCGGGCGTCGCACTACTATCCGATGGGCGACCGGAGCAGCGCCACGGGCGGGCGCACCAACCGGCTGGGCAGCGGACTGCCGCCGGCCGAATACTACGAGGCGGCCAACCGGGAAACGCTGGTGATCTGCATGGTCGAAACCCCGGAGGCGGTGGCCAACGTGCGCGACATCGCCTCCGTAGACGGGGTCGACGCGATACTGGTGGGCAGCAGCGACCTTACGCAAGCCATGGGCATGCCGCCGCAAGCGGACGTGGATGCGGCGATTTCCCAGGTGATTGACGGGACGCTGGCAGAAGGAAAGATTATCGGCGTCGCCGGCGCGGGCATGACGGTGGACAACGTGGACCGGTTCCGCCAGTTCGCCGAGCGGGGAGTGCGGCTGATGTCGGTGAATATCCAGGACTTTGTGCGCCAGAGCGCGGGCAGATTCCTGGCGGAGATTCGGGCGTAAGTCTACACGCGACGCGGTAGTTGCCAATGGGATCAGGGAAACACTGTGTCGGCAGCGCCTGGACTTAGTCGATGAGAATCCTGCATTTCTCCGACCTGCACATCGGTGTGGAGAACTACGGCCGCACCGACCCGAGCACCGGGCTTTCCACGCGGCTGGGTGATTTTCTGGACGCGCTGGATGAGTTGGTGGAGTATGCCCTGGCCGACGGGGTAGATGTTGTGGTGCTGGCCGGCGATGCGTACAAGGGGCGGGATCCGACCCAGACCCACCAACGGGAGTTTGCGCGCCGGTTGTTGAGGCTGTCGGACGGCGGGATTGCGACGTTTCTGCTGCCGGGCAACCACGACCTGCCGGCGGCGACGGGTAGGGCGCACGCGGTGGAAATATTCGCCACGCTGCAAGTTCCCAACGTGTACGTGGGGGCCAGCCTGCAAACCTACACCGTTCCGACCCGGGCGGGTCCGCTGCAGGTTCTTGCGGTGCCGTGGCCATCGCGGGGAGCGATGTTGGCGAGGGATGAATCTCGGGGCCTGAGCATCGAGGAGATACGAGCAGAGACGGAACGACGGATGACCATGGCAATCGCCGGTCGCGCCGAGGGGATCGACCCGGACGTGCCGGCGATACTGGCCGGGCACGTCACGGTGAACGGAGCGACGGTGGGGTCGGAACGCTCGATGATGTTGGGCAACGACCACGTGCTCAACGTGAGCGCGGTTCAGCGGCCGGAACTGGAATACGTCGCGTTGGGGCACATACACAAACACCAGGTCTTGCGCCCGGCCGGCGGCGACGGGCCGGCGGTGGCATACTCGGGAAGCCTGCAGCGGGTGGACTTTTCCGAGGAGACTGACGAAAAGGGATTCTGCGTGGTGGACATCAATCCCAATGCTCCGCAAGGCCGGAGGGTGACTGACTTCCGGTTCCAGAAAATTGCGGCTCGACCCTTCGTCACCGTGGATGCCACGGTGCCCGAGGTTGAGCAAAATCCCGCCGCGTTCGTAACCCGGGCGATTTCACGTCACCGGATCGACGGAGCCATCGTGCGTTTGCGGATCAAGCTGTCCTCGGAACAGTCTGCCAAACTGCGGGACGCCGATCTGCGTCCGTCTTTGTCGGGAGCGCACTACGTGGCGAGCATTTCCCGTGAGGTCACCGACGCCGAACGCCGACGCATCTCGGTTGAGCCGTCGGACCTCCAGCCGTTGACCGCGCTCCGACTGTACCTGGAGAGCCGAGGGTTCAGCGCCGAAAGGCGCGACCATTTGCTGGAACGCGCGGAGGAACTGCTTTCGTCGGTGGGGACGGGCTCGGACCAGTGATTTCGAGCAGGGAACATTTCGGCTCCATTATTGACGTACCGGGGGTTTCGGTGGGCCATTGGACCGACGCGGAGGCCGCCACCGGTTGCACTGTGATCCTCACGACGGCCGGCGCGGTGGGCGGAGTAGCAGTGCGTGGCGGATCACCGGGAACGCGGGAAACCGACCTGCTGGACCCGATTCGTCGGGTTGACCAGGTGCATGCCGTTTTGCTGAGCGGGGGAAGCGCCTTCGGCCTGGCCGCCGCGTCGGGGGTGCAGCAGTGGCTGGAGGAGTGCGGTATCGGTTTTGACGCGCCGCACGGTCCCGTACCCATTGTCCCGGCGGCGATACTTTATGATCTGGGTGTGGGCAGATCCGACGTACGTCCGGACGGCGCGGCGGGCTACGCGGCTTGCGACGCTTCTGATGCGACGGAAATGCCGGTGGGATCGGTCGGAGCAGGTACGGGCGCGACGGTGGCCAAGGCGTTTGGGATTGAAGGCGCGGTCAAGGGAGGCATCGGCTCGGCGTGCTGCATGCTGCCGGACGGGGTGTCGGTGGGAGCGGCCGTTGCAGTCAACGCCTGGGGCGGGGTATACGATCATCGCGATGCGATCCTGATTGCCGGGCCCCGTAGGGATGACGGTTCGATGGCTGATCCCGTGGAAGTTATGTTGACCGGAGAGACCTCCGTGCGGCCAGCAGCTTCGACCAACACCACCATCGGCGTAGTGGCGACGGATGCCAAGCTGGACAAGATGCAGGCGAATTTCGTCGCATCTGCCTGCCACGACGGGTTGGCATTGACGATCCGGCCGTGTCACACGCCCAGCGACGGCGATACGATGTTTTGCGTGGCTACGGGTCGGAGTTCAGCTGCTGCGAACCTGATGTCGATCGTCACGGCGGCGACGCACGTCACGGCACTTGCGGTTCTGGACGCTATTTGGTCCGCGCGGGGTCTGGCGGGGATACCGGCGGTATCGGAGTTGAGAAATGGTCCGGGTTGAGGACGTCACCATCGGTTTCGTGGGAGCAGGTGTCCTGGGCAGTGGCCTGGCTTTGGCGTTGCGGGCGGCAGGTTGGCGGGTCACGGCGATCGCGAGCCGGACCCATGCCAGCGCTGAGAGGGCGGCGGGCCTGATTGATGGATGCACGGCGCTGGCAAGCGCGCAGCAGGTGGCGGACGCGTGCGACCTGGTGTTCATCACGACGCCGGACTCGGCGATAGCCGAGGTGTCAGGCACAGTTACCTGGAGGGCGGGTCAGGGGGTAGCTCATTGCTGCGGGGCGGCGTCGGTCGAACTCCTCGACGCGGCGGCAAACGCCGGCGTTGCCGTCGGAGCAATGCATCCCTTCCAGACGTTTGCAGCCATCGAGGGACCGGATCAGGCGGCCGAGCGGTTGCAGGGAGTGACCTTCGCGATTTCCGCAACCGGTTGGCTGGCAGACTTTCTGCCGAGTCTGGCCGAATCGCTGGGTGGAAGGGGTATCGAAATCCCCGATGGAATGCGGCCGCTGTACCACGCCAGTGCGGTATTGAGTTGCGGGCATTTGTCCACCTTGTTGGACGCGGCCGTGGGGCTGTGGACGAGCATGGGTTTCACCGAGGAGGATGGTGTACGTGCCGCGGTGCCGTTGGCGCGGGCCACCATCGAGGCCATCGAGCGGCAGGGCCCGACCAACGCGGTGACCGGGCCAGTGGTTCGGGGCGACGCTGCAACGGTGGCGGCACACATGGAGCGGCTGTCCCAACACGCGGCGCATCTGCTGCCGCTCTATCGTCAATTGACCGAGTCCTCGATTCCCTTGGCCCGGGCCAAGGGAATCGAGGAGCCGCAGTTGGAGCAATTGCGGCGGACAATCGGCACGTCGGGCTGATAAAATCGCAGCACGATGGCGATTACGATTCGACAACTGGCCGAGATGAAGCGGGCTGGGGAGAAAATCCCCATGGTCACCGCCTACGATTACACGGCGGCGCGCATCGCCGACGCCGCCGGCATCCCGATCATTCTAGTGGGCGACAGCCTCGGCATGGTGGTGCTGGGCTACGATTCCACCGTGCCGGTCACGATGGATGATATGGTCCGGCACGGGCGCATGGTGAGCCGCGGAGCCACGCAGGCGTTGGTTGTAGTCGATCTGCCCTTCATGTCCTACCAGGTCGATGCAGCGGAAGCGCTGCGGAATGCCGGCCGGCTGATGCAAGAAGGCGGAGCGCACACCGTGAAGATGGAGGGTGGGGTTTCCATAGCGGGCACGGTGCGACGCATGGTGGCCGCCGGCGTTCCGGTTATGGGGCATATCGGGTTGACTCCGCAGTCGGTGAACGCGTTGGGCGGATACCGGGTGCAGGGGCGCACCAAGGCGGCGGCAAGGCGCGTGCTGGACGACGCGTTGGCGCTGCAGGAAGCCGGGGCGTACTCGGTCGTGCTGGAGTGTGTGCCGGCTCCCCTGGCCAGGGCGATCACTGAGCGATTGACCATTCCGACTATCGGCATTGGGGCGGGTCCGCACTGTGACGGTCAGGTCCAAGTTTTTCACGACATGCTGGGACTTTTCCCGGATTTCGTGCCCAAACACGCCAGGCAGTATGCGGAGATGGGATCCGATATGACGCGGGCTTTCGAGCGGTATGCCGAAGACGTCAGGACGGGTGCGTTTCCCTCGGAAGCGGAGAGCTTCACCATGAACGAGAGCCTGTTGGCCGACCTGCTGGATGTCTAGCGCCGGTATTCCCGATCGGGGAAACCGTGACGTTAGGGCCAACGCTTTCGACGTCCTGATCCATCGCAACGGCTGGTTCCTCGGGACATTCTATGGGCTCTGGGCGGCGCTCGCCGGTCTGCTCAGCTATGCGCGGGTCGAGACGTCCGAGGTGGTGCCGCTGGGATGGCCCGAAATTGCTATAATCGTCATCGTCGCCGCTGGGGTCACCGTCGGCGTTGCGTTGCCGTTGGCATTTGGTTTCGTGGAGGGGATACCCATGGTACTGGCAAGGTTGTACAGCAACCGTGTCCGCGAAGAAGGGCGAGAGGAAGGCCGCGAGGAAGCCAACCGCGCTTGGGAAACTTGGAACGAACGTCGGGAGGCGGCGGAGCGCGATGGGCTGACCTTCACCGAGCCGCCACCTACGCGCAACGGAACGCCCAAAGAAAACTCAGGTTAGTTCAATACTCGAAAGGATGACCGACTGATGCCCAGACTCGAAGGAAAAACAGCGATTGTCACCGGAGCCAGCCGCGGTATCGGCGCTGAAATCAGCAGGCTGTTCGCGGCGGAAGGGGCGCGGGTGGTTTGTGCCGCGCGCACCGTCAACGAGGGCGACCATCCGTTGGAAGGCTCGTTGGCCAAGACTATTGCGGATATCAAGGAAGCCGGCGGGGAAGCCACGGCAGTGGCGGCGAACATTTCGCTCCCCGAAGACTGCGAGCGTCTGGTTGAGGAGACGCGCAGCATTTACGGGCCGGCGGACGTGCTGGTCAACAACGCCGCGCTAACTTATTACCTGCCGATCAAGGATTTCCCCATCAACCGCTGGATGCGGTCGTGGGCGGTGAATTTCCACGCGCCTTTCATTCTCAGCCAACTGGTTCTCGGGGACATGATCGAGCGCCAGTCGGGCAGCATCGTGAACATCTCCTCGGGCTCGGCGGTGGGTCCTGGCCGCGGGCCGTATGCGACGCCGGCTAACAACGGCACCTGCTACGGCGCAGAAAAGGCGGCCCTGGAGCGGTTCACCCAAGGGCTTGCGCAGGAAGTGTACGAGTACGGGATATCGGTCACGGCAGTGTCTCCGTCGCTCGTTGTGCCCACGCCGGGTACGGTGTTTCACCACCTGGTGGAAGGGATGGACGACCCGCGCGGCGAGCCGCCGGAATTGCTGGCGAAGGCCACTTTGCTGCTGGCGTCGGAGCCGACTGACAAAGTGACCGGCCGCGTTTGCTACAGCCAGCAAATCCTGCTGGAATTCGGCTGGATTTCCGAAGGGCGCGGCTGGGGCGTGGACGATACGCGTGGGCCCGGAAGCGGATACAGCCAAATGTGATCGCCTCCGTGATAAGATGACCCCTACTTTCTGAGGGACACTGGAGGATGCTGCGAACATTTGCCGTCGTTGCTTTCGTGGTGAGCGCGGCTCTGGCGTTAGCGGCCTGCGAGGTCGGGCGAGCTTCAGCGCCGGCAGCCGTTGGCTCAACGGCCGAGGCGGCAATGTCTGGACCGGACGGCGCTGATATGGGAACGGTTAGGTTGACTCAGACCTATCACGGTGTCTTGGTGTCTGCGGACGTTAGCGGACTAACGGCGGGAGGACACGGCTTTCACATTCACACTGTTGGAACCTGCACGCCGGACTTTGCCGCCGCCGGTGACCACTTCAATCCGGGCGACGTTGGCCATGGTTACAATAACCCCGATGGCGTACACGCCGGCGACTTGCCTAACATTTACGCCGGCGCCGACGGCACGGCGCGCGCCGACTACTTCACCGATGCTATTACCCTGGACGCTGACGCCGATCACTCCGTCTTTGACACCGACGGTTCCGCCATCATCGTCCACGAAAATCCCGACACTTACGACTCAGACGCCGGCGCAGGCGGACGTGTCGCTTGCGGCGTCATCCAACGCAATTAGGTAGTTCAACCTCACCGGCATCGACCCTGCAACCCCGCCACCAGGAGAGTATCGCCATGGAGTTCCAACTCAGCACCGCAGACGCCACCTTCCGAAGTGACTTGCGGCAGTTCATCGACGACGAGTATGTTCCGGAATGGGAGCTGGGAGAACGGGGCTCCGGTGAGGAAAATTGGGAACGCACCCTGGAAGTGCGTCGCAAGCTGGCGGACCGGGGCTGGCTGACCATGCACTGGCCTGAGGAGTACGGTGGTCAGAAAGCTTCGCCGGTGCGCACGGCCATTTTCAACGAGGAGATGACCTACCACCGGGCTCCCGGTCGGGACAACTTCGGTGTCCGGATGATGGGTGCGACGTTGATGATCCATGGCACCGACGAGCAGAAGACCGAGCACCTGCCGCCGGTGGCCAAGGGCGAAGTGCAATGGTGCCAGGGCTACAGCGAGCCGGAATCGGGCTCGGACCTGGCGTCGCTGAGCACGCGGGCCATACGTGACGGCGACGAGTTCGTGATCAACGGCAGCAAGATCTGGACGTCCATGGGCCATCGGGGCGACTGGATCATGCTGTTGACGCGCACCGACACCGATGCGCCGAAACACCGGGGCATCAGCTTTTTCCTGGTCGACATGAAAACGCCCGGGATCGAGGTGCGACCCATCATCAACATGGGCGGCCGCCACGAGTTCAACCAGGTGATTTTCGACAACGTGCGCGTGCCGGCACGGAACATCGTCGGCGAGGAGAATCGCGGTTGGTACGTGGCAGTGACGTTGCTGGACTTCGAACGGTCCGGCATCGACTACTCAGCGGCGGCTCGCCGGCACCTGGACGACACCCGGCAGTGGGCTGACGGGATCCGACGGAATGGACAGCCGCTCAGCCAGGAGCCGTGGGTCCGAAACGCGCTGGCTGACCGCTACATCGAGTGCGAAGTGGCGAGGCTGATCGCGTACAACGTGGCGTGGATGCAGGGCGAAGGTCTGGTGCCGAATAAGGAAGCGTCGATGTCAAAGGTCTTCGGCAGCGAGACCGTGCAGCGCACCACCGCTTCATGCCTGGAAATAATGGGTATGTACGGCGGACTCCGGGATGACAAATGGACCCCGATGGAAGCCGATATGCAGGAGCATTGGCTCCGCGCGTTCTCCCACACCATCGCGGCAGGAACCAGCGAGGTGCAACGCAACATCATCGCCAGCCGCGGGTTGGGTTTGCCGCGCGGGTAGGCGTGAGACTGCTCAACGCCTATAACGCTTACGTCCCGCCGGCGAAAATCCTGGACTATTTGCTTTCGATTAGCAACCCGCGAGGGCGGGACAAAGCCGAGTTTTTCTTAAAGTTCGGGTTCCTTCCTGAGCAATGGCAACAATTCGCGGAGGCCCTGCGGGTTCACGGGTCAAGGCACGAAGTGGTCAACGTTCGTGACACCCCGCATGGGCCGACATTCGCCGTTGACGGCATTCTGGAAACTCCGGACGGACGCAATCCTTACGTCCGTACTGTTTGGATCATTCGACACAATTCAACGCGGCCGGTCCTGGTTTCGGCTTACCCATCGGGAGACTAATATGATCAACGAACATGACTCCATTAGACTGGCCGTTGATTTACCTGAACATGGGCTGAAAGCCGGCGATGCTGGCGCAGTCGTTCACATCTTCGAACCGGACACCTCCTTTCTGGCGGAATTTTTCGCCCCCGACGGGGACACTATAGATGTGGTCTATGTCGAGAGGGAACAGATCCGCCCAGCGACTCCTGACGAAATTCCACCACCGCCAGTAATTCACCAGTTGACTGGCGACGGCATAGCCGTCCTCACTCTCAACAACCCGGACCGGCGCAACGCTCTATCTTTTCTAACGCTGCTTAGTTTGGAGCGTCGCCTCTCTGAAATCGCTGCAGATCCCGAAGCCCGCGTGGTGGTCATACGCTCGGAAGGGCCGGTGTTCAGTTCGGGCCACGACCTTAACGAGTTGGTCAACGGGGACGCCGAGGACTACACCGCCGTCTTTGACGCCTGCACGCGGGTTATGGAAGCCATTCGGCTGCTGCCGAAACCCGTGATAGCGCAGGTTCAGGGCCTGGCCACGGCGGCGGGTTGCCAGTTGGTAGCCACCTGCGACATAGCTGTGGCGGCGGACAACGCGGCGTTCGCCACGCCGGGAGTGCAGATCGGCCTGTTCTGCACCACGCCGGGCGTCGCGGTGGCGCGTTCGGTGATGCCGAAAAAGGCGATGGAAATGCTGCTCACCGGGAAACCGATCTCCGCGCAGGAAGCGCTGGAGTTCGGCCTGATCAGCAGGATTGCTCCGGCCGATGAGCTGGAGGAGCAGGTTGACGAGTTGGCGCGGCAGATTGCCTCGGCCAGCGCGCACACGCTGGCGTTGGGTAAAGCCGCTTTCTACCAACAGATCGAAATGGACCGGCCTTCCGCGTATCAGTTCGCCAGCAAGGTGATGGTCGACAACCTCCTGGCCGACGACGCCAAGGAGGGCATATCGGCGTTCCTGGAAAAGCGGCAGCCGGTCTGGACGACTTGACGACGACGCAAGGTGATGATGACCCGGACAGAATTCATGGGAGGGACTTTTGGTGAATCGGGACTGGACTGAACCCGGCAGAGTGAATGACCATAACCAAGTCAACTTGGGGCGCACCGACCCTCCGAGACCTGGCACTGATCACAACAACTACGTTTACGTGATGCGCTGTGGCAATTGCGGATATACTTACGGAGCAAATGGTTCTGACATCTTCCAACGGAGATGCCCGGACTGTGATAACGGTGCCGAAGGACTATATATCACGGACGAAGAGATGAATTGGCCTGACCCCTGAGCATCCCGATATATGCAACCTGAACGACAACAGAGGCGACTATGGCTTTGAAAGAATTCATCAAGGAGTCGTTTGATGCCAACTGGGAGTGGCTGGTCCGGTACGTGGACGGGCTGACCCAGGAGGAAATCGAGTTTACGCCCAACGAGCAGTGCCACTCCATCGGTTTCATCGTGTGGCACTACGGGCGCGCCCTCGATATGTGGGTGCAGTCGCTGGCCAAGCAGGAACAGCAACTCTACGAGCAGGGATGGGCGCAGCGGCTGGGGTTCGAGCCGGAACCGATGAACGTGGGGTTCGGCTACACGGTGGAAGACCTGACCAGTTGGCAGTGTCCAGGCAAGGCCCTCCTGATGGAGTATGCTGACGCGGCGCGAAACAGCCTGCTGGAATTCCTGGATGGTCACGACGACGAATCGCTGGTGAGCACGCAGATGACCAACCGTCGGGGGGAGAGCATGGCCGTCGCGGACATGTTCCGGCTGCTCATCTGGGAAGTGAACCAGCACGGCGGGCAGGCCGGCTACCTGCGGGGAATGCAGCGGGGGCTGAACCAGTAGGAACGCCTTACCCAGCCTTCCGGCCTTTGCCTCCTACCGGCCATGTGGTCACCAACGAGATGGTCAACAGAATCCGGGAAACCATGGGGTTTTAGGTCATTCCGTAGCTGTTGGGCATAATCGCTCCGTGAGATTCACCGACTACTTTCATTCCACCCGCCACCGTCCGGACCGCGCCTTTATTTCTTTGGACTGGATTCAGCGGGTAGTTGACGCCCCGTTCAGGGAAGAAGTGCAACAGGACGGACGTATCCGGCGATGGGGTCCGATTGCGGAACTCGACGGCAGGTATTTGCGCGTTATTCTGTTGCCCGACGGCGAGACGGTGCATAACGCTTTTTTTGACGCGAGCTTCAGACCATGAAAGTACAGTACTTCCCGGACACCGATACTCTGTACATCGAGCTGTGCCCCGATGCCGTGTGTGAAACTCGCGACTGGGATGAAAACACTCTGCTCGACCTGGACGAGACCGGCCGCCTCTGCGCCATCACTATCGAACACGCCAGCCAGCGCATTGATATCCCCGACTTTGCCTACGAACAAATTCCGGCCTGACAACCGACCCAGGAGTCCGCACCATGCCATCCTCCACGCTGCGATACCGATACGATCCGCTGCACCAGAACATCATCTGCAATGAGACTGCGATAAATGACCTGCCGGCCACCGTGGACGGCCTGGGCGCCAGCCGGGCGATGATTACCTGCGGGCCTACCATTCTCAGCGCGTGTGACGTGGTGCCGCGCGTCCAGGAGGCGCTGGGGTCGCGGTACGTGGGCACGTATTCGGGCGTGGCGCCCCATTCGCCGGTGGACACGGTGGAGGCCGGCGCAGCGATGGCGCAGGAAACGCAACCGGACATCTTCATCAGCGTGGGCGGCGGCAGCACCCACGACACGACCAAGGCCATCGCCGTCCTGCTCGCGGAGGGAGGAGACATCCGCGACTACGCCATCATTTTCGAGCCGCCGGACAAGATCACGGTGCCTCCCACGCCGTCGCCCAAGGTTCCAATCGTGAGCGTGCCCACCACCATGGGGTGCGCCGAGTTCAGCCGGGGCGGTGGCGGCATCACCGACCACGAGCAGGGACGAAAGCTCAGCATCGCCGGGGATGGCGTGACCCATCGCACGGTGGTCATCGATGGACAGGCCCTCGCGACCACGCCGCTGCGGATCTTGGTCTCCACGGCCATTGGTCAACTGCGCATCGCCATCGAAACGGTGTATTCCACGGGACACAACCCCATCGGCGACGGAATGGCCCTCCACGCTATTCGCCTGCTGTTCGAGAACCTGCCTCGTTGCAAGGACGGCGACATCGACACCCTGCTGGCGACCAAAACCGCGTGCGCCATGGCGTCGCTGGCATCCTTCGGCGGACTGGGATTGAACACCGCGACCTGTCACCACGTGGGCGGGCTGTACGACGTGCCCCACGGCGAGGCCAACGCCATCCTGCTGCCGCACAGCATGCGCTATAACCTGGACGCCTGCGCCGACCGTCAGCGTCTGATCGCCGAGGCCATCGGAGTTGCCAGTTCGACGATGACCGACGAGGAGGCGGGATTGGCTGCCGCAGACGCGGTGGACGGACTATGCCGCGAGTTAGAGTTGCCTCGGACCCTGCGCGAAGTGGGAGTGCCGGAGGATGGGTTGGAGTACATTGCCACGGCCACGCTCCAGGACCGCAGCCTGAGCACCAACCCCAAGCCGGTGGTGGACGCCGGTCCGGTTATGGAAGTGCTGCGGGCGGCTTACTGACGCCAGCGGCTACAGGTTCTCGATCTGCACCGGCTCGACTGCGTCGGCGAGGTCGAAGCCGAAAACGCGGGAATAGAAATACAGCTCGGCTTCCAGCGCGCGCTTGATGTTTTCGGCTCGGCGGAAGCCGTGTTGCTCGCCCTCAAAGGGAAGATAGGCGCAGGGGATACCCTTAGAGCGCACGGCTTCGTACATCATTTCGGCCTGATTGGGCGGAACGATGCGATCCTCCAGGCCCTGGAACAGGATGATCGGACACGACAATCCTGCGGTGTGGCCGATGGGTGAGCGGCTTTGATAGATTTCCGCGCCTTCTGGATAGGGAGCGACCAGCCGGTCCAGGTAACGCGATTCGAACTTATGGGTATCCTCGGCCAGGGCGGTGAGGTCGGAGACGCCATAATAGCTGGCGCCAGCGGCGAATACATTGCGGAAGGTCAACGCGGCCAGCGTGGTGTAGCCGCCGGCACTGCCGCCGCGGATTGCCAGTCGGTTTCCGTCGGCGAGATGCTGGTGTACTAGGTGGAGAGCAGCGTTGGCGCAATCATCCACGTCAACGATGCCCCAGTTGCTGTTGAGCAGTTGACGGTATGCCCGCCCGTACCCGACGCTGCCGCCGTAATCGACGTCGACGACGGCGAAGCCCCGGGTGGTCCAATACTGAATTGACAGGTCCAGCGCTCCGGAAGCGGCGGCCGTAGGTCCGCCGTGGCTGAGGGTCAACAGAGGCGGAGAGGTCCCTTCGGGCGCGGCATACTCGGGGTTGCGCGGGGCGTAATACCGGGCGTAGGCCGGACGGCCGTCGGTGGAGGGGAATTCGATGGTCTGGGCCGGGGAGATGTAGTCCGACGGCACGTCGATGGCAGAGGACTGTCGCACCGTGTCCCATTCTCCGCTGCGGAGGTTGACACGGATCAGGGACATGGGTCGGCGCGGATCGCCGGCGATGACGGCAGCATTGATGCCGGAAACGGCCAGATCTCCACGGCCCATCTCGCCGGACGGGACGTTGAGCGGCGTCAACGTCTTGGTGTTCGGGTTCAGAACGTTCACCGACCATGATCCCCGGCGATTGACCGCGCAGACGATGTCGCCGCCGCCGGCAAAGCCGTAAGCGTGAGCGCCGAACGCCCACTGGGGACGGGCGTACTCCGCATCGTCGGGATAGAGAGGTTCCGGGCCGCTGTCGCCGAGGCGATACAGGTTCCACCAGCCGGATTGATCGGCGACGAAATGCAGCACGCCCTGGGGCGACCATTCGGGTTGACACACGGAGACCGTTTCTCCACCGGCCACCAAAGTGGTTTCGCCGAGGGTGCCGTCGTCGAGCACGGGCGCAGTCCACAGGTGCGTGCCGTCCCAGGGCATGTTGGGATGGTTCCAGGACATCCAGGCCAGGGTGGAGCCATCCGGACTGAGCCGGGGTGAGGATACGAAATCCCAGCCGGCGAACAGGACGGTCTGTTCGCCGGAACCGTCGGCGGGAACGGTGGCGACGGCGTTGATGATTTTGTCCGGATCGGAATGGTCCTCACGCACGCAGATGAGCCGGTTACGGGCGCGGTCGATCACGGCGTCAGCGTAACGCAAGGGGGATTCCGGAGTGATGGGACGAGGCGGTTCGCCCGGGTCCTGGCGGTAAATGCGCTGATCGTCGAAGTTGGAAAACCAGACGGTTCCGGCGGCGGCGAGCCAGGCGCCGCCGCCGTATTCGTGGACGCGAGTGCGCGCGTTGAACGGCACGGGGTTGACATCGGAGACCGTGCCGTCGGGTTCCATGCGGACGATGACGTAGCGTCCGCCCTCGGACGGGCGGGACTCCGTCCAGAGAATGGCGTCGCCGTCGATGGACACGCTGCTGATGCCGATGGACTCGGCAACGATGGCGTCGGCGGTGATGGGCGAACGCCAGGAACCATACGGAGCGGTGGTTGGGGAAGCAGGGGTGGACACAGTCGGTCTCCGATGGGCGCGGCCGGAATAGGGCAGTGTGGGATTTGAAACGCGGTTTACGCCACGGCCGGCATGACCTCGGCGGCCACCGTCTCCATGGCGGGGAAGACCACGTCCGGGTCGCCGGAATAGGGGGAGACCACGATGCGCGAGACCCCGATTTCGGCGAAAGCCTGGGCGTTGGCGCGCATTTCCGCCGGCTCCGTGCCGAGGGCAAAGCGGCCGGGACGACCGCCCTGCAGTGGCACGCTCACTGACACCGGGATGGAGGCCGGGTCTCGTTCGGCGCGTTCCGCCTGCTCGTGCAGGTAGCGGATGCCTTGGGCGAGATCCTCAGGCGGCATGGCCGTGGGATGCCATCCATCGCCGTGGCGGGCGGCGCGGCGGATGGCGGCGCGGCTGGTGCCGCCGATGATCAGGGGGATTCCCTCGGGTCGGACCGGACGGGGCGAGAATGCCATGTCCGCGAACTGGAAGAAGCGGCCGTCATGACGTGGGTCATCGTCGCACCACAAGGTCTTCATTATCGTGATCGACTCGTCGGTGTACGGCCCGCGCTCGGCGAAGGGCACGCCCATCGCCTCAATTTCGGTATCGATCACGCCCACGCCGACGCCCAACGCGACCCGCCCGCCGGACAATTGATCCAGCGTGGCCGCCTGTTTCGCCAGCCGCATGGGATTATGGTAGGGCAGCACCAGGACGCTGGTGCCCAGGATGACTCGTTGGGTTTGCGCGGCGGCGAAGGTGAGGATGGTCAGCGGGTCGTAGTAGGGCCGGTTTCCGAGGCGTTCGTAGACGTAGCTGACGTTGAACACGTGGTCGCTGGCCCACACAGAGTCAAAGCCAAGTTCCTCGGCGCGGGCCGCCACGCTCACTACATCCTGCACGTTAGTGAGGCCCTGGTTGTTGGAAAGGGAAAAACCGATGTTCACAGTTCACCTCGGAATTGGTCGCTGCAAGTGTAATCCGCGGGCGGGAGTTCAGCAAAATTTTCGCGTTGACGGGCCGGGTTCAGGCCCATAGAATCGAGCTGTAGGACGGAACTGATGGGCAGAATTTCAGGCTGGCTTAGAGAAAACTCCGGCGCGATATTGGCTGTGGCGGCGATTATAGGAGCCCTGTTAGCGATCATCGGGTCGATATTCGGCAGTGCCGCCTATATCGTAGGTGAATTGCACCGCGTTGAAGACGAGTTGCGCACCGAGATGCGCGCTATTGACGGCCGTCTGACCGCCAGCGACGCCCAACTGCGGGAGGAAATCCGGGCCGGCGACGCCCAGCTGCGGGAGGACATTCGCAATCTGGAGGCGAAAATGATCGCCAGTGACGCCCAACTCCGTGAGGAAATCCGAACGGGCGACGCCGAAATGCGGCTGGCGTTGGAAAACCTGAGCAATCAAATCCTCGCTATCCTGTCCGGGGCTGTCAACCGTTCTACTGGCGACCCTGCGCTGGCGGGTCCGAAAGAACCTCCGCCCCTGCCCGGCTGACGTTTGGCCCGTCAGTTCTCAAAGAAACGGCGGGGGTTGTCGACCATCATGGCCTGCACGTCTGCGTCGGTGGCTCCCAACTCGATGAGGCGCGGCAGAACGTTGCGGGTGATGAAGAGATAACCGTCCGGATTGAATTCTTCGCGCTCCTGGCGCAGTTCCTCGGATGGCTGGACCACCGGCGAGGAATGGTCGTGGGACAGCATCAGGCGTTGGGCCCAGCCGGCGTCGATAAGTTGCTTGACCACCTCGGTGCGCGTTTCCCACCGGGGAGTTTCGGGGGTGCGCCCGCCGGGATAGCGGTCGAGGCCGAGCCAGACGCCTTCCTCCAGCAGGCCGATCAGATAGCCAACGTCGGTGTCGTCGTTGCTGTGCCCGATGTAGACGCGGTTGAGGTCGACGCCCTCTTCCTTCAGGATGCGCACCTGCTCTTCGCCGACGCGGTCGGGCGACCAGGTGTGGGTGCTAATGCGGGTGCCGGTGGCGTTGCAGGCGCGGGCGGCGGCGCGCAGGATAATCTCCTCGTTGTCGGTGACACCGCCGCGGTCGCTGGCGACCTTGATGATGCCGGCTTTGACGCCGCTGTCCTCGATGCCTTCCTCGATCTCCTTGATGAACAGGGCGGCGACGCGGTCAATGGGCGCGCCCCAGAAGATGCGGGGAACGGCGAGATGGTTCCCGGTGCAGGGGATAGCGTGGACGCCGGAGCGGCGGCTGACCTCCTGCATCATGGCAACGTCGCGGCCGAGGTCGAAGGTGGTGACGTCGATGATGCTGCGGACACCACCCTCGTAGGCTTCGCTGAGCGCCGCCGTAGCCGCGTCGGCGATGGCCTGGCGGTCCTGGAAGCCGGGATAGGTTGCAGCCGCGCCGGCCGCGCCCAGGGTGATGTGTTCATGGCTGAGGGTGAAACCCAGCTCGGAGGAGTCGATGGGACCAAGGACAGTGTTGACCTGCGACATCTTGCGCCTCCTTATGTTAAGTGGATGATCTCTACGTCGCCCCAGTGATGCTGCAGGTGCTCGGCAAGGAGCCGTCGGTGGCAACGGTCGGGCTGGTGCTCGCTGCACAGCAGGCAACTATCGGCGATTATATCCTGCGGGATGGCCGCTCGGATGAGCCGGCGTTCGATGATTGAGTGGAATATGGGTTCGTACTGGTCCCAGGTTATGTCACGCTTCCGGTAGCCGTCCAGCAACGCGTCGGTGGGTGAAAGGCGGGGCAGGTGGACGTAGTCCATGCCGCAGAGTTCGTGCAGGAACCACGGGAGGTCGCTCTTCTTGGAAAAGCCGGCCAATCCTGACGTATTGCGCAGGCGCACGTCGACCACCCGCTTGGCGTCGGATTCCCGCAGCAAGCCGAAGAATTCGGCAGCGGACTTGCGGGTGAAGCCGATGGTGTAGAGCTTCATGCCTTGGATCCCCACTCATCGGCAGCGATAGGTAGCTGTTCGCCTACGTAGGCGAACTTGCGAGCCTGGCGCGTCAGGGCTTCTTCAATGACGTCAGCAGGAGATCGGAACATGTCGCCGTTGGGTGGCAGCTTGTGGATTTCCACCAAGCGGAGCATGGCGTCGGCGTGGTCTTCCAGGGTGCCGTCAGCCAGGATGTGGGCGATGGACACGCCGCGATCATGCAGGACGCGGGATACCAGCAGCGTACGATGGCACTCCAGCGGCTCCTTTTCGGTGCAGAGTAGAGCGATGCGACGCTCGTCGGCGGCGCGCCTGACGCGGCGGATACCATCGTCAAACGGGTCGGTTTCGACCACCCGGTCGTACCGGACGCGGCCGTCCGTGTCGTAGCACGCGCGGTCGGCGGGGCGGCCGCCCAACTCACCGCCCAGGTACGTATAACCGATGCCGATATCGTCCAGCATCCGCTGGATCCCCTCATAATTGAACTGAGGCGAATACCGACTGTACGGCGCCGACCGAACGTCGATGATCTCGTCGATCCCGTGGCGCACCAGCAGGTTGACGAACACCTCCGGCGGATGGTTGGAATGTCCGACGGTGAAGACCATCGGCTGCGCATCATGCAATCTGTGATACTCCGTCAGGGCCTGATGATGGCGGCGATAAGCTTGTACGCGTTGCCCTCGAATGGTTCGCCGAGGCTGATGGTCAGATACCGCTCTCCGACCAGGTATTCGCGGTAGGGGAGATCCACCGACCCGCTCTCGCTAACCGGGTCGGTGATACGGAAGCAGTAGGTCTCATTGCAGTGGCTAAAGCGTCCCCGCAATATCGGGTAGTTGGCGCTGGGGCGCGACGGCTCGGACACGGTCACCGTCAGATCATCGACCCAGACCAGCCGAAGCGAGGTGTCGTGCGCGGTCGTGAGGTGCACCGGAACCTGGTCGTTTTCGCCGCCCCGAGAGTGGAACCCGTTGGTCCACAGCGGAGCGTCGGGATCGGCCAGTTGCATCAAATTATCCCAGCCCAATCGGCCGATCTTGCGCCATTGGCGAGACGGGTTCAGTAGCCAATTTTCCTGTTGGTAGGCTTTGGGTTTAGGGCCGTGGAGCGGGACTTCGATTATGTCCAGAATCTCCGGGTCTGTGCCATCGGCGTAAAACCGTTCGCCTTCAGAGACTGCCTCGTTCTCACGGTTGCTGACCGGACGGATCCATTGGCCCGATTTGGCGTCGCCCGACATTTCCTTGCCGGCGATGCATCGTCCGGCATTCTTGCGGGAATTGGCGAGACAGACGAGGCGCTTCACTGTCAACGTGCTCACGGGAACTCCGCGTTAACCCAGCAAATGCCGAGCCGCTTCCAGATAAGCGATGGCAGCGTCGGTGTTGAGGCGGTCGTCGGCGTTGAGCTGATGGGGGTTCGTTTGGAGAGCAAGCGCAGCAGTAGTTCAGCGGCACTGGTGGACGTATGTCAAGCGGCGGAGGGGGCATCCGTCACCGCTTTTCGTTCCAAGCGGAGGCGGTAGATAGCCTCCATATTGAGCCAGAGACTGGCGGTAAGGCTGAATTCACGTCCAAAGAGAGCAGCCAAGTCCACATCAATCGGAGCGCTGCCGTCGATGATGCTCTCGATGAGTTCCGCCGGTAAAGAGTGTCGCCGGGCGAATTCAGCAGGGGTCAAACCCTTCGCTTCTATGTGATCCTGAAGCACGTATCCCGGAGGGGTGGCGTAATCAGGCCGGTATGGGTAAGTTCTCTCCGCCATTTTCGTGCCTCCTGCTAGTGATAGTCTACCACCTCGGTGATGACGATAGCGGTTACCGAATCGGCATCAACGCCGCCATCGGGACGTCTGGGAATTGGGGTGTGGTCAGGCACAAACACCAAGCGGTATGGCTGGCCGATATCAACTGCGTATTGCTCATCGCGGTCCTGAGTGAGTTGGTGTCGCCGTTCTGGCGGAGCGGTTGAAACTTGCGACAGGGTTTCAGCCGCTTCAAGAACAAGCAACCGGTTTCTAATGGCTCTTGCCCTGCGAGGTCCGTATTCCCTGGTCAGGTTCCTTTCGGAATTGAAAATCCTCTCGAGTCTGCTCGTGCTGAAACGTATTTCCATAATCGCCGCCAACACTGACAAACGCGATTAAATGTACGAGTTCAGCAACTCCGTCGCTGCGCTTAGATACTCCGCCGCCGCGGCAACATCCAACCGGTCGTCGGCGTCGCGGAGGCGGCCCTCGGCGTCGATGCTGACGGCAGCCCACTCGGGCAGGAGCGGTGATAGCAATGCGGAGACGTTGTCGGCGTGAAGGCCACCGGCGACTACCAGGCCCAGTTCCGGCGCGGCGGAGCGGATGGCCTCGAGGTAATCGGCGGAGCGAGCCGCATCCAGCGGGAGTCCGAGGCCCTCTGAGGCGTCGACCAGGACGTCGGTCACCAGGCTGGAGAATTCGGCGCAGCGTCGGGCCAACTGGTCCGGCCGGTGATTGACCGATCCCATGGCCTCGCGTCCTGCCTGGAACACGATGCGTGACGGGCCGCAACGTTCGCGGTAAGCCTCCAGGGCGCCGGGGTTGGGCCAGGGAGCGCCACGGGTGGCGTTGATCTGGACGCCGTGGCAGTTGGGTCCCCCAACCTCGGTGGCGCGGGTCAGGGCATCCGCCACATCCGCGCCGGGCTGCGGACGGTAGTGGACGAGGTTGAGGCAACGTGGGTCGTCCAAAAATATGCCGGCTATGGCGTCAGGGGCCGGACAACGGTTGGGCGCGTCGCTGGGCTGGCCGGAAAGCAGGGCGTTGCTGAGTAGCACGCCGCACATCAACAGACGGTTCGGTTCCGCTGGAAGCGCCGCCAGCACCGCGTCGACTTCGCTACGGGAACAGAACCCGGTAACGCCGATGTAAGGCCCCGTCATCGAGATTGCCACGCTGCGCTCGCAATGACGCTATGCGGCCAGGCCCAACCGCTCGGCGGCCATCTGGCGGAGCAGGTATTTTTGTACCTTGCCGCTGGAAGTCATCGGGTAGTCATCCATGACGACCAGATGGCGCGGTATCTTGAAGCTGGCCATTTTGCCGCGACAGAAGCCGTGCAGATCCGCGTCGGTGATTGCCTGGCCCGGCTCGACGACCACGCAGGCGCAGGCGACCTCGGTGAGGCGTTCGTCCGGCACGCCGATCACCTGCACCTTGTTGACTGCCGGGTGTTCCAGCAGGAAGGCTTCGACCTCAGTGGGGTCGACGTTTTCGCCGCCGACCTTGAGCATGTCCTTGTACCGGCCCATGAACCGAATACTGCCGTCGTCGCGCATGGTGGCCACGTCGCCGGTGTGGAACCAGCCGTCGTCGTCGATGGCCTCGGCAGTGGCGTCGGGACGCTTGTAGTAGCCCTGCATTAGGGCGTACCCACGCACCAGCAACTCGCCGACGGTCGACGAGGGCAGCGTTTCCCCGGTTTCGGGGTCGATCACCTTGAACTCGTAGCCGGGCAGCGGGTGGCCGCTCTCAACGCAACGGTCGTCCTCGGGGGCGTCCAGGAAGGTGCGGGTCGCGCCGACCCCAACCTCGGTCATGCCCCAGGCTGAGAGTGAGGGGCAGAGCTTTTGCTGGGTGAGGCGCGCCGTGGGTTCGCTGGAGGCCATGCCGACGGCGAGCAGAATGGTGCGAAGGCTGCTCCGGTCGGTGCGGTCGACGTTGGGATGGTGGGTCAGGTCGAAGAAGTGGGTGTCGAACCCGTTCATCACGGTGGCCCCTTCCGATTCCAGAAGACCAAGCACCTCTCCAGCGTCGAACATGGTGGTCAACACGATGCGAGCGCCGGTGACCCACGACATCAGCGGCCCCTCGTACAGTCCGAAACAGTGGAACAGGGGCAGGTACATCAGGATCACATCACGGGAGGACGTTGCCATGCGGTTGGCGGCGTCGGTTATGGTGCGTATGGGATTGTGGCAGTGCATCACGCCCTTGGGGAACCCGGTGGTTCCGGACGTGTACATGAGCAGGAAGGTGTCGTCGGGGCTGACGGCGGCCTCACGATGCGCCAGTTCGGAGGCGGGCACCTCGTCGGCGCCGGCCAGCATAGCGTTCCAGTCGATGGTCCCGTCCGGGTGGTTTTCGCCGAGGACGATGACGTTACGGAGGGAGGGAAAGGCGGACGGACGCAGATCACTCGCATCGCCGGTGTCGATCTCTGGCGCAACCTCGCGCAGCATGTCCAGGAAGTCCACCGGGCCGGACCGGTCCATCAGGATCAGGGCGGTCGAGTCGGAATGGTTGACCAGGTACTCCATATCGGTGGTGCGGAACCGGGTGTTGATGGGCACCAGGACGGCCCCGATCTTGGCTACGGCGCCGAAAAGGAAAAGCCATTCCGCGCGGTTGGGCATCCACAGCGAGACCTTGTCGCCGGGCTGGACGCCGAGGTTGATCAGCGCGGGCCACCCGGTCCACCTCGTCACGAAACTGATCGAACGACCAACGGCGGCCCTCGTACATCAGGGCTTCTCGGGGGCCGAAACGTTCGGCGGCCTGGTTGAGCAGGTCTCCGATTGTTTGCTTGGGAAACCAGTCGGACATGGATGGGAACCTCCCGTAGCGTCGGGAATGGGCGGCGGCTTTCACCGGGAGCGGCGGCGCACGTCTCGGATCAGGCCCATCTCGGAGAGGATGTACCAGGCGAATTCTCTCATATCGTCGCGCGGGCCATCGCTGTTCTCGACTATGTCATGCAACCTGCGGTAGACAGCGTCGATCTGGTCTGGCGTAAGCGATCGCGGGTCGGGAAATTCGAAGAGTGTACCGTCCTGATACTCCTCGTGCATCCCCTCCATCCATTCGCGAAGGTGCCGTTCGGTATAGGACCAGATGACACGGAAATCGTCAGTCATTGCCTTTCGCTCCAACTGCCTTCAGTTGGGGCATGACCTCGGCGGCGAAGAGGCGCATGCTGGCTTCGGCGGCGTCGTAGGGCATGGCGGCGTAGCTGAAAGCGCCCACGTAGGTGTCGTGGCTGGTGCGGTCGCGGATCTGCAGGATCTTCTCGTAGCACTGCTCAGGCGTGCCCCAGACCTGCAGGTTGACGAAGAAGTCCACCACCTCGTCATCGCCATAGTCGAACATCTTCTCGGCTACTTTGCCGTAGTATTCGTAGCCCTTGATGTCCTTATGGTGGTCGGCCTTGAACTGGTAGTGATCCATCACCGTATGCCAGTAGCCGCCGATGTAGCGGCGGGCCATGTCGCGGGCGTAATCGGCGTCTTCGTGGCAGAACGTCCAGCAGGCGACGACCGGCGGCGGTGGTCCGGCGGTGTTGGTTCCGTGGCTTTCATGCCAGGCGTTTCGGTAGTTGGTCAGGTCGCTTTCCACCTCATCCCAGGGCTTTTGCGGGATTACCAGCATGCCGACGCCGAGTTGGGCCATGATACGGCTGCTCTCGGGGGAGATGGCGGCGGCGTAGGTTCGATCCTTGAAGCTGCGGAAGGGATTGGGGCGAATCTCTCGGCGCGGCTGCTTGATGTACTCGCCGTCGAACTCGCAGAAACCGCTTTCCAGGCCGGCCAGCAGGCATTCGGCGGACTCGATAAACCGGGTGCGGGACTCGTTCATGTCGACACGGAACCCGTCGTATTCGACCTTGGCCAGACCCCGGCCCACGCCCAGGATGAACCGGCCGTCGCTGAGGTTGTCCAGCATGGACACCTGCTCGGCGACGCGCATCGGGTCGTGCCAGGGCAGGACGCAGACCATGCTGCCCAGCTGCATGTCCGTGGTGCGACCGGCCATATAGGTGAGGAACTGGAGCACGTCGGGGCACATGGTGTAATCGGTGAAGTGGTGCTCCACGCCCCAAATAGACTGGAAGCCCAGCGGCTCGGCCAGGTCGGCCAGCCGGAGTTCCTCCCGATATACGTCGTAATCGGTGGCAAACTTGCCCGGGTTTTGGAAGATGGTGGCGGCGCCTACGTGCATGATTTCAATCCTGGGCGGATGGGTCTGAATTTTCTGGATGCAGAATTTGATCAGGGTCCAACCCCAATTCTTCCAAACGGGTCAGAATTTCGGCGCGCTCCCGGGCCCGGCCTTCTTCGAGACCTTCTTTGCGACCCTCTTTGCGGCCTTCTTCCATCAAGCGTTGTTTCTGTGGTTCCAACAGATGTCGGTTTAAAAATTCCGCGATTACCATGATGCCCCCTGCGACTTCCGAAACCGCCTCAAAAAGCGGTCTGGATATTCCATATGTGACGCCGAATACCGTCAGCCCGATGATAAATTTGTCCAACTTGTCGGGATCGTTCACCGCGTTGACGCCGTACCAAAACAGGGCTCCGAAAATACCAATTTGAGCGCCAACCCTGAGCGCCTTGATTATAAGGCGTTTCACAGCATCGGCCGAACCTTGTCGGGGGCGCAGGCGTGCATGACCGCCTGCGTAGAGGCGATTTCCGGGCGGGCGGCGATGACGCGGACCAAGGCCACGTCCAAGCCCTCGGCCAGCTTGGCGAAAGCAGCCGCGGCGCCGTCGGGCTTGCCGTAATAGCCGACGGCCAGCAGCGCGTCGGACGGATAGGCGTCGGCCACCTCGTCCATATCGCCGCCACGGGAGCGGATGGCATCGGCGCCAGCAAGCTCTTCCGTGTAGCCCATGCGCTCGAAATGGGCACGGTAGCCGAACTGGCGCTCCCGTTCGGTGGGAACGGCGGCGCCCAGCGGGTAGCCCAGGCAGTTCTTGGCGAAGGCGCGGCGGGCCACGTCCTCGTCGTCGTCAACGCAGATGCGGATGTACTCGACTACCTTGACCTCCGAAGGGTCACGGCCGACGCGCTCCGCGCCTTCGGCGATGCGCTCGCGGCTCCATGCGATCTGGGCGGGGGTGCACCAGTTCAGGCACACGCCGTCAGCGATCTCGCCGGCCAGGCGCAGCATTTCAGGGCCGAGGGTGCCGAGATAAACGGGCGTGTCGGGCGCGGGCCGGATGGCGAGACGGATGTTGTTGTAGTTGATGTGCTCGCCCTGGTAGGAGACGCGTTCGCCGCGAACCAGGCCGCGGATCGTGGTCAGGTAGTCGCGCATGAGGTTAAGCGCGGAAACGCGGGGGAAACCCAGGTCGCGGCGGTTCGCAGGACGGTACGCGCTGCCCGCGCCAACGCCCATGATGAACTTGCCGCCAGTCTGCTGGCTCATGGTGCCGCCGGACATGGCGAAACCGATCGGCGTGCGGTACATCACCGGCGACACTCCGATACCGGTGGTCAGGCCGCCCTCGACGACGTCGCAGCTGGCCTGCCAGCGCCGGGCGCAAACCTGGAAGGAATCGGTGCCGATGTTCTCGGGAGTCCAGATGCTTTCGTAACCCAGCTCAGCAGCCTCGCGGGCCAGGTTGGCCTGGTCGTCCCAATTCATGCCCAAAGTGTGGTCCAGTCCGACGCCGATTTCCATGCCGAGCCCTCCAGTGATGCTGAGTGTCAATTGCGAAATTTTACCACGCGAACTCCGTGGGTCGGGTCCTGCTGTGTCGCGTGAGTGGCGGTTTGAGGACGCCACAAGGTTTCAGTGCGCGAGCCCGGTGCTATAATCGGCGCCGGTTTGCGAGGGAGGCTCCAGAGACTTGGCCACATTCCTGGGCGCCCGCGCGAGCGAGACCTTCGGCTCGTTCCGGCGGCGCGACTTTTCGCTGGTGTGGGTATCCGCCAACATCGCGATGGCCGGCCGGCAGATGGAGATCATCGCGGTGCTCTGGCTCGTGCTGGAGTTGACGGGCGATGCGCTGTTAGTCGGATTGGCCGGCGGGTCGGCTCTGGGCCTGGCGTTCCTTTCCGTTTTCGCCGGCGCGGTGGTGGACCGGATGCCACGCCGGTTGCTCATGGCAGCAGGTCACTTCATCGCGGCGGCTTTGGCGTTCCTGCTGATGGCCCTGCTGATGGCGGATGCGCTCAAAGTCTGGATGATCTTCGTGATCATTCTCGGAGGCGGCGCGTTTCGGACCATCGAGCTGCCGGTGACCAACGCCCTGCTGATCGACACGGTGCCGCGAGAGCGACTCACCAACGCGGTGGCGATGTTGGGTTTGGGACAGAACCTGACGCAGTTCGTGGGGCCGATCGTCGGCGGTTTCCTCTATACGCCCCTCACACCGGCCGGACTGTTCGGATTCATCGGCGTGCTATATGTAGTCGGAGCGTTGCTGGCCCTGATGGTTCGGACGCGCAATGCAACCGCAGGCAACACCACGCCCAAGCAAATCATCATCGGGGTCGGCGAAGGCTTGCGTCACGTCTGGCAGCGCAAGGAATTGTTCATGGCGCTGCTCATCGCCGCCATGTACAACGTGACCGGCTTCCCGTTCACGACGGCGCTGATGCCCATCTTCGCCAAGGAAACGCTCCAGGGCGGGCCGGAGGTGTTGGGGCTGCTGAACGGGGCGATGGGCGCGGGGGCGGTGATCGGCGCGCTGGTGGTGGCCGGCATCGGCAACCTGCGGAGGCAAGGGTGGTGGTTGGTGTGGGCGGTGAACGGCGGCTGGCACGGGTCGATGATCCTTTTCGCCGCGGCCGTTTTGACGCTGCCGGGGCTATTGCCCTTTGGGGCCGTGTTGGCGGTGGCCCTGGCGATCAAGGTCCTGACCGGCATCGGCCGATCCGTGTCGCTGGTGCTGGTGATGACGGTACTGATGGGCAACTCCGACCCGGAGTTTCGCGGACGCATGGGCGGAATGCGGGTGCTGGCCATCCAAGCTCATTTTCCAGCCAGCGCGCTGAACGGGTGGATGGTGACGCAGATCGGCGCGCCGCTGACGGCGCTGTACCTGGGGATCGCGGGCTCGGTGGCGGTGTTCCTGTGCCTGCTGTCGCGGCGGCTGCGGGAGGCGTGAGGTTTTGCAGGGATGGACAGGATGAACGGGATGATGGGATCAGAGTTCTTGCAACGTGCCATCGGCATTGGCTTGGGATGCCTGGGCAAGCAGGAAATCCAGTTTGCCGTCGCGGGAATCTTGCTCAATTTCCGCATCCCACCGTTGCCAGTCCAGTTCTTGAAACCAGCGGCTCAGTTGGGCGTAGCCAGTTTTGGGTAGTTCCAAAATGGCCTGCTGAATTTCTGCGACGGTTTTCATCTTGCCTTCAGCTTATGTCTTTATGTGAAGAACACCGACGAATAACCTCGCGCAGCTTCGCCAGGTCGGCGGCGGCAGTGGCGCCAAGTCTCGCCTCACGGTCCTCCAACGATTCTCGGTAGTCCGACAACGAGGTCAACAGGTCCTGTACTGCTTCATCGACCGACGCGCCCGCTCCGTGCTCTTCCTCGGTCAGGCGGGCAACCGCAAGCGTCCCCTCTTGGGTCGTCCGAATCGCAACCCATAGGTCACGGGCTAATTCCCAACCGTCTTCCCACGCGCGACCAGCGGGGATGCAATGCGGTTCCTCGCTGGAGGGCCGCAGGTTGTCGGTTGCAGTGCACATATAAACCGCGGTAGCACTATATCACGAGCCTAAACAATTACCCCAGACAACGCATCAACAAGTTCGGTGTCTCGGCTCTAGCAAAAGGTTGCTATCGATGTACGCCGGCTTTGCAACATAGCTCCCGCCATCGGCGACGGAGCCACATTAACCGCCCGGTGTCTTGCAAGCGGGCGTGTATCATTTCTTTGGTGGTCACTACTCTCACGCAACTGATGCTTGACAGCGTTGCGCTACCTCGGTCGTTTGAGACCCGATACTCCCATCTTTTTGTATGTTGCGGCTCAACGTCAAAGGGGGTATAGCTGATCGAAAACGGAACCACGGGGACGTTGGGAGGGGCGTCATCCTCTGGGCGGCGAGGACGGAACCCTCCTGTGCTATCGGGCACCCGCAGCCATCCATTGCCTTTCGAATGGTAATGAACCTGCTGAACCCGTTCCAGGTGATAGCCGGTGTTGGTCAACTCTAAATGAAGTTCCTGCCCTCCTTCGTCCTGCCCCGGTGGGACCGGAGCCTGTGTAGGGGTACCGTGTTCATCGAAAGCCATATGCATATGAAAGTTTATACGTTGGACTCGAGCCGCATTCACTTTGAGCCAACCTGTCGGCTTATTCTGACGGCGTAGTATCCATGCTGTGTACACTGACGACCCGGCGATCGCGATTGCCGCTGCCACCGGCCCATAGTTCTTGATCCAATCAAGTACGTAGTGAAGCAAGGTGGTTCCTCCATTCACATTCACGCCGCCATGCCCATTTCGCGGAGGCGGGCTACGAGGTATTCCTGGGGGCGGTCGCCTTTGACGCGGTTGCAGTGGGCGCAGAGGAGTTGGAGGTTTTCGAGGTGGTCGGCGCCGCCGTGGGAGCGGGGGATGACGTGGTCGACCTCCAGGATGCGGAAGGGGAACTCGCTGCGGCAGCCGTTGCAGCGACCTTCCTGCTGGCCGAAGAGGACGTGCTTGTTCTGTCGATAGGGCACTGGCGCGTCGATGTCGGTGCGACGAGGGATGTCGGTGCGGGCGGTGACCAGGCGGTTGTGGAAGAGCTCGCCCATGGTCTGCTGCAAGCGCATGTTGACCAGTTCGACGGCTTTGGGCGAGATGTCGATGCCAATCCAGCGGCGGCCCAGGTTTTCGGCGGCGACGCAGGCGGTGGCGCAGCCGCAGAAGGGGTCCAGCACCACGTCGCTCTCGTTGGACGACGCCTTGATGATGCGCTCCAGCAGGGCGAGGGGTTTCTGCGTGGGGTAGCCGATGCGCTCTTTGGATTGCGATGCAATAGGCGGAATGTCAGTCCATGAGTCCTGCAATGGCACGCCCGGCATTTCGTCAAGGTAACGTTTATAGCGCGGCACCGTTCCCGGTCTTCTCTGGACGACTCTGCCGGCTTCAACTAATTCCTGCATATTCTCTTGGCTATATCGCCAATAGCGGGTAACTCCCATGAGCTCGTAGTATGGGTTGCCTTTTGACGCACCTCCGGGAGCGGTTAAATCGCCAAGTGTGTACCGGCGGTTGGTTTCGGGTTCAACATGCCTGTAAAACTTTTCGACGTATTCCGGATCGTAGTCAGTGTAGACCGGGTTCCAAGTCCATTCATCGGATTGGGTGTAGTAGAGGATGACATCGTGGACACGGCCATGCTGACGGCGGCCTTGCCGGGTGTCGCTATGGGCGTTGGTACGTCGCCAAGTAATTTCGCTGCGAAAATTGCCTTGTCCATAGATGCTGTCCATCAGCAACTTGAGGTAGTGGCTGGCCGTAGGATCGCAGTGCAGGTAGATGGAGCCGGTGTCTTTCAGCACCCGGCGCATTTCCAGCAGGCGCACCGCCATCATGCAGAGGTAGGACTGCATCCCCTTGCCGTGGGTGAGGCCGGCGGTTTGGAGAACCTGGTACATAGCCGGCTGTTCGTCGGCGATGAGGCCCATCCAGGCCACGTCCAGATCGGAGAGGGTCCAGGTGTCTTTGAAGGCGGCGCCGGCGGCCGCGCTGCCCACCGGGGCGGCGTAGTTGCGGTTGGAGTTGAAGGGCGGGTCCAGGTAAATCAGGTCAACCGACGCGGAGTTGAGGCCGCGCAGAATTTCGAGGTTGTCCCCGGTCCAGATGGTGCGGTCGGCGAAGTTGGGAGTGGTGGCGGTGGTCATGGAACGGATTTTATCACCGCCACCGGCGTTGACCCGCCCGGTGGCGGTCTCTACAATCGCCCCAACTGGTAGGTGATACGGAAACATTGACCGCATCGGAGGGACCACCATGACGACACCGACGATTCCCACTGAGGAGCAAATACTGGGCTGGTTCGATTCGCTGAGCAACTGGGGACGCTGGGGCGATGACGACGAACTGGGCACGCTGAACCTGATCACTGACGAAAAGCGCAAAGAGGCGGCCGGCCTGGTGCAGGAAGGCATCAGCGTCACGTGCTCGCGCCTGCTGGTGCCGGAGATGGCGCCGGACGTAACCAGCATCCCGCCCCTGCACTACATGGTGTCCACCGGCGAGTCGGCGCCATCGGAGGGTGGTGGCGGCGCCAGCGACTTCCTGGGCGTGTCGTTCCACGGGCTCACCGTCACGCACCTGGACAGCCTGTGCCACCAATTCTGGAACGGCAAGATGTACAACGGCAAGGACGCGGGCCTGATCAACAATGCCAACAAGGCTGGAGCCGGGGCCGTTGATGCCGTAAAGAACGGGGTCGTGACGCGCGGAGTCCTGCTGGATATCGCCGGCGCGAAGGGCAGGGATTGGCTTGACGCCAACGAGCCGGTGTTCACCGCCGACCTGGAGGCCGCCGAAGAAGCCCAGGGGGTTCGGGTAACCGAAGGGGACGCGCTGTGCATACGGCTGGGCTGGTACAAGCGTCGCCAGGAGGTTGGTCCCCCGACGGCGGCGGAAGGACGTCCGGGCCTGCACGCGGAGACGCTGCCCTGGCTGCGGGAGCGGGGCGTGTCCATCGCAGCGTGCGACGCATCCTGGGACGTTGCGCCCGGAGAGTACCCGTATATCGGGCTGCCGATCCACAAAGTTGGCATCGTCGGCATGGGTCTGTGGCTGATTGATGCGGCGAATTTCGACGAGGTTGCGCCGGTGTGCCAAAGGCTGAACCGCTGGGACTTTATGTTCACCGTGGCGCCGCTGCGCTGGCACAACGCCACCGGCTCGCCGGTAAACCCGCTGGCGACGTTCTAGGGGATGACGACTCCAGTACTCAGCGAAACCGACCGGGCGCATAACCGCCGCGTCTGGTCGGAATGGCTGCGCCGCCCGGACTGCTTCCGAGTGCCGAAGCAACGGGACGGCGTTCACGAATGCCAGGATGCCTGGGAGGTGGGGCATATGCTGGCGACGGACCATTGGCCGCTCAGCAACCGGTTGGCGGAGGCTGCTGAGTACGAAGCTGACATCGAGCCGGCGGTGATGATGGCCTGCTACGGACTGAGGGACGGAGCAGGATCCTTCGATCGCGATGATCTGGCCGCGCCCATCCGCGGCCGGATACTGGTCGCTTCGCAGGCCGCCAAAAGCGCGTCGCGCAATCCGGAAAGCATGGCCGCGCTCCTCGCCCACAACACCATCGCGGATCTGCCTGAAGAACCGGAATGGCATCTATTTGTCCTGGCGAATTGCCTGGATGACATGTGGCGGGACGATCCCTCTCCCATGACGGGAACCGTTTTCAGCCCGCCGGACATTGCGCGCCTGATCGCCGATATTCTGGACGCCGCGCCGCCGACTCTGCTGGCGTTGGAGGATTAGGTAGGTGCGTTCGGTCAATCTGGTATGATTGCC
Source organism: Dehalococcoidia bacterium (assembly GCA_965220505.1). Lineage (GTDB taxonomy): Bacteria > Chloroflexota > Dehalococcoidia > Lucifugimonadales > UBA3495 > Bin87. The sequence goes on along the minus strand of CBDCQE010000001.1, from coordinate 1,044,616 downwards.
TTACGACCGTGGATGATGCGAGTAGCCACCATGACCGGTGGGGAGGAACGATGAAATCCAACGCCAAAAAAACGGCGATTGCGCTCGTTGCGTCATTGGCGGGGTCTGCCGCTTGGTTCCTGCTAATGTACGGCGTCTATCAGTGGGGCTATCACTCCGGGGGCTAGGGTTGCGCCGGACGACGCGATTATAGTTTTGAAGAAATCGATGAAATTGAACGCTTCAACCGTCACCACGGCCGTCGCTATATTGACGTTGCTGATTACCATTGGAACCGGGATGTTTTACTTGGGCAGTCTCTCCAATCGATTAGAAAGCCTATCAGTCGAGATTGATGACCTTCGCGAAGAAGTGCGCCGCAATAACGGCCGCATCCTCCATTTGTTAGACAATCATACCCACGATGCCGACGGCAACGCCGTGTTCACCATACCACCCGGCATGGAACCCACCGGGTCCAATCCCAATCAGCCGGCTCCGGCGCAATGACCCCTGACAACGAATACGGCCACGGTCTCATCGCTCCCTACCGCGTCCTCGATCTTACCGACGGGCGCGGTCTGCTGTGCGGCAAGATGCTGGCTGACCTGGGCGCCGATGTCGTCCAGGTGGAGCCGCCAGGGGGCAGCCCGGCCCGCAGGATTGGTCCGTTTTACAAGGATGAGCCGGGGGCGGAACGCAGCCTTTTCTGGTGGGCGTATTGCGCCAACAAGCGGGGCGTCACGCTGGATTTCAGCAAGACGGACGGCGCGGCGCTTTTCCGGCGACTGGTGGCGCAGGCCGACTTTGTGATCGAGTCGGCGGACCCGGGCTACATGGCCTCTTTGGGGCTGAGCTACTCGGAGTTACGGGAATTGAACCCGCGCCTGGTGATGGTGTCGATCACGGCTTTCGGACAGGACGGGCCGTATGCGGATTACGCGGCGTCCGATATCGTGGGTATGGCGCTGGGCGGGTTCATGCACCTGACCGGGGACGGGGATCGGCCCCCGTTGCGGGTCAGCATGCCCCAGTTTTACCAGCACGGCAGCGCGGCGGGAGCGGCGGGAGCGATGATCGCCCACACGTACCGTCAGTTGACAGGTGAGGGTCAGCACGTGGACGTGTCCTGCCAGCAGGCGGTGGCGCGGACGCTGGCCCACGCGCCGCAGTACTGGGACCTGGAGCAGACCATCCTGCGCCGCATGGGTGCATACCGCGAGTCTGCCGGAGGCACGTTCACACGGATCAACTGGCCGTGCAAGGACGGTTACGTGAACTTCCAGCCGGGCGGTGGGACTGCCGGCGCGGCTCGCAGCGTCCGCTCCATGCTGGCCTGGATGGCCGAGGAAGGGATGGGCAGCCCTGAGTTGGAGGCGGTCAACTGGGAGGAATTGGGCTACGGGACGGCTCGCGCCGATATCATGGAGCAAACGGTGGCGGCCGTGGCGCCATTCTTCATGACCCACACCAGGAACGAGTTGGCGGAAGGCGCGCTGGAGCGGCGCATCCTGCTTTTCCCGGTGGCGACGCCCAGCGACATCCTGGCGCATCGGCAACTGGCGGCACGGGATTACTACGACCGGATCGAGCACGACGACATCGGCGAGACCGTGACCTATCCGGGCCATTTCGTGAAGGATTTGCAGGATCCGTCGCGGGTGGGAGTGCGCCGACGAGCGCCTCGAATAGGTGAGCACAATCGGGAAATACTCGGCGGCGAACTGGGCCTGAACGACCGCGACCTGGCGCGGCTAACCGAGCTTGGAGCGGTTTGAGTTTTTACATCGATATTCAGGATGAAAAGGATAACAACATCCTAATCCTGTCAATCCTGTATATCGATGTAAAGATATTTGGACATGGAGTTGAGTTGATGGCCGATTTGCCGTTGGCCGGGTTGAAGGTGCTGGACTTCTGTTGGGTTGCCGTTGGCCCGATGACCACGAAATACCTGTCGGAGTATGGCGCGACGGTGTTGCGGGTGGAGTCGGCCAAGCGGCCGGAGACGCTGCGTCGTGCTGGGCCCTTCGCCGGCGGTGAGTCAGGGGTCAACCGTTCCGGCTATTTCGCCAACTACAACGCCAACAAGTACGGCCTGTCCATCGACATGAGCCACCCGCAGGCGCCGGACCTCATCCTGCGCATCGCCGAGTGGGCGGACGTCGTTACCGAGAATTTCACGCCCGGTACGCTGGAGCGTTGGGGGCTGGGTTACGATGAACTGAGCCGGGTGAACCCGCGCATCGTGTTGTTCAGCGCGTCCATGCTGGGGCGCGGAGGCCCGATGCAAACACAGCCCGGGTTCGGCGCGGTGCTGTCTTCGCTGGCCGGCTATACCAACATCATCGGCTGGCCGGACCGCGGGCCGGTGAACCCATACGGCGCTTACACCGATTTCGTGTGTCCCAAGTTCGCGGTATCCGCGATACTGGCCGCCGTGGACCGGCAGCGGGCCACCGGCCGGGGGACGCACCTGGACATGTCCCAACTGGAGACCAGCCTCCACTTTGGCGGGCCGATGCTGCTGGACGCCGGAGTCAACGGCCGCGAACCGGAGTTGGTGGGGAACCGGCATCCTTCGGCGTCGCCGCACGGGGCCTACCCCTGCGCACCCGACGCCAACGGCGAGGCCGACCGCTGGATTGCCATCGCCGCGTTTGACGATGCTCAATGGGAGGCGTTGCGTGACGAAATCGCTGCTGACGGTTTCACCGATGTCACGTCAGGCGAGTTTCGCACTTTCCGCGTGCGCAAAGCACACGAGGACAAGCTGGACGGCATAATCGCGAATTGGACGGCTGGCTACGACCGCCATGAGTTGATGCACCGTCTGCAGGTGGTGGGAGTCCCTGCCGGCGTGGTTAACGACACCCGCGACCTGTTCGAGGATCCTCAGTTGCGCCATCGAGAGCATTTCACCTGGCTGGACCACCCCGAGATGGGACCCTATGCGACGGATTACACCGAGGCTCAGCTATCGCTGACGCCGGGAAAGTTGGATCGCCCGGCGCCGCTGCTGGGGCAGGATACGGAGCACGCGCTGCGGGAGATAGTAGGACTCAGCGCGGAGGAGTACCGGGAATTGCAGGAAGCCGGCGCCCTGGAGTAGCCTTGCGAGATGGTTTTGCCCCTGGAGTTCGGGATCGACGGCCCGCCAGTATCTCAACAGGCGCGCCGGCGTAGCAGAGTTAGAGAGTGGACGCAGCAAGTTCGGGAAGTCGCGGAGCATCATTGGATCGGTTCCTCTCCCGTTAGCGTGGCCCTGACGGTCAGCATTACATACGTTTTTGACGCCGTGGACTTGGATATCGATAATATTTCTAAGCCCATCTTGGACGCTATGAAGGGTTTGGTTTATGTCGATGATAGCCAGATCATGGATTTGATCTGTCGTAAGCGGCACCACCTTCGAGCCTACCGTGTGGAAAATCCGTCCGAGTTGTTCGACTCATATCTTCAGAATTCAACGGAGTTCATAGTAGTGCGGGTGGGCCCAGCGTACGAACCGGGAGTGACCCATGAATGACGATCTGAAAGTCACAGAACGTGAGTTCGCCGACATCAAGGCTGCCGAATACACTGGCAAGGGTTACAAGGTGACGAGAGACGTTCCATTGGAATTCCTACCGGGTTATCGGGCGGATCTCGTGGTTGAAAAAGACGGCGAGTTCAAGGTCATCGAAATCAAGGCAAGAACGTCTCTACGGACCATTCCCGCACTCCGCGAATTGGAGCGAGTCATCGACTCTCGGCCCGGATGGAGTTACGAGTTACAGGTTGTCGCCGAGCCTGAAAAACTACCCACCCCCGAGCTATCTCAGTGGCTTGACGAACCAGGTATACGCGCACGACTGGCGCAGGCCGATCGATTGGCGACGCAAGGTGCCGCAGAGGCTGCACTGTTGATTGCTTGGGCAGGCGCGGAAGCCGCGGCAAGGATATTGTTAGCGGACGAAGGCGTGGAAATCGATAGGGCCACTGACTCCGGGTACATTTTGGGAATTGCCGTCGCCAATGGCGCAATTTCTCGCGACGATTACCGTTCTTTGCGTGGCATTTTGACGCACAGGAACGCTATAGCCCACGGGTTCGATGTTCCGGGGGTGACGTCCGAAATAGTTTCCGACCTCGTTGCGCTGGTGACCAAGCTGCTCCAAGAGCGTCGAGGGCCATCCGAACGGAGTCACGCCCGCGCGTGATTTCGTTGCTCCCAACGATCATATTGGTGTTCCACATCGCCGCGGGCTCAGTATCGCTACTGGCCGCAGGCGTTGCTTTAGTAACTGCGAAGGGCGGGCTATGGCACGTGCTGGCAGGTCGAGTGTACGCGGCGGGGATGACGGTGGTCTTCGTAACTGCAATCCCCTTGGCGATTCTCGCCAACAGCACGTTCCTGTTCCTGATTGCTCTGTTCAGCTTCTACCTGGTGTTCGCGGGCTGGCGATTTGCGCGAAACCGGCAACGCCGCTCGCATCCGGTCGACTGGATCGCAGTCTCCGTAATCGGAGCTACCGGCCTGTGCATGTGGGGGTACGCGGTTGTACTCGCGATTTACGGCGACTCTCAATGGGTGACGTTGGTGATTTTCGGCGGGATAGCGATCGCATTGGGTATCGCCGACGCTCGGTTCCACCGCAGCCAGCCCGGCGGAGCGCGGCGGGTTTCCCGGCACCTCACCAACATGATGGCCGGCACCATCGCGACGATCACGGCGGTGACCGTGGTGAACGTCAACATGGAACCGGTGTGGGTGCCCTGGATATTGCCCACGGTGGTGATCACGCCGCTGATTGCGTGGTGGAACGTGCGCGTCCTGCGGCGTTCGCGTTCAAGTTGACATCCCAATCGCCCAGTGGCTAAATTGACTGACACCTACCCGTTTAACAATCAGTTGCGAGGCGCTACCCATGCTGAAAGACCGAGTCCACGATGAATTGCTTTCGCCGGAGAACCTGCGGAACCCTTATCCCTACTACGCGATGCTGCGGGAAGAGGCGCCGGTGTACTGGAACGCCAAGTTCGACACCTGGGTGCTCACTTCCTACCAGGCGGTAGTGTGGGCGCTGCGGCATCCGGAGTATTTCTCGTCCGAGGTGTTTCTGCGGGACGAGAAACCGCCCAGCCCGCCGATTTCGGAAGAGGACTTTCCGAAGTACAAATACAACCTGGAGTACATGAACAACTGGTTCATCCGCCGCGACCGGCCGGACCACCTGCGGATGCGCCGCACCGTTCACCCGGTGTTCAACCCGAAGTACATCGACAACCGGTTCCGGGCGATGGTGCAGGGGATCATCCAGGACCTGCTGAAAGATTTCGATCCTGAAAGCGGGGACATGGACGTCCTCAAGGACTTCGCCAACGCCATGCCGGTGCTGGTGATCGCCAACTGGCTGGGCATGCCCGCCGAGGACCGCGAGTTCATCAGGACGCTGTCGCGGCAGCTTCTTTCGCTGGATCAGGAGTCGCCGGACCGACACACCCGGGTGCACGAAGCCATCACCACGCTGAACGATTATGTGAACCCCCTGGTGGAGGCTCGTGTCGGCGAACCGTCTGACGACCTCCTGTCCGTGCTTGCCATCGGCGAACGCGAGGGGGCGTTGAGCCGGGAAGAGGTGCTGGGCAATACCCTGCTGCTGCTCATCGCCGGTCACCAGACCACCATCAACCTGGTGGGCAACGGCACCATGGCGCTGATGAAAAACCCCGAGCAGTGGAATATGCTCAAGGAGGACGACAGCCTCCTGGTTCGGGCGACGGAGGAGTTGCTACGGTACGACTCGCCGGTGAAGCGCGCGCCGCGCATCGCGCTGGAGGATATTGAGCTGGGTGGCCAGAAGATCCGGGAAGGCGAAAAGGTGATGGCGATCATCAACTCCGCCAACCGAGATCCTATGGCGTTCGAGAATCCCGAGGATCTGGACATCACCCGCTACCCGAACCCGCATGTGGCTTTCGGCGGCGGCATCCACCACTGCCTGGGCGCCAACCTGGCGCGGCTGGAGGGACAGGAGGCGTTCCGGGCGTTGACCCGGAAGTTCCCGCCCTTCAAGTTTGCCAGCGATCCCGATGAGCTGGAATACCACAACCTGCTGAATATTCGCGGCGTGGTGAGCCTGCCGGCGGAGTGGTAACGGGCGTTACCGCCCAAAGGGCGATGCGAAAGGGGCGGGTATGCACTCGCCCCTTACTTCTGTCACCTATGGCGACGGGCTAAGGTTCGATCATTCCGTAGCCGACGTTCTTGACGGTGCGGAAGTAGGTTTCGGGTCCGTTCTCCAGCTTGTAGCGCAGGCGGCGGATGTGCACGTCGACCGTGCGCGTGCCGCCGATGTTCTCGACGCCCCAGACGTTGGCCAGCAATTGGTCACGGGTGAACACCTTGCCCACGTTGTCCATCAGGAACTGCAGGAGTTGAAACTCAAGCCAGGCCAGGTCCACCGGTCGGCCGTTGGCGGTAACCTGGTAGGTGGCGGGGTTGAGCGCTATACCGCCGACGCGGATGGAACCGGACGCAACAGTCGCGGAGGCGTGCCGGTGGGCCAGGCGGAGGATCCGCTTGATCAGTTCTGCGGGGGAACAGGGCACAGCCACGAAGTCGTCGGAATCACCGTACAGATCGAGATCGTCCAATTCGTCGTCGGGTACGCAACGGAGCACCAGAGGACCAGTGTCGTGGTCCGGTTGCGCGGGAGAATCCGCGTCTGGAGACAACAGCAACACCGCCGGGGAGTTTGCGCCGGAATCGGTATCGATGTCGTAGGACGTTTCCGGGCCGATAAACTCAATCACGCCGGTGTCGGAGGCGGCGGCCAATGCGGCGCGTATCATTTCCCAACCCTGTCCCAGCAGGAGAACGCGAGGAGCGACGTCGTTGGTGGGTTGAAAACCTGCGTACGTTATCATCGCCGAACCTCATCAGCAGCGTGAGAATTGTTTGGCAGGTTGCTGCCGATGCCCTTATATTGCGCATAACGGATTAACGGGCAATTACGAACTGGTTAAGCTTTTGTTACAGGGCGTCCAACATCCAATTGGGTGGCGGCTCGACATCATTCATCGCATGCCAAATGCAAGGTCAACTGCAGATTCTGGAGACCACAGGTGCGATTTCCTCCCCTGGTTGAAGGGCGCTTCATCAAGCGACTGAACCGATTCGCGGCCCTGGTGGATGTGGAGCGCCGGGAGTACCTGGCGCACGTGCCCAATTCGGGCCGGATGGGTGAGTTGCTGGTACCGGGGTTTCGAGTCTTGCTGTTGCCGGCTCCACCGGGGGCCAACCGGAAGACCAGTTTTGACCTGGCATTGGTTGACACCGGGAGTGCGCTATCGTCCGCCGACGCGCGCCTGCCGAATAAGCTGGTCGCGGAAGCGCTGAATCAAAAGCGCATGCCGCAGTTCGCATCCTACCCGGTGGCGCGCGCGGAACAGGTTTTCGGCGAGAGCCGTCTCGATTTTCTGCTGGAGGGTCCTGGAGGCAAGTGTTACGTCGAGACAAAATCGGTGACGCTGGTCGAGGACGGTGTCGGCCTCTTTCCGGACGCGCCCACCACCAGGGGCGTGAAACACCTGAGAAGCCTGATGGCGGCGCGAGAAGAGGGTCATGAGGCCGCGGTGGTGTTCGTCATCCAGCGAGCGGATGCCGGTGCGTTCGCTCCGCACGACGTTGCAGACCCGTTGCTGGGGGCGACGTTGAGAGAGGCGGTAACCGCCGGCGTGGATGCCTGGGCCTACCGCTGCCGGGTGAGCGAGCAGTGCATCATCCTGGCCGATGAGGTTCCGGTGCGGCTTTAGCTTTACATCGATATGCTGGATGGTCACGATGTGAATGAAGGGGCTTGTGCCGGGCTTTTGCCAGAGATATACCGGCGCCTGCTGGACGCCTACGGGCCGCAGGGATGGTGGCCGGCGGAGAGCCGGTTCGAGATGATCGCCGGGGCGATCCTGACGCAGGCGGCCGCTTGGCGCAACGTGGAACTGGCGCTGAGTAACCTGCGTTCGGCCGGGATTGAGGGCTGGCCAGCAATGCACACGTTGCCAGTCGACACGATGGCCGAATTAGTGAGGCCGTCCGGCTACTTCAACGCGAAGGCTCGGAAGCTCAAGGCCTTTGCCGCCCACGTTTGCGAAGGCTACGGTGGGGACCTGGATGCTATGTTCGCGTCGGATACGGAGACGCTCCGCCGCGAGTTGCTGGGTATCTACGGTATCGGGCCGGAAACCGCCGACGACATCCTGGTGTACGCCGCGGGAAAGCCGTCGTTCGTGATCGACGTCTACACTATCCGCATTCTGAAGCGGGTGGGACTGGAGCCTGTTGGGCGGGACAACTACGATGGTTGGCAGCGGTTGTTCCACGAGGGCATCCCGGCGGACGCACAAGCGTACAATGAGTTCCATGCCCTGCTGGACCATCATCACAAGGTGGCCTGCACCAAGAACAATCCCCGATGCGGCGGATGCCGCCTTCAGGATATTTGCGCCACCGGTCGGGTCGCCGCCGTTCAATAGGATCAGGAGTTGCCGCATGACCACAACCAAGCCGCGTAACGGCCTTCGGCTGTCCGTTGAAGAGTTCATGGAACTGGATGACACCTGGGACAAGCGGAAAATGGAGCTGGACGACGGAGTGCTTTACATCATGCCCCGACCGCGGATAGTGCACAACTTTGCCCAGAACGAGTTTTTTGCCCACTTCCGGGAGTATCGCGACCGGTCCGCCGGATCCCCGATCCAAATCTATACCGACGTGATTGTCGCGCTGTCGCTGGAGTCGGGTCGTCTGTATGCTCCTGACGTTACGGTGATTTTGCCTGACAATCCCGGCGCGGTTCGCGACCGGATGGTGGAGGGAGCGCCGGACATCGTAATCGAAGTCCTTTCTTCGGACCGGAACCGTGACCTGGTGAGGAAACGGCAGGTGTACGCGGAGGCCGGCATCCCCCACTATTGGATTTGCGACCTGCGCCGGGACACGCTGACGCTGCTGGAGCTCCAGGATGGAGCCTATGTGGAGCGGGCCATGCTGACCGCGGAAGATACACTGACCACACCGCTACTGCCCGGTTTCGCCCTACCGTTGTCCGACATATTCCGGCATCCGCTCCGGCCTCCCCATGCAGGAGAATAATCAGATCTGCGCCGGTGAAGTTGGTGCTATGATGGCGCCATCCGAATCGATACTGGAGGAATGGATATGCAGGTGGTACGGCTCTATACCGGCGAAGATGGAGAATCCCACATTGAGGACTTGGAACTGCCCTTCGAGCAGGTGGGTCACGCGCTGCGGACCGCGACGCAGAGCGCCACGGGCGTACAGTTCAGCCTGCTGAAGCCGACGCAGTTGGTGGACTTTCACACCGCGCCGCGGCGCCAGTACGTCATCACGCTGCAAGGCCAGGTGGAAATCGGGCTGGGCGACGGCACCAAGCGGATCTTCAACGTGGGCGACATCGAGCTGTGCGAGGACCTGACCGGACGAGGCCACACGACGCGCAGCGTGGGCGACGTAGATCGGATCAGCGTGCAGATCCCGCTGGCGGACCAGACGCCGGGCGGCGGTTTCGGCGTGTAGCCGCCGCGGCGGCTTCCGCATTTTGCGGGAACGCGACGAACCGGCCGCCGACACCTATCCCAATCAGGAGACGATCATGGCCATTGCCTCGCTAGCCGGCAACCTGGATATGTACTACGACGATGACAATTTCACCGATCCGTGGCGGGCTCCGGACAGCATCGAGACCATCGTCCTACACCACGGCAACGCCAAGAGCGGCCGGCTGTGGTATGCGTGGCCGCCGCTGCTGGCCCGACAGTACCGGGTGATTCGGGTTGACGCCCGAGGCTTTGGTCGCTCAACCGTGCCCGAGCCCGGCTACGATTGGTCGCTGGAAGGATTCGCCGAAGACGTGCGCAACCTGCTCGACCACCTGGAACTGAACAAGGTTCACTTCATCGGGGAAACGATTGGCGGAACCATTGCGCTGCAATTCGCCTACCAGTTCCCGGAGCGGTTGCACACGGTCACCACATGCACATCGCCGTACAATTTCACCGGCGTCGACACCTATCAGAACTATTATCGCTTGGTGGCCGAGGAGGGCACCGAGGGGTGGGCACGGGCCACCGGAGGCCGCCGGGTGAACGCCGACGAAGCACCCGAGCACCACGAGTGGTACATCCGGCAGATGGGATCAACGTCGCGCCACGTCGTACTGGAGACGCTGGCCTACCTGGGCACTCAGAACCTCTCCGACAAGTTGCCGACGATCCAAACGCCGGCTCTGGCGATGGTGGGTGAACTGAGCGAGGGCGACATCCCCGACCGGGCACAGGGTCAGGCCGACCTGATGCCCAATTGCACGCTGGCGCGGATTCCGGGGGCGGGAGGTTATGTCCAGCACTCCGCGCCGGAGAAGTGCGTGCAAGCCTGGCTGGAATTCGTGGGGACGGCGCACCAACCGGAATGATTGTCTGAAGCAGGATTTTCAGGATTCTCGGATTGACGGGATTGAGGCGTTTTCAGCCTCCGGCGTTGCCAATCCCGTGGATCCGAGAATCCTGCTTCTGATCGATCCCTAGAACAGGGACTTGGACTGGCCGCCGTCGACGTTGATGCAGGCGCCCGTTATAAGGCCGGCGCGGTCCGATGCGAGGAACGCCACGGTCTCGCCAATGGGTTCCGGCCAACCGAACTTGCCCATGGGCAGATTGCGGTCGATGAACTCGGCCACGACTTCGGGGGTGTTGTTCTGCTGGAAGCGGTCCCAGGTGCTGCCCGGGAAGTCGATGCTGCCGGGGGCCACACAGTTGACCAGCACGCCGGTTTGTGCCAGCTGCAGGGCGAGGTGCTTGGAGAACGCGATCATGCCCGCCTTTCCGGTCATGTAATCCACGGAGCCGCCGTGCTCCCGTCCGTAGATGGACGAGATGTTGATGACGCGGCCCCAGCCCTGGGCCTGCATGTGGGGGAGAGCCAACTTGGTCATCCGCACGGCAGAGATCAGGTTGACCTCAAGGCCTTCCAGGAACTGCTCCATGGAGGTTTCGTCGAAGAGGACGGAACCGCGGCGGCCGCCCACGTTGTTCACGAGGATATCGGGCGCGCCGAGAGCCGAGGTGGTTTCCTGCAGGAACCGCTCGGCGTCCTCGGAGTTGGTCACGTCGGCCTGGCTGCCGTTGGCCTTTACGCCGAGACCGGCCAGCTCGGACACGGTCTTTTCGACCGTTTCGCCATCGCGTCCGCAGATGGCAACTGCACAGCCCTCGCGGCCGAGGGCCAGGGCGCACTGGCGACCGAGACCACGACTGCCGCCGGTGATCATCGCTACCTTACCGTTCAGGGTCAAATCCATGGGATGGCCTCCCGTATTTCATTTGGAATGGGACGGGGGAATTATAGCGGGTTGGCAGTTGCGACGGCGCGCGATTGAAACGGCAGCCGCGCGCGGGCTATGATGCCTCGAAATACGAGGAAGACTAGCGTTGCCAAGACCACGACGAAACGAGAATACTGCCTCACCCGGCCCGGCGCGCCGGGACACTATCCGTGAGGAAATGGCTGAATAGCAGTATCGGTTTGTTAACTTTGCTGGCAACCCGCAATACTACGAGGGGCGCTTGGGTACAAATGAAGAAAGCAGACTTGGTGGGGATGCCCGTGCTCGACTTGCGCGCCATCGCCCCAGAACAGTTGCAGACCCTGTCGCGCTGTTTGACGACGTTGCCGAGGAGGAATTCGAGCGTCTGCCGGCGATGGCCGAATGCGCCGGCCGCCGCCGCCTGGACGACGGTCTGTCGGAAATCCTGGGCCTGCCTAACCTGGACGGGCTGCGCCGGCCGCTGGCGTCGGAGCCGGTGGTGAGCAACCGTCGGTTGTAGGCAAATGAATTGCCCTGCGAGTGCGAAAGGGGCGGCCTCAGCGCGGAACCAGGATGGCAGTCACAAAAGTGTCCGTTTGTCAACCTCGCCCCAAAGCGGTAGTATGTTCGTAAGGGAGGAGTTGAACCATGGCCGCGCCGGAAGCTCAAAACGCCAACGGCAGCAACGCGCCCGTCGCTGACGCGCCGGCGCGCTCTGTCTTGACCGGGCACGACTGGGTTATCTACGTGATGGCACTTGGGGCCGTGCTGATTATCGTCGGCGCACCGCTGGTGCTGCTGGGTGACGCGTGGAACCGTTCCGAGATGCTATTAATCGGCGCCGTCTGCTACACCGTCGCTACCGCTGTATGGACTGGCCTGCTAGTATTTTTCACTTGGAAAGTAGTGGAGACGGGCAGAATCGCCATCCCTCTGCTCTGGCGCAGAATCCTGCGGTGGGCGCAAGCCATGCCACGTTCCTAGGAATATGAACAGCAGGCTCACTATCACCGCCACTGCGAATACAAACGGGACTAGATAGAGCAGGAACCGCCTGACTATCCTCACGTCACGGAGTTCGGCAGGCGTTTGGGCACTCCTACACGTCCTCCCTAGGAGCAGCCAGGCTGGGATGGCCAAGACGGCGATGGTAGCGGCCATCACAAGGGCAATTTGCACCGGAACTGGGAGAGTTGCAGTGCTCAACTCAATTGGGATGTCAGGCATCGCGTAGTTCCGCCCAAACAGTAATCCGTCGCGATCTTAAATCACTGCTGAGCATTGGCTGGATGCTTAAGCGGCGATTAGGGCGACATTCCCGTTGATGGTCAAATCCATTGCAGTCCGGGGATTATAGTGGGTTGACATCTTTCGGGAACAGCCTAGTCAAGGGAACACTTGGTCGAAATTCTGGCTTCGACCTCAGCATTAGTGCATCTGCCCTAATTACTACTCCGCGGAATCACCGGGTGCCATCAACACTGGCAATGGATGTGGCTCTTCAATGACGTCAACCATCAGGTCGACAGCAGCCTCGACCGCCGCCAACCATTTTTTGCGTCTATTGGCAGACCATTGACGGTCACTCGGCAACTGTTGCATTACAGCAAACACCAATCGGTACTCAGCATCCTCGTCACTACTGCGGCGGGGCAATGGGTCAGGTGCATCGTCGGATGGCTGCCTCGCCGCCGTCGCAGTTGGACGAGTACGGGTTCGGCGAATCGGCGGGTGGCCAGTTTGGTTACTGTTTGCTTTACGTTGCCGTGGGTTTGACTGCACGATTCCAGCTTGTTCGCACATACCTAGGAAAAAGGCGACCATTCGACCGCGCTGTGCCTCGGGTTCGAATTGACGAAAAGCGTCGTGGATCGCTGTTTCCCCGTTTTGTGCAGGATCCACTATTGTGAAGACACGTTCATATGAACTCCTGATAATGTCCTCCAGGATCGCCCTGTACTCGTTGTTGGCTTCGCCGGCTCGGCCAAGTCTGTTGAACAGTTCAGTTTGTGTACCATCACCGTCGATGAGCCCCAAAAAGTTTAGTGCCTGCAGTGTCCTAGAGGTGTTCCCTTTAGGGATGCTGATTGTCTCCAAGACGGCGGGATTGAGCGGAGCGGGCAGTCCGTGATCCCTTTTCCTGGTAATGACCTCCATCACATTGCTGACGGCGGCGTACGGCGCGAAATCTTCTTTCAATGGCTGGATCACTGAGTTCGAAATGACCATATTGGCACACCTCTGTAGTATTTGCGCACATGGTACGTGAATGCCGCACGGCTTGTCAATATGCCGCACTTTATGCCAAAAGTGCTCGATAATTACTGTCTGCACTGAGATTCTGAGAATCGAAACGGCACTTCCACGCGAGGAGTTACGGGTTGGATGCAAGCGCGGAACGCGCCTCGCCGTCCGCCGGAACACGGCCTTTCCGGGATGGGCAGTTGAGCCGCGCCAATGCCGTACAGTCCACGGAGGTTCCCAATGACCACCGCCAAAACGCCCGAATCGCCAAACCGCTTCCGGCTGCCCGACCCGCCGGAGCATCCCGACGACAAGATGACCAGTTTCAAGCAGCTAGCTGCCACCGGCCACGCCCATCACCTTGCCATGCACCTGGGCAACTTCGATACCACCTTGGTCACCGGGGAGCGTTACGTAGTAGTTCGACCCACCCAAAGCATGGCCGGCAGCCACTATCCCGACCTGCTGGTGGCCTTTGACGTGGACCCGGCGGCCTACGAGGCCAGCAACGGCTACGTCATCGCCGAGCAGGGCAAGCCGCCGGACTTCGCGCTGGAGATAGCGTCGCCGCGCACCGGTCATATTGACGTGGGAGAAAAGCGGGAAGCCTACGCGGCGCTGGGTATTCTGGAATACTGGCGTTTTGACGAGACGGGGCAGCATCACGGGGCGCGGCTGGCCGGCGACCGACTGGAGAACGGTCGGTACGTGGCGATTGAACTGGACGAGCCTGCGGAAAACGCATTGCAGGGGTTTAGCGCGGTTTTGAATCTTTACTTGCGCTGGGAGAATGGCAGGTTGGGGTGGCATGACCCAGCCACGGGACAGCACATCGCTACCTTCGACACCGAGCGTGAAGGCCGGCTCATGGAGCGCGAGGGCCGGCTCCAGGCCGAGGCGCGAGTACGTGTGTTGGAGGAGGAAAATCGCCGGCTGCGCAACGGCTGAACACCGGATTCCTGCCAGCGCGGGAAGCAGCGCTTTGCGACCGTCCGCTCCCACAACCCCATGCTATAATGCGGCGCGATTCTTATTCGAGCGGAGCACTGATTGGATGATTAAGCGGTTTTCGGTTCTGTACGTGGGGCAGATCGACCTGGACAATGTGGGCGCGGACGGCACGCCGGCCGACGAGCGCCGTTACAGCAACGAACAGTTGGTCCAGGCGTACGATCACGCCGAAGCGCTGGCCCAGCACATGGACGAGCGCGGGTTCTACTGCATGTGGATGGCGGAGCACCACTTCCAGCACGAAGGCTACGAGTGCATCCCGAACCTGATCCTCATGGGAGTGCACCTGGCGGGACAGACCAAGAACCTCAAGTTCGGGCAGGCGTTCAACATCATCCCCATGTGGCATCCGCTGCGCGTGGCTGAAGACTTCGCCATGGCTGACATTCTCACGGGCGGCCGGATGATATTCGGAGTCGGGCGCGGCTATCATGCGCGCGAGGTCGAGACCTTTGGCGCTCCGGTGATCGACAACGACGCGAACCGCGAGTTGTTCCTCGAGCAGATGGAAGTCATCCTGAAGGCGTTTAACGAAGACTCGTGGAGCCACTCGGGCAAGTACTACACCATCCCGCCGCAGGTGCCCTACCGCGGCTACGACCTGAAAGAAATCACGATGGTGCCCCGGCCGATCAGCAAGCCCGTGGAGATCTGGCAACCCATCGCCAGCGGACGGACGCTGAACTACATCGCCGAGCGGGGCATCAAGGCGATGGTGGCGCTGACCGGCGAGCGGTATGCCGAGCAGATGATCACCCAATATCATGACGCGGCGACGGGAGCGGGCCGCGACATTCCGCTGGGTGGCGACATGGCGCTGGGATTCGGCTTCTACATCGCGGGCAGCCGCGAAGAGGCCATTGAAAAGGTTCGGCCCTTCCACGACGAGCGCTACAAGTGGTTCGCACCGTTCGGGTTCGTCAGGTACACGGACGAACAGGGACGGCCATGGGGCACGCCGGGAGCGCCGGCGAGAACGCCCCGCATCGAAGACGGCGTCGACCAGAAAGCCTGGTTCTGCGGCAACCCGGACGACTTCATCGCGTTCCTGCGGGAAATCGAAGAGAAGTACCCGGGTTTGGAGGACATTGTGCTGCAGTGGCCGGAAGGGATGCCGTGGGACGAGTTCAGAAATCAGTTGTCCATCTTTGCTGACGAAGTGATGCCGGCCTTCACGGGGAGGGAGGCCGCCCTACCTGTCGGCGACGACTGATGTCACACCCGCAGCCGCCGGAGCGATTGCTTGGCGAACCCTGAGCACGTTGCTGTTGCCAAAAGGCGAACCTTTGCCATAGCGCGCTGGCGGGCGCGTGAGTTTCAAAGCCGCCCGCGTCTCGATCTGTCGGGCGCCTATCTCAGCGGGATCAAGATGCCCGGCGTGGACCTGGGGTTCGACGACCTGACGCAGATTGACCTGACTTCGGCCGACCTGCGGCATGCCAACTTCGGCGGCGCTCGTCTGCGCGGGGCTTTTTTGACCCGCTGCAACCTGAACCGGGCGAATTTCGCGGAGTGCCAGGCGGCCGAAGCTTCGTTTCTCCGTTCGGACCTGCGGGGCAGTAATCTCGAGAACGCGGACCTGCGGGGCGCCGACCTCTCCAACTGCGACATTGCGTTTGCGACGCTGGTCGGCGCGAACCTGGCCGGCGCGGACCTGACCGAAGCCGATCTGACCATGGCGGACCTGACAGACGCCAACCTGAGCGGCGCCAAGCTGAGCGCGGCGTGCCTGGACGTGGCGAATCTCACTCGCTGCGATCTGCGCCGGGCGATCCTGGTGCGCACACGGCTGGACCGCACCTTGCTTGAAGACGTCGTCCTCGACATGACGCTGTTCGCCGACTGCGACCTGAGCGGCGCGCTGGGACTGGAAACGCTGCGCCACGATGGCCCCAGCATCGTCGGAGCAGACACGCTGGCGCGCTCCAACGGCGGCATCCCGGAGTCCTTCCTGCGCCCGGCCGGCGTGCCTCCGGAGTTCATTGAGGGCCAGGCCAGATTGGGCAACCAGGCGACGCCGCACCGTCGGGTGCTGCTGATCGGTTCCGTGGCGGATGACACCATCGTCAGGTGGCTGGAAACCGAACTGAGATCGATGGGATTGCAGTGCTGGAGCCTGCTGGCGGACGACGAGGAGGCGGCGTACAACACCTCGGTGATCCCGCCGATGAGCCGTTTCCGGGATTTCGACCGGGTGGCCCTGCTCTGTTCCCGGGACGCCCTGGAAAGCCCCGCCTGCTGGAGGCTGTACCAGGAGATCATGCAGCGCCAGGCGACTTCGGCGGCGCGCCGCTCTTACGTGGCGGCCCTGGCGATGGACGAATGCCTGGAAAATGACACCGACGAACTGTATCGCCAGCTAAATGGCGGCCCGACGGCCCGGTTGAGGCCGCGCAAGGACCGAGTGGGCGGCTACCGGCGCGACCTGCCGGGCGTGTTGGCGACGCTGACCGCAGAAGTCAAAGCGCAGCCGGACAAATGGGACGACGAACCGCAGGACGGTGAGCCCAAGGCGGAAGAGGCCGGTTAGTCTAGATTAGGCTCAATCGGCTCCCGGTGATAGGCCGCGGCAGCAGCAACCCGTGCTTACCGCCAGTATAAAGCGCCCGCACGGTACCCTGCGATAGGGAAAGTCTCGTTCTGTATTCTTTGACTTTCATTGGGAACATATTGCCCTGTCGAGCGGCCTTTCTGCCCCTTGCATTGGTTGTGGTGCTTGCAGCCGCCTGCGGGGGAGCGCGCGGGGAGGCTGTCAGTCGTTCATGCGGGGAGTTGGAAGACGTCAACGACCGAGCCGGGCTAATCAGCCGGCAGGAAGCGGAGGAGTTGGCGACCGAATGGCTTGCAATGCCGGCTCCAGAGGTCTCGGCGACAGAGATTGAAAGAGTGTGGGCAACCTGTCTGACGACCCTGCGATCCTATGACGTAGACCTGCTGGAAGGGACGGCGTCGTCCAGTCCGTTACTGCCGCATCCGGACACACCCGTCTGGGTAGTGGAGGTGAAGGGTATTTCACGGCCGGCTGGAATCTCCACGCGCATCGCGAACGAGCCTTACCGATACGCGATACAAGTCATCAACGCCAACACGGCCGAAGCGATTGCTTGGTCACGGCGTTGGGAACCCTTGCTGGAGCCGAGTCCGTGACAGAACCGTCGCGTGAGTGACTATGGCCGGGCGTCGCGGACTACGAACCGCAGGACGGTGAGGCTGATGCTGCGGCCGGGTAAAACAGCGCGGAGTTAGTGAGGGTGCTGGGAGTAGTCCCATTCCGCCGGGACGTACTCGATACGCACGTCGCTGCCCAGCATGAGGCAGGGTTCGCCCCATTGGGAGCCGGAACCGACATCCCAGTCGTCTGCCTGGTCGGCCGGGCGCAGGCGGATGCCGTCCTCGCCGCCGTAGATCAGCATGATGACGCCCTCGCCGGAGTCCTCGGAAAGGGCGGCCATGGCGGGGCACGTCTCGCCGTTCTCCCATCCGACCACGTCGCACCAGACATCCGCGCCCATGGGGTCCGGAGCGAGGACGCGGATGATGGGCCGCGGGTCGGTCAGCAGGTCGAAGACCCGGTTGAGGTCCATGGGGCTGTTGCCGTCGGCGACTACTTCTACTTCGTACAGCATCTCGATACCTGGGCCTAGCGGGCGAGCGATATTGCGGGCGACCGCGACCGTTAAATACAGGTCCCGGTGCTACAATGTCGGCGCCCTCCCCATCCAGACGAAACGTAGCGAGAGGAATTGGTTATGGCTGGCATCTCTTTCGAAAAACACACGCTGCCCAATGGTCTGGATGTGATCCTGCATCAGGACCGTTCGATCCCGGTGGCGGCGGTCAACGTGTGGTACCACGTGGGTTCCAAGGATGAGGAGATCGGGCGAACCGGTTTTGCTCATCTCTTCGAGCATATCATGTTCCGTGGGACGCGACACCACAAGGCCAGCCATTTCGAGCCGCTGCAGAAGATCGGGGCGACGCTGAACGGGTCGACGACCGGAGACCGGACCAATTACTGGGAGGACGTGCCATCCAACTACCTGGAGCTGGCGCTGTGGCTGGAGGCGGACCGGATGGGGTTCCTGCTGGACGCGCTGGACCAGGAGGGGTTCGATACCGAGCGCGACGTGGTGAAAAACGAGCGGCGCCAGAGTTATGAAAACCGCCCCTACGGCATGGCCCAGTGGCATATCCAGCAATCCCTGTTTCCGCTTCCCCATCCCTACCACTGGATGACCATCGGTTCGCAGGAGGACCTGGACGCTGCCAGCCTGGAAGACGTGAAAGATTTCTTCCGTCAGTACTATTCCCCGTCCAATGCCAGCCTGGCCATCGCCGGCGACATCGACACCACCGAGGCGCTGGATCTGGCGCACCGCTACTTTGCCGACCTGAACCCGGGGCCAAGCGTGCGCCGCATCGAGCGGGCCGATTCGCTGCTTTCGGGCCGCGTGGATCTGGAAATGACCGACCGTGTCACGCTGCCCCGCATCTACGCGGCGTGGCTGGCTCCGGCCAATTTCTCGGGCGAGGACGATGCAGGCGACATCCTGCGCGCCATCCTGTCCGACGGGCAGAGCAGCCGGATGTATCGCACGCTCGTGTACGAGAAGCAGATCGCCCAATCAGCATCGGTTGGCTACCACGCGGCCGAAATCGCCGGGCAGTTTCGCATGGAACTGACGCCGGCGGAGGGTCATACGCTGGACGAAGTGGAAGAAGCGGCGGAAGCGGTGCTGGCCGGCATCGCCGAAAATCCGCCGACGGAAGAGGAGTTCGAACGGGCAATCAACCGGATTGAGATGCAGCATCAACGGATGCTCTCCCGAGTCGGTGGCTTTGGCGGGCGGGCCGACGCTCTGAACTACTTCAACGTGTTCACCGGCGACCCGGACGGTCTGAACCGGGTGATGGACCAATATCGCCGTGTCACGCTGGACGACGTGCTGAAGGCGCACGGCCAGATCATGGAGGCCGGGCAGGTGCGGATGCGGGTTTACCCGGAGCGCTCGCTCAGTACAGCCACGGTGGCGCTGGACCGGTCTCAACAGCCGGACGGCGGACCGACGCCGTCGTTCGCGCCGCCAACGCCGGAGCGGGTCCGGCTCGCCAACGGCATGGAGGTGGCGGTAGTCACGAGGCCGGGAACGCCGCTGGTGACCTTTGCGCTGCTGGCGCGAGACGGCGCGATCGGAGACCCGACGGCTCTGCCCGGCCTGACGTCGTTCATGGCGGCCTTGATGGATGAAGGCACGGTGAACCGAAGCAGCCAGGAAATAGCCGCAGCTTTCGAGCATATCGGGTCCAGGCTTTCGGTAGAGGCGCGCAAGGAAATTACGCTACTGACCGCGGAGACCCTGAACCGGCACTGGGCTCACGCTCTGGGGCTGGCCGCCGATGTGGCGCGCAACGCCAGTTTTCCGGATCACGAGCTGGAACGGGTGCGCCGCGAACGGCTTACCGACCTGCGGCGGGCCCGGGACGACGCCGGCTTTGTGGCGGAAACGAATTTTGGCGCCCTGGTATTTGGGGCGGAATCACCCTACGCGCACTCGAACCTGGGCAACGAGGCCACCGTGTCGGCCGCCAGCAGGGACGACCTGGTCGCGCGGTACGGCCAGGCGCTGCGACCGGACCGCCTGTGCCTGCTGGTGGCAGGTGACGTGAGCCTGCGGGAGGCGGTGGCCGCGGCCGAGGAGTGTTTCGGCGATTGGTCGCCGGGGGCGGACCAGGCCAACGAGGTCAGCATCGGTGACGCCGCCGCCATGTCGGGAACGCGCCTGTTCCTTATCGACAAGCCCGGAGCCGCACAGTCGGTGATCCGGGCGGGAATGCCGCTGGTGGCGCGCCGGGATCCGGATCACATGGCGCTGTCCGTTCTGAATTACGCCTTCGGCGGGCAGTTCTCCGCTCGCCTCAACCAGAACCTCCGCCAGGACAAGGGCTATTCCTACGGCTACAACTCGGGTGTCTCCTGGTACAACGCTCCTTCGCTTCTATCGGCCGGCGGGAGCGTGCAGACGGAAGTTACTCGCGAAGCGGTGGTCGAGACGCTGCGGGAATTCGAGGACATCAGCGGCGGAAGACCGCTCACCGCCGAAGAATTGGAAAACGCGCAGAACGGGTTGCGACTGGGTTACCCGTCCGGGTTCGAAAGACCCGCGCAGCTGTTGGGCCAACTGATACCACTCCTTCAGTTCGATCTCCCAACGGACTACTTCCTGACTTTCGAGCAACGACTAAACGGTGTCACCCTGGCCGACACCCACCGGGTAGGGTCCAAATACCTGTCGGCGAACCGCTTGCGGGTGTTGGTCGTAGGTGACCGGGACCGGGTGGAACAGCCGTTGCGGGACCTGGGATACGGGTTGACGGTGTTGGATGCCGAAGGGGCGGTGGTGGGATAAAATGGATTTCCACCGCTACTCCCGTCGCTGAGGACCATGAAATGAATGAAATATGCCTTACGAATGGGACGATCAGAAATGCCGGGATAATCTCGAAAAGCACGAAATTGGCTTTTCCGCCGTAGAACTTTTCGAGTGGGATACTTCTTTAAAAATTCCAAGCCCGCGCTCCGGCGAAATGCGGTGGTTGGCCATTGGTTATATCGGCCTTCGCCTGTACGCCATTGCCTATACCGAGCGTGGTAACAACACACGCATCATCAGCTTACGCAAAGCAAGCCGTCAGGAGATTAGGGACTATGCCGAAGCTTAAGCCTGGCACGATCTGGCCCACGCCGGAAGAAGACGCCGCTATTAATGCGGCCATCGCTGCTGACCCTGACACCGAAGAATGGACCGCCGAGATGTTTGCGCGGGCACGGCCGGCGATTGAAGTTCACCCCCACCTGGTGGCACAGAGCCTCCGCCGCCGGTGTCAGCAGGAAGGGCTGAGCAAATGGGAGGTCAGCGTTGAGCTCGACATTGAACTGCTGGCCCATTTTTTGGAAGGCGGTCCAGGTTGGCAGGGCCGGATCAACGATGCCCTGCGACAGGCTGTAAAAGAGTCAGCGGAGAGCAGCCCGCTGGGCCGCGAATAGCGGTTCCATGCCGCGGGCGGCCAGGGCCAGGGCTTCTCCGACCCGGTGGCGGGGGAACGGGTTGCCCTCTGCGGTTCCCTGGATTTCGACGACTGAGCCGGTGTCGGTCATGACGATGTTGAAGTCGGCGTCAGCGGCGGAGTCTTCAGAGTAGTCGAGGTCGAGGAGCAATTTGTCGCCGGTGAGCCCTACGCTGATAGCGGCCACCGAGCAGAGTAGAGGAACCCCATCCAACTTTTGCGTTTCGACCAGCGACCGCAAAGCCAGATACAGGGCGACGAAGGCGCCGGTGATGGCGGCGGTGCGGGTTCCGCCGTCGGCTTGGAGCACATCGCAATCGAGGTAGATGGCGCGCTCGCCCAGGGCTCCAAGATCGGTGGCGGCCCGCAGCGACCGGCCGATGAGGCGTTGGATTTCCTGAGATCGGCTGGCGGTTCTGCCGGAGTCTCGGTCTCGGGGCCGCCGGGTGGACGTGGCACGGGGGAGCATGTCGTATTCAGCCGTCACCCAGCCGGTGCCGCGACCCCGCATCCAACGGGGCACCTGTTCCTCAACGGTGGCGGCGCACAGGACCGAGGTGTTGCCCATTTCGATCATGGCCGACCCTTCGGCGTGTGGCTGGCAACCCGGAGTGATGCGGACGCTGCGCGCCTGGTCCCATCGTCGTCCGTCGGCCCGGATGAGGCTGTCGTTCATGGTGTCCATGTCCTGTAAATCGTTTCGATCATTGTGCCACAAGGTTCCGGGCGAGATGCTGGCCCGGAGGTCGCCGGGCGGCGGTTGCATCGCCGTCGGGGAAAGCGCACAATCGGCGCGTGATTTTCGGACTGTTCGATTCACCGTGGCATCTGCTGGGCCTCGCCGGTTGGTGTTTCCTGATGGGTTGGGGCTTTCGAATTGGGCTGCTGCGAATGGCTCTCTCGCTGGCCGCTTTGGGGTTGCTGGTCGCCTTGGCGTGGCTGTTCAAGGACGCTGAAACGCCGGCGCTGGTATATGGCCCGCTGGTTTTTGTAGGTGTCATTTGCGTCATCAGCGTCGGGATCTTCGGGCGAGGATTGGAGCAACGGCTGGGGTACGGGTCGACAGCGGTTCGCTTCAATCATGCCGGCGGGTTGCTGCTGGGGTTGCTCATCGGCGCGGCGGTTTGGCTATTCGTGCTGTGAGGCGCGCCGCGGGGGCGGTTGCAGGCTATGCCGGATGACCGGCAGGCAGCATCCGGGCGGATTTTTCCGCGCTGCTATAATCCGGGTCAACGATGGTGGACACAGCCGACCGACGCGAGGCAGGCGCATGAACGCGATCAAATCCGACACCGACGCCGTAGGCATCGTGCTCGCAGCGGGGCTAGGATCCAGGATGCGCTCGAGGATACCGAAGCCGCTGCATACCCTGGCGGGACGCGAACTCATACGGTATCCGATTGACGTACTGGAGCAGTGCGGTGTATCGCGGCTGGTGGTGGTCACCTCCCCGGAAAACGGCGATGCAATTGCCGGCGTGCTGGGGGACAAGGTCAGCTACGCGGTGCAGGACTCGCCTGACGGTACGGCCGACGCTGTCGCCTGCGGGCTGCGGGCCCTGCCGGAACCCCCGGGCCTCGTACTCGTCCTGGCCGGGGATACGCCCTTGGTGAGACCCGAGTCGATCCTTGGGTTGGTCGAAAGCCATAAGGGCGATCCAAAGCGTCGGATGACCATCCTCTCTGCTGCCGGCGCATACGGCCCGGACCTGGGGCACATCAAGAGGACGAAGTGTGATTCGCAGGAAGAGCGCGGCGATTTGGTGGCAATTGAAGAAGCCGCAGAACGGGATGAACCCGATTACGGCCTCGCCGAGGTCAACACCGGTGTCTACTGCTTCGACGGGCCCTGGCTGATCCAGCGCATCGGGGCGGTGCCGAAATCCGCGACCGGGGAGCGTTACCTGACCGCGCTGGCTGCCATCGCGGTAGACGCGAGCGAGCGCGTTGAGGCGGCTCCAATTGCGCTCCCAGACGAGGCGATGGGGGTGAACGACCGCGAGCAACTCGCTGCGGTCGGAGCGGTCATGCGGGACCGGATCAACCGTTACTGGATGTCAGCCGGCGTGACTCTGGTGGATCCGGCGGCGACCTACATCGACCTCGACGTGCAGATTGGGCAGGATTCGGTGATCCAACCGAACACGATGCTCACCGGCGGCGCAGCTATAGGCGAAGAGTGCGAAATCGGACCGAACGCGTGCATCCGGGATGCTTCGGTCGGCAATCGTTGTCGGATCGTGGCGTCCACGCTCGAGGAATCGCGCGTCGATGATGACGTGGAAATCGGTCCTTACAGTCACCTGCGACCAGGGGCGTGGATTGAAGCCGGTGTGCATCTGGGGAATTACGTGGAGGTGAAGAACAGCCGGGTCGGTTCGGGTACCGCCGCGGGTCACTTCTGCTACCTGGGCGACGCGGACATCGGAGATAGCGTGAATATCGGTGCGGGTACCATCACCTGCAACTACGACGGAGTGGACAAGCACCAGACGGTGATTGAGCGTGGCGCGTTCATCGGTAGTGACACGATGCTGATCGCTCCCGTCACCGTGGGAGAGGGTGCGGCCACTGGGGCGGGAGCGGTAGTAACGCGCGACATCCCGGAGGGTAGACGGGCCGTCGGCGTTCCTGCTAGACTCCTTCCACAACAGCAAAGCGGGAGCGATTGACCCGCTCTCGACGCCGCGAGCGTCGGTTGAGGGCCACTGGCTTGGATACTGATAGTTTACCTCCGTTATTGTTCCTGGCAGCTTCGCTGCTGGTCTTCGCTTGGGCCAGTGTGGCCGTCGCGTCTAGACGACAGAGCCAAGCCTCTGCGGTCTTTTTGACCCGGCCTTCGTCCCCGGCAAATGGGATTCTGTTAGCCGCCGCCGCTGCCACAGCCGGCGGTTCTGCATTGTCCATCGCGTATCAACTTGCCGACGGCTCGCCGGCATTTTTCGCGCTGGCGATCACGGTGCTGGCCACTTCGGCAGTCCTGGCGAGCATTTACCTCGGCGCCCGATTGTGGGTCCGGCAATATCCACGGGTCGCGCGCCGTGTAGCGGATCCGAGGCGATGGGCTGGCGACGGGAACCGGGCCGGATCCGAAAGCGGCCCAAGTTTGCCGATTGCCATGGAAGGAAGCGGGGACGGTGATCCGGAGAACGGTCATGCGGACGGTTCGACGCTGACGCCCGCGGAACTGATGAACCTGGACCGTAACGATATCGACATGGTGCGGTCCATCAGCCACATGGATGATCTCGACGTCAAGGACATCATGGTGCCACGGCTGGACGTGCAGGCGGTGGAGGTGGCCATTCGGATGGACGAACTGGTACCAATGCTGGTCAGCAGCAGGCATACGCGGGTGCCGGTGTACCGGAACACGATGGACAACGTTGTTGGGATCATCCACATCAGCGACGTTCTCCAGGTGGTGGCCGAAGGCAAGATCGGAGCCAGGGTGGATGCCATCATGCGGGAGCCGGAATTCGTGGCGGAAAACATGGCGGTTGACGATCTGCTGCACCTCATGCGATCCAAGTCGCTGCAGATGGCCATCGTGGTGGACGAGTACGGCGGCGTGGAAGGAATTGTCACCCTGGAAGACGTGCTGGAAGAAATCGTTGGCGAAATCGACGACGAGTTTGATGACGCCGGCGCCGAAGAACTGGAACCGGTGGCCGATGGATCCTGGCTGGTCAAAGCAACGGCGCCGGTGGAAGACGTGTCGCGCGTGCTGGGCCTTGAATTCGATTGCGAAGACGTCAACACCATCGGGGGATACGTCTACACGCGGCTGGGACGGATGCCTTCGGTCGGGGACGTGGTGGTGTCTGACGAGGCGTCGATCGAGGTTACTCAGGTGCGGGGACGCCGCATATACGAACTGCGGCTGGTACCCGCAGCCGCAGTGAAACGAAGCAAGACCAGATAGTCTCCGGTCGGTGAGGAGAGGGTTCAGCGGACTCCGATCAGTTCTCCGCTCAGGATCAGGAAGTGGTCGTACCAGCCGTTGGGGACGGGCACAACCAGGTGTATCGTGGCTCGATCGCTGCTGTTCAGGCGCAGGTCTGTGGCCGGGACCACTTCGCTGTGGGTGGCTGCATACAGGTAGTTGCGCTCCGAGGTGTTGACGAACATCAACAACTCCTCGCCCTCGGTGATCAAACCTGGTGCGCGGGTGAGGCCTCCAAAGCTGCGCACACTGGAGCCGGCCGGTCCAAAAAGCCACATGGCGCCGCGTTCACCAGGATTGGCGGTCACCGAGGCGTATCCTGCGGCGGGATTGTCCGCGGAGCCGTAACGAGCGATGGAACTTCCGGACACACTGACCTCATCCAGTTTGGCATCGATCCCCAGCGTGGGGACGATCAATCGAGAGGCCGTTGGCTGGGTTCCGACCGGCCAGGCTGCGGAGCTGGGCATCTCCATGTAGTCCAATTCCGCCAGGCGCTGGGAGTGTGCTCCGGCGGGCAGCGAAACGATGGACGCTCCGGTTCCGCCGTCCGTGCCGGACGGGGCGGCCGCCGCGATCAACGTGGCGTCGTGACGCAGCGCTTCGTAATCGTCCAGGCCGGCCCTCAGGAAGTAGAGATACCCGTAGTACGCGATGCCGGCCGCAGCCAGGATTCCGCCGACCGCCAGGAGTGAGATGCCGGCCCAGCGCAACCCGTAGTATTGCGCTCGGGTTCGCATCTGCATGTAGTCAAGTCCAATTTGCATGTCCGCTTCCTGTGTATTGCTCGCGCCACTTTCCGCTGGTGCGCGCGGTCCAGATCCACCGAGATGTCGGCTGATAGCCCATTAAATTCCGCGCGGGAAGGACACCGGATTCAGTGCCTTCCCGCCCGTATAGGTTCGTTGACGAAAATATCACCGTTGCGGATTTTGATGTTGTATCCGCAACTGGGGTTGGTGCAAGTCCAAGCTTTATAGTGGACCGGCGCACCCTGGGCGCCATAGTCCGAGAGTGGCACCAACGACCCGATGTTGCACTGTTGACATATCGGGAACTCCATCGCTTCCACCGACATTACCTCCCTTACCCGTTCCAGACTGGGTATGCAGCCCGGAGTATAGGGTTGATGTCGATGATTTGCCTTCATATTTGGCAACAGGGTTTGGCGGTTTTACAAAAAGGCTACTACGAGGAATGGGAAACACGTCCATCTGCAAAGGTACGGGGCAGCGCTCAGCACTGCCCCGCGATGCGAAACGCTTCCGGTTGACCGGATTATTCCAGATAGTCCCGCAGTTTCTTGGAGCGCGTGGGGTGGCGGAGCTTCCGGATAGCCTTGGCTTCGATCTGCCGGATTCGTTCGCGGGTTACCCCGAATTCCCGGCCGACTTCCTCCAGGGTCCGCGTGCGTCCATCTTCCAGACCGAAGCGAAGTTTGAGCACACGGCTCTCCCGATCGGTCAGGGTGTCCAGGACCTCTTGCACCTGCTCGCGGAGCAGTTGCGCCGAGGCAGCGTCAGCCGGCGCGAGGGTGGTGCGGTCCTCGATGAAGTCCCCTAGGAAGGAGTCTTCCTCCTCTCCGATGGGCGTTTCCAGCGACACCGGCTCTTGGGAGATCTTCTGGATCTCCTCGACCTTCTCGGGGGTCATCTCCATGGCTTCCGCCAATTCCTCGGTGGAAGGCTCGCGGCCCTTTTCCTGCAACAGGCGGCGGTGGTGCCGCATCAGCTTGTTGATGGTCTCGACCATGTGGACGGGGATGCGGATGGTGCGGGCCTGGTCCGCGATGGCGCGGGTGATGGCCTGACGGATCCACCAGGTCGCATAGGTGCTGAACTTGTAACCCTTGCGGTAGTCGAACTTTTCAACGGCGCGAATCAAGCCGATGTTGCCCTCCTGGATCATGTCCAGGAGAGCCATGCCGCGGCCGATATATTTCTTGGCCACGCTGACCACGAGGCGCAGGTTGGCTTCGGTCAGATGGGTCTGGGCCCGCTCGCCGTTCTTCATGGTGATGTAGTAATAGCCGGCGGCCTCGAATTTACTCGCCTCCACGCTATCGATCAGGCCCTGATCGCGCAGCAACTGGGAGAGCAGCAACAGCGAACATTCGTCATCGTGGACGTAAACCGATGGCACGTCCAAACCCTGTTCCGGGCTGTAGCAACCTTCCACGCCGTCGGGATGCAACTCCGCCCAAATCGGCACGTAGCCGGTCACCACGTCGACGATGTTCTGAGGCAAGACCCAGGTGTCCAACGAGAGTTGGACGATGCGCTGGTAGGCGACCTCCGGGCTGATGCTCAGGTCGTTGGCTACCTGATCGATCATCTCCTGGGACACCTCGGCGTCGATGGCTTTGCGAAGCGCCGGGGATTCCTTCACTTCGCCCAGCGGCATGGCCTCATTGAGTTCGAGATAACGGGCGAGGGAGCGAACCAGCGGCGCCGCGTTGGCGATGCGGGCCAGCAGCAGCATGGTGGCTTCCCAGACGGCATTGTCCAGCTCGACTTCGCCGATGACCGGCAGGTAGTCGACGCTGAAGCCGTTGGCCAGTCGGGCCGCCACCTTGCGGCACGTGTCCTTGGACTCGAGCAGTGGCTGGCCATCCAGAGCTTTTTCGATCTCTTCAGGGTTGTCCAGCTTGGACAGGTAGCTCATGCCGTCGAACTTGCGCAGGTGGTTCAACCCCTCGAGTTCACGGGCCAGCCGGCGCTCGTCAGCGGAGGTGAGCAGGTCGACCCGACCGATTTCGCGCAGGTACATCCGTACCGGATCATCCAGGGCATCGTTGCCATCGGATGTATCGACGTCCGCCCAATCGCGCTCTTCGCGTTCCATGTCCCGGGCGGACGGGCCGTCCAACTCCGGGAGGACCGTGCGGACGGCGGCGGCGCGGCGGATTTGCCACTCGTCTTCGGTGGAGTCGGGATCGTCGACAATCACCACGGCGACGTTGACGTCGTCCTCTTCAGCGCGCTCGTCTTCGTAGTCCGCCTCGTCGGCGACGGCAGCACTGGGCCGGGCCCGACCGTAGTTACCTGAGTCGTCGGAGATGGCGACCGCTTCACCCGCGTCATAGTCCCCGTCTTCGTCGGGAACGATTACGTTGCGGCGGTTGTTGATAATGGTCATAAACCTCTCCTCTATTTGTGGTGTGGCGAGGCCGGCTCCCGCAGCCGGTCGATCTCGCGCAGGCTGTTCTTACTGTCCAACCAAAGGTTCGCGACCGGCGAGTGAGGATCCATTAAATCCTCTTCGGCCATCGCGCTAGCCAATTGGGAGTTCTGATTGATCGAGTGTTCGCGCTGGAGACGAAGACACGCTTGTTTCAATGCGCTCTCGATCTTGGCCGGTGTTGACAGCACGGGGTCGCTGTTCAGCAGTTGGTTGAAATGTTGCTCCAATTCCGGTGTGACCGAAGCCTC
Source organism: Dehalococcoidia bacterium (assembly GCA_965220505.1). Taxonomy (GTDB): domain Bacteria; phylum Chloroflexota; class Dehalococcoidia; order Lucifugimonadales; family UBA3495; genus Bin87. Next base: position 1,015,575 of record CBDCQE010000001.1, on the reverse strand, counting down.
GTCATTTGCGTTCGGTTCCATAAGGGAAAATACGTACCGCAAAATTTCTCGGTTCTCGGTTCGGCTGAACCATTCCGAGCGCACCGACTTCACGGCTTCGTCTCGTATCTGCTCCGGGTGCTGAAGTAAAATTTTCAAGACCAATTCTTCGGTAGCGTTGCCGTCGCTGCCTGGCAGCGGCGTTGCATCGTCGGCAGCGTTAGCGACTCTGCGGCTTCGACGCTCGGCTGACAACTGCCTTTGGACTTCATCCAAACGGGTTTCGACCACGTAACGATTGATCGACAAACGGGATGAGATTTGATCCACATAAATGGAACGCTGGATATCGCCCGGCATCAGCGCGACGAAACGCAATAATTTGCCGACCACAACGTCCTTTTCAAGTGGATCGTTGCTGTGTTCTGACAGCGCGGGCAGCAAGTAATCAAACAGTGGAACCGCCCTGTTGATGAATTCGGGCCATTCATCCGGCGCCTCCCGGATATAATCATCTGGATCTTTGCCGGATGGCAACTCCGCAATCCATATGTCCACTGCTTCAGGCCGCGTCAAGAGCGACTCACTTGCGCGCTGTGCTTCGCGTTTATTCCGCTGTTGGATTACATCCCACGACGATTCCAGGCTGCGCAGCGTGGCGTTGCGGCCGGCGGGGTCGCCGTCGAGGGCCATGGTGACGCGATGGGTCAGCCGGCGCACCAGGGCAACCTGGTGTTCCGTAAGGGCGGTGCCCATGGACGCGACCACGTTGTCAAAACCGTGCTGATGGGCCATCACGGCGTCCATGTAGCCTTCAACGATGACCGCGCCGCGCTGGCGGACGGGTTCCTTGGCGAGGTGCATAGCGTACAAAATTCGGGACTTGTCGAACACAGGAGTGCGGGGCGTGTTCAGATATTTCGGGGTTGCGTTGTCGTCCAGGGCCCGGCTTCCGAAACCGGCAACCCGCGCCGACCAGTCGCGGATGGGGATCATCAGCCGACCGCGGAACAGGTCGTAGAAGCGTCCGTCGTCGGTTTGCCGCGCCAGGCCGGATTCGGCGATTGTTTCCGCGTCGTATCCGGCGTTGGTCAGGTGCGCCAGGAGCCGATTGTCGCGGGCCGGGCTGTAACCGAACTCGAAGGTCTGGAGCGACCTTTCGTTGAGGCCACGTCCGCGCAGGTATTCGCGCACGAAGGCCGCATCCGGTTCCGCCAGAGCGCGCTGGAAGAATTGGCGCGCCGCGTCGTTGATCTCGAACAGCACCCGAGAACGACCGCCGGTTTCCGCCTGGTCCGTGACTGTGATGCCGACGCGGGCGCCCAAACGAACCAGGGCTTCCCGGAAGTCCACCCGGTCGGCCTTCATGACGAAAGAAAAGGCATCCCCACCCTCGGCGCAGGCACCGAAGCAGCGCCAGGACTGGCGGTCAGGGAACACGAAAAATGAAGGCGTCCTTTCCTGGTGGAAAGGGCAGTTCGCCTTGAAGGAGCTACCGGCCCTCTGCAACTGAACGTAACCGCCGACCAATTCGACGATGTCCAGCCGGCTTTTTACGTCATCAAGTTGCGTCATAGGAAAGCAAATTACCGCAAAGACAATTCGCCAAACCTATTTTACCACAAAACCTTCGCCTTGCGTACCACCGGGTTCCGCTTACGCGTACCCGGTTTGTCATCGCGAGGAGCGCAGCGACGTGGCGATCTCGTTCCCGCGGCGGCGTCCGTTGCCCTGACGAGATTGCCGCGCTTCGCTCGCAATGACAGTCCCTGCGACACTGGGTACGCGTGAGCCGGTTGGCGCTCGGCCGGAAACGACAGGCTGGGTTAACCACATGGCGAGAGCACGGGTCACGGATCGGGTTGGTACGTGACAGTGATGGCCGCTTCAGTTGTTTCTTCACCCCGGGACGCCACCACCCGGATGGTGTTCACGCCGGGCTGAAGCAGCAGGTTGGCTACCCATTGGCCGGTAGGATCGGGCGGCGCCGGTATCAGGCCGCTGACAACGACGTCGGCGTCCGGCACCGTAAACCCGGTCATGGTCAGGAGGCGGTTGGTTACCGTAGATCCGTCCGGGGGATCCGTAATGGTCAAGGTCAGTCCTGCCTGGGAGCCCTCGTAGTTGACCTGGAGGAACAGGCGTTGCTGTTGTGAGGATGAGCCGTGGTACCCGATCACCTCGATCACGTTTATCCCTTCGTACAACGGCACCGTGCCGGCATAGTTTCCGGCGGCGTCCGCCTGAACCTGGACGTCTCGCTCGGGAAATGCGCTGCTGGAATAGATGAGCTCAACGATTGACCAGGGCAGCGTGGATCCTGAAACGACCGTCGCCGGTGGGCCGTAGATGATCGCCATATCCGCCGGTTCGTGCACCTGCAGGAAATGGGGTCGCGGCGTGGGCGTTGGTGGGGGCCGGGTCGCTGTGGGCCTCGGCGTAGCCGTTGGAACCGGCGTGGGAGCCGTAGTTGGCGTCGGCGGGACTGTGGGAGTAGGGGACGGAGTGGGTGACGGGGTGGGCGTCGCGATCACGACCACGGGCGTAGGCGGCACCTGGGTCGGAGTAATGGTGGGCTGAGGCCGCTCCGAGCGGTACGGCACCGCAGGCAAACCCGGCAAATTCGATAGCCAAAGCGCAAGGAACAAGGCCACCAGCAGGACTGCGGCGGTGACGGCTACGATCTGCTGCCGCAACGTAGACGTTCCGAACCGGAAGGGGCGCCGTCAGGCGTCGGGAGCGCCGACGGGAAGCGTCAGTGTGAACACCGTGTGCGGTCCATCTGCCGTCGCCGGCGTCGACTCCACGGTGAGGTCCCCACCGTACCGGAGGGCCAGGGTGCGGCTGATGTACAAGCCGAGGCCGGACGAGGTCTTTTCTTCGCTGCGGCCCAATTGCGGCGTCCATCCACGGTCGAAGAGGTGCGCCCGATAATGAACCGGGATACCGAGCCCGTCATCTGCCACGCGAATCTGAAAGTTGTAGGAATCGCGGGTGACCGTGATTTCGATATAGTCACCGCCGTACCGGACCGCGTTATCCACCAGGTTGGCGATGATGTGTTCCAGGGCGGCCGCGTCGGAATAAACGAGACCAAAATCCTCAGGCTCCGACCACCAGGCGATGTCCTTGCCCTGCTCGGCGGCCTGACCGGTGTAGCGCTCCACGATGCGGCTGACCACGGCGGAGGGTTCCACCGGATACCGCTCTATGGGCGCGTCCGGCGTTTCCAGGTTGATCATGACCTGGATGTTGCCCATCATGAGCCGGAAGGACGGCGCTTGCTCCTCGATCTCGTCAAGCAACTCATGGATCACAGCCGACACGTCCTCTCCGGTGGCGGCCAGCACGCCGCGGACCTCGCGGCACTTGCCCAGGATGCGGCGCATGGGGCGCCCCAGGTCGTGCTGGAAGGTCTCGAAGTGCTGCTCGGTCAGCTTGCTCCAGTCATCCGCGCCGTTGAGACCGTTGGCGTGACGGTGCCGCATGCTCGAAACCACATAGACGCTCACAGCGACGGCCAGGCCGAACACAACACCGGCGATGCCGATGTAGGAGAGCGGCTCGATGGCCCAGGGCTGCGGAAACATCCTGGCCGGCGGGAGGAACACCGAAGCGATCATCAGCCCCAACCCCAAAACGGCCAACGAGATGCCAACCAGGGCGGGCCACGGGTGGAAGGAGAGCCGTCGTCGCGTCAGAACCGCCATGGGGTCACTCTACTCGCGCGGGGGTAGGAGCCGGTAGCCGCGGTCACGCACGCTGACGATGAAATCGTTTGCGCCCAACGACACGCCCAAGGCCCGCCCCAGGGACACTTTGATCTCGCGTACGCGAACCCGCAACGAGGCGCGGGTGTCGTCGCCCTCCAGGTAACGCTCCAACCGATCGAAGGGGACCATATTCCCCGGGCTGCGATACCAGGCTTCGGCCAATTCCCGCAGGATGTCGAACCGGCGACCGGAAACATCCGGCACCGGCGCGGCCTGGCCGTTTTCGTCGCGCACCAACACGGAGCGCGCGTCCGCATCGATGATGATGCGGCTACCCACAGCGATTGATCGGGGCTCGGCGCCCACCAGGCGGCGGATGCGCAGGGCCACCTCCTCCGGGGAGGCGAGCTTGTCGATGAACTCCACGGGCGCCTCAACCTGGAGTGCGCTGCGGGCCACGGTGTCGCGCTCGACCCCCTGGCTGTACTGGGTGAACATGAGCACGGGCAGGCGTGGGTGCTGCCCAACGATGCGCTTCAGGATGTCCAGACCCTTGAACTGGTCGTCGCGGTACTCGCCGAGCCGGACATCCAGGATCACGCCGTCCGGCAGTTGCCGTTCGATGGCGTCCAACGCGGCCCACATCATCTCGTCGGCCGAGCCGTGCCCATCCTTGCCAACGACCGTTGTGCCCCAACCCTCGTCCTCCAGGCGGCGGCACACGGCCCGAACGATGGCGGATGCGGCTTCGTCGTCGACGATGAGTATGTTGCCGGCGCGCGGGGACATGGCACCCTCCGGTTACCGGGCCGGCCGGCTGCGGTGGCGGAACACGTCGTACAGGGGGATGGCCAGGCCGGGCAGCAGGGGCGTGGTCGGCGTATCGTCGGCGGTCAGCGCGGGCCGTTCCACGTACTGGCCGTCCCGCAATTCCAGCTGCAAGGCGGTATCGTACAACGTGTCAAGGATCCAGTATTCCGGGATGCCGGCCTCAGCGTACACCTGCCGCTTCCGCACCAGATCCCGGTTGCGGTCCGTGGACAGGACTTCTATCACGATGTCCGGCACCCCTTCCATCATGCGATTGCCCACTGCGGCCCTCCCACTCCGCAGGATAATGGCCAAATCGGGTACGAAAAGCCGGGGCAGTTCCGAAGGCAGGGCGAGAACAACGTCGTCATGCACTTCACCCGGGGGATCCGCAAAGCCATCGAAGTAGATATCAAAGTGATGGCCAAAACGGCGCCGCACGAACTGGTGGTCCGGTCTGGGTCTGGGCATGATGTAGAGCACTCCGTCGTCCAGCTCCATCTTGAGCTTGTGGTCCGGTTCGGGGAGCTCAAGCTCCAGAAACTCGGCGACGGACACCCGCATGCCGGTGCGCGGTTTCGTTGGCGTGGTCATAAACGCTCGTTCCTCGTATGTAAACTATTATAAAGCCGTTTCCCGGCTGTCGTCGTACCTGAGTCAGCACGGTATATCATATATCTGACGTACAACGATTGGCCCGCGATGACGAGCGCCTGAGGACTCACCTCTGGAAAATGGCAAGGAGCGGTATGCAGAGCACCACGCACACTACTACCCACAGCGCCGGAACTGTGGCGGCGGCCTTGGGGCGTCGCTGGCCGGCGTTGGCGCTAGGCATTTGTGCGCTGCTGGCGTTGGCGATCCTGACCTTTAACGCCGAACCGGCTGGCGCGGCGCCGGCGGGTCAAGCCAATCAGAAGCCAGAATTCCCTATTGAAACCGCAACTCGGGAAGTGCCAGAGAACAGCCCGTCCGGTACCCCAATAGGAGCAGCATTGCCTGCAGCTGTGGACTCCGATGGCGATACGCTTACCTACACGCTCGACGGTACTGACAAAGACAGGTTTAGGTTTACTGACGGTACCCTACAGATTTCTGTAGCCGCGGGCACCATTCTGGACTACGAAAGCAAAACCGCCTACAGTGTCAAGCTTCAGGTTTCTGACGGAAAAGACGACCAAGACGTTCAGCAAAACGTTGCCGCTATCGATGACACTATTGACATTGCGATCAATGTAACCGATGTGGCTGAGCCTCCGGGTAAGCCGATGCCGCCCACGGTCAGCGCTGCGAGTACCGACAGCGATACCTCGCTGCAAGTATCCTGGACGGCCCCTGATGATACCGGGCGTCCTCAAATCACCGATTACGACGTGCAATACCGCGCCGGCAACAGCGGCGGCTTCACTGATGCCGGCCACAACGGCACGGGCACTTCTATCACCATCTCCAACCTCCAGCCCAACACCGATTACCAGGTGAGAGTGCGCGCTCGAAACGACGAAGGTGATGGGCCGTGGTCGGACTCCGTCACGGCCCAGACCGAGAGCGACACTACTCCCTGCTCAACCCTGGAAATCGACCAGGACGACGATACTACTCCGGGGTCGAGCGTTGACCTTACCCTGCGGTTCGAGCCCAGGGGGTGCGACCCCACCAGCGACGGCGACTTGCACGACGAAATCACCATCACCCTCAGCGAGGATATTGGCATTCCCTCGGGGTTTGATGAGGATGACGTCTCCCTGCGCGCGGCGCGGAGATACGAACTGCGTTGGGCCGACGTCAACCGCAACGACGACGAACCGCACGAAATCGTCCTGCCGGGCTGTGGCGGTTGGGAATCCGGCTCGGATGATGACGTTTGCGATGAAACCGGCTTTCCCGTGACCATCGAGCTCAACAATTTGAGACTGCCCAACGTGCCTGCCGATTCCGACGATCCCTATGAAGTGACAATTCAATGGGCGAACGGAGAACCATTCGATGATGTGATTGGCGTGAACGCGACGCTGGAAGTGGACGGTGACGACGAGGTCGGATACGGCGAAACCATACGGTTCGAGGGGTTGGGTTTCAGCGACGGTCTCACGGTTGACCTTTACGCTACGCCCAGCGGCGGCTCCGCAGGCTGTGACACGGCCGGCGGCAGCGGTTGGACGCGTATTGGTTCCGCCGATGTGGGTTCCAACCACCGCTTCCGGGTTGATGTAGAGGTCAGTTCGAACCTGTTTCGATCTGCCGGCAGGCATCAGGTTTGCGCCCGGGACGGCGGCGGCGTCTTCAACAACACTTCTCTGCCGGTCGTAATCACCGCCGGCCTGGAGGTGGCGGGCAGTTCCGAAGTATCCCCCGGCGGCGAGGTCACTCTCCGCCTCGTGGGCGGGAGCGGTTCCCAGGTGCTCGAATTGCTGGTTGCCGGTCAGTCCATCAACACCAGGCAGTGGAGCCAATCAGGCGATACCCTGCGCGTGACCCTGCCGCCCCGGCACAGCGGCCGGGTCACTATTGCGGCGCGGTTGTCTGGCAGTTCCGAGCTGGTTACCGTCAACGTCACCATCAGGGACGCCGATCTGTCGGTTAGTCCCGACAGTGGCCTGGGCCTGGGCGAGCGGTTCACCGTCCGCTCCAACGACCTGGCTGGCGATGCAGTCTGCGAGGTGACGCTGGGCGGTATCCGGCTGGCCTTCCTGGATGATGGGCAGGACGACGTTCGTTCTCGCGGCGACTGCCCCGAAGTGATCCGGGGCGGGCGTTTCACTGGCACGGTTGCCCTGGTCAACGAAAATGGCGACATCAACAGCGACCTTATCAACAAGCTGATGGATTCCGACGGCGAGGAAAAGCTGGAGATTACCGACAGCGCCGGCGTCAAGGCCTCAGCCACCGCCAGGGTCACCAAGCCTACGTTGACCGTTGACCCCGACGACGGCGAGGTGTCCCCCGGTGATTACATCGTTTTCCGGGGCACAAATTTCCCGGCGGAACGGGGGTACTATGATCCGCCATCCATTACGGTGGAGGTCAATGGGCGTATTGCAACGACCATCTACACGTCCAGCGGAACCTGGGATTATGAGTATCGCGTGCCCTCGCGGGCCGAGGGCGGCGAGAGTATCCGCCCACTGGTTAAAATCAACGACTATCCCCTGCACGACCTGACGCTGGATCTGGACCTTGTGGTGACGCCGGGCAAGCTGGAAATCGACCCGGCCCGGATCAAGATCGGCCAGCCCATCACCGTAAGGTTGTCCGGGCTGGACCGGTTCACTGGCGGTTACTCGGTGCGGCTGAGCAACGGGCCGAACCTGGCGTTCGACGGCAGGTCCAGCTTCGAGTCTCGTGGGGCGGGTGAGTTCGAGGGTGTCACCGTGATACCCGTGGGATACCACCGGGATATTGCCGAGCGGCGAGACTACCCGGCCACGCTGCAGGTGTACCAGGGCCGCGACCGGTTGCCCGGCGTGGTGGAAACCGTAACGCTGCTGCCCGAACGCTATGTGCCGCCCACGTTCGCCCCCGATGCTCCGGCCGCCCCCGCGGTTGCCGCTGACGGGCCTTTCGGTCTCACCGTAACCTGGGCCGAACCGTTCGACGACGGCGGCAGTCCTATCACCAAATACGACGTTGAGTACCGCGTCGCCGGCGGCGGAGCTTACGACGACACCGGCTACCGCGGCGCCGGCACCAGTCATGCCATCACCGGCCTGACCCAGGGCGCCGAGTACCAGGTGCGGGTGCGCGCCAACAATGACGCGGGGACGAGCGGATGGTCAAGGCCGGCAACCGGGACCACCGAGCAACTGGTCGCCAGCATTGAAACGGCGCCGGACACCGCGTCCGTCGTGGCCGGCGAACCGGCCGGGTTCCGCATCACCCTCTCCCATACCGCAACCGTCACCGTCAGACTGACCCACGAGCCTACCCGAGGTTTCGCACCTGACGGCGGCGGCGAGTGCGTGATAACCGCCGGCAGCACGTGCGAATACTCCGTAGCGACGTCGGAGGGCCAGGATAGCGATTCCGGTTCGCTGACCGTAAAAATCTCGCCCGCACCGGAGTACGCCGTCGGAACGCCGTCCGCACGGGTCATCATACAGAACCCGGCGCCCACTCCCACGCCGGTTCCGCCGACACCGACCCCTACGCCGACGCCGGAACCCACAGCGACGCCGGAGCCCACGGCCACGCCGGTCCCGCCGCCTCCGACCGTTGACCAGGGAGCCCTGACCGCCACGATTGTGGCAGCGGTAGCAACCGGGGACAGCGAGACCCGGGACCGGCCGGTGGCTGAAGAGGAACCGAGCGTCGGGGGCCTGAGCGGCCTGGCCATCGCGCTGATAGCGGTCGCGGTGGTGGTCGTCCTGGCCGTGGCCGGAGCGGTGGTTGCCCTGGTGATGCGGCGACGCGGAGGCGGCGGCGCAGCCGGCGGCGGTGGGGGAGACCCGGCCCCGGCCCCCGAAGCATAGGGTCAAAAAGGAGGCGGGCTTGAAACCCGCCTCCTGGATTTTGGTTGTTGCGCGGCGCCGCTACGAGTCCTTGGTCAGGTTGGTGAGGAACTCGCTGTTGGAGCGGGTGCGGGCCAGGCGTTCAAGAACGCGCTTGGTGGCATCGCCCATGTTGGCCTGGTCGCCGCCGGAGGCCAGCGTTACCATGCGTCGCAGCAGCCAGATCTGGGGCATGGCTTCCTGGTCGTAGAGCAGTTCCTCCCGGCGGGTGCCGCTGCGCACCACGTCGATGGCGGGGAAGTAGCGCTGATCGGCGAGACGCCGGTCCAGGTGCAACTCCATGTTGCCGGTGCCCTTGAACTCCTCGTAGATCACTTCGTCCATGCGGCTGCCGGTGTCGAGTAGACACGTTGCGATTATGGTAAGCGAACCGCCCTCTTCGAGGTTGCGGGCGGCGCCGATGAACCGCTTGGCCGGATAGAGCGCGGCCGGGTCGATACCGCCGGACAGCGTGCGCCCGGAGGTGGGCAGCGCCAGGTTGTAGGCGCGGGTGAGCCGGGTGATGCTGTCCAGCAGGATGACCACGTCGCGGCCGGATTCGGTCATGCGCTTGGCGCGTTCCACGGCCAGTTCCGCGACCCGGCACTGTTCTTCCACCGACTCGTCGAAAGTCGAGGCGAACACGTCGCCCTTGACTGCGCGGCGCATCTCGGTGACTTCTTCCGGGCGCTCGCCGATGAGCACCACCATCAGGATGACCTCGGGCCGGTTCTCGGTGATGGCCGCCGCGATCTGGCGCAAAACCGTGGTCTTGCCGGCCTTGGGCGGAGAAACCACCAGGCCGCGCTGGCCCAACCCGATGGGTGCGAACAGGTCGATCATGCGCGACGACAGGCCGCCCTGCGGGTGTTCCAGAACGATGTGGTCGTCGGGAAAAATGGGCGTCAGGGATTCGAAGATCCGACGGGAGGCCGGCTTCTGTTCCTCGGGATCCAGCAGGTTGATGCTGGTGGCGCGAGTGAGGCCGTAACGGCGCTCCCCTTCTTTCGGGGGCCGCACCAACCCGGTTACCGTGTCTCCGGTCTTGAGGTTGAACCGGCGAATTTGCGATTGCCCGACGAACACGTCGCCCGACACCGGCGGGTATTGCAACGAGCGCAGCAGTCCGTGCCCGGCGTCCATGACTTCGAGGATGCCAGAGGCGGTCAGCAGGTTGCGGTTGGCGGCGGAGTGTCGGACGCGGTTTAGCAGGGCGTCCCGGCCCAGGTCAGCCAGGGACCCGTCGTCCCTGAGGCCAACGTCCGGGGCCAGTTCGAGGAGTTCCTCGTGGGACATGGTGCTGAGTTCGGCGACGTCGACGTAGCGTCCGGGTTGAGAACCATTGGAATGCGGCTGCCCTCCGTCCGCGGCGTCGTCAGCCGGAACAGGATCCGCCAGCGCGACGCCGGCGTCGTCGTTAGCCGGGGGACGCCGGCGTCGTCGGGGAGCGGTCGGGGTGCCAGTGCGGGCGCGGACCATTTTGTCAGCCTCCGGAAGCTTGCTGCCAGTCCTGCAGGAATCGCGACAGGCCGGCGTCGGTGAGGGGGTGTTTTATCATTTGAGTCAATACGTTGTAGGGTATGGTGGCGATATCGGCGCCGGCAGCGGCCGCGGTCACGCAATGTCGGGCGCCCCGTATGCTGGCGGCCATGACCTTGGTTTCCACAGCCTGCTGGCGGTAGACGCCGACGATGTCCTGGATCAGGGCCATGCCGTCTTGTCCGATGTCGTCGAGTCGTCCCACGAACGGGCTGACCACGGTGCTCCCCGCGTTGGCCCCGAGCAGCGCCTGATTGACGGTGAACACCAGGGTCTGGTTGATCTGTATGCCATCCCGGGCCAGTACGCTGATGGCTTTGAAGCCTTCCTCGGTGCTGGGGATTTTTACCCAGGGATTGGGGATCCATTCCGCTATGTCCCGCCCCTCGGCGATCATGCCCGGGGCGTCGGTGCTGACCACTTCAACCGAGATCGGGCCGTCGATGATGTCGGCGATCTCCTGGACCGCCGCCCGGTATCCGGCCGCGCCGCCGATGCCTTCCTTGGCGGCCAGGGACGGGTTGGTGGTGACGCCGGAGATGACGCCAAGTTCGGCGCCCATGCGGATCTCGTCGATGTTGGCCGTGTCCAAAAACAGTTTCATTTTGCATCCTCCTCGTGCCCGGGAGAAAGTCTTTCTGCCGGTTCAAGGCCGACGGCTGACCGCTGTCGCGGGTGAACGGTCGCCGGAGTGTTCGGCGCCGCGCCGAGATTTAGGTTTCGGGGTCAAAGAACCGGCACGCGCCGGAACGTGGATCGGGTTTTAAATTTGCCGGCTTTTGGGGCGATCGCACAATCAGTGCGCGGAGAATGACCATCCGCCGGATCGCCGGAAAGGTAATTGTCTTCCTTCTCGTACCGTCTGGTGAGCCTGTTCAATGAGCGCGCTGAACAGGGGATGAGGCCGGTTGGGCCGCGACTGGAACTCGGGATGGAACTGCACGCCGACCATAAAAGGATGGTCCGGCACTTCGGTGGCTTCGACCAATTCGCCGTCTGGAGACAGGCCGCTCATGACCATCCCCGATGCTTCGAGGTGCTCTCGATAGGTGTTGTTCACCTCGTATCGGTGCCGATGACGCTCCCTGATTTCGGGGCGCGCGTAGGCTGCGGCGGTCCGGGTGTTGCTTTGAGGTTGGCACGGGTAGTGGCCCAGGCGCATGGTGCCGCCGAGATCGGTGATGCTGCGCTGCCCGTGCATTATGTCGATCACCGGATGCTCGCAGTCGGGGTCAAGCTCCGACGAGTTGGCGTGCTTGAGGCCGGTGACGTCGCGCGCCCAGTCGATGACCATGACCTGCATGCCCAGGCACAGACCCAGGTAAGGCACCTGCTTGTTCCTGGCATATCGGCTGGTGTCGATCATCCCCTCGACTCCCCTGGGCCCGAAGCCACCCGGCACCACGATGCCGGAGACATCGCTCAAATGGGCATCCGGGCCGTCTCGCTCGACGGCTTCCGAATGGACCCAGCGCACGTCGGCCCGCAACCCGCAGGACGCGGCGGCGTGGCGCAATGCTTCGCGCACTGACATGTAGGAGTCGGGGTATTCCACGTATTTCCCCACCACTGCGATGGGAACCGCGCCGGTGGCGCCGTTCATCCGGTCGACGAGAGTGCTCCACGCGCCCAGGTGGGTTTCACCGTTCAAACCGAGGGATTCCGAAAGGCAGCGCCCCACGCCAAAATGGTCCATGACCAGAGGCACTTCGTAGACGTTGTTCACCGTGGGCATGGGGAACACGGCCTCCGTGGCCACGTCGCAGAACAGGGACAGCTTTTCCCGGATGCCGGTCGTGACATCGGCATCGCTGCGACAAACGAGGGCGTCGGGCTGTATTCCGATGCTCCGCAACTCCTTTACGCTGTGCTGGGTCGGCTTGGTTTTCAACTCTTCGGAGGCCGATATGTAGGGGAGCAGGGTCAGGTGCATGTAGAAGACGTTGTTGCGCCCCACAGTGTTACGCATCTGCCGGATGGCCTCGAGGAAGGGCAGGCCCTCGATGTCTCCCACCGTTCCGCCCACCTCGACGACAACTACATCTGCGTTCGATTTTTCAGCGAGGCTGATAAGCCGGTCCTTGATTTCGTTGGTCAGATGCGGCACGGTCTGGATGGTTCCGCCGAGGAAATCGCCGCGCCGCTCCCGGGTGATCAGTTCAAGGTAGGTCTGACCCGCCGTCACGTTGCTGTCCCGGGTCAACTCGACGTCGATAAACCTCTCGTAGTGCCCGAGGTCCAGGTCTGTCTCGCCGCCGTCCTTGGTTACGAAGACCTCGCCGTGCTGGTACGGGGACATTGTCCCCGGGTCGACGTTCAGGTAAGGGTCCAGTTTGATGACGGTTACCGAGAGACCCTGGCTTTTCAAGATGCGCCCGATCGAAGCGACGCAGATTCCTTTACCGATGGAGCTGACCACTCCCCCGGTCACGAAAATGTACTTAGTGGGCATACGGATCGCTGCCCATCCCACGCCGCCCGGCGTTCAGGATCACTTTGCGGGTCCTGTCGAACAATCGCGGTCCCCTTACCGGAACCTTGCGGTCTTGCCTGATTGGGAGCTGCGCCGGCCGTCATCGCGAATCGGTCGCCGGCTTGCCAAAGTCGGTCCGCATCGGGACATCAATAATGGACAGGAAATGATACCTTTGGCAAATCTATCCTACACGGCGAGTTGGCGAGCGTCAAGCGCGCCGGCCGGCACGAAATCGTCGGTTCGAAAGATCGATAGCGGGTTTGACGTACCCTGGCGTTCGAGAACGGGCCAGTGTCGTCAAGGGGACCCGGCGGTAAGGAGTGACTGGAAACACCGCCGGCACTAGGCGCCTAGGCCACTTTCCACGAGAGCCGCGGCGACCGTTTGGCCGATATCCGCCGGAGTGGGAATGATGCGCGCCCCAGCCCGTTCCAAGGCGCGAATTTTCGACTCCGCAGTGGCCGACTCGCCGGTAATGATCGCTCCGGCGTGGCCCATGCGTTTGCCCGACGGCGCGGTGGCGCCCACAATCAGTGAACACACCGGCTTCGTGAACTCGGACGACCCGATGAACTCGGCGGCCTGCTGCTCCATGTTGCCGCCGATTTCACCGATGAACACCACGAGGTCGGTATCGGGATCATCGTTGTAAAGGTGGAGGATGTCGATGAAGCTGCTGCCAATTATCGGGTCGCCCCCGATGCCGACGCACGACGACTGGCCGATTCCCTGCCCGGTCAGTTGGCCGACGGCTTCGTAGGTCAAGGTGCCGCTGCGAGATACGACGCCGACACGCCCTGGCATGTGGATGTTGCCGGGCATAATGCCCACCTTGCAACGGGCTCCCGGGTTGATCATCCCCGGGCAGTTGGGGCCGATCAGGCGGGCCGGGTTCGCCTGCACGTACCGGTACAGGCCGACCATGTCGTGCACCGGTATTCCCTCCGTGATGCAGGCGATCAACGGTATGCCAGCATCTACCGATTCGGCGATTGCATCCGGCGCGAAGGGCGGGGGCACGAAGATGAGCGCCACGTTGGCCCGGGTCGCATCAACGGCTTCCTCCACCGAGTCGAATACGGGCACCACGTCGTCGAACAGTTGCCCACCCCGGCCGGGCGTCACGCCGGCCACAAGCTGGGTTCCGTAATCCTTACAGGCTCGCGCGTGGAAACTGCCCTCGCGGCCGGTGATGCCCTGCACCAGCACGCGGGACTGTTCGTTGAGTAGAATCCCCATGAGCCTACGCGCCGGGTTGGGTGGCGGAAAGCGCCGCGGTGACTTCCGTCAGCGTATCGGCGAAAGTGACGTTGAGGCCCGAGCCGGCGAGGATGGATTTGCCCTCTTCCAGGTTGGTGCCGAGCATGCGTACGATCAGCGGTTGTTGCGCCTGGTGCTCCTCGTAGGCCATGGTGATGCCACGGGCTGCTACGTCGCAGCGCAGTATGCCACCGAATACGTTGACCAGCACACGATCAACCTTGGGGTCGGAGAGGATGATGCCCACTGCTTTGGCCACCTTTTCGTCGGTGGCGCCGCCGCCGACGTCAAGGAAGTTGGCGGGGGCCGCGCCGGCGGCGTTGGCAACGTCCAGCGTGGCCATGGCCAGGCCGGCGCCGTTGACCAGGCAGCCCACGGAGCCATCGAGGCTCACGTAGGCGATGTCGCCATCTGCGGCTTCGGCTTCCAGGGCGTCTTCCTGATTGCGGTCGCGCAACTGCCGCAGATCCGCGTGGCGGAACAGCGCATCGTCCTCCACGTCCATCTTGGCGTCCAGGGCCATGATCGAGCCGTCACCAGTGACGATGAGCGGGTTCACTTCGACCAGCGAGCAATCATGTTCCACGAAGATGCGGTAGAGAGTGGCGAGCACGCCGGCGGCGTCGCGCAGCGTGGAACCGCTCAAACCGAGGCGCGTTGCCATCCGTCGACACTGGTACGGCATCAACCCGAGGACGGGGTCGACCGGTTCGGTGATGATGGCGTCCGGGTTCTCCGCCGCCAACTGTTCGATGGACGTTCCACCGCCGGCGCTGGCGATCACCACGGGGCCCCGGTGGTCCCGGTCCATGGTCACCGCCACGTACATCTCGCTGCCGATGTCCGCCAACGCTTCGACCAGCACGGACTCTACCGGCACGCCGCCGGCGTCAGTCTGGTTGGTGACCAATCGGGAACCCAGCAGGCCGGCTGCAAAGCTGCCGGCTTCATCTGGGCTGCTAACGACTTTGACGCCGCCGGCCAAGCCACGGCCACCGGCGTGAACCTGAGCTTTGACGGCAGCCCGGCCCCCGAATGTGGCGGCGGCGGCAGCCGCTTCGTCCGCGGTATGTGCCAAACTACCATCGGGCACTGCAATACCGTAACGGGCGAATATTGCCTTGGCTTGATACTCATGGAGTTTCATGGCGCGAATCATTGTGCCGCAAGTATTGGCGGGCGTCAACGCGCCGCAAGCCGGGGCCAAACCCACCACTCGATTTGTTAGATTTTGCCAGGGATGCTGAATGATTGGAGTGGGTGGCTCAGTCCTCCCGCTCGCAGAAGACCCGCCGCTCTTCGGGGTACGCGCCGTCAATCAGCGCCCGGTGCACGTGGCTGTTGACGCACTCGTTAGCAGGATAAACAGTGTGCGTGGCGTGATCGGTCTCCAGCAGATAGCCATTGCTGAGCGTCTCGGTTGCCAGCTCTTCGGATTCTACGAACGGAGTGGCCACGTCGGAGTGGTTGCCGACCACCAGTATCGGTACGCCGCCGCCATCGAACGGCCCCTCAAGGGGTGGGGGGGCAAACTGGTCGTAGAAGAAGCAAAGTGGAAGGTATGGTCTGTCCGCTGCCTCCGTCAAGGGGAACATCCCCTCGGTGGCGGCGCTAATGATTGCGGATTCCTCCAGTGTGGTGGCGCGGTCCCGATCCTCCTCCGGCGTCAAGGCCCAACCGTCCAGGCAGTTGACATGTTCAGTGAAGCTTGCTCCGGGTTCCCTCACGGCCGACTGGCGCATGGCGAGCTTGAGTAGAATGGCCGGGTCGTCGTTCTCGCTGAGCTGGAACAGACCCTCCCATAGCTCAGGCCATAGCCCTTCATCATACAGGGCCGAAATCACTCCAAGATAGCCGGCGTAGGGCAAACCGCCCGCCGCGCTGTTGACCAGGTCCAGTTTCGCAGCAGCCTCCAGGTAATAACCAACCGGGTCTCCGTCGTTGTAGATCGGGCATTCCGGGTCGGCGCACGCTTTCAGCACCCGTTCCAGAATTTCTTCGGTCGGCCGGCTTCCCTCGATACTCTCGGCGATGCTTTCCTCTATGGTAGCGGCTTCGTCAACCGGGTTGTCGGCGCCGTCAACCACCATTGCCCTGACCGACTCCGGGAACAGGGTTGCATACCAAACCCCCAACGCCGAGCCATAGGAGTATCCCAGATAAGAGATTTGCTCCGCGCCCAGCGCCCAGCGTATCTCATCCATGTCCCTGGCGACATATTCGCTGTGCAGCAGGCCGCCCACCGGTCCCATCGACTCGATGCACAGGTTAGCCGCCGCTTCGCCGACGCCGATTTCCTCGGGGGTGTCTATGACGTCGTCCTCTACTGAGGCGCGCAGCGCCAGCTGCTCACCGGGGCCGCCACAGGCGAATTCGGGATCGGAAAACCCGACGCCGCGGGGGTCAAACCCGATAATGTCGAATCGCTCGATTATCTCATCTGTGAACAGTCCGTATTCAGCGCCGGCGACAAACTCTACGCCGCTTGCCCCAGGGCCGCCAGGATTGACGAACAAGTAGCCGATGCGCTGCTCGGGAGACGTAGCCCAATGCACGTCGATGAAGATGCCGATTGTGCCCGCCTCGGGGTCCCGGTAGTCCGCGGGCACTGATACTGTCAAGCACTCAATGCTGGGGGCGCACTCGGTCCAGGGCAGCAACTCTTCGACCTGCAGAATCTCCTCCTCGGCGCAGAAGACCCGCCGCTCCGCGGGGTACTCCCCGTCAATCAACGCCCGGTGAACGTGCTCGTTAACGCACTGGTTGGCAGGATACACCACGTGCTCGGCGTGGGAGACCTCCACCAGATACCCGTTGTTGAGCGCCTCGGCAGCCAGTTCTTCGGACTCGCCGAAGGAAGTAATCGGGTCGGAGTGATTGCCGATTACGAGTATCGGTACGCCGCCGCCGTCCAGCGCGCCCTCAAAGGGGTCGGGTGCAAATTGGTCGTAGAAGAAACATTCCTCGGGAGCAACGATGGGCATCGACGCCAGCAGAGGGAATCGTTCTTCGATGATTGCGGCAAGGATTTCCGATTCCTCCAACAAAGTTGGGCGGTCAACCGGAGACAGAACCCAGTTGTCAAGGCAATTGACGTGTCCGGTGAAGCTCGCGGCGCCGGGCTTGCCAAGCTGGGCCAACGCGAGTTCAAGCAGGATGGCCGGGTCATCGTTCTCGTTGAGTTCGAACAAACCGTACCAAAGGGCGGGCCGACCCACTTCAGCGTACAGAGTCGTGATTATTCCTAGTGCGGCGGCCAGAGGATGATTATTGGCGGCGCGATTGACCAACTCGAACTTTGCAGCGGCCTGCTTGAAGTAGCCAATCGGGTCCCCGCCATTGTAGATCGGGCATTCCCTCGGGTCGTCACATGCCGTCAGGGCTGTCTCGAGCGCGGTTTCCAGGGGTGCGATTTCCTCAAGTTGCTCATCGATGCGTTCCTGCCGGGTGCCGGCCGGGTCATCCGGGTTGTCGGCGCTGTCAAAAACCATTGCCCGGACCGAATCGGGGAAGAGCGTGGCGTACCAGCCTCCCAGCGTCGCTCCATAGCCGGAACCGTAGTAGGAGATTTGCTCCGCGCCCAGGGCCTGGCGTATTTCGTCCAGGTCCCTGGCGACATACTCAGTGTGCAGCAGGCCACCCACCGGCCCCATTGATCGGATGCACAGGTTGGCAGCGGCTTCGCCGGCTGCTATCTCATCGGGAGTATCCACCGGAATTTCGATTGAGGCCAGCAGCGCGAGCTGCTCACCCAGGTCACCGCAGGCGAATTCAGGCTCAGACAACCCTACGCCGCGAGGGTCGAACCCGACGATGTCGAAGCGCGCGACGACATCACCGGTGAACTCTCCGGATAGAGTGCCCTGGACCATCTCCAAACCGCCCCTGCCCGGACCGCCGGGGTTCACCAGCAGATATCCGATCCGCTGTTCCGGTGAAGTGGCCCGGTGCACGTTGACGGCGATGCTGATGCTGCCGGCCTCGGGAGCACGGTAGTCCGCTGGAACTGCTACGAATCCGCACTCAAGCTCGGGGCCAGACTCGCACGGAGTCCAGTCTATCTGCTGGACGGCCGAGATGGCCGGCTCCGGTTCCGGGATAGGCGCCGGAGTGGGAGTGATCGTCGGCGAGGGTGCCGGCATTGGCGCGCTCGCAGCCGTCAGCCTCTGGGTCGGCGTTGGTACAATGGTTGGGGCGGAGGTGGGCGAGGGCTTTGGGGTCAAAGCCTGTGGCGCCGCCGGCGGTACGGTCAGTTCCGGCGCGGGCGCTGCCGGCGCGCGCGGGGGGCCTTCACAGGCCAGAGCGACTATGACGACTAGAGCTAAGATGCTGACAGCGTATAACTGCTTCAAAACTCCTCCGGCGGCTTTCATCATGTCTCCTTTGCCGCGGGGATTTTATCGTCTTTATGGTATGGTATTAGCCGGTTTAACGTCAGCGTTGGGGCGGGTAGGTAGCCGCAATGCCGACCTTCAATTACGTTATTAGACTGAGGTGTTTCACCAATGGTTGCTCACACGGAGCGTATGGTGTCCGTCCGCGGTGGGATGTTTAACGTCCAGGTCGCGGAAGGCGGTTCCGGCGACGCGCTGATTTACCTGCACGGAGCCGGCGGGCACGTCGGGTGGCCGGATTATCTGGACCGACTGGCCGAGGACTACCACGTTTACGCGCCGGCCCATCCCGGCGTCGCGAATTCCACCGGGCTCAACCACCTGGACGATCTCTGGGACCTGGTTCAGTTCTTCGAAGAGTTTCTTGACGCCCTGGGGATCGAGCGCTGCCACCTGATCGGGCATTCGTACGGCGGTTTCTGCGCGGCCGAATTGGCGGCCCATCGTCCCGACCGGATCTCCCGGCTGGTACTGGTGAACTCGTTGGGATTGTGGTTGGAGGACAATCCGGTGGCGGACTTTTTCGTCCTGACCCCCGACGAACGCCGCGAGATGCTGTGGCACGACTCGGACGGTGAATTGGCTCACGCCTACGTCGCGCAACCCACAGAGCCCGAGGCACGGCTGGAACATACGCTGGACCGCATCCAGACCCTTCAATCGGTCGCCAAGTTCACCTGGCCGATACCCGAACGCGGGCTTACCAAGCGGGCCCATCGCATCGTGATGCCCACCCTGATCGTCTGGGGCGACTCCGACCAGGTGATACCTCCGGAGTACGGTGAGGCCTTCCGCGACCTGCTGCCCAACGCCACCTTGACCGTGATCCCGGAATGCGGGCACATCCCGCAGTTGGAGCGACCGGACGCGTTCTTTGACACCGTCCTGGGATTCCTCCACGACTGATCGGTCGCGCACAACGACCGGGGTTTCATTTTTCAAGAGATACACACGCGGAGAACCAAAATGGCCGTCAGCACCGCCTTGCAGGAGGCGTTTAACCACCACATCAACGCCGAGTTCTACTCGTCGTATCTTTACCTGTCGATGTCTACCTACTGTGACTCCATCGACCTGCCCGGTTTCGCTCACTGGATGCGCATCCAGAGCCAGGAAGAGTATGACCACGCCATGCGCCTGCTAACTTACCTGGAAGACCGGGACGGCAGGGTTACGCTGCTGCCCATCGAGCAGCCGCCAATCGAGTTTGCCTCTGTCGAAGAAGTGATGCACCAAACGCTGCAACACGAACAGCAGGTGTCGCGGCTGATCAATCAACTCTACGCCGTGGCCGCCGAATCTGCCGATTTCGCCAGCCAGGTGATGCTGCAATGGTTTGTGAACGAGCAGGTCGAGGAAGAGAAAACGGCCCGTGACGTGATTGCCTCCCTGGATAAAGTGGCCGGTCGCAGCGATGCGCTGCTGCTGCTGGACCGTGAGATGGGAGCCCGCATCCCGACGCCGGCGGCCGCCTGATCGCCAGGGAGATCATGCCATGACTCTGAACGAATTCATCGTCGATGCCCTCGACAAGGAAAACGGCTTCCTGATGGACGCCCTGGATGGGTTGGGTCCGGAGGAACTCGTTTGGCAGCCGGCGGCCGACGCCAACTCAATCGGTTGGATCCTCTGGCACATGGTCCGGGTCGAGGACATGTGGATCCAGTTCTTCGCCCAGTTCCAGACCGAATTGTGGGAGACAGAGGGTTGGCACGAAAAGTTCGGCCTGCCCACGCGGGACAATGGCTTTGGCCATACTGCCGAGCAGGTGAACAACTTCCCCGCATTGGATCTGAGTGAATTTCTCCGCTATCGCGGGGCGGTTCGGCAGGCCACGCTGGCTTATCTGGACACGCTGACCCCGGACGATATGGAGCGCGTGCCGAGGGAGCGGCGCCCCGAGATGTCACTGGGCGCCATGTTCCGCCAGATTATCGGCGAGATGTACCAGCACGTCGGTCACATTGCCTATCTCAGGGGCTTACAGGGCAAATGATGCCGGCCGGCCGTCGCCACTCTGTCGTGGCCGGCGCTGCCATCTTGATCCTGCTGGCGCTTGGATTGGTACTGACCGGCTGCGTGGCGCGGTCGCCGGCAACTGGCGTAGATAAGACGGCTACCAACCCCGGGGGTATCGAGCCTACCGCCATCGGCACCGGGGCTGTTGATGAATCGAAGGACACGACGTCCCGGATTCAGGAAGTGACCGTGGGCCCGGCCCGCCAGGAATGCTATGGCCCGTTCCGCCGGATGTGCCTGACCGTGGACGGCGGGTTCTTCTACGATGAGATAGATGGGTTCACCCACGAGCCGGGGTACGAATACCGCCTCCGCATCGAACGATACGACGCGTTTCCGGGTCAAAAGGAGCCTCCCCAGGACGTGGGCAGGTACGGTTATCGCCTGCTGGAAGTGCTTTCAAAAAACCGGGCCGCCGGCTCGGTTCAGGAGGCAACGGTCGCGCCAACTCGGGTGCAATGCCCGAAGTCCGACGAGCAATGCCTGTTGATGGACGGCCTTCCGGTCCGCGATTCTATCGACGGTTTCACCTTCCAGTCCGGATTCGACTACCGGATCCGATTCGAAAGTTACGACTCGGGCACTCGGCGATTGCTGGATATAGTTGAACAGCCCCCCGCCCAAAGCGACGTCGCAGAAATCACGGTCGGCCCGTGGCGGGTGGGTTGCTATGAGGACGCCCCCATTACAGCCGCCTGTATCGTGGTGAACGGTGAACCATATTACGGCGTGATTGAGGAGTTCGCACGGGGCCACGGGTTCGAATACCGACTGAGCGTGGAAAAGTTTGACCTTTACCCGGACGCAGCCGAGCCGCCGGCGGAACTGCCCAAGTACGGTTATCGGCTACTGGCGGTGCTGTCCGAGATGCCGACCTCCAGTCCGCCGTCAAGCAACTAGCTGCCAGCCGCGCCTCTTCGACCCAGCCGGCGCAAGCCTTCTTCCAGCGCCACCCAGGGGAGCAGCGCGCACTTGATGCGCACCGGGTACTGCCGCACTACTTCCAGGGCTTCCAACTCTCCGAGCTCGGACAGAGCGACGGGCGGCAAGGGCTTGCCCTGCATCAAGTCCCGGAACAACTGGGACAGATCAGCGGCTTGCTCCAGGGTGCGGCCTTGCAGGTTGTCAGCCAATAGCGATGCTGAAGCCTGAATGATGCTGCAGCCCTCGGCCAGGGCGCTCACGCCCTGGATTGAGGCCGAGTTCCCGTCCGCGTGACTGAGGCGCAGTTGCAGCGTGGCCCGGTCCCCGCAGAAGGGATTGAACTCTTCGGCTTCGACGTCGGCGTTGGACAAAGGCGCGCGATGTCGCGGGCTGCGATAGTGATCCATGATGACGTCGCCGTAGAGCGCGTCGGGATTGTCGGGCAGGGAAGCCATCGGGGCGCCCAGCGGATAGCTACTCGGTTGTGGCGACGCCCTCGCCGTCCATTGCCGCTTTCAAGGTGTGCCAGGCCAGGATGGCGCACTTGATGCGCGTGGGATACGCGATCACGCCGGCGAGCATTTCCAGGTCGCCCAACAGGTCGTAGTCGAGCTCGGCGTCGGGCTCGGTGAGCATGCGGTGAAACTCGTCGAACATGGCCATGGCATCGTAGGTCGATGCCCCTTTCACCGCTTGGGTCAAAAGGGACGCGGAAGCGCGACTGATGGCGCAGCCATGTCCCTGGAAACCCACGTCGCCGACGGTCTCCTCATCCACGCGGAGTTGCAGCGATATTTCGTCGCCGCACAACGGATTGAACCCGTCCGCGTGGTGGGTGGCATCCTCGAGGGTACGGAAATTACGGGGGCGCCGGTTGTGTTCGAGAAGGATTTCCTGGTAGAGATCGCTAAGGTCGGATGCCATCAGCCGAAAACCTCAATGACCCGATCAATGCCTTTGATCAGGGCGTCAATTTCCTCGGTGGTGTTGTAGAAGGAAAGGGAAGCCCGCACTGTAGCCGGGATCTCATAGCGAGCCATCACCGGCTGCGCGCAGTGGTGGCCGGTACGCACGGCGATGCCCTCGGCGTCCAGTATAGTGCCGATGTCGTGGGCATGGGCGGCTTCCATGAAGAACGACAGGACCCCACCCCGGTTTTCTGCGGTGCCGATGAGTCTCACTCCTTCGATTTCGGAGAGACGCTCGGCGCCGTAGCGCATCAACGCCTGCTCGTATGCGGCGATGCGATCCATGCCGATGGTTTCGAGGTACTCCACGGCCGCGCCGAGCCCGATGGCGCCGGCGATGTCCGGGGTGCCGGCCTCGAACTTGTGAGGAAGCACGTTGTAGATGGTTTCCTCGTAGGTCACGGAACGGATCATCTCTCCGCCGGACTGGTAGGGTGGCATCTCGTTGAGCAGATCCGCGTGACCCCACAGCACCCCGATGCCGGTCGGCCCGTACATCTTGTGGCCGGAGAAAGTGAGGAAATCGGCGCCTAGAGCCTGCACATCGACGGGCATGTGCGGGATCGATTGCGCGGCGTCGATCATGACCGGAATGCCCCGGGCGTGGGCCAATTCGATGATGGCCGACACCGGGTTGATTGTGCCCAGCGCGTTGGACTGATGCACCACGGATACGAGGCGAGTCCGGTCATTCAGCATGCTCTCGTACTCGTCCATCAGCAACTCGCCCTGGTCCGTGAAGGGAATAACCCGCAGGCGAATGCCGATTTCCTTGCCCAGGATCTGCCAGGGCACAATGTTGGAGTGGTGCTCCATGCCGGTGATGATGACCTCGTCTCCGGACTTGAAGAACTTGCGGCCGTAGCTGCTGGCGACCAGGTTCAGCCCCTCGGTCGTGCCTCGCACGTAGATGATCTCCGAGGCGTCGGGCGCGTTGATGAACCGGCGGATTGCCTCACGACCGGCTTCGTAGTCGTCGGTGGCCCGCTGGCTCAGGGTGTGCACGCCGCGGTGCACGTTGGAATTGTTGTGCAGGTAGTAGTTGCTGATGGCGTCGATAACCGCCCGGGGTTTTTGCGTGGTGGCCGCGTTGTCCAGGTAGACCAGGGGTTTGCCATTGACCAGCTGATCCAAGACCGGGAAGTCCCGGCGGATCAGAGCGACGTCTTCGGGGGTCAGGGGGCCGGGTGGGGAAGCGTGGACGTTCCCAGTGGCGGCGGTCACGAGCGGCCTCCGATGGGCAGGGCGATGTTGGCGGAAGGGATGGCGTTACGGAAGCGTTCGTCGAGAAATTCTCGCAACGGTTCCAGCGCCACCGTGTCGATGATTTCGCTGGCGAAGGCGTGGATCAGGATGCGGCTGGCGGTGGGAAGATCGAGACCCCGGCTGCGCATGTAGAACACCGTGTCGGCGTCGATGTGGCCCGCGGTCGCGCCGTGTCCGCATTTCACGTCGTCGGCGTAGATGAGCAGGCTGGGCTTGCTGTCCACCTCGGCTTCCTCGGACAAGAGCAGATTCTTGTCGGTTTGCTGGGCGTCGGTCTTTTGCGCGTCCTTGCGCACGGTGACGTTGCCGCCGAACACGGCCCGGGAGCGTCCGTCCAGGATGCCCTTGTAGAAGAGCCGGCTGGTGCCGTAGGGCTCTGCGTGGTCGATGTTGAGGTAGTTGTCGATGTGCTGGCTGCCGGTGGTGAGGTACAGGCCGTTGAGGGTGCATTCGGCGCCGGTTCCGGCGATGGTGACGCCGAAATCGTTGCGGCCCAGGGCGGCTCCGTGGGCGATGGCCACCGACGAGAACGTGGAGTCCTGTTGCTGTAGAACCCGACTCACCCCGACGTGGTAGGCCTCCTGACCTTCAAGCAGTAGACGATAGTGCTCGACACTCGCTCCCTCGCCCACCGAGGCTTCCATGACGGTGTTGGTCAGGTAGCGCACGTCAGGACCGACGAAAGTTTCGATGACGGTGGCGCGGGAATTGGGAGCGGCAGATATTACGAGGCGCGGGTGGGTGGCTCGGGGCTGACCACGACCAGTGGTGAGATACACGACGTTGATGACGCCGGCGTCCGCTCCCGCCGGCACCGAGATTGCAACGCCATCACCCAGAAAGGCGGTATTAAGGGCGGTGAATCCATCGTCTTCCGGGGTCGCCAGGCAGCCCAAGGTCTTATCGCCCAGTTCGGGATCGGATTGGAGCGCGTCGGCCAGGCCGGTGGCTATGCCCGCACCATCGGCGTTTCCGTCTGTCAGGCCCGGAGCGAAGGCTCCGTCCACGATCACCAGGGTGCGCCAGTCGGGTTGCCACGGCGCAACGGCCTGCACCTCCGCCTGGGTCGGCTCGGTCACTCTGTTAGAGGCGAGGTCGGCATACGCGAAGTTTTCCCGGGCGATGGGGCCGGCGTTCGTGTACTTCCAGGGCTCATTGCCGCGCCTGGCGGTGGGTAATCCCAAGCGGTTGAACGCTTCCCAGCCGCGCTGCCGCAGTTCCTGGATAACCGGGGAGTTGCCGGCCCGCTGCGCGGTATACGCGGCGGCGTAGTGGGGGTAGGTTTCCGCGACGGACGCGGGTGCAATGGTAGTCATGGTTTCTCTGATGCGTGAGGCGCGATGCGTCTTTACTGGTTGTGAAACTGCTGAAAGCCGTCGGGCGGGCAGGGCTGACGAAGCCAGACTTGCATTTGCGCCACAAACTGCTCGACCCGCTTCAGGTCGTTTTTTACGATGAACTCGTTAGCCTTGCTTTCGTAAAATCTCTCCAGCAGGTCCGTAGCAGCGTAGAATCCGTCAGCCAAAAACTCGCTCCAGTCCCAACCCAGCGCGTCCAGTCGGTCATTCAGTGCTTGCCGGCTGCGTTGCTCGCCAAGTTCATCGTAGTCGGATTTCCAATTGTCAACGGCTTTGATAACTTCCGGGTCTGTTACCGACAGTGAATTGACCAACGCCCGCAAATCTTGTGGACGCCTGCATTCCACCCCGTACTCTTTCCAGTTTTCGGCAACGGCTTTCGTGATGTCCTCGGCGGCGCCCCAACCATAGACGCAAGCTTGCAGCAACTCGCCTTTGCTCACGCAGTCGTGGGCTTTCCGCAACAGTATGGGACTGGTGGTCGCATACTCTCGGCAATGCGGCGAGAGACGAGCTAGGTCGTCAGTGGTTAACCCCTTGGAAATATCAGCAGTCATAAGCCTTGCTCCGCAGCGGCTACTTGCGGTTGGCACGGGCGGCGCAGCCAGGGCAGCATATCCTCAATGAAATACGCCATTCGCTGCACCGCAAGGGTCACAAAGAAATTATCGGCGTCATTTTCATAAAAGTTGTGATGCAGATCCTGGGCCATATCAAACCCTTCATGTAACGCTGATTGTGAATCCGTCGTCGCCAGCAAATCCATCAATCCCCGCAAATCACGGTGGCTTCTGTGCGGTAAGCTCCAGTTTTCTGCGACGGCTTTCACTATTTGAGCGGCTGCTCCCCATGCCATTTCCGAAGCCTGACGAAAATCACCGTCGCTCAAATGTCCGTTTGCCGTGCCCAAAAGCTCAAAACTGGCAATGACATACTTCTGTGCCGTTGGTGATAAACGCCTCCACTCGACGTTGGACAAGATGGACAGCGTCGGGTTGGCTGGCAGGGTCATCGTTAGCCGACTGCATCCGCCTCCTCGCGCACCCAGTCGTACCCCCTGGCCTCCAGTTGCTCGGCCAGTTCCGGGCCGCCGCTGAGGACGATGCGCCCGTCCACTAGCACGTGCACCCGGTCCGGGGTTATGTAATTCAGGATGCGCTGGTAATGGGTGACCACGACCGCCGCATTGTCTGGGCGGCGGAGACGATTCACACCGTCCGCTACGATGCGCAGGGCGTCGATGTCCAGCCCGGAGTCAGTTTCGTCCAGCAGGGACAGGGTGGGCTCCAGCAGCGCCATTTGCAGCACTTCGTTGCGCTTTTTCTCGCCGCCGGAAAAACCTTCGTTGACGGATCGCCGGACGAGTTCCGGATCTATTTCCACCTCGGCTACCTTGCTGCGCAACAGGCGGTCAAATTCGCGGGCGCCCATTTCCTCTTCGCCCAGGTGGACCCGCTTGGCGTCCACCGCGGCCTTGAGGAATTGCCACGCGCGCACGCCCGGAAGCTCGACCGGATACTGGAAGGCCAGGAACACGCCTTCGCGCGCCCGGTCCTCCGGTTCCATGTCCAGCAGGTCCATGCCCTTGTACACGGCGGAACCGCCGGTGACGGTATATTCCGGGCGTCCGGCCAGGGTGTTGGCCAGGGTGCTCTTGCCGGAGCCGTTGGGGCCCATGATCGCATGAACCTCGCCAGGACTTACCGAAAGGTTCACGCCTCGCAGTATTTCCTGATCGTCGATGGAAACCTGGAGGTCCGTGACCTCCAGGATAGGTGACAGAGTTTCGCGGGCGGTGGTCATTTTCGTGTTGCGTGTCCTTTTGTCTAGAGGAGGGCGTAAACCTGACAAGCCGGGCCGGATTTATCCCACCGTTCCTTCCAGGCTGACCTTGAGCAACTGCGAGGCCTCCATGGCGAACTCGAAGGGGAGTTCCTGGAAGATGCCCCGGCAGAACCCGTTGATGATCATGAAGTGGGCGTCTTCGACGCCGATGCCCCTTTGCTGGAGGTAGAAAAGCTGGTCGTCGGACACCTTGGAGGTAGTGGCTTCGTGCTCCATCTGGGCGCTCGGGTTCTTCACCTCGATGTACGGCACGGTGTGCGCGCCGCACTTGTCGCCCACCAGCAGCGAGTCGCACTGGGTGAAATTCCGCGCTCCGTGGGCGGAGGGATTGATCTTCACCAGGCCGCGATAGGTCTGCTCACCCTGCCCGGCGGAGATCCCCTTGGCGACGATGGTGCTGCGGGTGTTCTTGCCCATGTGGATCATCTTGGTTCCGGTGTCGGCCTGCTGCCAGTTGTTCACCAGGGCCACCGAGTAGAACTCGCCCACGGAGTTGTCGCCCTGGAGAATGACGCTGGGATATTTCCAGGTGATGGCGGAGCCGGTTTCGACCTGCGTCCAGGAAATCTTGGAGTTCGCGCCGGCACACTTGCCTCGCTTGGTAACGAAGTTGTAGACGCCGCCCTCTCCGTTGCGGTCGCCGGGGTACCAGTTCTGCAGGGTGCTGTACTTGATCTCCGCGCCTTCCATGGCAACCAGCTCGACCACGGCGGCGTGCAGTTGGTTGGACTTCCGCATGGGCGCCGTGCAGCCTTCCAGATAGCTGACGTACGACCCTTCGTCGGCGACGATGAGGGTGCGTTCGAACTGGCCGCTGTCCGCCTGGTTGATGCGGAAATAGGTCATCAACTCGATGGGGCAGCGCACTCCGGGCGGGATGTAGGCGAAAGAGCCGTCGGAGAACACGGCCGAGTTGAGGGTCGCGTAGAAGTTGTCGGCGTAGGGAACCACCGAACCGAGGTACTTCTGCACCAGGTCCGGATGGTTCTGGATGGCCTCGCTCATGGAGCAGAAGATAACGCCGGCCTTTTCCAGCTGTTCCTGGTAGGTGGTGGCTACGGAGACGCTGTCCAGCACGGCGTCAACCGCGACGCCGGCGAGCCGGGCCTGCTCTTCCAACGGAATGCCCAGCTTGTCGAAAGCTTCCAGGACCTCAGGGTCAACCTCGTCGAGGCTCTTGGGGCCGTCCTCAGCAGATTTGGGCGCGGCGTAGTAGTGGATGTCCTGGAAGTCGATGGGAGGATAATGGACATTGGCCCACTTCGGCTCTTCGTAGTTCTGACGGGACCAGAACCGAAAGGCCCGAAGTCGCCAATCCAGCATCCATTCCGGCTCGTTTTTCTTGGCCGAAATCAGGCGCACCACATCTTCGCTGAGGCCCTTCGGGATGGCCTCCTGCTCGATGTCGATGGTGAATCCCCACTGGTAATCGGAGTCGAGTTCCTCGGACGTCGTGTCACGGGAAATCACGCGTTGAGCCTGGGTGGTCATTGGGGCCACTTCCTCCCCGTCCGGCGGTGATAGCGGCTTGCCGGCGGATGGTTCTAATAATTCCCGACCGTTAAGGTCAACAATCATCGTAGACCAGGCTACCCGTTCTGTCAACGAGGGCAATGCCCTCACGCGTACCCGGTTTGACGCGACCCGGGAATTTACATGGGTGCACAGGATGGACAAGATGGGATGGTTTCCGAAGCCGGACAAGTTGCCATCATCCAACTCATACCATCCCGTTCATCCTGTTCATCCATGCAAATTGTTCAGGACCTCCCGGAGGCGGCGGAGGGCCGGAAAAATGAGACTTGCCCAAGCGCGCATCTGATTAGATTGTACGCCCCGACGCGCCGGTTTAGCCGTCAAATGCTATACTTCGCGCAGCGGCAGCCGGCAATGCCGGCCCTCAGGAAACTCGCTTATGCCAACGACTCCAATCTACTGCGACGCCCACACCCATCTCGACCAGTACGTGCCGGAGGAAATACCCGGCATACTGCAGCGGGCTAGTGAAGCCGGCGTCGGCTATATACTGCTGGCCGGCACCACCATCGAATCCACCGAACGCTGCATCGCCCTGGCCGATGAGCACCCGATGTTCTATGCCGGCGTGGGCATCCACCCGATGCAGGCCGACGATCCGGTGAATGATGAGGCCTACTCCAGGCTGGAATCCCTGGCCCGCGACAACCCGCGCGTGGTCTGCATCTCCGAGGTGGGTCTCGACTACCTGCCCACGTCGCCGGACCACGAGGTGCAGGATCAGGTATTTCGGGCGCACATCCACCTGGCCAAGAGCCTGGGGTTGCCGATCATCTTCCACTCGCGGGAGTCGCATCCGGCGGTGTTCAAGGTACTGCGCGAGGAGAACGCCGGCCTGGTGGGCGGCGCCATGCATTACTTCCAGGGGGACGCTGAAACGGCGCGCGAGGCCATCGACTGCGGTTTCTTCATATCGCTGGCGCGCCCGTTGACCCGCCTGCCGGAACTGCGTGAGGTGGCTCGCGATATTCCTTTGGAAAACATCGTGCTGGAGACGGACGCCTATCCGCAGCCGTTCAAGAAGTACCGTCACAACTGGACGGAGCCGCGCCACCTGGCCGACGTGGCCCAGTGCCTGGCAACCGTGAAGGGCATCTCGGTGGAAGAGGTGGCGGAGGTCACCACCGCCAACCTGAGCCGGCTGCTCCGCATCGACATCCCATCGGCCCCTGGTTCCGTGCCGGCTTCGGCGTAGGAGCGACCAACCGTATACCCCGCGGCTTACGCTGTTTCGTTAAGGAGCACGTTATGACCACCCCAGAGGAGCGGCAGCATCCTGAAGCTCCGGAGCAGATCGAACCCCGGAGCTTGAACGACTACCTGGAGGTCATGACCAAGGCCGTGTTCCAGAGCGGCATGTCATGGAAGGTGGTCAACACCAAGTGGCCGGGCTTCCAGGCCGGTTTTCAGGGTTTCGACGTGGGAGCGGTGGCGGCCATGGATGAATCGGCCATCGACACGCTGGCCTCCGACACGGCCATCATCCGCAACCGGCGGAAGATCGTCGCCACCGTGCACAACGCCCAGAAGCTCATCGAGCTGGAGGAAGAGTACGGTGGCGACATCCGCAACTACCTGCGCGCCCACGGCGACCTGGAGGCCACCATCAAGGACGTGCGCAAGCAGTTCAAGTACATGGGCGACATCGGCACTTACTATTGGCTGTACGTCACGGGCGAGGACGTGCCCGGCTGGGACGAGTTCTGCAGCCGCGGGCATTAGCCGGCAGCCCAAACCTATCCCGAATATCCTGTCCATCCATGCAATTTCCCCGGAGGTTGAGGCCATGACCACCCCCGCGACCTGCCAACTGGCCCTGAAAGAATGGGCGATCACCGTGAAGGCCCTGGCCGACGGCGACCAGATCATGATGCTGCGCAAGGGCGGCATCCACGAGGAGAGCAAGGACTTCCGCGTGGTGCATCCCGAGTTCCTGCTGTATCCCACCTACCTGCACCAGAAGGAAGACTTGCTCAAGGACAGCCACCAGCCCGCCCTGCGGCAACTGCTGGCCGACGACCCGGACGACAAGGACGCCGTCACTTTCACCCATTGGGCCCGCGTCCATGAGCTGATCGAGATCGACCAGCAGGGCAAGGTGGAAGACCTGGCGCCGCACCACATCTGGACCGACACATACGCCCAGTCGCGTCTGCACTGGAAGCCCATGGTGCCGCTGACCATCATGCTGCTGCGCGTGTACGAGATGGAAAGCGCGACCACGGCGCCGTTCATCCCTGAATACGGCGGCTGCAAGTCGTGGGTGGATGTCATTCCGACCGTCCGCCTCGGCGACGCCAAACCGGTACTGGACGACGCCCGGTTCAACGAGATGGTAGAGGCGGTGCGCGGGAGCCTGGGGCTCGTGCCGGCGTAATTGCCCCCGTCATTCCGGCTTTCACCGGAATCCAGAATTGTGACACCGGGCCGTTGACGGGCGGAAACTGGATTCGCTACACCATGGTCGCGCTGATCTTGGCGACTGTCCCTACGGCAGCACCTGGCAGAATCGATTGGGATTGAGCGCCGTCACTATGGAGTTGACCGCTTTGGTACAGAAAGAACTGGTCACGGTAGAGGGGTATCAACCCATCAGCAGTGTGTGGGAAGGCAATGATGGTGACTTGATAGAGAATATGTTGCAATTCTATGCATCGATCGCCCCGGAGCCGATACTGGACGCCACATACAACAGGGGACGCTTCTGGAAGGGCTCGTCACGACACGTCGTATCGATGGACATCAACCCGAAATTCGAGCCAATGATCGTAGGCGATAATCGGGTGATGGCAGGGGTTCCGGATGCCGCATTTGGAACCGTAGTGTACGACCCTCCACATGTTGGCCCGCAAGGCCGGGACAAGAGCAGCAAAAAGTTCGATGAGGATTTCGGCGCCACAGTCGCCTGTGGAAAGGAACATGACTGGAGCCTCAGCTACCTTTACCCGCCGTTTCTGGCCCAGGCGAAACGGGTATTGAAACCCGAAGGCTTGCTGCTGGCTAAAATTACTGACATGGTCAATAGCCACCGTTCAAAGTGGAGCCACTGCGACTTCATGCGTATGGCTGACGAAGCCGGCTTTACGGTTTGCGACTTGATCATCAAGATCCGTTCTGGGCCGATGACGTCAACGAAGTGGTCCACCGCCCACCATGCCCGCAAAAGGCATTGCTTTTGGATAATTTGCCGAAATAGTTCCAGATGCGAGCGGTAGCCCGTGCGAGCCTACAATCCCCTTAGCGTCGACGAGTTGGGCCGCAACGCCGCACGAGCGCTGATGGACTACCCGTCTGACATATTGCCACCGAACGAGGCTTTCGATGGCGTGGGAGTGTATACGCTGCACCACGTCGGCGCATTCCCCGCATACCAGGACATGGGGGAAGACATGCCCATCTATGTCGGGAAAGCGGATCCGCAAGAGAGACGACGAGGCAGGAGTTCGCAAGGCTCTGACCGATAAAGGCTTTCAGGTCAGCCGTGGCGCTGCATTTGCCGTCCTCAATGTTGGCGCCGCCACCGCTGCGTGCAAAAGCGAATTGAATCTGGACATTCAGGTCATTGCGCTGGGTGAGACCCACGACCCGTCGCATGCTGGCATCTTCGGTTACACTGAACACAATACCGATGCTGCCGCAACGCTGGCGAGGCAGGTTCGCGAAGTCTATCCCGCTGCTGCCTTCGCTCAAGGGAGCTGACCATGACAACCCTTCTCTCCCTGCTGCAACAGGAAAGCTGCCGGCGCGACCTTATCGCCGACGATGAAAAGCTCACCGCCGCTTCTGCTTTTGCGCTGGTCAGGGACATGCCCTACCAACGCGCCAGTACGCGGGAACCCGAGGCTATCGTTCGCGAATGGCGCGGCACCTGCTCCGGGAAGCACTACCTGTTGGATGCGATCTTTCGTGAGCTTGGCATGGACTCGCGGGTGATTATGTGCACCCATCGGTTCACCAGCGAAAACACCGGCCACTTTCCCGCGGGTCTGAAGTCTCTGGTGACCAGGGAGCCGGTGCCGGACGTGCACACCTACATCCGCCTCAAAACCGAGATGGGTTGGATGAACGTTGACGCGACCTGGCCTTCCAGCGCCGGGCCCCTGGGGATGCCGGTCAACCGGACGTTCACCAAAGGCAAAGATATGGCCATCGCGTGCGATCCAGTCGATTCGTTCGTGGTTCCCACCGGCGATGACCCACAGGTTTTCAAAGAACAGCTGATTGCGGAATTTTGCGGTTCCTCGAGTACAATACGAGACGAATTCATTGAAGGCATGAGCCGCTGGCTGAGCGACGCCACTCAAGGGTGAAGAGATCATGAAATACCGCCAACTCCCCCGCACCGACCTGATGCTCTCCGAGGTTGGCTTCGGCGTCTGGACCGTGGCCACCAACTGGTGGGGCCGCATTCCCGAGGAGACGCGCCGCCAACTGCTGGAAGAGGCCCTGGAACTGGGCATCAATTTCTTCGACACTGCCGACACCTATGGCGACGGCTACGGCGAAGAAGTGCTGGCCAAGTTTATGAGCCACCGACGGCACGAGATGATCATCGCCACCAAGTTCGGATACGACATCTACGACCAGACTACGCCCCGGGTCGGGCACCAGGAACGGCCGCAGAAGTTCGAGCCGGAGTTTATCCGCTTCGCCTGTGAGCAGTCGCTGCGCCGCCTGAAGACCGACTACATTGACCTTTACCAGCTGCACAACCCGCGTATCGAAGCACTGGAGAAGGACGAGGTGTTCGAAACCCTCGAGGCCCTGAAACACGAGGGCAAGATCCGGTACTACGGCTCGGCCCTGGGGCCCGACATCGGCTGGTTCGAGGAAGGCCAGGCCAGCATGGAGGAGCGCCACGTCAGCAGTTGCCAGATCATCTACAGCATCCTCGAGCAGGACCCGGCCAAGGACTTCTTCCCCATCGCCGAGAAGGAACAGGTCGGTCTGCTGTCCCGGGTGCCCCATGCCTCCGAGGCATTGACCGGGCGGTACGACGAACCGCCGGAATTCGACGAAAACGACCACCGGTCGTATCGCCGGCACCAGTGGCTCAGCGAGGCGTTGGTCAAGGTCGAGCAGGTCAAGTTCCTGGCCGGCGAGGAAGCCGGGCGCACCATGAGCCAGGCCGCCATCCAGTTTGTGCTCCACCAACCGACGATCACCAGTGTGCTGCCCAACTTCACCACGCTGGAAGAGTTGAAGGAATACTCCGAGGCCGTGGACACACCGCCCATCACCGAAGGCGATCAGGCCATCCTGGATGATCTGTGGGCCAACAACTTCTATATTGAGGAGCCGGAACCCGCCTTCCGCGAGATCTGACGCCCCGAGCTTGGGATTCGTTATGTTTCCCGGGATGCCGTGCAAAGAAACCGGCGTTCCGTCAAGATTCCGTTAGGCAGGTGACGGAATCGTCCAAGGTTTGACACTGGAATGGGCTAGTGATAACTTTCACATAGCCCATTTTCGTATTGCCACAGGAGAGTGCGTTCCTGATGCCCGTTAACATTTGCGTGCTGGCCAAGCAGGTCGTCGACCCGGAAATGCCCGCCGCCGCCTTCCGCATTGACCCCGACGCCCGGCAGGTGGTCCCGCCGGCGAACATCCCGCCCGTGGTGAACGGTTTCGACGAAAACGCCGTCGAAGCCGCCTTACAGATCAAGGATGAGCAGGGCGCCAACATTACCGTCATATCATCCGGCACCACGTTTGCCCTGGACGTGATGAAGAAGCCATTGTCCATGGGAGCCGACGAGTTGGTGCTCCTGCAGGATGATGATTTCGCCAACTCGGTGGACTCGTTCTTCACGGTGCAGTTGCTCACCGCCGCCATCAACAAGCTGGGCGGGTTTGACCTGATCATCTGCGGCCGCCAGGCGTCGGACTGGGACAATGCCCAGGTACCCCTGGGCGTCGCGGAGACGCTCGGAATGGCCTGCATCACCCTGGGCAAAAAGGTGGACGTGCAGGAAAGCAAGGTGGTCGTGGAGCGTCTCGCCCCCGACGGCTTCGAAGTCGTCGAGGCGGACCTGCCCGCCCTGGTGACCGTGAGCAACGAGCTGGGCCAGCCCCGTTATCCCACGCTTCGGGGCATCATGGCGGCCACCCGCAAGCGGCCGACGGTATGGACCACCGGCGATCTCGATATTGACGACGCGCAGCTGGAGCCGCGCCTGACGCTGCACGATCTGTTCGTGCCGGAACGCAACCAGGACTGCGAGATCATCGAGGGCGACGACGACATCGACGCCGCCCGCAGGCTCGCGCTGCGGCTTCGTGAGGACCGCCTCATCTAACTCTGCGCAATGACACCCGCGGGTCGCAGACCCGCGTTATTTTTTGGGTCACGCCCCCGGAGAACAACATGGCAGACGCAACCGGCATCCTTGTATTCGGCGACGCCCCCGACGGGCAGTTGGCATCCACCGCCCAGGAACTGCTCGCGGCGGGCCGATCCCTGGCCGACGCTCTCAACCAGGAATTGGCAATCGCCGTGATCGGTTCGGACGTCGCCGACGCGCCGCAGCAGGCAATCGCCCACGGCGCCGACAAAGCCTACGCGGTGACCAGTCCCGCCCTGGCCGATTACCACCCCGACCTGTACCTGTTAGCCATGCAGACCGTGGCCGCCGAGGCTAACCCCGGCATCATACTGATCGCGCGCAACAACGAGGGCCGCGAGTTGGCCCCTCGGTTGGCCTTCCGCCTGGGTGTCGGATTGGCGCAGGACTGCCTGGAAGTGTCTGCTGACGCCGGCACGGGTCGCTTGCTGGCCAACCGCCCGGTGTACGGTGGCAGTGCCATCGCCGTGGTCAGCTGCACCCAGACGCCGCAGATTGCCGCCATCCGCCCCAAGACCTATGAACCCCTGGACGCCGACGCCGGGCGCAGTGGGCAGGTGGTCGCTTTTCCGGTAGACATAGACGCGGGAGCCGCGAAGACCCGTGTCGTTGACGTGGTGAAAGAAGAGGCCGAGGGCATCAAGCTGGAAGACGCCCGGATCGTCGTGTCCGGCGGGCGCGGCCTCGGCGGTCCCGAACCTTTCTCCCAGCTGGAAGAGCTGGCCGGCCTGCTGGGTGGAGCCGTGGGAGCGTCCCGCGCGGCCGTGGACTCCGGCTGGGTTCCCGCCAACTACCAGGTGGGCCTCACCGGCAAAACCATCACACCCGACCTCTACATCACGGTGGCCATCTCCGGCGCCAGCCAGCACATGGCCGGGTGCAGCGGCTCCAAGGCCATCGTCGCCATCAACAAGGACGCCGACGCCAACATCTTCAAGGAAGCCCGCTACGGCGTGGTCGGCGACTGGGAAAAGGTGATCCCGGCGCTAACGGAAACGGTGCGGGAATTGACGCAGTCGTAGGAAGATCGCAACGTACCGCACTGCCATGGTTCGAGACACGCTAGGAATGCGTCCTCACAATGCGACGCCCTACAGGTGGCTGCGCCGCTTAGACTTACCCCTGATGGGGTTAGCCATCGTGTTTGCGTTAGCTCTAGGAGCGATGATCGTAACTTCTTCGATTCGGCAACTTTCGCAACTCGAAACGATTCTCTTTCAGGTAGTAACGCTGGCAACAGGGCTGCTCGGTTCGTATCGGTTTGGGCGGGTTGCCGCGCGCGAAGCTGCCTATGAAATGATACGTCCGCATGCGCGATCGGCCATCAGGCGGATATTGGAGCTCCGAGACAGTCTTTTTCGGCTGTCAGCCCGAATCGAAGATTTTAAACAAGACGCCGATGACGATAGACACCTAAGCATCATCCAGGCGATAATCGACGAGCAAATACCCACTGGTGGATCCGCAGTAGAAGATTGGCGCGACATTGTACCCGAAGATGTAGATCAAATTTTAGAAGCATGGCTGGAGCGACGGGGAGTCGAACAAAATGACCGCGCTCACTAATCCAATCCGCGGGAAGATAGCTAAGATTTTGAACGACCGCGAAGTGGTTTTGAACGTCGGTGCAAACCGCAGCGTCAGGCCGGGTATGACGTTCGATATCGTGTTCGAGGTTGATGTGGACGATCCTGACACTGGAGAGGCGTTGGGGTCGGTTGAGTCACCGAAGACCCGGGTAAAGGTCTCTCGTGTTTACGACAAAGTCGCAATAGCCTCGACGTACAGGACCCGTCGCGTGAACGTTGGTGGCCGGGGCTTAGGATTGTCGAGCGGATTGTTTGACCCCCCGAGGTGGGAGACACGCCCTGAAACCCTCAGGGTTAAGGAGCCTTTGGGCGACGGTCGCGATGAATCAGATGCGCCCGAAAGTTATGTCTCTGTAGGTGATCCAGTGGTCCAAGTCGCGGATACGCCAGACCCAGGATGATTGCCAGACAATGAATGCAACTCGATGCCATAGCCCTGCGCCTACAGCATTGTCACGTTATCAATCAGCCGCACCGTTCCCACCCGCACGGCCACGGCGATCATCACCGGCCGGCCGTCGGGAACGGTTTCGACCGGCTGCATGGTGTCGGCATCCACGATGCTGACGTAATCCACGGCATCTATCAAGGTCTCGCGTCCCAGGATGTTGTGGGCGGCCCGCCGTATTCGTCCGGCATCTCGCTCACCACGGCGCCATACATCCTCGGCTGCGCATAGGGCTCGGTACACCGCGGGGGCGGTCTCGCGCTCCTCCGGGGTCAGGTAGGCGTTGCGGCTGCTCAGCGCCAGGCCGTCCGGCTCTCTGATGGTCGGCATGCTCACGACATCGACGCCCAGGTTCAGGTCGGCATTCATCTTGCGGATGACTGCCACCTGTTGGCCGTCCTTCTGTCCGAAGTAGGCGCGGTCAGGGCGGATGATCGTGAACAACTTGGTGACCACCGTCGCGACCCCTCGGAAATGGCCCGGCCGGGCGGCGCCTTCCATGCCTTCGGCCACCGAACCCGGCTCAACCCAGGTGTCGAAACCGTCCGGATACACTTCGTGGGGCGGCGGGACGAACACCAGGTCGGTGCCTTCCGCGTCCAACAACTCCAGGTCCCGCTCCAGGCTGCGCGGGTAGCGAGCGAAGTCTTCGTTGGGGCCGAACTGGGTCGGGTTGACGAAGATCGACGCCGCCATGGTTACGTTGTCCGCGCGCGCTTGACGCACCAGCGACAGGTGCCCCTGGTGCAACGCGCCCATGGTCGGCACCAAGCCCAGCCGGCGCTCGACTTCTCGACACAATGCTGCCATCTCTGCACAAGTTTCAACAACTTTCATAATTCAATATCCTGAACATCCTGTGCATCGATGTAAAGAACTTCATTCCGGCGGGAACAGCTCGTCGATTTCCCGCTGCATTCTTGCCGCTTCCGTTTCCGCCAGTGTCCCGGACACCGCGACGCCCGGGGCGGTGGCCATGTCCGCGTAAAACGCCTCGTCGTAGTCTCGCGGCCGGACTACCACCGGCATGGGAACCGCGTGGCCGAACACCAGTGCCTGCTGCTTGCTGTCCAGACGCGACAGCACGTTCCTGAGTTGGCCGGCGTCGCGGGCTCCCATCAACACGGCGTTCATGTCCCGGTCGTCGTTCAACGCGCAGGACAGCCTGGTGCCAAGCTGGCTCATCACTTCGGAGTCGATGCCGCTGGGCCGCTGGTCCACGATCATCAGCGTCACGTTGTATTTGCGCAATTCGCGGGCAATGGCGCCGAAAATGGTCTGGGCGGCGATGTCCGGCGTCAGGAACTTGTGGGCTTCCTCGACGAAGATCACCAGCGGCCGGGGTTCGTCGCCGTGCCCGCCGTCGGCCGACTCCTTGCGCCGCACCCAGGTTTCATGGATCCGACGGGTCAGCAAGTTGCTGACCAGAACATAGGCGGCGGTGTTGCGCCCGTATTGCCCAAACTCCAGCAC
The DNA here is from genome assembly GCA_965220505.1 of Dehalococcoidia bacterium. Classification (GTDB taxonomy): domain Bacteria; phylum Chloroflexota; class Dehalococcoidia; order Lucifugimonadales; family UBA3495; genus Bin87. The sequence continues at coordinate 977,147 of CBDCQE010000001.1, read as the reverse complement.
CACGTGGTTGCCGCGCTCGAGCTGTTCGATGATGCCGCCGGCGCTGGCGCTCCCCTGCCCAATCTCCGTCAGGAACCCAAAACGTTCCCAGGAAAGCAGACGGCGATGCAACGTTTGCAGGGCTGAAAGGTTGACGCCGATTTCGCCCGCAAGATCGCCGACATCAGCGGCGCTCAGCGCCATGAATTCCAGCAGCCAGTTCTCCCGGTAGTGCCTGGCGACGTTCCACGAGGTAGATGCGGCCACCTCGGACAGGTTGAGCGACTCCCGCAGCACCTCGATGTCCGCCGGCTCGACCTCGTTGTAACCGATGCTTACGACCCCATCCGGAGAGGCGCCGCGACGTCGGGAACTGCCTTCGTCCAGGGTGAAGGTAACGACCCGGGAAGGGAACAGTTGCTTGAGCCCCTTCACCCGGCGTCCCCGGTCGTTGTCCTGGCCCTGCCAACCGTACTCGCTCTCCATGTCGAAGACCAACGACACGGATTGGGTTTGTTTCACCAGTCCCGCGAGCAGCATCCGCGCCAAAAACGTCTTGCCTGTACCGGACGCGCCGAACACCCCCACTGACCGGTTGGCCAGGGCCGCCAGGTCCAGCCGGACCAACGACGTATCCATGCCCTGGGGCGACCCCAAAGCGAAGTCTCCGTCCCGGGCCCGGAACACCGCGTCGATGTCCGCCTGCGACGCCGCGTGCACCGGGGCGAAATGCTCCGGGATGGTCTTCGCCTGTTCGGCGGTTCCGTTTTGGGAGCTTCCAACCGGGGCGGCCATGCTTGGCATCACTGACAGTTGCCCGTAGGCAAGCGTGCCGGCGATGACTTCTGCGGTGAACTCTCCAGAGTCGGCAACGCCGGTCGAGAACGCCGGAGGAAAATGACGCACGCCGTCGTCAACGGCCCGTAATTCGACGTCGGTCACCACGGCGAAATAGCGCTGCCGGCGTCCCTGGATGGTCACGAAGGATCCCACGGCCACGTCCTCGATGCCCGCGCCGTGGCCATCCAGCCGCACGTCCAAACCGCGAGAAAGGGAACCGCCGACGACTTGCCCCAGCCGGCGGGCTTCTGCCGGGCCAGCACCGTTGCTCCTGAAACCGTCAGCCAGCATCATCCACCCACCTCGCGCAACAGGGCTCGCATGCGAAGGGGCTCTCCGGACAGTTCGGTTGCCAGGGCCTTTCCGGCGTTGAGCAGGAACCCCCGGGAGTCGGTCCTGGTCTTAGCCGCCTGCCGCAACAGGTTCACGATCGCGGTGTCCGATGCCGGCGACCGGTCGTCCAGCAGCAGCTTCAGCCATCCAAAATCGTTGCCAAGAAATGCCAGATCGTCATCATCGCTAACGAAGACGAAGGCGTGGAGGTCGGGCGGCAAGCTCGGCAAACCCGCATGGATGCCGTAGCCGCCACGATACCCTACGATTGCCGCGGTAAACCGAGTAGCCAGGATAGCGCTCAGTTGAGGGTTGGCCGCATACACCTCGTCTTCCGTTTCCAGGTCCTCGCCCCTGGGGGTGAGCGGTCGCGTGGGGTCCATCGGCTCGTGACGGACGTCCAGCACCACCGCGTAGACCGGCGGCGATCCGATTCGAACCAACGAGCCCAGCGGAGGCGCCGCGCGCGCCTGGTAGCATTGCGCCTCGATGCGCTGCGACCGCGACGCGGTCACCTCTGCTACGCGCTGTCCGGGTTGCACTGCCGCCATGGGTGAATTCTAGCACGCAGGCACGGGGCGTATACGAACGCCTTGTGCTCGCCCGCGGAGATCGGAACCGCAGTTGACACAGCGGGATGCAACGCTATAATTGGCTATCGCAAATCCATGCAATAACGGTGGTATGCGTATGTCTGGGCATGAATCGGCAGTGGCGCACCTGCGCTCCGAAGGCTACCGGATGACCCCGCAACGTCTGTCCGTACTGGACATCGTGGCCGGTCGGCCCGGCCATATCGGCGCTGATGAGGTGTGGAACCTGGCCAAGGAGCAGCACCCCTACGTCGATCTGGCCACCATCTACCGCACTTTGCAGTTGCTCAAGCGCCTCGGGGTCGTGACCGAGGTGGTGATCGGAAACAAGCTTCACTTCGAACTGGCGAATCACCACGATCGCCACAACCACATGGTCTGTTCCGAATGCGATTCGGTGCAAACCCTGAGCCCCGCCTACCTGGCGGAATTCAGTCAGCGTTTGCAGCAGGAGTTCGGGTTCACGCCCGACCTGGACAACATCACCATCGGCGGCCTCTGCTCCATTTGCCAGCCTCCCGGCTGACAATCGGATAGCAGATGATTTTCTTCCCATATATTCGGGAACCCGACATGCCCAACTGGAGGGCAAATCATGTTTCTTACAAGAGTTTGTATATCATTAGTGATCGGGTTAGCTGCCATAGTCGCCATCGCGTGCGCAGGTGAGCCGCCGGCCGCAGCGCCGGCTCCGGCACCCGCCCAGCCAGCATCCGGCCCGCTCAACGTGGTGGCGACCGTGTCTCCCATCACCAGCATTGTGGAGAACATCGGGGGGACCCGCATCGCGCTACAGGGTGTTGTGCCGGAGGGCGTGAACTCACACACTTTCGAACCCGCACCGGCGGTGGCCGTTGTCCTCTCCCGCGCGGACCTCATTTTTCTCAACGGCCTTTTCCTTGAGGAACCCACGCTGGAAATGGCCAAGGCCAACCTGAAGCCCGGCGCCTCCATCGTCAGCCTGGGGGAACAGACCATCACCCGCGACCAGTGGCAGTTTGACTTCTCCTTTCCCGAACAGGACGGGCATCCCAATCCCCACCTGTGGCCCGACCCCATCCTGACCCTGCGCTACGCGGAGATCGTGCGGGACAACCTCGTAGCAAGGGATGCGGCCAACGCCGACTACTATCGCGCCAACTACGATGCTTTCGCCGGGCGCATCGCGACACTCGACGAAGCCATCAAGACCATTATCCCCACCATCCCGCCGGAGAACCGCAAGCTGCTTACCTACCACGACTCCTGGGCTTACTTCGCCGACCGCTACGGCCTCACCGTCATCGGCGCCGTCCAACCGTCGGACTTCTCCGAACCATCGGCCCGCGACGTTGCCAACCTCATCGTCCAGATCAGGGAAGAAGGAATCCCCGCCGTGTTCGGTTCGGAGGTTTTCCCAAGCGACGTCATGCAGACCATCGCCGCAGAGTCCGGAGCCGAATATATCGACGAACTCTCCGACGATGACCTTCCCGGCGCGCCCGGCGATCCCGACCACAGCTACCTCGGCCTGGAAGTCGCTAACCTGCGCGTCATGATCCCGGCCCTGGGCGGGGACGCGTCGGCGTTGGACAACGTGGATATTTCGCCGGTCTTTGACGGCGCGTCCAATGCCGTCTATCCTCAGTAATCCCGTCGACACGACCAATCAGGATCAGGCAACTCGCCATGCTGCACCCGCCAGAATTGGAGCACCTCCACCGGCCGGACCCGGATGCCCGGCCCGCGGTGGAATTGCGCAACGTCACCGCCGGCTACAACAGGTCGAAAGTGCTGCAGGACGTGGACCTGAAGATCATGCCCGGCGATTTCGTGGGTCTGCTGGGGCCCAGCGGATCCGGCAAAACCACGCTGCTGCGCGTGGTCCTGGGAGCGGTGGACGTGCAGCAAGGCGAGGTGCGGGTCAATGAAAAGCCGGTCCGAGGACGCAACAACCGAGCCGGCTACGTGCCGCAGCTGGAGACCATCGACTGGAACTTCCCCGTTACCGTCGAAGAGGCGGTGTTGATGGGACGGACTATGTCGAATTCCCTGTTCCCCTGGTTCCGGCGTCAGGAGCGGGAATTGGCTTACGACATAATGCAACGGCTGGGCATCGATAATCTGGCCAAGCGGCACATCCGCCAGCTCTCCGGCGGCCAGCAGCAACGGGTTTTCCTGGCGCGGGCGCTGGTCAGCAACCCCGAATTGTTGCTGCTTGACGAGCCCACATCGGGTGTGGACCTCAAGACCCGGGACGACGTGATGCACCTGCTCCACGACCTCAATCATGCCGGGGTAACCATCGTGATGACCACGCACGAGATCAACGCGGTCGCCGTGCATTTGCCCCGGATAATATGCCTCAATGGCACCATCGTGGCTGACGGGCCGCCACACCGCGTGATCACGCCGCACATCCTGAGGGAAGTCTACGGCGCGGAGATGCCCGTGATCCAGTACCACGGCATGACGCTGGTCGCGGAAAGCGCCCACTTCTGGATCGACCGCAACGGCGGAGAGCCCCTGGCAACCGTGCCGGACGACAGCCACACCGAGCCGATTCTGGCGCACATGCATCCGTCTGACGGCCACGTCCCGGCGCATCACCACCACGACCACGCCGATGTCTGATCAACCACCGGCCAGGATTTCGGGAACCATGGACCGCGCAGCACCTCCCGGCATTTTCCGGCTATCGTTCCTTCCGTAAGCCGATGTTATTGGAGCCATTCGAGTTCGGCTTTTTCGTGCGGGCGATGATCGCCGCATGCCTGATCGGCGGTCTGTGCGGCCTCATGGGCGTGTATATCGTGCTGCGCGGGATGTCCTACATCGGCCACGGCTTGTCGCACGCCATATTCGGCGGGGCGGTGGTCAGCTGGATCATGTCGATCAACTTTTTTGTGGGTGCGACGGTCTGGGGGTTCCTGTCGGCGATCCTGGTGGCGTGGACCACGCGACGGAACCCCATCGGATCCGACGCTGCCATCGGCATCATCACAACCGCGAGCTTTGCCCTCGGTATCGCCATCATCAGCCGCTTTGGCAGTTTCACCCGGGACTTCGAGGCGTCGTTGTGGGGCAGCGTGCTGGCGGTGGACCGCGAGGACCTGGTCGCAATAGCGGTGGTATCCGCCGTCGTCGCCGCGGTGTTTTTCGTTGGCTACAAGCTGTTCCTGTTCGCGACCTTCGATACTGACGTCGCCCAGTTCTACGGCGTGCCCACCGGCTGGGTGGACACCCTTTTTGCGTTGCTGTTAGCGGGTACGATTGTCGTTTCGATGCAGGTGCTGGGGGTTACCATGATTGCCGCCGCGGTGGTAATACCGCCAATTGTCGCCCGATTGCTGACCAACAGCTTCCGCACGATGACGTTGCTGTCCACCGGCATCGGTATAATGTGCTCCGTGCTGGGCATCTATATCAGCTATTTCGTCGACGTGTCGTCGGGCGCCAGCGTGGTGCTATTGTCGGCGGCGCTTTTCGTGGCGGTCCTCGCCTGGTCGAAAATTCGCGATCGGTTAATCCGCTCACCAGCCGCTCCGGGTGGTCTCTCGCAGCTGCCTCGGAGCGCCGGCGGGTCCCTCGAATAACCTCCCAACTCACTGGCCACAGGAGGTCGATATGGCGCATGCACATCAACACCACGCGGTGCCTTCGGTCGTGGAGGGCCGAACGGGTTTCCGAAGGGGCGCGGCGTTCATCATCGGAGGTCTTACCAGCGGTCACGGGGTCTTCCACTGGATCGCCCAGAGCTTCATAGTCGTGCTGCCCGAGGTTCGTGACCTGCTCCTCGGTGGTAGCATCATCGCTGCCACCAGCATCCAGACAACGCGGGAGATCGCCTCCGGAGTGGTTGCGCTGCCGGGCGGAGTTCTCACCGATGCCCTGCGCCGCTACTGGGGCTGGGTGATGGCGGTCTGCATGGCACTATTCGGGGTCGGCTGGCTATTGATGGCCGCGGCCGGCTGGCAGGTGCCGGGCAGCGCATGGCTGGTAACCAGCCAAACCGCCGGCGCGGGAACCGCGGGCGGCGCGTTGAACCCGGTGGGATACGCCCTATTGATCATAGGCATGGCCATCGTGGCAATCGCCGCCTCGGTGTGGCACTTGCCCGCGATGGCGGCGTTGTCCTCGCACTTCGCGCATCGACGCGCTTCCGTGCTTTCCTTCCACGGCGTCGGCGGAAACGTGGGCGACGTGCTGGGTCCGGCGCTCACCGGCCTGCTCCTCGTCACCATGACCTGGCAGTCGATCATCACCATTTACGCCGCGGTGCCGATCTTCCTGGCGTTCCTGGTTTTCTGGGCGTTCCGTGACATCGGTCATCGGGCGCAGGCGGCCGCCGAATCAGCGCCCACGTTCACCATGCGGTCGCAGGTTGAGGAAACCAAGTTGCTGGTGCGCAACCCGCGCATCTGGGGCATCACCGTCGTGGCCGGTCTGCGCGGCATGGCGTACATCGGGTTCGTCACCGTGCTGCCCCTGTATCTTGCCGACCATCTGGGGTTGACGGTTGACCCGGAAGGCGGGGTATTCGAGGGCGTGTTCATCCGCGGCTCACTAATCGCGCTGCTGGTGTTGGTGGGCATCTTCGCCAGCCCGGTGATGGGCTACATTTCCGACCGCCTCGGACGGAAGATGGTGCTCATCCCCGGAATGATATTCCTGGCGGTGGTCACATTGATCATGGTGCCGTTCAGCACCAACCTGGCGGTGATGACCGTCCTCCTGGCCGCGCTGGGGATGTTCCTCTACAGCGACCAGCCGATCCTGACCGCCGCGGCAATGGACATCGTGCGGGAAGGGACGGCGGCGACCACGCTGGGCTTGCTGTCGACCTCCCGGTTCATCCTGAGCGCCGCGTCGCCGCTGCTGGCCGGCTGGCTGTACGGGATCGACTACACGTATCTGTTCTACTACACGGCGGCCCTGTACCTGGCGGCTGCGGTGATCCTGGCCGCGGTTCGATTGCCCCAGTTGGCGCCGGTGGAAGACCATCACGACGGCCATGGGCAACATGACGGTCACGGTCATCACGACGACCACGGCCACGATCATCATGATGATCATGGTCACGGTCATGACCACGGCGACCACGGTCACCGGAACCACTGAGCATCCGCTATAGCAAAAAAGTCAGGGGCGACCAATCGGTCGCCCCCGTGCGTTTCGGCGATGTGCCGAGCGGAGTTTAGTCCTCGTTCTGCTGGGTCTGGCTCCCCTTCACCGTGATGGTGATGTGGGACATGGCGGTCTCGCGGGAGCCGTGCCAGTGGTCTTCGCCGGCGGGGATGATGGCCACGTCGCCTTCCGTAACCGTCACTTCCTCGTCACGGGTGGCAACGATGCCGGTTCCCTCGGTGACGATGAGGATCTGGTCGCCGCTGTGGGTGTGGAACTTGTTGCGTACGCCGGCGCCGAAGTGAACGATGCCGAAGTTGAAGTTGTTACTGTCGTCAGGATCCAGGATCGCCTGCCGGCCGACGGGGCCGGTAAACAGGGGGGCGGTTCCTTCGGTCCTTTCCACTGCGGACATCTTTACGATTTTCATGGGTGTCGTTTACCTCCAGGATGGGTTCGGGGTCGAATGTCCCGAAAATGATACCCTGCGCCGCTTATGTCGTCTAGCGGGGTGGGAACGACAGGGTCGGCCATGCTCGTGGGACGCGCGCTTCGTTGACTCCGTAATCTGCGAGCCGTACACTGCGGGGCCAGTTAACCCCTCGATTCGAGCTGGCCGGAATTCCCCCGAGGAGGTATCCCAATGAGTTTTGACCTGTACGAAAAGGGCATGAAAGTCGAAGCCATCGCCGATTTCGAAGTTCGCGAGGTGATGGCATCTCCGGTGGGTTCTTCGGTGCGCAGCATTTCCACGGGAGACATCGGCGAAGTGCGTGAAAAGCGGACGATCGGGCCCGCCACGTGGCTGATCGTGTACTTCGACAGCGTGAAACGGCAGATCAACGTCGACCAGACCAACATCGATAACATCAAACCTGCCTGAGGACATCGAGAGCCGCCACCATGATTGACAATCCTATCGCCCAGGTCGACACGTTAGTCTTTGATATCTTCGGCACGGTGCTTGACCTGGGCGGTAGTCTGTCCGAGCCGGCAGGGCGATTCCTGGAAGAACACGGCTCCCAGGTTACGGCGGATGAATTCTGGGCTGACTGGCGAGGGCGCCAGCGCATCGAGCAGTACCAGGATAACCTCTTCATGTTGGGCCACAGCGGCTACCTGGAGACCTGCCGCCGGTCCTTCGTGTATTGCCTGCGACTGCACGGCGTCGATTTTGAACCGGGCGACGTGGAACGGTTCATGGCCGTGTACAACGATTTGCGTCCCTTCGACGATGCTGTACAGGGTCTGAAAAGGCTGGTCGACAGCGGGCAATTTGGCCTGGTGGTGCTGTCCAATGGCGAGCAGGCGTATCTGGAGCGCATGGCCAGGATCAACGTGGGCATTCCCTTCGATCACGTGATTTCGGTGGAAAAAGCCGGGTCCTTCAAGCCCCATCCAGCCGTATATCGGACGGCGGCCCGCATTCTGGGCAAAGAGCCGGCCGAGATCATGATGGTTTCGTCGCATTCCTTCGACGTGACCGGCGCCCGGGCGTCCGGGTTCCGGGCTGGATATGTAAACCGTTACAACCTCCCGAACGAGGAGTCGATGTATCTGCCCGATATCGAAGTATCCGACTTCCACCAGTTGGCAGATCTGCTGATGTCATCGTCGACGTCAGGGACCGACGCCTCGTAGCCTATGGTCTCGGTCGCTGCCGCCGGACGGCTGCGCGCGTTCTCTGCTCTTCGCCACCGGGACTTCCGGTGGTTCTTTGTGAATATCGGGGTGCAGTCCTTCGGCCAGGGCATCCAGTTCCTGGGCATAGGCTTCTTGATCATTGACCTCGGTGGGGAGAAGACTGCGCTGGGTCTGGCGGTCAGTCTCTTCGGTGTTTCCAATCTGGTCTTCACCTTCGTGGGCGGCGTACTCGCCGACCGGGTTGACCGGAAGCTGTTCCTGATCTGCTGCGTCCTGGGCAACGCCGTGGTGACGCTGACCCTGGCTTTCCTGGCTCTAACCGGGTTGGCCCAGATCTGGCATGTGTACGCCGTTGTGTTCATCCTGGGCGGTTTGATGGCGGTTCAGATGCCGGCCCGATTCGCCCTGGCCGCCGATTTGGTACCGCGGGAAGACATGATGAACGCGGTGGCCCTGCATACGTCCATCGGGCAGATAGGGAATATGATTGGGCCGCTGGTTGGCGGCTGGGCTATCCAGTACATCGACACCTGGGCCGGGATAATGATCAACGGCGTGAGCTATCTGCTGGGGATCGCGTTTCTGATGATGGTGTCCCGGCCCGTTGCCACTACCCGGCGGAATTCCTCCCCGATCAGCGATTTCACGGGCGGACTCGCCCACGCCGTTCGGACCCCGATCGCAGCGGTGCTGATCTTTCTTTCGGCTACATTCGGCTTTTTCGGCATGGCTTACATGCAGGTCGTGCCCGCGTTCACCACCGAATTCCTGCGCTTGAATGCGTTTCAGACCGGGGTATTCATGGTATGCCGGGGTGCGGGGGCGTTCATGGGCTCCATGGTGGTTGCCAGTTGGGGCGACAACAAGAACAAGGGCCTCTTGATGTACATGCAGTTGGTAATCTGCTGCGTCGGGCTGATTGCGATGGCGTGGTCCCAATGGTATTGGGCCGCGTGCATGCTGGTAGCTCTGGTCGGGTCCACCAGCATCGGGGGCTTCTGGCCGGTGTCCAGCTCGATGATGCAGCTGACCACGGCTCCGGATATGCGCGGCCGTATGATGGCCATGATGCAATTGGCTCCGGTATTCCACTTCTTGGGAGCGTGGCCGCTGACGTGGCTGGCACAACTGTACGGTTGGTCGGTGGCAATCACCAGCGGCGCCGCCGTGCTGCTGGTGATCTCGTTGGCCGGCTGGATGTACCGCCCCATGGTGCGACGGATGAACGATATCTGACCGTCCCATGGAATGGGCCCGGTTGCCCGTGTCTGCGGGCTATGCCATACTGCCGAAACATCGGCAGATCGAGTGTGCATGTATGGAAACAATCACGTTGGCCGATTACGTTCAGTATGGGTTTTTGGCGTTTATCGCTATTTTGCTCGTTGCTATGGTTGTCGCGTTGATACGGCAATCCGGCGCAATCGGCGAGTTGAAAGGTGAGGTTAGGGGCATCAATCTTCGCCTTGACGAAATGAGCAAAAGCCACTCAGAGCGCATGGATGCGTTGACTACCCGCGTCGAGAGGCTGGAGGACGGATTGTCGGCGCTTGCCCGGGAGGTAAGCGAAATTAAGGGACTGCTCCTTGCCTTACACCAACGGGTGGATCTGGTGATGCGCCACCGCCACGAGCCGGAGACAGGGCAAGTGATCCTCACGCCGGAGGAAATCGCCGCGGATTAGATTGATGCAAATCCGCCAAATTCTTGCCCATCGGCCAAGTCTGTCGTATAGTTCGCGGCAACAGGCGCCCCAAATTCGCACAACTAAGGAGAGAAAAATGGTCAAGCCGAAACAAGTTGGACACCTCGTTATTAACGTCTCTGACGTGGCAGCGTCTACCAAGTTCTATACCGAGATCCTGGGCTTCCAAATCGCTGTCCAGCGTCCCACTGCCACCTTCCTCACCTGCGGCGAGATCCACCACGACCTGGCGCTCTTCCAGGCGGACGAGGATTCGCCGGAGACGCGAAAGGGCAACATCGGCCTCAACCACTTTGCGGTGCAGGTGGAGGACTTTGACTCCCTGCGTGACCTGTACCACACGCTGCTCGAGCACGACGTCAAGGTCGACCGCACCACCGATCACGGCATGACCGGAAGCGTGTACTTTGAGGATCCCGACGGAAACGGCATCGAGTTCTACTACGACAAGTTCGACACCGCCGAAGAGGGTCTGGCCGAGATGCGCCGCGAGGGCCGGGAAAACACGGTCCTGGCCATCGACTAGAGCCGCGAAACGCGCACAATCGCGAGGGGCGGGTATCTAACCCGCCCCTTTTGGATTGCGGCGCAACCGGCGTCTGGTCAACGCGCTCCGGCCAGGTTGTCGTCATCGTCGGAGCTGGGCAGATCGAACTGCCCAAGGATGTCCGCCAGAGTACCTTCGATGCTTGGGTCGAGTTCGACCGGTTCCTCGAAGGGCTGAAACTGGTAGTCGTTGCGGACCCGCTCGATATAGCGTCGCGCCTCCTCGTTGCGCTGAGACACCCGCTCCAGAGATTCCAAAAGGCGCGAGGACTCTTCCTCGTATCGAGGGCGCAAGTCCGACAGATCAATTTCCAGCGCATACAGAGCACGCAGCCGGCGCATGATGTCGTAGAAAGCACGGTGGTCCGTGGTGATACCCAATTGGCCGCCGCCGCTCCCGCTGAACGGGAACATGGGCGCCATGGCTCCGACCCGCACCATCTCCACGTCGGGATGCTGGTAGTGGGCGATGCTGACCAAGGCCATGCCCACCGTGGGCCCCTGCCGTTGCTGGGAACCATAGCTGGAGAACAGCATGCCATGCTGGCGCAACTCTTCCGCCATGGACGCCTTGCTGTAAACGCACGACACCCGGCGTTCCAGCTCGGGTGGCGCCGGACCATTGTAACCCTCGACCGCGGCGATCTTCGGATTGCCCAATGCCGCCGCTGCCTCAAAAAACGCGTCTCCGTACAGGTCGATCCTGTACCAGGGTTCGACTCCCAGGAAAATGACTACGCCGTTTCCGGCATCCCAAAACGCGTTGTCCCATCGCATGGGGCGGCTGGGGAGACCGTCGTCAAAGGCTGCCCTCGGCCGATACAGATCGTGGGTGCCGGCGATCTGGAAGGGGAAGCACATCCTGGAAATTTCTTCCGTCATCTGGCCGATGCGTCGTGCCGACAGCTTGTCGATCAGCCAGCGGGGCATGCCGCTGGAGATGTTGCCGCCGTCGGACCATTGCCGCCGCCAGCCGGCGATCAGCACCCGCGTCTGCGGGGTCTCGTCCAGGACGATGAGCGGCTCGGCCATGACTCCCTCCTTGGGCCGATGCTAGATCAGCTGGGCCGGCGTGAAAATGCCATCCATGTCCTCTTCTGACGCCGGAGCCTTCGGCGGCTGGTCAAGCTGGTCGTCCATGAACCAGTACACCTGCTTGAGATGGTGGGTGCTGTGGCTCAGGATGATGTTCAGCAGTTCCAGGACGGTGACCTCGCCGCCATAGTGGGCCGGCACGACGCGGTCGAAGCCTTCGGTGTCTCCGCTGTCGAGAAACTCGGTGATGTCGTCCGCCACCTTGAGCGCGTACGACGCGATGTCGTCGGGCTTGGTCAGGTGAGACACGCTCTCCTTGCACGCCCGCATATCATCGGTATTCATGGATCCCCGGGTTCGGCTGGTGTAGGCCAATTCCGGGAAGGAAACGATGTGCAACAGCGTGTCCCGCAACATTTCCGGTCGCCACTGCACGGGCTGGGCAAGCTGCTCCTCGGAAAGCTCGCACGTCGCTCGCGCCGCTGCCTTCAATATCCGCTGGTACTTGTCGGCCAGCCAGGCGGTGCGTCCCGAAAGGTCGATGGGCGCCTCGTCCAGACCCAGCGCCGGTATCAGCTTCTTGGGGTAGTAGCCGATGATGACCTCGTCGCCATCGATGATGGTTACGGGGGCGGAAAGTATGCCGCGGGACTTCAGGTCCTCCCGGGCCGGCTCATCGGTCAGCAGGTCGTGGTGTTCATACTGAACACCGTTGGACGCCAGGAATTCCTCCAGCGTCCGACAACTGAATCAACCAGGGTTGGTGTAGACGTGGACTTCTCGTGTAGCGGTTGTCATCGGTGTCTCTCCCTCGCATGGGTCGCGTTTATTCGCCGGAGCGGAACCAATCGGACTTGCGCTCGGCAATCATGATGGTGGTGCAGTTCGTGTTGGCGCGGATGCAGTCGGGCATCACCGACGCGTCGGCGACGTGGAGATTTTCCAATCCATGCACGCGGCAGTGTTGATCGACCACCGCCATGGGATCGTCGGCCCGCCCAATCTTGCAGGTGCCGGAGATGTGCTGGGAGGTGCTCACGACGCGCTTCAGCCAGTCGTTCAGCGCCTCGTCGCTCTCCAGGTCCGCTGGCAACGGGTCCAGCAACTCGTCGGCGATGTCCCGGTAGTGGTCGCTTTCCAGCAGGTTGACGCACACTCGGACGGCCTCGCGCATCCGTAACAGGTCGAACTCCTCCTGGAAGTAGTTGTAATTCAACGCCGGCTGATCATGCGGGTCGGTGCTCGCCAGTCGCAACTGACCGGATCCGATCGCCAATTCCAGGATGCAGGTGAAGCGGATGCCCTCGGCCTCCAGAGGGTCGCCGGCGATGGGCGACGAGAAGGACGACTGCATGATCTGGATGTCATTGCGGAGGTGGCTGCCTGAGGCGGTATAGCGGAGGCAGACCTGGGTTCGTGGAGCCGACGGGTCCAGCGGGAAGTCATCCTTGACCTTCACCGGCACGCGGATGTTGGGGTGGTCGCGCAGGTTCTGCCCGACGCCCGGGAGTTCATGCACCACGGGGATACCCATCTCCCGCAGGTGGTCGGCCGGTCCAACGCCCGACAACAGGAGCAACTGGGGCGACGCGATCGCTCCGGAACTCAGGATGATGTCGTTGGCTTCGGCCGTGAACACCTCGCCACCGCTTTCCACCTCTACGCCCACCGCTTTCTTGCCCTCGAAAAGGATCCGCCGGCAGGTGACGTTTGGACGAATCGTCAGGTTCAGGCGGTGCCTGGCCTCGCGCAGGTAGGTGATCGACGTGCTCATGCGCACGCCGTTGGGGTTGTTCATGGGGACGGGGCCGACGCCACCGGACTCCGGGTGGTTCATGTCGGGGTCGTGGGGATGGCCTGCGTCGCGACAGGCGTTCCAGAAGGCGACCTGGGCGGGCAGCCAGTCTTCCTGACGGTGGCGCCGTACCGGAATGGGCCCGGTGTTGCCGTGGAAGTCGTCGCTGATGTCAACGTCGGTTTCCATCTTCCGGAAGTAGGGCAGACAGTCGGTGAACTTCCACTCGTCGTTGCCCAGGGCCGCCCACGCATCGTAGTCCTCGGGCACGCCGCGCAGCAGCACCTGGCCATTAATGGCGGATGATCCGCCCACGACCTTGCCGCGAGGCACGGGCATCGGGTTGGCCTGGCCAGGGTTCTGCGCCCAGAAGGTCCAGTTATGGGGCGCATTTACGGCGGACGCAGTCTGGTCGTAGCCGTACTTGAGGTCGTCCGGATAGAGGTCAAAGTCGGGATAATCCGGCCCGGCTTCGAGCAGGAGCACCGAGCGGTCGGGGTCTTCGGTCAGCCTCGCCGCCATGGTGCAGCCGGCGGAACCCGCCCCGATTATGATCACGTCGTACTTCATCGCGTCCCGCCTCCTGATAAACGCTTTAGGATCGTTGCTTGAGGCGGATTATCGCCCGTATCGACGCCGCCGGCAAGGGCTGGGCAGCGTCAGATGATGCGCACCTTTGTGATAGACTACCCACCGATTTTGAGGTGCAAGGCCTCTATTGGCATATACGATCAACAAAGGAGAGGTGGCACGATGCCCAAATATCTCTTGCAAGCCAACTATACCACCGAGGGTTTCCAGGGATTGCTGAAAGAGGGAGGCACTTCACGTCGCCAGGTTTTTGAAGAGTTGGCGAAAGAGCAGGGCGGCGCATTGGAGTCTTTCTACTACGCTCTCGGCGGGGCCGATCTTTACATGACCTTCGACCTTCCGGACACGGCGACCGCCGCCGCGGTGTCCATGACCATAGGCGCCGGCGGCGCACTCAGCATCACGACCGTCCAATTGATAACTCCCGAAGAAATCGACGCGGCTTGCGGCAAGACCGTGACGTACCGTCTTCCCGGCGCATAGGCTGCTCCGCAAAATTGGAACGCCGCTTGGTCCGACATGGCCGAGGGAGTCATGACCCCTGCAACACGCTCCGCAAAGATCGCCACCTACGGTTCGGCCTATGAAATCCTCATAGATGGGCTACGGGAGTTCCCCAAGGAAATGTGGGACTTCCGCGACGAGCACGGCTGCTGGAGCATCCACGAGCACTTGGTCCATATCGCCGACAGCGAGGCTAACAGCTACATTCGCTGCCGCCGCTTCATCGCCGAACCGGGCGAACCCCTGATGGCTTACGATGAAAACGGCTGGGCCAGCGCCCTGGGCTATGCCGGCCGTTCCGTGGAGGACGCTCTGGAACTTTTCCGGATCCTGCGGCAGCAAACTTACGACCTCATAAAGACCTTGCCGGAATCGGCCTGGGCCAATACCTGTTACCACCCCGAGAACGGGGACATGACGCTGGACGACTGGCTGGACGTGTACGCTGTCCACATCCCGGAGCACCTGCAGTACATGCGGGAAAATTACAACGCCTGGCTCTCATCCCGGTAGGTGCTTGGTTAGTTGTCCGCGCTTCCCGGGACGTTAGCCAACCCGTATCGATTGCGTTATACTGCCGCCAACACTCGGCTCATGCCCCGGGACGGTTTTTCGTACCCATCCCGACGGTGAATGACCGGAAGCGGGCGACCCCGCCATTTCGCAGCAGAGGAGATTTGCCATGCAGTTCGGCTTGCTTTACGAATGCCAGCGCCCCTTCCAGGGCACCGAGATCGACTGGAACGCGCTTTACAAGGAAACCCTCGAACAGTGCGAGTTGGCCGACCAGGTTGGCTTCGACAATCTCTGGTTTGTGGAACACCACTTCCTGACCGGCTTCTCCGGTTCACCGTCGCAGGACGCGATGTTCGGCGCCCTGAGCCGCATCACCAAGCAGATCCGCATCGGTTACGGCGTCTGCATCCTGCCCTATCACCACCCGGTTCGCGTGGCGGAGCGCGTGGCACTGCTGGATCAGTTGACCGACGGACGTATCGAGGTCGGAACGGGTCGCTCCAACGCCTACGAGCAGACCGGCCTGGGCATTGACCCGAGGGAGACCCGCAACCTCTGGAACGAATCGATCAGCATGCTGCCCAAGATCTGGACCTCGGACGAGTACGAGTACGAGGGAGAGAATTGGAGCGTGCCCAAGCGTCGCGTGCTGCCTAAGCCCTACCAGCAGCCGCACCCGCGCCTCTACCTGGCTTGCACCTCCGAGGACAGCTTCCGCTTGGCCGCGCAGAAGGGCATCGGCGTGCTGTCGTCCGCTTCCTATGCCGTTGAGGTGTTGAAAGAGAAGGTGCAGATCTATCGCGACGCCCTCAAGGACTGCGAGCCGGTGGGTGAGTTCGTCACCGAGTTCTGGGGCAACAACGTTCACGGGTTCTGCGACGACGATGACGACTACGCCAAGGAACTGGCAGCGGAGTCGATGAAGACCTTCTTCGGGCCGGATAAGCCCTATATCGCAGGTCGCATCGGCGCCTACGAAGAGCTGCTCGAAGCTTGGGGTGGCGTTCCCGATCACCTTTCCGCGGACTTCAGCCGCTGGCTCCGCCAGTCCGACGAGGAACACCAGCAGTTGGCGCAGGACGTTGGCCTGTCCCTGGACGCCGGTCCCGGCGCCGCGCGGGCGGCCATCGCCCAGTTGGACGGCAAGACCCTGTCCGACCGCGGCGTGATCATCGCCGGCAACCCCGAGTCCTGCATCAAGACCTGCCAGATGTACGAGGACATCGGCGTCGACCAGGTCATGCTGATCATGCAGACCGAGACCATCCCCCACGAGAAGGTGATGGCCTCCATCGAGAAGTTCGGTAAGGAAGTCATTCCGCACTTCCGGAACGGCAATGGCGCGAAGTAGCCCAGTTCACATCGGCTGACCGCGTAGGGGCGAATGATCATTCGCCCCTACCTTTTTTGGTTGGACTAATGGCCACTCCGCCTGCCGACCCGCCCGTCAAATTCAACGTTCGGGTCAACCAGTACCGTTACTCCTACGAAGACCTGCTCCGCATCTGGCAGGAAGCGGACCGCCTGGGTTATTACTCCGCCAGCCTGTTTGACCTGCTCACGGTGGATGCTCTGGAATGCTGGACCACGCTCACCGCGCTGCTGTCCCAGACCCAACGCATCCGCGCCGTGCCCATGGTGCTGGCCAACCCGTATCGGCATCCGATGCTGACGGCGAAGATGGTGGCTACGCTGGACGTCATCAGCGGCGGCCGGATCACTCTGGGGATCGGAGCCGGCGGGAGTCGCAGCGACACCACCCACAGCGGACTGCCGTTCCCTTCCACGCGGGAACGCTGCGAGATGCTGGAGGAGGCCATCACGATAATCCGCCGCCTGTGGACCGAGCCATCGGTCGATTTCAACGGCCAGCATTATCAGGTCGCGGACGCGTCCGTTGAACCCAAACCAACGCAACGACCGACGCCGCCGGTTCTGGTGGGTGGCCACGGCCCACGTTACGTGCTGCCGATGATCGGGCGCACTGCGGATATCAGCAACGTCGGCTCCAACGATACCGTCGAGCAACACCGCCGGTACGCCAGCATCATCCGTCATGCGGCCGAGGTGGCGGGCCGCGATCCTGCGGGCATCGAATTCACCCACAACGGCGATTGCGTCATAGCGCCCACGCAACGCGAGTTTGACCGGCTCGTGGCCCGTCTTGCCGCAGATTCGGGGATGACCGCCACCGCGTACCAGGCGGATCGGCTGCGCAACACCCTTTCCGGCACACCGGAGCAGATTCGCGAGCGTATCCAGGAGTACGTGGATTACGGCATTCGGTACTTTTTCGTCGTGTTTCCCAACCCGGCGCCGTCGGAGACGCTTGCCCTGTTCGCCGGCGAGGTTATGGGCCGGCTCGGCTCCTTGCAAACTTAGCCTTTAGTGGTTGTCGCAAGCTGCGATGGCGCCGGCTTCGGATCACCCAGCTTCCAGTAAGCTGCTACGCCCGCCGCCGTTGGTACCAGCGCCGCGGCCAGCGCCCAGGAAGGATTGCTCGGCAGGTGCAGGTCCAAATACGCCAACCAGGGACGGATCCCGAACAGCAGCCCGAATACAACACCCTGGGACGCCCGGGTCACCAGCCCGTGGGTTCCCAGCAGCGTGGCGAAGCGCCGCCTTCCGAAATATTCCCCAATCGCCGCGATCTCCAGCGCGATTCCTCCGCCGTGGCCCACGCCCAGGATCGCCATCCCGGCGAACAACCACCCCGGACCGTTCGCCACCAGGATCACCGCAAGAGCCACCACATGCAGGGTGGCGAACGCCAACAGCGCGGTACTCAACCCCACCTTTTTGCTCACCGCCGCGCCGATCAGGATGGACCCTAATGAAACGATCCCGTGCACGTTATCGAACATCCGATACGATCCATCCATGTGGAACCTGGAATCGGCCACTGTGAAAATCACCATACTGATCAGCTGGTCTGCCCCGGCCAGTAAGGCCGCCGCCAACGCCAGCAGCCAGAACTCCCGCGTCTTCACCGCTTCTTTCCAGCCATAGTCCACCGACGGGTGGCCGTCGTGCCACCTGCTTGTGCCGGAACTCGCGGGTTGGCCGGCGGCCTCTGTCCTCGCCGGCGTAGCCGTTGGTCTTAGAACCATGAATGCCAGCGGCAACCCTACCCCGATTATGAGCAGCCCGGAGGCCATGGTCATGAATGTGTCCCCGGTTGTGAACGTGTCCCCGGATACGAAGGTGTCCCTTCGGAACACAGTCGCCAGCGCTAGCAGCCGATCCAGGGCGGACACCGCGAACATCGTCACTGCAATCGCCACCGTTCTCTGGTGGTGGAACCAGTGGTTGACGGACGCCATCACCGGCAAGTTGGTTCCTGCCAGTACGCCTAGCAGCAACACCGGGTAGAGCGCCAGCGGGAGGATGCTGACCGGCAGCGCCGCCGCCGTGATCGAGGCCAGGCCGCACAGTGACAGACCGGCCAGGATCATTCGGCGCGGCCCGAACCGGTCCACCGCGAGGCCGGCGAAAGGCAGGAGAACAGCGCTTCCCAGGCTGGCGGACGAGATAGCCCAGACCAGGGTTGTCATCGAGTCCACCAAGGGGCGCGAGTGCAGCATCGCCGTGAAGCTTTTGATCAGCGTATCACCGGCCAACAGCAGGATGACGACACCGGTCGCCACCAGCCACCAGCCGTAATGGGCCTCGACGGAGCCCTTCACGTTGAGCAATAAAGAATTGAAGCGCATCTATCCCGGCGCGAGGGTGCGTACGCCAGCGCGCCGAATGGGTCGCCGAGGAAATGGTGATGGGGCCCGGTCAGCGGGCCGATGCGCTCGATGCGCCTTGGGTTACCAGCCTTTGCACGTCGGCGCGCCGTCGCTGCGACGGCGAAAGTCGCGGGTTGCCCAGGAACAGAAACATGATGGAGCCCATCGCGCTGACGGCAGCGATGGAGGCCAGGGGCAGCGTGTAGCTGCCGGTGATGAATTCCTGCATCCACGCGACGTAGGGCACCACCACGATGAACATTATGTTCATGGGAATCATGGAAATGCCGGTGATCCGGGCGAAGTTGCTGCGCCCAAAATACACGCCACGGATGGCCGTGGTGAGCGGGGTTCTACCGCCAAACCCGATGCCCATCAGCACGGTGAACAGGTAGAACATGGGCAAGGTTTCGGCCGTCAGGAGAATGACCATGGCGATTGACTGCAGGAAAGAAAATCCGAAGATGGCCAAGCGTATGGGTACGCGGTCGCCGACTATTCCCCCCACCAAAATGAAGGCTGTGGACACGGCGGTCTGCGCGGAAATGACCCCGCTGATTTGCCCCAGCCCAAACCCGCGTTCCACCATCAGGAGACCCAAGTAGAACATGACGCTGATGATGATGATGGACGAACTGGCGTGCCCCATGGTTATGAGCCAGAACGCGCGCGTGCGGACCGCTTCCTGCCAGGTGTAATCCGGCGCCACGGCTCCGCCGCTGTTGGCGGTGCGTTGGGGACCCGATCGCGCGGCAGTGTCCGGATCAATGCCATCCGGGTGCATGCCGTAATCCTCGGGGCGGTTGCGCACCAGCATCGCCAAAGGCACCGAAGACACCAGGCCGATGGCGCCCACCAGCAGCGCGGTATTCTGCCAACCGAGACGGCCCGGTATCTCCACGCCGGCTTTGACGTCCCAACCCATTGCCCATGCCATGAGCGGGACGACGAAAACGCCGCCGATGCCGAAGCCCAACATCGGTATGGACATCGCGGTCGAGCGGCGCAGGCGGAACCAGTTGTTCAGCGCGGTGTTGGCCGGCAGCCAGGAACCCAGCCCCGCTCCCAGGCTGACCACCACGAAGGCCAAATAGAACATCCAAAGGCTGTTGGTGCGGCTGAAGAGGACGAAGCCGGCGGCGAATATCACGAGCCCGATGGCTACCATCCTGCGGGGGCCCAGCTTGTCGACGCACCAGCCGGCGATGGGTCCCATCACCGTGCCTTCCACGCGGGTCAGCGTGAACGCCCACGACAGCTGAAACGGGGTCCACCCGAAGTTCTGCGACAGAACCGGCAGCCACAACGACAGCGCCTGAAACAGGGGCACCGTGCCGATCACCATGATCAGTGCGCCGGTGACGGCCAGCCACCATCCGTAGAACATCCCGCGCACCAACCGGATCGGATGGGCCAGCTCGCTCGCCTGAATCAACTACCTGCTCCCGCTACGTTGCGATAATCGCAATCCAACCCGCCGGATCGGCGAATTCCACCCGCTAATTATACTCCACCCAGCGGTCGTATCCGTGTTTCAAATATGTAAAACCTTGTCATATTGAGACTTCATGGCGTATTGGCGAACCCGATATCGCCGCAGGATGGTGCGCATCGTGTGGCCGATTCCAAAGTTCCAGCCGTGCAACACTTCAGCGCCGGCTGGGGCGGACACCAGAGCCGGCGCTGTGTTGCGTCAGAGCTTTCGCTCAGGTTCGCGGGGCTAGCAGGTGTTGGCGTCACCTTCGTCGTACAGGTGGCAGGCGGTAGCGTGGCCGGGGGTGTATTCCGTCAGAATGGGTACGTCTACCGAGCAGCGGTCCATGACGAAGGGACAACGAGGATGGAACGTGCACCCGGTCGGCGGATTCAGCGGCGAGGGTACCTCCCCGGTGAGCACTATCTCCTCACGTTGACGCCTCGGGTGGGCGGGCAGCGAAGCGGAGATCAGGGCGCGGGTATACGGGTGTTGAGCGTTGGTGAACAGCTCGATGGGTGGCGATTCCTCTACGATCTTGCCCAGGTACATCACGCCCACCATGTGGCTCATGTAACGCACGGTGGCGAGGTTGTGCGCGATCAGGAGGTAGCTGAGCTCGTAGGTGGACTGGAGTTCCTTCAGCAAGTTCAAAATCTGTGCGCGTATCGACACGTCCAGGGCGGACACCGGCTCGTCCAGCACGATGAGCTTGGGACGAGTGGACAGCGCCCGGGCAATGGCGATCCTCTGGCGCTGGCCGCCGCTGAACTCGTGGGGATACCGCTCCGCGTGAAACGGGTGCAGTCCGACGACCTGGAGCAGTTCCTGAACCTGGGCGCGGACTGCCGAACGGCTGAGGCGCTGGTGGGTGATCAACGGTTCCGAGATGATGTGGTCGACACGCATTCTGGGGTTCAGAGAGCTCCACGGGTCCTGAAACACGGCCTGCACCGAGGCCTTGAAGTTTCGCCGCTCGGCTCCAGAAAACTGGTTCATCGGGCGGTCATCGAAATAGATGCTACCTTCGGTGGGCTGGTCTGCCATCAGCAACATACGGCTGGTGGTGGTCTTCCCGCAGCCCGATTCTCCGACCAGGCTGTAGGTCTCGCCCGGCATGATGTTGATCGAGATGCCGTCGACGGCTTTCACCGTTCCGGTTCGCCGCCGGAGCACGTTGCCCCGAAATATCGGAAAGTGGCGGCGGATGCCCTCCAACCGGACCAGCGGCTGTTCGCCGCCGCGGGTTGGAGATATCGTGGTTTCAGCGGCAGTCGTAACCATTATTCCGCCCTCCAGCACCGCGACACGTGACCCGGGGCCACTGTGAATTCCAGCGGGTATTCGTTGCAGCGGTCCCACGCGTAAGGACAGCGCGGCGCGAATGTACACCCCGGCGGCAGGGCGTCCAAGGACGGCGGCTGGCCCTCGATGGAAGGCAGCATGTCGACGTCGGTGTCCAGATCGGGGACGGACTCGAGCAGCGCCTCAGTGTAAGGATGGGCCGGTCGGTCGAACATATCCTCCACGTCGGACTGTTCCACGATGCGTCCGGCGTACATGACGGCGACGCGGTCGCACATCCGGGCCACGATGCCGAAGTCGTGGGTGATGAAGATGATCGCCGCACCCGTCTGCTCTTGGATGTCCTTGAGGAGGCGGAGGTACTGCAACTGGATGGTCGCGTCCAGCGAGGTGGTCGGCTCATCGGCGATCAGAAGGTTGGGTGCGCGTGCTATGGATATCGCTCCGACCACCCTTTGGCGCATGCCGCCGCTCATCTGGTGCGGGAAGTTGGTCAAGCGGTCTTCGGCGGCAGGAATGCGGACGTTCTCCAATAGTCTGATTGCGCGGTCGCGCAGGGACCGCCGGGGCTCGTTGTATTCCAGGCGCAACGATTCGACCAACTGATCGCCTACGGTGAACACCGGGTTGAGGGAGGTCAGAGGGTCCTGCATGACCATGCAGATGCCCGACCCGCGGATATCGCGCATTTCGCCGCGGCTCTTTTCCAGCAGGTTATCGCCCAGGTAATTGATACTTCCCCCGACAATGCGCCCCGGGTGGGGTACCATCCCCAGTATTGACCACGCGGTCATACTCTTGCCGGAGCCGGATTCGCCGACGATACCCAGGGTCTCGCCGCGCTTCAGTTCGAAGCTGATGCCGTCCACCGCTTTCACCACGCCGGTCCGCGTGAAAAAGTGGGTTTGCAAATCCTGTACGCGCAGGATTACGTCCTCTGTCATCCATTCACCTGTAGATTTGAGGGCCGGCCCCATGACCGTCATACGCGGTCACCGTACTCTGCAACCAAGCGTCGCGCTGTGTATCAACGCAAAAGGCATGCAGCACTCTGACCGCCAACCATGCTGCCCGCCAGCGGGCGTCTATTATACCGTAAGGGCATTCGCACTAAGGACGACCGGGCTACCCTCGCTCATCGGCCGGGGCGCCTCTCGATTCTCAGCCAGGGTCATTCGGGCGATGGGTCTACCATTGCTCGCGCCCGCATCGTTTTGCCCGTCAAATTCCCTAGCTGCGCCGGTGTGATGCGATTGGCCAGCGCCGTGCCGCTCTCGGCCGACACGCGCACGTAATTGTCGGTGAGCCCGCTCCAAAGCATGGTTCCGTCGCCAACGGGTTGAGCCGTTTCCCACAAGACCGGACGAATGGTTCCCTTCAGGTGGCCGCGAAACTCCTGGAACCCAATTGAGGCGGACGCGGCCAGTTCGCCGGCACGCCGGCGCTTGTCCTCCGGAGAGACCTGGTTGGGCATGTGATGAGCCGAGGTGCCGGGCCGTTGGGAATACGGGAAAACGTGGGCGTCGGCGAACTTCATCTCGCAAATCATGGCCAGGCCGGCGGCGTGGTCCTGTTCGGTTTCGCCCGGGAATCCGGCGATCACGTCCGTGGTAATGGCAGCGCCAGGCACCAGTTCGCGGATGTTTTCCACGGCTCTGCGAAAGGTGTCGGTGTCGTACCGGCGCCGCATGGCCTTGAGCACGCTGTCGCTGCCGCTCTGCAACGGGACGTGGAAGTGCGGGCACAAGCGCGGGTCCCTCCACCGCGCCAGGAGGTCGGAGCTGATTTCGTGGGCCTGCAGGGAAGAGACGCGGAGCCTCGGCAGGTCGGTTTCGCCCAGTATCCGATCAAGCAAACCTGGCAGATCGACTCCGTCGAGGTCGAACCCGTAGGTTCCGAGCTGTGTGCCCGTCAGTGTGATTTCCTTGAAGCCGGAGTTCACATACCGCCGCACCGCGTCGACGATTTCCGTGGGGCGGATGCTACGTTCGCGACCCCTCACTTTCGGTACTATGCAGTACGCGCAGACCTGATCGCAGCCTTCCTGGATTTTGACCATCGCCCGGCTGCGACCGAGGATACCTGCGGGAACCGGGTCCTCGTCACGCGCGCCGGCATCATCCGCAATTCCACGGCGTCGGGCGCTCTCGGATACGGCCATCGCCACCAGATCAGGCTTAGACCGGTTACCCACAACCAGGGACACCTCGGGGATGCGGCGCAGATCCTCCGCGGCCCGTTCGGGGTAGCACCCAGCAGCGACGACCAGCGCTTCCGGATTGGCCCGATGCGCGGCACGCAGCGCCTGGCGAGCCTTCGAGTCCGCGGTGGCGGTCACCGTGCACGTGTTCACGACAATGATGTCGGCCTCTCGGCGACGTTCCACCAACCTGTAACCGGCGCGCGCGAACTCCTGCGCCAGGACGGCGCTGTCCGCCTGGTTCAGCTTGCACCCGTGGGTCTCAATGGCGACGGTACCCGCCTCGGCAATGGTGGAGCGGACAGCGTGGGAGCCGTCTTGCACTGCGCGTACTATCACGGGGAGGGTTCCGTCGGTAGTCACGTTTCACCCGCCGAAATCGGCAACATCGTCATCGGGGTCGACGGAGGGAAGGATGTCGTCGCCGCCCGGTATCCGGGCCACCAAGCGGTCAATAGCCTCGTCAAGATCATCCATGGCGAGAATCAGATAGTCGACTCGGGTCCGCCTTTCGCGCACCCGTTCGGCGGCATCGGCCAGGGCCGACAGATGGTCGAACGCGTCGCGGATGTACCGGTCCTTCTCCTCTTCGCCGACGCGCTTCACAAAATCCTTAAGCCTGGCGTCGTCGCTGATGTCTTCCCCGTACCACAACGCGACGCCCCGGGACGCCGCGACCAGGCTTCCCCAGATCAGATCTTCCGCCTGGGTCCACTGCCCGCGCTGCATGGCGACGTGCGCCGACTCCTGCAACCGAACCGCCTGGTTGCGGTATCGAGCCAGGCGGGCCGGCAGAGATCGGGCGGGTGATGTTGATCGGCGGTCAGTCATGCTGTGCAATCGATTTTAGCAGACTATCGTGACGAGCCCTCGAACCAGGTAGTACACTGGCTAACCGCCGCCGTTCAGCCCCGGGCATCCTACCAATCGGCGAGGTGCGATTATGACAACTGTTTCCCCGTTTCGCCATGTGGCCTATCCGGTTCGCGTTTTCGCCGGCGATGACGCTTTGTCCAACCTTTCGGCGGCGGTACAGCGGACCGGAGCGGTGCGTCCCTTTGTGGTTTGCGGGCAATCGGTTGCCAAACGCACGGATCTGCTGGAGCGAGTAACCGAGGCTTTGGGAGAAAAGCCGGCCGGGATATTCGACGGCGTGCAGGCTGGATCGCCCGTGCCGTCGGTAATGCAGGGCGCGGCGATGGCCCGCGAAGCCGGAGCCGATCTGATCATTGCCGTGGGCGGAGGCAGTGCCGTGGTGACCGCCCGGGCCATCATCATTTTGCTGGCGGAGGGCGGCCATCCGCGCGATCACGCGACCAAATATCCAGAGGGACAACCGCCCGTGAGTCCACGGCTGATAGCCCCCAAGATACCCAACATCCTGGTGCTGACGACGCCTACAACGGCGGCGACACGAGCTGGCACCGCCGTTATCGACGCTGACACGGGCCACCGCCTGGAAATGTTTGATCCCAAGACAAGACCCGCCGCCGTGATCTGGGACTCCGATGCCCTCCTGACCGCGCCGGCGGACCTGTGCATCAGCGCGTCGGGCTCGCTGTTCAGCGGCGTGATCAGCGCTTTGCAGGCGCCGCGGGTCAACCCCATGGCCGCGGCGGATTTGCTTTCCGCGCTGGGACTGCTGGTGGAGAATATCCCGTTGGTTCGCAAAACCGACGCGGACGGCACCGCCCGCGTCAACCTGTGCGTGGCATCGTTCATGTACAACCGCGCCTGGGACACAGGAGCCAGTGGATCGGCCCTCGGCGTGGTCAGCGCGCTGGCGCACAGCCTGGACACCCGGTATCCGGACTGCGACCACGGCGCAGCGTACTCGATAACGACCGGGCCCGGAATGAGGTTCAACCGCGACTTCAACGCGGCCGGGCAGGCCCGGGTTGCAGACGCCCTGGGTGTCCGTGAGCGCGGCGACAGCGATCAGGACGCGGCCGATTCAGCGGCGGCGGCGGTGACGGGGTTCTTTGAAGCCGTCGGCATGCCCGTGCGGCTCCGGGACGTCGGCGTTCCGGCGGAGGGAATCGCGCAAATCGCCGAGGATGCGCTAACCGATTTCGGACTGCACCGGAACGTGCGGCCGGTCAACGGAGCCGAAGAATTGGAGGCAGTGCTGCGTTCCGCGTGGTAGTTCGGCTAGTCTGACGACGCCGGCGGTTCGTCCCACCAGGCGGAGCCGATGATCTGGCGGACGCTTTCCACTTCCCAGCGGGCGAGCAGTTCTTCCAGTTCGGCCAATATGCGAAACGGGGCGTTCAGGTCCGCCAGGTTCGCGCTGCCGATCTGGACCGCGGTGGCGCCCGCCATCAGGAACTCGGCCGCGTGTTGCCCGGTCATGATGCCGCCCACGCCTATGATTGCAACGTCCACCGCCTGCGCCGCCTTGTGCACCAGAGCCATGGCGATGGGACGCAAAGCCGGCCCGGATAGCCCGCCGTACCCGGTGCCCAACACCACCCTCCTCGTCTCCACATCGATGTGCATTGCCGGGATGGTGTTCGAAATAGTGAGCGCGTCGGCGCCGGCATCTACCGCAGCACTGGCGATCTCAGTGATGTCCGGCACGTTGGGTGACAGTTTGGCCCATATCGGCAAATCCGTGTGGCGGCGGACTCCGCTCACGGCTGCCTCCGTCAGTTTCGGGTGATGGCTGAACATTGCGCCGTCGTCCACGTTGGGGCAACTGAGGTTCAGTTCAATCGCCGAAAACCCTTTCACCCCTCTGGTGAACGAGGCCATCTCCTCCCACTGCTCAGGCGAGTCGCCGGCCATGCTCATCACGATGTTTGCGTCCAATTCCGCCCATTGCGGGGCCAAGTCGGCCATGGCCGCCTCGATACCGGGATTGGTCAAACCCACCGAGTTCAGCAACGTGGTTTCGCCTGCTTCCAGTCCTTCCCGGAAGGACGCGGGAAACCAGCGCGGTTCCGGGTTGCCCAGTCGCGGGTTGCGGGTGAAGGTCTTGGGCAATACCGCGCCCAGGGATGCCAGCGGAGCGTCCGGAGCCAGCCCGCGCCCGTACCCATCGTATCCGAAGGTACCCGACGCGATCATGACCGGGTTGCATAGTAACAATCCACCGGGTTTGCACGGCGCCAGATTGACGGAAAGATCCATGGCTTGCACGATCTCCTTCGGCATGAAGTAGGGGCGAACCAAAATTCGCCCCTACCTGGTTAGTGCGGGTTGTTCGCCGATTACAGGCGCGGGATATCCTCGTCTTCTTCCTCGAACGGCGAGAAGATCCTGGAAGCGGTCAGTTCGACTTCCCGATCGATTTCGGAATCGTTGTCGGTCAGGGATTGGGCCCGGCGCACCAGTTCGTCCTCTTCCTCGGCGGTCCTGATCTGGAAGCCGGCGTCGCCGATGCCCGTGCCGCCAAATTGCGGCTGGGCTTGCCCGGCGATCAGCTCCTCGTCGATCGTTTCGTCCGCGCCGTCGAGAGCGACGAACTCTTCGGGAATGTCACCGTCGCCGGAGAGCCAGGACGGCGCCAATTCGCCCGCGAAGTCCTCCATGACCTCCCGGAGCGCGAAATCGTGCTCCGCTTGCAGCAGAGAATCCAGCCGCGCCGGGATCAGGCGGCCAATGATCACGTTCTCCTTGAGACCACGCAACCAGTCCCGGTCGCTGGCGACCGCGGCCATGGTGAGGACCTTGGTAGTTTCCTGGAATGACGCCTTGGACAGGAAGCTGTCCGTGGTGAGGGCAGCCTTGGACACGCCGAGCAGCAGCGTCTTCGCCGTCGCCGGCTCGCCGCCCTCGGCCAGCACCTGCGCGTTCTGGTCCTGGAACCGGAACTTGTCCACCACGTCACCCGGGATGAACTCGGTGTCGCCAGCCGTCTCGACCTGCACGCGCCGCAGCATTTGGCGGAGGATAACCTCGATGTGCTTGTCGTGGATGCTGACGCCCTGAGAGCGGTAGACCTCCTGGACTTCATCCACCAGGTAGTGCTGCAGGCCCTCGAGGCCGCGGATGTCCAACAGTTCGCGCAGATCCAGCGGGCCGTCCACCAACGCGTCACCGGCCATGACCTGCTGGCCGTCGGTGACGCGCAGGGTCATCTGGGAGCTCACGTCGTACACGCGGGATTCTTCCTCGCGCCAAACGACGGTCACCCCATCGGCGGACACTTCGGCCTCACCCTGGAAATCGGAGCGGATTTCGTTGACTATATCGGTGTTGGCCAACGCTGTGGTCGACTCGCTTTCACCGTCCGTTGCGGGGGCGGGTTCGGTGTTCAGCACCACGGCCAACAGCTTGCCTTCTTCAACCGGCTCGCCCCGTTCCACCAACCGGATGGCCCCAGCCGGCAGGGCGTAGTCGTGGCGTTCCTCTTCGTCGTAGGTGACCCGGATACGTCGTGATCCGTTGGGATCTTCCTCGATGGAAATGGCGCCGTCGATGTGGGTCAGGACGCCGGCTCCCTTGGGCGGCCGCACCTCGAACAATTCCTGCACCCGGGGCAGACCCGTGGTGATGTCGGAACCGGCTATACCTCCGGTGTGGAAGGTCCGCATGGTCAACTGGGTGCCGGGCTCGCCGATACTCTGGGCCGCGATGACGCCGACGGCCTGGCCGATCTCGACGAGTTCGCCGGTAGCGGGCAGCCGCCCGTAGCACATCTGGCAGATGCCGCGACGGGTCTGGCAGGTCAAGGGGGAGCGAACCGGAACACGGTCAATGCCGGCGTCGCGGATCTTCGTAGCCAGTTCTTCGTCAATCATTTCGTTACGGTCAACGATGATCTCGCCACTGACCGGGTCGGCGATCACGTCACCGGCCATGCGGCCGACGATGCGCTCCGGCAGATTGGACAGGGTGGGATCGTTGGGCCGCGGCTCCACGTAGAATGGTTCCGCGAACTCGCAGTCCGATTCCTGGACGATCACTTCCTGGGACACGTCAACCAACCGCCGGGTCAGGTAACCGCTGTCTGCGGTTCGCAGAGCCGTGTCGGTGAGACCCTTGCGGGCGCCGTGAGTGGAGATGAAGTACTCCAGCGCCGTCAGGCCTTCACGGAAGCTGGACTTGACGGGGCGCTCGATGATGCGGCCTTCGGGGTCGCTCATCAGGCCGCGCATACCGGCCATCTGCTTGATCTGCGAGATATTACCCTTGGCCCCCGACTTGGCCATCACGGCGACGCCGCCGTAGTTGGCCATTTCGGCCTCCACCACCTGCTGCATGTCGTCAGACGCCTGCGTCCAGGTGTCGATGATCCGTTCGTACTTTTCCTCCTCCGTCATCATTCCCATCATGAAGTTGTCCTCGTGCTCGGCCACTTTCTGGCCCGCAGAGTCGAGGATGTCCCGCTTCCGCTCCGACACCTGAATGTCGTTGATGGCGATGGTGATGCCGGACTTGGTCGCGTAGTAGAAGCCCATCTCCTTGATGCTGTCCAGGGCGATGGCAGTCTCTTCGTTGGACAGGTTGCGGTAGAGTTCCGACGTGAGGTCCTTGATGGCGCCCCGGTCCATCAACTGGTTCTTGTACCCTAGGGCGTCGGGGATGGTCTCGTTGAATATCAACCGGCCCATAGTGGTCTCGTCGATCTTGCCCTCGACGCCGGCCACCTTCAGCACCGTTATCGGCGCGCGCAGGTCAAGCTGCCCGTCGGAGTACGCTATGCGGGCCTCGTCGATATCGTAGAACACGCCGCCGGCGCCCTTGGCGTCGGGGACGAGCTCGGTCAGATAGTAGCAGCCCATCACCATGTCGAGCGTGGGAGCGACGAGCGGGTCGCCCGACGCCGGGGACAGCATGTTGTTGGTGCTCAGCATGACCGAGCCGGTTTCGTGGACCGCCATGGCCGACAGAGGCACATGCACCGCCATCTGGTCGCCGTCGAAGTCGGCGTTGAACGCCGAACACACCAGCGGGTGTAGCTGAATCGCGCTGCCCTCGATGAGCACCGGCTTGAAAGCCTGAATGCCCAATCGGTGCAGGGTGGGCGCCCGGTTCAACATCACCGGGCGGTCCTTGATGACGTCCTCCAGGATGTGCCAAACCTCCGGCGAGGAGCGCTCGACCATCCGCTTGGCGGCCTTGATGTTGGGAGCCAGGGCGTTGAGCACAAGGCGGTGCATCACGAACGGCTTGAACAACTCCAGGGCCATTCGCTTGGGCAGGCCGCATTCGTCCATTTTCAGTTCGGGGCCCACCACGATGACGGAGCGCCCGGAGTAGTCCACCCGCTTGCCCAGCAAGTTCTGCCGGAACCGGCCCTGCTTGCCTTTGAGCAGGTCGCTCAGGGATTTGAGAGCGTGATCGCGCTTGCCCTTGACGGCCTTGCCCTGCCGGCCGTTGTCGATCAGCGAATCGACGGCTTCCTGCAGCATCCGCTTTTCGTTCCGGATCATCAGACCTGGGGCGCGCATGCTGGCGAAACGCTTGAGCCGGTGGTTGCGGGAGAGCACCCGCCGGTACAGGTCGTTCAGGTCGCTGGTGGCGAACCGGCCGCCATCCAACTGAACCATAGGGCGCAGTTCCGGCGGCAGCACCGGCAGCACGGTCATGATCATGTCCTGCATCCGGTTTTCGCTGCGCCGGAAGGTTTCCAGCAGGCGCATGCGCTTGCCGGCCTTGGTGCGGATCTGCGAGGACGTGGCCCGCATTTCCAGTTCGGTGTAATACCTCTCCTGGTCCAGATCCGTGTCCAATAGCTTCAGAAATTCCAGGATCGGCTCGGCGCCCATTTCGGCGTCGAAGGCCTCGCCCCAGAAGGGCTTCAACCGGTCGTATCGGCTGGTGGAAAGGGTGGTCAGGTGCAGGCCCGGCGAGCCGCTGCGGGCGATGTAGAACTCGTCCGGCAGTTCGGCCTCGTTCCGGGCTGCCGCCGGCAATTTCAATTCATCCCACAGCCAGTCCACGTCCATGCTGCGCGGACGCTGGGACGGGTCCCAACGGAGCCACCGCATGGCCTGGATCAAGTCTACTGCTTCCTTGCGCCGCTCAGAGACGGCACGCAGGAGATAATCGTCGACGACGCCGATCAAGTCGCGGAGCACCGGCAATTGTCGCCGCCACAGCGAGATTTCCTTTTGCTGATCCTCCGGGGTGATATCGGATTGGATGAACTCGATGCGGTCTTCCAATTCGCCGATCACTTTCATGTCGGAGCTGTCGGCCTGCAAACGGTCCAGCAGCGCGTTGAATGCCGGCAGGTTCCAGCCACGTCCCTCAGGATTTTCGTCCGAGCGACGGTAGTTCCAGCTGCGCACCGCTTCTTCGACGGTGGCCAGGGCATGCTCGACCTCCGCCAGGTCGTCCGACAACGGCTGCTGCGCGGTGGGTCCGAAGGACCCGGAGCCGACGCCGGTCACCGCGGCTGCCACACCGGTGACGGTAGGCACCAAAGCCTCGTCGTAGACGGCGGTGATATCGCCACGCAGGCGTTCCACGGCGTCCACCAGATCATCCTGGCGCTCCTCGCTGGGATCGCCGCGCCAGGCGTTGAAGGCGTGAACTACGGCTTGGGCGTGGGCGGCTTGCTGCTCCAAAGCTTCCGTGATGGGCATGCTGCCGTGGTGAAGACCCGAGATCGCCACCGCGACCTGGTCACCCTCGATAGCGGCCAGGGCCAGCTTGTCGGGGGAGTCGATGACCCCTTCGGCCAACAGCAACTGGCCGACCGCGTAGGTTGCGCGTTCGGCTTTTTTCCCTTCCGCCGCCAGGGCCAGCAGGGATTCCAGCTCTGCCGCGAAGTCGCCTTCCTCCGGATCCTGAACGCCGGCGAGGCGGTCAAGAGCGGAATTGGCGCCCGCGAGGGCCTGGGGCAGAGACTCTGCCGGGGCGGAGATAATCGTCACGGCCTCGTGCAGGCTGCCCTCGAGCGCCCAGTCACCCACCCGGCCCGCGATGCGCTGCCACGCGCTGTCAGCAACCGCCAAGGGGCCGTCGCGCAGTTCGTCGACTTCCGTGCTGTGGCGCAGCAGTTGCTCACGCATCAGGTCAATATCGACCTGGTTGATCACGTAGGCCGAGTAATACAGGACCCGGGTGAGGTCGGACAATTTCAGGTCAAGCGCCAGGCTCATGACGCTGGGCGTGTTCTTGACGAACCAGATGTTGGCCACCGGGGCGGCGAGGGCGATGTGTCCCAGCCGCTGGCGCCGAACGTTTGCCCGCGTGACCTCAACGCCACAGCGGTCGCACACGACGCCCTTGTACTTCTGGCGCTTGTACTTGCCGCACTGGCATTCCCAGTCCTTGGTTGGGCCGAAGATTCGCTCACAAAACAGGCCGTCCTTTTCAGGCCGTTGCGTGCGGTAGTTGATGGTTTCGCCCTTTTGGACCTCGCCGGATGACCACCCGGTGATCTGCTCGGGAGAGGCGATGGAAATGCGTATCGCGTTGAAGTCGGATGAAGTGGCTTCGCGGTTGTCCAGCATTCTGACCATAATCTAGTTGACCTCCGCGGTGAAGAGATAGTCGTCTTCGCCAGGCAGACCCAGGCTGCCGTCTTCCTGCTCCTCTTCGTCCTCCAGTCGCACATTCAGCCCCAAACTCTGGAGCTCCTTGAGCAAAACGTTGAAGGATTCAGGGATGCCGGGTTGGGTGATGGGATTGCCCTTGACGATGGATTCGTAGGTATTTACCCGACCGGTTACGTCGTCGGATTTGATTGTCAGGACCTCCTGGAGGTTGTGCGCGGCCGAGTAGGCTTCCAGGGCCCAGACTTCCATTTCACCGAAACGCTGGCCGCCAAACTGGGCTTTGCCGCCCAACGGCTGCTGGGTGATCATCGAGTACGGGCCGGTGGACCTGGCGTGGATCTTGTCCTCCACCAGGTGGATCAGTTTCAGCATGTAGATGCTGCCGACAGCGACCGGCTGGTCGAAAGGCTCGCCCGACCTGCCGTCGTAGAGTTGGAACTTGGCAAACGTCGGCGGCGAGATCAGCTTGTCGCGGTGCACGTCCAGCGCCATCTGGTGTAGTTCGGCCAGGCCGAGGCCGGCGGGGTTTTCACCGGCTACGTCCCTGAGCCAGAGGTACAGACACGCCTCGCGCGCAAGGCCGTGCTGGGTCTCGTCGTAGATGGCTTCCGGATCGAAGCCCTGCTCGCGCAGCCAGGCGTAGACCTTTCGGAGGTCGATTTCGCCCTCGGGGTCGGCGCTGTTGTCAGCGGCCTTGGCCTGCTCGGCAAACCACCAGCGGGCCAGCGAGTCTTCGATGTTGTCGTCGTCCGCGCCCTCGAACACCGGGGTCAGAGCCTGGAAGTTCAAGCTCCGCGCTGCCCAGCCCAGGTGGCTTTCCAGCACCTGCCCCAGGTTCATGCGCGAAGGCACGCCGATGGGGTTGAGGATGATGTCGACCGGGGTTCCGTCGGGCAGGAACGGCATGTCCTCTTCGGGAAGAATTCGTGACACGACGCCCTTGTTCCCATGTCGACCGGCCATCTTGTCGCCCACGGAAATCTTGCGGGTTTGCGCAACCCAAACGCGGATTGCCTCGTTGACGTCCGGTGGCAACTGGTCTCCGGGTTGCTCATCGCCGCGCTTTTCGCGGCTGAGAGCCTTCACGCCGATGACCTTGCCGCGCTGGCCGTGCGGGACCCGCAGCGAAGTGTCGCGGACATCTTTGGACTTTTCGCCGAAGATGGCGCGCAGGAGGCGTTCTTCGGCCGTCATTTCGGTTTCGCCTTTTGGAGTGACCTTGCCGACGAGGATGTCGCCGGGGCCGACGTCCGCGCCGATCCTGATGATGCCGCGTTCGTCCAGGTCCCTCAGGTTGCCTTCACCCACGTTGGGAATGTCCCGGGTGATTTCTTCGTCACCCAGCTTGGTCGACCGGCTTTCGACCTCATACTTTTCGATATGAACTGAGGTGAATTGGTCGTCCTTTACGAGGCGCTCGCTGATGATGATGGCGTCCTCGTAGTTGTAGCCTTCCCATGACATGAAAGCCACGAGCACGTTCTGACCCAATGCCAGTTCACCACCGTCGGTGGAGGAACTGTCGGCCAGCGTGTCTCCCGCGTTGACGTGGTCGCCCTTCTGGACGACAGGCCGCTGGTTCAGACAGGTGCCCTGGTTGGTCCGCGCGAACTTGATCAGCCGGTGCGAGTGCTCACGGCCAGCTTCGTCCACGACCAGGATCTCGCGGCCATTCACGGACACCACGGACCCCCGGACGCGAGACAGGAGCACCTGTCCGCTATCCCGGGCAACGCGGCTTTCGATGCCGGTGCCGACAATGGGCGCTTGCGGTTGAAGCAGGGGCACCGCTTGCCGCTGCATGTTGCAGCCCATCAGTGCGCGGTTGGCATCGTCGTGTTCGAGGAACGGGATCAACGCGGCCGACACGCTCATGATCTGGAGCGGAGACACGTCGGCATATTCCACCGAGGCCGGCGGAGCCAGACGATAGTTGTCTCCCTCGCGCACCTCGACCAACTCGTCGGTGAACTGGTACAGATCGTCAAAGCCGGAGTTGGCTTGCGCGATCCGATATTGCTCTTCGAGGTCCGCGGTCAGGTACTGCACGCTCTCCGAACGCGTGTCGACAAATGGCGCGACATCGATGGCGAGGTCGCCCGACAGTCGCCGGAGGCGGCGCCAGTGCTCCTCGGTGATCGCTTCACCGGCTGCGACGATTATTTCGCCTTTGCGGGTGGTTACGTCTGTAGCCACCTTGTGGCCAATGGGATCGAAATATCCGGGCAACCCGGGAGTGCGGCAGTCGCCCAGCCACAACTGTTTGATTACCGGCCAATACGGAGTCTCGATGAACCCCAGCCGGTCAATGCGGGCATAGGCGGCCAAACTGCTCAAAAGGCCGATGTTGGCTCCTTCCGGCGTCTCGATGGGGCAGATGCGACCGTAGTGCGAAGCATGCACGTCGCGCACGTCGAAGCCCGCCCGCTCCCGGGTGAGGCCGCCGCGACCCAGCGCGGAGAGGCGGCGCTTGTGGGTCAACTCCGCCAGCGGGTTGGTCTGGTCCATGAACTGCGACAGTTTGTCGCCGCCGAAGAACTCCCGTATGGCTCCGGTCACCGGTCGTACGTTCACCAGTTTCGCCGGCACAGCATCCTCGGGTTTTTCAAGCCGGCCGACCCGGTCCTGGAACATGCGGTGCATGCGGAGCAGGCCGATGCGCACCTGATCGCGCATCAGTTCGCCGGCTACGCGCACGCGCCGGTTGCCCAGGTGGTCGATGTTGTCACGCGGCTCGCCGTTGGCGACGTGCTGTGTAATCAACGCCTCCAGCGTGTCGACAATGTCCATCAGGTCAAGTACGCGGCGTTCGTCCAGTTCGATGCCCGGCAGGTTGAACCGCACCTTGTGCATGTTGCCGTTGGGGCCGCAGTCCACCTCGGTGACCACACCGACGATGCGCGAGGCCCGAGCCCGGACCGGGGTGAGCCGCCATGATTGGAGCGGACCCTGGCTGACGCGCTCGGCGTAGATCAATTGGCCCGCCTCGACTATGCTGTCGCCGGCCAGAAAGCGATTTTTCATTATGGCGACTTCGCCATGGGTAATGGCGTCGTCGGAGGTCGAACCGCCGAAGATCGGTTGAGTGGCAACGGCCACCGGATCTCCCAGGGTTTCGGTGACCTGCTGCTGGACCCGAACCGTACGGGTCCCGTCTTCCTGCGTTCCAATGAGAGACAGGAGTGTACCTGAGTTGGCGGCGTCGTAGGTCTCCACGCGAACGGTCTGCTCGTCGTCGGATTGTCCTTCGAACAGGTCCACCGGCACGATCCGGCGATCGGCCCGTCGCGCCAGATAACCGTAGTTGATCAGGGCGTCGACATCTCGGTCCGAAAGGATCCGGTGATCGCGGCCCGAGGCCTCGAAAATCTCCGCAGGAGTGACTCCCTCATCGTTATGTCCAGCGCGGGCGCGCACGAGCTCGAGGATGTTCTTGTGGTGTTCGGTCAGTATCTGCGCGCTGGACCGGCCCAGGCGCTGGTCGACTTTGATGCGGCCGACTTCGCCGAGGTCGAAACGCCGGCCGTCGTAGAAATGGTTCAGCACGAAGGTACAGGCGGCATCGACCTGCACCGCGGGCTCGCCGGGGCGCAGCCACTTGTACAGGTTCCGCTGGGCCAGGCCGATGCGATACGCCTGCTGGCTGTCGAACTCGCGGTCGGGGTGCATGCGGTCCCATAGCGACCGCAGTTCCTCGTCGCGAGGGTTGTAATCGCGGTCTTCGGCCGGTTCGGCGCCGGCGACAAACCGACGGCACTCGTGGTTGTCCACTTCCTCGAAGAGCGCCCTCATCTCCTCGGCGCTGACAATGCCAAGGGCGAAGAGGAATGTCGAGACGCCCATCCGGCGACGCCGGTCGACGCTGACCGTGATGGTTTCCGGAAGATTGCGGCGGCGCGCGTAGTAATGAGTCCAGGTGGACAACTCGATGCGAGCGCCGCGACTGGCCGAAATGCGGGCCTTGTAGTACCAGTTTTCCAGTTTTCCGCATTCAGGGCACGCCGGGTCCTGGGACGGCTCGCGTTCGAAGTACACGCCGGGGGCGCGCTGCAGCTGGCTGACGAGCACCCGCTCGGCGCCGTTGATGATGAACGTGCCGGTCTCGGTCATCATCGGCACGTCGCCGAAGAAGATGTCCGATTCGGTGATCTCTCCCGTTTCCTGGTCTCGCAGCTGCGCTTTGACATACAACGGCTGGGAAAAGGTGATTTCGCGCTCTCGGCACTCCTCCGGACTGAACTGCGGGGCGTCGAACCAGTGGTCCAGAAAATACAGCTCGAAGCGCTCGGCACGGCGCGACGCCTCGCCGTTGGCGAAGCGCCGGGTTATGCCGGCGACGATGGGCGAGCAGTCCCGGAAAGTCTCTGCCAGTCCGTTTGTTTTGAACCAGTCGAACGATTCGATCTGGCTTCTGATGAGATTGGGCACGTCCAGAACGTTCGCGATGCTGGAATCCGAATAGGTTTTCACATCGCGAGCGGACAGACCGCGTTCGTTCCTGCCTGAGCGTTTACGGGTCAAGACCATGAAACGACCCTCCTGACGGGTGCGCGGTGGGTGGTTAACGAAATTTTGCCTGCTCCTCGTTAGTCCACGAGCAGACACGAAGACACGGCCTACCGCTGCCGGCAAGCCGCATCAATGGGCCAGTTAGAACTGAGGGAGCAGGCGGAACTTCAAAAAATCAGAGCGATTAGCATTCTTCGCATATATGAAACGTTTCGTGATATTACCGGATTTGGAGCGTATTTGTCAATTCGAAGCCGTCACCAATTCGCGAAACATCGCGTGTACGACGCCCCATAATCATCCCGGGATAGCGTCGTTGGACTTCACCGTACTGAATTGTGGGCGGGCTACACAATTGGTGATTCCGTGGGAAGCCGCTTCCCAAA
This sequence comes from Dehalococcoidia bacterium, assembly GCA_965220505.1. Classification (GTDB taxonomy): domain Bacteria; phylum Chloroflexota; class Dehalococcoidia; order Lucifugimonadales; family UBA3495; genus Bin87. The sequence continues at coordinate 939,896 of CBDCQE010000001.1, read as the reverse complement.
ATCGCCCCCGGCCGGAACGATTCCTGCCGGGGGCAATCGCATGCCTTATCGGTAGATCGCGCTCATTTCTAACCGCCGCCGCCCCTGACTTCGAGACTCGGCTTGGTCATGTCTTCCGGGTTGAGCAGAGCGTCAAGTTCAGCCTCGCTGAGGGAAGTGTCGCTGCGTGCGATCTCCCGAATCGTACTGCCTGTTTCGGCGGCTTTCTTGGCGATACCCGCGGCCGCGTCGTAGCCGATGGACGGAGCCAATGCAGTTCCCAGCATCAGGCCCTTCTCCACCATCGCCGGCCCGGTATCCGTCGCCGTGATTCCGACCACGCACTGGTCGGCGAAATTGGCCGCCGAGGTGGCAAGCAGCGAAACCGATTGCAGTAGGTTGTACGCAGCCAAAGGCATCATGGTGTTCAGTTCGAAATATCCGCCGGCGCCGGCCAGTGCGACCGCCGCGTCGTTGCCCACAACGTGGGCCGCGACCTGGATCACCGACTCCGAAATCACCGGGTTGACCTTGCCCGGCATGATACTGCTGCCCGGCTGCACCTCGGGCACGTTGATTTCGCCCAAGCCAGCGCGCGGCCCACACCCGAGGAACCGGATGTCGTTGGCGATCTTGTGCAGGCTGATGGCTACCGTCTTCAACTGGCCGCTGGCCTCGACGATGCCGTCCAGCGCTGCCTGCGCCTGGAAGTGGTTGTCCGTTTCCCGGATCGAAACACCGGTTATCTCCGCTAACTTCGCGCAGGTCCGTTGCGAAAACTCCGGGTGGGTGTTAACGCCGGTGCCGACTGCGGTGCCGCCCAGAGCCACCTCCGCCAGGGCTTCCTGGGCCCGGCGCACCCGCGTGACACTGTATTGCGCCTGGCCGGCGTAGCCGCTGAACTCCTGGCCCAGGCGGACCGGCGTCGCGTCCTGCAGGTGGGTCCTGCCCGTCTTGATGATCGGCCAGAACTCGTCGGCTTTCGTCTGCAATGCCGATTGCAGCGATTCCAGCGCCGGCGCCAGGTCTTCTTTCAAGCCCAGGAGCGCCGCCAGGTGAATCGCCGTCGGTATCACGTCGTTGGAAGACTGACCCAGGTTGACGTTGTCGTTGGGGTGCACCAGCCGCGAACCCAAGTCGCCGCCCAGGATTTGCGAGGCCCGGTTGGCGATCACCTCGTTGGCGTTGGTGTTGGTCGACGTGCCCGACCCGGTCTGGAAGATGTCCAACACGAAATGGTCGTCGTGCTTGCCGTCCGCGACTTCCTGGGCCGCCTGGACAATGGCGTTTCCGACCGTTGGATCGAGGACGCCGAGGTCCATGTTGGTCTGGGCGGCGGCCAGCTTGATCAGCCCCAGCGCCCGTATAAACTGCCGGGGAAAGCGCAGGTCGCTGATGGGGAAGTTCAAAACCGCCCGCATGGTCGACGCGCCGTAAAGAGCGTCGGCGGGGACTTCCATCTCACCCATGGAATCGCGTTCGATGCGAGTTGCCGAAGTAGTCATCGCTTGGTGCCGTCCTTCGTGTAAAGTCACTGATTGCCAGCCAGTTTAGCATCCGATGGCCGGCCGGGTATCTACAGATCAAACTAATCCGCCATCCCGTACACTTCCTGGCGGATGCGGCGGGCATTGCGACGTCGGCCGCTGCCGGCCAACTGGCGGAACTGCGCGGCAGTCAATCCCGCGTATTCCACCGCAACCCCCAACGTCACCGGGTCCAGATCACGACGCCGATGGTCCGGCAAAAAGATGCGGGTGCCAGGCATTTTCGGATGTGTCAGATAATGGTGCGAACCTTCCTGCCCATCGTGCTCCCAGCCAATCATTCTAAATCGGGCCAACGCATCCGCAAATGAAACGCCACGTATAAATGGCGGCATCAGATGCCTATCCGTCCTATGCTGACGGTATCGATCTTGACGGGAAAGCCGGCAGAACGGTACTCATCAACCATCGCGCGCGTGCGTCGCTCGATGTCGCGAGCTTCGGCTTTCAACCATCCGGTAATGGCTTCCGTGATGTTTTCCAACGCTTCCGCCTCGTCCAAACCCTGCGATACGCAACCACGCAGGGCCGGACAGAATGCGGCGTAACCGTAGCCGGACTCCACCAAAATGACCTGGTAACTGCCGCCAAGGTCCGGAATTTCAACCGTCGTTATCCGGTCGTCCGCATTTACCTCGGGGACACGGACAAAACTAAAGACGCGCGGCTGACTATTGTTGGCCGGCCGTTCTACCGCCATGGTAACTTTTTTGCCGGAGGGGAGAACGTACTTGCGGCCTCCCATATTGCTGAGGGCTTGCCCCACCTTGATTTTGCGACTTTGGCCGGTATCGGGAATTTCCATCGCATTGGCTAGCCGGTTCATCGCCTCGGCCGGGATATGGCGGGTCAGGAATTTGTCGTGGCCGAATTCGGAGTACAGAATCTCCACAATCTGGCTGTAGTCCATAACCCGCCTCCCGATGCCAGGCCCCTGGCTCGACGATGCCCATTTGGACGGCTACTTGCCTTCTTTGATGAAGTCCGCCACGCGCTCCGCGATCATGATCGTCGTCGCGTTGGTGTTGGCGCGAATCACGTCAGGCATCACCGAGGCGTCGACCACGCGCAGGTTCTCCATACCGTAGACCCGGCAATACTGGTCGACCACCGCGTCCAGATCAGAGCCGGGGCCCATCTTGCAGGTGCCCGACGAGTGGTGCTGGGTGTAAGCGTTGCGCAACATCCACTGGTCGAGCGCGGCGTTGGATGCCAGGTCCTCGTCAGTGGGCGACAGCCGCTCGGCGATGAACTCCCGGAACGTGGGCTGCTCTGCGATTTGCAGACCCAGCCGCACCGCCGCGCGCAAACGCTGGCGGTCGACCGGGTCGGACAGGTAGTCGTAGAACAGGTCCGGTTGCACGTGCGGGTCGGTGGAGGCCAGGCGCAGACGTCCAGCCGTGGCAGCGTTCTGGAGGGCCGCGCTGAAGCCGAAGTGGAAGTCGTCCGTTTCGATATTCACGCTGGCCGGGCGATGTTCGCTGGTCATCAGGATTGGCGAGACCTGGATGTCGCCGCGCGTGCCGGTGCCCTCGGGGCTGTAGCGCAACCCTACCTGAATGCTGGGAGCGTCCAGATCCGGCGGGTCACCCACCCCGCGAAACAGGCTGAACACCGCCGGGTGGTCCCGCAGGTTCTCGCCAACGCCGGTGAGCTCGTGGACCAGGGGTATGCCCATCTCGCTGAGATGGTCGGCTGGCCCGACGCCCGACAGCAACAGTATCTGAGGAGACCCGATGGCGCCGGCGCTCAGGATGATCTGGTCGCCGTACACCTCGAAAACCTCGCCTCCGCTCTCTGCCTCAACACCGACGGCGGTCTTGTTTTCAAAGAGCACTCGCCGGGTCACCACGTTGCCCCGCACCGTGAGGTTCATGCGATGGCGGGCCAGGGAAAGATAGGTCAACGAGGTGCTCATCCGTACCCCGTCGATGTTGTTCAAGGGACGCGCCGCGACGCCGACCGAGTCGGGATGGTTCTGATCGGGGTCTTCAGGGAACCCCAGGTCCCGGCAGGTGTCGTAGAACGCTTCGGCGACGGGCAGCCACTCGTGGCGCTTGTAGCGGCGCACCGGGATCGGACCTGAATTGCCGTGGAAGTCGTCTCCGCCGAAGTCCAGGTCGTTTTCGAGACGGCGGAAATAGGGCAGCACCTTGGTGAACGACCATTCGTCGTTCCCCCAGATTGCCCAGTTGTCGTAGTCCTCGGGCACTCCCCGAAAGAGCACCTGGCCGTTGATGCTGGACGAACCGCCCATAGCCTTGCCGCGCGGGATGATGATCGGCTCTTCCTGCTGGGGCGTCCCCTTGGCCAGGTAACCCCAACTGTGCGGGCCGTACGCGGAACGCCATACGTTGTTGCCGTCTTTGAGGTCAATGGGCAGGTGTTCGAAATCGGGGTAGTCCGGGCCGGCTTCGAGGAGCAGGACCGACACATCGGGATCCTCGGTTAATCGGGACGCCAGTGCACACCCGGCTGAGCCTCCGCCGACGATTATGTAGTCATACTGCAAGGTGTTACCTCCCGACGGTCCAATCTCCGGTTGTCGCGACTCTCGTTACAGTCCGCAACTGTCCAGCAGGCAATTGAAGAAATCCACATCGTCCATGTCACCCAGGGTTTCCTCGTGCCGGTCCGCCAGGTGCCGCATGATGCGCGGGGTGTTCATGGGAACTAGCAAAGCGGTGGCGTTGATGCTCACGATACCGATCATGGGGTATGCGATGAAACGGCCCGCGGCCTGGGCTTGTTGCTCGCAGCGCAGGCACCGCACCGTGATTTCTTCGTCGCGGTGGTCGTAGATCAGCCGTATCAGCGGGTCACCGTCCAGTCGGGCGTCGTACACTTCACCGTTGCCGAACTGGTCCGGGCCCACGTATTCCGCGATCAGTGAGTTCGTCCAGCCTTCCGGCGGGTACACGACCCGGTTACTGTCCCTGGGCATGTCTGGCACCTCGAAAACCAGGTAGAAAACGCGTTGCACGATTTTACCCCATCCCCGTCGTCATCCGCCACGCCGAACGTACCGGAGTGCACGGGGCAAACCGCTTGCCAACTTGGATACCGCACGGCGCGCCGTTGTCCAGTTGTTCAATGTGCGCATCTCTTGATCGCTCGCCGGTTGGCGAAACCGATCACGGCGAACGTGACTGCAGGCTCACGGTTGCCGTGCACCCATCAGTGTGGCACCATGATGCCCCCTATCACTATGGTGCGTTGGACATGGCAGGAGTGCGCAAATGAGCTTGGATATATTCGACGTCAGTGGCCAGAAGGTGCTGCTGGTTGGCGCGGGTCGTGGCATTGGCAAGGGAATAGCCTTGGCGTTCGCGCAGGCGGGCGCGGACGTAGCCGTGACGGGCTTGACCCCCACCGGCGTGAATCGCGTTGCCGAGGAAATCAGCGGTATGGGCGGGACCTGCCTCCCGCTCACCGGGGACGCCACCACGGCTGCCGATACCGACGCAATTGTCGAACGTACCATCGCCGAGTTCGGCCATATCGACACTCTCATTAATTGCGTGGGTGACGCCATCCGCAAACCGGTGGCGCAACTCCCCGGCAGCGATATCCCCGGCATGACCGAGGCGGAGTGGCACAGCATCGTCGATATCAACCTGACCGAGGCGTTCCAGGGTTGCCGGGCCGTGGGTCCGCACCTGCTGGAGCGAGGACAGGGCAACGTGATCAACATCAGCGGATGGGCCTCGTTTCGCGGGCGCCCGATGTCGGCAGCGTACGACGCCGCCAAGGCCGGCCTGATGCGGTTCACCGAGTGCGTGGCACAGGAGTGGGCGCCTTTCGGCATCCGCTGTAACGCCATCGCCCCGGGGACGTTTCCCGACCCGGAGCAGATGTCCGAAGAGGCATTTGCCGCCCGCGACGCCTCTGCCGGCGAGACAATCCCAATCGCCCGGGTGGGCCGTCTCATTGAGGTTGGATACCTGGCCGTATATCTCGCGTCGCCGGCCGCCTCCTACGTTACCGGCCAGACTTGGGCCATCGACGGCGGTGTGAGCATCAAGCATCCGTAACCGACCCGCGGACCTGGGAACCATTGAGATTCCGAGGGCTAGAATCGTCTCCCTTAGCCACTCGATGCCAAGATTGCCGGACCCGACATCATGCACCCAGCGAGACCCATGACAGGAGATTCGCTATGACGATGCATTATGAATTGCTGGCCAACCGTATTTTGGAGCGCGCGGCAATCCACTTCCCCAACAAAGAAATCGTCACGCGGGTCGGCGAGGATACCCACCGCTATACCTACGCCGATATGTTCGAGCGCACCTCGCGGTTGGGCAATGCTCTGCGGGAATTGGGAGTCGGCCCGGGGGATAGGGTCGGCACGTTCGCGTGGAACACCTACCGACACTTGGAAGCGTATTTCGCCCCGGCCACCATCGGCGCGGTTACTCACACCATCAACATCCGGTTGGCGCCGGACGACATGGTGTATATCATCAACCACGCGGGCGATAAGGTGCTGTTGATCGACCCCGACCTCGCCCCTCTGATTGAGGCCATCGCCGACCGACTGACATCGGTCGAGCACTTCGTCATCCTCGGCGACTCAGATCAAATGGCTACTTCCCTGCCCCGCGCCGCGTGCTACGAATCGCTGCTGGCGGCGGCATCGCCCGAATATCGGCCGGCAGACGTTGACGAATACTCCACCATGGGCCTCTGCTACACCTCGGCCACCACCGGCTTGCCCAAGGGCGTGGCCTACTCCCACCGTGCCGTTTACCTCCATTCAATGACTGCGGCAACTGCCGACATGCTGGCCGTTTCGGAACGCGACCGCATAATGGCCATCGTGCCCATGTTCCACGCCAACTGCTGGGGCTTCCCCTACGCGGCCACCATGTTCGGCGCGTCGCAGGTCTTCCCGGGAGTGCGGCCGGACCCGCGCGTGATTTGCGAGATGATCGAGCGCGAGCGGGTGACCATCAGCGCCGGCGTGCCGACCATCTGGATCGGCGTGCTCGACTACCTCCAGCGGTCCGGCATCGAATACGACCTGTCCTCGTTGCGGCAGGTGGTCAGCGGAGGCTCGGCGGTCCCTCTCGCCGTCCTGCAGGCGTACGGGGACCAATTGGGAGTCGAAATTGTCCACGCCTACGGTATGACTGAGGCCGCGCCGCTGATATCGGTGAACCGACGGCGCAGTTGGCTGGACGACCTTCCCGAAGAGAAGCGCCTGGAATTGAACGCCAGCCAGGGCGTCGTTGCTCCGGGCATCGATATGAAACTAGCCGACGAGAACGGCGAGGACCTGGCGTGGGACGGCGAACAGCGCGGTGAGCTTTGGTTCCGTGGCCCGTGGGTGGCTGACGAATACGTCGACGACGAGCGCAGCGTGGAGACTTTCATCGACGGGTGGTATCACAGCGGAGACATCGCCACCATCGACGCCAACGGTTATATCCAGATCGTCGACCGAGTCAAGGACATGGTGAAGAGCGGCGGCGAGTGGATTTCCTCCGTGGATCTCGAGTCCGCGATCATGGCCCACCCCGATGTATTGGAAGCAGCCGTCATCGCGATCCCGGATGCCCAGTGGCAGGAGCGGCCGCTGGCCTGCGTGGTTGCGCGGTCCGAGGCGTCCGGGCCGTTGACCAAGGACACCATCCTGGACTTCATCCGGCCCGGCTTCGCCCGGTGGTGGCTGCCGGATGACGTGGTGTTCATCGACGAAATACCCAAGACCAGCGTGGGCAAGTTCGACAAAAAGGTCCTCCGGGCACGATTTGAGGATCACCGCTGAACTGATCGGATGAGCCACGGATCGAGCGGTTCGCCGGCTATCTCGGCCGCGGGTCTACGCAAGGATTACGGCGACCGGAGCGTACTACGCGGGGTTGATATCTCGGTGCCGTGGGGCCAGACCGCGGTGCTTTTCGGACCCAACGGGGCCGGCAAGACTACGCTGCTGCGTATCCTGGCCGGCCTTTCGCGTCCCGATGCCGGCGACACGCATATCGCCGGCTTGCGGATGCGGCGTTCCGGCGGGCGGGCACGTACCCTGGTTGGGTTCATCGGTCACCAGACCCTGCTCTACAGCGATCTGACCTGCCGCGAAAACCTGGTTTTCTACGCAAAGCTCTACGGCGTTGACCGTCCTGCGAGCCGTATTGACGGTGTGCTCGAACAGTTGAACCTCGCCGACCGCGCGGACCGTCGGGTGCGCACCTTGTCTCATGGGATGCAAAAGCGCCTGTCCGTAGCCCGCGCCATCCTGCACGAGCCCGCCGTCTTATTGCTGGACGAACCCGAATCGGGTCTCGACGCTGATTCCGTCGCGGCCCTGGGCGATATGCTGCGGGATTGGTCAGCGTCGGGCAAGAGCGCTTTGTTGACCACGCACAGCTCCGAAATCGGACAGTCCTGGGCCGACCGCGTTCTGACACTGGAACGGGGCAGATTGATTGAAGAGTTGACTTGGCATCCTGATGTCGTAGCCGTATCGAAACCCGGCGCCGCTCGCGGCTGAAACCACCCGGTAGGATAGTCTCGCCCATGAGGCTGCTCAACGCGACCCTGGCCATAGCGTGGAAAGATGTTCGGCTCGAAATTCGTTCCCGCGACACCGTTGTTTCCGCCCTGATCTTCGGGCTCATCGTCGTCGTCGTTTTCAACTTCGGGCTGAACCGGACACCCGGCAGCCTGGCGCCGGTGGCCCCGGGTCTCCTCTGGGTGGCTTATGGTTTCGTCGGAGTGCTGGCGATGAACCGGGCGTTTGCGCGGGAACAGGAGCAAGGCGCGCTGGATGGCCTGCTTGCGGCCCCGGTTAGCCGCGACGCCGTGTTCCTGGGCAAGATGCTGGGCACGCTGGCTTTCATGCTGGTGATCGAGGTCGTGCTGCTGCCGGTGTTCGCTGTCATGCTCGGCTTGCCGGCCCTGTCGGCGACCTTGGGGCTGATCATCCTGCTGGCGACGATCGGGTTTGCCACGGTTGGGACATTTTTCGCGGCCATCGCGGCTCAAACCCGGTCGCGAGAAATCCTGTTGCCCGTGCTCTTTTTCCCGGTGATTGTTCCGGTGATCATCGCCGCGGTGGAAGCCACCGCCCTGGTTCTGCAAGGTGGTCCGATGCAGGCAGTCTGGACCCGGTGGCTCCCGCTGCTGGTGGTCTTCGACGCGCTCTTTTTGGTAATATGTCCGTGGATCTTCGGGTATGTGTTCGAGGGATAGCATAATTTGGCGGCGATAGCGGGCCGTGGCCCCACCGACAGCCCGATTCGATCCTCCCTCCGCGATACCCGTCTCTGGTTGCTGGTAGTCACGGCAGTCCTGACCATCATCGACGGGTATCTCATTTTCGTTGTAGCGCCCACCGACCAGGTGTTGGGTCATATCCAGCGAATCTTCTACATCCACGTCCCCATCTCCATCCTTTCGTTTCTGGGGTTCCTGGTTTGCGCCGTAGCCGGCATCGGCTACCTCATACGACGGGGGGAAATGTGGGACCGCGTGGCTCATGCGGCCGCAGAAGTCGGCGTCGTGTTCGTCACCCTGGCCTTGATCACCGGAGTTATCTGGGCCCGCCCGGTGTGGGGAGTATGGTGGACCTGGGAGCCTCGGCTCACCACGACCTTGATCCTTTGGCTGATCTACGTCGCGTACCTGATGATTCGCCACTACGCCCCGACGCCGCAACAGGGACGAGCCTGGTCGGCCGTGGTCGGCATCATCGGGTTTGTCGATGTGCCTATCGTGTACTATTCCGTGCAGTGGTGGCGGTCGATACACCCAGTGCAGGTGATCGGGCCCGAGGCGGCGGACGACGCCCTGGAGCCCATCATGGCCCGGATACTCGTCTTTTCGCTGATTGCCGCGCTGGCCCTGTTCTCGTATCTGTTGCTGGAACGGGTGGCCTTGCGGGGAGCCGAGGACGCCGTTTCCGCCATTCGCCGTCAAGGAACCTACGATTAGAATGACCGTGCCACCCAACAACCTGCCGTTCCTGTTCGCCGCTTTCGCCGTCGTGTGGGCGGTGTTCTTCATCTACGCGGCGTACATGTCGTGGCGCCGTCAGTCGGTGCAACGGGACTTGCAGGAACTGCAGGAAACGGTTGAATCCGCCGAGGAGCCGGGCGACGGCGATGAGAACCGGACCCTGTAGGTATAATGGTATTGGCCCAAAAACCGACCCCACGCTGAGTTTTCATGCAGACTGATCCATATACCGGACCCGTTCCGGCAGCGGTGTCATCCCCGGAGGAAGAGGCGGAGCGATCCGCGTGGCGCAACCACCGCACGCGGTTGTTGATCCTCGGCGGCGTGATCGCCCTGGCCGTGGCCTACATGGTTTACGCAGCCTTCCCGGGGAACACGCTGTATTTCGTCACCGTTAGCGAGTTCGTAGATGATCCCAAGCTCCACGACGGCCAGACCCTGAGAGTGGCCGGCGCCCTGGCTCCCGATACCTTCCGCCGGGAGGACGGGTCAACGATGTCCCGCTTCAGCCTGGGCGACAAGCAGGTTGACGTGCCGGGCATTGCGCCAGGCAGCCCCCAAATGGAGGCGAGCTACGTGGGCGTCCTGCCGGACCTGTTCTTCAACCCGCACTCGGAGATCATCCTGGAAGGGCATTACGACGGACGCGAGGGGGTCTTTGCGACGGACAATATCCTGGTCAAGTGCCCGTCTAAATACCAGTCGATTCAGGCTGAGAACCCGGATCTAATGCCCGGGGCCGTCGCCCCTGCACAGTCCTACTGATCCGGCGTTGCCCGAATCCCCGGCCGGAAATTCAAAGCAGCCGGCTGAGATACGCGCACAAACAAAAGGAACCCGGCGCCTCACGACGCCGGGCTCGTTCGATCCCGTCGGTCTGGAGACAGAACTAGAACGCGTAGGCGTCCATCAACTGCTCAATGGAGCGCTCCCGAGCCTTGGCCCGGATGGACCCCATGTTGCCTTCCAGCGAGGCGCGGCTTTCATCCTTGTAAATGACACCGACGGGCAGGCCACCCTGTTGAACCAGGTCGTAGGCTGCCTGCTTGCTGGACGGGTCGTGGTCGTCGGGTATGTCCCACAGCGCGGGGGCGATGCCCTCTCTGGCGTTGCCTTTGATCAGTTGGAAGGTGTCGTTGTAGGTCACGCAGGGCGACTGGACATGGATCATCGACATTCCATCGTGGTTCATGCCCTCGTTGATCAATCGCGCCAGGACTCTTGGCTGTCCCGAGAAGCCCGAGGCGATGAACGAAACGCCGAGGGTGAGGTACAACTCCAGAGGATCAAGATCCTCTTCCACCTTGCCAAAGGGCGTGCTGCTGGTAACGGCGCCCATCTCAGTGGTGGGCGAGCTTTGGCCCTTGGTTAGACCGTACACCCCGTTGTCCATGATCACGGCGGTGACGTTGACGTTGCGCGCCGCCTGCGGGGCGATGTGCTCGCCGCCGATGCTCAGGAAGTCGCCGTCTCCGGCCACGACGATCACGTTAAGTTCGGGCCGGGACATCTTGACGCCCATGGCCACGGGCAGCGTTCGACCGTGGATGCCGTGGATGCCATAGGGCTGCTCACCTTCCAGCAGGTGAACCAGATTGCCGCTGCAGCCGATCCCAGCCACGACGACGTTGTTTTCGATGGGCAGGCCGGTTTCTTCCAGCCGATTGATCATGGCGAATTCCAACGCGCGACGCACGCCGAAGTCCCCGCACCCGGGGCACCATTTGAAGTCGTATTCCGGGTTCTTCTTGCTCATGCCCGTGCTTCCTCCATGTGTTCTGCCATGATCTCTTTGACCCGCGTCACCAACTCGCTGACCTTGAAGGGCAGCCCGGTGTATTGCGTGATCGGCGTTGATGCGACGCGGTGGAACCGCAGGATGTTGGCCCACTGTCCCTGGTAGTTCAGCTCGGGAACGATCACCAGCTCCTTGGCTCGAAGCTCGTCGCGCAGTTTGGGCGGGATCGGGTGCAGGAACATCGTGTAATACCAGGCGATGTCGATTCCCTCTTCCCGAAGCGCGTCGTAAGCTTCCCGCACCGGCCCCTTGGAGCCGCCCCACGGCATCAACGCAATCTTGGCCTGGGTGTTGTCGCTCTCGTAGTGGTTTTCTTCCAGGAGCTTCAGCTTGCTGAACCGGCGTTCGGTCATCTGGATGTGGCGGCTCGGCAGGTGGGTGGTGTCGCCCATCTCGTCGTGTTCGCTGCCGTTGGCCACGTAAGAGCCCGGTCCGCCCGGCAGCGGCATCGGTGATAGCTCGTAGCCCGAATAACGGTGGTAACCGTTGCCGCCTTCGTAGGTGAGACGGTCTTCCACCGCAACCTTGCTCAGGTCGGGCCGGGGGATGTTCTGCACCCGTTCGGCCATGGACATTTCACTCATCAGGATCACCGGACCCTGATAGCGTTCGGCCCAGTTGACAGCCTGCACCGCACCGTAGAAACACTCTTCCACCGAGCCGGGCGCGATGATGGGCATCCGGACGTCCCCATGAGCCGGGAAGAGGCATCCCATGAGGTCCGATTGCTCGGTTTTGGTGGGCAGCCCAGTGGCCGGCCCGCCGCGCTGAACGTCGACCACGACCAGCGGTATTTCGGCCATCCAGGCCAGACCCAGACCTTCGCTCATCAGCGAGATGCCCGGTCCTGCGGTCGCGGTCATAGCCTTCTTGCCGGCGTATCCTGCGCCCAGGATCGCCGTGATAGCTTCGATCTCCGAAGACACTTGGTACGCGAATTTGTCCTCGCCCACCAGGTTGCGCTCCATCCACAGCAGGATGGTGGTGGCCGGCGAGATTGGGTAGCCGGCGTAGAACTGGACGCCGGCGTGCGTTGCTCCCAGAGCGATGGCCTCGTTGCCCTTGAGCATGAGCTGCTGGTAGTCCGGGGGATTGGGCGGCGCCAGATCACCCAGCACGAAACCGCTTTCCGCCGCGTTCTGGCGGCCCAACCGCATGGCCTCGATGTTAGAGGAGATAATCTCGTCGTCGTTATCCCGTCCCCGGCGGAACCTGGCTTCAACGAAGTCCTCCAGGTAATCCTGGGGCATGTGCACCAACTGAGCCAGCGCGCCGATCACCACCATGTTCGCGGCGCGGTTGTTGCCGGTCGAGCGTGCCAGGGAGTCGACGGCGAGGCCGAAAGACCGCGGGTCGGTCATGGTGAAGTCGTCGGCGTTGTAAATTATGACGCCGCCTTCCCGCACCTCTTCAGCGTGGGTCTCGTAGGCTTCCTCATTAAAGGCGACCAGCACGTCTACCTGGTCGCCCGAACTGAGAATGGGCTCGGTACATATCCTGGCCTGGGTCCAGGTGGGCCCGCCCAGGATTTGGGATGGGAAGGTCGCGTAGGTCAGGGCGTGATACCCGACCTGCGTCGACGCCTGGGCCAGTCCTTCGGCCGAAGTAACGACGCCCTGCCCACCTTCACCGGCGAACCTGACGACGAAGTCGTTCATTAGCATCTGGAGGTTCCTCCGAAACGGCCGTTATCGGCGAAAACAGGGCCGGCTCAATCCGCTAAGGGACAAACACATTTCGGAACGCAGTCAAAAAAACACCTGCCCACGTCCGTGCGGGAGGCGCTATTGGCTGTCACCGAAAATTTGGGCCACAAACTCGTCGTGCCGCATTCGACATCGTTAATCGCGAACACGATAACGCCGTCTGTTAATCGCACGGAATATAGCACCGGGCTTCGATAGTTGTCAATTTTGCGCGTCTGCCTGCACTGTCGGCGTTGCGCGATTTGTCCTTCTGGCGGGACAAACCGGCGTCGCGAGTGCGAGACGGGGCGAAGGTCTCGCTCCGCCGGCGTCATCCCGCGGTTGCCTGTTGCTATAATGTCTCAATTATGCGAACCAGCCTCGACGTGATCATACCGTGCCTGAACGAGGAACGCGCACTTCCAACGAGTGTTCGTCGGCTCCACCAGTTTATGTCATCCAACATGCGCGCATACCACTGGAACATAGTGGTTGCCGACAATGGTTCCACCGACGGCACTCTCGAGGCCGCTACAGACCTCGCCGACCGGTTCACAGAGGTGCGATACATCAGCCTCACCGAGCGCGGACGCGGCCGGGCGTTGCGCCGGGCTTGGACCGAGAGCAGCGCAGACGTCATGGTCTACATGGATGTAGACCTGTCCACAGATTTGGCGCACCTTCCCGAAATTGTATCCGCAGTTGCCGACGAGGGGTACCACGTCGCCATCGGCTCCCGCTTGCTGCCCGACTCACGCGTGGTTGGCCGAACCCTGAAGCGCGAGATAACTTCACGCGGATACAGCCTGCTGTTTCGGTCCATGTTTTTCACCCGGTTTCGTGACGCGCAGTGCGGGTTCAAAGCGGTCAGCCGGAGCGTTGCCCACGATTTGGCGCCGCTGGTTTTGGACAATGGATGGTTCTTCGATTCAGAATTGCTGATCCTCGCCCAAAAGTGCGGATTTCGCATCCGGGAGATACCGGTGCGCTGGACCGACGATCCCGACACGCGTGTCCGCATCATCCGGACCGCCTGGGAGGACGTCAAAGGCCTGCTGAGGCTCAAGTTTGGCGGCGTAGGCAAGGTGCGCCATCAGCTGCGGACTGCCGGCAAACTGTAAACAACGCATTCATCAATCTGATCTGGGACCGCGTCGCAGCGGTTACCAGACGAAGCCGGCCCGGCCGGCCTATCGGAGGTCTCTGTGCTCGATCTGATCATCGAGCCGATGCAGTATGGCTTCATGCAGCGCGCGCTGCTGGTGTCCGCATTGGCTGCCACCGCCTGCGGCATCGTCGGCACATTCGTCGTCCTGCGCGGCATGGCTTTCATGGGCGACGCGATCGCCCATTCGTCACTGACCGGCATGGCGGTGGCGTTCGTATTCGGCGCCAACATATTCCTGGGAGCCCTCTTCTGGGCGGTTCCCGCGTCGCTGGTGATTTCGACCCTGTCACGTCGCACGGGCATTCGCATCGACGCCATCATCGGCGTGATGTTCGCCGGTGGTTTTGCCGTAGGGGTCATCATCAACTCGCTGGCCAACTACGCCGGAGATCTGCTGGGGATACTATTTGGCAACGTCCTGGGGGCTTCGTGGCTTGACGTCGTGAGCGTAGGGGTGCTGGCGGTAGGTGTCACGGCAGTGGTGTGGGTCCTCTACAAGGAACTGGTGTTCGCCACCTATGACGCCGAAGTAGCGGAAGCCGCCGGCGTGCCGGTGCGGTTCCTCGAGTACATGTTGCCCCTGCTGGTGGCTTTGACGACGGTCGCGGCCATAAAAACGGTGGGCAACGTCATGGTCATGTCTCTGCTCGTGGTGCCGTCGGTCACGGGTACACTGCTGGCCCGGCGGCTGTCGTCGATCATGGCGGCCAGCATTGGCTGCTCCGTGCTCGCGGTGGTTGTCGGTTTGTACTGCTCCTTTTACTTCGATTTGCCAACAGGGCCCACCATCGTAGTGGTATCCGTCGGATTGCTCCTGTTAGTGGCTGCACTATCTCCCCGACGGAGGTTTCTCAGGTCCTGGCTGCGCCCCAATTCATCAACGGTGACGGAGGCTTGACGAATACCAGTGCCAGATGCGGACCGTCCCGAAAACCGGCAGGCCGGACACTCGTGGGATGGATCTCGCACTGAAGCTTGACCGGTCGGCGTCGCAAATGTTTTGAAGACCATCATTCTCCGCTGTTGACGGCCTGAGTCGTCGGAGCCTATAGTATCAATAATGGAGAATAATGATGCGGGACAGGGAGAGCGATGCTAGGGGCCATGCGCCTTCGGGCCATGACCACGGGGCGCACGACGACCACGCGGGCCACGATCATGCGCGCCATGACCAGGGAGCCCATGAGGATCATGCCGGCCATGACCACGGGGCGCACGACGACCACGCGGGCCACGACCATGCGGGCCACGATCACGGGGCGCATGAAGACCACGCGGGCCACGACCATGCGGGCCACGATCACGGGGCGCATGAAGACCACGCGGGCCACGATCATGCGGGCCATGACCACGGGGCGCACGACGACCATGCGGGTCACGATCATGGGGGCCATGACCACGGGGCGCATGACGACCACGCGGGCCACGACGACCACGCCGGGCATGACCATGCCGGGCACGATCACCATGACCACGATCTGAGGGAGGCCGGCCGCCGCCGTTTGTATATCTCCCTGGGGCTGATAGGCAGCTATATGGTGGTCGAGATCGTCGGAGGCCTGATCTCAGGCAGCCTGGCCCTGTTGGCCGACGCTGCCCATATGTTCACCGACGCCGCGGCCATCGGCCTGGCTCTGTTCGCGATGTGGATCTCCAGCCGGCCGGCCTCCGTAGAACGCACCTTCGGCTATCACCGCACCGAGATACTGGCTGCGCTGGTCAACGCGCTCAGCCTGTGGTTGATTGCCGGTTGGATCTTTCTGGAAGCCTACCACCGTCTCAGTGACCCCCCTGAAGTGCTGGGAATGCAAATGCTCATCGTGGGCGCAATCGGACTGGTGATCAACATCGCGGTAGTCTTCATACTGCACAGTTCGGCGGAGCACAGTCTCAACGTTGAGGCGGCCTTCTGGCATGTGGTAGCCGACTTGCTGGGTTCTATCGGCGTGGTGATCTCGGCGCTGCTGGTGTGGTTCCTGGACTGGAATCTGGCCGATCCGATTATCAGCGTTCTGATCGGTCTGCTCATCCTGGCCAGTTCGTGGAGCCTGGTGCAAAAGGTATTCCAGGTGCTGGTGGAGGGCACACCCCGCCGCCTGGATATGTACGAGGTGTGTCACACGCTGGAGGAGGTGCCTGGCGTAACGCTGATCCACGACGTGCATTGCTGGACCATTACGTCGGGCTACGAGGCGCTCACCGCCCACGTGCTGCTTGACCCCGCTTTGCCCAAAGATCAGGTTCGAGACGGTGCTGCGGCGACTTCGGGGGATCGCCAGCCAGGAATTCGGCATCAGTCACATAACCCTACAGGTGGAGCAGTCGATTGAAGGCTGCACCGAAGACCACCACGTCGGCCACCTTGAGGCCTTCCAGCGCACGAGCCGACGGAGATTGTTGCCGCTCTAGTCTCTCGTGTTACAAGTCGGCGCGCCAAAAAAGGGGCCCCGGCCGAAGCCGGGGCCCTATCGCATGGTTGGTGTATCGCTTAGTGGACGTGCCCGGCGTGATCGTGCTCGTGGTGCTCGTGGCCGTCGCATTCGTGGATATCGTGGACGTGGCCCGGTTCATCGCCGTGGTGTTCGTGAGTATCGCACTCGTGAATGTCGTGATCATGCAATTCCGCATGATGTTCGTGGTCGTCGCATTCGTGGATGTCGTGGACGTGGCCCGGCTCATCGCCGTGGTGTTCGTGAGTATCGCACTCGTGAATGTCGTGCTTCTGCATAGTCATCGTCTGCGCCTCCTAGCGTCGCAACTGGTTTATTTGCATCCGTACCGTTTGCGGATACTTGCTTCAAGTATCAATATACCCCATGTTTTGACACAGTTCAAGGGAAATCGTGCCTCATGCGTATCCGGCTTAGCTGGAACTGTCATCGCGAGCGAAGCGCGGCAATCTCGTCAGGGCAACGGACGCGGCCGCGGGAACGAGGTCGCCACATCGCTGTGCTCCTTGCGATGAAAAACCGGGTACGCGTGAGGAGTTTTCCGGTATTGCGACGAGCGTGGCTCGCTGCTATAATCCCGCCCGGTCAAAGAGGGATTAGAGACTGGTAACGCCCCGGCAGTGAGCATCTTCCTCAATGAGCGCCGACGTTCTGGCAACCCAACCCCAGGAATTCAACAGTCGCCGCAGACGGCTGATGGAATCCCTCTCAAACGGCGCGATTGTGCTGGCTGCGGGTCACGACTCGGCTCGCAACAGCGACGTCGACCACGAGTACCGCCAACCCTCCACTTTCTGGTATTTGACCGGGTTTGATGAACCCGATGCGGTGGCGGTGCTGCGGCCCGGCTCCGATACTCCGTATACCCTTTTCGTGCGTCCCTATGACCCCACCTTCGAGATCTGGGTGGGCTATCGTGCGGGGGTGCGGGGCGCGGTTGGACCCTTGGGGGCCAACGCGGCCTACGCCATCGATCAGTTGGACAGTCAACTCCCGAAGCTCCTCGCGGACTACGACACGATTCATTATGCGTTGGGGAGCGACGATCGGGTGGACGGGATCATGTCAGGCCTGGTCAAGCGGCGGCGCGCCATGGCTCAGAGAGGCGCGAAACCCATTCGACGCATCGAGGACCCCACGTCTACCGTCGACTTGATGCGCCAGATCAAGACCGACGATGAAATCGCGTTGCTGCAGCGCGCCATCGATATCACCGCCCACGGTTTCGATGCGGCCATGCGGACGGCCGCGCCGGGGGTCCACGAATACGAGGTCCAGGCCGCCCTTGAACGCCCATTCCGGCAACTGGGTTCGCCGCGCAACGGCTATCCTTCCATCGTAGCCGGTGGGGCTAACGCGTGTGTCCTCCACTACATTCGAAATCGGGACGCCCTTGGCCCCGAAGATCTGTTGCTGATCGACGCCGGGGCTGAATACGGCTATTACACGGCTGATGTCACGCGCACGTGGCCGGTCTCGGGGAAGTTCACCGCTCCGCAGCGAGCGGTCTACGATGTGACCCTGGAGTCCCAACGGCAGGCCATCGCTGCGGTGAAACCCGGCGCCGGTTTCGATGACGTGCACCGAGTGGCAGCAAGGGCATTGGTCCAGGGTCTGATCGATTTGGGCGTGATGTCGGGAAGCATAGACGGCATCATGGAACAACAGTCGTACCGGGACTACTACATGCACGCGACGTCTCACTGGCTGGGATTGGATGTGCACGATTCCGGTCCCTACCGGGATGATCGCGGCCAGGTGCGCTTACGGCCTGGCATGGTTCTAACCATCGAGCCCGGGCTCTATTTTGGTCCCCAGGCGAAGCAGGCTCCAGATATCTATCGCGGGATCGGTATCCGCATCGAGGACGATGTCCTGGTTACGGAAGACGGCTGCCGGGTCCTTTCGCAAGCTATTCCCAAAGAGCCGGACGAGCTCGAGTCGATCGTGCTGGACTCCCGCTGAGAACTGTCGGCCCGTGATCGGATCTTTGCCACGTCGTTTTTTGGATCCCGTTGTGATGAAATTGCCAAAAGAAGAACCGCCGTCCGCCGCACCTGCTGCGGTGGACGCGGCGGTTATCGTGTCGCCTGCCGCGATCGAACCGAGCGAAACTTCGGTTTTTGATACCACGGGGGATTCGTCCCCCGTTATTTTTTGGCCCGCTACAGTCCGGGCTGCCGAGCCGCCACACTCAGTCCACGGGAGCGAACCACCAATTGCACCTGCCGCTCTCATGGGAGCGGCGGGATTCGCTCTCAATCATTTCCAGCGAAATCGAACGATTTCGCTATTTTTTTGCCGTTTCAACCGCGAGGCTGGCTCCGCCAGCGCATTGGGATCTGGAAGAGAACATCAGGAGGGATGCCTATTGAACACTCCGGCGTTCGGCCTCTGGTGGCCGCGATTGAACAGCGCCAATTTCCCCAATCCACAGGAAAACCAACCCACCTTCCATTTGCAGGAGGATTAATGAGTTCCGCCACGATGGATACTCTGAAGCAAATTCCATTTCGGTTGCTGCTGACCGTTGCCGCATTGGGCTGCGCCGCCGTTCTCATGGGCGCCGCCTGTAGCGCCGCGGACCAGGCGCCCAGCGTTCCCGCCGGCCCCGGCGCCGGTTCGCCCGCTGCTGCCACTACCTCGAGCAACCCGCCAGCATCCGGAGCCACTTCGACCGGCAGCGCCGCGGCGTCCACGACCAGCGGCTCCACTGCTTCCGGTACTGCCGCCACCACTGCCGGCCAGCCGGAAAAGGCGACTGACCCCAGCATGTATGCCAGTCTGTCCGGCGACATACCGATAGACGGTTCGTCCACCGTGTTCCCGATCACGGAAGCCGTGGCAGAAGAGTTCGGCGGCCTGACCGGCGACAACGTTCGCGTGGTGGTCGGCATCTCCGGCACCGGCGGCGGGTTCAAGAAGTTCTGCGCCAACGAGACGGTGATCTCCGATGCCTCCCGCCCCATCAAGCAGAAGGAAGTGGACCTGTGTTCCGCCGCTGGCATCGAGTACGTCGAGCTACCGGTGGCCATCGACGGATTGTCCGTGGTGGTGAACCCCGAGAACGACTTCGTAGATTGCTTGACCGTCGAGCAGTTGAATAAGATCTGGAGCCCGGAGTCCGAGGGCATGGTAACCCATTGGAACCAGGTGAACCCGGACTGGCCGGCGGAAGAGATCAAGATGTACGCGCCGGGAGTTGACTCGGGCACGTTCGACTACTTCACGGAAGCGATCAATGGCGACGGCGGCGTGTCTCGCGGCGACTTTGTGGCGTCGGAGGACGACAACGTGCTGGTGCAGGGGGTGTCCGGCGACAGGTACAGCATCGGGTACTTCGGGTACGCGTACTACGTGGAGAACAAGGACAAGGTGAAGGTCGTCCCCATCGACGGAGGCAATGGTTGCATAGCGCCGACGGACGACGCCATCAACAACGGTTCGTACGCGCCGCTGAGCCGGCCGCTGTTCATCTACGTGCGTGCGGACGCGGCGCAGCAGCCCCACATCGCCGAGTTCGTCCGGTACTACCTGAGCCCGGACGGGCAGGAGTTGGCGGCGTCGGTGGGATACATCCCGTTCCCGCAGCAGGTGTATGACCTTGGGCTGTCGAAGTTCAATTCGGGAGCGACCGGCACGGTGTTCGGTGGCGACGACGCCTTCAAGGGGTCCGTTGTCGACGGGTTGATGAAATAACCCGCAGCAACCATCAGCAAAATGTAGGGGCGAATGGTCATTCGCCCCTACCGTTTTTTGCGATTATGGACTCCAGGAATCCTCCGGCCAATGTGCCGTCCCAAGTCAGTCGCGTTCCAGGAACTCCCGCACCTGTTTTTCCAGGGGTTCGCGGTCGTAGACGCCCAGCAACAGCGCGGCGTTCCGCATCCAGTCCCCCTGGAAATACCGTTCATAGAGCACCTGTCGGCCAGCGAATGAGCTGCACGCCGCGTCCCAGGCGAGCCGGAATAGCTTGACCCGTTCCTGCGCCGTGGCGGTGTCGGTGTCCAGGTAGGTCTCCAGCACCTCGGCCATCGGCCCGCCAAAATCGCCTTCCGACGGCAGGGCCATGAGACTGCTCGACCCGAGCAACTGGATGATCTCCGCCATCCTGGGGTACATCTTGATGAACAGGTTGCGCGCCACGTTCAACGGCACGCGGTCCGGCAGCATCACGCCCCAATCATCGATCTTGGCGTTGACCTCCGATTGGGTCAACAGGGCCTTGGTGATTTCCAGGTTCTCCACCAGTTCGCCCAGCAAACCCTGCATCTGCGGAATGTCACCGCTGCCCAGGGTTTTCACCATCAGGCTGGCAATCCCCGTGATGAACTCGCACTTGGCGACGTTCTTGGTCACGACCTGGTGGCCGGTATGGACGTACTGCCCGGTTTCGTTGGACATGTTGTTGCACTTGTGCCGGTCTCCGTACATGAAGACCCGCTCCCACGGCACCAGCACGTCGTCGAAAAAGACAATCGCGTCCATTTCCTCGAACCGCGACCCCAACGGGTGGTCGAAGTGCGACTTGCCCAGATCGAAGCTCTCCCGGCAGATGAATTTCAATCCATCTACGCCGCACGGCACCGCGAAGGCGAAGGCGTACTTATGCGCGTCCTCGTCCCGCGCCAGCAGCGACGACCGCGTGGGATAGACCATGATCTCGTCGGACAACGGTCCCAGGGTCGCCAACACTCTTGGGCCGCGCACTACCAATCCGGCGTCCGTTTCCTTGACCACGTGCAGCGCCACGTCGGTGCTGTAGTCCATAGACGTTGCCGACGGCGCCCGGTTCCGTTGCAGGTTGACCAGCGTGTGGGTCATGCAAAGGTCGTGCTCGCGGGCGTGTTCGTAGTAGTTGACCACGTTCTTCTTGAACTCCGGCCGGTTCTCGCCAAAGAAATCTCCAGCGGCCGCCATGGACATGATCGTCACGTTCAGGAAGTCGGGTGTTCGTCCCATCATCCCGTAGCTGGCGTGCGCCCACTGGGACATCATCTCCCGTCGCCGCGCCAGATCCTCCGCCGTTTTGGGGATGATGAACGACAGTCCCACCGGGTCGCCCGTGGCGGGCGAGGGGTAGGTCATCGCGCGGTCGGCAGCCCCATCGTGCTGCATCTCGTATAGCTGCGCGATGGACCTTGCTCCATTGGCCAAACCCGGAAACTCGGTCACGTCCTCCACTCGGTGCCCGTCCATCCAGATTTCGCGTTGCTGCCTCTTGAGGCCGTCCAGGTATTCGGCCCCGGTTCTTGCGGGCATGTTATCTGCCTCCCCTTCCCGTTGCTTCAGTGCATCAAATTATGTCTTGCGGGAGCGAGCGCCGATCAGGTGCCCAGGTACTTCTTGAGCCAGTTCATCGCGTGCACGTTGAAATCGGTGCACGGGCTGTGGGTCAGGTCCGGATACACCAGCAGCGACTTGTGCGCCTTGATCCGGTTGAACACGGGCATGATGGTGTCGTACGGGCAGGTGGTATCGGCCATCCCGATGTTCACCAGTATGGGACATTCGATGGCGTCCGCCAGGGTCATGGTGTCAAAGTAGCGAAGCGTGTCCAGGATCTGCTGGCGCTGCTCCGGGTGCTCCTGCGCGTAGTTTCTCAGCTCATGATACGGCGAGGTGTCGATGTCTATGGCCACCGGGTAGTTGCACATGAAGGGCTCCTCCGCCACGGCCGCCGCCAGCCTCTGATCCAGCGCCGCCGTGGAAAGGGTGAACCCGCCGCCCTGGCTGCGGCTCCACATGCCGATGCGGCTGGCATCCACCTCGTCACGTTCGGACAGAAAATCCACTCCGCGCACGCAGTCCATATACGCCGCGCGGTAGTAGTAGCTCTCCCGGTCGGTCACGTTGTAGGTGAGTTTGGTCCCGTGGGGCAGGTCCCACTCGGGAATGCTTTCGCCCTGCGCCCGTGGGAACAGTGTCAGGACGGCGAACCCGTGCATCACCACGTGGAAGGGGATCTCCTTGCCGCCACCGTAGCCGGGAACGGCCAGCATCGCGGGAAACTTGCCCGACGGCGGCAAATCCCGGGGCGCCGTGTAGTATGCCCGTAACCGCTGTCCTCCGTAGCTTCGGAGGGTCACGTCCCAGGTTTCGTACTCCCGCCCGCTAAGTTCCGCGTTGGCGGAGAGCTCGGCGCCCACCGGCGTTTCGCTCAAGATCGCCCGCGTGGCGTCCCAAAAGTCCGTGACTGCCTGGTCCATGTCCGTCCCTCCTGTCTGTGGTTAAGTGCGCACCCTCGGCGCAACTGCCGGCTCAACCGAAAAGCCGTTACGATACTGAAGCACCCAAACGGGATAGTCCGCCCCAGTAATGCGAGCCTGGCCGGAGCGCCGGGTCAGCCTTGAACAAATGTTATCACGGTGACATCAGGCGCCGGCGCCTGATGCCCCTCTGAACTCGTAACCGTACTCCGTTACCAGGAACGGGACGTACTGGTTGACCGCCTCGACCACTCGGTCGCTGACGTGAGACGGGTTTTTCTCGAAGCCCTCTATCGACGCCACGTATTCGGTCAGCCCCGGCTCGAATTCGGCGTAACCTTCCAACCGCAGCGCGTTATAGATGCGCCGTATCTGTCCCACCTTGTCGTGTTCCAGTTCCTCGTACCGTATCTCCACCAGATGCCCGTCCGGGATCAACTCGCGCTGGTCCAGGTAGGCCGTCGCCATGTCACGGTAGACCTCAAGTTGTTTCGTGAGCAGCCCGTCGAAGTCCGCTCGCTGCAGGGCGTGCCAGTCGTTCATCAGTCTGATCAGGCGCTCGTAGGACCGCACCGTATCGTATGGGTCACGCTGGATGTAGACAAACCTTGCGTTGGGGAACAATTCCAGCAGCGCTGTGATTCGGCTGGTGTTGGAGGGCGATTTCAGCAGCAGGGGTTTGCCGCCCATGTGATAGCTGGCGGTCTTGAGCAATTTGGTGAACGCACACTGCCATTTGGCCTGTTGCCGCTCGTTCAACCGCTCCTTGACGAAGAGGTAGTCCAGCGCGTCTTCGGCTGTACGGGGGAAGTGCAGGAAGGCGTAGGGGCTGAGCCCTGAACTGCACATCATGGCGATTTCTTCTTCCTGTGGCATCGCGAAATCCACCGGGATGTTGTCCACGCCTCGGTCTGGCGGAAGGCTCTTCTCTATCATCCGCCGCACCCGGTTCTGCCCGGCCAGGAAAACGTCCGGCATTGCTGCCTGGTAAGTGTTCACGAACCCCCACCGAGGATCCATGGAAAGCAGGTTGTGCAGCAGGGTGGTGCCGGATCGCCAGAACCCCAGCAGGAAGAGCGGCTCCGGATGCAGTTCTTCACGAGCGATTCGCCCGCCGTAGGCTATGCTCTGCCAAAACCGCATGGGCGAAAAAAGCGCGTTGCAAAACAGGAGGCCCAAGTATCGCGGCATGAACTCGCGGTCGACCCCGTGCTTGAAACCCAAACGCAGCGCCAACGAGAGCGGCCCGGTCGTCATAAAACTGTTGAACCCAGAGGCGAACGTCGCCGATCTGGCGGGTTCGCCAGGACGATAACCCACCCGGCGGAGGCGCCATGATCGGCTGGTCTCGGACCGCTCATTGGTCAGTCTGGGGCTGGCCATTTTCCCGGCTCCTGCGTGATTGATGACTATTGTTCATTCGTGACCGTGGAGCGATGATATCGGCCCCGACAAGGTTGTCAAATCCCTATCGTGTCCGAAACGGAAACAGATAGATTCAGTCCTTTGACCCGCCCCTACACACTTCTCACCGGCCGGTTTGAGATGCCCGTTTTCCGGGATCGTCGCGCGTCGAGCCTCCCTCAAACCGACAGAACAGCTTGAGGCGTTGCCCGGCCGGGTCGACCACGTTTTTCATTCTGCGTCGTCACGGCGCACCTACGCTCACCCCGCGGTCGCCGTGTAAAATCGCCCCGTGCTCGCGGGCCACACTCCGCCGGCGCGGAGTGTTTCGCATGGCACGCTTTGGCGTCCGTCCTACATCGCCGATGCTTGAGGTTCTCGGCAATCCTCGTTTTCGGGCCATCTGGTACGTGGTGAACGTCGCTGAGCTGACCCGTTGGATGGAGTTGCTGGTCACCAGCCTGCTCGTCTATTCCCTGACCAATTCCGCCCTGATGCTGGTGCTGGTGCTGGCCTTTGAGAACCTGCCCCGGCCCATATTCTCACCGTTCACCGGCATCATCGCCGATCGCTTCGACCGCAAGAAAATCTGGTTCAGTTCGCTTGCAATCAAGGCCGGGGCCGGTATCGCGCTGTTCGTTCTCCTGCTCTTCGGACTGATCGCGCCGTGGCACATTTTCGCCGCCATGCTGCTACAGGGCATCAGCCGCGCCCTGGAAGACCCGGCCCGACGTACCGCGATCTTCGACATAGTGGGAGAACGCCGGGTGGTCAACGCCTTGTCCATCGACTCCATGAGCGGCACCGTGGGGCGCATGATTGGCCCCTTCGTCGGCGGTTTCCTCGTCGAGCACGTCGCGTATCTTTGGCCTCACTATGCCGGCTACACTTGGACCTATGTCCTGGTCGTGGCCATGCACGTGGCATCCATGGCGTTGGCAATCCGGGTGCGCATCCCACGGGTGGAACGGCAAGGGCGGGTGGAACCCATCTGGAACAGCCTGGGTGACGTGGTTCGCGCGGCGTTCAATCACCGGCAACTGATGGGGATGCTCTTCATTACCATAATGATTAACGGCCTGACCTTCCCGGCCCGCCAGTTCGTGCCGGCCATTGGGCGAGATCATCTGGAGGTCGGCGAAACCCTGATCGGTCTACTGGCGGCGGCGGAGGCCGTAGGCCAACTGGTAACGGCCTTTATCCTAGCGTCCGTGGGAACGGTGCGCTACCACGGGCGCATTTTCGCCGCCGGCGCGTTCACCGCGATGGTGCTGTCAACAGTCTTTGTCTGGTCGCCATGGTACGGTGTTACATTCGCCATACTGGTCCTCAGCGGGATTGGCATGTCCTGTTTCGGGACGATGCAAGGAGCCATCACCATGCGGTCGTCGCCGCCGGAGATGCGGGGCCGCATGGTGGGTTTGCAGAGCCTGTGCATCGGCATCGGCACCCCGCCTGGCGGGGTGTTCATGGGTTGGCTCGGCGATCAGATCGGGATCCAGTGGTCGGTCACGGTCAACGCCCTGGCCTGCATTGCCATCTCCCTGCCGGTGCTGTTCTTAACGCCATTGGTCACTCGGCCTTCCCAGCCGCCGCCCGAGAGCCGTCCCCAGTCCCAGCCCGGACCCGCCTGATGCCATCGAACGACGAACGATCGCGCCGGTGACCGGAATGCTGATCGCTAAGCGTGGAGGCTTCACTTACCGAGATCGCCCTGTGCTAAAATCCCGGTGTCTCTTTTGCACCGAGTAATGAGCCATCATGCCCCCGAAAACCGCCGCTAAAACACGCCAATCTCGCCGGTCCAAAAAGCCCGGCGTCGCCATTTCAGACGCCATCCGGCTGCTCACCGACGCGTACGGTCCCTTCGAAAACGAGCCACGTCTGGACCCGGCCCACGAACTGGTGTTCACCATCCTGTCCCAGCACACGTCGGACCGGAACTCCGAGCGGGCTTTCCGCAACCTGATGCACACCTTCGGTACGCTGGAGGCGGTAGCCGAGGCAGAGGTCGCAGACATCGAGGAAGCGATCTCCGGAGGGGGATTGGCCCGCGTGAAAGCCCCTCGCATCAAGGAAGTGCTGGGCATGATCCTGGACCTGAACGACGGGTCTCTTGACCTCCACTTCCTCGCCGAAATGCCCATGGACGAAGCCCGAAAGTGGTTGCGACAGTTGCCCGGCGTCGGGCCCAAATCGGCCGGTATTATCCTCAGTTTCTCCCTCGGTATGCCCGCCATGGCCGTAGACACGCATATTTTCCGCGTCAGCCAGCGGCTGGGCATCATCGGGCCCAAGGTCAACGCCGACAAGGCCCACGAGGTGCTGGAGGCGGCCATGCCGCCGGAAGATGTGTATCCGTTCCACGCCGCTTTCATCACCCACGGGAGGCAAGTGTGCAAGGCGCAGCGTCCCCGATGCGGCGATTGCGTCGTGAGCTACGGCTGCCCGTCGCGCGATGAAGAGGCGATACGGCAGGCAGCCGCCAGCGCCGAGCCCACAGAAACCGGCCCCGTGTCGCGCGAAACCACTGACAATGATCGCCCGGACGGCCAGGCCCCGGGGCGTCGCCGACGACGCCAGGATGCCCCCACGCCCGTTCCCCACACCCAGGCCGTCAAGGAGCTCCAACCGTGAAAGTCGGAATCATCAATGTCACCGGATACGCCGGCTGCGAACTCGTCCGCATCCTGCGCCATCACCCCGAAGTGGAAATCGCCTCGGTCACCGGACGGAGCGCCGCCGGTCAACCCCTGGGGGAAGTGTTCCCACACCTGGACAACATGGACCTCGATATCACCGCAGACCTGTGCGATGACCTTGACCTCGTCTTTTCCGCCCTTCCCCACAAGGCCAGCGCTGAAGCGTGCATCCCGCTGCTGGAGCAGGGGGTCAAGGTCGTCGACATTTCCGCCGATTTCCGACTCAAGCAGGCGGACGTCTACAGCCAGTGGTACGGCGTCGACCACCCGGATCCCACCTACCTCGAAGAGGCAGTCTACGGGCTCACCGAGCTGAACCGTGGGGCTGTGGCTGATGCGCGTCTCGTGGCCAATCCCGGCTGCTATCCCAGCAGCGCTATCCTAGCGCTGGCTCCGGCCATCCAGAACGACCTGATCGGCAACGACATTATCGTCGACAGCAAGTCCGGCGTTTCCGGCGCCGGCCGCACCCTCAGCATGACCACCCACTTTTCTGAAGTCAACGAAAACGTGATGGCCTACTCGGTCAACGGCCATCGGCATCTCCCCGAGATCAGCCAGGAACTCGATACGATCTCTGACGATCCGGTGAACCTCACGTTCCTCACCCACCTGATCCCCATGACCCGGGGCATCCTCAGCTCCTGCTACGCGCCGCTCCAGGGCGACATTGCCCAGGACCCGGACGCCAACGCGCGCATCCGCGGAATCTACCAGGAATTCTACGCCGATGACGCTTTCGTACAGGTGACCAACGCGCCGCCGCAGACCAAGCAGACCTTGGGCAATAACCAGTGCCTCGTGTACCCGGTGGTTGATCCGCGCACCAACCGGCTCATCGTGATCAGTTGCCTCGACAACCTGGTCAAAGGAGCCGCCGGCCAGGCGGTCCAGAACATGAACCTCATGTGCGGCTTTCCGGAGGAGATGTCCCTGGAGTCCCTGGCCGTTTACCCGTAAAACCGGCCCCTGTGGTAAACTGAATCCGCGTGGTTGTCACCACGCCAAACGCCCCGGTCGTCTAGCCTGGTCAAGGACGCCACCCTTTCAAGGTGGAGATCATGGGATCGAAGCCCATCCGGGGTACCAGCACATGAAAACGCCCTCCGCTTCAGTCGGAGGGCTTACTTTTGACCGATGCAGGCAAGTCCAGACTAACCGCCCGCAAAGAAATCAAACACGTTCCCCAGTGTCGACGTGCTGCCCTTGTAAATTTCGGTGTACCCGCACCGCTTGCATGACAGCGTCGTGAACTTCTTGTTCTGCACGTCGAAAATCTTCGCGAAATTGCCGCCCGTAGCACGGAATTCGTCCGTCTCGTACTCGGTGTGCTGGCACTTCGCACATACGTAGGTCGCATTTGTAATCGCCATGGCTTTACTCCGGACGTCATTGATTTGTTGGGGTTGAGTCTAGACCCGCGCTCCCGTTTAATTCACTACGAACGCGCCCGCGATTCGGACTGATCGCTTCATACGGCGCCGACGCTGCCGGTTGCGATTGCAATTGGCGGAGGGCCGGCCTCACGGCTTCCTGACCATCAAATGCTAAGCGGCGGTTGAACTATCCCGTTCCGTGCGGCTATCCTATGCCGACGCGTCCAGCGACCCGGCTGGTCGCCAACTCCATCCCCAACTACCAGGAGCTTTGAATCATGGCCGGCACCAAAACCGCTCTCACCGTGGACGTCAACGCCGAGCACATCGGCCTCATCAACTCTTCCAAGGAAAAGTACAACATCGCCGACGAGGGCAAGGTTGTCCGTATCGTCATGGACTACATCCTCGTCAACCCTGACATCCACGACCGGGTTTTCAAGGACGTCCGCTGCCTCCGCTGCGAGTAGACCGGCGACCCCGGGAGGCTATTCGACGGTGTGTTTCACCGCCTCCATAGCCAGATAGTAACCGTACACGCCGAACCCGTAGACGCATCCCTTGCTGACCGGCAGGACGGCTGAAACTGTGCCGCGCGCCGTCGGGTTGCTGGCGTGTACTTCGATCACCGGCATGGGGACCTGCTGAATCGCTCCGCGCAGCGGCCCGTTCACGGTGGTGTATCCGGCCGGATTGATCAGGCAGGCGTCGTAGCCGTCTTCCCAGGCGTCGTACAACGCGTTCACCACCTCGCCTTCCACGTTGGAATGAACGATCTTCACGTCGATGCCCAGGCTCTCGCCATATCCCCGGATCTGCTCGTTCATCTGCTCCAGCGTGTTCGGGCCGAAGATCTCGACCTGTACCTTGCCGCGCATATTCATCCCCGCGCCCTGGATCACCAGCACTTTGGTCATTGTCCGTCTCCTTGAGGTTACTCGGAATGGCCGTCGGCGTTGCCGTTGGCCCGATTTCCGTCCAGGATGTTCGTGAGCACCCGACGCATTCCCTGGGGTTCCTCGTCCGGTTCATCATCATCGGGCGCCGGAGGTTCCGTGGCCGGCGTTGGCGTCTCGGTGACGTAGCCGGCCAGAAGCACGTCCAACTGGAGCATGAGCAGCTTGTTCCAAGCGCTGGAGGTACGGAGCGCCTGCACCGGGTCCGCCATCTCCTGCAGTAGGATGGCGGCAAAAGCGGTCTGCGCAAATGACATCGTGCCGATCATGAACCTGGCCGGCACTGATCCGAGGTAACCACGTTCCAGCGAAGGGTTGCTGTGGACCACGCCCATGGCCAGGAGAAACACCGGGAATTGCTCGTCCAGTTGGAAATCGATACTGTGCCTCAGCCAGCGCGCCAGGCTGTGCTTACGTCGGTCCAGGCGGGTCTGGTCGATTTCGCCCTCCGGGGTCAAGAAGAACCGTGCCGTTTGGGGAAACTGCAGGAAGTGGTCGTACACTGCCGAGGTCAGCTCGTCAGCACGGTCCAGCAGGATCGGCCCACTAGCGCGGACCAATTCCAGGTCCTCCTCGGAGAAGCCCATAAAATCGGCCATCTGCTGCATCCGGGTCGGCCAATCGAAGATCATCGTTGTGTCCTCACCGCGCCGTGTTCGGCGACAGCCAGACTATACGCCCCGCGTTCAGTGCGGGCAACCCGGACACGGCAGGCGCGGGCGACGACTCCATCCCGACAGACAGCAATCAATCGCCAAGCCCGAAACCCATTTGGGTGATGTCTCGCCGATCGTCTCCACGAACCGCGTCGGGTGGTCAGCCTTCGCCGCCTCCCATCCGCTCCGCCCTGAGGAATCGTTCCAGATCCCGCACCAAATCCGCCGGGTCGGGCATGTCCTCGGCTCCGACCGCGGCGTCGTACTTCTCTTCCAGCGTGACGATGTATCGGCCCAGTTGATCGTCGGCGGCGATCACCTTTTCCACTTCGCGGTCGAAAGCCTCCGCCATCACGGTTAGCTTGCCCAGGTCAACGGGCAATCCCAGCATGTCCGACAGGTTTTGCGCCAGCCCCAAGCCGACGCGAAAATTGGGGGTGGCGTGCAGGTAATGGGAGACGTGCCCCCAGAGCGATGTGTAGCTGATGCCTCGAGCGGCCAGGGACTCCGACACCGGCAATGTGATGCCGGACGGTCCCTGGTAGTTGGACGTACGGACGTTGGCCCGATCAAAAGCGGCCTGGATATGCCGGTTGGTCGACGTGCCGCTGAACTTGGTTACCCGCGTGTGAGGGACGGCGTCCAGCAAGGCGCCGATATGGACCACCGATTTGACCCCGCATTGTCGCGCCAAATCACCGACTAACGAGGAGAACGTCCGCCACTTGAGATGCGGTTCAGTCCCCAAGTAGAAAACTACGGGAGGCGCATCACTCGATCCGGTCCACAGATAAAACTCGTTGGCCGGCCATTGCAGATGCCTTATCCCATCCTTGCTTCGCGTCGACCGTGGCCGTTCCTGCGCGAAATTGAAGAATTCCTCGGGATCTATTTCTGCGAATTTTTGCGCTCCCAATTCTGTGAGCATGTAGTTCAGGGTAGCGGTGGCTGCGTCTCCCGCGTCGGGCCACCCACGAAACGCCGCAATCATGCGCTCGACTGGCTGGTCCGGGAACTGGCTGACCAGAACGTAATCGTCGAAAGAGGCCATCGGTCAATCCTTGTTGGTTATGTCGACTAAATTCTCATGTATTCACAACGGCAGGAATTCTAACATCCGCATCCCGGCCGGGCAACGGCGCCGTTTATCCCGATTGCTCGAGCGCTGTTGGCGCGGTGCGCTCTACGCATACCCGACGCAGCCCGCCTTGTGATGTGGCCGAGGAGAACGCCGGGCATCAGCCCTCGTTATGTCAGGGGACCGCCTGAGTTGAACCGGGCGCGAGCGCAAAAAGTTTGGGCGCCGCCGTCCTATGCTTGTTTGGGGCAGGGTGGCAGGTCCCAAGCACTGGCTTGACGCCGCTAGATCTCGATGCGCATCTCGCCGTAACGCGCCAGGAAGTTGTCTTGCAGGGTTGCGAACTTTTCGCGGTAGGCGGCGGTGTGGATGGGATCGGTGGTCATTATCACCGCGTCTTCGCGGTTGTCGGCATAGTAGTTCTTGCGGATTCCCGCTTCGTTGAAGCCGTATTTATCGTACAGCCTCTGGGCGACAAAATTCGACACGCGCGCCTCGAGGGTTACCTCTGTAAGCCCTTGCTCGTAGGCCACCCGCAGCGTTCCGATGATCAGCAGTTCTCCGATCCCGCGTCCGCGCAGTTCTTCCCGCACGGCGATTTCCGTGATGTGGGCTTGATCTCCCTGGAGCCAGATGCCCACGTATCCCGCCAGGTCGTCCCCTTCACTGTCCGGTCTCATGCCGAACACGGACCTGACGCCCGTGAGCATCCGCCCCCACAGCGACGCGTCGGCCGGGTCCGGTTGTTGCCGGGCGTCGATTGTAGTCGGACGCTGGTGTTCAAGGTCATCAGCGTGGTACGCGACCAGGAATCGGGTGTATCGGCTGTTCAGTTCGCGGCGAAAGGGCGTGCCTACCCAGCCGGGAGTGAACGCTTCCTTTTCGATCTCAATCACCTGCGGGATGTCTTCGGCCCGCATCCGGCGCAGAGCAATGTCCATAACCGCCGCTTCCCGGATAGATTGCGCCATTCTAACAAACAGTCGCACCAGCCTCGTCAGGTCCAGGCGGAAGATCCGGGCACTAGCGTTGACAACCGACTATTGGCCGGGCAGAGACATCGATCCATACTGCCCATCGAAGCCGGGCGTAACATGCACACGTCCAGTCCGGGCCTGCAAAATCGCCCGCGCCACTGATTCTTCGGCGACCACTTCCAGGTCGTGCGCGGAAGCCCACAGCAGCGCATCCAGTTCGCTCCCGATCGCGTCCGTGATGGCCGAATACGTCCGCATCACCGTGCGGGTGTTCACTCCAACGCCTTTCACTGCCGCGATAATTTCCCGCAACGGGATCAACCGAGCGTAGGGCAGACCTTCGCCGTCTCCGCGAATGAATCCGTCGGCGTCCGGTTCCCATTCGTTGACAACACGGCGGCCAGAGACTTCGTTGACCCGGTGGAGCACGCCCAGGGTCAATTGCCGGCCGCACACCGGGCACTCGGGCCCGTTTCGCTGCAGGTCGGCGGTGCCGTATGCCACGCCGCATTTGCGGTGCCCGCTGTAGTGGTACTTTCCTTCCTCCGGGTAAAACTCGACCGTGTAGGCGACGCCATCTCCATTGACTGCGGTCGTCAACCCTTCCCACGTCAGCGGCCCGGAAAACGCAGTCACTTCCCGACCCAGATTCGCCGGCGAGTGGGCGTCGGAAAACGAGACCACCGACCGCTGAGCCAACTCCGGGACGGCGCGATTCATCGCCGGATCCGAGGAGAGGCCACTTTCCACTGCTCGGACCGTAGGAGCCAAGTCGCCGAAGCATTCTTCGAGGCTGTCGAATCCAGATTTCGAGCCATACACCCCATACCATGGGGTCCAGGCGTGCGCCGGAATTACCAGGGATTCCGGACAGCAGTCCAGCCCCGTTTCCAGCAATTGCCGGGCAGACAGATTGACCGTGGGTCGGCCGTCGCTCCCCAGCTTTCCGTAGGCATCCAACCGGCGGGTGAACGCGGCCGCGACCTCCAGGGTAGGCGTCAGCGCCAGGAGATGAATGCGGCGGGTGCGTCCATCCTGACGGTACACGCAGCTGATCTCGGTGCCGGGCACGAATCTCACGCCGGCGTACTCGTAGAGGCCATCGTCGCACTCTTTCAGGTTCGAGTGCAGGTTGTCCGCCCAAACCGGGTGCGTAAAGTCGCCCGTCGCCAGCAGGTCGATGCCTTTGCGCTGCGCCCAGGACGCCAGGTTGTCCAGAGTCAGGGCCTTGCTGCAAGCGAAGGCGTACGGCGAATGGATGTGCAGATCGGCGACGAACGAACCGGCCGGTCGGGCGGCCATGTCACGCCGCCAACAGCGTTTCGGCGAGTTCTCGCGGCCGCTGCACGGTAACCTGGTGTCCCGAGTCCAATTGCACCACCGTTGCTCCGGGTATGCGACCCGCCATCGTCTGTTGCCGGCTCGCGCTGATCAACCGGTCGTCGGTGAGCACCACGTAGGTTACCGGGCACGGGAGCGCGTCCAGGCTGAGGGTAATCGGCTCGGTGAGCATCCTGAGGGGCAGTGGTCCGAAATGGCCGATGGTCTGCACCCGGTCCATCGGTTCCAGACCACCGCATCGGTAACGATTGATCGCCTCCGCCGGCGCCGGAATGTCGCGACCGATGAGTGCCCCCATCGTCTTGCACATGCGGACGATGAGCCTCACCGGTGTCGGGTACACGGAGACAGCGGGCTGTCCGGGCGCCGGCACGATGCCGCACACGAGCACAATCCTCCGGGGAGCCCGGGGCAATTCGCTCAGCGCCTGCAACGCCACCGTTCCGCCCAGTTCATGGCCCACCAGCGTGTAGTCCGTAAAATTCTCTTGCTCGGCGACACGCACCACCGACTTCACCGCTTCCGCCAAATCGATCATGCCGGCGTCAGCGGCGGCATCCGCTCCGTGGCCGGGCAGGTCAACGGCGCGTACCCGGACCGATTGCCGAGCCCGGAAGAGCGGCGGCGGGTGCTGTTCCGGCGCCGTCATGTGGCCCCAGACCTTGCCCCAGCTCTTCGCTCCCTGCCCGGCTCCGTGTACCAAAAGAAAATCCGACACGCTCTGCCCCTGAATTGTTCGAACGCTGCGTCCTGTACAGCCCTCACTGCGCCATAACTGCCGTGAGCGACCGAATTGTGTCGTCGTCCTGCTCTGGCAATACCGTTCTGGGATCCAGCCGGACCGCGTCCTCCTCGATCCTAGCGACCACGGGCGTCGGCTGCTCGCGCAACGCGGACAATACCGATTCCGGGGAACGGCCAGAAGGGGGATCAATCGTCAGCGCCCACGACGGCAGCGTTTCGCCGGGCAGGCTTCCGCCGCCGATTGCGGAGCGAGCGGGCTCGACACGCGCGAGGAACCGGCTGGCGGCCAAAGTCGCGCACCATTTTTCAGCTCGAGAGCGTACATCGGCGGCGTTCGCGGAAATCATGCGCCAGACCGGAACCTTGGCTTCCGCCTCTCCCATCACATAATGCGCCAGCGTGGCCGTAAGGCTGGCCAAGCTCATCTTGTCGATCCGGACCGCACGCGCCAGCGGGTGCCTCTCCAGCTGCGCGACCAGGTCACGTTTGCCGACGACGATTCCCGCCTGAGGGCCGCCGAGGAGCTTATCGCCGGAGAAAAACACGAGGCCAACACCCGCGGTGATGCTCTCCTGCGGGGTCGGTTCATGGGCAAGTCCGTATCGCTCGGTGGGCAGCAACGCGCCGCTGCCGACGTCGTGCAGCACCGGGACGCCTGAGGTTTCGCCCAGCGTCACCAGATCACGCTCGTCAACGAACGCGGTGAAACCCTCCACCCTGAAATTGCTGGCGTGCGCTTTCAGGAACGCCCCGGTGTGGTCGCTCATGGCGTCGGCATAGTCTCGCACGTAAGTCCGGTTGGTGGTACCCACGTCCACGAGAGTGCATCCGCTTTGACGCAAAACGTCCGGTATCCGGAATCCTCCGCCAATCTCCACCGCTTCGCCTCGGGCGACGATGACCTCGCGGCCGGCCGCCAAAGCGGACAGGCCCAGTAGCAGGGCGGACGCGTTGTTGTTCACCGCCAGCGCCGCCTCGGCCCCGGTGATGCGCCGCAACAACGATTGCAGGTGCGCCTGCCGCGACCCGCGTCGCCCGGTACCCAGGTCTATCTCCAAGTCGGAGTATCCCCGTCCCACGGCATCGGCAGCTGCCAGGGCGGCATCGCTCAACGGGGCGCGGCCCAGATTGGTGTGGATGACCACGCCCGTGGCATTGATCACCGGGCGAGGCGACGGCTCGGTCAAGTTTGCCATCAGCGACAGTACCGCTTCGGCAATCTCGTCGCCGTCCGGCGCGGAACCTCCCGCCAGCACGCGCTTCCGGGCTCCGGCCAGTGCCTCTCGGGCCAGTTCCACCACCATCTCGCGCCCGTGGGCGTGGACGGCGTTCGCAAGCGATTCGCCGTTGACCACGCGCTCAACGCTGGGAAGGTTGCGGAGTTCGGAACCGGTTGTCATCTGTAGCCCAATTTGCTGGGCGGCCACTATTGCGGCGAGCCCCGTTGTCGGCTGGTATTCTACCACCTTGCCTCCGACCTGCCCGCTTGTAACTCTGGAGCCGGTCCGCGTCGCGCCCGGTCGTTCCGGTTACCATCCCGATGCGCTATCATAGGGAGAGTTCAGGCTGGGCAAGCGATACGCAGCCGGAATCGGATACCATGAAACGAAAAACGGTAGGCATCGGGATCATCGTTATCCTGGCGGGGGCTATCCTGTTCGGGACAGTCGGCTCGGTTATGGAAGTCGTTGCGGCGACGTCCGCACCGCCGTCACCGCGGGAAGGCGAATACGTGTCGCGTCTGGCCCCGGCCGCGAACGAAAACCCGGCCCTGGAAGCGCTGAAGTACGCGTGCCCGTTCCATTAGGCCGCGCCCCGACGGCGGGCTGATTGTTGACGCGCTTGGACATCGGGCGACAAATGACAGATTGCCGGCCCTCCCGCACATACCGTTCGTTCCTCCAGGAGAAAGCATGACCCCGGATATCGGTTTGCCTCCAGAGCTTGACGCTCTCAAAAACACCGTCCGCCAGATCATCCGCGACGAGTGCGTCCCGCTCGAACCCGAATACCTGGCGCACCCTCCCCAGGAGGGCGAACCGGAAAACGGGGCTCCGCGCGGGGTTCTGGAAACCGTACCCGGTGTGCTGGGCACTCTCTCCGCGGACCAGTGGGGCCGCCTGAACAACGTCTCCAAGCAGACGGGCATCTACACGTCTTTCGTGCCCGAGGAGTACGGTGGCGGCGGCATGGGAGCCCTGGGACACCTTGTTTTGGAAGAGGAGGTGCACCGCAGCATCGTTCACCTTCCCACCTCGCCGGTGCCCATGTTCATGATCGGAGCGTGCACGCCGGAGCAGGAAGAAAAATACCTCTATCCAGCCATCAACGGCGATCTGTACTACTCTTTTGGCCAAACCGAGCCCCAGGCCGGCTCCGATCCCGGCGGCATGATGCAAACCCGGGCGGTGCGCGACGGCGACGATTGGGTTCTCAACGGCACCAAGATGTTCATCTCCGGCGCCGCATCGGCTGACTTCCTCCTGGTTCAGGCCGTCACGGACCCCGACAAGATGCAACGCGGCGGCATCACGATGTTCATCATCGACAACCCAACGCCGGGCGTCACCTTCGAGCCCATTCGCGTCTGGATCGTCCCCACCAAGGCCCAGCAGCATTACATCCACCTGGACAACGTGCGCGTCCCGCAGACCCAGGTTCTCGGCGAGGTTGGCGGCGGGTTCACCCTGGGGCAGCAGTGGCTGGTGCATCACGACCGGCTGCTGCGGGGCGCGATGGCCCTGGGCATCCTGACCCGCGCGCTGGAAATGGCGATTGAGTGGTCCCAGCAGCGGGTTACCTACGGACGGCCGATTGCGGATCGCCAGGCCATCCAGTGGATGCTCACCGACGTGTATATGGACATCATCGCCCTTCGCTCGGTTGCTCGCGAAACCGCGGCCCGCGCCGATGCCGGGGAAGACGTGCGCGTGGAGGCGTCGATGGTCAAGTACGCCGCCGGCGAGTGGGGTTGGCGCAGTATCGACAAGATCATGCAGGTCTTCGGCGGGATGGGCGAAACCCTGGACCTGCCCATCGCCCACTGGTACCACATGCTCCGCCATGCCCGCATCGGGGGCGGCACTTCAGAGATCCACAAGTTCGTGATGGCCCGGGCTCTACTGGGTGGCAGGGTCAATTTCCAAGGCTAGGAGCATCCTATGCACAATCCCGGACGCATCCTGCGCACCGCTGTCCCTCTGTTCACCGCGGTCATTCTGTTGTCCGCTGCTGCCTGTGCAACGGCGACGCCTGCTGCGTCGCTGACCGACGATACCTTGACTTCTGAGGCCGCGCCGGACCCCGCCCAGGTCGAGGGCGCCTCCTACGACGCTCTTCGAGTTTCCGGCTTGGGTATCGCCACCGGCACGCCGGATTTGACCACCCTCTCCCTGGGGGTATTCGTCACCGCTGAAACAGTAGCCGAGGCCCGCAACGCTGCCGCCGAGTCAATGACCAACGTGATGGTCACTCTGAAAAATCAGCGCGTGCTCGACGCCGACATTACCACCAGTCATTTTCGAATACACGAAGAGTACGATTACAGTCGCCAAACCCGTAAAAAGGTGGGATATTCGGTCAGCAACGGACTGACCGTCATCGTCCGCCAAACCGACTCGGTAGCTGCCATCATCGGCGCTGCCGTTGCCGCCGGGGGAGACCATATCCAGTTCAGCCACATCGACTTCTCCTTCTCCGACACCTCTGCGATGGAAAAGAAGGCACGGGAAGCCGCGGTCGCCAATATGCAGGAAAAGGCTGCTCAGCTGGCCGAGTTCGCCGGACGCGAACTCGGCGAACTCAAAATGCTCAGCGACTTCCCCGTCGACGCCGGAAGGTATTCCCAGAATGATAGATTGCTTGGGGCCAGTCTTGAGGCCGCCTACGATACTCCCATCGCTGTAGGCGAGGACGACATCGCCGTCGTCGTGTATGGCGTGTACGAGCTGAAGTGACGCGATGGTTCTCAGCGACCGCAGCATCCGCCGGCAGATCGCCGAAGGACGCATAGTCGTCGATCCAGTTGACGATGCCGACATTCAGCCGGCGAGCATTGACCTGCACCTGGACAGCCGGTTCCTGGTGTTTTCGAATTCCCGCCAACCGTACATCGACGTGCGGGAACCATTGGACAACCTGACGGAAGAAGTCACCATCGCCGATAGGGAACCGTTCATGCTCCATCCGGGGGAATTCGTCCTGGGCAGTACCCTCGAGCATATCGAACTGCCCGACGACCTGGTCGCTAGGCTGGAGGGCAAAAGCAGTCTCGGACGCCTCGGCCTACTGATCCACAGCACCGCCGGGTTCGTGGACCCCGGCTGGCGTGGTCGGCTGACGCTGGAATTGAGCAACGTCGCGCGCCTGCCCATCGCTTTATACTGCGGCATGAAGATCGGCCAGATATCGTTCCTTCAGTTGACCACCCCGGCGGAGCGGCTCTACGGTTCCCCGGAACTCGGGAGCCGTTACCAGGGGCAATCCGGTCCCACGGCCAGCCGCTTTCACCGGGATTTCTCCGGGCCCGGCCAGCTGTGATAGTCCCGGCCACGCCCGACGACCCTATGGCCCGGGCGATTGCCCTGGCCCGGTCAGCATTGGGGTCCACCAGCCCCAATCCCGCCGTGGGCGCCGTGATCGTTGGCGAATCCGGCGTGGTGGGCGAGGGTTTCACGCTGCCTCCCGGTCAGGCCCACGCCGAGATCGGCGCGCTTCAACAGGCCGGCCCGGCTGCCGCCGGGGCGACGTTGTACTGTACGTTGGAGCCCTGCTGCCACTACGGTCGTACTCCCCCGTGCACCGATGCCATCGTTGGCGCCGGCATAGCGCGGGTCGTCTACGCGGCCACCGATCCCAATCCGCGGGTGTCCGGGGGAGGCGCGGCCGCGCTTCGTGCGGCCGGGGTGGATGTGGAGTATCGCGCAGAACCGGAAGCAGCGTTGTTGTATGAAGCCTTCGCCAAGCACGTCACCACCGGATTGCCCTTCGTGGTGGCCAAGTTCGCCATGAGCCTCGACGGCAAGATTGCCACCCGAACCGGCGACTCCCAGTGGATCACCGGACCCGACGCCCGTTCCAGGGTCCAGCAGATGAGGAAAGAGTTGGACGGCATCATGGTGGGGATCGGCACGGCCCTGGCGGATGACCCGCAGTTGACCGCCCGCGATGACGATGGCGCGACGCTTCCGATCAACCTGCAGCCGATCCGCGTCGTCGTCGACAGTGACGCCCGCACGCCGCCGACAGCCCGCATGCTGCGCCAGCCGGGTCGGACATTGATCGCCACGGCGGGCCACCCTGACTCACCTCGCGCCGCGGCGCTGCAAGATGCGGGCGCTGAGGTGCTTTCATTCCCTGGAACCGACGGTCGCGTGAACTTGTCCGGATTGCTTGAACATCTGGGTCAACAGGGAATGGTCAGCATTATGGTCGAAGGTGGCGGAGGGGTGCTGGGCGCGCTGCTTGACGCGCGTCTGATTGACAAGTTCGCTGTATTCATCGGGCCCATGCTGATCGGGGGCGCAGCCGCACGCTCGCCGATCGAAGGAAACGGCGCTACCACTATGGCCGACGTGTTGCGCCTCGACCGCGTGAACGCGGAGTCCATCGGACCCGATTGGTTGGTTACCGGTTATCCCGCTAAAGGAGGCGACTGAATGTTCACCGGCATCGTGGAAGAAGTGGGGCAAGTCGCCTCTCTGTCCGATTACAGGCTGGTCGTCCGTGCCGAAACCGTGCTCGAGGATGCCCACGTGGGCGACAGCATCTCCGTCAACGGAGCATGTTTGACCGTCGTCGAGTTCGATGCCGGCTCTTTCGCGGTCGACTTGGCGCCGGAGACGCTGCGCCGGACGTCGTTGGGACAGGCCGGGCCCGGAAGCGCGGTCAATCTCGAACGCGCTCTTGCCGCACACGACCGGATGGGCGGCCACATTGTGCAAGGGCACGTGGACAGCACCGGCGACATCACCGCGATCACCCCGGAGGCGGATTGTTTCATCCTGGAGATCGAATCTCCGGCGCCGCTCGTTCCCTATATCGTGGAGAAGGGGTTCATCGCGGTTGACGGAATCAGCCTTACGGTGGTACAAAGTGCGGAACTCCGCTTCACGATTTCGGTCATCCCGTTCACCATGCAGCACACGAATCTGCGTGAGCGGAAAGTCGGGGACAAGGTAAATCTCGAAGCGGACATCTTGGCAAAATACGTGGAGAGTCTGCTGGCCGCCAGGTTCGCCTGAGCCACAGACATCCATTGCGCTGGATCCAGAATTTAGATGCAGTTGGCAAGCATCGAACAGGGTCTGCAAGACCTGAAAGCCGGCAAATTCCTCATCGTGGTGGACGACGAGGACCGCGAAAACGAGGGCGACCTGGTCATGCCGGCCGAGTTCGTAACCCCCGAGGCCGTGAACTTCATGGTCACGCACGCGCGCGGGCAGCTTTGCATGCCGATGACCGCGGACCGGCTGGCCGAGTTGGACATCCCGATGCTGCCCAGTCGGCACTCCGACTCGCCCATGCCTACCGCTTTTACCATGCCCGTAGACTATGCCATCGACACAACGACCGGCATATCTGCACAAGACCGCGCGGCCACCATCCGGGCCCTGATCGATCCCGAAGCGCGTCCTGAGGATTTCATCCAGCCCGGCCACCTTTTCCCGTTGCGTTACCACACCGGAGGGGTCCTGGTTCGTCCCGGTCACACTGAGGCCATCGTCGACCTGTGCCGTCTAGCCGGGCTGTATCCCGCCGGCGTCGTGTGCGAAATCATGAAAGACGACGGCACCATGGCTCGCCTCCCTGACCTGATCAAGATGGCTGCGAAGCACAAGTTGAACATCCTGTCCATAATGGACCTGATCGAATACCGACGCGAGCACGACCCGTCTGGTCCGGAGGCTGACTGAGAGGCCGAGTGACGGCCCGCAGTCAACTTCGTTCAAGCCCCCCAATCGCCGGTTTGCCCGGCTGCAAACATTTCCGCTTCCCTCGGAGGAATAATGCCCCTATGCAGCCTTGAAGAGGCGCTCGAAGACCTGACTGCTGGCAAGTTTGTCATCGTGGTCGACGACGAGGGGCGCGAGAACGAGGGCGACTTGTTCCTGTTCGCGGAACACGCCACTCCTGAGGCCGTTGCCTTCATGGTCACCCACGCCCGGGGCCTGGTGTGCGTGCCGATGCAGGGCGAACGCCTGGACGAGTTGCAGATCCCCAACCTGAGAAGCCGAAACGCTCCATCACCACAGCCAACCGCGTTCACCACTTCCGTGGACTACAAGCGGGGCACGACAACCGGCATATCGGCCTATGATCGCAGCGCCACCATCCGCGCGCTGATTGACCCTGACGCGCTTCCCGCCGATTTCGTCCATCCGGGGCATATGTTCCCGTTGCGGAGCAACCCGGGCGGTGTCCTGAACCGCCCCGGCCACACGGAGGCCATCGTCGATTTGTGCAAGTTGGCCGGCGCTTACCCCGCCGGAGTGGTCTGCGAGATCATGAACACCGACGGCACGATGTCTCGGCTGCCGGAATTAGAAGTGTTCGCCGCCAAGCACGACCTCAAAATATTCAGCATCGCGCAGCTGATCGCCCACCGGCGCATCACTGAACCGCTGATCTCCCGCGTGGCAGAGGCGAACCTGCCGACCCGGTACGGTGTGGCTCGGATAATTGGGTATCGGAGTTCGATAGACAGCGGTGAGCACGCCGCGTTGGTTGTCGGGGACTGGCAAGCGGGCGACGAAGTGCTGGTTCGCGTGCACAGCGAGTGCCTGACGGGAGACGCCTTCGGCAGCCTCAAATGCGACTGCGGAGAGCAGTTGGACCTGGCTATTCGGATGATTTTCAACCAGGGACGTGGTGCCCTGGTCTACCTGCGCCAGGAAGGACGCGGCATCGGCCTCCATAACAAGATCCGGGCATACTCCCTCCAGGACCGGGGCTTGGACACCATCGAAGCCAACGTGGCCCTGGGTTTCCAGCCGGACGAGCGCAAGTACGATCTCGCCGTTCAGATCATGCGTGACCTCGATATCACGCATGCACGGCTGGCTACAAACAATCCGCACAAGATGGCCGGCATCAGCGGTCTCGGCATCCAGGTCACCGATCGGGTGAGCCTGGCCGTGCCGCCAAATGAGACCAACGAGGAATACATGCGGACCAAGCGCGACAGCATGGATCACCTGCTGTCGCCGGTGCAGGCTAGCTCGCCTGACGTTTCCGGCTAATCGGCCCCCAGCCGGCTCACCAACCAGGCTTCGATGAACCCGCCGATGTCGCCGCCGAGCACGGCGTCCGCGTTGCCCATTTGGTAGTCCGTGCGGTGGTCCTTGACCGACTTGTACGGGTGCAGGACGTAGCTCCGTATCTGGTTCCCCCACTCGGCGGAGACCCGCTCGCCTCGCAGCGCTGACAATTCCTGAGCGCGTTCCTCTTCGCGCAGCGCCAACAGCTTGGCCCTCAGTATCCTCATCGCGTAATCGCGGTTCTGGTGTTGCGACCGCTCGGTCTGGCAGGAGACAACT
Source organism: Dehalococcoidia bacterium (assembly GCA_965220505.1). Taxonomy (GTDB): domain Bacteria; phylum Chloroflexota; class Dehalococcoidia; order Lucifugimonadales; family UBA3495; genus Bin87. Next base: position 897,324 of record CBDCQE010000001.1, on the reverse strand, counting down.
ATCCCGGTGGGCAGGTGGGTCAACCTCACCGCGGATGCGACTTTCTGCACATTCTGACCACCGGGGCCACTGGAACGGAAGAAGTCCATTTTCAGGTCGTCGGACCGCAATTCGACATCCGAGTCGTCATCGAGCGCTGCCGGTAACACCTCAACTCGGGCGAACGACGTTTGCCGCCGCCGGGCGGGGTCGAAAGGTGAAATACGTACCAACCGGTGCACACCCACTTCGGCGTTGAGATACCCGAAGGCATGCTGCCCGCCGATTTCCAGCGTACTGGTCCGCAAGCCGGCCTCGTCACCATAGGCCGTGTTCAGAACCTGCACCGGCCGATCGCTGGTCGTAGCCCAGCTGGAATACATGCCGGTGAGCATCTCGACCCAGTCGTGGGAATCCGTGCCTCCGGCGCCGGAGTGGATGGTCAATATCGCCGGCCGATCATCGTAAGGACCCGACAGGGTCAACTCCATCTCCGCCCGGGCCAGGCTCGCCGCGGCCGTCTCCGTCTCGGCAGTCAGCTCGTCAGCGACGCTTTCGTCGTCGCTTTCAATGGCCAGCGACGTGAGCTCGAGGAGGTCGGCTACCTGGGACTGCAGGCCGTGCCACAACTCCACGGATTGCTGCAACTTGCCCAGTTCCTGCATTTTGCGCTGGGCGACTGCGGCATCGTCCCAGAAACCGGGAGCGGAAGCCTCCTTTTCCAGTTGCGCGATGGAATCTTTCCGGGCTGGCAGGTCAAAGACGCTCCATGACCGCGTCCAACTTGGTGGACATGTCTTCAAGTTGTTGGCGCAGTTCTTCCATGGCGAGACCCTCCGGGAACCTTGCAAATTGTCGTGGCTGTCAATTATAGCGCAGCGCGTTGGAGCCGTATCCGACCCTGAGAAAAGCAACGCGCGGATTGGTCAAAAAGGGCCATCGGTTATAATTGTTCGCAGAGTTTCCCGCGTTTACGATCATCAGGCAGGTAGGACAATGCTGGACCATGGAACCCCGGAACACGCCGCTGACGATCCCATCGCATCGCTGCGGCATCGTATGCGCCATTCGGCCGCCCACGTGATGGCCGACGCCGTGCTGCAACTGTTCCCGGAGGCCAAGGTCGGCATCGGCCCACCGACCGCCGACGGGTTTTACTACGACTTCGACGTGGCGCAGCCTTTCACGCCTGAAGATCTGGAACGCATCGAGTCGCTGATGCTCGACACGATCCGGTCCAAGGCGCCTTTTGTTCGTGAAGAGTTGGGCCGCGATTCGGCCAAGGCTATGTTCGCTTCCCAGCCCTACAAGCAGGAAATCATCGACGACCTGCCCGACGAGACGACCCTGAGCATCTATCGCCACGGTGAGTTCACTGACCTCTGCCAGGGGCCTCATGTCGACAACGCCGGGGAAATTGCCGCGGTCAAGCTGCTCAACGTCGCCGGCGCGTACTGGCGTGGCGACGAGAGCCGTCCGATGCTGCAACGGATCTACGGCACCGCCTGGGAGTCGCAGCAGGAGCTGGAGGCGCACCTGGAGCGTCTTGCCGAAGCTGAGCGCCGCGACCACCGCACGCTGGGCCGTCAGTTGAACCTGTTCAGCGTGCACGACGAGATCGGTCCTGGCCTTATCGTGTGGCATCCCAAGGGCGGCATCATGCGTTCGCTCATCGAAGACTATTGGCGGGACATTCACTATAAGCGCGGTTACAACATCGTCTATTCGCCCCACATCGGGCGGGCCCGGCTATGGCAGACCAGCGGGCACCTCGATTTCTACCGGGACAGCATGTACGCGCCCATGGAAATCGACGAGCAGGAATACTTCCTCAAGCCGATGAACTGCCCCTTCCACATCCAAGTCTACCGATCCGCGCTGCGCAGCTACCGTGAGCTGCCCCTGCGCATCGCGGAACTGGGAACCGTGTATCGCTTCGAACGCAGCGGCGTGCTCCACGGCCTCATGCGGGTTCGCGGCTTCACCCAGGACGATGCGCACATCTTCTGTCTGCCCGACCAGGTCGCCAGCGAGGTGGGCGATGTGCTCGATCTCACGTTCGAGATCATGGCCGCCTTCGGGTTCGAGGACTACGATATCATGCTGTCGACCCGACCCGAAAAGTTCGTCGGCGAGACCGATATGTGGGACCACGCCACCGAGTCCCTGCGCCAAGCCTTGGTCTCGCGCGGCCTGTCCTACGGCATTGACGAGGGCGGCGGAGCCTTCTACGGCCCCAAGATTGATATCAAGATTAAGGACGCGCTGGGGCGGGACTGGCAATGCACCACCGTGCAGTTCGACTTCAACCTGCCCGAGCGCTTCGATCTGGTTTTCCAGGATGACCAGGGCAACCGGTCGCGGCCCTATATGGTGCACCGGGCCATCCTGGGCTCCTTGGAGCGGTTCTTTGGCGTTCTGGTGGAACACTATGCCGGGGCGTTCCCGCTGTGGCTGGCTCCGGTCCAGGCCACGGTGATCCCCATCGCCGATCGCCACAACGAGTATGCGGAGTCGGTGGCGCAAGAGTTGCGCGACGCCGGGTTCCGCGTGGAGGTGGATGACCGCAGCGAACGGATGAACCAGAAAATCCGCCAGGCCCAGTTGCAGAAGACGCCCTACATGCTGGTAGTGGGCGACCGCGAGGCCGATGCGGGAGCCGCCGCAGTCCGTACGCGCGATGGCGACAACCACGGCGCCATCCCGGTGTCCGATGTCATCACGATGCTCGCGGCCGAGCTGGACGGCACGCCGGCGGCCCGATGACCCGGCTGAACACTGGATAAGCACAAGGGGCGGCCATTGTGGCCGCCCTTATTCATACGCGATGCGTCCGATTTAACGCGGCGCTGCTACTGAGCCAACAGCTCGAACTGCCCGCGTAGCGTTGCCTCGTCGCCACCTCTGCCGTATCCCTTGCGGAAGGTGATCACGCCCGCGCCGTTCACCGCGATCATCGACGACTGGCTGACGATTTTCAAGTCGGCCAGCATGGTTCCCACCGGCGCCGCCGCGATCATGTTGCTGTACTCCTGATCTGCGATGTAGTTGTCGATGGTCTCTCCGCTCTCGTTGAATGCCACCACGTAGGTGTCGACCCGGTCTGCGTAATTGGGAACTATGGAACTGAGCGTCCGCAACTCGGCGCGGCAGACTGGTCACCAGGTGGCGAAGTACATCATGAAGACTGGTTTTCCGCTCCCCACGATGCTCGCCGACTCCACGTTCGTGCCGTCGGCCAGAGTCATAATGAACGCGGGAGGCGTCTCACCGACATCGGTCCCGACTTCCGCCGCCGGGGCCGGCGCGACCGTGGGATGCGGCGCCGGCGTATCCGTGGCTGCCGGCGCCTCGGCGGCGGGAACCGCTGTGGCTGGCGCCGCAACCGCAACCGTCGCAATCGGTGCGCTCGTCGGCGAGTCGGGCGGCGGAGTGGTGGCGGCCGCAGCCGCCGGCGCTGAAGTCGCCGTCGGCGATGTGTTCGCCGGAGCCTGGTCCCGGAGCCGAGGTGGCTGCCGGCGCGGCCAGGGCCGCAGCAGCGGTGGGTGCCTGTGCCTGCGCCGCCGTGGGCGCCGTCACTGCAGCCGCGGGTTGCTGCGGCGCGGCCGGTTGCTCGGGAGCATCCGAAGAGCCGCACGCGACCACCGTTGCCCCAACCAGGGCGGTGGCCGCGCACGTGATCAGTATTTTTCTGATTGTTTTCATTTCCACCGTTCGGCGTCAACGACGCCGGAGCCTACTGTCATCAAGCCGGCAGCTGCATATCGAGCAGCCGCCGGTCCTTATCTTGTTTCACCTGCTGCTTGGTTGGCAGCGCGTGGGGGTCGTCGGTCAGTGCCGAGAATTGCGGCGACCACTGGTCCGCGCTCCCCATCAACTGCCGGTGGTAGATCACTCCGTCGGCGTTCACGGCCATCATCGCCATCTGCCGGGTGATCTCCAGGTCCGCCAGCATGGTGCCCACGGGCTGCGCGGCGATCAGGTCCGTGTAACCCTTCTCCTGGATATACGCGTCGACTTCGGCAGCGGTTTCGTTGTAGGCCACGACGTAGAAGTCGATCTCGGGAAATTCGCTGGCGATCGGGTCAAGCGTCTGCAACTCAGCGCGGCATTCCGGTCACCACGTCGCGAACCAGAACAGGTGCGAGGCCCGGCCCTTTTCGGCCAGGCTAGCGGACGATACTTCCGAGCCGTCGGTCAGGATCATCGTGAATGGCGGCGTCGCCTCGCCGATCTTCAGATCGACGTCGCTCTCGTCCATCGCCATGGCCGACATGTCCATGCCGGCCATGTCCCCTTGCCCCTCGTTGGCGGCGGGCGCGCACGACAGCACGAAAACTCCCAACGCCACGGTCAGCAGCGCTGCGAAAAGCACGAATTTCCTGGGTGACCCGATCATCGATGATAAGCGGCTCGCAATGGCGCCTGACATGCTGATAGCCGATTGTAGCAGACTCGCTCAAACCCGCAATGCGCGCTCCAAGGCTGAACGGATCTTCTCTTCTTACGTTTCGTGGGGTAGCACCCATAGCGACTCGCGGACGTGCTGCTGTCGCACCGTGCTGTTCGACATCGGATTGGCCCACCGACCACACCGTCTCAAGTTGCGACGCATCAGCCGCCGCGCTGGCTCAAAATTAACATAAACCAAGTATAATCAGCGCGCCGATGAAACCGCAAAGCCGGCCATCGGTTCGTTGAGACTGGACGCAGGAGGAAACCGGAGCGCTCGCCCGGTCAAACCATGGGCAGGCTTTTCGACTGGCTGGTTCGACTCGTAACGATTCGACCGTGGGCTACGCTCGCCGTCCTCGCCGTCGTCACTCTGGCGCTGGCATCCGGGATCGGGCTACGCGCGCCGCAGGCGGAGCGGACGGCTTTCCTCCCCCAGGGCAGCCGCATTGCCCAGGCGTTGGAAGACGTCGAGAACCTCTTTGGGGATTCCGCCCAGGCGGCCGTGGTAACCCTCCTCTTCCGTGGCGATGCGCTCACGCCCGTGGGGCTGGCCCAAATGGACCGCTTTCTCCAGCGCCTGACCACCGAGCCGGGCGTGGCGGATTTTCTGGCGCCCAACAACACCTTCATTGCGCCCACCCTGATGATGGCCGAGCTGCTCCGGACGGAGAACTTTGATGACGTCCCGCAGGAGCGCATCGACGCGGCCCTTGACCACGTGCGCGCCGCCCCGGAGCAGGCGCCGGCCATAGCCGCCCTCGAGACGATGGTCGGAATCGACGCGGCCGGCCAGCCCATCGCCGTGGGCACCGGCCGACTGCGCGCCGCCGACCAGGAGGCCGTAGCCGCGGCACAGTTGCGAGTCAACGACCTGGCCCGGGCCGAGAGAGGGCCGCTGACCGTGAGCACCGTCTCCCACGCCGTCATCGAAGCGGAGTACCAGGACGCCACCGGCGCCCGCCGGCTGCTGCCACTGCTGGGGATAGCCCTCCTGATCGTAGCGGCGTTGCTGCTGCTATTTACGCGCGCACTTTCCGACCTGCTGCTCACGCTGGCCGGGCTCGTGCTCGCCCTGATCTGGACCGTCGGAGCCGAGGGCTGGCTCGGACCCAACGGCCTTAACGTGGTTGGGCCGCCCAACGCGCTGACCGGAACGGTGCCCATCGTCCTGATCAGCCTGGCCGTGGACTATGCCATCCAGGTGATTTCTCACTATCGCGAGCAGCGCGCGGACGGCCGCCCGGTGGCCGTAGCTTCCCGAACCGGCCTGCGCATCGTCATCATCCCCCTGCTGCTGGCGTCGGTCACCACCGTGGCCGCTTTCCTGACCACTCTCCTCTCCCCCATTTCGGCCATCGGGGACTTCGGCGTCATCGCCGGAGTGGGCGTGGCGCTGAGCCTGATAGTAATGTTCACGCTGCTGCCAGCGGCAAGGACCATCATCGACCGGCGGCGCGAAGCGCGGGGCGTCCTGGCTCCGCCCCGGACGGTGGCTCACGGACTGCCCGGCATCGACCGTCTGGCGGAGCGGCTGGGAAGGTCAATCGCCCAGCGCCCCGCTCCTTACATCGTCTTCGTAGCCGCCGTCTCCGTCGGGCTGGGAATTGCCGCCACCAACCTTACCACCGACTTCAACCTCCGCGACCTCCTGCCCAGCGACGGAAACCTGATAAGGGACTTGCAGAGCCTCGATGAGGCCGTTGGGGGATCCACGGAAATGGTCAGCATCTTGGTGGAGGCCCAGCTCACCGAAACCCGTCACCTCCAGAATCTCTTCAGCATCAGCGCGGCCTTTGAGGACGAACTGAGTCGGCCCCAGGGCGCCGCCGGTCCCATAGATACTTCCCTGGCACACCTGATAAGCGACTGGACCACCGATGACGGCGCTCCCGGGGACCGTTACGACCCTGAGCTCGAACGCCTCTTCACGGCGGCCACCGCCGGGCTGCACGTAGATCCGGTACTCATTCAGCAATTCCTGGACCGGCTTGCCGTCGCCGACCCCGAAGGGACGCGCCGGGTGTTGATAAACAATCCCAATGGCGTGGACACCACGCTCCTGCGGTTTCGGGCCTACTCCGGAGACAGCGAGCGGACCAAGGCCATGATGGAAGACGTCAACGGCCTGTGGTTCGGGGACGACGACGACATCGTGATGACCTCGGATGACATCATCACCCTCACCACCACCAACGAAATCGCCGACCAGCAGACCCAGGCGATCATCGCGACGATACTGGCCGCCCTGGGCGTTCTCACCGTCTTCTTCTGGGCCACCTTGCGCCAGCCGGCCTTGGCCTTCATCGCGGTGGGGCCTACCGTGCTGGTGCTCATCTGGGTGCTGGGCACCATGGCCCTGCTGAACATTCCCTACACCATCCTCACTTCAATCATCACCGCCCTGTCCATTGGGCTGGGCGTGGACTACACCATCCACGTCATCCATCGCTACCGGGAAGAGTTTTCCCGCCGGCGCAATCCTGAAGCTGCGGCCGTCCGCACGCTGACCACCGCCGGCTCCGCGCTGCTCGGTTCGGCGCTGACCACGGCGCTGGGATTCGCGGTGCTTACCCTGTCACCCGTGCCGTCGCTCGGACAGTTCGGCCTCATGGCGGCAATCTCGATCTCATACGCCTTTATCTGCTCAATCCTGGTCGTTCCGTCGGCGATGACCGTCTGGGGCGCCTACCAGAACATGAGGCTGCGCTCCATGGTGGCGCGCTTCTGGGAAGACCTGGACGTGGTGATTGAGGACACCTACCAGCGCCGTGAGAGCGACCGGATTTCTTCTTGACGCCGGCCGCGGTGTGTCATAAGGGCACCTGACATCCCGCCCCTCGAAGTCGGACGCTACGTTGTCGTCCGTCGTGGCTCGGATGGGACTGTGGCCGATGTCAAACCGCCGCCGTTCAACGCGCGGACCCGGGTCCATGAGTACGGGGGCGGCGCGAGGGTTGCCGCTGGCGCGGAGTTTCAGGTCGTTGCGGCCAGGGACTTCCACCGAAAGTTCAGGGTGTACAGGCGACGTTTCCCGATAGTGGATTAGATTACCCTCGCCGCCCGCAGCAGTCCAAGATCCCGCACCGTGAGGCCCAGTTCGCCGCACAGAATTTCGACGTTGTGTTCGCCCAGGCGGGGCGCTGGTCGGGCCGATGCCATGGCGTTTTCTCCATCGATAAAGAATCCCGAACCCGGGTATTTGAATTTGCCGGCCCTGGCATGGTCCATCTCGACGAAGAACCCTCGCTCTTCCAGATGCGGCGATTCCACTACCTGTTGCGGCGTCTGAACCAGCCCGATGACCAGGCCTCGGGCCATGCTCTCTCGCATCAAGTCCAGGTTGGTCCACTGGGCCAGCTTGGGGGCCACCAGTCCATGAAGCTCCTCCCAGTGTTCCATCCGGCCGCCGCGGGAGGCGAACTTGGGGTCCAGCAGCCCCGGTTCCTCCAGAAACTCGGCCCACGCCTCCATGGGACGCCCGCCGGTGCCCGCCGTGGTGAGCGTCACTTCCCCATCCAGGGTGGGCAGGTGCATCCCGTCCATCACGTTGCCGTCACTGCCGCCCCGGTGGGGGTTACGTCCGGTGTAGGTGTAGGGGTGAATCAGCCCGGAGGGGGTGCTGACGGCGGCCTCCATGGTCGAGACATCGATGTGGGTGCCCTTCCCTGACTGCTCCCGCCGCAACAGCGCCGCCATAACCGCCACCGCCCCGTTGCGCGCCGCGGTAATCTCCATCTGCTCCAGGGCCGTGCCCATGGGCGGTTGGCTGGCCGAGCCAGTTACCGCGTAAAGGTAGCCCCCCATGGCCTGAGCCACCAGATCATCGCCCTGGTAGTTGGCATAGGGCCCGTCTTGACCAAAATAGGTGATGGAAACCAGGATCAGGCCAGGGTTGGATTGGGACAGCTGTGCATAGCCCAGTCCCAATTCCGCCAGCCTACCCGGTGGATAGCTCTCAAGAATAATATCCGCAGTGGTGGCCAATCGCTCGAAAAGCTCGCGACCTTCGGCCTGCTCCACGTCCAGCGTGATGCCCCGCTTGTTGGTATTGAAGGCAAGGAAGGAGGTGCTCCGGTCGGGATGGGGAACCTCGTCAATAAAGGGCGGTTCGTGGCGGGCCTGGTCGCCCCAGCCGGGCGGTTCAACCTTGACGGTGTCCGCGCCCTGGTCCGCCAGCAGCTTGGCGCAATAGGCGCCCGAGGGCCGGTGGGTCAGTTCCAGCACGCGCAATTCTGAAAGTATTCCGGGCATGGTTTCTCCAACGATTGCTTATCCGCGAACGCTGACATGGCTATTCTTCGCGATTGTTTGTGTGACCTGGCGTTCGCGTGCTATGTCCAATCGATTACGGCCTTGGTTCGTCGGGCCGGGGTGCGCCAAAAACCACGCCTTCGGATTCTAGTTCCCCTATTTCCGCCGGCGACAACCCGGCCAGCTCTGCCAGTATCGTCTCGTTGTCCTGTCCCAATCCCGCGACATTCGATATTGACATGGGATTGCCGGGATCTCTGAAGGGGCGCCCGGCGAACAGACGGGACCCAACGGCAGGAGCCTGGGGGTTGGAGAACTCCCACAAATAGCCTCGTTCCCGCAGATGAGAGTCGTTCACCAGGTCCTGGGCGGTCATCGCCGAACCGGCGGCGATGCCCAGTCCCTGCAATCTCCGCGCCAACTCCAGGTCGTCGTGCTCGGAGGTCCAGTTACCGATTAACTCGTCCAGTTCGTGGCGGTTGCGCCAGCGGGCTAAGGCGGTGCCGAATTTGGCTCCCTCGGCCCACTGGGGACCACCCATTGCTTCCTTCAGCGATTCCCATTCCGTGTCGGACGACACGACGATAACTATCCAACGGTCGTCGCCCCGGGACGGATACACATTGTGCGGCGCCTTCCACCAATGGGCGCAGCCCAAACGATCGCGGGTTATGCCCCGCTGCGCCTCCAGGATGGCCGGTCCCACTGACGAGACCCCCGTTTCCAGCATTGTAAGGTCAACCCGCATGCCCTTGCCCGTCTTGTTGCGCTGGTACAGGGCCAGCAGCAGGGCGTAGGCTACGTTGTTGCCTACGGAATGATCCATGTAATTGGGGCTGGCCCGCATGGAAGGGCCGCCCTCGTAGCCGGTCAGGTAGGACAAACCACAGGCGGCGTCAACGGTACGGGCCCGGGAGCCGGCCCGCCGCCAGGGTCCGGTATACCCATAGGCGGTGCTGCTCAGGGTAATGATGCGGGGGTTGATCGCGGAGAGGCTGTCATGGTCGAACCCGAACCGCTGCATGGTGCCGGGACGGAAGTTGTCGGTCACGATGTCAGCCTTCTCCACCAGCTTGAGAAAGACTTCCTTGCCCCGCGGGTTGGTCACGACCATGCACAGGCTGCGCTTGTTGCGGGTGCCGTAATAGACCAGGTTGCCGGCCTCGTTCCACCACTCGTCACCCGGAGTTCCTTCAGGAAAGGGGCCGGATTTGCGGTCCTGCAGGTGGTCAGGGCTTTCGACGCGGATGACATCGGCGCCCAGATCCGCAAGGAATCCCGTCCCCCACGGTAGCGCATGCACCTGCTCCAGAGTAAGGACTCTAACCCCGTCGAGGATTCCCTTCTCCGCCATTGCTCCCGGACCTCCATTTGCCGCTACTGCGCCGCAGCGTTTGACCGGTCCAATCATAGTCCAGGCCAGGAACCAAGTCCACTTGGGCCGTCCCTTCAACCGTTGTGGCGTCCGCGCTTTTTCACCCGGCCCTCATGCGTACTCACTTTGGCAGGACCTGGGAATTGGCATGGATGCACAGGATGGAGAGGATTGAATTGATGCACTGAGCCATTCATCCTGTTTATCCATGCAAATTGTTCCTCATCCGCAAACCGAGTACTCGTGAGCGCCCGGCCGGCTGGCATCCCCCGGTCATTGGTGTTACGTTATTCGCCAGCCGCGCGAACGAAGCCCGTCGCGCCCGAGTCTCGCGCGTGATCGCCCGGTTTTCGCCCAATCCGATCCCGTCCGCGCCCAGGAGCATCATCTGATGGCAAACCGCCTGATCAACGAGACCAGTCCCTACCTACTGCAGCACGCCCACAATCCTGTGGACTGGTATGCCTGGGGCGAGGAGGCGCTATCCCGCGCCCGCGACGAAGATCGTCCCATCCTGCTCAGCATCGGCTATTCCGCCTGCCACTGGTGCCACGTCATGGAGCGCGAGTCCTTCGAGAACGAGGACATCGCCGTGTTGATGAACGACAATTTCGTCAACATCAAGGTCGACCGCGAGGAGCGCCCCGATCTCGACGCGGTCTACATGGAAGCCGTCCAGATGATGACCGGCAGCGGCGGCTGGCCCATGACCGTTTTCCTCACCCCCGAGGGCCGTCCCTACTACGGCGGCACCTACTTCCCGCCGGAGGACCGCGGCGGCATGCCCGGCTTCCCTCGTCTCCTCGCCGCCGCCAGCCAGGCCTACCACACCAACAAGGGTGAGATCGAACGCGTCACCCGCCAATTGTCCGAGCAGATGGGCCGCACCGGCCAGATGCCCCGCGGCTTCACGCCCCTCACCACCGAGGTAATGCACAACGCCTACTCGCAGCTTGCCACCCAGTTCGACCACCTCAACGGCGGCTTCGGCAACGCTCCCAAGTTCCCCCAGCCCATGACCCCGGAGTTCCTGCTGCGCTACAACCGCCACGGCTTCAACGCCCGCGCCCTGGAAATGGTGGAACTGACCCTGCAGAAAATGGCATACGGCGGCATGTACGACCAGGTCGGCGGCGGATTCCACCGCTACTCCACCGACGCCTACTGGCTGGTTCCGCATTTCGAAAAGATGCTCTACGACAACGCCCTGCTGGCCCGCCTGTACCTCCACGCCTGGCAGGTCACCGGCAACGCCCTGTACCGGCGCATCACCGAGGAGACCCTCGACTACGTCCTTCGCGAGATGACCGACGCCGCCGGAGGCTTCTACTCCGCCCAGGACGCCGACAGCGAAGGTGTCGAAGGCAAGTTCTTCGTCTGGACCCCTGACGAACTGCGTCCCCTCCTCGGCGATGACGCCGATCTGGTCATGGGCTATTACGGCGTCACCGAGCGGGGCAATTTCGAAGGGGCGAACATCCTGAATGTCCCGCTACCCCCGGAGCGGTACGCGAGCCAGCGCGGCGTCAGTGAAGATGATCTGTCGGCAGCCGTCCAGCGTGCCCGCGCCGTCCTCCTGGATGTACGCGAGCGGCGCATCCACCCCCTTCTCGATGACAAGGTGCTCACCTCGTGGAATGGCCTGATGCTCCGTTCCTTCGCCGAAGCCGGCGCCGCCCTGGGCCGTCCCGATTACCTGGACGCCGCCGGTCGCAACGCGGACTTCCTCCTCGCAACCATGCGCGACGAGCACGGTCGCCTGCTCCGCACCTGGCGCAACGGCGAGGCCAAGCTCAACGGTTATCTGGAGGACTACGCCTGCCTGGCCGATGGCCTGATCTCCCTGCACGAGGCCACGTTGGAACCTCGCTGGCTTCAGGATGCGGTGGGCCTCGCCAACGGCATGGTCGACTTGTTCTGGGACGACGCGGTGGGCGGTTTCTATGACACCGGCAAGGATCACGAGGAACTTGTCATCCGGCCCCGCGACGTTTTCGACAACGCCCAGCCCTGCGGCGGCTCGGTGGCCACCGACGTGCTTTTGCGGCTGGGGGTAATCACCGGCAACGACGACTTTGCGGCCAAGGGCGCGACCCCGCTCCGCGCCATGCAACAGATGCTGGGCCGTGCGCCTTCCGCTACGGGCCACTGGCTGGGCGCGCTTGACTTCTACGTGTCCCTGCCCCGGGAGATCGTGATCGTGGGCCCGGCGAGCGATCCGGCCACCGGCGCAATGCTGGACGAGGTGAGCAAACGGTTCATGCCCAACCGTGTCCTGGTGGGCGTAGCGGATTCCGCCAACCCGCCCCTGAAGGACTCGCCGCTCCTGGAGCAGCGGATCATGCAGGACGGTATGCCCACTGCCTACGTGTGCGAGAACTACTCCTGCCAGTTGCCCGTAACGGACCCGGCAGCGCTGTCCGCCCAGTTGGACAGGTGACCGCGAGGGCGATCACGCGCGCTGGGGCAACAGGCCCGCCTGCGATACCGTTTCGCGGTCTACGGTGTCGGGAAGCCGATAGCGCGGCCACAGGACGAACCCGACGAGGACCAGCGCCCCAGCCATGACCGGCGCCAGCCGGATGCCCAGAGGGTTTTCGGGCGAGTCGCCTAACTGAAGTATCAGGCTCAGGAACAGGGGCGGCAAAGCGTAGGTGACCTTCTCGAAGAAGTTCTGCGTCGAGTAGAACATGGCTTCGCGCCGCTCGTCGCGCAGAATCGCATCGTAGTCAGCGATGTCGGCGATCAGCCCCTTGGGCAGCAGGAACACGGCGGCCATGGGCATGCCGGCGATGAATATCATCACCAGACCCTGGAGCACCAGGTCCTCCGTGACTACAAGGCCTACCAGGCTCAAAAGCGGGTAGAGCACACCGCAGGCGACCAGGCAGATACCGTAAATCCGCCTCTTGCTGACGGCGCCGGCGGCAAACAGGATCCAGATGACGATGCCGAACACGATAGCCCCGCCGATCACGCTGGTCGAGAGCCAACTGGAAGCAGCGCCGTCCCGCTCCTGGAGTAGGACACCCACCGCGAAAAACGGAATCCACCCCTGCAGCACGCCGACACCGGTGGTGAACATCACGAAGGTGGGCAGGAAGGCCACGAATTGTGAATTACGCAGCGTGTCCCTCAACCCGTGCCAGAACGGCACCTGGGCCGGCGCTATGTCACGGGGAGCGTGCCGCCAAATCGCCGACAACGAAATGTAGCGGAACACGAGAGCGGCTACCGCGAATATCGACCCGGTCACCTGGAAACCCACTGCGTCCTTGATGTATCCGCCCATTACCAGGCCCAAACCAGCGCCGGCGACTGCCATTAGGAAGATGAAACTCACCACCTGCATCCGATCCCGGGCCGTGCGCGTGAGTTCGGGTACGAGGGCTTCCAGTGCACCGCTGGACATCGTCGCGGCGGTGAAGAACAGTTCCAGCATGAGGACGAAATAGAGCGCGTTCCACCAGCTGCTGCCCTCGTCCGGCAGGAACCAGATCAACGCTCCGAAAGCCGCATAGAACGGTGTGCTGAACAGGATGAACGGAATCCGTCGACCCCATCGGCTGCGGGTCCGGTCGCTCCACCAACCGATCAGGGGGTCCGTGAACGCGTCGACGAATCGTCCCGAGAAGATCAGTATTCCGGCCACTACTCGCGCGTCTATTCCATATCCCAGCAGGTTGACATCCGGCACTCGTGCCATGCCTTCCACCACCGGTGGCGCCAGGAAGAACAGCGCCCATTGCTGCCTGAAGTAGCTGATCGCCTGCAGGCCGATATGGTCGGCGGAAAACAGCAGTTTGTTGAGCAGCGGCAGGCGTACCGCGGACTGTCCCGAATCCGTCATTCCATCACAAAAACGTTGCCATACTGAACGCGAACTGTAACACATCCTGACCGCTCGGCTATGTAGCGATTGAGCACGAGCCGGGTATCATTCGGGGGCATTCGTGTGTATAATTTCTACGGTTTAATCCGCGCCGGGTGCAGCGCATCCGGGTCTCCCAGCCGGGCCATTCGTCCAACATTCCGTGGCAGTTCATATCGGCCCGTGGAATCCACTTGCCAAGGAGGAGATCATGGCAGAAGCCGCCAAGATCATTTACACCGAAACTGATGAGGCGCCGTTCCTGGCAACGCACTCATTGCTGCCAATCCTGCAGGCGTTCACCAAAAGCTCCGGGATTGAACTCGACACCTGGGACATCTCGTTGTCGGGACGCATCATCGCCAACTTCCCCGACAACCTGACCGAAGAGCAGCGGATCCCCGACTACCTTCGCATGTGCGGCGAGCTGTGCCTGGAACCGTCGGCGAACCTGATCAAGCTGCCCAACATCAGCGCCTCCATTCCCCAGATGAAGGGCGCGATCGCCGAGTTGCAGAGCAAGGGTTATGACATACCCGACTATCCTGACCAGCCGGCCAACGAAGAGGAGCGCCAGATCCTGGCGCGTTACTCCCGCGTGGTGGGCAGCGCGGTCAACCCGGTCATCCGCGAAGGAAACTCGGACCGCCGGTCGTCGAACGCGGTCAAGGAGCACGGCCAGCGCAATCCTCACCGGATGATGCAGGACTGGCCGGAGGTCTCCAAGACGCGCGTCGGCCACATGAACGACGGCGACTTCTTCAGCAGCGAGGTGGCGGTAACCACCACAGAGGCAGGGTCGGCCGCCATAGTGTTCACTGGCGACGACGGGAGCGTCACTGAGCTCAAATCGGGCATACCCATTCAGGCCGGCGAGATACTCGACTGCGCCGTCATGAATGCCAGGGCCCTTCGCCAGTTTTACGCCGACGAGATGGACAAGGCCAAAGCCGACGACGTTCTGCTGGGCCTGCACGTCAAGACCACCATGATGCGCGTGTCCGATCCGATCATCTTCGGTCACCTGGTTTCCGAGTTCTTCAAGGACGTTTTTGACAAGCACGGCGACGTCCTGGCGCAGGTGGCAGTCGACCCCGACAATGGCGTCGCCGAACTGCTGACCAAGATCCAGGATTTGCCGGAAGACAAGCGTGCCGAGATCGAAGCTGACATCCAGGCATGCTACGACAGCCGCCCGGATTTGATGATGGTGAACTCCTACCGGGGCATCACCAACCTGCACGTTTCCAGCGACACCATCATCGACGCCTCCATGCCCGTGGTCATCCGCGACGGCGGACGCACCTGGGGTCCGGACAACGAATTGCACGACACCGTCGCCCTGATCCCCGACCGCTCCTACGCCACCATTTACCAGGCCGTCGTAGAAGACTGCCAACAACACGGCGCCCTCAACCCGGCTACGCTGGGCAGCGTCGCCAACGTGGGTCTGATGGCCCAGGCGGCCGAAGAGTACGGTTCCCACGACAAGACCTTCAAGGCTCCTGGCAACGGGACGATCCGTGTGGTCGATGCGAATGGCGCGACCCTGATGGAACAGAGCGTCGAAACCGACGATATTTTCCGCATGTGCCAGACCAAGGACGCGCCCATCCAGGACTGGGTCCGGCTCGGCGTATCCCGCTCTCGGCTCACCGGGCAGGCGGCTATCTTCTGGCTGGACCAGAACCGCGCCCACGACGCGGAGCTCATCAAGAAGGTGGACCAGTACCTGCCCAACCACGACACCTCCGGCTTGGACATCAGCACAATGGCCCCTCTGGAAGCCATGAAGTCCACGTTGGTCCGCAGCCGGGCCGGCCAGGATACCATCGCCGTTACCGGCAACGTGCTGCGTGACTACCTCACCGACCTGTTCCCTATTCTGGAGTTGGGAACCAGCGCAAAGATGCTTTCGGTGGTTCCCCTGTTGAACGGCGGCGGCCTGTTCGAGACCGGCGCCGGCGGCTCCGCTCCCCGGCACGTGCAGCAGTTCCTGGAAGAGGGACACCTGCGGTGGGATTCCCTCGGCGAATTCTGCGCGCTTGTCGCGTCCTTCGAACACTTCGGAGAAGTGTACGACAACGACGGCGCGCGGCTCCTCGCGGAGACGCTGGACCAGGCCATCGGGGAACACCTGGAACACCAGAGAAACCCCTCGCGTCGAGTGAACGAACTGGACACGCGGGGCAGCCACTTCTACCTCGGCCTGTACTGGGCACAGGCGCTGGCCAACCAGGACAAGAACCCCGAACTGAAAGCCCTGTTCACCGACGTGGCCCGCCAGATGACCGAGAACGAAGACAAGATCATCCAGGAGCTCATCGACTGCCAGGGCCAACCCATGGAAATCGGCGGTTACTACCGTCCCGACAACGACATGTCGGCAACGGCCATGCGTCCCAGCCCCACTTTGAACGCCATCATCGACGCCATTTAACCACCCGAACATCGATTGGAGGACCACCCACCACATGCGAAGCAAAGTAACCGTCGTCGGCGCCGGCAATGTGGGCGCCACGACCGCCCAGCGGATCCATCAACTCGGCTACGCCGATGTGGTTCTCGTGGACGTAGTTGAGGATCTGCCCCAGGGCAAGGGACTCGACATGCTCGAATCCGGCCCGGTCATTGGCACCGATGCCCTGATCACCGGTTCCAACGGATATGAGGAAACCGCCGGTTCCGACGTTGTGGTCATCACCGCCGGTATCGCGCGACGGCCCGGCATGAGCCGCGACGATCTCCTGCTCACTAACATGCGCATCACTTCCGCCGTCACGGAGGAGGTGGTCAAGCACTCGCCTGACTGTATCATCCTGGCCGTGACCAATCCGCTGGACGCCATGGTGCAGAACGTGTATCAAACGGCCGGCTTCCCGCGCAACCGCGTGTTCGGCATGGCCGGCGTCCTCGACACCGCCCGGTACCGCACGTTCATCGCCCAGGAGCTCAACGTCTCCGTTGACGACGTCCAGGCCATGGTGCTGGGTGGCCACGGCGACGACATGGTCCCGTTGGTTCGCTACACCACCGTCGGCTGCATTCCCCTGACCGAACTGCTGTCCCAGGATCGCATCGATTCCATCGTGCAGCGGACCCGCGACGGCGGAGGCGAAATCGTCGCTCTGCTCAAGCAGGGTTCGGCTTTCTACGCCCCCTCCGCGGCCATCACGCAGATGGTTGAGGCGATCCTGCTGGACCGGAAGCGCATCCTGCCCGGCTGCGCCTATCTCGAGGGCGAGTACGGCATCAACGGCCTGTGTGTCGGCGTTCCCGTCAAGATCGGCGCCGGCGGCATGGAGAAGGTGATCGAGATAAGCCTGACCGACGAGGAGAAGGCCGCGCTGCAATCCTCGGCCGCGTCGGTTCAGGAATTGGTCGATGTGATGGCTAACGCCCGAGCGGAAGCCGAATAGCGCTGCCGGAATCTTCTCAACACATCCAAAGCTGAACCAGGGCGGGTTGGTAACCCGCCCTTTCTTTGTTTTGCGGTATGTATAATGAAAATCGACAAACTGAGACGTAGCGGGAGGCCAGCATGACCCAACGGACACCACTCGAACGGGACCTCCTTGAGAAGGCCACGCAGTACTTTCCCGGTAGCGGCACCGGCAACACTTCTTATCCCGATGACCTCAAGTTCCTGGTGAAGGAAGGAAAGGGAGGGCGCATCTGGGACGTGTCGGGCAACGAATACGTCGACTGGCTGATGGGTTCCGGGCCCATGATCCTGGGGCACGCTCACCCGGCGGTGACCGAGGCCGTTCTGTCCGCCGTTGGCCGCGGCTCGACCTTTTTCACCACCAACGACCAGGCAGTACTGTTGGCCGAAGAGTTGGTCAGGGCCGTCCCCTGCGCCGAGCAGGTCCGCTTCACCACCAGCGGAACCGATGCTTGTTTTCAGGCCATGCGCGTGGCGCGTGCGTACACCGGCAAGGAGAAGATCCTCAAGTTTGAGGGCGGTTACCACGGAACCAGCGATTACGCGATGATGTCGGTCTTCGCCTCAGCGGCGGTGGAGTTCCCGCAGGCGGAGGCCAATACCGCCGGTATCCCCAGGGCCCTGAATGATCTGATGCTGGTGTCGCAGTTCAACGATCTGGACACCACGGCCGCCATCGTGGCCGCCCACAAAGACGAGATTGCCGCGGTCATTGTCGAGCCCCTTCAGCGCACCATTGCCCCCGAGCCGGGCTTCCTCGAAGGCCTGCGCAAGATCACCACGGACGCGGGTCTGCTGCTGATTTTCGACGAAATCGTCACCGGATTCCGCCTGGCCTACGGTGGTGCGCAGGAATACTACGGCGTGAAACCCGACATGTGCACCGTGGGCAAGATCATGGGGGGCGGATACCCGCTGGCGGCCTTGTTGGGCAACTCCGACGTGATGTCGGTTTACGACCGAGCGGCCGTTTCAGCAGATGATTATGTCGACCAGATCGGCACGCTGAACGGGTTCCCGATTGCTTGCGCTGCCGGTCTCGCCACCCTGGCCGAGTTGCGCGCGGAAGGGACCTACGACCGTCTCCGCGAGGTGGGCGGGCGTATCCGGTCCGCTCTGGTGGATGCCTGCGAGGAGGAGGGATTCTCGGTCCAGAGCGTGGGCGAAGACGCGATCTTCGACATCTACTTCGCCGAGCACCCCGTCAGGAACTTCCGTGACGGCCTGACCGCCGACGGTCGGCCGTTGGCTCGGCTCAACGCGGGGCTGCTGGAGCGCGGGATCCTCAAGTCGTGGCCGCAGAAGTTCTACCCGTCGATGGTCCACACCGACGCCGACGTGGAGCAGACCGTGGCGGCCATTCGCGAAGTCGCTCCGATGCTGCGGGATTAACATCCCGTTGGGTCTCTCCGGAGCGGCATCGCGTCCACCCGGTGCACGTTGGAGCCGGTGTAGCCGTCTCTGACGAACAAAGCTTGACCGGGATGCCGTTCCCGTATTTCTCTCTCAAAGTTTATTCGTACTTCGTCCAACCGGCGATGCAACTCACAGGCCAGGCCGTATAGAAATTCGAGGTCCTTATCTGTTGGGCGGGCGACCCTATCGACTTCGGGGCCTACCTTGCAGCCTAACACGTCGCAAGCGGCAGCTACGCAAGCAGCGTTGGGAACGTCAGGGCATTGATGCTGGCGGGGATATCGGCCAACCTCGCCGCTGCTGCGTACCGTGTAGGCGAACGAACTGCGGGTCTCTCCGGGCTCGTATGACGTGGTGGCCAAGATGTTAACTTCCACGTAATCCAAAGTACGCGGGTTGACGATGATGAAGTCGTAACTGTCATGGTTGGGCTCAGTGTTCGGGAATATCTTGGCGCTGGGGTGGAGGTACGCCGCCTCATTAGGGACGTTGACGAATTCGACCCGGAGTTCCCGATTAGCCAAGTTGTCATCAGGTGGCAGGTCCAAGGCTACGACATATCGGTCAACGGTGTAAGGGCGTTTTTTGACTACGAAAGGCTGGGACATGGTTGTGCGCTCCTTTCCGAAAGCGCATTTAGAACGGGGCGGGTTTGAAACCCGCCCCATCTTTGCGCCTCGATCTTCCGTAGTGGGCTTACCGTCGCGCTCCGGCTTTGACTTCCAGCGGGCCGGTGCTGATGATGTGCCGCTTCATTCCAAGCTCGGACGGCGACATGCCCATCGCCAGGCCGATCAGTTGGGGCATGTGCAGGATGGGCAGGTCGATTGACCGGCGGGCTTGCGAGGCTGCTTTGGGCTGGAACCCATCCAGGTTGAGGTGACACAGCGGGCATGGCGTAACCATGGCGTCCGCGCCCAGGTCTTTGACCTCGGACGTGTGCTTGCCGACCATGGCCATCGAATTCCTCTGGTTGATGGTGAGGATCGGGAAGCCGCAGCAACGGGTTTTGCCCTCGAAATCCACCAACGTCGCGCCCAGCGTCTGTATCAGCATCTCCAGGGACTGCTGCCGCTCTGGATGTTCTGCGATATCCAGCGCCTCGGTGGGTCGCACGATGTAACAGCCATAGAACGGGGCGATCTTGAGGTCGGTGAGTTGGCGCGTGATGTAGCCGCCCAAGCGGTCCAGCCCGTAGTCCTCTATGAGTATCCACAGCAGGTGCTTGGGTTCGGAGTTTCCGCTGTATTCCAGGCCTTCTTCGGCCAGGTAGGAGTTGATCTCCGCCAGGTATTCCGGGTTCCGCATCCGGTGGTTGGCCTGCGACATCACGCCCTGGCAGGTGCTGCAAATGGTTAGGATGGGGAGGCCCATTTGTTCGGCTTTGGCGAAGTTCCGGGCGTTCAGCGTGTCCCCGAACAGCTGGTTCTTTTCCTGGATCACACCCGCGCCGGTGCACGTCCAGCCCGGGATTTCCTCCAGTTCTATCCCCAACCGCTGGCAGACGATGCGAGCGGCCGGGTAAAGCTCGGGCGCGCCACCCTGGGAAACGCAGCCCGGAAAGAAAGCGAATTTCACGAGTTCCTCCTCCTCAATCGATTAACCACTAGTATAGGGGCGAATGGTGGTTCGCCCCTATTGGCCTCGGGGTAAGCGGCATGTACCGGCCTTCAGGCGTCCGGCTACCCGAAGGGTGAGTTGTTGCTGACTTGGGGGGCCGGCGCATCCGGTTCCAACTGGCGGAACAACCTCCGCACCGCCTCCACGTTCTCCACATTCTTGTGGGCGATGGGAGGCATCTTGCCCCGCCGCAGCGCGCGGAAGGCCACCGGCATGTAGTCCATCAGCGCCGGCATATTGGTGAACCCGCCCACTGACTTGATGGGCAGCCGCAGTTCGTCCAGCCGGCCGCTGTGTCCGACCGATTCGGTGAACGCGTCGGTATGGCGCGCTCCGTTGTTGTTGGTGTAACCCTGCTGGATCGCCTGTTCGCGGATCGCCATGATGCGGTCCATGGGAGCCACGCCCTTGGGGCAGGCCTGGACGCATTCGTTGCACCGCGTGCAGTCCCAGATGCCGGTGGGTTCGCTCAGGGCCCACAGCCGTTCCATGGAAACGCCGCTGGCATCGCCGTCCCGCGGGTCCGCGGTGAACCGGTAGGCCTTGGCCAGCGCGGCAGGTCCCAGGAACGTCGGATCCACTTCAAGCACAGTGCAGTCGGAAACGCACGCTCCGCACATGATGCAGGCGGTAACGCCGGAAAGGTGCAGCATCGCGTCGTTGGACACGATGTACTCACCTTCCGGTTCCTGGCCCGCGTGCTTCAGGAAGGGGTCAACCGCTTCGATCTTTTCCCAGAACAAATCGAAGTTGACGACCAGGTCTTTAATCACCGGCATGACACCGGCCGGCTCCACCGTGATGACCCCGTCCTGCACTACTGTGTTCGCGATGGTCTTACAGGCGAGCCCGGCGTGGCCGTTGATGCGCATCGCGCACGACCCGCAGATCGCGCTCCGGCACGAGCATCGCAGCGACAGCGTACCGTCGTCGTCTTCCCGAATTTGTATCAAAGCGTCCAGGACCGTGGCGTTGTCGGCGATTGCCACCGGATAGTCCTGCCAGTAGGGCATCCGGCGCTCGTCGCTCGCCTCCGGATCCTGTCTTTTTACCCGGATGGTAACGTCCATAGCCTAGTATTTCCTCTCCTCGGGCGTCCACTGGGTGATGGTGACCGGCAATTCGGACGTCACAGGTCCCCCGTCGCCCTTGGTCAGGACGATGTGGTGCAGCCATTCCTCGTCGTTCCGCTCGGGGTAGTCCGTGCGGAACTGCGCCCCCCGGCTCTCCTTGCGTTCCAGCGCCCCGACCGCGATGGTGTCCGCGCAGTCCAGCATGTAGCCCAACTCCAGCGCGAAAATCAGGTCGGTGTTGAAACTCTTGCCCTTGTTATGAACGGGAACGTTCTCGTAGCGGCGTCGCAATTGGTGGAGGTCATCAATGGTTTCCTCGATGCCTTCTTCGTTCCGGAAAACCGCAACGTTCCGGTTCATCGATTCGCCCATCTCCCTCCGGATTGCCGACCACCGGTCGCCGTTCTCCGGCCGGTCCAGCATCTCCTGGATCCGGCGCCGCTCCTGATTCAGGGCAGCGTTGGCGTCGAACTCAACGTAGTCCATGTGGCGGGTGAATTCCGAGGCGTGGTTCCCGGACCTTTCGCCAAACACGATGGTGTCCAGCAGCGAATTGGCTCCCAGGCGGTTCCCCCCGTGGACGCTGACATTGGCGCATTCGCCCGCAGCATAAACGCCGTTCAGATTGGTGCGGCCTTCGATGTCCGTCTTGATGCCGCCCATGATGTAGTGCATGCCGGGCCGGATGGGAATTGGCGCTTTGATCATGTCCACGCCGGCCAGGTCGATGCCGATTTCCCTGATCTGGATCAACTTTTCCATGATCAGGGCCTCACCCAGGTGTGTGCAGTCCAGGTACACGCACCCGTCGACGCCGTTGCCCGCGTTGATCTCCGTCTGTTCCGCACGGGACACTACGTCCCGGGAAGCCAGCTCCATCATATTGGGAGCGTATTTCTCCATGAAGCGGTTCCCGTCTTTGTCACGAAGGTAGGCGCCCTCACCGCGTGCCGCCTCAGAAATCAACACGCCGCTGCCGGCCAGGGTGGTGGGATGGTACTGCACCATTTCCATGTCCATCAGCTGGCCGCCGGCGTTGTACACCAGCCCCATCCCGTCGCCGGTCACGATCAGGGCGTTGGTGCTGGGCTCGAACAGCCGCCCGCAGCCGCCGGTGGCGAGGATGACCGACTTGGCCCGGATCAGGTGCAGTTCGCCGGTGCGAATCTCGAGCGCGATAACGCCCGCCGCCTGGCCATCTTCCATGATCAGCGCGGTGACGAACCATTCCTCGTAGCGCTGCACGCCCGATTTGATAAGCTGCTCGAACATGACGTGGAGCAGCGCCTGGCCCGTGAAGTCGCCCACGAAGAAGGTGCGCGCCCGACGCTGACCGCCGAAAGCCCTAGTACCCAGCCGACCGTCATCATCGCGGTTGAAGGTCACGCCCATGTGTTCCATGTCGATCAGGGACGCGCCCGCCTGACGGCACATCACTTCGATGGCGTCCTGATCTCCCAGGAAGTCGCTGCCCTTGATGGTGTCGTAGGCGTGGTCCTCCCAGTCGTCACCGCGATCCAGCAGGGCCGCGTTGATGCCGCCCTGTGCCGCGTTGGAATGACTGCGAACCGGATGGACCTTGCTGATGATGGCGGTGTTCGCGCCGCCGGCCCGGGCCGCTATCGCGGCGCGCATACCGGCCAGGCCCGCGCCCACTACCAGCACGTCGTGTTGCAAAACCTCTGCCATGTGTGTTTTCCTCCGGCCGGGCGCCGCAGAGTCCGGCGGTTGATGGCGCTCACAAGCGGCGCGCCATTTTGCGGCGGCTAATTATCGCCCATAACCCGCATCGCTAGCAACAACGCGCTTATGCTCTTCGCGTCGCGTATCGATCGGTCCGCGATCAAGCCCGCGACTCGATCCATCGAAACCCTGCGCACGTCGATGAACTCGTCATCGTCAGCCGACAGCCTGGCCGGCGATAGGTCCCTCGCCAGGAATACGTGCATGCGCTGCGTGCATAGCGCAGGCTCGGTGTAGAAGGTGGCCAACGGGTCCAATTGTCCGGCCGTGTGCCCGATCTCTTCCTGCATTTCCCGGAGCGCGGCGGCTTCCGGCTTTTCGCCGGGCTCCATCTTGCCGGCCGGCGCTTCAAGCAGGAACTCCTCGGCCGGCTTGCGGAATTGACGGACCAGCATCACCGTGCCATCCGCCAACAGTGGTACCACGCAAACCGACGATGGGTATTCGACGATGGTCGTCGTGTGACTTTCACCGTCCTCCAGCAGGACGGTGTCTTCCCTCAGGTTGATAAACTGCCCCCGGTAGATCCATCGCGATCCGGCAGGCGCGGTCCTCTCCGACATGCTCGCCATGCGTCGAGGGCTACTCGGAGCCAAGGGTACGCGCCGCCAGCAGCAGCGATGCCACACTCTTGGCGTCCTGTATTTCGCCGCGGCTGATCGCGTCCGCAACCTCTCGCATCGGCAGCCGCACCACCTCGATGAATTCATCCTCATCCGAGTCCAGGTTCGCCGGCCTCAGACCAGTGGCCAGAAATGCGTACATGTACTCGGAGCACCAACCCGGAGCCAACCAGAATGCGCTCAACGATTCGAGATTATCGGCCGTGTGGCCGATCTCCTCCTGCAGTTCCCGGCGTGTGGCCTCCTCGGGCGTTTCCCCTTCGTCGATTCCTCCCGCCGGAACCTCCAGGAGAAAGCCATCCGTGGGTTTCCGGTACTGGCGCACCATCAGGACATTGCCGTCAGCGTCAACCGGCACCACGCAAATTGACGGCGCATGATCCACGATTTCTCGGGTGCTTTCCCGACCACTCTGCAGGCGGACGGTATCGACTCGCACGTCGATGATCCGCCCGCTGTAAATGTGGCGCGAAGAGATGGTGGGTTCGTTATCGGGAAAGGTGGTCATTGCGTTCTCTGCCTAGCGCCCCGTAAGGCTGAAGCCCAGCCGGCGGGTGAGGGTCGCCCAGAAATAGTTGTGATCGTTGGCCCGCAGGAACCGCGCCCGATACGGGCTGCGCGTGATGCGCACCCAGTCGCCCGGTTCAATCGGGTGATTCTCGAACCCATCCACGCTGATAATCGCTTCCTGCGAGCCTTCCAACCGGAAATCGACGCTGCTGGTGGGTCGCAGTACCAGCGGTGTCGTCAACCCAACGTGCGATGCCAGCGGAGTAAGCACCACGTCGTCGGACAGCGGGTCCACGATGGGGCCGCCGGCGGCGAAACTGTACCCGGTGCTGCCCGTGGCCGTCGCCAGGATTACCCCGTCGGCTCGGAAGGTGGACACGTCTGCGCCGTCAATCACCGCGCGCACCGTGATCACCCGGGACACTCGGCTCCGCGAGAGCACCACGTCATTGAGTGCGTGGTAGGGTCCCTCGCCGACCGTTTCCTCGTCATCTCCGCGCCGGAACACAGTCGCCATCAGCATACTGTGCTCCGAGACCCTCATGTCCTCGTTCAGATACTTGGGCAACTGTTCCATTACACCGGGCACCGTCAACTCGGTCATGAAGCCCAGCCGACCCATGTTGATGCCCAACAGAGCGATGCCTTGAGGTGCAATAGCACGATTCACGCGCAAGATCGTACCGTCGCCTCCGATGGTGATTACCAAATCCGTTCCTTGCGCCCGCTGGCTCAGGTCTTCCGCATCTTCCGCCCGCAGGATCCAGGTGTCGGACCCGAGGTTCAACTCGCCGACGATGGCATGGGCCAGGTCCAACGCCTCGGGGATCAGATCGTTGTACGCGATGCCGACCGTTTTCATCTGCGCGAGTCCGTCCGGATCCCTACCCGCCGGCCAGCAGCACGAACGCGGCCCGTTCCGCCGCCGTCACGATGATTCCCGGCGCCACGCCCAGCCAGATCATGCACAGTGCGGCCACGCCCAGCGCTACGTTCACCGGCCACGACCCACCCAGACGTTCCGTTTGGATAGCGGGTTGCAGGAACATCACCTTGATAACGCGGAGGTAGTAGTAAGCCGACACCACGCTGTTGACCACCCCGATGATAACCAGCCAGGTCATCAGCGATTCGCCGGTGTTGATCGCGGCCGCGAAGATGTAGATTTTGGCGATGAATATGCTGGTGGGCGGCACTCCGATCAGCGCGATCAGCGCCAGCGCCAGCGCGATGGCCAGGAACGGGGCGCGCCGCAGCATTCCGGCATAGTCTTCGATCTCATCGCTGTTGATCCGGTTGCCGATGCACACGATAGCGAAGAACGCGGTCAGGTTCGCCGCGGTGTACGCCGCCAGGTAGAACAGCACGCTGCTGGGTCCGAAAGTGGCGGAATCATCGCCGACCGTTGCCACGGCGGCGACGCCGACCAGAATGTATCCGGCGTGGGCGATGGTGCTGTAACCGAACATCCGCTTGATGTTCCGCTGGGCTATTGCCACCAGGTTCCCGATGGTCATGGATAGCGCGGCCAATCCCGCAAGGAGGACCCACCAGTCGCCGCCCAGGGAATCAAACCCGATGTAGAATACCCGGAGAACCAGCGCGAACGCGGCGGCTTTGCTCGCTACCGAGAGGAAGGCAACCATGGGGGTAGGAGCGCCTTCGTAGACGTCCGGTACCCACATCTGGAACGGCGCCGCAGACATCTTGAAGCCGAATCCGGTCAGCAGGAGCACTACCGCCAGCAGGACCGCCATGCTGCCGAAAGGCAATATGCCTGATTGCGGACTTGCCGCCAGTACCGCGGCGATCTCGTCCAACCGCGTGCTTCCCGTGAAGCCGTAGATCAACGCCATTCCGTACAGCATCACCGCGCTGCTGATTGCGCCGATGATGAGGAACTTCATTCCGGCTTCGCTGGAGCGCGCGTTGGGCAGGAACGCCGCCAGCGCCGCCAGCGGGAGGGTGGTCAGTTCCAGGGCGATGTATATCGTGATCAGTTCGTTGGCCGCGGCCAGCAGCATCATGCCGGTGGCCGACAGCAGCATCAAGCCGAAGTACTCCCCCTGGAGGCGCTCCACGCGTCGCACGTAATCGTTGGACACCAGGACCACCAGCCCAACCGCCGCCAGAATCAGGAAGTTGAAGAACAGCGCGAACCGGTCAATCGATAGGGTGTAGAGGATGACCGATCCCTCGGCGGTCAGTTCACTGGCTCCGCTGCTGGTCAGGTCCACCAACTGCCAGGCGCTCAACGCCGCCGGCGCCGCCAGTCCGACAAAGGACAGACCAACCAGCAAACCGGTGCGACGGGTGACCAGGTCCGCGACGATCACCAGCATGGCCAAAGCAGCCAGTGCCAAGTACGGCGAAACCAGGTAGAGGTCGTAAACAGTCATTGCGTTTCCGGTCTTGGTGGCTAGCGGCTGATCCCGGCCAGCCCGGCGTTGTATCCGCTGACTATCGGCTCCAGCCCGTCGCGGAACACATCCGTCAGCCACATGGGATAGACCCCGACCGCGACGATACTGATCACCAGCAGCGCCACCGGGACCAATTCCGCGGGAGAGGCGTCGGTCAGGTTATCCCAACGTGCGGGTCGGGGACCGAACAACGTGCGCTGCAACATCCAGAGGATGTACCCCGCGGCCAATATGATGCCCAACACTGCCAGGATCGTCAGCACCGGGAAGGCCCGGAACGCGCCGAAGAACACCAGGATCTCGGACACGAACCCGCTCAGCAGGGGCAACCCCAGCGATGCGGCGCCCGCGATCAGGAACGCCCCGGAGAGGATCGGCATCCGGTTTGCCAGGCCGCCGAGATCGGGGATATGCCTGGTGTGGGTCTGCTCGTACAGGATGCCCACGGCCACGAATAAGAGCCCGGTGATGGTGCCGTGGGTGAACAACTGCATCACCGCGCCGGTCAGGCCGGCATCGGTGAGCGCTCCACCCACGACGGCTACGGAACCCAGTCCGATCAGCACCAGTCCCATGTGGCTGACGCTGGAATACGCGATGAGCCGTTTCAAGTCGGTTTGCCGCAGGGTGACCACTGCGCCATACAGTACGCTGATGACCCCGAGGGCCACGATGGGCAGAGCGAATTGTTGAAGCTGCTCGGGGAACATTCCCGCGTTGATCCGCAGGAGGCCATAGCCGCCCATTTTCAGCATCACGCCGGCGAGCATCACGCTGCCGGCAGTGGGCGCGTCGGTGTGCGCGTCCGGCAGCCAGGTGTGAACCGGCCACGTGGGAAGCTTCACCGCAAAGGCGATGAAGAACAGCCAGAACAGGACCCCCATGGGCAGCGCGGCCCGTGACGCATCCAGCGCGCCGCCCGGCTCCAGCAGTCGCGTCATGTCGAAGCTGCCCACTCCCGCGCTAACGAACACCGCGACTATCGCCACCAGCATGAAGGCCGAGCCGAGGATCGTGAAAATCAGGAACTTCATAGCGGAGTATTCGCGCCGTCCGGTGCCCCAGGTCGAGATCAGCAGGTACATCGGCACCAACTCGATTTCCCAGAACAGGAAGAACAGCAGGAAGTCCAGGGCGGTGAAAACGCCGAGAACCGCGGTCTGCAGCACGAACAGCCAGATGAAATACTCCCGCACCCGGGTGCTGATGTGGAACGACACGAACACCGCGCACAAGCCGAGTAGTCCGGTCAGCATGACCAGCGGGGCGCTGATCCCGTCCACTCCCAACAGGTAGCTGGCCTGCACCGTATCCGTGGTGATCCAGTCGAACCGGTCGACCAGTTGGAACCTCTCCCCTCCCGGCCGGAAGAGCGCGAAGACGATCACCGACAGGACCAGGTCGGCGACGGCGGCGGCGGCGGCGAACCACCGAATGTTGCGATCACCCCGTACCAGCCCGAACGCCAGCAGCAGGGCCGCGACGGCGGGCAGGAAAACGGTGGCGGTCAGAAGGCCGCTGAATCCGGTTGGCATTCGCGTTTATCCCAGCGCCAGGTACAGCACGATGATTACCAGGCCGCCCGCGGCGGCTATCAGCGGGTAGGTCTGCACCTGTCCGTTCTGGGCCAGGGCCAGCAGGCTGCCTATGTTCCGTGAAATCCAGCCGACCATGCCGACAATGCCATCGACAATGTTGCGGTCCACCCAATCGGTAATCGCGGCAACGGCCCGGTAAAAGATGCGCCCGACGATGACGCCCTCGTAGAGATCGTCCATGTAATACCGCTGGGCCAGCAAGGTATGCAACGGCCCGCCCTTGCTCAACGGTTCGGAGGTGACGAATGGTCGCGGCCAGGCGTAGGTGAGCACGGCCAGACCGATGCCGGCGACGGCAACGGCGTTGGATATCACTGCGATTGTGATGTTGAACGGTGGGGCGTGACGCCCGTCATGCAGTCCTGAAGCGAAGTATTCCGTCAGCCAGTGCGAAGGTATCCCCAAGAAGCTGGATACGCCGATTGGATTGGCAAGCCAACCGGCGATTACTGCGCTGACTCCCAGGAACCCCATGGGGACGAGCATCACCAGCGGCGATTCGCCCAGGTGCACGTGGTGGCTGACCCCGGTGGGTGCCGGTTCCCCGGCTGCTTCCGTGTCGTGCAATTCGCGTTCGCCGCCGCCCCGGAAATCGCCGTGGAAGGTGAGGTGTACCATCCGGTAGCTGTAAAACGCCGTCAACAGCACGCCCACCAGCAGCATCGCGAAGACCAGCACGCTGATCGACGCCGGCACAGGACCGTGGGCCAGCCAGGACTCTAGCAGGATCTCATCCTTGCTCCAGAACCCGGCCAGCGGGAATATCCCCACCAGGCTTAACGCGCCGATCACGGTGAGGACGTATGTCCCCGGCATCGCCTTGCGAAGACCGCCCATGTACATCATGTTGAACGTGCCGGCGGCGTGGTTCACGCTGCCCGCGCCCAGGAACAGCAGGGCCTTGAAGAAGGCGTGGGTGAACAGGTGGAACAGGGCAGCGTTATACGCCCCCACGCCCAACGCGGCCATCATGTAGCCCAATTGGCTGACCGTGGAGTAGGCCATCACGCGCTTGATGTCGTTGGCAGCCAGGCCCATGGTCGCGGCGAACACGGCGGTAAACGCGCCGATCAGCGCGACCACCATCATCGCCGCCTCCGATTCGGCAAAAACCGGGAAGAACCGTCCCACCAGGAACACGCCGGCTGCGACCATGGTCGCGGCGTGAATCAACGCACTGACCGGGGTCGGGCCTTCCATGGCGTCGGGCAGCCAGGTGTGCAGCGGGAATTGGCCGCTCTTGCCGCCCGCTCCTGCGAACAACCCCAGGCACAGCCACAAGATCGCCCCGCCCGCGACTATTCCAGCGCCACCCGCGGCGACGGGCGCCGCCGCCTTCCAAATGTCCGGAATGTGCAGGGCATTCAACCCGTGGGCGGCAAAAGCGTCCGCCTGGAAGAACAGATAGATGATAGCCAGCAGGAAACCGACGTCGCCGATGCGCGTGATGATGAATGCCTTTTTTGCCGCCGCGGCCGCCGCTGGACGGTCGTGCCAGAACCCGATCAGCAGGTAGGAAGACAGGCCCACCAACTCCCAGAACACGTACATCTGCACGATGTTGACCGCCAGCACCAGCCCGATCATCGAAGCGCTGAACAGGGACATGTAGGCGAAGTAGCGGGCGAAGCTCTCGTCGCCATCCATGTACCCCATCGAGTAAATCTGGACCATCAGACTGACGCCGGTCACAACCACCAGCATCACGTTGGTGAGCGGATCCAGCAGTAATCCGACTTCAATCGCCGCGGGACCCAGGTTCAGCCAGAGATACGGCGCGAAGTCGTAATGATCGCCGTGGGCGTGAGACCGCAGCAGCCAGACCGAAAGGATAAATCCGATGCCCAGAGCCAGAATCGTGACGTAGCCGGCGGACTTGGCGAAAGCCGGGCCAAGGGGCCGAATTACCAGCCCAATCAGCAGGAACGACGCCACGGGCAGCAGGAAAATTGCCCAAACCAGGGTTTCGGTCAGCATGGTCTGGCGATCCTCACAGCTTCCTGACGATCTCTTCCGCCACGTGTTCCCGACCCTTGGGCACGTAGATCACGAAGGGGATGCGCTCGCTCCAGTCCAGTATGTCGCCGTCCGGCAGGATGCGGCTGGGCAGGCCCTCAGCCTCCAGCACTTCTTTCCAGATTTCGGCCGACATCAGGTTGGGGGCGCGTTTGAACTCTACCCACATGGTCAGGCAATACTCTGATTCGCTCGGGTCAGTACCCTGGCTCGACGGCAGCGTCAGTGGCGCAGCGTCGCAGCATCGGTCAGATCGACACTTTCGTTAGACCGGAATACCGCAAAGACGATACCCAGGCCCAACGCGATTTCGGCGGCGGCAACCGTAATGATGAACACTGCGAACACCTGCCCGGTGAACACCGCAGAAAGTTGTTCCTGCACAGCGTACGGAGCAACGTATCGGCCCAATGCCACCAGCGTCAGGTTCACCCCGTTGAACATCAGCTCAACGGACATCAGCACCGCTATGAAATTCCGCCGCGCCAGCGCTCCGTAGAGGCCGATGCAGAAGATGATCGCGGCAACGACCAGTAGCGATTCCAGCGACAACGCTCTATCTCCCGCGACCACGCGCCAGCGCGAGGCCACCGATGGCAGCGCCCAACAGCAGCAACGACACCGCTTCGAACGGCAGGACAAAGTTGCCGATCAGCAGGTCGGCAAGGCCGCCGCTACTCACGCTTTCCACCTCGGCCGGGGTCAGGCCGGCGGAGGTCAGATCGGCTGCGTCGGGTATGCCGACCGCCTGGGTCTGCGCCAACTGCGCCTTGGCCTCCAGTCCCGCTCCGGCCAGGGTGTACCATTCGGTGGAAACCGCCGTTGCGATCATTGCGGCCAGCACCAGAGCCGATATTACCGCCGCGGGGATCTGCAAGCGGTTGGGCGCGTTGCCCTGCTGCACGTCCCGGGTCAGCATAACCGCGAAGATGAACAGCACGGCGATGGCTCCGACGTAGATCAGTATCTGCACCACGGCCAGGAATTCCGCGTTCATCATCACGAACAGTCCGCCCACCGCCACGAACGCCGTGGCCAACATCAGGGCCGCGCGGAAAAGGTCACGCACCAGAACGACGCCCAAGGCTCCTGCGATGGCAACCACCGACAAGACCCAGAATACGAGGTGCTCAAACCACATCTAGCCTTCACCCTCGTTGTCGTCGCGGCCGCCGGCAAGTCGCATGCCGGCCTTTTCGTGCTGATGCCACCGCCAGTTCTCCCGGCCGACCTCACGCCAACCCAACGGCCGGCCGGCACCCGGACGGTACTCCATTCCCTCCAGTTGGGGGCGGAACCAGGTGCTCGGGTTCTTTTCAGCTTGGCGCAGCCGGTCAATGGTGATCACCAAGTCGGTCCGGCGATACTGGCCCTCTTCGAATCCGCTGCCCATGAACAATGCATCGTAGGGGCAGGCCTCGACGCACAGGCCGCAGAACATGCACCGTTGCAACTCAATGTCGAAAGTCTCCAGGCGGTATTTGTCGCCCTGCAGCGGAGCGGTCTCGCTGGGGGATGTGACGATCTTGATGATCCCCAGCGGGCAATACTTGGCGCACGAAGCGCAACCAGTGCACCGCTCCTCGTACCAGGTGAACTCCTCGCCGCGAAAACGCGGGTGCTGCCGGATACGTTGCTCCGGATACGAAGTCGTGAAGGGCTTGCGCACCAGGTTAGACAGCGTTACCGCCAGCCCTTTCACCATTTCCAGTCCGTACACTGCGTCACCCCCGCCTGTTTAGCCCATCCCAATCGTCGGCACGCCGGGCACAACCTGGCTCGGCGGGTTTGCCGAAGGTTCCTCTGTTCGCACCTTTTCGCGAATGAAGCGCCCGAAGAAGAGAATGGATGCACCGGCCACGACTATATTGATTGCCGTCATGATCCACAGGTCCGCCGTGCTCAGCGACCCGTTGGCGTCGCGCAGGAAGAACACCTCCAGGACCACGGCCGCCAGGTTGATTATGCTCAGCGGCATGAGGAATTTCCAGCACACGGCCATGATCTGGTCCAGACGCAGCCGCGGGTAGGTGGACCTGATCCAGACGAACAGGAAAATGCCGATGAAGACCTTGATCAGGAACCACAACCACCCCAGCCAGTCAGACACCGGGCCGGCCCAGCCGGCCAGGAACAGCGTGGCAATCAGCCCCGACACCACCAGCACGCCACCGAATTCAGCGGCCTGGATCAGCGCGAACTTGATCCCGCTGTATTCCGTGTGATAGCCGGCGATGATCTCCGACTCTGCTTCTGCAACGTCGAAGGGGGTTCGGTTCAATTCGGCTGACATACCGGCGACGAACACGAAGAACGCCAGCGGTTGCACCAGGAAGAACGGCACGGCTTGAGCCGCAACGATGTCGCCCAGTGACATGGAACCGGCCACCAGCACCACACCCAGCAGCGACAGCACCACCGGCACTTCGTAACTGAGCAGCACGGCGACCGCGCGCCCGGCGCCAAACAGCGCGTACCGGTTGTTGGATGCCCACCCGGCGGTGAATATCGCGATGGAAGTCAGCGAACTCACGGCCAACACGAAAAGGACACCAACGTTCAGGTCGACCAGCGCCACGTCTTTCGCGAAAGGTAGCACGGCGGTGCCCAGCAGCACGGCGGCCACCATGATGACCGGGACGGCGGTGAACGCCAGCTTATCCGCGCCGTAGGGGATGATGTCTTCCTTGGTGATCAGCTTGGCCAGGTCCGCAATAGGTTGGAACGCGCCGAAAGGACCCCACCGGTTGGGGCCGACGCGGTTTTGGAACCGTCCCAGCAGCCGGCGTTCTCCCCAACTGACTATGGCCGCTCCCAGCAACACCGCATTGATCAGGATCAGCATGATGACCAGGCCGGCGATCAGGTAGCTCAGCCAGCAGGGCGCAACGTGTCCCACCACGCTGTAGATGAAGTAAAACAGCGGGTTGCCGCCCAGCACCCCATCGGCGCTGAGCATCCCTTCGGCGTTGGTCACGCACCGCATCAGCGGTCGACCTCGCCCATGTTTATGTCAACGCTGCCCAGGGACACGATCATGTCGGCCAATTTCCAACCGAGAAGCAGGTGCTCGGTAATCGTCAGGTTAATCAGGGAAGGCGACCTTATCTTGCAACGGTATGGCGAAACGCCGCCGTCGCTGACCAGAAAGAATCCCAACTCGCCTTTGGATGCCTCGACACGGCCGTAGGCTTCGGCCCCGGGCGCTGCCCTCAGGACCATGGGCAACTCCTGACGTACCGGGCCGGGCTCAATCTGCGCCACGCATTGCCGCACGATGCGGAGGCTCTGACGCACTTCCTGCATTCGCACCCAGAAGCGGTCGTAGTTGTCGCCGTTTTGGCCCACCGGGATGTCGAATTCAACCTGGTCGTAGGCGTCGTAAGGAGCGATTTTGCGCCAGTCCCAGTTGACGCCACTGGCGCGCAGCACCGGCCCGCTCACCGAGCAGTTGATCGCCACGTCCGCCGGCAGCGGGCTGACCCCCCGCGTGCGGACCATCAATATCTCGTTGCTGAGCAGCAGGTTTTCGATTTCCTCCAGTTCCCCCTCGAACTCGTTGAGGAATTGGTCCAGGGCCGGCCAGAAATCGAGCGGGGCGTCCGCGAAAACGCCGCCCGGGCGCATGTAGCTGACCGTGATCCGCGCTCCGCACAGCATCTCGAACAGGTCCAGGATCCGTTCGCGGCTCCGGAACGTGTACATCAGCGGCGTGCCGAACGCCCCCAATTCCTGGACGAAGAACCCCACGGCGATCAGGTGGCTGGCGATGCGCTGCAATTCGGCGGCAAGGGTACGCAGGTACTTCCCCCGGGGCGGCGGTTCGATACCCAGCAGTTGCTCCACCGCAAGGCAGTAGGCCTGATTGTTGATCATTGAGGAGGTGTAGTCCAGGCGGTCCGTGAGGGTCACCACCTGCACGTAGTTCCGCTCCTCGGCCAGCTTCTCGGTGCCCCGGTGCAGGTAACCCAGCACCGGCTCGACCTCGACGATATCCTCGCCATCGAACGTGATGCGCACCCGAAACACGCCGTGGGTGCTGGGGTGCTGCGGCCCCACGTTGACCGTCATTGGCTCGGTGCGGATGGTCATGGCAGATGGTTCGAGAAACCGGGAGCCGGTTCCTACAGGAAGTCCTTGCGCAGCGGGTGGCCGTCGAAGCCCTCCCAGAGCATGATCCGTTTCATGTTGGGATGGCCGGTGAATCGGACGCCCATCAGATCCCAGATTTCCCGTTCCTGGAAATCTGCGCCTTTCCATACGCCGACCACCGATGCGGCCGTCGGCTCCTCGCGGCCGTAAACCCGGCTGCGCACCACGCCGGTCTGCTGCCGGGAAATTGAGGTCAGGTGGTAGACCAGCTCGAAGTGCTCAACGAAATCGATGGCGCTAATGGCGTTTAGAAATTTGAAGTCGATCTCTGTGTCATCATGCAGGGCGCTGGCAACGGACCCCAGCGAACTCGGTTCCACCCAGACCGCCGTTTCGTCCCATTCAACCACGGAGTTCGGCGCCGCCTCACGCAGGCGTTGCGCCAGGGTCTCGCCGGTTACGACGCTCAACGTCACGGCTTGAATCTCCCGTCGCCCAGGTTGCGGTACTTCTTGATCTTCTCGTGCAACTCCATGATGCCGTACAACAACGCGTCCGGCCTTGGCGGGCATCCCGGCACATAGACGTCTACCGGGATGATGTGGTCCACGCCGGGCACCACGCTGTAGGACCCGAAGTACGGCCCGCCGCTGGTGGCGCAGACTCCCATGGAGATGACCCACCGCGGCTCCGCCATCTGCTCGTAGATCCGCTGGATGGGCGGCGCCATCTTCCAGGTCACCGTGCCGGCCACGATCATCAGGTCGGCTTGGCGCGGCGAGGCTCGAAACACTTCCATGCCGAATCGCGATATGTCGAACCGGCCCATGGCGGTCGCCATCATCTCGAAGGCGCAGCATGCCAAGCCGAAGGATACCGGCCATAGCGCCGACTTCCGGCTCCAGTTCACCAGCGCATCCACGGACGTCACCATCAGGTTGCGCTGGAGGTCGTCCGGGACCTCGATGGCGGGGACTTCAATCGGCGATTGGGAAGCGGCAATTATCTCGTTGACCAACTGCCCTTCCGACCGGTCAATGTCCCACGTCCGGCTGTGCAGCGGTCCGCCTGATGACGGCAGCGTGAAGTTGGTCTGCTCTGCCATGCGGTCTAGCCCTGCCACTCCAGGTCACGCTTGCGCCAGGCGTACGCCCAGGCCAGCAACAGGATTCCCACGAATACCGCCATCTCGATCAGGGCGAACAATTCCAAGGTCAGGAACTTGGTCGCCCACGGATAGAGGAAAACGACCTCAACGTCAAAGATCACGAACAGGATGGCGAACATGTAGTAACGGAATTGGAACCGGTTCCACGTGCCGCCGATGGTCTGCACGCCGCACTCGTAGGTGTCGTGCTTGACGGCGTTCGGTCGCGCCGGCCGGATGCCGAATCGGGAAAGCCCGTGCGAGGCCAGCAACATGCTGCACGGCACCACGATGGAGATGACCAGGAAGATGGCGATCAGACCATACTGGCCAAAGTAGTCATCGAGCATAAGAGCGGCTTCTCAGATCGGCAGACTGGATGGTCTGGATAATTGGGCGGCGGCATTATAGCATAATGACCACCCCGCGAAACCAATCCAAAGGCCTCCCGATGCCGAACACTGCACGCGCCGATGACTGGACCAGCCACTTCGTTTCTGCCAACGGCATTCGCCATCACTACCTCGAATGGGGAAACCCGTCCGACCCACCGGTGCTGATGCTGCACGCCACGGGTTTGTGCGCCTGGCCTTGGAAACCCATCGCCCGAAGGCTGGCCGAGCGTTACCGCGTGTTGGCCTTCGACCAGCGCGGGCACGGTGATACCGGCCGGTCGGACAAGGGTTACAGGTTCGAATACGCCGGCGAAGACTTGGCCGCCATTGTGGAGGCTATGGACCTCGAGTCCCCACGGGTCATTGGGCATTCCTCCGGAGGCCTGGCCACGATTATCGCCTCCAGGCTCCTGCCCGGCAGGTTCGACCGTGTGGTCCTGGTGGAAACTCGGGTCAGCAACGATGTCCCAACGGCGCCGAGCCAGGATCTCAACCGCCGAGCCGACCGCACCCGCATGAAACGTTCCGTTTGGGAATCCCGGGAGGCCATGTTCGACGCCTACCGTACAAGATCCGCGTTCAAGGATTGGGAGGAAGAGCCCTATCAACAGTTCATTGAGGGCGGAACCAGGCTTCTGCCTGACGGGCGCGCGGAGCTCAAATGCCATCCGGAGACCGAGGCTACCTTTTACGGCATGCGCGACGATCTGCCGGTGCAAGACTATCTGAGTGGGCTGGCCGGCGACTGGCTGCTGCTACTGGCCGATTACCCCGGCTCGCAACAGCCCTCCGACGCCGGCGTCAAACAATTCCGCCAATTGGTTCCCGGATCGGTCGTGAAACCCATGGGGAAAGGCTCACATTTCCTGCCCATGGAGTATCCTGACGACGTGCTCGCGGCCGCATGCCATTGGTTCAATCAATGACCTTGCCGAGCGTCACCATCCATACGCTGCACCGTAAAATACTCAAACCAACAGGATCAGAGCTTTGACGTCCGTTAATCCAAACGCCGGCCCGCTGGCTGGTCTCCGAGCCCTGGACCTCTCGATTATCGTGGCTGGCGGTACGGCATCGTCGCTCATGGCCGATTTTGGCGCCGAGGTCATCAAAGTCGAGCGGCCCGGATCCGGCGACCCTTTGCGCAATTGGGGACCCTTCTACAATGGCGTTTCCCTGTGGTGGAAGGTGCACTCCCGCAACAAGCAGTCCATCACCCTGAACATGGCCGACCCGCGCGGCCAGACCATGTTGAAGCAACTCGCCGCCCAGGCTGACGTCCTGATCGAGGGCTTCCGTCCCGGTACGCTCGAGCGTTGGAACCTCGGCCCGTCGGACCTGCACTCAGCCGACGTCAACCCGGGACTGATTATCCTGCGCTTCTCGGGCTTCGGCCAGACCGGTCCCTACAAGGACCGCCCCGGTTTCGGCACCATCGCCGAGTGCATGAGCGGCTACATCGGGATGACTGGATTCCCCGACACGCCTCCGAACCTCCCTCCCATTCCCCTGGCCGATGAGATAGCCGGGGTTTTCGGCGCCATGGCCGGCATGATGGCGATCTACCGCCGCGACGCTGATGTTCGTGATGGCCGTCCCCCTGCCGGCCAGGTGGTCGACCTCAGCCTGTTTGAGCCGTTGTTCCGGCTCTGCATCCCTCATCTCACCATCTACGACCGTCTCGGCGAAATACGGGAGCGCGTGGGCAACGACTTCCCCGATGCGGCGCCCCGCAGCCTCTATCGGACCGGCGACGACCGCTGGCTCGGCCTGTCAGCAACCTCCCAGAACACCTGGGAGGGGCTGGCCCGCGCCATGGGGCTGGACGAATTGCTGTCAGACCCACGCTTCGCCAACAACGCCGCGCGCCTCGAATCCAAGGACGCGTTGAACGATGTGCTGCAGGAGTGGCTCGCTTCCCGTAGCGTCGACGCCATCATGGATGAATTGATCCCGGCCGGAGGCGTGGTCGGTCCGGTTTACAACAGCGCCGACATCGTCGCTGACGCCCACTACCGCGAACGGGAAGATATCGTGGAAATCGATGATCCTGAGTTGGGCCAAACCCGGATGCTGGGGCTGGTCCCGAAGTTCAGCGAAACACCCGGAGAACTGCGCCACATGGGGCCGACCGTCGGCGAGCACAATTCCGGAGTTTACGGCGAATGGTTGGGACTGTCCGAAGACGACCTCCAGTCCCTGGCCGCCGAAGGTGTCGTCTAGCTATGTCGGGTTCTATTCTGGTCGTTGCCACGCGCAACCAGGGGAAGATGCGGGAATACCGGCAGTTGCTGGCGGACTGGCCGGTGGAACTGATCTCGCTGGACGACGCGGGGGTGACCGGAGATGTCGACGAGACCGGTGACACCTTCCTGGCCAACGCCCGGTTGAAGGCCAGCGAATACGCCCGGTTGTCGAACCTGCCCACGATCTCAGACGACTCGGGGTTGGAGGTGCATGCCCTGGGCGGCGACCCCGGCGTTTATTCCGCCCGTTACGGCGGAGATGCCTGCCAGTCCGACGCCGACCGCCTGGCCCTCTTGCTGGAAAATCTGGATGGCTTACCTTGGGAGCAACGCGTCGCTCGGTTCCGTTGTGTTACCGCCATCGCCGCTCCCGGCGGGGCAGTAATCGGCACGTTCGTCGGCTCCGTCGCCGGAATGATACAATTCAAGCCGGAGGGGGAACACGGTTTCGGTTACGATCCCGTGTTCCATCTGCCATCGTTAGGACAGACCATCGCCCAAGTGCCTCTGGAGATCAAGAACCGCGTCAGCCACCGGGCCGATGCCGCCCGCAAGGCACGCCGGGTATTCCGGGATCTGTCGCACTCATAGCACAACCGCTGCAATTCCAATGATCACCGACCTATTCGGCCGCCCCCTTAGGGACCTCCGCATCTCGGTCACCGACCGGTGCAACTTCCGGTGTCCGTATTGCATGCCGGCGGAGATATTCGGCGAGGCCTACGAGTTCCTGCCGAAGGACGAGATCCTCACCTTTGAAGAGATCTCACGCCTGGCGGTGCTGTTCGTGGATGCCGGCGTCAACAAACTGCGGATAACCGGCGGCGAGCCGCTGCTGCGCGTTGACCTGTCCAAGCTGATCGCCCAGTTGGCCGCCATTCCAGGCGCAGACGATATCACTCTCACCACCAACGGCTACCTCCTTGCCCAGCAGGCGACGCAACTGTCGGAGGCCGGCTTGGACCGGATCACCGTGAGCCTCGACTCCTTGGACGACGATGTGTTCAAGCAAATGAACGGGCGCGGCTTCGGGACCCGCCGCGTGCTGGACGGTATCGGTCGGGCGTCTGACGCCGGCCTGAACCCTATCAAGATCAACGCCGTCGTGCAGAAGGGCGTCAACGACCACACCCTGGTCGACCTGGCGCGGCACTTCAAGGGTTCCGGACACATCGTGCGTTTCATCGAGTACATGGACGTCGGCAACCGCAACGGCTGGAAGCTCGACGAGGTCGTGTCGGCGGCCGAGATCGTCGCCATGATCGACGCGGAGTTGCCCCTGGAGCCCGCCGAGCCTAACTATCTCGGCGAGGTCGCCAACCGCTGGCGCTACCGCGACGGTTCCGGAGAAATCGGCGTGATCGCCTCGGTAACCCAGCCCTTCTGCGCCAACTGCACCCGCGCCCGCCTCTCCACCGACGGCAAGCTGTACACCTGCCTGTTCGCAACCGACGGCGTCGACCTGCGCGGACCCATGCGTCAGGGCGCGTCCGACGCTGAACTGGCTGACATCATCGCCGGAGCCTGGAGCGTGCGTCGCGACCGTTATTCAGAGGAACGCACCGAGTTGACAGCGAGTGAAGCCGGAGCACGCACGAAGGTCGAGATGTACCACATCGGCGGATGACGAGGCGCTCATGACTACCGAAAATGCCAGCAAACCCGCCGACCGCCTGACCCACCTGGCCGATGACGGCAGCGCTCACATGGTCGACGTCGGCTGGAAACCCGTGACGGATCGCATGGCCCAAGCCTGCGGGTACGTGGTGATGGAGCCGGCGACACTGGCGCTGATCCGCGACGGCCTGATGAAGAAAGGCGACGTGCTCACCATCGCCCAGTTGGCCGGCATCATGGGTGCAAAAAAGACCTCCGAGCTCATTCCCTTGTGCCATCCCCTGCCACTGAACAAAGTGGACGTGGAGTTGGAACTTGAGGAGGAGGAAAATCGCGTACGGATAACGACGACCGCGACCACCTCGGGCCAAACGGGCGTCGAGATGGAGGCCCTGACCGCCGTATCTGTGGCGGCGCTGACCGTCTACGACATGTGCAAGGCCGTCGACCGTGCCGTTCGAATCGACGGCGTGCGCCTGCTGCGCAAGACCGGTGGCCAGTCCGGCGACGTTGATCTGACCGGTTCCTAGCCGTCCCGCCTGGCGATTTCCGCGGCCAGGACTCGGATCGCCTCGGTCAGGTAGGTGAGCCGCGCTTGCGCTGGCAATTCCAGCGGTCTGAACTCCTCGACCTGGTCGACCTCTAGCACACCGACCACTCCTGGAATCGCCATAACGTCAAGCTCGGCAATCGTCCCGTCCGGGGTCAGCACGACGCAACCGAGGTCTGGCAACGGAGCCGGCGTCGGGTCGAGTTCAATCGCCTGTATCGTCGTCATCCCCAGAAATGCCGGGAATGGTTGTAACCGGCGGCACAGGTCAGACACGATCTCCTCTAGCCCGGCGGCTGCTTGCCACAGCGCGCCTTCTTCACCCGGCCAATGCTGCGCAGTCATTCGATTGACAACCCGGCCGGGCGAGCCTTACGATAGATTGGTTGGCGGTAGCATCGGCGTCTGGTCGAGGCCGCTCGGTAGGCGACGTAGCTCAGTGGCAGAGCGGGCGCTTCATAAGCGCTAGGTCGTTGGTTCGAATCCATCCGTCGCCACCATTGCTTCCGGGAAGCGCAAAACGAAAGCCGGGTCATGTGACCCGGCTCGTTTGTTTCTCGATGCGGGCTGTCTAGTCGTCCCGCTGACCAAACTCCTCGCCGAGTTCACTCAGGAACTGCTCGATCTCCGGCGACAGCGCCACTGCGTCTTCCTGGCTCCCGGTCTCTTCGGTCGCCGGGCTTTCGGCCTCGTTGGTGTCGTA
Organism: Dehalococcoidia bacterium; assembly: GCA_965220505.1. Classification (GTDB taxonomy): domain Bacteria; phylum Chloroflexota; class Dehalococcoidia; order Lucifugimonadales; family UBA3495; genus Bin87. Next base: position 856,176 of record CBDCQE010000001.1, on the reverse strand, counting down.
GTAGTCTTCCATCTGCTTGATGAGGCCCTGCAGGTCGGAATTGCGCTCCACGGCCGAGTTCAACTCCCGGTACTGCCTCTGGCCGCGCCGAGTGGGCGCCAGGTCCGCGGGGATTTCCGAGTAAACCGACGAAAGCACTTCGATCATTCGCGCCGTCCCGTTGTAGTCCTCGTCCAACTGGACATACTGCGGGAGGTGCACCATGAAGTTGATCGCCTCGATCTCCATTTTGTCGATGCCGTCGGACACCAGGTTCATTATCGTCGTGGGGCCCTGGTAGGTGCTTCCCCGCAACTTGAGATTGGGCACCGACCTGAGCTGCGACACCGAGCCCAGCGAACCGGTAACGAGCAGGGGCCGCGTGTGGGGCACGGCGTCGTACATTGCCCCGAGCCGGCAGTACCGTTTGACATTGAACTTCTCCACGACCTCCAGGATCGAGTCGGTGTACGTCTCGCTGTTGGCGTGGGGCTCGCGCAGATGGAAGAACAGGTAATCGGGGCCGTTTTCCGTGGTGGCGTACCGGATGATGCTGTTGGGGATGCGCACGCGACGCTCGTTGTCCACCAACCGCATACTGGGACGATACCGGGTGAAATCGAAGAATTCGCCCGGCCGATGCAGTCGGCCCAGTTCCTTGGAACCGAGATACCGCTCCAATCGGTTCAGCGTGAGGGTGCCCACGCTGCCTACATCCACCCAGGGCCGGATCATCGCAAAAACGTGCGGGTCCCGCAGTTCGGGCAGGGGTTCCTGAACTTCAAATGCGCCAACTCTCATGATGACGATATCTTGCCAGAGTTGCCCTCACAATTCAAGGTTTGCCGCGGTTGAACCGCCGTCTCCGTTGGCCTAAAATGCCATCACTCTACGGTTCCCGCTCGCGGTGGGCCGTTTTTAGCGCGTTTTGCGCTCGACTACGGGAGGCATTGATGATTACCACCTTTGACAGCCTGTACGCTGGCCACGTGGACATGGACAACGTCGGCTATGCCGGCACTGCGGTGAACGACCGCACCTACTCCGATGAATATCTCGCCACCGCCTTCGACAAGGGCGTGGCCATCGCGCAAACCCTGGACAAATACGGCTACGACACCTTCTGGATGGCCGAGCATCACTTCCAGCCGGAAGGGTACGAGTGCATTCCCAACCTCCTCATGTTCATCGTTCACCTGGCGCACGTGACCGAGCGGCTCCGGTTCGGGTGCGGGTTCAACATCGCTCCCATGTGGCATCCCCTGCGCCTGGCCGAGGACTTCGCCATGGCCGACTGGCTCACCAAAGGCCGGGTGATCTTCGGCGTTGGCCGGGGCTATCACACTCGCGAGGTCGAGTCCTTCGGGTCACCCCTGATGGACCAGCCCGCCAACCGTGAACTGTTCGAGGAACAGGTTGAGGTCATCTTCAAGGCCTTCCACGAGCGCTCTTTCTCTCACCAGGGAAAGCATTACAACTTCCCTCCGCAAGGGGTGCCCTACCGCGGCTACCCGCTCGAGGACATTACCCTGGTTCCGCGCCCCAAGAACCTGCCTGTGGAATGCTGGCAGCCTATCCAGGGCGGCACCGGCCGCGCCCTGGAGTTCATGGCCAAAATGGGCATCAAGGGTGTCATTGGCGGCGGCTCTTCCGAGGGCGGCGCCATGGATGGCATCATGCACGGCTACCGCGACGCCCTGCGCCGCAACGGAAAGCCGGATGCCGAATTAGGCGAGGACCTGGCGGTAGGGTTCCACTTCCACATCGCTCCCACCGTCGAGGAAGCGGCTCGCGCCGGCGCCCGGTATTACGAAGAAAACCTCAAGATGTTCGGACCCCTGCGCCTGACCCGCGGCCTGTCCGACCAGCAGATCCTGGACATCAGCAATCCGGAGGTGGCGCCGACCGCCGGGCTGCCCACCATCGAGGACGCCATTGAAAACGGCAGCGTTCTGGCCGGTCCCCCGGACCGGATCATCGAGCTGTTGAAGGGCGTTGAGGAGCGCTACCCCGGCCTCCAGCGCGTCCAGGTCGGCCAGCCCGTGGGAACCCCGCAGTCGGTCATCCTGGAGCAGCTGCAGTGGTTCGCCGAGGAGGTCATGCCGGCCTTCAAGGACACGAAAGTGGAGGTTGCCGTCCCAGCCGACAACTGAACGAAGTCCGAAAGACCGTGTCGCATCGGGGGCGAATGGATATTCGCCCCCGTTCGCGTTCTGTCCTCAACGCTCGAAACAGGCGACACGTCGTGGCGGCGGTTTGACCATCCACTTGTTATGCTGAATGCCTACCTTTTTCACGGAGGCAATTATGCCGGAGATAACTGAATATCCATCTGGGTCCCCGTCCTGGGCTGATCTGCTATGCAAAAGCGGGCAGGTTGCCAAGGACTTCTACGGCTCGCTGTTCGGATGGACCTACGACGATCATCCTGCTGGCCCCGGCATGGTCTACACCATGTTCAGCCACAATGGGGTGCCGGTCTGCGCGTCGGCCGAGCCGGGTCCGGGACAGGAAAACCTCCCCCCGCACTGGAGCGTCTACGTAACTGTGGACGATCTCGAGGCTGCGGTAAGCCGTGCCCGCAACGCCGGCGGAACCGTGCTCATGGAGCCATTCGACGTCATGGACGTCGGACGCATGGCCATCGTGCAGGACAAGGAGGGCGCTTTCGTGAGACTGTGGTTCCCGTTGAAGCACGCCGGCGCCGGCAAGATGCACGAGCCCGGCGCTTTGTGCTGGTTCGAATTGGCTACCACCGATTCCGACTCCGCCGCAGCCTTCTATTCCCAGTTGCTGCAGGCCGAAACCGGACCTGACCCGCTAACCGATTTTCCGTACACCCTCGTCAAGATCTCGGGGATACAGGTCGCCGGAATCATCCAGATCGGAGAGGATTGGGGTCCGGTGCCGCCCAACTGGGGAGTTTACTTCGGCGTGGACGATGTGGATGCTGCCGCCGCCAGAGCCCAGGAACTCGGTGGCGGGGTCATTGTAGAACCCCGCGACATTGAAGATTTCGCCCGGTTTGCCGTGCTTCGGGATTCCGAAGGCGCAGTTTTCAACGTCCTCTGCTTGAAGGAATGGCCGGAATAGGCTCCGGTACGTCGCGGAAACTGAAGGGACGGCTGCATCGGCCGTCCCTTTCCCTGTGGCTATTGCAACGTCCCCGGCGGATAGTTCTCCAGCCACCATCGCGCGATCTCATCCCGTCGGGCGAACCAGACACCCGGGCGGCTTCGCGCGTATCGCAGGAACCGGTCCAGCGCCCGGGACCGGGCCGGCCGGCCCGCGATGCGGCAGTGCAGACCAACTGACATCATCTTGGGGTGGGTGCGACCCTCCTCGTACAGCACGTCGAAGGTGTCCTTCATGTATTCGTAAAAATCGCCCACGCTGTTGAGCCCGCCGCGCCAGAAACGCGCGTCGTTGGTCTCGAAGCTGTACGGCAGCACCGGCCACGGCTTGCCGTGCACCTCGGTGTAATACGGCAGGTCGTCGTTGAACACCCCGCTGTCATAGATGAAGCCACCCTCTTCCACCACCAACTCCCGCGTGTTCACGCTGGGACCATAGCGGGTGAACCAACCCACGGGCCGCTCGCCGGTGGTCCGGGCCAACGACTCCACCGTCATGCGGATTGCCTCTGCCTCCTCGTCGCGCGTCTTGTTGTGGTATTCCTCCCAGCGGTAGCCGTGTCCGCAAACCTCGTGTCCCCGCTCTACCACGGCGCGCGCCACCTCCGGGTTCCTCTCGAAAGCCAGCGCACACGAGAAAAACGTGCCCTTCACGCTGTACTTGTCCAGCAGGTTCAGGATCCGCCAGACCCCGACCCGGCTGCCGTACTCGAAGAACGACTCGTTAAACAGGTCCCGCTGCCCCGCCGGCACCGGCGACGGCACCTCGTTATTCGTCTCGTGGTACCCATCGCCGTCCAGCAGCGACGCCTCGCTCCCCTCCTCGTAATTCACTACCACGGAGATGGCGATGCGGGCGCCATTAGGCCACTGGATGACCGGCGGGTTAGCGCCGTAGCCGATGAAGTCGCGTTCCTGATTGGTCATTGAGAACTGTACTCCGCTTTAAGACGCTGCCCGAGGGAATCTAATTGACCAACTACTGCGTTCAGTACCTCGGAATACTCCGCCCCAGTGGGTAAGTGGACAGGATCCCACAAATTGTCTGTTCGCGATTGGACCCATAACGGCGTTTGACCATCTGCGGCCCAACGCTCGAAATTGATGCCGAACCATACCACTACGTCGTGCAGACGCACAAACCGACCTTCTCCATACCATTGAGATGTAACTCGCAGACCGTCGGCATTTGCCCAATCGTTGGACAATGCTCTTTGAGTAGCATCGTGGACTAGCCGGACAAAGTTAAGCACTCGACGCGGGAACTCCTGCCCCAGTTCGTCGGAATGGATGGGCAAGAACGCGTCACTGTCCATTCGCTCCGTCAACCCTAGCAGCTGCTCAATGTTCCTCACCGCCGCCCGGTCGCCCGTCAAACTGGCCTGCGATTCCATGTGGTCTAGCACAGTCCGCCAACTGGTTGCCATCATCTTGGGCTCGTTGCCATCAATAGCCGCGCTTCGCAAATCGCCTGACTCGGAGAGGATGGTTAGTTCATGGTCCTTCTCAGCTCGACCGCACAGCTCGGGCCACAGTGTTTCCATCCGCTGCGCGGGGACAACGAACAGCAAGACCGAATGGCCTTCTTTGGGCAGGCGCGCCAGATACGTGTTGGGCTGATTGTCCGTAAGTCCAGCCCAGAACTTCGCTTCGATGAGCACCCGCTCGGTTCCATTCGCATCCGAACAAACCAAGTCAACACGCTCCCCTTCATCGCCGATTGCCTCGGTCTGGAATTGCGTCAAGGAGCCCGTTTCTACACCGGCAGTTAGAAGCATACGCTCAAGGGCGTTCCGCGCGGATTCCGATTGCTCGACAATATGCCGCAGCGCTGCGGTAGCGGCTACCTCGGTTTGGCCGAACATCGGCACGATTTGAGCGAACAGCGTCGTATTGGTGGTCATAGTAATCCGCTCCGCTGCTTGTCAGCAATCACGTTCCAGTCGCGTCCGCAGCGCGGCTGGGGTGATGATAGGTATGGCAAATACCGGTGCCAGAACCAGCAGATCATGGTCTCCGGTAACCAGAGCATCGGCTTGAGCCGCTACGGCCAGTTCCAAGAAAGGCCGATCTCTGGGGTCACGGCAGTCGGGTATGTCCGGCGGTTGGTCTATGGTGACCATCTCGCACCAGGGCTGATACTGGCGCATTGCTCCTATTTGTTGACTGAGCGAGAGGTCAAACTTCCGGTAGCCAAGAACGCGCCGCAACTCCGCGATGGTTTCCCAACTGGCTATCGGCACTAAATCGGATGACTGCCATGCTTGAGTCAACCAGGATAACCTGCTGAATGGAAACACCAATGCCGAAACCACCACGTTGTTGTCCAGGACCACACGCAGCGGCGACATCTAACGCCCCCGCGCCCATTCCACGGCGTCCGCAACATCGCCCTCGGTTATCTCCAAAGCCGCTATCTTGGCCCACACGGCTTCAATGGGAGCCGGTTCAATCGGAGTCAGCACAATTCGGCCGTTATCAATAACGACCTCAAAGTAGTCCCCAGATTGAAATTCGGCGAGGACGCCATCGATAATCGTGAGCTGATTGTCGCCCGTCAATACGGCTACCATCGGCAGGCATTCCGGCGATTCTGCTGATACGGGCATCGGGTCGGCGGCCATTTCCTTATCTCCTTTAGAAATCAGAACATCCAAATCAGGATACAGGAACATCCGTCGGCTAGACAATTCTGCCTGCACGGTACAAAATGCCGCCAAACCGAGCCAATATCGAACTGCCGCAGACGGTGACGATAATGACGATTCCCACCGCATCAACCCAGAAACTGACCCCGTTGCTTTTCCTGGAACGCAGCGCGGCCGTGTATCCGCACCGCGCGGCCTGCATCTACAACGGCGCCGTGACCACCTACGCCCTTTTTTATGAGCGGGTGAGACGCCAAGCCGCCGCGTTGCGCAGCGTGGGCGTCGGGCCCGGCGACCGGGTCGCCTTCCTGCTCCCCAACCTGCCCTCGATGCTGGAGGCGAACTTTGGGCCGATGGGCATCGGAGCGGTGTTGGTGGCCCTGAACATCCGCTTGTCGCCCCGCGAGATCGCGTACATCCTCAATCACTCGGGCTCAAAGGTATTGGTGTTCGACTCCGAGTTGGCCGACACGGTGCGCCAACTGCGCGAGGACTGTCCCGGCGTCGAGACCTACGTGCAGGTGCGGGATACGGCCCCTCTGGCCACGGACATCCCCGGCCCCGAGTACGAGCAGTGGCTGGCTTCCGTGGAACCACTGCCCGACCTGCCCGGGCCGGCTACCGAGAACGACACGCTGACTATCAACTACACCTCGGGGACCACCGGAATGCCCAAGGGCGTGGAATACACCCCCCGTGGGGCGTACATCAACGCGCTCGGCGAGGCCATGGAAATGGCCATGAACTGGCGCAGCATCTACCTGTGGACGCTGCCCATGTTCCACGCCAACGGTTGGTGCTTCCCCTGGGCGGTCACGGCGGTGGGCGGCGCTCATGTCTGCCTGCGCCGCGTTGATCCGGCCGAGGTTTACCGGCTCATCAGGGAGGAATCGGTCACCCATCTTTGCGCGGCGCCCACCGTTCTGACCGGACTCTACGCAGCGCCTGAGGCAGAGTCCGCCGATCTCTCGGGCCTCACCATCATGACCGCCGGCGCGCCGCCGGCGCCCCAGGTCATCCGTACCATCGAAGGAATGGGCGCGGAGATCATCCACGTTTATGGGCTGACCGAAACCTATGGCCCGTGCACCGTCGCCGCCGGCCAGCCCGATTGGGACGCCATGGACGCCGACGACTTAGCCCGGGTCAAGGCGAGGCAGGGTGTTCCTTTCGTCGTGTACGGCTCCGGCCTCCGTGTCGTTGACGAGGACATGGACGACGTTCCGCGTGACGCCGAGATGATGGGCGAGGTCGTCATGCAGGGCGACGCCGTGATGAAGGGCTACTACAACGATCCGGACGCCACCGCCGAGGCATTTCGCGGCGGTTGGTTCCATTCCGGTGACCTGGCCGTTTGGCACCCCGACGGCTACATCGAGCTGCAGGACCGCTCCAAGGACATCATCATTTCCGGCGGCGAGAACATCTCCAGCCAGGAGGTTGAAAAGGTCATCATGGAGCACCCCGGGGTGCTTGAGGTCTGCGTCGTGGGCGTGCCCGACCAGCGTTGGGGCGAGGTTCCCAAGGCCTTTGTCGTTCCCCGCGACGGCGGTCAACTCACCGCAGACGAGATCATCGATTTCACTCGGGATCGCATCGCTCACTTCAAGGCGCCGAAGAGCGTCGAGTTCGGTGATCTCCCCAAAACCGCAACGGGCAAAATCCAGAAGTACATCCTGCGTGACCGTGAATGGCAGGGCCAGGAACGCCGCATCCAGGGCTCGCAGGTCTAGCTCGCCGCCGTAGGCTGACGAGCCTCAACGAGGAGGACAGGTATGGAATTCGGACTCTTTCTCGAGTTTCCCCGGCCAATCGACGGTGACCATCACGACGCCTTTACCCAGTCGTTCCGGTTGGTCCAGGAAGCCGAGGACCTGGGTGTCGCGTCGGTTTGGCTGGCCGAGTACCACTTCAATATGGAGCGGGTGCTGGCGTCTCCCGTAATGATCGCCACGGCTATCGCGGCCAAGACCCACACCATGCGTATCGGCACCGCGGTGTACTGCCTGCCCCTCGGCCATCCCATCCGGGTCGCTGAGGAGATGGCGACGCTGGACCACATCAGTGACGGCCGCGTCGAGCTGGGCGTTGGCCGGGGCACCTTCCCCAACGTCCACGAGGGCTTCAACGTCACCTTCGAGGAGAGCCGCAGCCGGTTTGACGAGTTCCTGGAAATCGTCGTCAGCGCCTGGACCCAGGAAACCTTCTCGTTCCACGGCGAGCACTTTTCCTGCGACGAGCTGACCGTCACGCCACGGCCGTTCCAGCAACCTCATCCGCCGATCACCGTAGGTGTCACGTCTGCCGAGAGCTTTCCCATCATCGGGGCCATGGGATACCCGCTGATCGTCAACCCGTCCCGCGTCTTCACTCTTGACCAACTGGCCGGTCCCATGGCCGATTACCGCGCTGCCTGGAAAGCCGCCGGTCATCCCGGTGAGGGTCGGGTCGGCCTCCGTGTCCCCATTTATGTCAACGAAGACGCCGAGGCAGCGTACCGCGACCCCATGGAATCGGCCATGAATTCCATTACCCGTCTCGGCGAGCGTGTCGGTTCCTATGCTGGCCGGGCCGGCACCACCGGAGACTGGGGCGAGCAGAGCCGGATCATCCTGGGCATGGACTACGACGACTGGCTCCGGGACAAAGTGGTCTACGGCACGCCCGACATCGTGACCGAACGCCTCACCGAACTCGAAGAGAACCTGGGCCTTGACCAGCTCATCTACGAGATCAACTACGGTAACCTGATGCCCGACGAGATGCAGACGGCATCCCTGCGGCTGTTCAACAAGAAGGTGCTACCCAGACTGACCTGACTTCCCAATCAGGAGGGGCGCTGATCAGGCGCCCCTCTTCGCTGGTCGGGTTTGTTGTTCGGCGCGGTCGGTTCAGTCCCAAGTGAAGCACACCTTTCCCGTTCCGCCGGCTTCGAACAGCTTGTACGCTTCGTCGGCCTGATCCAATGTGAACCGGTGGGTGAAGAGTTCCTTCAGCGGAACCTTACGGTCCACGACGAACCGGGCCACCTCCTCCAGTCCATTCAGGCTGAAGGTCCACGACCCCAGGATGGTCAGTTGCTTGTGGATGATCTGCGGGCTCACGTCGAAGGTTGTAGTGTTTCCCTCACCGACAAAGCAGACCCGCCCCCACAGCATCGCCGAGTCAACAGCGTTGATCCGCGCCTCGGGTCGGCCCGTGCAGTCGAGCGTGGCCGGCGACCCTTCGCCGTGGGTGAGTTCGCGTATGGCTTCCACCGGGTTCTGTCTACCGGCGTCGATGCAAACGTCGGCGCCCAGACGCCGGGCCAAGTCCAGCCGTTCGGTGTCCACGTCCACCGCGATCACCCGCGCTCCCATCGCCTTGGCGAACATGGTCCCGCTGGCTCCCACCGGTCCCTGACCGAAAATCGCCAGCGTATCGTCGCCGGATATGTTCAGCCGCTTCAGCGCCCAGAATGCTGTCCCGGTGCCGCACGCGCAGGCGGCACCTTCGTCAAAGTCCAGGCCGTCCGGCATCTTGACGCAGGTGTACGCCGGGCAAATCAGGAAATCCTCGTGCCCGCCGTTGGCGCCGGTCCCGTAGACCACCGACCCATTGAGACACATCTGGGTATATCCGATCCGGCACATGGTGCAGGCCCGGCAGCCGGTGTAGTGGTGCATCATCACTCGGTCGCCGACGGCGACCTCCGTGACGCCGCGTCCGACTTCGGCAATCACGCCGCAGGGTTCATGTCCCGCCACTTTGAGATTGGCGGGATCGCCGCGCTCGGCCTTGGGGGCCCGGTAGTGCCGCAGGTCGCTGCCGCATAGCCCCGACGCCTTCATCGCGATGACGACCTCACCAGGGCCAGGATGCGGATCAGGCAGTGTGCGTATCTCGACCTCTTTATCTCCGGTGAAAACTACCCCGCGCATTTTATGTCCCTCCAACCAGATTCCAATAGCCGATGCTATTCTGGGTCAGGTGAAATGCCGTGCTCTCGCAGCAGGGCTTCCAAGGCCCGGTTACGTTCTGCCGCGGCCCGAAGGGCCGATGCCTGCTCTGCCCGCTCTGATTCTGCCACAGCTCGGGCTGCTACCGCTTCCGCTCGTGCCGCTTCCGCTTGGACGCGGGCCGCTTCCGCCTCGGACAGGTTGAGCAGCCAATTCCGGTTGATTGGGTCGTATAGTCGTAGCAGGTCATCCCTGACGCAGATGTCCAGTCCCAACAATGCGCTGTACCCGCGCAATATGCCGTCCGCATCCTCGGCTACAGGAATGGGTTCGTACACACCATCGGCCAGCCGCTCCCCGGCCAACGGTGGGTCAAAGCATTCCCGCAGGGGGTCGAACCGCCAGTACTCCGTCACGCCGATGGCGGCATACACGTTTCGCTTGTGCCCAATGTCCCGGTCGTAGGAACCTGCCGACGCGATTTCCATTACGAAGTCGGGCGCTTTGCCTTCCCGCCATACCATGTAAGAGCGACGGGTGTGCTTGTCCACCCCAAACACCGCGAACACGTCGGGCGCGACGTTGGCGCTGGCGTCGTTCATCCGATAATACACGAACATATCGCCGGCCACGTACACATCCGGGCGGTCTTCATAGTGTACTCGGAGAGCATGAACCATTTCCGTCAGCGGGTTGAACTGGAACTCGGTCTCCGCCAATGGCTCACCGTCCGTATCCGGGTAATGGATGCTGGGGTCTTCGGTTTCCGGGGGCGGATCCGAGCCGGTGGCGACGGGTTTGCTTACCATAGTCTGCCTCCCTCCGTGAATAATCATCCGACGCTGATGCTGTCGCTTATAAACTTAGTCTCGTGCCGGATCAATCAACACGCCCGGGTTCAGTATCCCGTTGGGGTCCACCGACCGTTTCACCGCCCGCAACGCCTCCGCGAACGGGTCCGGTCGCTGCTCGTCATACCACGGTCGGTGGGAGCGTCCCACCGCGTGGTGGTGGGTGATGGTTCCGCCGGCAGCCATCACCGCGTCCGAGGCCGCCTGCTTGATCTCGGCGTGCGCTTCCAACTCGCCGCCCACCTGTCCCAAGCCCTCAAAGGTGTAGTACGGCGCCGGCCCGTCCGGATACACGTGGGTGAAGCGGCAGGATACGCGCCCGCCGCCGCAGGTGCGCTGGAGCGCATCCTCCAACGCCCCGCGGACCATCGCGTCCATCGCCGGCCAGCGCTCCCAGGTGATGGCTGTTTCCAGCGTCTCGGCTACAATCCCGAACCCAATCGTCGCGTTCCGTTCGTAGGGAGCGTTGATGAACGAATCCCGCCAGTTCCCTACGGCGCCCTGACGGCCGGCCGAGGAGCCGGCGCGTTCCGCCGCATCAGCGATCACGATGTCGTCCTCGCTGATCGTCCCCCCGGCATCCCTGGCAATAGCAACCGCTTGGCGGATGTTATCGCCCTGCGGGATTTCCGCTGACTCGAACCCGATAATCAGCAGCGCCTGTTTCCCGTCCAGACCCGCGAAGTCTTCGGCTTCCGACGGGTCCAGCATCCGCAGGTTGGCCGGCCACTGCTTGGCCTGCGCGATCAGCCGCGCACCTTCCGATGCGGCGTGCATCCCGTCGAAGACCACACCGGCGGAAGCTCGGAACCGCGGGCGCGCCTGTATCCGCATCCACGCCTCGGTAATGATCCCCAGGATGCCCTCGCTGCCGACCACCATCCGGTCAGGCGATGGCCCGGCGCCGCTGCCCGGTAGCCGGCGGGATTCCCACACGCCGGCCGGCGTCACCATGCGCACCGACTCCACAAAGTCGTCGATGTGCGTATGGTTGGTCGCGTAATGGCCGCCGCTGCGGGTGGCGATCCAGCCGCCCAGCGTGGAGAATTCGAAGCTCTGCGGGAAGTGGCGCAGCGTGTAGCCGTGAGGGCGCAGTTGCGATTCAAGGTCCGGCCCCAGTGCGCCGGCCTGGATCCGGGCCGCGCGGGAGGTGGCGTCCACCTCCAGCACTTGGTCCAGCCGAGTAAGGTCAATCGTGCAGACCTTGTCGGCTTCCGGAGGCTCTACCCCGGCCACCACTGTGCTGCCGCCGCCGTAGGGGATCGCCACGATGTTGGAGTTGGCGCACCAGTCCAGCACCCGCGTGACCTCCTCCTCGGTGCGTGGGTAGGCGATCACGTCCGGAGGGTTTGGGAACTCGCAATTGAACCCGCGGATGCGGTCCCGGAAGCTGCGCCCGTAGGTGTGCGCTGCCCGGTCATGGTCGTCCATGGTGCAGAACTCGGCGACCAGCGGGTGCGGCGTGAAGCGCGGCCGGCGAAGATTGAGGTCGGCGTCGGTTGGGGGCTTCGGAGCCGGCAGCGCTACGCCGTACCTGCGGTTTATCCGCTCGGCCATCGCCGCATAATCGGCCGGCGACGGCTCCCGGTCCTCCATGCCCCAGGCCCAGAAACTGCGGCGCGCCATCGCGTCCCTCCCGTTCGGGCAAAAATAATGGTCGGGGTGAGTGGATTCGAACCACCGACCTCCACGTCCCGAACGTGGCGCGCTAGCCACTGCGCTACACCCCGACTATATTCAGATTGTAGCATACCCGCAGCCACGTTCCGCAAACTGATCACAGTGCGATTGCGTATGATGGGCAGTTGGAAGGGGGCAGTTGACATGCGTATGCGTAACCTGAGAAGGGCCTGGTTGCCCACACTCCTGCTGGTCTTGGCGGTGTTGGCACTCGCCTGCGGCCAGTCAGCGGAGGCGCCGGCTATGGCGCAGTACGCTGAAGATGCTTCCGTCGATCGCGAGGTTGAACAGCTATATTCGGGCTCAGCAGGCGCTCCCGGCCCGGCTGGAGCCGATGGAGCCGGCGGTTTGCGCGGACAACCCGAAATGGTCGCTACGTTGGCCTACTCCTCCTCTCCCGCCGCCACAGCGGCGCCCGCGGCCCCGGCCGCCGCGCGGGCGGTTCCCACAGCCGTTCCAGTGGCAGCGTCACAGCAGTCCGCTGCAGCGCGGCCACAACAGCCCCAGGTCTCCGACTCGCCTCAACCCCAATCGGCGCGAAAATTGATCGTGGAGTCGTGGATCACTCTGGAGGTTACGGACATCGATGCCAACGTGCGTCGGGTTGAGTCTCTGGCTGTTCAAAGCGGAGGCTGGGTCGAATCTTCTGAAGTTTTCGGAGAAGCCGGTTACCGTTCCGCCACCGTTCGCATTCGCGTGCCGGCCGACCGCCTGGACAGCGGGCTCGAATCCCTGCGTACCCTGGGGCGCGTCACCGACGAAGGCGTTTCCTCGACGGACGTTACCGAAAGGCTGATCGACAACGAGGCCCGCCTTAAGGCTTGGTACGCCCAGGAGGAACGGCTCGTTACCCTGCTCGAAAACGCTCCCACTGTGGAGGACATCATCCAGATCGAGCAGCGTATCGCCGAGGTACGTTCCGACATTGAGCACGTCGAAGCCACCCAGCGCGATCTGACCGGCCGCGTGGCTACCTCTCTCATCACGGTTAACCTCCGTTTGCCCGCGCAGTACGCTGCCGATCCTCCGGTGGGCAACCTGGAAGTCTCCACGGGAGACCCGTCCGCCGCGGCCGATGCTGTCGTCGCCCGCGTTAACGCACTGGACGGTTACGTGGGCCAGAAGCGTTCGTACGATGCGGGTGGGGGTCGTGCGGTCGATTTGATCGTGTTCGTCAAGCCTGCCGATCTGGCCCCGCTGATGGACTATGCGGCGACCCTGGGCGCGCCGTCCGGCCGGCAGCTCACGTCCGTAGGCCCGGCGCCGCTCAACGAGGTGCCCGATGCCCGCTTCACCCTGGCCATCCGCTCCAACGTGAACCTGGAGGCGTCTCTGGCGCTGGCCGCCTCCGATCCGCTGTCCGTCGCCGGGCAGATCCGGTCCCGGGCGGAATCTCTGGGCGGTTACGTGGATAGCTGGAGCGAAACCAGGCGAGACGAGGACGAATTCGTCACCCTGGAGATGGCGCTGGTGGTCAAGTCATCCGATCTGCGGGACATCATGGAATACGGCGCCAGCCTGGGCGAGATCGACCGCTGGAATTACAACGCGGTCGGTCAGGACCCCGCCTCGGACGCCCCCGACGCCAGACTTCAGGTATCTGTGTTCACCGAATACTCTGATGTAGAAACGTGGATCATCATCGGCGTGGTCGTTGCTATCATCGCCGTGATCGTCGCTGTCATCATCGTGACCATAACATTCCGGCGGCGGCGCGGTCGCAGGAACCAGCCCGCAGAAATCGGCAGCGTGGTAGATCTGGAAAACGCCAGCACCGAGTAGGGCTCAATCGACGGCGACCGGCTGCCTCGCCGGCCGTCGCCGTCTCCTGCCCCGGGACGGTGGATCCGGAGGAACCTGATCCGTCGTCTGAGCCGGTTCCGCGGCTGCTTCCAGCGCCGCGTGCATATCATCGACGAACGATGCCACCCGGCGCAGCGCTCGTCCCAGGCGCGCCACCCCGAAATCCGTGTCGCCTGCCGTCCGCACTTCCATGTCGCGCCGGCCGACCCGGATTCCTGGCCCCATCTTATTTTGCAACGCCTGTCGCGCGTCACCCACAGGATGCCGAAACACCACGGTGATGATGCCGTCGCTGCCGCCGGCCATCGACTCGACTCCGGCTGTCGCACCCAGACAGCGCAGGTCCGTGATCGCCAGCAGATGGCTGACCTCCTGCGGCAGCGGCCCGAACCGGTCTTCCATGTCGGCCTGCACCGCGGCGATCTGCGCCCGGTCGGTGATGTTGGACAGCCTCTGATAGAAAGCCAGCCGGGCCGGCATGTGGTCGATGTAGCCCGGGGGTATGAACGCGGGCACTTGCAGGTCGATGCGCGGAGGAGGTTGCGTCTCGACGCTGGTTTCGCCGGCATTGCCGTTCACCAGGTCCTGCACCGCCTGGTTGAGCAACTCGGAGTACAGGTTGAGCCCCACCGCATGGATCTGTCCGCTCTGGTCTGCGCCCAGCAGATTGCCCGCGCCCCGGATCTCCAGGTCGCGCATGGCGATACGGAACCCGGCCCCCAGTTCATTGGCTTCCAGGATGGCGTGGATGCGCTTGCTGGCAGCCTCGGTGATCTCCTGGTTGTCCGGCAGCAGCAGGTAGGCGTAGGCCCGGTGGTCTCCCCGGCCGACCCGGCCGCGCAGTTGGTAGAGCTGGGCCAACCCGAACCGGTCCGCCCGGTCGATGATGATGGTGTTCACGTTGGGCATATCGAGTCCGGACTCGATGATCGTGGTGCAGACCAGCACGTCGGCTTCCCGGTTGGCGAACGCCACCATCACCTCTTCCAGTTCCGATTCGGGCATCTGTCCGTGGCCCACCAGTATTCGAGCCTCGGGCACCAGCTTGCCCAACTCTTCGGCTATGTTGTGGATCGTCCGCACGCGGTTGTGCAGGAAAAACACCTGCCCGTCTCTTTCCAGCTCCCTGAGTATCGCCTCCCTCACCGGCTCGGCACCGTCTTCAGAAACGAAAGTCTTGACGGGCAGCCGCGCTTCCGGCGGGGTGTGAATCACGCTCATGTCCCGCACGCCGGCCAGCGCCATGTGCAGCGTCCGGGGGATGGGCGTCGCGCTCAGCGTCATCACGTCCACTTCCGCGCGCATCTGCTTCAGGCGTTCCTTGTGGGCTACCCCGAACCGGTGCTCCTCGTCGATGATCACCAGCCCCAGGTTTTTGAAGCCCACGTCCTTTTGCAGGATGCGGTGCGTGCCGATCACGATGTCCACCATCCCGGACTTTGCCGCTTCCACCACCTCGTCCTGCTCTTTCTGCGTCCGGAACCGGCTCAGGACCTCCACCTTCACCGGATAGGGGGCGAGCCTCTCCGCGAACGTGGCGTAGTGTTGCTGGGCGAGCACGGTCGTCGGCACCAGAATCGCCACCTGCATACCCTCGTTTACCGTCTTGAACGCTGCCCGCAATGCGACTTCGGTCTTGCCGTAACCCACGTCGCCGCAGATCAGGCGGTCCATGGGCTTGTCGGCCTCCATGTCATTCTTGACTTCGTCGATGGCCTGCATCTGATCGGGAGTTTCCTGGTACGGGAACGAATCTTCCAGATCCCTCTGCCAGGCGGCATCCGGCCCGAACCGGTGTCCGCTCACCGTTTCACGGACGGCGTAGAGCCGGAGCAACTCCTCGGCGATCTCCCGGGCGGCGCCTTTGGCCCGATCCTTGATCCGCTGCCATTCGCTGCCGCCCAGGCGGGTGAGGGTCGGCGGCTGGTCGGTGGCGGCCACGTATGCTCCCAGGCGGTCCAGCTGTTCGGTGGGCACGTAGAGCCGGTCGTCCTCGGCGTATTCCAGGACCAGGTACTCCCGGTCGTCGCCCGTGGACTCTAGGTGGGTCGTGCCGACGAACTTGGCGACGCCGTGGTCGATGTGGACCACGAAGCTGCCCGGCGTCAGGTCCCCCAGGGATACCGCATCGCCCAGGTCCCGCCTCGTGCGGGACGGGCGGTAGCTCCGGCGCTTCACCGTACCGAACAGTTCCGCGTCGCTGTAGACCGCAACCGACGGCTCGTTGTCCGTTGCCTCCGTCTGCCAACCCTTGCTCAACGCGCCGGTCAAGACCTGCACCCGGCCGGCTCTCGGCCGCGCCGTCACGTCGTCTGCCAGCGTCGCCGATACCCCAGCCTCCTCCAGCACCTGGACCAATCGCGCGGTGTGCTGCGTGACGGCTACTACCGCTCCGCCGGTGGTGACCCTGTTTGCCACATCATCGGTGAAGTGGGTAAGGCCCGCGCTCTGGTCGGGTAGCGGCTGCAACATCGTTGGCGATTCTTCGGTACCCCAGCGCTCCATGCTCACGGTAGTTGTGCCGGCAGTGCGCATCCTCTGGATGATGCTGTCCCAATCTGCGGACGGGGACGGAAACCCGTAGGGGAGTTCACCCCGGTCCTGCCGGTTGGCTCGCTGCTGCTCGTACTTGGCCTCCTGCTCCTCCGCTTCCCCGGCCAGCCGGTTGGGCCGATCCATCACGACGATAGTGTCAGCCGGCAGGTAATCGGCCAGCGTGTGACGGTTCAGGAACCCGTTGTAAAAGGCCAGAGTCTCCGCGTTCGGTTCGGTCAGCAGATGCGCCAGCTCTTCCTGGAACCGGGCAACGGTTCCCCCGTTGCACCCGCTCAGGTCTATCTTGCCGCGCCGCTCGTCGAACCACGCGGTATCGCAAAGCTCGGGAAGCTGCTCGCGAGCCGGCACGATGGCAACACGGTCGGCATCGCCCACTGACCTTTGCGTCTCCGGGTCGAAACGCCGGATGGTGTCGACTTCATCGTCCCACATCTCCACCCGGTAGGGCAGGCCGGCGTTGGTCGGGAAAACGTCCAAGATGCCGCCCCGCAGGCTGAAGGTGCCGGGAATCTCTACCTGGGGTTCCCGCTGGTATCCCAGTTCGACCCAGGCGGCGAGCAGCGCGTCAATTGACCCGATTCTCCGGCCTTTCGTCAATTCGTGGGCGTATTCCATGCTGGGATGGCGACCGGTCGCCAGCTCAGGCGAAAGCGTCAGCCGAAGCGCCGAAGCGAGCGAAGTGACGACCAGCGGTATCGCGCCGTCAGCCTCCTTGGGGTCGTAGCTTGCCAGCGCCGCCAGCGCGGACAGTCGTTGGTTGCCCGTTCGCGCATCGACCGCCAGTCGCTCGAAAGGCAGCACTTCCGGCTCGGGCAACAGGTGCACCGACGCCTCGTCACCCAGGTACTCCACCAGTTGGTCGTGCAGCCGCCGTGCGTCCTCCAGTCGGGGCGTGATCACCACAACGGGCCGCTGTTGCAGTTGCCAAAGTGCTCCAACATATACCGCCTGGTGGTCGCCATCGATTGCCAGGTTCCCGCGCGCCCCCGGCCGCTCCAGGTTCCGCAGATGCTGCCGCATCCTCGGTTGTGCCGCAAACAGCGAAAGCAATCCAGTAAGCGCCATTGTTCACCCAGGCATCGGTTGGTCGTTGGTTACACGCCGATACGGGACTGACCATGAGCCAGCCCCGCGCGAAAATTGTACGCCCGTTTGTGCCGCGTGTCCAAGCGTACCGCCATGGCAACTGTTCAGAGTTAAGGAGGTTGTCATTGCGAGGCGCTTGCGCCGTGTCAATCTCGTTGCGGCCAGGGTCGTCGCTACACCAACGAGATTGCCACGCTGCGCTCGCAATGACGAACCCGGTACGCGTGAGGGTCCGAATAAGTCCACGGCGCAAGTGATATAATTCACTAACCCCCACGATAGCCCCGGACCGGTCCCATGTCAGCCTCGCGGCACCAGATTGACCCCGCAACGTTGCCGCTCGATTGTGGAGAGACCATACCGCCATCTCCATACCATCGTATCGTGGTCAAGGCCGGCACCAGCGTGCTCACCGGAGACGTGGGCGACGCGCTGGACATCAGCGTCATGCGCGACCTGGTGTCCCAGATTGCCCGGCTCCAGGGGATGGACGGGGCCCAGATGCTGCTGGTTACTTCGGGCGCGATCGCCGCCGGACGCCAATCGGCCGCCGAAACGCCCTCAATACCGGATATCCCCACCCGGCAGGTGTTCGCGGCGTTGGGTCAGAGCCGCTTGATGCACATCTACGCCGACCTGTTCGCCGGTCACGACATCGGGGTCGCCCAGGTGTTGCTCACTCTACACGATCTGTCCCAGCGACAGTCCTATCTCAACGTGCGCAACACGCTGCTATCCCTGCTCGATCTCGGCGTCGTCCCCATCATCAACGAGAACGACGTCGTGGCCGCCGACGAAATCGGCGAGATATTCGGCGACAACGACCGTCTGTCTTCCCTGATCGCCGCGCTCATTGACGCCGACCTATTGATCATTCTGTCCGATGTGGACGGCCTTTACACCGCCGATCCCAGCTCGGACCCTACCGCCACGCGCATTGAAACGGTGGACTCGGTCGACGACAGCGTGTTCGCCATGGCTGGCGAGCACCGCAACGCCTGGGCCCGCGGCGGTATGCCCACCAAGCTCCACGCCGCCCACCTGGTGACCACCTCCGGCATCGCCATGGCTATCTGCCGGGGGCGAAATCCCGATGCTCTGCTGCGTGTCGCCCGCGGCGAGCCGGTGGGTACTTTTTTCAAGCCAGCCCAAAGCAAGCTGGAGGCTCGCAAGCGCTGGATGCTATCGCGCGTGGGGGATACTGATTGGGGCCAGGTCGTCGTCGATGACGGTGCGGTGGCCGCCCTCCGGCGCGGCGCAGTGAGCCTGTTGCCCGCCGGCGTGCGCAACGTCGTGGGCGACTTCACCCGGGGCGATATCATCTACGTATCGGATTTAGCCGATCACCACGTCGCCTGCGGCATCGCCAATTATTCGGCCGCTGATGTGGGACGCATCCAGGGAATGCGCTCTGACCTCATCGTCGATACTTTGGGATACCACTACGGCCAGGAAGTCATCCATCGCAACAACCTGGTCCTGCTCTAACCGCAATCGCCGACACGCGACGGGAGAAACTACAAATGAACGCCGCCGACCGCCTCCGCAAGCAGGGCGTCGCCGCCCAGGCTGCCTCCGCCGTTCTTGCGCGGACGCCCACCGAAACCAGGAACCATGCCCTGGAGAACATCGCCCGCGCCCTGGAGACCGAGCAGAGTCTTGTCCTAACCGCCAACGAGGCCGATTATCGGGACGCGGAGGCCGATGGTATCGACGCGGCTTTCCTTGATCGGCTCCTGCTCACCTCGGATCGCCTGAACGACATGGCTACTGACGTGCGCCGGGTCGCCGCCCTTGATGATCCGGTGGGCGAACTGATCGAGGGGTTCACTCTGGAAAACGGCCTGGACGTCCAGAAGCGTCGCATCCCGTTGGGCGTCATCGCCAGCATCTACGAGAGCCGACCCAACGTCACCACCGACATCGTTGCGCTGGCCCTCAAGTCCGGGAACGCCTGCCTCTTGCGCGGCGGCAAGGAAACCCTGCGGTCCAACACCGCCCTGGTTGACCTGGTTCACCGGGCCATCGGCGAAGCGGGCCTTTCGACCGATGCTGTCCAGTTTGTCGATGACATCGACCGCTCTCTGGTCGATGTCATGCTCAAGATGAAGGACGAAATCAACCTGCTGGTGCCGCGCGGCGGCTCGGGTCTGATCAATTATGTGGCCGCGAACGCCACTATGCCCGTACTGACCGGCGGCGTGGGCGTGTGCCACACCTACGTCGACCGAAACGCAGACGCCGGTATGGCGGCGAGCATCGTTTACAACGCCAAGGTCCAGCGTCCCACGGTGTGCAACGCCCTGGACACCGTCCTGGTTCATTCCGAAGCTGCCGGGAGTTGCCTGCCCGAAATCGCCGGCCGGCTGCAACAAGCCGGCGTCGAGATGCGGTGCGACCACCGTGCCCTGACTATCCTCGGCCCCGACACCGGCCTGAACACCATCCCTGCCCAGGAAGACGACTGGGGTCGGGAGTTCCTGGCGCTCATTGCCGCCGTCAAAGTGGTGGACAGCTTGGACGATGCCCTGGACCACATCCAGGCTTATGGCTCGGGCCACTCGGAGGCCATCGTGACCCAGGACGTTGACGCGGCCGAGCGGTTCCTCAACGAGGTGGATGCGGCCGCGGTCTACCACAACACCAGCACCCGTTTCACCGATGGCGCCCAGTTCGGCTTCGGCTCCGAGGTCGGCATCAGCACCGACAAATTCCACGCCCGCGGCCCCTTGGGGCTCCGCGAGTTGACCTCCTACAAATGGATTGTCCGTGGCAACGGGCAGATCCGCGGATGAGGCGGGCCGATGCCCTTCGACTACGAACGCGAAGTACGCACTCCACAGTCCGAGGCCTATCTCATCCTCGAGGGCGAGCAGCCCGTGGGTCGGATCGACACCCATTTCATGCCCGGCGTGGCCCATGTCGCCGTGTGTGTCACCCCCGGCGTCACCCCTGAACAAATCGAGGAGATCCTCTCCGACATCGACGCCGATATGCTGAACACTGTGGGCACCGAGCGCGATACTCACCACTTCCACGTCTTCCAAGGCAACGAAATTCGGGTATTCAGCAACGCCGGCTACGACGATTATTCGGGCGGCAACGGCAACGGACGGGGACACGGCCCCCTGTCGCCCCCCGGTTCCGGAACCTGACGGCGCCTTGGGCGACCTGAACCCTTTGCCAAAAAACGGCCCAGGCAGATCCCCGGGCCGTTCGATTTAGATTAGCGCCAGGCGGCGTGCTGAGTGCTGCGTCCTACCCTTTGCGTTTGAGCACCCGGTGGACGGCCGCTTCCACGCCCGCTGCCGTCAGCCCATTCTTTTCCATCAGTTCGTTGGCCGGGCCAGAACTGGTGTAACCGTGCAGCGCGACCATCTCCACCGGAACCGGACAGTTCCGGGCCAGCACTCCGGCAACCACGCTGCCCAGCCCGCCGTGTACGTAGTGCTCTTCGGCAGTCACTATCGCTCCGGTCTCCTGCGCCGCGGCTACAACTGCCGCTTCGTCCGCCGGGGCCAGCGTATGCAGGTTGACCACCCGGGCGTCGATACCCTGCCCCGCCAGGTTGTCGGCGGCATCCAGCGCCGGCGCTACCAGCGATCCCATGGCGATGATGGATACGTCACCGCCGGCCTTCATCACGTCCGCCGCGCCGATCTCGAACTTGTAGCCGTTGTCGTGGACGATTTGCGTAGCAGCGCGGGGAAGCCGCACGTAAACCGGCCCCTGTGTGCTGGCGATGGCCCGCACGGCCTGCTCCGTTTCGGGCGCGTCGGCCGGCGTGATCACGGTAAACGACGGCAAAGCGCACATCAGTGACAGGTCTTCGATCCCGTGGGCCGACATGCCGTCTTCGCCGGTGAGTATTCCGGCGTGGGTGCACACCAGTTTGACGTTCAGCGCGGGCTGCGATATCAGCACTCGCAATTGATCGTAGGGCCTTCCGGTCCCGAACACGCTGAACGTGCTGACGAAGGGTACTTTGCCGGCGGCGGCCAGCCCGGCCGCCACGCCGACAATATTCTGCTCGGCCGGCCCAAAGTCGAAAAACCGCTCCGGATACTGGTCTCGCCAGAGGTGAACGAACGTCGACACATTCAGGTCACCACCCAGGACCACAATGTCCGGGTGGTCGTCCGCCATGGTGAGCAGAGTCCGGCCGTAGGTTTCCCGCGTGGCCACTGATGCCCGTTGTGTCGCCATCACGCCAGCTCCTTGAGCGCTGCTTCGTACTCTTCAGCGTTGGGCGCTCGCCCGTGAAAGGCGGGATTGTTTTCCATGAAGCTGACGCCTTTCCCCTTTACGGTATTGGCGATGATCGCCGTCGGCCCGCCCTCCGACGCGGTTTCCAGGGCCCGCAAAACCTCAGCGTGCTCGTGTCCGTCGCAGGTTATGACGTTCCAACCGAAGTCGCGCCAACGGTCCGCCAGGGGTTCCAGGGTCATCACCTCGTCGGTGAAGCGGTCGTTCTGGATCCGGTTGCGGTCGACGATGGCGGTCAGATTATCGGCCCGGTGGTGAGCGGCCGACATGGCGGCTTCCCACACTTCACCTTCCTGGCACTCGCCGTCCCCCAGCAACGCGAACACCCGGTAATCTTTTCCGTCCAGCCGGGCCGCCAATGCGTGACCGAGAGCGAAGGACAATCCCATCCCGAGCGAGCCGGAGTTCATTTCGACGCCCGGTGTCATGGGGTGGGCGTGGCCCTGCAACAGGCCGTCGGTTTTCCGGTACGAGGAAAGCTCCTCTCGACCGAAGTAACCGGCCATCGAAAGCGTCGCGTAAAATCCCGGCGAGGCGTGGCCCTTGCTGAGGATGAATCGGTCACGTTCCGCCCACATCGGATCCTGTGCGTCGTACCGCATCACCCCGAAATAGAGGGCGACCAGGATGTCGATCTCTGACAGCGAACCGCCGGGATGTCCGCTGCCGGCGCCGTAGATCATCTCTAGGCTGTCGCGCCTTAGCTGTAGGGACGTTCCCCGCATCTCCTCAACGGTCTGTAGGGGTTGATCGACTGCTGCCAAAACGCCACCTGCGATATAGAAAGAGATAATAATGCGAGCCGACAAGATTATATTCCCGCCCCGTAACCCTGTCCATAAGTCCCATAGCGGCCAGTCGCGCCAAGCGGGATTGGTCGGGCTGTACGACCATAGGGACATTGCTCTCGATTCCCGAGCGAATGGTGTCGGCCTGATCCAGCCAGGGCCCTGGCTCTGGCAAGACGGTGGGCTATACTGACGGAACGAGATGACGCCACTGCCACGGTGCGACGCCGCCGATGATAATCGATAGCCACTGCCACGTTCTTCCCCCCGATTTCGGTTCCCGCCACGATGAACTGGCCGCCCGGGACGCCACGTATGCCGCGTTGTTTCCTGAACACGGTGGCCGTTTCGCCGACGCGGAAACCCTGCTGCGGGATATGGACGCAGCGGGAGTCGACCGCGCAGTGGCTATGGGATTCGGGTGGACAGACCCGAACATCGCCGCGGAGGCCAACGATTGCCTGCTCCGCGCCGCCGCAGACCATCCGGACCGCATCATTGCCTTCGCATCCGTAAACCCGGCGTGGGGCGATGAAGCCGTCCGCGAGGCTTCCCGTTGCCTGGACTCCGGAGCCACCGGCATTGGCGAAATTCATGCGGACAGCCAGCGGTTCGACATCAGTGACGCCGCCGTCATGGGGCCGCTGATGGCACTGCTCCGGGCCCGGGACGCGCCGATTGTGGTCCACGCATCGGAACCGGTCGGACATCAATACCCGGGCAAGGGTTCGACCACGCCCCCCGGCTTGCTGCAATTTGCGGCTAACTTCCCGGAAAATCGCATCATGTTGGCCCATCTAGGCGGCGGTCTCCCCTTCTATGCCGCCATGCCGGAGGTTGCCGACGCTTTGACCAACGTTTGGTACGACACCGCCGCGCTCCCCTTTTTGTATCGGCCGACGGCAATCGCCGCCGCTGTCCTGACCGCCGGCGCCGACCGGATACTTTTCGGGACGGATTACCCGCTGCTTACCCATAGCCGGGTCATCGATTATGTGGGGTCGACTGGCCTGCCGCAGGACGATCTTGACGCCATCATGGGCGGTAACGCAGCATTTCTGGTGAATGCCGGCAGCCCACCCATGGAAACACTGCCTGACTATTTCAGGCCCGGCCTGGACATCGTCCTGATCGGTCTGAACCCGTCAACCCGCTCAGTACAGGCGGGCCACTACTTCGCCAATCCGCGCAACCGATTCTGGCCGGCCGTGTCCGCCGCCAAACTCGTCGGTCGCCTCGTGGGACCGGACGACGACGCGACGCTGCTGGCGGATGGCATCGGCTTCACCGATGTGGTCAAGCGTCCCACGAGTCAGGCATCGGGCCTGACCGCCGCTGATTACCGTCGGTATGCTCCGGCTCTGCGCGAAAAGCTGCTGCGTCATGCTCCGCGCATCGCCTGCTTCCACGGCCTCACGGCCTACCGTGCCTATCTCCGGTACGGGGAGGGGATCAAAAACGCGGGGAACCTCGAACTGGGCAGACAGGAACTGGTAATCGGCGCCAGCCGCGTCTTCGTTCTGCCCAATCCCAGCCCGGCCAACGCGCGTTATTCCCTGGACGATTTGGCGTCCTGGTACCGGGAACTGAATCGCTGGCGCACCGAGTTGACGTCGTGACCGCCGGCTCGGAAACCCTCCGCACGTTCATCGCGCTGCCGTTGCCCGACGAATGGATCGGGCAACTTGGCGAAACCATAGCGGATTTGAGCCGCGCGCTGCCCCACGGCGTGCGTTGGGTGTCTCCCGATGGCATACATCTGACCTTGAAATTCCTCGGTACCACCGACTCCCGTGCGGTGCCCCGAATACTGGACGCCTTAGCCGAGAATTTCGCTGATGCCACTTCGCCGCTGCTTTCGTTATCGGTCCTGGGAACCTTCCCCGGCGGCCGGAACCCACGAGTAATCTGGGCGGGCGTATCCGGTGGCGCCGAAGGCCTGGAAGACCTGCACCGGCGTGCTGAACAGGCAGTCTCCGGTTTGGGCTGGTCGACGGATGGCCGCCCGTTCCGCCCGCACTTGACCCTCGGACGAGTGCGTGATCGGATCAACGCGCGGCAGCGGCAGGCGATATCCGATACCGTGTCCGGGGCCAGGCTCCCGGCTATCCGTAGCTGGCGTCCTGATACCGTTCGGTTGTACCGGAGCGTGCTGACGCCGCGCGGCGCTCGGTACTCCAACCTTGGTGAGGTGCAAATTTAATGGAATCCACCCTCGTCACCGCCGTGCGGCCCATCCCGCCCTACGATTTTGAGCTGACCTCAGGGCAACCCAATTACTCCCGTGAGCAGCAGTTCAAAACCGAGGAGTACGTCGATGGCTGCTACATCCGGCTCCTGGATCTGGGCGAGACGGTCGCCCTGGCCAACGTGCGCTCGGTCGGCACCGTGGACGAACCGGAGTTATCGCTGGAGTTGACCGGGGAGGACCTCACCGACGCCGACGTTGCTCAAGCGGCGGAGCAGATCACCTGGCTCCTGGGCTGCGACCAGGACCTCAGCCCTTTTTATGATGCTGTGTCCCAAGATCCCGTGCTGGCCGATGTCGTCGGCGATTTCTACGGGTACCACAACACGCGAACCGCGTCCGTGTATGAGGCTCTGGTGCAGGCGGTAATGGGACAACAGATCGCGACCAACGTCGCCAGGATTATCCGCAGCCTGCTTGTCGAGAACTATGGTGTTCGCGCGACGATCGCCGACCGGGAGTGGTATGCCTTCCCTCGAGCGGAATCCCTGGCCACCGCCGAAGTGGATGACCTTCGTCAGCTCAAGCTGAGTTACCGCAAGGCAGAGTACATCCAGGGCATCGCACGAGGGGCCGTGGACTCCGGCGACAATTTTGGGAGCATGCATGACCTCGCAGACGCCGAAGTCGTGAAGAGCATGGTGGCCATACGGGGGGTCGGCCAGTGGACCGCGCAGTGGGTCCTGGTCCGCGCTTTGGCTCGTCCCGACGGGTTCCCCGTTGGCGATCTGGCGCTGCGGCGAACCGTCAGCGGCCTGTACTTCGACGGCAAGGAGATCGACGACGCCCAACTGCTCGATTTCTCCGAGCGGTGGTCTCCCTGGCGCTCCTACGCCACGTCGTACCTGTTCGCGGCGCTCCGTTCCGGCCGAATTGCCGGTTCCTAGCCGGCCATCATCAGCGCAGCATCCGCATCAGCCCCTTGGGGTTGTTGGAAAACTGGCGCATCAGCCGCTGGGTCTGCTTGAACTGGTTGAGCACCCGGTTGACGTCCGACGGATTGGTGCCGCTGCCCAATGCGATGCGCCGGCGCCGGCTGCCCTTGATGATCTCCGGCTTTTCCCGTTCCTCCAGCGTCATTGAGCGGATGATGGCCTCGGTTTTCTTGAGCTCCGATTCGTCCAGCTGGCCCTGCATCTTCTTGGACTGACGGCCCAAACCGGGCATCATTTCCATCACTGAAGCCAAACCGCCCATCTTCTTCACGCCCTGGATCTGATCGAGAAAATCGTCCAGGGTGAAGGATGCCGTGCGCATCTTGCGTTCGAGTTCCCGGGCCTTCTCCTCGTCCACGGCTTCCTGGGCGCGCTCGATCAGCGTCAGCACATCACCCATGGCCAGGATCCGCGATGCCATCCGGTCCGGGTGGAATTGCTCCAGCGCGTCGCTGCGCTCTCCCGTGCCGATGAACTTGATGGGCACGCCAGTAACCTTGGTGACCGACAGCGCGGCTCCACCGCGAGCGTCACCGTCCATCTTGGACAGGATCAACCCGTCCAGTCCCACCCGCTGGTGGAATTCCTCCGCGGCGTTCACCGCGTCCTGGCCGGTCATTGCGTCCACCACCAGGATGGTCTGGTACGGCGAAACCGCCTTTTTCACCTCTTCCAGTTCGGTCATCAACTCGTCGTCGATGTGCAGACGCCCCCCGGTGTCGACGATGGCCCACGTCAACGCCAACTCGGTGGCCCGTTTGACTCCCGCCGCGGCTACGCTGGCCGGGGTGGTGGAACCCGGCTCCTCGGAATACACCGGTATGTCCAACTGCTGGCCCAGCGATTTCAGCTGGGCGATGGCCGCCGGGCGGCGCAGGTCGGCCGCGATGAGCATCGGGCTGTGCTGCTGACGTTTCATCTGCAGGGCCAGCTTGGCGGCCGTGGTGGTCTTGCCGGACCCCTGCAATCCCACCAGCATCAGCACGGAGGGCAACTGGCTGGCCGGCGTGAGCCGGTGGTCTCCCGCGCTCAGTACGGAAGTTAATTCCTCGTGGACGATCTTGACCACCTGCTGACCCGGCGACAGGCTTTCCAGGACCTCGCCCGTCAGCGCGCGCTCTTTGACCGTCGCCACAAACTCCCGGGCGACACGGAAATTCACGTCCGCCTCGAGCAACGAGCGGCGCACCTGCCCCAGTGCGTCGTCGATGTCCTTTTCCGTCAACCGGCCCTTGCCCTGCAAACGGCCAAAAATCCCGGTCAATCGCTCGGTCAGATTGTCAAACATCCCGTCACACTCCCGCAGTCTTGGCGCCTGTCTTGAAGATTGGTAATGTCATTCCCAGCGGAACGTACGATTGGCGATGATGAACGCTACCACAAGCCAAACCGCCAATCCCAGAAAGTTCGGCCATTGCATCAAAACCGTGTCCCCTTCCACGGTCATGCCCCGGATGGCTTCGACCAGGTAGGTGAGCGGCAAAAAATCCGTGATCCGTTGCAGGATGCCGGGGAGAACGTCCCGGGAAAAGAATACACCAGACAAAAACATCATGGGCAGCGAAACGATATTCGCCAGGGGCGCGGCCTGCTGCTCGGTGCGGGCCCACCCGGACACGGCGAACCCCATCGCCAGGAACACCGCACCGCCCATGGCAGCCGCCAACAACACCGCAAAAAAGTTGCCGGCGAATTCCGCGCCGAACAGGAACACCGCCACCGCGGCCAGGATCACCGTCTGGATCACCACGACAATCAGCCTGGTAATCACCTGGGCTATCAGCAGCGAGGTCGGCTCCAGCGGTGTTGCCAGCAGCCGGCGCAGCACACCCTCCCGTTTCATCGTCACGAAACTGAACGCCACGCTGAACAAGCCCAGTTGCATGATGGCCATGCCGATCACCCCGGGCATCAGGAAATCGATGTAGCCCAGGTCCCGCGCCTCCACCGCCTCCTCGGTCAGTGTGACCACGCGCTCGGCCCCGGTGATGGCGAAGTTCAACTCGTCAACCGCGGATTGGATGACCGTCAAGCCCAGCCGCGCTTCAGTTTGCCGGCTCCCGTGGTACCAGGCGGTGATCTGGCTGCCGCCCGGAGCCGAGCCCAGGTCCTCCGGCAGCACAATCACCAGGTCCCGCTTGCCATCGGCCAACGCCGCGCGTTCACCCTCGGCTGTCCCGGTCTCAATGCGCAGAGCGTCGATCTCGGCCAGACCATCGACAAACGCCCGAGACGTGTCGGTGTCGGCATGATCTACGATGCCAACGTCTACCTTGCCCAGTTCTCCGAAGTTCAACAAGCCGAAGATCACCATGATGACCAGCGGCAAAAAGAACGTCCAGAACATGGCCGCGCGGTCCCGCGCCCACATCTTGATGGACCACCAGGTCAGATAGACGGCCGGCCGCGCGAGCATCCTAATACTCCCGCAGCGAACGGCCGGTCAGGTCAAGGAACACATCCTCCAGCGTGGCCAACCGCACCTCCTGTTCCCGGTGGAATCCCCGGGAGATCAACTGGTCGATCAATTGGGCCGGCGACGCCATGGCGATGATTTTTCCGCTGTCCATAACCGCCACCCGGTCGCACAGTTCCTCGGCCTCCTCCATGTAATGGGTGGTCAGGACCACGGTGCGCCCCTCCTGCTTCCAGGTCTTGGCCAGGTCCCAGATCATGCGCCTCGCCTGGGGATCAAGCCCGGTGGTCGGTTCGTCAAGGAACACCACTTCCGGGTCGTTGACCAGCGAGGCCGCGATGGCGAACCGCTGCTTCTGACCGCCTGACAGCGTGCGAAAGGACGCCGACTTTCGCTCTCCAAGGTCCACTGCCTCGAGCAGCGGCTCCGGGTCGACCTTGACCCGGTAAATGCTGCCAAGCATCCGGAGCAGCTCGGCGAGTTTCAGATGCTCAAAGAAGGCGCTGCTCTGCAACTGCACTCCGATGTGCTGCTTTACCGCCCTGGGGTCACGGCTGACGTCGATGCCGGCGACCGTGGCGCGTCCGCTGTCCGCGGAGCGCATCCCCTCGATTATCTCGACGGTGGTGGTCTTGCCGGACCCGTTGGGACCCAGCAGGGCGAATACCTCGCCGCGCTGAACCTCGAAGGAAATACCGTCAACCGCCTGGATATCTCCGTAGCGTTTTCGCAGTTCCTCAACAACTATGACGGGAGCGGGTCCCTTGGCGGAGTTGGTATCGGCGAGTGACATCGACTGTACGTTTCCTCGACAAAAATTGTACCACTGTCACTTGCTGGGCCTTCTCCGGCTCGTTGGCGCAAACCATGGCGGGCATCGAACGGCGTCATCCGGCCGGTGATAAAATCGGGGCACGATGATCCCGCTCAGGCTTTCGGTCCGCAACTTCCTTTGCTACCGAGATGATGTGCCGCCGTTGGACCTGCGCGGCATCCACGTAGCGTGCCTGTGCGGAGCCAACGGCCATGGCAAATCAGCCCTGCTGGACGCGATGACGTGGTGTCTTTGGGGACAGGCACGCACCGGAACCCAGAACCACAACGACCTGATCGCCTACGGGGAGTCGGAGTGCCGGGTCGAGTTGGACTTTCTGGCCCAGGGGCAGGAGCACCGGGTAATCCGCCGACGGCGCAGGACGGGACAGGGTCGCACCGAGGTGGACCTGTTCATCCTGGACGACGCCGGTCAACCGCGATCCATAAGCGGCAATTCGGTTCGGGAGACCAGCTGGAAAATCCAGAACCTGGTTGGGATGGACTACACCACCTTCGTGAATACCGCGTTTCTGCTGCAGGGCCGCTCGGACGAGTTCACGCGGAAAACGCCCACGGAACGAAAGGCAGTCCTGTCGTCCGTCCTGGACCTCAGCCTCTACGAAACGCTGCAAGTGTCAGCCGCCGGCCGGCGAGACCACTGGCAAGCGGAAGTGGTGCGCACGGAAGGAGCGTTGGCGCAAAATCAGAGTCTGCTGGAATCCATTCCTGACCCTACGGAGGAACTTCTGGAGATAGACGCGCGGCTGCAACGGTTGGGCCAACAGATTGAGGTGACCTCCGCCAACGCAGAACGGCTGCGGGCCGCGGTCTCCGCATTGCGCCACAAGCAGACGGAAGCCGCCGCCGCGGATCGTCGCATCGGCGTTCTCCGCGCCGATGTTCAACATGCCGAAGCCGCCGCTACTTCCATCGCAGAACGCATCCAAAAAGCTCACGTGCTGGAGGATCGTGCTGGAGAGATCTGCGCCGGGGTTGAGAGGCTGGAAGCGGCGCAAACCGAGATGGAACGTTTACAAGCCTCGCGGGCTGAGTTCGACCAGTTGCGTAACCGCCGTAGCGAGTTGCAATCGGCCATCGAGCGGGCTCGGGCACAACTCTCCGCAGAAGCGGCGCAGTTGAAACGGCACGCCGACGACGTCCTGCGGCCGACTGCAGGTCGCACCCAAGGTGTCGCTCAGGAACTGCTGGCGGTGGCCGAGAATGAATCGACCCTCGCCAAGGAGCGGTCCCTCCTGGAGGCGGAGATCGTCTCGTCCGCAGATCTGCAACGCGAAATTGCCCTTGCGGGTGCCGATCTGGAACGCTGCATCGCTGAGGGTAGGGAACTGCGCGCCAGGCAAAAGGATATGGAGACGGCGGACGCTGTGTGCCCGTTGTGTCGGACCCCGCTCAGTGTTGACGCCTGCGGAGACATTTCGGCCTGGTATGCGGCGGAGATCCGGGCGAAGCTCACTCGCCACGATGAGATCAAGCAATCTCTGCGCGATATGCACAGCCGGCTTGAAGACCTGCAAGCCGGGATATCTCATCGGGACGCTGCCTTTGCCCGACGCCAGCAACGCCTCCAGCAGGAACGCGGCCGACTGGAACAGGAGCAACGCCAGTGTGCAGACGCCGCAAAACAGTTGGCGACGTCGCTGCCCAGGCTGGAGCAGTCGCAAAAGGCGCTATCCGAGGATAATTTCGCAAGCGAACAGCGCGCTGTTTTGGCCGACGTGGAAATGGCCGTCCAAGAATTGGGATACGATGAGCGGAGCCTGGAGGAGTCCACGGCGAAGGCTCGCTCGTTGCAACGCTGGGAGCACGAGCTGAGACGGCTGGAGGACGCGCGAATGCGCCGGCCCGAGGACGAAGCGTTGCTGACCCAAACCAGGAACCAATTGACCCGGCTCAACGCGGAGTTGCAGAGCGTCCAGGCGGTCGTGGATGGCGCTCGTTTGGCGTTGGCAGATCTGCCCGCCAAAGAACGGGAATTAGCGGAAGCGGAGCAAGTCTTGGCGGACCTTCTCAGTGATCGCGACGCTCTCCTGGCTCGGAAGGGAAGATTGGAGGGTGATGCCGAGCGCCGAGTTTCCTACTTGGACGAGATCGATGCTCTGGAAGGCCGCCGCTCGTCCTCAACCGCTGAGCAGGGTATCTATGCCGATCTCTACAATGCGTTCGGACGCAGCGGTGTCCCGGCCATGCTCATCGATGCCGCCGTGCCCCGGATTGAAGCCGAGACCAACCTTCTGCTGGGTCGGATGACGGACAGCCGGCTGGCGGTCAAGCTGGAGACCCAGCGCGCGCGCCAATCCGGCAACGTCACCGAAACCCTGGACATCCTGGTCAGCGACGAACTGGGGTCGCGCAGTTATGACCTGTTCAGCGGCGGCGAGGCATTCCGCATCAACCTTGCGCTCCGCATCGCCTTGTCCAAGGTCCTGGCGCAGCGTATGGGCCTTCCCCTGCCCACCCTGTTCATCGACGAAGGTTTCGGCACCCAGGACGCCGCTGGGCGGGAGCGCATCGTGGACGCCATCGCGTCCATCCAGGAGGATTTCGACAAGATCATCGTTATCACGCACCTTGACGAGCTCAAGGACCTGTTTCCGGTCCGGATCGAGGTGCTCAAAACCTCCGACGGTTCCCAATTCTGGCTCAGCTGATGACTGCGACAATTTCACCTGGTGGCGTTCAGCCCACCCAAAGGAGCACACGATGCTAACCGAAGCGCAACGCCAATTCTTGTCCTCGAACCACAACGGCGCACTAACAACTTTTCGTCGGAATGGCGCCGGCCAAATGAGCATCGTGACGTGCGGATTGTACGGGGAAGGCGTGGCCTTCACCACAACCGCCGACCGTGCCAAGCTCCGCAATCTCCGGCGAAACCCCCGCTGTACGATCCTGGTGGGCACCGGCGATTGGCGGAACTTCCTGGTGTTGGAAGGCGAGGCCAGGTTGGTGGGAGTAGGCGAGGTTTCGGCCGACGAGTACCGGGAAACCCTGCGCGACGTGTACCGCACCGCCGCTGGCGAGGAGCACCCCAACTGGCCGGAATATGACCAGGCCATGCTGGACGACCGCCGCTATGCGGTGCTGGTGGAGCCATCGCACGTATACGGCCGCGCCGACTGAGCCCGGGAATGGTCAGGGGCGAGCCTGCGCCCGCCCCTGACCACTTCCGGAATTTGGGTCGAATCTAATCGCCAGTCAAACCCTCCGCTCGGCGGAGCGCGTCCACGTCGAAATCGATGTCCGCGTTCTGGCCATTCAACGCGGCGAGTACACGCTCGCCCGACAGCGGCAACTCCTTGATGCGCACGCCCACCGCATCGTACACAGCGTTGGCGATGGCGGCCGGCGGACCAAAGCCAGGAGGCTCGGCCACGGCCCGGGCGCCAAACGGCCCGTCGGGCGCCGGCACGTTGATCAGCACGTTCTCAAGTTCCGGCAGGTCGATTGCCAAGGGCATCAGGTACGAGGCAAACGAGGGATTGCGGACCGCACCAGTTTCCGGGTCGAATTGTTGGTCTTCGGTCAGGGCCCGGCCAATCCCCTGGACGACCCCGCCGTCCAGTTGGCCTTCAACGGCCATGGGATTGATCGGAGTCCCCACGTCCTGGGCCTGGATGTAGCGGAGCAGCCTGACCTGCCCGGTTTTCCGGTCGACCTTGACCTCGGCTGCCTGGGCCGCGAATACCGGGGTGTAGGGCATGCTGGACAGCGACGCGGTGCCGATGATGGGGCCGCCCCGTGATGTGATGCTGGCGGCCGCCAGTTGCGCGAAAGTCAGTCCCTGCGGTTCGTTGTCCATCACGTAGACCCGCCCGTCTTCGCAGTCCAGCGCTTCTTCAGGGACACCCAGTCGTTCCGCGGCCAGGGCAACGAGCTTTTGGACGGTGTCCTCGGCGGCGCGTTGCACCGCGGTGCCCTGGCTGTACACGATGCGGCTGCCGCCGGACTGCCCGGTGTACGGCGCCAGGTCCGTGTCGCGCTTGGCTACGACCACCTGGTCCATTGGGATACCCAGCGCCTCCGCGGCGATGGCGGCCAGGGAGGTATCGCTGCCCGAGATGTCGACGGAACCCGTGAGCAGGCTCACCGTGCCGTCGTCGTTGACACTGATCGACGCCGTGGATGGCCCGCTGCCGCTCCTCCACTCACACAGCGCCAGACCCACGCCGTGGCCGTCTTCCAGGTCTCTCGGCCAGTCGATCTTTTCCTTGATGGCTTCGAGAGTTTCCATCAGGCCGTTGGTGGGCACTACCGCCCCGCTCACGGAGACATCGCCTTCACGCAGGGCATTCTTCACGCGCAGGTCGTAAGGGTCCATCCCGATTTCATGGGCGATGCGGTCCATGTGGGATTCCACGGCGAAGGTCATGTCGGCGACGCCCGAAGCCCGGTACGAACCGACGTAGATCTTGTTGGTGTAAACGCCGTAGGAACGCAGTCGGAAGTTGGGCACCCGGTAGGCCCCGATGCCGTGACCGATCCCGGAGTTGGGACCGGCGCCCAGGTACGCCCCCACGTCAAAGATCGTGTAGGCTTCGCGGGCGGTAATCGTGCCATCACGCATGACGCCGGAGCGGATGTAGTTGGTCACCGGAAGCCGCGGGCCATTCATGGTGAACACTTCCTCGCGGGTGTTGACCAATTTTACGGGGCGGCCCGTTTTCATCGCCAGTAGCGCGGGGAAAGCCTCGAACGCCAGCCGCAGCTTGGCCCCAAAGCCGCCGCCCAGTTCCATGGGAACCACCCGAATTCGCGACACCGGAATTTCAAGCACGCCGGCCAACGCGGCCCTGATCTGGTAGGGGCCCTGCGTGGAGGCGTAGACGACGAGACGGCCGTTGGCTTCGACATCGGCTACGCACGCCATCGGTTCCAGGAAACCCTGATTGATGCCCTGGGAGCGATAAACGTCCTCTACCACGACGTCGGCGTCGCGGAACGCCTGGTCAACGTCGCCCCGGTCCGCGTCCAGCAGAGTGCTGACGTTGTGCCCCAGCGTGAACCCGTACCCCTCATATTCTTCCAGTTCCGGGTGCACCGTGGCCGCGTCCGAACCGATTGCGGTTAGCGGGTTGACCACGGCCGGCAGGTCTTCGTACTCGACCTCGATTAACTCGATGGCTTCCTGGGCGGTCGCTTCGTCGTCCGCGGCCACCGCGGCGATGGGTTCGCCCAAGAAGTTAACCACCTCTCGCGGCATGACGTACCTGTCCCGCAGCGCGCCGGAGCCGTACCGGATGTCTGGAAAATCCGTGCCGGTGATGACACACCTGACGCCCGGATGGGAGGCCGCCTTGCTGGTGTCCAGCCGGACAATCCGGGCGTGGTTTCGCGTGCTCGGCAGCAGCTTGCAGGCCAACATGCCGGGCAGGTACACGTCGGACGCGTAGGCGGCACGCCCGGTGACCTTGTCGTGCGCATCGACGCGAGGGTGGTTGCGCTCCAAAACTTTGAACTGGGTTGTCATTGCATCTGCCTCCATCGCTGGCGGAGCGAAACGATCAGCGGGTTTCCCTGATTTCCTGGGCCGCGGCCATGACCGCTTCAACCACTCGTTGATAGCCCGTGCACCGGCACAAATTGCCGCCGATGGCGAAGCGGACGTCCTCTTCGGTTGGGTCAGGATTGTCCTGCAGGAAGCCCGTGGCCGACATGATCAGTCCCGGGATGCAGAACCCGCACTGCAGGCCGCCGTGCTCCACGAATGCTTTCTGGACGGGACTGAGACCATCCACGCCAGCCAGGCCCTCGATGGTGGTGATGGCGGCATCGTGGGCGCTGTGGGCCAACACCAGGCACGAAGTCACCGGTTTGCCGTCCATCAATACGGTACAGGCACCGCAGTCGCCTTCATCGCAGCCCTTCTTGGCGCCCGTCAATTGCGCTTCATCGCGCAGGCAATCCAGCAGGGAATAGTATGGTTCCACGAGCATCAGCCGGTTTTCGCCGTTGATGTTCAGATTGAGCGGCTGTTTCATGTCATCAACCTCGCGGGCCGGTTACCAGGCGGTTTGGACGGCCAATCGGCGGATATCGTCAAAGTCAGCGACCCCTCCGACGGCAGTGTCGGCGGCGTGTCGCAAGGTGCGTTCGGCAAGAACCTGGGCAATTTCCCGGCGATACTCAGCGCCGCTGCGCACATCGGCGATGGGCCGTGACGCCTGGGCCGCCAACCGCGCCGCTTCAGCGACATTATCGTCGGTTGGCGGTTGACCCACCAATCGACCCTCGGCACCAAAGGCCCGCATCGGCGTCGGGGCAACCGCGCCCAACGCGATTCGGACCGATGTGCAAGTCCCGTCGGACCCGATGCTCACAACCGAAGCCGCGCCCACTGCGGATATGTCCATCGCGCCGCGTGGGCTGTGCTTGATGTACAGACCGCCGGAGTTCGGCGGTGGAGTCGGCAACCGGATCTCCGTCATGATCTCGCCGGCGGCCAGGGCGGTTTGACCCGGCCCCACGAACACTTCTGTGAGCGGGAGCCAGCGCTCCCCATTGGAACCCACCATGCGACACTGGGCGTCGTAAGCCAGCAGCGCGGGCAGGGTGTCCCCCGCCGGCGAGGCGTTGCACACGTTGCCGACCACGGTGGCGAGATTGCGAACCTGAACCCCGGCGAAGGCGGCGGCGCCGGCAGCCAGCGCGGGATATCGCGCCCGGACCGTGGCGTTCTGTTCGATGTCCTGGACCGTGGTCATCGCTCCGATGGACAGGCCGTCGTCATCGTTGAAGTGCAATCCATCCAATCCGGGAACGTGCTGCATACACACAACTATCTCGGGTCGCCAAACTCCGGTGCGCCAGCGGACCAGGAAATCGGTGCTGCCAGCCACCAATCGGGCCCGGGCGCCGTGCTTCTCCAGCATCCCGAGCGCGTCATCCAGCGATTGCGGCTCCAGGTAGTCGAAACGAGCCATATCAGCCCTCCAACGCCGACACCATTGGAGCGGGCACTAGAAATCGCGGCGTATCCCGCTTGGCGTCGGTCTGCGGGGATTATATGGCGGGTCGAAAACAGGGTCAACGAACCGGAAACGGGAATCGTTTGGGGCGGGAATG
Organism: Dehalococcoidia bacterium; assembly: GCA_965220505.1. Classification (GTDB taxonomy): domain Bacteria; phylum Chloroflexota; class Dehalococcoidia; order Lucifugimonadales; family UBA3495; genus Bin87. Next base: position 819,949 of record CBDCQE010000001.1, on the reverse strand, counting down.
ATCCCGCCCCGGTGAATAATCCTCGAATGTGCCGCCGGGTGGCTCACGGCGATCAGTGACTGCCGTTGCCGTAGGGCTCGATCAACACGCGCAGTGTGCCGTCGTTTTCCTTGCGCTGGGTCAGCAGGCGATGACCGGCCTGTTCGGCCCAGTACACGACGTCATAGATGTTCAGGGCGTCGTGGAGGATGGCCTCGATAAATGAAGTGCGGTCGTACTCCATCTGGCGGCTCAGGGCGGCGATGACTCCGGCGCAGTTCTTGCCGCGGCCATCGATCACGGTCCAACCGCTGCCCTGTCCATTGCCGTTGCCATTTCCATTGGCATACCCGTTGCCACCCGGGGCAACGCCCACCGGAGCGCGCACGTCGATCACGCCGCTCTTGCGCAGGTCAAGTTGCTCCTTGAAGTAGGCCACGGCTTCCCAAGCAACGGCGCGGTCCCGCTCTCCGCTGGAACACACGGCGCCGCGAACGCCGACGATATCGGGGTTGATGCGCGCCAGTTCGTCCAGATTCTCCAGCTTGAGATGCCCGCTGAGCGCAGTGCTCAGCCCGGACTGCTTGGCGTGCATGACCATGTCCCGCAGGACGGGTTCAGGCATGAAGTCAAAGAGGTTGCGTCCGTCCTTGGTCAGGGTGTCGATCAGGAACCCGTCGCACTCACCATCTATGGCCAAATTGACCATGTGATGGGGATCCAGTCCGCCCTCGAACAGCAGGTTGTCGGCGAACAGGGAACCTATGAGCTTGGTGTCCGCATTCCCGATGGCGGCGCGGGATTCCCGGAGCACCTCAACGGCGGTTTCGTAGTCCGCAACCTGGAACCCGACTTTGACCGAAGTTGCGTCCATCAACGCGGCGGCGTGCACCGCCATGGCGACGGTGCCCGGTTGGTTGGGCACGACGCCCAGCGTAACGCTCACGTGCTTTTCGGGAGAGATGATCTCCCGCACTTCTCGTACCAGGCTCGGGTGGGCCGACCCCACCAACGCTTCCTGAAGGTTCTTCAGGTCGATGATGTCGGCGCCGCCCCGGTCCGCTTCCAGCGCCTCGGCTTTGTTCTGGGCGCTCACCAGCAGCATCATGCCCGATTCGGAAAGGCCGCTCCGGCCGTCACGGACGCCGTTGCCGTTGAGCCACGGCGCATGCGGGCGGCCGTGGATTACCTCACGGGCCGGCTCTGCCGGGGCGCCGGCACGAGGAAGCAAAGGCTCCAACTCGCTCCACAGTTCTGACTTCTCTTCGTGGGTCAGGTCCTGCAAAGGCGCGCGGACGCTTCCGCCGGCCATGCCCATCATCTCGCCCCACGCCTTGCACATGGCTACGGGGAGCGCGCCGCCGGTCTTTTTCATGGTGCCACCCCACCACTTGTCGGACAGCGCTTTGATGTCCTTCAGGTAGTGGTTGTAGAAGTCCACATCCAGGTCGCCGGCGGTGGCGCGGTCGATGAACTGGGTGTAGTAGTTGTGGCGCGGCGTGTCGAACCGCCAGTCGGACGTGTTGGCAAACATCACCTGCTGGTGGAAGCCCAACTCTCGGGCTTTGTGGAATATCCACTCGTCCGGCGTGCTGATGATCGCATCGCGCCCAACGATCAGGTGGGTTTCGATGGAAATTTGCTGGTTGAAGCTGGCCTCCTTTACACCAACCACGTTGGGGATGGCGCACAACCGCTTCAGACCCTGGGGGCTGATGGTGATGCCGAACTGGGGAGAATTGTAGAACATCATCGCCAATTCAGTGTTTTCGGCGACCTGGCGCACGAAATCGACCACCTGGTCCTCGGTCTTGGTCACCATGTACGAGGGAGCGATGATCAGCAGATCGAAGCCCCGGCGCTCGGCGTGCTGGGCCAGCGCAATGCTCTCCCGCAACGACGTGTCGGTCACGTGGGCGCCGATGAGCCAATGGCCGGCCGCTTCGTCGGCCACCGTGTCCATGACCAGCCTGCGCTCGCCTTCGGTCAGGCTCCAGAATTCACCCATGTTCCAGGTGCAGCCGCCGCCACGCACGCCCAGGCTCTGAACGTGACGAATGTTCCGGCGGAGACCTTCAGTATCCACCTGGTTGTCCGGCGTGAAGGGCGTTACCAGCGTGGTCCATTGCCCCTTCAAGGTTTGCCAGGCCCATTCCTGCGCTTCATGCTTGCGGTAACCGGCCATGATAATAAGCCTCCAACGACAATTGCCGTATCTTGTAAGCCATCAACGCGGATAGCCGGCAGTATTCCCGGCGGTAAAATCCGCTTACAAATCACAGTGTACGGGCGGAATTGCCATGCCGTCAACAAACCGTCGATCCCGCCATCCGCAGTTGCTTCGCGCGTGCACGGGCCGGTTCGACACGGCGGCGGAGACTGCAACTTCGACGCCGCGACCTGCCCTTATCGGGCTGGCTGGCAAAGCGGGCAGTGCCACGAACTGCGGCCGCGCACCCGGATCATCGCCATCGTCCCTGAGCACCGGGGACAGGGCTCGTTGGCTGATCTGGGAATCGTCCATGGCGAGAGGGCGATAGGCGGGTCAGGCCATTCGGCTTCCCGTGCGGCCGCGTATGCGGCCACGGAACGCGACAACGCCCGGACGATTGCGGCGTGCAACGCGCTGGTGTCATCTTCGCCAAGATCGTTCGCGGCCCGTTCCGGGTGTATTCCGGACAGGAACAGGGCTTCGTCGACGTACAAATTGCCCAAGCCGGCAATCACCGATTGTTCCAGCAGCAAAGCCTTGATCGGAGCCTTCCGGCCGGCCAGGATGCTGGCAAGCAAGTCAACCGTGAACGCTGGCTCCAACGGTTCGGGTCCCATTTTGCGCATCGCACCCGATGGATCTGGCAGCAGCCAAAGGTGCCCGAACTTGCGGGGATCGATGAAGCGCATCTCCCGCCCGTCGTCCAGCGGGAACGTATGCCGAACCATGGGAGGCGGTTCACGGCGGGCATCGTGGATGCGCAGGCTGCCCGTCATGCCAAGGTGCATGACCAGGTACTGGTCGTCGTCCAACGGTGCGATCAGATACTTACCCCGCCGCCGCAGATCCGTTACGCATCGGCCGGCGACCCCCTCAATGAACTCGCCGACAGAGGGCTCGTGGACCGTTTTGCTCCAGGTGATATCCGGAGCCGAGAAACGGCGGCCGACCAACCCGCTGCGGATCAGGTATTGACGGGTGTTTTCGACCTCGGGTAGTTCCGGCATGCCCGATCAGGCACCGTTCAAGCGGCGCACGCCGAGCGTGACTTCCATGCCTTCGATCTGCGCCGTCTCGGATTTCGCCGCGTCCTCCGGAACCGAAACCAGCAGGTCGTCGCTCAGGGTTTCCTGCTTGATGTAGTCGCCATGCACGGCCATCACGCGGGCCACGTCATCGGGGCCGTCATAATAGGTAACGATACGGTCGGTGATCTCGAACCGGGCGCCCTTGCGCAGGTTCTGGATCCGGTGGGCTAACTCGCGGGCCAGCCCCTCGTCGGCCAGTTCCGGCGAAATGCGAGCATCCACGGCGACCATGTAGCCAGAGTCTAGGGCCGCCGAATAGCCGGCGACTGAAACCACCGCGTCGCCATCATCGTCCGCCAACTCCCGGGCCTGGACGTAGAGGTCCCCGGCGTCCTCCGCCGGCCGCAATTCCTTGATGTTCAGTTCTTCCAGAATCTGGGGGCGCACCTGGCCCAGGTATTGCAACTCAGCATCCGTACGCGTTTTGACCACGACTTCGGCCAAAGGCTGGCGCACCTTGAGGCCAGCCTTGCTCCGGGCCGCACGGCCCAGGCTGGACACGCGGATCGCCAGGCGCGTCGCGTCCATGATCGGCCGGTCGATCAGTGAATCGTCGGCCACCGGGTAGGCGGACAGATGCACGCTGTCGGGCGCGTCGGGCTGGTAGCGCAACTCCAGATTCCGGTACATTTGCTCCGACACGAAAGGAGCCAGCGGCGCCATCAGCCTTGCCACCGTGGTCAGGCAACTGTACAGCGTCGCGTATGCGCCGAGCTTGTCGGCATCGTTTTCGGACTTCCAGAAACGCCGGCGAGAGCGGCGGACGTACCAGTTCGAGAGCACGTCGATGAACTCGGCGATCCGGCGCCCGGCGTCGGTGGGGTTGTAATTGTCCAGGTGATCGTCCACGACCTGTACCAGTTGGTTGAGTTCCGCCAGGATCCAACGGTCCAACTCGGCTTCAGGTCGCCACCCTTCGGGTATCTGCGACGGCTCAAATTCGTCGATGTTCGCGTAGTTGGTAAAGAAGGAGTAGACGTTCCACAAAGTCAGCAGCACCTGGCGGAGCGTCTGCTGCACCAGGCGGTCGGAGAAGCGGCGCGGTTCGCCCGGGTGCGACGCGGTGAACAGGTACCACCGCAGCGCATCCGCGCCGTGGGCATCCAGGATGCTGTCCGGTTCGACGATGTTCCCCAGCCGCTTGCTCATCTTCCGGCCGCGCCCGTCCAGGATCAGGCCGAGGCAGATTACGTTCCGGTAGGCAACGTCGTCCTTGAGCAGGGTCGAAAGGGCGTGCAGGCTGTAGAACCAGCCCCGGGTTTGGTCGACGGCTTCGCAGATGTAGTCGGCGGGCAGCCGGCCGTCCGTGTCGATGTCGCGGTTCTCAAACGGGTAGTGCCACTGGGCCAGCGGCATCATGCCCGAGTCGAACCAGCAGTCCATCACCTCGGGGATCCGGCGGTACACGCCATGACATGCGCCCGTGGAGCATGGCCATGTCACGTCATCCACGTACGGGCGGTGCAGGTCGAGATCATCCAGAGCCAGCCCACATCGCTGCGACAATTCCTCCACACCGCCGACGCAATCCATCCCCCCGCATTCGTCGCACTGCCAGATGGGTATCGGGGTTCCCCAGTACCGTTCGCGGGAGATTGCCCAGTCCACGTTGTTGCGCAGCCATTCCCCGAACCGGCCTTCGCGGATGTGCTCGGGGTACCAGTTGATCCGCGAGTTGTTGCCCACCAATTGGTCTTTCACCGCGGTGGTCCGGATGTACCACGAGGTCTTGGCGTAGTAGAGCAGCGGTGTGTCGCAACGCCAGCAGAACGGATAGGTGTGGCGATAAACGCCCTGGTGGTACAGCAAACCGCGGGATTCGAGGTCCGCTAGGATTTCCGGATCAGCGTCCTTCACGAACTTGCCGGCAAAGGGATAGCTGCCGGTGATAACCCCCTGCAGGTCGACGGGCTGCACGAACGCCAGTTGGTGCTCCCGCCCCAGGCCCAGGTCTTCGTCGCCGAAGGCCGGCGCGATGTGCACGATTCCGCTGCCGTCGTCCATGCTGACGAAATCGGCCGATACTACCTTCGTCGCGTAGGAGTCGACGTCTTCCAGCGATATCTGCCCGTCTTGGTTCGCCAGGAATTGGCGAATCGGCGTGCCATATTGCGAGGCGTCATAAAGCGGGCGATAGGACAGGCCAATCAGCTCTCTGCCTTTCACCTCCCGCGTCACGGTGTAATCATCGTGCAGGATGCCCAGCAGGGCGGTAGCCAGCGCCATCCGGACCGTCTCGCCGGCGTCGTTGGTGGTTTCAACGATTGAGTAATCCGCGTCGGCGCTGACCGCCAGGGCGGTATTTCCGGGCAACGTCCACGGTGTCGTGGTCCACGCCAGGAAGTAGGAAGGAATCTCGGGCGTGGCGCCATCCAGCCACTCCGTCGCCTCGAACGTCACGAAGGTCGACGGGTCCGGAGTGTTCTCGCGGTAACCCAGAGCCACCTCGTGCGAGGACAGGCTGGAGACGCAGCGGGGGCAGTGGGGAGCCCCGCGCCGGTCCTGGTAGAGCAGACCACGATCCCACAATTGCTTGAGGATCCACCAGCCGGTCTCGATGTAGTCGTTTTCCAGGGTCACGTAGGGATCGTCCATGTCGACCCAGTAGCCGATGCGGTCGGTCATGACCTCCCATTCTTTAACGTAACGGAAAACGCTCTCCCGGCAGCGCCGGTTGAACTCGGCGATGCCGAACTCCTCGATCTCGCGCTTGGACGACAGGCCAAGCTCCTGCTCAATCTGTAGCTCCACGGGCAGTCCGTGGGTATCCCAGCCGCCCTTGCGGATCACCCGGCAGCCTTTCATGGTCCGGTAGCGGGAGATGACGTCCTTAAAGACGCGCGCCAAAACGTGGTGGATGCCGGGACTGCCATTGGCGGTGGGCGGGCCCTCGTACATCATGAAGAGCGGAGCGTCGGGTCGGTCATCAATGGACCGGCGGAACACATCGCGCTCCTTCCAGTAATCGAGGATCTCGGCATCGAGCTCCGGGAAACTGACCCGGCTGGAAACCACGTCGAAAGTTGGCACGGCGGTACTACCTCATCGTAGGGTGCGGATGGGTCCGCACGCTGGCAGAAAACCCAAAAACCTGATTGAAATCCGATTATAACGCAGCGCCGATTTCACCAATACGCGTGGAAGTGGTGCAGCGGGCCATGACCCTGTCCGATCGGATACGACGCGCGGATGGCGGCGGTCACGTACTCCTTTGCCCGGCCCACCGCCCCCGGCACGTCCAAGCCATGGGCGAGCCCGGCCGCCACCGCGGACGCGAAGGTACAACCGGTCCCGTGGGTGTTCGTGGACGGGATGCGATCCGTGGTGAACTCCTGGAATTCGCTGCCGTCGTACAGAACGTCGGTGGGCGGACCGTCCCGGTGTCCTCCCTTGACCACCACCGACCGCGCCCCCATGGCCACGATCCGCATCGCAGATTCCCGAACATCGTCATCGGACTCGATACTGAGCCCGGTCAAATCTTCGGCTTCAGGAATGTTGGGAGTAACCACCGCCGCCAGCGGTATCAGCGAGTTGCAGATCGATTGGATGGCTTCCTCGCGGAGGAGACGGTCGCCGCTCTTGGCGACCATCACGGGGTCAACCACCAGGTTCTCGATGCCGTGCCGTCGGATGGCTTCGGCGACCGTTTCCACGATCTCGCTGGAGGACAACATGCCCGTCTTGACCGCGTCAGCCCCGATGTCCGTGACCACCGCGTCGATTTGCGCGGCGATGACGTCGGTGGGGACCTCATGCAGCGCGCTGACCCCCAAGGTGTTTTGAGCGGTGATCGCCGTGAGCGTGGACGTGCCAAACACCCCCAGCGCAGAAAAGGTTTTCAGGTCCGCCTGGATGCCGGCGCCGCCACCCGAGTCAGAGCCGGCGATGGTCATTACGGTGGGAGGGCGCACATCGGCCATACCAGTTACCGCCTTCGGTTTCGCAGCCGCTCAGTCCGGGTCGTCGGGCAGCCGCCAGGAATCGTCGGTGTCTTCGCCGGCCTCGTCAGGCCCGCCGGGCACGTTGAGGGCGACCGCCACGTCCCGCAGGATGCTGATGTGTTCCTCGTCGGACAGGACACCGATAGGCAGCGCCGGAAGCGTTTCGATATTCAGGCCGGCGCGCACCCCCAGATCCAGCGACAGCCTGGCGGCGGACTGGTTATCCTCGGCTTCGGTGATGATGACGAAATCGTAGCGTCCCAACACGGCGTATTGGGTCAGCACTTTGCTGTTGGGGGTTTCCGCATCATTCGCGGCGTCGCTCAGCAGGTTGGGGTTGTCCTGGCCCATTCTCCGGCCGCGACCCGTGAAGCTGGCAAGCATTACGTACAAGGGCATAGCAGGGTTCCTGATTATGAACGTGCATTGATTGATAAGAAGACAATTCCATTGGAAAGTATATCATCGGGCGGCGTGGATGCCGCATGGACGCGCGTCGGGCGCAGTGCTATCATCCCGGCCGAACGCGGGATCCGCTGCTGAACCTGGAGGCAATGATGGACATCGGCTTGAATATGTCAATCTCGACCAACTCGATCGACGTGGCGGATATCGCCGCGCGGGCTGAAAGCGCCGGGTTCGAGTCAATATGGCTGCCCGAGCATCCGGTGATGCCGGTCCATTCCGATTCGAAATATCCGGGTTCGCCGGACGGCTCCATTCCCCCGTACATGGCGGACATGGGCGATCCTTATATAGGGCTCGCCCGGGCGTCGGCGGTGACGAGCCGGATCAAGTTGGGTACGGGCATTACGCTCATTCCCGAGCGCAACCCCCTGGTGCTCGCCGGGGCCATATCGACCCTCGACAGGTTTTCGGGCGGCCGATTCATCCTGGGAATCGGCACGGGATGGTTGCGCGAGGAAACCGAGATCATGGGCGGCGATTTCGACCACCGGTGGACGCAAGCCCGCGAAGCCATCGAGGTGATGCGCGCGCTGTGGACCCAGGACGCCGCGGAATACCACGGCCAGTACTACGACTTCCCGGCGGTTCAATGCAATCCGAAACCCGCGCAGGAGGGCGGCCCTCCGGTGCTTCTGGGCGGCAACGCGCGCAACGTCTTCCGCCGCGTCGCCCGATGGGGTGACGGCTGGATGCCCACCGCGGCGAGCCCCGACCAGATCGCCGCCGGCAAGGCCGCTATCGACGAACTGGCCGAGGCCTCGGGTCGGGATCCATCAAGCATCGACATCACGGTATTCGGTCAGGCGCCGGACCGCGACGCGCTCTCCCGCTTCGAAGACGCTGGCGCTAACCGCGTGATCATCAGGCTCGGGGACACGACCAATGCCAGCGCGTTGGACGAGATCGACCGGATCGCGGAAGCCGTCATGTAACTTCGCCTCCCGGCCGCCAACTCTCGTCGGCAGTACCGGCGTTGCGCTACAAGCGGGCGCAACGCCGGTACTGCATGATGGTTATCACTGGCTCCGATACATCACCAGTCGTTATATTACATATTCGTAATAACAATGCAAATGTACCATCAACTCGTAAAGTCGACGGCGCGTTTATCCCGCATTCCGAAAGGAATTGACGATAACAATCGTGTCATCCCATTGTTGTGTCGATAACCGTAATAATGGTTGCTTTCGCGCCGATTGACGGCCGCAATTGATATTGCCTATATTGCGAGCGCAAATTTGGAGGGGGGTGGCGTCGTTTCCGGTGCCTGTACAGGTGTGAGGAATTTCGTACCAAACAATCCTTGGAGAATGCACATGCGAGCGAAATGGTTCTTGAAATTTCCGAGTATCGCATTGATCGCCGCACTGGCATGTGCCACCGTCGTGGTGGCCTGTGGTGGTGCGGCCGAACAGCCGGCTGCTCCGGCGGCCGCGCCCGCCGCCGCGGCTCCAGCGGCACCTGCGGCTCCTCAGGCGGCGGCGCCCACCAACACGCCGGTGGTGCGGGCGACCAACACGCCGACCGCGGGCAACGTGTTGCCCACTCCGACACAGCGCGCATCTGTGCTCCAGGCCACGCCCCGGCCCACGCTTGCCCCGATCACAGAGGGTGAGCTGGTGACCGACCGGCTGATCCTGGTCGCCGATCCGCCGTCGCTGGAGTCGATGCTGGACTGCGAGGTAACCGGCTCCGGCGTTCTCAACTACCGCATGTCCGCGGAGTGGATGGTCGACGCCAGTCGCTTCGACGGGTCATACGAACCCATGTTGGCGACGGAATGGGGCATCAGTGACGATGGCCGGACCTGGAACTTCAAGCTCCGCCAGGGCGTACGCTGGCATGACGACTGGGGCGAGTTCACCGCCAAAGACGTAGTGCACTCCATGGCGTACTACACCAACCCGGATTGCCGCGCCTCCTACTCCGACTACTTCCGCAGTGACCCGGGCGGCGAGGTGGAAGTCGTCAACGACTACGAAGTGAACATCCACATGAAGCGCCGCCCCGCCGTCGACTTCGTCTACTGGTACTCCGGATATCGTGGCATCCCGCACAGCAGCAAGGCCCAGTGGGACCAAAACTGCCCGAACGGTGAAGCTGATTACGGGACCAACGAAGCCGGTTTGCCCCTCAACTATTGCATCCAAAGTCGGGATGCGGTGGCTGCAAAACCCGCGCGCACCGGACCTTATGAATTCGTGAGCTTCCAGGAGGGCGTAGGCTGGGAATGGAGGCGCGTTGACTATGACCATTGGCGAGTGAATTCTGACTTTGCCGAGATCGAAATCAAGGACGTCCGTGAATCGGCTACCCGACTGGCCATCATGCAGGCTCGTGAAGGACATATCGCCACCATCAACCGGGCCTTGATCCAGGACGCCGTTGACGACGGCCTCGAGGTGGTTGACAGTTCCGTAAGGTCAGTGACGGCGTTCGCCCTGTTCGGCGGTATGTACTTCTCCACCGGCAGCGCAGGCATCCCGACCGATCTCTCCGCCGAAGAACAGGCAGATATCAGGTCAGAGTACGATATCGTGGCCGCCCGGGACGAGATGATGCCCTGGAACGAACCCACTGAATCGGGAAAGCTGGTTCGCATGGCGATGAACAAGGCGATCGACCGCGACCAGATCAACGAAGCCATCTACAAAGGCGTAGGCGGACGGCAGTGGGTAGCCACCCTGGTACCTGACTTCCCAGCTGGCTTCAATCCGGAATGGGAGGCCAAGTGGGACGAGCTTTACGGATATGACCCTGACAAGGCGCGCGAATTGCTGGTCGAAGCCGGCTATCCCAACGGGTTCTCGTTCCGCGTGCCGGTGTTCGTGCTGGGTGGCGTGCCCGAGTTGCCCGACCAGATGGAAGCTATGGCCAAGTTCTGGTCTGAAATCGGTCTCGACCCGGAGCTGGATCCGATCGAGTTCTCAAACTGGCGCAACCACTATCGCGGACTTGACACCGACTGCTGCATATACGGGTTCCGCGGCCCGGCGGCGCCCATCGACACCCGCGTGCACTTCTACTTCAGCGCCGAGCGGTTCTTCCGCGCGTATACCAGCGACGCCATCCAGGAGCACAAGAACAAGGCTCTGCGAGCCCTGAACGAGGCTGATGCCACCTCCGACTGGCAGAAGGTTTCTGACGAAATCTTCTACGAAGTGGGAACCATCCCCGGATGGACGATGCCCATCAGCGCAACCATCGACCCGGACGTTGTGGCCGAGTACGTCTTCCTGGGCCCCAACCAAGGCAGCTTCATCTACCTCGAATACGTGAAGGGCGTGCGCGAGTAGAGCCGGTCCTCATGCCCTGACAGTGGCCCCTGACGCTGCGCCCAAATCGTGGCGTCAGGGGCCGCGCATCGCATCACCCGGACCATCGCACGGGATAATTGGAAACTCTCACGGCGATCGCATTATCGCTGATCCTGATACATCGCAATTGATTATATTGTGTATTGATAATAATGATGACAGGCCGTTAGCATCTCGCAATCATCACCGTCATTTTGTGACCTTTTTCGCAATAACATGGCGGGTGTTGGTTACGTATTGTTGAATGGTTACGATTTTCGTACATGATACGCCTTATGGCACGTTTGACTCGGCTTGACCAATTTTCCTATATTGCCTTCGCTGTCGGGTAGTTGCACCCGCCGCTGCCGTACGCCGATCAGGTCAAGAATTTCCAACGGGACGAGAACCTCGGAGAGACTATGTCAATCAGACGGCAATTGAAACTTCCGGCAATCGCTTTGATCGCAACCTTGACCCTCACGGTTTTCCTGGTGGCGTGTGGCGGTGCCGAAGAGTCCGCGGCCCCAGTGCAGCAGGCACCGGCAACTGCGGCGGCTCCTCAGGTGGAAGCGCCCACCAATACCCCGGTAGTGCGCGCGACCAACACCCCGGTTGCCGCTGCAGCGCTCCCCACTCCCACGCAGCGCGCATCCGTACTGGGCGCTACGCCCAGGCCGACTGCCGTGCCAACCCAACAAGAAGGAGAGTTGGTTTCGGAACGGCTCATCGTGGTGCTGGACCCGCCGTCCCTGGAGTCGATGCTGGATTGCGAGGTGACCGGCTCGGGCGTGGTGAATTACCGTATGTCCATGGAATTCATGATCGACGCGAATCGTTATAACGGTGAGTACGAACCGACGCTGGCAACGGAATGGAGCATTTCGGATGACGGAATGGTCTGGAATTTCAAGCTGCGCCAGGGCGTCCGCTGGCATGACGATTGGGGCGAGTTCACCGCCCAGGACGTGCAACATTCTCTTGCTTACTACACCAATCCCGACTGCCGTGCTTCCTATTCGGACTATTTCCGGTCCAACCCGGGTGCGGCTGTGGACATCGTGAACGACTACGAGCTGAATATGCAGATGCTGAAACGCCCGGCCGTGGACTTCGTCTATTGGCTGTCCGGGTTCCGTGGCATGCCCATTAGCAGCAAGGCTCAATGGGACCAGGCCTGCCCCAATGGTGCGGCAGACTACGGAAATAACGAAGCGGGTCTTGACCTGGGTTACTGCCTGGCGAGCCGGGACTTCGTGGCGGAAAAATCAGCCCGGACCGGCCCCTACGAATACGTGAGCTTCGAAGAGGGCGTCGGCTGGCAATGGTCCGAGGTGAGCTACGATCATTGGCGCGTTGACCCGGATTTCAGCGAAATCGAGATCAAGGATGTTCGGGAACCGGCCACCCGCCTAGCGATCATGCAGGCCCGGGAGGCGCACATCGGGTCGGTAAACCGAGCGCTGCTGCAGGATGCGATAGATGACGGCCTCGAAGTCGTCGACTCATCGGTGACGGCCACCATGGCTTGGGCGATCTTTGGTGGCCTGTACTACTCCACGGGCGAGACACCGGAAGGGTACGTGGAAGATTACGATATCGTGGGCCATCGCGACGAAGAATTACCGTGGAGCATTCCCGGCGATACCGGGCGCACGGTCCGCATCGCCATGAACAAGGCGATTGACCGCGACGCCATCAACGAAGCCATCTTCGGGGGCGCCGGCGAACACCACTGGATCGGCGGCATCGTGCCCGACTTCCCGGCCGGATACAACCCGGCATGGGAAGACAAGTGGGACGAATACTACGGCTACGACCCCGAGGCTGCGAAACAGTTGTTGGCCGAGGCCGGCTTCCCTAATGGGTTCTCCTTCCGGGTGATCTCATACCCGCTGGGCGGCGTTCCTGAAATCCCGGACATGCTGGAGGCGATGTCTGCCTACTGGTCGCAGATCGGGTTGGACCCGACGATCGAGCCCATTGAGTTCTCCAACTGGCGCAACGAGTATCGCGGCCTTAACACCGACTGCTGCATCTACCCGCACCGCGGTCCCGCAGCGCCCATCGACACCCGCGTCCACTTCTACTACAGCGCGGAACGCTTCTTCCGCATGTACACCAGCGACGACATCCAGAATTACAAGGAACAGGCTCTCCGGGCATTGAATGAATCCGACGCTACCCATTTGTGGCAGAAGGTCTCGGACGAGATCTACGAGCAGGTTGGCGTGATACCAGGATGGACACTTCCCATCAGCGCCACCATAGACCCCGATGTCGTGGCCGAGTACGTCTTCCTTGGCCCCAACAACGGGACATTCATTTACCTGGAATACGTGAAGGGCGTACGTGAATAGTGCAAGCCCGCGTATTCTAGCAATCGCCGCTGGCGCCGCGCGGAGGGTGCGGCGTCAGGGGCAAGGCAGCGCCACGCACTGAAGATTCGGGCGGATCTACGGATACCGCGCAACCGACGGGACTGTAAGTGGGGTCAGAAAAATGCAACGATTTATCGTGCTGAGGATTTTGCAGGGACTGCTGGCGGTGTTCGTCATCAGCCTCATCGTCTTCGCCCTGTCACGCGTGGCGGGCGACCCGCTGGCGGCCATCCTGGACGACGAGGCTGGCAAAGAGCAGATCGAACGCCTCCGCCAAAGCTGGGGCCTCGACAAGCCCCTCCATGTCCAGTACTTCACGTATATGCGACGCCTGCTGACCGGCGACCTGGGAGTGTCCTTCCGCTGGGACCGTCCGGTGCTCGAGTTGATAGCGGAACGGTTGCCGGCCACGATTCAGCTTTCGGCGTTCGCCCTGGTGGTCACGGGGATAATCGCCTTCCCCATCGGGGTTTTATCGGCGGTGAAGAAAGACTCCTGGTTTGACGCCGGCGGCAAGATGTTTGCCATATTAGGACAGTCGGCGCCGACTTTCGCCGTGGGCCTGATTTTAATGTGGGTGTTTGCCGTCCAGTTGGGCTGGCTGCCGACGTCGGGCAAAGGCGGCATCAAACATATCATTCTGCCCGGCTTCGCGTTGGGCTACTACAACGTGGCGGCGATCATGCGGTTGACCCGATCTTCGATGCTGGATGTGCTGGACACGGAGTACGTGAAGCTCGCCCGCATCAAAGGCATCCCCGAATGGAAGATCGTGTGGAAGCACTGCTTCCGTAACGCGCTCATCGGGCCGCTGACGTACTTCAGCCTGATCTTTGCGATCCTTATCACGGGCTCCGTGGTTATTGAAACCGTTTTCGCCTGGCCCGGGCTGGGTCTGATGGTGATCGAAGCCATCAACTCGAAGGACCATATCGTGGTGCAGGCCGTGGTTATGCTGTTCGCGCTGCTGTACGTGGGGATCAACATCATCACCGACATCACCTACGCCTACGTCGATCCGCGGATCCGTTACAACCAATAGGTCGCAGAGATTCGCCGGTCCCATGCCGACCCAATCATGATTTCGTAAAGCTTGAGGGGAGAAACTGATGGCTGTTCAAACAAGCGCGCCGCCGGGAGGACCTGCCGGAGCAGCGGCCGGGGTTGCCGCCGGGACTCGCGGTCTATCCGCAGGTCGAATATGGGGCGAACTCCGCCGATTGCCGGTAATCCCTATGTTCATCCTGGTTTTTCTGCTGGTCATCCCGGCAATCTTCGCCGACGTCCTGTCTCCCCATGACAGCACGATTGGTGATCTGGACCGGGCGCTGGAGCCGCCAGGTTGGGCTCGGGACCGCGAAACCAGCCAGGTCGTGGTGCAGCGAGTGCAAGACAAGAACCCCAACGAAATCAGCATCAACAACGCCCGTCGCAACCTTAATACTGGCGTCGCCACCCTGGTGGACGCCAACGGAAACGGCGAGGTAGACCTCGGCGAGACCGTGGTGCGCATCGAGGAGGGCGGCAGTTGGGAGTACCCCTTCGGCACCGACAAGCAGGGCCGGGATGTGCTTAGCCGAATGATGCACGGCGCCCGCATCTCCCTGGCGGTTTCCTGCCTCGCTATCCTGCTCGGGGGCATCCTGGGCACCGGCCTGGGAATGATCGCAGCGTACCGGGGCGGTTTACTCGACGCCGTTTTGATGCGCATCGTGGACATCAAGCTGGCGTTTCCATCGATTCTGTTGGCGCTCACGCTGGTGGTTGCCATAGGTTCTGGGTTCAGCACCGTGATCATCGTGATCGCGTTGTTGCTTTGGGCACGCTACGCCCGCGTCATCCGTGGGGAGGCGCTGGCGATCCGCGAGCGGGACTTCATTGATCGGGCTCGAGTAGCCGGCGCATCCAACATGCGAATCATGATGAAGCATATCTTCCCCAACGTTTTCAACACGGTGATCGTGCTGGCAACGCTGGAGGTGGGGCACGTGATTATCCTGGAGGCCACGTTGAGCTTCCTGGGAGCCGGGATACCGCGACCCAATCCCGCGTGGGGGTTGATGGCAGCGGACGGTCGGGAGGTTATCACCAGTTCCTATTGGATCTTCATGTTCCCCTGCCTGGCCATCGTTCTTACGGTGTTGTCCATGAACCTGCTCGGCGACTGGCTGCGCGACCGGCTGGACCCCAAGCTGCGGAATGTGTAAGCCCCGGAAGCCGGAGTCATCAGGCGTGCGAGAGTCTGTACTCTCGCCGACACTGGTGGTTACTGGTACAATCCAGCGACAACACCCCTTCGGTGAACGCCCGTCAAAATCAGGCGACACCGAATTTGAGGTAACCGACTTCGACTCCTAAGTCGGGCGACGTTACGTTCGACAGCACAACCAAGATATCTGAGCGACACCGGCCACCAGGCCGACCAAACCAATGCAGAGGGGAATGCTGCCATGACCGCTGTACAAACTGCCACCGATACCATCCTCGAGGTCAACAACCTCAAGACCTACATCTTCACTCGGGCGGCCACGGTCAAGGCCGTCGATGGGATATCCTTTGATTTGAAGAAGGGAGAGACCCTGGGTATCGTGGGTGAGTCGGGCTGTGGCAAGACCATGACGGCGTTGTCCCTGTTGCGGTTGGTCCCCAGACCGGCCGGCCGAATCGTGGAAGGTGAAATCGTCCTCAACGGCGAGGACATCCTGCAGAAAAGCGAAGACGAAATGCGCGACGTCCGTGGTCGGCAGATCTCGATGATCCTGCAGGACCCGCAGACCTCGCTCAATCCCGTGTTCACCATCGGTAACCAGTTGCGCGAAGCACTGGGCATCGCTCACCGGGAAAACAAAAGCTCCATGTTGGGCCGGGCGGTGGACGCGTTGCGGAAGGTTAACGTTGCAGCGCCGGAACGCAGGCTGGACGACTACCCGCACCAGATGTCGGGTGGAATGAAACAGCGCGTAGTGGGCGCCATCGCCATGTCGTGTGAGCCCGGCATCATCATCGCTGACGAGCCCACCACCGCATTGGACGTGACGATTCAGCTGCAGTACCTGCGGCTGCTGAAGGAAATTCAGGCGGAGACCGGGCTGGCGATCATTTTCATCACCCACGACTTCGGCGTTGTGGCCCGCATGTGCGACCGCGTGGCCGTGATGTACGCGGGTCGGATCATCGAGCAGGGCGACGTGCGGGACATCTTCAGCCGTCCGGCGCACCCGTACACCCAGGCGCTGATCAATTCCGTGCCGAAACTGGAGGAACGGGTCGACCGCCTGTATTCGATCGAAGGGCAGCCGCCCCTGTTGTCCAATCTGCCTGAGGGCTGCCGCTTTGCACCGCGATGCCCGTACGTATCCGACCGGTGTCTGGAAACATATCCCACGTCCATCCAACTCGCGGAGGCGCATCACGCGGACTGCTGGGCGTTGCACTCCGACTGGGAAGGAACGCCCATCGCAGAGTACGTGGCGCCGACCGGGACGACCGGATAGACTGCGCACCACCGCATTCACTAATTCCCCGTAGAGGAGGTCCCGACCACGATGGCAGTCGCTACTGACAATAACCTTCTGGAAGTCACCGGCCTGAAGAAATATTTTCCGGTCACCAAGGGTCTCATCTTGATGAAGACCATCGGCTACGTGCAGGCCGTAGACGGGATTTCCTTCAACATCAAACAGGGCGAAACCCTGGGCTTGGTGGGGGAATCGGGTTGCGGCAAGACCACCACCAGCAAGCTCCTGCTGCGCCTGGAAAGGCCAACTGACGGCGAAATCCTGCTTGACGGCGAGGACATCAACACTTTCAGAGGCGCCCAGCTCCAGGAATACCGGACCACGGTGCAGGCGGTTTTCCAGGATCCCTGGTCTTCGCTCAGTCCCCGGATGCGAGTGCGTGACATCGTTTCCGAGCCGCTGGTGGTCAACCGCAATGTGACCACCCAGGAGAAAAACGACCGCGTTGCCGAGGTGCTGGCTCAGGTCGGTTTGCACTCCCAACAGGCCAACAACTATCCCCACGAGTTCAGCGGGGGCCAGAGGCAAAGGATCGCGGTTGCCTCCGCGCTGGTGTCGTACCCCAAGCTGATCGTCCTGGACGAGCCGGTCTCCGCGCTTGACGTATCCATTCGTGCCCAGGTCATGAACCTTCTCAAGGACCTGCAGGAACAGTACAACGTCAGCTATCTGCTCATCGCGCACAACCTGGCGACGGTCCGATACATGGCGCACCAGACCGCGGTTATGTACCTCGGGCAAATCGTTGAATACGCCGAGACCGAGGAGCTTTACAACAACGCGCTGCATCCTTACACCAAAGCGCTGTTCTCGGCTGCGCTCCCATCACACCCGGACCTGATTCGTGAGGACATCGTGCTCCAGGGTGAGGTGCCCTCGCCGATCAACCCGCCCACTGGCTGCCGGTTCCACCCTCGCTGCCCCTTCGCGATGCCGCAGTGTTCCGAAGAGGCTCCGGTCGAAAAAGAGGTATCGCCGGGTCACCGGGTGTCCTGCCACCTCTACTGATGGTTCAGTCCAAATGAAAGGAGAAACGCCCCGGCCGGTTCGCGGCTCGGGGCGTTTTCATTGGCCGCGCCGAATGAAGGTCTATTCGATGCCGTACACGTTGCCGTCGGCGGTGCGTACAATCAGCAGTCCGTTACTGACTATCGGCGGGATCATGATGGGAGCCCCCAGGTTCATACTCCAATTCTCAAGCCCGGTCAGCCGGTCCAACGAATACAAGACGCCGGACTCGTCGCCAACGATCAGGTCGTCCTTGATCACGAGGGGAGAAGCCCACACGGAATTCTCCGTATGGAACGTCCACAGGGGATCACCGGTCATGGCGTCTAACGCGTAGACATAGTTGTCGTGTCCGCCGACATACAACGTGGCGTCGCCTTCATCTTCGACCAGCGCGGGGCTGCTCTTGACGCCTTGAAGGGGGTTTTCAGGCGTGAACCGCCATAGTCCGCCTTGCTGGCCCTTGGGGCGTGGAACGCCGGGTACCTGCCAGAGCCACAGCTGAGCCCACAATTGTTTGAATTGATAAAGGCCCGGTATCTCGCGGCGGGTCGCTTCCACAGCGTACAACTGGCCACCCGCGCTGAAATACGCGCGTTCGCCATCTTCGGATACCACGGGTGAACCGCTGATGGCACGCGGGGTTCGGAAACGGAACCATTCCTGGCCGGTTCGGGCGGACAAAATGTAGAACACGCCTTTTTCGTCACCAATGAACAGCTTGCCGTCGTGGACGGTGGCGGCATCACTCGCGTTGCTGTCCAGCTGCTTCTTCCAGATCAACACTCCGTTGTGGGCATCCAGGGCATAGATCCAACTCTCCCCTGAGCTGATGTACACCAGGCCATCCGAAATCACGGGGGCGGTTTCGACCGTGTCAGCGGCGGGAAAACTCCAGCGCACCTGGCCGTCAAATGCGTTCCACGAGCTGACGGTATGGTCAGTACTCCCGAAGAACAGGTACAAGCCGCTCACGGCGGCCCCGGCGGTTATCCGACCCGGCGTGTCGCCTTCCCACTTTTCGATAAACGACAAATCCGCATGGGACAGGGCGTACATGCCTTCTGACGAACCCACGTAAACATGCGTGTCCTGTGCGACGGGTTCGGACTGCAATGGGTCGCCGGGAACGTCGAAGTTCCAGTACCTGATCTGCCCGGAAGGCGGTGGCGGCCCAATGTCCACCCGTCGGCTGTGCCGGAGATCCCGGCCGACACCGGTCCACGAACCCGGACCCGCGTCAATGGTCAACTGCGTCTGGGTCTTCTTGAACAACACGATCGGGTCGGGCGCAAACGGGTAGTTGATCCAGATAACGAACACGATCAGGAGCGCGACGACGCACGCAGCGACGATGCGGCGCCACGAAAGACGTCGCATCAACCAATTGTGCCGCCGGTGTTGTGCCCAGGTCGGCAGACGCACGATCACCCGGTTGCATCGCTCATTGGCGCAGCGTGAACCGACGCGCTGCCCCTCCGCTCCGCAGTACGGGCAGACCAACACCAGCGGATCGTCAACCAGGACGTCATCGTCCCCGACGTCAACAAATGGCGGATCGAGTACGCCGACGTTACTGCCATCCCGTCCGTCAGGCGCAAAACTTGCCTGCGGTCCGGGCGGAGCAGAGACGAGCGTTTCACGGGCTGGTTGATCGTCAAACGTCGCTTGGGATGAAACTGGTTCGTCAGGCGGCGAGAACCGCGGGCCGTCCGGCTCCGAGGTGGAGTCAAGCGGAGGGGCGGCGTCTTCGTGTTCCCAGGCGAGCGGTTCCGGCGGCGCTAAATCGGACGGGGCCGGTGGTGGGACATCGGTTCTGGCCTCGAACGTTCCAGCCCGCTCCGGCTCCGACGCCTGCGAGCGACGCGTCAACCTGCGGAAAATATCACCGATTCCAGGCATGATTCACTACCGCGATCAGGCGGTCTCCGCCCGCGCCAATTCCCCGTTAGCGAGCAGATGGCGAACCTGTGGTGTCAGCAGGCGTGCCCGCTCCTGCAAATCGTCGCCGGTGAGGTTCCCGATCGGGTGCGCGCACATGAGATACGGGAAATCGGGCACGCCCATCAGCCGCGTGTAGGCGCGGGCGGTGTTGGCGAACACGGTAGTGATGATAGTCGCGGCCGGGATGCCCTGGCGCTCCAAAGTAATTCCGTCGTGCAAACTGCCCGACGAGCATCCCCCTCAATCGCCGACGCCGGCGATCACGAAATCGGCGTTGCGGTGGAGGTCGGCCAACACCTCCGGATGAGGTGGCAGCGATGAGCTGTGCTTGCGAGCGTAGAAGATGTCGGCAAACTCAAACTCATCGTTCAGGGCGTTGGCAATGGCCCACAAGATGGCATCCGCATTGGCCTTGGAGTTGTCCAGCAGGCCCAGGCGTCCGCCACGCAGGTCGACCGGACGGGCCGCCATGACCAACGGGGTCTCACCGGGATCAAAGCCGGTGGGGTCGACCAATTGCACGGTAGGCAGGTTTTGCGTCGCCATAAAAACTCCTTTGTGCGGCAGTCCGAAGCGTCAGATGACGCCGATTTCGGCGGGAACCCCGTAATAATTCATGATGAGTTCGCTGTACATGCCGCTGTCCCCGCCGGCTTTGAAAATCAATATATCGTCAGGGCTCGCGACGGTCATACGCCGTTCTTCGTCGTCGCCGGGCTGGAGGGCGCCGGTGGCCATGCCGAGGCGCTTCAGCTGGCCGGCGGACCGCCAGGAGCGCTCGTAGACATACTCCTGCATGTCGGTTCGGGTCCAGCCCTGCCGCGCCAACCGTTCAGAGTGCCAATGACCTACGATCCATACCCATTTGATATTGCGTCCGAAGTAAGCGGCCAAGCCGTGAGACGCCATTCCGTCGGCGATGGAATCCAGCAGGCTCTCGGCGGTGGAGCCGTATCGGTTGCTGTGCATGGACGGATCCTGGATCGTCGCCACGGTAACCGTGGATTGCTCGGCCGAAAATCCCTGGCTGACGTGGAACGGCTCCCATGGGCTGTTTTCTTCGTCCTCGCCGAAAACCACGCCGAATTTGGTCAGGCTGCCCATGCATCCCCGGTCCAGCAAGCCGGGCCTTTGTTCGAACACGTTGATTAAGATCAAACGCAGCGCCCGCCCGATGGTTGAATTGGCGCGATTGCCGGGACTGAACAGGTTGTCGGTGCAGTTCAGGTTGATCTCCCGCCGGATAGGGCCATTGACGGCGACCATCAAACCGGTGGAGTTGGTAACGGCGGACACCTCGTGAATACAATTGGGATCGTGCTCGAACAGAACGCGCATAGTCGCCAGCACTACCGGGAAATATGCCGGCAGGCAGCCCGCCATCACGGCGTTGGCCGCGGCCTGTTCAGCGGTCAGCGCCCGGCGTCGCACCGGAACTTCTCCGAGCACATGGCCGGGTTCCAGATCGACCGCCTCCAGCATCGCGTGGACACGATCGGCGGTGGGAGGCACGACCGGCAGGCCGTCCGTCCAGCCGCGCCGGTAGCACTCTTCGATTGCGTCCAGCGAATCCGGGATCGTATGTATGGCCGCTCGCGGCGCTGCGTCTACCACTCCATTCCTGCCTAGCCCATCTCCGCTTTGCGGAATGGGCTTGCGATACAGCATTCTAACAATGGCGAGTGAACTATCTCAACTTAGTCGGTAGGTGCACTTGGCTCTTTGAACCCAGCGCCAACAGGACCGATGCCGGCGGGCCAGCAATGACGTCGGCGATTTCCGGCCCGTATAGGGATTCAGGATCGCACTTCAATTCATGGTCAATGACCGGGACCAGCGGCCACGGCTCTCTGGAAATTCGGTACGCTCGAAGTCGGCCGGCGGATGTGCGGTTGTAACCCCAGTAGCGGTGGGTGAGGAACTCGTCCAGTGAGCCCGGCTCGGCAAAGTAGCCGTCACCGCCGGCGGTGACGCGCAGGCCGGCGTCATGACCGCCATCTGTCCAACGGTAGTACACCCGCTGCCGATCCCGTCGATTCTCGCATTCTGGAGGCTCACATTTGTAAGTCATTGGGGTAGCCAGCATCGGTTCTCGGAAAAAGACCCGGCCGGCAAACGCGACCAAACGACTGGAAACCGTCTGCCTCAGGAAAATGACGCCCTTACGGCCATCGCTCCCATGGGCGGGCCGGACGTAGAACCTCAGATTGAGCTCCGCAAATTTGCGTGGCACAGTTGGTAACCCCAGCACTCGCAGGTTTTCCATGAACAGGCAAACCAGACTGATGTAGGATTTGCCTTGCCAACGATCCAATGCCAAACCCTTCGGCAACAAGGGCAGGAGACGTCCATCCTCGATCGGCCAGGAAAGGATCGCCACATGGCGCCAGCGCGCAGTTATCACGGCCGGGCGGCAAATCCGATCAGGATAGGCTGGTGGACCGGGAACCTGTCGTCCAAAACGTCACCTTCCGCGCGAAGGCTGGCCCGCTAGGTCAGACCCGCCAGGCGCTGTTCCAAGCGGCGCTGTTGCAGCGAGATGGTCAGGTCGCCCCGGGTGCGCTCCAAGACCCCGCGCATGGCGTCCGTGCTGTGGCGCAGGCCGCCGGTAACCGCCTCAGGAAAATCGACGGTAACCAGGATGCCGTAGATCTCGTCCATCAACTCCATCAGCTCCTCGCACCGCGAAGTGTCGTCGCGGCGCAAGGCGTCCAGGATGTAACGGCGCAGTTCGCCGATGACCTCCGCCATGCCGTTCAAGTAGGCCGGCGGGTCCATGTTCAGGGACTCGGCGTCTGGTATGTCGCCTCCCGAAATCACCGCCAACGTTATGTTCGCCTCGGTGAATTCCTTGCGCGCATCGGACAAAAATCCGGCGTAGTAAATCTCCGGGTTCTCGGTTCGTATGTTACGGGTTTCATCGAGCCGGGCAGCCGCCTCAGCGATCAGGCGACGCGCTTCGTCGAAATCGTTACGGTGCACCGCACGAATTGCGTTGGCCGAGTTCCGGATAACCTGCCGTGACACGCCCAGAGCCTGCTCCCGCGCGCGGTGCCTGGCCGTGAGTTCTTCAACCGCCTGATTGGAAAGAGCGGTCAAGTGTGGAGCATAACGCGTGGGCATAACGGTTCCGGCTAAACTTGCCCGCCGGCCGCACGTATCGCTTCAGTCAGCGCAGCCGCCGCGGCCTCCGGTTCCGCCGCGCTGCCCACCGCCGCGGTGACGCAAATCGCGTCCGCGCCGGCTTCTACCACCGGCGCGACGTTCTCCGCCGTGATCCCGCCGATTGCCACCAAGGGCACGTTTGCGGCAGCCCGGGCTTGCTTCAAGCGTTCCGGTCCCTGCGGCGCTCGAGTCACCTGCTTCGTGGTCGTCGTGTACATCGCGCCGAACGCTACATGGTCCGCGCCCATTTCCTGGGATTCGATGATCAGGTCAATCTCACGGTTGGAGCGGCCCAACACCTGCCCCGGCGCCAGGATTTTCCTGGCCTCAGCCACGGGCAGATCGGTTTGTCCCACGTGCAGACCCACATGCTCAGGACCCAGCGCGGCGGCCAAATCCGCGTGGTCATTGATGATCAGCAGAGCGTCGTTGGCGGCGCACAGGTCGCGCAGCGCGATGCCCAAGGGCAATTGCTCGCCTTTGTCCCGCAACTTGTCGCGCAACTGCAGCATCCGCGCCCCGCCATTGATGGCGGCGCGGGCGATTTCCAGAGGGTCGCGCCCGCCCGTTACCTCAGGATCGATGATCACGTACAGGCCGCGGATCCGGCCCGCCTGCTCTCGGCGCATCGCGGCGCCGATGCGCACCTCGGCGTCGTCCAGGGCGCGGCGCAACTGCAGTGCGCCGTCCGCAGGGACCCCGTGGGTTGCATCCAGCACGTCCAGCAAGCCTCGAGCGGCGGCGGCCATTTCCAACGCCTGGTGGCGACTCTCGACGGCACAAGGCGCGGTGGAGGCCCGGTCAGGGTCGCTGAAACCGTCTCCCAACCACCCGATTTCACCACGCATCAAGCCTTCGGGGAGCGCATCAGAAGCCACCATGCCGTCAAGGCACGCGACTAGCGCCGACAACAAATCGGATGGAGTATTGCGTTCCTGCTCTGTCACAAGTCCAATCCTTTGGGTGGCTCGCCGCTGCGCGCCGAATCTATTGATTCACGCACGGAAGCGGGCATGTCCACGCCGTGGCGAGCAAAAGACTCCTCCACATGCCGCCCGATGTTGCGGGGGTCACTGTAGTAATCCCGGGAACTGCTGTCCATCGGGTGGGCATTGTGCACGTCTCCGGTCGTCTTGCCCATGGCGAAGGTGGACATGCGCCGTTCCACCTCTTCGCTCCCACAACTCTGACACGACGGCGCCAAGGGCGAGCTGATCGAGCGCACAAAGATCGACGAGATCTGCTGGCATTGGCGGCAGCGGTATTCGTAAATGGGCATGACGGTGGTGAGATCCCGTGCTGAAATCGGCCTGGGTGGTCGGAAAAAACCACCGGCCGTTCAGGGATCGGGATGGGTAATCTCGTGCCGGTGTTCGTGAAATTCCGGCGTAACCTGGCCGCCCATCGCCTCGCCCATGCGACCCATGTGACCGTCGATACTGCCGATGTGGCTGTCGTCCAGGTCCGCAGCGGCGTTATCGGGCATCCAATTCAGGCTGTCGCCCCAGGAGCGGTGGAAAGAGAACCCGGACACCAGGCGGGTCAGGTCGGCTGAGTCGCACCCGTTGCACGCGATCGCGTCGGCCGGAGTCCAGCTGAACACGAGGCGCGATTGCCGCTGGCCGCAGGCGTTGCATCGGTATTCGTAAACCGGCATAACGCGGGCATTGTAGCACAGGGGCCGACGATCTCGGCATTGGCTCATGTATAATGCGGCAACGGTACGGAGCACCACTGGAAGCCGGTTCATCCGCGCACGGAGACGCCAAATGTCCAGCGCCAACCAGATGTACATGGAGATGACCTTCGCAGCCAGCGGTGACAAGGCTCCGCTGCTGTTGCTGATCGATGGGCATGCGATGGTGCACCGTTCATTCCGGGCGATCAGCGCGAGTCGTAACCTCACGGTCTCGACCACCGGCGAGGACGTTACGGGCGTTTACGGGTTCGCCAGCGTGTTCATCCGCGCGCTGAACGAGTGGCAACCCAGCCACGTCGCCGTCGCTTTCGACACTCCGAGCCCGACCTTCCGCCACGAGCGATTCCCGGAATACAAGGCCCAGCGCCCGCCGTCGCCGCCGGAACTGCGCGGCCAGTTCGACCGCGTGAAAGAGCTCATGGCAACTTTCTCTGTGCCGATCTACGAACTGCCCGGTTTCGAGGCCGACGACATCATCGGTACCCTGTCCCGCCAGGCCGAGGCCGCCCACGTACCAACCGTTATCCTCACGGGCGACCGCGATACCTTCCAACTCATCTCTCCCCTGGTTCGCGTCGACCTCGCCAGCAGCGAGCGCGACCGTCGCATCGTGGATGAAGAGGAGTTAGCGGCGAGATACGGTGGGCTGACCGCCGAACAGCAACCGGACTACAAAGCCCTGGTCGGCGACAAATCCGACAACATCCCCGGGGTGCCCGGCGTCGGGGACAAGACCGCCACCACGCTGTTGACCAACTACAGCACCCTGGAGGGCATCTACGAGCATCTGGAGGAGATAACCCAGAAACGGGTGCAGAACAACCTCGCGGCGAACCGGGACGAGGCCTTCGAATATCGTTTCTTGACCACCATCAAATGCGATGCCCCGACCAACCTGGATCTCGATGCCTGCAAGTTCGGTGACTACGAGCGATCAGAGGTGGTCGCCCTGATGACTGCGCTGGAGTTCCACAGCATAGTGGGACGCGTTCCCTCTCCCGACGCTCCCTGGGCCACAGCGTCGGAAACCGCCGCCCGGCCGTCGGCTCCGGCGTTTCCTGATGCCGAGCAACCAGCGGATTGCGATTATCGGATCGTCAACACCCCGGACCAACTGGACGCGATGATCGCCGCCATCCGGGAGGCCGGTTCCTTCGCCTTTGACACCGAGGCCAGCAGTACCGACCCCATGGCGGCTGAGTTGGCCGGACTCAGTTTCTCCGTCGATGGTGGGCTGGCCTGGTACGTTCCGGTCGGCCACCAAACCGGCCTGCAACTGCCCCTTGCTGAAGTCATGGCCGCGGTCCGGCCACTTTTCACCGCCGAGGGCCTCAAGCGATCCGCGCACAACGCCAACTACGATCTGACCCTCCTGAGCAACTACGGCGTGGACCCGTACCAGGTGGTGGACCACGACACCATGATCGCCGCCCACCTGCTGGGCAATAACCGCCTGGGGTTGAAACCGTTGGCCCTCTCCATACTGGGTCGGGAGATGACCGAAATCACCGATCTGATCGGCAAGGGAGCCCGGCAAAAAACCTTCAACGAGGTTGAGATCACCGACGGCGCCCCCTACGCGGCGGCCGACGCGGACTGCACGCTGCGACTACGGCGCCACTTTGAGCCTCCGCTGGAAACCCAGGGGCTGGGCGACCTGTTCGCCGACGTGGAACTGCCGCTGGTGCCGGTTCTGGTCGAGATGCAGCGAGCCGGCGTCCGCCTGGACGCCGGCATCCTCCACGAAATGTCCCGGGATCTGCACGAACAGCTGGACCAGATCCAGACGGAGCTGTTCGAGTCCATCGGCCATAGCGTCAACATCAACTCCCCCAAACAGCTTAGCGATCTCCTGTTTGGCGAGTTGGGTTTGCCCAAGTCGCGGCGAACGCGGTCCGGTTATTCCACCGATGCCAACGCGCTGGAGGCGTTGAAGGGCCTGCATCCGGCGGTGGATAAGATCCTCGACTACCGCCAGGTATCGAAGCTGAAGTCCACCTACGTTGACGCCCTGCCGGAGATGGTGAATACCAACACGGGACGGATCCACACGTCGTATCACCAGACCGGGTCGGCAACCGGCCGGGTCAGCAGCAGCGATCCGAACTTGCAGAACATACCGGTGCGAACCGAATTGGGCCGCCAGGTCCGGCGTGCCTTCGTAGCGGATTCCGGTTGCCAGCTGCTGTCCGCGGACTATTCCCAGATCGAGCTGCGGGTACTGGCCCACATGTCGCAGGATCCCTCGCTGCTGGAAGCTTTCCGCCGGGGCGAGGACATTCACGCCGCGACCGCGAGCCAGATGTTCGACGTGCCCATCAACGATGTGGACGCGGAACAGCGCCGGATCGCCAAGGTGCTCAACTTTGGCGTGATTTACGGTTTGGGTCCCTACGGAATCTCGCAACAAACCGGGTTCAGCCGGGAAGAGGGGCGGCATTTCATCGAAACCTACCTGGCCCGTTACCCGGGCATCAACGGTTACCTGGAATCAGTGAAGGAGCGGACCAGGAGCGTGATGTATGCGGAAACGCTCCTGGGGCGCCGCCGGTATTTGCCGGACATACAGGCCACGAATCACAACACGCGGGCGGCCGCCGAGCGCATGGCGATCAACATGCCGATCCAGGGCACTGCGGCCGACATCATGAAAATCGCCATGATCAACGTGCGCGCTCGCATGATCAACGAACATATGCGCTCCAGCATGATCCTGCAGGTGCACGACGAGCTGGTGTTTGAAGTGCCAGACGACGAAATGGGTGTGATGACCGAACTGGTGATGGACGAGATGCCGGCCGCGATGGACCTCGACGTGACGCTCAAGGTGGACGTCAAGTCGGGCTACTCCTGGGGCGACTTCTGATCCAAAACCACACTCCCACCTGACGGCTTGACCATTCACCAGGCAGCCACAACCGCCGGGTCTGTTTAGGCCGACCCCGAAACAGGCCCTCCGGAGGTTTATTCCAGTGCAATTGCTCCGCAGCATCGTTTTTGTCCCCGGCAATCGCTCCAGTATGCTGGAGCGCGCCCTGGGGTTCGGCGCCGACATCATCATGGTGGACCTGGAAGACTCGGTGCCGCCCGGCGAAAAGGCCGCAGCGTGCGAACTGGCAACGGAATGGGTCCCTCGTTTTGCGGCGACCGGCAAACGGGTGATGGTGCGGGTCAACGCCCTGGACACCGGGTTGGCGTCGGGCGAATTGTCCGCAGTCGTATGTCCGGAGTTGGCCGGCATCAGCATCGGCAAGGGCAACACGGCCTGGGACATGCAGCAGGTTGACCAACTGCTGGCTCCCTTGGAAACGAAAGCCGGCGTGGAGGCGGGCAGCATCAAGGTAATCCCCTGGATCGAAACCGCGATGGCCATCGTCCATGTCTATGAGATGGCGCGAGCCTCCCAGCGGATTGTAGGGATCGCATTTGGGGCCGAAGACTACACTAACGACATGGGCGTTACTCGCAGCGACTTCGGCGACGAGTGCTATTTCGCGCGGTCGTCGGTGGCCGTGGCGGCAAGGGCCGCCGGAGTGGCCGGGCTGGACGGCCCGTTCGTGGGATTCCGCGACCCAGAGGGCCTGAGGACCGACGCCGGAGCGGCCCGACGCATGGGATACACGGGCAAGTTCGCCATCCATCCCGCTCAGATCGACGTCATCAACGAGACCTTCTCGCCCGACCCCGGAGATGTGGCCTACGCGCGCCGTGTGGTGGAAGCCTGGGATGAAGCGGAGGCGGCCGGAAGGGGTTCGCTGTCCATCGACGGTCGCATGGTGGACGTGCCCGTAGTGAAACGGGCGCAGAACTTGCTGGCGCAAGCCGCGGCCATTGAGGCCATGTCCAATTGATCGACTTCTTGCCTGTTATCCAAGGCGCGGATCCGCTCGTCTGGACAGGGCAAACCGGCGCATCCACTTTAGCGATTCACCCCGTACCGTTGCCATTCTGATGTCTTCAGACCGCATCATTCTGACCGGCCTCCAGTTCTATGGATTCCACGGGGTCAACGCCGAAGAGCGCAGCTTGGGGCAACCGTTCATCGTGGATTTGGAGGCGGAATTGGACCTGAGCGTGCCGGCGGCCTCCGACCGCTTGGAAGACACGGTGAGTTACACGGAACTGTACCGGGAGGTCAAAGCGGTCATGGAGGGCGAGCCCTGCAACCTGCTGGAGTCCGCCGCCGGCGCCATTGTGCGAAGAGTGCTCGAACAACACCGGCAAATAGGCGCGGTGCGCGTTCGAGTCCATAAGCCACGCCCGCCCATCAAAGGCTCAGTCATCGGGGCCGCGGCGGTGGAAATCTACCGCTCGCGCGCCTTTTGACCGCCCCGACGCAACCCGAACAGGACAGCAAGACATGGTTACCAACCAGGCACCCGACGGCGCCAGCCTGGCGGCCTCGTTCAACGACGCCACCAAACTCCAGTACATCAACCTCAGCAACAAGCCTCCGCTGTACAAGGTGTATCCCGGTCTGCGCGCAATTCCCTTGCCCGACGTGGCCGCGTCATCCGGCCTGGAAATGTCCACCCTGCGCGCGATCCGAGAGACTGGCCAAACGGCAGACGGCGAAAGCCCTCCGACGCTGCAAACGCTGGCCGAGCTGCTTTACCACGCGGCCGCCGTCATCCGGCGGCGAACGCTACGGGACGGCGAGGTGCACTATCGCGCGGCCGCCTCCGCAGGCGCGCTGTATCCAACCGAGGTCTACGTGGTCTGCGGCGACCTGGAAGGTCTGCGCGCCGGTGTATACCACTTCAACCCGCTGGATTTCACCCTCGCCCGCCTGCGCAACGGCGATCTGCGACGGTGGGTAGGCGCGGCAGCACACGACCATGCCGCGTATCCGGCGACGCTGGTGTTCACCACCGTGTTCTGGAGAAGCGCGTGGAAATACCGGGAGCGGGGATACCGGTATTGCTACTGGGATCTGGGCACAATTGCGGCCAATCTCTCTGCGGCCGGAAATGCTGCCGGTACCTCGGTGGGCCTCAAATTCGGATTCGTGGATCGTTCGCTTACCGGATACATCGGGATCGACGGGATCGAAGAAGCGCCGTCGCTGCTGGCGACGGTCGGCAGTCCGGACGGCGTGTTGAACCCCGGTTCCGGGGACGTTCCGGGAATGTTGCCCCAGGAGAGCAACGAACTGACGCCGGGGGCGCTGGAGTATCCGTTGTCGCGTGAAATTCACCTGGCTTCCTGGTTGCGGGCCGGCGAGGACGTCGCGGATTGGAATGCGCCCGGTGACGGCGGACGTAATGGCGAAAAAGACGAACTGGACGGCACGGGCGAAGGGTTCCGCCCGCTCCGTTCCGGGTCCGATGGAGGCTTCGACGGTGACTTGGATCTCGCGTCGCGCCCTGCGCAATCCCTGGGCGAGTGCATCCGTTCCCGGGGTTCCACTCGGCGCTTTGCCACTGACCCCATCTCCTGGGAGGATTTTCGCTCCATTATTGACGCCGCCGGAAACCCCATCAACGCGCCGCACCTGGCCGAAGGGTTTTCGCCATACCTGAGCATCTATCTGATCGTAAATGCGGTCACCGGCCTCGCCCCCGGAGCCTATTACTACAACCGTTTCTACAACGGGTTGCGGTTGCTCAAGGAAGGCGATTTCCGGGAAACGGCCGGACACCTGGGTTTCGAGCAGGCGCTTCCCGCGGATGCTGCCGCCGTAGCGTTCATCACCGCCGATTTGTCCTTGATCGAGCGGGAATTCGGAACCCGAGGATACCGGATAGCGCAAACCGTCGCCGGCATAATCGGCGGCCGGATATACCTCGCTTGTCACGCTCTAGGGCTGGGCGCCACCGGCCTCACATTCTTCGACGATGCCGTGGTCGAATTTTTCGGGCCCCACTCCGCCGGACAGGAAGCAGTGTTCGTGGTGCCAATGGGCGTCCCGCACCAGGACAACCGCGTGCGTCCCTTCCGGTCAAGGTTGGCGGTCAGCCTGGATTCCCGCGCGAGAGGAGCCGGGCAGGCCTGAGCTACCTGCGCGGCTCACGCATGATTAATCCCACTCCTCTTCGCCGTCTGAGACTGGGGTTACCGGCGACCAATCGGTCGCATCGTCGTCGGTGTCCAACGTAGGAACGTCGTCTTCTCCTACCGACTCGACCGGGGTATCGTCGGGCATGTCCATTACCGCGGTTTCAGCAGAGTCTATGGCATCGTCAGGATCGATGGCGTCCACCGGAGTTGGGTCCGGGTCTTCATTCGGTGCCGGCATGAAATCGTCTTGTGGAACCGCCGGCTCTGGCCGAGGTGGTTCGATTACCTGGGCGGGAAAGGAGATCACGTGTCGCAGGGACGGCGCCTGACCCGTTTCATGGAGGATCACCGACAAGCCGTCCGGTTCGATCCCGACCACGGCCGCGTCATACCGGTTGCCGCCGGCCATCAGTTTGTTGACCCGGCGGCCCAAACGGCGTTGCAGTGCTCCCAGGTATTGTCCATCCAGCGCATTGACGATTATCCCGTCGTTCTGAGGCTTCAGCACTACCACGTCGCCGGCGCTGACCGGCGCATCCTCCGGTGGTCCGGCTGTCCGGCACAACGCGGTGGTGCAGGACTTGCCGCTTTCCGCGATAAACATGCCTGGAGATTTGCCGGCTGCCGCGGGCTGCGAGCGGATTTCCCCGGGCCGGCTTTGCAACTGGTCGAGTCTGGCAAGATTCTTGCGTGCGATTACGTTGGATGGCGAACGTAGTTGAAGCTGCTCCAGGATCTGGCGCGCTTCAGGATAGTCGCCAAGCTCCATGAGGGCCTTCGCCAACCGATTGGTCGCCTCGCAGTCAGTCGGACAGATGTCCAGAATCTGGCGGTTTGCCGCGGCAGCCTGTTCCCATTCGCCGTTCAGCGCGTATCGGATAGCTTGTTTGCCCAGTTGGACCTTGGCGCGGCTCCCCGTTGTATCGGCTGCCTGCGCACGACGTTGCTGGTATGACACGTTATTCACCATTATTAACCTCCACCACCGATCGACGGCTACCCTGCCAATTCACTAATGATGTCCGGACATAGCATTACACGTACCTACTGCGGATGTTCAATCTATTGAGACTCCGATTTTGGCGATTTGTCCGCATCGCTTGGTCGGGCCTTGAACACGCCGTTGCAATGTTCCGATTTCACCGTTCGTAGAGGCCAGAAAACCATCGGTATCGGATGATGACGAGATCTCGCAGGGTACGCCATCCATCGCGTATTGGCCGCACCTTGCTCTCGGACCGGTAATGCCAGTCGATCCCGACCTCGGCCACGCTGAACCTGCGCCGGCGCGCGAGAAACAGTATCTCCGCGTCGAAGGCGAAACCGTCCAGCGTCTGTAGTCCAAACAACGTTTCAGCGGCGGCGGCACGGAATACCTTGAACCCGCATTGAGTGTCGGCGATGCCCGGCGCGGCCAGCATACGGGTCATGGCGTTGAAAACTCGGCCCATCAGCCATCGTCGTCTCGGCTCGCCGATGCGTCGGGCGCCGGGCGCCTCCCGGGAGCCGATGACGATGTCCGACGTTGGCGCGTTGCCGGGCAGCAGGCGGTCCAACAAATCTATCGGCATGGAGAGGTCGGCGTCGCACAGAAAACGGTATTCGCCTCGAGCTGCGAGCATCCCGTTCTTGACCGCCCAACCCTTGCCCCGATGTGGCAGAGGAAGAAGCTTGACGCGTTCGTCGGTTCGCCCGACGCGAGACACGGTGGCCGCGGTCGCGTCGTCACTTCCGTCGTCGGCTACGATGATCTCCCACGGGTACGCCTTCCCGGCGAGGTAGGCGCGAACGGTGTCAAGCGTCTCGGGCAGTCGACGTTCCTCGTTGTAGGCTGGAATGACGACGGAAAGGTAGCAGTCGGACATCACCGCCCGGCCAGCGGCCGCCTAATCGGGCTCGTCCAGTTCGAAGCCCCGGTGCAGCAAGCGGACCGCTTCCTGCGCCTGGTCGCGATTGATGATGCACGAGATCCGGATTTCCGACGTGGTGATCATGTCGATGTTGATCCCGCCGTCGGCCAGGATGCGAAACATTCGCGAGGCGTAGCCCGGAGTATTCTGCATCCCCGATCCTACTACGCTTACCGATGCCAGCGTGGGGTCGCTGATTACCTGATCGGTTCCCAGGGTCGCCTCCAGAGGAGCCATTACCCGGAGGGCCCGGGGGAGGTCATCGGTGGTCACGGTGAAACTGATGTCGGTGGTGGTCCGGTCCGCGCTGGTGTTCTGGACTATCGTGTCCACGTTGATGCCGGCAGCGGACAATGGCTCGAACAGCGCCGCGGCCACGCCGGGTTGGTCGGCCACCCGGCAAACGGTCACTTTCGCTACGTTTGTCTGGTACGCGATACCAGTTACCTTGATCCGGTCTTCCATCTGCCTTTCGTCCGATGCTTGATGAATGAGGGTTCCCGGGGCGTCAACGAAGCTCGACGCCACGTAGATGGGAACATTATAAACCGCCCCCAATTCGATGGACCGGGGGTGCATTTTCGCTCCCGCGGAGGCCAGTTCTAGCATCTCTTCGTATCCCACTTCGGGCATTTTGGCAGCCTCGCCCACGATTCTCGGGTCGGCGGTATAGATCCCCTCTACGTCCGTGTAGATGTCGCAACGGTCCGCCCGGAGCGCGGCCGCCAGGGCTACCGCAGTAGTGTCGGAACCGCCCCGACCCAGCGTGGTGATATCGTCGTCGGGCGTGAGACCCTGAAAGCCGGCGACGATGACCAACCTTCCGGCGTCCAATTCCCGACGGACGCGATCCGGGTCCACCTGGCTGATCCGCGCCCGGCCGTAGGAGCTGTCGGTTCGGATGCCGGCTTGGGGGCCGCTCAGGCTGATGGCGTCGTACCCCAGACTGCGCAACGCCATGGACAGCAAAGTGATCGATACCAGTTCCCCGGTGGACAGCAGGAAATCGAGTTCCCGCGGGTCGGGTTCGCTGGAAACGGTGCGCGCCAGGTCAATCAACTCGTCCGTGGTGTCGCCCATCGCCGAAACCACGGTGACTATCTGATGACCATGGTCATAAGCCGTGGCGATACGCCGCGCCACGTTCACGATTTTCTCTGCGTCGGCGACGGAACTGCCGCCGTATTTGTGGACGTACAGGGACATCAGGACTCTTTACGTGCTGCGACGCGGGCGGTTCTCATGGTATTCACAGCGAGGCCGGGAACACGGCGCCGGGTTCCGCCATCCTCTCGCGAGCTATCCGATGACGTGCGCTCCCAGGGCAGTCGGCTGGGTGACTTCCACCCGGCCCTCAACCCCTGCCAGCCGCGCCGCGTCGAACATTTCATAGGCGACCGTCATGGCGCGATCACGGGCAAAGGCCAGGATTGTGCTCCCGCTGCCGGAGAGGAAAACGCCGAACGCGCCGGCCGCCTGGGCCGCGGCAAAAATAACCTTCATTTGCGGAAAAATGGTCTGACGGTAGGGTTGGTGCAGACGGTCCTGAGTAGCGATATTGAGGTATTCGGGGTGGTCCGATTCCATGCTGGCCACCAGCAGTGCGGTGCGGCTCATATTGTACACCGCGTCGGCGACGGGAATTTCCGAAGGCAAAACACGCCGGGCGTCCGCGGTCGCAATCCGCCGGTCCGGGATGAACAAGACCGCCTGCAAATCCGCGGGTAAGCGTATGGGAGCGGTGTACATGCGATTGTCGTCCATGACCACCAGCCGCATACCCCCGTGGATGGCGGCGGCGACGTTGTCCGGATGTCCTTCGATGGTCGCGGCCATTTCCAGCAGATCGTCCGGGCTGAACACGTCGTCAAGCAGCCGGTTGGCCGCCACCAGGCCCCCGGCAATTGCCGCCGCGCTGCTGCCCATTCCCCGGCTCAGCGGTATCGTGTTTTCGCAATGCAGCGACAACGGCGGCAGCGGAGCATCGGCTTCGTTGAACAGAAACTCGATGGCCCGGTAAGTCAGGTTTTGCGGGTCGGCCTCCAGTTCCCCGGCCCCTTCGCCCGAAACGATCACCTGCGGTTCGGAACCCTCCGGGAGAACCGCCACGGACAGCGTGTTCCACAAGTCCAATGCCATCCCCAGGCAGTCGTACCCGGGGCCGAGGTTAGCGGTCGTGGCCGGGGCCCGCACTTCTACCGTGGTCAAGGCTTCCTCCGCGCGAAATCCAATGCCGTCAACCGAGGACCCGTTCCGACACGTAGCGGCCCAGGTCCCGGTTCTCATGGAACTCGAACCCGCCAAAATCCCCGCCGTATCCTATTATCGGCACCCGACGCTCGTGGGCGGACCCGTGCGAGCGCAACCCGGCCGGCAGGGTCACCTCGGCCGGGTCGCCGAACACGACGTCGGAGGCCCCGGTGACAACGATGTCACCGATGCGCTCGGCCATCAGGGCGAACCGCCCCGCCGCTTCGTTCCGGGGAAGCGCCTCCTCAATGCCGTCGGTTTCCCGTAAGACGCCCAGCGCGTCCTCCAGCGCGGCGGCATCGTCCAGATGGAGGTAGATGCAGCCTCCCAGGTTGGAATGGTGCACCACGTATTGATCCTTAATGATCGGGACCGCCCGAGCGCCGATTCCGCGACTTCGGAGCACGGCCGGCAGGTTCAGCATACGGCGCTTGTCGGACATTCCGTGATCGGCCGTGATCAGCAATTGCACGTCGGGGATGTCGTCAACCAGTTGGCCCAGCGCTTCATCGAGCACCGTGAGGTGTCGACGCGATTCCGGGTGCTCCGGTCCGTGCATGTGCATCGCGTAGTCAGTGGTGGCGATGAACGCCAGATCATAATGCTGCGCTTTCAAGGCCGCCCGGGCCGCGTTGATTGTCCAGCCGTTGACCTCCAGGGAATAGATGTCGGGCGGGTCACCGGCGGCATTCACGGCGTCGGCGGTAGGGCGTTCGGACGAGAAGGCCAGATCCGTGTCGTCGCCCAAGAGGCGTCGCAGCTTGTCCTTGGAAGCAGCCAGCAATGACCTGCCCCCGCGTCGGCGACATTGGGCGAATACGGTGTCGGCGCAGATGAACTCGCCGGATTCGACGTACTCCTCAATGCCAGCCTGGCGGTCTAACCAATAGTTGGAAACTATCCCGTGCTGCGCCGGGTAATGGCCGGTGACCATTGTAGTGTTGTTGACGTTGGTGACGCTGGGCATCATGCCGCCGCCGGTGACGTGAAACCCGTCGCGGGCAAACCGCCGCAGGTTGGGCGTCGGGCAAGCCGCCAGGTATTCCGGGTCCAGCCCGTCGATCATCACGAGAACGGTGGTGCGCGCCATTTAGATGAGGCTCCTGTTCGAGCGCGGAAGACTTCGGAGGATCACACTCTGCGTTGGCCTAACGTCCCGCCGGGGTGACCCGTGACCATATCATGATACAGCAGAGGTCGGGCAATACGCGGCGTGGGCTGGCGCCTTTTGGCGTAGATGGCAGGTCCGGCCGCCTGAGCGCTATTCGACGGTGACAGATTTCGCCAGGTTGCGAGGCTGATCGACATCGCAGCCCCGCCGGACCGCGATATGGTAGGCGAACAGTTGCAGCGGCAACGTGGCGACCAATGGCGTCAGGTTTTCCGGGGTTTCCGGAATGAACATCGCGTGATCCACCAAACCGGAAAGCCTGTCGTCGCCGTGGGAGAGGACCGCCAGGACCTCTCCATCTCTGGCTTTCACTTCCTGGATGTTGTTCCCCATCTTGTCGTACAGGTCGTCGTGCGGAGCCAGTGCCAGGGTGGGCATCTTGTGATCGATCAGGGCGATCGGGCCGTGCTTCATCTCTCCGGCGGCATAGGCCTCGGCGTGGATGTAACTGATCTCTTTGAGTTTCAACGCTCCCTCGGTCGCGACCGGGGAGTTGATGCCCCGGCCCAGGTACAAAAAATGGTCCCTACCGTAGTAGAGCCGAGACAGTCGCTCGACTTCTCCGCCGGCTTCCAGAGCCTCGGCTACGTATCCCGGCAATCTGGCCAGTCCGTCGACCAATTCGCGGGACTTCAAGGAGCCCAGATGACCGCGGGCCGTTCCCAATCGAATTGCCAACAGATTCAGCAGCGTCAGTGAGGACAGGAAGGTCTTGGTGCTGGCGACACCCACCTCGACGCCACAGCCCATCAACAGCGCGTGGTCGGCCAAACGGGTGGCCTGGCTGTTGGCCGCGTTGCAGATGGTCACCATTCGCGCGCCGGAGTTACGGACTGCCTGCATGGCCGCGACGGTGTCGGCGGTTTCGCCGGATTGCCCGATGGCTACCACCAGCGTGGACGCATCCAGAAACAGTTCGCGGTAACGAAACTCGGAGGCCGACTCCGCTTCCGCCGGAACGCCAGCCAGTCGCTCGATGAGGTGCCGCCCCACGTGGGCTGCGTTCAAACTCGTGCCACACCCGAGCAGGAGGACGCGCTTCACCTCGGAGAGATCTCTGTCGGTAACGGCCAGGTCGGGCAGCGTCACCAGTCCCCGGCCGAAGTCCACGCGATCCCGCAGGGCGGCGGTTACCGCCTGAGGCTGCTCCATGATCTCCTTGAGCATGAAATGACGAAAACCGCCCCGCTCCACCAGCACATCGTCCAGGTCGACATGCAGCATCGGTTTGTCGATCGGGCGGCCATCCCGGTCCAGGAAAGCGACCCCCTGCCGCGTCACCACCGCAACTTCGCCGTCGTCCAGGAATCCCACTGGAAGGTGTCCGCCCCGGCCAACGATGGGCAACAGCGCCGGCAGATCACTGGACACGATGCCCTGCCCGTCGTGGTAGGCGACTGCGACTCCTCCGGCGCTTCCGAGTTTCAGGGCACACAGGTTGTCGTGGTCGCCATCGTGCACCGCTACGATAGCTTGGGGTCCCTGCACCTTTGCGCTCATGTGCAGCATCGCAGCCGGCAGGCTGAGGCCATCGTTCATGGCATCCTCGATCAGATGCGAAATGACCTCGGTGTCCGTCTCCGACTTGAACCTGTGGCCCTTGCGTCGGAGATCCGCCCTGAGTTCGACGTGATTTTCGACGATGCCGTTATGCGCGATGGCAATCTGGCCGGTGCAATCGGTGTGCGGATGGGCGTTAGCTTCCGAGGGACGGCCGTGGGTGGCCCAGCGGGTGTGGCCGAGCCCGGCGGACCCATTTGGAGCCGGGCAATCGGGATCGTGGAGCAACCCCAGCACCCGTCCGACGGTCTTCCGCAGTTGCAACCCGGACTCGGGGCCAAGCACAGCCACGCCGGCGCTGTCGTATCCCCGGTACTCCAGGCGGCGCAGTCCTTCAACTACCAGAGGCCACGCGGGCCGGTCGCCGACGTATCCGACGATTCCGCACATACCTGCGATCCAAAGGGTCAGTCGCCGTCGGCGTTGGCGCGAGCGACCGTCATGGTTTCTTCAGGCGCCAGCACGTCGCCGAGGTCGT
The DNA here is from genome assembly GCA_965220505.1 of Dehalococcoidia bacterium. Classification (GTDB taxonomy): domain Bacteria; phylum Chloroflexota; class Dehalococcoidia; order Lucifugimonadales; family UBA3495; genus Bin87. The sequence goes on along the minus strand of CBDCQE010000001.1, from coordinate 781,878 downwards.
CGCAGTCAAACACCAGCGACGGCGAAACCGCATAGCGGGGCTCCCGGTCCACGGATTCGACCAGGTCCATTATCGCTTCTGCCAGGGCGGTTGGGCTGTGTCGGATGAACACTCCGGGGGCCAGCAGCGGCCGGTCTACTACTCGCCCGACCATGGTCAGGGAGGCCGGCTCGTCCACAGCGACCGGGTGCTGGCCTTCCGCGGCGTAGCGCTCCAGCAGCCGCGGCGGGACCGGAGTGTTGTTGACCAGCAGGAAATCCAATGGTTGGCTCGTGCCCAGGTATTCCATCAAGAGAGCCAGAAAATCGGATGTGCCGAACCCGGCGCTCTCGTTGGGCTTGGTCATCAGGTTGCACACGTGGACCTTGATGGCATCGGAATCGTTGATCGCCTGCGCCACGTCCTCTACCAACAGGTTCGGCAATACGCTGGTGTAGATGTCGCCCGGTCCCAGTATGATGGCGTCGGCTTCAGCTATAGCGTCCAGAACCGGCGGATACACATAGGCCTTTGGGTCCAGGTAAATGTAGTCGATGGCGACGTCCAGGTTATCGCTACGCAGATCGATGGCCGATTCGCCAATCAACTCGGATCCGTCCACCAGTCTGGCGCGTAGAGTGGACCGTGTCAGCGTGACCGGCAGCACCGCGCCGCTAATGCCGAGGATGCGCGCCGCCTCATCTATCGCAGTGATGGTGTCTCCGGTGACCTCGGTCAGCGCAGCCAGCAGCAGGTTGCCGAAGCTGTGCCCGTTCAACCCGTCGCCGGTGGAGAAACGGAAGTCGAACAACCGGCGCATCAGGTTAGATTCGGCGGAGTCGGACGCGAGGGCCATCAGGCATCGGCGCAGATCCCCGGGCGGCAGGTGTCCCATCTCCTCGCGCAGACGGCCACTGCTTCCGCCGCTATCGGTCATTGCGACGATCGCCGTGACATCGCATTCACGGGATCGCAGGCCGGTCAGGGTGGTATGGTTGCCAGTACCGCCGCCGACTACGACGATTTTCTTATTGCTCATCGGCATACGGCCGGCACCCGCCGAGGTCACAGGCATGTCGCCTTTTCGCCGAGTGTGGGCCCGTAGCAGTATATGGACGGCCAGTTGGCGCAGTCAACCGCGGGATCAGTTCTCAACTCCGTACCGGCTATCGAAATACGGAATCACGCTGTCGCCCATCTGCTCCACTACACGCATCGCCATCCGGGCATCCATGCCCGGATACCAGATCCGGAACATAAAGTGATTGGCTCCCACGCGCTGGTGGTGGTCTTCGATCTGTTGGATCACTTCTTCTCCGCTTCCGAGGATGAACCGGTCACGGGCCAATTCCTCAAAGGGAATGCGGAAATCTTCCTCGCCGGGCAGTGCCTTGTCCTGTCCCCAGTCGGCGTAGGCCTGATACTTGGCTTCCATGTAGGGCTGGGCGTTGCGGACCGCTTCTTCGTGGGTCGGCGCGATGTGCATCTCTTTGATGATGGGCATTTCAGCCGGCATCTGCTGGCCGCCCGCCTCCAGGCCCTCCTTGTAGATGGCCGTCTGCCTTTCCAGCGTTGCCAGGGTGGCGTGCGGGTTGACGAACCAGGGCAGGCCGAGTTCGCCCGCCCGGCGCACCACCGTGTCGAAATTGGCCGCCACCCATATCGGGGGATGCGGTTGTTGCACCGGCCGGATGGCACAGGTCGCGTTGTCCAGGCTGAAGTGTCGGCCGTGGAAGGTGACCTCGTCTTCGGTCCAAAGCCTGCGAACGAGTTCCAGACTCTCCAGGAATCGCCCGACCCGATGTCGCCGTTCCACGTTGAACGCCTGGTACTCGATGTCGCGGTAACCCAGGCCCACGCCCAGCACTACGCGGCCTTCGCTGATTACGTCCAGCGTCGCCACCGTTTCCGCTACGTCGGCCGGGGAGTACAAGGGCAGCAGCAGGATGGACAACACCAATTGCATGTCCCCGGAATCTGCGGCCAACCGAGCCAACAGCGGGATGCTCTGGAGGTTCTGGTACGGCGGCGAAAGGAAGTGCTGGCCGCACGCGATAGAACTGAACCCAGCGTCCCGTGCCAACCGCGTCAACTCCACCGTTTCGTGGAATCGCTGGGTCGCCGAGTCCGTTGACGGATGCTGGGGCATCGCCATAATGCCGAATTTCATTGGTTTCACTCCGGTGCGTGGGTGTTGGTCGCGTTGATCCGGTCAATGCAGCGGTCCGGACCGTGGTCCATCCAAACAGGGCGGCCGTTGAGAAGTTTGACGCCCTTTGTCGCCCTCCTAGCCCCGGTCGAACCGGGCCATTTGGTCGACAATGTCCAACCCGACGACCTCACTCCATGCGGACAGGAGTTGTTGGACTATCGGCCCGGGCCGTCCGTCTCCGATATCCCTCTTATCCACGACGGTCACCGGCAGCACGCAGGGGGTGGTGCTGGAGAAGAAGGCTTCGTCGGCGGTGTACATGTCGTATGGTTGGAGATCTTCCTCCACCAGGGGAATCTCAAGTTGCTCTGCAAGGTCGAACACCATCCCCCTGGAGATTCCCTGGAGGATGTTGCGGTCCCCCGGCGTGCGGATCACTCCGTCAGTGACCAGGAAAACGTTGTAGCCGGTCCCTTCGGTCAGGTTTCCTTCGGAGTCCGTGAGGATGGGCCAGCCCTCAGGGTCCACGTCCGCCGCTTCCAGGTCGGCCAGGTTGAAGTTCATGCGGCTGTAGTGTTTGACCTTCGGGTCGAGGGCATCGACCGGATAGCTCCGGGTACGAGTAATTACGCCGTGGGCCCCGTCTCTGTACAGCTTTGCGTAGCGTCCGAAGGCCGCCGCCGAAATCTTCACGCAAACTGTGGGAGGCCCGGCGTCGCGGGACCAGTTTCCCGGACCACGGGTAATGAACTGGGTTATGGTGAAATCCCCGGCCTCTTCTCGGAAATGTTCGTTGCGGGCGATCGCCTCCTCGCTGATGTCGTACATCTCTCGCGGGGAGAGTCCGGGGTCAATGCGGACGTACTTGAGTGAGCGGTAGAGCCGGTCGATGTGCTGCTCCATGCGAAAGCTCTTGCCGTTGAAGGTCCGGGCCACGTCGAAGATTACGTCGCCCACAATGAAGCCCCGGTCCATTGGGTCGATCTTTACCTGGCTGAAGGGCACCCATTCGCCGTTAAAATATGCAATGTAATCCGCCATGATCCGCCTCCTTTCGCGCCAGTATAGCAAACCCTCTGGCAGTCCCCGTGTGTCCCCATGGCACGCCGCAGGACCCCGATTTTCCGCACCATGACGGTCGCGGAGAATGCATTTCTGGTCGAAAGCCGGACCATCTGCTACGGAAAGCTACCGCCATGGCGTATCATGCTGCCGGTCGGGAATAGACACCGTCAGCATGATCAGGAGGCCGCAGGTGTACAAGATCGGGATAGACGTTGGAGGCACTTTTACGGACTTCGTCGTGTCGGGCGAGACCGGGCAACCGCGCTACTTCAAGACACAAACCACGCCCGACGACCCTTCGTTGGGGGTTATGACGGGACTACGCGAGGCCGCGGCCGCATACGATCTGCCGCTGGAGCAGTTCCTGGGCAACACGGACCTGGTGATCCATGGCTCGACCGTCGCCACCAATACCCTGGTGGAAAGGAAGGGCGCCACGGTCGGCCTGCTCACCACCGACGGCTTTCGCGACCTCCTGGAGATGCGGGAAGGGCTCAAAGAAGACCGGTACAACCTGCGTATGACACCGGTGGAACCCTTGGCCGCTCGCTACCTGCGGGTTGGTGTTCCGGAGCGGATACGCGCTAGCGGACACGTCGAAGTCCCGCTGGACGAGGCCGCGCTTCTGGAACGGCTCGACTACCTGATCCAGGAGGGTGCCGAGGCGCTGGCGGTCTGTTTCCTGTTCTCGTACCTCAACCCGGCCCACGAGCGGCGGGCCGCCGAAATCATCCGCAGCAAGTTCCCCGATGTGTACGCCTCCCTGTCCCACGAGGTGATTCCCCAGATCAAGGAGTTCGACCGGCTCAGCACCACGGTTATCAACTCCTACGTCGGACCGGTATTCAGTCGCTATCTCGCAAACCTGGCGGAGCGGTTCGAATCGTATCCGCAGCTCAACGACGTACTGATCATGCAGTCCAACGGCGGGGTGGCTCCCATCGACGACTCCAGTCGCATGGCGGTGCGGGCGATCCTGTCCGGCCCGGCCGGAGGGGTCAGCGCCGCCGCCTATCTGGGGCAGTTACTGGAAGAGCCGAAAATCATCGCGTTTGACATGGGAGGCACCAGCACCGACATCTCGCTGATCGAGAACGGGGTCCCCCACGTTGCCAACGAAAAGTTCGAGGCCGGCTGGAAAATCGCCGCTCCGATGATCGACATTCACACCCTGGGAGCCGGCGGTGGCAGCATCGCCAGAGTGGACGACGGCGGCATCCTCCACGTCGGCCCCGACAGCGCCGGCGCGGATCCAGGCCCGGCTGGCTACGGTAAAGGCGGTGTCGATCCTACCGTAACCGATGCCAGCCTGGCGCTCGGCTACCTGGATGCAAGCAATTTCCTCGGCGGGCGCGCCAAGCTTGATTCTGAGGCGGCCATGCGAGCCATCGCGGATCATGTCGGTTCTCCGCTCAATCTGTCCGATGCGGAAGCCGCTTTCGGCGTGTACAAGGTGGTGTGCACGACGATTGCCGAGGGCATCAGGTTGATGTCCGTGCAGCGGGGGGTTGACCCCCGGGAATTCACCATAATGGGATTTGGCGGCGCGTCGGGCCTCCATGCCGCGGAGGTGGCCCGGCAGTTGCAGGTGGCCAAGGTGTACATCCCGGCATCGGCGCCAGTGCTGTCCGCCTACGGGATGCTGAACACCGACATTAAGTACGATTTCTTCCGTTCCTATCCGGTGAGCCTGGACCGGCTGGACCTGAACGAACTCCGAGCCATCCTGGACGAACTGGGGACACAGGGGCAGGCGAAACTTCTGGAGCAAGGCGTGGCCCCCGACGCGGTGGAGATCCAGTACTCGGCCGACATGCGATACCTGGACCAAATTTACGAAGTCACCGTGCCGCTGCCCGATCCGACCCTGCCGGATGCGGAGTTCGTTAGCCTGCTGACGGCCAATTTCCATCAGCGCTACCAGGAGCTGTTTTCCTACAACCAGCAGGACCAGGAAGTGCGGTTGGTCACGCTGCGGGTGGCGGCCATCGGCAAGCTGCCGCGCATAGCCCAAGTGGACCAACCGGGGCGCATGGATACGACGGCGCCCGTCGGTTCCCGCCGCGTCTATATCGGCGAGTGGCTCGACGCTCCAACCTACGCCGCAGATCAACTGCCAGCGGGCGCCGAAATACCCGGCCCGGCGATCCTCGAATCGGAATTCACCACGATCTTGGTATCGCCGGGCGACCACGCCAGGGTGGACGCGATGGGTGGCGTCCAGTTGACTATCAACCTGGAAACAGACGGGCACAGTGTGGATGGTGAAACCGGTTCTGCAGCGGCCGACCCCATCACCCTGGCAGTGGTCGAGCACCGCCTGGAGTCCATAGCCCAGGAGATGACCGAGGCGATGCTGCGCACGGCCATGTCCCAAATCCTCAACTCCAGCCGGGACTTTTCCACCGCGATCCTCGACGGCGACTGCCAACTGGTGGCGCAGGGCGAGGGCATTCCGGTGCACATCAGCGCGCTGCCCGTAGCCGGGGCCGCAGTCCGCGACTACTTCGGCTACGACATCCACGACGGCGACCTGTTCATCCTGAACGACCCTTACTTCGGCGGTAGCCACCTGCCGGACATCACCATCATCCGCCCGGTGTTTCACGAAGGGCGGCTGCTGTTCTATGGGGTGAACCGCGCCCACCACAGCGACGTGGGCGGCGGCACTCACGGCGGCTACAACCCCGGCGCCAACGAGATTTTCCAGGAGGGTCTTCGCATTCCGCCGCTGCGGCTCTACGACCGGGGAGCGCCCCGAAACGACCTGCTCCAGATGATGGCCGCCAACGTTCGGCAGTCGGAGAACTTCCTGGGCGACCTGAACGCGCAGATCGGCTCGGTGATGCTCGCCGCCCGGCGTATCGGAGACCTGCTTTCGGAGTACGGCGCCGACCGCCTGATGGCCGTGGTCGCCGAGATATTGAACGCTACTGAGCGGCAGGTTCGTCAGTTCGTCTCGGGCTGGCCCGACGGCGTTTACTACGGTGAGTCCTTCGTGGATGACGACGGCTTCGACAGCAAGCTGGTTCCCATCCGGGCTAAGGTCACCATCGCCGGCGACTCGATGACCATTGACCTCAGCGAGTCCAGCCCGCAGGTGGAGGGGTTCATCAACAGCGCCTACGCTAACACGCGGTCGCTGGCCCACGCCGCCATCATGTACCTGGCGCCCATGGACGTGGCCCGCAACGAGGGCTCCATGCGGCCCGTGCAGATCGTCGCCCCGCGCGGTCTGGTGGTAAATGCCAACCCGCCGGCGCCGGTGTGCATGAGCACCAACCACTGCGCCGAGGAGGTGGTGGAAGCGGTGTTCAAGGCGCTGGCTCCGGCGATTCCCAGCGCCGTGTCCGCCGGGTTCTCCCGGCGGCTGCGCTACGCCATCACCGGCAAGGACCCGAGGACCGGGCGGCAGTTCATCTGGCACTTCTTCCTGGCCCGGGGCGGCGGCGGAGCGTCGGAGGGCTTCGACGGGTGGTCAAACGTGGGCGAGATCAACGTGGCCGGAGGCATCCGCTCCCCCAGCATCGAGGTGACGGAAGAACGGTTCCCGCTGTTCGTCCAGCGCCACGAACTGCGTCCCGACTCCGGCGGCGTGGGCCGGTGGCGCGGCGGCCTGGGCGCGGTGTGCGACCTGGTCTACGAGGGCGAGGGCCCCGCTCTGCTCAACACCGCCGGCGACGGCGTGGTCGTCCCGCCCTTTGGCCTCTTCGGCGCCACCGACGGCCTGCCCCACCACTACAAGATAACGTCCAACGGAGCCGAGCGCGTCCTGGGTTCCAAAGAGGTGGGAGTAGTCGTCAACCCCGGCGACCGTATCGTGTGCCTATCCTCCGGCGGCGGCGGTTACGGATCGCCGAACGAGCGGGATCAGAGTGCGGCGGGGTGGGATTTGAAGAACGGGTATGTGACTATCTAACCTGCCCGGCCAGCCAGCCGAATATGAAAGCGCCAAGCATGATGGCTCCGTTGTGGGTCAGCCACCGGGCAGTTTGCAGAAGCTCGATTTGGGCAGTCGTGGGTGGGTCTGCGGCGACTTGGGCCAGCCAAACCATCGTAGCGTAACCTCCCACGGTGAGACCGCCGAGGACCAACAGACCCGCAAGGAGGACGAACCACCTCATGAGGTGGAGGGGTGTTCGACAGTTCCAGTATCAGAGCCGGGATTGTGACGGGTCTCGCGAATCTTGGTAACAATCACGTAACCGCCGAGTCCTAAACCACCGAAGAAGAGGACGGCGGAGACGATGGTGAGAATGATGGCTAAGGACAGCATGATGGCCTCGCGGCCTGCGGAGGTCGTGTATGTGGTTGGGACTAGTCCGTCTGGGCGTTCGTACAGTGTACCGAAAAACTTCCAGGCGGGCGAGGTTAGAGGCGACGGGCCGTCGCCTCTACCGTGCCGGATATTGGATCGCCTAAATGCAACGCTACCTCGCTGCTAGCGATTGTTTGAGCACACCGCAGAGGCGGCATATAATCGAATCGTCCCAACCCGCTCCCCCGCGCCGGAGGCTGTCCCATGGCCGCCACCAAAATCATCACCAACGCCTGGAAGGTACGAACCCTGCCCGACATCTTCTACGAAGAACCGGAGCCGGCTGAGGACAGTATGCAGCAAGATCTGCCCATACGCCGCATCGCACATCTTCTTGACGAGCGCTATGAAAACCGCCCGGACGTGTTCATGTCGGGCCGGATATTCGTTTCCTACGATATAACCAACGGGAACCGGCGGGTCGAGCCTGACCTGTTCATCGCCTTTGACGTGGACAGCGCGGGGATAAGGACGAACCTGCCGAACTTCTGGATTTGGGAAATCGGCAAAGCGCCGGACTTCGTGATGGAGGTGGCGTCGCCGAGCACGGCGGCGAACGATTTGGGCTGGAAGCGGGAACTGTACCAGAGGCTGGAGATAAAAGAGTACTGGCGGTTCGACCCCACGGGCGGCGATCTATACGGCAAACCGATTGCGGGGGAGCGATTGGTGGCCGGCAGGTATGAGGAATATCCGTTGCAGTTTGGCGACGAAGGTTCGGTACGAGGACACAGCGAGTTGCTGGGCGTGGTGTTTCACTGGGACGGAGAGGAGTTGTTTGACGTGCTGGACCCGGCGACGGGCCTGACCATAGACAAGCGCGTTGCCGCCGAAGCCCGAGCCAACCGGGAGCAGGAAGCCCGCGTCGTCGCCGAAGCCGCCCTCAGCCTAGAGCAGGCCACCCGCAGCCAGGCCGAAGCCCGCGCCAACGCCGCGGAAGCCCACGCCGATGCCGCGGAAGCCGAACTCGCTCGCCTCAGGGAGCAGCTGCGCCGGCAGGAACCGTAACCTGAGAGGTGGGCGTAGCCGTCAACTCCGTTTGCCACATCGTCTGCCTATCCTCCGGCGGCGAATATGGCTCTACGGATGGGGTGGGACACGGATGCGGTAATGTGGGATCTGAAGAACGGATACGCAACCGGGTATTGACCTGAAACCGCGCGCCATCACTTTCGAAATGCATTCGCCGCGATAGTAGACAGAGCCAAGAATGCGCCCACCGTTATGGTGCATAACTTCGCAAAAACTCGATGGCTCCCGTTCTATCCCCAAATCTCCCTCTGATGTCATCACCGTTAGAAAATCGAACCTCGATTTCATAGCGGACAAAGTCAGAAGTTGGAGCTCGTTCGTCGTTATTGTCGATAAATTCGACTGCGCCTGCGACCGAGGCAAACTGGTGAGACCGTCCAGATAGAGGCCAAATGGTGATTTGTTGCACTTGCCGCGTCAAATTCGCCCTCAATGACCCAAAAAAGGTATCGAATCGCTGATTGTTCAACCGCAATATGCGATTATGAACTTGGACCAGTTTGCCTTTATTCAATCTCTCCATTGCTTCGATTTTGCTTTCCAACTCCGCGTCGGTAGAGCTTTCCTCAGATGATATGTCTACACCAACTCGCCTAAACGCACTAACCACCGTTGCGTAAGGGCAATAGGCTATGGAGAACCCGTGCGAGCTCAATTGATCCAGTGATGAAACAGTGAATTCGCCCGCGAGCACCACACCCAAGAAAGGCTTGGCGTTGGCATGTGTGTCAGCCAGTGGTAGGATCGCGCTCTGAAGTTCTTGGGCTTTATTTCTTGAATGTTTCGTGTATCTGCGCCAAGCGGTTTCTATAAAAGCCCTAGGGGTCCCCTTCACCTCGCGCGTCCCTCCCTCTTCCAGCACGTAGTCCAAGTCGTGGGAATTTCCATACCGGTCTTCCCAAGATACTTTGCGCTTCCGGCCACGCGCAGGGCGGGGGCCCTGGCGATCCAGGTACAAATTGAACTCTTGCGATATTGCGGCTAACCGGCCGTTTATCGCTGCTTCCAACTCACTGCCGATCATCTGACCTAACTTGTGCCCCGGTGCAACCGCCATGTTTGGTCAGCCCTCCACCCAAAGTCTACCTTCACAAAGTGGGACACGATGCTTGCGGTTGGCCCATTTCGTGTTACGGTCGCGGATTTTTTCGAAACGGTACGATTCAAAACCCGCAGCAATCGCCAATTGCCCAAGCCACTCAGCCACCGGAACGTACACACCGTAGGGCGCAGAATCTCCGATTACAAAACAAAGTGTGGAAGGAGTCTGACAGACGCGGCGCAGAGCGATCCACACTTGGGCGAGATCAAGAAAATAGCAAGCTACCATATTGTGGTACGTTTTCCGGCCGCCACGGCCTTTGCGCACACTGTCCAATTCTCGACATACCTCGGACAACGAAGGCAAGATGGGCTGAAGTTCTGGACTCTCCAAGACGCCGAGAAAATCAACATCTTTATCAGGCACATGTTGAGTGCACGAACGCAAGAGATGCCTGCGAATTTTGTGCTGCAGATCGCCCCAACGATTTATTTCGCCGAAAAAAGTCAACTCCAAACGCGTGGCATCTGCGTAATCATAGTTGTTGGGATACGGAGGAGACGTAACCACAAGGTTGCAACTATCGTCCGGAATCGTTGGGCAGACTCGAGCGTCCTCTTCTCTGAACGTGGCCCTAGGTCCATTTACCGATCTATGGAACTGCATGTCCTCGTACATCTTGTTGACCATGTCGTGAAAAGCAACGAACGGCGATTCAGGGCGGGCTTTTCTGCGGGATGGCAGGACATATTGCCAGTTTGCGGTCCCAACGTGCGATGTCCGACGCAGGATCGACGCCAATGCCAACCATACCAGACTAGCGGATTCAGAACGATCTTCAGATTCGCAAACTGATTGTCGAAGACAGTCAAGTTCGGACAGCGCCTCGTCGGTGTAGCATCTGCGGATCAGGTGCGCATACGCATGCAACTGAGGATCTCGACGTCGGGCGACGTCCTCAACCTGCAGTGCCCGGCAAAAAAACTCTTCGGGATCTGAGCGGTAAGCGAGCTTAGCGCGCGCTACGCGCGCCACAAACGGATGGGAATCAATCCCGAATGATCGTACGCCGGATTGCTCCGCTGCGATTAAGGTTGTACCGGAACCGGCGAAAGGATCGAAAACGCCTACGTCCCGGGTTTTTGACTGCCGATCAATGAGGGAGCCAGCCCACTCAGCACTGAACCCACCGCTGTACCTGAACCACCGATGAACTGGAAGGCTCATATTGTTGATGAAACTACCCGATGTGTGGTCTTTTCCCGAATGGTTGGACGGCACCCCATCGAACAGAGACAATTGTGGAGCGTTGCCGGCTGGTGGCATTAGTGCACGGACTCCATAAACGGCTTTTGGTTTCGCGAATCATAAATTACTGCATGAATATGTTCAACAGGCGACGCACAGGTTTCGTAGTGCAGGCTGTGGCTCCTACATTCCAGGTCATGCTTCCTGTTGTGATTGCTGTGCGCCTCGGCCACCGACATTCTGCTACCCTTCCACCACCACATAGTTCCGCAGCGTGCCGATTCCGCTGATCTCCACTTCTATGGTGTCGCCGGGGAACATATCCCCGTCCGCCCCTTCCGTGCCCATCCACAGCACGTCTCCCGGATACAGCGTCGCGTACCTGCTGAGCTCGTGGATCCAGGTGGCTGTGTCCCAGATCTGGTCGGCGGAGGAGAAGTCCTCCCACACGTCGCCGTTGTGCCGGACGATGATGCGAAAGCCCTTGGGATCCAGGTCGGTGACGATCCAGGGGCCCATGGGCTTCCAGGTGTCGCAGTTCTTGCCCCGGAACATGGTACGGTCGGCCTGCTGCCACGGTCGTTGGCTGATGTCGTTGCCGATGGTGTACCCGAAAACGTGGTCCAGCGCTTCGCTGACCGGCACGTTGCGGGCCTTTCTGCCGATGACCACCGCCAATTGACCCTCCGGCTGCACGGCGCCGGAGCATTCGGTCGGAACAACGATGTTTTCCTCGGTGCCGATGATGGCGTGGACCGAGCGGTAGTTGGGCGACGGGCGGTCGGGATATGACGGCGGCGCGCCCCGCCGCGCGGCCATGCTCTCGACGTGGCCCCGGTAGTTGGGCCCGGCGGCGTACAGCATCCCGGGCTTGATAGGGGCCAGCAGCTTCACCTCGTCCAGCGCATACGAATGATTGGTGACGGCGTAATCGTCCAGCGGGTCGCCCCACACCTCGGTGACGCGGCCATCCTCGACGATGCCAAAAGAGGTCTTGCCTTCCAGTTCAAATCGGCACCAGATCATGAGCGTAACTCCTCGCGTGCTCTAACGTCTGCCCATCTGGCCTTTGCATGGGTGAACAGGACAAACAGGATGCGGAGATATCCTGACTGATCCTGTGCATCCATGCCAGAACGTGTCCCTCATTCAGCATGAGAGCACGCTTCGCTATTCCGGCGTTACCAGCGACTCCGCTTCCCCGCCGTTCAGCACCCGGAGGATGTTGCCGTAGGCGAAATGGGCCGCCCTCAGCGCGGTCTCCTGGCTCTGGCCGGCCATGTGTGGCGTGATGATCACGTTGTCCAGATCGAACAAGGGGTTGTCGGCGGGGGTTGGCTCCACTTCGAGGACGTCCAGCCCCGCGCCGGCGATCTGGCCTTCGGTCAGCGCGCGATACAGCGCCGCTTCGTCGACCACCGGACCCCGGCACAAGTTAATGAAAAACGCCGTGGGTTTCATCATGCCGAACTCACGGTCGGACATCATTCCCCGGGTGCGCCGGGTCAGCGGCACGTGCATGCTCACGATATCGGAGGTTTCCAGCAGTTCGTCGAAAGCCACCGGCTCAGCCTTTACTTCATGCTGGACGTCTTCCGGAATGTCCTCGATGTCGTAGTAGATGGTGCGGGTATCGAACCCGGTGAGCCGCTTGGCGACCTGACGCCCGATCCGCCCGAGCCCTACAATGCCCACCGTCTTGTCGGTAACCTCCGACAAATCGGTCTGGTAGAGATCGCTCCGCCAGGCTCGCTGCCGGGTGGTGCTGTCCCATTGCGCCATGAGGTTCCGGCTGATGCCGATCATCAGGGCCAGTGTTTGCTCCGAAACCGAGATGGCGTTGGCTCCGCCGTTGTTGGCGACCGGTATGCCCATTTCCAGGATTTCCTCGAGTGGCAGGCGGTCGTATCCCGCGCTGAGGGTCTGGATCAACTTGAGCCTGGAACACTCCCGAACCAGGTCGAGTGAGAGATCGCTGCTGATTATCGCGTCGGCGTCGCGGCACAGCTCGATCTTTTCATCTTCCGACAGCGCCGGGTTGACCACGTTGACCTCGATGTCGTCCGGGGCATTGTCCAGCATGATCTGGGGGCGTCCCCCTACTCCGCTGAAATACGCAACTTTCCAGGTGGGCATATCGTAATCTCCTTGGTGTCTAAACCGCTTCCGTGAGCGTTATGACAGCAATTATAGATGCGCGGGAGAGAGTGTCAAAGCAACCCGAGGTCGCCGCCAGGGGCTTTCGATTATTCCCGTCGTTCCGGACTTGATCCGGAATCCAGAGCTTCATAAATGTGGCGACGTCGCTGTTCGCTAGCCGTTGCTGGATTCCGGCCCCGTATCGAGTACGGGGTGACGTTCTTTCGCCGGAATGACGGACACTGATGGTCGCGGAGCAATGATCGAATGGCCCTGAGACTGCGCACGTATCGCACGCCGTTGTCCCCCAAGGTACCCAAAGCGCTGCCCCAAGCACACCCGATGGACGCCGATCCAAGCAAGAGAACGGGCGATGAGGTGGCGGAGGCAGCTGCCCGCACATCTAGGCAGGACCGCCGGGCGCGAAGCGCTGCACGAACGGCTTCGACGCAAAACGAGAGGTCGGTAAGCGTTTACACGCTGTCCGCAATGCAAACGGTCACCGAGCGGTACCGCCGGGCCTTGAGCCGCAGAGTCCCGTGGATGCCAGCCACCGGCGCGGGATGCGATGCTGCCCGATGACCTGCGCCGGCGGCGTTCAGCTACTAATGGCAGTTGGCATGACCCAAGGGGGCAGGCCAGGTTGCCTAGAAGTCAGGTTGGGGCGCGGCTCCCCAGCCCTGGGGGATGTTGACCAGGTTTGGTTCCAGGTCTTGGACGGAGGTCTGGCCGCAGTAGGCCATGGCCCGGTCGACCTCTTCCCGCAGCAGTTCCAAGACGCCGTGGACGCCCTCGGCCCCATTGACGGCCAGCCCCCAGAAGAGGGGACGTCCGATGCCAACGGCCGTGGCTCCCAGGGCCAGCGCCTTGACGACATCGCTGCCGCGCCGGACGCCGGAGTCGACGTAGACCTCGCAATTGCCTTTCACCGCATCGACGACCTCGGGCAGCATCTCGATTGCGCCCATGGTCATGTCCAGTTGGCGTCCGCCGTGGGTCGATACCAGGACACCATCGATGCCGCTCTCCGCGGCGATGTGAGCGTCCTCGGCCGTGCGGATGCCCTTGAGCACCAGGGGCAGGCCGGTGAGGTTGCGGAGCCAATCGAGTTCGTGCCAGGTGAGGGGAACGGTGCGGTTGACGTTCCAGCCGACGGACTCGTCTGTTCCGCGCAGCACGTTCTCCGGCTGGTTGACGCCGCGGAAGTTGCCCTGCTCAAAGTTCCGGTTGTACCGGTTGCGCAGGTCACGCTCCTTGGGGCTGGGGGTGGGGGTGTCCACCGTCAGGGTGATGGCCTTGAACCCGGCCTCCTCGGCGCGGCGGACCAGCATTTCGGTGAGGTCGTAACCCCGGTGATAGAGTTGGAAGAAGAGGGGGCTGGTGGCTTCCTCGGCGACCTCTTCCATGCTGCAGTTGGAACCGGTGCTGAGCATCATCAGGGTGTCGGACATGCTTGCGCCGCGGGCAGTGGCCACCTCTCCCTCGGGATGGGCACGGTGATGGGAACCTGCGGGGCAGACGAACACCGGCATACTGATTTCGTTGCCCAGCATGGTGGTCGAGAGGTCCCGCTCTCCGATGTCGCGGAGGAACCTGGGACGAAGCGTCAGTTCCTCGAAGGCTGTCCGGTTGCGCCGGGTGGTGAACATGTCCATGGCGCCGGCGTCGATGGTGTCCCAATCGTCGTGGGGCAGGACCAGCCTAGCGCGTTCCTCGTAGTCGTAGAGGTTGATGGGGTCGAGTCGCATTTGGACCTCCCTTTCAAGATGGATCGTGCCCGCCGCTCCCCGTCCACCATGAGAGTATGGGGCGGCGTTCTGTGTGATTGGAGTCTACTGCGCCCATACTTTACGGCCTGTAGTGGCGGCGGGCAAGTCACCAGGTAATGGCGCGAGCCTTTCGGCCGAGGCGGTGAAGGATATCCTCATTTCGTTGCGCCTTCATGGAGTTCATATTTCTCCCGTCCATATAAATCAAGGGCCGGCCGTTGCGCGAGATAGCCCATCGTTGCCTCCTCCCGGCACTCAGCAGGGAGCGCCGACTCGGGACACTGGGCGCAACCGCAGTTCATGGAGGGTCTCGTCGCCAAATGGGTCACCTCCCGATTGCAGCGCTTGTATCCAGGACTCCCGGCTGGGCCGGTAGTAGGGAGCACAAGTTGGCTTGGCCGAAGCCCCGACCCAGTCCAGAAACGCACCGAAATCCGCGATGGCCTCGTCAGTCCTGCCCATCACGGCATACGTAAGCCCGCGACTGTCACGCGCTAAGCCGTCCGGTTCCCTTTCCAAAGCCAGGTTGCAGTATGGCAAGGCTGCTTCGGGGCGACGCTGCACTGCCAGCTGCCAGCACAGAGTGCTGTTGATCGCCGGGTTGCGCGGATCGCGCTCCTGCGCCGCTAGTAAATCCGCGTTCGAGAGTTCCCACTCCTCTGCCTCCGAACGCACCAGGGCCCGGTTGTAGTATCCGGCAGCGGAGTCTGGCGCCAGCTCAATGGCTTTGGTGAAGTGGCCCTCCGCTTGGTGGACATCCCCGTCGTTGTTCCTCGCCAGCAGGGCGTTACCTCGGTTGATCCAGGCCGTTGCCAGATCAGGATCGATATCCATCGCCCGATCCAGGTCTTCGAAGGCCCGGTCAAGGTCGCCATCATGGCCGCGTTCCAGGTAAACGGCGGCACGGTTCACAAAAACCCCCGCCCCCTCGGCTCCGGCGTCGATTGACCATTCCAAGTCCCGGAGCGCTCGGTCCAAGTCTCCGGGATGACCACGCTCCGCATACGCCGCGGCCCGGTTCAAATACGGGGCGGACAGGTGCGGAGCCAGGTTGGACGCCCTGGTCAAATCCGCGATTGCCAGGCCAGCATCGCCGGGTCGCCCACGTTCGAGATAGGCCAGACCTCGACTGCTGTAGGTTTCGGAGGACCGCGGCTGCACCGACAGCACCTGGGTGAAACGCCAGATCGCCTCGTCCAGATCGGCGTACTTGCCACCCAGATAGGCCTGGCCCAACCGGTACCGCAGATTTGCCAGGGCGGCCGGATCCGACGGCGGCTCTGCCAGCGCCTGGATCAACACCGTTTTAGCCAAGTCGTACTCATCCCGCTGCAGGTAAAGCTGGCTCAGGGTGAGGAGAGCCACCGCACGCACCTCGGGCGCGAGGTCAATGTTTATGACCGCAGGCAGGTCTGACGGGGAGGCGGCGATATCCACTACCTGCGGTCCGAGGGACTCGCTTTCTGTGGCTGAGGAGGTCAGATTGGCCAGCACTCGTGCGCTGTCGTACTCGCCCCAGATCACGATTGCCGCTCGGGAATCTCTCGCTGCCGCCAAGGCTTCTTGATGTCCGGGGAGTTCCTCCGGCCAATCCACCGTCCTGATCCCGTCAAGTCGGGCGGCAGCGATCTCGCGGTCCAGGCTCGCCCTCAGCCGTCCGCGGATGTTGAACGCCAGCTGTCCGCCCGTGTAGTTGGCAAAGGGCGCTATCACGATCAGGGACTCGCCAGCTTCGGCCACCGGGTGCTCCGGCTCGTAGGGGGAGGAGAAAGGATTCAGCAGCACCAGCGCCACTCCGATGGCTGCCATAGCTGAAAGCACGCCAACGGTAATCGCGGCGAGCAGTCTCCGGCGTCGCCTGGGAGGAGCCGGAGATGACACCGCAACGGTCGGCGGGACTTCCAAAGCGACGTCGGCCGGCTCGGGCGACACGGTCGGTAGTGGCGGAGCTTCCGGGTCAAAATCCGCGGCCACCAGCAGCTCGTCGCGCTCCTCCGGGGTGAGCCTCAGCACTTCGGCGCAACTGAGGACATCCTCGCGGTAACGAGGCCTGGTGGTGACCCCTTCCTTCCAGCGGATCAGGGTCGGCCGGCTCACTCCGATACGCCGGGCCAGATCGGCGTCGCTGATACCCGACCGGCTGATGTGGGAGCTGAGCAATTCGCCGAAATCTGGCAAAAGATACAATCCTGCAACACAAAATCGGCCGAGTGTTACACATCTGTCGTTCAGTGTACACCCAGCAAACGCTAGCCTTTCAATCGCCAAACGCAACACAAGGAGGCGATGAAATGAACCCGACGCAAATCAAAGGAAGCAATGAGATGAGGCCAATCCTGGCGAAGGCAATCCTCCCCCTGGCAATAGTCCTGCTGTTGGCCGTAATGGCCTGCGGCGGTAGCGCGGAGTATGCCGTACCGGCGGCTCCCGCCGCACAGTCCGCTCCCGCCGCCACGTCCGCCCCGGCCGCCGCCTATCCTGCGAGCGCAGCCGCGCAGCCGACAGCCGAAGTGATGGCCTCAGAGGGACCTCAGGCCGAGGGTTTCAACAACATTGGCGGCACTGCCACCGTAAACGATGCCCCCTACGACCTGGTCTTTTTCCAGCACTACGGCGTCAACCCGTTCATCGACACGGAAGACGACAATCTGTCCACCTTCGCCATCGACGTGGATACCGCGTCATACACGGTTACGCGCAAATTCCTCGACGATGGTTTCCTTCCCGACCAGAACTCGGTGCGCGTGGAGGAGTTCGTCAACTACTTCGATCAGGGCTACCCGGTCCCCACCGAGGACGCCTTCGCCATTCACATCGACGGCTCTCCGTCGCCCTTCGGCAACAGCAATCACTGGCTGGTGCGCGTCGGCCTGCAGGGGAAGGAGCTCACCGAGGAGCAGAGACAGGACGCAACGCTGGTGTTTACCATTGACGTTTCCGGCTCCATGGCCCGCGAGGACAGGCTGGACTTGGTGAAGCAATCGCTACGGTTGCTGGTGGACGAGCTTGGGTCTAACGACAAAGTGGCCATAGTCATCTACGGCGACCGGGGATCAGTGCTTCTCGAAGCCACCGAAGCCAGGGAACGAGGCAAGATCCTGAAGGCCATCGACTCCCTCCAACCCGGCGGCTCCACGTACGTCGAGGACGGCTTGAAGCTCGCCTACAAGCTGGCGGTGGATGAGGTCGAGCCCAACCGCATCACCCGCGTCATGGTGCTCTCCGACGGCGTCGGCAACGTTGGCAACACCGGCCACGAATCGATATTGAGCCAGGTCCAGGAGTACGTCGACCAGGGCGTGACCCTCACTACCGTGGGATTCGGCATGGGCAACTACAACGACATTCTTATGGAGCAGCTGGCCAACGACGGGGACGGCGCCTACTACTATGTGGACACCCTTTCGGAGGCCCAACGCATATTCGTGGACGACCTGACCGGAACCCTGCAGGTTATCGCCCGGGACGCCAAGGTGCAGGTGGAGTTCAACCCCGAAACCGTCAGCCGCTACCGGCTGCTGGGCTACGAAAACCGGGACGTCGCCGATGAGGACTTCCGCGACGACGAGGTGGACGCGGGCGAAATCGGCGCGGGACACAGCGTAACCGCTCTCTACGAGCTCAAGCTCCGCGAGGGAGTGGAGGGCAAACTGGGGACAGTCTACATGCGGTACGAGGACGTCGGACTCACCGAGGTCGTCGAGATCAACCGGGAGTTCCAATACGAGGAACTGGAAACGTCTTTCGAAGAGGCTCCGCCGACGTTCCAGCTATCGGCGGTGGTGGCCGAGTTCGCTGAGGTCCTGCGCGGAAGCTACTGGGCCCGTGAGGGCAGCTTGCAGGCTGTGGCCGATCACGCCCGCCGGGTTCAGAGGTTGCTTGCCGACTCGACGGAAGTGGCCGATTTCGCCAGCCTGGCGATCGAAGCGGCTGGTCTGGCGACCGAAGCCAACCGCGGCTGACATCCGAACAGCAAGCGTGGCAATGGGCGAGACCCTCTTCCTGCTGGGAGAGGGTCGCCGCTTTAGTGAAATGGCGGAGCGTCGGTATGGCCCGCACGCTGAAAGTGCCGGCCGGCTCACTGGTTCGCTTTCCCTCGCCGGTTGACCTTTTGTATGACAGCGTGGATAGTGGCTCGGCCCATGGTACCCTTGTGCGTTTCCCGATAATCGTAGCGCGGACCGGAAATCCCGGGACGTATTATTTGCCGGGTCTTTTCGATTAATCACCCCAGGAGGAAAAGAGCCCAGGAGGAAAAGAATTTGAAGCCCATCATCGCTGGTCTTGGCTTGTTCGGGGTGCTGTCCGTCATCGGTTGCGCCGGTCCCGCGCCGCCTGCCCCATTTGAAACAACACGAGCAGTTCCGGTAACGCAGCGGGTCGAAAGTGTCACGGAAGTCGAGGTCACCCGGGAAGTGCCCGTCACCGTCCCGCTGGAAGTCACCAGGGAGGTACCGGTCACGCGTCTCGTGACCCCGGTCCCTCAAGCCGGCGACCAATCGGGTAAACCGCACGATGAAGTGGAGCTCCGCATAATCGCCATCAACGACTTCCACGGACACATCGCCACGTCATCGGATTCCTTCGGCGGTGTGGGACGCGCCGACTACCTGGCCGCCAACGTAGCGGCCGCCCGCGCCAACGCCCAAAACTCGGTGTTTGTATCCGCGGGCGACCTGATCGGGGCGTCTCCCCTCATCTCCGCCCTGTTCCATGACGAGCCCACCATCGAAGCCATGAACCTCATTGGCCTGGAGATAAACGCGGTGGGCAACCACGAATTTGACGAAGGACTCGCCGAACTACAGCGCATGCAACACGGCGGCCCACATCCGACCGATGCCGACCCGGACGGAAACCCCTTCGCCGGAGCGGACTTCCAGTTCCTCGCCGCCAACGTTATAGACGAGACCACGGGCCGGGTAATCTTCCCGGCCTACGCCGTCCGCGACTACCAGGGGATCAGTGTGGCGTTCATCGGCATGACACTGGCAGGCACGCCCAGCATAGTAACTCGCTCCGGCGTCGCCGGTTTGACTTTCCGGGACGAGGCGGAAACCGTCAACGCCCTGGTGCGCGACCTACAGGAGGGAGGGATAGAATCCGTCGTCGTGCTTTTGCACGAGGGCGGCTCCTCCGACGGAAGCCAAAACGACTGCGGCACCGGCCTCACCGGGCCGGTGGCCGAGGTGGCCGCAAGGTTGGACGATGCGGTGGATTTGGTGATCGCCGGCCACACCAACGACGAGTTCGTCTGCGAGATCGACGGCAAATGGGTCACCATGGCCGACAATCGCGGTCGGCTGTTCACTGTGATCGACGCAGCCCTCGATCCCGACAGCAGGGATTTGATGGTTCGGTCAATCGAGAACCGTCCCAACTCACAGGCCGGAGTGACGCCGGTCGCGGCAGTAACCGCCCTCATCGAGCGGTACGAAGTTCTCGCGGCGCCCCGTGCCAATGCCGTGGTCGGCGCCGTAACCGCAGACATCACCCGCCAGCAGAACGACGCCGGAGAGTCTGCCCTGGGCAACCTGATAGCTGACGCCTACCTGGCCGCCACCAGTGGGGCGGATGTTGGCGGCGCAGTCGCGGCTTTCATGAACCCCGGCGGCATCCGAGAAGACATCCTCTTCGATGCATCCGGCGAAGAGGCCGACGGAGAGCTGACCTTCGGCGAAGCCTTCGCGGTGCATCCCTTCGGAAACAGCCTGATCACGATGTCGATGACTGGTTCTCAGATCGACACACTGCTCGAGTCCCAGTTCGACGACCCCGAGGCGGGCACGGGGAAAGTGCTACAGGTCTCCGGTGGGTTCCAATACACTTGGGACGCAGCGCAGCCAATCGGGTCGAAAGTGGACCCGGCGAGCATCTTGATCGACGGCGCGCCAATCGACCTCAGTGAGTCCTACCGCGTCACCGTCAACAGCTTCCTGGCGGACGGCGGCGATGGTTTCGGCGTGCTCACCGAAGGCACCGACCGAGTTGGCGGAGAAATCGACCTCGACGCGCTGGTCAATTATTTCGCCGGCGTTGATGCTGTATCGGCCACGCGGCCGGACCGCATCACGCGAGTAAATTGAACCACGCGGTGGCCCCGGTCAAATCGCGCGAACGGCTCACGGGTACCCAGTTTGGGTTGAGGGGTCGAAAAAGGTCGATCTCATCGGATCGGGAACGGCCATCCGCCACATTCTTGCCTGGGGAGCCCGGCCGTTTTACCGACAAGCATGATCCCTACTCAAAGCAGGGATGAATTGGCGTCCCAGGCAGGATTCGAACCCGCGGCCAGCTGCTTAGAAGGCAGCCGCTCTATCCACTGAGCTACTGGGACGCGTCTAGATTAGGATAGTAAGAGCCCTGCCGGGCTGTCAACGTTCGACGCGGCGATCCCGCGTCAGGACATTACCGCAGGAATTCGGGGACACGCCTCGGGCGCCGTGGTAGCGCGGGATTTCCGGACGCTTGGTTGCAGCGGACACCCGGACGAGAAATCGATTGCCCGAATCCCTTGACGCCACGCAATGCCCCGTCGGCGTTGCGATGAGCGTGACAAGATTTGTAGTAAAATTACTCGACTGCTTAGCCCTTGGCGGAATTCGCGTCAGATGCTCTGCGGTTCATTTCAATACCGGGAAACGTCCGCATGACCACCCAACGCGCCAACCCCATCAGAGTCCTCGTCGCCAAGCCCGGACTGGACGGACACGACCGCGGGGCGAAAGTGATTGCCCGGGCGTTGCGGGACGCCGGCATGGAAGTCATCTACACGGGCATCCGTCAGACGCCAAGGATGGTCGTGCAAGCCGCCGCCCAAGAGGACGTGTCGGTTCTGGGGTTGAGCATCCTTTCAGGAGCCCACATGGAGTTGCTTCCGGAAATCATGCGACTGTTGGCGGCGCAGGGGATGGACGACGTGCTGGTGGTCCTGGGCGGCATCGTTCCGGAAGAAGATCGCGAAGCTTTGTCCGAAATAGGAGTTTCGGCAGTTTTCGGGCCGGGTACTTCCACAAACGACATCATCGAGTACATCAACACCCACGCATCGGACTAGCAAATCTCTGGCGACCCATTCGCTCGCAACACGGAGCGCCGGTCGCCGGGTTTGAACATTCATAAAAAATTAGCAAATCTCACTCGCGATTCTATTGATGCGCCGATAGGGCCAACCTATAATCTGGCGTCAACTTGCGAACCCTGGGCGTGTTCAGGTCATTTCGAGCCATGAAATACAACGTCGCGCAACTGCTGAAAGAAGCAATCGGTTCGCACCGCAATTTCGACATTGAGGAGGATATCTGCGACGCCGACCATCCGGTGGAACACGTGCGGGGCTCGGTGGACATGGTGCGAACCCACCAGGGGATCTGGGTACAGGCGCAACTCGACGTGCAGGTACCGCAAGATTGCTCGCGATGTCTGGAAGACTTTTCCCGGACGTTGAGCATCGAACTCGACGAGGAGTTTTTTCCGGAGATCGACGTGAAGACGGGAGCCAAGGTCTTGCTTCCCGACGACTGGGAGGCGTTGTACATCAGCCCGGATCACAACCTCGATTTGGCAGAAGCCACCCGACAGGCCACATTGGCCACGTTGCCGTTGAAACCGCTGTGCCGGCCCGACTGTGTCGGCATCTGCGATCGGTGCGGCCGTGACCGCAACAACGGATCATGCGACTGTTATAATCTGGAAATCGACCCGAGATGGGCGGCGCTCCGCTCTCTCATGGACGAGCAGCAAACCTGAACGTTACAGCCCGAAGCCCGGAGTGGTCGCTATCGATCAACGGCCAAAAGGCTTCTGCTTAGAGAATGGATTAGAAAAATGGGAGCACTACCTAACAAGAAATTGACCAGGGCACGCAAGGGACGACGACTTTCGTCTCCGGCATACCGCCTCAGGACCATAAATCCCGCGCGCTGTCCCCGCTGCGGGGCGGCCAAACGCCCGCACGCGGCTTGCCCGAGCTGCGGATATTACAGAGGCAGGCAGGTCGTAGGCTGAACGCCGGAAGCTCATCGCCATAACAATCAGACAACAGGGCCGCGATTTTGCATCGCCAATTTGGAGAGCGGTCACCATGGCAGACATAGCCCGAACTCCGGTTTACTCATACATCTTCCCCGGTCAGGGCACGCAAAAAGTTGGCATGGGGCGTTCGCTGTTCGAACGTTCACCAGCCGCACGAGAAGTTTTCAGCGAGGCTGATGACAGCCTCGGCATACACCTTTCAAAGCTGATGTTCGAGGGTCCATCGGAGGACCTGCAGGACACCGCCCACGCGCAGCCGGCCATAATGACCGTGTGCATCGCCATTTGGCGGGCGTGGCAGGAGTACCTGGGCCCACAGGCGCCGGACCCGGCGGCCGTGGCCGGCCACAGCCTTGGCGAGTACACCTCCATGGTGGTCGGCGGCGTCATGGATTTCAGCGACGGCATCCGGCTCGTGCGCGAGCGCGGGAGACTGATGCACGCGGCGTCCGAGTCGCACCCGGGATCCATGGCGGCGATCATCGGACTGGATGAGTACGATGTCGCGCAAGTCGCCCTGGACGCCGGGGTAGAAATGGCAAACATCAACTCCGACGATCAAATTGTTGTGAGCGGCGACAAAATGGCCCTGGCCCGCGCCATGGACCTGGCGTCCGCTCGCGGAGCCAAGAAGGTGGTTCCCCTGGCGGTCAGCGGAGCTTTTCACTCGCGCCTGATGGCGGAAGCGCAGGAAGGTCTGACCTCTGCAATCGATCAGATTCGATTGCATGACCCGCAGTTTCCAGTGATCGCGAACTCCACCGGAACGGCCATAATCGATTCCAAACAGGCGCGTGCCGAGTTGCTCACCGGCCTGTGTAACTGCGTCATGTGGAAACACTCGGTACGCTTTATGGTCGACTCCGGTGTCAACCGTTTCGTGGAGTTCGGGCCGGCGCGGGTGCTGTCCAGCCTCGTCCGTCGCATCGATTCCGAGGTTGAAGCGGTGACATTGTCCGACCCCGATTCGATCCGCAAAGCAGGTTCGGACGCACCCTGACCCGCCAGGGGCGTGCGCATTGCCGGAGCCAGCCGTAACGTCCTTCGTTGCGGCTGTGAAAATTTTTGACCGATAGTCCTTTCACTTCAGGCGTCCGACAGGGTCCGGTTGGCCGACAGGCTCGAGTGCTGGCGCTCCTGTCCCTGTATGCCGGTGATGTCCGGCCGGATGCAGCGGCCGGCACCATGGACTGGTTATGCGATCAGAACCCGGCCACAACCAGCACCCGGCGGGCCGCGGAATCGATGGTCGTTGGCATAACCCAGGAAGGCTCCGGCGTGGATGAGATCATCGGTCGCTACGCCCCCGCCCTGCCGGTTCATTTGTTGTCCATCGTTGACCGCAACATATTGCGTGTGGCAATCTATGAACTGTTCAATCGCGATCATATTCCGAGGAACGTTGTCATCAATGAAGCTGTCGAACTGGCATCGATGTTTGGCAGCGAAAGCAGCGCTCGGTTCGTCAACGGTGTCCTGGGTTCAGTCGCCCACGATTTGCCGACATCCGTTGACAGTGCGGTAAATTAGTTTAGACTCCGCACGCCTCAAACCCATTACGTGGGTAACCCCACGACTTTTTTCACGGAGATGAACCTGTGAGTACCGTGCTCGAACGGATTACCGACATCGTAGTTGACAAGCTTGGCGTAGATGCCGGCGATGTTAGCGAAAGTTCGTCCTTTCAGGATGATCTCGGGGCCGATTCACTGGACCTGGTCGAACTCATCATGGCATTTGAGGAGGAATTCAGTTCCAGCGACAATACCATCGAAATCCCCGATGAAGACGCTGGCGAGATCCACACCATCGCCGACGCAGTGAATTACCTGAAAGGCAAGGGCGTGACGGACGAATAAGCCTGCGACTTGTCTATCAGGACTGCATTGGACATGGGTTACTTGAGCAATGGACACGCTTGCCGAGGTCGCTCGTGTCGTCAGCGCGTGCACGGATTGCCAGTTGCACGCTGGCAGAACCAACGCGGTGCCCGGAGAGGGTCCTGATGCGGCCGAATTACTGTTCATCGGCGAAGGTCCGGGGTTCCACGAGGACCGTCAGGGGCGCCCGTTTGTCGGACCGGCGGGTAATTTCCTCGAAGACCTGCTGCAATCCATCGGCATGACAAGGGACCAAGTGTTTATAGCCAACATGGTCAAGTGCCGTCCCCCCGAAAATCGCGATCCCACTCCTTCAGAAATTGCCGCGTGCAGCAAATATCTTGATCGCCAGATAGAACTGCTTGACCCGCTACTGATCGTGACGCTGGGTCGTTTTTCCACCGCCCGGTTTATCCCCGGGCAAAGCATCAGCCGGGTGAGGGGACGTTTGCGGAGAGTAAACGGCCGCCATATCTTCCCCATCATGCATCCCGCAGCCGGGCTACGCCGTCAGGAAATGCGGGCGGCAATCGAGGAAGATTTCGCCAAGATACCGGGCCTGCTGGACGTGTTGCGTATCCAGTCCGACCCAGCTTCTGAAGGGTCCCAAATCCGAGAAAACAGCGCCTCATTCGAGCCCACGCCGGCGCAACCATCCCGCTCCCTTTGGGACGTGATGACGCCTACGGAACCGGAGGACGTTGGGTCTCACGCTGAAACGCCGGCCGCCGCCGAGGTCGACGAACCGAATGATCCGCCGCCCGGCCAGCAAAGACTGTTCTGACTCGCGCACACGTGACTGCGTTGCCTGCTTCCCACACCCGGCCTGACGAGCCCCTGCGTATCTTGCCCTTGGGCGGGTTGGGCGAGATCGGCAAGAACATGATGGCGCTGGAATGCGGTGAGGACATCATCATCGTCGACTGTGGCGTGCAATTCCCCACCGAGGATATGCCCGGCGTCGACCTGATCATCCCTGATGTTTCCTATCTGGCGTCCCGGTCGCATCGCGTGCGGGGCATCCTGATTACTCACGGACACGAGGACCACATCGGAGCGCTGCCTTACGTGTTGCCTGACCTTGACACTCCGGTCTACGCGCCCCGACTGGCGCACGGGCTGATCACGGTCAAACTCAATGAACGACGGTCGACGCGCGATGCCGTCGTGCATGTCGTGGAACCCGAGCAGCCCGTTAAGTTCGGCGACAACTTCCGCGCCACCTGGTTTCGAGTGTGCCACAGCATCCCGGATGCCATGGGGATCTGCATCGAGACCCCCTGGGGGAGCGTGATACACACCGGCGATTTCAAGATCGACCACACGCCGGTCGACGGCCACACCATAGACCTGCCCGCTCTGGCTGAACGCGGCAAGAACGGGGTGCTCCTGCTTTGTTCCGACTCTACCTACGCCGAATTGCCCGGATATACGCCTTCTGAGCAAATCATGAGTGAGGCCCTGGACCGAGCGGTCGGCGACGCGCCCGGCCGAGTGATCATCGCAACGTTTGCGTCATTGATCAGCCGGATCCAGCAGGTCATCACCGCCGCGGAAAATCACGGTCGCCACGTGGCTTTCGTCGGTAGGAGCATGCTCGCCAACGTTCAGATGGCCACCGAGATGGGCTACCTGGATGCGTTGCCGGGCACCATCATTCCCGTGCGTGACGTAACCAGCCTACCTCCTGAAAGCGTCGTATTGATGACTACGGGAAGCCAGGGAGAGCCGACGTCCGCACTGGTCCGCATCGCAAACGGCGAAAGCCGGGACGTGGACCTCATGGAAGGCGACACCGTGGTCATTTCGGCGACCCCTATTCCGGGGAACGAGCGGGCGGTGAGCCAGACCATCGACAACCTGCTGCGCCAGGGTGCGCATGTTTTGTACGACCGGGTCGCGCCGGTCCATGTTCACGGGCACGCCAGCCAGGAAGAGTTGAAGCTCATGCTCAATCTGACCCGGCCGCGTTACTTCGTGCCCGTACACGGGGAATATCGGCACTTGCGGGCCCACGCACAGCTGGCATGGGAGTTGGGTGCCGCACCGGACGGGATTTTCGTGTTGGAGGACGGCGATGTCCTGGAGATTGACCAGAACGGGGCCGCCATAACCGGCTCCATACCCGCCGGGCCCATATACTTGGATGGACCCACGGTTATGGACACCGACAGCGTGGTGTTGCGGGAACGAAGGTCGCTGGCCCGGGACGGTGTGGTCGTTGTCTGCGCGGGCGTAGATTCCGACGGTGAATTGACCGGTCCCATCCAGGTGGCCGGCAGCGGCTTCATGGATCCTGCGGACGCCAATCACACCTTTAAGCGTCTGGCCGAGGCGGTTGAGATGGGCGTGACCGGCGACCTTCCGCCCAACGATCCTGACAAGGCGCGCGCAAACATAAGAAAAGTGGCCAGACAATTCCTACGCAACGATCTGAACAAGCGGCCTATGATAATCCCGGTAATCCTGGATACGTGACGCGCCGCCGGCAAGTCATTCCAACGTGACAGATATTCCGCCGCGCCTCCCAGGGGCGGCGGTCTTGTTTTAACCGGCGGGCAGGAACAGTTTAGGAGTCGGAGACATGTCGACGGCTACGGCAGCCTTCACCGGCGGGTTCAATTGGTTCAAATCAGGCATCACGGCCGGCGCGCTGGTGGTTGCCGCGATGTTGTTTGCGGTGGCTTACCTGGCCATACCGGATTTCCAGGAATGGTTGGTGGCCTCGCTGGGCATGGGCTGGGTGGTGGTTGCAGGATACGGGTTGGCGGTGCTGCTCGCCATGGTTTATCGACCGACATCGTTGCTGCGCGGGTGGAAATGGTGGTCGGCGTTGGCGATAGTCGCGGTGGTTGCGGTGGGGGGCCTGACTCTCTGGCAGGGCGACAGCGGCGCATCCTACGCCTACGGCATGGCCGGCCGGTGGGGTTACGCGCTGACCGGCGGGTACCTCTGGATGTGGTTGATCCACTTACTCGGCGGGCTGTTCATCCTCAGCCTTTTGTTGGTTCCGCACGCTTGGAAAGGGTATTTGGTCGCCGGGCGCTTTGTCGGCATGGTCGCCTGGGCGGCGCTGGTGTTTGCCGCCGTCGCAGTCAAATACGTCGCGATCGCACTGGCTCTGGCATCCGTGGCGGTTGCCCGAGGAGTACGACGCCTGGTCGGCGCGCGGCCTCGATCGACACCGGCGATCCCTAAGCCCGTGTTCGCGCCGGCTTTGGCCAGGGAAGCAAGCGAACCCGACCAGCCTGAGCCGCCGGCAGCCCCTCGAAAGGCGAATCTGTCCCGTTCGGGCGGATGGCAACTCCCTCCCCTGGACACGTTGGCTCCGCCCGAGCCACACCAGATGAACGGCGCTGCCATCGCGGATATGACCGAAGAGATCAAGGATGCTCTGGCCGAGCACGGGGTATACGTGGACGTCGAGGACGTGAAGGCCGGCCCGAGGGTGATCAAGTTTGGCCTCGTCCCCGGATACATGCCGCAAAGGGTAGGCAAGGATGGCGACGCGGCTAAGCAACGCCCCAGCCGGGTCCGCGTTGGCGACATCACCAAGCGACAGAAGGACCTGGCCCTGGCGCTAAAGAGCCCGTACATCCGGATCATCGAGACACCGGAGCCCGGCGAGGGCCTGGTGGGTCTCGAAGTGCCCAACCCGACCCCGGGCAAGGTACTCATGCGATCCATTGTGGAGGCACCGGAGTTCGGCAAGATCGTGGATAAGGGCGGATTGGCTTTCGCCCTGGGCGAAGACGCTGGCGGACAGTCGCTGGCGCTGGACCTGGCCGCGATGCCCCACCTTCTGATTGCGGGAGCCACCGGGTCGGGCAAGAGCGTGTGCATCAATTCGCTGGTAGCGTCGCTGCTGATGACGCGTCCGCCCGATGAGTTGCGAATGATCATGGTCGACCCGAAGCGGGTGGAGTTGACGCCCTTCAACGGCATACCGCACCTGGTGATGCCGGTGATCGTGGAACCCGACGACGTGCAGCCGGCGCTCCGGGGTCTCATCAACGAGATGTCCCGGCGATACAAGCTCATGGAGGAAATGGGCGTACGCAACATCGCTGGGTATAACGCCAAAGCCAATGAACCGATGTGCTTCCTGGTGTTGATCGTTGACGAGCTGGCAGACCTGATGATGACGGGTGGACTGGAGGTAGAGCAGCAGTTGGTCAGGCTGGCGCAGTTGGGCCGGGCGGCGGGCATACACATGGTGCTCGCCACGCAGCGGCCGTCGGTCAAGGTCGTCACCGGGCTGCTGAAGGCTAACGTGCCCGCCAGGGTCGCGTTTGCGGTGGCTTCCCAAGTCGACTCCAGGGTAATCCTCGACGGGGCCGGCGCCGAAGCCTTGATGGGCAAAGGCGATCTGCTGCTGCTGAACAACGACTTCCCCAAGGCGCGCCGGGGCCAGGGCACGCTGGTGTACGACGACGAAATGGACCGGCTGGTGGACTTCTGGCGCAACCAGCAGGGACCTTCCTTGCCTCCCATCGACCTGACTGAAGAGGATGAACCGGCCGGCGATCCTGACCCCGAAAACATTGACGATATCTACCAGGGCAACATCCTGGACCAGGCGCGGGACCTTGCTTTGCGCAATCCGAGGCTCACTTCGGCGATGCTGGAGCGGCGGTTCAAGGTCCGCAAATCAATCGCGGACGAACTGATCGAAGAGCTCCGGGGAGAGGGATTGGTGATCGGGGGGTGATTTTGCCGAACGGATACCCATGGACATACCGTTTTGGTGGGCATGTCGGTAGCGCGCAGCACGCTGGGCGGACTGCAAAGAATCCCGCCAGATGGTGACGCTGCGTAAGCGATCGGTGGTATGATTTCCGGTCTAGGGAGACTGGAAACATTGCTGATCGACCTGCACGCCCACACCTATCCGAAATCTGACGACAGTTTCATTTCCGTCGACGAATTGGTGGACGCCGCCCGCCAACACGGCCTGGACGGAATCTGCCTGACGGAGCACGACGATTTCTGGCCGGTGAACGCGGCTCGGGAGTTGACGCGCCGGCACGGGATACTGGTGATTCCCGGCTCGGAGATCAACACCGACGCCGGGCACGTGCTGGTTTTCGGGTTGCACCAGTACAAGTTCGGGATGCACAAGCCAAGTTTTCTGAGGCAAGAAGCGGACCGGCACGGGGCCGTGCTCATCGCTGCCCATCCGTACCGACGCCGCTTCCTCGCTGGTCCGGGCGAAGACCCGGCGGTGCGTTCGGACATGCTCAATCGGGCGCTGGACGACAAGATGCTCCGCCTGTTCGACGCGGTAGAATCGCACAACGGACGAGGCAAGGAGGCGGAGAACTTCTTCTCCGAGGACCTGCGCCAGGGCCTGTGCCTGCCGGGAACCGGCGGAAGCGACACCCATCGCCTGCAGCAGATGGGTACTGCTGCAACGCTGTTCGAGCGTCGCATAACTTCTTTGGACGAACTTGTCGCAGAACTGAAAGCGGGGCGAATGCGCGCGGTGGACTTGATGGTGGCCGCGCCAACAGGATCAGGTCGTGTTGGCTAGCATGAGTTCAGTGCTGCAAATCGAGGACCTGCGGGTCGAGTTCCGCGTGCCCAACGGGGTTGTGCACGCCGTGAACGGCGTTTCGTTCTCGCAGGAAGAGGAGGAAGTGTTCTGCATCGTCGGCGAGAGCGGCGCCGGAAAGAGCGCGCTGGCGTTGGCGGTCATGGGCCTCCTTCCCGACAACGGCGAGGTAACCGGCGGAAAGATACTCTTCGACGGCGTCGACCTGGTGTCCGCGCCCCAGGAATACGTGCGGGAACTTCGGGGCAAGGCCATGTCCCTGGTCTTCCAGGACGCTCAATCGGCCCTGAATCCGGTGCAAACGATCGGTTCGCAATTGACGGAAGTGATCATCACGCACTCGCAGTTGAACCGGAGAGCGGCCGGGTCAGTCTGCCAGGAAATGCTGCGCGAACTGGGCGTGCCGGATCCCCGACGCATGATGTCCGCATACCCGTTCACCCTGAGCGGCGGACAGTGCCAGCGAGTGATGCTGGCCATGGCCATGGTCATGCGCCCCCGCTTGCTGATAGCGGACGAGGTTACGTCCAGCGTCGACGTAACGCTACAAGCTGAGATACTGGAACGGCTGAAAGAGCTCAGCCGGGACTCCAAGTCGGCGATCCTGCTCATTACGCACGACATGGGCGTGGTTGCCAACATGGCCCGGCGCGTAGGAGTCATGTACGCTGGCCATCTGGTGGAAACCGCGGAACTGCTGCCGCTCTTCAAGCAGCCGCGGCACCCGTATACATGGTCGCTGCTGCAGAGCCTGCCGAGGCTGGACGCCGCTGGGCGGAGGCTGCAAGCGCTGCGGGGCGTGCCGCCGGATCTGATCAACCTCTCGGAGGAATGTCCCTTCCTACCGCGTTGTCCCAAGGCCGTGACGCGATGCCGAGCGGAACCGACACCTGGGCTATCCGAACTGGATTCCAGTCATTGGGCCGCGTGCTACAACCCGGTGACATACGCGAACGGTGAGTGACGGGTCGCGAAGCCCGTTCATTGGCTGGTCGCCAGGTCAGCCACCAACAGCTGCAGCGACAGCGCCGGTTCGAGGCGTCCCTGCTTGATGGCGAGGTCGCTCTCCAGCACGCGCCGGTACCTATTCCGGATCTGAGGCAGGGTGAGCCGGCGCGCCTGGCCCAGGGTCTTTCGCACCACGAAGTCGGAATTGGTTCCCATGCGGCGACCGAGATCAGGCTGAGAGACCCCGCGATCCGTCAGGTCTCGCGCCAGGGCGATGAGACGTAACTGCCGTTCGATCATCGCGATGACGTAAAGCGGCTCCTGCCCGTCCTCCATCAGTTGCATCACCGAGCGCAGGGCCGGTCCCGGCCGGCTGTCCATGATGGAATCCACGGCGGCGAAGATGTTGGCCTCCTGGGCGTAGGGAACCATGGCGCGCACGTCCGCGTCGGTGATACTGCGACCGGTTGCGTAGAGGGACAGTTTTTCCAGCTCACGGTCGATGGTCCACAAGTCACCGCCCACCAGTTCGGCCAGTACCTGCATCGCCGGCGGCGTGATGCTGGCCCCCTTGTCCTCCGCGCGGCGCTTGATCCATTGCAGCAGTGCCTGGGCATTAGGCGTGGCCTCGCGGTGCACCGCGCAGCGCTCGGACAGCGAGCGCAGCAAAGGATTGCTCTGCTGAACTTCTCCATCCACAAAGATCAACAAGGTTGTATCGGGAAGTGATGGCACAGCGTCAGCCAATTGGGTCCAGGCGCCGCTGGCAGACCCAGACCGTCGCCCGGATCCGCGGCCTCTTCCCGACCCTTGTTGCGTGGCGAGAACGCCCTCGATCTCAACGAGGCGCATGGTGTCGAGAAACGGGAGAGAGTTGCACATCGCCAGGACCTGGTCAGGCCGCGCCTGGCTGGCCGAAACAACGTGCCGGTTGGAGTCCATCAGGTCGGCAGCGCCGGCATCGGCCTTCACCAGCCGCAGGCGTTCGGCGACGAGAAAAGAATCACCGTAGATTACATGAGCAGGCATGTCGCGCGACTACACGATCCGTCGCGCACCGTAAGTGGTGGCGCGCAGACGCGATCAGTTCTCGACCAGTTCGGTGAGCACACCGAACACGGAGCGAGGGTGAACGAAGCCGATGGTCCCCGACAATCCGTGGCGGGGCTCAGAATCGATCAGGGACAGGCCATTCGCGGACAGGATCTTCAGCTTGCCGGCAATGTCGTCGACGTTGAGGGCGAGATGATGCAGGCCCTCGCCGCGCCGCTCGATGAACCGCCCAACTGCGCTCTCCGGTGTCAGGGGCTCCAGCAGTTCCAGCCGGGTTTGTCCGATTTCGATCAGGCATGCCCTGACCGCCTGGTCATCCAGCTCGACCACTTCGGCATCCGGGACGCCGAAATTTTCGCTGAAAAACTCCAGCGCACCACGGATGTCATTCACGGCGACCCCGACGTGGTCGATGTAGTTAACGGCGCAAATCTCAGGCATCGTCGGTTCGCCTCCCTGGCAGGTTGTCGAATCAGACGGGGTACTGCGCAAGGACCTGGCGCGCGATAATCATGCGCTGGACCTCGGATGTTCCCTCGTAAATCGTGGTCACGCGAGCGTCGCGGAAGATGCGCTCGATGCGGGATTCCTTGAACACGCCGATGCCGCCGTGGATCTGCATGGCCTCGTAGGCGGCCTTGTTGCACATCTCGGACGCCAGGAGCTTGGCCATCGAAGCCTCGTTGATGAAGGGCAGGCCCTCGTCGCGCAGCGTCGCCGCGTGCATGGTGGCGACGCGTGCTGAATGCACACCGGTAGCGATGTCAGCCAGCTTGAACTGGATGGCCTGATGGTGGGCCAGCGGGCGGCCAAAGGTCTCACGGAGTTGGGCGTAGCGGACGGCTTCTTCCAGCGCAGCCTGGCCGATGCCCACGCACTGGGCCGCGATCGAGATACGGCTCGAGTCGAGGATGTCCATGGCATAGCGGAAGCCCATGCCCTCCTCGCCGATGATGTTTTCCGACGGGATCTCGGCGTCCTCGAATACGATCTCGCAGGTGCTGGAGGCGCGGATGCCCATCTTGTTGTGCTGAGGGTTGATCTGCATGCCTTCGGTACCGGCCGGAACGATGAAAGCGCATACACCCCGATACCCGATGGAGCGGTCCTGGTTGGCGAAGATGACCAACGTCTCGGCTACCTCGGCGTTGGTGATGAATTGCTTGGAGCCATTGAGCACCCAGGAACCGTTGCGCCGGGTGGCGGTTGTGGCCATGGCGGCCGCGTCGGAACCACTGCCGGGCTCGGTGAGCGCCCATGCCGCAATGCCCTGGCCCGAGGCGAGGGACGGGATGTAGCGCTGCTTCTGTTCCTCGTTGCCGAAGCGGGCGATGGTTTCAAGGCCCAGGCCGAGGTGCGCGGCCAGGGTTACGCTGGCGGCGACGTCGGCGCGGGCAAGCTCTTCTATGGCGATGGAGGACTTGCGGAAACCGCCTCCGCTGCCGCCGTAGGCTGGGTCGACACCGATGCCGGTGAGACCCAACTGAGCCATGCCGCGCCAGTTTTCGTGGGAGAACTCTGCCTTTTCATCCAACTCTGCCGACCGGGGCATGATTTCCCGTTCGGCGTAATCGCGGACGAGGTTCTGGAGCATCTTTTCTTCTTCGTTGAGGGTAACGTCGGTCACGGGAGTCCTCCGGGAAGTCAACCGGGCGGTTTGAGTTCGTAAACGGGCCAAAAGTTTATCACAGGCCCCCGCCGGGCTCGTATTCGCCGAACACCTGCCGCAGCACATCGCAAATCTCGCCCAGTGTGGCGTAGCGTTCCACGCACTCCATCATGGGCGGAATGGTGTTGGCGCCTTCCGAACGAGCGGCGTCAGCGAGGCGAGCCAGACTGATCTGCACCGCCATGTTGTCACGTTCGCGGCGAAGGGTGCGGAGCCGCTCCACCTGGTCGGCGGCGGCAGTGGCGTCGACACGAAGGAGACCTGATATCGGCGGCGTTTCGGTTACGTATTGGTTGACGCCCACCACGATGCGATCGTTGTCGTCCACCTCGCGTTGGTGGCGGAAGGCGGCATCGGCAATTTCCTGGACCTGGAACCCGTCTTCGATGGCCGTGACGGCGCCGCCCATGCGATCGATGCGCTGGATGTATTCCAGCGCGGCCGCCTCCAGCCGGTCCGTCAGGTTTTCGATGTACCACGAGCCGCCCAGTGGATCGACCACGTCAGCGGCGCCGCTCTCGTGGGCAAGGATCTGCTGGGTGCGCAGGGAGAGTTGCGCGGACTCTTCGGTGGGCAGGCTGAGGGCCTCGTCGCGGGAGTTGACGTGGAGGGACTGGGTTCCGCCGAGGACGGCTGCCAGGGCCTGAACGGTGCTGCGGATCACGTTGTTGTCGGGCTGCTGGGCGGTGAGGGTCACGCCGGCGGTCTGGGTGTGGAACCGCAGCATCATGGAGCGGGGGTCTGTGGCGCCAAACCGATCGCGCATTATGTTCGCCCAGATCCGGCGGGCGGCGCGGAACTTGGCAACCTCTTCGAATAGGTTGTTCTGAGCCACGAAGAAAAAAGACAGCCGCGGGGCAAAGTCGTCCACCGGCAGTCCGGCGTCTACGGCGGCCTGCACGTAGGCGATAGCGTTGGCGAAGGTGAACGCCAACTCCTGGCTGGCGGTAGCGCCGGCCTCCCGCATGTGGTAGCCGCTGATGCTGATAGTGTTCCACCGGGGCACATTCTCGGCGCAGTAACGGAACACGTCGACGACGAGGCGCATGGACGGGCGGGGCGGGTAGGCATAGGTGCCGCGGGCAATGTACTCCTTGAGGATGTCGTTCTGCAGGGTCCCGCTGAGCTGGTCGGGAGAGACGCCCTGCTTCTTGCCGGCGGCAATGTAGAGGCACAGCAGGACGGCGGCGGTGGCGTTGATGGTCATGGACGTGCTGACCCGGTCGAGGGGGATGCCATCGAAGAGAGTCTCCATGTCGGCCAACGAACAGATGGGCACGCCGACCTTGCCCACCTCGCCCTCGGCCAGGGGATGGTCGCTGTCGTATCCGATCTGAGTGGGCAGGTCGAAGGCCACCGAGAGGCCGGTCTGGCCGTTTTCCAGCAGGTACCGGTATCGCTCGTTGGTGGCGGCGGCGGTGGCGTAGCCGGCGTATTGGCGCATGGTCCAGACACGACCGCGGTACATGTTGGGCTGGACGCCGCGGGTGTACGGGAACTCGCCGGGGTAACCGATGGAGTCGGCATAGTCGCCGCCGGCAGATCCGTCCTCCGGGGTGTAAACGGTGTCCAGACTTAGGCCGGAGTCGGTTGCGAATTCTTCGCGCCGCTCGGGAAAACGCTGCGTGACGCGGGAAAGCGTGGAGTCCTGCCATTCCTGCTTGTTCGTGGACATGATGCTCTTTCCGATATCGTTTGAGGTTGTCCCGCCATTCTAACATCGGCAGGGCATTCGCTCGGGAGCCATGTGCTAAAACAAGCGGGGCGGCAGCAAACCTGACGCCCCGCAACTGCTCAGGAACCGGCCCGGGCTAGTCGCTGGTGAAGGCGTAGTCGGTGGGGCGCATGATTGAGTGGCGGGAAACGCGCACGATGGGGCCGTCGACCTCGCTGGCGGCGCGTGCCTTGTTCCACTCGGGGTCGGCCTGGAAGGAGCGCCAGCTCTTTTCGCGGTCGCCCAGGCTGGGGTATCCCAGCATGTAGACAAGGACGTTGTTCACGCCTACGTCCTCGGACCAGTATCCGATATTTTCGATACCGTGCTTCTCGAACAACCCGATGGTGTGGTTGGCGAAGCGGTTGTGCACGTCGGGCAGGCGGCCGGGCATCGCCTCGTAGATGCGCAGTTCCTGGACGGCTGTGGAAATCTTCGGCTGGGGCGAATACGGGGTCAGGCGCAGGAACCGGTTGGTCACGGCGTCAACCAGCGGGCCGTTGGCCTCGGTCTGCTTACGCACTTCCAGCCAGTCCGGGTCGGTGCCGAACTTCGCCCAACGGGATTCGCGGTCGGCCATGCTGTCGAAAACGTTGATGTAGGTCAGACGGTTGCTCCGGCCGATTTCGTCGGTCCAGAACCCAAGGTATTTGACGCCATGCTTGCGAAACAGGGCGCAGGTATGGTTGGCGAACCGACCGCTGATATCGGGCAAGCGACCGGCGACGGCGTCGTAAATGCGGAGTTCGTAAAGCATCGCTTCTCTCCTTCCGGGTGTCGGGGTAACCGGCTCAGTACGTGCGACGGCAGCCATCTGGCGAGCCGCCGCTTCTGCCGGTAGTATAGCACCGGGCCGGTCGAATGCGGGTCAATCCGCAGTGCGGCGCTAACCGTAGAATAGGCGAATCCAACTGTGCCGGGACCGTCGTCCAGCCGTACTTGGGATGAAGCGTCACGAGTGTAGCGAACGTACACAAAACCTTAACAACCGCATGTTTAGACTCTCCACAACCGGGAAGACGGTCAGGCAACTGAAACTCACTACGATGCACGGGATAACCAGGCGCTCGCCGGCTAAGCGGCGCCAGCGGCCGATCAGACTGACGAGGTGTGGAACAACGTGAGCACGAGTACTAAAGCTTCAGCGAAACAGCGTCGTCTTCTACCCCTTTTGCCCATCGCTGTCCTGGTAATAGCCGTAGCAGTCGCACTGGCCTGCAGGCAACCCAGTCCCAGTCTTCAGGAAACCGTCGAACTGACCCCTCCGGCCGTCAACACGGTTTCGCAACCTGAGGATCCGGCCACGGTCGCGCCGCCGCAGGCGACCGAATCGGAAGCCGTCCCCGCGATCGAACAACCGGCTCAGAGCGGCACGCCGGACACTGAAGTCCAGTTGACGGCGTCGGCGATAACGGCGGCACACGACGAGGTCATGTCGGGCATCTACGAGCGAACCGTTCCGTCAGTGGTCGGGTTGCGGGTGCTCAAGTCGATCACGATAGGCGGAGCCGCTCCCGGGATGCCACAGGGCGATTTTCTCTCCCGCGCCGCCGGGTCGGGTTTCGTCTGGGATGACGAGGGGCACATCGTAACGAATAAACACGTGATCGACGGCGCGGACCGGATTATCGTCGTGCTGAGCGATGGCATCCAGGTTGACGCGGAACTGGTGGGCGATGACCCGGACTCTGACCTCGCGGTGATCAGAATCACCGACGACGCGGTGCGCCCGCCCGCCATATCCCTCGGGGATAGCGACACCATCAAGCCGGGCCAATTGGCAGTAGCGATCGGCGACCCGTTTTCCCGTGGGTTCTCGATGACCTCGGGCATCATCAGCGCGGTGGGCCGGACGATCAATCCGTCGGACAGCAACTTCTCGGTGCCCCGGGTGGTGCAGCACGACGCGGCGACGAACCCGGGGAATTCGGGAGGCCCGCTCCTGAACCGCCAGGGCGAGGTGGTCGGAATCAACACCCAGATCATCAGCGAGACCGGAGGGTTCTCCGGCGTCGGCCTGGCCATCCCCGTGAACCTGGCCAAGCTGGTGGCGCCGTCGCTGATCGCCGAAGGGCGGTACGAGTATCCGTTCATCGGCATCCGCGGGGTGTCCGTGAGCCCGGACATCGCCCAGGCGATGGACCTGCCGGCTGACATGCGTGGCGCCCTGGTGATCGCCGTAGGCACCGGAACCGCTGCGGAAGAAGCCGGTTTGCGGGCGTCGGACCGGCTCACCGTGATCAATGGGGCCGAGATTCCCATTGGCGGCGACATCATCGTCGCGATGAACGGCACGCCCATGATGGGCATGGACGACGTGGTGGCCTACACAGTGGAGCACACCCAACCCGGCGACACCGTCGAGTTCACCGTCATGCGGGACGGCGAAGAAATGAAAATGGAGGTCACCATGGGCGCGCGACCAGAATAGTCACCGGACCCAGTGCCGATACAAAAACCGACGGCAGCGCACCCGCTGCCATCGGTTATTTTTGCAGTTGGCGCGCCTGGCAGGACTCGAACCCGCAACCCCTGGGTCCGAAGCCCAGTGCTCTATCCATTGAGCTACAGGCGCAATTCCGTGACGATTGAGCGCGAGGTTGGTGGGGCGAGCAACGGGATTCGAACCCGTGATCTCCTGTGCCACAGACAGGCGCCTTAGGCCACTTGGCTATGCTCGCCGCATGGGCCCGGGTTCCGATCCGGGCCACCTTTTGAGGTTAGCACACATCATCAATTCGGACAATACACCGAGCCGAGCACAATTGAACGCTGTCGGACGATTGGATAAAATCGCAGCGTGCAGAGCCGGTGATATCTCGGCCGTATGAATTGGGGCAAACTGATTCCGGTCAGTATCTCGTAATCCCCTTGATCCTGAGAACTGATGCGGAGGACTTATGAAGCGCAAAATGTTCAGAATACTGCTGATGGGAGCCATGTTGGCCGCACTGGTCGGGTTGGTGGCGTGCGGCGGAAGCGTCGAACCGGAAGCGGCCGCCCCCGAGCCAACGGCTGCCCCGACCGCGACTTCCGCGCCGGGCACCCCGCCCACGGCGCCCAGCGAAGCGCCAACACCGACCACGCAAGCGGTGATGACCGCTCCGCAGCCGACGGCCATGGGTGAAAGCTGCGCCCCGTCTGCGGACCTGACATTCGACGACCGGCCGCCCCAGGGTGGCACGCTGGTGCGGCTGTTTGCGGATCCGCCCACCCTGGACCCGCACCTGATGGGCGACGTCACGTCCAGCGTCATTGGAGGCGAGGTTTTCGGCGGGCTCGTGACGTTGAGCCTGGATTACCAGCCGGTGCTGGACCTGGCGGAGACTTGCTCCATCAGCGAGGACGGTCTGGTTTACACTTTCGTGCTGCGCGAGAACGCCAAGTTCCACGACGGCAAACCCGTCACGGCACAAGATGTCAAATGGTCCATCGAGAGGGCGGCAGACCCGGACACTCTCTCCCACACTGCCGAGACCTACCTGGGCGACATCGTGGGCGCGAAAGACAAGCTGGAGGGACTGGCCGACGAGGTGAGCGGCGTCCGGGTTGTGGATGACCGCACAATTGAGTTCACAATCGACGCTCCCAAGTCGTACTTCCTGGCCAAACTGACGTATCCGACGGCATACGTGGTTGACCCGGAACAGGTCAATGATGATGGCTCCTGGCTGGACCAGCCCAACGGCACCGGCCCCTTCAAACTGGCCACCTACGAAATCGGCGAACTGATCGTACTCGAGCGCAACGAAAACTACCACCTGGGCCCACCACATATTGAAAGCGTGCAAATGATCCTCAGCGGCGGGTCCGCCATGATCATGTACGAGAATGACGAGATCCACCTGACGGGCGTCGGCCTGGACGACCTGCCGCGCCTGCTGGACCCCAACGACGCGCTGCACCCACAACTGCACCGTTCTCCGCAGGACTTTGACGTGTTCTACATCGGCCTCAACGTGGCCGAACCGCCCTTTGACGACGTCAACGTACGCCAGGCGTTGAACTACGCCATCGACCTGCAGAGCATCGCCGAGAACGTGCTGGACGGGCGCGTGTCGCCCGCGACAGGCGTGATACCGCCGGGGTTCCCGTCTTACACTGAGAACCTGCGCAGCTACCATTTCAACCCGGACCTGGCGCGGGAGCTGATGCAGGAGTCGAAGTACGCAGACGCGCTGGCCTCGGGCGATTTCCCACGCATCACGCTGACCATTTC
This sequence comes from Dehalococcoidia bacterium, assembly GCA_965220505.1. GTDB lineage: Bacteria > Chloroflexota > Dehalococcoidia > Lucifugimonadales > UBA3495 > Bin87. The sequence continues at coordinate 742,063 of CBDCQE010000001.1, read as the reverse complement.
CGGCAGCTTTGGCGCGGCCATCCCGACCTATCTCGAAGTTATCCTGGAACAATGGCGTCAAGAGCTGGGGATAGAGGTCGAGATCCAGCAGACGGAATGGGCGACGTTCCTGCAGGACGTGAACGACAAGAAGTACCAGATGTTCTCCCTGGGCTGGATCGCGGACTACCCTGACCCACAGAACTTCCTGGATGTGCTCCTGCACTCCGAGAGCCAGAGTAACCACACCAACTTCGCCAATCCGGAGGTTGACCACCTGCTGGAAGAAGCGCGCACGGAGCGCGACCGGGGCCGTCGGTTCGAGCTTTACAACCAGATCGAGCAGATGATCCTGGACGACGCGCCTTGGGTCTGGACCTGGTTCAGCGGCGAGGGCTACGCACTGATCAAACCGGAAGTATCGGACTACTTCCTCCTGCAAATGAGCATCCCCAAGTACCGGTACGTGTACTTCAACCAGTAGAATTGCCGATCAGCAAGGCGTGGGGGCGAACCGTGATTCGCCCCTGCAACTATCGGCACACCGAACGGGCGGTCACAAATGGGAACATACGCGGCGCGACGGCTGATATGGCTGCCATTTCTGTTGATCATCGTCACGTTCGTGACGTTCGCCCTGCTGCGTGTCGGTCCCGGCGACCCGGTCCAGGTCTGGTTGGGCCAGCACCAGAATGACGAGGTGCGCGAGCGACTGCGCGCGCAGTTGGGGCTCGACGATCCGCTGGTCGTTCAGTACGTGCGGTACATTGAGGGGGTTGTTACCCGGCTGGACTTCGGCGAGAGCTTCCAGTTCCGCGGCAAGTCCGTCGGGGAACTGCTGGCCAAGCGCATCCCGGTTTCCCTGCAACTCAACCTGGCCGCAATCATCATCACCCTGGGGGTCGGCATACCTGTAGGGCTTTTCGCTGCCTTGCGCCAGGGTACCGGCGTGGACAACGTGGTGGTGGCGATCGCGCTTGCGTTCCAATCGCTGCCTGTATTCATCACGGCGCCGGTCCTGCTCCTGGTATTCGCGCTGTACCTGGACCTGCTGCCGACCAGCGGGTGGGACGGTTTCTTCTCGCCCAAAATCGTCCTGCCAGCAACAGTGATGGGAGTGCCCGGCATCGCGATAGTGGTTCGGCTGGTACGTGCCAGCGTGCTGGACGTTCTGGGTCAAGACTACATTCGCACGGCACGCGCGAAGGGGTTATCGGAGACCATCGTGCGGTGGCGGCATATCCTGAGAAACGCGATGATTCCGGTGGTCACCAGCTTCGGGTTCACGATCGCGGGGCTGGCCGGTGGCACTTTCATCGTGGAGATTTACTTCGGTATCCCCGGGGTCGGTTTCTTTACCATCAACTCTCTGTTCGCAAGGGACTATCCGGTAATAATGGCATTTGCCATCGTGTCCACGACGCTGTTCATGTTGGCCAACCTGATAGTTGATCTGATGTACCCGTTGCTGGACCCCAGGATCAGGCTCGGAGCCGGCAATGTTGCCTGACCGCTCGGGCCCGCGCGCCCACGACCATGGTCATACCCAGCACCTTGACACCGATCTCGAGGTCAGTGATTGGTCGGCCAACGAACTGACGGCCGGGCAACGGCTGGAACTGGACGAAGGACCGGCCCGTGGCCACAGCTACTGGAGCCTGTCGGTACGCCGGCTTTTCAGGAAGAAACTCGCGGTGGTGTGTCTCTCAATCATCCTGGTGATGTACGTGGGAGCGCTGCTCTCACCATTGATCACTCCCTACGAATACACCGCCCAGGACCTGTCCCAGAGTCGGGCCGGGCCAACTCTGGCGCATCCCTTCGGAGCCGACCGGCTGGGCCGGGACATGATGACGCGGGTGATCTACGGACTGCGGACCACGGTGATCATCACCATCATATCCCTGCTGGGCGGCACCCTCGTCCTGGGCATTGTGCTGGGTTTGCTGAGCGGGTACATGGGCAGGTGGGTTGACTCGGTGATCATGCGCACGGGCGAGGTCACCTCCTCGTTCCCGGACATCATACTCATCCTGATATTCGTGGCGGCGCTGAAGCCGAGACTGGTGGGCTTGGTGCAGGGATTCGAGGACGCCACCGGGATTGACTGGATCCTGCGGTTGGGAATCCTGGACTACGCAATCATATCGTTCGCGCTGTCGATATTCGGTTGGTTCGGGATGGCAAGGCTCGTGCGCGGCCAGGTCCTCCAGGCGCGGGAGAGCCAGTACACTGAAGCGGCGCTGGTGGCCGGGGCTTCCACGGCGCGGATCCTGCGCGCCCACGTCCTTCCCAACATCCTGAGCCCGCTAATCGTGTCGATTTCAGCCGGTTTGGCGGGGGTGGCCGGGTCCGAGTTGGTGCTGAGCTGGATCGGCATCGGTGTGCAGCCGCCCGTGCCCAGCCTGGGACGGATGATGTTCGAGAACGGGAGCATCCAAGTCCTGCGTAACGAACCTCACCTGCTGCTGTTCCCCATCGGCACCGTGACCCTGTTGTTCTTCTGCTTCAACATCCTCGGCGACGCCGTGAACGACGCATTCAATCCACGGGCGCGTTGATCCGGTTAGCGAATTACGTTAATCCTCCATGGCAACGGCTTCATTGCCCGGCTTTAGGGGTGTACCCTATAATTCGGACGCACTGGACGCACTGCGCACCTGCGTACACCCGGGTAAGGAGTCGCGAGATGCCCGCTACTTGGGATGAGAATGTCGCCGCTTACGAAAAGATGAAGGACTACCTAGAAGATGAGCACTTCCTCCATTGGGCGGTTTTCTACGATGGTGAACTGGTGGGAATTTACGATGATGGCTTAGAAGCCCGTCGGGAATCATGGACACGATTCCATCCCAGCCAGTATCTCATCAGGCTGGTTGGTGAGGGGAATTTAGAAAAAAAGAGGCAGGGCTTAGCCGCTGCAATAGAGCGTCGCCGCCATCATGGCGAGGAGTGATTCCGGGTACAACAACCCCTCTGACTTGATCCAGTACGGCCCAACCATTGACGTACGGATTGGTTACGATCCTGACTATCAGCCAAGCCCGGGACGGCGGCCCCAATTGCCGCCGGAACTGTGGCCAGCATTGGTCGATACCGGGGCCCAGGAAACCGCGCTGGACGCGGAACTAGCTTACTCCTTGAACTTGCCTATCCTGGAACGCCGTCAAATTGCCGGGGCCGGCGGTTTTTTTGAGACAACCGTATATCTGGCGCAGATCTACATCCCGGAACTGGAATTCACCATCGATGGACCATTCGACAGCGCAAATCTGGCCGCCAGCGGCCAGCCGTATTACGCGCTCATCGGCCGCACTTTCCTGAGGCATTTCAACATGGTATACCAGGGACGTACAGGCAGTGTCATCATCAGTAACGATTGATGCGGTCTCGTGGCGACCGTGGGGCCGCGAGGCCCTTGAATTCGCCCAGGATAACGACCGGCCCATCCTGCTGTCGATCAACGCGGTGTGGTGCTACTGGTGCCACGAGATGGATTCCGGCGCCTACTCCGACCAAGACGTCATCCAATTCGTCAACGCCCATTTCACCCCGGTGCGCGTTGACACCGACCACCGCCCGGATGTCAACGCCCGCTACAACGTGGGCGGGTGGCCAACCACATCGTTTCTGACCCCTCACGGCGGCTTCATGGCGGGGGCGACCTACCTGCCTCCTGACCAGCTTCTGGCGATGTTGGACGAAGTGCGTCGGGCATATTCGGAACGCAAACCCGAACTCTACGAGCAGGGTAACGACATCCTGCGCCAACGCCGCGAACACGCGGGGCGCGTTTCTGCCGGGCGTGATCCCGACGCCGGCGTAGTCGACGCCATCTCCCGCCGCGTCGCCGGAACCTACGACGCCATCCACGGAGGGTTCGGGCTGGAACTCAAGTTCCCGTCGACGCCTATGCTGCGGCTCCTGCTGCACCGGTACCGCACCACGGGACAACTGTTCTACCGCGTGATGCTTGAGAAAAGCCTGGACGCCATCGTTGGCGGCGATCTGCGCGACCGTATCGACGGCGGATTTTTCCGCTTCACCACCGGCAGCGATTGGACGCAGGCACAGTACGAAAAGATGGCCGAGGACAATATCGCCCTGGCCAGTGTCCTGATGGATTCTGGCATCATCCTGGAGCGGAAGGATTACCTCCGGGTCGCCGGCGAAACCGTCGACTACATCTGTGCCGCGCTGTACGACCCGTCGGCCAATGGTGTGCGCGGAAGCCAGGGCGCGCATTCTGAATATTTCGCGGGGTCAACTCAGGAGCGAGCCCGGTCAGAAGCGCCGGCGGTTGACCCGTTCAGCTACACCTCGGTCACTGCACAGGCAGTCTCACTGCTGCTGGCCGCCATCTGGAAACTGGGACGGCCGGAGTTGTCCGGAACGGCCACCGACCTGCTGGACGGGTTAGTCGACGCATCCGAAAACGGTAACTTGCCACACGTCTACACCGCCTCCGGCGCGCTGCCTCAGGATGAGGGCGAGCTGCTCGTCGACTGGTCCAACTTCCTGGTAGCCGTGTTGGACGGGTACGACGCTCTGCCGGGCGGGTCGGAACGCTACCTGTCAGCAGCCGAACGAGGGGCACAGATGTTGGTGGACAGGTTCCTGGACGGCGCGCACGGCGGGTTCTGGGACGTGGAATCGGGACAAGAACGGCTGGGCTATCTGCACGCCCGCGAGAAGCCACTGGCGGAAAACACCCGAGCCGCGATTGGAATGATGCGGATGCATCACGCGACTATGGACGATCGATACCGACAGACGGCCCGCCACACCCTGAGCGCCTACGTTGACGCCAACCGCGACTACGGCGAACTCGCGGCGGACTACGCGGTCGCCGTCGACCAATACCTCAATCCGGTGGTCGAGGTGACGGTGGAGGGTTCGCCGGGGACCGTCAGCACCGACGCCATGCTCGCCGCCGCGATGAGACTGGACGCACCGCACCTGATCATCAAGTTCGTTCCTGCCTCTATTGAAAACGCGTTGGCCCAGGCGCACGTTTGTCTGGACACGGTCTGTTACCCTCCGGTCACGGACCCTGGGGAGTTGGCGGCCGCCGTCGCGGAGGGCGGCGCCATTACCGAAAGCCCGTTCCAAAACGTGCTCGACCTGCTGGGCTGACCCGGCGAAATAGCTCACCAATCCTGCCAGGAGTTGACGCTCTGAAGACCCAAGACTGCGGCGCTTTGCGCGCCGCCCACGATGGCACCGTCACGACGCTGTCCGGCTGGGTTAGCCGGCGCCGGGATCACGGCGGCATCATATTCATCGACCTGCGGGACCGCTCCGGATACGTGCAAGTGGTGCTCAATCCGGAACACCTGCCGGCGGAAGACTACGAGACCGCCGAACGCCTGCGCTCGGAGTGGTGCATTGAAGTCACCGGCGCCGTTCGACTCCGACCGGAAGGCTCGGAAAACCCGGCTTTGCCCACCGGTGAGGTGGAGGTAATGGTGGAAGGGCTGACGGTTTTGAACCAGTCGCTCACGCCACCTTTCTACATCACGGACGACGTTGACGCGGACGAAAGCCTGCGTCTGCGCTACCGCTATCTTGACCTCCGACGGCCCAAGATGCAGGACAACCTGCGGCTGCGTCACCAGGCAGTGAAATACATCCGGGACTATCTCGACGGTCACGGTTTCCTGGAGATCGAAACGCCGATCCTGATCAAAAGCACGCCCGAAGGAGCACGCGACTACCTGGTTCCCAGCAGGACCCATCCGGGCAATTTTTACGCGCTGCCCCAGTCCCCACAGCAGTTGAAGCAGTTGTTGATGGTCAGCGGTGTGGAACGTTATTTCCAGATTGCCCGCTGCTTCCGTGACGAAGACCTGCGCGCCGACCGGCAACCGGAGTTCACCCAGCTCGACCTGGAAATGAGCTTTGTCGAGGAAGAGGATGTCCTCGGCCTGATTGAAGGCCTGTACTCCGGCTTGGTCCACGATCTGACGCCCCAGTTCAAGGTCAAGACTCCTTTCCAACGCTTGTCCTATGCCGATGCCATGGCGCGGTTTGGAAGCGACAAACCCGATCTCCGTTACGGCCTGGAGATGGCGGACGTCAGCGACCTGGCGGCAGAAACCGAGTTCCGCGTCTTCCACGGCATCCTGGACCGCGGCGGCATCATCAAGGCGATGGCCGTGCCTGGGATGAGTAGGCTCACCGGCTCGGACATGCGCCGCATGGAAGAAACGGCAAAGGAGTTCGGCGCCGCGGGCATGAGCCACGTGAGGCTGACCGGAGATGGTCCGCTGGAATCGCTGACCGACGACGACGCGCTGCTGTCGCCAGGACTGCGCATGCCCGTCGAGTGGGTGCGGAGGCTGGCGGACCGGTCCGGGGCGCAGCGCGGTGACTTGATAGTCCTGATGGCTGGGCCGGCCCGTCTGGCCAACCAGTGGCTGGCGGCGATGCGGACGCACCTGGCTACACAGATGAAACTGGCCGACCCGGCGACATTGTCGTTCGCCTTTGTGACCGATTTTCCCCTTTTCGAGTGGGATGATGACGCGGGTCGCTGGGACTCGGCGCACCATCCATTCACGGCGCCAGCACCCGGCTGCGAATCCATGCTCGACGGTGGCGACCTCGCGTCCATCCCATCGCGCGCATACGACCTGGTATGCAACGGATCCGAGTTGGCCAGCGGCAGCATCCGCATACACCGCCGCGATCTGCAGGAAAAGGTGTTCAGCGTCCTGGGCTACTCCAGCGAGCAAATCAGTGAACGGTTCGGCCACATCCTGGAAGCGTTCGACTACGGCGCGCCTCCGCATGGCGGCATCGCGCCGGGCATCGACCGGCTGGTGGCGATACTGGCGGGCGCGGACTCGCTGCGCGAGGTGATCGCGTTCCCGAAGACCCAGAGCGGGTCCGACCTGCTGTTCGGCGCGCCGTCGGAAGTTGACGCCGGCCAGTTGCGCGACCTGGCGATCCGCCTCGCGGATTAGTGCTCGCGAAACCGACGGCGCCGGGTGGCATTCCGCGTCAAACATCTCTACCGTCCGGAAGGGAGGACAACCGATGAGCGAGTTCAGCTACGAAGGGCTCTTCGCAGAACGGGCCCCGATCACCACGCGGGGCGCGAACCGGCACGCAAGGTACGACTTCGCCGTAGCCTACCCGGACCCCGACACGCTGCCGCTGACGGGTCTTGTTGACGCGTTGAGCACGGCGTTGGAGCGTGAAGGGCGAGATTTGGCTTACTACCCCGTGGCGGCCGGCTACCCGCCCCTGCGCGAACTGGTCGCGGACAAGTTGCGCCGGGACCGGCAGATGGACGTCACGGCCGACGACATCGTACTGACGTCGGGCTCCGGCGAGGCGATCAACATGTTGATCCAGGCGATGACGGACCCGGGCGACGTGCTGCTGACCGAGGAGTACGTATACCTGGGCACGATGCGCCAAATGCGGCTGTGGGGCGCGAACGTAGTGGGTGTCAAATGCGACGATGACGGAATCATTCCGGAGGGGTTGGACGAGACCATCCGGGCCCAGGAGGCTGCGGGCCGCCGGGTCAAATTCCTTTACACGATCCCCACCTTCCAGAATCCGCTTGGTTGGACGGCGACCCTCGAACGCCGACGACGCATGCTGGAAGTCTGCCAGAGCCACGGAGTGCCGATCCTGGAGGACGACTGCTACGTGGACCTGCGGTTCGAAGGGGAGGACGTAACGTCGATCAGCAGCATGGCCGACCGCGGAGGTGTCCTCTACGTAGGGTCCATGTCCAAGATCATCGCGCCGGGAGTTCGCATGGGGTACCTGGTGGCGCCGGAAGTCGTGCGTGAGCGGGCGTTGAGTTTCAAATCCGGCGGCGTGAACCAGTTCGCGGCGCTTGCGATCGAAGAGTACCTGCGCAACCACATGTACGACCACATCGACGAGGAAAACCAGGCACTGCGGGCCAAGCGCGACGCCATGCTCGCGGCCCTGGGCGAACACTTCGGCAACCGTGCCACCTGGTCCAAGCCCGAGGGCGGTCTCTACCTGTGGCTGACGATGCCGGAAGGCACGGACTTGGCCGGATTCCAGGAGCGATCGTTCAACGAAGGCGTCGGGTACTACAACGGCACAATGTTCTCTCCTGAGGGCAATGGCGCGCACATGGCGCGGTTGTGCTTCGGGCATCCCACGGCGCAAACCGTGTCCGATGGCATCGCGGAGCTGGCGGCGATCTTTGAGCGTAACGGGATATTTGCCAGCTGATAGCAACGGGGATCGGCATAGCCGGACGACGCAATGCAAAAAGGGGCGGGTTTTCACCCGCCCCTGAACGTTCGCAATGTGGCGAGGCTAGTCGTCGTCACCGGACGCAACCGGCTGGGCAGCGGGCTGGTGTCCATTGGTGCGAATGGCGAACCGGGCCACCAGGTCTCCGATGCTCTGGCGGAATCCGGAATATTCCAGCTCGCCGTAGGGCAGCATGGCCGCGCCCGACCAGCCTTGGGACCGCATGGCGATGCCCTTCTCCTGGGCCAGTTGGCGGGTGTAGTCCCACGCCGGGTTGTCGAAGAAGTCCGTGGAGGACTCGGCGAACTTGCCCTCGCCGTTGATGCTGAAGCCAACGCACGAAACCAGCGGCAGGCAGTACATGCCCGTCACGGCAGTGTTGATGGGCACCGGCATCAGGGGCATGACGTGGGAGCCGCGCGCGTCCCCGCCAATGTAATGGGCCTTGGTGTACGGCGAGATGAGCTCCTCGGGGGCCGGGAAGATGCCCTGGTTGCGCACCACGGCCACCGGATCGTCCTTGCCGGTGTAGCTTCCCGCGATGTTGTGCAGCCGCGTCGCCGAGATCGCGGCGGCGGTCTGACCGGAGTAACGAGAGGTCACGCTCTCAATGGCGAACCGCTCGTTGTCCCGCAGCAGCACCGTGATGCGGTAATAGTCCTCGGGAGCGTTCAGCGAGATGATGCTGTCGCCGTCGGTGTTGTCCATGTCGATGATGTTGAAGGTGAAACCCTCGCCCAGGCGGGGAAGCATCAGGCCGGCGCAGTACATCGGGTCGGCGAAACCGAGGAACGTCGGGAGATTGTAGGCTCCGGGTCCGCACTTGTCGGCGGCGAGAACAAAGAAAGATTCGGCCGGGCGGATGGGGTTGGTCTTTACCGGGTCGTGGTCGAAGGTGATTTCCGCTACGGCGGGCCCGGCGCCACGGATATTGCCCGAGGGAGCGTCGACGAGAAGGTCCTGGCCGGCGCCGTACAGCCCGTACTGCCGGGCGATCTCAGTGGCTTCCAGGAAGGAATTCCACGCAAACTGGTGGACCGCATCATCGTTGTCGCCCCGGGTGTGGGTGGATGTAATGCAGATATCATCGCCAGTATGGCCGACATAGGCGTCGATAAGCAGTCCGTCGCGGATGGCTCGATCCGTGGCTGCGCGCACGGCATCCATCATGCGGTCGGACGGCTTGGTGTGGCCACCGATGGAGCCGACATCCGCCTTGAGCACAGAAATGGTCAAATCCATGTGAGTCTTCCCTCCCACTCGAGAGCAGCCGGGAACTACATCCGGCGCAAATTATTACCGTCTGGATGCGAAAAAATGCGGTTGCACCATAGCATCGCGCGGGCGAAACTGTCAATTTGAAACACCGTGGCCGCAGGGCCTTTTCAGAGTTGTGGGCGTCTGACCTTTCCGCTCGTCCTGAGCATGTCGAAGGACGGTCGCTATGGTTCGACAGGCTCACCATGAGCGGACGTTAGGTGACTTTGAAAAGACCCTGCCGTGGCCGCCATGCCCGGGGCCATCGCGCAAGAGTTCCCGACGCTCGGGGCTCAACCCTGGCGGGGACGGACTACTGCCCGGCAATGGTCGGCAGCCCGCGGCCAACTGATCCACGCCCCAGATCATAAGTGTTCGCGGACGCGGCGAACCGACCGATTGCAAACGGAAGCCGACGACAGGATCACGTGATGCAGCGAACTCCTGGTTTGCCGCCGACGCCGCAATCCCGCTATAATACGAACAAACCCACCGATTTACGGGTGCTGATGAGTATAATCCTTCAAATCCTATCACTGCTGTTTGTGGTGCTTTGGACCGCCAGGCTGGCTCGGAACAAAGGGCGGAGCGCTCTGGTGTGGGGTGGCGTAGCCGCCATTCCGGCGGTGGGCCTGCTCGACATTTTCCCAGAATGGATCACCGTACTCTGCATGCTGCCCATGCTGGCATTGGTATTCATGCCAGCGCGTCGTTCGATCGCCACTGACGGAGGGCAAGACACGACGACCCCGTGCCCACGGTGTCAGCACGCACATGAGCCGGGCCCGACCTTCTGCACCAACTGCGGGTGGGAATTGGCCCGTCCCTACGCCACTACGGATGGCGCCGCTGACGCTGCCGAATCGGCCGGAGCTCAGGGACCAGCGCACGGAACCGCGGCTGGGGACGGCGTCGAACAAACCGGGCCTGTTCCGGATGCTAATGCTCGGCCCACTCCCGAACCGGTAATGGCGTCGCAACAGGTGGACGAAGCGGAGCCGTCAGGGGCCCAGGCCACGTCAACCGATCCGGATCCAACGCCGGCATTTTCGATGGCGCCGCTTGCCATCACGCGTCCTCTGACGGCAGCCGGCATGACCGAGCTTGGACTGTCGTTGTTCAACCAGGGCCGGGTTCGCGAAGCCGTGGACCAATTCACCAAGGCAATCGCATTGGACCCCCGCTACCGCGAAGCGTGGGCGAACCGCGCCAAAGCCTACACCGAACTCGGTCTCAACGAAAAAGCCGCGGCCGACCGTCAGCAGTTGGAAGCGATCTGAGCGTCCGGGCTTTCACACTGCCATGATGTGGTAGCCAGCGTCCACCGGGAGAACGGTTCCGGTGACACCGCTGGACAAATCGCTGCAAAGAAACAGCGCGGTCTGCGCTACCTCGTCGGCGGTGATATTGCGTCCCAGGGGAGCCTTCTCGGCATGGGAGCGCCGCATGTCCAGGAAACCGCTGATGCCCCGGGCCGCCAGCGTGTCTACCGGGCCGGCCGAGATGGCGTTCACGCGAATGTTATCGTTCCCGTATTCGTAGGCCAACTGGCGGACTTCGTGCTCCAACGCTGCCTTGGCGGTTCCCATGACGTTATATCCTGGATACACGCGGCTTGAAGCATGGAAGGTCATGGCGATGACGCTGCCGCCGTCCGTCATCAACGGCGCCGCGTGGCGCACCATGGGCAGCAGCGTAAAGGCGCTGATCTCCAGCGCCATGCGGAACCCGTCGCGCCCGGTGTCGGCGAGGCGACCGGCGAGGTCGTCGCGGTTGGCAAAGGCGATGCTGTGCACCAGAACGGATAACGAGCCCATCTGATCGCCCACCGCGTCGAATACGCCGTGGATCTGGTCATCATCCGACGCGTCGCACTGCAGCAGCACCGGGTCGTCCAGCGTTTCGGCGAGGCGGGCAACCCGGCTCTGCAGTCGCTCATTCTGGTAGGTTAGTGCTATGCGGGCGCCGGCGTCGGCGAGAGTGCGAGCGATAGCCCACGCGATGCTGCGGTCGTTGGCGACACCAAAAATGACCGCATTGCGGCCAGTCAAATCGATTGGGAACAACGGATTACCTCGTCACATAGGAGCTACTGGGTCCGCGAGGAAAACGCGTTATCAGCGGCGGAACTCGGGAGCAACCTGCTCCAGGAACACCTGCATCTGCTCTTCCTGGCGGTAGGTGGCGAAACGGACCACGATCTGGTCAGCGCCCGCCTCGGCGTAGGCGTGGATGCTCTCGCGGACCCGGTCGGCTCCGCCGAAAGGACCCCAGCGGTCACCCCAGATGTTGGCGCCGTAGTATCCCATCAACCAATCCTCTGCCTCAGCCTCGGCCCGCGGAATGTTCTCGTCCAGGTTGACGGTCATGTACATGACCAGTGAGAGCCGGTCGGGGTCGCGGCCGTATTCGGCGCAATAGTCGCGGACCGTAGCCTTGAGGTCCACCAACTCGTCGGGAGTGGCGGAAATGGAGATCGCGCCATCGGCCAGGCGCCCGGCACGGCGAGCCTGGTGTTCACGGCGGGCGCCCTGGCCATCGTCGCGGCCGTGCCAATGGACGCCAACATAGACGGGCACGCCGTCAGCCTGGACCGGCGTGGGCTCCATCACGACGTCCTCAAGCTGGAAATGCCGGCCGTCATAGCTGAAGGGCTTGCCAGTTCCCAGGCCCTTGACCACCTCGATCATTTCCTCGAGCCGGCGAGCGCGGGTGCGCTGGGGCACGTCGGCGTTCCGCCACTCCGCCTGCTGCATCCCGTTGAACGCGCCTCCAACTCCAACGCCGAGTTGCAGGCGCCCGCCGGAGATGAGATCGACGGTACCCATCATCTGGGCCAGGAGAACGGGATGGCGCAGCGCCATCAGCATAACGGCCGTGCCCAGGCGCACCCGGTTGGTTCGCGCGGCAATGGCGGCCAGGGTGGTCATTGCTTCCAGCCGGGGCTTCGCGGTCAGGCTGTCCCCGACCCACACCGAATCCATGCCGGCCTCCTCCGCCCACGTCGCCAGGCGGAGGACGGTTTCAGCGTCCGTTGGCTTGCGGTCGGCCAACAGCAGGCCTCGGGTGGGGAGGAGGCAACCCAGCTGAACGTTTGCGGTCATAGGCTAGCGGATCTCCAGGCTGGTGAGGTTCAGGGTTCTCGGCTCGCGGCCCAACAGCCGCGTGAGCAGGCCCGGCTCCATGTGTTCGTACTCTTCGATGTCGGACCCGTCGTCCAGGTCGAATCCCATACCCTGGCTGTAGTAGAAGGCCACGGAAACGCCCATGCGCGCCGCAGTGCCCACGTGCTTGCGGAAACTGTTGTTGCCCAGTTCCGGGCGAAAATATGGTATGAGATCGTAAGGAACCAGGATCGCGTTCGTCCCGCCGTCCCGCCGGGCTGGCGATAGCGTTATGTTGTGCTGGTGCTCGGCGCTGCGGATTAGTTGATGGATATCGCCGGGCTTGATGAAGGGAAGATCTCCGGGTAGATACAACGCCGACACGCCGCGCATACGGGCGCTTTCGAAAGACTTGGTGATGGTGTCATTGAGGTTCCGACCCAGGTCTTCCATCCAGTTGGCGCCGAGCGTGCGCGCCATGTTCCGGACGCGGTCGTCGCCGCCGACCACCCAGAACGGGTCCACCCCCGCGCCGCGAATGGCCAGAAGGACGCGACGGAACATGCCCATGGTGAGGTCGGCGCGGTCGTCGTTGCCCATGACACGGGTCAGGCGGGTCTTGCACTCGGCCAACGGTTTCATGGGAATGACCGGCACCACGGTGGGATTTGCCTGATCGGGCGAATCGGTCATCATTTTCGGTTCTCCAGGTCGGCGGCTAGCGCGAGCACACTTTCAGCAAGCTGAACCTTGTCTTCGTCGGTCTGCATGATGGTGGGCATCACGGCGGCGGCGACTCCCTCAGCGCCGACAGCGTCGGCCAATTCCTCGTCCTGGGAATCGAGCACCAATACGTCACAGATTTCTCGGTATTCCCGCGCCACGCCGACCGCAGACACGTCGGCGCCCAGTTCCTGCATGATCTTGCCGGCCGGGCCGCGTACCGCCGTCCCTCCAACGATGGGACTCACCGCAATCCGCGGCGCGCGGTGCCGCGCAATGGCGTCACGTACGCCGGGAATGGCCAGGATAGGCGCCACGCTGAGGAACGGGTTGGACGGACCGATGATGATTGCCGAAGCAGCGGCAAGGGCCGATGCGAATCCGGGAGACGGTTGGGCGTCGGCCGCTCCAACGTAACTTATCGACTGCACCACCGGTTCGGCGCGCCGCTTGACGAAATATTCCTGCATTGACAGGGTACCTTCATCCGTTTCCAGTACCGTCCGCACGGGTTGGTCGCTCATGGGCACGATGGCGTGCTCTATGCCCAGGCGTGCCGTCAATTGAGAAGTAATCTGGCTCAAGGACGAGCCCTGGGCAAGCAATTCGGTGCGTCGGATGTGCATGGCAAAATCGCGGCTGCCCAGATTGAACCAAGTGTCGGCGCCGAGCCGGTTCAGCATCCGCAGCGTTTCAAACGAGTCTCCGTCGATGCCCCACCCGGTTTCGGGATTATACAGGCCGGACAGGGTGTAGGTCATCGTGTCCAGGTCGGGCGAAACGTGCAGGCCGTGAAACCGCTCGTCGTCGCCGGTATTGACGACGATGGCCAGTCGCTCCGGAGGCAATATCCGGGACAGACCCAGCGCCAACTTGGCTCCGCCCACGCCGCCGGCGAGAGCGAGGACCAGTCCGGTGGTCGACACGGTCACCGGCTAAACCGTTGGCTGCACCGCGTTCCGTTCCCGTTGTGTGCGCGGATGCTCGAAGCGGTACGAATCCATCTGCACCAACTGGTTGTAGGAGCCGAAGATCTCCTCCACGTTGTCGCCGACGAGGTCCAGCGGATCAAGGGCTTCGTCAGAATCACTGTAAACGCGCCGAATGCCATAGGTGGTGTATCGCTCGGCCGGCGTGCGGCCGGCTTCCCGTATCATCGCCCGGAACTCGGAGGGGCGCATGAGCTGCCCGTGCATGGCGCCGGCTGAGGTGGAGATGCTCTCGTTGATCAGCGTGCCGCCGAGGTCGTTCACGCCGGCGGTCAGCAGAAGCTGGGACATCCGGCTGCCCTCTTTCACCCAGGACGCCTGGATGTTGGGGATCCAGTTGTTGAGCATGATGCGAGCGATAGCGTGCACCTTGATCACGTCCATGCCGGTGGGGCCGGAGCGGACGTTTTCCACCGTGCCCTTGAGGTACATGGGGGCTTCCGATGCGACGAAACTGAGCGGAACGAACTCGGTGAAGCCGCCGGTCTGCTGCTGGATGTCACGGAGCAGGGCGATGTGACGTACGATCTGCGCGTTGGTTTCCCGGTGCCCGAACATGACGGTGGACGTGGTCGGGATGCCCAGATCGTGGGCGTTGGTAATCACCTCGATCCACTGGTCCACGGTGATCCGACCCGGGGAGATGATGTCGCGCAGTTCCTGGTCCAGGACCTCGGCGGAGGTGCCGGGCAGGCTGCCCACGCCGGCATCCTTCAGTCCCTGGAGGTATTCCCGAATGGTGCACTTGGACCGGATCGAACCGTAAAGCACTTCTTCCGGGGAGAAACCATGGACGTGCATATCCGGCAGTTCTTCCGTGATGGCCTCGCAGAGGCGGATGTAGAGATCACCTTCCATTTGTGGAGGCAAACCCGCCTGCACGCAAACCTCGGTGGCTCCGTAGGCCTGGGCTTCCCTGGCGCGCCGGATGATCTCGTTCACGGGCAGGAAATAGCCTTCCTCCTCCCGGAAATCGCGGCTGAAGGCGCAGAAACCGCACCGCTTGATGCACACGTTGGTGAAGTTGATGTTCCGGTTCACCACGTAGGTCACCAGGTCGCCCACCGAGCGGCGGCGCAGTTCGTCCGCCACCAAGGTCATGGCAGTGAATTCCGGGCCAGAGGTGGCGAACAGGATGTCGGTCTCTTCGACGGATATGTCGCCGCCGGCCAGGGCATTTTCCAGCACGGCCGCCACGTCCGGGCGCAGCGTATTGATCAGGGCAACCAGGGTTGCGGAAGCGTCGCGGTCAGTTGCTGTGGACATAGCGTCGAATTCCCCCTTTCACGTATCCGGACTCGTCGGTGAGTCTCAGCAGTTTGTCTTTGAGAGTGGGTGGCAACGGCCAGCGGGAGCCGTTGGCGAAGTACTCGGGATATACCGGCAGCCTTGGGCGCAATTCGTAGCCCGCGTTCCGGGTGCGGCGTTCCAGCTCGGAAAGCTGCGGCCAGGGAGCTTCGGGATTCACGTAATCAATGGTCAGCGGCGAGACCCCGCCCCAGTCGTTGATGCCAGCCCCAATATACCGTTCGTAGTCCTCGCTGAGGTTGGGGGGCACCTGAATATTGACATGCTCGCCGAGAATGAGCCGAGCGACTGCCGTGGTCCACATGAGCTCGTCGGGCGCGGCGTCGGGCGTGTCGGCCATGGGCGTATCCGCCTTGGCGCGGAAGTTCTGGATGATGACCTCCTGAATGTGCCCGAAACGCCGGTGCAAATCACGAATTGCCAGAAGCGACTCCACACGCTCCCGGCGGGTCTCGCCGATGCCGATGAGGATGCCCGTGGTAAAAGGAATGCCCAGTTCGCCGGCCAACTCCATGGTACGAAGGCGAACGCGAGGCCGCTTGCTGGGAGCGAATTCATGCGGCCCGCCGGCCTCGTAGAGACGTGCGCTCGAACTCTCCAGCATGATCCCGATTGAGGGGTTGGTGGGCTGCAACGCCTCCAGCTCGCGACGGCTCATCGTGCCGGGATTGCCGTGGGGCAGCAGGTCCGTGTCCTCGAACACGGCGCGGCACATGTGCGCCAGGTATTCGTGGGTGGTCCGATAGCCCTTACCGGACAGCCATTCCGCTGCTTCGGGATACCGCTGCTCGGGTCGCTCACCCAGGGTGAACAGGGCTTCGGTGCAGCCGAGGCGTTGCCCGGCCTGGGCCACCGACAGAACTTCGTCCACGGTGAGATACAGCCCATCCGATTCCTCGGGGGACTGGCGAAAGGTGCAATATCCGCAGAAGTCGCGGCAGAGGCGCGTCAGCGGGATGAACACCTTTGGCGAGAAGGTGATCACCCGGCCCCGGCCCCGGTCGCGCAACTCGGCAGCCGCGGCGCACAACTCTACCTCGAGGCCGCCATCGGCGCCCAGCAACCCGAAGGCATCCTCGTCGGACAGGGCACACCCGGCGGCCAATCGGTCCAGCGAAGGCAAACGGGGGCCGGTTGAATGGAGAACTAAACCTGAAGGCACGTGAATCGTCCGCAGAATAAATCAAGGGGAGCCCGATCAATTGTATGTAAGGGGTCGAAGGGATTCAAGGCAAAACACACTATCAGACGACGACATCAATATTTTATGTTAATCGCCGCCTTAAGTGTGCTAATAAAACGCGATTTCCCACGTGATCACGGCAATCGTTATGTCAATCCACAAACAGTTGGCCTTGCCGTGTTGGATCCACTCCCGAACCGCCCCGGGGCCACCCGAGGTATTCGTAGGCCAAACGGGTGGCGACGCGGCCTCGTGGTGTACGCTCGAGAAACCCCTGCTGCAGCAGGAAGGGTTCCAGGACTTCCATCACCGTGCTGGCGTCCTCGCTCATGGAAGCAGAAAGCGTGTCCAGTCCCACCGGTCCGCCACCGAATTTCTCGATGATGCTTGAAAGCAGCCGGTGATCCGTCTCGTCCAGCCCCCGGGCGTCGACGCCCAGCCGGTCCAGGGACTCGCGGGCCACGGGGCCGGTGACGCGGTTGTCCGCCCGGACCAGTGCGTAGTCGCGGGCGCGGCGCAGCAGGCGGTTGGCAATGCGCGGCGTGCCGCGGGAGCGAATCGCCACCTCGCGCAGCCCTTCGCCCTCCGCCTCAATTCCCAGGATGCGCGCGGAACGGTTCGCCACGATTTCCATGTCGTCGTCCGAGTAGTAATCAAGGCGAAAAACGGAACCGAACCGGTCGCGCAGTGGGGCGCTGACCAGGGAGTAGCGAGTCGTCGCTCCAACCAGCGTGAAGGGATTGATGCGGAGATTGATGCTGCGCGCCGACAGGCCCTTGCCCACCACCCAGGAGAGGAAGAAGTCCTCCATCGCCGAGTACATCACCTCCTCGACGGCGCGGTTGAGGCGATGGATTTCGTCGATGAACAGCACGTCGTTGGGCTGAAGACCGGTCAGGATAGACGCAATGTCGCTGGCCCGCTCGATGGCCGGCCCGGAGGTGACCTTGATGGTCGAACCCATCTCGTGGGCGATGATGTTGGCCAGGGTGGTTTTGCCCAGGCCCGGCGGCCCGTAGATGATCACGTGATCTAGGGCCTCGCCCCGCATCCGGGCCGCCTGCATGGCGATGCTCAGGTTTTCCCGCACCTGTGGCTGCCCCACGAAGTCATCCAGACGGGCCGGCCGCAGGCGGACGTCCTGTTCGCCGTCATCGCCCTGCGCCGCCGGGGAGACCGGTCGTCCTCCGAGCGGCGGCGGCGTTCGCACCCCATCGGCCTTCGTCGCGGGCGAGACCGCCCGGGCTTCAGCGTCTGCGGCGCCGTCAGGCTTTTGTGCCGTGGTCATAACCGCATTCTAGGGGCCGTGTCGCCCGGGGGTCAACCGACGGACCGACGAGGTTGAGGGGCATCGGCGTGGGGAACGCCCCGACGTCGGCAACAGCGGGAGCCAACGGTCCGGTTGACGATGCCGAGCGGCCCTTGCTACACTTCAATGCACGTGGGCGGTTAGCTCAGTTGGTTAGAGTACTTGCTCGACACGCAAGAGGTCAGTGGTTCGAGTCCACTACCGCCCACCATTTGCCTACGCCAAAAAAGCAGCGGTCTCCGCAAGGAGACCGCTTTCGCGTTTAAACCCTACGCATCAGTTTGCAACCGTGGGCGTCCACTTGTAGATGTTGGCCAAGGAGCCGCCCATGAGAGTGGCCCGGTCAGCATCGGACAGGGTGTCGGTGAGGCGGAAAGCTTCGACCCCCTGCTCGTAATTCAGCAGGTTGACGGCGCGCGTCCAGTCGGTGCCCCAGAGGCAACGGTCCAGCCCGAAGGCGTCGAAGATGCGATGCAACGGCTCCCAGATATCGGCGTAGGGGAACGGTTCATGAGCGAGGGTGCCGGCGCCGGAGATCTTGATGGCGACGTTGTCGCACTCAGCCAGGGCGAGGACGTTGGGCAGGTCAGCCCAGGGTTCCGGCGGAGCCGGCGGCTCGAAGGGCTGGGTCAAACCGAGGTGGTCCACTATCAGTTGGGTGTCGGGGTTGCGTCGGGCCAGCTCGAGCATCAGGGGCAACTTGGTGGCGCACATGATGTTGACGGGCACGCCGGCGCGGCCACCAGCGGCGATGATTTGATTAACGCCGGGGTGGTCGGCCTCATAGTCGACGTCGCGGAGCATTATCCGGGCGCCGACCACGCCGGGGCGCCCGGTCCACTCGGCCATCTCCTCGTCGATTGACGGTGATTCGGGATCGAAGGGCCGGACCAAACCGAACTTGTTGGGATGCTGATCGTAGACCTCCAGGGCGTAACTGGCGTCGTAGCGATACATTGCAAACGGGGAAATCAGGATCGCGCCGTCGACACCGACGGCATCCATGGCGGCGACCATATCGTCCCCGGTGGCCTGATCCGGGCCCTGCAGGTAGCCGGCCCAGGGGCGCGCGGGGGTGTTGAGTTCGTAGCAATGTACCTGGCAGTCGATGGTGAGATTTCTTTCGGTCATGGTGTTCCTCCTGGCGATCTGAAGGTATGGGAGCAGTCGTGTCGGTCACGAAGGTCAATGGGCCTGGGTTTCGCAGTTCACCATCCAGTTCACGCCGAAACGGTCGGTGCACATCCCGAAATAGGCGCCCCAGAACATTTCCTGGGGTGGCATGGCGACGTTGCCGCCGTCGGAGAGCGTCGCGAACACGCGGTCAGTCTCGGGCCGATCATCCGTGGTGATGCTGATGGAGAAGTTGTTGCCGACCACCGGAGGATCACCGAAAGCGCTGCACGAATCGCTGCCCATGAGCACACCGTTGCGCACCGGCAGTGAGACATGCATGATCCGCTGCTTCTCATGCTCAGGCAGATCCGGCATGTCCGGCGGGCCTTCCGCGAAGGTCAGAATAGGATCGAACTCCGCACCGAAGACGGAACGGTAGAACTCGAAGGCCTGGCGGCAATTATCGTCGAAGTGGAGGTAGGCGTTCAGGTTCATTGATGGCTCCCGAAAACAAGGGTTTTCGCCGGATCACTCTTCGTCAGGGTGAGTTGTGATAAAGCGGCCGGCGCGGGTCGGATCAACGTGCGGAGCGCGGACCTCGACGCCGGCCTGTTCCTCCTGGAGCCGCACGGTGACGCTGCTGTCGGCCTCGGCCCAGCCTCGGTTCATGGCCTGAAGAGCGATCTGCTCGGCCAGGGTGGACATAGGCATGGGGACGTCGTATTCCCGCGCCAGTTCCGTCGCTAGGGAGATGTCCTTGTAGGCCAGATTCAGCGCGAAACTCGCCGGCTCAAACTCACCGCGGAACATCGTCCGCACCAATCCTTCATGGAGAACGCGCATACGTCCGAGAGAACCGCGACGGACACATTCCCACAGCGCCTCGGGCTCGACGCCGGCCTTGACGCCTAGGGTGAGTCCTTCCGCGATGGCTTGCCTCACGCTGTGCCCGATCATGTTGTGCACCAACTTCGCCACGCTCCCCGCGCCGATCTCGCCAGCGTAGAACACCTTGTCTCCAAAGGCGTCCAGGATCGGCTTCACCCGGTCGAACACCTCCCGGTCGCCTCCCACCATCACTGCCAGATTCCCCGACGCCGCGCCCGTCTTCCCCCCGCTCACCGGAGCATCCAAAACGTGACAGCCCTTCGCCCGGAACTGCGGCTCGATCTCCCGGATCAGCGTCGGCCGGCTCGACGACAGGTCAATGTACACGCTGCCCGGCTTGATGCCCTCCAGCACGCCTTGCGCCCCGGTGGAAACCGCCTCGACCTCGTAAGGTCCCGGCAACGACGTGAAGGTCACATCGCTGGCCTCGGCCACCTCTGCCGGCGTGTTCGCCAGGCGCGCACCACCCTCAAGCAGGGGCAGCGCCGCCTCCTCGCGCAAATCGTAAACGATCATCGGGTAGCCGGCCCGCTGAATGTTGGCGGACATTCCGCCGCCCATGTTCCCCAGACCAATGAATCCTACCGTTTCCATAGCGTTCTTTCGCTCCATAGATCAGGATGACAACGGAAGTATAGCGCACCGCTGGCGTGCTCCCGCCGTCACGGCCTGATCCCGGCGTTTTCTCCAACGAGCATCTATGTTGCCGGGCCCGGATGCTTGCGATACACTCTATCGGGTTATGGTGACCTAACCGAACACAGCATGCTGACATCGACGAACTTAACGACAACCGGTGGTGATGGCAACGGCAAGACCGTTGATGGCCACCGGTTAGTTTTGGATTACGTGGCCCGCATTGCAGAAGAGTCGGGATTGCAGGCTTACCTGGTGGGCGGCCCGGTCCGCGACCGGCTACTGGGTTCCAGCGCGACCGACCTTGATATTACCGTGGTCGGGGATGCGACGATGGTCGCCGAGAGGCTGGCTGTCGAAATCCAGGGGCGTCTCACGGTGCACCAACGGTTCCGCACCGCGACCGTCACTGCCGGTTCGCTCACGATTGACCTGGTGACCGCGCGGCGGGAAGCCTATCCATCGCCCGGCGCTCTGCCCAACGTGGAGCCGGGCGGCATTGCAGACGACCTGGCGCGACGGGATTTCACCATCAACGCGATGGCGATGCCTTTGCCAGCGAGTTCCGACCATTTGGTGGATCCCCACAACGGCAGCGCGGACCTGAAAGCGGGCCTGATTCGAGTGCTGCACGATGGTAGTTTTCGTGACGACCCCACCCGGATCCTGCGCGCCGTGCGCTACGCCGCCCGGTTCGGTTTCGCCATCGAGCGCGAGACAGCAGGCCTCATGGGCGATGCGTTATCGGCCCGGGCCTTGTCGACACTTACGGGTGATCGGCTGCGGCATGAGTTGGAGCGCACGTTCCACGAGCAGGATCCGGTAGCGCCGCTGCAATTGGCCGACAACCATGACATCCTTTCGGCTATCCATCCGGCCCTGACCGGTCGGCATCTGCCTGCGGCAACGCGCGAACCGGTTGCGCCTTTGACTTGGCTGGCGGCGCTCGTGTGGCCCTTGGACGCTGAAGAGGGAGCGGCCCTGAGCGCCCGGCTCAACGCTCCGTCGGATTGGGCGCGCGTCATCGCGGATACGGCTCGCATACGGGAATTGTTACCGGCACTTAGCGGCCCATCAAAACCCTCTGAAGTCTGCTCCCTGCTGGACGGCCTGGCGCCGGACGCGTTGCGGGGGGCAATGATCATGGCAGGTGGCCCGGCCGCAGACCGGATCAGCGATTACCTGTCTGATTGGTGGTCGGTGGCGCCCCGGCTCAGGGGCCATGATCTGTTGGCGTTGGGTGTTCCCGCCGGCCCCGAAATGGGAGCAACGCTGCGCGAATTGCGTCGCGCGCGCCTGGACGGCGAAACGCATTCCGTTCAGGACGAACAGGAGTTGGCCCGGAAGTGGGCTCAAGTCTCAGATACGACCGGGATTTAATTTCCGCCAATGGCGGACCGCAGGGAGGTAGTGCAGTGGCAACCATGTTCCAGGTATCAGGACCGGTTTACTGTGTAGTATGCAACGAAGAACTCGACGGGCCACACCGGTCGACCTGCCAGATGTGCGGCGGTCCATTCCACCAACCGTGGTCGCCGGACAGCGCGGCTCCACGGTGCGGAAAGGCCGCGAGCCATGACGAAACGCTGGCCGTCGTGTTCCTGTGCAAGGACTGCTACAGAAATCGACGCCCGCCGTCCCAGTGACGGAGCAAGGAGGGAAAACCAACCATGAAAGCCGTTTACATTGAAGCCCACGGGGACGTCGGGGTCCTGCAGTACGGGGATCGCCCGGACCCGGCGCCCGGTCCATCGGACGTAGTGGTGCGGGTCGGCGCCAGCGCGCTGAACCGGTTGGACATCTTCACCCGCGAGGGTCAACGCGGCCTGGAGCGTGAGTTCCCGCCGCCGCTGATCCTGGGCGGCGACACGGCCGGCGAGGTCGTCGCGGTGGGCGATGGCGTGAGCACGCTGGGCGTCGGCGACCGCGTGGTGGTCAATCCCAGGCTGGCCTGCGGAGTGTGCCAGTGGTGCGGCTCGGGTAAGGACGATTTGTGCCGCCGCAGCCGCTTCCTCGGGACGGCGATGGACGGGAGCTACGCCGAGTTGGTGGTGGTGCCGGAGGTCAACGCGTACAAGCTGAATGGCGGGGTTTCATTTGCGGATGCCGCTGCGGTTCCCACTACCTATCTTCCAGTGTGGAACATGGCGGTTCGCCGAGCGGCATTGCAGCCCTGGGAAACGGCACTGGTGTTCTCCGCATCCGCCGGCGTCGGCGCGGCCGCGATCCAGGTGTTCAAGAATGTAGTAGGCGCGACGGTGATCGCCACCACGAGCACGCCGGAGAAGGCGGAACTGGCGCGGAATCTGGGCGCGGACCACGTGATCAACTACAACGAAGAGGACATCACCCAGCGGGTGCGGGAAATCACCGGTGGCGCCGGTGTGGACCTGCTGGTCGACCATGTCGGCGCGGACGTTTGGGCGCACGGTTTCCGTGCGCTGCGACCCGGCGGGCGTTACACCATCTGCGGGGCGACCAGCGGGCTGCGGGCCGAGTTACACCTGGGATTGCTGTTCAGCCGGCAGATTGAAATCTACGGCGGCTACATGGGTTCCAGGGAAGACATGCGTCAAATCGTAGCGAGCCTGAACCGGGGCGTGATCCAGCCGGCCATCCACCAAACTTACCCACTGGCCAACGCCGCCGACGCGCACAACGACATGGAAGCGACCAACTTCTTCGGGAAGCTGATCTTGCAACCGTGATCGCCTGCCTGACGACACCGCGAATGAGGGCGGCTCCCGGGCCGCCCTTTTGGTACGGTTGCGGTGCGCGGTGACCGCTATCCGCCCGGTAGCGAACCGCGAACGGCGTCGACTACATCGTCCAAGGCAATCATTTCTGCCTCTTCGGAGGTTCGTCCGCGCATCTCCACTGCCGACTGGCGCAGGTTGCGGGGGCTCACTACCAGCCGGACCGGCAGACCGATTAGGTCGGCATCGTTGAACTTGACGCCGGCGGCCGCGTCGGCGCGGTCGTCGAAAAGGACCTCGATGCCGGCGGCCCGCAGGCGGTCGTAGAGATCAGTGGCGGCCTCGGCAACGGACGCGTCGGACATGTTCAGTCCGACCAGGTGAACATCGTATGGCGCGATGGGCGGCGGAAACACTATGCCCCGCTCGTCGTGATTCTGTTCGATTGCTGCGGCCAGGATCCGGCTGACGCCGATGCCGTAACAACCCATCGTGATGGGCTGCTGCTCGCCTTCGGAATCTAGGTAGTAGGCCCCCAGCGACTCGCTGAAAAAGGTGCCCAGCTTGAAGATGTGGCCCACCTCGACGCCCCGCGTGAACTCCAACGCCGCGCCGCACTCGGCGCATCGGTGGCCCGGTTCGGTCAGCGCGATGTCGGTGATGAGATCGGCGTCGAAATCGCGCGGATAGTTGGCGTTGCGGTAATGGGTGTCGTCCTTGTTGGCGCCAACGACGAAATTTCCGCCGTTGGAGATCGAGGTATCCGCGATGCGCTGAACGTTGGTGATGCCGATGGCCGAAGCAGAGCCGGCGACTAGTCCGGCGGCGGTGATCTCCTCGTCTTCGGCCAGGCGCAGGTCGTTGCAATGAAGGGCGTTCTTGAGCTTGACCTCGTTCACCTCGAGATCACCGCGGATGGTGACGAAGACGACCTCGCCGTCGGCAGCGTAGAACACGGCCTTGAGGGTTTGCGCCTCGTCAACACCCAGAAACTGGCACAGGGCAGCGATGGTCTTCATGCCGGGCGTGCTCACTTCCTCCAGCGGCAGCGGGTCAGGCACGGGCTGACCGGGATAGACGCCGGCGGCCTTCTCAGCGTTGGCGGCGTAACCGCAGGAGGGGCAGGTGATGACGGTGTCCTCGCCGGTATCGGTGGGCAGGAGGAACTCGTGGGAGTCCTTCCCGCCGATGGCGCCGCTGTCCGCCTCGGCCATGACGACCGGGATGCTGCAACGGTGGAACACGTTGCGGTAGGCCTGGGACATGGCCTGGTAGGACAAATCGAGGCCATCGTCATCGGCGTCGAAGGAATAGGCATCCTTCATGGTGAACTCGCGGACACGGACCAGCCCGGCGCGCGGGCGAGGCTCATCACGGAACTTGGTCTGCATCTGGTAAAGGATCACCGGCAGGTCGCGGTAGCTCTGAACGTTGCCCTTGACGATGTTCGTGACGACCTCTTCGTGGGTTGGCGCCAGCGCCAGCGGCCGGCCACGGCGGTCCTCCAGGGAGAACATGTTGTCGCCAAAGGCGGCGGCGCGGCCTGACTGTTCCCAAAGTTCCATGGGTTGCAGCGCGGGCATGCGAAGTTCCTGGCTGCCGGCGGCGTCCATCTCCTCGCGAACGATCTGCTCGATCTTCTGCATGGAACGCCAGGCCAGCGGGAGGTAGGCGTAAATGCCGGCGGCGACCTGCTGAATGAGGCCGGCCCGCAGCATCAGGCGGTGGCTGGCCGTCTCAGCCTCAGGCGGATCGTCGCGGAGGGTACGGGTGACGAGACGGGAAATGCGCATGGTCAGGGCGTTCCTTCGGTCGACCAGGGGTTGATGAGTTCTACGCCGCAGTCGAGGAGATCGTTGATGTTTCTGGTGGCTAGGATGGCGTTATGGACGCGGGCAATGGCGGCGATTTGACAGTCTGGCAGGCTGATCGGACGCCCACGCTGGCGGCGGCTGGCAAATATCACAGCGTAAATTTTCGCGGCGGCACTATCGAAAGGGAGGATACGGTTTTCAAAAAGCACGCGGAGCACATAGTCGGTCCTCAGTGCCTGCCTGTTGCGCCGGCGTCCGACCGGCATAATGGCGATGCCGAAAAGCATTTCCGCTTCGGTCACGGCGGTGGTGAACATCTCTCCAGAAACCTGCCTATCCCACCAGTCCAAGACCGCCGCATGGGGGCGTTCCCGGGTAAGTTCCGATGCGACGTTAGTGTCCAGAATCGTCGTCATCGTTTTGGGAGTCCTTGAATATGAACTGTATAGGCTCTCCCGAACTCCGGGGCGGGTGGACCACATCCACGATGCCGAGGTCCCTGAAGAGCTCGTGGATAGCTTTCCCCAAGTGTTTGGGCTGCGGTAGCGCACCCGGCTTGTCCAGCGCAATGCGCAGGATGTTCAGCGCCTCTTCCTCGATAGAGCAGCCATTACCAACGGCCCGCGCACGCAGGCGCACCGCCGTTTCCTCGTCTAGGTCGTCCAAGTTTATGCTGGCCACCGCGCCACCTCCGTGCGAGGCAATGGCTCATTTTAGCATGGGTGGCGTTGCGGTCATTTGGGATGGCGCGCGCAACCCGCCGCGGGGACGTTACCTTTCACGCAGGGCGAAGAGTATTGCCAATGCTGAAGTCCTCGCTAGCGGCAATTAAATCGCCTTTGGCTTCTTTCGCTACGCCGCGGCCGATGTACGCACCCACATGGATGGAATTCAACGCTATGGCAAGGCTGTGGTCGGCGATGGCACCGTCAACATCTCCCTTACCTTGTTTGGCGCGGCCCCGGGTGTAGTATTCGTACGCCAACTCAGTGTTATGGTTGTTGCGGGTGAAGGCGCTGCGTTCTCTCCGCTTCTGAAGTACGCCGATCGCCCTGATAATCCTGGCCAGTGCAAAGAGTAGATGGGCGAAAGCACGCATATTGTCCCCTTGGCGTTAAGGTTTGTTCTCATCCTGAGTTGCGCAACCGTCGAGTACAAATATTCTAGTGACGAAATCACAATCATCGGAGACGGTGGTGGTTGCGCGCAAGTCCGCAACTGGTATCTGGAACACCGCGTTTTTGCTTCGGAAACCAAACAATCGACTGTCACCACTATGTCAGTGGCATCGACCGTCTCTACCCCATCGGGTTCACGCCCGGCATTCCCAGCCGGAACTGGCCCAGATTGTCGTAAGCGCTGGTGTTGACCATGAAGTGCTGGGCGGCGGCGTTGATGTCGCGCATGCAGCGTTGCAGGACCCGGTCGTTGTAGATGGCGTTGCCGCCGCCGTAGCGGAAGGCGGTTGTGGCGATCTGGCATGCCACGTCGGTGGCGTAGGCGCACGCCCCGCGCAGGCGAAGCTGGCGTTCCAAATCAGGGCGCTCCCCGCGCCGGCAGAACCCCCAGGCTTCGTCCAGGGCCTCGCGGCACAGGGCGCGGGCGGCGCGGAGTTGCTGGTCGCACTTGCCCAGGTCATGCTGCAATGCGCCGCGTTGGGCGATGGGTGAAGTCAGGTAGCCGCGCCGGTAGGAACCGGCCTGCATCGCTATCTCATCCAGTGCCCGGCGAGCCACACCCAGGGCAAAGGCGGCATGGTCAGGGGTCACGAAACCCGGGCGGCCCAGCCAGAACATGGGCCCACCCTTGCGTGGGTCCGTGGTCAACAGGTCGAAAGCCATGTGTTCGGCCACAAAGTGATCGGTCAGCACAAAGTCGCGGCTGCCCGTGCCCTTAAGGCCCATCACCTGCCAGTTGTCGACGAACTGCACGTCTTCGATGGCGGCGGCCATCACCATGTGCTCGGGGCCGGGCGTGCCGTCCCTCACGATGCGAAAGCCGGCCAGGAGCCAAGAGGAATGGGCGGATCCGCTGGCAAAGGGCCACTGTCCGCTGACCTGCCAACCGCCTTCCACCGGGGTTGCCACGCCCCGGGGGATCAGCGCGCCGGAGGCGATGGGCATGCGGCCCGAGGGGAACACGCGCTCCGCGCCGGCATCGGGCAGAAACGCTCCAAGGAGCGCCGCACTGGTGCTGTTGATGAAGGCACACCAGCCGGCCGACGGGTTGACGTACGAAAGCTCGTCGCACAACTCCAGGTACAGGTGGGGGTCGACCTCGGGACCGCCGAGTTCGCGGGGGACCTTGAGCGACAGCAGCCCCTCGCGATAAAGCGCGACCACGGAGGGCCAGGCCAGGGTTTCGGCAGCATCGTTGGCCTCGGCATCCGCCTCCAGGATGGGACGGATGCGGGCGATGGCGTCCAGCAAATGGAGCCGTAGTTCCTCCCGCTCGGTGGGAAGCTCGGGGATCCCGAGCGCCTCCAGGGAGACGACGTCGCCGGACGAGATCGCTCCTGCGGTTTCGGCGATGGTGGTCATGGCGGCCGGAAGAAATCGGTGCGACGGTCAGGCGTGGGCCGGTGTCTTTTCGATCTCCTCCATCAGCGCGGTCAGCATTTCGTCTTCCGAGACCACCCTTATCTTCTCGCCTTTGCGGAAGATGATGGCCCGGCCGGCGCCGGCAGCGATGCCCACGTCGGCGTCCTTGGCCTCGCCGGGGCCGTTGACCTCGCAACCCATGACCGCGACCTTGATGTTCTTGTCAGTTTTCTTGAGCAGGTCGTCGACGTCGTTGGCCAGCTTGCGAATGTCAACGTCGGCGCGACCGCAGCTGGGACAGGCGACCATGGTCGTTCCCTTGTCGCGCAGGTTCAGCGATTTCAGGATCTCGTAACCCGCGATAACCTCCTCCACACTGTCGTCGCTGAGGGAAACGCGGATAGTGTCGCCGATGCCCTCGTACAGCAGCACGCCCAACCCGACTGCGGTGCGGATGGAGCCGGACTTGGCGGTGCCAGCCTCGGTGATCCCCAGGTGCAGCGGGTATGGAACCATCTCGGCCACGCGGCGGTAGGCTTCAACGGTAGTCGGCACGTCAAAGGCTTTCATGGAAATCTTGATCTGGTCGAAGTCCTGCTGCTCAAGCAGGCTGATCTCCCAGAGGGCGGTGGCGACCATGTGGTCGACGATGCTGTAATCGCCGGCCTGGGCCTCGCCGGCCTTGGGCAGGCGGTTCACCAGGTCCATGTGGCGGGAGAACCCGCGGGTCCGGCCGATGCCGCCCACGGGTGGGAGGCTGCCGAAATTCACGCCGATGCGGATGGGGATATTACGTTCCTTGGCAGCGGCGACGACCTGACGCACCTGGTCTTCGTTGCGCAGGTTGCCGGGATTGAGGCGGAGGCAGTCGATGCCACCCTCCGCGCATTCCAACGCAAGCTGGTAGTGGAAATGAATGTCCGCGATCAGCGGTATCCGGATCTGCTTCTTGATCTCCGCCATCGCCTTGGCAGCTTCCATGTCGGGCACTGCGGAGCGGATGATTTCGCAGCCCGCTTCCTCGAGTTCGTGGATCTGCCGGACCGTCGCCTTGACGTCGCGAGTGTCGGTCTTCGTCATCGACTGTACGGTGACCTCGGCGCCACCGCCAACCTTGACTCCGCCGACGTACACCGGTTTGGTAACCCTGCGCTGGTTCACAGTCATCTTCGTCACCGCCGTTCAACAAAAGAGGTGTGGCGAACTCAAAATCCTGAACTTATGGGTGACAATCATACACGATGGCCCAATGCAGGTGCCACCGCGCGGTAGCTGCCCGGTAGCGCAAAGCAAACTGTTCCGGGGTAATCCCCGGATGCCGGAACGCGTACCGAAAATGCGGTTGCTGTATAATGTGGATGTCAACGTGAGGCCGACGCGGAGGCGAGTTCCGGCGACAATCGGTTACTAGCCAGTCAGAATCTGGCTCAGGCAGGTGATAGCGTGCGCGACGTTATTCAGGAAGCGGTAAATCAGTTGGAAACGGGCAATCCCTGCGTGCTGGCCACGGTGGTGCGTACCAAGGGGTCCACGCCGCAAAAAGCCGGCGCGATGCTGCTGGTGCGGGATGACGGCACCGCCGTCGGCACGCTCGGCGGGGGCTGCGTTGAAGGGGACATCTGGTTCGCGGCGCGGGAGATCCTGCGCAACCAAGGCGGTCCCGAGTTCAAAGACTATTACCTCAACGAGGACATTGCCGCGCGCGACGGTCTGGTCTGCGGCGGCACGATGTACTTCTACCTGGAGCCGTTCTGGGACACGGAAGACTTCACCGACATCGGGTCGGAGTTGCTGGGCGCGTATGACGGCGCGGAGCCGGCGGCGCTAGCAACGGTGGTGCGTTCCGACGGAGACACGGCGCGCCTCGGGGCGAAGTTGCTGCTGCGGTCCGACGGTTCCATCGCCGGCGGCATCGGCACGGCGGAACTGGACGAGATCGCGCTGGAAGCGGCGGGTCGCGTGGCTGCGGTGGGAGCCAACGAGTCGGTGGACATCGACGACCAGACCGAACTGTTCGTGGAAGGGTTCACCACGCCGCCCACGCTGGTCATGGTCGGCGGCGGGCACGTGGGCAAAGCTACCGCGGACCTGGCCCACCAGTTGGGCTATCGGGTGTACATCATCGACGACCGCGAGGACTTTTCCAACGCCGAGCGGTTCCCGTACGCCGAAGACACCATCGTCACCCCGTACACGAACTGGGCGGAGCACCTGGACATCAACGTCAACAGCTTTATCGTGGTGGCGTCACGTGGCCACTGGTTCGACGACGTTGCGCTGGAATCTGCCCTGACCACCAAAGCGCGCTACATCGGTTTGCTGGGGAGTCGGCGCAAGACGCTGATGATCTACCAGCGTTTGCTGCAGGAGGGCGTCCTGCGCGAACGGCTGGCGGAAGTGCGCGCGCCCATCGGCCTAGACATCGGCGCGCTGGAACCGGAAGAGTTGGCCGTGAGCATCATGTCGGAGATCATCATGGCCCGGCGGGGTGGCAAGGGCAGCCCGATGACCATGGACGACTGGTACCTGGAACGCGCCGAGCGGCGCGCCAACCGTGCGATGGGAGCCACCGCCGACTAAATGCCTGCGGAACCGGTTGGAGGACAGTCGTTTGTGTTGCGTCGCTTGGCGCCTACGACGCCCGGCGCGATCCTGGCGGTGGTGATAAAAGGGACTGCTTCCCGCGACTGAGCAGTCCGAGGACTCCGGCCCTAGCGGCAAATTGATCAACGCATGGCGGACAGGTTGCCATTCACGTCAGCGATCCTTCTGGCCGCCGGGGTGTCCCGGCGTATGGGCACGTTGAAGGCGTTACTGGACTGGCAGGGGCGGTCGCTCATCATCCACCAGATCGTTGCATTGCGGGAGGCGGGCGCAGACGAGGTGGTTGTCGTGCTGGGTCACCGGGCCGACGAGTTGCAGGCGCGGATTGGCGTCAACCGGGACGTGTACAACCTCGGCCGGGTGCGGTGCGTAATCAACGAGGACTACGCCCAGGGAAAAACCACCTCAATCAAGACGGGCCTCTGGGCGCTGGGACCGTCGGCGGACCTCAACGCGGCGATCCTGATGCTGAACGTTGACCAACCGCGTTCTGTCCGGATCATCAGGGAGACGTTGGATGCACACCGCAGCGGGGATGACACGCTCATTACAATCCCGACGTACGAGGGCAAAGGTGGGCATCCCATCGTCGTGAGCCGGAGTTTGTACAGCGAACTCATCGCCATCGACGAGAAAACCCAGGGTATGCGGGCGATTACCGAGCGTCATCGCGACGCTACGCAACGGGTGGAACTGGGCGCTGCCGAGTTGCTTTGGGACGTCAACACGCCCGAACAGTATCAGGCTGCGCTGAGAGAGTCGGAAGCCGGGTCGACGACCTGACAAGGACAGTCGACGCTCTCTGACACGGCAAAACGAAACCGGGGCCCGATAAACAGTCGAGGCCCCGGTTGCTGGTTTCCCTTCGTTCCGTCGCCAAGGATGCGACGGCCTGACGGGTTTTTACCCTGTCAGCGGCCACCCAGCATCGTCATGCCACCGCGGTTCCGCCGACAGGGCTTTTACAGGGGAAATGCCAGCTATGGTTCAGCTCGATCAGCGTGACCACTTCTAACCTCCTGCATTGACGATGGTCTGGCCATCGGGTTTTCGGCGGGTGGGAGTTCCCTGCACCCCCAGCACCTTGAATACATAGTATACCGCCTGAAGATGGTTGTCAACACCAAATGGGATAATCAATATCCGATTTTCATGGCATGAGCGCAACGGAAGGCAAATGGTCTAAACTACGTCGAAATGGACCTGTTATCGGAGAAACGGCAAGCATGAGCGAAACCCGTGGCAACGGAAACCTTCCGGACCCCGCCGTTCCAAGCGTTTACGGCGACGACGGCGTAACCATAATCGGGATGATCGGCGTCGTTCGCGAGTCGTCCACCAACCGAGGGGCCACGCTGAGCCTGTTCGGCGGCGGAATAAACCCCGGCGCCGAGGTTCCCTCTGGCGTGGACCCGGACTACATTCTGGACTTCGCCCGAACCCATGAGGAGGCCGGTTTCGACATGGTACTGACCGGCTATTCCTCATCGACGCCGGATGGCTTCGAGGTCGCCGGGTACGCCGCGGCGCATACCGAGCGGTTGGGATACCTGATCGCCCACCGGCCCGGGTTCGTCGCGCCGACGCTGGCTGCGCGCAAAGCGGCCACGCTGGATCAGCTCACCAACGGGCGCATCGCTCTCCACATCATCACCGGGGGCAACGACATCGAGCAGCGCCAGGACGGCGATTGGCTGGATCACGACTCGCGGTATCGCCGGACGGACGAATACCTGGACGTGATGCGACGCATCTGGACGGAGACGGAACCCTTCGACCATGACGGTGAGTTCTATCACCTGCAGGCCGCTTACAGCCAGGCCCGTTGCCGGCAAGACCCGCACGTGCCGCTCTTCTTTGGTGGAGCCTCGGAGGCCGCGCTGGATACCGCGAGTCGACGCGCCGACCTCTTTGCGCTGTGGGGGGAGCCGCGGGCGTCCATTGCCGAACGCATCGCCGACGTGCGCCAGCGGGCGGCGGCGGCCGGACGCGACCCGGCGGACATGAGATTCAGCCTCTCAGCGCGGCCCATCCTCGCGGACACCGAGGAGAAAGCTTGGCAACGGGCAGAGGAGATTTTGGCCCGAGTCCAGCAGGCCACCGCGGGCCGGATCACGCCGGGCGTGCCCACACGGCCTCAATCGGAGGGGGCTTGGCGCCTGCTCCGTTTCGCGGCCGAGGGTAACGTGCACGATGAAAGGCTGTGGATGCCCATAGCCGCCGCCAGCGGAGCGTCGGGCAGCACCACCTGCCTGGTGGGCACCCCGCAGCAGGTGGCCGACGCCCTGCTGGCATACTACGACCTGGGTTGCAGCGCGTTCATCATTCGCGGGTTCGACCCGCTCGCGGACGCCGCCGATTACGGGAGGGAATTGATACCCCGGGTGCGGGAAGGCGTCGCCCAGCGACACAAAGCTGCCGTGTGAAGTCGCGATCGCCGGGTTCAGCGCACCGAAACCGGGCCGAACCGCGGCGGGTATCTGATACCATACGCCCAAGCGCAGTATCGGGAGGCCACATATGGTCGATTACGCATCCCTGTTCTCCAGCAATTTACCGAGGTCTATCGCATCACCCCCGGGGGCGGGCGACGCCGTCAAGTACATCTTTTCGATTACCAACGCGGTGCCCGAAGTGGTCGATGGCGACGAGTATCTGGCCGCCATCCGGACCGGCCTCGAAGCCAACGGCGCCGCATCGCTGGCCGGGTATCCACCACCCGGCGGGCACGTCGGCCTGCGGGAAATGATCGCGGAGCGGCTGGCAACCAATCGTGGCTACGAGATATCGCCGGGCGACGTGTTCATATCGGACGGAGCCGGCGGCGCCATTGCCATCATCCTGGAATCCTTCATCAACCCGGGGGACGCTGTTCTGGTCGAAGAGTTCACCTATATGGGCAGCCTGCGCATGATGATGGAACGCGGCGCGGAACCGATCCACGTGGCCTGCGACGACGACGGCATGCGGCCCGACGCCCTGGAAGACGCGCTGGCATTGCTGGAAAATTCGGGACGCCGGGCCAAGTTCGTGTGGACGATCCCGGTGTACCAGAACCCCCTGGGCTTCACGGTCTCCGAAGGTCGACGGCGGGCGATACTGGAAATTGCCCAGAAGTACGGCGTGCCGGTGATGGAGAACGAATCCTACGCCGATTTCCGTATCGACGGCGACCCGCTGCCGCCGGCCATGTCCGGCATCAGCGACCAGGGCGACGTGTTCTACGTATCGTCGTTCACCAAGCTGCTGGGGTGCGGCTTGCGTGTGGGCTTCGGTGTGCTGCCTCCCGGAGTGCAGGACGCGCTGCCGCAGGTAAACGCCGAGAACCTGCCCCGTCGCAGCGTGAGCCACCTCGCCACCACCATGGTCTACGAGTACATGCGCGCCCACGAGGCGGACCATATCGAAGCCGTCCGGCAGGCCCTGCTGGCGAGACGCGATGCAATGATTGGGGCCTTGGAGAAAAACTTCCCGTCGTTCTGCGAGTGGACCCACCCTCACGGCGGGATGATGATGTTCGTGAAGCTGCCCGAAAACGCCGACACGTGGTCCACTCTGGCCAAAGCCACCGCGCGGGACGTCAAATACAATCCGGGTGGGATGTTCCGGTCGGACCGCGGACGCAACAATCACCTGCGCCTCACCTACAGCCACAATTCGCCCGAGGAAATACGCGAAGGCGTGGCTCGTCTGGCCGAGCTCTTCCAGGAGGAGGGCTATTTCGAGGGCTAATCGAGGCGCGGAGCGGGCCTCAAACTGACAGGTAAACATCGGTCACGGGCGAAGCCGGGGGTCAGAGCGATGGTCGTAGCAAGTTCAACGATCAGCGTGGCAGTGGATGGAATCGCGGTCAGCGTCCCGCCAGGATCCAGCGCGCTGGATGCTGTTAACGCCGCCGGCGTGCCACTGTCCCAGTTGTGCAAAGACGCCGACATGCCGGCCATTGGCGCGTGTCGGACCTGCCTGGTGCAGATCGATGGCATTCGCGGATTCCCCGCGTCGTGCTCGACGCCGGCCAGCGACGGCATGGTGATCCGCACTGACACGGCCGATGCCAAGCGCATTCGTTCCGGCGTTATCGAGCTCACCCTGGGCATGGTGGGTAACGGGAACCGCTCAGTCGAGACAGATGCGGATGGGTACGGGCTGCTGTCCGACGCCGCCAGGTTGCACGGTATATCCACAACACGATGGGATTCCCGGCCACGTCAGCCTACGGATGAATCCAACCCGGTGTTCAACTTGGCCATGGACGCATGCATCCTGTGCGCCCGTTGCGTCAACGCCTGCCAGTCCAGCCACCAGTTCATCGGCGCAATAGACGTGCTGGGCGCCGGCTCGTCCGCCCGTATCGCCACCGCGGGCGACAAACCGCTGAGCGAAAGCATCTGCACCACGTGCGGCCAATGCCTCAGCGTGTGCCCTACCGGCGCGATCAGCGTCAAAGAGCCTCCGGACACTAAAGCGCCGACTCGCCAGGTCAAGACCACCTGCCCTTACTGTGGCGTGGGCTGTGGCATCAAGCTGGAGGTCAACGACGCTACTGAAGGGCACGATGCGGGCCGGATCATCGCCTCGCATGATGATCCGGATAACCTCTCCAGCGTCGGGATGCTGTGCGTAAAAGGGCGTTTCGGCTACACCTTCGTGCAGCACGGCGACCGCATCAAGAGCCCGCTGATACGCGAGGGCGACCGTTTCACCGGCGATTTCCGAGAGGCGACCTGGGATGAGGCATTGGACCTGGTCGCTTCCCGCCTGGCCGATTACCGCGGTCAATCCTTCGGAACGCTGTGCTCGGCCAAGGCCACCAATGAAGACGGCTACGTGCAGCAGAAGTTCGCCCGTCTGGTCATGGGCAGCAACAACATCGACCACTGCACCCGCCTCTGCCACGCCCCCTCGGTGGAGGCCATGCTGACCGCGCTGGGCAGCGGCGCCACCAGCAACTCGTACACCGACTACGAGGCGGCGGGGTGCCTGCTGGTCACCGGCTGCGATCCGACGACCAACCACCCGGTGGCGGCCGCTCGGATGCGGCGCGCCGTAGTGGAACGCGGGGCTGGGCTAATCGTCATCAACCCCCGTCGCATTGATATGTGCGACTACGCCGACCTGTGGTTGCGCCCTTACCCGGGCACCGACGTGGCCCTGCTGAACGCCATGGCCCAAGTCATCGTTGCGGAGAGCCTGTCCGATGCAGACTTCGTGTCCAACCGGACGGAGGGTTACAACGACTGGCTCGCCATCATTGACGGATACGCGCCGGAACGTGCCGCCGCCGTCACTGGCGTTCCCGCTGCTGACATCCGCGCCGGCGCCCGCCTCTTTGCCCGCCCACCGGAGCCGAAGGGCAGCGCATCCGCGCAGGGATACGGCGGTTCCTGTCTCATCTGGGGCATGGGCATCACTCAGCACACTAACGGCACTCCCAACGTACACAGCTTGCTCAACCTGGCGCTCGTAACGGGGCAGCTAGGACGGCCTGGGTCTGGAGTCTCTCCCTTGCGCGGCCAGAACAACGTGCAGGGGTGCGGCGACGCCGGGTGCTTGCCCAACTCCCTGCCGGGCTATCAGGGTTTGCGC
This sequence comes from Dehalococcoidia bacterium, assembly GCA_965220505.1. Lineage (GTDB taxonomy): Bacteria > Chloroflexota > Dehalococcoidia > Lucifugimonadales > UBA3495 > Bin87. The sequence continues at coordinate 706,078 of CBDCQE010000001.1, read as the reverse complement.
TCGGACACTGTTGCCAAGTTTGACGCCGCCTGGAAAGCTGATGGCTCGCTCCCCAGGGTCGCCGGGATGATGGTGACCGACATGGTAGATACCATCAGCGAACCGGGCGGCGTCCAAGCGATGTACATCACCGGAGAAAACCCGCTACTCAGCGAGCCGGACCTCAACCGGGCAGACGAGTTATTCCGCAAGTTGGACTTCCTGGTGGTGCAGGACATCTTCATGCACGAAACTGCCCTGCTGGCCGATGTAGTATTGCCCGCCACCACCTTCGCCGAGAAAGATGGGACCTTCACCAATAGCGAACGCCGCGTCCAGCGGGTGCGGCAGTCCGTGGCTCCGGTGGGCAACAGCCGGCCGGACTGGGACATCGTATGCGACCTGGCCCGACGGATGTGCGGCCGGCTGGATTTGCCTTGGGCAGGCCAGTTCGCTTTTCAGCATCCTGGGGAGATTTTCGACGAGATGGCTGGTTTAACGCCGATTCTGGCGGGCATATCTTACGAGCGTCTCGACACCGAGGGCGGACTGCAGTGGCCATGCCCGACGCCCGACCATCCCGGCACCAGCTATCTCTATGGCGATAGCTTTCCACGGGGCGACCGGGCCCGGTTCATCGGTTATGACCAGGGGCCAACGGCTGAGGAAACACCCTCAGAGCGGTTCCCTCTGCTACTGAACACGGGCAGGGTCTTGTACCACTGGCACGGCGGAACCATCACCCGGCGAGTAGGCGGTCTCCTGGCGCGGATGTCGGACCTCGAAGTGTCCATTAATCCGGCCGACGGCGAACGGTTCGGCTTGCGCGATGGTGAGCCTGTTCGCGTGCGTTCCCGCCGCGGGCACCTCACCGGGGTGACCCGGTTCACCTACCGCATGCGCGTTGGCGAGATTTTTATCCCCTTCGTGCGGCTGAACGAGTCGGCGGCAAACTTCCTGACCAACGCCGTGTACGATCCCGATTCGCGAATACCGGAGTACAAAGTATGCGCGGTTCGGGTGGAGCCGCAAGAGTAACGGACGGTCAGCCCGCCTCGTGACGATCTACTGGCTCCGCAACCGCGCTCGCTCCCGGCCTTCTATGAAATGCACGGCCTCGTCCGGGCTGACGCGGCCAACGGGTCCGCTGGCGTACATGGATCCCAACACGGTGCCCCCACGGCCGAGTAGCAACTCCGTGGGCTGGATGTAGCCGCCGCGGTCATCAGACCACCAGGAGCCGAGCATGTCGGCCTGCTCCCGGGTGACGCCGTATGCCATGGGGAAGGTCACGCCGGACTTGGTGGCCATTTCCTGCACGACTTCTTTGGGCTCCACGCTGGCGCCGACGATGGACAGCCCCATCTCGGCCAAGGAATCCTGCTGAGATTGCCACGCGGCCAACTGCCGCGAGCAGTAGGGTCACCAAACCCCGCGATAAAACAGGACGGCGAGGTAGCGCGACGACATGTCTCCGGGGAGGGTCAGCGTCCCACCGTCAATGAGGTTTAGCGCCAATTCGGGCAAGCGGTCGCCCTGTTGCAGTTTGTCGCTCATCTTCATTCCTCGGTATCAGGCTCCGTAGCGCCGGCAGGGCGTTCGGGCCAGAACAGTTCGTACAAGCGGTCGGAGAGTTCTTCGCACAGCACCAAGCCGGCGCCGACTTCCTCTTTGGATTCTTCATCCTCGTAGAAGTTGCTGTGCAGAGATCGGGCGTTCCTGAACGCGTTGTTGATCCAAGCTTGCGTCGGCTCGTCGCCGGCTTCGCCTACCAACTGGCTCAACTCGCGAAGCACGTACCAGATGGAACGGTGGGCATGGATGATCCCTCCGTGCCTGGCGCTAACGGCCTTAATCGTCTCGGCGACCATGCCCCAAGCCTTGCTGGAAGCCTGGGGCAAATCCCCGTCCTCGTTGAGGTGCCGCCAAGCACCGGCACGAAAATCATCGCTGAGTTGAGCATATTTCGCGGGCGTTCTGCCGGTATCTCCGGGTTGGCCCGGGTCCCGCGCGGCAACGAGGCCGCGTGCTACGGCAGCGGCGACGTCATTCTCGGACAAGGCCACCGGAATTGGCATTGTTAATCACCAACGGCTTCGGCGGTGGTGGATTTGAGACGCTCGGGCCACCATGGGTCGTCGTACTCGTTGAACAAACCCTTCATGTGGGGCATGACCTCGTTGGCGAACAAATCGGTGTTCTTCTTGACCAACTCGGGCGGCATACTGCCGATTTGCAGTAGCACCATCAGGTGTCCGATCCGAAGCAACTCGCAAGCCTCGGTCAGCTTGCGGCGTACGGTTTCGGGGCTTCCGCCAATGACGTGGCCCTGCTCGATATAGTCCTTCCAGCTGTTCTCCTGGGCAGTGCGCTGCGCCTCTTCACCCATCTGAGGGCGCAGTGACTTGCGGATGGATTCGAGGGAACGGTAGCCCGGCGATTCGGCGAACGGCGGGTACACGCGCAGCATCTTCTCGTAAAAATACTTCACGTGCTGCTCGTAGTCCTTCTCCGCCTGTTCGTCCGTCTCGGAAACGCACACCAACTGCAGGAAGCCCAGGCGGTGGGGATTGTCGTCCACGCCGCGTTCAGCGCAGCGTTCCCAGTAGCCCTTGACGATGTTGTGGCCGCGCAGGTAGCCGTAGTAGGACAGGTAGCAGTAGACGTAGTCCCGATCCAGGACCCAGTCCCAGGTTTCCAGGCTGCCGGAACCCGGGATCCACACCGGCGGGTGCGGCTCCTGCATGGGCCGCGGCCAGATGCTGATGTAGCGCAGCTTATTGTACTTGCCGTTGAAGATGGTGGGCTGGTGCTGCGTCCACGCCTGCATGATAACGTCGTGGGCCTCAGTGTGACGGTCCCGCAGGGTGATGGGCACCTGGCCGTAGGAGAAGGTGGTGTCCATGGCGGTGCCCACGGGGAAGCCGGCAACTAGGCGTCCGTTGGAAATCACGTCCAGCATGGCCATCTCTTCGGCGACGCGCACGGGCGGGTTGTACAGCGCGAGGCTGTTGCCGAGAACGATCACCGCGCCGTTGTTCGTCGAATTGGCCAGAACAGATGCGATCAGGTTTGGCGAGGGCATGATGCCGTAGGCGTTGTTGTGGTGTTCGTTGACGCAGATGCCGTCAAAACCGACCTCGTCCGCGTAGCGCAATTGGTCGATGTACTGGGCATAGTACTCGTTGCCCTTGGCCGGGTCGAAGTTCTCGTTGGGCAGATCGACCCAGGCCGAGTGGTGCTGCTGGGCGAAATCGTCCGGCAGGTCCTGATAGGGCATCAGGTGGAAGAAAGAAACTTTCATAGGAAGTTACCTCGATGGCGCACCGCCGCTAGTGCGGGTTCGGTATTGTAGAGTCGGGCTTTGGTTACTGCACGGAACTGGCGGAAGGCGGAGGGAACAGGTCGACGACGGGGCGGACAAAGCCAGGCAGGACGGGTTCGGCGGTGATGGTGTCGCCGGGCCTGAACACCTCAGTACGGTCAGACCGGAAGGCGATGACGGTATGAGAATTTGGGAAAACCAGCCAAGCCAGTCGGACGCCCACCGCGAGGTATTCTTCCACCTTGCCGAATATGTCCACCGCGGTGTTATTCGGAGACACGACTTCCACCACCATCACCGGCACTAATTCCAGTAGATCATTGTCCTCTGTGGGAAGTTCACCGAAGATCACCGCAACATCCGGGCGACGAGAGCGACTACGGTCGCTTCCAACACGGATGGTGGGCTCGGAGTATGCTTCGCCCAACCCACTTTGCACCGCAACGGAATCGAGACCCCGCCAAATCAAGCGTACCACCTGCATGTGGTTCGCCATGTCACGAGTCATGCCCTGTTCTTCCTCATCCCAAGTGTGCTTTTTGACGATGCGGCCGTCAATCAACTCGCAGCCTTGAATAACGTCCCTGGGCAGGGCAACGAACTCTTCCCACGTGTACAACTTTTCGGCGGTTGTCATCAGGACACCTCGGACACGGCAGACCGGCGGCGGCGCGGGGATTAACCGGCCAGCCAGGACTTTACGGCGTCGATGAAATCGGTCGGGTTGTCCTCAAACACCATGTGGCCGGCCCGCTCGATGTTGACCATGCTGCCCTGGGCAAGTGTCTCCACCATCTGGTCGGCGGTTTCCTGGGTGAGCAGGTCGGTTTCTGTGCCGCGCACGATCAGGGTCGGGCAGGTAATGTTTGCCAACACGGGCCAGAGGTCCGCCGCGGGGGCCGCGGTCCCGTTGATGCGCTGCTCGCGGATCGCCGGATCAAACTTCCAACCGAGCTTGCCGTCCGGCAGTTGCCGGGTTTGGCCAGTCAAACGGCGGCGCATCACGGACTCCGACGCGAACCGGTTGCCCGTTTGGACGTGGGCCAGGGCATCCTCGAAGCTGTCGAAGTGCGGAGGAATGGCACGCAATTCCTCGGTAATGCGGTTGCCGCCGGCCGCCTCGATGCGCGGACCGATGTCAACGATGCACAGGCGTTCCAGCCTCTCGGGATGCGCGCCCGCAAAGGCCATGCTATTGCGGCCACCCATGGAATGTCCGAACAGGACGAACTTGTCCAAACCAATGGCGTCCACGAAGCCCAGCAAGTCGGCCACGAAAGCCTCGGTGGAGTAGTCACCGCCCGGCGCGTGATCGGTGTCGCCGCGCCCGCGTTGGTCCAGGGCATAGACGTGGTAATCGGCGCACAGGGATTCGGCGACGTCAGCCCAGACGTTGGCGTGGCCGCGCAGCCCGTGGAGGAGTACCAAAGGCGGCTGGCCCTCGGTTCCCCAGTCGAGGTAATGTAGGTTGATTCCGTTTGCGGTGACGGTTCGGCTCTTGGGTTGCACTTGCGTCGTCATGACTATCCTCCCTGGATACTGTTGGTGCTTGCAGGAATTCGCCTAGAATGGCGCGGTTACTTGAGCTGCCAATTCGGGCGGCGCTTTTCAGCGAAGGCTCGCGGGCCTTCTTTGCTGTCCTGGGTGGTAAGGATGTAGTCGTATGCCACGTAGGTCTTGGCGCTGATTTCGGCGATGGACATGTCCAGGCTGCTGTAGGCAAGATCCTTGATGGTGCGGACCGCCAGCGGAGCATTCTGGGCGATGCTTTCCGCCATCTTGATGGCCTCCGGCACCAGTTCGTCGGGCGGGACAACCTTGTTCAGGAAGCCCATTTCCCTGACCCGCTCGGCGGGCAAAAGGTCCGCCGTCATCACCAGTTCCAGCACGTTGGAGATGCCAATCATCTTGGTGAGTTCCACCGCGAAGGGCGGCATCAGGCTCCACTTGGTCTCCGTGATGCCGAGGCGGGCGTTGTCGGCAGCGAGGCGGACGTCGCACATCTGGGCGATGGACCAACCGCCGGCCGCCGCCGCGCCGTTCACCGCAGCGACGAGAGGCTTGACCGGTCGCTCCCACATGTGGGGTTTGTTGGGGGACATGCTGTTTTCGGCCCGCGCCTGGACGCCCTCGGCATTGTCGGCGGCGCGCTCCTTGAGGTCCCGGCCGGCACAAAAATTCCGGCCGGCGCCGGTGATCACGGCCACCCAGGCCTCGTCGTCCTCGTTGTCGAAGTGTTCGATGACATCCCGCAGTTCCCGCCGGAGCTGCCGGTTGATTGCGTTGGACGACTCGGGGCGGTTCAGCGTGATAATCGCCACGTGATTGTCGGTCCCGGTCTTTTCGTAGAGCACGGTTTCAGGCATAACGACGAGGTCTCCTTGGTTTGGGGGTCTTGGGATCGGAACAGTGTCAGGCGTAATGGCCCAGGAACTGACCGCCAATAACGTGAACGTGCCCGTGGGATTGGCTCTGCAGGCCATCGTAGCCAAAGTTCGACAGAATTCGGAAACCGTTGGGGCAGTACATGCAGCCGAGCGTCGCGGCCACGTCGCCGATACGCGACATGATGCCGTTGCTCCACATTTCCAGCTGGGACATATGCTGGCGCGGCATTACCAACAGCATCACCGGCACCCACGTCAGGCGGTTGACGATGGCGATCAGGTCATTGTCCAGATACCGGATCCTGGCCGGTTCGCGGCCGGCTACGATTTCGCAAAATACGCAATTGGTGGGTTCAGAGCTCATGCGGGTTTCGGCGTAGCCTTGTTCAAATTAACGAAATGCGGTCCGGAAGTATGATCGCCGCGCCCGGGCCGCCAAAAAGGGCGGTTCGTGGCGCGCGATTACTATACGTACTGCCCGTTTGCAGTGTCAACGACGGGCTCCGGCACTGAACAATATGGAGCCTGAAAACAGCCGCCCGTGTGGTATCATTGCGCCCGTCATACTCCTCCGCAACGCCTTTGCCGAACCGCGAAATGTACCGTCTGGGAATTCTCACCATCAGCAGCTCGGGTGCCCGAGGCGAACGTGATGATACCGGCGGCCAAGCCATTCGGGACAAGCTGCCTCCGCCCGATTACGAAGAAGTCCGCTACGAGGTGGTGTCGGATGACGCCGACACCATAACCGGCCGGCTCAGTGAGTGGGCCGATTCCGGCGAAGTGGACCTGATCGTCAGCACCGGCGGGACGGGAATGGGTCCGCGCGACGTCACGCCCGAGGCTGCCCGGCGCGCCATGGACCGCGAAGTCCCCGGTATGGCCGAGACGATGCGAGCCCAAACCCTCCAGTTCACACCAATGGCCATGCTGAGCCGGTCGGTGGTGGGCATTCGCGGACAAACGCTGATCATCACGCTTCCCGGGAGCCCCCGGGGCGTGGGCGAATGCCTTGACGTCATCCTGCCCGTCCTGCCCCATGCCATCGAACTATTGCAGCGCGAGTCGGTGCAGGAACACCCCCGCTGACCGCCGACCATCCATCGTCGAGCCAGTTCACTAACCGGAGACCACCACCGAATGAGCACCGATACCAACACAAACGAAGTTGCGCCCGTTTACTGGTCCAGGGTGAAAGAACTCCTGGACACCATCATGGACCGCTGGATCGAGCGACACGGCCGGCAGCCCTACCCCGGAATACACGAGTATTGGTGGGAGACGCCCGAGGAACTGGCTGCCTCCGTCCTCAACGGGTATCCGTCCATCGAGCCGGGGGTTCCGGGCGCCGATACGCACCTGGTGCGTTCGCTCCGTTTGGGTTGCGGGACGTTCGGCCGGATGCCGCTGCGCGGCCCGTTCCTGTCGCGTGCAGAGGCGGCGGAAATCGCCGCGTGGATAGACGCAGGTATGCCGAAGGGGCCGGATGACTGACCCTGGCCCCACCGTGCCAACAAAGAGTAGGGGCGAGTATTGCTCGCCCCTACTGCTTTTGGTTCCGTGGCCCGGTTGCTAGAGCAGTACCGGTTCCTTTTCCTTCTTGTAGACCTGGATGCGGCCACGGGTGTGGTCCAGGATGGCGATCTGGCCGGAAGGAGTGACGCGCACCGCGCATGGGTTGGCAAACATCTTCTCGAAAGTGCCGCCGTCATGGGTGATGGCCATGGTGCGCTGGCGGATCATGTCGGGGTTGGAGTTGAGCTTGCTCTTGCCCCAATCCGATATCTGGTGGTCACCCTTTAGTTGGGCGCGGAAGCGTCCGTCGGGGGCCAGGATCTGCACGCGGTCGTTCTCGCGGTCGCAGACGTAGATGTCGCCGTCGTCGTCGACATGAACGGCATTGGGGCGCTTGAACTGACCAGGGCCGTCCCCACTGGTGCCGTAGCTCGCCTGCCAGTCACCGCTCTGGGTAAACAGCTGAATACGGTCGTTGCGCCAGTCAGCCACGTAAATGAGGCCGTCGTTGTCCAGGGCGATGCCCCAGGGCATATTGAGCTGGCCGTTTCCGGTGCCAAATTCGCCGAACTGGCTCTTGAACGTGCCGTCCAGGCCGTAGCCCTGGACGCGGTGGTTCTTGCTGTCCACCAGCCACATGGTGTCGCCCACGATGGCGATGCCGGACGGGCCGTCGAACTGGCCGGGGCCGCTGCCGGCCTCGCCCCAGTGGGACACGTAGTCGCCGTCCTCGGTGTAGATGGTGATGCGGTTCAGGTACTCGTCCGCGACGTAAAGCCTGTTGTTGCCGTCGAGGGCGCAGGAGGTGGGCCAGTACATGTCGCCCGGCGCCTCTCCGAACTGGCTGAATTCGCCCACGTAATCCTCGCCCAGCGTGGCGATGGTGACGTGTACGCCGTCCGGCCGGTTCTCGTAGGAGCGGTTGAGCACAAAGACCTTGCCTTCGTTGTCGATAGCCATGTCCACGGGGTTTCGGAACCCGGTGCCGTTGAACTCGTTGCGGCCAACGGAGTGGCTATAGGGGAAGGCAATGTCCACAAGGCCAAACAGATGGGTACTCATAGACTTCCCTCTTTTGTCGGTCGTCAGTGGTCAGGATAAGGCGGAGGGTTTGCGCATGGCGAGGACCCTCCGCCTCAATCGTTCGGATACCGTTGGCCTACAGGAAGGGAACCTTCTCGAAGACGCCGCGGTTGATGGGGTTGGAGTCGAGACCCATCCAGTCTTCCAGGATGGTGGCGTAGACCTGGCGGAAGTCCATGTTGGACCGCAGGTTGCCGCCCTCTTCCTGGTCGGCCGGAGCCAGGGACGGGTACACGCCGTAGATGCCGCCCTTGACCTTTTCGCCAACAGCGAAGGCCACGGAGCCGGCGCCGTGGTCGGTACCGGAACCGTTGTCGCCGATGCGGCGGCCGAACTCGGAGAACATGAACGTGATGACGTTGTCGCTGGCGTCGTGTTCCCGGAGGTCGGTGATGAAGGTATCAACGTTGGCGGACACGTCGGTCCACAGGCCGCTGTGGAGCTGGGCCTGGTTGGCGTGAGTGTCGAAGCCGTTGTAGGGGCTGGTGGTGAAGAGCACCCGGGTGCCGAGGTCGGCGAGGTGAGTCTGAGCGATGTTCTTCATGTACTGGCCAACGGTGCTGGCGGAGTACTCCACGTTGGAGGTGTACTTCGGCGGCGCGGTGGCCAGGATGTCGGCGCCGATGCGGGCGTAGGTGCCGGTGGACCGCAGGTAGTCGCTGACGAAGCCCTGGCCGACGGTGGGCGCGTAGATCTTGCTGAACAGGTCCAACGCCTCGGCGCGCTGGTCATCACCCTCGATGCCGGTGAGGAGACCGTAGGTCTCCAGGTTGCCAACGGAGGCAACCGGCACGCCTTCCTTGGCCAATGCGCGCGGCAGGCCGCGGCCGAAGTTCACGCCGGTGATGCCCTGGCCCTCGTTCTTCGGGTCCAGCTCGTGGATGACCTGGCCCAGCCAGCCCTCGGTGCCGATGGTGTCCGGCTCGCAGGTGTGCCAGATGTCCATGCTGCGGAAGTGGCTGTAGGACGGGTTGGCATAGCCGATGCCAAGGAAAATCGCCAGCTTGCCCTCGTCCCAGTACTTCTTCAGGGGAAGCATGGTGGGGTGCATGCCGATCTCGCCGTTCAGGTCGATGACCTGCTCGGCGCCTACGCCCAGGTTCGGGCGAAAGTCGCGGTAGTGGCCGTCGTTGTAAGGAATGACGGTGTTCAGGCCGTCGTTCCCGCCGGACAGCGAGAGCACCACCAGAACATTGTCTTTGTTGGTAGAGACCATTTGATAGTCCTCCGTTTTGTGTATCAGTTCTCAGCTTTGGTGGTTGGCCGGACCGATGAAGAGTGGATCGGGTGCGGTCCGGCCCAATGCCAGTCGATTGCCGATTACTCGAATTGGAACTCCGAGGTGGAGGCGATGATCTGGAACATCTCGCCGGAGCGGCGGGTGAACTCGGCGCGCTCGGCATCAGTGTTGTGGGTTAGATTGCCGCCGCGGCCGGCGTGGGCAATCAGCTGATCGCGGGTGTCCTCGGTGAGGTTGTTGCAACCGACCAGGTCGGCGCAGGTGTCCACGAACTGCTCGGGGGACATGCTGTCGCCCTGGGCCATCAGCCTGGAGATCATGCTCTGGACGCCGGGAAGTTCGGTGCGGCCCAGGTAGTCGGCAGCGAAGTTGATGCGCTCGACCAGGGTGCCCGAGTCAATCCACTCGTGGCCGGTGTGCCAGCCTTCGACGGTAGGCGGGTTCATCAGGTCCATGCCCATGTACTTGGGCTCCTGGCTGAGTTCGAACATGCCAGGCTTGATCTCGTCACGATGGTCGCCAACCATGCGCAGGGTGCCAGCGACCATTTCGGCCGGGTTCTTGACCTTGGCATATTGGGCACTCTTGAAGGACTCGGAGTTGAACAGCGTGCGCAGCATCGCGGTGATGTCGTAGCCGCTGTCAAAGTACGCCTGCTCCAGTTCAACCAGCAGGCTCTCGTCCTTCGGCGGGGTCTGCCGCCAGCTGGGTACCGGTACCTCGTCGGCGACGAAGTAGTTGTACATGTGGCGGGAGATGAAGCGGGCGGTGGCCTTCTCGCCGGCGATGATGTCCAGGATATCGTCACCGTTCCAGTTGCCCGTGCGACCCAGGAACGTCTTCTCGTCGTCGTCGTGGTCAGCGGGGTCGAACCGGAACTCCCAGGGGCTGCGGCCGTAAGGGAACGGCGGGTACCCCGGGGCGATGTTCCACCCGGTGAACGCGCGGGCCGTGGCCTTCACGTCATCCTCCGAGTAGTTGAACTCTTCGTTCATGCCGACGCCCATGGAGAACAGCTCGAGCAGCTCGCGCCCGTAGTTCTCGTTGATCGCCGTCTTGTGGCTCTCACAGTTGTCCAGGTAATAGACCATGGCGGGACTGGTGGACAGTTCCATCAGCAGTTCCCGGAAGTTGCCCATGCCCTTGTCCCGGAACATCTGGATCATCCGGCCCATTTCCTCGCCGGAGTCGATCTTGGAGTGGCCAGCGCAGAAGATCATGTGCCAGAAGAGGGCCATCTTCTCCTTGAGCTGGTAGTCGGTGTTGACCATGCGATACACCCAGTTCTGGATGTTGATCTCGATGGCGCCCGGGTGGTTGTAGGTGGGATGGTAGCGGAGCATGATGTCGTCTTCGACGCCCGAGGTGTCGCCCGGGTTCAGCAGCTCCTCCACCACAGTGTCATAGCCCTTCGCAGCGGCGGCTTCGATCTCGTCGCGGCTGGCGCTGAAGCCGGCCCGGCGGAGAAGGTGCGCCATCAGTGCGATGTCGTTGCTTCCTGCCATTGGTTCCTCCTTTCTGTGTACCTTGGGAACAGGGTCCCGGTTGGCCGATTCTTTGTAGTGCAAATATACCGCAATAAACGCCATCCTCGCAATTGGATCCGACCAGCGGCGGCCTCCAATTGCGAAACGATTATCAGATTAGAATCGTATCGCCGGAAGGGTGGGATGTCAACCAGATTAATGTCGCATCACACTCGGGTCAGAAACTTGGCGCCACCGCCGGCAACCGCCTCGAACGCGCCGACGCCACATGACAACTACCAATTTATCCCAGGCGGAATCGCTTGAAAACCTCAGCGTACTCCACGCCAATGCGCGGCCCGTCCCGGCGCCTCCATTCCCGTAGATATCGATCGGCGGCGGCGTGATCTACCTGGCTGCGGTGAGCGCGCAGCGCCTCCACCGCCGTTTCCATGTGATCGGTCACGTCCACGAAGTGGTCCGGGTGGGTTCGGCCCATCACCCAGACCTCGCGGACCTTGTGCGGTTCCAGGCCCTCCTCGGTGAGCAGATCCGGGAAGGTCAGGGGATCGCGGGCCGCCGGGTAGACCGCGCCCATGGCAGCGTCCCCGGAGGCAAAATGGTCGGGATGATCGATATATCCATCCCCGTCGAGGTTGCGCACGGGGTTCATGCACACCAGCACGTCGGGTCGATGCCGGCGGATCTCCCGGGTGATGGCCTTGCGCAGCTCTAGGTTGGACTGCAGGTAGGCGTCAGGGAAGCCCAGGAACGCTACGTGCGCGAGACCCAGGACGCGCCCGGCTTCCTCCTGCTCGGCGCGACGTGATTCGAGCACTTCATCCGGAGACATGGACGCATCCGAGGTTCCCTTGCTGCCGTCGGTGCAGACCACGTACACGACATGCTTGCCCTCGGCGCACCAGCGGGCCACGGTTCCCGCGCAGCCCCACTCCGCGTCGTCCGCATGAGCGACGACCACCATTGCTCGGCTGAAATCCTCGTTATCGCTGTTGGTCAAAATCGCACCACCTGAAGTGTCCCCGGAGTACACCAACCCGATCGAGGGCACGGCTAAGCGGCTGAGACCGCCCGTCCGGTAGCGCCCTGATCCCGAGTTCGGGTCATGATGTGCAGGGTGAAACCCAACCCAGCGCCAACCAGTGCTGCCCCTGAAGCCATCGCAAAGGACCACCGGAGTGTGCCGGTAGCGTCGGCGATGGGCCCGGATATGGCGGGGGAAATTGTACCCCCAATCCCCGCTCCCATGCCCATCAATCCGAAAGCGGCCGGCGCCATGAAAACCGGCACGAAGTCGCCGGCCGCAGCCGCGCAGATCGTGTAGGTCGAACGCAGCGCGAACCCCGCGAGCACCGAGGCGATGATGAAGAATACCAACTCCGGCGCCAACCAGAACAGCGAGTGGCATGCGACCTCGATCAGGAACGTCGCGCCGAAAGCCAGGCCGCGTCCGATCCGGTCGGACAATGCGCCGGATCCGATACCGCTGCCGATGCTGAGCACGCCGATGAGCATGAACAGCGCACCCACGACGGCCACGTCGGTTCCGTGCTCGACCTCCAGGTACGCTCCGTAGCTGGAGGTGAGTATGCCGTGCACGAAACCCGAGCAAAACGCCATCCCGGTGATCAGCCAAACGTATGGATTGGTATAGACCTGTACCGGCCAACCCGCGGGGCCGCGCCGCGCCGGAGCCGGCTTTGGGGTCGATGCAGCCGGCTGGCCTGCCGAGGGCGGTGTGGTCCCGACCTGCGCCTCGCGGATGAATCCGACACACACCAGGCCGATCACCACGCTGGTGGCCGCCAGGACATACCAGGTGTATCGCCAGGCCTCCTCGCCGAATACGCCAGTCAGAGGAGGGACGATCACTCCCGTAAAGATTATCGCCAAGCTCCCGCCGGAGGCGGCGATGCCCGCGGCTACCCCGCGGTCGGTGGCCCGGAACCACGGCGCCAGCATACCCATCATGGGGGTCAACGAGGCGCCCGAGGAAACCCCCACCGCAATCATCGCGACCAGGGCCACCCAATAGCTTGGGGACCAGCCCAGCAGGGCCATCGCCACGGCTTGTACGAAGATGCTGGAGATGACCATCCATCGCCCGCCGTAGCGCGACGCCGCAGCTCCGGAAAGCAGACCCGAAACCACGCGGGAAATCGACAACGCCACCACGAGCACGAACACTGTGGTGTAGGACAGATCGAAGGTGCTCTTCATCCCCGGGATGGTGAGCGCCTGAACGTACAGCGAGAAGCTGGTGATCAGGTTGACCGCCAGCGACACGGCCAGAATCACGGCCGCGTAGGTGCGCAACCAATGGGGGATCAGGGCAGCGGGGAAAATTGCCATCGATGGACCGCCAGCACTGGACGGCCGGCAAAAAGGTCAAAGGAAGGGAGTTGCGCAATCATATCACGGCGTGCGTGGCACCCAGGATTTCGGTATCCGAACCGCCTGTTAGAATGAATCTCCGGAGCTAGAGGCCACAGCAGGGTTGCGCCCGTCACTCATCGGTGCCGGGAGTCCTCCGGAAGGCCCCATGTATCACGGCTATTGGTCACCCACAAGCGAAACAACGGCTACGTGTCAATGGACCAGCGGACTGGAGATAACGAGCGTCCGGAATCGGGGAACGATGGATCCGGCGGCGCAACCTACGAGCCTCTGCCTCCGCCCCCTCCGGAGCCGCCGGATGCGCTGAAGCCCTGGTACTACCAGGGGTGGTTCCTGGTTCCGACCTTCGTGTGGTGGCCGTGCAGCGCGATCCTGTTCATCCGGTCCCCCTGGCATAACGGGGTGGTCAGCGGGGCGTTGTCCTGGGCCTGGATCATCATCGGCGGGGGCTGGATCTTCCTCCGCCTGCAACTGCGGCTCCGCGGTGGGGAAACCCTTATTGACCCGACGCTGATTGCCCTGGCCGCGCCGGGCGTGATTCTCACCATCATCACGCAGACGTTGTGGCTCACGCGCGACCGACCACGGATTCGCCAGATTCGTGACGCCGGAGGTTTCGCCGCGTACGAAGAGCCGGCAGCCTCCACGACGCCAAGAGTTTCGGCTAACCCCGACCAACATGAGCGGCGACGTCGCGCCAACCGCGGCAGTGTCCGCAGCCGGAGACGGCGACGTTAGATCCGCCGTTCGGAGGTCAATCCGGACCGGCCCCGAATTGCAGCCCCTCAACGAGGCCCTGCACCATTTCGATGCGCTCGTTGGTGGTTGAAAACGCCATGCCCATGGGCGTGATACCGATGTAGTTGGCCTTGCTGGCGTCGATGTCGCTCCCCTCGCCACCGGCAAGCACCGGACGGTTCCGCGATATCCAATAACGACGATGGCCAAAGGACTCCTCGGAGCGCACCGATTCGCCATAGGCCCGGCCGCCCAAACGGGTGACCTGCACGCCGGCGATCTTCTCCGCCGGCTCGTTGGGGACGTTGACGTTGAGAAAATACGACGGGGAAACCGACGGAGCATCGGCCAGCCGCCGGGCCAGGTGCGCAACCACCTGCGCCGCCAACTGGTACCGGGGAGCCTGAACGGAACCCACCGATATGGCAATCGTGGGATAACCCCGCACCCAACCCTGGGTTGCCGCTCCAACGGTGCCCGAAACGATCACGTCCCAACCCAGGTTGGACCCGCGATTGATGCCGCTCACCACCAAGTCGGGTTTAGGATTGACCAGTTGCTCCAGGGCCAGGATGCACGCGTCGGCGGGAGTTCCCTGCACCGCCCACGCGCTGATGGGGTGGGTAGGCACCGTGTCCGGTGCCGGCACCAGCACGGCGTCCGCGCTGCGCGGAGGGGAATCCTCACCGGGAGAATACTGGGCGAGGTACTGTTCAGCCGGCACCGTGTGCACGAACAGCGGAGCGTGCAGCGTCATGGAGGCGCCCACGCCGGACTGTTCCCGGTCGGGCGCGACGACCACCACCTCGCCGATTTCAGCCAAGCTGCGCGCCGCCGCCCAGATACCGGTGGCGTGGATACCGTCGTCATTGGTCAGCAGGATTTTCAAAAGGTAGCCTCTGAGTCCAAGATTGGCCAATCGATTATGGGCACATAGACCATGTCAGGATACCAGCCACATCAAACTGGCCGCCGTAGCGTTTACGGCGGCCAGTCCATTCGCCGGATTGGCTAACTGGATCAGTGATGCGCCAGTCCGATGGCGTGGAGCAGGGCGTGCTTCACCTCCACCGGCGCGATGTTGGAGCGGAAGTCGGCAGAGGCGAACACGTCACCGATTATGTCGACCCCGGCGGCCGACAGATCATCGCCGAGACGTGCAGTGGCATCGGCGATGCTGTCCATGGTCAGTGTAGTACCCGATAGAGCCTGTTCCACTGCCGGAGCTTTCACCGGCCGCGGCGTCAGCCCACCCACTGCCACCGAGGCCGCGGTGCAGCGATCGCCGTCCATGGTGACGACCACCGCTCCGCCGACTACCGCGTAAAAGCTGGCCGGATGGGCCATCTTCGCGTACTCGGCGCGCTGATTGGCGGCCAACACCGGCACGCTCACCGTGGTGATGAGTTCATCTTCGCCCAACACCGTTGCGAAAGCGTCTTCGATTAGGTCAGCGACCGCTATGGTGCGGCTGCCGGCCGGACCCTGAGCCGACACAGTGGCGCCCAGAGCGATCAGCACCGTCGCCCAATCGGAGGCCGGGTCGGCGTGGGCCAGGTTGCCGCCAATGGTGCCCCGGTTGCGCACCGCCGGATCGCCGATGCCGCCGGCCGCCTCGGCCAAGAGGCCGTTGGCCCGTTGCACGTCGGCCGACGATGCGATCTCAGCGTGGGTGGTGAGGGCGCCGATGTTGATGGTATCGCCGCTGACGGTGATGCCTTTGATGTTGGCGATACCACCGATGTCGATCACCACTTCCGGCCGGGCCAGTCGAAAGCGCATCAACGGGATGAGACTGTGGCCTCCGGCCAGGATTTTCGCTCCCGGGTTGTCGGAAAGCAACTGTACCGCTTCCGCGATGGAACCGGCCTTCCGGTATTCAAAATCTGCTGCAAACATTGCAATCAGTCCTCCTGTGCCGGCGCCGGTTAGTGATTGTGCCCGTGGCCGTGGTCATGGCCGTGGCCGTGATCGTGACCATGCCCGTTACCGGTGTAACCCGCGTCCCTTATGGCCCGCCAGACCCGTTCGGGAGTGAGCGGCATGTCCAGCGAGTTCACACCGATGGGTTTCAGCGCATCCATGACCGCGCTGTAGATGGCCGCAGTGGAGGCGATGGTGCCGGTCTCTCCGATACCCTTCACGCCCAACGGGTTGTGCGGCGACGGGGTCACGGTGGAGTGGACCTCGATGTCCGGAACCAGATGCGCGCGCGGAATTGCGTAGTCCATCATCGTGCCGGTGAGCAGTTGGCCGTTATCGTCATAGACCGCGCCTTCCCACAGGGCCTGGCCGGCTCCCTGGACCACTCCGCCGTGGACCTGACCTTCCACGATCAGAGGGTTGATCTGCGGGCCGCAGTCATCGACGGCGACGTAGCGATCCAGCGTGATGTGGCCGTTGTCGGGATCCACGCTGACGATGGCCGCGTGGGCGCCGAAGGGGTAGCTGAAGTTTTGTGGATCGTAGTAGGTACTGGCTTCCATGCCCGGCTCGATGCCTTCGGGAAGGTTCCAGGCGACGTTGGCCTGCAGGGCGACGTCCTGGATGCTCTGGGAGCGGTCCCGAGCGCCGCGGACGAAGAATTGGCCGTCCTCGTACTCGATGTCGGCTTCGTCGGCCTCCAGCAGGTGGGCGGCGATGACGCGGGCCTTGTCGCGCAGCTTGCGCATGGTGAGGGCAACCGCTGCGCCGCCGACCACTGTGGTGCGGCTGCCGTAGGTTCCCCAGCCCATGGGCGTGGTGTCGGTGTCACCGTGGACCACTTCCACATCGTCGACATCAACGCCTATCTCGTCGGCGACGATCTGGGCGAAGGTGGTTTCCTCGCCCTGCCCGTGGGGCGACGTGCCGATGAAGACGTTGACCTTGCCGGTGGCGTAGATGCGAACCGTAGCGCTCTCCCACAGACCACCGCCGAAACCAACGGCGCCGGCCACTTGGGACGGGCCCAGACCGCAGATCTCGCAATAGCAGGCAACACCGACTCCGCGGAACGTCCCGTGTTCGCGTTCGTGCTCCTGGTCGTGGCGGAATTGGTCATATCCGATGTGTCCCAAGAGTTGGTCCAGGGCGCCGGAGTAGTTTCCGCTGTCGTAGGTGATGCCGATGGCCACGTCGCGGTTGTTGTCGAAAGGCTCGATCAGGTTGCGGCGACGCACTTCCACCGAATCGATTCCAACGGCGTCGCCAACCTTGTCCATCAGGCGTTCCAGCAGGAACGTTGCCTCGGGTCGGCCGGCGCCTCGGTAGGCTTCCACCGGCGTCGAGTTGGTGAATACCCCGTATACGTCGGCCTTGATGTTGGCGATGTCGTATGGGCCGGAGTACATCAGGCCGTGCAGGATGGTCGGGATGCCCGGCGCGGCGGTGGACAAGTAGGCGCCCATGCCGGCGTAGACCACGCTGCGGACGGCGGTGACCTTGCCGTTGGCATCGGCGGCCATCTCCACGTATTCGACGTGGTCGCGTCCGTGGGTGGTGGCGACGTAATTCTCGGTGCGGGTCTCGGTCCACTTGACCGGGACACCAAGCTGCATGGAGCAGAACGCGGTAATCATTTCCCAGGGATAGACCGCGATCTTCGCTCCGAAACCACCGCCGACTTCAGGCGCAATGACGCGGATCTTGTGTTCCGCCACCCCGGTCACCAGACAGGTCACGAACCGGGCGATGTGCGGGTTCTGGGTGGTGTTCCACAGGGTCAACTCACTCATGGCGGACGACCAAGACGCGATGGCGGAGCGGGTTTCCATGGGAGTGGGGATGAGCTTCTGCTGGTTGATGGTCTCGCTTACGGTTATGGCGGCGTCAGCGAAAGCGGCGTCGGTGTCGCCACCCGCGGCGACCCAGTGGAAGGCCTGGTTGTTGGGCGCGTCCTCGTGCAACTGGGGAGCGCCGTCGGCCAGGGCTGCTTCGGGGTTAATGATCGAAGGCAACGGCTCGTAGCCTACATCGATCAACTCCAGTGCATCCTCAGCCTGATAGCGGTTCTCGGCGACCACTACGGCCACGGCGTCTCCGACATAGCGCACGACGCCGGAGGCGATTGCAGGATAAGCGACGGCTTTCAGGTCGGAGTCGGGGATGGCCCAAGCGCAGGGGATGGGGTTCAACACGCCTTCGATGTCAGCGCCCGTGTACACCGCGAGCACGCCGGCTGAGGCTTTGGCCGCATCGGTGTTGATGCTGGTAATCCGGGCATGGGCGTGGGGGCTGCGCAGGATGGCCGCGTGGGCCATGCCGGCCAGCTTGATGTCATCGGTGTAGGCGGCCTGGCCGGTGATCAGGCGGGGGTCCTCCCGGCGCCGGATGCCGGAGCCAAAAATGCGGGTAGTCATGGCGTCAGCCTCCTTGTCCGGCAGCGGCGGCGGCCAGAGCGGCCCTGACGATGTTGTTGTATCCGGTGCAGCGGCACATGTTCCCTTCCAGTCCGGCCCGAACTTCCTCGGCCGACGGGTTGGGGTTGCGCTCGATGATCTCGGTGACCGTCATGATCATGCCGGCGGTGCAATAGCCACACTGGAGACCGTGGTTGTTCCAGAAGGCCTCCTGGACGGCGGTGAGGTTCCCCCCGTCGGCCAACCCCTCGATCGTGGTGACCTCTGCGCCATCGGCCTGCACGGCGAAGGCGGTGCACGATTTGACGGTTACCCCGTTCATCTTGACAACGCACGCGCCACACTGGCTGGTGTCGCAACCAATCTTGGTGCCGGTCAAATTCAGAGTCTCCCGCAGGAAGTGGACCAGAAGTGTGCGGGGTTCAACTTCAGCGGAATGCGAGCGGCCATTCACGGCAACCGTGATGGGTACTTTGTTCGGCAAAATACACCTCCTCTATCGGGAACGACCGCCGCGTCGGCGGTGACTAGGGTGAGGTAGTGAGCGCAACGAATCGACAGCATTCAGCGGCGTCGATTCGTTCGTGCGGCAGTATAGACGGCGCGCCGGCAGACGGTCAATCTGAATGGACTCAAACCAGGACGTGCTGGCATCCAGATTGGGCGCGCCCCGCACTGATTTGAAGGGCCTGACAACTCCACGCAACGGGACAGATGCGCCCATGGTCGACCCTGAACGTGCGCCGCCCGTTCAGATGTAAAAACGTCACCGCTAAAACCGGGGACATAGCGTCCGTCGTAATGGCATTATTGGAAAGCCTCGTTGTGGCTGTCCCTTACCGTGACCGTCTGTGCCTTGCACTCCAACATCAACAATATTTGCTCGATCCTCGGCCATCCCATGGCTACAAAAAACCGGGCCGTAAACGATGTTGACGAGCGGCCGAGAACCCATCGACCTTGGCAACCCTGCGCCGGAGGAGGCGAATCAATGATCCGGGCCCCATGGCTGATTTTCGCTATTGCAGTTGTTGCGCTGACGCTGGTCGGCGTGGTCTCAAACGGCACCGTATCGGCACAGTCGCCGCCAATGCCACCGACCGTTCTGGCTGGCACCGCCTGGTTGGACGGACAGTTGGTACCGCCCGGGACACTGATCGAGGCGATGCAGGGCGATGTGCGGTTGAGTCGAACCACCGCACGAAACGACGGGCGGTTCGGTCCGCTGCAGGTGCCGGAGCCGCCGGGCGTCGGGCCGGTCTACTTCGTGATCGACGGCCAAATCGCGGACGCGGAAATGTCCTGGCGGGCCGGGTTCCTGCAAGCCGATTTGGAGCTGCGAGCCGGGCTGGGAGCGCGGCCTGCGCCGAGTACGGCTGCAACCCCGGTTCCCACATCGACGCCGATCCCCGCGCAATCAGTGGCTCCAACGGTCGTAGCGGTTGCAGGTCCTGCCGGCCCACGGGGTGAGCGGGGCCCGGAAGGCCCACAAGGGCCGGCGGGACCGCAGGGACAATCCGGCCTTCCGGGGCCAGCGGGTCCGCAGGGCGCGCTGGGACCGGAAGGCCCGCAGGGACCGCCGGGCCAAGCGGGAGAGTCCGATGACTACGGCCTCTACACCCTGATCGCGGCTGCGGTTGCGGTTCTGTTGGGTCTCGCCGCCCTGATCCTTTCCATCGTGACGTTTTCGCGGCGCGACCGTCTGGGGTAAGGCAACGACTATCCGGTGTAGCCGGCCAACCAGCGTCACCCGTTTGAGCCCGCCGGAGTCAATTCGACGGGCTCATGCTTGTACCTTCGGGATGCCAATGATCCGGGACGAGGCAACGTTGCGCTCCAACTGTGTGTCGACCGGCACCAGCAGACGCCAGCTCTCTTTGCGAGAGTGGGTGACGTTGGTATCAGCGGCGGTCACGTAAGCTCACCTCTCTCCTCCTCCGCATGACGCGGGCACATTGCGCCGCGGGTAAAGCAGAGGGGTAGATAAGATCGATTTCTGCTCCCATTAACCGAGAGCGGCCGCACGCCTCAATCGAACAGTTCGCTCACTGCAACGCCCAGTCCTCTGGCCAGCGCGCGGATGATCTTCAGCGACGGATTGCGGATGCCGCGTTCAATGCCGGACAAATAGGTGGCATGGATGCCGCATTCCAACGCTAACCTTTCCTGTCTGTAATCGCGTCGATTGCGTAATTGTCGTATGTACTGGCCAAATTGCCCTTTGATAACTGTCCATGATCGTGCCCTGACATCCGAGTGCCCCCGTCCGTACCGACTGTCCAGGCACGACAAGGGAAATGTTTCTCATGGTGATGTCAGGTGCAGCTATTCAAAGAAACGCAACCTGGAAATCGACCCAAGCGCCAGCCAATTGGCGGATCTGCCGAGGCCAGTGTCGTGAAGGGGCAGCGCAGCAGCCAGTCAACGCTCACCGGATCGGCGGAGGGCGGTTCCACGCGCCCCGTGGCTCCTTCCACAGCATCGAAGGTGAGTCGTGAAATTGCTGGTCATGCGGCTCTCCTTGTTCGTATGGTTCGTCGGCTGGTATGGCAGAGGCACGCCGCTGTTGCCTCTACTGGCGAATACGCCAGCCAACGGAGCTTCGATGAGCGTTCAATCTGCAACGATTGGTATAGGGTAATGAAATATAGATTATCAGTCAAACAGACTATAGTCTATGGACAGCAATGCGGCATCTGGTTACGGTTTCATAAGTCCGCTACCCCTTTCGAGGGAAGAGGGGCCGCCAACGACAGCAGCAGCAACGAGCGCAGCCGTTTGCCGTTGCCGGACTCCCTCAAGAGCTGACGACTCGGGAGGAACCTATGCCATTCGCTTTGTGTCCTGGAGAAACGGAAGTCTGGTCAACGACGACACGAACCGGTCCCAGTCGTGGTGCTGGCGCGCATCTGACCGTCACGACCCACCGGGTCATCGCGATGTACTCCCATGAGGGTGACACGCACGACCTGTGGATACCGTTGGACATGGTGGATTCCGCCACCTACGGGCGATTTCGGAATCAATTCTCCATAGGGCGGTTTATCGTCTTGTTGCTGTTGTTCATAGTGCCGGGGCTGATCTACCTGTTGGCGTGGCTCTTTGGCCGCAACGATGTGATGGTAGTAACTGCCGGCGGCGAGGAACGCGTGAAGGTGGGTCTTGGAATATTGCAAGGTGGGGTGCCCACGGAGTTCCTGGACGCCATCGCCTGCGCTCGTCATTCCCTTATGTATGGAGCCCCGGCCGGCCCGCCGGTGAGGGTTACGCTGACTCCCTGATCCGGTGGTGTGAATCATGAACAACGACAAGCTGAGAAGAGTAATTGACGACCTGGTTGAACTGGCGGGCGGCTACAACCCGAGAGGTCTGCTGATCGTCGTTTTGACCGGATTGGCCCTTGGCTTCCTGGTGGGCGGCTTCTTGGCGATGCGGTTCGGTATATTCTTTCTGCTACTCCCGGTAGTGGCGGGCCTGGTGGCCGGTGGCGTGGTGGCCTACATGAGATTCCAAGAAGGTAGAGGGCTATCAAATCCGCGCCAGCAAAGGGCTGCAACGCAAAGCACGAACCCTTCGAACTCTTCCAGCGCGCCCCGGCAAATGAGTCCGGCACCTCCGCCATCCACCCAGGCCCCGGTTCCGGCTCCAGCTCAACTCAGCGAGCTTGAGCAGCAGGTGATGGAATGGGTGGTCCAGGCTGACGGCAACGTATCGGTGAGTGCCCTCGCCGATGAACTGGGCGTGACCCCCGATACGGCGCGGCAAACCATCGAAGACTTGATCGGTCGGGGAGCCATTACGCTGGGCTGACGCTCGGCAGGGATGGTCGTCGCTCCATCCGATGGAGCCGGCCGGGCAGAGTGCCTGTGGGCCATGACGGCGGGGCACTATAAACGCCGACCGGCGTCCGAATGACGGAAACGGTAGGCTGTGCTAAATTACGCTCCCATGATGCCATTGGCCCACAGGAGCGTCCCATGCTGCCGCAACACCTTGCCCACGTTTTTCCCGACACCACCGACACCAACCCCGCGGGGCACCTCACCATAGGCGGGTGCGACGCCGTCGAATTGGTGGAAGAATACGGCACGCCGCTGTACGTCCTGGACGAGGCAACGCTGCGCTCCAAGTGCCGGCAGTTCGCGGGCGCATTCGCATCACGCTACGCCAACGCGCAGGCCGTGTACGCTTCCAAGGCGTACATCAACCCGGCGCTGGCGCGGATTTTCGCCGAGGAAGGCTTGGGACTGGACGTGGTGTCCGGCGGCGAGTTGGCCGTGGCCGTGGCCGGAGAAGTGCCGTTGGACAAGGTGTATTTCCACGGCAACAACAAGACGCCGGCCGAGCTGGAGGAGGCGGTGGCGGCAGGCATCGGCCGCGTGGTGGTAGACAGCTTCCACGAGCTGGACCTGCTGGAACGGATCTGCGCCGACGCCGGCAAATACCAGGATATTCTCGTGCGCGTATCACCCGGCATTGATCCGCACACGCATGCCTATACCACCACCGGCATCATCGATTCCAAGTTCGGTTTCTCCATTCAGACGGGTGACGCCGAAAAGGCGATTGTGCAGGCCATCGCTGCGCCCCACCTGAACCTGCGGGGGCTCCACTTCCACCTGGGGTCGCCCATTTTCGAGCTGGAGCCGTACCAAGCGGCAACTGACCTCGTGCTGCGGTTCGCGGCCGGCCTGCGGGAGCAGGGACTCGTTCTCCAGGAGTTCAGTCCGGGCGGTGGATTCGCCATCGCCTATACACGCGACGACCAACCGCCGAGCCCAGACGACTACGCTGAGGCCATCGTGAGCACGCTGAATGCCACCTGCGACGAGCTGGGCATGGAACAGCCGTCGCTGGTAATCGAGCCGGGGCGTTCCATCATCGGGCCGGCCGGGGTCGCTCTTTACCGCATCGGCGCGATCAAAGAGATACCGGGCGTGCGCACCTACGTCAGCGTCGATGGTGGGATGGGGGACAACATCCGGCCGGCACTGTACCAGGCTTCCTACGAGGTGCTGTCGGCCAACCGTCCCGCTGCCGAACCGGACGCAACCGTGACCATCGCCGGCAAATACTGCGAATCGGGCGATGTCCTGGCCTCGGACATCCTGCTACCCACTCCAGCGGCCGGCGACGTGATCGCCATCCCAGCCGCGGGCGCATACTGCCCCTCTATGGCCAGCAACTACAACCTGAACCCGCGCCCGCCCATCGTGCTGGTAAACGATGGCCAGAGCCGGCTGATCCGCCGGCGCGAGTCCTACGCCGACATGATGCTGTGTGATCTGTAGGCCGGCCAGTCGGCAACTCATCACGAGATCGTCGACGGAGCAAGCAGCGTGTGGTCGACCATCGGCCAGAACCACCTGCTGAAACAGATTGACGCCGCCCTCGGTGCGGGGCGGCTGGCCCACGCCTACCTGCTGTCAGGTCCGCCGCATGTTGGCAAGATGACGCTGGCTTTGGATATGGCCGCCGCTGTCAATTGCGCGGTGCTTGGCGGGAAACAGGCGGGGTCCATGTTTGCGGAGCCGAGCGAGTCCCATGGACCGTGCGGCAACTGTGAACCCTGCCTACGGATACGTCGTGGTGTGTTCGCCGATCTCAAGATCGTTGCCGTTGGCGGAGATCCCAGGGTCGCCACTCGAATCAGCATTGAGCAGGTGCGCGAAGCGGAGAGCTTCCTGGCCGTCACGCCGGTGGAGGGATCATGGAAGGTGGTGATCTTCGACGGCGCGGAAACCCTGGCGGCAGGACAGAGCGAACCGGCCAACGCCCTGTTGAAGACGCTGGAGGAACCGCCGCCCCAAGTCCTGGTACTCCTGCTTACGACCAACGAAGACGCGATTCTGCCGACCATACGGTCGCGCTGCCGGATGCTGCCGCTGCGCCCGATGCCCGGCGATGCGCTGAGCGAGTACCTCCTATCCAAGCGAGGGGTCGAACCCGATCAGGCTGGCCGGCTGGCCCGCCTGGCACGCGGGTGCCCGGGGTGGGCGATCAACGTCCTCGACGACCCGGACAATCTGGACGCCTATCGAGAACAACTTTCGCAGGTTTCGTTAGTTGCGTCGTCGCCATTGGACGCCCGGTTTAACTACGCGAACAATCTTGCCGGAACTTTCTCCGGCGACCGAGAGGCCGTCCGCCAGGAGCTGTACCTCTGGGAACGCTGGTGGCGCGACGTCCTGCTCGTCAAAGAGGGTCTTCCGGAGCGGGTTCACAACGACGATTGGCTCGCCGAGTTGACCACCCACGCCCATGCGGCGAGCATTCCGGACGTCGTATCCTTCCTGGAAAGCGTCCGGGAGACGCTGAGCGTGCTCGACGCAAACGTCAACCCACGCCTGGCCCTCGAATGCCTGATGCTAGCAGTGCCGACCGGAGTGGCCTAGCCGGACCGATCCCGCTAAACTCACGCCGCTTCGTAAGCTTTGTTGCGCCCCCTGGTCACCGTGCGGAGCCGTCCCTGCCTTTCGAGGCTCCGAATGGCTTGGATCACGCTGGGATCACCGTAGCGCCGGAACTTGCCGGTGATTTTGCTTTGGGTGCGTGCCGTCTCGCAGTACTCCAGGACTTGTTCGGCCAGCAGATCGCCCACTTTGGGCAAGGCGCGAATGGGCATGACGAGGGTGTGACCTGGGTTGCCGTCGGCGTCCTCTCCGGGTTGAAATTCCAGGCGATCACTATGGGCGGTGAGGAAGGAGCGGACGCGGCGGCGCAGTGACCCGCCCGTGCCCGTCGATCCGTACCCGTGCACGACATCCAGGGTTTCTGATGACGAGCCGTCAGCCAGGATCCGATTGTAGGCCCCGATCAGTTCGGTCAGTGCTTCCGACCACGTCCTGCCGTGGAAGTCGATGCTGGCCATGGAGCGTCAGTCGGCTACCGCCATCAGGGCCGGCTCATTCTCGCTGCCGTTCCGCGACTTGGCGGCGGTTTGCCAGGGTATGTACTGCTTCCACTCTTCCAGGATGGTCCGGTTCTCCAGGATGCGGTACGGATTAGGTTGCGGAGCGGTCGGCAGGCGGCGCAGCTTCATGTTCGCTTCTTCGGGCGTGCGTCCCGCCTTGTTGAGATTGCATCGACCGCAGGCAGCCACCACGTTGTCCCAGGTGTGCGGGCCATGTTGACGGCGGGGAACAACGTGGTCCAGGGTAAGCTGCTGCGAACGCTTGCCGCAGTACTGGCACGTGTAATGATCCCGCAGAAACACTTCCTTTTTGGAAAGACGGCGCGGCGCGAACGGACGCTTGACCAGATACACGAGCCGAATTATCGACGGGGCGTTCAGGGACGCGTTGTAGGTGCGGATGCGCGATGCCTCGGCTCGCTGTTCCAGGAGCTCAGCCTTGCCCTTGGCCACCAGAACTATCGCGCGACGCACCGTGCAGACGTTGACCGGGACGTAGTTGAGGTTCAAAACCAGGACCGGCGCCGTGAGCCGACCCGGTATCGGGGCCTTCCCGTTGCGTTGATCGTCCTCCGACGTCGTGGAGACATCCGCATTGCCGGGCTTTCCGCCCGAACCGTTGGCTTTGGGTTGTCGACCATTTTGCCTGGTCCTGGTCGCACCCTTTTTTCGACCCGTTCGTCCCCGGCTTGCCATCTGCCAACCCCAATGCAGGTAGCGTATTCGCTGCCGCGTCGTGCCGAAACGATAATTCGTGGTTGATAACGCTGTACCTATTATAACGCCGATTTCCGTAATCCGACACGGCGACCATCGCCCTTGCCGAGAGTCAACTCTCGAAGGTGACAATCGGTACTGCAAAATTCCCCTGACACCGCGTTGAAACGCCTTCTCGATCCACACCCAACCGTCCCATCGTCATTTCTGGCCGGCCAGACAAGGTGGCACCCACCGTGTGATAAACTAGCCGCCGATTTTTAGGCTAGGGCGTTGCAGCCCGGCGCGCAACGCTCCAGGACATAACGAGCATGGTTCCCCCCGATTCCCTGTTTGGCGTCATTCCCGTTTGGGTCGGCGTTTATGTGCTCACGCTGTTGACCTTTGGCGTGGCCAACTACGTCGTTTATCACCGCGTGTTTCGGCTGGTGCTGCAGGGAATGCCCGTAGCCAGGTTCGACCGGCCGATGACCAGGCTGGTTGGAGCTGCGGGCATCGTGTTGGGGCAGCGCAAGGTCCTCCAGCGGGTCGGCCGTTTGGATCCGCGTTCGCGCAGCATCGACCTGGCCGGATTGGGACACGCGGCCATCTTTTGGGGCTTCCTCTCGTTCAGCCTGTCCTACCTGATCTTCATATTCGGCGGATCCATCTGGCACCCGCTGGGCGAGACCATCCTGTCCAAAACCGGCGTCCTGGTCTACAGCATCTACCTCGACATATTCGCCGCGGTCATCCTGTTGGCGCTCATCTGGGCGCTGTTCCGACGGTGGATCGCGCAGCCACACCGTCTGAGTTTCGACCTGACCCGCAAGGGCGAGTCCGTGATCATTGTTGGACTGACCGCAGGGTTGATGATCGCCACGCTGCTAGTCCATTCATTTTACGTGGCTGCCGGGGGAGCGGGCCCCGAGGCCGGCGTCTTCATCGGCGGGGCCATCGGCAACTGGCTCAGTGGCATGGGCATGCCCCAGGCGACGGCCGGGGTTTTGCAAGCGATCTTCTGGTGGGTACACCTGTTGATAGTGCTCGGGTTCGGGTTGTACATCCCATTTTCCAAGCACATCCACATGGTGGCCGCACCGCTGAACGCCTTCTTCCGCAACCTCGAACCGCGCGGAACGCTGGCGACCATGGACCTGGAAAACGTGGAGCGGTTCGGAGCGTCCCGGGTGCAGGACTTCACCTGGAAGGAGTTGCTGGACGGTTACGCCTGCGCCGTGTGCGGCCGGTGCACCGACGCCTGCCCGGCGCACACCACGGGCAAGGTTCTCTCTCCGATGCACATCGTCGAGAACCTCAAGGAGCACATGATCGCCATCGGGCACCAGGGCGCGCGTGATGCCGAGCATATTGAGCCCGTGCCGCTTATCGACGGCGCAATTCCGGAACAGGCGATATGGGATTGCGTATCCTGTGGTGCCTGCATGGAGGAATGCCCGGTGGTCGTCGAGCACGTGCCCACGATCATCGACCTGCGTCGCAGCCTGGTGCTGGAGGAATCCCGGATCCCCGAGACCGGCATGAACGCCCTGCTGAGCATGGAGCAGCGCGGGCACCCGTGGCGAGGCACCACCTTCGCCCGCACCGATTGGGCGGAAGGGTTGGACGTCCCGACCATGGCGGAAAAGCCCGATGCCGAGGTTCTGTTCTGGGTGGGCTGCACCGGCGCCCTGGAACAGCGCAGCCAGGGTGTCGCGCGTTCGATGGCCAAGGTATTGAAATCAGCCGGGGTCGACTTCGCCATCCTCGGCGACGAGGAGAGTTGCACCGGTGACCCGGCCCGGCGCATGGGCAACGAGTACCTGTTCCAGATCCTGGCTCAGCAGAACGTCGAGGTCTTGAACGGCTACAACGTCAAAACCGTCGTCACCATCTGCCCGCACTGCTTCAACACCATGAAGAACGAATACCCGCAGTTCGGCGGCGAGTACGAGGTGCTGCATTACAGCCAGTTCGTGGACACCCTGATCCGCGACGGCAGGATCAAGCCCGTGAAGATGATGGACGTGTCGGTGGCCTACCACGATTCCTGTTACCTGGGCCGCCACAACGGCGTTTACGACGAGCCGCGCAACGTGGCCAGGGCCATTCCCGGCCTGAAGCTGGTGGAGATGGAGCCCCGATGTCGCGAGCGCGGGTTCTGCTGCGGCGCCGGCGGCGGGCACATGTGGATTGAGGAGAGCCAGGGGGAGCGTATCAACCACGCGCGAACCGACCACTTCCTTGAAACCCAGGCCGACACGGTTGGCGTCTCGTGCCCGTTCTGTCTCCAGATGATGACCGAGGGTATTCAGTCCAAGGGACACTCCGACAGCAAAGACGCCCGCGACGTGCTGGAAATCCTCGCCGACAGCCTGGCCGACGATTAGACGCGCCGCGGAGACTATCAAGCAGTCCAAATCCGGCCGGGTCGCTTCCCCAGCGACAAAGTCCGTTATCGTCCGGTGGATCGTATTGAGGGATGGGACCCGGCGGACCGTGGCCGCCACACTCGCGGCATCGTGTCAGTTCATATCTCTCGTTCACGGGGATGTTGAACCATGTTCATGGAAATACTGGAACGCCGGTTGCTCTTCCAGCCCCAACCCGTATGCGATGCCGTCCCGACCGACCTCGGCATGGAGTTCGAAGAAACCTGGTGCGAGTCGGAACGCGGCCACACGTTGCAGTGTTGGTATGTCCCCGGGGACCGCAGGCCTGATCTGACCTGGATGTGGTTTGGGGGCGCGGGCGGCAACCTGAGCCTTCGCGTCGGCGAGTTCGCAGCGGTCAGGAAGCACACCGGCGCGAACATCTTCGGATTCGATTACGGCGGGTTCGGCAATAGCCGGGGCAAGGCGACGGTACGCAACACCGCCGCCGACGCGAGAGCGGCATTGGCTCACCTGCAACAGGGGTACGGCGCCGACCGAGCGCACACCCTGTTCATGGGAATCTCCATGGGCGCGGCCGTGTCCATAAGGCTGGCGGCCGAGTCCTGGTCGCCGCGGGCGATGGCGCTGGTTGCTCCGTTCGCCTCGCTGCGCGACATGGGCAAGTTGTTCTATCCCACCCTGACCTGGTCCGGGCGTTTGGTCGGCAATCGCTACAACTCGGCGGCTCTGGTTGACCGCATCGACTGTCCGCTGCTGATACTGCACGGTGTTGACGACGAACTGGTCCCGCTGTCACAGGGACGCAAGCTATACGATGCCGCGCGCGAGCCCAAGCGGTTGGTCACGGTCGATACGGCCGGCCACATGAACATCGGCGATTACACCGAGTTTTGGGCAGGCCTCTGCACTTGGCTGGACCAGGTGGTCCTGAACGACGCCAACCCTGCCGTCACGGGCCGGAATTGACGAACCCCGCTGCCAGCGGGCGCGACATTGCGTAGCCCGCAGGAATGCCCTATCATCCGCCTCCAGGAGCGCACCCGGAACGCTAATTGGAGGGAAACCATGGCACAGAGGCCCGACGTCAAGCGGATGGAAGTTGAGATCATTTATTGCTGGGATTGAGGGCACGCCGGACGCGCGGCCTGGATGGCCAGCGAAGCTTTGACCCGCACCGGTGACAACATTTCGACATTCAAGTTGACCCCCGGCGACCACGGCAAGTTCGACATCCTGATCGATGGCGAGTTGGTGGGCGAGCACAAGCACACGCCCGACGCCCATCTATTCCCGGACCTCCAGGACCTGATGGCCGCCATTAACGACCGAATCTAAGCCGGTTCTCCAGCAGACGCCCGGGTTTTCGTGCGAATGTGAAAACCCGGGTCATTTTTGTCCCTAAAACCCGCCCATCACCTCGACCGTGTAATCGAGCACTTCGAGGTCGGGGCGGGTCTCAATCACGAAGTCCACCACGTCGTCGATCAGCGACCTGGTGCGGTCCGCGCTGACGCCGACGCACGACACGGCAAGGGTTACGCTCTGCCACGCGTTGCCATCGGCTCCGGCATCCTGGGCGACCGAAACGTTGAACCGTCCGCGTATTCGCTGGGTCAGACTGCGGGCAGTCTGTCTCCGGGTCTTGAGGCTGCGACTCTCGGGCACGCGGAGATTGATGTGCGCTATTGCTACGTGCATGAGGTTGTTTTCAGGCAATTTACGGACCGCGGAAGGGCCTACCGAGTTTAACTTGTCGGGCGAAGGGTAGCCCGGGTCCGCATCGGGGAGCGCTGGGGCCGGTCCTGATACTCGCCGGCGCTCGATAATCACATTCGGCTATTAGTGCCGGTATTGACGATGGATAGGCGTCGGGATAGATTATGACCGGATGCCGATTGGCATAGGTACTATTATGGATCGCTTCCACCATACGTAACTTTGATCAGGATACTTGACGCATTCAACCAGGGTCATCATACGAGCGCATGACATCACGTTCCAGCGTACCAGGTACCAGCCCCATGACGGCCACATCCCCCGGCGAAGTTCCCGAGGTGGTCATTTCCAGGTTGCCGCAGTATGTCCGCATCCTATCGCAGCTCCTGGAAAGCGGCGAATCGGTTACCAACTCACAGCAGTTGGGCGAACAGCTGCAGGTAACGCCGGCCCAGATCCGGAAGGACCTGTCCTACTTCGGCAGGTTCGGCAAGCAGGGCCGAGGGTATGTGGTGCGCGACCTCTTGCGCGAACTCAAGCAGATCCTCGGCCTGAACTCGGAATGGAACGTAGCGGTGGTCGGTGTGGGACGGTTGGGAAACGCCATCCTGAACTACCCCGGCTTCAACCCTGACGGGTTCCACCTGGTGGCGGCATTCGATAACAACCTCGCCAACGTTGGGCGCCAAGTGGGCGGCGTGTCGGTGCAACCCATGGGCGAAATGGCGGAAACGGTGGCCGAGCGGGACATCAGCATCGCCATCGTGGCCGTACCCAGCGCCCATACCCAAACGGTGATCGACCAGTTGGTGGAATGCGGAGTCCGGGCGATCCTCAACTACGCGCCCATCAATGCCCAGGTGCCGGATGGTATCCGGGTGCGCAGCATCGACCCGGTCCTGGCCCTGCAGTCGATGACCTATTACCTCACCGACGCCGGTCCCTCCGTCAACGGGTTGACGCCAGGCGGCTGACCCTACTGCGGGGCTTGCCGCGCCAGCGAGCGGTGCGGTGCGGACCGCCGCCGGCGCGCGACGGTCACGCGGACCTGGGCTCGGCGGAGGGAAGCCACCGCCTGCTCCAGTTCGATGTCAGATTCTCGACTGGCAATGCGTTCCTGTGCTCGCGCCAACGCTTCCTGGGCCCGCGCCTCGTCGATTTCGTCCACGTCTTCGGCGGCGTCGGCTAGCACAATGACCAGATTGCCCAGCACTTCCAGGTAGCCGCCGGAGAGCGCCAGGTAGCTCTCGTCCCCCCCGGCGCGAACGAGCAACTCGCCTGGCTGCAGCACGGTCATCAACGGCGCATGGTTGGGTAGGATCCCCAACTGCCCGGCAACGCCGGGCGCCACCAGCGCGTCCACTTCGCCGGAAAACACCTCACGTTCAGCGGTGATGATTTGCAACTGCATCGGCATCGGGGCGCGCTCCTGTCAATCCGTGGCCTGGGAAGATCAGGCTGTGGCCTGCATCTCAGCGGCCTTCTCAACCGCCTCTTCGATGGTGCCGACCATGTAGAAAGCCTGCTCAGGGAGATCGTCGTGCTGGCCGTCGAGAATTTCGGCGAACCCGCGCACCGTGTCGCGGAGCGCAACGTACTTGCCGGGCTGGTTGGTGAAGGCCTCGGCGACGAAGAAGGGCTGAGTCAGGAACCGCTGGATCTTGCGGGCCCGGAACACCGTCTGACGGTCATCATCGGACAACTCTTCAATGCCCAGGATGGCGATGATGTCCTGCAAGTCCCGGTACCGCTGCAGCACTTGCTGCACGCCGCGCGCTACGCGATAGTGCTCGTCGCCGACGACTCGCGGTTCGAGAATTCGAGCGAAGGATGCCAACGGGTCCACGGCAGGATACAGGGCCTGCGCTGCCAACGCGCGCTCGAGCGAGACAACGGCGTCCAGGTGTCCGAAAGTGGTCACGATACCGGGGTCGGTGTAGTCGTCGGCCGGCACGTAGATGGCCTGGAAGGAGGTGATGCTGCCGCTCTTGGTGGAGGTGATCCGCTCCTGGAGCGCACCCATCTCCGTGCTCAGCGTGGGCTGATAACCCACCGCGGAAGGCATGCGGCCCAGCAGCGCGGACACTTCCATACCGGCCAGGATGTAACGGTATATGTTGTCGATGAACAGCAGCACGTCCTGGTTCTGCTCTTCCCGGAAGTACTCCGCCATGGTCAGCCCGGTGAGACCGATGCGGGCGCGGACGCCGGGAGTCTCGTTCATCTGCCCGAACACCAGCACGGTGCTGCCCAGCACGCCGGAGTCTTCCATCTCGTGCCAGAGGTCGTTGCCTTCGCGAGACCGTTCGCCCACCCCAGCGAACACGGACACGCCGCTATGAACGGCGCCGATGTTCCGGATGAGTTCCTGGATGATGACGGTTTTGCCCACGCCGGCTCCGCCGTAGGCTCCTACCTTGCCGCCCTTGGGGAAGGGGGTAATGAGATCGAACACTTTGATGCCCGTCTCAAGGATCTCGACGGTGGGGTTCTGGTCGTCAAAAGCCGGAGGATCCCGGTGGATGGGCCAGAACTGACCGGCTTCCACTGCGCCCAGGTTGTCCAGGGGAGTCCCGGTCACGTCGAAGAGCCGCCCCAGGGTTTCAGGTCCCACCGGGACCGAAACTTTGTTCCCGGTGTCGGTCACTTCGCTGCCGCGGGCCAATCCATCCGTGGATCCAAGGGCCAGGCAGCGGGCCCAGTGGTTGCCGATATGCTGCTGAACTTCCAGCACCAGGCGCTCGCCCGAGTTGTCGACCTCGAGAGCGTCAAACAGGTTCGGGAGCTGATCGGCGGGAAATTCTACGTCCACCACCGTACCAATTACTTGGGCAATTTTACCGGGCATCTTGTCTATCCTCCGGAGGAGCTATCTGAAGACGGTCGGATATCCGCGGGCTCGCCGAAACGTGGTCTCCGCAAGTGGGCCCGGCGGATCATCCTTCCAGCGCGACCTGGCCGCCCACGAGGTCCAGCAACTCGTTGGTGATGCTGTCCTGGCGCAGCTTGTTCATAACCAATGTCAGGTCGGAAGCCAGTTGGTTGGCATTGTCGGTGGCGTTCCGCATCGCTACCATGCGGGCGGACTGCTCGCTGGCGATGCTTTCCAGAATCGCGTGGTATACCTGCATCTCAACGAACTGCGGAAGCAGTGCGCTCAGCACAGTCGCTGGATCAGGTTCGTAAATGTAGCCCACCCGTTGGGCCGATTCCAGCGCCGCCGGTTCCACCGGCAGTATCCGCTCTATCACAGGTTCCTGCTGAACGGTGGACACGAAGCGCATGTAGGCTAGGTGCACCTCGTCGAACTCGCCGTCAGTGTACCCGTCAATGACCAGGCGGGAGATCGCGGTGGTATCAGCAAGGGCAACGCGGTCGCTCAGATCGGTGAATACTGCCTGGACGGTATCGGTGTAGCGCACCAGGAAGTCGCGGCCCTTGCGGCCGACCACAATACTGCGGACCGTCGCGTCGCTACCCAGGATGAAGCGGGCCACCTGGCGGTTGATGTTGGCGTGCATGCCCCCGGCCAGTCCGCGGTCGGGAGTGATCACCACCATTCCCACGTTGTTGACCGGGCGGGTCTCCAGCAGCGGGTGGACCGTGTCGTCGTCAGTTGGTTGCGCTGCCAGCGTAGCGATCACCTCATGGATCTTCTCCGCGTACGGGCGGCCGTCGGTGACGGCTAGCTGCGCCCGGCGCATTTTCGACGCCGCGATGAGCGACATCGCGTTGGTGACCTTGCCGGTGTTCTCGACGCTGCGAATGCGTCGGCGGATGTCTCTAACGCTAGGCATTTACTGACCCTGGCTGCGCCTGGATTGGGGAAATCATTTACGCGGCTTCTTACTGGAAAGTAGGTTTGAAATCGTTGATGGCCGCAGTGAGCTGCCCGCTCAATTCGTCCGGCAAGTTGCCGGTGTCGCGGATCGCCTGGCCGAATTCCGGATGCGTCGCGTTGACGTGGCGAAGCATCTGTTCTTCGAAAGCGCCGACACGTTCCAGCGGTACATCTTCCATCAGGCCGGAGTTCACCGCGAAGAGGACTATCACCTCGTCGCCGAGGTTGAGCGGCTGATACTGACCCTGCTTCAATGCCTCGGTGGCAAGTTGGCCTCGGGCAAGCTGTGCGCGGGTCGCCGCGTCAAGGTCGGCAGTACCGAACTGGGCGAAAGTTGCCAGCTCACGATACTGGGCCAGGTCCAACCGAAGCCGGCCCGCCACCTGGCGGACGGCACGCGTCTGGGCGGCGCCACCCACGCGGGAGACCGACAGGCCCACGTTGACGGCCGGACGGATACCGACGTTGAAAAGTTCCGGTTCCAGGTAGATCTGTCCGTCAGTGATGGAGATCACATTGGTCGGAATGTACGCCGAAACGTCGCCAGCCTGGGTTTCGATGATGGGCAGGGCCGTCAACGAGCCGCCGCCCAATGTGTCGTCGAGCCGGGCGGCGCGTTCGAGCAACCGACTGTGCAGGTAGAAAACATCGCCGGGATAGGCTTCACGGCCGGCGGGACGGCGCAGCAACAGCGACATCTGCCGGTAGGCCCACGCGTGCTTGGTCAGATCGTCGTAGACGATCAGCACGTCCCTCCCCTCTTCCATGAAGGCCTCGCCCATGGCGCAGCCGGCGTATGGGGCAATGAACTGCAGCGGCGCAGAGTCGGCGGAGCCGGCATTGACCACGATGGTGTGGTCCATGGCGCCGTATTCTTCGAGGATACCCACAACCTGGGAGACCTTGCCCTGCTTCTGGCCAATGGCCACGTAGATGCAGATCAGGTCGGTCTCCCTCTGGTTGATGATGGTGTCGATGGCAATTGCGGACTTGCCGGTAGATCGGTCGCCGATGATCAGTTCACGCTGACCACGACCGATGGGAATCATGGCGTCAATGGCCTTGATGCCGGTCTGCACCGGCGTGTCCACCGACTTCCTGACCACCACGTTGGGCGCGGTGCGCTCCACAGGCATGGTACGGTCGGTCGCTACCGGGCCCTTGCCGTCCAGCGGGCGACCCAGCGGGTCCACCACGCGGCCGATGAGAGCGTCCCCAACGGGAACCTCGATGATCTGTCCGGTGGCGCGGACCCGGTCACCCTCTTTCACCGCGTTGGGATCGCCCAGGATGGCGGCGCCGACAATGTCCGATTCCAAGTTCAGCGCGAGGCCGAGTACCTCGTTGCCGAAATCCAGCAATTCGTTGGACCGGACGCTCTGCAAACCCTGGATGCTGGCAATACCGTCACCCACTTGCAGGACAGTGCCAACGTCGACGAGTGAGAGGTCTCCGCCAAACTCCTCGATCTGACGCCTGATGAGAGAAACTATCTCTTGTCCCCTGACTGCCATCGGCGAGTCTCCTCAATGTTGCGTTGGTTAGGCCGCTTGCGCGCGGACCGTCTGGCGGAGCCGTTCCAGGGCGGAACTCGCGCTGCCGTCCAGCAATTGATCGCCAATCTGGATGATGAGCCCGCCCAGGATGGACTCGTCCACATTTGCGGTGACCACCACTTCCTTGCCCACCATGCGCCCGACCAGGTCCGTAATGCGGTCCAGCTCGGCCGGTTCCAATTCCACGGCGGCGGTAACTTCAACTCGTTGACGGCCCAGGTGTTCGTCCAGCAGGTGGGTGTAGGCTTCCTGGACGTCCCGCATGGCATCCACACCGCCCCGGCTGACCAGTAGCGCCACCAAATTACGAACCATAGGGTGGGCTTCGGACAGCACTTCGTCAATCGCGGATATTTTCCGTTCCAGCGGCACTTCGGCGTGTCGCAGGAACAAGCCGAACTCCTCGTCGCCGAGCACATCGGCGGCCAGTCGGAGTTCCTGGTCCCACGGTTCCAGTTGCTCGTGCTGCTCGGCCAGTTCGAAGATGGCCTGAGCATAGCGCTGACCGGACAGGCGGTTTGCCACGGGTTCTTATCTCCCTGGTTCCTGGGTTGAAGTGGTCGCCGCGCGGGCGACCACGCTCGTTTCACATCTGGGACGCTAGAATGGCCCGCAGCTCAGTTCCGGCGCAGCGTCTGCTCGCCTTCGGCCAAGACCTGATCGATCAACTCCTGATGCGCCTGGCGATCCACGCTCCGCCTAATGATCCGTTCCGCCGCGGAAATCGCCAGATCCCCGAAGGCAGACCGGACCTCGTTTATGGCAGCGTCACGCTCCCGGGCGATGTCGGCCCGCGCGCGCTCGGAAAATTCCTCCGCCGCCTGACGGGCGCGTCCCATTTCCTCTTCCCGGAAACGTTCTGCCGCTTCACGAGCCTGATCCAGAAGGCGCTGTCCTTCGCGACGAGCCTCGTTTAGCTCCTCCTCGATGGCGGAGCGAGACGTGGCCGCTTCCTCGCGAGCCCGGTCGGCGGCGGCCAGGCTCTCCCGGATGCTCTCGACCCGACTGTCCAGGGCGTTGAGCAACGGCCGGTAGGCCAGCGCTCCCAGCAGGATCAGCAGGACGACGTAGTTGATCAGGTAGCTGATCAGCGACGGAACGTTCAGTCCCAGTTCAACCATGTTGTTACACCACGAAGAGCAGGATCACTGCGACGATGAGCGAGTAAATGCCCAGGGCCTCAGCGAACGCGATGGCGAGGATCATGTTGGTGGTAATGGAACCGGCGGCGTCCGGGTTACGGCCGATGGCGTTCATCGCGCCCGCGCCGAGGATTCCGATACCAACACCAGGTCCGACCACGCCGAGGGCGATGGCCAGGCCGGCCGCCAGGAACTTGGCGCCATCCGCAGTAATCGCCTGCGCACCCACCGCCAGCAAAGTGGTGAACATCGTAAGGTCAAGTGCCATTGTTGTTAATCCTCCGAACCGAAATTGGTCGCGTGATTTTGCCTCGCCCCTGGCCGTCAAACCACGGGGCAACGTGCCTTGATGGGGATGAGCGTCGGGCGATCAGTGCTCCTCATGGCTTACGGCCACCGACAGGAACACCAGGGTGAGCCCCGCGAAAATGACCGATTGGATCAGGCCCACCAGCAGTTCCAGCCCGAAGACGAACTGCGTGGCGATGAAAGGAACCAGGAAGGTGATCATGACCACCAGGATCTCGCCGGCGGTCATGTTGCCGAAGAGACGGAAGGTGAACGAGACGATGCGCACCAACTCCGAAACCAGTTCCAGAATGCCCACGAAAATGTTGATAAGGCCCGACGGCCGGCCGCGGAGCAAGTCTCCGAAGGCGAAGAACTTCTTGAGATAGCCGAACCCGTGGGCCCGGAATCCCCAGTATTCGACGAACACGAACGATACCAGCGCCAGCGCCAGCGGGAAGTTCAGGTCGGTACCGGCCGGCCGAACCAGGTGGGTGGCCAGTTTGAACTCGCCGCCCAATTGCGCGCCGTAGCCTACCGCCTGGTAGATCGGGATGAGGAAGATCGCTATCCACGCATTGAACAATACGAAGAAGAAAATGGTGGCGACAACCGGGAAAGCCCGGCGCCCCATCTCCGGTCCGAGGATGCTGGACGCGAAGTTCAGCACCAACTCAAACAGCATCTCAACGAGTGCCTGCAGCCGGCTGGGAATCACCTTGGGGTTGCGTGCGCCGCCGATAAAGAACGCCAGCATGATGATGCTGGTCAGCCATGCCGAGAGCATGGTGTTGGTGACCGCGAACTGCATCAGGCCCAGGCCGTGATGCTCTTCCTTGGCTTCGTCTTTGCCCTGGCTCGCCCCGTGGTCGTCGGTCTTCTTGTCGGCGACCCGGTAGCCGACGACGCTTTCGCGAACGGTCGCGGGGAACACGGGGTCGGGCGGCAGATGGATGCCAGGCTGGGAGACGAAAGGCCGCTCCAGGCCAAACATACGGGAGCCAACTGCGCCAACGACGAAACCCACGATCAGGAGGACTGCCGACGCGATGCCGAGCAGTAGGAGTACTCGTTTGGTGGTCACGACGGTTCGTTGCCTCCGCGGTCAGAACACGGTTTTTGGGAACGGCCAGCGGTGCGGCTGGGATTGTTGCTTCCGTAGACCGCAGGGAGGATCATTCGGTAGACCCCGTAGAAGGCTACCACGCTGCCCAGAACCGTTCCCACCAACACCAGGAGCGCAACCTGGCCGGTCAGATTGCCCAGCCATAACCCTCCAAGGATGCCCAGGACGATGCACACAGCAACGAACCAACCCAAGCCGGTCAGCCGCAAGGCGGTAACTATCCACTGCGGCATGCCCGTTTCCAAACGGCAGGCATCGTAGCACCCGCACTCCGAACTGTCAATCGGAGATTTTTGCGGAAATCGTAACCCGGCTTACGAAAACGCCCCACCGTAGGGGGCGGGGCAGTACTCGTCGTCACGCCGGTGGTACGCATTTGGAACCTATTTGCGCTCGAAGTCTTCCATGTCCAGTTCGTTGATCAGATCCGTGAAGGCCGACAGTCCCTGGAGCTCCTCTTCCGTAACCTCGGCGGGGGCCGACTCGCCGCCTGATTCCGGCGCCGCCGCGGGTTGGCCGGTTTCCTGGTCCATCGAGATTGCGGCCTTGTCCATGACCTGGTCAGCCACGTATATCGGCACCTCGGCCCGCACGGCAACCGCCATGGCGTCGCTGGGCCTGGAGTCTATTTCGTGGGTGTGATCACCGATCCTGACCACGATTTTGGCGTAAAACGTTTCGTTTTGAAGATCGTTTACCAGGATGTGCTGGAAAGTTCCGCCCACCGACTTCACCAAGTCAACGAAAAGGTCGTGCGTGAGCGGCCGCGGAACCGACATGCCCTGCATCTTCACCGCGATCGCTTCGGCCTCGGTGGGGCCGATCCAAATCAACAGGAAAAGCTCGGTGGCCAACTCCTTGAGGACCACCACCCGTTGATAGTTCATCTGGCTGATCCGGATGCTGTCGATTACCAGTTCACGCATCTCGCTCCGTCACTCCAATCAACGCTTCCGGGATGGTGTGGTCGGATCACGCCCGAGCGCATTCCCAACCAACGGGCACGCCGGATTGTACACCCGTGAGAGTCGCCAATGTCAAGCGTGAAGCCTGCCCAGACAACGGTCGTCGCGACGGCCTTCCCGCCACCGCAAGACGAAGGGGCGGGTGTTTTCCCGCCCCGTCGATCATCTGGTACGGGCCGGCCGGTTACCGAAAGCGCCCGAAGTCGGCCGTTTCGCGCTCATCGCTCGGAGCGAAGTCACTTGGCGACGGGATACTCGGGCTGGGGCTGGCCGCGAGCGTTGCTCCGGCAAGCGCGTCAATGCCCTTGCGAACCGAACCGGTGGCGGCGGTCAGTTCCCGCTCCAGGTCCCGTAGGGTGCGCAGAGCGTATGCATCGGCCTGGTTCCTACGGTTTTCTGCCTCGCGCTCGGCCTGGTCTATCATCCGGCGGGAGGTGCCTTCCGCTTCCCTCAGTATTTCTTCCGCCTTTCGTCCCAGTTCATGGTCGCTGAGACGCGTCCGGAAATCCTGCTCCAGTTGCTGGCGCGCCTGGTGAGCCTCGGAGACGGCGGACGACATTATGTCATCCTTGCGGGACAGCATTTCCTCGGCCCGCCTTATCTCCTGGGGCACGGCCATGCGCAGTTGCGCTACGAGCTCGCCTATCTTGCTCCGGTCGACCATTACGTTGTTGCTGAGCGGCACGGATTTGCTCGAATCCACCAACAATTCAATCCGGTCGATAATGCTGTTGATATCTATGATGACCCCCTTGGCCGGCGGTTCAGATTGCGCGTGAACGGCTACCGCTGCGGCAGTTGGTATTTTTCCGCCAGGGCCCGAGCCACGTGGTCAGGCACCATACCGGAGATATCGCCGCCCAATTGGGCGACTTCTTTGAGCAGGCTCGAACTGATGAACATGTGCTCCTGGTCGCTCATCAGCGACACCATGTCGACTTCGGGCTCCAGTCGTCGGTTCATGAAGAACATCTGCGACTCGTACTCGAAATCGGGACCGCTGCGAAGGCCCCGAATGATGGCCGCCGCGCCGGCGTCGCGGGCGGTGTTAACCACCAGACCGTTGAACGGGCGAACCGTCACGTTTGACATGTCGGCCACCGCCTCCCGCATCAACTCGACGCGCTCTTCGGTGTTGAACAGCAGGCTCTTGGAAGGGGTGTCATATACGGCGACGATCAAGCTGTCGAACAGCCGGGCCGCGCGTTGAGCCACGTTTAGGTGTCCCATGGTCACTGGGTCGAATGTGCCGGGATAAAGAGCGGTTACCATTCGGGGCTACTCCGTTTAGTTGTTGGGGTCAGTCAATTCGCGGCGGTGCGAACCGCGTAGAATCCTACCGCATTATCCCCGTAGCTGCGTCGGTCAATCTCGTGCAGGCAATGGATGTCGGCAGGCAGAGTCACACGATTGCTGAAACCAACGACTACAGTGGAGTCCGTGTTGAGCAGTGTGGACCGGG
This sequence comes from Dehalococcoidia bacterium, assembly GCA_965220505.1. Classification (GTDB taxonomy): domain Bacteria; phylum Chloroflexota; class Dehalococcoidia; order Lucifugimonadales; family UBA3495; genus Bin87. The sequence continues at coordinate 665,486 of CBDCQE010000001.1, read as the reverse complement.
CAAGTCGTTCCAGGGTTGGGGTAGGCTCTCCCATCGCGTAAGGTGGGTCCAGGACGACAAGATCGTAAGGTGTCCTGTCACCAGAGTCGGCCGCGAATCGATTCAACCAGTCCAATACATCGGCGCAATTGACACGACTGACGTTTCTATAACCCGTGAAGTCCAAGTTCTCCTGGATGACCCGACATTGTCGTCGATTACGTTCGACAAAGTCGGCCTGCCTCGCCCCGCGGCTGAGGGCTTCGATGCCCAGGCTGCCGGTGCCAGCGTAAAGGTCAAGGACCCGGCTCCCTTCCACCTTGTCGGGTTGCAGAATGTTGAAGATCGCGGATCTAACCCTCTCAGTTGTCGGTCGTACTCCGGCCACCACCGCCCCAATCAACGGGAGGCCTCTGGACGTGCCGCCGGATATTCTCATTGAGTGCGATTTGCGTGGTGGCATTGTAAAACCGGCCATGCTGCAGTTGACGACTGCTGTAGTGACAAATTTCGGGGCTTTTGCGTTGAGTCCCGGCGACGGCGTCCAGTATATCGCCGGTTCGAGAGAACGATTTCTGCTTGCCCGGCTTGGGGCCCTGTGCTACCATCGGTTGCGCCAATTCACGCCGCAATGAGTATGAGGGGCCGCCCGAATTGGGCGCTCGTTCAGGTGCGGCCAATTCCTGACTCTTCCATCTCGACCGGCCGTTTGGACGCCATGCTCTCCTCGGACAATGCAACTTCCGGAACTCCGGGCCGGGGAGCCTTTCGTCAGGCACTGGCCGATGCATCGCCCCAAGCCGGCAGCGGCACGGTTGTCACCATTGGCGTGTTTGACGGCGTGCATCGGGGACACCGCCACCTACTTCGCCGGATGCTGGAATTGGCTGACCCGCCGCTCATCCCCACCGTCATCACTTTCAGCAATCATCCCGCCGAAGTTGTGAACCCGGAACGCACCGTAACCAAGATCATCACCCCCGAAGAGAAAATCCGGCTGTTGCACGACGCCGGAATCGAGAGTGTGATCTGCGTCGAGTTCACCAACGACATCGCCAACCTCGACGCCAACGAGTTCACGCACATGCTGGTCGACTGCCTCCACATGCGGGGCATAGTTACCGGCCCCGACTTCGCCTTGGGGCGGAACCGCAGCGGCAACCTGGACTACCTGCGGCGCCGGGGCGCGGCCCTCGGCTTCTGGGTGGAAACGGTACCTCCCCTGGAACTGGAAGGCAGCACCGTGCGCAGCCGGCGGGTCCGCAACGCGCTGGCCGACGGTAACGTCGATGGCGCCGAATTCCTGCTGGGACGGCCCTACGCCACCGACGGCATCGTTGTGCACGGCGCCAAGATGGGCCGCCAGTTGGGCTTCCCCACCGCCAACATCATTCCCATTGAGAACTTCGTGATCCCGGCCGACGGCGTATACGCCACCTACGCCACCGTAAACGGCGTGCGGCACATGGCAGCCACCAGCATCGGCGTGAGGCCCACCTTCGGCCTCAGCCAGCGCTTGATCGAAGCGCACCTGCTGGATTTCTCGGACGACATCTACGACGAAAACCTGAAGCTCGAGTTCGTTTCCCGGCTGCGCGGCCAGGAAACCTTTGATGGCATCGATGCCCTCATCTCCCAGATGAACCGAGACGTGGCGAACGCCCGTCTGGTGCTCGAGCAGCACGACCGGCAGGAAAACGCCTGATCCGCCGGTCATCACTGACCAACAGAGGCGAGGTGAGCGTTGACCAGCCAAGTCCAGATCCCCGAAAACCTGTCCACCATCACGCGGCGGGGCGTGAGCCGGATCATCTCCGAGGAAGAGTTCACCGACATGCTGCAGCGGGGCACACCGCTGCGCCTGAAGATGGGATTCGACCCCAGCCGGCCGGACATCCACCTGGGTCACGTCGTCGGGCTCCGCAAGCTCCGGCAGCTTCAGGATCTCGGGCACCAGGTAATCCTGATTGTGGGCGATTGGACCGCCCAGATCGGCGATCCATCGGGCCGTTCTGCGACGCGCACCATGCTCACTCATGCCGAGGTGCTGGAGAACGCCGAGTCGTACATGCGCCAGTTCTTCAAGGTCGTCGACCGCGACCGCACCCAGGTCGAATGGCAGAGCCAGTGGTTCGGCGAATTCACCCTGGCCAACGTCATCGAACTCACCAGCCGGTTCACCATCAATCAATTCCTGCACCGCGAGGACTTCGCCAACCGCTACTCGCAGAACCAGCCCATCGCCATCACCGAGATGCTCTACCCGCTGATGCAGGCGTACGACTCCGTGGTCATCGAGTCGGACGTGGAGTTCGGCGGCACGGACCAGATGTTCAACCTGCTGGTCGGCCGAGAACTTCAGGGGATGATGGGACAAACCCCTCAGCAGTGTTTCATGATGCCCATCCTGGTGGGAACCGACGGCGTGCAGAAGATGAGCAAGAGCCTCGGCAACTACGTAGCGTTAGAAGAGCCGCCCGAGGAAATGTACGGCAAGCTGATGTCCCTGCCCGACGAGCTGATCTCGTCCTACTACGAGTACCTGACCGACGTGCCGGACGCGGACATCGCCGAGATGACCCACGCCATGGAATCCGAGACGGCCAACCCCATGGATTTCAAGAAGGATTTGGCCCACCGGATAACAACCACTTTCCACGACACCGACGCCGCCGACTCCGCGCAATCCCACTTCGAGCAAGTGGTGCAACGCCGGGATCTTCCGGACGACATACCGGAGGTGGCCTTAGCCGAAGTGTCCGGGTTGCCGATCCACCGCCTGCTGGTACAAACCGGCCTGGTCAGCAGCAACGGCGAAGCGCGTCGCCTGCTAACTCAGGGGGCCGTCGAGTTGATCCGGGCTGACGGCCAGCGTACGGCCGCATCCATGGGTGACGAACCCAGCTTGAACGCTGGCGACGTGGTGCGGGCGGGGCGGCGGCGGTTTGTGCGACTTATCCACTAACCAAGGCCGCGGATTCGATACACTTTGGGGCACGGTACAACGCATGTCCATGCCCGCACCGGAGACACCGGCCATGACCACCGCCAAGAAACCGCTAACCGCCGACGACTTGCTGGCCATGCCCGGCGACGGTATGCGGCGCGAGCTCATTCAAAGAGAATTGATTGAAATGCCGCCGGCGGGCGATGACCATGGATTCGTGGGAGCGGAATTTACGGTTTCCGTGGGAGGATTCGTCAGGCAGAATCGCCTCGGCACCAGCCGAATGGCGGAAACCGGCTTCCAACTCGCTCCGGGTACCGTTCTCGCACCGGATTACGCATTCATCTCTTATGAGCGCATGGCAAGCCGGCCGCAGCCACGGGGCTATGTCCAAGTCATACCAGACCTGGTGGTGGAGATTTTCTCACCCAACGACCGCCAGCCGCTTTTGGATCGCAAAGTGCGATTATGGCTGGAGGCGGGTGTGCGCCTGGTTCTGGTGATATATCCCGGTGTGCGGCAGATAGTGGCCCACCACGACGACGGCACCGCGCAGAGGTTCGGCCCCGGCGACACGCTGACCTGCGAACCGGTCCTGCCCGGTTTTTCTTGTGCCGTAGACGAGATATTCGCCTACTGAAGAGCCATCACACCGGCAGAATTGGCGGCGCCTCTTCCGGCAGGGTGGCGTCCCGCAACGACAAGTGGCTGCCATCCGTGAACCACGGGTTTCGTGGGTCGCGGGAGGGCAGCAGCACGGTGGCGGTTCCCGGAGCGGTGACCTCGCCGCGTTGGTTCTCGGCCCAGATGTCCACGTCCACCAGCGCGTTGCCCTGTTGGATGTACTTGCGCGCCACGCGTCCCTTGCAGAACTGCGTATCGCCGTATACGTTGAACCGCCGGGTTTCGACCCGCAAACGCTTGAGGAAAGCGTCGTCACCCATCCAGTTGGTCATCAGGGTTCCCAGCCACGACACGCGCTGCGGGCCGTAGTCGTAAGCGCCGGGCACTCCCACCGCCTCTGCAACTGAATCGCGCAGGTGTCCGATGCCCGTGTACTCTAAGCCACCGCCCGACTCCGGGTTGCGGAAGAAGTGGTTGGGGTGGCGCATCGCCTCTCGCAGCAGCACGCCGTGGGCGCTGGAACGGCCCGTGCCGACCAGAAAAGCGCTCACGTCCTGCAGGGACAGTGGCCCACGCACCACTGTGGGCAGTTCTTCGCCGATTTCAGTGTCTTCCCAGTAGCGAGGTTGCCCGCCACGCGCCGTTTCGTTGAGCACCTGCTCGTCGATCTGCGCCAGTTCTTCCTCGGTGTACTCGTGGCGCTTGGGCACGTCGGCGTACTTGCCCCGTTCCCGGGAAGCGCGCCGCTGGTGGCGGGTGCACCACCCAACCACCCGGGCTACAACCTCGTCCCGCTGGTTTGAGTAGGTGGTCTCAACATACTGGATGACCAGTCGCCCGGAGTAGGCGCTTTGTTTTTCCTGCACGTCCAGGACCCGCTCGACGCAGTTCACCGCATCGCCGGGACGCAGCACGCGGAAAAACTCCCAGTCGTTCCCAGCGAAGAACCCGTGGACACCCGGCAGACCCCAGCGGGTGCGGCCCGACCAGTGCCGCATGTAGGGAGCGCACGGATGGCCGACAATGCTGCCGTACTTGGAGTAGGCAGCGTATTCCTGGTCCCGAAAAAGCGGGTTGGCGTCGCCGATGCCATTTACGAAGTTGAGCATCGTATCCGGCGTGGCCTGGCGCACGTATTGTTCGGTGCGCATCCGCACGCCGATCATGGCGCGGGCGGCCGCCAGGGCATCGTCGGAAATGCCGCCCTCCACTTCGGGAAGGGTTTCGACAACTTGCTGCTGGGCGTGTTCTTGTGTCATTGCTGGTCCTTATTGCGTTTTGGGCGTTACTAAAACGCCGTGGTGGTGCGCGACTCTTGCTCAATCATGTAACGGAGGGCAGTATAAATCAGGATGCTGCCCGCCAGCGCGCCCAAGGCGGCAAATTGGGTTTCCAGAAAGGCGAACACTTGCGTAATAAAGATGCTCACCAGCATTGCCCGGGAGAACCAGCGGTACGCGGTGAGGCGGGAATGACGGAGCCTCCAGATGCCCCATGTTATCAGCATGGCTTCAACCAACGAGGATGCCAGCCGCGCGGCGACGGTGAAAGAGAGCTGCAATTCTTCGGCCAACAAGGTTTCGAGGTAAGCCACGTTGATCGTGCTGGCCATCAGCAGCAGGATCGTCAGGGCGATCTGCCCAAACGCGTAGATCGCAAACAGGGCCAGCAGCGCCGGCGAGAACCAGCGATGAAGCACCAGTCGACTGTACTGCCGCGCCAGCGCAACGCGCATTTTGAAGTAAATTCCCGGATCCGCTGCCGCGCTCGCTTCCGTGCCCGAGACGTACGATTTCAGGGCGCGCACCAGGGGGCTGGTCGGGTCGGCCCGATCCAATAAACGGCGGGCTTCTGCTGCGTCGCCGGCGCTCGAACGGCCGCCCTGGGATCCGGACAGCAAGCTCAAAGCATTAGCTTGGGCGGTGTCAGGGTCAAGCTCCGTGCGGGCGCGGGCAGCGCGCAGGACCAGGAAGATGGCGATGAAAACGATGTAGATCAAGCCGATAGTCGGCTCGTAAAAATAGTTGTTATCGCTGGTGATGAACTTGCCCAACTCGTCGATGAACGTTCCGAAACCGACACCTCCGAGAACGGCCGAGAACCGTTGAGCGGGTCGCCCCAGGATCGTGAAAAACAGCAGCAGGGCCAGCAGCATGAACAAGCCGCCCCAAAGCATGTGGGCGATGTGCAGTCCGTCCCCGCCGATTTGCGGATAGCCCGCCAGCGCCAAAAAGGCCCTGATCCCCAGCACGGCAGCGACCGCCGCAACCAGGAACAGTTCAATGAGTTCCGGGGCGTAGGCGTTGTAGCAATAGCCGAATCGGGCCAACATCAACACCGTTTTGCCAGGCGACAGTCCAGACGCCGGCTAGCGTTCAGTACACGACCTGCCTTTCGGCCAGGTCGGCCAGTTGGTCATCGGTCAACCCGAGGTAGCCGCAGAGCACTTCCCGGTTGTGTTCTCCCAATAAGGGAGCATGGCGACGCACCCGTGACGGGGATTTGCTCAGGTTCCACATGAGATTGAACACAGGCTCTGCACCCAGCGCCGGGTGCTCCGTATCGCTGTACAGTCCGCGTTCCATGAAGTGCGGGTGGAAGAGCCGTTCCTCGGCGCTCAGCACGGGAGCCGCCGCGACCCCGTGTGATTGCAGAAGCTCCGTAATCGCGTCTGCGTCGAGTTGGGATGTCCATCGAGACAACAGCGCGTCCAACTCGCGGCGGTGACGCTGGCGGCGGAACTGGCTGGAGAACCGGTCGTCCGCAGCCCACGCCGGAGAGCCCATGGCCTGCACTAGCGACTGCCACTCCGCCTCCGACTTGACGGCAATCGAAACCCATTTGTCCTCGCCGGCACACGGGTAGTTGCCGTAAGGCGCCATCGTCGGATCATGGTTGCCACGGGGTTGGAGCGAACGGCCGGTAAACGCCTGCTCCATCAGGCCCACGCCCTGGGTCACCACCGTTGCCCGTAGCATGGACACGTCGATGTACTGACCCTGCCCGGTTCGGTTCCGGTGGAACAGCGCGGACGAGATCGCGAACACCGCGTGAAGGGCCCCGCAGATGTCGCCGAAGGCATGTTTCAAACCCAGCGGGCCACCACCCTCGTAGCCCATGGTGCTGTCCAGACCGGACAGCGAACCGATGGACGGCGCGTAGGCGCGCAGGTCACGAAGCGGCCCCTCCTGCCCGGTGGACGAAATCGACGCCATGATGACGTCCCGTTTGACAGCCCGGAGCGCCTCGTAACCCAGCCCCAGCCGATCCATCACGCCCGGGGAAAAGTTTTCGATCACTACGTCACATCGCGACGCCAGACCCCTTGCCAACTCCACGGCCTCGGGCTCGGCTATGTTCAAGGTGACGCTGAGCTTGCCCCGGTTCACGTTGTGAAACATCGGGTTCTGCTCCGGGTCAGGCTGATCGCCCACGATGGGTCGGCCCATCCGCATGTAGTCCAGGCGATGCCGGGTCTCGACCTTGATCACCTCCGCTCCCATATCCGCCAGGACCATCCCCGGAAGCGCGCCGGCCAGCACCCAACCGAAGTCCAGGACCCGATAACCGCTCAGCACGCCGGGATTGGTTTGCATGTCATTCTCGCTGGTTGTCATTCGTATTCTCGTCGCCGCGGGTCCTGGCCATCTCTCGTGGCGGAACGATCCAGGCAGCCAGGGCCGGCATTGCCGCCAGCAGCGCCGCCGCAGCAATCTTCGTGTACCCGCCGCCGTAGACCAGGCTCAGCGTCCAGAGCAGTCCGAAGCAGATCGCGCCCACTATGATTCCGGCGATGATGATGACCTCGGGGCGGTGGTTTTTCCTGATCGCAAGCTGGCGGGCAATCAGGCAACTGCCCAGGAAGGCCACCACACAAGCTATCGCGATCCGGATCAGCATGGCGGATGGATGACAGAAGGCGGCGGTCGCTGATCAGGCTGGACGCCACGTTGGCGGTCAGATTATCCCGGTCTGGTACAGCTTCACCAGATCCGCGGCGGTGTAGCCCAGTTCATCACAGAGCACGGCCCGATTGTGCTGGCCCAAAGTTGGCGCCGGCTCCGGCGCGGATGCTTCAGCTTCGGGCAGCCGGTAGGGCGTCCCCGGGTAAGACACCGGGCCGGTGTCATCGCGTTCTATCACCATGAACAAATCCTCCAGCGATGGATCGGAGCGCACTTCCTCGTAGGTGCGCACCGGCGCCAGCGGAATTCGGTTCTCCAGGGCGATCTCCAGCAGCTCGGCCTTGGTGTAGTCAGCCAGCCACGCCTCTACGTAACCGTCCACCTCGTCAGCGTACAGGTTGTTCATGGCGGTGCGGTTGCGAAACCGCTGTTCCTGCGACCATTCCGGGTTGCCCATGATTTCCAGCAGGCGTCGCCACTGCCGTCCCTCCGGTGACCCCACGAAGATATGGCCGTCCTTGCAGCGCAGAATGCAGTTGGGATACGGGAAATCCAGGGCGTGATGCCCGGTGCGCCGGGTAACCCGCCATTCGTAAACCGCCATGAGGGCTTCCGGGCCGTTGTAGAGCCCGGCCATGGTTTCCGCTTCCGCGATGTCGATGTGTTGACCGCCGTGCGTATCTCGGCCCAACAGCGCCATCACGATGGACGACGCAGCAGCCATGCCGGCGAAGTAGCCGACTTCCGGCGTGCCGAAGGTCAACGGCTCCCGGTCCGCCTCACCCAACCCCTCGCAGATTCCTCCGGCGGCGGCGAGGTTGATATCGTAGGCTTTGTAATCGCGCCAAGGGCCGGACAGCCCCCACGGGCTGATGCTTGCCATGACCAGTCCGGGATGTTCGGCGGCAAGCGCGTCGTAGTCCAGCCCCAGGCGTTCCATGTCGGCCGGGGGCACGTTGTGCACCACCGCATCGGACTTCGCCGCCAACCGACGCATAATGGAGCGGCCCGTAGGTGTCTCCAGATTGGCGGTGATCCCCGCCTTGTTGGCGTTGAGGTACAGGTACAGTCCGCTGTGCTCTGGGTGGGGAACGTCGTCAGGCCACGGCCCGTATCGCCGGGCGTCCTCGCCCGCTCCCGGTGGTTCGACTTTGACCACGCTGGCGCCGGCATCAGCGAGCAGTTTGCCGCAATACGGCGCAGAGATCATCGAGCCTATTTCCAGGACACGCAGGCCGGAGAGCAGGGGATAGGTCATGGCTACACAGCGCAAACGAGAGGGGTGGTCGCAATGTTATCACAGGCCGGTGGACGCTCCGGTGAGACGCGAAACACTCGCTAAGCGGGGCGTTCGGCGACTACGTCCGATCCCGCCGGATGGCGTATGGGCCATCCGGCGAACAGTCCGTGCTACAACCTGGTCGCATACAGACCGCCGAAGTTTGCTATGTTAGACTTGGACACGCACGACGAACCCACGAAACCGTACAGAAGGAGGCCCACGATGCCCAAGAAGCGCGGCACCGGCCTGATGATGGTCTGGTGCGAAGTTCCCGCCGACGTCGAGGAAGAATTCAACCAGTGGTACAACACCGAACACCTGCAGGAACTGCTCTCCGTGCCCGGCGTTCTCAACGCCGCCAGATACGAGGCAACCAGCAGCGGCCCCAAGCACCTGGCGATGTATGAGCTGGAATCCGCCGACGTGATCAACACCGACGCGTTCAAAAATCGGCCGCCCACTCCCTGGGGCCAGCGCGTCGGCCCGCGCGCGGTCGCAACCACCGTCATCAACAACGTCTACCAGATGATCCACCCCGCCGACCTGAGCGACGAATTGGCCAACGCGGATATGTCCCCGGCGCTGCAAATCGGGCGCATGGATGTGCCGGAGGCCAGCGACGCCGAGTGGAACAACTGGTATTCCACCGTTTACGTGCCGAACTATGAAAAGGTGCCGGGCTGCATCCGCGGTCGCCGCTGGAAGTCGGTGCGCGGCGAGCCGGCTTACGCCACCGTCTACGAGTTCGAAAACCCCGAGGTATCGTCCACCGCGGCATGGCTGGAGCAACGGGAGGCCCACCCCGACAACGGCCGCATGCGTGACGTCATGACCCACGCCGCTGGCTCCCCCGGGATTTGGCGCAAGACTTTCCAGCCGTAACGAAGCCGAACGGCAAGTAGCGTAAAATAGAGGAGCGGACGCTGGTTCGCTCCTCTATTTGTTGGTGACCCATGACGCTCATCCGCCGCTTTGCCTCTCCCGCTTGGATCCTTGCCATCTTCCTGGCGGCGTGGTTGGGGCTGGCGCCCACCATGTGGGGGCAGGACATAGTAGGACAGGACTCCCGGCGAGTCGAGACAAATACCGGGCCCTACACCGTGGTGGTGGACGCCCAAACCTTGCCATCTCTCCAGTCGGTGCAATTCTTGATCCGGATTAGCGAGACATCGACCGGGGCGCCCGCGGAGGATCTCACGGTGTCAGTGCTCACCACCTGGAGCGAAAGCGACGAAGCCGGAGAAAACATTGCCCTGAGCCCCAACGTTCCCGGGCTCTACACCGCCACCCTGCAGTTTGAGCCCGGCAGGTGGGAGACTACCATCTTGATTGAGCCTCCAACCGGGGGTTCCTACGGCGCCGACGGGTTCGTGTTTGATGTTCCGATACCGACCAGCGACTCGGCGGCGGGTTTCGTGTTCATCGGCGTGGCGATCGTCCTGATCGCTGGCGCCGGCTACCTGACCTGGCGGATTCGCCAGAACCAGAAAGCCCGTGCCATCGCTCGTGGGGACGCGCCGTGATGATCGCCACTTTCAACCTGCGTTGGTGTCTCTGGGTGTTCGGCGCCGTCGCCGCCGCAGTGGCCGGCGCAGCACTGAGTGCGGGCATCGCCTCCGCCCACCAGGGCATCCCTCCCGGGCAGACCCCAGCAACCGCTTGGGGCTTCATTACCAATCCAATACCCAGCCTGTTCCTGCTCGGCGCGGTCTACCTTTATGTCAACGGGCTCAACAATTGGCCCAACCCGACCCATCGCGTCAACGGGTGGCAGAAGGCATGCTTCTTCGCGGGAATTCTGGTGCTGTTCGCGGCCCTGCAATCCCCGATAGAGCCCCTGGCAGAGCATTATTTCTCCGTCCACCAGGTGCAGCACCTGATGGTTCGCATGGTCGGCCCCTTGCTGATCCTGCTTGGCGCGCCGCTGACGCCCATGCTGCGCGGCATGCCGACCTGGGCCCGCAAGAACATCATCCGGCCGCTCGTGCGTTCCCGTCTGGCCCGCTGGGCCTACGGCAAGATCACCAACCCGGTGTTCACCACCGTTACGTTCCTCGCTCTGCTCTTCATCTGGCAGGCGCCGGGCCCGCACGACCTCGCGGTCCACAACGACTGGGTCCACGAGCTGATGCACGGAACCATGCTGACGAGCGGGTTCCTGTTCTGGTGGATCGTGATCGACCCCAAGCCGCACCGTTCGAGGCTGCACTACGGTCTGCGCGTGCTCTACCTCGGCCTCATCGTCCTGCCAAACACGCTGCTGGGAGCCGGTATCACGTTTCAGGAAGGTCTGATTTACTCGGCATACCAGGAACTCCCGCGCCCGTGGGAGGGTTTCTCTCATCTGTCCGACCAACGCCTGGGCGGACTCATACTCTGGGTTCCGGGGGACATGATGAGCATCCTCTCCGCTGGCATCGTGATGTTCATGTGGTACCAACGGGAGATGGAGGCCAACCCAAACCCGCCGATGCCTCAGCCGGCAATGGAAGGCGAAGGCGACGATGGAGCGGAACCCGAACCGCCAGAGCGCTGAAACTCCCAATGGCCAGTTCAAATTGACCGGGAACGAACGTAACTTGTACGATGTGGCCCGTTGTTTGATCAATTCCTCAAATCATCCGGTGAAGTATGGGCACTAGCAACGGACTCCGTCCGGAACCGCGTTTCGACTGGTTTATACCCATTGACGGTGATGGCGCGCGCGCCGGCACGGTCCGGGCCGACCGCCCGCCAACTTTCGATTACCTGCGGCAGGTAGCGGAAACCGCAGAACAGTGCGGCTTCTACTCCATGCTCATTCCTACGCGCTTCGCCAACGGACTGTTTTCGGAAGACGCGCCCCTGGCGGAGACCTGGACCACGGCCACCGCCTTGGCGGCGGTAACATCCAAAATCCGCTTTCTGGTAGCGGTACGGCCCGGGTTCATCGCGCTCGGGTTGTTCGCCCAGATGGCCGCCGCGCTGCACCAGATATCCGGGGGACGCCTGGACATCAACATCGTGCCGGGCGGCATCCAGAATGACTTCGAACGCGTTGGCGAAGTCAGCGACCATGCGACGCGTTACGAAAGGGCGGAGGAGTTCATCCAGGCCTGCCGGGCCTTGTGGCAGGATCCGCAGCCGGTGACCTACTCGGGCGATTTCTACCGGCTTGCCGACGCCTATTGCGCTCCCGCTCCGGGCCAGGAAGGTCCCAGGTTCTATCTCGGCGGAGCGTCCCCTCGGGCGCTGGGGCTCTCCGCCCGCCAGGCAGATGTGCACCTGGGCTGGATCGAGCCGTTGGAGGACACCGCCCAGCGTGTCGGCGATTTGAAACAGCAATTCGCCGGGACCGGCCGGCCGCTCACCCTCGGCCTCCGAACTCACCTCGTCATAAGAGACGATGAGGACGACGCTTGGCAAGCAGCGCGGCGCCTCATCGCCGACGCCGCTCCGGAGGTCAAGGCTCAGCGTCAATCCGCCATCGTCGGCACTCCAATGGTGGGTCAGCAAGCCCAGGCCCGCGAAGCCGAGGACCACCGGCTGGGGCCGCACTTGTGGAATGGCCTGTCCGAGGTACGGGTCAACTGCGGCAGCGCCCTGGTGGGCACACCGGAACAGGTGGCCGACGAACTGCTGGATTACTGGCGCCTGGGCATCGATGAGTTCATCCTGAGTGGCTTCCCCCACGTCGAAGAGTGCGAGCGGGCGGCCGCAGACCTGCTGCCTCTGGTGCGCGAGCGGGTGGCGTCCGAACCCCGGTGAGCGCTGATCTCCGCAGGCGCTGGCGTTCGCGCCGGAACATCACGCCTTGACCCGTAACCTTGCCCTGCTGCTCTGGCTGTTGCCCCGGCGGTTGCGTTCCGCGTGGGGGTTGCTGGCCGTCACCGCCTTCGGCGTCCTGGCGGCGGTAACCATCATGGCGCTGGGTGCGATGTATTCGCAGGGTTTGGCCGAAGCTGGCTTGCGGCACTCGTTGGCCGTCAGCTCCGCCACCGTGATCAACACCCAGATTGTGGTGCGCAACCGTCCCCTGGGTCCGGAAGACTACGCATCGCTGCGCACCGACATCGAGCAGATCATCGACAACGACGTTAGCTATCTGCGGCGGGGCCAGGAACGCTACGCCAAGATGCTGCCCACTTTGCCCTTTGTCCAGGTGGGCGCTCCGTTTGGGATATCCGATGTTCCGTTGGGCCGGCCATTTTTCGTCACGGAGTTCGCCGAGCATTCGCGACTGGTCGATGGCCGCTGGCCGTCGCCCACGGTGGGAAGCGAACCGGGAACCTGCGTCAATCTCGCTGACGGTTGCCCGCGCATCGAGGGCGTTCTCGGTCTCGATACTTCCCGCCTCATGGGATGGGGAGTCGGCAAAGAAGCCTGGCTGGTCGTGTTCCCCGGAAACGACGAAGAACCGGCCGAGTACATCGGCGTCGAGATCGTTGGCATCGCCGAACCCATCGATCCGCGTGAAGAGTACTGGATGGGTTCCGCGGACTACTTCCGCATGGGCGACTGGGAAGGCCGACCCGTCGCGCCCATTTACGTGAACGAGCAGGCGTTCTTCGACGGTATCGGCGAACCGTTTCCCACCCTGGTGGGTGACTACGGTTGGTTCCTGTACATCAACCCGGACGTCATCACTGCCTCAACGGTGCAGCAAACGCGGGACGACCTCACCGCACTGGAAACCGACATCAACAGCCGATTCCCGAGGTCCTACGTCCTCACCGGGCTGGAAAACAGTCGGGGAACCGGTTTGCTGGCCACGTACCAACGTGAACTCACGCTGGCCCGCGCGCCGTTGATCTTGTTTATTTCCCTCGTGGTAGTCGTGATCCTCTACTTCCTCGCCCTGGCGGTGGGCCTGCTGGCCGGCGCCCGTTCTGCGGAGTCATCCATGCTGCGCAGCCGGGGAGCCAGCATCGGGCAGGTTGGAGGGCTGCTGGCGGTGGGCGAGGGCCTGATCGTAGTCGCGGCCACGTTGATCGGTCCGCTGCTGGCCTGGGGCATCGGCAGTTTGCTGCTGGTCGAGACCATCAACCCGGCGGCTCGGGCCGGCGCCGGCGAGGCTCCCCTGGACGTTTCCCTGTCGTGGCAAATGTACGTCATGGGCGCGGTTGGCGGGCTGCTGAGCCTGGCGGTTTTGACCGTCGCCGGCGGGAGCCTGGCCCGCCTCGGTATCCTCGATTTTCTGCGAGCCCGGGCCCGCCCGCCATCTGCGCCCTGGCTACAGCGGTACTACATCGACATCATCGCGGTGGTCGCCCTCGCCGTCCTGGTCTGGCAAATCCGACAACGGGGCGGATTCGTCGAAAGTGAGCTGACCGGCCGGGGTCCCGCGTTGGACCCGTCGTTGCTGTTGGCGCCGTCTGCGGCGCTGTTGACCCTTGCCTTCCTGCTGCTCCGGGCTTTGCCCTGGTTGATGACGGGTACCGCGTGGGCTTCTCAGCAGTTGGCGCCGGCGTGGATCAGCCTGTCGTTGCGCAGGATGGCACGTCATCCACTTCCCTACGCGTCATTGACAGTAGTCGTGACGCTGGCGGCGGCGCTCGGCGTGTTCGCAGGGACTTTCCAGACCACGCTGGCCCGCAGCGAAGCGGACCAGGCCAACCACAGCGTCGGGGGTGATATCACCCTGGGTGGTACCAGCTTCATCGGTCGCACCGAGCAGGAGCGGATCAACCAGCTTAAGTCCATCGACGGGATTGAGGCGGTATCACCAATCATCCGGGAACCGGTTGGGTTCATCGACGGGCCATTCCAGCGCGGGACGGTCATGGGTGTTGATCCACTGACCATCGGGCAGGTTTCGTGGTGGCGCGACGACTTCGCCGATGGCGTGCCAACTCCCCTCGATACCCTGGTTGCGCCTCTGCGCAGAACCCTGTCTCCAGAGACCGCCGGAGTTGATATACCGCAGGACGCTGAGACTATCGGTGTCTGGATCAGGCGCGACGACGCACCGACCGTTGGCGCCTCAGTGCCGCTGCCCAGCTACCGCCTTTGGCTGCGCGTCGGCAATGATCGCGGGCGTTACCGCAACCTTGAGTTGGGCATGCTGAGCCAGCACCAGATCGGTTGGCACCATCTGATGGCCCCGTTGCCCGAGGAGAGTGCGATCGTGCAGGCTGACGACCAATGGCGGGTGGTTTCGATTTTCATTTCCGGAGACTCCTTCGCACGGACACCGCCGGGTGGCCTTTCCTTTGACGGCATCACCGTGTACGGGCCCGGTCTACCGGCGACCGGCGAAGTGATCGAGGGGTTTGAGGAGATTGGTCCCTGGGTTCCGTTGCCCCAGGCTGGGAACGTTCCCGATCGCACCGAGCGATCCCCGGATGCCGCCCACACCGGCGACACCGGCCTCTCAATCAAGTGGGAAGAGCCATTGGGTCGGTCCCCACGGGGAATCGTCATCCCGCCCGCCCCGCTACCGTTGCCGGCCATCACCGGGCCGGGGTTTACTCCCGACCAGACGGTAAGGTTCACGGTGGACGGATACCTGGTGCCCGCACGGGTCACCGGCACGGTCAACCACTTTCCCACTTTGAACGCCAGGCGTTCGTTCGTGGTGGTGTCGGTGTACGAGCTGCGAGCCTGGTTGAACCAGGCTCCCGGCGCCCAGCCTATCACCCCGGACGAGTGGTGGTTCGACGTGGCCGAAGGCGCCGACCGGGAGCGGGTTGCCAGTGAGATCCTGGACGTAGGATACCGACTGTCCTTCCTGCGCGATCGCGACGACGCCGTCGACCTGGCGACGCGCAATCCCCTGGCCGGCGGAGCCTGGGACGCGTTGACAGGAATCGGACTGGCCGCCCTGGCGTTGGCCGTAGCCCTGGCCCTGTGCGCTCACGCCGCAGTGGCAGTACGAGAGCAACGGGTCGACATGTCAGTCGGCGCGGCGCTGGGCATTCCCCAGTGGCAGCGGATCGCCGGCCTGGCGTTGGAACGGGTCATCATAGGGATCCTGGGCATCGTGGTCGGCGGGCTGGCCGGTTGGGGACTGGCCCGGTGGACCCTGGGCGAGTTGGCCGGCAACGCGGCCGGAGGCGCCGTCACCCCGCCCATCATATTCGTGGCCGAGGGTCCGTGGTTGGTCGCGACCTTCATCTGCCTGGTCGTCGCCGCGATCGCGGCCATCGGTCTCGCCGGCGGGGTGGCGCGTCGTTTGCGACCGCCCGAAGTGCTACGAGAGGCGGAGTAGTCCCGCATGACCGCTATCCTCAACCTGGGATATGTGCTGGCACGGCGACGACTCATGTCGTCCTTCCGCATGGAACTGACGGTCCTCCTGGGCGTCACGCTGGCTGTCGTGCTGCTCTCCAGCGCGGTGGTGTTCAACGACCTGCTGGCAGAGACCGCGCTGCGTCGCGCCCTGGCCGACGCCGAATCCAGCGACGTCAACTTCTGGGTGCGGGTATTCAACGACCTCGACGACCCGCGCACGGCCACGCCGGCCAGCGACCGCTACCTGACCAGCCGGCAGTTCGTCGCGCAACGCGTCCTGCCTCCTTTGGGCGATGCGGTCGGCGCAGTTTCTTTCCAGGTTGAAACCGCGACCTTCTACTTCACGGGGCGGCCCAACCTCGACCTGCCCAATGACGTGCGCCCACGCGGCCGCATGCAATACATATCCGGATTGAGGGATGGCAAGGCGGAACTTGTGCAGGGTCGCTGGCCCGGGGTGGCCGGCGACGGCGGGTACGACGACACTACGGGCGACACCGAAGGCATCGTCGTTGAAATCGTCGTAGATGCCCTGGGGCTGGAATTCCTGGACCTTGAACTTGGGGAGGGATTCGAAATCGTGCCGGCCACCGGAGGCGACAACCAACCGTCAACCCGCGTCGTGGTGGTGGGCGTCATCGAGCCGGTCGACCTGGAGGACGAGTACTGGTACCGCCGGCACAAGCTGCTGGCTTACCAGGACGACGATTGGACACTCGTTCCCCTGTTCACCTCGGAACAGGCATTGCGCCAACAGATCGGCCGCCGTTATCCCGGCATCTACACCAGTTCGGCCTGGTTCGTGCAGATCGACCGGGAAGGGATCCCCGCCAAACGCGTGGATGAGCTGCAGCGGGAACTTCGCCGGGTGCGTCGTGATGTGACCAACAATCTTCCCAACGGCAGCACGTCCACCGGGCTGATCCGCATCCTGGAGGACCACGAAGAGCAATTGTTGCTGGCGCGCATCCCGCTTTTCCTGATGGTGTTCCTGGTCACCGGCATCCTCGCCTACTACCTGACCATCACCGCCGGAATGGTCATTCGAGCCCGCGCCGCCGAGATCGCCATGCTGAAGAGCCGGGGCGCGACCACGATCCAGATCGGCATCCTGACTCTGGTCGAGGGATTGCTCCTGGCCGGCCCGGCGCTGGTCGCCGGCGCTCTCCTTTCCCCGTTGCTGGCCAAAGCGTTGGGCGGGCTGGTATTCGACGCCGAATCCGTGGGCGCGCCCGTCTCCCTGTCCTGGCAGGCATTCGGCATGGGCGCCGCCGGGGCGGCGTTGGCCGTAATCGTGCTCTCGCTGGCGACCCTTGCCGCCGCTAACAAAGGAATCGTTGAATTTCGACAGTCCGGAGCCCGGCCGGCGCGCACCCCGTTCATCCACCGCTATTACCTGGACCTGCTGGCGCTGGCGATCATCGCGTTTCTCTGGTGGCAGATTTCCAGCCGGGGAACCGTCCTCACCCGCAGCCTCGGCAGCCGAGATCTGGAAATCGATTTCGCCCTGCTGCTGGGCCCGGCGCTGGGCCTGATCGCCCTGGGCCTGCTGGTCATGCGGTTGTTCCCGCTGGCTCTGGGCATATCGGCACGCATCGTGGGGCCGGTGGGGCCCGGCTGGTTGGTCCAGGGTTTGCGCCGCATCGCCCGCGACCCCATCGCGCCGGGGAGCCTCGTCGCGCTGCTGATGCTGGCAACCGCCCTGGGAGTCGTTGGCAGCGCGTTCTCGGCCACTTTGAACCGCAGCCTGGACGACCGCGTTCGATACGACATAGGGGCGGATATCCGCGTACAGCACGACAACAACCGCATCGCGCGGGCTTTCGCCGGGCTGGCTGATGTCCTGCCCGATTCCGCGGAAGCCATGCGCACTGAGGGAAGCCTGCTGACCGAAGGGTTCGGGTCCCAACGCGTTTCGGTCCTGGCTGTCGATTCTCCACGTCTCGCGGATGTCGCGTGGTGGAGAAACGATTTCGCCAACGGCGACGGTTTAACTGACCTGATGGCTCAAATCGCGCCAAACTCGGACGCTCCGGAAGGGTTACCGCTTCCCGATGGAACCACCGCCCTGTCTTTATGGGCGATGACCACCCAGACCGGCCCGTTTCCCCGTGAGCCGCTGGTGGGTGTGACCGCCCGGCTTCGCGACGGCTCCGGCCGATATTACGACGTGCCACTGGGTGACGTCCGCGAGACCCGCCAATGGCAGATGTTGGAAGGAACCACCGAACTTCGCCTCGGACGCGGCGGCCGGCCCACCGGTGACCCCGACGCCCCCCGGCTCGACGTTCCCCCGCACACCCTGGTCAACTTGCAGATCTCGGGTCGAACCAGCGGAGACCGCCCCGGCGTGCTCTTCGTCGATGGGCTGACGGCGCACACCGACGCCGGTGAGGTGGTGATCGCCGCCCTGAACACCGCAGACGGCTGGAGCGTCATCGAAGACTACGTACGTCCCGGACTCTACTCGGTGGAAACCAGCCGCAATGTAGCCCGTCCGGGGACCACCGGTTCCGCCGTTTTCAGCTGGTCGCCCGGCGGCATTGGTGCGCCGGGTTTGTGGCCGGGTCAGGACGCTCCGCCCGTGAGGGCCGTCGTCAGCCCGGGCATCCTGGATGCCACCGGGGCCGAAGTCGGCGAGCAGATCAGCCTCGGCATGTCCACGTTCGCATTGCCCATCAAGATCGAAGGGGTCGCCGAGTTTTTCCCCACGGTGAACCCCAGGGAGCAGCCTTTCGTCATCACCGACCTTGGCGATTTCGTTGAATACGCCAACCGGCACAGCCGCCGCATTTTCGGCGGCTCCGGCGAGGTCTGGCTGGACCGAGACATCGCCGTCGGCGACTTGGATCATGCCATGGCGGAAAGCCAGGCGGCGGTTTCCAGCATGGAGGAATTGGGCCTGACCGCCGGCAAAGCGTTCGTCGCGGAAGAGGAGGCGGCCCTGCGCGGCAAGCAGCCGCTGGCCAACGCGGGTTGGGGTGGCCTGCTGGTGATCATGTTCCTGGCCCTGGCGCTTGCCAGCGCGACCGGCATCGCACTGTACAGTTGGCTGGATACCCGGGAACGTCAGACGGAGTTCGCCCTGCTGCGCACGCTGGGCAGCACCCGCGGGCAACTCAACGGTGTGGTCTGGTTCAACCTCGCCATCGTGGTGATCGCGGGAGTTGCCGTAGGCACCTGGGCCGGCGCCCAGATCGGCGCGGCGCTGCTCCCGGTCCTGGAAGTCGCCGAGGGCGGCGTCCGCGCCACGCCTCCGCTGACCTTTGAAACCGACTGGCGGATGCTGGCGTTGGCCTACGCCGTGCTCGCCATCGTGAGCATGGTCACCGTGGTGTGGCTGGCGTTCGTGACCAGCCGGCTGGAGGTTCAGCGAGTCCTGCGCGCGGGCGAGGGCGGGTAAGGTCGGATCTAGTCCACCAGACCCAGGCTGCGGCACATCTCCAGCATGGCCTTGGCCGTTTCCTCGTGCGCCACGTCGACCATGTCTCCGGCGTAAGTGACCGCGGCGGTTCCCTGCTTCCGGCTTTCCTCCATGGCGTCCAACAACCCCTGCCAGAACGCGATCTCCTCGGGCGTGGGCGTGAATATCTCGTTCACGATGGGCACGTGAGACGGGTGGATCAGGTGCATCCCGGTGTAGCCCAGCGCCTTCAGGTTGTTTGCCCAGTAGCGCAGGCCGTCCAGGTCGCGGATATCGAACCATCCTCCGCTGATGGGCCATTGGATTCCAGCCGCGCGGCTGTCCATCAGGACCTTGCTGCGCAGGTAAAGGGTTTCCGTCCCCTCCAGGGTCCAGCGATAACCTACGCTGCGTGCTGTGTCGCCGCCCTTGCCGCCGCTGCCGCCCATGTGAGCCACCCGGTCGGACGCCATGGCGATGTCGTACGCCATGCGGATGCCGGATGCAGTTTCCAATCCCGGGTCGATGCAGACGGTGTTGAGTTCCATGCCAGCCTTGCGTTCGAAATAACGCAGTAGCACGTCCGCCTCGACTACGTCCGCGGGGGTCTCCACCTTGGGCAGCAGGATGCCGTAGAGGCCGGGCCGTGTAACGGCTTCCAGGTCAAACCCAGTCAACCCGGTTTCCAGCCGATTCACCCGGACGAAGACGGTTTGCCCGCGCGCGGAAAGCTCGTCGATCATTCCGGCGACCAACGGGCGGGCCGCGTCCTTGTCGTACTCCGGGACCGAGTCCTCAAGATCGAGAATGAGCGCATCCGGGCCGTACTGCGGCGCTTTGCGCATCCAGTCTTCCTTGTTGCCGGGCACGAACATAACGGAGCGCAGAGGCTTGGTGGTGATGCGGGGCATGGGACTATTTCCTCCTGATTCTGATGAAACGTCCCCAATCGTACCATCGACAGCCGGATTGATATGACGCCAACGATGGCTGATACAATTGAAACCGGAAAGTGACTGAGATGACCGCGTCAGCAGATTTTGAAAACGCATTGGCGAGTAATTTGCACACCCTCTCGATGCTGAACGCTGAGCAGGCCCGCCAGGACGCTCTACGCATTGTGGCACGTATCGTCAGATCGTTCGGTTGTCGAGAATACCGGGTCTTGGAGCTGGGCGACCTGCTAGACATGATCGATGATGCCGACACTACCGGCATTCCCTCCAACGAACTGACCAGCTTTGAAAACGCCGACATCATCATTGAGGCGACGCACCGAGACAATGGCGGAAGCCACTACATCGCCGTAGAGGCATCTTATACCGGCAGTTGGCGAGACGTTGACCGCGCCACCCGAAACGCCGGCTATCTGACCCGGTTCACCGGCCAAACGGCCCACGCCGTGGTCGCAGCCCAGCGCATCAGGCCGGGCATAGAGCGGTTAATCGAAAGAGGCGAAGTGCACTGGGCGCAGATTTTGCTGAAGGAACTGGAGACGGAGTAAGGCAAACCGGCAATCTTTGCGCCGAGCCATTCACATCAAAGAGACAAGCGCCAGGACCGTATCGCGCAGCGTTGCGCGTTCACATCTCCGTTGACGGGGTTAGATCATGAATTTCATCAAGAAGCTGTTCGGCGAATCTGCGAATGCGCATACAGCAGAGAGTTACTATAACCGGGGTCTCTCCAACGCGGAGAGACGAAAACACGATCGAGCGATAGCTGATTTCAGTTCGGCTATCAGCATTGACCCAAGTCATGGCATGGCCTATCTCAGGCGTGGTCTTGCCTATTCCGCCAAAGGCCGATATGACCAAGCAATTGCTGATTTTAACGTCGGGGTTCGTCTTGAACCCGAGTATCCATACGGCTACCGATATCGTGGCATTGCTTACTCTATGATCAAAGAGTATGAGCGAGCCATTGCGGATTTCAGCGTGGTCATACGCCTTGACCCGACAGATGCTCATTCCTACCGGAACCGGGGTGAGGCTTACGGGTATATCAGGGAGTACGACCGTGCCACTGCAGACCTTAACATCGCCCGGCGGCTAAATCCAGAAGACTGGCACGCCGAATTCATTCGGGATGAACTCTACGTTGCCAAAAGAGAACACGACAGGTCAGTCGTTGACAGTAAGTCCTACTTTAACTGGGGCCTCGACTGTATGCGCCAAGGAGCATATGAGCAAGCAATCGCTGATTTTGACGTTGCTGTCAACCTAAACCCGATGGATGCTCTTGCTTACGGCAATCGAGGACTTGCTCACGCCTACATAGGGGAATACGATCAGGCGATTACTGACTTTACCGCAACCATCCGTCTCAACCCAACAGATCCTTTCGCTTACCTGAACAGAGGGAAAGCGTGCGAACAGAAAGAAGACTACGACCAGGCCATCTCCGACTACGACTCCGCCATACGACTTAATCCTGAATATGCTGACGCATACTTCAACCGAGGCAATGTCTATGCATGCAGAGGGCAATTTGAACTAGCCATCGCAGATTACGATGCCGCCATCCACCTGAACCCTGAGGATGGCGCAGCACGCCATAATCGAGAACGTGCCTACGCTGATAAGGAAGCGTACGAACGGACCGTCATCAGTGGTGACGCTATCACCCAGACCAATCCGGAAGATGCCTACACATACCTCAGCCGTGGCCTTGCTCACTTTAGTGCAGGTGTGTATGACCAAGCCATTACCAACTATCAAACGGCAATTCGGCTGGATCCGGACAATCACCTTACGTATCTCAGTCGGGGTATAGCTTACTTCTGTCAAGGCGAATATCACCAAGCCATTGCAGATTTCGATGCCGCCAACCAACTTAACCCTGATGATCCAAAGATCTACCTCAGCCGGGGTAATGCATACCGCTCAGTAAGCGAGTATCACCAGGCTATCGAGGATTACCATACTGCTATCAGCCTAAATCCTGACGATGCCGACGCCTACCTCAACCGGGGCCTCGCTTACGCTTACAAAGGGGAGCATGATTTGGCCATTGCGGATTATGATGCAGCTATCCACCTCAATCCACGGTGCGCCTTGGCGTATCGCAGTCGCAGCGCTGCTTACCAAGCCAAGGATGACGTTGAACAGGCTGCGGCTGATTTCGCGAAAGCCCGTGAGTTGGGGTGGTCTGATCCTTAAAGCGTTGCAATATCGCCTCACGCTAAATCACCCCATCTCCTCGTAGCCGCTCCAACTCCGGAGCATCCAGACCGCATAGGGCTCCCAACACCTCGGCGTTGTGCATGCCGAGGGACGGTGCACCCGGAACGTCCGGCAGCGGTTGGCCGTCAAACAGCACGGGGAAGCCGGCCACGACCTCGTCAACCTCTCCGCCGAACGCGGCGTTCTTCATCGGTAGCAACGCGCCGCGATCCCGAAAATGGCGGTCGGCCAGTATCTCCGGCACCGTACGAACCGGAGCGCAGGGGACATCCCCGGCCGAAAGCCGCTCCAGGGCCTCGGCTCGAGTCATGGCGCCGATGCGGGCCTGGACTTCCGCGCGGGCGGCGGCGGCGTTTTCCGAACGGACCTGGTACCGGGCGAAACGCTCGTCGTCTACGAGCTCCGTTGTGCCGATGGCGTTGCATAACCGTCGCCACTGGTCGTCGCTGGCCGCGGTGATGATGATGGCGCCGTCGCTGGCGTGGTACTGGCCGGTGGGTCCGCTCCGGCTGTTGTTGCCGGTACGCAACGGGATGCCAGCCGCCAGGTCCTCCTCAAGGTTTTCCATCAGCATCAGAGACGCCAGGGTGTCCATCATCGACACGTCCAGGTAACAGCCCTGGCCGGTCTTATCCTTTTCACGCAATGCCGACAGGATTGCGGTGGAGGCGAACATCGGCGTCACCAGATCGCCGATGTAGAACCCGACGCGCGTCGGCGGGCCGTCCGGTTCGCCGTTGATGTCCATCAGACCGCTCATGCCCTGGATCTGCGGGTCGTGGGCCGGCTGGTCGGCGTAGGGTCCGGTCTGACCGTAACCGGAGATACTGGCGTAGATAACGCCGGGATTGACGGCAGCCACATCCTGGTAGCCGAGGCCCAGTCGCGTCATGGAGCCGGGCGCCAGGTTTTCCAGGACCACGTCGGATTGCCTGGCCATTTCGAGGAACAATTCCCGCCCGCGTGGGTTCCTCAGGTTCAAAGTAACGCTCTTAACCCCCTGGCTTCTCTTCAGGAACCGCGTCGCGATGTGCTTCTCAGTTAACTGCTCGGAGACGATGCCGTCGGGGCCGGCGAAGGGTCCGTTCCCGCGCACCGGATCACCGCGGCCGGGTATCTCGATCTTGATCACCTCGGCGCCCAGTCGCGCCAGTGTCATGCTCAAGAACGGCCCGGCGAGGAACACGGTGACGGCCAAAACTCGCAAGTCCGATAGTGGCTGCATACTTCCTAACCGCCTATTCTATGGTCCCGGCTGGCAACCCATGACAGCTTCGTCCAGCGCGACGGGAGTGTATCACGCACGTGCATCCGCGCGTGTGGTGAACCCGTAGTTACAGCCAAGTAACCGGATTACGAAGGACAGAAAATAAAGCCGATGCAAACCACGAAGACCATCACGGTTAACGACATTCACTCCCAGTTGAACGCGGCCGACGTTACCGAGATCGTCGTACCTGCTTCTGTCGACGAAGCTCGGCGGCTGGTAATCTGGGCCCGTGATCGCGGCGGCAGCCTGAGCATCGCCGGCGGCAGACACGCAATGGGCGGCCAGCAGTTCCTTTCCGGCGGAACGCTGTTGGATACCCGGGAACTGCGTCGCATCATCGCGTTGGACCCGGAACGGGGTATCGTGACCGTGGAAGCCGGCATCTTGTGGTCCGATCTGGTGTCCGGCCTGCGGGCGATGCAACCACCCGAGTCCGACCGGCGTTGGAGCATCGTGCAGAAACAGACCGGCGCCGACCGTCTCAGCATCGGCGGCGCGCTGGCCGCCAATGGGCACGGGCGCGGGCTCACCTACCGACCCATCGTGCAGGACGTGGACGCGTTCGAGATGATCACCGCCGACGGGGAACTGATCCGGTGCGACCGCGAAAACAACTCCGAATTGTTCCGGCTGGCCATTGGCGGCTACGGACTGTTCGGCGTAATCACCACGGTGGACCTCCGACTCATGCCTGCTCACCACGTCCGCCGCATGGTGGAAGTCACCACCGTAGACCAGGTGCCGGCGGTGTTCGCGGATCGAATCCGCTGCGGATTCACCTACGGGGACTTCCAATACCGCACCGACGAGCATTCATCAGGGTTCCTCAAAGACGGCGTGCTTTCATGCTATCTTCCGGTCGCCGAAGACGAGGCGTGCGCTGCCTCCCCTCCGCAGAACCTGCTGACGGAAGAGGCCTGGCGACAGCTTCTATACTGGTCCCACGCTGACAAGGCACGCGCGTTCGACGAGTATGCCGGCTTCTACCGGAGCACCCACGGGCAGGTCTACGACAGCGACACGTTCCAATTGAGCCAATACATCGACCACTATCACCAAGAGCTGGACACGAGGCTGGGCAGCCCAGTGCCGGGATCGGAGATGATCGCCGAGCTATACGTGCCGTTGCCCCGATTGCCGGAATTCATGGCCGCCGCAGCCGTTGAATTACGGCGGCAACGGGCCAATGTGATCTATGGCACCGTTCGCCTCATCGAGCCGGACGACGAGACTGTGCTGAACTGGGCGCGACACCCCTTCGCGTGCATCGTCTTCAACCTCCACGTCGACCACAACCCGGACGGTATAGGGGGAGCTGCCCACACCCTGAGGACACTGACCGATCTGGCCATCGAGCGCGACGGCAGCTATTTCCTCACGTACAGCAAGTTCGCCACCCTGGACCAGCTGACCGCGGGCTATCCCCAGTTTCCCGAGTTCCTTTCCCGCAAGAAGCATTACGATCCGTGCAGCGTTTTCTCCAGCGACTGGTACCGGGCGTACGCCAGGGAAACTTGATGCGAGCGAGCAGTCGGCGTGAACCGTGGGCCGTCGTTGCGGTCGCAGCGCTCTCCCTCGCGTTCCTGGTCCGTGTCGCGGGACAGGCCATCCAGCGGTGGTTCCCGCAGGAATTCATCCCGCCGTTCGAGTCCTGGCAAGGCAGCGGCATATCGTACCCCGCGCTGTTGGCCGGCCAGATCGTGATCCTGTGGGGCTGGCATCAGCATCGCTGCGCACGCATCCCGAACGCTAGATAGCCGATGCGCTTCCCGTGGGCCAATATTGCCCTGATCGTCCTGGTGGTCGCGGAGCTGTTGACCGGATACCTGGGTCTGACCCATTCAAACGCCGACTGGATCGGCGCGATGCACCTCCACCGGATTTTCGGTTTCGCTATTCTGGCGCTTTTTGTGTGGAAGTCGCGCAACATTTTCGGTTCGGTGCGAACGGCCAGCAACTGGCGACGCTCCCTGAGCACCATGCTGTGGTCAACGGTTCTGCTCCTGGGGCTGTTGATCGTCCTTGGATTGGGGCTGGCGTGGAGCCACCTCGGGCCATACGATTGGATGGGTTTCTCCGGAACGACCATCCACATGAACCTGGGGTGGATGCTGATCCCTCTCTTGCTGTGGCATTCGTTCCGGCATCGGATCAGCCTACGGACGCGATACCTGGTCGACCGTCGCCACGTCCTCCGGGTGATCGGCCTGGCGATGGCCGGATTCCTGGCCTGGCGAACGGCGGAGTTGGCAAACGTGTTGGCGACCGGCCCGGGCGCCCAACGCCGGTTCACCGGGTCCTACCCGGAAAACGGCTCCGACTTCCCCGTAACGATGTGGCTGAATGACCGGGTGCCCGCCATCGACCCGGATACGTGGAAACTGACCGTGGATGGCCACGTGGAATCTCCCTACAGCATCAGCTTGCATGAGATTAACTCATGGGATGCCCAAATCACTGCCACTCTGGACTGCACCGGGGGATGGCACACCACCCGCGAATGGCACGGGATACCGGTGTCCCAATTGCTGGAACGCGCCCGACCTAAGCCCGGCGCGGGCAGCATCACGATTCGTTCCCGCACGGGATATTTCCGCCGGTATTCCCTGGCCGAAGCCGAACGCGCGCTGCTGGCCAGCGGCGTGGACGGAAAACCGCTCTCAGCCGGGCACGGTTTCCCGGCCCGAATGGTGGAGCCGCACAAGCGTGGCTACGACTGGGTGAAGTGGGTCGACTCGATCACCGTCAACCAGACGGGAAAACTGTGGCAACCGCCGTTGCCTCTAACCTGAGGGCAAGTCGTTGGCGCGACGTCGGAATAGCGGTGGCTACCCGCGCACTCAGGGTTGGGGCGTGGGCAGGGCTGTGCTAAAATCGGGCACCAAGAAATATCAGCAGCGAGGCGACTTATGACCAATATCGTGCTCTCAAACACCAACTATAATGTCGTCGGCACGCGGCCTGTTCGCCACGACGGCGCAGACAAGGTGACGGGGCGGGCCAAGTACGGCGCGGACTTCGAGATGAGCGGTATGCTCTTCGGCAAGGTCCTGCGCAGCCCCCACGCCCACGCGCGGATCAAATCCATCGACACCTCGGCCGCCGAGGCGCTGCCCGGCGTGAGGGGTGTGGTGACCGGCGCCGATCTGCCGATAGCCGGCAAGGAGAACCCGCCGATGTCGGCGCGGGCGGCCAGCAACAACATCCTGGCTGCCGACAAGGCCCTGTTCCGCGGCCACCCCATCGCGGCCGTCGCGGCCGACTCGGCCCACGTCGCCGAGGAGGCGGTGAACCTGATCAAGGTCGACTACAAGGTGCTGAAAGCCAGCACCAACGTCCTCGATGCCATGAAGGACGACGCCGACCTGCTCCACGAGGACATGACCACCACCGAGTTCGGCGAGGAAACCGACAAGCACAGCAACGTCTCCAACCGGTTCGTGTACGAACAGGGCGACGTCGAAGCAGCCTTGGCAGAAGCCGACTTCGTCATCGAGCGCGAGTTCAACACTCGAACCGTCCACCAGGGGTACATCGAGCCGCAGAACGCGTCCGCTCTGTGGAACGCCGACGGCTACCTGACGGTGTGGACCAGCACCCAGGGCGCATTCGTTGCGCGCGACGCTCTGGCCGGCGTACTCGAGTTGCCCGTGTCCCGCATCAAGGTCGTTCCGATGGAAATCGGCGGCGGATTCGGCGGCAAAATTCCGCTGTACCTGGAGCCCGTGGCGGCGCTGCTGTCGAAAAAGACCGGCCGCCCGGTCAAGATGCAGATGAGCCGTACCGAGACCTTCGAGGCCACTGGCCCCACGGCCGGCGCGTATGTCAAGATCAAGATGGGCGCCAAGCGGGACGGTACCCTGGTCGCCGCAGACGCGGTGCTCATGTATGAGGCCGGCGCCTTCCCCGGTTCCTCTCCTGTTACCGCCGGTGCCCAGTGCGTGTTTGCGCCCTACGCCTTGGAGAATCAGCGGGTCGAAGGATACGACGTGGTTACCAACAAGCCACGTTCCTTCGCCTACCGCGCTCCGGGCGCCCCCATCTCCGCCTTCGGCGGCGAGCAAGTCGTCGACGAACTGGCCGCCAAGTGCGGCATGGACCCGCTGGAGTTCCGCCTGAAGAACGCCAGCAAGGAAGGCAACCGCCGGGTTGACGGTCCGCAGTTCCGCGTGATCGGCAACGTTGAAACCCTTGAGGCGGCGAAGGACACGGACCACTACAAATCCGAGATTTCCGGTCCCAACCGCGGGCGCGGCGTGGCCAGCGGATACTGGATGAACATCGGCCTGGCGTCCAGCGCCAGCATCAGCGTCAACGCCGACGGCACCATCGGTCTGGTGGAAGGGTCAACGGACATCGGCGGCTCCCGGGCGTCCATCGCCATGCAGGCCGCGGAAGTGCTCGGCATACCCGCCGAGGACGTGCGCCCCAGCGTCGGCGACACCGACGCCGTTGGCTACACCTTCCTGACCGGCGGCAGCCGCACCACCTTCGCCACTGGCTGGGCCGCCTACGAGTGCGCCGAGGAAATCAAGCGGAAAATGATCGACCGGGCCGGCCAGATCTGGGAAAAGGACCCCTCGGAAATTGACCTGGCCGACGGCATCTTCAAGCACAATTCCGACGAGGACCTGCAGATGTCCTTCAAGGAACTGTCCTCCCAGTTGGCGCGTACCGGAGGCCCGATCTCCGCGCAGGTCAGCGTCAGCCCCGGCGGCGAGGGCGGAGCCTTCGGCACCCACCTTGTGGACGTCGAAGTCGACCCCGACACGGGCAAGGTGGACGTGCTGCGGTACACCGTGGTGCAGGACGCCGGAAAGGCCATCCATCCCAGCTACGTGGAAGGCCAGATGCAGGGCGGCGCCGTCCAGGGCATCGGCTGGGCGCTCAACGAAGAGTACTTCATGAACGACTCCGGTGACATGGTTAACTCCAGCTTTCTGGATTACCGGATGCCGACCAGCCTGGACCTGCCCATGATTGACACGGTGATCGTGGAAAAGGCTAACCCTGGGCATCCCTACGGCGTGCGCGGTGTCGGCGAGGTGCCAATCGTTCCTCCCATGGCGGCCATCGCCAACGCCATCCACGACGCCATCGGCGTCCGCATGGACAACCTGCCCATGTCGCCCGGCGCAATCCTCGAACAGCTCTGGGGCGAGAACGGCGGCTGACGCTCACCGAAACGACCAGATCATTCATCCGGCGGCGGTTGCCAATCGCCGCCGGATGAAGTAAGGCAAGCGCGTTATGACAACACCTACGGCAGCAACGCCAAGCGTCGAGGAACGGCTGTCAGCTATAGAATCCCGCATGGCCGCTCTTGAAGCCGTCATGACGCTGTTCATTGAGGAACAGCGAGATCACCGGCGCGAGGTCAACGCACGGTTCAACAAGATCGAAGAAGACCAACGAGAGCACCGGCGCGACATCAATGCCCGGTTCGACAAGATCGAAGAAGACCAACGAGAGCACCGGCGCGACATCAATGCCCGGTTCGACAAGATCGAAGAAGACCAACGAGAGCACCGGCGCGACATCAATGCCCGGTTCGACAAGATCGAAGAAGACCAGCGAGAGCACCGGCGCGACATCAATGCCCGGTTCGACAAGATCGAAGAAGACCAGCGAGAGCACCGGCGCGAAGTCAATACCCGGTTCGACAGGCTGGAGACACGCATGGACCGGCAGGAGACGCGCATCAATCAGGTTGCGGCGAGCATCCCGCGTATGCTGTATGCGGTCATCGGTATCGTGGGAGCCTTAGCGGTAGGTCTGATGGTTTCCAATGTGATCGGCTAACAACGAACGAACTACTCGAAACAGCGAGGTAACGAAATCATGGCTCGCGTACCCTTCGCCACCAGGGAAAATATGGACGCCGCCGGCCAGGCGGTATGGGACGAGATTGAAACCTCCCGCGGCGGTGTGCAGCGCAACTACGCCGCGATCCTGAACAACCCGCAAGCGGCCAGCAACTTCGCCCACCTGGGCGGGTACGTGCGTTTCGAAACGCCGCTGCCGGCCCGGGTCAAGGCCGTAGCCGTCCTGACCGCGGCCCGGGAAGCTTGTGGACACTACGTCTGGACGGTTAACCAACCCGCCGCCCGCAACGCCGGGCTGGGCGACGCGGAGATTGCTGCCATCCATGAATACCGCGCGCCCAACGGCCTGTCCGGCGACGACGCTGCCGTGTCCGGTTTCGTCATCGAGTTGCTGCGTCAGCACCGTGTGTCGGATGCGTCCTTTGATGCATTGCGAAACATCATCGGCGACGCCGGTATCGTGGACCTGCTGGTAGTGGTCGCCTACTACCACGGCCTGGCGCACACCTTGCAGGCCCTGGATGTCGAATTGCCGGATGGGACCGCGGACGCTTTGACCTACTGATGGCGCGCATCCCTTCGACCCCGAACACGGAGGTACCAACATGCCAGCGGATTTCGCTTACCTGGTCCAGATGGACATACCCGCCGAGCACGAGGCCGATTTCAACCGCGTCTACGACACCGAGCACGCCAAGTACATCTGCCAGGCGCCGGGCGTGCACTCCTGCAATCGCTACCTGCTGGAATCCACTAACGCGGACAAGTTCGCCAAGTACGCGGCGCTGTACGACGTCGACGACTCTGGCGTCCCGAGCTCTGAGGGCTGGCAACGGGAGAGCGAGAAAGGCGACTGGGCAACCAAGATCCGGCCCCACGCCACCAATCGCACCCACACCATGCTCCAACGCATCGCCGACTCCGGAGATGTCGGGGCGTTGGCGCCCTACATCTTCATCGTGCGCACCGATATACCAACCGACGCCGAGGACGAATTCAACCGCCTGTACAACACGGTGCACCTGCCCGGCCTGTGCGCGGTGGACGGTGTCATGGGAGCGCGACGCTACCGCGTGGAAACCACCAACGCTGAAGGCTTCCCCAAGTATGTCGCCGTATACCAGATCGAAAGCCCATCGGTCATGGAATCTGACCCATGGAAGGCAGCAGCCCAGGACGAATGGGCGGCCAAGATCGGCCCCAAGTGCATCGGCCTGACGCGTGCCGTGATGCGGCAGGTGGCGCGTCATCCCGCAGCCTGAACCGGTGACAACGGAGGTCACTATTCACACCGACGGCGCCTGCCTGGGCAACCCCGGGCCGGGCGGCTACGGCGTCATTCTGGACCACCGCGGCCGCCGCAAGGAGTTATCGGGCGGCTACTCGTTGACCACCAACAACCGCATGGAACTGCTGGCCGCGATCATGGGCCTGGAAGCCCTGACGCGGCCGTGCCAGGTCACCCTGTATTCCGACTCCCGCTACCTGGTCGATGCGGTCAGCCAGGGATGGGCGGCCAAATGGCGTAGCAATGGGTGGATGCGAAACAAGCGGGAAGCGGCGGTGAACCCGGACCTCTGGGAACGCCTGCTGAATCTGCTGGAGCGCTATCCGACAGAGTTTCGGTGGGTACGCGGGCACAGCGGCAACCCGGACAACGAGCGTTGCGACCGACTGGCAAGCGAAGCGGCACGAACGGCAGACCTTCCGAAAGACCCAGGCTATCCGCCGGAGGATCGTCGGCGACTTGCTCTCTGAGACACCTAGACGGGCAAAAAAGGAGCGGCCGGTCCAAAAGGAGGAGTCGCTGGAGGAGCGGCTCACTACCGGTCGCTGGCGTACTATTCTATCCGGGCCGCCGTTCGGTTGCAACGGGCTGCACAATTTCGCTACAATCCGCTAATTGCAACCCATTTTAGGAACAAAAGGGGAACCACCATGGCCGTATCCGCCAGCACCATCCGCAACGTCGCTTTGCTCTCACACAGCGGCGCGGGCAAGACCACCCTCGCCGAAACCATGCTGTTCAACGCCAAAGTGATCAATCGCATCGGCAGAGTGGAAGACGGCAACACTGTTTCCGACTACGAACCGGAGGAAACCCGGCGGTCTTCCAGCGTCCAGACCAGCCTGCTGCGGATCAGCAGTGGCGATGACAAGATCAACATGCTGGACACCCCTGGCTATGACGAGTTTCTCGGCGAGGCGGTCGGCGCGATGCGAGTGGTCGAGTCGGCGGTGATCCTGGTCGCCGCGCCCACCGGCGTCGACGTCGGCACAGAACGCGCTTGGGCCATGGCCCAGGAGCGCGGCCTCCCGGTGGCCTTTGTGCTGAACAAGATGGACCGCGAGAACGCCAGCTTCGAGCGCAACGTCCAGGAGTTGCAGGACATTTTCGGAAGCCGCTGCGTGCCGTTCCAACTGCCCATCGGCGAGGCGCAGGACTTCACCGGCCTGGTCAGCGTGATCGACCCGCCCGCCGACATTCCGGCCGGCGTCATGGGCGATTTCGACGCGGCCCGCGAACGTCTCATCGAGGCCGTCGCCGAATCCGACGACGCACTTGCGGACAAATACCTGGAAGGCGAGGAGATCACCGCGGCAGAGGTTACCGCCGGCTCCCGCGAAGCCATTCGCACCGGCGACCTCATCCCCATCCTGGTCACCTCCGCGACGCAGAACATCGGCCTGGACGAACT
Source organism: Dehalococcoidia bacterium (assembly GCA_965220505.1). Taxonomy (GTDB): domain Bacteria; phylum Chloroflexota; class Dehalococcoidia; order Lucifugimonadales; family UBA3495; genus Bin87. Next base: position 633,155 of record CBDCQE010000001.1, on the reverse strand, counting down.
GGCTCAGGTTATCCGCGACTTCCTGCCTTCGCCGGCCGACATGCCTCAAACCTCCGGCGACGACGAAATTACCGCCGACGCCGCCGGTTCGGTCGCGGCCTTGGTGTTCAAGACCACCTCCGACCCCTTCGTCGGCAAGTTGTCGATGTTCCGGGTGTTCCGCGGAACAATGAAGTCCAACGGCGAAACCTATAACGTCAACCACAACCAGTCCGAGCGCCTGGGCCAGCTCTACCTGCCCCAGGGCAACAGCCAGGACAACGTGTCGGAGGTCGTGGCCGGCGACATCGGAGCCATCGGCAAGCTGGGCGCCACCCTGACGGGCAACACCCTCTGCGCCAGCGACAACCGGATCACCCTACCCGGTATCGAGTTCCCCAAGGGCTACTACTCTCTGGCGGTAGTGCCGGCAACCCAGGCCGACCTGGACAAGATGTCCACCTCCCTGGCCCGGATCGTCGAGGACGACCCCAGCCTCCAGTTCACCCGCAATCCGGAAACCAGCGAAAGCCTGCTGACCGGCCTGGGCGAGGTGCAGATCGAGGTCGCTCTGGACCGCATAAAGCGGAAGTTCGGCGCCAACCTGAACGTGAAGCTGCCCGTCGTCCCCTATCGCGAGACCATCACGCAGATCACCAACTCCGAGTACCGTCACAAGAAGCAGACCGGCGGCAGCGGCCAGTACGGCCACGTCCTGCTCCGGCTGGAGCCCATGACCCGTGACGAGGGCTTCGAGTTCGGAAACGAGGTGGTGGGCGGACGGGTGCCGCGGGAACTCATACCTGCCGTGGAGAAAGGCGTCGTCAACACCCTGAAAGAAGGCGTGCTCGCCGGCTTCCCCGTGGTCGACCTCAAGGCGGTCATCTATGACGGCAGCACCCATCCGGTCGATGGCAAGCCCATCGCCTTCGAGATCGCCGGCAGCCAAGCCCTGCGCCAGGGAATGACCAAGGCGTCTCCCGTTCTGCTGGAGCCCATCGTCAAGCTGTACGTCACAGTCCCCGAGACCTACACGGGCGACATCATCAGTGACATCAACAGCAAGCGCGGCCGGATCCTCGGCATGGTTCCCGAGGCCCGCTACACCGTGATCGAAGCCGAAGTGCCGCAGGCGGAAGTACAGCGGTACTCCCAGGACCTGCGTTCCATGACCGGCGGTCGCGGCTCGTACCGCTTCGAGTTCGGCCACTACGAACAGGTGCCGCAGAACATCGAGCAGCGCGTCATCGACACCGCCAAGCAGGCCAAGGAGGGGGCAACGGCGTAACTGTCAGCAGCGAAACCGAGCAACTAATGAGGGGCGGGTTTGAAACCCGCCCCTTGTCTATCAGGAACCATCAGTTATGCAAAGATTGGTGCTTTTCGATATTGACCAGACCTTGATCAGCCTCAACGGTGGTAATCGCCCACAGAGAGAGGCTTTAGACGTCGCTTTTGAACAAGTCCACGGCATCCCTCATGCCTTTCAAGATGTTGCTTTCACCGGAGGAATGGACTTGCCGCTGATGGTTGAGGTTTATCGAAAGTGGGGCTTAATTGACGACAGCCAGGACCTCCCTGACCTATCAGATTTCAAAGCAGCCTATTTCGATCACCTCACCAGCCTCCTTGAAGTTTGGGAGGAAGGCGTTATATGCGCGGGCGTGCCAGACCTTCTCCAAGCTCTGACACTAGACCGCAGAGTCCAACTGGGTTTGGAGACCGGCAACTTCAGAGAGGCCGCATTCATAAAACTCCACAGATACGGCCTGGGTACCTTCTTTGAAGACGGCGGGTTTGGAGGAGACTATTCCGAGAGACGCCAGGTTGTAGCCAGTGCGATAGTTAATTGCCAAGAGAGGTCTGGGCGGAGTTATGGGCCTGAGGAGGTCTTCCTAATCGGAGACTCGGCCTCGGATGTCGAGGCCGGCAATGCTAACGGGACGTTGACTCTCGCTGTCGGCACAGGTTTCTATTCATTGGAAGACTTGGCTAATCTCAACCCCAGTTACGTCCTGCCGGACTTATCCGATACCGCAAGGGTTTTGGACTTGCTGCTCGGCTCCTAGGGTTACCTCAACCAGGAATGTTCGGACCGAACGACACCCGGCAACCCGGGATTACCATGGCTCGGCGAAAATGTCCGCCACAGCAATCGCCAAGCCAGGCATGGCGGCGATGGCGAGCGTGTCGCCGGAGCGATACAGCCTTTCAGACCCATAGGTGCCTTCGCCAGCGCCCACCACCGGTTCGGCCAAGGCCAACACAGTCTCGTCATTCGGCTCCAGAATGAGATATTCGGGCACACCGTGCCGGGCGTACAGTTCTCGCTTGCGTTCCAAATCATGGCGGGGATTGGACGGTGACAGGACTTCTACCACCAAATCCGGCGGTCCTTCGCAACCGCGTGTGGTGATAATGCGTCGCCGGGCCCCGCTTACAAACATCAAGTCCGGTTCAACCGCAGTTTCGCCCGGCAAAATCAGGTCAAAGCGCGGACGGTAAAGTCGCCCTAATCGACGCGGCCTGATGTGCGGTATGAGCAACTCTCCAAAGTTTTCGGATACTTCCTGATGTCTTGCGCTGGCTCCCGCTGCCATCTGGTACAAAACCCCGTCAATAAGTTCCCATTTTTCATCGTCGGACTTGGCGGCATAGTCCGCGTAGGTGTATTTGCCTTGCGGCTTCGTGGTTACCATGGCGACCTCTCCTTTGCCGCACCCTAGGCAAAAATGTTGGCTACAGCGATGGCCAGGCCGGGAATGCTGGCCGTGCTCAGGGTGTCGCCGGATCGGTACAAAACTTCTACCATGTACCTGCCGACGCCGCCTTCTGTAATCGGATCGGACAATGCAATCACCGTTTCGGTTTCAGTGCCCAGGATGAAATATTCGGGAATGCCATGCCGAGCGTACAACTCACGCTTCATCTCCAAGTCTCGAGCCGGGTTAGACGGGGAGAGGACTTCCGCTACCAAGTCGGGCGGCCCTTCACAGCCGCGCAGCGTGATGATATGTCCGCGGTCGGCCGTTACGAAGAACATGTCCGGTTGGACGGTGGTTCCATCTCCCAGGATCAGGTCCGTTGGAGCAAAAAACAACTCATCCAGTTGACCAATCTGAGAAAGGTGCAACTCAAACCCGGCAACCCAGCGTCGCAACGCTCGTTGGTGTTTGGTATTCGGGGATGGGGCCATTTCATACAGCGCTCCGTCGATCAACTCCCACCGCTCATCGTCGGGCTTGGCAGCGTAGTCCGCGTAGGTGTACTTGCCTTTCGGATTTGCCGTTGCCATGGCAACCTCCCATTGGGCCGGAGTTTCGCGTTGGGCGTGGCGACTAAAACCCCCACGTCGGCTGGTACTCGCCGAACACGTCGCGGAACACGCCCATCATTTCGCCCAGCGTCGCTTCCGCCTTGACGGCTTCAATCAGCGGATACATCAAATTGGCCTCGCTGCCGGAGCTACGGGCGGCTGACTCCAGCGCGCGCAGGCGTGACGCCACCTCGCGGTCGTCGCGCCGCCGCTTGACCTCGTCCAGGTGGGCGATGTGTCGCTGCTCGCCGGCCTCGTCGACCCGGAGGATGGGAATGGACAGGCTCTCGTCAGCATCCACATAGTCGTTGACGCCCACGGTGATGCGCTCCATGCGGTCCTCTTCCTGCTGGTAGATGTAGGCCGCGTCGGCAATCTCCCGTTGGAAGTAGCCGGACTCCAACGCCGGTATCACACCGCCTTGCCGGTCAATCTGCTCGAAGTAGTCGTAGGCGCGTGCCTCCACCTGGTTGGTCAGCGCCTCCACGAAGTAGCTGCCGCCCAGCGGATCCACGGTGTCGGTGACTCCCGTTTCGTGGGCGATGATCTGCTGCGTGCGCAGGGCCTGCAGGGCGGCGTCCGCCGACGGCAAGGCCCAGGCCTCGTCCTTGCTGTTGGTGTGCAGCGACTGGCAGCCTCCCAGCACCGCCGCCAGAGCCTGTAGCGAGACGCGCACCACGTTATTCTCAGGCTGCTGCGCGGTCAGCGACGCCCCGGAAGTCTGGGCGTGGAACCGCATCCAGCCCGAGCGCTCCGACTCGGCGCCGAAGGTTTCCTTCATCTCCCGAGCCCAGATCCGTCGTGCGGAACGGAACTTCGCGATCTCCTCGAAGAAGTCGTTGTGCACGTTGAAGAAGAAGCTCAAGCGCGGCGCGAAGTCGTCCACGGCCATGCCTCGCTCCACACAGTGCCGTACGTATTCAAACCCGTCGGCCAGCGTGAACGCCAGCTCCTGCACAGCGTTGCTGCCCGCTTCGCGGATGTGGTAGCCGCTGATACTGATCGGGTTGAACCGCGGCATCCGGTCGGTGGCGAACTCAACGGTGTCAACCACCAGCCTCATGGACGGGTGCGGGGGGAAGATGTACTCGTTTTGGGCGATGTATTCCTTGAGGATATCGTTCTGTAGCGTGCCGCCCAGGGAATCTATCTTCGCTCCCTGTCGTTCGGCAGCCGCGATGTACATGGCCCAAATGATCGCGGCCGGGCTGTTGATGGTCATCGAAGTGGTGACCTGGTCCAGAGGTATGCCGTCGAAGACCGTCTGCATGTCCTCCAGGCACGACACGGCCACGCCGCACTTGCCGAATTCGCCGCGGGCACGCTCGTCGTCGTGGTCATATCCGTACAGCGTGGGCATGTCGAAAGCGACGCTGAGGCCGGTCTCGCCCTGGTCCAGCAGGAAACGGAATCGCTCGTTGGTTTCCGCGGGTTGTCCGAACCCGGCGAACATCCGCATTGTCCACAGGCGAGAGCGGTAACCGGCGGGATGCACGCCCCGCAAGTATGGATATTCTCCCGGTAGGCCGATGTCCGCGAGGTATTCCGTCTCTGCCAGATCCGCGGGGCCGTAGACCGGCTCCACGGGGAGCTGGCTGAGAGTCTTGTAGGCGCTCTTGCGCTTGGGAGCGGCGTTGGCGCGTTGCCGCCAGGCCTCCGTCCGTTCGCGGATAGTGTCGTCGTCTTTTGGTATAACCACTGGGAACTCCTGCGCCGGCGGGACCGCTCCGGTTTTGCATCGGCATCCTTGGCAGCAGATACCCGAAAATGGTGAGAGCGGTGAATAACAAGTTGTGCCGGGTAGTATATCGCACCGCCATGTTCCGGCTGCGAAAACCGCGGACGTGACGCCCGGGATTCGCAAACCACACTCCAAGGTCGGGCGCGGAGGACGGCCTGCAATTCTGACGACGAGCCGTCCCGTATGGCCGAAAAGTGTGCTACGGTAGATAAGCCATGAACCACCGGACATCCGTGACTTCCAATATGGCAAGCCGAGTGAACCGTCGTTTTTTGCAACGCCTTATGTTCGTTGTCGCCGCACTGGCCCTGTGCGCGGCGATGCTCGGGTGCAACCAAACGCCCGGTGAAACTAAAGCCGGCGACTACGGCGCCACCGTCGAGGCGCTCTTGCCCACCGCGGATCCCACGGTCCCGCCAAGGCCGACACTTGCGCCGACTTCCGCTCCGCCCATCGACACTCCGGCCCCGACGTACACTCCGCGACCCCAACCCACCTATACGCCCTGGCCCACGCCGACCAGGGCCACGAGCGAAAACCGGCAACCCGCGATACCTTTCAACGCCCAGATGCTGGATGGGTCGGAGTTTGCTCTGCCGGACGGCTACGGCTCGCCCACGCTCCTGGCGTTCTGGGCACCCTGGTGACCCCACTGTGGGCGGGAGTTGCCCGTCGTAGCATCCCTCTACCGGGAAAAACTCGACGCCGCCGGCATCGACGTCATCGGTGTTTCGCAGTTCAACACCACCGAGGCAGCCACTATTGAGTTCGTGGAACGCAATGAACTCACTTTCCCGAACGTGTACGACGCGCAGGCGCAACTGGCGGCAGCATACGGTATCCAGGGAGTTCCCAGCTATGTGTTCATCGACAAACAGGGCCGCGTCGCCCACGTCAGCGCCGGAGCCCGCGGGGTCGATTTGATCGAGTCGTGGCTGGATCAATTATCAGCGGAGTGAATTGCGCCGGCTTTGCTCACCGCCGCCCCTTGCGCTTATGGGCTGCACGCCGTACAATTGTTCGTAATCAGAACATGAGGTCGAACAATGGGCGTTTATTCTGCTGCAAGTGTCAACACCAACTTGGCGGTTCCGGCCGACGCCGCTCGCATGATCGCGAGGTGGGAACGGCTGGGTCGACCCGCCATAGAACTGGAGCCCGGCGTAGTTGTCAGCAACCTGGAACGATGGCTGTACAACAACCCGCCGGCTTCAGGCCCCACCCTGGGCCGGATCCGGGAATTCCTGTACGTCGACACTTTCGGCGTCACCGCCAAGGTAGCCTGAACTCGCCGTGACCCTGCGCCTTTACCACGACCTGGCCCACCTTTGGCCGATCATCAGCCCGCCCGAGGAATACACGGTGGAGGCGGCGGAGTGGCGGGATCTGATCTGGTCGGAATTCGGGTGGACGGGAAATCAGCCGGCGTGGGATCCGCGAGCCCGGTTGCTGGACCTGGGATGCGGCGGCGGCCATCTGCTATCGCATTTCACGCGCCATTTCACCACCGAGGCGGTGGACATCTCCCCGGAGATGTTGGAAATCTCCAGAAGCCTGAACCCGTATACCGTCCACCATCTCGGCGACATGCGCACCATCCGGCTGGGTCGCACCTTCGACGTGGTCACCATTCACGACGCCGTGAACTACATGGCGACGGAAGAGGACCTACGGGCCGCCATCCAGACGGCCCAGGCGCATCTGGACCCTGGCGGGCTGGTTTTGCTGGCCCCCGATTGCCTGCGGGATACGTTCGGCGGCGCAAGAGTTGTGGACTGGACCCGAGAAACGGAAGACAGCAACGTGACTTTCATCGAATACGTCGCTCAGCCGTCTCCGGAGGCCACCACAGTGGAGTCCGTGTTCGTGTTCATCATCAACCGCGACGGTGATATCCAAGTGGAGATCGACCGCCACACCAGCGGCCTGTTTCCTAAAGCAGTATGGCTGAAAGCGTTGAGCGATGTCGGCCTGCGGGCGGATTACCTGCAAACCAACGCGTACGAAGGCGGTTTCGGCGGCAACCTGTTCGTCGGGCGCAAACCCACCTAGAAAACTGCCACACCGGGTGCGCGCTGTGGGGCCGGGCTGCCGTCGCGGGTTATAATCCCCGCAGTTTCCAGGAGGCAGCCATCATGACCCAAACCAACGCGACCACAGCCGAGCGCCTTTGGACGTACGACGCCGTGCGCGTCGGCCAGAACGGTGGGGAAACCCAAGTGACCCTGACGGCGGAGAACATTGCCGAATACGCCGCCTGCGCCCAGAACCCCGACCCCCGTTACTCGATGCCGGCTCCCGGCCCGGATTCTGGCCCCTTGCTCGCCATGCCGACCATGGCGTTAACCTACGCGCCCTTGCTGCGGGACGAAATCGCCGAAGCCAACGGTTTCGTGGCCCAGGAGCGTTCGCAGACCAACCGCCGCCAGACTCCGTTCGCCAAGTGCGAGATGCGCTGGTACCGCCCGGTTCGATCCGGCGAAACCCTTACGGGAACGCGTCGAGTGCACCAGAAATACGAGCGACGGGGCAGTAAGTTCGTCACCTTTCGGGTCTCGGCCTTTGACGAGGCCGGTGCGGTCGTCGCCAGCTACGACTACACCTGCATTTTTGAGTACTCCGCTGGGCAACGGTCGGTTCCGGAGATTTCGACCGGGTCCGCTCCTGCCGCTGACGTGTCCGCCGTGCCGGACCCTACCCAGTTTCTGACCTGGGAAAACGCCCTGGCCGGAACTCCGCTCCCACGCACCCTGTCAGTCGGCGAAACCACCGAAAACATCCTGCGCAAGAACGCCCAACGGTTGGCCGGCCGTCCTAGCGAAAGCAACATCCATACCGACGAAGAGTTCGCCCGTCAGAACATATTCGGCGGCGCGGTCAACGCCGGACCGGCGACCATGTCCTACGTCGACCGGTTCATCGGGCTCAATGTTCCGCCCGAAGCCCTGTACAACGGCGGCAATCTCGTGATGCGCGCCATCACTCCGTTCCGCGCCGGCGACGTGGTCACCTTCTCCGGCGAGGTAACCGGCACGGGAGGCAATCTGTACGGCCAGCGCAAGGTCCAGTGCCGCATTAAAGGCGTCAATCAGCGGGACGAACTCGTCTGCCTGTCCGACGCCACCCTGAGTTTCGGATAGAAGTCATGACCTCAGCAGATGAAAACAACGCTCTGGAAACCCGTGTCCGGTCGGTCCTGCACGACCTGGCAATTGCGGATTGGGAATGGATTTCCATCGACCCCCAGTACGGGGACACCGCGGACTTTTGCGCCCAGTACGGGTACGATCTGCCCCACTCCGCCAACACCATTATCGTCGCCAGCAAGCGTGGCGCCGCCGCGTACTCCGCCTGTATCGTGCGCGCCTGCGACCGGCTGGACGTCAACCGGCGGGTGCGGCGGCTGATGGGCGTGTCCCGAGCTTCCTTCGCCACGCCTGAAGAAACCCGCGAGTTGACCGGCATGATGATCGGCGGCGTCACCGCCATGGCGTTGCCTGAGGACCTGGCCATATACGCCGACCAGCGTCTGCTGGAGATGGACTACATCATCCTCGGCGCCGGCAGCAGATCCGCCAAGGTGAAAATGCCTCCCCAGGAACTGTCCAAGCTCCCGGGCCTTGAGTTTATCGACGGCCTATCGCTCCCGGACGGCTGATCGGCGGCAACCCGTCGCCAGACTCGTTATAATGGCCGCCAATCGCCGCATCGACCTGCCGCGTCAACGCCGCGGTCAGGGACGGAGGTATCATGCCCATCATCCAACGTCCTTACGTGCCGCCGGAGGACAAGCCTCCCCAGGAAGACAGCTACATCAACCCGGGCGACGTCCCCTCGTTGAACGTTAACACCGCCGCTGCTCCGGCCCCGGCCGAGGGACCCAGCCCCCTTGATCCCATCACCTTCTACAGCGACTCGTTCCACATTTTCAGCAGCCTGTACTCGGCCGTGCTGTTTTTCGGGGAGCAGGTCGAGGAACGCGAACCCATTCTGCGGGCTCGTATCAAGGTCAGTCCCCAGATGATGAAGGCCATCGCCGTACTGTCGGCGAAGCACGTTCGGGAATACGAGGAAGCGGTCGGCCCCATCACCCTGCCCGACCAGGTGTACGCCGCCTGGGAAATCGATACCGACGGCCACAGTCACTGATCCCTCGGAGATCCGGATGACCACTCACGACCAGCCGGAAGACGTCGCCGAGCCTCGCTACGGATTGAGAGATCCCTCTGACACCAGCGGCGACGGACAGCCGTTGGCGGAGGACATCTCGCTGCCGGTCAGCGTCACCCCGAACTACAACACCGCTCTCCCGGAAGAATGGGGGTGGCGGCACAATTCTTCAAGCCAACCCAACTCGGCCACGTTTCACATCAATCACAGCGACGTGACCCGGGCTTTCGCGGCTGTGCTGACCGCAGACGACAGCCCTCCGGAAGCGCCTTTCGTGGTTTCCAAGGACATTCCGGTGGTCATCATCGACAGCCTGGATCAGTATTGGGCTGGCGAATCGCGAGCCGCTTTGCCCCTGCACGGCTTGCGGGTGCCGGTGTCCGCCGATACCGTAGCGGAGGCCAAGCGCAAGCTTGCGGCGGACCTGGCCGCCCAGGTGCGTCTGCTCTTGCTCCTGTCGCGCGGCGGAACCACCTTGGCGCCGGAACTCCAGGCCAACTTCCTCATGCTCACTGAGGTGCTGACCCCGCGCGAGCAGTAGGGTTGTTCGTTATGAAAAGTCCGGGGGCCGGTGTAAAACCGGCCCCCAAGTTTTTGCACAAACGTCGCGGCGACTTACTGCCCTTGCGCCTCCTGCAATGCTTCCAACACCGCGGTGGGGGACATCGGCAGCTTGTTCACCCGAACGCCGGCCGCGTGGTAAATGGCGTTGTGCAGCGCGGCCAGTGGCGGAATCAGCGGAGCTTCGCCCACACCGCGCAGACCGTACGGATGCCGGGGGTTGGGCACTTCCACGACCACGGTGTCGATCATGGGCAGGTCCAGCGCCGTCGGCATGCGGTAGTCCAGGAAACTGGAGTTCAGCATCCGCCCGTCGTCGGCGTAGGTGTAGTCCTCGGTCATCGCCCAACCGAGGCCCTGCACCGTACCGCCCTGCATCTGGCCCTCCACGTAGCTCGGGTGCACCGAGGTTCCGGAGTCGATGAACGCCGTGCAGCGCAGGATATCCACTTTGCCAGTGTCCGGATCGACCTCAACGTCAATGATGTTGCCGGCAATCACCGGACCAACGCCGGTTGAAGTTGCCGACGCCGAGGCGGTCAGCGGCCCGCCCGTCCGCATCATACGGCTGGCAACCTCGGCGATAGTCATGCTCTCTTCGGTGCTGGTGCAGGTGAACACTCCATCGGCAAATTCGACGTTTTCCGGCTCGACCTCCCATACCAGCGCACACCGTTGGGCCATCTGGTCGCGCAGGTCCTCGGACGCGGCGATGGCAGCGAGCCCGGTGTCGAACGCGATCCGGCTGCCGCCGGTCGTGGCCGTCCAACCGACGGTGTCGGTGTCAACCACCGTGGGTGCGATGCGGTCAACGTCGATCCCCAGGGCTTCTGCCACCTGCATGGCAACGGCGGTACGGGTGCCCCCGATGTCCACCGACCCGGTGATCAGGTTCAAAGTGCCGTCCGCGTTGACGTTGATCGTGGCAGACGACGCCTGGCCCGCCTGCCAGCGGAACCCCACGGCGATGCCGCGCCCCCGATTCTCTCCCTCCAATGGGGTCTGGAAGTGGTCGCTGTTGACCATCGCCTCTTCCATCTCGATGCAGCCGAACACGCGATGAGGGACGCCGTTAGGCATCCGGTCGCCTTCCACCACGGCGTTTTGCAGGCGGAATTGCATGGGCTCGATGCCGAGCATCTCCGCCAACTCGTCCACCACCGCCTCAACCGCAAAGGAGACCTGTGGCTGTCCGGGAGCGCGGTACGCCTGCACCTTCTGTTTGTTGCAGACCACGTCCAGCCCGTCGACCAGCATGTGGTCCATTTTGTACGGCCCGAACCCAGTCAGGGCGCCGCCGCCCACCGGTGACCCGGGGAACGCGCCGGCCTCGTACACCATGTAGAGTTGGCCCGCCACCATGGTCCCATCGTTCTTGACGCCCATCTTGCAGCGCATGAAGGTGGCGGAAGCCGGGCCGCTGCCCACGAACACCTCGGTGCGGTCCATGGACACCTTCACGGGCTTTCCGGTCTTGCGCGACAGCACCGCCGCGACCGGATCCAGGTAAGCGATGGCCTTCGCGCCGAACCCGCCGCCGATCTCCATGGGGACGACCTTGACCTGGGATTCCGGCACGCCGATGATGGCCGCGGTCTGGGCCCGGATGTTGAACAGCCCCTGGGTGCTGGTCCAAACCGTCACCCGCCCGTCCGCCGACCACATCGCCGTCGAAACGTGCGGCTCGATGTATCCCTGGTGCACGGTCTGGGTCTCAAACTCGCGTTCGATGACGATGTCCGATTCGGCGAAACCCTGCTCGACGTCCCCCACCTTGTGCTGGATGTGGCCGGCGACATTGCTCTTCACGCCAGTGTCGTCGCCGCGGGCGAAACGCTCCTGCCGGAAATAGGTGGTCATGTCCTCGTGGAGCAGTTCGGCTCCTTCGGCCATGGCCTCGCGCCAGGTGAGCACCGTGGGCAGCACCTCGTAGTCCACCTCTACCAGCGCCAGGGCCTCCTGGGCAATGTGTGGGCTGGTGGCGCAGACGGCGGCGACGGCGTGGCCCACGTAAAGGACCTTGTCCTTCGCCATCAGGTTTTCCGCAATCATACGGGCGTTGCCTTGCACTTCGGCGAAGTCCAGGATACGGTCTTCAATGATGGGGAAATCCGCCGAGGTAGCCACGGCAACGACGCCCGGCAATGCTTCAGCCTTGCTGGTATCGATGCTGCGGATACGCGCGTGGGAATGGGGGCTGCGCACGGTCTTCGCGTACAGCATCCCGGGCAGGTTGATGTCGGCGCCATAGCGGGCGGCGCCGGTCACTTTGTCCACGCCGTCGTGCCGAACCGGCCGGGTGCCGATGACGCGGTATTGTTGATCGGGTTGTGCGGTGGTGGTCATGGGTTTCCTCCTGCAAATTGGTGCGGTGGTTAAGGCTACGGCGTTTTTCGGAATTGGGAAAGGCCGTCCATGGCCATGGTGCCCTTTCCGCCGGTGGCTTCGTAAAAATTGAACCGATAGTGATCGTCATTACCCGGGTGGCTGAACCAGGCTACGTCGGAGCTCACCAAGTCGAGAATCTCCTCGGTCGCCGGGTGGTCCTCATCAGTCAGGAGAATTGCCGCCGCTCGGAAGTCGTGCTGCGCTTGCGAGGAGTCAGGGACTCGTGGGCCGTGCTCCGCGATAATGTCCTCAATGGAGTACGTTCTCACCCTGCTTGCCGTGAACATTCCAAACCCGTTGTCGTCTAGAACCGGGGCGCCGTCTTCACTGTCAAGCCATTGCCCATCCTCTGCAACCCATAGGTCGGGGACATCCTCAGGCGGTATGAAGCCGGCCAAATACAGCTCGATGGGACTGTACGGAACACGGTTGCCGCCGTTGGCGAATGTCCCAAAGTCACCGGCGCTATAACGACCATCGCCATGGTTTATCAGGTTGTCAATATCAAACCCGCCCAGCTGTCCGTCGGCGCTGCTGAATCCCCAATGACTGTAGCTTATGGACGGTACGACGTAATTTGCCCAGCGGTGCATCAACTCGTGCAGCGTTGGTCCACCGCGTATATATCCCGCTTTCGGAAAATGCATTACGCCTTGGAGTTTTTCTACTGCTCCCCAACGATCACCTGATGAGTAAATCCTTTGGCCGACGCCCTCAACGTCGTTTCTAACACCAGCGTATATGCCATGATATGGGAGCGTGATGTCTTCGTCATCGCCCACATTATCCAGCAGGACGAGGAAATCGAACTCGTCCTCATAATATCGATAGAAACACGTCACGTAGTACTGGATTGGTGGCTCCTCTGTAACTAAATGCTGCGTGGCAGACAAAGTGAACAGGTTATCGTTATGTATCCGATAGTTTTCACTATCCGGGCAGTGTAGCTTGGCGACGTCTAATTTTCCATCGATAGCGACGCCCCTGGCCTGTAGCGCGGGAACATGCGTGTTAATAGAGGCGTCGTCAAGGGGGTTTCCTACAACGTAAACTTCATCACCTAGGCCTAGACCCGCAATTGCGACCAGTGGCGCAAGGTTGGATATATTGTTATTTTCGAGGTCCAGCCACGTCAATGCAGCAAGGTTGGACAAAGGTGACAAGTCTGATACGTTGTTGTCACCGAGGCTCAACCATGTCAATGCGGTAAAGTTGGACAAAGACGACAGGTCTGATACATTGTTGAAGCTGAGGTTCAGGCTTGTCAATTCGGTAAGGTTGGACAAGGATGAGATATCAAAGAAGACGTTGTAGGAGAGGTCCAAATTTGTCAGATTGGCAAGATTGGACAAGGGCGAGAGGTCAGCTACATTGTTGCTGCGGAGGCTCAAATATGTCAACTCAGTAAGACTGGACAACGGCGACACATCCGATATATTGCTCCAAAAGAGGTTCAAATTTGTTAACTTGGTAAGGCTGGACAATGGCGATAAATCAGATACGTTAGAGAACCATATGGTTAGATTTGTCAACTTGGCAAGGCCAGACAACGGTGACAAGTCAGCCAATTTACCTTCAAAGGGACTCTCGTTACGAAGCTCCAGAATCGTCATATTTGTAGCGTATTGAAGTCCCTCCAAGCTAGCATAACCCGGATGACCTGGGTAATCCGGAACAAGCTCCTCCAACGTCGCCATTTCGTCTGCGGTGATGGGTTCGCCGGGGGCTTTGCCCAGCGCTTCTTCAATGGCAGTCCTGAGTAGCTGATCCGGTATAGCGACGGCGCCGGGGACATAGCACTCCCCGGCGGGAAGGGTCATGCCCGGCGGTAGGATCTCCCGCCCCGCCAGGCGTTCCCAGCGCGAGCCCTTGGGAGGCCAGAAGAATTCGCTGCTCACGCTTCCGCCGCCGCCGGTATCGACGAAGTCGTTGCTGGTCAGGACGGTGAAGGCGTGTGCCGCCCCCGGGGACAGCCGCCGGATGGTGTACTCGGCGCGCCCGTTGTTAACTGGGATGTTGCGCGCGTTTACGTCAACGTAGATGAACGCCTCAATCCATTCTTCCGTGCAGCTGTTCGTGGCCAGGAAGTAATCGACTTCCATGTTGACGTAGCCGATGCGGTAGTGGGTGGCTTGGGGCACGGCGTCCCACGAGGCCACCGCCTCGCCCGCATTGTCACCCTCGCGCACCGCAATATTACCGGTAGACGGAGGGGCGGTTTGGCCTGCCGCCGTATCAGTGCACTCCCCGGTGGGCAAGGTTATGCCCTCGGGCAAGATGTTCCGTCCCGGCAGGCGCGCCCAGCGTGAGCCTTTGGGAGGCCAGAAGAATTCGCTGCTCACGCTTTCGCCGCCGCCGGTATCGACGAAGTCGTTGCTGGTCAGCACGGTGAAGGCATGTGCAGCCCCGGGGGATAGCCGCCGGATGGTGTACTCAGCGCGCCCGTCGCTGTTGACCAGGATGTTCCGCGCGTTCACGTCAACGTAGATGAACGCCTCAATCCATTCTCCGGTGCAACTGGCCGTAGCCAAGAGGTAATCGACTTCCATGTTGACGTAGCCGATGCGGTAGTGGGTGGCTTGGGGAACAGCGTCCCACGAGACCACCACTTCGCCCGCATTGTCACCCTCTCGGACCGCAATATTGCCGGTGGCCAGAGGAGCGCCTTGGGCCGACCCGCTGAAGCCGGCCTGCGCAACCGCCAGCGCGCAGAGCAACGCCAATGTGAAAACGGGCAAAAAGCGGCGCAGAACCAAAGCGGACATCATGGTACCCCATCATGGTCAAGGCTCATCCCTACCAGCAAGTAATGGGGCCATCGTCCGTTGTCAATAGACGATGGTCTATTGTCCGATGAAGCCGGGCAGGAAATACTCTCGCGTCGGGTCGTGGGGCATGCCGGGCATGTCCGCCGGAACTACGCCGTCGCTTTCCAGGGCAGAACGCACTATCCCTTTGTTGAAAGGGCTGATGTCGTCATCCGACATGAAATCCTTGACCGGCATCCAGAGGCATTCCTCAATCTCCTTTTCGCCCATCTTGATTTGCTCGGTCAGCGCTTTCAGGCGGCAAACGAAGTAGATGTCCGACTTGCCGTAGCGATATCCGTGCCAGTGGCGAAAACAGGCCAGGGCCTGGAACTCGGCCTCGATTCCGGTCTCCTCGAATACCTCGCGGACGATGGAGTCGACGATGTTTTCTCCCGGCTCGAGGGCCCCACCGGGCAGCTTGTAGAACGGCGGGCGGTTGTCGATGCGGTAGCGCTCGCAAACCACGAGCAATTCGTCTCTCCCGTTAACCACTACACCGCCGGCTCCCACGTAGTGCGTCGCGTATGGCGGGATGAAGGACCCGGGTATCAACGTCAGGGTCGCCGTGATCCCATCGTCGTCAGCGTGGTGGTAGCCGAATCCGCGCTGCACGGCGATCGGAACGTGTGAAGCCAGCCCGGTGGGAATGTCCACCCAGGCCACCTCGTAACCCGCGTCCCGCCAATCCGCTATGGAAGCGTCCAACCGCGCGGCGAATTCGTCGGGATCAGTCGGCAGTTCGGCGGCGTTCACAACCACTCCGCGGAACGGATTGGGGGTAGCGACCAGGGGCGAAACCATGCGACGACTCCGTATGATTCAGGTCATATCGGGCAACGGCGGCAGTATAGCACAGGGCCCGACGGATCCATGGTCCTCGGCATTTCGAGACGATCGCGACGCGCATTCGATCCATCAATTTCGCCCTTCGCATCGCCGATATATTGTATTGACACGTGCGATGGCATGCCATAGTATGCCCAAGAGCGGTTTAAGAAATTCGTCCGTTATATGTGAAATCAGTCCGGTTTCCAATTTTATGGGCTATCTGATCATCGGATTTCGTCTGTTTCGGATCACTATTAACGGTACCTGGCAAAGACAGCAAGGCGAACGTCCGTCTGACGCAGGCTCGCCGGGCGGTTGGCACGAACGAGAGGAGGGGAACCATGGCCTTTCGATATTTCGTATCTCCCATCCCGATCATAGGCGCGATGCTCGCGCTGGTTATGTTGGTGGCAGTGGCGTGCGGTGGCGCTGAGGCCCCGGCGCCGGATGATGCTGGAGCAAGCCAGCCTGTCGCCTCCAGCACCACCGGAACTGAATCACAACAGGCGCCTACGTCCGCGCCGGCCGCTCAATCCGGGGCAGCCACGTCGGCCCCGGCTGCCCCGGCCGCCCAGTCTGAAAGTGCCACTCCACCCGTTCAGCAGGTAGGACGGCAACAAGCCCAATCGGCTGACGCTACGCCCACGCCGGTGGCGGCAGCGCTGCCTACCGAGGTAGTTGCCGACCCGATAACGTTGGAAAACCTGACGGCCGTATATCCCGACCTGGTATATGGCGGCATTTTACGGCGGGGCGGATACTACGACCCGGCGCACTTCGACCTGTTGCAGGTGTCCAGCGTTACGAACTCCTTCAAGCAGATGATGCTGTACAACAATATCCTGCGCTACAACCCTATTGACGCCGGCAAAACGATCATCCCAGACCTGGCTACCAGTTGGGAGGTTTCCGAGGACGGCAAGACCTGGACCTTCCCCATCCGTGAAAGGGTCAACTTTCACGACGGTACGATCCTGACCGCCGACGATGTAGCCGCGTCATGGTCACGAGTTATCGATCCGCCGGCAGGTGTGGTCAGCGCCCGTCAGGGTCTTTACACTCCCTTCGGACCCACCGTCGAGGTAATCGACCCGCTCACGGTGGCGTTCAACTTCGAGACGCCGCCGCCGCTGAAATACGGGCTCAATGCGTTTGCGTTGGAATGGCATGGAATCTTCCCTAAACCTTTCTTGGAAGAGCACGGCTATGACCTGAAAGTTGCCGGGCAAAGCGCCCCCAGCACCGGCGCGTTCCGATACTTGGAACATCAGCAGGGCGAGGTTTGGAAGAACGAGAAGTTCCCCGACTATTGGAACGAAGGACTGCCGTTCCTGGACGAGGTTTGGACGTATCCGCTAGAGAACAGCACCAATCGTTCGGCAGCCCTGTTGGCTGGCAACGTCGATTACGCACAGACTATCGACCCCGCCGCCTACGAGCGCATGCAGGACGATCCCAAGTTCGTGGTCGAGCCCTTCTCGTCCTACTCCTACGGCGGGATCTGGTTCAACACCGACCGAGAACCCTGGAACGACGTCAGAGTGCGCAAAGCCATGTGGCTGGCGTTCGACCGACTGTCGGCCCACGAAGTAGTGAGCGAATGGCTGTACGGCTACCCGGGCGGTATGGGCTGGACCCTTCCCGAGCAAGCGTACCAGTTGCCGCAGGCCGAGATTGACGATCGGCTGGTATTCAACCGGGATGCCGCCATTGCCGAAGCCAAGCGACTGATGGTTGAAGCCGGTTACGCCGACGGCATCAAAAATGTTGACCTGCTGCAACGGCAGCCGGACAGCCCCTGGTATTCAGCCATCGCGCAAATGGCCGAGTTGCAGTACCGTAGCATCCTGGGCATTGATTCCACGATTCGTCCGGTTCCTTCAGCAGTGTGGTTTGAAGAGTTGGCTAATCGCAACTTCGACATCACGGTGGGCGCCATCGCCTCTCCGTTCATTGACCCATCGGCGTATATGAACAGCTTCTACCGGTGCGGCGGCGGTGAGAACCACTCGAACTACTGCAACGAGGAGTTTGACGCCATCATGGCGCAGGTGGACACGGAACCCGACCTGGAGAAACGCTACGAACTGGTGCAGCAAGCCGCCAGCATCCTCGACGACGACCCGCCGGTAGTGGAGTGGTGGTACAACCGCACACTCGCCGGCTGGCTGGAGTGCGTACACGGCATCGAGGGCAAGCACGGCGCCCTGGTTCACAACCTGGACCGCATGGACACCGTGTGGATGGATGAAGGCTGCGGCGAGTAAGCGGCCTTCTTCCCTGAGCGAACTCGTCAGTGGCGGGCGACACAGAGCCGCCCGCCATAATTCCCAACCCACCCATCGCGTTCACCCCGCTGGATGTTCTGATGCAAAAATACATTCTCCGTCGGGTATTGTTGGCCATCCCCGCCATTATCGGGCTTACCATCATCATCTTTTTGGTGATGCGCATCCTGCCGGGCGACGTGCTCACCGTAATGTTCGGTGAAGAAGGCACGTTGCAGCTCAGCGAAGAGGATCGGGCCCGAATCATCGCCAGCCTGGGCTTGGACAAGCCAATTTACCTCCAGTACGTGGACTGGCTCCAAGACATTGTGACCCTGAAGCTGGGCCAATCATTTTGGCGTTCCGACACCGTGATGGACTTGATCAAAAACCGAGGTCCGATCACCTTGGAGATCGCAATCGTTTCCGTAATCTTGTCATGGGTCATCGGGCTGCCAGTTGGGATACTGGCCGCAATGAAAAGAAATACCCCGTTCGATTACGCGGGGCGCTTCTTCTCCATTCTGTTCCTGGCGATCCCAAATTTCTGGCTGGGCACGCTTATCGTGCTGACACTGGTCCTGACGTTCGAATGGAAAGCTCCACTGGGAGTCATCAACTTGTGGGAAGACCCATGGGCTAACCTGCAAATCATTTGGGGACCTGCATTGGTGCTGGGCATCGGACAGGCCGCGTACGTCTGCCGAATGGCGCGCTCGGCCCTCCTTGAAACGATTCATGAGGATTACATCCGCACAGCGCGAGCCAAAGGTCTGGCAGAACGACTGGTAATCCTGCGACACGCGCTCCGGAACGCCATAATGCCGGTTATCACGCTATCGGGCGTGCTGCTGGGCTTCCTCATTGGCGGTTCCGTGGCCGTCGAGCAGGCGTTCGGCGTGCCCGGATTGGGGCGCACCCTGGTGGCAGCGTTCTTCGAGCGCGACTACATCGTCATTCAAAACCTCGTGTTGATCTACGGACTGGTGTTTGTTCTCACCAATTTGCTGGTTGACATTTCTTACGCCTGGATCGACCCGCGCATTCGCTACAGCTGATCTCGAAACGGAACACACTGGTCTGGAGTATTCTCGTGGCACGGGTAACCGCTACCGACGTCATCGTACAGGACGCAGGGCGCCGCACCAGAAGCTGGGTGTGGGCGGTCGTTAACTTTAGCCAGCGCAATCCCGTTGGAGCCATCAGTGGACTGGCCATCCTTGGGATCGTGTTTGTCGCCGTTTTCGCTCCCTATGTTGCAACCCATCACCCTACGGAGTACGCTGACTTCCGAGCCTTGCGCGAGGCCCCGGGGCCGGCCCACTGGATGGGCACCGACGACATCGGTCGGGACTTGTACAGCCGAGTGGTGCACGGGGCGCGAATCTCATTGTTCGTCGCCCTGGTGGCGGTGCTGGTGGGCGATCTCATTGGCGCCGCTTGGGGCGTCGCATCCGGGTACCTCGGAGGTCGCCTCGATATTTACAGCCAGCGCTTCCTGGAACTGATGATGTCCTTCCCCACGCTGATCCTGGCGATGATACTGGTATTGGCCATGGGCGCAGGGGTTTGGACCGTGATCGTCGCCATCAGCATCACGCGCATTCCCTTGTCAGTTCGCGTGATCCGGTCGGTTACCTTGAGTGTCAAGGAAAATGCGTATGTGGATGCGGCGCAGGCCATCGGAGCATCCAGCGGGCGGGTAATGGTTCGACACATCGCACCGCAGTGCGTAGCGCCCTGGCTGGTGCTGGCCACCGCCCACCTGGGTTCGGTCATCATCCTTGAGGCCTCCCTGGGATTCCTGGGAGTAGGCGTACCCATGCCGACGGCGACGTGGGGCAACATGCTGGGTGGGCCGGTGGCGGCCGGCCTGATCCCACGCTGGTGGATGGTAGTGTTCCCGGGCTTGGCCATCACCGTGACCGTGCTCGCCTTCAACCTGTTCGGTGATTCCATCCGCGACGCGCTGGACCCGAAACTGCGGGGACGGACATAACTCCTCAAGCTCGTCCCGGCTCACCGTAGCGCATTGCAACGACCCAGCCTATACGGCGAAACCGCCATCGGCAAACGGTGGCGGTTTCGTGATGTCAGAATCTGGCTCGTTGCGGCGATAGTCGCTCTGTCGTTGCTTGCGCTGTGGGCGGTGCGGGCGTACCAACTCACGCCTTTGCTGTTCCCGCCGCCAACCGCTACCTCCGCGGCAAACATGTCCGAAGGGCCGACCGACTGGCCATCCGGTCGCCGTGGCATCGGGGGCGCCGCATCTATAGAGGAGCCTAACCCGGTTCCGCCTTTTGTGGTCAGGTGGGAGGTCAGTCTACCGGGCGTGGCTTTGGGCACCCCGGCGATCATCGGCGACCTGATCTTTGTTTCCACCGACGGCGGTGAAATCATGGCGCTGGAGGCGAGCAGCGGTGAAACTCTCTGGACCCACAACATCGGTTCGCCCTCGGACAGCGCTCCGGCGGTGGCCGGAGACCTCGTGTATCTCGGCACCCGGGATCACCGATTGATAGCCCTGGACCGGAACAACGGCGAACTACGTTGGGAGAACAACTTGGGGAACATCGTCCTGGGTTCGCCGATAGTGTCCAACGGCACGTTGTATATTGGATCGACCAACGGAGCCCTGGAAGCGCTGGACGCCGCCACCGGGGAACCCCGATGGTCAGCCGACGCCAACGGCTGGGTGGTCGCCCATACCGCGACCGACGGCGCGATCGTGGCCGCGGCCTCCCTGGGCGAACGCTTCGTCACGGTAGACCCGGCAACGGGACGTCGGCTCCTCGTGTTTCATTCGGGTACGCCCGTGGCTGGAGGGCCAGTCATCGCCGACGGTCGCGCCTTCCTTGTGACCAACCGTGGCGCGGTCTGGGCCGTGGACCCGGCAGCGATCAGCAAGCCGTTCAGCCGGTTCGCCTACGTCGCCAAGTTCAACTTCTTCGCCTGGCGGTTGCGAGCCGACCCGCCTCGCCAGACGGGCAGCCTGTGGGTCGCATCAGCCGGCGGCAAGGTCAAGTACAGTCCGGCCTACGCGCACGGCAACCTGTTTGTGGTCAACGAGGCCGGCCAGGTGACCGCGCTCGCCGACGCCGACGGATCGACCAGGTGGACAACCCAACTCGACGGAGAAGTCGTCGCAGACCCAGTCATTGCTGGCAACACGCTCGTCCTCGGTACGGCGGACGGCGTCTTGCACGGGTTGGACACCGGCGACGGATCGCTACGGTGGACGCACAACACCGGCCAATACCCCCTATCCGCCGCACCGTCCGTATCCGGCGGCACGCTGTTTCTGCCCACGACCGACGGAAAACTCACGGCGTGGGCCGGCAGATGAACCATAAACTGGCGCGGTTGACGCTCGATTCTCTCGTGCCTATACTCGCCGCACATTCTATGTTCAGATGAGAGCGCATCGTACAAAATGACCCAAGCAACGCCCCACCAACGCGACCTGGCCGGCGAGTCCTGGGACCCGGGCCAGTATCTGAAATTTGCCGACCACCGGCTGCGTCCGGCTTTAGATTTGATGGGGCGCATCCCGCTGGAGCGGCCTCAAGTCATCTACGACTTGGGTTGCGGCAGCGGCAACGTTACTCGCTTGCTCTCCGACCGTTGGCCGGGTGCCAACGTAATCGGGATGGACAACTCCCCTGAGATGCTCGAGCAAGCGGGGTCCGTCCGAGCGGGGGATCTGCCCGGCAACGTGAGTTGGGAGCACGGCGACCTGGCCGATTGGCGACCCAACCAGACTCCGACGGTCTTTTTCTCCAACGCCGTGATCCAGTGGGTGCCCGACCACCACGAGCTTGTGCCGCGCCTGTGGAACATGCTGCCGTCCGGCGCTTGCCTGGCGGTCCAGGCCCCGCTCAGCTGGGATATGCGGTCGCATCAGATCATGCGAGAAACCCTCGATAACGGCAGCCCGGACGGCGGCAAGCTGGGCCCGGCCGATCTGCGGACCGCCGTAGGCAACCGATGGGTCCAGGACCCCGATTTCTATTATGACCTGCTGGCTCCCGAGGCAGACCACCTGGACGTCTGGACCACGGAATATCAGCACGTCCTCACCGGCGATGACGCCGTACTCGAATGGGTTACCGGCACGGGCCTGCGCCCCATCCTCAACGGCCTCGAAGACGGTGACCGCGAAACATACCTTGAAGAGTATCGGCGAAGGCTCAACGTCGAGTACCCGAAACGAGCCGACGGGTACACCCTGTATCCATTCCGGCGTCTATTTTTCGTCGCCGTACGGCGGTAGCCGGGCGAACACCCGGCGGCACGGTCTCCGACGCCGGCACAGCCAACTAGCCGTAGCCACATTCGTACATCACGCCCTTGGAGGTGCAGACATGACGGTTCTGGTCTTGGGAGCTTCCGGTTTCATCGGTCCGCGCGTGGTGCGCAAGTTGGTGGAACGCGGCGAGGACGTGTACGCCACCGACATCAACCCGCTGCCGGACATCCCCGGCGTGGATGCCGGCGCCGTGCGCAGTTCCAGGGTGGACATCACCGACTTCGAGCAGGTCACCCGCGCCATCGTCGAATCGCAGCCCGACCGCATCATCAACCTGGCCTACCTGCTCGGCGGCGGCGAGGGCAACCCGCACCACCAGATGCGCCTGAACATCCTCGGGATGGACAACTGCTTCGAGGCCGGTCGCCTGCTGGGCGTGAACCGCATCGTGTACGCCAGTTCCGTGGCCGTCAGCGGGCAGCAGTCCAACTTCGGCGAGCGCGAGATCAACGAGGACGAGGCCACCTACGGCGACAGCCAGTACGCGACGCACAAGATTTTCAACGAGTTCCAGGCCAAGATGTTCAACGAGAACTATGGCATGTCGATCACCGGGATCCGCCCCGCCAACGTCACCGGACCGGACAAGGTGCGGGGTTCCGTTGACCACGTGCGTTGCGTCACCCTCCCGTCCCGAGGCGAGCCCGTCAGCTTCCCGTACCAGGAGATGATGCGGCTGCCCATCCACGTGGAGGACATCGCCGAGGCTTTCGTGCGGGTGTCCTTGGTGGACCGCAGCGAGTACCCGGTTTACAACTCCGGCGGCACTGCCATCAGCCTCGGCGACCTGGCGGAAATGGTGCGCGGCTACCTGCCGGATGCCCAGATCTCCTTCGACAACCCCGGCGGCCGCGAACACTCCGGCAACTACCTGGTGGACAACAGCCGCCTGCTCACCGAGTTCGAGCTATCCTACCCGCCCCTGCAGCAACGGGTCCTGGAGATCATCAACGCCGTGCGCGAGGATGAGGGTTTGCCGCTGGTTAGTTGAGGCTAACCGTGTCCTGATCCAAGCAGCCAGCTGCCGCCGTGCAATCTCTTGCGCGGCGGTTTTTTTTCATATCCAACGATGGTAGGCGACCCGCTGCGTCCTCGTTGCTTGCCGCCGCCGGCCATCGCCCATATAATGCGCCCATCATCGTTCAACGCCCTGATTCCGGCGAAATCCGCACGACGCCCTGGGTTCGGTACCCGCGCATGGCCGTTGTTCCCGGCACTGCCGCTGGAAGCGAACCAGGAGGAG
Source organism: Dehalococcoidia bacterium (assembly GCA_965220505.1). Classification (GTDB taxonomy): domain Bacteria; phylum Chloroflexota; class Dehalococcoidia; order Lucifugimonadales; family UBA3495; genus Bin87. The sequence goes on along the minus strand of CBDCQE010000001.1, from coordinate 609,543 downwards.
GCTCCCCAATGGCATTACCCGACCGCTTGAAATTCGGTATTTTCATGGGTCCGTTCCACCGCGCCGGCGAAAATCCGACCCTGGCGCTGGAACGCGATATGGAACTGGTGCAGTGGCTCGACTACCTGGGCTTTGACGAGGCCTGGATCGGCGAGCACCACAGCGCCGGCTGGGAGATCATCTCCTCGCCGGAGATCTTCATCGGCGTGGCCGCCGACCGCACCAAGCACATCAAGCTGGGCACCGGCGTCGTCAGTCTCCCCTACCACCATCCTTTTATGGTTGCCAACTGGATGACCCAGTTGGACCACATGACCCGTGGGCGCGTGATGCTGGGCGTAGGACCAGGCGCGCTGCCCGGCGACGCCTACATGATGGGCATCGACCCCACCAAGCAGCGCCTGCGCATGGACGAAGCCCTGGGCGTCATCATGCGGCTGTTTACCGAGAAGGAGCCCATCACGCACAAGAGCGACTGGTTCGAGCTCAACGAGGCAATGCTCCAGTTGCGGCCCTACCAGACGCCCCACATGCCCATTTCCGTGGCATCCGTGCAAACCCCCTCCGGCGTCGCCCTGGCCGGCAAGCATGGCGCATCGGTCCTGACTATCACCACGCCCCGCGACCCCAAGGTGCCCCAGGGTGCGGCTCTGCACGAGCTGTGGGACATCTGTGAGGAATCGGCCGCGGAGCACAACCAGACCGTGGACCGTTTCGAATGGCGGCTGGTGTTGCCGGTCCACCTGGCGGACACGAAAAAGGAAGCATTCGAACAGGCTCGCATCGGCGCCGGTCGTTACCAGCGCGAGTATTTCGAGCACACCATGGGCCGCCCGCAGATCGTCGACGGGCCTCCGGAAAAGATCATCGACGTCATGGCCGAGCGCGGCGCGTGGATCATCGGCACGCCCGACGACTGCATCGAGGGTATCAAGCGTCTGGAGGAAATGAGCGGCGGCTTCGGCGCATTCATGGTCCAGACCGTGGACTGGGCCGCCCGCGAGCACATGCTGCACAGCTACGAGCTTATGGCCCGCCACGTGATGCCCCACTTCCAGGGCAGCGCGCAGGCAGCCATCGCGTCCAATACCTGGGCATACGAGCGCCACGAGACCCTGCAGGCGGGCCGCACCCGCGCGCTGGACCGCGCCCGCGAAGACTACGTCGGCAGGAACGCCTAAACCGACGACCAAACTAACGCGGCCGTCGGTTCCGTCGCGAGCCGGCGGCTATATTGATATTCAGAAGTATCAACAGGAGGCGCTCCGATGAGCTTCTGGGATGAGGTCTATGCTCTCCGGGAGCAAGGGGCGATCCCTCGAGTGTGGACGCGAGACAGTCTACGCTCACACTTACTGGGACCATACACGCCCAACTCCATAAGCACCATCCCGTCCAACCAGAGCATAGCAAGGGACGGCAAGCAACTAGGCAACTACGTCAAGAATGGTCGTGAGCCGAAGGCTTGGCGGGTTGGGCCGGGTGAATTCCAATTGATCACTGACCCGGACGACGACACGGCAACCCAAAATGCAGAACGCCGACGGGCTCAAGCATACGCCCACATCGGCAGAGCAAAAGCCGCAGGTAACCCTTACCCCTTGCGGGGATTGCCACTCAAGTATGAACGTCCCTATGACCCTGTGTATCCGGATGAGGCGAAGTCACCGAGGTGATTATCCTGGACACCCACATCTGGGTATGGTGGGTAGAACAGCCTGCACAGCTTCGTGCAGCGCAAATAACAGCTATCTTGCGTGAGGAAGCAAGCACCGACGGCGTGATCGGAATCTGCGCGACCTCTCTATGGGAAGTAGCCAAGCTGGTTGAAATAGGGAGGATCCATCTCGGAGCCAACTTAGCTGACTGGTTCGAAAACGCGCTCGCTTACCCTCATGTGCGTGTCATCAACCTGTCTCCGTCTATCGCAATCCGGTCAACCGCCCTGCCAGGCAATTCTCAACTCTCCCGCGACGCGCAGATTCGTGACCCTTCCGATCAGATCGTTATTGCAACGGCGATGTTGAACAACTGCCCATTGGTGACTTCTGATGGGAAAATAGTCGCATATCCCGGCGTGCAAACGATTTACTAACAGGTGGGATGCGCTGGCGATAGCCTTGATTTCCCACGTTCAAACACTACGCGAGAAACGGAGGCCCCAAATGCCACTGCACCCGCAAGCGCAAGAGGTAATCGACGCAACCCGAGCCCTGGGTTTGCCGCCAGCCAACACCGTCACTCCGGCGGAAGCACGCGCCAACGCGGCCAAGCGTCCCCGAGCCCCCGGACCCGAGGTGGGCAAAGTCCAGGACCGTAGCATCCCGGGACCGGCGGGCGAAGTGCCGGTGCGCATCTACACGCCCGAGGGCGACGGACCGTTCCCGATCCTGGCGTGGTATCACGGCGGCGGCTGGGTCGTGGGCAACCTGGACTCGGCAGACGGCACGGCACGGCATCTCTGCGCAGGCTCCCGCTGCGTGGTGGTCTCCGTGGACTACCGTCTGTCCCCGGAAGCCAAGTTCCCCGAACCCTTTGACGACTGCTACTACGCCACCGTGTGGGCCAGCGACCACGCCGCCGAATTGGGCGGCGTGCCCGGCGTCGTAGCGGTGGGCGGCGACAGCGCCGGCGGCAATCTGGCGGCGGCCGTGGCCATCAAGGCCGCTGAGACCGGCGATTTCCGCGTCAGCCAGCAGCTCCTGGTCTACCCGGTCACCGACGTCAAGTTCGACACCGGTTCGTATCTCGACAACGGGACGGGATACAACCTCGACCGGGAGGTCATGATCTGGTATTGGGACCAGTACCTGGCTGACCCTTCCCAGGCTGCCGACCCGCTGGCCGCTCCGTTACAATTGTCCGCCGATTTCGACGCCATCGAAGAGTTGGCCCCGGCCCTGATCATCACGGCGGAATACGACCCCCTATGCGACGAAGGTGAGGCCTACGGACGCCTGCTCAATGAATTGGGCGTTCCGGCGGAAAGCAACCGCTACGATGGGATGATCCACGGCTTCTTCGGTATGGCGAGCGTCATGGACACCGCCCGCGATGCGATGGACGATGCCTGCCGGTTCCTGCGCGGCGCCGTGGACGACATGACGGAGGAGTACCACCGCCGCCACGAGGGCGACCCCGCGGCCATGCGCAAGTTGCTCGATCCCCAAGCCGCCCACGTCCTCGAGCTGTTCGACTCCATGGGTATCAAGCCCTTCCAGGAAATGAGCGTCGACGAGTGCCGGGAGATCATGAACAACCGACCCCGACCCGAAGGCCCGGCGGTCGGCAATGTAGAGGACCGGATCATCAGGAACGAGCACGGCAAGGAGCCGGGTGAGGTACCCATCCGGATCTACACGCCGGCGACCGAGGGCCCGTGGGGCACGCTGGTCTGGTACCACGGCGGGGGCTGGGTGATCGGCAACGTTGAAACCGCCGATGCCACCGCGCGCGAGCTTTGCGTTGGCGGGAACTGCGTCGTCGTCTCCGTGGACTATCGCCTCGCTCCTGAGCACAAGTTCCCCACACCCTTCGAGGACTGCCTTACCGCCACCATGTGGGCGATGGCCAACGCCGACGCCTTGGGCAGCCGTGCGGACCTGATCGCAGTCGGTGGCGATAGCGCCGGCGGCAACCTCGCCGCGGCGGTGTGCCTGGCCCAGGACGACTTCCCGCAACCCTTGGCGTTCCAGTTGCTGGTCTATCCGGCGACCGATTACGCCTACGATACTCGCTCCTACAACGTCAACGGACAGGGTATGTTCCTTGAAACCGCAAGCATGCGCTGGTTCTGGGACCACTACATCGACAACTCCGACCTGTCCGGTTACAACATTTTCGCGTCGCCCGGAAGGGCGCGGCTGTCGGCAGACCTGCCGCCCGCCCTGGTGATTACGGCGGAGTTCGACCCTCTCCGCGACGAGGGAGAGGCCTTCGCCAGCGCCCTCGAAGACGCCGGCGTCCAAACCACGCTCATCCGGTACGATGGCGTAATCCACGGATTCTTCGGGTTGCCCCACGTCATCGACAAGGGTCGCCAAGCCGTCGATGCTGCCAGCGTCCATCTATCCGAGGTATTCGGAGCGGCACTCGGTTCCCCCGATGCCCTCGTAGCCGCAGACAACTGACCCGCGACACCATCACAGGAGTTACTACCATGGCTGAAACCATCCAGGAACAGTACATCCGCATGAACCCCCGTTCGCGGGAACTCCAGCCGAGCTATCAGGCACGGTTCCCCTCCGGCAGCCCGGGTCACGACGGCTACACCTCCGACCCGTTCCCCGTGGTCATCGCCCGGGGCAGCGGTCCGCGCAAATGGGACATCGACGGCAACGAGTACGTTGACTACGGCATGGGGTCCGCGTCCCTGCTGCTGGGACACGCTCACCCCGAGGTCGTTGCAGCCCTGTCGGGCGTTCTGGCCGACGGCTCGCACTACGGCGCGCCCACGGAATCGATGCTGGAATGGGGCGAGCGGGTCTGCACCCTGATGCCTTGCGTCGACAAAGTGCGCTTCGTGGGGTCGGGCGCGGAGGCCACCATGCTGGCCATGCGCGTCGCCCGCGCCTACACCGGCAAGGAAAAGATCGTCCGCTGGGAGTCCCATTACCACGGCTGGCACGATTATGTAATGCCCGGCAACCTGCCGCCCTTCGACGTGCCGGCTTCCATCGGCATCCCCCAAGGCACCATCGACTCGATCATTGTGCTGCCCACGGATTTAGGTGCGTTGGAAAACGCTCTGAAGAACGACGACAACATCGCCGGTGTTATCACCGAGGCCTCGGGCGCCTCCTACGGCACGGTGCCGCTGCCCGACGGGTTCCTGGACGGCGTACGCAGGCTCACCCGCGAGCACAGCGTGGTCATGATCCTGGACGAAGTGATCACCGGATTCCGGTGGGCGCCGGGCGGAGCCCAGGAGAGGCTCGGCATAGACACCGACCTGTGCACCATGGCCAAGATCATCACCGGCGGCCTGCCCGGCGGCGCGGTGGGCGGACGTGACGAAATCATGGCAGTAATGCACCAGACCGGCGACAGCCACCACGACCGCTACGAGCGTGTGCTCCACGGCGGCACATTCAACGCCAACCCTTACGCCGCTGCATCGGGCAACGCCGCATTGCGACTGGTCGCCACCGGCGAGTACAACGCCCAGGCCGACCTCATGGCCGAACGCCTCCGTGTCGGCCTCCGCGAGGTCGTGGACCGGCGCGAGGTCAACGCCACCGTCTACGGTGAAGCGTCCACGTTCCACCTGTTCTTCGGTGAGCGCAGCATCGACGGGCTGGACGCGTCACGGCTGAAGAACCAGCCGGCCGACATCCAGCGCACCCTGCGCCAGGCGTTGCAGGTACGCGGAGTGGACCTGATGTCTCGCACCAGCGGCGTCCTGTCCGGCACCCACACCGAGGCCGACATCGACTTCACCATCGAGGCGTTCGACGGCGCCATCGCCGCCATGATGGAAGAGGGACTGGTGCAGCACTGAGCGTTCGCCCGAACCCAACCCGGGCATAGATTGGGGCCCGTCGACTCAAATCGACGGGCCCTTTTGCATCGCCATGGACTATCCCTGAACGGATACTTCATCGCCAACGCAAACGACACCGGGTTTCTCCACAATGCCGTACACGCCGAAGTAGGCCGCCAGCGCATTCGGCCGGTAGCCCAGGATCGACCTCACTGCCTCGGTATCCGTTTCGCCGGTCACCGGGTCCTGGTCGATGATGGCGCAGCGCGGGTCCGGGGCGAGGATGCGGACCACCGCATCGCCGATTGATATGGTGCGGTTCATCCAACCGTCCTCCTGGTGCGCTTCGCACCCGTCCAACAGCAAGGTCGGCCGGAACCGGTCCGTGGCCAGGCACTCGTCCTCGGCCATGCCCATCTGCGTCGATAGCCGCTCCACAGAAGCCCGGGACAGGACCGAAACGGGAAACTCGTCAAAAACCTGGCAGGGCAGTTCCGACATCATCAGCACGGCCGGCTGACCGCAGAACTCGCTGATGGCCCGCATCCAGTCTCCCATCAATGGGCGCGCTCGCACCCGCCGCCCCCAGATGATCGTCCAAACCGGCTGGTCCAGCTCGGGCCGCTCGTCCAACACAGTACCGTCGGGAAAGGCGATGCGCAACCGCTCGGACTCTGGGTCCCACGACGCCACCAACTGGGCCAGCTTTCCCACCTGCCGCCGGGACAACAGGCGTCCCTGCTGGTTCACCAGGTAGAAGCGACGGTCCTCCCGGATGCCGCCCAAGTCCAGCGTCGCCTGTTCCAACGGAACCAGGGCCATGGACTTGACCGGGGCGATGTTGATCTCGGCAACGGTGATCACGGGCATTACTCCAGCGAGAGGAATTCGTCAACCATATTGCGCGCGTCGGTTCGGTCGTAAATCTGGTAGAGCAACGCGGCATTTCGGGCCGCATCGCCGCCAAAATACCGCTCGTAGAGCGTCTGCCGGCCGCCGAACGCGCTGCACGAAACGTCCCATGCCAGCCGGAATAAGCGGATGCGCTCTTCCGCGGTGGCCGTGTCGGTGTCCATGTAACGATGGATATCTTCGGCCAGCGGGCCGTTGAGATCGGCCTCGGCGGGCAGGGCCATCAGGCTGCTGGAACCGAGCAGGTGCAGGATTTCCGCCATGCGGGGATACATGGTGATCATCTGCTTGCGCGCCACCAGCAACGGCCGGTAGTCCGGGCAGAAAATCCCCCACTCGTCGGTGGATGCCTGGGCCTCGGACGCCGCCAACAGGGCCCTGGTAATCTCCAGATTCTCGATCAACTCGGCGACCAGATGCTGGGTTTGCGGCAACTCGCCGGAGCCCAGGGTGTCCACCATCAGCGACGCCAACCCCAGCATGAACTCACATTTGACCACGTTCTTGGTGACCACCTGGTGACCGGTGTGGGCATTGCGGTTGGTGCGCTCACCCCACTGGTTGCACAGGGCCACGTCGTTGTACAGGAACACCCGCTCCCAGGGCACCAGCACGTCATCGAAGAAGACAATCGCGTCCATCTCCTCGAATCGGCTGCCGGCCGGGTGGTCAAAATGGGACCGGCCCAGGTCGACGGTGTCGCGGCACTGGAATTTCAACCCCGGTGTTTCGCACGGGATGGCGAACCCAAAAGCGTATTTCCCCTCCTCGCCGGCCGGCACACGCCGCGTGCGCGCCGGATACACTGCTATCTCGTCCGACAGCGGCCCGAGCGTCGCCAGCACCCGCGCCCCACGCACCACGATACCGGCGTCCGTTTCCTTGACCACGGACAGTGCCACCTCGGTTCGGTCGTCGAAAGGCGTCTGCCCCACGGAGCGGCTGCGCTGGAGGTTGACCAGCGTGTGGGTCATAACGATGTCGTTTTCGCGGATGTATTCATAGTAGTCGAGGATATTCTGCTTGAACTCCGGTCGGTTCTGACCGCAGTAATCGGCGGCGGCCGCCATGGACATCACCGCCACGTTCAGGAAGTCGGGCGTGCGGCCCATCATGCCGCAGGACGCCAGGGCCCAGTTGGACATCATCGTGCGGCGACGTTTCAGGTCATCCCCGTCGCGCGGCATGATGAACGACAGACCCACCGGGTCACCCGTGGACGGGGACTGGTACACCATGTCTTCCCGCATGGTTGGGTCGTGCTGCATGTCCAGGAGACCCGCCACCGTGCGCAGCCCGCCGGCAAACGCGGAGTGAGCGGTGACATCCTCCACGCGCTGGCCGCCAATGTAAACCTCGGCGGCGCGTTCCCTGATTCCATCGATGTATTCGGCTCCGGTGCGCGCCGGCATGAGCGTTCCTCCGTTTCCGGGCAGTTCGGTTCGAGTGAGATTGTCGTCAGACGATCACATCGCTACCAATGGCATCGACAGCCCGGGAATGATCGTCGACGGTGAGCGCGATCAATGCGTATCCGTCCCGACGGTTGAGGATGTGCATGCTCTGGATATTGACGTCGGCCTGCTTCAGCCGGTCGGCCGCTCCGGCCAATGCGCCCGGTTCATCCGGCAACCGGATGACCAGTGCGTCATCTCCCACTGCCTTGAACCCCGCTCCGTTCAGCACGTACAGGGCCCGGTCGTAATTGTCCACGGTCAGCACCACCGTGCCCCGGTTCCCGGCAGTCTCGGTGTTGATCGATTCGACGTTGATCTGTTCCGCGGCCAGCGCGCTCGTGATGTCGGCGATCACTCCGACCTCGTTGTCGGCCATGATGACGATACGGTTGATTGGACCGGGTTGATTCATGGTGAAGCGCACCTCATCTGGCACAATCATCCACGAGTTCGTCAACCATCTCGTGGGTCACGTGCGGCATGGTAATGATGTGAGTGATCTCGGCCTCGGGCGCCATCTGCCATTTCCGGAATACTTCCGGCGCCGGCCTCGGGAAAACCACGGTGACCGAATTCCTGTGTCGCCAAGCCGGAATCCCCCGTTCGTTGAATTGGCCCACGGCGTACTCGGCGGTCTCCAGAGCCCCGGCCACCAGCCGGCGAAATCCCGCGTCGCCGAGCCGAGCCATGGCGTGCCAGAGGAGCAGCGGAGCGAACGCGCTACGCGATCCGGACAGCGTGGTGTCCTGAACCCCGACGTACTCGATGGCGCGTCCCACCCGTTCCACGTAGGGCCGCTTGGTCAGGACCACCCCACAGGGCAACGGCGCGCCAATCATCTTGTGGCCGCTTACGGACACACTGTCAATGCCGGCGTCGAATCCGTAAGGTTGCGGATCGTCCACGAAGGGCAGGATCATGCCGCTAAGGGCGGCGTCCGCGTGGATGTACGAGCTAGTGATGGCAAGGTCCGTCAGGATTTCCCGAATACGCGGGATATTGTCGACGGCCCCGCGCATGGTGGTGCCCACGTTGACCATGATCACCACCGGGAGGTCACGGTTGACCCGAATCATGTCGCGGAGGTCGTCATAGTCGATCTCACCGTTGTCCTGCCGGCGTATCATGATGTGCCGGGCATTGAGCACGCGAACGTTTTTCAGTACGCTGTAGTGAGTCTCCTCCGAGAAATAGAACATCGCGTTGGGGAACAGTTCTCGAGCCAGGTACAGGCCGTACATGTTGCCTTCCGTACCGCCCGACGTGACGTAACCCCAGGCCTCGTTGGGATCGATCCGCAGCAGGCCCGCGAAACGATTGATCACCTCGCGCTCGAAAGCATGGGTGTTGCTCTTGTAGTTGCTGGAATGAAACGGGTCGCCGACGTTGTTGAGTGCGTGGCTCAGGAAGGGCAGCACCGCCGAATAGTCGAAGTCCTGGTTCGTCGGATAGCCAACCTGCCGTTTCCCGGCCTCCTGGACTTCCTCCAGCAAACGGTCCAGCCGTCCCTGGATTTCCGCTTGCGGTAACGGGTTGGTTCCAAGCGTTCCGGTCATGTACCAGATTCCTCCAGCGTCTATCGGCCCACTGCGCCGCAGCGGTTTGCCACTCCCGGAAGGGTATGGTATACGAGCGAAAACCGCAATCCGGGAGGCTCACCGTGCCCACTATCCAGCGTGGCGACGCCCAACTGCACTACTATCTGGACGACTTCACCGATCCTTGGCGGTCTTCGCCGGAAGCCATCGTGCTGCAGCACGGCTTCTCCCGCAACGGCAGGTTCTGGTACAACTGGCCGCCCCTGCTCAGCCGCGAGTATCGTGTGATTCGCCCTGACATGCGCGGGATGGGCCAGTCGACCATTGACCCGGCCCATTACGAGCCCACCCTGGAAACGCTGATGGGCGACCTGCTGGCCATCCTCGACGACGCCGGGGTAGAGCGCGCCGTGTATGTCGGCGAATCCTTCGGCGGCATCATGGGAATGCAGTTCGCCCACGATTATCCCGAACGGTGCCGGGCCCTGGTGCTGTGCAACTCGCCGTGTCGCTTGACCCGCCGCGAAAGCGCGACGCCGGGCGGAAGCTGGCTTGCGACCATGGAGCAGGGCGGCATCGGCGCGTGGAGCGCGGCCACCATCAACTTCCGTCTGGATATGCGCCACGCTGATGAGGGCCTCAAGGACTGGTACATCGCCGAAATGGACCGCACGCCGGCTGAGATCGGTCAGGCCCTGCACAGTTACCTGGACAGCCTGGATTTCGGCCCGCACCTGAAAGACATCACGGTGCCCACCCTGCTGCTGACCGGGGACGAATCCCTGACCACCAGCATGGAGCAGCAGGAGTTCATGGCTTCCGAAATTCCCAACAGCCGCCTGGACGTTTGGCCCGGACTGGGACATGGCGTCAACGTAATCTACCCCGAATGGTGCGTGCAGCGCATGCGGAATTTTCTCGGCGAACGTGGAGCCTGACGACTCCCGTCGTACTGGTAACGTGCGGTTCCCATCCTCGGGTGATATGCTGAGCACACTGGGCCCAGCGTCGCTACGTTCGCTATGAATTCCGTCGATAAATCGCCGATTACCGCCGTAATCCTTGCCGGCGGACAAAGCCGGCGTTTGGGTCGCGACAAGGCCGTGGAGCCATTCGACGGAGAACCGTTAATCAGGCGCGTAATCCGGCGGGCTTGCGACGGCGTGTCTGCCCGCGAGGTGGTGGTCGTGGTCGCAGATCCGGCTCGTGCCGACGCTCTTCCACTGGACGTTAACCACCGGACTGCCGTCGACGTGTTTCCCGACTGCGGCTCGCTGGGCGGCATATACACTGGCCTGGACGCCGCGCCCACCGACTGGTGCCTGGTCACCGCCTGCGATATGCCCTTCCTGTCCGCGCCTCTCCTGGCGCACATGGCTGGCCTGCGCGAGGGTGTCGACGCAGTGGTTCCAATGGTGGAAGGCCGTCCGGAACCCACCCACGCCCTCTACACGCGGCGCTGCCTGCCAGCCATCGAGAGCCGGCTGCGCGCCGGACAGCTGAAGATTTCCGGTTTCTTCGACGACGTTGCCGTGCGCTACTTGCCGGAGAGCGAAATCAGGGATTTCGACCCTGACCTGCTGAGCTTCTTCAACATCAACCGCCCGGAAGACCTGACCCGGGCGATGGAACTGGCACAATGAAATCCGCCGCGCCAACCGGAGTTTCGGTGGTTGTCACCGTGGAACTATTTGGCCTGGCTCGCGTTCGCGCCGGCGTCAGCAGCGTCAGCCTGACGGTGGACAAGCAAACTCCGGTCACAGAGTTGTTGGGCGTTCTGGCGCAAGAATGCCCTGGCCTGGTGGGCAGCGCTCTATGTCTATCCGACCGCGGGGCCATCTCCGTGGCCGACGGATACGCGCTGAACCGGAACGGTCTGGTGTTCTTGCCTCCTGACACCGATGCACCCTTGGATTGGGCCCCGGGCGACTCGTTGCTCCTCTTATCAAACCAGGCCGGCGGGTGAACGCCATGTCGGTCCTATATGGCTACCGTGGATTCGCCACGGTGGTTGATCTGACCACCGGAGAATATCGACGCGACCCAATACCACCGGAAGCCCTCCGCTCGACCATCGGTGGCATCGGTCTGGGTACTTGGCTGCTCCATCGCTACGGCGGCCCTGCTGCCGGCGACGAATGCGAAGTCCTTGCCGCTCCCGACCGGATGCGCGCGCTCGACGCTGCGTTGGAACCGGCCAATCCCCTGATTTTCGTCACCAGCCCCCTGGTGGGTACCCGCCTCACCACTTCCAGCAAATTTGCCGTGATGACCCGGTCTCCGCTGACCGGCTTCATCGCCGACGGTCTGTCCTCCAGCCACCTGGCCGTCGAACTGAAGCGAGCCTGTGGCGACGCGCTGGTGATCACCGGCCGCTCGCAGCATGCGGCGTTGCTGCACATCGATGCCGACGGCATTCCGCGCATCAAGCCTGCCGCTCACCTGATGGGCTTGTCCACCATGGACACCGAATCGGCGGTCAAACGGGAACTGGACGACGGTAGTCGCCGACCCGTCCGCGTCGCCTGCATCGGGCCGGCCGGGGAAAACCTGGTCCGTTTCGCCAGCATCGCCAACGACGGCGGTCGCCAGGCCGGCCGTTGCGGACCCGGCGCGGTGATGGGCAGCAAGAACCTCAAGGCCATCGCCGTCCGGGGGGATCCCAGTGCGGATCCGCCGGTTGCGGACCCAGTAGCCTTGCGAGCATACGCCCGCAATCTCAGTCGACGCAGCCTTGGAGCCGCCACCGCCAAGTACCGCGAGCTCGGAACCATCGCTAACGTGTCGGTATTCAACCGCCTGGGCACCCTGCCGACGCGCAACTTCCAGCAGTCTACCTTCGAGGACGCCGAGGCGGTCAGCGGCGAAGCCCTGCACCAGACCCGAGCCACGCGTTCCGCACACTGCGCCAACTGCACCATCGGATGCGAAAAGATCGTCACGGTGGGCAGGAAAGACAAAGGGGCTAAGGAGGCCGGAGAGGTCAGCGCCCGCCTGGAATACGAGAGCCTCTTCGCCCTTGGTCCGCTGGTGGGCGTCGGCGATCCCGACGCGGTGATCCGTGCCGTGCGTCGTTGCGACGAGCTTGGCCTGGACACCATTTCCGCCGGCGGGGTCATCGCCTGGGCCATCGAAACTACGGAGCGCGGCCTGTTGGGCAACCCGCACGTTGTCAATGACAACGGTGGCGCAGGCCGCTCGCTGAATTTCGGTGACGGCGCGGCAGTAATCGATCTGTTGGACGACATCGGGCATCGCCGCGGTCCTCTGGGCAACCTGCTGGCGGAAGGCAGCCGGCTCGCCGCCGAGCGCGTTGGCGGCGGGGCGGACGCATGGGCCATGCAGGTCAAGGGACTGGAGATGCCCGGCTACGAGCCCCGCAGCCTGAAAACCCTGGCGTTGGGCCTTGCCACCACCCCGCGCGGCGCCTGCCACAATCGCACGTCAGCCTACGACGCCGACTTCTCGCCGGAGGTGGACCGCCTGACCGTCGACGACCGGCGTGGCAGGATTGCCGCCGGCAGCGAGGATTTCGCGGCGGCGCTGGACTCTCTGATTTGGTGTAAATTCCTCCGTCGTGCCTTTGATGATTTCTGGGATGAGTCGGCCGCGGTGTACCGCATGGTAACCGGCTGGGAAGATTTCGACGCCGACGAACTCCGCCGCGCGGCCGCCCACATCGCCGACCTCAAAAAGGCGTATAACCAGCGTTGGGGCTGGCAACGCTCCGACGATACCCTCCCGGGTCGTACCCTGACCGAACCTCTCGCCGATGGTGTCGCCGCCGGCGTCGGCCTCACCTCGGCCGAGCTGGATGCGATGATCGCCGACTACTATCGCGCCCGGGGATGGAGCGCCGACGGTCGCGTCGACCTGGCCGCGATGGGCCTATAGCGGCTGCTTGGCGGGTACGCCGACCCGACGCGGGTACTTCCCGGGCGTCCGGCGCACTTTTTCTACGGATATGAGCCACCGGTCCGGCGGCAGCGGCGGCGAGAGGTCGTTCATGGAGCGGGTTCCTGAAACCTTGCCACCGAGTTCGGACAGGGCGTTGGCGGCGGCCTGCGCCTCCACGGTCCCGTCCTTGCCCTTCCAGGCCACCAGCGTGCCGTGTCCCTTGCAAAGAGGCAGCGCGTACTCCACCAGCACCGACATCGGCGCTACCCCACGTGCCAGCGCCACGTCGAACTGACCCCGATAGCCTTCCCTGCGCGCCAGTTCCTCTACCCGCGTGGTGACCACATCCACGTCAGCGATGCCGAGGCCCGCCAACAAAGTGTCGAGAAACGCCGTCTTCTTGGCCACCGACTCCACCAGCGTCAAACGGATGCCAGGGAAAACTATCTTCAGAGGGACGCCCGGAAATCCGGCTCCGGTGCCCAGGTCAACCACCCGCAGACCCTGTCGCCAATCGTTGACCGCGAGCACTGCGCTGAGGGAATCGAAGAAATGGCGTACCTGAACCGCCTCGGGGTCGGTGATGGCGGTAAGGTTCGCCCGCTGATTCCCTTCCGCCAACAGGCGCTGATACTCGGCGAACCGTGCGAGATGTTCCGGCGACAGGTCCAGTCCCAGGCGCGGCGCCTGATCGCTGAGGATCTCCATGCCAAGCTCAGCGGCGCTCGTCATGGAGTCAAAAACCGGCCAAACACGTCTCTGCCGGCAAACCGTGCCCCGTCCCCCAACTCTTCCTCGATCCGCAGCAGCCGGTTGTACTTGGCCAGCCTTTCGGAGCGCGTTATGGAACCGATCTTGATCTGTCCGGCGCCGGTGGCGACGGCCAGGTCCGCGATGGTCGTGTCCTCCGTCTCGCCCGAGCGCGCCGAAATCACCGGAAGATAACCTCGTTCCTGGGCCAACCGCACGGTTTCCAATGTCTCGGTCAGGGTTCCGATCTGGTTGGGCTTCACCAAAACCGCGTTGGCGATGCCGTCGTCCGCGCCCCGGGCCAGTCGTTCCGGGTTGGTGGTGAACAGGTCGTCGCCAATCAACTGGGTTGAACCGCCCAGCTTCTTGGTCAGGTAGTCCCAGCCGTCCCAATCGTCCTCGCTCAATCCGTCCTCAATGGATATGATCGGGTAGGTCTTGCTCCAGTGGTCCAGGAGATCGACAAGTTCCTCGGATGAGAACGTGCGACCCTCGGCATACAGCGCGTAGCGTCTGCCGTCGCCGGCAAACTCCGTCGCCGCCACGTCCAGCCCGATGGCGATGTCGCCGTCTCGCGCGCATCGGTAGCCTGCCAACCGCGTGGCGTCGTAGATCAGGCCCAGCGCGTCTTCGTGACAGGGCAGCGGCGGCCCGTATCCACCTTCATCCGCTACACCGTATGCGTAGGGTCCCATTTGAGACAGCAAGCGACCCACCGCTCGGTACACCGCCACCACCATTCGCAGCGCTTCGCCGTAGGTTTCGGCGCCGATGGGAATAGCCAGGAAGTCCTGCATGTCCAGACCGCCGGCCGCGTGCCGACCGCCGCTGATGATGTTAACCATCGGCATCGGCAGAACCCGTGCCTCGGGCCCGCCCAGGTACCGGTAGAGCGGCTGGCCGGCAGCGTGGGCGGCGGCGTGAGCGGCGGCCAACGACACTCCCAGGATGGCGTTTGCTCCCAGGTTGGCCTTGTTCGCCGTGCCGTCCAGTTCCCGCAGACGGGCGTCCAATGCCGACTGGTCTGCCGCGTCGCAGTCACCGCAAACCGCCGGGCCGATGACGTCGTTCACTGCCGCCACCGCCCGCAGCACGCCCATTCCCTCGTATCGTGTCGGGTCGCCGTCGCGGAGTTCTACCGCCTCGTGCCGCCCGGTGGAAGCTCCTGACGGAACGATCGCGCGCCCCAATGCGCCCCCGCAGAGCGTGACGTCAACCTCCACGGTGGGGTTCCCGCGAGAGTCCAGGACCTCCCGTCCGCGCACTGAATTAATGAGTGTGGTGTCAGCCATGTGAAAAACGACCCCGCCCGTCAGATACTCAAACGGGGCAATCGCGTCGTTGCCATCCGCGATTGCCCCGTTTTTTTTAAAGCCGCCAGAGGTGAGCTAGCCGTGGCCTTCGGATTTGATGTCGTTGAACGTAACCCTGAGCATCGGTGCGTCGGTCTCGTTCTTCCACTGGTGATGCTCACCCGGCGGAACCAGCACGGCGTCACCGGCGGTCACCGTGTACTCCGTGCCCGACACCACCAGCGTCCCAGTCCCCTCCAGGATAAACACGGTGTGGTCCCATTCGTGGTTGTGACCGCCCGTTTCCGGATGGCTCACCGCGCCGGGCGGCATGGCGCCGTTGTACAGCATGAGGTAGTTCGGGCAGCCGTCCCGACCGCCCAGCATGGTGTGACCCGTTTCGGCGTTCAAATCGGCGTGATTTCGGATCACTGGTGGTGTCCCAGCGCCCGGCTCAGACCCACCGGGGCGGGCGTTGCCGCTGGCTGCCGCGAGCGGGTTGATCTCGATACGACGAATGTTGCCGTCGCCGTCGTTGCGGGTGACGTGGTCCACCATGGGCGGAATGAACATGGCATCGCCGGCCTTGACCGGGTATTCCTTGCCGTCGGCCACCAGCGTGCCGCTCCCTTCGATGATGTACACCTCGTGTTCCCACTCGTGGATGTGATGTGCGCTGGTCCCGCCGGGCTCAATCACGGAGTAGGCCAGGGTGACCAGCGACGGGTTGTCGTCAGCGCTGATCAAGCGTGCCGGCGCTCCGGCAGGGAAGTCTTTGACGTTGCGAATCAGGGGTTCCATGGGCGGTTCTCCTCTGGACGGGCGTGGTTTGATGCTGTCGGGCGCGGCGAGTATGCCCTCCAACGGCGGTTAGGTGATCTCCGGTTGCACACCCTCGGGCAGTTCGACCTCGAAGGCGGAAAGGATCTGCCCGACCAGCAGATAGTGCCCCATGAGCGCCGTGATCTCCACCGTTTTCTGCATCCCGAAGTGGCCGGACACCTCACCGAACGTCTCGTCGCTCACCTTGTGGTTGCGGAACAACTCCTGAACGTACTTCACCAGCGAGGCCTCGATCCCGCTCATGCCCTCAGGGGCCTTGCCGGTCGCGATGGCGTTGACCACGTCCTCCGACACTCCGGCCTGACGAGCCAGCCGGGCGTGCGCCGAGAACTCGTATTGCTGGCGGATCTCACGGGCCGTAGCACAGATGACGATCTCTTTTTGGGCCTCGGATATGTCCAAATCAAACCGCACGTAGGCGCCGGTGTGTGCTACGCGCGCCGCCAGGTCGGGGCTGTGCAGCAGCACGCCGTACGGCCCGCGCACGCTGCCGCGGCTGCTGGCGATGGAGTCGAAAAATTCCTGGTGCTCAGGGGCGAGTTGATCACGGGTTACGTCACTCAAACGGGCCATTGGGGAATGCTCCTTGCGCTTGGTTTGTGGAATTTGACACCGGCAATATACCGCCGCGCGCTGCCCGCGTTCAAGCGAAGCGCCGGTTGGGGCTATTGCCGGTCGGGAAACTCCAGGTCAAGGGAAATGTCCAGGGCGTCGGTGGAATGGGTTAGGCCGCCGATGCTGATGAGGTCCACTCCGGTTTCGGCCACGTCGCGCACGGTCGCCAGCGTGATCCCGCCCGAAGCCTCGATGGACGCCCGGCCGGCGATGATGCCCACCGCTTCACGCATCATGTCCACCGGCATGTTGTCCAGCATGATGATGTGCGCACCGGCATCCACCGCCTCGCGCACCTGCTCCAGGGACTCCACCTCTACCTCTACACGTATCGTATGTGACGCCTGGCCGATGGCATGGCGCACTACGGCCCCCAGCGGCTCCTCCAGCGACGCCCGCGCGGCCAGGTGGTTGTCCTTGATCAGGATGCCATCGGCCAGATTAATGCGGTGGTTGTACCCTCCACCCATGCGCACGCTGTACTTGTCCAGGTACCGATGACCCGGGGCCGTCTTCCGCGTATCGACGATCCTGGCGGCCGTCCCTTCCACCGCCCGGACGTACCGGTTGGTCGACGTGGCAATGCCGCTCATCCGCTGCATGAAGTTCAGGGCGGTACGCTCTGCCCGCAGAATCGCGGCCGCGGATCCCACCACGCTGGCAATGTCACGGCCGGGCTCCAGTTCGGCCCCGTCGCTGAGCAGCAATTCCACGTCCAGATCGGGATCGATGCGCCTGAAAACGGCCTCCGCCACCGCGCCTCCCGCCAGGACGCCATCGGCCTTGGCGCGGAGCATGCCGTTTCCCGTGACGCCGTCGGGTATCAGCGTCTGGGTGGTGGGATCGTTGAATGCCTGGTCTTCGGTGAGTGCGGCGTCTATTAGATTAAGGACTTCGGGCGGGAGTTGCTGACTCATAGGCGCCTCGCGTTTTTGGGTCGCTGGATGTCAAGAGTTTGCCACGTCTGATGCCCGCCGGCAAATCCATTACTCGCCTGTTTGTGCACACGCTCGAACAGAGAGTAGAGAACCCGCTGTGCTATACTCGCGACGATTTTACTATGTGAATACTGCGGGCGTTATGACATCGCTTTCCACGACTTTGCGGGGCACCGATTTGCGCCAGGCCATGCTCGGCGCGGTCGCGTACATGGAACTTTACCGGGATGCGGCCAATGCACTCAACGTGTTTCCGGTACCCGACGGCGACACCGGCACGAACATGTTGCTCACGCTGCGCGCCGGCATCGACCAGATGAACAAGGACGCTCACGTAGAAACCGCCGGTGACGTTGCCGAATCCATCGCCACCGGCGCTTTCTGGGGAGCCCGCGGCAACAGCGGCGTGATCCTGTCCCAACTTCTGCGCGGATTTGCCGATGGCGTGGCCGGCGTCGTGGAAATCGACTCATCCGACGCCGTGGCCGCGTTTCGCTCGGCAACCGACTCCGCGTACGGGGCCGTCAGCCAACCCCGCGAGGGCACGATGCTGTCCGTAATTCGCGGAGCCTCGGGCGCCTCGGTGCAAGCCAACGACGCCGGCGAGCGCGACGTAATCGCACTGTGGCAGGTGGCTTACGCCGGCGCTGTTGACGCCCTCGCCCGCACTCCCGACCAACTCCCGGTGCTTAAGGAAGCGGGGGTGGTGGATTCGGGTGGCCTGGGCGTAGTCGCCATTATCGGCGGCGCGTTGCAGCACCTGCTCGGCGAGACTGGACCGGCCATCGACCTTGGCCTGCGCAGCGTCGGGGGCGTCATCAACCCACAGCAGACCGCGTCGGTGGCCATCGATGCGGACTTCCTGGAAGCCCACGAGGCGGAGGAGTTTGGGTACTGCACACAGTTTGTCATCCACGGCCAGGAATTGGATGCCGACGCCCTGCGAACGGGATTCTCCGGCATCTGCGATTCCACGGTGGTCATCGGCGGCGGCCAGGCGGTTCGGGTCCATGTCCACACCACCGACCCCGGTTCGGCCTTGAGCTACGGGATCGGATTCGGCGAACTGGATGAACTGAAGATTGACAACATGAGCCTGCAAAACCGCGACTGGGCGGCCGGACACCGTGAGCGCGCCCGTCCTGCCGAAATCCGGCCGGGCATTTCGGTGATCGCGGTTGCCTCGGGCAAAGGTCTGGCCGACCTGTTCCAGGACGCCGGGTGCGCCGCCATCATCCCCGGCGGTCAGACCCTCAATCCCAGCGCCAGCGAAATAATCGACGCCGCCATGTCCGCCGGCACCACCGACGTGATCGTCCTACCCAACAATCACAACGTCATTCTCACCGCCAACCAGGCGACCGAAGCCGACACGGGCGAAATCACGTTGCACGTGTTGCCTACCCGCACCATGCCCCAGGGTACCGGGGCGCTGCTCGGGTTCAACCCGGAAATGTCCGTCGACGACAATCTGGCCAACATGGAGTCGGCGCGCGCTGCCGTGGAAACCCTTGAGGTAACCCAGGCGGTCCGCGACTCGGTGGTCGATGGACGCGATGTGCGCGAGGGCGAGTACATGGCGATCCTGGACGGCAAACTCGCTGCCCTGGCCGAAACCGCCGACGATGCCGTCCGCGAGGGGTTGCAACACTCCGCCGCCGACGAAGACAGCGTGATTACCCTGTACTGGGGGGAGGGCGCTTCGGCCGAATCGGCCGCCGCCTTGCAGCAGGAATTGGAAGGAGCCTACGGCGGAGCGGAGGTGGACGTCTACGAAGGCAATCAGCCCCATTATCCGTACCTGGTGTCCGTCGAATAACTTAGTACAGGCGCGATCCGGCGGAGGAGCGTACCGCATGGCCATAAAGATCATCACCGACAGTACCTGCGACATTGCCCGGGAAACCGTCGAACAATTCGGGATCTCCATCGTCCCCGCCTATGTCCTGTTCGGAGAGGAGTCATTTCGCCAAGGGATCGACATCAATCCCACCCAGTTTTACGCCCGTCTTCAGTCTTCGTCTCAACTGCCGAGCACGTCCCAGCCCACACCCGGCGACTTCACCGGCGCAATGGAACCGCTCGTCTCCGCGGGCGACCAGGTGGTGTGCATCACCGTGGCCAGACAACTCAGCGGCACCTATAACTCCGCGGCGCAGGCTGCGTCCCAATTCGACGACGGCGCGGTCACCGTCATCGACTCCGGCACTGCTTCGGTCGGGCACATGCTCCAGGTCATCGCCGCCGCCGAGGATGCCGCCGCTTCGGATGCGACGTTGGATTCGGTCGTCTCCGCCGCCCAAATCCGTGCGGGTCGAAGCTACGGGTTCGCCATGGTGGACACGCTGGAATACCTGCAGAAGGGCGGCAGGATCGGCAAGGCCCAGGCGTTCATGGGGTCTTTGCTCAAGGTGAAGCCCATCCTCAAGGTCGCCGACGGCGAGGTTCTGCCCGTCGACCGCCCCCGCAACCTTCGGCGCGGGCTGCAACGCCTGGAGGAGTTGGTGCGCGAACAGGGCCCGGCCTCCAAGCTCGCCGTTGCCTACACCACCGACGCCGCGCCGGCCGAAGAGATTCGCAACCGCCTGTCCGACCTGGTGGATCCTCAAAACACCTACACCCTGCAGGTCGGTTCCGCCATCGGAACCCACATCGGCCCGGGCGCGGTGGCGGTGTCTACCCTCCCTTGATGGCCGCCGGCCGCTCCGAACACGAACGGGCTCCGCATGGAGTCGGGTGAATGGACACGCACCGCGGCGAAACCGTTCCCGTTTGGCGCGACGCCTTTGCAAAAATCCTTGCCCTCGAGGAACACAAGGGTTTCGGGGACAACGCCGTAAGCGGCGGCATTCGCCGTTTCATCGAGCGCTGGGAACCCGAGCTACGGGCTTTTCTCGACGACCATCCCGAACGCGTCGCGACGCTGATTTCGGCCCCTTACCGCGATCTCCCGCCGGAACGCCGCCGCCAATGGGTTTCGGCTTGGCGCAGCGTCCTGGCTGGTGATACCGACCCGTCCGTTCCTGAGCCGGAAATCCCGCCGCCGACTGCACCGGATGACCCGGCCCCTTCCGATCCTGCCGCCGAAACTCACCTCTTTGACCCCGCAGCCGCATTCCAGCACGTACGTGTGCACCGGCGGCAGCACGCCGCGCCCCGGCTCAGTGCCAACCCGGGCGACCCGGACGATCCTGTCTCCGCAGTTCGCCGCATGGACGCCCGGACCGTGCAGCGTCTGGAGTCGCTGGGAGCCGGCACGGTTCGCGACCTACTCTACATGTTCCCACGCCGGTACGATGACCGGGCCGACGTCACCAGCATCGCCGACATCTACGCTGGAGGAACCTTCACCCTGGAAGGCGAGTTGGTGAATATCCGCTCCACCAACGTTGGTCAGCGCAGGTTGCAATTGGCCGAGGGCACGCTGCGGGACGACACCGGCGCCATCGACCTGCAATGGTTCGGGCAGGGGTTTCTGGCTCGCACTTTACGGTCCGGCAGCACGATGGTCGTGCACGGCAAAGCCGAGATTTATCGTGGTCGGTTGACCATCAACTCGCCGGAATACGACGTCGTGACTGAATCCGCGCCGGCCCTGAACGCCGGCCGCATCACCCCGGTGTATCGATTGACCCAGGGTATGACCGCGCGCAACCTGCGCAGCCTCACCTGGCGCGCGCTGGAACGGTTCCTGGGCGGCGTTGAGGAAACCATGCCCGAGGCCACCCTGGCGCGAACTCAGCTGGTCGGGCTCCGGCAGGCCATTTGCGACGCTCACTATCCGCCGGACCTCCTCCAAGCCGACCGGGCGCGACGCCGCCTGGCCTTCGACGAAATCCTGGCCTTCCAGATGTCGATCCTGGGACGTCGACGCCATCGCGAGCGCGACGCCATTGGGATCCCGGTCCAGTACAGCGGCGCGGCGGTTGACGGGTTCCTGTCCGAACTGCCCTTCACTCCCACCAAGGCGCAGTTGCGCTGCATCGGCGAAATCCTCGCCGACATGGCCCGGGGCACGCCGCCCATGAGCCGCTTGTTGCAGGGCGAAGTGGGCAGCGGAAAAACGCTGGTCGCGTTGACGGCAATTCTGGCGGCCGCATCCGACCATCGGCAGTCGGCCCTCATGGCGCCAACAGAGGTGTTGTCCGAGCAGCACTTCGCCACGGTCGGGCGTCTCCTATCGAGTTTCGAGCAGCCGTTGCAGCAGCCCAACGTCTTCTCGGCGTACCTGCCCAGCCTGCGCCGTCCCTTCACCGTTGGCCTGCTCACCGGAAGCACTCGGGCCGCGCCACGTCGGGAGGTGCTGCGCCTGGCGTCCGAAGGCCACCTGGACCTCTTGATTGGTACTCACGCGCTGATCCAGGACGGCGTCGAACTGTCCAACCTGGCCCTGGCCATCACCGACGAGCAGCACCGTTTTGGTGTGGCCCAACGCACTGCCCTCCGGGGCGCCGGCCCGGAGCAGCCCCACGCCCTGATGATGTCCGCCACGCCGATCCCCCGCACGTTGCAGCTCACCCTGTACGGCGACCTTGACGTGTCGACCATAGATGAACTACCACCGGGTCGGCAGGATATCCTCACTCGGCTCGTGCCCGAAGACAAGCGCGCCGCCGCCTACAGGTTCGTGCGGCAGCAGGTGGAGGCCGGCCGCCAGGCGTTCATCATCTGCCCGCTGGTGGAGGAATCGGATAACCTCGATGTTCGTGCCGCCACGGAAGAACACAAGCGCCTGTCCAACGAGGTGTTTCCCGACCTCAAGCTCGGACTGCTGCACGGACGCCTTTCGTCCCGGGACAAAGACAAGGTGATGCGGCAGTTTCGAGACGGGGACCTGGACATCCTGGTAGCCACCGCCGTGGTCGAGGTTGGCATCGACGTGCCCAACGCCACCGTGATGATGATCGACGGCGCGGACCGCTTCGGGCTGGCCCAACTGCACCAGTTCCGCGGCCGCGTTGGTCGCGGCGAACACCGCAGCTACTGCCTGCTCATGTCCGAGTCGGAGTCGGAACGGGCGCGGGAGCGGTTGTCGGCTCTGGAAAACAACCGTGACGGGTTCAAGCTGGCCGAGATCGACCTGCAGATGCGCCACGAGGGCGACATCTTCGGCACCACCCAGAGCGGCGACCAGACCATGCTCCGCATCGCCAACGTGTTCGACCAGGACCTGATGGCCTTGGCCCGCCAGGAAGCCGCCGCCATCCTCGACGCCGACCCGGACTTGACCGACCCGAAGCACGCCGGCATCGTGGCCGAACGTGACCGGTTCCTGGCCCGCGTTCAGGACAACATCAGCGACTGATTCGCCCGTGATGGCGACCACACCATCCCTTGGAACCGTGCGTCAGGCCTCGGATGCAACGTCCCGGAAACGGTAGCCAACGTTCCAGATCGTTTCCACGAACAGGTGGTCCGGGTCCTCCACCTTGGACCGCAGCCGCCGGATGTGCACGTCTACCGTGCGCGTCCCGCCCAGGTAGTCGTATCCCCAGACCTGATTCAGCAGCGCCTCCCGCGTGTAGACCCGGCCCGGGTTCGACGCCAACAGGGTGAGCAGCTGGAATTCCTTGTAAGTCAGCGAGATCCGCCGGCCGGCCATCGTGACCTCGTAGCTTTGCAGGTCGATGGTCAACTCCCCCACCCGGATCTGCTGCTCGCCTCCTCGCCCGTCGCGCCGGTACACGATCTGGCCGACGCGGGCGACCAGTTCGGCGGGAGCCAGGGGCGCCACGATGAAATCGTCGGGATTGATCGCCGGATCATACTGTCCGATCGCGGTTTCATCCATGACCAGCAGCGTCGGCAGAGATAGCTGACTCACGCGCTCGATTACCGATTGTGCGCCGATGCCCACCGCCGCCAGGTCCAGCAGCACTACGTCCAACTTGTCCGTGTGCGCGACGTCTTCAAGCTCCAGCACGTCGCTGCCCGCCCGGCACGACAAACCGGCGCGGTCGATCTGCCCCGCCAGGGACGTCATCGCATCACCGGGACGGGTGAGCAAAAACACGCTATACAAACCGGCATCCTGACTGCTGGAGTGATTCGCCGGTGACCCCAAGGCGAAATTGACGCTGGCCGGTCACCTGTCTATCATTGCGCCTGTCTATCATTCATCGCAATCAACGGCGCAATTCTAGCATAAGAAGCGGCCCACCCAACCCACCGTCCCTACTGGAGACCGACCATGACCACCGCAACGATGCTCCCCACGCAACCCGCCGAACTGCGCCGGATAATCCGCGCCGGAGAATACGGCGGCGTCACCTCCGGCCTGGCCAATGGGCACGTGCAGGCGAACCTTGCGGTACTGCCCCGGGATCTGGCGTTCGATTTCCTGCTATTCTGCCAGCGCAACCCGCAGCCGTGCCCCCTGCTGGAAGTCATCGAGCCCGGCTCTGTCGAGCCGTCGTTCATGGCTCCGGGCGCGGATATCAGCACCGACGTGCCCGCGTACCGCATCTACGAGAACGGCGAAATGGTGGCCGAACTGGCATCGGTGGCCGACGTGTGGCGTGATGACCTGGTGTCGTTCCTCCTCGGTTGCAGTTTTTCTTTTGAGGCTGCCATGGCTGACTCCGGCATTCCCCTGCGTCACCAGGAAGCCGGCAGCAACGTGCCGATGTACATCACCAACATCGCCACCAGGCCCGCCGGCATGTTCTCCGGTCCGATGGTGGTGAGCATGCGCCCCATCCCCCAGGAACAGATCGTGCGCGCGGTTCAGGTGACCTCGCGGTTCCCCGACACCCACGGCGCCCCGGTCCACATCGGCGACCCGGACGCCATCGGCATCCGCGATATCAACGCCCCCGAATTCGGCGATGCCGTGGAAATCAAGCCTGGCGAGACCCCCGTCTTCTGGGCTTGCGGCGTGACCCCACAGGCCGTCGCCCTCAACTGCAAGCCGCCGCTGATGATCACCCACGCTCCCGGCAAGATGTTCATCACCGACCGCCGCGACTCCGACTACGCTGTAATCTGACCCATAAGCCGTCATTCCCGCTGTCGCGGGAATCCAGCGACTGACGCGCCGACTTGAGGTCAGAAGAGTCCTCGGATTGCATCAGGGGTAGGTCTCTTGGCGATCAGGACGGCTTTGATTGCCGCCAGAATCCGGCGCATCAGTTACTCTTTGGACCACCTCCGGGGCGACGCCTTCGGCGGCGTCATAGCGGGAGTTTCGCTGCTGCCGATTACGTTGGTGTGCAGTTCAATCGCCGGCCTCGATCCGGCGGTGGGATTGTTTGGCGCAGCCGTCTTCGGTGTTGCAACCGCCCTGTTCGGCGGCTCTCTTGGAATGATCTCCGGACCAAGCTTCAGCGCCGCCATAATAATGGGAGGCGTGGTCTCCGAGTACGGCGCCGGTTTCGGCGTAGTGATGGCGGTCGGCGGCCTGGCCGGGTTATTTTCAATAGCCTTGGGGCTACTGCGACTGGGCAGCTTCGTCCTCTACATCCCGCACTCGGTGTTTTCCGGCTTTTTCACGGCTCTCGGCATCATCATCGCGGTGCCGCAGGTGCCGCGCCTTTTCGGGGCGGAAACTGCGCGGGGGAGCGTGATCGGGGCGGCGCAGGCCCTGCCGGAGGCGATAACCGGCGTCAATTTTGATGCCCTCGCGGTTTCCGCAATATCGCTGGCCGCGGCGATGTTGTGGCGAGGACGCATTAGTCGGATCGTGCCGAGCCTGTTCGTGGCGCTGATGGTGGGCACTGTCGCAGGAATCCTGTGGTTCCGTGACGCTCCGGTCATCGGCGACATTCCATCCGACTTGCCCAGCGTGCTGATTCCGCATCTGCCGCTGAACTCCGTACTGGGGTTGATTTGGCCGGCGTTCAGCATTGCGCTGTTGAACGCCATGATGACCCTGCTCGCCGCCCTCATGCTGGACTCAATAACCGGCGGGCGTCATCAGCCCAATCGAGTGTTGATTGGTCAGGGGGTCGGCTATCTTGCGGCGGGGCTGATCGGCGGTTTGCCCGGCGGATCCAGCGCGATCTCCTACGCCAACGCGCGCCTCGGTGGACGCACGCTGGTGGGCGGCCTATTGGCGGCGGTGATATTGGCTGGAGCGGTTCTGGGCTTGAGCGTTCTCCTGGCGCAAATCCCGCTGGCGGCGCTATCGGTCATCCTGGTGAAGACGGGCTGGGACATCATCGACTGGCGCTTCCTCAAGCGGCTGAACCGTACTTCCCGATACCATGTTGCCGTGGTGCTGACCACCGTCTCGTTCAGCCTGTTCGTTGATTTCACGTTAGGCATCCTGGTCGGTTTGGTAATTTCCGGCTTGGTCAATTCCCGATCCCTGGAAAATATCGAAGCACGCCAACTGATGTCGGTGCCGCTGCTGGACCGTCAAATCCTGGACGGAGAAGAGTGGTCGCCGGACACGGACCCCTTTGCGGCGCGGGTGGGACTGGTCCGATTCCCGGACCGCATCTCGGTAGCGTCCGCACGTGAGACCATCCGACTGACCGGCCCTGATTTGGCAGGGCACGAAATCGTTATCTTCGACTTTTCCAGAACATACTTCGTAGATGACACCGCCGCCCATGTCATCGCTGAGTTGATTAACGTTGCCGTCGTCGCCCAGTCAAAACCCTGCGTAATCTCCGGGTTGTCCAACGACATCGCCAGGAATCTGGCTGCGATGGATGTCTTTGCACGCATACCGGGGGAACGCATTGCCAGCGACATGGCCGAAGCTACACGGATCGTCCGTCGGTTGCTTGCCGACAGTTAGCCACCACATTAGGAGCCTAAGATGCAAACCATTGAAGACATCGTCCTCAACCACGACCGGCGCGGCATCAACGCGCTGCGCTCCCACGTGCCGGCCGACTTCTGCGGTCGGGCCGCCCGGTACGTGCTGGGTCATCCCGGACCAGTGATCATCACCACCGGCTTTTACATCCTGATGAGCGACGCGCCGGAGACCGACGGCCCGCCCGGAGCCTTCGCCATTGGCAACGCGGTGCGGAGCCTGGGGCATACTGTGGTTCACCTGGCCGACGCGCCGGTGGCTGGGATGATGTCCTCATGGCTGGGTCACGCGGGGGACCCGTCGCGCGTGGTCGACTTCCCCATCTCAGCCGACGCAGCCGGCAACGCCAGGTTCGTTTCGAGCATCGTCGATGAATTCCAGCCCGCCCTGGTGATCTCGATCGAGCGCTGCTCGCCCGACGCCGAAGGTATCTACCGCAATATGCGCGGCCGCGACATCTCACCGCAGACCGCCCGTATCGACCAGCTTTTCGGCCGCGGTCTTCCGTCCGTCGGCATCGGCGACGGCGGCAACGAGATCGGCATGGGGAACCTGGCCGACGTGGTCGCCAGCGCGGATCAGTTACCCGATAATCCCGCCGTCGTGGGCTGCGACCGCCTCATCATATCCAGCACCTCCAACTGGGGCGGGTACGGATTGGTTGCGGCGCTGTCCCTGGAAGTCGGCCGCAACCTGCTCCCCGGCGTGGACACCGACGCTGATTGCATCCGGTTCCTGGTGGACGCCGGAGCCGTCAGCGGCGTCAGCGGTGAGCACGACTACCTCGTGGATGAATTCACGCTCGAAGAAAACGCCGCCGTGCTGACGGCACTGCACGACTACGTGAACGGCCGCTTGCCGGCATGAGGCGACCGGAGAGGTTCATCTACAACCTCGTCACCAACCTGGCCCAGCACTGGTAGGCCTAGGCGCCGGCAACGGCCAACATTTTCTCCTCGGTGACGATGATCTTCTTCAGTTCGAGCATCTCGTCCCGCAGGTGAGCGGCCTTTTCGAACTCCAGTGAACGGGCGGCTTCTTTCATCTGGAACTCCAGGTCCTTGATCACCCGGTACATGTCGTCCCGCGACATTTCCTCCCGCGCCACCTGGTAGGAGGCCTTGGTCTCCGCGACCCCGCGCAGGCCCTCGGTGATGTCCCGCACGGCCTTGTGAATCGATTGCGGCTCGATGCCGTGGCGCTCGTTGTGCGCTCCCTGGATCGCCCGCCGGCGGTAGGTCTCGTCGATGGCGTTCTGCATCGAGTCGGTAACCCGGTCGGCGTACATGATCACGTGCCCTGAGGCGTGTCGGGCCGCGCGGCCCACGGTCTGGATCAACGACGTGGTCGACCGCAAGTACCCCTCCTTGTCCGCGTCCAGAATCGCCACCAGGCTGACCTCAGGCAGATCCAGGCCCTCCCTGAGCAGGTTGATGCCCACCACCACGTCGTAGATGCCCAACCGCAGGTCTCGCAGTATCTCCACGCGGTTCAGCGTTTCGATGTCCGAGTGCAGGTAGTGGTTGCGGATCCCGGCCTCCGACAAGTAATCGGCCAGTTCTTCCGCCATGCGCTTGGTTAGAGTGGTCACCAGTACCCGCTCCTGCTGGTTCACCCGCGTCCGTATCTCGTGAAGCAGGTCATCGATCTGTCCGTCCGTCGGCTTGACCTCGATGGTGGGGTCCAGCAGCCCCGTGGGGCGGATCACCTGCTCTACGATGGTGCTGGTGCGCTCCAGTTCCAGCGGCCCCGGCGTCGCCGACACATACACCACCTGGTTGATGTGTTCCTCGAATTCCTGGAAATGCAGCGGCCGGTTGTCCAGCGCCGACGGCAGGCGGAACCCGAACTCCACCAGCGTGGTCTTGCGCGAGATGTCGCCGTTGTACATTCCGCGCACCTGGGGCAGCGTCATGTGGGATTCATCGACGAACATCAGAAAGTCGTCGGGGAAGTAGTCCAGCAGGGTCCACGGAGGGCTGCCGGCCGGCCGCCGCGACAGGTGCCGGGCGTAGTTTTCCACGCCGGCGCAGAACCCGGTCTCGTCCAGCATCTCCATGTCGTATCGAGTGCGCTGCTCCAACCGCTGCGCTTCCAGCAACTTGCCCTGCTGCCGCAACCAGTCCACCCGCTCTTTCATCTCGGCGTCGATGTCGATCAGCGCCGCGTCCAGCTTCTCCCGGCTGGTCACGAAGTGTTTCGCCGGGTAGATGGAAAATTCGCTGCGCTCGTTCAGCACCTCGCCGGTCAGCGTGTCCAACGTCAGGATCCGCTCGACCTCATCGCCGAAGAACTGAATCCGAACGGCGAATTCTTCGTATGCCGGCACGATCTCCAGGGTGTCTCCGCGCACCGTGAACCGGCCGCGTGCCAGGTCGGTGTCGTTCCGCTCGTACTGCATGTCGATCAGTTGACGCAGCAACGCCCGGCGGTTGTACTCTTCGCCCACTTCCACCCGGGCCACCATCTCGAAGTAGTCCGACGGGTCACCCAGGCCGTAGATGCACGACACCGAGGCCACGATCAACGTGTCGCGCCGGGTCAGCAGCGAGGTGGTGGACGCCAGACGCAGCTTGTCCAGCTCTTCGTTGACACTGCTGTCCTTCTCGATGTAGGTGTCGGTGCGCGGGATGTACGCCTCCGGCTGGTAGTAATCGTAGTAGGAGACGAAGTATTCCACGGCGTTGTGGGGGAAGAACTCCTTGAACTCCGTCGCCAACTGGGCCGCCAGCGTCTTATTGTGGGCGATGACAATCGTCGGCCGCTGCACTTCCTGCACGATATTGGCCATGGTGAAAGTCTTGCCGCTGCCGGTCACGCCCAGCAGTGTCTGGTACCCCAGGCCCTCGCGCACGCCCTCGGAAAGGCGATGCACGGCCTGCTCCTGGTCGCCCATCATGCCGAAATCCGCTACCAGCTGAAAGTCAGGCATGGTTCCTCCCGAATTGTGCTTGTGCTCCGGCTATGTTTGGCCTCGAAGGCGGTGCAGCTCGGC
The DNA here is from genome assembly GCA_965220505.1 of Dehalococcoidia bacterium. Taxonomy (GTDB): domain Bacteria; phylum Chloroflexota; class Dehalococcoidia; order Lucifugimonadales; family UBA3495; genus Bin87. The sequence continues at coordinate 580,057 of CBDCQE010000001.1, read as the reverse complement.
TTCCATTTCCGCCATTCGCGCTTCCGCCGCCTGCCGGGCCGCCCGTTCCTCGGCCACGGCATCCCTGAGCTCGAAGTAGTCCGGAACCCAAATGTCCCGCGCCGGATCGTAAAGCCGCAGCAGCCCTTCGTCCCAGCAAAGGTCCAGCCCCAGAGCCGGGCTGTGGCCCCGGAACATACCGTCCGGCCCTGGTCTGACGTCAATGCGGACGTACTCCTCATCCTCCAGCCGTTCACCAACCAGGGGTTCTCCATAGTGTCGGCTGTTCGGGGTCGGGTCGTACCGCCAGTATTCAGTGATGCCCAGCGACGCGTACAAGTCACGCTTCCGCCCCAAGTCCGCCCGGGCCGTACTTTCAGAGCCGATCTCCATCACGAAATCGGGAACTCGCCCCAAGTGCCAGGTGAAGTACGAATTGTGCGGGAGAATAGCTGACCGGGGCAGTCCGAAAGTCACGTAGCAATCCGGTGATACGACGGCCCGGCGGTTCCCTTCCTCATAGTACAGGAAGGTGTTCCCGCTGACGATAACCTCGTAATACCGTTCCAGGTAGCCCCGCATCATCGTCATAACGCGCATGAAGTGCGGTTCCTGATCATATCCGTCAGGCAAAGGAAGGCCATCCTCGTCAGGGTAGTAGATGCCGTTGAACACGTTTCGCTCCGTGGACAACGGGAGTGGCTTCGAAGTGGTCATGGTGACACCTCGCTGTATCGGTACCCGGTCCCGCCCGACGCCGGTCGGCCGTCTGTGGGTATTATAAGACATCGCCTAGCCGCCGCCGATGGCCAGCAGCGCCTGGCGCACCTTGTCCTCAACTGCCGCGTCCGCTGGCAGATCGAGGCGAGCCACCGCCTGCCGGGCGTCGGCCAACGTCATTCCCAGGGCAGTCAACGCCTCCACGGCCTCAGCATCTGTACCGGCGGCAGCGGCCAGCACGGGAGAGCCGGCATCCGCATCCGGGAGTTTGCCCCGCAGTTCCAGCACCACCCGCTGCGCGGTAAGCCGCCCGACTCCCTGGGCTCGCGCCAGGGCTGCCACGTCCTCCGACGCCACCGCCTGCCGGAAACCGTCTTCTCCCAACTCCGAGAGGATGGCCATCGCCGAACGCGGGCCAATCCCGGAAACTCCCGTCAGCGCGCCGAAAAGCTCCACGGACCCGGCTTCCGCGAACCCGTAAAGCACCGGCTGCTCGTTCTGGATGCGAAGGATGGTGTGCAGCCGCACCTGCTCGCCCACGCTGCCCAAATCGGCGATGGACGATGCGGGCACCGACACCTGCAAGGTGACGCCGCCGACCTGCACGTTGACCCAATCCGCCCCGACGGCCTCCAGCGCGCCCCGCACGCCGACCAACACCGTCTACAATTCCTTCCCGGGGATTATCTCGCGGGAGGTCAGTTCGTCAGCCTGCATGCGCTGCAGGTGGCACAAACCTACCGCCAGGGCATCGGCGGCGTCGGCTTCCAGCTTGTGAGTGATGCCCAATCTGGAAGCGGCAATCTGCTGCACTTGCTCTTTGGTGGCCCGGCCGTAATCCGCTACTGCCATTTTGACGTCAGCAGGCTTGTACCGGTGCACCGGAATTCCCTGGCTGGCCGCACCTATAAGCACCACCGCCTGTGCCTGTCCAATGGCGAGAGCCGACTTGGCAAAGGCGCGTTCTTCCCGGCCCACGAACGGATCCTCGACCGCAATGGCGTCAGGCTGGAACACGTGGATCATGTTCAGGATGTGCGTGTGCAACTGGTACAAGCGCTGCTCGATGGGCATCTCGCGGCGCATCGGTACAACGCCGTAGTCATCCGCTTCCGGAGCCGGTTCGGAGTCCAGCACGGCGTATCCCATGCGCAGCGTGCCCGGGTCGATGGCGAGGACTCGCATCAGGCGGCTGTCCCGTAGCGTTCCAGCACTTCGGCCGGGAAGTCCGCGTTGGTGTAAGCCTTCTGCACGTCGGCCAGTTCTTCCAGGCTGTCCAGCAGCCTCAGGGTCTGCTCGGCTGCCCGGTCCTCCAACGGCACCACGGTTTTCGGCACCATGGACACGTCCGCCGACGACGGCTGCGCTCCCTCGCCTTCCAGCGCGGACTTTACCGACAGCAGGTTCTCCGGGGCCGTGTAGACCTCAAGGATGCCGTCCTCGAAATTGACGTCCTCGGCCTCGGCGTCGATGGCGGTCATGATCAGTTCTTCCGCCACCGCCTCGTCGTCGATTTCCAGGGTAATCAGCCCGCGGCTGTCGAAGTTCCAGGCGACACAGCCCGCTTCGCCCAGGTTGCCCCCGCCCTTGTTGAACGCGGAGCGTACCTCGGACGCGGTTCGGTTGCGGTTGGTGGTCAGAGCTTTGACCAGGATGGCGCCGCCGCTGGGGCCATACCCCTCGTAGGTTACCTCTGCAAGGTCCTCCATACCCTCTCCGCCTTCGCCGGTGGCCCGACGGATGGCGCGGGTTATGCTGTCCTGAGGCATGTTGTTGGATTTGGCCTGATCGATGGCGATGCGCAGCCGGAAGTTCATATCCGGGTCTCCGCCGCCGCCCTCCTTGACCGCCAGGCTGATGTTCCGCGCCAGCTTGGTGAACAGCGCCCCGCGCTTGGCGTCGGCCGCTCCTTTGGCGCGCTTGATTGTCGACCACTTCGAATGTCCGGACATTTGACACCTCCTTGACGTACCCCGTCCCATCTCGCTTCTACGGAGACTGGTGTCCAGGCGGATGCTCGCTGGCATCCTGATCTTCTTATAATGCGTGGTCGTTGAATTTTAGCATCGTTGAATTTTAGCATCACGGCGTTAAACGGGTCAAAACGACATCTGAGCGGGTTCATGACAACTTCAGAACAATCCACGCGACAGGCCGACGCCATGGGCACCGCGCCCATGTGGCGACTGCTGCTGCAGATGGCCTTCCCGCCCATGTTCGCCATCATCGTGATGGCCCTGTACAGCATCGTTGACCGCGCCTTTATCGGCAATGTCGTCGGCGTCAACGCGTTGAGCGGCCTGTCCGCCGCATTCCCGGTCCAGATCGCGGCCGTCGCCATCGGCCTGCTGCCCGGTTTGGGTGCAATGTCGGTGGTATCCCGAGCGCTGGGCGCTCGTGACCCGCGCCGTGCGTCCCGGGCCATTGGCTCGTCGCTGGCGATCCTCGTCCCGGTCTATCTCGCTGCCACCATCGCCGGACTGACCCACCTGGACCAGATGGCGATCTGGATGGGAGCCTCGGAGCATACGGTCGAGTTCGCCCACCAGTACCTGGTCATCATCCTGCCCGGCAGCCTGTTCACCATGGTCGCCATAGCGGTCAACAACCTGCTGATGGCCGAGGGCCGGCCCGGAACGGCGACCGTGGTGTTGGCCGGCGGCGCGGTCCTGAACGTCATCCTGGACGCGCTGTTCATATTGGCGCTGGGGTGGGGCGTGACCGGAGCCGCGGCCGCTACCGTGACCGCCCAGGGCGGGGCGGTCCTGTTCGCTGTTTGGTTCTACCTGTCCGGGCGCAGCGCTTTGCGGATCAGCGTGGACGCACTGATCCCCCGACTGGATCTGATCCGTGAGATCACCGCGCTGGGTATTCCGATCTTCATCATCGAGATCGCCCGGTCCATCGTCGTCGTGGTGATCAACAACATCCTGAGCCAATACCCGGACGGCGACGCTTACATTGCGCTCTTCGGAGTGATCAACGCGGTGCTGGAGTTTGCCCTGGCGCCGTTCATCGGCGCGGCTTTGGCCTACCTCCCGTTGGCGGCCTATAACTACGGCGCCGGCTACTATCACCGGGTACGCCAGGCTATCTGGCAGAGTTGCCTGGGTGCAACCGTTGGCGGCGCGATCATGGTCGCCGTCCTTTTGCCGACGGCCGGCTACATCGTCACCCTCTTCTCAACCCGCGAGGCGTTGCCGGCCGAGTCCGGCTACGCGCTTCGCATAGCCCTGCTTGCCCTTCCGATTGTCGGCATGGAGTTCATCAGTTCGATCGCTTTCCAGGCCCTGGGCATGGCGTGGCCGTCGGTGGTGCTCACCATGACCCAGCGTGTCCTGCTGCTGTTGGCTTGGGTCTTCGGCCTGTCCCACGCGTTCGGACCCTGGGGCGTTTGGTGGTCCTTCCCGGCGACCGACCTCAGCGCAATGCTGCTGGGCCTGGCCGCCCTCATCTTGGTATGGAAACGCGTGGACGACTGGGGCCGGCACGCCACACGCCGGCGTTTTGACATCCCCGGGTAGCGGCAGTACCATTTCGACTGATTGATGATACTTGCCTGACCCGCCCTGCTTGAGGAGGCCATGCCATGGCTATGAATTCCAGTGGCGTTTCCCACATCGCCGTTTGCGTCCGCGATCTGGACGAATCGCTCAAATTCTACCGCGACATCCTGGGCATGAACGTGACCGTCGACCGGGTCCAGGATACGTCCACGGGCGGCTTGCCGCACGTCTACGCCCACAACCGGTCGACGCGCCGGCAGGCCATCCTGTCCTACGGTGACGGTGCCGTTCCCACCCTGGTTATGACCAGCCACCCCGGCGACGATGCCGACGGCGACGCAATCAAGCTGGACCAGGTGGGCATCAGCCACATCTCGTTCAGCGTGCCCGACGTGAAGGCCCTGGCGGACGAACTGATCGCCGCCGGCGTCGAACTGGCCGGCCCCATGGACGGCTTCACCAACGCCAACGGCGAGGTGTCCAGCATCTTCGTGTATGATCCCGACGGCATCCTGGTGCAGTTCGACAGCGGCGGAGGCTGATCTTCCCTCGGCCAACCTCAGCCGTAAGACCGCAACCGAGGAGGTTACGCCATGCCGATGAACGCCACCGGGGTATCCCACATCGCCATCTGCGTCAGGGACCTCGACGAGTCCTTGAAGTTTTACTGTGACGTGCTCGGGATGTCCATTGTCAGTGATGTCATCCAGGACACCACCACCGGGGGCCTGCCCCACGTTTACGCCCACAGCCGGGCCACCCGGCGTCAGGTGCGCCTCGCCTACGCCGACGGCGCCAAGCCCACCCTGACCATGACTTCCCATCCGGGAGAGAACCCCGACGGCACGCCGATCAAGTTGGACCAGGTGGGCATCAGCCATATCTCGTTCTCGGTGCCAGACCCCAAGGCTCTGGCGGAGAACCTGGCCGCCCAGGGCGTGCCATTGGCCGCTTCCATAGACGTGTGGACCAACGCCGAAGGGCGGGTCAGCAGCTTCTACGTCTACGATCCGGACGGCATACTGGTACAATTCGACACTGGCTGACAACGGCATAATAGCCCGCGGCTAGCCATATCCAACTGGAACGTAATGGTCAGGCAGAGGAAAAACTGACGATGCACAGCGTCGCTCCGCAAATCACCCCGTTCCTTTGGCTGGACGGCCGCGCGCTTGAGGCGGCGGAATTCTACGTTTCGGTGTTCAGGGATTCCCGTATCGTCGACGACACAGCGCTGCCGGACGACCCTGGCGCCGGCAGCCATGTGGTATCGTTCGTGATAAAGGGGCAGCACTTCATCGCATTCGATGGGATACCGGCCTACGAATTCACTCCGGCCATTTCCTTCATGGTCAACTGCGATTCCCAGGAAGAAATCGACGACTACTGGGACCGCCTGGCCGAGGATGGTTCCCCGATCCAGTGCGGTTGGATCCAAGACAAATTCGGCGTCCACTGGCAGATCATCCCAACCGAGTTGACGGTCATGCTCCAGGACGAGGCGCGCGCCACCGCCGTGCTTAACGAAATGCTGACCATGGTGAAAATCGATTTGCCACGACTTCAGGCGGCCTACGAGAGCGCTTAGAGGATTATCATGTCCCACCATTTCGACGAACATGACCATGACAAGCTGATGCGCTGGCAGAGCGACTTGCAAGCGACCCCCATCGACCCCGAGGGCTTCCCGGCGATGGCACTGTTCCTGGTCAAACCCCAGGCCACCGGGGCCCACGAAATCTTCCGGCGTTATCGAACCGAGTTCGAGAAACGCGACGCCAGCTTCGCTCACCTGGTGGTCTTCGGTATGCACGGCATATCGGCCACCGTGCGCGGACTGCTGGACCAAGCGGCCTTATCCGAGGATGACCTCCCGGTGCTGATGCTGGCCCCGTCCGTCGACCCGTGCGCGGTCACCGCGGTTCGCCTGCCCTCGGGCGAGAGTATCGAAGGCGCAGACGATCCCAACGGCGGCGGAACCTGCGACTACCTCGCCGCCTGGCAGGACGTCCTGGATCGCATCAGCATCACCAAGTCCGGCCGGCCCCTCCGCCTCATGGGCGTCCAGGGCCAGAAACTGGACGGCGTGGACCTGCGCGAACTCGCCGGCGCCGCGCTGGAGGCTGCTGCAGCCACCTGATATCAACCAAACCAATCCGAAGGGCAATTTTTGCAGGGGCGAATGATCATTCGCCCCTACGTAGGTTACCCGTTCGCTCTGATAATTGGCCTACTGGCGCACCAGCTTCACCAACCTCCGGCCCTCCTGGTTGTGGCCAATGTACAGGTCCCCGTGGGAGTCGGCCCACACCGCGTGACCTCCCGCACCACCGATATCCACCTTGGCCAGCACTTCGCCGTCCATGTTCAGGATGGTCATGAACGCGTCCAGCTCCACCACGTAGACGATGCCATCGTGGTCGACAAAGATATCGCAGGGGCGGGCCAGATCTGTCCACATCCCCAGGTACTCCCCGTCGCCGGTGAATAGCTGGATCCGGTTGTTCTCCCGGTCGCACACCATCACCCGGCCATCCCAGTGCACCCAGATCCCGTGGGGGATGTGGAACTCGCCGGGCCCGCGCTTGCCGGGGCGGCCCCACGAGTGCAGCAGCCGGCCGTCCGGCGAGAACTTGTGCACCCGGCTGTTGGCATAACCGTCGGAAACAAACAGGTCGCCGTTGGGCGCCAGTGCGATGTCCGTGCACCGGTTGAACGGCCCGGCCGCCTTCCACATGGTGCCGTCCGGCCGGGCGCCGCCCGTATCCGACGGCGCATCCCAGACGCCCATGGTCATCAGCGGTTTGCCGTCCAGCGTGCACTTGACGATGGCGTGCGACTCCCGCACCGGCAGGTAGATGTGGTCCTCACCGCTGATGTAGATCCCGTGGGCGTCGGTCAAATACTCCCGTCCCCACTCTCCCTGGAAATTACCTTCCCGGTCGAACACCATCAGAGGGTGATCGCCCCGATTGAATACGTACACCCGGTCCTGGGAATCGCAGGCCGGTTCCGCCTGTCCGATAGTCCATCCATCGGGCGTCTTCGCCCAATTGTCCACGACTTCGTAAGTGAAATCTCCGCTGCCTACCGTTGCCATGCTGGGCCTCCTTTGCCGTCCTGGACCACCTTTATTCCTTCGCTCCCGATCGTCATTCCGGCTTTCACCGGAATCCAGGCTTACGTTCCGTCGGCCAGGTTCATCGCCAGCTGGGCTAACGTGCGGGTCGGCACGCCGGTGGCGCCCTTCACCAGATGCCCCTTGTTGCTGGAAGCGGTCGATGTGCCGGCGATGTCCAGATGGACCCAATCCGCGTCTTCCGCGAATTCCCGCAGCAACATGGCCGCGGTTATGGAACCGGCCTGCCGTCCGCCCGAGTTCTTCATGTCGGCCACGTCGGAGCGGATTAATTCCCGGTAATCTTCGAGCATCGGCAATTCCCAGAAGCGTTCCCCGCTGCGCTCGCCGGCAGCGCCCAGATCCTTGGCCAGCTTGCTGGAGTTTCCCATCATGCCGGTACAGGCCTTGCCCAGCGTTACGACGATTGCGCCGGTCAGCGTCGCCACATCCACGAGGCGGGTGATCCCCAGGCTGCGCGCGTAACACAAGGTGTCCGCCAAAACCAATCGGCCCTCGGCGTCCGTGTTGATCACCTCGATGGTCTTGCCGTTCATTGCGGTCACCACGTCGCCGGGACGTTGCGCCCGCCCTCCGGGCATGTTCTCCGTGGCCGCGATCAGCCCGGTCACGTTGATCCGCGGCTTGAGCGACCCGATGGCGCGCATCGCCGCGATCACCGACGCCCCGCCGGCCATGTCGCCCTTCATGGCTTCCATGTTGGCCGCCGGCTTCAACGAGATGCCACCGGTATCGAAAGTGATACCTTTGCCCACCAGGCCCAGGTTATTGTCCGGGTTGTCCGGGTCGCCCCGATAGGTCATCACGATCAGCTTGGGCGGCTCTTCGCTTCCCTGCGCCACACCCAGGAACGCGCCCATCCCGTGCTCGCGCATCCGGTCCCGGTCCATCACGTCCAGCTCCAAGCCGACCGACTCCGCGACCTCGCGGGCCATGTCAGCCATCTTGGTGGGTGTCATCACGTTGGCCGGATGGTTCACCAGGTCCCGCGCCAGCATCGTCGACTCCGCCAGCACTGTCCCGACGGACACGCCTGCCGTCAGGTCGTTCACCGTGCCCGCGTCCCGCTCCACGATGGTCACGGATTGAACCTCTCTGTCAGCGGTCCCGGCATCATCGCCGCCGTTTCCATTGCTGCGGTAAGTGTCGAACTTGTACAGCCCGAGCAGCGTGCCCTCGGCGATGGCTTGGGCTGACTCGGCTGCGTTCAATCCACCGATGCCGGCGCCGTGGGCGATGGTGGCATATTCGCCAACACCTTTCCGGCGCAGGAACCGGGCCACATCTCCACTGACTCGACGTACCGCGCCGGTGTCAAAATCGCCCGACTTGCCCAAGCCGGCCACCACCACGCGCCTGGCCGGGATCCGCTCCATAGTGTGTATCAGCGTCAGTTCGCCCAGCTTGCCCTTGATCTCGCCGTCGGCAATCAACTGCGAAATTGCTCCGTCCAGCGCGCGGTCCACCGCGCCCGTGCCCCCGCCGGGCTGCGTTACCCCTTGGAATAGGTTGACGACTAACGCCGGCGTTTCGTAGTTCGTCGCGTCGCCGGCGGCGACGTTAATCGTCGTTGGCATTGTTCACCTCCCGTGAGGCTGCTCTGTTGTGTCATTCACTGGCCGGATTATGCCGCTTCGCCGGTTGACACACAACTGACGTTCGCCGTCGGTGTGAGGACGCTCGCGTTGACGAAAAGTCCAGCGGCCGCTTAAAGTCAAAATGTGCAGTGATGCGCTTGCGAACTCCTCAACCATGGCGGAAAGGCCGCCGATTGCAGTATCTCCAACTCTCCTGGAGTCTTATTGATCATGTCCATTGCGCAAGCCAACCGCCACATCGACCTCAGCCGTCGCCTGATGGAGCAGGCCAATTACGAACTGCACACCATGGGCGACCGGGTGCAGGCTTCGGACAAGGCTTCCGGCGCCGTGGCCCAGGCCGTGAAAGCAATCGCCGAGGACCGCAACTGGCGGCACCGCTCGCACAACTTGCGCCGGGATATTGTTGGCTTGCTGGCTGAGGAGTTCCAACAACCGCAAATGCTGTATTTGCAGGCCATCGCCGATCAACTGCACGACAACTACTATGAGGACTGGTTGGGCGAGGCATTGGTGACGAGCTTGCTTTCCGTGGTTAATTCGCTGATACCCTTGTTGTGGGAAGCGCGGGAACGGGGGGCGAACCGGGACTTTACGCCCACTCCCTCGCAGCAGAGGATCATCGACCGCCTGCTCCTCTCGGAAGAAGAGGCCCTGGCCGACGAAAGCATAGACTTGCCCCCGCCCATGCCGCCCTTCAACCCTCCGTCCCGCTGAACGGCTATCGGGGTTGGCTAAATCGAACGGAAACTCTGGGAGACGACAATGATTGCAAGGATACCTTTGATACTGGACCCTCAACCCGAAGGCGGGTACACCGTCACCTCTCCGCTGCTCCCGGAGTTAATCACCGAGGGCGACACCATCTCGGAATGCCTGGTTAACGTAGAGGATGCTTTTGCGGTGGTGGTGGAAATCTACGAAGACCGGGGACGCCCACTGCCAGAAAGCATCTATATGGATGATTCCGACGGCCCAGTGTCGCTTGACGCTCTCGTCTCCATCCCATGAGATACTGGGAAGCCGTCCGCAAATTGTCACCGCTGGAATGTGCGGCGGTGGCGCGGCAATAGTTTGACCAAAGTGACCCTTATGATGCCGTTACTGCCGACAATTACCCCGCGTGATTTCATCGCCAAGTGGGACGGCGCAGACTTTGGCGAAAAGCAGGCCGCTCAGGAGATGTTCCTCGACATCTGTGGGATGGTGGGGCATCGCACCCCGGTGGCCCACGGTGATTCGGAAGTCTTCACCTTCGAGAAGCGCGTGCCCGGCGGCTTCGCCGATGCTTATCTGGAAGGCCATTTCGTCTGGGAATTCAAAGGACGGGACCGTCAGTTGAGCGAAGCCGTGGTCCAGGCGGTAGGATACGCCCGCCATCTCAAAAATCCGCCGCTCATCGTGGCCTCGTCCTTCGAAACCATACGCATTGAAACCAACTTCCCGGGAATGGAACTGGTACAGCACAATATCACGCTGTCCGAACTGATCGAACCGGCGAAACTGGAGTTGCTGCACAACGTTTTCCACAATCCGGACGCATTGCGACCCCAACGCAGCGTCGCCGCCGTCACGCAAGACACCGCCCAGCTATTCGGCCAAATCGTTGCTGATATGGAGGGGCATACAGCCGACCCGGAACTGCTGGCCCGCTACCTGAACCGAATCGTCTTCTGCCTTTACGCCGAGGATGCGGGCTTGTTGCCCGAGGACATACTTTCGACATCCTGCACGCCAACCGTCAGCGTCCCGATTTGTCCAACCGGGCCCTGGCTAACCTCTTTGACCAGATGGCCGAGGGCGGGTTATTCGGCACGTACGAAATCGCCCACTTCAACGGCGACTTGTTCCAGGGCAACACGCCGGTAGAACTCAGCAGCGGGGCGATGCAGCGTCTCGGCGAGGCCGTCGTCGCCAACTGGCGCAGTATCGAGCCGTCCATATTCGGGACGCTGTTCGAGCGGGCATTGGACGCATCCAAGCGTGCGCAGACTGGCGCGCACTATACCGGCGCCGACGACATCGAACTGGTGGTGGAGCCGGTAGTGATGACCCCCCTGCGCCGTGAGTGGGACGCCGCCCGGCACGAAATCGACCTCCTTCTGGACGAAGCCAATACCGACGCGGCGCGGGAACGGCTGGAGGCGTTCCGCCGGCGGCTGGCCTCGGTTACGGTGCTGGACCCAGCCTGCGGCAGTGGCAACTTCCTCTACATTGCCCTGCGCTCCCTGCTGGATTTGGAGCTGGCGGTCATTGACTTCGCCGCCGCCCGGGGCTGGACTGGCCTGACGCCCACGGTGCAACCCAACCAAATGCTGGGGCTGGAAATCAACCACTACGCGGCGGAACTGGCGCGCACCGCCCTGTGGATCGGCTACATCCAGTGGCACCAGGCCAACGGGTTCCCCTACACCCAGCGTCCCATCCTGACGCCGCTGGACACGGTACGACAGACGGACGCCATACTGGACCTGAGCGACCCCGGCAATCCGGCGGAACCGGAGTGGCCGGCGGCGGAGTTCATCGTGGGGAACCCGCCGTTTTTGGGCGCCAAGGATATGCTGGACGAACTTGGCGACGACTACACCGGCCGGCTACGGCAGACCTATCGCCATGAGCTGGACGGCGCGGTTGACCTGTGCTGCTACTGGTTTGAGCAGGCCCGGGCGCAGATTGCCGCGGGCCGGACTCGGCGGGCCGGCCTGCTGGCGACCCAGGCGATACGTTTCAGCAGCAACCGCCGGATGTTGGAACGCATCAAGGAAACCGGCGACATTTTCGCCGCCTACGACGACCTGGAATGGAAACCGGAGGAACCCGGCTCCGCCGCCGTCCACGTGTCCATCCTCTGCTTCGACGACGGCAGCGAAACCGCGAAAACCCTGAACGGCGCGCCGGCGTCGGACATTGACACGCGGCTTACCGACGCCGTGAATCTGGACCAGGCGCGGCTGTTGCCGCAGAACGCGGGGATCTGCTTTGAGGGAGTGAAAAAGGGCGGCCCATTCGACTTGACGCCGGAACAGGCGGCGACAATGCTGGCCGACAGCAATCCCAACGGCAAGCCTAACAGCGATGTCGTCAAACGCTATGTCATCGGCAGGGACTTAAACGGCAAACCGCAAGAGCGTTGGCTAATCGACTTTGGCGCGATGCCGGAATCCGATGCTCAACTGTATGATCTGCCGTATCAGCATTGTCTGTACACGGTCCAGCCAACCAGGGCAAATAACCGTGAAAAGCGTCTCAGAGAGCGATGGTGGCAACACCGCAGAAGCGGCGATGACGTTAAAGGTGCGATTGCGCCGCTAAACAGATATATTGGTACTTGCCAAGTTTCCAAACATCGCTGTTTCCAGTTCATTGATGCTGCAATTATACCGGACACTACGATAGACATATTTGGCCGTGAGGACGATTACTTTCTCGGCATACTGGAAAGTCGTTTCCACAAGGTATGGGTTGCGGCCACTGGCACACAGCTGCGGGAAAAGGAGTCGGGCCGGCGTTACATCATCAGCGAGTGCTTTGAGAAGTTTCCCTTTCCGAGTCCGACGGAATCGCAGCGGCAGGCCGTAACGCAGACGGCGCGAACACTGGACGAGCAGCGACGCAACGTGTGCCGGCCCAACGGCATCTACCGCCGCTCTATGACCAGCCTGTACAACGAGAACCCGCCCTGGCTGCGCACGGCCCACGCCGAACTGGACGCGGCGGTAGCCGACGCCTACGGCTGGCCGGCAGATTTGGCAGACGGGGAGATACTGAAGCGGCTGCTGGCGCTGAATTTGGCGCAGGCGGGGTAGTGGATCGATGCGAATGCTGGAATGGCCTTTGCAGCGATGGTAGTCCAGGGTGAAGGCAATCGGAGGAACCCAATGTCGGAACGGAAGGTTACGGTCAAAGGGCCGCCGCCGGAGGGATTTGTTGAGCAAATCATCGCGGAGTACGGCAGCCTGAAGGCTTTTGAGGAAGCGGAGGCCAAATGGGATGAGCTGGTCTCGCGTTTCTTCGGGCAAATTGAGTCACTAGCGCAACAGTACCCTGATAAGTTCGTAGCCATGGGGCCGGGCGACGTGCTGGTAGTGGGCGATTCTGCGGAGGAAATTATCCGCCGGCTGGATGAGAAGGGTGTGCCTCGAGGCGCGGCCATCGTACAGTTCCTGGACGTGGAATCTCCGCCGTTGGTCTTATGATCACCGGCAGATTGGGTCGGCGCGCCCGTCCCTTCGTGGACTGTCATCTGTCGCTACCCGGATTGGGAATAGCCACGGATATAGCCTTCCTGGTGGATACTGGAGCCGATGCGACGTACCTGCATCCGCACGACGGTTTGCAGATCGGTCTCCCCTTTGATCTGCTGCAAGACCGCACTGTATCCGGTGGGATAGGGGGCGTGGCGACCTATTTTCCAGAGCCGGCAGTTCTGATTTTCACCGACCACGCCATACCGCAGCGCTATGGTTACCGGATAAGGATAAACATTGCCAAACCCGGGGATGCGGGTGGGCAACTCCCGTCGCTGCTGGGCCGAGATGTCATCCGCCGCTGGCGTATGGACTACGACCCTACGGACAACAGGCTGGAGTTCACGGTTCGGGAAGCAGACTTCACGCTGGGAACCGGATAACTGCACTCGGCCACGGCGCCAAAGATCATGCCCCATTGCGCCTGTGGGATCCCGTCTGTCGCAGCGTCTCCCGCAACACACGATCAACATCTTCCGGGCCCGTGACCAGCAAGTGCGGGCGCGGCACTGGCTGATCCGCAACGGCCATGCGCGAGTAAATGTCCCACGTGGCATCGCTCTGCGAGGCTTCTCCCACACCCTCAGCCCGATCCTCCAGGCGACGGCGCACCAGTTCCGAAGACGCGGTGAGCCTGATGATCAACGGTTCAACGCCAACCTCATCCGCCGAGTCATACAGCGGCCGCCGCACGTTCTCGTTGAGGTTGGTCGCGTCGAACACAACCGAATACCCGTCACGCAGGTATCCTTTGGTGAGCACGTGCATGGCGGAGAAAACTCGCCGGTGCTCTCTGCGGCTGTAGCTCGGCCTGTCGACCAGCAGCTTTCGGGTCCGGTCGCTGTTGAGCCACACGAATGGCGCTCTGCGAATCAACTCCCTGGCGAAATGGGACTTTCCGGTGCCGGGCAACCCGCAGAGGATCACCAGGCTCGGCGACGCGCTTGTGGTATCGGGCAATTCGTCAGCGTATGCCGATCGCAGCCGCAGTAAATCCGCCGGACGGAGACCGCCCGCTGTCCAGAGTCCGCGCCGCGACCGAGATGTTGATCCGGACACCAGCGCTCTCCTTTGCGCCTATTGTGGGGCCGAGTTAGGCCCTACACTAACAACGCCCTCAGGGCGTATTGGACCACCACCAGTACGATCATCACCACCAACGGGCTGAAATCGATCATGCCGGTCTGAGGCAGCATGCGCCGGATCGGTCCCAGCACCGGCTCGGTCAGCGAAAACACCACGTCGTACAGGCGAACCAGGACTTCCGGCGCCCCGTTCCCCTGCATCGTCATGTACTGTACCACGAACCCCAGGATGATCCGGGCCAGCAGCAGCAGGTAGCACAGCGTGATGAATAGACTGATTAGCTGGAGCATGATGAATTGCCGGGTAGCTTCGGGAACCTAACCCTGGCCCAGGCGCACGGATTTCAAGTACGCAGCGTTCACCGCGTCGACCAGAGCCGCCGGCACGCCGGCGCGTTCGAGGGCTTGCAGTCCCTCCGCCGTGGTGCCGCCCGGCGACGTCACCATGTCCTTCAGCTCGCCGGGATGCCGGCCCGTCTCGGAGACCAACTGCACGCTGCCCTTGACCGTCTGCAACGCCAACCTTCGGGACACATCGCGGGGCAGTCCCACGTACACGCCGGCGTCGATGAGAGCCTCAACGATCAGGAAAACGTACGCCGGGCCGCTGGCGCTGAGCGCGGTCGCCATGTCCAGGTATTTTTCGTCATCGACGTAAATCGCATCGCCGATGGTCGAAAGCATGGCGTCGGTGGCCTCCCGGTGCGACTGGCTCACCGACGGTGCGCAGGTCCACATCGTCATGCCTTCGCCGATCTGCGCCGGCGTGTTGGGCATGACGCGGATGATCCCGTCGTGCTTCATACCGGTCGCCAGCGAAGTCATCGTGGCGCCGGCTACGATGGACATGAGCGACTTACCGCCGCCGAACGAACCGCCGATATCGGAGTACACTTTCGGCAGGTCCTGCGGTTTCACCGCCAGCGTAACAAGTTCGGATGCGTTGACCACGGCGCCGTTTTCGCCCGAGACCGCTACCCCATACCGCTCGGCAAGGTAATCTCGCCGCGCCGGAACGGGTTCGCCAACCATTACGTCGCCGGCGTCGGCAACGCCGGCGTTGAGCATGCCGCCCAAGATCGCCTCCGCCATCGTTCCGCCGCCGATAAACCCGATGTTCATCGTCCTACTCCTCACCCCAGCCATCAGTAAGGCCATGCCCGAGGGAAAATCCCACTTCGGACGTATCGCCGATCTCCAAGCTGTCATTGCCGGTGAGGCGGCGCAACCGTCGCAACTGAACGTTGCTGGTGATCGTGAATGGGCGCGGCGACATGGCTGTCAGGCCGATCAAGTCCGGCAACACGTCCTCAACCCGGTCCATCATCTCGGCCAGCTCTTCCCTGCTGCGGTGATTCTCGTAAAAGTTCTGGTGCCCGATGAAGTATGCCTGCGCCAGGGCATGGGACTGGTCGCTATCGAAGCCGTATTCCAGCACGACTTGACCCATGACCGCGTGAATGTCCTGATGCGACTCGTGCTGCCAGCCCCGCTGTTCAGCGATGGCTTTCACTGGCTGTACCACGGCGCCCCAAGCTTTTTCGCCGGCCTGCAAACGGCTGCCATTTGTCAGCTCTTCGCGGGCGTGGATGATCATTCGCTGGCTGATCTGGAGACGGTCTTCGGTACTTTGGACGCCGGCGGCCGGCAAATCCGGTGCGGTGGTACTCATAGCGTTAACCCTCACCCCAGCCGTCCGTCAGCCCGTCGCCCCGGGCGAAAGCCACCGCCATCCGGATCGACTCGACCATCGAAGTGTGGTCCGCCAGGTTCTTGCCGGCGATGTCGAACGCCGTTCCGTGGTCAACCGACGTGCGAACGAACGGCAACCCCAGGTTGGCAGTGATGCTCTCCTCGAACCCGTACACCTTGACCGGGATGTGTCCCTGGTCGTGGTACATGCACAAGGTTACGTCGTACCTGTCCTGGATCGCCTGATGGAAGATGATGTCCGCCGGCACCGGCCCGATGGCATTGATGCCTTCACTCTGCGCCTGCTGCACCGCCGGCGCGATCTCTTCCGCTTCCTCGCTGCCCAGCAGGCCGCCGTCGCTGCCGTGAGGATTCAATGCAGCGACGCCAATCCGGGGATTCGCGAATCCCCACTTCCGGAAGTTGTCGTCGGTCAGGCGCAGGTAATCGAGGATGCGGTCCTTCTTCACGTAGTCACAGGCCACGCGCAGTGACCGGTGCGTCGTCAGGTGCACCACCCGCAGGTTCTTGGCCATCAGCATCGTGGCGACCGTCTTGGCTCCCGAAAGCTCCTGCAGCAACTCCATATGCCCGATTGCTTCGTAGCCGGCCAGCGCGGCGGCTTCCTTGTTCAGCGGAGCCGTCGCCAGGCCGTCTACCACTCCGGCCATCGCCAGTTGCCCGGCCTTGCTGACCCATTCCATGGACGCCTTGCCACACGGAACGCTCAACTGCCCGACGGTAATGTCCTCCGGGTTGAGATTTCCGATGTCCACCACGTCCACCACGGAAGGATTCTGGCCGGCCGAAGTGGGATCGTCGGTGCGATTGACGCCCATCGGAAGTCCGGTCAACCGGGCCGCCGCTTCCATCGCATGGACATTGCCCACGACCACGGGTCGACACGCTGCGTACACGCGAGGGTCGGCCAGCGCCTTGACCACCACCTCCGGCCCGATGCCGCAGGGATCGCCCATGGTGATCGCTATGGCCGGCCGCATCGTTTCGTTTTCCGTCCCAGATACCATGTCACGCCTCGTCCATCAGTGCAATTTGCGCCCGGCCGATTGGCCGCAAATTATAGCACGCACGCTGCTCTGCCAATCTCCTCCGCGCTGAAAGACCCGGTTGCGCCAATTACGCGATCCCCTTAAACTTTCGACACCAACTAGCCCCTGGCTTATCGTTGTCGAGAGTTGCTATGGCCGCACCAGAAAATTTCGAGCAAGACCGCGCCAAACTGATTGAGGCCGTAATCTACCTGTGCGAGTTGTCTAGCGACGATTCCGAGTTTGGCCTGCCCAAGTTGACCAAGATGCTCTACTACGCCGACTGCGAGTCCTACATTCAGTATGGCGCGCCCGTCACCGGCACCACCTACCTCCATTTTCCCCACGGCCCTTACCCGGAGAACTGGCATCAGGTAAGGGAGCAGATGGAGCAGCACGGCGACATAGAGGTTTTGCGTGATCCTACCGTTGCCGGATACCAGAACTATTGGCTGCTGCCGCTCCGCCCTCCAAATCTGGAACTACTCAGCCCCGAGGACCGTGAGTCGCTGGAGGCACAAGTGAAGCGTTTTGCCGGATTCAACGCCGCCGGCATCGAGCAATACTCCCGTCAGGATATCGGCTGGCGAGGTACCGAAGACGGGCAGCCGATACCGTACGACTTGGCTGGCGTCTTCGCCCCGATGCCGAGCGCGAGCGAACTGCGAAGAGCTCGAATCGCTAGCTGACTTTTCCCACACTTAGCAACCAAACCGTAGCATCGTCTTCTATGACTTCGTAACGTACTTCTATCCTGCCGATGGGATTAGCAACAGAGCGAGGAAATCTGACGCGCCTGACGTTTTCAGGCTCTTCGGGAACAGGCGCCCCAATCCTTGGCGATTCCGACAATATCCTCTTTATGCCTTCAAGTGTTGCAGGATCAGCCAACTGATTAATCCAACCTTCAATGACGCCGCTACGCCAATCCGACTGAAACGATTCCCGCTCTCTTATGGAATACTGCCCTCGGTGATGTGGAACCACTATATTTCACCTCAACGGTGCATCCTTTCGCTATCGTCGAAAAACCAATAATGCGGGGCGGATGATAATCCGCCCCGGCCCCCACGCCCCACCTATTCGCACTTATTCCACCCGCATGAATAGCAGGTGAGGCAGCCCTCCTGGCTGACCACGCCCCCGTTGCACTCCGGGCATCGCTGGGAGAAGCCGGTCGGATACACCGGCGCCGGCGCGTGGCCGTTGGCGCCGTTCTCCGTGGGCCCGCCGGCCAGGCTCAACTGCACCCCGGCCGGCGTGCTGTCCAGGGCATCGCCGCCGTTGGCGATCTTTTCCAACACCAGGGCAACGGCATCCGGCCCGGAACCTACCAACACCCCATCATCCCAAGCGGGACAGCAGGTGATTCCGCGCAGCTGTCGTGTAACCTCGCTGGGTTCGATGCCGGCTCGCAGCGCCAGCGAAACCAGTCGTGAGACCGCCTCGAGCAGCGCCGCGTCGCATCCACCCGCCTTGCCCATGGTCCCGAACACCTCGAAGGGCAGGCCGTCGGAATCCATGTTGACGGTCACGTACATGTTGCCGTGTCCGGTCCGCACCCGTTCCGTGATGCCGTAGATCTGCCGCGGCCGGCGCCGGGGCACCCGATGGCCGAGCCCGATGATCTTCACGGCGTCCGGGTCATCGGGATCTGCCGGATCCTCGGCTTCCGATCCCTGCTCTCCAACTCCGGTGCTCAACACCTGCTCCGATTTGCTGCCGTCACGGTAAACCGTAATCCCCTTGCACCCCAGGGTGTAGGCGGAACGGTAGGCTTCCGCCACGTCTTCCACGGTAGCGTCGTGGGGGAAATTGATGGTCTTGGACACCGCGTTGTCGGTGTATTCCTGGAACGCTGCCTGCATCCGCACGTGCCAGCGGGGATCGATGTCGTGGGACACCCGGAACACGTTCTTGACCCATTCCGGCACGTCCAGGTCCTCCAGGGACCCGACACCCGCCAGCCTTTCCATGAGTTCCGGAGTGTAGAACCCCTCGTGGCGAGCCACCGCTTCCAGGAAGAGGTTGCCCTCCACCAGGCGCGTGTTGTCCATCACGTTGCGCACGTAGGACAGCGCAAACAGCGGTTCAATCCCGCTGGAGGCCCCGGCGATGATGCTGATCGTTCCCGTGGGCGCAATCGTCACCGGAGCCGAGTTCCGCATCGGCAAGGAACCCGGGCCATCGTTGTATGCACTGTTTTCCCACTCGGGGAACGGGCCCCGGGATTCTGCCAGAAGGCACGACGCCCGGTAGGTTTCCTCCTGGATGAACTTCATCACCTCGCGGGCCAGTTCCAGGGCCTCCACGCTGTCGTAGCGCACGCCCATCTGGATCAGCAGGTCGGACCATCCCATAACGCCCAGGCCGATGCGGCGGGTCCGGCGGCTCATGTCCGCGATCTCCTGGATCGGATAGTCGTTCATGTCGATCACGCTGTCCAGCATGTGAACCGCCGTCGTGATCACTTCACTCATCCGCTCCCAGTCGACCACCACGTCGTCGGCCGTGTAGCGAACCATGCGCGCCAGGTTCAGCGAACCCAGGTTGCACGACTCGTACGGCAGCAGCGGCTGCTCTCCGCACGGGTTGGTCGACTCGATGTCTCCCAACTGCGGGTTGGGATTGTCGCGGTTGATCCGGTCCAGGAACACGATGCCGGGGTCTCCGGTCCGCCACGCCAACTCCGTCATCTGCTGGAAAACCTCGGCGGCGTTGAGCTGATCCACGACCTGCCCGGTGCGCGGATTGACGAGGTCGTATTCCTCACCTTTTTCCGCCTTGACCATAAAGTCTTCCGTGACCGCCACCGAGATGTTGAAGTTGCTCAGGTGGGTTCCGTCCTCTTTGGACCTGATGAACCGCAGCACGTCGGGATGCGTGACGTGCAGGATGCCCATGTTGGCACCCCGCCGGGTGCCGCCCTGCTTGACCACGTCGGTCGCAGCATCGAAGGCGTTGATGAAGCTCACCGGGCCCGAAGCCACGCCACCGGTCGACCCGACCACATCGCCCTCGGGGCGCAGCCGCGAAAAGGCGAAGCCCGTGCCGCCGCCGCTTTTGTGGATCAGCGCGGTTTCCTTCACCTTGGTGAAGATGGAATCCAACGAATCCTCGACCGGCAGCACGAAGCACGCCGACAACTGCTGCAACTCGCGCCCGGCGTTCATCAAGGTTGGCGAGTTGGGCAGGAACTCCAGCCGACGCATCACCCGGTAGAATCGTTCCTCCACCGCGGCGCGTTCCTCTTCCGTCGCGTCGTATTCCAGTTCAGACAGTGACAGGTTGTGCGCTACCCGGCGAAACATTCCTTCCGGGTCTTCCAGCACGTTGCCTTCCCGATCCTTGGAAAGATACCGGCGTTGCAGCACGACCCTCGCGTTATCCGTCAGGGTTCCGTTGCGATCGTTGTACTCGCCGGCTATGCCGGCCGCGACCATTGCGTCACGTATGCGTCGCCTCACCGAATCGACCCTGCCCACCGGTTCAATTCCCATAGCGGTTGCCACAGCAAGTACCTCCGTCAAATTCAACTATATGGAACAAATTTATGAACGACAGATTAAGAACAACGATTCGCATCGGACTACCGTGCGCCGCTGTAGTTTAAACCATCAACCCTCTCACGCGCCGGGGTCTATCCAAATGATGCGGCGGGGCGTCGGCGCGCCGACGCCCCGCATTTGCGATCAGATTGCTCCGACCTCGCTTTTCCTGCTCACCCCCTTGAGTCGTGCGGACAGGTCCAGATCGAACCGCAATCCCTTGTAGAAGTACAGCACCGGCGTTTCCCGCTCCGGCCGCAAGTCCAATCCGACCAGCGCAGCCGTTGCGTCCTGCACGCGATGCCAGACTCCTTCCTCGCCAGGTGTGCCCCTGGTGACCAGGCGCACCACCCCGGAGGTCATGCTTATTCCCAGCCGGGTCAGCGTATCCGCTACCAGGTCCGCGAAATCTCGCAAAGCTCCGTACGCGTACTGGTGACCCGCGTTCAGCCGCAGCGCCAAACCGGTGGGCGTGTTCCGACAGTTGGTCACCGGAAACGCGGTTCGCAACCGTTGGGCAATCTCGGCCTCGGCCCCTTCCGGGCACGGGCCGCAGTGGATGTCTACTGTGTAATGCACCGAATGTTGCATTTCTTCAGGCTCCCGAGCGACAGGCTCATGCTGGAGTTGATTCGTCAGCATCCGACGCGGCGGAGCAACGCCCGCCGCCGTCGGCCGTCCTAAACGGTGGACGCTTTTACGCGATGAGGTCATCATCCTCCCGCTGCGCCGGCAATGCCGCCCAGCAACTCACCAGGCACGCCCGGGCCTCTCGGTCCAGGTCATCCTGAAGCTCGGCAAAGGGGTTCGGAATCCACGAGTCGCCATTGTCCGCGTCGGCGGTTTCCCAGTCCGACGGGACCCACATCTTCCGCAGCATCTCCTCCATGTCGTGGACCCGGTTGTTGTGGGTCAACAGCCTTGTGAAGGCGGAGTATTGAACGGTGCTGCTCATGATGGTGTTGAACACCTCCCTTTGGGTTTGGTATGGCGAGCAGGTGGCAGTTTTGCCCTTTTGATTTGACCGGGACGCCCGGCGATGGTGGCGATGCCGGAGCGTCCTTGAGTCCCTTAGTTGATACGCCTCGATGCGATCCACAGATCAATTCCTCTTCGATGTAAGGCCAGGGTCCGCGGTTCGCCTATTGGCCGCTGCGCCGGTTGGCGCGGCGAGCCCGGGGTCTCCGGGTGGTAACCGCAGCCAGGCTCAGCAGCGGTTCCGGGTGCCCCTGTCGCAGGGAGCGGGCTTGTTCTTCGAAATCGTCCGCTCCCTGGAAGTCGTAATAAACCGACGCGTAGCGCATGTACGCGACTTCATCCAGCGCCCGCAGCCGCTCCAGGACCATCAATCCCAGGTCACTGGACTTGACCACGCCGCTGCCCAGGCGCTGGAGTTCCGTTTCAATATCATCGGCCAGGCGGTCGATGTCCCGCCGGGGAATCGGTCTCCGCGTGCAGGCCATGTCGATCCCCGACACCAGCTTGGCCCGGCTGAATTCCTGGCGCCGGCCGTCACGCTTGTCCACTTGCAGGGCCGGCAGCCTCACCTGTTCGTGGGTGGTGAACCGGCGCCCGCAGGACAGGCATTCCCGCCGCCGCCGGATACCGTTGTCGGCATCCCGCGAATCGGTCACCTTGCTTTGCGCCGTTTCACAATAAGGACATTTCATGGGATTGGTTACCTTTTGGTTGCTTTTTCAAACAGTTTTTGAAATCGGAACATATTGTGTTTTCGAACCCAAAAACCACAACTTGTGGTAGTCAGGATTATACCTACCTCGATTCCGGTTCGCACGGTGCCCGCCTTCAGATTTTCCACAATTTTCGCCACGCCAATCGTGGAGACACAAAAATTGGCCCCCTCTCCCAAAGAAGAGGGGGCCTCGAGGATCCGGCGGAGGTTGGTCTAACGGTAAAATCCCCGGCGATTCTGGCGGTTCTGCAAGAACGTCGGGAGTTCGTAATCCCGTCTTTCCGGTACGTCCATCTCGTTCAGCAACTTGGCGATGTCGTCTTCCGGGGTCTCTATCGCCGCCGGGAAATCCGCCGCCACCATCGTCATCTTGACTTCGTCGTCCAGCCGGGCATCCCGGTTGGTTCCGAAGATGATGTTGGCGTTGGGGTCCGCCAACTCCTCGACCACCGCCGCCGCTTCCTGAACTTCTTGCAGCGACAGGTTGTTGCCGCCGGTCAGGACGAACAGGATCCGCCGCGACCCTTCCAGCGAAATGTCCAGCAACGGGCTGGTGGTGCATTGCCGGGCCGCCTCCCGGGCGCGGCCTTCACCCCGGCCCCGGCCGATGGACAGCCAGGCCTGGCCGGCGCCGGTGAGGATCGTCTTCACGTCGGCGAAGTCCACGTTGATCTCGCCGGGCACCGTGACCACTTCCGCGATCGCGCTGATGCCCTGGTGCAGCACCGAGTCCGCCAGTTTCAGCGCGTCCTCCCAGGAGTAGGAGTCGGCCTGTTCCTCGTTGAGGGCCAACAGGCGGTCGTTGGGAATGACAATCATGGTGTCGACATTGTCCTGCAGCCGCTCCAGGCCATCCTGGGCGTTCTTGCGCCGCATCTGGGCCTCGAATCCGAAGGGCCGGCTCACCACCGCAATGGTCAGCGCGCCCGACTCCTTGGCGATCTGCGCCACCACCGGAGCGGCTCCGGTGCCGGTGCCTCCGCCCATGCCCACCGCCAGGAACACCATGTCCGCGCCGCTTACTGCCTTCTCGATTTCGGCCCGCGACTCTTCCGCCGCTTGCCTCCCCAGCTCAGGTTGTGCGCCAGCGCCCAGCCCGCGCGTCAGGTTGCGGCCCAGCGGAATCCGGTAGTGCACGTCGCACCGGGCAAGGTGCTGTGCGTCCGTGTTCAACGCGTAATATTCGACCACGGGCAGCTTTTCCTTATACATGCGGCTAACCGCGTTGGAGCCGCCGCCGCCCACGCCAAGCACTTTTATCAGCGGAACCCCCCGTCCAATTTCGGGTATCAGACCGTCGGTTTCATCAAAGCGCTCGGCTGGCTCCCATGACGCGGAGTTATCGGGAAATATCATCGTCCTTTCGCCTCCTGTTATTGCTGGTTGGTTTGTCGTTTGTCGATGATCAAATTGCACCGGTTCGCGAGCAACGCGGCCGGCGTCCGGTGATTTAGACTTGTTCGTCCTCGAACTCAGGCTCGGCAGCGGCTCGCCGCGAGCCGGAACGAGCGAAAGGCCGCCGGAAGAGAGAACCCGGAGACCATGTCCGCTCCCCGGAACCGCGCGGCCGTTCCCGGTCCGGCCGGTTGCGATGCTTGACCGCCCACTGCAGGGCGCCCAATACCGCGGAAAATTCGGGCTGTCGCAGCGAATCGGGCAACCCCGCATACCACAACGGCACTCCCACGCGCACGTCGGTTCTCAAGCCCCGGTAGGCCATCTCCGCCAGCCCGGGCATGCGGGATACTCCACCCGTCAACACGATCCCTCCCGGCGGCATCGATCCTATCTCTGCTTTGTACAGCTCTTCGCTGAAAAGTTTCAGCACCTGCAGCGATCGTAAATACAACGGCTCACAAAGCTCGCGACGCAACACCATACGCCGCGGTTGCACTTGGGTAGCCGGGATCAGCACCTCTTCATTCGACGGAATCGCGTCGGGAAGCGCGTGACCGAACTGGATCTTCAGGTCCTCCGCCATCTGGTAAGGAATGCGCATCGCCACCGCCAAATCCCGGGTCAGCTGATTGCCGCCCACCGGAACCACCGACGAGTAAATCGGCGTCCCCTCGCGATAAATCGCCGTCTTGATCGTCCCGGCTCCGATGTCCGCTACCACCACGCCCATCTCCCGCTCGTCGGCAGTGAGAACCCCTTCGGCCGAGGCCAACGGGTGGGCGATCATCCCATCCACCTTGGCCTTGCACGACTGCAATGCGCGCACGGTGTTTCCCAGCGGCACCGACATGCCGCGGACGATGTGGGCCTCCAACTGCAACTCGTTGGTATCCAGCCCGGTTGGGTTGCGCACCCCGGTCATGCCGTCCAGCCGGTATCGCATCGGGATCATGTGCAGCGTTTGTTCGCTGCGGCTGTCCAGTTGTTGTTCCAGGCTCCCCGAGGTACTGCTCATGAGCGAGCGCAGGCGCTGCTCCGTGATCGTTACCACCTCTTCGCCCCTGCCCAACATCTCCGTCGAGTTCACGCTGACCAGGTGATCACCATTCACCACCACGTTGAACCTGTCCACAGGATTGCGTCCCACGTAGCGCAGGCACTCCGCCATGCTCTCCTGCAGGCTGCTCTGGACCTCGCCAAAATCGTCGATGACGCCCTGCTGCACGCCGTGGGACGGAGCCACGCCGGTCCCCAGGGGTTTCAACTCCCCTTCCGGTCCGAGCCGCGCGACGATCGAAATGATTTTGCTGGTGCCTATGTCAACGGCGGCGTACATCGATTCCTGTGGCATTGTGGCCTTCCCTCGGTCGAATTTGGTTATGAAAGAGAAACTATGATCATTTGCGGGCAGCGGATCAGATGCGTTCCACCGCCCTGAGGCGCGCGCTCCTGCTGCGCGGGTTGTTGTCCGTTTCGGTTGCAGACGGGCGGATCACCCGCCGCCGCGCGAACCGCACCGTCGGTTCGTGGTCACACGCGCAAACGGGCAGTTCCGGAGGACAGACGCATTGGGTCGCTTCCCGGTCCATCCAGGCCTTGACCAGCCGGTCTTCCAGGCTGTGGTAACTGATCACCACCAACCGCCCGCCCGGTCTCAACATCCCCGGCACGGCGTCCAGGCCGGCCTGAAGGTGCATCAGCTCCTCGTTGACCGCGATGCGCAGCGCCTGGAACGTTCTCGTGGCCGGGTGCCGCCCTCCACGACGCCCGCCGAGAGCCCTGGCGACCACCGCGGACAAGCGGCCTGTGCTGTTGATCGGCCGCGCCGCAACGATAGCCCTGGCGACTGCGCGGCTGCGCCGTTCTTCTCCATAGCGGAAAATTACGTCGGCCAACTCGCGCTCGTCAGTGTGGTTCAGCAAGTCGGCAGCAGTTAACCCCACGGTGTCGTAGCGCATGTCCAGCGGTTCGTCCCGTTGGAAGGAAAACCCGTAACCGGCGGCGTCAACCTGGCGCGAGGAAAATCCCAGGTCCAGCAAAATTCCATCCACATGCTCGATCCCGGCTTTCCGCGCCAGTTCGCTCATGTCGGCGTAGTTCCCGTGCACGATCCGAGCGCGGTCTCCATAGCCGGTCAACCGCTGGCGAGCCGCGTCCACCGACCGTGGGTCGCGATCTATCCCCAACACAACCCCCGTGGGTCCCGATGCGTCGAGGATCGCCTCGGAATGTCCGCCTTCCCCAACGGTGCCGTCCAGGTAAACCTTGCCCGGACCCACCGACAACCATTCCACGGTCTCCGCAATCAGCACCGGAGTATGATGAACCGGCGCGTCCCCGTTCGGCCGTCCTGAGAAGGCCAGCGTTGGCCACACGCCCAACACCGGACCAACCGGCACGGCAAACGGAGCCGTTATGTTCATTGCCGCCAGTGTCATCGCTTGCTCATTTCGGAATCGCTGCTCGTAGAAACGAGCCGTATCCCACGTTTGGCATACGTGCCCTAACGTGACTGGGAATTTAACAAATGGGTTGGTGCGGTTGCCTATGTTTGGAAATGCGAAATTGGACCAATTTTTTCAAAAAGTGCAAAATTTTCCGGGTATCACCGCAGATGACCACCGTATGAGAATTCACACCGTCGAGTCGTCAGGGGTTTGCCCGACCAATAGTGCCGACTTTCACCCGTCCCGACCGCCGAATATCCGTGCGCCATCCCAAATTGGCCGCGCCGCGCTGTGATACGATTCCAACCAGAGCCCCTTGGCCACGACCACAATGGAAAACGCCCCGTCATTCCTGTCCCACGTCCGGGGAGTAGAACTGCTCCCTGGCGAACACGTGGCCGCGTTTCTCGACGCGGAACACGGCTTGAGCAGCGAACCCACACCCACCGGTCGGCTCTTGGTGGCGACGAACCGGCGGATCATCTCCGTGACGGAAGAAGGGCACACCCGGGTCGTCCAGATGTTCGCCGCCGACACCGTGACGGCGGTCAGCGTACGCAACGACGCCCGGCGCGGCCTGTCCTGGAAGCAGTGGGCAACCCTTTTGGCAGGCGGCGTTGCAGCGTATTTCCTGCTGGCCTATTGGCTGGTCGACCGCCTGCCCGACGTGGTCATACCGGTCATCAATCTGCACGCCATGGCGGCCGTGTTGATGGTCCTGATCGTCCTGCTGGGCTGGATCATCTGGCGCAGCCTGACCGATTCCGGCGGCAGCATGCTCCGCGTCGACGGACACAACTGGAACGTCGAGGTACCTTGTACCGCCGGCAACACCGACCTCATCGCATTCGCCGGCATTGTTCTCCAGTTGCGTTCAGCGGCCGATCCTGGTCTGGAACAACCCGCAGTCCGTGGAGTCAGCGCCGCAGGACCCTAGCGGACACCGAGTCACGCCGGCACGCCGAAAGGCAGTGACGGATCAACGTCCAACGCCAGGTCAGCGACCTCGCCCCGCCGCATCTGGTAGAACGCCCCCGCCGCGATCATTGCCCCGTTGTCGGTGCACAGCACCGGCGCCGGTATGATTGCCGGTACCGGCGACTCGGCCAGCACCCTTTGTCTCAGGCGGGCGTTGGCCGTCACGCCTCCTCCCAGCACCAGCCCCCGGGCCTTGTAACGATCTGCCATCTCCAGCAGCTTGGCGGTCATCACATCCACCAGCGACTCCTGGAACTGGTGCGCCAGGTTTGCCACCAGCCCTTCAGCGCGGGGGTCGGCCTCCTCCGGCTGTGGATAGAGTCCCACGTCCTGCGCTCGGTGCAGCAACGCCGTTTTGACTCCGCTGAAACTGAAATCGAACGTGTCGCGCATCCACGCCCGCGGTAGCGGCGCAGCGGCCGCTGCGAAAGGCTCGCCATCCTCGGAGAAGTCCGCCAACGACTGCGCCGCTTTCTGGATCTCCGGTCCGCCCGGGAAGCCCAGCCCGAGGACTCGCGCCGCCTTGTCGAAAGCCTCGCCGGCCGCGTCGTCTCGCGTCCGGCCCACCAGGCGGTAGTCGCCGTGCCCTTCCATCAGGATGAGGTCCGTGTGACCGCCTGACGCCACCAGGCATGCCAGCGGGAACCCCGGTTCCTCCGCCGGCGACGCATCTCCAGGGACCAGCCAAGCCGCATAGACGTGACCCTCCAAGTGGTTAACTCCCACTAGGGGAACATCCAGCGTTAGCGCCAGCGATTTCGCCGTATTGACCCCGCTGATCAGCGCCCCGGCCAAACCCGGCCCGTGGGTCACTGCCACCACGTCGATGTCATCCAGGGTCGCTCCGGCGTCGGCCAGGGCCCGCCGCAGGGTCGGTTCCATGTCTCTGATGTGCTGCCGCGACGCCAGCTCCGGCACGACCCCACCGTGCGCGGCGTGGAGCGCGGCCTGAGATGCAATCGCGTTTGCGTGCAGCAACCGGCCGTCCTGCACGATGCCAACTGCGGTTTCGTCGCACGACGTTTCTATGCCCAGGATAAGCATGGTTCGGATGTTCCCAAATGAATGTGGGGTCAAATTATATCAACCGGCAAACCGGTCTGATGCCAGGGCTATCGCATATGAACGGTTTAATGTCGTCATACCGGCGAAATCCGGTATCCAGTGACCCAAGTCGGCTGTTTCCATAGGAATATCAAGCCATTCACGGGCTCTGGACTCCGGCTTTCGCCGGAGTGACACCGTTGTAATTTCAGATGCGATAGCCCCGAGTCTGATGCCCGCCCGGCTTTGCGCGGCATTTCGGGCGATGCTATCCTTCTTGTTGATAATCTAAATCAGGCGATACCCACGCCCCGGCCGAACGCTCCGACGGGGTCGCCAGGAGGAATAGGAACCAGATGATGGACATCGCGCCCGACGGTTTATCGATTGGGGCCGTCTTGTTGCAGGTGGGGGAAACCTCCGGCGGGTTATCCATGCCCTGGAGTTTGCAGCTTACGCTGCTCGCGATCAGTTTCCTGGGAGTAATATTTTTCACCAGTGCCGAGGCGGCGTTGGTGGCGGTCAACAAGATCCGGATCCAGTACCTCGCTGGTCAGGGCAACGCCGCCGCGCGAGCCGTTAACCAGGTTCTGTCGCAGCACGAGAAGTTCTTCGCCACCATTCTCCTGAGCCAGAATGCGTTCACTATCTTCGCCACGGCTCTCGGCACCGCTCTCGCCGCCGACCTCCTGGGCGATGCCGGTTCGGCCGCGCTGCTGACCGCCGTGATCATGACGGTGACAATTTCCATCTTTGGTGAGATCACTCCGAAAACGCTTGCGGCCACATTCTCCGAACGCTGGTCCCTGGCAGCGGCACACCCCGTTCGTTGGACGATGCTCCTGTGCACCCCGTTCATCTATTTCTTTACCGTGGTTCCGCGCCTCATCTATAAAGCGCTCGGCACTTCTTCCCACGGTTGGCAGACCACCTTTACCGAAGGCGAGCTGCGCATGATGATTGACCTGTCCAGCCAGCAAGGGGCGGTGGAATCCGACGAAGCTGAGCGCCTCCACCGGGTGTTTAACTTTCGGGATCGCCGGCTCAGCGAAATCATGACGCCACGCACCGAAATCGTCTGGATCGAAAAAGACACCACCCTCGAGGAATTCCTAGTCCTCTACGCAGAGCACAGCCACACCCGGTTCCCCGTTTTCGAGGGCAGCCAGGAAACCGTCCTGGGTGTACTCTCCAACAAGGAAGTGCTCATTGCCCAGGGCAGGGGCGAAATCGGCCCGCAGGATGCAGTCACCGAAACCATGCGCCCGGTGGACTTCATACCCGAAACCGTCACTGTGTCCGACGCCTTCGACTCCATGCAGCAACACCGCCTGTCGATGATGTTGGTCACCAATGAATATGGTGGAATCGCCGGCTTGGTGACCATGAAACAGCTCGTCGGCGTGATCGTCGGCACGGTGGTCGATGACGACCCGCCGGCTATGACCGCGGACAGCAGCATCGCGCAACTGCCTGACGGCGCCTACCTCCTGGACGGCGGGATGACGATCATCGAAATCAACGACCGCCTCAATCCCCACGGCATCGATGTGCCCGAGGGCGACTACCAGACGATTGCCGGGCTGGTATTGCACGAGCTGGGAGAACTTCCCGTCGAAAATGACACAGTCAAAACCGGCGACCTCGAGGTCACCGTCACCGACATGGCCGGAGTCCGCGTCAACCAGGTGCGCCTGAAGTTGGTTGACCCACCGTCAGAGGATCGTTCCGCATGAGGCTTCACCTGGTACGCCACGGCGAAACCGACATCAACGCGTCGGGCCGCCTGCAGGGCACAACCAACTCCATCCTGACCGCGCGGGGCCGGGCCCAGGCCCGGGAATTGGCGGTCGCCAGCCTTACGTGGAACCCGGTGGCGGTCTACTCCAGCCCCCTCCAGCGAGCCCGGGGCGTCGCCTGCGCCATCGCGGACCTCTCCGGTCTGTCCGTCACCGATGAGCCCCGCATCATCGAGATGGACATGGGTGATCTGGAGGGCGTAACCGTCCAGGAAATGCGCGACGGCTGGCCCGACCTGTACCAGGGCTGGCGTCGTGACGCCAGCAGCGTCACCATGCCCGGCGGCGAATCCCTGGGTGATGTGCAGCAGCGCGCTATGGCCGCAATCGATGAACTGGACGACCGCTACGACTCCGACGATACCATCGTCGCCGTCACCCACAATTTCACCATTCGCTGTATCGTGGCCGCCGTCATCGACCTTCCGCTCGCCAACATCAACCACATGGACCTTTCCCTGGGCAGTCGCACCACCATCACCTCCGGACGGCGTGGCCGTCGGCTGGCCGCGTACAACGCCGTCGACCA
This sequence comes from Dehalococcoidia bacterium, assembly GCA_965220505.1. GTDB lineage: Bacteria > Chloroflexota > Dehalococcoidia > Lucifugimonadales > UBA3495 > Bin87. Next base: position 549,606 of record CBDCQE010000001.1, on the reverse strand, counting down.
TCTGACTGCCGCCAACCGCACCAGCTACTAGGACGGGCCGCCCCTTGGGCCGTAACAAACGCCGACACGACCGAGGATTCTGGCCGGCCATGCGGTTGTACACCACGGCGATAACCACCGCGCGGCGGGCCGGGCTTGGGCCGGATGACGTGGTGGTCGCCGGCGTATCCGGCGGACCCGATTCCTGCGCGCTGATGCGGGTGTTGGGCATCGCCCGTACCGATACTCGCTTCGGATTCAAGGTGCAGCCCGCTCACTTGATGCACGACTTTCGCGGTCAGGAGACCTACGACGACGCCGACTTCGTCCGCCGGATGTGGCCGGACTGCATCTTCGACGAAGTGGACGTGGCGGCCTACCAAAGCAACTCCGGAGTCAGTTCCTTCGAGCAGGCGGCCCGCGACCTTCGCTACGACTTCCTGGCCCGGGTTGCCCGGCAGGTCGGCGCTCGGCTCGTAGCAGTGGGCCACACCGCCGACGATCTCGCCGAAACCGTATTGCTCCACGTCGCTCGCGGCAGCGGTCTTCACGGCCTGCGCGGCATGAGCGAACTGGACCCTTGGCCGTACCCGGTGACGCCGAGCAACGGCGACGGACCACGGGAGGAGTTGCGAGTCTGGCGTCCGCTGATTGACCTGAGCCGGCATCACACCATTTCCTACTGCCGGAATTACGGCATCGACTACCGCGACGACAGCACCAACTACATGCGCGATTTCGCCCGCAATCGCGTGCGCCTGGACATCATGCCCGCGTTGAAAGAGCAGCTGAACCCGCGCATTTCCGACGCGTTGGGCCGGATCTCGCGCACCGCGGCCGCCCAGGTCGATTACATGGAACAGCAAGCCGATCTGCTCTGGCCACGCATCGTCCCCCAACCGGCGGCGGACGACGGAAGCCTACACCTCGACCGGGTTGGTCTCGCTGAAGCGCATCCGGCCCTCCGGCAAATCATCCTCAGGCGCGCCTGGATCGTGGTGACCGGGCACGAGCACCGACTCACCGAGCGACACCTGGCGGCAATGTCCCGTGCCATCTCGGACCCGGGTTCCGGCAAGACCATTGAATTGCCCCGGGATCACCGACTCGACGTGGACTCGCAGTGGGCCACAATGTCGGGCCCCGGCCGGGCCGACGATTGCCCGTATCCCGATCCTGTACGCGAGTTCCGGCTTACCCTTCCCTGGGGCCCCATAGCCGTCGCTGTCACCCGGCGTGATGGTTGGGAGGTAACCGCCGAGTCGGTGCGCGTAAGCTCCGAAACCTCCCTGGACACCGGAAACCCGCTCACCGCTTACGTCTCCTCCGGGGCCTTGGCGGAAGGCGCCACCGTGCGAACCTGGCAGCCCGGCGATCGCATGCAGCCGTTGGGTATGTCCGGTACCCGCAAACTGCAGGACGTCTTCACCGACGACCGGATCCCCCGGCACTGGCGCGAGCGGATACCCCTGGTCGTAACCCCCCGGGGCATCGCCTGGATCGTCGGCGGCCGCATCGCCGATTGGGCCGCCGTCCGCCCGGGAGCAGAGGAGGTTCCCGCCACTTTCATCCGGTTCGATCCCCAACCCGCCACCGCCGAATCCTCCTGAAACTTGTGGTGGGCAAATTCGCGCTATATCGGGGGTTGATGGGCAGACTGCGTCTGTCCGGTTGTGGGACCGCGTCGCCTGGCCCACAATCTCCATAGGACCCACAGCTCATTCCGGGGTGCGACGAAATTGCTTTTGTGTACAATGGAGATGTAACTGAAACGGCCTTGGGACCTGCAAAAGCCGACTGGATTCGCCCGTACACGGCCGTCGGCTTTTTTCGGCAACTAAAGGAGGGGTTTAGGTGCCGGTCCGCAACCTGACCAATTTCCTGGTGCACCTCTTCAGCGACGGGGACGAGCTGGAGCAGATGTACTTGTCTGCAATGCACGACCATTGCCTGTACTGCCACGAACAGATCAGCGATTCCAAAGCCTACCTCGATTACCGGGTCTGCCCGTACTGCCGTTTCCACTACACTCTGTCGGCCCGTGAACGGATCGAGTTGCTGGCGGATCGTCGCACATTCCGCGAGCACAACCGCTACGTGCGCTCCGTCGCGCCGTTGGCGTTCTCCAACCGTACCTCATACGCCGATGAGCTCACGCAGAGCCAGGACCGCACCGGCCTGACTGAGGCCGCGGTCACCGGAACCTGCAAAATTGACGGTCGGAACGTGATGCTTGTCGTCCTGGACTACGGGTTCATGGGCGGCAGCATGAGCAGCGTCGTCGGCGAAAAAGTCGCCCTGGCTTTCGAGCACGCCGCCCGTCGCGACCTTCCCGTCGTCGCCCTGGTTACCGGCGGTGGCGCGCGGACCCAAGAGGGCGTTCTGTCGCTGATGCAGATGGCCAAAACGGTCACCGCCGCCAACAAACTCCGGGAAGCGTCCATGCCGTTTATCGCCGTGCTGGCCAATCCTTCCACGGGACAGGCCTACGGCAGTTTCGCAAATCTCGCCGACGTCATCATCGCCGAACCCGGCTCGGTCGTGGGACTTTCCCCCATCCGCGCTATGATCGAGGCGACGGAGCGACAGGTCCCGCCGGACGTACACACGGCCGAGTATCACCTGCGCCGGGGTCTGCTGGACAACGTGGTCGACCGAGAGCAACTGCAATCGCGGATCAGCCGATTGCTCACCTTGCTTTTGGAGCCCGAACCGATTCGCCTGGGCCGCCGCGCCGTCTCCCGCCTGCTGGCCCCTGCTGCCGAGGACACCGAGACCTGGGAGTCGGTGGAAGCCGCCACGCATGACGAGCGGCCCGACGCCCTCTACTACATGCGTCACATCCTGGACGATTTTTTCGAGATTTGCGGTGACCGGGTCAGCAGCGACGACCGCACCGTGGTCGGCGGAATCGGCCTCCTGCGCGGGCATCCCGTCGCCGCCATCGGGCAGCAGCGGATCCACTCCCACGATACCGACCGGAACCGGTACCACGTCCATCCCGACGGGCTGCGCAAAGCGCAAAGAATCATCGGTCTGGCCGCCCGGTTTAACCTCCCCCTGGTCACGCTCATCGATTCCCAGGGCGCTGATCCCCGGCTCGAATCCGAGGAACACGGTGTGGGCAACGCCATCGCCCGCAGCCTGTCAATGATGCTCGAGGCCGAAACCCCCGTCGTTTCCGTGATCATCGGCGAGGCTGGCAACGAAGCGGCCCTAGCGTTGAGCCTTTCCGACCGCATCCTGATGCAGCAGTACGCGATCTACTCACCGATCTCGTTTCACCACGCGGTCGGCGGCCCCCGGCGCGAGCGCTACCTGACTCGCGAGTCCGCCGAAGCGCTTATGCTGACCGCCCGTGACTGCCAGGAACTTGGCATCATCGACCAGGTCATACCCGAACCCGCCGGCGGGGCCCACCTCGACCCGCGCCAGGCGGTCGAAGGCTTGGAGTATTCCATCTACAAGCACCTGGCCGAAGCCAGCCGCGTTTCCAGCGGCAAGCTCGTCAAGCAAAGGTACCGGAAGTTCCGACAGATGGGCGAACTCAACCCCTTCGCCCAGGAAGCCATACAGCAGGAGGTAGCGGCGCTCCTCCGAATGCACGCGATCAACCCGCCGGCGCCGATGGAACTGCCTGGGCCCGCCTTCGGATCCCTGCCAGCGCTGGAAGAAGGATTCGAGCGGCAGGCTTCGTAGCCGCTATCCCCGGTTACGCCTCGCGGCCGTGCGCCTTCAGGCTCCGGCGCAACTCGTCAGCCACGGACGCGTATTCGCCGCTGACTGTGTCGTCCACCAGCACCGTAGGCCTGCTGGTGTCCCGGTAGGACGAATTGAGGGACATGCTGCCCAGGAATGGCGCGTCGATGTCTTCCGCCAACTGCCGCCCGGCGCCCTCTCCAAAGATGTCGCCGGCGTAGTTCTCGACGATGCCGACCACGTTCAGGTTCAGCTTGCGGATCATGTTGATGCACCGCTTGGCGTCGATGATCGCCAGGTCCTGCGGCGTGCTCACCACCACGAACCCGTCCATGGGCAGCGTCTGCATTACCGTCAGCGGGGAATCCGACGTGCCCGGCGGCAGGTCCACAATCAGGTAGTCCAACTCCCCCCAGTCCGTAGACTGGAGAAACTGGTTGATGGCGTTGTGTATCATCGGCCCGCGCCAGATGATTGCCTCGTCCTCGTTCTCCTGGAAGAACGCCATCGATACCACCTTCACCCCGTGACCCTCCGCCGGGCTGATCTGCCCGTCGCGGTAGTCCGGTTTGTCGGTGATGCCCATTACCCGGGTCACGTTGGGGCAGTCGATGTCGACATCCAGCAGCCCCACGCGCTCGCCCTGCTTGGCCAGGATCGTCGCCAGGTTGCAGGCGACCGTGGTCTTGCCCACGCCGCCCTTGCCGCTGTACACGCCGATTTTCGTCCGCACGGAGGCGAGGCGATCCGTGATTTGACGTTTTTGCGCCCATTGCCTCCGGATCTGCTCCAGACGGGCGTTCTGCTGAGCGTTGGGCTGCTGTGGGGTTGCCATCGTCGAGTTGCTCTCCGTGTCCGGGCGTCCTGGGCGTGCCGAGCGGGCTAGATGCCCAGCATGTTGCGGGCTTCCTCGCTGATCAGATCAGGTGACCACGGCGGATCAAAAGTCAGCTCGATGTTGACTTCTTCCACGCCTTCCACGTCCTGCACCGCCCACTCGGCCTGTTGGGCGATATGCGGGCCCATGCCGCAGCCGGGGAAAGTCAGCGTCATCTGCACGAACACGTCGTTCGCGTCGCTTACCTGCACGTCGTAGATCAGGCCCAGGTCCACCACGTTCACCGGAATTTCCGGGTCGTACACCGTGCGGAGCGCTTCGTACACTTCATCGCGATTCACGGTTGCCGGCATGGCTCTTCTCCTTCCAAGGGGTGTCTACTGGTCATTATAGCCCAAATCGATTCCAGATGCGTTCCGGGCCGGGCGGCCCGCGCGTGCCCCGGTGTATCATGCGCGGCAACGCGGAACGACGCCAGCCGACGCCCGGCTGCGTGCTACGCCGGCTTGAAGGGAGCGGAATTATGGTTGACTTGCTATTTGCCAACGGCACGGTGATCGACGGCACCGGCTCCGCCGGCTACCACGCCAGCGTTGCCGTCACCGGCGACACCATCCAGGTCATCACCGGAGACACGTCGGCCGTGGATGCCGGCCGCACCGTCGACGCCGGCGGTTACGTCATCTGCCCCGGCTTCATCGACATGCACTCCCATTCCGACCTGAAGCTGCTCACCGATCCCGAACACCAGGCCAAAATCCGCCAGGGTGTCACCACCGAGGCCCTCGGCATGGACGGCCTTTCCTATGCGCCCACCACTCCCCGCGCCCTGGAGCAACTGCTGGTTTACCTGGCGGCGGTCAACGGCACTCCGCCCGACGTACGTTGGAGCAGCGTTGCCGACTTCCTCGCTCTCTTCGACGGCAACTCCACCTGCAATGTGCTCCACTTCGTGCCCCATGCGGCCATCCGCGTCGCCGCCATGGGCTGGTCGTCTCGCCTGCCCACCGACGCTGAATTGAACACCATGCGCGATCTCACCCGCCAGGGCATGCGGGACGGGGCGTTCGGATTCACCACCGGTCTGACCTACGCGCCCGGCGCCTACAGCGATACCAACGAGCTTGCCGCCATCGCCGCCGTGGTCGCGGAAGAAGGCGGATTCTACTGCACCCATTCCCGCTACACCCTGGGCGACCGCCTCCTCGATCCCTTCCGGGAAGCCCTCGAGATCGGCCGGAGATCAGGGGCGCCCGTCCACATCTCCCATTACCACAGTCCGGTGGCCGGCCTCGGAGCGCAGATGACCGCCCTGGTCGACGACGCCCACAACCGCGGCCAGGACGTCACCTACGATCAATACCCGTACCCGGCCGCCAGCACCATTCTCCACTCCCTGCTGCCCTATTGGGTCCACGCCGGCGGCCCGCAAGCTCTGATGACCCGGCTTGCTGACCCCAACGTCCGCGACCTCATGGTTCGCGCCGTCGAGCCCCAGTGGGGCGGCCAGACCCTGGACAACTACATCTTCGCCTATATCGCTTCGGACAAAAACAAGGAATGGGAAGGGCGATCCCTGGAAGACCTGGCCGCCCACCGGGGCGGTCGCATGGTCGACGCCGTAAGTGACCTCCTGTTGGAGGAAAACCTTCAGGTGGCCTTCGTAGCTCGCACCGGCAACCTGGAGAACATCCGCGAAATCGCGTCCCACCCGGCCCAGATGATCGGCACCGACGCCATCCTCACCGGCGGCCGTCCTAATCCACGCACCTACGGTACCTACCCCTATGTCCTGGCCCAGTTTGTGCGCGGCGAGGGCCTGTTCTCCCTTGAAGAGGCCATCCGCAAAATGACCGGCGCCCCGGCCCAGCGCCTGGGCTTGTCCGACCGCGGCGTCATCCGCGACGGCGCAAAGGCGGACCTCGTCCTGTTTGACCCGTCCGGCGTCGACACTCCCGCCACTTTCGACGACCCACTGCAATTCCCCGTGGGCATCGACTACGTAGCGGTCAACGGCGCCCTAGTCATCGACAACGGCCAGCACACCGGCGTCCGCCCCGGCCGCGCGCTGCGCAGCCGTTAGCCCAGCTATCACTCGATCAGGTCGGCATAGGCACGATGGTTACCACGCCATCCGGGACAACATCCATGGTCAACCGACTGTTCCAAAGAAGCGCCGTCCCAACGAGCGGGTCGCTGTCCACGCTGTAAATAGGAACGATACGTTCCTGACCGTGCCAGACAATACGACCAGCATAGACATCGTAATGGTTGATGCTGCCGTCTGCCAACTCAGCCGGCTGGTTCGTGATGAAGAGCAGACCAAGCTGCGAGATTGCGTCGGGTCGGAGCGTCAGGAAGCCGGTAAATCCAGTATCTACGGCGACACTAACCGGTACGGAAAGTAGTTCGTCCGAAGTACTGGCGACTGTTACGCTAATGAACGGCTTTCCGGTGAGCGCAGGCTCCCCAAACGCGATTACGGAGCCGCTAACCATCATTCTCCCGGAAGGCGTCGAAATAGCCGAACTTGTGCACGTAGGGATAGCCCGCCCGTTCCGACCAGCCGACGGTGTTGGGGAACCGCTCCATAAAACGCACCATCGCGGCACATTCGTCGCCGTCAATCTCATACCCGCCCGTCTCGATGTCAATGAAAATGACCTTGCCTTTGTCAGATGGGGACAAAGTGGGCAGTATTTTTTCCTGATAAATGGTCCGCCCGATGACGCTGATTCCGCGGGGCGCTTTTGCTGTGGCCATGAGAATTTCCTCTGTTTTTGCTGGATCGTATACCAGCGTAAAGATAGCGGGGATTTGGGTCAATCGCCGGTTCTTCAGTCTGATCTGCGAGGCGGTGAACATGACACCAGCTATTGACGACGGACATCAGGCTAGAGGACCGTCCCGGCGGGTGGTACGCGGCTGCCGGTCATTGATCTGGACAGCCTCGATCATAGCAGTGGATTGTGCCATCGCAGCCCGGGAAACCGGTCAAAATCTGTATCGTTGGAATGGACCACTGCCCCGTGTTCCATGGCCAACGCCGCGATGTGGGCATCGGGTACCAGATCACCGCCGGCGCCAACGGCATCAAGATTTCGTAGCAATAAATCGAGATGCTCTGGTCCAGGTGTGATCGTGTTGATATGACCGTACCCTAGCCAGGCATGAACATAACCAATGGACCTATCTGGCTTCATCGGTGGCGTCAGCACCCTGGGGTGGGTGGTCAACCTCGTAAAACCGCTGATGACAGACCAAGGCAACCCAACTGCCTCCTCGCCATTGACCGTTCTTTCCCACCAACGGCGGGCTGCATTGTGGTCAGGCATTCCGCTCACGTAAGCGTAGACAAGCAGATTCACATCGGGAACGATCATCCTCCGTTCTCCCCATACGTTGGAGGTATCTCCATATCTAGATCATCAATGAGATGATTGAGCCTCAGCGGGTCAACTCCGGGGGTATAGCCGGCATGATGGGGAACAACTTGAAAGGACTGCTCCTCTGGGGACTGGACATCACCAAACAAGTGGTCGGGAATTTCTGGTTCGGGATGGTTACTTCCCGCCATAAGGCGTTCTTTCCGGCGCGCTTCGTACCATTCCTCCCGCCGCTGATGAATCCGTTGCCAAGCCACTTTGAGGTAAGCTACCCAGGCGCGGCCAAACTCACGTTTCGAGACATCCCAATCGGGGTTAATGTTGTTCTCATCCATCCAGTCGAGGAACTCATCGCTTTGCGACATTATTCGCTCGTGAAATGCGTGCCATCTGTCATCAAAACTCTCTATTTTGCTCCCTGAAACACCGTGCAGTCTCGGCTCTATATCCCATTCCGGTCGCCCTTGTCGTTCGAGATGAGCTTGGATACTGTGCCATTGATTCCAGTCTTGCCATTCAGCGGCCTTCACCCAGGCAACGGCAAATTCGTAGCCCTGCGCTTCCCAATCGACGTAGAGGATTGACCGGCGCCGCAATTCCTCAGATGTCACTCGTTCCAGCACGGCTTTGGTGGAATCGCCGTCAAGGTTAGCTATGGCGTTTTCGTACTTTTCCACGTGGCTGGCAATTGCATCTCGGCAGATCTGCGAGATGTTCAGCTCCGGTTTCAACGGCTGAAGCCGCCGCATCAGTTCATTAGGGATGTTGACGCCGATTCTCATCTCGTGCCGCTCCGTAGATGTTATATGCCGTATGTATCAATTAAGCATACGGCATACCATCAGCGGCGTCAATCTTTTTATAGTCCGGTTGCCCCACCCCGCCCCTTAGGGCATAATTGCCGACTAATTCCCGGAACACCCCGGCCGGCCCTATTCCCGGCCCCATTCGAGGCATGCCATGGACTTCGAACCGCGCTATACCGCCGAGCAGGAAGCCTTCCGTACCGAGGTGCAGGATTGGCTCCGCGACAACATCCCCGCCGGCATTCAGCATCCCGCGGATTCCATCGACCTGACCTATGAGCAATACCAGCTTCGTCGCGAGTTGGGTCGTCGGTTGGGCGACAAGGGATGGCTCTGGCCAACCGCTCCGGAGGAATATGGGGGCGGCGGTCTGACCGTCGATCATTCCGTCGTGCTCGAAGAGGAGATCGACAACTACAACCTGTCGCTCCCGCCTTATTACGACTCCGGCGGACGCCTCGGCGGCAACTCCATCCTCGTCTGGGGCTCCGAGGAGCAGAAGCAGGAATTTCTGCCCAAGATCTTCAAGGGCGAAATCCGAACCTGGCAACTCCTCACCGAGCCCGAAGCCGGCTCCGACTTGGCCAACGCCAAGACTGCGGCCCGGCGCGATGGCGACGATTATGTCATCAACGGGCAGAAGGTCTATGTCGGAAGCGCCCACGGCTCCGACTACATGTGGACCATCACCTGCACCGATCCCGAGGGCGACCGACACCATAACCTCAGCTGGTTCATGGTGCCGTCCAATCTGCCGGGCATCAGCGTCTTCCCCATGGACCTCCTGTCCTCGGCGGGTGAGTCCGGCGCCGGCTCCGGCGTGAAGAATATCGTTTACTTCGACAACGTTCGCGTCCCCGCTCGCAACCTCATCGGCGGCGAAAACGAGGGCTGGAAGGTTGCCACCACCCACCTCGAGCTGGAACATGGCACCGGCGGCCGCATCGGCAGGAACTGGATCGTTGACCGCATCTTCGACTACTGCAAAACCAACAACCGCCGGGGCGAAGCCCTGAGCAAGGACCCCGACGTGCGCGAGCGCCTGGTCGACATCTACATCGACGCCGAAATCGGCCGCCTGTTCCAGCTGCGCAACTACTGGATGCGCCACAGTGGGTCACACATCACCTACGAAGGCCCCCAGGCATCCTACTTCCGCAAGCAGTCCGGTCTCCGCATCGCCACCGGCATCCTGGACATTCTGGGCCCAGCCGCCCTGACCAAGGACGATCAGTGGGGTGAGGCGCACATCGAATCCCACCAGCGCGCCGCGATCATCGCCCTTCACCCGGGCGGCACCACGGACATCCAGAAGGTCATCATGGCCCGACGCATTGGCATCGGACGCCAGCAGCGGGAGCGCGCGGGCGCCCTTGCGTAACCCTGCATTACCCGACCCTTTGATTACACGGCGACGCAGTTAGCGTCGCCGCATTTCAGGAGCACTCGATCCCATGGACCTGGACCTCACCGAAGAACAGGAAATGCTCAAAGCGGCAGTCCGCCGTTTTGTCGACACCGAATACCCCAAGGAAACTCTGCTGGAGTTGTCCGCCACCGGGCAGAGCGCCCCGTCCGAGCCCTGGCAGCGGCTGGCCAACACCGGCTGGCTCGGCATCGTCATCCCCACCGAGTTCGGCGGCGAAGGCGGCTCGTACACCGATGCCGGCGTGCTGTTCGAGGAATTGGGGCGCGGCCCCGTTCCCGGACCACACCTGAGCAGCGCCGCGCTGGGAGCCCTGACCATCCTGGAGGCCGGCACCACCGACCAGAAGCGTTCCCTGCTGCCCGACCTCGCATCCGGACGCCGCACCGTGGCCCTGGCAATCACCGAGGCCGATTATCAGTGGGACGAGTCGGACGTTCAGACCCTGGCCACGGCCAGCGGCGACGGGTATCGCATCTCCGGCACCAAGGTGTACGTGTATGATGCCGCATCGGCCACTGATCTCATCTGCGCCGTGCGCACCGAAAACCGCCAGCACGTTGGGTTGGTGATGATCCCCGCCGACGCGCCAGGTGTGTCGATCCGACGCCTGGACGGCTTCGCCTGGAACCTCGCGGAAGTCCGCCTGGACGGTGTGCAGATCGCGCCTTCCGCTATCCTGGGCGCCACCTTCGGCGGCGGTTGGGATGCCCTCGAGCGCGCCGTGGCCAGCGCCATCCCCCTGCTCTGCGCCTTCCAGGTGGGAGGTTCCCAGCAGGTTTACGAGATGTCGGTGGACTACAGCCGAACGCGCATCCAGTTCGGCACCCCTATCGGCCGCTTCCAGCGTGTCCAGGACCACATCATCAACCTGGTCAACGAACTGGACGCCGCCCGCTGGACCACCTACGAAGCGCTATGGAAGCTGGATACCGAAAGGGAAGCCGCCGATAGCATCCACCTCGCCAAGGCCGTGAGCAGCGCCGCCTATTACAACGCTTGCAACCACGCCCACGAGGTTCACGCCGGCGTGGGCAGTACCACCGAGTACGGTCTAATCCTGCACACCACGGCCTCGCGGACCCTCTACCAATTCCTCGGCGACCCGAAATTCCACCGACGCCGCCTGGCCGACGCCCTGGGCCTGTAGCGGCCGACTTATAACAGTTCGGCCCGCGGCTCAATAGTCACTTGGCCGCCTTCCCAGAAATCCACGGTAAGGCGGCACTCGTTCATCATGGCTGCACCGAGCAGGGATTCATCATCTATCTGATGGACTACGATGGGAGTCGATGCAAAAAAGGCCAGATAAAGATCCGTTTCAGCATCGCTACCGTCAGCCAAGGTGTATGCTCTCGTTCCTTGCCAAAGCAGGCCAAGATCAAGGATCGCATCATATGGGAGGGTCAGCCAACCGGTAAATCCGGTATCCACGGTAAATCTTACGTCGCGTTCCCCACCCGTACCATTGGAAATCGGGATCACAATGCGCGGCTTCCAAACCGGATGAGAGCCTATAGCACCAACAGACTCCACCGCACCACTAATCATTATCTCTCAGCTTGGTATCGTGATATCCCGCCAGTTGCTGAGGGGTACGGTGAAGATAGTAAGGCGTCCGATAGCCAACCTTTTCTCCCCACGTAATTGCATCTGGTCGGCGCGCCTTCAACCCCAATAACGCATTGACGTCGTCATCGGCGACTTCGTAATCGCCAGTGTTCACGTCGATGACCACCATACGACCCCACTCGTTGGCCTCCATGTCTGCGCGAATGGACTCGTAGATTTCCTTGCCCAGTCGGGCGACTTCGGCCTTGTTCTGCGCTGTCATTTTTCGGCTCCTGTTCAACCGGGTTGGCCGTGCCTGGAAGCCCTCGTCAGTAGTCTCCCATGCCTTCCAGGGCCTTGCGGACTTCGGTCTGCAAGGCCTGAAATACGTCGCCCACGCTACCCCGACCGTCCACGGTGACGAACTGGTGCTCTTTGGCCAGTTCGCGAAACTCGTCGATCAGCGCTGACTGGTACTGGATGAAGTTTTCGTACAGGTCGGGGCCGCGCAGGAAGTCCTCGCCCGATTCCCAGTGGTCCAGTTGCCGCACCGACAGCACCCGTGGCACCAGGTGCTCCACGTCCACGTCCAGGTACAGGACAACATCCGGCACAACGGCGAATTCGAATACGTCGTTGAGCCAGCGGGGTGACACGCCGCGCACCCGAGCCCTGGCTATGATGGAGAAGATGTAGCGGTCGACCAGCGCCACCATCCCGGAGCGCAGCGCCGGTACGATGTTCTTTTCCATACGGTCCCAGAAATCGGTGGCGTAAAAGAGGTTGAGCGTCAGCGGATCCAACGTGTTGCCGCGCATGGCCCGGTCGATGCCGTTGGCGGCCAGTTCCGACCTCCGGAACCCGGTGACCAGCACCGCATATCCTTCAGCCTCCAGCCATTCGCGGAGCATGGCAATCTGGGTCGACCTGCCCACCCCGTCAGTCCCTTCCACAACCACCAGGCGGCCCGGCGTTTCTTCCTCGCCGGCGCCCGGCGGGGTATGACCGTAGAACCTGACTTCGTTCATCGTCGTCGCTCCCGGTTGTCACTCACTCCGATGCAGTACCTTCGGCGGCAAATGCCTGGCCGCATCGGATTAGCCGTCGGACTTGGCGGCGGCCAGCGCTTCCTGTTCGGTCAATCGGCGGCGCATGGGAGTGGTAATGTACCGACCGGTGAGACCGGCGCGGCCCAAAGCCTCGGGCACGCTCTGCCCGCTGATTTTCATCACGTCGTCCAGCAGCGGCTCCACGTACCTCCGCACCTGTTGCTGCTGCACCGCGATGGGCTGGGTCGCATCGATGGTCATCAGGCCAAACTCTTCGGTCAGGGCGTCGTATTCCTCAAGAAGTCTGCCCTGGAAGATGCGGAATGACTCCTCCCGATCGCTGGAAAAGCCCATGTCCTGGCCGGATTCGTAGTAACCCAGTTCCTCACGTCCCACCGTGATCCGGTGGATGGACACATCCAGGGGCACCTTGAAGTACAGCGCCAGCGAGGGCTGCACAGCGAAGGAGTAAACCCGCCGCAACCATTCCCGGTTCACGCCCCGGGCCGCGTCCCGAGCGAAAGCCGTAAACACGTAGCGGTCCGCCAATACCACCGCCCCGGCGCGCAGGGCGGGCAGGATCTGCGCGTGCACCCGGCTCGCGAAGTCAGCGGCGTGGATCAAGCTGAACGACATCGGGGTCAGCATCTCTTCGACTTTGCCCCGCTTGGTGGTACGCCGCACTATGGGCGACGAATTCCACTCGGTGAACACGGTGACCAGGTTCTGGCTGTTGAGCCACTTGCCCAGCAGGTCGATTTGCGTGCTCTTGCCCGATCCGTCGATTCCCTCGACGATGATCAGCTTGCCAGGATACTGGTCGTCGTCGGGATGGCGCCCGTAGCGTTCGCCCATCTTGTACGCGTGCTCTTTCTGCAATACGGTCATGGTGCACCCCTTTCTATTCGCACGTCTTCGTCGAAGGCTTTGTTCCATCTTGCCGCCAGACCGGGAGCGGCCACGGGCGACCAACCGGGACTCGCGATACGCCAGGTTCCTTTTGCTCGACTTATTGTAACCGCGTTTGCTTCAGTTCCCTGAGGCAGTCTGCCGTCCAATTCGTCCGCCGCGACGAGGATCGCGGCCGCCTGCTGGATCAGTCGCAGTTCCGCGGCACACAGCAGGCGACTCTGGCGAAACCTGCGCGGCAGGGTATCGAACTCCGCCGCCAAAAGGATGGCCGCGATCTGCGCCGATTCCGCATGCGTGAATCCGGGCAGGTCGGTTCGGACTATTATACTCGCAGTCCGGTTGAGACGATTGTAAAAATCCACCGCGTTTCCGATGTCCAGCAATCGCGCCGCGCACCACAGCGAGTTCGTAATCTGGCGATTGCTCCCGCGCCATACGGCATTGGCGATGCGCTCAGCCAACTCGGCTCGCCTCTCGCCGCGCTGCCCGAAGCGATGCGCGAACCTTCCCACCAGGTCTGCCAGTGATTCGGATCTCACCGTTTCAAGCGGGGGTAGCGGCACCCTCTCGCACGCCGACGGCGGTTCCGGGTGTCGAGCCAGCCCTTCGCGCAGCCCCTGACCGGACACCAGTAAACGGTCTGTTCCCAGGTGCTGCATCAACGCGTGGGCCACCACACCGCCGCCGATTATGGAGTGACTTCGCTCCGGATTCATCCCCGGAATGCTGGCCCGGTCGATCCTGGACATGGCAGCCAGCTGTTCAACCTGCTCCACCAGGGCGGAGGCGCGTATCTCATACCCGTGCAGCTTGATGATGGGATAGGGCTCGCGCGCCCGGTCCAGCCGAGACAGCAGGCGCACCGAACCTCCCGATCCCACCAGGGTCGCGTCGTCGGGAAGTGGCTTAACCCCAGCGTTGCCGAGAACCGTCCGCACGTGCTCGTACGCCGCTTTCATCGACCCGGTGGCCGGACGATCCCCCAGATCAAACTGGTTGGCGATTCGGAGACTGCCCAGCGGCAACGATATGCTGGACACCAGCTCCCGGTCGCGGAACCGCACCAATTCCGTGCTGCCGCCGCCGATGTCCGCCAGCAGTCCATCGTTCGTCCGCAAACCGTGGATCGCGCCAACGAAGCAGTAGGCGGCCTCATCGGAACCGTCGATTATCCGTAGCGGTATGCCGAACCGCTGGCGCGCCGCGTCCGTGATTGTTGCGGCGTTGCCCGACTCGCGCAGCGCGGCGGTGGCCACGGCGTGGATGGTTTCAATCCCGTACGCCCGCGCCACCAGTGCGAAATCCTCCAGCGCGTCCAGTGTGCTCGCCATTCCTTTTTCGTCCAGATAGCCGTCGCTCCTGACGTGACTCATCAGGTTGAGGGTCACCCTTTGCTGGGCAACGATCTCGACACCACCGCCCGGGTTGACCTGCATCACCACCGCCCGCGCCGATCCGGAGCCGACGTCAATCACAGCCGTGTAACGCCCGGAGGGACTGGCTCCCTCGTATCCTCCGGCATGGCTGGCGATCACATCGGGCAAAGGGACGGTCCGTTCTACGGACAACGTCGGCTCGGTGGTCTGGATGGTCGTCATCTATACCTCAAGTCCAGTAGGTCGGATCTACCCGAGCCGATGCTATAATCCGGCCCGCACCGTTCGTTCGACGAGTCCCGCAGGAGAGTTGCAATGCCCAGGCTGGAAGGCAAAATCGCCATTGTCACCGGAGCCGCTCGCGGCATGGGCGAGGTTGAGGCCCGCCTGTTTGCCGAAGAGGGCGCTACTGTTGTCGTCTGCGACGTTACCGACGACACCGGCCAGCGGGTGGCCGACGACATCGTATCCAACGGCGGCAGCGCCGAGTTCGCCCATCTCAACGTCACCGATGAGGACAACTGGCAGCAGGTCATTGCCGACACTGTCAGCCGGCACGGCAGGTTGGACATCCTGGTCAACAACGCTGGCATCTCCGGCTACGATGAGGAGAACAACCTGGGCACTACTACCTGGGATCGCCTGCTGAACATCAACGCCAAGGGCGTGTTCCTCGGCATGAAACATGCTATCGGAGTCATGGAAGGTAACGACGGTGGCAGCATCGTCAACATTTCGTCCATTTCCGGCATCGTTGGTCAGGACTTCATCCACATGGGCTACAACGCTTCCAAGGGCGCGGTTCGCCTGATGACCAAATCCGCGGCGGTGCGTTGGGCGGAAGCCGGCATCCGCGTCAATTCCGTCCATCCCGGCCTGATGCCGCCCATGGCCGGCGGTTCGGCCAACTCGGAAACCCGCAACGCAATGATGGCTAACATCCCCATGAAACGCGTCGGCAACCGCGAAGAAGTGGCCTACGCCGTCCTCTTCCTGGCCAGCGACGAGGCATCCTACATCACCGGTGCCGAGCTCGTAGTTGACGGCGGCTTCACCGCCCAGTAAACACTTCGGAGCCCCAAGCGCTGCCCCGGTCGGCTGCAACGCAAAGTTCACCGGCGCAGTCTGGGCAAAAATAAAGCCCGTGTACGAGTGGGCTACGGGCTGGCGGTATGGTCGCAAAACCACAGCCTATCCGCCCGCCGGCATCTGCGCAATCTCGGCTTCCAGTTTTTCGATATCCGCCTCGTCCAGGTTGAAATACTTGGCCTGCGGATGGTGGAACACCACGGCTGAGACCGAACCCTCCGGGTCCATCATGTACCCGTCCGTCAACTCGACGCCGATGTTCGCCGTCACGTCCAGCAGGGCGAACAGCTTCTCCTGGTCTTCCAGTCGGGGACACGCGGGATACCCGAACGAGTAGCGCTTGCCCCGGTAGTTGGCCCGGAACAGGTCGCGCAGCTCGTCCTCGCCGCTGATCTTCAAACCCGACGGCTCGCCGATGTTCCACATGGTGCGGATCCGTTTGTGCAACAGCTCTGCGAAGCCCTCCGCCGATTCGATGGCCAGCGCTTGCAGCGTGTGCGAATCCAAGTATCGTCCCTCGTTCTTCCACCGCTCGGACAGGTCGCGTATTCCCGGCCCGACGGTCGTCGTAAACATCGCCACGTAATCGTTCGGCCCGTCGCCAACCGGTCGTGCGTAGTCGGACAGGCAAAGACCCTCACGCTCCTGCTGCCGGCCGAAGTAGAACCGCTCCAATTCGGTGGTTCCGTCCGACTCGTAAATTATCAGCCACTGGCCCTCGGAACGACAGGGAAAGAACTTGAACACCGCCCGGGCGCTGATGTCGGAGCGCGACAGCATCACATCCTCGACGCTCTGGACCTGCCGGTGCAGTTCGACGGCTTTCGGTTCATCCGCCCGCAACGCCTCCCAGAACCGTCCTCGGTACCCCAGGTGCCGCACGTAGAGCATCTGCGGGTTGATGTACCCGAAAATCTCGTCCAGGTCGTAGTCGTCGAGGACGTGCAGCCGCAGATCCGGCGGCCGGGGTGAGGTATCCAGCAGGGTCACGCCAGACGTGATGTTGGTAGCTGTATTCATAATAGGCGCAGCTTACACCGTTTTCGTTTTCTCCGCGTCCGGCCGTTCGAGCGCCATGCCGTGCTTTGCCAGTATGGCGTCCACAAAGGGCTTGAGCGTTACTTCCGCGTTCTCTATCGTTATCGCCGTAACGTCGTGGTCAAGCTCACCCCCCTGTTCCTGCGCATAGAACGCCACGACGCCTTTGGCGACTTGTTCGCCTTCGGCTCGCCGCGCACCGTTCTCGATGACCAGCGTTTGCGTGTCGGGGTAGTACAGAACCGTGGGCTTCAACTCTGAGTGCGCCACTGCCGCCAGCCTGAGGATGGTCTCCGCGTCGTAGCCATGTACCTTGAACATGGGGTCGATGGTCGCCCGTGCCACCAGGATATCCGGGAGACGGAATTTCTCCTCCGGCTTGCCTCTCTCCAGGCGGGATAGCATTCCCTTAACGCGCATATCGTGGCCCTGGCGGAAGTCGGACCTCGCCGTGGTGATTTCACCGCAACCACAGAGACATTGCCCACCGAGCCGGGCGGCTTTCGATTTCGGCTCAGGTTTCGCGTCGGTCATATTCAGCTTCTCCTGGTCCGACCTCTCAGCTGATGTTCTGCCTGCTTGTCTCGAAGGCGGTATGCTGTATCAAACTCATCGCCTGTTATGCCTTCTTCAAACACGATCTTAATCCAAGTTTCGATCTCTGGTACCCATCCAACTTGAACTCTCCAAACCCGCAACCCTTCTTCCGGCGTTGTAGAGTATTCTATCCACTCGTAAGGAATTTGGAGATTCGATAACGCGCATTATCCACTCCGGGCGAACGTCGGGGTGGCGGCTCTGCAAATGACGCCCATGCTCGGTTTTGGGCAATTCCTCCCAAGCTCGCCGCAACCGGGCATTCTCCGCCATCGCCTATCCCCGCGCTGCCGTCTCCCGCTCCAACTCCGCGCTTTCGCTCTCCAGCCGCGCGATCAGCCGCTCTCGCTCGTCGTCGTCCCGAATCACGTTTGCCAAAGCCAATCCGGTCATGGCGTCCGGCGAATACGCCACCACCCCGTCATACTCCGGCGCGATCCGTAGTCGCGTGAACCGGTTGGACAGGGCCGCGCCGCCAACCAGCACCGGCGCCGCGATGCCGGCCGAGCGGAAATCCTGGACCGTTTCGACCATCATCTGGGCCGACTTCACCAGCAGTCCCGATAACCCGATGATGTCCGGGTGATGCTCCCGGTAGCCCGCGATCAACTCCTGCGCGGCCACCTTGATCCCCAGGTTGATCACGTTGTAGCCGTTGTTGGACAGGATGATCTCCACCAAGTTTTTGCCGATATCATGCACGTCGCCCTTCACCGTCGCCAGCAGGACGCGACCGCGCGACGCGGCGTCCGTGCGCTCCATGTGCGGTTCGAGGTGGGCCACCGCGAATTTCATGGCCTCCGCGCTCTGCAACACCTCGGCGACGATCAGCTGGTTCGCGTTGAACTGGCGCCCGACCTCGTCCATCCCCGCCATCAGCGGCCCGTTGATGATCGCCAACGGTTCCCGTTCCTGCAATGCCAGGTCCAAGTCCTCAGCCAGACCCTCCTTGCTCCCCTCGATGATGCACTGTGCCAGCCGGTCGTCCAGCGGCAGCGCCAACCGTTCTTCCGCGGTGGCGCGCGGCGCCCGGTCCCGGAAGTGCGCCGCGAAGGCCGCCACGGGATCCTCGCCCCGGTTCCAGATCAGGTCTTCGGACAGTTTCCGCTCTTCCTCGGGAATGCTGGCGTAACGCTGCATCATCTCCGAGTTCACGATGGCCATGTCCAGCCCGGCCTGGGTGCAGTGGTACAGGAACACCGAGTTGAAAACCTCTCGCCCAGCGGCCGGCAGCCCAAAGGAAACGTTGGATATACCCAACACCGTCTTGGTCCTGGGCAGCGCCTCCTTGATTATTCGGACGCCCTCTATGGTCTCGGCGGCCGAACCAACGTAATTCTCGTCTCCGGTCCCGGCGGGAAACACCAGCGGATCAAAGATGATGTCCTCTTCGGGCACTCCGTACTTTTCGGTCAATAGCTGGTGCGAGCGGCGCGCGATTTCCAGCTTCCGCTCTCGCGTGATCGCCTGTGCCTGGTTGGGATCATCGTCGATGCAACCCACGACCAGCGCCGCGCCATACCGTCGCGCCAACGGAACCACCCGCTGGAAACGCTCCTCTCCGTCCTCAAGGTTGATGGAGTTGATGATGGACTTGCCCTGCAGCCGTTTCAGCGACTCCTCGATCACCGCCGCGTCCGTCGAGTCGATCATGATCGGCGCCTTGACCCGCCGGTTCAGCTGATCCAGGAACTTGATCACGTCCGCGGTCTCGTCCCGGTCCGGGTCCTGCAGGCACACGTCCAGCACGTGCGCGCCGTTGCGAACCTGGCGTCGCCCAATCTCGGCCGCTTCTTCGAACCGCTCGCCCGCTATCAGCCGCTTGAAACGGCGGCTGCCCAGCACGTTGGTGCGCTCACCAACCACGGTTGGACGCGTGTCCTCGTTGACCACGACGGCCTCGATGCCCGACACCCGCGTCTCCAGCGCCGGCTTCGTGTCCCTCGGGTTCATGCCGGACATCGCCTCGACCAGACGACGGACGTGCTCCGGCCCGGTGCCGCAACACCCACCGGTCACGTTCAGCCAGCCGTTGGACGCGAACCGCTCCAGCGTGGCGGCCAGCATTTCCGGCGTTTCGTTGTAGTTTCCGTCTTCGTCCGGCAGGCCCGCGTTCGGCACACAGGCAATCCCGAACCGCGACAGCTCGTGCAGCGTCCGGATGTGGTCCGTCATGAACTCCGGCCCGGTGGCACAGTTGAATCCGACCCAGAGCAGGTCTCGGTGCGCCAGCGAGGTGTAGAGCGCCTCGGCGTCCTGGCCGGCCAGCAGCGTGCCCATGGGTTCAACGGTACCCTGCACCGCCATGGGAACGTCCGCATTCAGTTCCGCCCGGGCGCGGTCGATTCCTTCCAGCCCCGCCTTGATGTTGATGGTGTCCTGGCCG
This sequence comes from Dehalococcoidia bacterium, assembly GCA_965220505.1. Taxonomy (GTDB): domain Bacteria; phylum Chloroflexota; class Dehalococcoidia; order Lucifugimonadales; family UBA3495; genus Bin87. Next base: position 529,474 of record CBDCQE010000001.1, on the reverse strand, counting down.
GTTTCCAGCACCAGCACGTCGGCGCCGCCCTCAATGAGCCCGGCAGCCTGTTGGTGATAATCGGCAGCCAATTCGTCGAAGGTCAGGCCTCCGGTAACCGATATCGTCCGTGTCGTCGGGCCCATAGCGCCGTAAACGAAACGCGGCTTGTCGGGATCGTCCTCCGTGGCCGCGTCTGCCGCCCGCCTGGCGATGGCTGCGCCCTCGCGATTGATCCGTCGCGCCTCGTGCGCCAAGTCATACTCGCCCAGCACCAGCGCGGTTGCGCCGAACGTGTTGGTCTGTATGATGTCCGCGCCAGCATCCAGGTATTCCAGGTGGATGTCTTGGATCACGTCCGGGCGCGTTATGTTCAGGTACTCGTTACAGCCTTCGTACTCCGCTCCCCCGAAATCCCCAGGTCCCAGACCCCTCGCCTGGATCTGTGTTCCCATAGCGCCGTCCGTAACCAGGATGCGCCGGCCAAGCAACGATTTCAGCTCGTTGATGCGTTCTGAAGAATCCATAATTCCAATGCCATTTGTTCCGTAAATCACAATCAAGGCTACCCGTATTGGGCAGGGGTGTCAAACCGGGGCGACCCCGAATCACCTCTTCCCGTGCTCGCAAATCAGCCCACAGGAGCGCCCTCATGACCGATCCAGGGATTGTATTGCAGGCCCCGGATGTCGCCCGTTTCATCGCACGAAGCGCCGCCGGCGACCCATCGGACACGGCCCTGTCCGACCGCGCACGCGGTGTTCTCCTCGGCCTTGCCGTCGGCAACCTGTTGGGCTTGCCGGTGGAGGGCGACCGGCACGACTGGATCGCCGCGTCATACCCCGACGGCCTCACCGAGATCGACCCCCGCCAAGCTCAACGGCCAATGGACGACGACCTGGCCCAGGCAGTCGACCTCGGCGAGGCCCTGCTGGGCGGCGGCGATTATGCCCAGGATTTCGCCGACCACCTGGTGCGCTGGGCCCGCGAGAACGGCCGCGGCATCGGCATCACCACCGGCGATGTCATATACGAGCTATCCACCGGCAAGCCTCTGCCCGAACCGGCTCGGATCGTCTACGAGCGGAGAAATCGCATCGCCCCCAACGGTGGCGTCATGCGCTGCGCCCCGGCGGCCATCGCCCGCCGCAACGACCCGGCTCTGCTCGTCGCCGATTCCGCCGTCACCTGTGCGGTAACCCACTACGCCGAGACCTGCCAGTGGTCCTGCATCCTCGTCAACGCTACCATCGCCGCCCTGCTCAATGGATCGCAACCGGACCTTCCCGGCTTGATCGCAGCCGCTCGCGCCGACGGTTGCCCCGACCTCTCCGCCCAGGCCAACTACGATGGCATCCCCTCAGATACCCTGCACGCATTGGAGCAAGGAGCACAACCTCCTCCCGACATTGAATGGCTCAAGCGCGACCATCGGCTCATCGGCCACACCTTGTTGGCCCTGCAATTCGGGCTCTGGGCCGCGTTCACGCCATTTGGATTCGAGGACGCCCTGGTGGCTTCGGTAGCCGCCGGCGGAGACACGGATACCAACGCCGCGGTCGCTGGGGCTGTACTCGGCGCCCGCTACGGTGCCTCGAGCATCCCGGAGCGCTGGCTCGCCTGCATTCCCCAACGCGAACGCATCGAGAGCTTGGCCGACGACCTATTGGCTATATTTGACGGTTAGCTAACAGGTGCAGTTGCGTAAAGCGCCTGTTCAATTTCTTCCGTCAACTCGATGGGAATGAAATAGTCAGACGGGTAGAGATAATCTTCTTCCGACTCGTCAATAACGCGAAGCCAGCCGAGCTTTACCGCGCGCTCGTCAGGGAGCACGCGGTAGATTTTGCGGACCACCAGGTCATCTGGCCAGTCGCCGCTGTCTATACAGGCAACGAGTTTTGAGCCCATATCCATCACCCGAGGAACGCTTGATTTTGATACTGCGCCTGTCGCTATAACAGGCGCATACGATGGTCGTAAGGCGCTCCCTAACCAAAATACAGCCCCAACTCGTCCCGGTTCCGGTCCAGCCAGGCCACGTTCAGCGCGATGCGCTCCAGCGCCTGGCGAATCGTGCGCTCGGCAGCCGGCGTGGGATGGGCGTCGAAGAACGCCTCCACCTCGTCCCGCTGCTCGTTGGTCGTGAAATGGTTGGTGATGGATACCAGGCGCATGAGGCCAAAACCGCCGCCTCCGTACCGACGATCAAACTCATCCCACTGCTCTTTCAGAAAATCCCAGGCCAGCGAGCGGCCTCGGTTGTTGGCCGCCACGGCGGTCACCACGAAGATCGTGTCCTGCAACCTCACGTCGTCGGTGAGCGACCGATCCAGCGTCTCGCGCAATAGGTCCTCCTGCTGGAACCGCGCCATGGAGATCAGGAACCGGATCTTTTCTTCGTGCAATTCGGCGGCCCGCTCCAGTTCCCACATCCGGTCGTAGACCGCCCGGTCGCCCGACTGCGCCACCAGGCTGAAGACCACCCCGCGCAAATCGGGCCTCACGTTGGATGGATCGTCTTGGTAGGCCGCGAAAAGTTCCTGGGCCTGGGCGATAATGTCCGGGTCTCCGTACACCCCGGCCTGGCTCAGCACCGTTGACCGCGTCAGGGAGTCCAGATGTCCTTCGCCGGGACGTGCCTCCCAGCCTGAACGTTGCGCCGCCGGCCCGAACAATCGCCGCCCGAAGGCGTGATAAGCGCCCAGGTACGGCTCGTCGGAGATCAGGCCCTCGATCTCCCGCAGATTCGTGGCCAGATCACTCCATACGGACGCGTCAGTCTCGTCCTGGTACGACTCCGCCAAAGCCAGGAACCGCGTCACCGGCAGCAGGCCGGCCCGGGACAACGCAAACGCGTCGTTCTGGATACCCAGACGGTCCGTCGCCGGCAGCGTCCTGTCGGCCACCAGCGAGGCGAGCCTTTCCCGGTCCGTGTCGGTGTAGTTGACCCGGTAAAAGCCGGTCTGATCGGGGTTTACCTTGAACCAGTCCGGCTGTGCCGGCGCCGCAATATCCACCGTACCCGTGGCTCCGCTGACAAGATGCGCGGTCACCGGAGCCCCATCGGCGGCGACCGTCAAGGGCACTGGCCAAACCTGTTCCTCATCGTCTCCCGTGTCCTCACCCAGCACCGAATCGAACACGAACCGCTCTTGCCGAACCTCCAGCGACAACCCGTTTCCGGTGTTTGTCGCCGCCACGTCCAGCACCGGGTAGCCGGTCTGACCGGTCCAGCTGCTCATGATCGAATTCACCGGCTGTCCCGAGGTTTCCTCCAGCGCCGTCCACAGGTCCGTGGTGCGGGCGTTCTCGTAGGAGTGTCGGGTCAGGTAAACGTTCAGCCCGATCCGGAACACGCTCGGCGTCAGGAAATGCTCCAGCATCCGCAGCACCGACCCACCCTTGCTGTAACTGATGGCGTCGAACAGCTGACTCACCTCCGCCGGATTGGCTACTTCCTGCTCGATTGGGTGCGAGTTCTTCAGGCCGTCCAGGTTGAACGCCCGGTTGGTGTCCATGTTGACGAACTGCGTCCACATCGACCATTCCGGGAACAGCCAGTCCACCGCCTTGGTGCCCACCCACGTGGCGAAGCTTTCGTTGAGCCACAGGTCGTCCCACCACTCCATGGTCACCAGGTCGCCGAACCACATGTGCGCCATCTCGTGGGCCACCACCTCGGCCACCCGCTGCCGGGTGCCCGCGGATGAGTTCTGCGGATCCACCAGCAGAGCGGTCTCCCGGTAGGTGATGCAGCCCCAGTTTTCCATGGCGCCGGCGGCGAAGTCCGGTATGGCCAGGTGGTCCAGCTTGGGCAGCGGGTACGGGATGCCGAAGTAGTCGTTGAAGAACGACAGCATCTTGACCGATGTGTCCAGCGCGAATTCTCCCTGTTCCTCCTTGCCCCGCGTCATCCACACCCCGATACGGGTTCCGTCCGCCGCCTCCTTTTCGATGTGCGTCAGGTCGCCGATCACGAACGCCAGCAGATACGTTGACATTACCGGCGTCGTGTCGAACAGCAGGGTCTTCAGGCCGTTTCCGTCGCGGGTCTCCTCAATGATCGGCGTGTTGGAAACAGCCTCCATCTCCTCCGGCACGTTCAGCGTGACCTGGAATGTGGCCTTGGCCGCCGGCTCATCCCAGCAGGGCAGCGCCCGCCTCGCGTCCGTCGCCTCGAACTGGGTGGTCGCCAGGTAGGCCGTCTCGCCTTCGGGGTTCACGTATTGGCTACGGTAGAAACCCCGCAGCTTGTCGTTGAGCTCGCCGGTAAACGTCATCCGCAGGTGCTGGTTGCCCACCAGCCCGTCCGCCGGAGTGCCCGGGATGCTGATGGTCGCGGTTTCGGCGTCCGCATCGTAGGCGATGCCAGTGGCCGCCTGTTCCTGTTCGCCGTTCGTATCCGTCCAACTGACGGTCGCCGAATGTATCTCAATCTCCGAGCAGTTGAGCATGATTTCGGCGGTGCCCGGTTCCATGCTCACGGTAACGTCAACCTCTCCGTCAAAGGTGAAGTCGTCGAATTTCGGCGTCAGGGTCAGGTCATAATGGATTGGTCGGACGTTGTCGGGAAGTACCACAGCTTCGGCGGACGGCATCGAAATTCCTCCGTATTTTGCGTTCAAAAGGGGGGACGCGCCAAGTTTATCATACGGTTCGGAGCCGCTTGTGCGGAGGGAGCGGTTAGGAAATAATGGGGCACCGTAACACGGTCGGAGAAACACAGGATGCTGGTTGAAGGACTGTCGCTACCGTGGCTGGCCGAGCTGCTCAGCTTCGCCGGCGAGTCCAGCGAGATCCGCGAATCGCTGTTGTCGCTGGGATTGCTGGTAATCACCGCCAAACTGGCCGAGGGCGTCTTCCGGCGCTTGCGCCTGAACGCCATCGTCGCCTATGCGGCCGTGGGCATCTTGCTGGGGCCTGCGCTGGATTCATTCGGCCTCTGGTCTATCCAGACCACCGGGCATATTGAACTTTTCCTGACCGTGGGCGTCTTCATATTCTTCTTCCTGATTGGCCTGGACGAGATTGATATTTCCAGTTTCGTGGCAACCCTCCGCGGCCACTATTTCCTGGCCGCCGTGCTGTCGGTGCTCTTCTCGCTGGGCATCGCCGTACTGGTTACCACCGACCTCATTTACGATTTCGGACTCGGATTAACTTTCACGGAAGCGCTGGCGCTGGCCGGAGTACTGTCCATGACCAGCCTGGGCATCGTCGCCAAGGTGCTGGCCGACGACGGACGGTTGGGAGAGCCCATTGGCCTGCAAATTTTCACGGTGGTGGTCATCACCGAGCTGATTACGCTGTTGCTGATCGGTTTCAGCATCGGAGAACACGCCCATGAGCTGTCGGTGGCCGGGATACTGATCCTGCTGGGCAAGATTGCCGGCTTCGCCGTGGTGTGCTGGATTCTGTCGTCCCGGGTACTGCCTCCAGTGGTCTCCCGGCTGCAAAGGCTGATACAGGTGCCGCAGCTCTCTTTGGGATTGCTGCTGGGCGTCCTGTTCCTCATGGTGGACGGCGCGGAACTGATGGGGCTCCACGGCTCGCTGGGCGCTTTGCTCTTCGGCGCGGCCTTGTCCGGGCTGCCTTACCAGGTGCGGCGGGAAATCATACCCGGGCTGCGCGGCATCGCCGAAGCGCTGTTCGTGCCCCTTTTCTTCGCCTCGGCCGGGCTGCACTTCAGCTTCTCGTTTGTCAGTCTGTCACCGTGGAGCATGGCCGCTCTGGCCTTCATTCCCTTGCTCGGCAACTTCACGGGAGCCCTGATCGGCGCCTACCTGTCCCGGCTGACTGTGCCCTACGCCGTCGCCGCCGGCCTGATGGGGAAGGGAGTCGCCGAAATAGCGCTGCTGCTGGTGCTCCGGGAAACGCAAATTATCAACGAAAGCGTGTTCTCGTTCCTGGTGCTGGTAATGTTCTGCTACATCCTGTTCATGCCGCCCATCATCAGCCTTACGGTACGCCGGGCCAGCCGCGACCTGGACCTCACTACGCGCCCGGCTGACATTCCCCGTGGCATTATCCGATTCGCGCTGGACGACGTAACCGTGGACGATATCCTGGACCGCACTCGTCGCCATCCGGCTCTGGCCGTGTCGGTGCGCGATTTCACCGAGCGGTGGACTACGCCCAACCAGCATGACTACGTGGTGGTTGACGGCGACTCTCTGGCGGGAATCGTGTCGCTGTCCAGGTTGCGTTACGTGCCCAAAGGCACCTGGTCGGAAACCCCGTTATCTCGGCTGACGCGGGCCGAAACCCCTTGGGCCTGGCCCGACGAGCACGTCGAAGAGGTGCTGCAACGCATGACGGAGAACTCCCAGTCGGTTATTCCGGTGATGGAACGCGGTTCGGAAAAATTCCTGGGGGCTGTAACCAGTCACGACATCGTGGAACTGATGATATCGGAGGCTCATCAATAACCGGTCATGATTGAAGGGAGCGCCCGCTCCTCTGAACACTTACGCTTATAGTTGGCAACAGGGCTGGCTCCGGCCACAGTGCTATAATTCCGGGCGTATTGTCATCGCCGCCGGGGTTCGCCGTATTTGCCCCGGACCGAGGAGGAACTGAATTGGCCGCCCGCACTATGTTCGAAAAAATCTGGGATGCCCACGTGGTTCACGAGGAACCGGGCCAACCCTCGCTCATCTACATCGACCTGCACCTGGTGCACGAGGTCACCTCGCCCCAGGCCTTCGACGGCCTGCGCATGGCCGGCCGCACGGTCCGTCGACCCGACCTGACCGTCGCCACGGCAGACCACAATACCCCCACCTGGGAACTCACCCGTCCCATCGAAGACCAGATCTCCAAGGCCCAGCTGGACGCGCTGGATCGCAATGCCGCCGAATTCGGCCTGCCCTTGTATTACGACCGCTTCAGCGAGAACCAGGGCATCGTCCACGTCATTGGCCCCGACCTCGGCTACACGCTCCCCGGCAAGACCGTCGTCTGCGGCGACAGCCACACCTCGACCCATGGCGCCCTGGGTTGCTTCGCGGTGGGCATCGGCACCTCCGAGGTCGAGCACGTCCTCGCCACCCAGACCCTGCGCCAGTTCAAGCCCCGCACCATGGAAGTTCGCGTTGATGGGCAGTTGCCCAACGGCGTCTCCGCCAAGGACGTGATCCTTGGCATAATCGGCTACATCGGCGTCAACGGCGGCACCGGCCACGTCATCGAGTACACCGGGGAGGCCATCCGCGGCCTGTCCATGGACGGCCGCATGACCGTGTGCAACATGAGCATCGAGGGCGGCGCTCGCGCCGGCATGATCGCGCCCGACGACACCACTTTCGACTACGTGCGCACCCGCCCCTACGCCCCCAAGGGCGACGAGCTGGAAGCGCTGATCGAACAGTGGCGGCAACTCCCAACCGACTCCGGCGCATCATACGACCACACGGTCGTCATCAATGCCAGCGACCTGGCCCCCTTTGTGACCTGGGGCACCAAGCCTGACATGGTCGTCCCGATCACCGGCCAGGTGCCTGACCCGAACTCTTTCGAGACCACTGCCGAGCGCGAGGCCGCCGAACGCGCCCTGGAGTACATGGGCCTGGAACCCAACCAGCGCATCGAGGACATCAAGATCGATCGCATCTTCCTCGGCGCCTGCACCAACGCCCGCATCGACGACCTGCGCGCCGCCGCCAACGTTATTCGCGGCCGTCAGGTCAACTCTGACGTCTACGCCATGGTCGTCCCGGGTTCCGCCCGGGTCAAGGCGCAGGCCGAAGCCGAGGGTCTGGACCAGGTGTTCAAGGACGCGGGATTCGACTGGCGCGTGGCCGGTTGCTCCATGTGCCTGGGCATGAACCCCGACATCCTGGATCCCGGCCAGCGCTGCGCCTCCACCTCCAACCGCAACTTTGAAGGACGCCAGGGCAAGGGCGGTCGCACCCACCTGGTGAGCCCCGAGATGGCCGCCGCCGCCGCCATCGCCGGCCACTTCGTCGACGTGCGCGACTTCTAAACTACCCGGTCATTGCGAGCGCAGCGCGGCTATCTCGTTGCGCTCGAAACGCGAGGAAGCAATTATGGAACCCTTTGTGCAACTGGAAGGCGTCGTCGCTCCCCTGGACGCCGTCAACGTCGATACCGACATGATAATCCCCGCCGTGTACCTCAAGAGTATCGAGCGCACCGGCTTCGGCCCGAACCTTTTCGACCGCTACCGGTACAACGAGGACGGCTCCGAAAACCCGGATTTCATCCTCAACCAGGGCCCCTATCGCAGTTCCAAGATCCTGGTCTCGGGTCCGAATTTCGGCTGCGGCTCCTCTCGCGAACACGCTCCGTGGGCGTTGGAGGATTTTGGCATCCGGTGCATCATCGCGCCCAGCTTCGCCGACATCTTCTTCAACAACTGCTTCAAGAACGGCCTGCTCCCCCTCATCCTGCCGGAAACCGACGTCCGCCGCATCATGGACAAGGCCAAGGACAGCCCCGGCTTCGAGATCACCGTCGACCTGGAGGCGAAGCAGGTCCGAGATGGCGACGAGGAGATCGTCGTCGATTTCGAGGTCGACGACTTCCGCCGCTACTGCCTGCTCAACGGCCTGGACGATATCGGTCTTACCCTCCAGCACGAGGACGCCATAGCAGCGTTTGAAGCCCGCCAGGGCTGACCAGACGTCATAGCCGGCAACGGGGAGCGTAAGAATCAGCGGGGACCGGGCAACAAATCAACACCAGAACTGTGGAGAATCTTCAGTCCATTCAAGGACAAATTTAATCACTGCCCTTTCGGACGGAGCTCCACAGCAACCTGGACAATTCCACTAACGCCAAAATCAGTCCTCCAGCCGAAACGCTATAGCCGACGTTTTTGAAAAACGGCGCCCACCAGGCCGGTGCATTTTCGGGCGGATCGATGATTTCGATGGCGAAACCGACCGCTACTGATGCCAACCCGAGTACAGCGCCAAGCAGCATCCCTAACAACAGATTTACCCGGTTTCGCCACAAAAAGGCGGTGGACCGCTTGATCAAGTCCACGCAGAAGACCTATGCATCGGATGCCGAATCTAATTCCGGTCAGAAGTCAGCAAAAAAAGCGCGCTCGCACCACCGACTACCACTCCGCTGGCCAGCAGCCAGCCGAATATCTTGTACCCGACGGATTCGGTAGTAAACAATCCATCTCCCCACAGGTAGGGCAACGTTAGCGCCATCATGCCAATGGTGAAAGCGCACATAGCCAGATAAAACACTCCCCTACACCAGCGCATAGCGTCTTTATCGGTCATGGTACCCCTCCTGTCCTGGGCGAAACCAACGCGTTGTCGGTCTGTTTTCACATTATAGCCGTTTGCTGCCATTGCCTAACCGAGAAGCATGTTGAGCCGCGTGAGGTTAATTTCCAATCCCAAACCACTCCCGCACCCGTTCAGCGTAATCCGTCTCGTACCGCTGCATCCGCCCCTGGCGCACCTGCTCGTCAAGCGAAGGACGGCGCACCCCTCGAGGCGACAGCGGTGAGTAGCCGATAATCTGGGCCTCTTCCAACGCCGCAATGTCGTCGTCGGTTCTGCCCAGCAGGCCGGCCAGGATGTCCCGGTTGTGCTGGCCCATGATCGGGGCGGGCTGAGGAGGAACCGCCGGCGTGTCGGAAAGTTTCCAGGGCCGGCCGGCGTACGGAAGTGAGGGCATCCCGGTGTCCGAATGATGCTCCACTACCTCGTAGAACCGCCGCTCTTTCAGGTGCTCGTTGAACAGCAGGTCTTCACTGTCCACCACTGCGCCGGCGGCGACACCCTCCGCCTGCAAGCGCGTCATCAGTTCGTGGTTGTCGTGGCTGCGCGTCTCGAAACCCAGCATCTTGTCCAATTCCGCTCGATGCCGAATCCTGCTCAGCACGTCGGCATAACGTTGGTCCGCCGCCCAATCGGCCCGACCCATCACGCGGCACAACGCCAGCCAGGCCTCGTCGTTGTCGATGGCAATGGCGATCCAACGGTCGTCCCCAGCGCACGGGTAGCAGCCGTGGGGCGACATGGCCGGGTCCTCGTTCCCGATCCGCGCCGGGATTCGTCCGTTCACCGTCCAGTCTAGCAACGCCTCCGGAATGGTCGCACTGCACGTCTGCGTCTGGGACACGTCGATGAATTGCCCCTGCCCCGTGTTAAGCCGGTGCATCAGCGCCAGCATCACTGCGGCGACCGTGTGCTCGCCGGCCGTGTAGTCCGTGAACGGTATTTCCGACATCACCGGCCCGCCGCCGCGATACCCGGTGATGTACGCCAGTCCCGCTGCGCCTTCCGTGGCCGGCCCGGTGGCCCCGAAGTTGGCCCACGGTCCTTCGAACCCGTACCCGGTGGAGGACACCATGATTATGTCGGCCCGGATCTTGCGCAGGTCGTCGTACTCCAGGCCAAAGTTTCGGATCACCCGGGGCGTGAAGTTTTCCGCGAACACGTCGGTGACGGCGATCAGGTCCCGAAGTACTTCCCTGCCCTCGTCCCGGCTCAGATCCAGCGTCAGCCCTAGCTTGTTCCGGTTCTGCTCGTAGAAGTTCGCTCCCCGGTTCCAGAACTCGCCGTCCACGTCGTTGTGGTACAGCGAGTCGGTGCGGTAGCTCTCCAGCCGCTGCACCGACTCCAGCCGGATCACCTGCGCTCCCATGTCGGCCATCCACTTCATCGCGGACGGTATGGCGATGAGCTGGCCCATCTCCACGATGCGGACCCCTTCCAACGGACCGGCCATGTCAGATCACCTCCGAAGCCCGTAGCCAGGCCAGGTCTTGTGGGCCGTACCCCATGTCGCCCAGCACCTCGCCGTTATGCTCCCCCAGTTTGGGCGCCGCCTCCCTCACCGCCCACGGTGAGCCCGACATCAGGAACGGAGCCCCGGGAAACGTGATCTCGCCTAGCCCAGGGTGTTCCACCGGCACGTAGTAACCCCGCGCCTGGATCTGCGGGTTGTCGATCGTCTCCTCCGGAGAATCGATCACGCCGTAGATGAACCGCTTCTGGTGGGCCGCGTAGAAGATTTCCTGCTTGTGCTTGGTGGCGAAGATCTGGTCCAGGATGTCGCCCAGCGCCTCCGCATTTTCCAGCCGCGCCGAAGCGTTATCGAACCGCTCGTCGTCCAGTTCGGGCGCCTCCAGGAAATCCACCAACACCTTCCAGTCCAGCGTCGCCCCCATACCGGGGTTAGGCAGCACGTACCCGTCGGACACGGCGCGCAGCCGGGTCAGGTCGCCCGTGTGGTTGGGCTGCCGACGCCGCACGGCCCCCGTGTAGGTGTAGTTGTTGGTCACGTCCCGCAGCGCCGACGCAATGCTCTCCTGTATCGACACGTCGACCCGCTGACCCTGACCCGTCAACCGCTGGTGATAAAGCGCCATCAATGTTCCGGACGCCAGGTTGGTGCCGGCCTTGAACTGGGCCTGGTTCAGCGCGTGCTTCAGCGGCTCCCGGTCGTACGCCCCGAAGATGTACATCAGCCCGCCCAGCGCATATTCGACGATCTCCGTGGCTCGAAAATCACGCCACGGCCCGCTCTGCCCGAAGTTTGAAACCGACGCTACCACCAGCTTAGGGTTGCGTTTTCGCAACGTGTCAGCGTCCAGGCCCAGCGACGGCATCACGCGCGGCGCGAAGTTTTCCACTACCGCATCCGCGTCGGCCAGCAGGTCCATCAGGATGCCGCGCCCGGTCTCCGATTTAAGGTTGATCGTGACGCTGCGCTTGTTGGTGTTCAGGTAGAGAAACGGCAGGCTTTTCTCGCTGCCCGGCTCGTCGTGGTAGAACGGCGGGAGACGCCGCGCCGGGTCCCCTCCGGGCCGCTCGATTTTCAAAACGTCGGCCCCAAAGTCGGCCAACAACTTGGTGGCGTAAGGGCCAGCGATATGGTGCGTCAGATCAATCACCTTGACACCGGCCAGCGCTCCGTTACTCAAAATAAGACCCCCTGCGAGTTCGGCAATCATTCTAGCCCCATTGCCAACGCCGCACAAACGGAATGGCAACGTCACGGTCATCCGGGGTTGTCCACTGGCCTCCTGCCGAATGCGATTCCACCGGATGTTATACTCGCACTAGTCCGGGGCGAGTATTTGCCGAATGCTACAATTCCCCTTGGATTGAGCAATCTTCGCAGACTAGCCAACATGGTCACTACAACCAACCGTACATACGATCTCCGCACTTTCTGTTCCGCCGAATTCCGCGCCATGGTTTCTGCGGGCATTCTGGGCCGGCAGGACCGCGAAGCGGTTCTCAGCGGCAGCTATCGATTCACCGCGGACCAGTACCAATCCATGGGGACGGCCGGCATCCTGTCCGAATTCGAGCCCATCGAGCTGCTGAACGGAGAGATCGTCGAAATGGCCCCCATCGGGACTACGCATAATGACTCGACCGATTGCATCAGCGATCTGATGTTTGGCACGCTGCGTGGAAGGGCGCGGATAAGGGTCCAGGGTTCCGTCCGCATCAACCAGCTCAGCGAACCGCAACCCGATTTCGCTATCCTCCGCCATCGACCGAATTACCATTTGTCCCCGGCCACGCCAACCGACATCCTGTTCATCATCGAGGTTTCCTACAGTTCGCTGAACTACGACCAGGGCGGAAAATTGGCCGCCTATGCCACCGCTGGCATCCCCGAAGTTTGGATCGTCAACCTCAGAGAGTACGGGGTCTACGTCCACACCGATCCGGTGGGCGAACAGTACCAAACGGTCCGCCAATTCCGAGCCGGCGACTCCGTGAGCCCGCTGGCGTTCCCCGATGTCTCTTTCCCGGTGTCCGGTTTTTGGTCCGGCATGGTCGGTCCCGAATCGGATGCCGAATAATCCTCGATGCGGACAGCGCGCCGCGTAGTCCCGCATCGCCATCACACAATCCATGCTGAGGTAACACCGTGCAAACTATCGATGCCATCGCCGAAATTCTCAAGCGGGAAGGCGTCCAGTACCTGTCCTGCTTCCCCACCACCCCGGTTATCGAGGCCTGCGCCGCCGCCGGCATACGACCCATCATCTGCCGTCAGGAGCGCGTCGGCGTCGGTATCGCCGACGGGTACAGCCGGATCACCAACGGCCGGCCCCCAGGCGTGTTCGCTATGCAGTACGGCCCTGGCGCCGAAAACGCCTATTCCGGCGTCGCCACGTCCTTCTCCGACTCGGTTCCCATCCTCCTGTTACCGCTGGGCCATCCCCGCGAGCGGCAGGGCGTGTTCCCCATGTTCGACTCCATCGAGAGCTTCGCCAGCGTCACCAAGCACCTCGAAAGGCTCAACCTTTCCGGCAGCACCAGCCAGGTGATGCGTCGCGCCGTCAACGCCCTGTACACCGGACGCCCCGGCCCGTCCATGGTCGAAATCCCGGCCGACGTGGCCTTGGAAGAAGTCTCCGAGGAAGCATTCTACTGGGGCGGTAACGTCCGCCGTTCCGCTTCCCAGGCCGACCCCGACGACGTTGAGGCTGCTGCCCGCGCCCTGTGCTCCGCCACGTACCCGGTAATCCACGCCGGCCAGGGCGTGATGTACGCCGAGGCCACCGACGAACTGGTCGAACTCGCCGAACTCTTGTCCGTTCCCGTGATGACCACCCTCCTGGGCAAGAGCGGCTTCCCCGAGTTGCATCCCCTGGCCCTGGGCAGCGGGTCCGGCGTGATGTCCGGCACGGTGTACCACTTCGTGCGCCGCTCCGACGTCATCTTCGGCGTCGGTTCCAGCTTCACCAAGCATGGCATGTCTATGAACCTGCCCGCCGGCAAGACGCTGATCCAGAACACCAACGACCCAAGGGACATCAACAAGGACTACGACATCCAGTTCCCGCTCATTGGCGACTCCAAGCTGGCCCTGCGCCAAATGATCGAGGCCTGCCGCGAGATCGTCGGCGACAGCCGCCGCAACAACGCCGAGATCACCGGCGAAATCGAGACCGTCCGCAACGCCTGGCTGGCCGAGTGGGAGCACAAGACCACCGACGCCGGCCCGCTGGTCAACCCTTATCGCGTCATCACCGACTTCCAGAAGGCCGTTCCGTCCAGCGAGGCCATCATCACCCACGACTCCGGCAGCCCGCGCGACCAGATCACGCCGTTCTACCGGTCCGGCGGCCCGCGCACCTACCTGGGCTGGGGGAAGTCCCACGGCCTCGGCACCGGCCTGGGCCTGGTGATCGGCGCCAAGCTGGCCGACCCGGACAAGATGTGCGTCAACTTTATGGGAGACGCCGCCTTTGGCATGGTCGGTCTCGACTTCGAGACCGCCGTCCGCAGCAACGTCCCCATCACCACCGTCGTCCTGAACAACTCCACCATGGCCGTGGAAACCAACGCCATGCAGCGCTCCCACGAGCTCTACAGCACCCGCGACCTTGGCGGCAACTACGCGGACATGGGCCGCGCCATGGGCGGCTACGCTGAGCGCGTCACCAACCCCAACGAGATCATCCCGGCGTTCCAGCGCGCCCGTCAGCAGAACGAGAACGGCAACGCGGTTCTCCTCGAGTTCATCACCAACGCGGAGATCAACTACTCTCACCGCCGCGCCTTCTGATCCATTGTCACACCCATCCGGGGGCGGCCTAAACCGGTCGCCCCGTGCCTTATTTTGACGCCAAGCCGATGCAACGCGCCGACCGGAACCGCTCCTCGTCCGTGACGGAGCACGTGCGGACCGCCGAAACGCACCTCGCTAACGGCGATATGCGCGCCGCTCTGGCCGATCTCGACCTCGCTTTCCTCGCGACCCCGGACGATTCTGCGGTCCGTTGGCTCCGTGGTCGATCCCTGTCGATGCTGGGGCGGGCCGAAGCCGCGATGGCGGAGTTGGACGCCGCCATCGCCCTGGACCCGAACATGGCCGACGCCTGGCTCGACCGAAGCGCAATCCACTTGGACCGTTCCGACTGGTCAGCCGCCGTGTCCGATGCCTCCCGGGCTCTGGAACTCAATGACGCGCTGCCCCGAGCGTGGCGAACCCGGGGTATCGCTCGCTACAAGTTGGGCTTCCTAGTCGAAGCCGCAGCAGACTTGAACCGGGCGCTGCAACACCAGCCGGACGATCCAATGGCTCACTACTGGCGCGGCCTGGCCCTGCGCGACGCCGGAGACAACCGGGCCGCTATCGACGAATTCAATGCGGCAATCGCATTGAACGATCGCTACACGGAGGCCTATGTGGCCCGCGGCAAGGCTCACTCCAATCTGGGCAACATGGTCGCCGCGCGCTCGGACTGGGCCATCGCCGCCCAGATGCTGCACCAATCCCACTGATTTCTTGAAACCGTCAGTCCGGCGCAAGCCGGAATCCAGTCGGAGGTACCACCATGGCCGACCTGCATTCGAAGTACCTGTTCATCGCCAGCATGGACATCGACGCCGACCGCGAAGCCCTTTTCAACGAGGTGTACAACACCGAGCACTGCCCCCTGCTCAACCAGACGCCGGGCGTCGTCGGCGTAACCCGCTACGAAACTCAACGCCTTCTCATGGCCATGGGCGGACAGGTCCAGGAAATCGAGATCCCCGGCACGCCCAAGCACCACGCGGTGTACCAGATCGAAAGCCCCGAGGTGCTCATCAGCCCGGAATGGGCTGAAGCCGTCGACGCCGGCCGCTGGCCCGAACACGTGCGCCCCTACACCAAAAACCGCCGCCACGTCCTGATGAAGCTAACCTACCCGGAATCGTAGGCTGCGCTGGACACCGGAACAACTACCGTCGTTCCTGCGCAAGCAGGAACCCACACCTCTATCGCCAAGCGACGCATCGGCGAAAGCTGCCAACGCAACAGGGGAGGGACCTGATCCCTCCCCTGATTGCTAGCGGGACGGAAGCGGAAGCGCCGTCAGTTCGCTCCCCGCATCCTCGGGTCCAGCACGTCCCGCAGCGCGTCGCCCAGCAGGTTGACGGCAAACACCGTGATCGCTATCGCCAATCCTGGGAACACGCCCAGCCAAGGCGCCACGTCCAGCGAGTTCTGCGCGACGCCGTTGAGCATCCCGCCCCACGACGGTACGTCCGGCGGGATCCCAACCCCCAAGAAGCTCAGCGACGCTTCCACCACGATCGCCCAGCCCAGCGATATGCTGGCCAGCACGATGAATGTTGCCGCGCAGTTGGGCGCCATGTGTCGCAGAATGATCCGCCAGTCGCCGGCCCCGACCGCTCGCGCTGCCAGCACGTAATCAACCTCTTTGATGCTCAGCGCCTGCGACCGGATTGTCCGTGCCGCCCCGGGGATGAACACCGCGCTGAGCGCGATGACCACGTTGGTCACCGACGCCCCCAGGATCGCCATGATCGCCAACGCCAGGATAAGCGCCGGGAACGACATCATCGCATCCATGATCCGTTGGATCACCAGGTCGGTGATACCGCCAAAGTAGCCACTCACGATCCCGATGAACGCCCCAATGGTCACCCCGAAAAACACACTGAGCAGGCCCACGACCAGCGAAATCCGCGTGCCGTAGACCAGCCGGCTGTACACGTCGCGCCCGATCTGGTCGCCCCCAAGCCAGGTGTCGGCGTTGGGCGGGTTGAACCGGTAGGCGGCATTGGTTTCCCGGGGGTCGTCTGTGGCCACTATCGGAGCAAATATAGCCAAGAACACCAGCAGGATCACGACCACCGCTCCGAACGCACCCAGCGGCTTTTGCTGCGCGAAGTTGACGATGTTTTCCCAGAACGTGCGCTTGGGCCGCATCCCCACGCCGGTAGGTTCCGTGGGGGCGAGTACACCGGTTGTCTGCTGCGCCATGTCCCTATTCCTTATGCCGTTGCGGAGTCTGATTGCCGGGGACGAGTTCCACTACTCATATCGTATGCGCGGATCCAGCCAGGCATACAGCAGGTCAACGACCAGGTTCAGCGCCAGCACCATGAACGCGATCACCATCACGATGCTCTGGATCATCGTGTAGTCCCGGTGCAGGATGCTGTCCACCAGCAACCGGCCCATACCGGGCACCAGGAAAATGGTCTCGATAACCACGGTGCCGGCAATCAGGCGCCCCACCTGCCATCCCGATATGGTCAGGATCGGCAGAAATGCGTTCTTCAGCGCGTGCCGGATGATGACCGCCCCTTCACGTAGGCCCTTGGACCGCGCCGTGCGGATGTAGTCCTCGCGGAACACCTCCAGCATCGACGATCTAGTAACCCGGGCAATCAGCGCCATGTTGTAGAAACCCAGCGCCACCGCCGGAAAGACCATCTGCTGCAGGTTCTTCCATGGATTATTCCACAGGTCCGCGTAGCCTAGCGGCGGCAACCAGTCGAACCAAGTCACCAGGAAATACACCACCAGGATGCCAATCCAGAATGTCGGCATCGCTACGCCCGCTATGGCGATAATCCGCGAGGCGTAATCCGCGATGGTGTCCTGCCTGACCGCGGATAACACCCCAAGCGGCATCGCCACCACAAACGCTAATAACAATGCCAGGGCCGCCAATTCCAGCGTGATTGGCAATTTGGCGCCCAGGTCCTCCGAGATCGGCGTGTCAAAGTACATCGACACGCCGAAATCCCCCCGGAGCATCCCCCAGACCCAGCTCAAGTATTGGATCGCCAGCGGTCGGTCCGTTCCCAGCTTGGCCCGCAACTCATCCAGTTGCTGCTGCGAGTACTGACCGTCGCCCTCGAATCCCATCAGCAGCAGCTCTGCCGGGTCGCCCGGCACCAGCCGCATCAGGGCGAACACCATCAGCGTTACCAGCAGCAGCGTGGGCACGAAGAGCATGAATCTCTTGAGTACGTAGGTGTTCATCGCGTCTCCTCGCCAGGTAGCCTAACGCCAAGCCGGTTGGCCAACGGTGTTCAGTCTGCCCTCCTGTGATCCCAACCTTTACGGCTGCCTCAGCATTCCGGGTCGCACCAGATCCGCTCGTGCTTCAACTGCACCCAGATGCTGGCCGGCATGTGGTAGTTTTGGATCTTCTTGTTCACCACCTGGTCACGGAAGCTCCAGTAGTAGACCAGCAGGGGACCCGGGTCCTCGTTGAGGATGAAATCTTCCATCTCCCGCAGGATCTCCGCCCGCTTGGTCCGGTCCAGTTCCTGGCTTTGGGCCGCAAACCAGTCCTTGAACTTTTGCGGCGCATCCCATCCGGACCACTGGATCCAGAGGCCGCCGGGCATGAAAATCTTGCCGATGATCGGGTCGGGCTCGCCGACCAGCAGCGCCGTGCCTTGGGCCGCGATCTGGTAGTCCTGTTCCTTGTAGCGGGTTATGCCGGTCGCGCTGTCGATGGGCTGCACGGTCGCATCCCAACCCAGGTAACGGCGATACTGGTCGGCCAACAATTGGGCCAGGTCGACGTATTCCACCGCCGTCCGCGCCATGATGTTGACCTTGAACCCTTCCGGCACTCCGGCTTCCGCCAGCAGCCTCCGGGCTTCCTCGATGTCTCCGGCGTGCTTCCCGCCTTCGGGTCCCAGGCGGAAACCGGGTACCTGGCTGGCTTCTTCTTCCCCACGGCCAAACCAGGTCTCCGGCGGGAAGGGAGTTCCCATGGGAGCTATGCCGCCGCCAAAGATCTCGCGGAACTCGGCCCGGTCCACCGCCAGGTGCATCGCCCGCCGCACCCGGACGTCGTTGAACGGCTCAATGGTCGTGTTGATCAGCGTCCCCAGCAGGCTCGTGTTGGGGATCAGGTAGACGTCCAGGGTGTCCGCCTCGGACTCCTGGAGCTCCAGGATCTCAGTGTTGCTCAGGTTGGTCACCGGCCACGTCGTCATTAGCACCTGGCCGGTCCGATAGGAACCGATGGCCGTTCCCTTGTCCGCGATGTAGTAATGAATCGACCCGTCGATGTACGGCAGACCCTCTTTCCAGTAGTTCGGATTTCGCTCCAGCGACAGGGATACGTCCTTTTCCAAGGTAGTCGGCATGAACGGGCCCGATCCCATGCCGTTCTCCCACTTGGAGGTGTCGACATCCGACTCGCCCCAAGCCTTGGACATCATCTTGAACGCGTCAGACGCCAGCATGGGAACGAAGTCCGGCGCCGGGTTGTTCGTCTTGATCTCCACCGTGTGATCGTCAATCGCCCGGGCGTTGCCCTGTGAGTAGTACGGCGCGATGATCAGGGTCTGCGGACGGTTCGCCTCCGAGTTCACCAGGCTGTCCATGCTGTACACAACGTCTTCCGCCGTAACCGGGTTCCCGTTGTGCCAGGCGGCGTTCTGGTGCAAATGGAAGACGTACGTCACGCCATCGGGTTGCAGCTCCCAGCTCTCGGCTAGGTCACCTACGATGTCGTAAGGATCGTCCGTCTCGGCGTCGTACTCCAGCAGCCCGTTGTAGATGCCGGACATGTTCTTGGTCTGGTTGGAAAACTCGTGAGGGTGCCAGATCAGATTGGGAAAAGCGTAGTCGTGCATCGGCACGATTCCACCGTAGATCCCCCGGTCGTCTGTCTGCGGCGCGCCGGCCGCCTGTGCCGGGACCGCCGTGGGCGCCGGGTCGCCTGACGAACTCGCCGCTGGTTGTGCCGGCACCGGGCTGTCGCTCGCCGGTTCGGTGCTGTCGGCGGGAGCAGTGGCCCCACAGGCCACCAGGGCAATCAGCGCGATGATCGTTGCCATCGCTACGAGTATCCGACCGGTGAAACGATTCAATGCACGGCGCAGCATACTAACCCCCCTGCAACAACGAATGTCGTTTAGTTAAGCGGTTGTCGGACTTCAGTGGGCGCAAGCCTAGCAACGCGCATTAACAGTGTCAAGACGCAATATTGTGAATGATTTCACGTGAAATATTTCACAGTCATACGATTCTCGTAGTCAATCAAACGATACAAGCGCCATACAATAACCGCATCAGTTCCACAAAAAAGCGCCGGATTTCTACCGGCGCTTCCCCTCCAACGCACCAATACGGCCACGCTTTGCCGCCCAAGATGCCTGGGCGCGTCAACCCCGTCTCATCTCCGCCTCGATCCGGTTCGCCCTCGGTTTCAATACGGCGTACAACGCATCGTTCACCGGGGTCGCCACGCCAAGGTCCCGACCCATCCGTATCACCGTCCCGGTCAGCCCCTCCAGTTCCACCGGCCGGCCTTCGGCGAAGTCCTTGGCCAGCGACGCCATCCCCGTTGCCGGGAAGTTGTCCAGCGCGTTCATCGACCATTCCAGCGAGTCGGGTTCCAACGGGGCGCCGGACGCCTCACCTACGGCCAGCGCCTCGGCAACCGCCGCCTCGATGGCAGCCCGGGTCTCCGGAACCGTCCGCAACTCCCCATAGGCGCACCCGCTGGCCGCGCACACGCCCGCCGATCCCGACAGGTACGCGAATTTCTTCCACAACATCCCGGTCATGTTCTCCAGCAAATCCACCCGCCAGTTCGCGTCGCGAAACACCTGGTAAAGCCGTTCCCCGCGTTCCGTGATACCGGTGGTCCTCTCGCCGAACGACGCCGCGCCGGGCCCGCCTTGCGTCACCACGCCGGGTTCGCTGATCCGGCCTTCCAGATACGCCGAACCGATCATCACCCGGTCCGCGCCGTACACTTCCATCAACCGCTCGCCATTGTCGATGCCGTTCTGCAGCGTCAGCACAACCGTGTCCGGCCCAACCATCGGCCCGATGGCGTGGATCGCATCCTCGTTGTCGTACATTTTCACCGCGAACAGGACCAACTCCTGGTGACCCACCGACGCCGGATCGTCGGTGGCATTGCCGGGAACCGTGAATATGCCGTCGTTGCCGCTTTCCACCCTCAGGCCATTGCTCCGGATCGCCTCCAGGTGCGGCCCCCGGGCGATGAAGGTCACGTTGTGACCGGCCCGCGCCAACAGCCCACCGAAGTATCCGCCCACGCCGCCGGCGCCCATTACCGCTATGTCCATACCGTTACCTCCGCAGCCTCGCAGTATGCTTTCACTATCAGGAAACCGGATCCCCGAATTCCGCCCGCAGGTCCCGTTTCAGCACCTTGCCCATCACGTTGCGGGGCAGTTCGTCCACGAACACCACCGACCGCGGCCGCTTGAACCCGGCCAGCCGGTCCCGGCAGAACTCAATCAACTCCTGCTCGGAGACCGCCTCGTCCGACGCCACCACCACCGCCCGCACTTCTTCTCCCCACTGGACGTCGGGCACCCCGATCACCGCCGAATCGGCGACCCCCGGGTGCTCCGCCAGGATCGTCTCCACTTCCTCCGGAGAGACCATTTCGCCGCCCCGCTTGATGAAATCCCGCGCCCGCCCGGACAGATAGATATAGCCGTCCTCGTCCTGCCAGGCCAGGTCCCCGGTGTACAGCCACCCGCCTTTCAGCGTGTCCCGGGTGGCATCTTCCTGACCCCAGTAGCCGGTCATCATTCGCGGGCCACGCGCGACAATCTCACCCACCTCTCCGTCGGCCACCGGGTCGCCGTCTTCCGTGACGATCATCACCTCGACGTCATCCAGAGGCTTGCCGATGGATGTGAGCCGCCGCATCTTGGTTTCAATCTCCTCCGCCGACCCGGTGAGGTCGTGGTCGTCCGGCGGCAACATGGTGATCGTGGATGCTGTCTCGGTCTGGCCGAAGGCGTTGATGAACCGTGTGCCGGGGAATTTGTCGATCGCCTGCCTTACCACCGGCAAGGGCATGGGCGCCGCTCCGTATGTGATCACGCTCAGGGAGGTCAAATCGTGATCGTCGAAATTCGGATGGTCCATCACCATCTTCAACATGGTGGGTACCAGCATCGCCCGGTTCGCGCGATGCTCCGCCACCAGCCTCATCCACCGCTCAGCGTCGAACTGAGGCATCACCACCAGCGTCCGGCCTCCAAAAACCGCCGCCAACGCCGCCTGCAAGCCCGCTACGTGATACATCGGCACCGTCAGCAGGTTGGTTTCCTCCACGTCCGGGTCCGCCGGTTCAACGTTGGTGAGCAGGAATGTGCCAAAGCTGTCGTGCGTCAGCTGCGCGCCCTTGGGCACGCTGGTGGTACCTGACGTGAACATGATCACCGTCGTGGCGTCCTCGTCGTCCTCAGGGAAGTGGAGTTGATCCGGGTCAGCGTTAGCCAGCAGGTCGTCGTAGGCGTAACCGCCGTTGGTCGCCGGCGCGTCGAGCATAACGATGCGTTCGCCAGGCACCGAACCGTCCGCCGGGACCAGCGGCAGGTAGCGTTCGCCCAGGAACAGCAGGTCAGGCTGCGCAATACCCAGCATGGTCGCCAGTTCGTCCTCTTTGGCGCGGAAATTGATGGGCACGTAGATCGCGTCCAACTGCGCGGCCGCAAAGTAGAGTTCGATCAGGTGATGGCAGTTGGTCTGCATCGCCGCCACCCGGTCGCCCTGGCCTATCCCCAGCTCGGACATCGCGTTGGCCAGGCGATTCACCCGCTCCTGCAACATCTCGAAACTGATGTGGTCACCGTCAAAGACGATGGCTGTTCGCTCCGGAACGATCGCCGACGCGATCATGAGAAATTCGGTCGTGTTCATCCTTTCTCCATGCTGAGATTCCTCGCCGGTGGCTAGCCCATGGCCCCGGCGGCTATTCGCGTTTCCAGCGCCAGTCCGGCGTCCAGCGGCATTTCAATTCCCTCGCTCCATGCGCGCTTCAACCCGGAGGTGAATCCGGGCGGCAGCTCCGACAATTGGTTGGCGATCTCCCAGGCCGTCGATTCCAAATTCTCGGGCTCCACCACCCGGCTGACCATTCCGTAGCCCAACGCCTCGGCCGCTCCGAAGCGTCGCCCGGTGCATAGCAGGTCCAGCGCAATCCCCGGCCCCACGTTGGCCGGCAGCGTTTGGCTCCCTCCGGCGGCGGGGATCATTCCCAATTGCACCTCGGGCATCGCGAAAACCGTGTCCGACGCCGCGATGCGCAAGTCTCCCAGCAGCAGAATCTCCACCCCCGAACCGATGCAATACCCGTGTACCGCCACCACGATTGGTTTGTCCAACCCGATCAGCTGTCCCCATACGTCCCTTTGCCAGCGCGCGTTACGGGCTAGAACCTGAGACGGGGCAGTGCCGAACTCGCTCAGATCGGCGCCGGCGCAGAAAGCTCGCCCCTTGCCCGTGATCAGCAGCGCGCCGATTTCGTCGTCCTGCTCCACCGCCTCAAGCACCTCGGCAAAGTCGTCCCGCATCGCCACCGAGTAGGCGTTCAGGCGATCCGGACGGTTCAGTGCTACGTGCGCGACGCTGCCCTCCTTCTCGAAGATGATGGTGCCGAACGCATCACTCATTGAATCACGCCCTCAGTCCAGCGGGATCGCACGCCGCATCATTTCCTCGAGGTCAACCTCAGTGCTGCACGCCCCGATCTCAGACAGCACGTTCGCGTCGCTCACCGAAAACGTCAGCAGATCGTGCTGCTCGGCAACCCGTTCCGCCACCGGACGGCGAATGTGCCAGTCGTGGTGGTGATTCGCAACTTCAATCCCGTGGACCCCATCTTCAATCACGATGTTGGGCGTGTAGTACCCCGGGTGGCAGTAGGTGCGAAACAGCCGCCCGCCGGGCAGGTAAAGTTCCGTGCAGTGGTACTCGTCGAATGGGCTGATCGCAGGACGGACGTCGATCTCCTGGCCGGGGATGATGATCACCTCGTTGGGGAAATGCCGCTCTACCACCCGGTACAGCGCCGTGCCCCAATCCCGCCGCCAGTGATCCGTGACCGCGATGCCATCCAATCCGGCATCCTTGATCTGCGTGATGATGGTCTCCGCAATCTCGGGAGTCGGTTCCTGGAAGCCGAACATCTCGCCCACGTGGGTATGTATGTCCAATCGTACCGTCATCTACTCACGATTCCTCAGTGCCCGGTGAAGCGCGGCGCTCGCTTTTCGGCGAACGACCGCAAACCTTCCGCCCGGTCGTCGGTGCTTTGCAGGATGATGCTCAGGTCGGCCTCCAGCCGCAGACCCTGTGCCAGCGGCAGGTCGCCGGCGGCCCCAACCGCTTCCTTCGCGTATCGCGCGGCGATTGGCGCCGCGGCGATGATTTGCTCCGCTATCCGGCCAGCCGTTTCGTCCAGCGCGTCGCGTGAAACCACCCGGTTGACGAGCCCAACATCCGATGCTTCGAGGGCAGAGAGCGTTCGACCCGTCAGCAGCATGTCCCGCGCCAGCGCCGGCCCCACCAGCCGCGGCAGCCGCTGCGTCATCCCGTCAAACGGAAACCCGTCTCGATCAGCCTCTCCCGCTCCCAGTCGCCCATCTTCCGTTGCGACCCGCAGGTCCGCAGCCAGGGCAATCTCCAGACCATGCGCCATGGCGTCGCCATTCAAAACCGCGAGCACCGGCATGGGCAAGCGTGCCAGGGCGTTCGCCGGACTCATCCGTTCCAGCCACGCCAGGCGCTGGGTCGCGGGAGCATCACGTAATTCGTCGGGTAACGCCTGGCGACCCGTCGCGAACCTGTCGCCTTGGCCGACGATGGACACGACCCGCAGGTCGTCTTCCAGGCTCAGTTCCTGGCAGCAGTCCGAAATCTCCTCTGCAACTGCCTCATAAACCGTGACGTCGGACGCATGGCCCGGCAACGTAATCGTCGCCTGAAACCTCGTCTTTTCGCAGTTGATGTGGCGGTACCGCATTGGATCAGTATGCCTGCCGGGCTCCAGACCCGCCTTTCGCCGTATCGCTCTTGCTTTATCCGGCCGGCGGATTGGGCTAAAATGGCGTCCGCTCTCGGAACCCCGTCATGGCATTCAGCAAATTATACGACAGCGCTCAGGCGGCCGTTGCCGACCTACCGGACGGCGCAACCGTCCTTGTCGGCGGGGTGAGCGGTGTCAACGCTCCCGCCGGGCTGCTGAGTGCGCTGGCAGACCGGGGCGTCAGGAATCTGACCTGCGTCTGCGACTCGAACTACTACGGCGCGGAGGCTCTGCACCGCCTGGTGTCCGCCGGCTGCGTATCCCGGATTATTTCACCGGCGCCGTTCACCGGCCGCCGCGACGATCCGGTCCACGAACTCTGGCGCACCGGCATCATGACCGTCGACGTGGTTGCGTGGGGCACGCTGGCGGAACGCATGCGCTCGGCAGGCGCCGGCATCGGTGGCGTGTTCCTGCCGGTGGGCATCGGAACCCGCTTCGCCGAGGGAAGAGAAACCAGGATGGTTAATGGGGTCGAATGTGTGTTTGAGCCCCCCCTGCGCGGGGATTTCGCGCTGATCCGCGCCGCTTGCGCCGACGGCGTGGGCAACCTGGCGTACGAGGGGCCTCAAAGAGGATGGAATTCCGCCGTCGTCTCCGCCGCCCGAGTGGCCATCGCTGAGGTCGACCAAGTCGTCGAACCGGGTGGTATCGACCCGGAACTCGTAATCACGCCGGGTATCTTTGTCAACCGTATCGTCCGGGCAAGCTCGGCGCCCACCGGATAACCCGCCATGACGCTTGAGAGACTGGATGCCCAGAGCGTGGCCCGACGGGCCGCCGCCGAGATTGCCCCGGGATCGGTGGTCGCCGTCAGCGGTGACTGGGCAATCGCGGCGGCCGACCTAGTTCCCGAAGAAAAGGGCGTGTGGTTCCTGCGGGCCGGCGGGACCCTTTCCGACTTGCCCATCAACGCCGCTGATGCCGGCGCTGCGCTGCGCGGGGGCCATGTCGATCTGTCAATCCTGACCGCCGCGCAGGTCGACTCCAACGGAAGCTTCGCCGGTTACCACGCCGCCGATTACCCCGGACCACAGGGACATGCCGGCCTGGTCGACCTGGCATCCGGAGCCCGCCGCGTCGTCACCGTCCTGCCTCACGCCCGAGAGGACGGAACGCCCAACGTCGTCTCCGCGTTGTCCTTTCCACCGGACGGCGTGCGTTGCGTCGACACCATCATCACCGACGCCGCCGTGTTCCGTGTGTCCAACACTGCACTCACGCTGACCGAGGTTGCCCCCGGATGGAGCGTCGAGGATGTTCGCGCCATCACCGGAGCGCCCGTCTCCGTTTCTCCGAATATCCGCGACATGGACTTCGACCTCCCACCCGGCCGGCCTCCCGGCAAGGTCCACGCCGACGGCCCGTCCGCTATCGCGGATCTGCCCGACGGCGCTACCGTCTTCATCGATGGATTCGGCGGCCCGGGCGGCATGGCCCACTACCTGCTCGTTTCGCTGCGGGACCGGGGCAGCCGTAACCTCACCATCGTCAGCAACACCGCCGGCATCGCCCGCGTGGTAAGTTTCGGCACTCCGCCGGGCCGCACCGCCATCGACCACAGCGTGCTGGTTGAGAACGGCCAGGTCGCCAAGGCCATTGCGTCGTTCCCCGTTTCCCCCTCCGTGTCCCGCCCCTCCGAATTCGAACTCGCCTACCGCCGGGGCGAGTGCGATCTGGAACTGGTGCCCCAGGGAACCCTGGCGGAACGCCTCCGCGCCGGCGGCGCCGGCATCGCGGCCTTCTACACCCCCACCGGCGCGGGCACCCTCATCGCCGAGGGCAAGGAAAGCCGCATGATCAACGGCCGCGAGCACATCCTCGAGTATGGTTTGCGCGCCGACTTCGCCCTGATCCGCGCCCACCAGGCCGACACCCGGGGCAATCTCATCTATCGCGGCACCTCCCGCAACTTCAACGCGGTGATGGCCCCGGCCGCGCGGGTGACGGTGGTTGAGGTCGACGAAATCGTGCCGGCCGGCGAACTGGACCCGGAAGCTGTGGTCACCCCGGGGATATTCGTTCAGCGCATCGTGCGCCGACCCGACGGCTTCACCGGCTACGAATAACCGGAGTATCCGCCATGACCGCAGACAAAGAACGCCTCGACCGGGCCATCATCGCCATGCGCGTGGCGAAGGAACTGCCCGCCGGTTCCTGCGTAAACCTCGGCATCGGAATTCCCACCCTGGTATCCATGTTCGTGGACGATGAGAGCGTGGTCTTCTACCACAGCGAGAGTGGGGTCTTGAACTGCGGCCCCCTGGCCGACGAGGGAAGCGAAGACATCGACCTGATCAACGCCGGCGGCCAATTCCTGCAATCGGTCCCCGGAATGGCCTACTTCTCCTCCGTTGACGCCTTCGCCATGATCCGCGGCGGCCACGTTGACGTTACGATTCTAGGCGCGCATCAAGTCTCGGCCACCGGAGACCTCGCCAACTGGATGCTGCCCGAGCGCGGCGTCGGCAACATCGGCGGCGCAATGGACCTGGCCGCCGGGGCGGACAAGGTCATCGTAGCCATGGAGCACAACGACCGCAACGGCAACCCCAAGGTGGTCGAAGAGTGCAGTTTCCCGCTCACCGGCCGTGGCTGCGTATCTCTCGTCGTGACCGACATCGCCGTGATGGAACCAACGCCGGAGGGCATGGTCCTGCACGAAGCCGCCCCGGGTTGGACCCCTGAAGACGTGCAGGAAGTAACCGGTGCTAGACTGATCATCCCCGACGCAGTCGCCGAGTACGAGGTTTAGTTTTGGAACGGGATGAGCTTTTGCTGGGCATCACTCGTTGCCCGGAGTTGCCAATCGCCCGCCGCAACCAATCCCATCCGTGTGCTTTGGTAGCGAGTATCCAGGCTACCGAAAATTACCATGTTCCCGAGCCTTGGTCCGGACACATCGAACAGGCTCCGATCTTATTCATTTCGTCGAATCCCAGTATCAGCGAACAGGAACGCTATCCCACCCTCAGTTGGTCCGCTGAGTGTACGTCCGACTACTTCCAGCGCAGGTTTGACGCCGGCGCCGGCTATGTCGACGCTCGCACCTACAACAGGGTGCCTTTCTGGACCGGCGTGCGTGCGAGGGCCAAAGAGATCTTTCAACGCGAGGTGGTTGCCGGCGTAGATTTCGCTCTCACCGAAGTGGTGCATTGCAAGTCCCGCGGCGAAATGGGCGTTCCCGAAGCTTTGCAATCTTGCTCACAACGTTG
Source organism: Dehalococcoidia bacterium (assembly GCA_965220505.1). Taxonomy (GTDB): domain Bacteria; phylum Chloroflexota; class Dehalococcoidia; order Lucifugimonadales; family UBA3495; genus Bin87. Next base: position 501,685 of record CBDCQE010000001.1, on the reverse strand, counting down.
GCTTTCATCGGTACTGGCGCAGTCGCCAGCGACCATCCTGATCATCTTGGGCAAGCATTCTCAAAGTACCTGCTCCAGGATCTGGAACCTGGATCCGGCGCGTGCAGTCAGTTTCGACGTCCCGGTCAGTGGGCGTACCCGAGCAATCGTTTCGCTACCGCACCCGAACGCCCGTCAGCCAAGGAAGATCCAAGATCACGTCAACCCATCAGACCTGACACGTTTGCGGTTGTTGTTGTAAAGGACACCGTCCCCGTTTGACTTGCCCGTCCCGTAGTGCTACATTCGATCCACAACTGAACGCCTCACGCGATTCTGGCGGGAGCTTGGGCAAACCAGGCTGAGAGGGCGGCCAACTTCGTCGCCGACCGTCTGTACCTGACCCGGGTAATGCCGGCGGAGGAACAGTAGGTAGCTTTGACATTCGGCCGCCGGGTACCCGCCTGGCGGTTTCGCATTTCAGGCAAATGCCGGCCACGGAACTCCCGTTTCCGGCAGCACACAGGAGAGTGACAGCGATGGCCGACGAACTGGTAATTGGTGGCGTGTCGTTTTCTTCCCGGCTGATCGTCGGTACCGGCCGGCATCGCAGCATGCAGGAAATGATCGATTCCCTCGAAGCTTCGGGCACCGAGATGGTCACCGTGGCCATTCGCCGCCTCGACCTCGACAATCCCGAGCAGAACATCCTCGAACACGTCAACCTCGACAAGTACCGCATCCTGCCCAATACGGCCGGCTGCCGCACCGTCGAGGAGGCGCTGTTCGTTGCCCGTCTCGGCCGCGAAGTTTGCCAGACCGACTTCGTCAAGCTCGAGGTCATCCCCGACGCCAAGTACCTGTTCCCCGACCCCAACGGGACCCTCGAGGCAGCGCGTCAGTTGGTGGACGAAGGCTTCAAGGTCCTGCCCTACATCCACGCCGATCCGGTCCTCGCCAAGAACCTCGAAGAAGCCGGCTGCGTAACCGTCATGCCGTTGGGGTCCGCCATCGGTTCCGGCCAGGGCATCCACACCGTTGAGGAAGTGCGCATCATCCTCGAAAACGCTACGGTTCCCGTCGTCGTGGACGCCGGCCTGGCCGTCCCGTCCGACGCTTCCAAGGCGCTGGAAATGGGCGCCTCCGCCGTGCTGGTCAACACCGCCATCGCCCAGGCCGAAAACCCGGCCATGATGGCCGACGCTTTCCGCAAGGGAGTGGAAGCCGGGCGCCAGGCCTACCTGGCCGGCCGCATTCCGGTGCGCACCGAGGCCATTGCCAGCAGCCCGCCCACCGACGTGCCGGAACCCGTCGCGGCTGCCTGAGCCTCTTCCCATGGGCGCGGCCTTGCCAATTCCCGCCCTGTGCCTGGTCACCGACCGGCGCGTCTGCCCTCCCGACGAATTGCCGGGCCGGGTATCGGCCGCCATCGCCGGCGGCGTTGATGTAGTCCAGCTTCGGGACAAGGACGAGCCCGGCAGCACTCTTCTGGAACTGGCGCTGGCTCTGCGCGAAGTCGCCAGGCCACCCGCAATCCTCCTGATCAATGAGCGCGCCGACGTGGCTATCGCGGCTGGCGCTAACGGGGTTCAGCTAGGCGAAGCTGCCATGCCCACTTCCGCCGTGCGCCCGATCCTGCCCGACGGGGCTATCATCGGTCGCTCCATCCACTCGGTGGAAGGTGCCATGCAGGCGGAACAATCCGGCGCGGATTTCCTGCTTGTCGGGACCATGTTCGCCACTCGGTCTCATCCCGGCGAGGAGCCGTCGGGGCCCGGCCTGTTGGAGCGCATCAGGTCGGCGGACGTGAATACGCCGCTCCTGGGTATCGGGGGCATCACCGCCGACAACGTCGCTCAGGTCATCCGGGCCGGCGCCAACGGTGCGGCGGTTATCACGGCCATCCTCGCCAGCGCGGACCCGCAACGGGAGGCCTCGCGCATAAAATCGGCCATGCGGGACGCGGTAGCCGGCGCGGGTGAGAACCGGAGTCCAGGGAGCCGCTATACTACGAGCCGGAGGTGAGCGTCAGTATGATCACCCTTCAAGTCAACGGCAAACCTCGGGACATCGACGAAGGTCTCAACCTTCAGTCCTATCTCGCCACCATCGACGTCAACATGCGGTTCATCGCCGTGGGGTACAACGGCCAGGTGATCCGCAAAGAGGACTTCGAAAAGGTGAAACTCCACCCGGGCGATGCTTTGGAGATCGTCCGTCCGGTCGGCGGCGGCTGATCCCATGGCCACCGGTTCAGGCGGCGCTGATGCCGCCCTGGATCAATTGTTGGAAGCTGTTGCGGACGCTCACCCGGACCGCGTGGAAGGGTGGCTCCGCAACGAACCCGGCCAGTGGGGCTTTTTTGCCGGGCAGGCCGTGCTGGCCGTCCGTGGCCTGATCGACCGCAGTCTGGAAGAACCGGAGCGGCGCTACGTCTGGCACCGCATGTGGCTCGTCCTCCAGAAGCGTCGCGCCGATCTCGAAACTTGGCACACCTGATTCGCCCTAATTGGCCGCCGTGCAACTGCCCAATCCGCCACCTTGGTCGAGGCTCGGCGGTCTGCGTAGTCGCCCCTTCTGCCAATTTTGCGGCTTCGACTATGGCCTGGTTTACGTCGAGGATAACCTTGCTCTGGTCTTCTCCCGTGAACGGAAACGGAGCGACTAATCGCAGCAGCACTCGTCGTGGCAACACGGGCTGGTGTATGACGGCGGGTTGAGTGTTTGCTCCGCTACCCATTCCACCGTTTCGGCCAGCCAATCCTCCAGGGTTTTGCCCTCCGATCTGGCGGCGGCGTCCGCCGTGCGGTGTACATTGGAACTGACCTTGAACGAGATTTCGCCGGAATAAGGCTTGTCTGGATCACGGCCCCATTCCCGGCACGCATTCAGATAGTCGTCCACGGAAAACTTGAACTCCCGTCGTAACTGCTCGACAGAATCGCCTTCGAAGGTTATCACGTCGCGCGTATCTACCACCGTGCCGAAAAAAACCCCGGCGCCGTCATCGAAGGTTACCGCTGCTCGATAGCCTTTGTACTCCATCATGGTTCTATGCCCGCTTCAATCAAGAATGCGCGTACTTGTTCTACCAGACCTTTCCCGGCTACCCGCTCGGGATGCGGGCGATGAAAGTGAGAACCTGCGCCGTTTAGTACCACGAATATGCGTGAACCGGCCCGCTCTTGGATAACGGCTCCGCAAGCCAGCAGCAGCGACTCGATGTTGGCCCAACGGATGTTTGATCGCGTAGGCTGATCGAATATCGCCGCCAGAGTGTTACGATGCCGGCGCCTCAATGATACCATGACGGCGGAATCGGGCACTCGCCCCCTCCCTACAGAGGCAGGGGGCGGATTTTCGACTAGCCTAAGACCGCGATTGACTCGATCTCCACTACGTATGCCGGGTTCGCCAGTTCGCTTACCACCAGCAGCGTGCTGGTGGGCGGATTGCTGGGGAACAGTTCGCCGCGCACCTTGCGCACCGCCGGCGCGTGCTCGATGCCGGTCACGTAGGTCGTCGTCTTGACGATGTCCGCAAGCGACCCGCCGGCAGCCTTGACCGCAACCTCGATGTTCCGCCAGATCTGCCGCGTCTGTTCTTCCGTGTCGCCCGCCCCGATCACGTTGCCGTTTTCGTCCTGCGCGACCATACCGGCGATGTAGACGGTGTTGCCCGCCTTCACCACTGCGCTGAAGCCGGAAGGTGAGGGGTCCGCAATGCCGCTGGGGTTCATGTACTCGCTGTTGGCCATTGGTTTGCCTCCATTTGGTAGTTCGCCTTGGTGGTTCGTTGGGATTATACCGTTGCCGGCGCGACGCCGGGCTCGGCTTGCGCTTGGGTGGCCCGGGGCGGCAGCCGGGGAGCCTTTGCCAGGAGGATCAGCATGCCCGCGCCGGCGTACATCGCCATCAGCACGATGAACACCACGCTGTAACTGTGCGTGAACGTCAGCAGGTAGCTGCCGAATACCGGCGCGGCTCCCAACGCCGTGGTCTGCAACGGCCCCAGCGATCCCAGTATGGCCCCGAAGGACCCCCGCCCGAAGTACTGCGCCAGCAGCATGTGCTCCAGCGTCCCCACGGTGTTAGAGAAGAACCCCCACAGAACGGCAAACAGATAGGCCGTCCACACCGAGTGCACGCCGGTGGCCAGGAACACGCCGGAAAGCACCGCCCCGGAAATGGTCGCTACCATGCACGGCCGAGGTCCGAACCTGTCCGCCAGGAAACCCCAGACCAACGTGGTCATCGCCAGCACGGCTCCCAGCGCCCCCACGCCGACGGCCTGCGGATTAGTCAATCCTGGACCCGTATCGCTCACGAGAAACGGAACCAGGATGTAGCCCAAGCCCGCCGACGCGATTATAGCCAGCACCGCGGTTCCGGCGATGCACCAGTAGGCTCGGGTCTTCATCGCCTCGCGGGCTGTCCAGCTGAACTCCTGTGTCCCCGCCTGGGCGCGCCGGCCCGGCCGCCGTCCGCCGCCGGATTGTGGCGCGGCTTCGGATCCGGGAGCGGGTCGGTCCCCGTCCGGCAGCATGCCGATCTCTTCCGGCGTCCGCCGCATGATGAGGAATACCGGCACCGTCATGGCCATCATGAACAGCCCGACGTATCCGTAGGAGGCCCGCCAACTGTGCGTGGCCGCGATCAGCGAAATGATCTGGATGTTGATCGCGCCGCCCACCGGACGCGCCATTCCGTTAATCGCCAGGGTGACGCCCCGACGCCGCCTAAAGAAGTTGACCGTCGCGGCACGGGGTACTATGCCGATCAGGAACGGATTGCTCACCGTCCTGGCGACGATGTAAGCGGCGAAGAACGGCCAGGGGGTATCGGTGTTCACCGCCGAAATCGCCAGCAGCGCGCACGCCACCACCACCAGCCCCACCGTGGTCAGGACCCTGGGGCCGTATCGGTCGGCCAGCGCGCCGGCGAAAGGAGCCAATATCCCCGAAATCCAGGTGCCGGCGGTCACCGCTATGGACAGCGTCCCGATATCCCACCCGGTGTCGTCCACGATGTACACCTGGATGGCCCCCATCACCACCTGGGACACGCTGGCGCCGGTGGCGGAGGAAAGGCAGGCCATGCCCAGCACCAGCCACCCGTAAAAGAAAGGCGTCGGCGGATGCCAGGCCAACAGGCGGCGGGCAAAAGATCTATTCAGTTACGGCCTCGAATGAAGCAACCCAGGCAGACGCTGGAAACGCCCAAGCCTGCGCGGAATATAAACGGCATGGCAATATTACTCCCATCCGGGGCGTAGGTAAAACGCCCTGACACCAAAATGAACCGGGGCGGTCGCAATAACCGCCCCGGTCTAAATCCCGGAGGGATGTTCGCCTGGGACTAGAAGTCCATCGGCGGGGCGGCGGGCATCGCCGGCGTCGGCTCAGGGATCTCGGTGATCATGGACTCAGTGGTGAGAACCATGGCCGCCACGGAGGCCGCGTTCTGCAGCGCCGAGCGGGTCACCTTGACCGGGTCGATGATGCCGCGCTCGAGCATTGGGCCGAACTCGCTGACCTCGGCGTCGTAGCCGTAGTCATCGGACTGGTCCTTGACGTCGTGCAGAACCACGGCGCCTTCGCCACCGGCGTTTTCGACGATGATCTTCAGCGGCTGCTCCAGCGAATGCCGGATGATGTTGAGGCCGACAACCTCGTCACCGGTCAGGCCGCCGACGCCCTCCAGGGCGCGCTGGGCGCGAACCAGGGCAACTCCGCCGCCGGGCACGATGCCTTCTTCCACGGCAGAACGGGTGGCGGACAGGGCGTCCTCGACCCGGGCCTTCCGCTCCTTGAGCTCGATCTCGGTGGCGGCGCCAACCTTGATCACGGCCACGCCGCCGGACAGCTTGGCCATCCGCTCTTGCAGCTTCTCGCGGTCGTACTCGGAAGTGGTGTCTTCGATCTGGGCCTTGATCTGGTTGATGCGGGCCTGGATGCCGTCCTCGGAACCGTGGCCCTCGACGATAGTCGTGTCGTCCTTGGTGGAGGCGACGCGGCGGGCGCGGCCGAAGTCCTCGACAGTGGCGGAGTCCAGCCGGCGGCCGGTCTCTTCGCTGATGACGGTGCCACCGGTCAGGATGGCGATGTCCTCCAGCATAGCCTTGCGGCGGTCGCCGAACCCGGGGGCCTTGACGGCCAGCACGTTCATGATGCCGCGCAGCTTGTTGACGACCAGCGTGGCCAGGGCCTCGCCGTCCACGTCCTCAGCCACGATGACCGCGTTCTTCTGGCCGACCTGGAGCATCTTCTCCAGGGCGGGAACCAGGTCTGCAACGGCCGAGATCTTCTTGTCGGTGATGATGACGTAGGGGTCTTCGATGGCCGCTTCCATGCGGTCGCTGTTGGTGATGAAGTAAGGCGAGATGTAGCCGCGGTCGACCTGCATGCCTTCCACGTACTCGATCTCGTCCGTCAGGCCGCGGGATTCTTCCACGGTGATGACGCCGTCCTTGCCGACCTTCTCCATCGCCTCGGCAATGGTCTCGCCGATGGCGTCTTCGTGGGCGGACAGGGAGGCAACCTGGCCGATGCGCTCGCGGGTCTCCACCGGCTGGGACATCGACCGGAGCTCGGTCACGATCTGGCCGACCGCGCGCTCGATGCCGCGCTTGATGGCCATGGGGTTCGCGCCGGCGGTTACGTTCTTGAAGCCCTCGTTGATGATGGCCTGCGACAGCACGATGCTGGTGGTGGTTCCGTCACCGGCGGCGTCGTTGGTCTTCGTGGCGGCTTCCTTGAGCAGCTGGGCGCCCATGTTCTCGAAGGCGTCGGGAAGCTCAATTTCCTTGGCGATGGTCACGCCGTCGGAGCAGACCTGCGGCGGGCCGAACTTCTTGTCCAGCACCACATTGCGGCCCCGGGGGCCCAGGGTAATCTTGACCGAGTCGGCCAGCGTGTCGATGCCGGATCGCAGCGACTTACGGGCCTCTTCGGAGTACGCCATCTTCTTTGCGGGCATTGCGTTTCTCCTTCAATCAATCCTTCCCAGTCATCGCCGCTTTCGCGGGAATCCGGGATGTGCTATGGTTTCCCGCCTTCGCGGGAATGACGAAAACCAAATGCGGTGCGGTTAGCCGATCTTGGCGAGCACGTCCGACTCGCGCATGATCAGGTACTCTTCGTCGCCGTCTTCGTATTCCGTGCCGGCGTACTTCGAGTAGATGACCTTGTCGCCCACGGTGAGTTCCATGGGGATGCGGCTGCCATCATCGGCGGCCCGGCCGGGACCCACCGCGACGACCTCGCCTTCCTGCGGCTTCTCCTTGGCGGTGTCCGGCAATAGGATCCCGCCTCGGGTCTGCGCTTCCTGTTCCGTCGGCTTGATGACGATGCGCTCACCAAGTGGTGTGAAAGTGGCCACTGAATGCCTCCTTGCGTTGTGTTGTTTGCCTGGTTGATGACGCTACCGGCGTGGGCAGCGACTACTTCTTGCGTGCGTAGTCCGTGGTGTAAAAACCGGATCCTTTGTAGATCACCGGCACCGCATGAAACACGCGTCGGGTAACGCCGGAACACTCGGGACATTCCCCTTCCGACGACGCGCCGAAACTCTGCCGCTGATCATACTCGTGGTCACACGCAGTACACCGGTATACGTACCTGGGCATGTGTACCTCCTTGCATCGGCCGGTACGTTCGGCCGGCTAGGCTCGCCATCTATTCTCACCTGCCCTCAAACGTTTTCCAATGCCCTTAATGTTAAAATTGCGTTGAAAATCGCCGCACACTGACTGCAATCGGCCACCCTATGGTCACCCGCTATTTCAACTGGAATCCTGTTGGTCGAACCGACGACGACAACGCCGTCGATCTTCAGCCGGAGCTTGAGGGCATCCTGCGCAACGCCGTGCGCGCCTTGGGCGGGAGCGCCGCCGTCGTTGCCACCTGGGACGACGCCGTCCGCCGCTTCGTGGTCACCGGCGCCTACGGTCTGGACGGCCCTCAAATCGCCCGCATCCGTCCCCTGCTCAACGAGGCGATACCCGACCTCGCCCTCAGCCGCGAGCAGTTCGCCCTCCTGTCGGCCCTGTTCCCTCAGTCGGCCCTGCCCGTTTCCACCACCGGGGAAATGCAGAACCCCGTCATGGCCGTCCCTCTGTATACCAACGACGAGACCGTGGGACTGATCTTCGTCCTCCGCTCCTCCGACGCCGCCAATTTCTCCCAGCTCGACCCGCCCGTTCTGGCCGCCTTCGCCGAGCAGGCCGCCATCGCGGTCCAATCCGCCCGGCTGGCCCACCTGCTAACCCAGGAGAAGCAGCGCGTCGAATCGATCCTGGAGGGCAGCGCCGACGGTATCTACACCGTCGACGCCGACCGCCGCATCGTCAGCGTCAACCCCGCCATGGAACGCATGCTCGGCCGGCCCGGAGAGGAATTGCTGGGCCTGCCCTGCGCCGTCGCCCTGAACTGGCGGGACCGCGAGGGTCGCCCCATCTGTCCGGGCCGTTGTCCCATGCTCCACGCCCACCAGGCCGCCTCCGGTCTGGAGGGCAACGTCACCGAGCTTGCCGCCGCCGCTCGCTCCTCCACGGGCCAGCGTACCGAGGTCGCCCTCGTCTATTCGGTGGTCCGCTCGCCGGAAATGGCCCCGTTGAACGCCGTTGTCAACGTCCGGGACATGACCCGAGTCCGCGAGACCGAGGAGATGCGGTCCACTTTCCTCTCGATGCTGGAGCACCAGCTTCAAACGCCTCTGGCCATCATCAAGGGCTACACCAACACCCTCTCGCGCCCCGACGCCCCGTGGGACGGTGACACACTGCGCCGCAGTTTCGAAGCCATCGAGGAAGAAACTGACCGCATGAGCCTGCTCATGGACCGCCTGCTTCTGGCGTCCCGCCTGGAGGCCGGCGCGCTGCCGCTGAGCCTCGAACAGGTCAACCTGGCCGGCATGGCCGAGAAAGTCATCGAACGGCTGCAGCCAACCTCCAAAAAGCACTCCCTGTCGGTGTCCTTCCCGGACGACCTGCCGCCGATAACGGGGGACCCCGGCCTACTGGAACAAGTGCTGGTCAACCTCGTGGACAACGCCGTGAAATACTCGCCCAACGGCGGACCGGTGGTGGTTTCAGGGGAGAACGACAGCTTGGGCGCCGTGCGGGTGACCGTGCGCGATGCGGGCATGGGCGTGCCGCGCTGGGAAACGCGCCGTATCTTCGAGCGTTTCCACCGCTCCCAGGGCCTGGCTTCCACCCATCCCCGGGGCATGGGACTGGGGCTGTACATCTGCGACGCCATAATGAAGGCTCACCACGGAAGCATCTCGGTCCAGAGCGAGCCCGGCCAGGGTTCCGCCTTCACCATCGCCCTGCCCAACGGTTCCGCCTCGCCATGACCGCCTCCGAAAAGCGCACCATCATGGTCGTGGACGACGAGCCGCACATCGTCCGCTTCACCGCCATGAACCTCGAAGTCGAGGGCTACAACGTCGTAACCGCCGAAAACGGAGCCCGAGCCCTGGAAACCCTGGACGCCGGCCAGCCCGTGGATCTCGTCGTGCTCGACGTGATGATGCCCGAAATGGACGGGTTCGAGACCCTGCGCCGCATCCGGTCCGAGTCTTCGGTGCCGGTCATCTTCGTCACCGTCCGGGGCGACGAGGCCGACCGCGTGGCCGGTCTGGACCTCGGAGCCGACGACTACATCACCAAGCCCTTCAGCCCCCGGGAATTGGCCTCACGGATTCGCGCCCTGTTCCGCCGCGCGGATTTGTCAATGATCGAAGCCGCCGAACCGCCCCGCCTGCAGGAAGTCGTCGTCGATGACTGGCTGACCATCAACTTTGACCAGAGCCGCGTCACCGCCGGCGGTGAGGAAATGCGCCTCCGCCCCACCGAATACCGCCTGCTGTACCAACTGGTCAGCAACCCGGGCCAGTTGCTCAGCCACGACACACTACTCGAACGAGTGTGGGGTCCCGAGTACAAGGGGGAGCACCAGTACGTCCGAACCTACGTCACCTACCTGCGCCAGAAGCTGGAACGCGACCCACGCAACCCCGAATATATCCTCAGCGAACGCGGCCTGGGCTACCGTTTCCGCGACCTCGACCGCTGACACCTGATCCGCCACATCGGACACTCGCTCCGTCATACTGGCGAAAGCCGGTATCCAGGCCTCCCTCGCACCGACCGCTTCCGCCGGTGAAGCGGCTCTTGAGAATTCCGCCACCGCGGGAAGCGTGTATTCCTTGCAATATCGATTATCAACACTGACAGACTGCCGCAGATTCACCCACCGGCATTCCGCGCCATCGCAATTTCCCGCGCCGTCTCTTCCGGAACCGAATCAGTCAACGTGATGCTGTCCACCCACTTTACGCTGGCGTAGCAAGCCTGCCCGACGCTTACCAGCCGGCACGGACCGCCGTGCTCCTCCGGCAAATCGACGCCGTTCAGCCGGGTCGCCAGCAGAACCCCCGCAGGATCCTCCAACGCCACGCCGACGCTGAAATCCATCGCGGCAATCGCCGCGAACCGCGCGGCCGGCAGCGGCCTCACTATGTCCAGCAACACCGCCAGCGGAACCCCTTCCCATTCCTGGCCCGGCGCCGACCAGCCGTCAACGCATTGGAAGTCGTCAACAATGGTTTGGCGCGTCAACTCCACCAACTCCGCCGCGCTGAACACCGTGGGCCGCTCCACCAATCCTTCCACCCGCAGGCCGGGCCAGACTTCCGGACGCCCGTGGTGGTTGTCGAACACCGGCAGGTAGTTGAAAACGGCGTCTCGTTCAGGTCGCGTCATTATCGGTCCTCCAGCCTAAACCGGCGTGCCCCGGGTCATTGTCACGGCGACCACCACCACGAGGATGGTCAGCAGCACGTTGATCCGCGCAATCCATACCACCGACCGGCGTAGCAGCGGCAGGTATCCCGGCGGTTCTTCGCCGGCCTGCATCGCCTCGATCAGCCGGTTGGTGTACGGCCCGATGATGAAGTCGTGGATCGCGCTGAGCCAGATCACCACTGCCACCAGGGCCACTTTCACCTGCAATGTGGCCACGAAGTGCCCGCCCAGGCTAAAAAAGTCCCCAAATCCGATGCCGTACCGGGTCGGCAGGATGTAAAGGCCCGTCGCCACCAGCAGCACGATGCACACCCACGAGATCCACCGGAACCGCCGCGCCATGCTGCCCAGCATGTCGGGCGGCAATACTGGCGGGTTTCCCGGCGCCGGCGCGTACCGCCGCATCACCGGGATCAGCACCAGCGCCAGGAACAGGCTCCCGCCGATCCATACGATCGCCGACGCCAGGTGAATGAATACCGCCGCTTGGTACATGCCTCTCCGCATTGTCGGAGCGTAACTCCGGTAGTGGAACCGCTCGCCACTAACAGCATACACCCACCCCATCAAGGTTGAACGCCAGGCGTCCGGCGGTTATCCTGTGCCCGAACCCGACCACCGTGGGGCAAACCCGGCGCCATTGACAACGGGATCCCCGGAGATGAAGCAATGCGATTGGAAGGCAAGGTCGCCATCGTCAGCGGCGGCGCGCACGGCATGGGTGCCGTGGAGTCCCGCCTGTTCGCTCGCGAAGGCGCGAAAGTAATCATCGCCGACATCCGCGACGACGACGGCCGCCAGGTCGAAGCCGAAATCAACGAGGCCGGCGGAGAGAGCGTGTTCGTCCACACCGACGTGACCAGCGAGGATACGTGGGCTAACGTGGTCGCCCAGGCCGTGTCCCGTTTCGGCCGCCTGGACATCCTGGTCAACAACGCCGGCATCAGCAGCCGTGCGGTTCCGGACGACGACAGCCTCGAGGCCTGGTCGCGCATCATGGACATCAACTCCACGGGCGTTTTCCTCGGCACCAAGCACGCCATCGGGCAGATGCGGCAGAACGGCGGTGGGTCCATCGTGAATATCTCGTCCATCGCCGGACTGGTGGGCATGCTCAGCGGACACCCCGCCTACAATGCGTCCAAGGGCTCAGTCCGTATCTTCACCAAGGCCATGGCGGTCCGCTACGGGACCGAGAACATCAGGGTCAACTCCGTCCATCCCGGGTACATGCCGCCCATGATGGGCAACATCTCCACGGACGATGTCCGGGAAGGCCGCCGCTCCATGATCGAAGAACAGGTGCCGATGGGCCGCGAGGGCCGGCAGGAGGAGGTCGCCAACGCCGTGCTGTTCCTGGCCAGCGACGACGCCTCGTACATCACCGGCGCCGAGTTGGTGGTCGACGGCGGCTTCACGGCCCGCTGACCCTTTGACGCCGTCCGCCCCGCTGAGCCGAACCTCGGCCCACTGGCGGGGTATCTGTTGATCCAAGCGCCGCGGAGGTCAAGGCAGCCCGCAGCGCCAACCCGTCAAATCGATCGGTAGTACAGGGAGGGAACGGTTTTGCCGATTACCGATGTCACCATCATCCGTCGTTGCGCCGGCTGTTCCGGGGAATTCGGCACCATGACGGTCAAGAAAGACAACATGCGACTGATGACCAACGACCTGACCTGGTGCGACCACTGCGGGAAGGAAACCCGCGAAGTCCGCGACATCGCGGAGCGCGAGGAAGCGGTCGTAGCCGAACAGGCCAGCTATCCCGGCAATCCCCCGGTGGAGGACGTTACCGCCGCCGAATTTCGCCGCCGCCGCTCGGCCGGCATCGGCGTATAGCCCCGCCTCCAGTGGGAGCAGTTTATGTTTGCGGCAGACGCCATCCTGGAACTGCAACGGCTTGTTGCCTCGGAGTCGGCTGACGCCGTCGACGGGGATTTTGACCTCGCTACCGGCGCTCTCCTGGTCGCGTGCACCGACGACCCCAACGTGGACGTCGAGGGCTCATGCGCCAACCTGGACCGCATGGCCGAAGCCGCGCGGGGTCGCATACCGGCCGGAGCCGGCGCTCTTGAGGAACTGAACGCTATCACCGACCTGCTCTTCGGTGTCATCGGGTTCTCCGGCAACCGGGACGATTATTACGACCCCAACAATTCCTACCTGCACCAGGTGTTGCAGCGTCGTCTGGGTATACCCATCACGCTGTCGCTGCTGTGCATCGAGGTTGGGCGCCGCGCCGGCGTTCCGGTGCTGGGCATCGGCATGCCGGGCCACTTCCTCGTCCGCCACCGCGACGAAGATAACTATTTCGTGGACGCTTTCAACGGCGGTCTGCTGATGAACCGCGACGAATGCGGCGCCGTTCTGCGGCAGGCCGCCGGCGAGGACGCCCGCCTGGAGGAACGCCACCTGGATCCGGTGACCCCGCGGGAAATCCTGGCCCGGATCCTTCGTAACCTGAAGGCGATCTACTGGGACCGCGAGGAGTTTGACCGGTGCATCACCACCATCGGCGCGCTCATGGCCGTCCTGCCCGACCGGCCCGAAGAGCAACGCGACCGTGGCGTGGTGCACCTCAAGGCCGGCAATCATCAACAATCTGCCGACGACTTCGCCGCGTATATAGAAGCAGCACCCCATGCCGACGATATCGAGACCGTCAGGAATGCCCTGTCCAGATTGAGGGGTACTCTGTCCTGATCTTTCATAACCTGTCCCAACGAATGGAGCGCGATAATGCTTCGATACCTATTGATCGGACTTGGAATACTCATCATCATCCCCGTGGCTTGGCTGGCCTGGTGGCTCCTCAGTCCACTGTTCATCACTATGGAAGTTCACGAGGAATTCCCCCTGGCCCACCAGGCCGTCGTCCCCGACAACATGACCATGGCCGAAGTCGAGGACGCCATGGCCGCGGCGGCCAACATGGAGCGTCCGGTCGACGAAGCTATGCCCGACTCTTCGAGCTCCGCCGGCACCGAAACCCAACCGCAGGCCGGCCTCATGGGCCAGTTCCGCGACGCCGACTCCTTCCACAAGGGCTCCGGCACTGCTACCGTTTATGACCTCGGCTCAGCCGGGGGGAACGTGCTGAGGCTGGAGGACTTCCGCGTCACCAACGGGCCGGACCTGCGCGTCCTGCTGGCCAACTCCCCCAACCCGGAGAGCCATTCCGATCTCGATGACGCGGGCTACGTTGAGTTGGGCAAGTTGAAGGGCAACGTCGGCTCGCAAAACTATGACATACCGTCCAGCGTATCGCTGGCCGATGTCCAGAGCGTGGTCATATACTGCAACCCGTTCCGAGTGGTATTCAGCGTAGCCACGCTGGAAACCCCGTCGGGATAATCGACGCCGAGGGCCGACCTCATGGCCTATCTGCCGATAGAAGAATACGGAATCGTCGGCAACATGCGGACCTGTGCCCTCATCGGCGTCAATGCGTCCGTGGACTGGTTCTGCTGCCCCGACTTCGATTCCCCCAGCGTTTTTGGCGCAATCCTGGACGACAAGAAGGGCGGCTATTTCAGGATCGCTCCACTGCTGGACGCGCCGCCTGTCCAGCGGCAGGTGTACTGGCCCGACACCAACGTGTTGATCACCCGATTCCTGGCCGAAAACGGCGTCGCCGAAGTCATCGACTTCATGCCGGTGTCGTCACCGGAACACCCGCATCGCCACACCGAATTGATCCGACGGGTCAATTGCGTCCGGGGCGTCGTCCCCTTCTTCCTGGAGTGCTATCCCGCATTCAACTACGCACGGGACAAGCACCGGGTCGAGATGAACGAGAATGGGGCGGCGTTCATCTCCAACGAACTGGGCTTACAGCTGTCCACCGATATCCTCCTGGAACAGCACGAAGGCGGCGTCCTCGGCGCCTTCGTCCTCAACGAAGGCCAGTCCTCCACTTTTTCCATCGGCATCATGGGGGACGAGTCCGTGGACTACCATCCGCCGTCCGAACGCGAGAGCAACGCTCTGTTCGAGGAAACGGTTTCCTACTGGCGCAACTGGCTGTCCCAATGCACCTACAAGGGCCGGTGGCGGGAGATGGTCGAGCGGTCCGCCCTGGTCCTCAAGCTGCTCACCTACGAACCCACCGGCGCCATCGTCGCCGCGCCCACTTGCAGCCTCCCGGAGGAGCTCGGAGGCGTCCGCAACTGGGACTATCGCTACACCTGGATCCGCGACGCCGCTTTCACCCTGTACGCCCTCCTCCGCATCGGCTTCACCAACGAGGCCAGCCAGTTTATGCACTGGCTGGAGGCTCAAATCGATCCCTTCGACGGCAACTGGAGCAACATCCAGATCCTCTACGGCATCGACGGCCGCCGCAACCTCAACGAGGTGACCCTGGATCACCTGGACGGCTACCGGGGCTCGAAGCCCGTGCGCGTCGGCAACGGCGCCTACGATCAGCTCCAACTGGACATCTACGGCGAGTTGATGGACTCCGTCTACCTGTTCAACCGGTACGGCGAACCCATATCCTTCGATTTCTGGACCAAACTCCGCCAGATGACCAACTGGGTCTGCGACAACTGGCGCCTGGCTGACGAGGGCATCTGGGAAACCCGCGGCGGACGGCAGCAGTTCGTCTACTCCAAGTTGATGTGCTGGGTCATGCTCGACCGCGCCCTGAAGCTTTCGGAACTGCGCTCTTTCCCTTCCGAGCGCCAGCGCTGGATCTCCATCCGCGACGAAATCTACGAGGAGATCCAGAGCCGCGGCTGGAACCAGGATCGCCAGGCCTTCGTCCAGCACTACGGCAGCGACTCGCTGGACGCATCCAACCTGCTCATGCCATTGGTCTTCTTCATGTCGCCCACCGACCCCCGCATGCTGAGCACCATCGACGCCATCAACCGCAGCCCCCAGCAGGGCGGGCTCGTATCCGACAGCCTCGTCTATCGCTACAACCACGAGCAGTTCGCCGACGGGCTGACCGGACACGAGGGCACGTTCAATATGTGCACTTTCTGGCTCGTCGAGGCCCTTACCCGCGCCGGCTGGGGCGACCCCCGGCGGCTCGACCAGGCCCGCCTCATGTTCGAGAAAATGCTGGGCTACGCCAACCACCTGGGCCTGTACTCCGAGGAAACCGGCCCCAGCGGCGAGGGCCTCGGCAATTTCCCCCAGGCGTTCACCCATCTCGCCCTGATCAGCAGCGCGTTCAACCTCGACCGAGCATTGTCCGGCATCCGGTAGTCAACAAGGAGTATCAACCATGCCCATCGAGCAGGTATCACCAGGCCTGGAACGGATCATCGATCTGGATCAGGAAGTTCAATGGCTCGCCAGCGGTTTTGGCGGCGACGGCTCCGCCCTCGGAGTACCCTGGTGGCCCGCCGAAGGCCCGGTCTGGTTCCAGGAGGGTGGCTACCTGCTCTTCAGCGACATCGGCGGCAACCGGCGTATGCGCTACAACGACGCCGACGGCCTGTCCGAATTCCAGGCCGGCACCAACGAGGCCAACGGCTTGACCCGCGACACCCAGGGTCGCCTCCTGGCTTGTGAGCACGACGCCCGCCGTGTCACCCGTCAGGAAGCCGACGGCAGCATCACCGTCGTCGCCGACAACTACCAGGGCAAGCGTCTCAACCGTCCCAACGACCTGGTGGTCAAATCCGACGGCGCCATCTACTTCACGGACCCTTACCGCGACACCTACCCCGGCATGGAGTTGGGATACGCCGGTGTGTACCGCGTCTCCCCGGACCTCAGCGACATCACGTTGCTCATCGACGACTACGTCGGTCCCAACGGCCTTTGCTTCTCGCCGGGCGAGAGCATCCTGTACGTCAACGACTCCCGCGTGGGCCTGATCAAGGCGTGGGATGTCCGCCCGGACGGGAATATCGAAAACGGTCGCCTCCTCTGCGTCCTCGCCGACGAACGACCCGGCGTCCCTGACGGCATGAAGTGCGACCTCGAGGGCAACATCTACGTGACCGGACCCGGCGGCGTCTGGATACTCGCCTCCGATGGCCGCCATCTCGGAACCATCGCCCTTGGCAACGGCAAGCGGGCCACCAACGTAGGCTTTGGCGGTGGCGACTGGCGGACCCTCTACATCACCACCTTCGAGGAACTTTCCCGCGTCCGCGTCAACATCCCGGGCGTACCGGTTCCCCGCGTCGTCTGAACCCGGCCACCGCGACTTTAAGGGGCGACGCATGCGTCGCCCCTATTGATTCTATTCCAGCGCCCGTAAGACGGGCGCCGACTTATCTGCCCGTGCGAATGTAGTCCGCCACCTTCTCGCCAATCATGATCGTGGTCGCGTTGGTGTTCGCCCGGATGCAGTCCGGCATGATGGACGCGTCCGCTACCCGGATGTTCTCCAATCCGTGGATCCGTCCCTGCTGATCCACCACGGCCATGCCGTCGCTGGCCGGCCCCATCTTGCACGTCCCCGAAACGTGGTGCGACGTGCCTGAGTTTCGCATCAGCCAGTCGTCCAGCGCCCCGTCCGACGTCAAATCGGCATCGACCGGATTGACCCGCTCCAGCAGGATTTCCCGGTAGGACGGGTGCTCTCCGATCTCGACGCAAGTGCGAATGGCCTTGCGCATCCGCTCCAGGTCAAACGGCTCCTCGTAGTAGTTGTAGTCCAGGAACGGGTACTCCAGCGGGTCGTTGGACTTGAGCCTCAGCTCACCCTTGCCCAGCGCCAGTTGCAGGCTCGCGCTGATCCCGATGTAGTTTTCGTCATCGTCGATCACCACCTGCGCCGGCCGGTGCTCCGAGGTCATCAGCAGCGGCGAAATCTGCATGTCGTTGCGCAGGTACGAGTCCTCAACGGTGTACCTGAGGCCAACCTGGATCGCCGCCGCCTGCACGTCCGGGCGATCCCCGGCAGCGCGGAACAGCACGCACGCCGAGGGATGGTCCCGCAGGTTCTGGCCCACCCCCGGCAACTCGTGCACCACCGGGATGCCAACCTCGCGCAGGTGGTCCGCCGGCCCGACGCCCGACAACAGCAGCAATTGCGGCGACGCGATGGCCCCGCTGCTCACCACGACTTGGTCGCCCTCCACGACGAACCGCTCCCCGCCGCTCTCCACCTCAACTCCCACGGCCCGCGTGCCGTCGAATACCACCCGGCAGGCCTGCACGTTCGCCCGCAACGTGAAGTTCAGCCGGTGGCGCGCCAGATTCAGGTAGGCCAGCGCGGTGCTGATCCTGACCCCGTCCAGGGTGTTGCGCGCCCGCGGCGACACGCCCGTCGATTCCGGGTGATTCTGGTCAGGATCATCGTTGAAACCCAGCGCCAATGCCGCCTCTTTGAAAGCCACCGAGTGCGGCAGCCATTCGTCCCGGCGATACCGCCGCACCGGGATGGGGCCGTCCGTCCCGTGCCAGTCGTCCTGGAAATCATGGTCGTTTTCCATCCGGCGGAAAAACGGCAGCACGCTGGTGTAGCCCCACTCGTCGTTGCCCCATTCCGCCCACCGGTCGTAGTCCTCCGGGATGCCCCGATACAGAACCTGCCCGTTGATGGCCGAGGAGCCTCCGGTGGCCTTTCCTCTAGGGATCACCAGGTCGGTCTGTTGCGCCGTCACCCGGGCGTTGTACGCCCAACTGTGCGGGCCATAGGCCGAAAAGAAAACGTTGTTACCCAGTTTCAGGTCATCCGGCAGGTGGTTGAAGTCGGGGTAGTCCGGCCCCGCCTCCAGTAGCAGTACGCTCTTGTCCGGGTCTTCGGAGAGGCGAGTGGCAATGGTCGATCCGGCCGAGCCGGCGCCCACCACGATATAGTCGTATCGCATCGGGACCTCCTAATCCAATCCGTCCTGTCGGCGTCATTTCGTCGTTCCAGGGTCATTTCGTCACTCCGGCTTTCGCCGGAATCCACGTTGCTGCGCGCAGTTCACTGGCCGCAATACTAGCCGACCCTGATTGCACGGGCAAGAAACCTGCGAGCCTCACGCCTATCTAGTTTGCGGCGGAGAAACGTCAGAAGCAGGATTTTCAAGATTTGAGGATTACCAAGATTGGAACGGTTCTGTGATGGAATCTCCCAATCCTGCCAAATCATAAAATCCCGAAAATCCTGCTTCTGACGATTTACGAAAAGGGTTACGCCCGAGACTTCCGAGCCACGTATGAGCCGCACATCGTCAGTGCCAATTCTCCTTCTTCGGTCCACGGTATCTATCGAAATCACTGACACAATCCCGCCGTTCCCGCTCAAACCCTGTGCTAGAATCCCTGCGATGAGCGCCACTCGAACTGATCCCCTGGGCTATTGGGTTGCCTTGAGCCGCGTCCCCCGCCTGGGTTCCGCCCGTTTCCGCCTCCTCGAATCCTTCTTCCTTGGCGACCTGTCGGCGGCGTGGGAGGCTCCCGCGCGCGACCTGCGAGCCGCGGGAGTGGGCCGCGCGGTCGCCCAATCCATCATCGACGCCCGGGAAACGTCCTCACCGGATCAGGAATTGTCCCGGCTCCACGACGCCGGAGTTTCGGCCCTCAATTGGCACGACCCTGCCTATCCGCAGCGACTGAAAGAGACCGACGACGCGCCGCCAGTGCTCTACGTGCGGGGGACGCTGCCCGCCGTCGACGCGCCGTCCATCGCCGTTGTCGGCACACGGCGCCCGACGGATTACGGCTGTCGGGTCACCGCCGATCTGTGCTCGTCCCTGGCCGCCCACGGGGTGGTCGTGGTCAGCGGCCTCGCCTTGGGCATCGACGCCCGCGCCCACCAGGCCACCGTGGATGTCGGCGGCACGACGGTCGCCGTGCTTGGAAACGGGTTGAACACCGTTTACCCCCGCGAAAACCTGCGGCTGGCCGAGCAGATCGTCGCCGAGGGCGGCGCCATCATCAGCGAATTTCCCCTGGGCGTCCGGCCGGAAGCGTCAAACTTTCCCCGGCGCAACCGCATCATCAGCGGCATGACTCTCGGCACGCTGGTCACCGAGGCCGGAGAGACCAGCGGCACCCGGTGGACCGTTTACCACGCCCTGGAGCAGAACCGTGAGATTTTCTGCGTCCCGGGCAGCGTATACTCGAAATCCAGCCGGCTTACCAACCGCCTGATTCGCGAGGGCGCAAAGCTGGTTTGCAACGTAAACGATATACTGGTAGAAATCGGACTGGAAACCTCGGAACGACAGATCCCCCTGGAACTGTCCGCCAAATCTGGCGCGAATGGCAGTGCAGAAACAGCGCGCGCCCGTTACCATGATCCGATAGAATGTCAGCCCACCGCCTCGGAACCCCCCGATACCGACGAGGCTGAACTGCTTCAACACATCGCCAGGGAACCGGTACACATCGACGACCTGGTAACCCTCAGCGGCCGGCCCATCGCGGAAATCAGCGGTCTGCTCACCATGCTTGAGCTCAAGGGTCTGGTCAGACAAGTTGGGACCATGCATTACCAACTGGTCGCCTGAACTGGAGACGAACTTTTCATATGCCGCCCAAGACAGGAACCTCGGCTAAAACCACTCGGACAACCAAGGGTCGTACCGGTCAGTCCCGGCGATCCGGATCACGCGCCGCCGCCAAGTCCGGTTCCCAGGCCTCCGCCGCCGGCCGCGCCGCCCGTATGCCTTCCTCCAAGGGCAAGCGTCTCGTCGTCGTCGAATCACCGGCCAAGGCCCGCACCGTCGGCCAGATCCTGGGCAACAAGTACCTGGTCACCGCCTCCATGGGTCATGTGCGCGACCTGCCCAAGTCCACCCTCGGCGTCGACACCGATCAGGATTTCAACCCCAAGTACCTCACTATGAAAGACAAGCGCGACCTGGTCAAGGAGCTCAAGGAAGCCGGGGCCAAGGCTTCGGACATCTTCCTGGCCACCGACCCTGATCGGGAAGGCGAGGCCATCTCCTGGCACCTGCAGGCCGCGGCCGGCTGGGACAAGTTCGAAAAGCCCCCCAAGCGCGTCGTGTTCCACGAGATCACCAAGCAGGCGGTCGAGGAGGCGTTCGAGCATCCCCGCGAAATTGACATGCAACTCGTCAATGCCCAGCAGGCCCGGCGCATCCTGGACCGCCTGGTGGGGTACGAAATCAGCCCGTTGCTCTGGCTCAAGGTCAAGCTTGGGCTATCGGCCGGGCGCGTGCAGTCCGCCGCCCTGCGCATGATCGTCGACCGCGAACGGGAAATCATCGCCTTTGTGCCGCAGGAATGGTGGTCGCTGGAGGCAGAACTCCACAAGGATACCGATCCCAATCTCCCAGCCAATCTCTTCACCGCGACGCTGCATTCCCGGAAGGGATCGCGCAAGCTGAGCATCAACGACGAAGCCACGGCCCGCGGCCTGGAAGCCGAACTCCAGGGCGCCGCCTACTCCGTCGACAAGGTGGAAAAGAAGCCGCGCCGCCAGCGTCCCGCCCCACCCTTTATCACCAGCACCCTCCAGCAGGATGCTGGGCGCAAGCTGCGGTTCACCGCCCAGCGGACTATGGCGCTGGCCCAGCAGCTCTACGAGGGCCTGAACGTCGGCAGCGAAGGTTCGGTCGGCCTCATCACTTACATGCGTACCGACAGCGTCAACGTCGCCGATACCGCGGTGCGCGAAACCCGCGATTACGTCCGTCAGCGCTTCGGCAAGGAGTACGTGCCGGACAAACCGCGCGCGTACCGGACCCGCAGCAAGAACGCCCAGGAAGCCCACGAGGCCATACGTCCCACGTCGGTGGGCCGCACGCCCCAGGCCATGGCCGCCTACCTGGACAGAGACCAGTTGCGCCTTTACACCCTGATCTGGGAGCGCATGGTCGCCAGCCAGATGGCCGACGCCATGCTGGAAGCGACCACCGTGGAGATCGACGCCCATTGCGTCGCGCCTTCGGATAGCGTGTTCCGTTTCCGCGCGACGGGCTCCGTCCTCAAATTCCCCGGCTTTCGCGCCGTCTACCTCGAAGGACGCGATGATGCCGCCGATGGCGGCGAAAATGCCCTCCCCGAATTGGCCGCCGGCGACGGTCTGAAAAACCAGAAGCTCGAGGCCAACCAGCACTTCACCCAGCCTCCTCCCCGGTTCACCGAGGCCACGCTGATCCGCGAGATGGAGGAAAAGGGCATCGGTCGCCCCAGCACCTACGCGCCCACCATCGCTACCCTGGTCGAAAGGGAATACGTCCAGCGCGAGCAGCGGCGGCTGTCTCCCACCGAGTTGGGCTGCACGGTCACCGACCTCCTCACCGAGCGGTTCGCCGACGTGATGGCCCCCGAGTTCACCGCCAAGATGGAGGAGGACCTGGACAGCGTTGCCCAGGGCGAACAGGACTGGGTTCCCATGCTCCGCGACTTCTATGGCCCCTTCCACCAAGCGGTCAATCTCGCCGAGCAGGCCTTCACTCCTTCGTGCGAAAAATGCGGTCGACCCATGACCATGATGATGGGTCGCTTCGGCAGGTTCCTCGCGTGCAGCGGCTATCCCGCCTGCCAGAACACGCGCAACATGCGGGACAACGCCGAACGCCCGCCCGACGAGCCCACCGACGAGATTTGCGAGAAATGTGAGCGCCCCATGGTCATCAAGACCGGACGCTACGGGCGTTTCCTGGCCTGCACCGGGTACAACGCCGAAGACAACCCGTGCGACAACCGCCGCAACATCGTCACCAAGAGTGACGTGCCCTGTCCCAAGTGCGGCGGGGACCTCGTGCAGCGTCGCGCCCGGAAATCCGGTCGGCCCTTCTGGGGCTGCGCCCGCTATCCGGAATGCGAGTTCCTGGTGAACACCGAGCCCCTTGTGGCTCCGTGCCCCGATTGCGGGGGCATGCTGGTCACCGCCGCCCGTGGTCGCGCCCGCTGTACCGATTGCAAGTGGAAGGGCGACCCGCCCACGACCGAGCCCAGCGAGGCAACCTCCAGCGCCGCTCCGGAGTTGGCTGGCGTTGGCGGCTAGCCCAACAGACCTCGCGGCCCTGCCGCGGGACTCCAGGAGTTGCGCTCCGGCCACCGCCGACCTGCTGGAGCGTTACGGGCTCTACCTCACCGGGCAGCGCGCGCTGTCCGACAACACCCGGCGCATCTACGTCGACGACCTGCACACCTTTCTGGACTACTGCCGGCGCAAGGGCCACGGCCTGCGCGACATGGATCGCCAACTCCTCCGAGGATACGTCGCCTTCCTCGCCACCGCTGGTAGATCCGACGGCCCTCGGCCTGCCGGATACGCCCGCGTCAGCATCGTCCGCAAGCTCACCGCTCTCCGCACTTTCTACAATTTCCTGGTCCAGGAGGGTTGGTTCAGTTCCACGCCGGTTCCGTCGGCTCGTTCGTTCCCGGTCAAGGTGGAAAAGCCCCTGCCCAGCTTCCTTGGAAAGCAGGAGGCCAGCCGCCTGCTGGCTGCGCCCGACGATGACACCCCGTCCGGTCTCAGGGACCGCGCCATCCTCGAGGTCCTGTACGCCTGCGGCGTTCGTCTGGCGGAGTTGCAGGGCATGAATCTGGGTGACATCTACCATGATCGCCGCGAGATTCTCGTCCGCGGCAAGGGCGACAAGGAACGCTGGACCCTGTACGGCGCTCCCGCCCAGGATGCGTTGGACCGCTACCTGGAGGACGGCCGGCCCCATTTCGCCGCCACCGGCGCCCACAGCGATCCGCTGTTCGTCAATCGCTACGGCGGCCGCCTGTCCCGCCGCAGCATCGAGAAAATCGTGCGGGATTACGCCGCCCGCGCCGGCCTCAAGGACGGCATCCACACCCACACCCTGCGGCACAGTTTCGCCAGCCACATGCTCGAGGGCGACGCCGACCTCCGCGTGATCCAGGAACTCCTCGGCCACAGCAGCGTGTCCACCACCCAACTCTACACCCACATCACCAAGCAGGAAGCCCGCCGCGCCTACATGGACTTCCATCCCCTCGCCTCCGCGTCCGAATCCGATCCCGACACCGACCAGGCGCCCCAAGAAGAATGACCAGCATCCTCGTTCTTCACGGACCCAACCTCAACGCCCTGGGCCGCCGCGACCGACACCATTACGGCGTCCTTACCCTGGACGAGATCAATCGCCGCATCAGCGACCGCGCCGCCACGTTGGACGTCTCCGTGGAATGTTTCCAGTCCAACCACGAGGGCGCGCTGATCGACAAGCTCCAGGAATGCGCTGGTTCCATCCACGGCGTCGTCATCAACGCCGGCGCGCTGACCCATTACGGCCTATCGCTGAAGGACGCTCTCACCGACGCCGGCGTCCCCGTCATCGAGGTCCACCTCAGCAACATCCACGCCCGCGAGGAGTGGCGACGCCATTCGGTGTTGGCCGACACTGCCCGCGGCCAAATTGCCGGGCTCGGTTGGAGAGGCTATACTGCTGCACTGGAAGCGTTGGCCGGCATCATTGCCGACGAGTCCGGTTAGCGCCCGTCATCTGCGGTCGGCGAACCGCCCGGGGGATTTCCGATATGAGCATAAACTTCAGCGACCTCAACAAGGGGATGGTGATCGAACTCGAGAACCAGCCTTGGCAGGTCATGGATTACGAGCGTCACAAGATGCAGCAGCGCGCTCCCGTTACCCGCATCAAGATGCGGAATTTGGTCAGTGGCACCGTCATCGAGCGCACTTTCCAACGGTACGACACCGCTTTCAGTTTGGCCGAGGTCGACAACCGCGAGACCCAGTATCTCTACACCGACGGGTCGAGCTACTACTTCATGGACCAGGAAACCTTCGATCAACACGAGCTCACCGCAGACCAACTGGGCGACACTCTGGGCTACCTGACCGAAAGCATGATGGTCGAACTGGTGTTCTACAAGGGCAACCCCATCAACGTGAACCTCCCCATCCACGTCGAGCTTGAAGTCGTGGACACGCCGCCCGCCTTCAAGGGTGACACAGCCCAGGGCGGCAACAAACCGGCCACCCTGGAAACCGGCCTGCGCATCACCGTCCCGATGTTCATCACCCCGGGCACCCGCGTGAAGGTCGATACCCGCAACGGGACCTACTCCGAACGCGTTTCGTAGATCAGGAAATCTTGCGCGTCGTAATCGGTGCCGCTCCATGCTGTCGCCGGTAGTTCACACCGTCAGCCAGGTGGCCGTCTATCTCAAGGACAAGCTTGAGTCGGACGGCCTTCTCTCACGCCTGACCGTCCAGGGCGAGATTGCCAACCTCCGCACCGTCGCATCCGGCCATTCCTACTTCACCCTGCGCGAGGACGGCAGCAGCATCCGCTGTGTCATGTTCCGCGGCCGCTCTGGCCAGGAATACCTGGAAGATGGTCAGGAAATCCTCGCCGGCGGAAACTTCACCTTCTACCCGCCGTCGGGCGAAGCCAACATGCAGGTTTCAGCCGTGCTCCCCGTGGGCGCCGGCGCCCTGGCTCTGGAGTTGGCTCGCCTCCGACAGCAGTTGGCGGCCGAGGGCCTTTTCGACCCTTCCCGGAAACGGCCGGTGCCGGTTTTCCCCAGGGTCATCGGCGTGGTCACTTCGCCCAGCGGCGCGGTCTGGCAAGACATCCGTAACGTCGTCATGCGGCGTTACCCCCTCGCCGAGTTGCGCCTGTCTCCCACTTCCGTCCAGGGCGACGGGGCCGGCGAGTTAATCGCCGACGCAATCCGATCGCTCAACGACGAGGGCATGGCCGACGTCATCATAGTCGCGCGCGGCGGCGGGTCTCTTGAAGACCTGTGGTGCTTCAATTCGGAGGAGGTCGCTCGCGCCATCTTCGCCAGCAGCATCCCCATTGTCTCCGGCGTCGGCCACGAGACCGACACCACCATCGCTGACGAGGTTGCCGACAGCCGCGCTCCCACGCCATCGGCTGCCGCCGAACTGGTTACCCCTGACCGCAACCAACTCATGGCCGACATTTTCGGCGCGCGGCAGCATATGACGTCGGTGGTGGTGGGTCACGTCGACCGTCTCCGGTCATCGGTTCTCTTCCACCAGCAGCGCCTACAGCGTCGCGCGCCCGACGTTGCCTCCATGCGCCGCCGCGTCGACGAATTCGCGGAACGCGCCGCAGCGTCCATTCGTCATCGCCACTCGCTGGCCGGGCGGGACGTTGCCACGTTGGTAGGGAAATTGGGCGCGCTCAACCCCGCCGATACCCTGCGACGCGGTTACGCCGTCGTCCGCCTGTCTGGCGACGGCGCCGTGCTCACTTCGCCCGAGCAGGTTTCCGACGGCACCCACCTTGACATCTCTCTGGCCGGCGGCCACTTGACGGCTACGGCCGGCCATCATCCCGCGTCCCCTGAGTCCGATGGTGTCCCCCGGGAAATCCCGGCCGCACCGGTGGCCAGCGATCCGGTTGCCGCCTCAAACCCGCGCAAGCGCGGCGGCCGGCGTTCCTCCGGCCCTCCTCCGGCCATGAAGCCGCTGCTGTAGCGGCCGTCCCTAACCATGACGGATATCACCGAACCCAGCGACGCCTGGCGGGCACAACTCGCCGCGATGCCATTCGAGGAGGCTTATCGTCGCCTCGAGGACACCGTCTCCCGCCTCGAACAGGGCGAACTATCGCTCACTGACGCGGAACGCCTTTACCACGAAGGCATGGAATTGGCCGGTCGTTGCCAGGAGCTTCTCACCGAAACTGAACTCCGCATCACCCAGATCGGAGACGGCCGCGCTCCTGCCGCATCGACCGCTCCCGAGTATCCGCTCGCCAATGACGACTGGGAACCGCCGCCCCCGTTGGAACCCGACGACCCCTCCCTTTTTGACGATGACGATCCGCCGTTCTGATCCTCGGCGATGTACCGGCTCGGCGCGATGCTGCGGATAGGATGGTTTTCCACTGGCCGGGGAGAAGGCTCGCGCGGCCTGCTTCGTTTCATCCACGAGGCCATCGAACAGCGTCGCTTGGACGCCGAAATCGAGTTCGTTTTCAGCAACCGCGAGCCGGGTGAGGCGGACGGATCTGACCAGTTCTTCGACCTCGTTCGGTCCTACGGTCTGCCGCTGGTAACCCTGTCGTCCGGCCGCTACCGGCGGGAACACGGCGGCGGCCCCATGGCGCGCCATCGCGTCGGTTTTGATCGCGAGGCTATCCGGCTCCTGGAACCCTATCGACCCGACGTTTGCGCCTTGGCCGGGTACATGCTCATCTGCAGCGGCGAAATGTGCCGGCGCTACCCCCTGCTGAACCTCCACGGCGCACTGCCGGACGGGCCCACCGGAACCTGGCAGTCGGTAATCTGGCAGTTGATCGAATCTTGGGCCCAACAAACCGGAGCGATGATCCACCTCGCCACGGAAGAGGTCGATCGCGGCCCCGTGCTGTCTCATTGCGTAGTGCCGATAACCGGCAACGGTTTCGATCACTATTGGGATATGGTGCGCGGGCGGGACGCGGCAGATATCCGGGCCGCGGAGCGCGAAGACTTCCCGCTGTTCCAGCGCATCCGTGAAGCCGGCTACCGCCGCGAACCCTACTTGATCCTGGAAACCCTCCGCGCCGTCGCCGACGGGAGGTTACAGGTCAGGCCGGAAACCGCCCTCGACGCATCGGGGCAACCCCTGGAACTTCTCTATCCGGGCGGCCTGCCTCTCACTGAGCACATCGAGGCCGCGCTTGCCGGCGGATAAAAGCTACGCGGACTTTCTTTGCTGGCTCGACCGCGAACGGGCCAGCGCGGTCTTCAGCGTCAGGTGACGTCCTCCGCTGCGCCGGTACAGCCTGGGAGACGCATCCCCCGTGATCGCGTCGCCGTGAACGACGCAGCGGCCGATATCCCGCAACGACGGTAGCTCGTACATCACTTCCATCAGCGCGTCTTCAACGATATGCCGCAGGATACGCGCGCCGGTCTGGTAGGTCAGCGCCCGTTCGGCGGCCGCCTCCAGCGCGTCTTCGGTGAATTCCAGCTTGACGTTGTCCAGGTGGAACAGCCGTTGGTACTGCTTGACTATCGCGTTTCTCGGCTCCACCAGCACCCGGATCAGGTCCTCACGATCCAGCGGCTGCAACGCCGCGACCACCGGAAGCCGGCCCACCAGTTCCGGAATGAACCCGAACTGAAGCAAGTCCTCGGGCGTCACCAGGTCCAGCATTGCGTCGGAGTTCGCCTTTTTTTCGGCTCGATCCTGGCTCTGCGCCAAAAAGCCCATCGCAGATCCGGAAGACACCCGCTTGGAGATGATCTCCTGTAACCCGTCGAAAGCTCCGCCGCAGATGAACAGGATGTTCCTGGTGTTGATCTGCAGCATCTCTTGATGCGGATGCTTGCGGCCGCCCTGTGGCGGCACGTTGGCGACGCAGCCTTCGATGATCTTGAGCAGTTCCTGCTGAACCCCTTCGCCCGCCACGTCCCGGGTGATCGAACGGTTCACCCCTTCTTTCCGCGCGATCTTGTCCAACTCGTCGATGTATATGATCCCCTGCTCCGCCCGCTGAATATCCCAATCGGCGGCCTGGATCAACCGCAGCAGGATGTTCTCCACATCCTCCCCGACGTAGCCCGATTCCGTCAGTGACGTTGCGTCGCATATCGCGAAGGGCACATCGAGCGACCGGGCCAGCGTTTCGGCCAGCAGGGTCTTTCCGGATCCGGTGGGGCCGATCAGCAGGATATTGGACTTCTGTACTTCGACGTCCGGGTCCGTCGCTTCGCTGCGGATGCGCTTGAAGTGGTTGTATACGGCCACCGCCAGCGTCTTCTTGGCCTTCTCCTGCCCGATCACGTAGGCGTCGAGGCTGGAATAAATCTCCCTGGGCACCAGCGTTCGGCTTCCCCCGCCGCGCTTGGGCGGAGGACTGTCCGCCAGTTCGACCCGGTCGTTAGCCCGGGCCTGGCCGCCATTGTCGTTCCGTCGCTTCTTGCCTCCGCGTTCAGCCACGTAGTTGGCCAACTCGCGAATGCAATCAAAGCAGATGCCGCCCCTGGTCTGACCCGGCGGCCGCACCAGGCGGCCCTGCGGAAACAGGCTGCCGCAGAACGCGCAACGATGAGCGTTGCGATTGGAACTGCGGCTTCCGGTGGTCATCGGTGCGTCCTCCGGTCGGGTGTATGGATCGGTGTCCGACCGTTACGCGGCTTCCGCGGCCTGCTCTTCCGTCTGCGTCCCCAGTATTTCGTCTACCAGCCCGTACTCGACCGCTTCTTCCGCCGTCAGGAAGAAATCGCGGTCCGTGTCGTCGGCAATTTTCTCCTGGGACTGTCCCGTTGCTTCGGACAGGATCCTGGTCAGCCGTTCCTTGAGCCTGACGATCTCCCGAGCCTGAATTTCGATGTCCGCGGCCTGGCCCTGGAAACTGCCCACGTTGGGCTGATGCATGTGCACCGTGGAATTGGCCAGGCAGTAACGCTTGCCCCTCACTCCGTTCGCCAGCAGCACCGTCGCCATGCTCGCCGCCGTCCCCACGCATATCGTAGACACCGGCGAATTGATCAGCCGCATGGTATCCAAAATGGCCAGCCCCGACGCGATATACCCGCCCGGACTGTTGATGTACAGGCTGATGTCCCGGTCGCTGTCCTCGCGCTCGAGGTACAACAACTGCGCGATGATCACGTTTGCTACCTGGTCGGTTATTGGCGTTCCCAGGTAGATGATCCGCTCCCTGAGGAGCAGCGAGTAAATGTCAAATGCCCGCTCTCCCCGTGGACTGGTCTCGATGACCATCGGCACGATGTTGGTGGGTTGCAGCAGCGGGGAGTCTTCGAACGGAACGGCCATTGTGGTCTCCTGATATTGATTGCGGCGACAGCCGGACAGCCTGAGCGGCTATGTGGGCGGTGCAGCGGTCGCTATCCGCCGAATACGCGATTGAAGGAATCGGGCAGCGTGTCCATCACATGGTCCACGATCCCGTATGCCACCGCTGTTTCGGCGTCCATCCAGTAGTCCCGGTCCGAGTCCCGCGATACCTTGTCAAACGGCTGGTCGCAGTTCTCCGACAGGATGGTGTTCAGGCGCTCCCGCAGGCGCAGTATCTCCTGGGCCGTGATCTCGATATCCGACGCTGAACCCTGTATGCCTCCCATCACCTGGTGGATCAGCACCGTGGAATTCCGCGTGCAGTACCGCTTTCCTTTCGTTCCACCGGACAACAGCACCGCGCCCATGCTCGCGGCTTTGCCCAGGCAGATGGTGGCCACGTCCGGCTTGATCAACTGCATCGTGTCGTAAATGGCCATGCCGTCCAGCACCGACCCGCCCGGGGAGTTGATATACAGGCTGATGTCCTCGTCCGGGTTTTCCCAGCTCAGGTACAACAGTTGCGAAACGATCGCGTTGGAAATGTCATCGTCCACCGGCGTGCCCAGATAAATGATCCGGGCCTGCAGCAGCAACGAATAGGGATTGAAGGCGCGCTCGCCTTCGGTGGTCGGCCGGATGATCCCGGGGATCACGTTGGACGGCGCAACTATGCCCGAGGGATTGGAACTTCGTGGCATCTCTAGGTTCTCCTGGGAAGGTGGGCAGTCGAACATTATTCCCGTTCTCCCGCCTGATCGCCTGCGGTGGCTACGCCATCGCTCGCATCGGTGGTTTCAATAGTTTCCACGGCATCCGGTTCGCCGGCCGGTTCGGGTTCGTCGTCCGCCGCGCTCGCTTCCACGTCGCCATCCTCGTCCAGTTTACCCTGCGTGATGTCCGTGAGTCGTTCCATCACCCGCCGACTGTGCAGCGTGGACCGGATGTTGTCCCGCGTCGACTCCGACCCGAGAAACTCTCGCAGCGAGTCCAGGTTTGCCTCGTCCTGCTCCTCTTCACCGGCCGACAGACCAATCAAGCGGTCGGTTTCGGACTGGACGTCTTCGTCAGAG
This sequence comes from Dehalococcoidia bacterium, assembly GCA_965220505.1. Classification (GTDB taxonomy): domain Bacteria; phylum Chloroflexota; class Dehalococcoidia; order Lucifugimonadales; family UBA3495; genus Bin87. The sequence goes on along the minus strand of CBDCQE010000001.1, from coordinate 471,184 downwards.
ATCTCGATCTCCTCAACCTCCGCCAGCTTCCGCATCACCAGGGCGCTCACCAGCCGACGTTCCGCGTTGGGGCGCATTTCATCGAGGAATTCGTCCGCGGACTTGCCCATGAACCTCAGGTAAGTGGCCAGGTCCAGCCCCTGCTGCCGCAGCATCCGTTCCCGGTCCGCCTGCATCGCCTCCAGCTCCCGCTCGAACAGCAGGGGGGACGCGTTGACCACCGCCACGTCGCACAACGCTTCCAGGCTCTTCTGCTCCAGATCGTTGCGAGCGGCGCTCTCCGCCTGGCTGGTCAGCGACTCCCGGATACTGTCCCGCAGCGCTTCCAGGTCGTCGAACCCGTCGCCCACGGATTTGGCAAACTCGTCGTCCAGTTCTGGCACCGCCTTTTCCTTCACCGACAACACCGACACCTTGAACTGGATGTCCTTGCCCGCATACTGTTCACGCGGATAGTCTTCCGGCACGGTGACCGTGAACTCACTTTCGTCATCCTCGGACAGGCCCACCAGGTTGGGAGCAAAACCTGGGAACGGCAGCACGTTTTCCTCGTTGGGGATGTACTCAACGTCCTCGTCTTCCACCACCGTTTCCTCGTCCATGGTTCCCAGGACGTCCAGATTCAGGCGGTCGCCGTATTCTGCTGCCCTCTCCACCGGCTCCCAGACTGCTTGCTCGTCGCGCACGCGATCCAGGACCCCGTCAACCTCCTCGTCCGTCACCTCCACCGGCTCGGTCTCCACCCGGATATCGCGATAACCCGCCAGGTCCACCGTCGGTTCCAGCGGGACCGTAGCCGTGAACGACACGGGCTCAAGCTCGGTGACTTCAATACTGGGCTCACCGAACGCCGAAACTTCCTCGTCCTGCAGGACCTTGTCCAGCGTCTCCGGCACCATGAACTCCAGCGCTTCCTGCAACAGTGCGGTCCGACCCATCATGCTCTCCACGATGTGCCGCGGCGCCCGTCCCCGGCGGAACCCTGGGATGTTCAGACGCGAAACGACTCGACGGTACGAACGGTCAATGAACGGATTCTCATCCTCCGTGGCCAATTCCACCGTCAGCGTGACCTCAATTGGTGATGAGTTGTCCCTCGTGACCTTCAACGCCGATACGCTCCTGTGCCCGGTTGAAACTGCATAAAACAGCGGGCAGGGTGGTCGATACCGGCCTGCCCGCGAACGCTGCCGAGTATAGCACAACCGCCCGATTATCGAAAAGCCGAGCCGCCCGCGTCAGGGCCTACCCAAAGTCCTGGTTGACGGCCTTTCACCCCGAACCGTCATTCCGGCGAAAGCCGGAATCCAGTCACCGAAATCGTTGATTACCATTCCCATCCTTTCACACTGAGACTCCTGGACTCCGGCTTTCGCCGGAGTGACGAGCGTAGGATTCCAAGTGCGTAACTGCTATTTGTTACAAATCGTTAATCCCATTGCAATGCGGGCGTAGTAGCCTGATATCAACGCGCCGCCGTTCGACGCTCCGCTATCCCCGACGGCGCTCCCTTCCCTTAAGACAACCTTCGCATCCCCTCCGGCATCGCCTACCAGCTCAAGACCACCCAGACCGGGCTGGACGTGCTACCCGAACTGGCCGGCGGTTACGACATCGTTCCCTACGAGATCCGCTCCGCCTACCTCGACATGTTCGCCTCATTGTGTGAGACCGATTCTCCGGCCTCCGTCCTGCTCACCGATAGCAAGTTCGGCTCCGCCTTTTTCGAGCACCGATACCTGTCCGAGCTGCTGGGCATCCCCCTCGTGGAAGGCTCCGACCTTTACGTCGGGCATAACGGCCGCGTGTGGGCCCGCTACCTGGACGGTGACTTCGAGGTCGATCTCGCCTACCGCCGCGTGGAGGACCTCGAGCTCTTCGTCCCCGGCGTAACCGAGGCGTACCTGGATCACAAGGTCGTGCTCGTCAACGCCATGGGCACCGGCGCCTGTGACGACAAGCTGGTGTTCCTCTGGGTGCCCGATATGATAAAAGCCTATCTGGGAGAGGAGGCCATCCTGGAACAGGCCCGGAGCTACGACTTGCGGTCCCCGGAAAACCGTCAATACGTCCTGCAGAACCTGGACAGCCTAGTGCTCAAAATGCGCCAGGGATACGGCGGGCTGGGTGTATTCATCATGCCCGATCTGGACACGGGTTATCGTAGCCGCCTGTCCCAACAGTTGATAGAGCAGCCCCAGGTCTTCATCGCTCAGGAGACCCTGGACTTCTCCCGACATCTTGTCTTCGACGAGACCAGTGGCGAATTTGAGGAGCGCCACGTCGACCTGCGGGTGTTCGCGGTGCAGAACGGCCGGGGAGAGGTCACGGTCTTCCCCGGCGGGCTCACCCGCGTCTCCGAGGCGAACAGCCGGGTCACCAACAACTCGTCAGGAGGATCATGCAAACCGAGCTGGGTGGTCCGATAACAGTCGAGACGACCCCGGTGCACTATGCCTACGTGGCTCGTTATTCCTACACCGACACAGTGGTGCAAAACGACAATTTCCTCCGGCTGTCGCCCTTCGCCGACGACTACCAGACGCCGGGGCCCTGCTGCGTGGCCACCTTCCCGCCGGGTCGCCAGATCCAGTATCCGGACCGACTGGGCAACGCCGTCCACCGCGTCAGAGTCACCACGCCGCACCGGGAACTCATCATCGCCGCCACCGGACAGGCCAGCCTGAATCATCGCGTCGTGGATGCGCCCGACGTCGCCCTGGCCAGAGCCGAATACCGCCTGGAGGCACAGGAATTCCTGTCCGCATCCCGGCTCGCCGACCCGACGGGCGTCGAAGATGCCGCTCGGGAAGCCTGCGCCGGAGCAGACACGTTGCTCACTTCCGTAATTAACGTCGTGGAGTGGATCTGCGACAACGTCCGATACGAACGCGGCCTCACCTCGGTCAACACCACCGCGGCCGACGTCCTCATCTCCATGCGCGGCGTTTGCCAGGACCAGGCCCACCTTTGCCTGGCCATGCTCCGCGCCCTCGGCATCCCCGCGCGGTACGTCAGCGGCCTGCTCACGCGCCAACCCGGCGAGACCCACGCCTGGATCGACTTTTTGCACCCGCTCCTCGGGTGGTTGTCCGCCGACCCCACCCGCGGCGTCGTCATCGACCTCGGCACCGACTACCTGAAATTTGGGATCGGACGCGACTACTCGGAAGTCCCGCCAGTTTCCGGTTCTTTCATTTCCCGCGGCGACGGACATCTGGACTTCACCACCGCCCAGTGCTTCTTTGATCGGCACTCCGTTTCCATCGACGACGCCCTGAACCTGCTGCATTCCAGCGACGCGGTTTCGTGACCGTGTTTGCGCCCCCCAATTAAACACCCGGAAGGAGACGGCCCCGCATGGTAGGACCCAGGTCAATCGCCTATCGCCCCGACCGGTGGCTCACCGACTCCAGGGTGTACAACCTAATTTGGATGGGCCGCTGGCTGGAACGCGCCGACAACACCACGCGCGTCATCAACAACTTTGCCCGCATCGCCGTGGAGAACGGCAACGACATGGTCGCCCTCCAGCAATCCCTCACCAACGCCGCCGCCATCCGCGGCATACCAACCGAAGACCCGAGCCTCACCCTGGAACTCCTCCTGAGGCGGCACGAGATTTCGTCCATCTACCACAGCCTGACGACCGCTCGCGGCAACGCCACCCATGTCGGGACCGTGGAGCTCTCCGCGCCCTGTCCGAGGTCGTGCTGACCCTGGAGGACGACAACGCCATGCCCTAAACGCCTCTGGACGCCTTGCTGCTGACCAACCAGGTGCTGGAGCGCCTCAGCGCCGTCTACAAATTCATCGACGACAACTGGTTCCACCAGGAAGACTTGTCCGAAGAAGAAGTCTACCGCCGCTTCGTCCAGCAGCAGCAATGATTGCCGGGAAAGGCTGAGACGGCCTACGCTATCAAAGACGCACGCGAGTCGTAGGTTCCAATACCTCGCGAACCGGATCCACCTTGAACAACAGCATCTGCAGGGTCGTCGCTCCAACCACGCTACTGTCGTCACCCTCTGGCCCGAAAATCACCCGGCAGGTACCTTCTTCACTTCCAATCCCGATCAACGCCCACCCAGTCCAGTATGATACCTCGCTGCCGTCGGCAAGCGTCCCGTCAATCTGCGAACGCCGGGCAATTCGCAACCCGTCCAGCAGCGACGCGGGGAACATGGAATGAGACGCGCCGGTATCCACCAGCGCTTCTACCTCAAACGTGTCACCCCCGGCGGGGTTACCGACGCGTACGGTTGTTGCAAACGTACCCATTCGAAACTCTTCACCCTATGTTACGAAAGTACCCGCCCCGGAAACCAGTAGTATCGGGGCGGGTGCGCCAGTCGGATTCTGTGCCGATTACTTGAAGTGCGGTATCACGTCCTCGGACAGGCACTTCAGCGTGTCCATGACCACCTCGCGCGGCACCGATGACGTCCAGTTGCACTCGAACATGATCTCGTCCGTGGTGAACTGCTCGCGGAACATGTGGATCTTCTCGACCACCTCTTCCGGCGTACCAAAGAGGTTGACCTCCTGCGTGGCCTCGGGGCCGGCGCTGCCCGCGTCGGTGCTCCCGATGGCGACCCGGCCGGCGTAGTAGATGCGGGCCAGGTTCATCAGGTCATCGACCCGGCGGTCCGCCTTCTCCTGGGTGTCGGCGACCAGCGTGGGTACGCGCACCACCGTGCTAGGATGGCCCTCGTGTCCGGCGTCGTACCATGCCTTGCGGTAATCCTGCACGTCTTGCCTCAAGATGGCGGAACCGCGAAGGTTGTGCGGTGAGCTGCCGGCGCCAATGGCAATCCGGTACCCGTGCTCGCCCATGGGCACGAAGCTCTCCTGGCTGTCCACCGGGAGCAGCATCGGCATGGGCTTTTGCACCGGCTTGGGGATGCTCATGTAGTCTTCGTAGAACGCCGGATAGTTGAAGTACTTGCCCTCAAATCCGGAGAATTTGTCCTCGTTCCAGAGCTGCTTGAGCAACTCGAGGTACTCGTAGAAGTACTCCCGGCGTTCGTCGGAGCCCCGGGTGCGCGCCCCGGGGCCGTAGATGAACCGCCCCTCGCTGACCTGGTCCACTATGGCGACCTGCTCCGCTACTTGGAAGGGGTCCTCCAACTGGAGATTGTCGAAGGCGTAGCGTTCGTGGGGCAGGGCACGCTCTGAAACGGTCTCACCCGGCAACCGCAGCGTCGGCCGGTGGATGGACGTGCCGATCCTGATGTTCTCCGTGTGGTTGGCGATGACGGCCGACAACATCAGCGACTGCGGGTCCATGCTGCCCTGCGTGGAGAAGTGCCCCCCGCCGAACCAGACGTAATCCCATCCCGCTTCCTCGATGTGGTCGATTTCCTTGAAGTTCTGCTTGTACGCCGCGGCCTCAAGCAACTTTCCGCCCTGATATTCGGGATCCCAGGGCACCTTGTCGCCCTCGTAAACGGCGTTCCAGGTGGTGAACAGTCCAAAATCCATCTTAGCGGTCATGCGGGCCCTCCTCAAATTCGGGCGATAATGATCATCATTGCCGCCAATTTAGCACCGGCAATAATCACCGTCAACGCGCCCGGTCGTTCGCCCTGATTTGCTGCGCGCTTCCGGGCCATCTGTGGCATACTCACCGCCCAGGAGGGCCGAAGCCATGGTTGCCATACCCACCACCGAAACCCGCGACATATTCGTAAAAAACATGTGGGTCGACGGAGATTCTGCCCCCTCACCTATTCATCTCGACTTCCGCCCGGTGCTGAAAATCCTGGCCGAAGCCGGCATCGAAGGCGTCAAACTCGACAAGTGGCTTCTGGACCTGAACGAGGCGAATCGCGAATTGGTGGGTAAACTTGAACTGACTTCCGAAGGAGCGTTGCTGATATCTCCCATGCAAAGCAAATACGGATCCCGATCGCAAGCAATTTTTGCCGGAGAACTGTACATCTGGGCCGAGCAGCACGGTGGCGAAGCCCACGGCGCTCGATTGGGCATAAGGCTGCCCAGCGGCGACTGTTATGCCCCGGACGCGGCTTGGCTATCGCCGGAACAACTAGCCGCGTATATCCCATCGGACGAGATCCGTCTGCTCGATTTCTGCCCATATTTCGTCGTCGAAATCATGTCCCGCAACGACAGCATCGCCAGCGCGCAACGCAAGATGCGCGATTATGTCGACCACGGCGCGACTCTCGGATGGCTTATCGACCCCTTCCGACGCCGGGTCCATGTCTATCGCCCCAATGCCGACCCCGTCGTTCTCGACGACCCCGAAGTCATCAGCGGCGAGCCGGACCTGCCCGGTTTCCATTTCAACGTACGGGAAAAGATATTCGACGCCCAGTGAGCGCCGCGCCTGATCACCAACCGCGTCGCCGCGACCGGTCCTTCTTCTCGTTCACCATCAGGAGTTCCACGGCATGAAAGTAGGCGTAATGGGAGCCGGCAGCATCGGCGGCTATTTCGGCGGCATGCTGGCGCGGGGCGGGCACGACGTCACCTTTATCGCTCGCGGCGATAACCTCGACGCCATCCGCCGCGACGGGCTCAGGATGCAGACTCAGGCTGGCGACTTCACCGTCCCGTGCGGCGCCAGCGACCGGCCCGCCGATGTTGGCCCCGTTGATCTCGCCTTGCTCACCACCAAGACCTACCACAACGCCGTCGCCGTGCCGTCGATGGCCCCCATGGTCGGCCCCGAGACCGCCATCCTTTGCCTGCAGAACGGCATCGACTCCTACGCACCCCTGGTGAATGCCTTCCCTGACGCCATCGTGCTGCCCGGCGCCGCCTACATCGAGGCCGGCCGCTCCGGACCCGGCGCCGTCACCCAGGCCGGCGACATCGTCCGCATTGTCACGGGCAGTACCCGGGGCAGGGACCCATCCCACCAGCAGCGAGCCGAGGCCATCTGCGCCGCTTTCCGCGATGCCGGCGTACCCGCCGAGGCCCAGGACGACATCGCCGTAACCCTGTGGACTAAGTTCCTCTTCATCACCACCATGGCCGGCACCACCTCGCTGGCGCGTGAATACCTCCGCGACCTGCTTCCCCGTCCCGAATGGCACAAGATCATCGTGGGCTGCATGACCGAGATCGAGGCGGCCGGCCGTGGCTCCGGCGTCGACCTCTCGCCGACCATCGTCGCCGACACCCTCGACTACATGGAGTCCGCCAAGGGAGCCATGAGCGCGTCCATGCACGCCGACCTGCTGGCCGGCCGCCCCATGGAGTTGGAAGCGTTGAATGGCGCCGTCGTCCGCGCCGGTGAATCCGCCGGTGTCGCCACGCCGATCAACGACGTGATCTACGCCGCCCTCAAACCCTACGCGCAAGGCGCGGCCTGACCGGAGCGGTCAGGCAGTCACCCTCGGGCGTCCGGTCCAAATCGCGTAGAGAGACAAACGAAACGAGCCGCGTTTTGGCGGCTCGTACGCAATGACCGTGCGTCCGGGGATGTTTATTCCCTGGTCTCCATCGGCATGCCCTGGTCGTGGACCTCAAGGACGCACTCCGGACACCTCTGCCACGTCTCGTGCCCGGTGGCCGGCCAGATATCCTCGCCCTTGGCCCCGCACAGGAAGAAGGGTTCCACCTCTTCGATGCCCAAACTTTCCAGGTAGTGGACCACACCTTCCCGACGGGGATTGTCGAACCACCACGGGGTCAGCGAGCGCGCCAGATCGTGGATGCCTTCCTTGAAATCGTCCGTGTATTCTTCCACGTCGTCCGGGATGTCCACCATCCATCGGGTACCGTTGGGGCCACCTTCCTTGGTGGCCTGTAGCTTCCCAGCGCGGACGTCCTTGCGGATCACGTCCTGGGATACGTTCAGGATCCGCGAGGCTTCCTGGATAGTGACCCGGGGCATTCTGCACCTCCAATCGCAGCATTCATCAGGCAGCAATGCCTATTTCTACCACCAACCCCGCATAGCGGCAAGTCGGCATCCGTTCCACGCGTACCCCATCTCGTCCGGGCTGTCATTGCGAGCGCAGCGCGGCAATCTCGTTATCGTAAGATCGATTTTCTAAACAACGAGATCGCCATGTCACTGCGCTCCTCGCGATGACCAGGCGGGTGAGCATGAGGGCATCCGTCTCACGAGCATCACCGCGCGGCTGACATGGTCCTCGGGTCCTCAAGCGTGTCGGCCAGCGACCCTCCCGGCGGAACCATGGGGAACACGTTGGTTTCCCGCTCGACGACGAACTCGATGAGGAACGGACCGTCGTAGTCCTTGGCCTGCTGTAAGGCCGCCGCCACGTCCTCCTGGTGCTCCACCCGCAGCGCCGGGATGCCGTACGCGTTGGCCAGCTTGACGTAGTCGGGGCCTGGCATCGGCACCTCTTTCAGGTGGCCGTCGAAGAACATCTCCTGCCATTGCCGCACCATGCCCAGGTACCCATTGTTGAACAGCGCGATCTTGATCGGCAGTTTCTCTTCCACCGCCGTGATAAGTTCCTGGAGGGTCATCTGAAACCCGCCGTCGCCCGCCACCGACCACACCGTCGATCCCGGCCGCCCCAGCTGCGCCCCCAGCGCGGCGGGAACCTCGAACCCCATCGCTCCCAAGCCCCCGGACGTGACGAACGAGTTCGGTTGGTTCAAGAACAGGTACTGCGCCGCCCACATCTGGTGCTGCCCCACGCCGGTGACCACCACCGCGTCGTCGTCAGCCTGCAGCATCTCGTTCATCTCGGTGAGCACCTGCTGGGGCAGCAATGCGTCGCTCTGCGGAATCGCCAGCGACGGATGCTGCGCCTTCAGTTGCGCAATCGTCGCCATCCACTCCGACCGGTCTACCTTTTGCACCAGCGGGGCCAGCGCTCCGAGGATCGGTCTGGCGTCCCCCACCAGCGGTACCTCCGCCGGCACGATCCGGCCCACCTGGCTGGCTTCAATATCCAGGTGCACGATCCTCGCGTGGGGAGCGAACCCCGACACCCGGCCGGTCACCCGGTCATCGAACCGCATCCCCAGTCCCACGATGACGTCCGCCTGGTCAACCACCATGTTGCACCAATACATCCCGTGCATGCCCAGCATTCCCAGGCTCTGGGGATGGTTCCGCGGAAAACTGCTCAAGCCCAGCAGCGTGTTGATGACCGGAACGCCGGACCCCTCAGCCAACGCCAGCAGCTCGTCGAACGCGCGGGAGTTGACGATCCCGTGACCCGCGATGATCACCGGCCGCTCCGCTTGGTTGATGAGATCGGCCGCCTTCCGGACGTTTTCCAGCGTCTCGTCCGACAACTCCGGATCCGCAACCGATGGCGTCTCGGGGTATTCGAACTCCGCTTCCTCCAACTGCACGTCTCGCGGCACGTCGATCAGCACTGGTCCCGGCCGGCCTTCCTGGGCCACCCGGAACGCGTCCCGTATCGTCCGCGCCAGGTCGCCGGCCGACATCACCAGATAAGTCCGCTTCGTACACACTGAGGCGATGCTGCAGATGTCGCACTCCTGGAACGCCTCGGTGCCCATGGCGGCCCGCGCCACCTGCCCCGTGATTGCCACCAGCGGCACGCTGTCCGCCTTGGCGCCCATGATCCCGGTCACCAGGTTGGTCGCCCCCGGACCCGACGTGGCCACGCACACGCCCGGCTTGCCCGTCATCCTGGCGTAGCCGTCCGCCGCATGCGCCGCCGATTGTTCGTGCCGCACCAGCACGTGACGCAATTGCGGGTACGACCACAACGCGTCGTAGAACGGCAGAATTGCGCCTCCCGGGTGGCCGAAAAGGGCCTCGACTCCTTCCCTCAGCAGGCTCTCGCAGATGATTTCCGAACCTTTCAGTTTCACGGTTTCTCTCCGTACAGCGTCGTTCGGTCCGCCAGATCGCGCCGGTGAAGGTTCGCTGCGACACAAAAAAAGCCCGTCCCATAGGGACGGACGAATTGCCCGCGGTACCACCCTATTTGCCCACTTCGCCGGTCTCACCGGCGTTGCGAGCCTCTCTGGCAGGACACCATCATGTCCCGTCGCTTCTAACGGGCAACGAACCCGGCCTAAGCTTACTCACCGCCGTTTTCGGAAGGCGGGTTTCAGCCGGCAGCTCCGGAGGGATTTTGGGCGGGACGATTGTGCCTGCTTTCACTAGGCCAGGCTCGCTACGACGCTCGTCGTCCGCTTACTCGTCTCCATCTCAGCTTTTCGAGCAAAACTCTATCACGCGCCCTTGGCCGGGTCAATCACTCGGATTGCTTGCACGTGCCCGGTTTTGATGGAACTGTCAAAGGACTTACGCAATTGGGACCGTCATTCCAGCGAAAGCCGGAATCCATGAATCCCTCGCATCTGGAAATCCCGTTTATCCTGTCCATCCATGCGAAGAGACCAACCAAGACGGAACGCCACCGTTTGCTTACGCGTACCCAGTTTGCCGAGAGGGAACGTCAGACCAGGATTGGAGCCGTTCGGTGATGAAGCTCTCCCAATCCTGTCAAATCCTAAAATCCCGCAAATCCTGATTCTGACAATTTACGTTGACGCCTCAGGACTACAGCCCACCCACCTCCGCCAGCGCCGCTTCCAACTCCGCCAATGTCGCAAAGCCCTCGAACCTCTGCCGCACAATCCCTTCGTCGTCCAGCACGAACACCCAGGACTCGTTGGTCCACGCGGGTACCTGCGTGAACCCCCACTCGTCAGCCGCCGCAACCAATCGGGCCTGGCTCAGGTCTCCCTGTATCTCGTCGGGGTTGTCATATAGCTCCACGTGGATGTAGTTGGCGGCGTCCGGGTGTTCCACTCTCAGTTCCGACACCGTGTCCACCTGGGGGCCGCAGGTCGGACTGGTGCAGAAAGCCGGCGTGGCAAACACTACCACCGAAGGCTTACCGGATTCCACGGCCTCCGCCACCGACATCCGGTAGAGCTCATCGTCCGGTTCGTACGCGGTGGTAAGACTGGTGATATCCGCGCCTTTGTCGAGCGTTTTCGTTTCGCTGGCCGGGGCGGCTTCCCCAATCGACGGTATGGGCGAATCGGCCGCCACCGAAACGTTGATCACCGCCTCCCCGGATACCTCGCCGCCCACCGGCGTCACCGTCAGCCGGTATTCGCCCGGTGACTGGAAATACACCGGAGCCACGTAGGACCCGCGAACACCGTAGGGCCACGCGTTGTAGTCTGCGGTTATCTCCGTCGCCGGACCCGATTCATACGTGGGGGCAACCAGGATACTCACCTGCGGCGCCTTCACCAACGCCTTTCGGGTGTTCAGCAGGAACGCTACCCGCTGCGTACCGACCTCCAGCACCTTGGTGGCCAGGTGCGACTGTATCGCGCCGTCGTCCGGGGCAACCGTGGGCACCTGGATAACCTGCGCGGTTGAGGGCTCGGCCGGCCGAGGCTCTGGCGCCGACCCGCCACAGGCGACCAGCGCCATCACCCCAACCGCCATCGCAATGACCAACGGGGACGCGCGCATCATGGGCCCTCCGCATACACGCCGAAGGTGAAGGCAAACAGGCCGAAGTCGTCCGAGTTCGACCGCATGGTCAGGATCGACTGTGGCAGGTACTGCGGATTATCGATGATCCCGTACATCCTGGGTTCATCCACCATGATGTACGAGTACCCGTTCTCGTCCCACTCTATGTCCGCGCCGGCATTCTCCTCCGACAGCATCGCCCCGTCCACCGTGACCACCACCCGGTACGGCTCGCCCGAGTCCGAGGTCAGTACCGCGTTCACGCTCTTGGCCGCGTAGTTCAGCGCGAGGTAGTCCTCCAGGTTCTCGGTTACCCGCGCGTGCCGGATCCGCTCCGGCTCCACCGACCAGACACCCTGGAAATAGAGCAGATGTGGATGCAGGTCCTGGGGCACCTGAACGTCGATCAAGCCGCTGCCGTCGTCGAGTATTGACTGGAAGTAGTCCTCATACTGTGCCACGTAAGGATGGCGACCCGACTTCGCCACGCCCACGTTCCGTTGCCAACCTGCGTACAGCTCCGGCGTCACCGGAGCGCTCCCGCCGATCCGCGCCGACTGGAACGCCGCGTCCCGTACCTGGTCTTGCGGCAGGTCCAGCGGGTCGTCCGAGAGGTCCGCCCCGGCTTCCACCAGCGCGTTGCGTATCTTCTGCTCGGTCTCGCCGTACGCTCCCTCTCCAAAGTGGGAGTAGATCATCTCGCCGTGGCTGTTGAACAGGTACTTCGCCGGCCAGTAGCGGTTCTCAAAGTTCCGCCACGTCACCCGGTCGTTATCCTGCGCCACCGGCCACCCGATCTCGTGGGTCATCAGCGCTTCCGCCACGTTTTCGTGGTCCTTCTCAAACTCGAATTCCGGCGTGTGGATGCCCAGGATCACCAGCCCGTCATCCTCGTAGCGCGACCACCAGTCCCGCAAAAACGGGAGAGTCCGGATGCAGTTGACGCAGGTGTACGTCCAGAAGTCGACCAGCACCACGTTGCCCTCCCCAACCAGTTCCTGGATGGTCAGCGCATCGTCCGTGTTGAGCCACGCGTCGATGCCCTCGACGTTCGGGATGTCCTGGGCAATCGGTCTGGCTTTGGCCTCCTCCGCCGGCGTCGACGTGGGAGCCTGTGTGGCGGGCAGTTCGCCCGTGGGCAACACCACGGCCGGCGTCGCTTCGACCGACTCTGCGGGCGCGGTGGTGGGCTCCGCCGCCGGCGCGGAATCTCCCGATACGGGCGCAACAGCGGGCGCCGACGTCGGGCTCGCCGGTTCTGCGGACTCTTCCGCCGGCGCCGCGCTCTGCGCGCAGGCCGCCACGGCCAGCGCCAAAAACGCCGCCAGCAGCATCACGCTCCCGGATTTCAGGATTGAACGAGTCATCACATCTCTCAACTTTGTGTGTGCAGCGAGTATAAGCCCTGGCACTGCGGTTCATGCGCCGCTTGCAACCGTCCCGGCTTGCGGCAAACTAGACCGGAACCCCCTCATGTGTATCCATTGAGGAGGGGGAAAATTACATCGTCGAATCAGGATATACAGGATCAGATTGGATTGATGCGACCCGCTACGACGGTTACTATCATCCAACTCATACCATCCCGTTCATCCTGTTTGTCCATGCAAATTGCTCCTCCTCGGCAAAGCAGGTACGCGTGAGCCGGAACCGCGCGATTGGAGGATGGGCGTTCTGTGATACTATACGCAGGTCATTACCCGGCGGATTGAAGCCGCCGTCAGGAGGATTTTTTCATGGCAACGATGATCGATGGCGAGTCCTATCTGGGCCGCGTGATGGTTCGCCCGCTCAGCAAGTCCGGCGACGTCACTATGTATCTCTGGCCCCTGCGCTGCCTCAAGGCAAAGTTCGGCGGCCCGACCTTCGGCGTGGACGTCCAGGGCGTTGAAATCATCCGCTTCGACCCCCACGGAGCCCGCGGCCACTGGCACAAGGGCGGCTACGACAAGCTCGGCGCCGGCGGATCCCACGTTGATTACCCCGAGGAAATGCGCGACGCTGCAGCGCAGCTCGATTTTTCCCTGGAGCAACTCCGGGAGCAGACCGCTACCTACCTGTCCGAGGCCGGGTATCCCGAGGCCGCTGCCAACCTGGATCCGGAAATGGTCAACGCCGCCGCCGATGCCATCAAGGCACATCTGGCCGCCGAGGGCAACCTGATCCCTGACGCCGTCGCCAAGGACCTGATCGCCGCCTGATCTCTCTGGCGTCGACCAACTCCAAAAGATTGGGGGCGGGTCAATGACCCGCCCCTGTTCCTTTTTCTACATACCCATCGTTCCCGTATCTACATACTCGCCGTTCCCGTACCTGCATACCCGTCTTTCCGGTATTTATCCCCGTCTTTCCTGCGAAAGCAGGAACCCATGCGCTCGCGGCGCGACCACCCCGTCAGGCCGTTATCCTCGTCCCCACGGGCCTCCCGTTCACGCAGTTCATCACCGCCCCGGGCTCTCGCCCGTCCACGATGTGCGCTATCGGCACCGCGGCGTCGGCCAGCGCGTCCAGGCACGCCGCCAGCTTGGGCAGCATCCCGCCTCGAGCCACACCAGATGCCCGCAGCTGCTCCGCCCCTCGTGCGTCCAGCCGCGGTATAACCCGACCGCCGTTGTCCATCACGCCGGCCACGTCCGTCAGGAAAATGATCCGTTCCGCCCGCAGCGCGTGCGCCAACGCACCCGCCGCCGTGTCGCCATTCACGTTCAACGGCTGTCCTGCGTGCTCACTGTCCTTGCTAACATCCACCGCGATGGGCGACACCATCGGAATGAACCCCGCCGATACGATTGCCCGCACCGGTTCCGGATCCACTGCCGTCACCTCTCCCACATAACCCAGTTCCGGATTGGCCACGTGCGCCTGCAGCAGGTTGCCGTCCATCCCGCTGATCCCAATGGTCGGCGCGCCCAGCCGCTGCATCTGCGCGGTGAGTTCCTTATTCACCAGCCCGCCCAGCACCGCCACCACGATCTCCAGGGACGGCGCATCGGTCACCCGCAACCCGTTAACAAAGTTGGGCGCCAGGTTCTGCCGCTGCATCCACTCGCTGATCACGTTCCCGCCCCCGTGAACGATCACCACCGGTTTCCCGGACGCGTGCAAAGCAACCAGGTCCTGCAACGATGTGTCGTTGCCGCCCAGGGTGCTGCCGCCAATCTTGACAACGATAGGCGGTTCGACCGTGGTTGAAGACACTGTACTCTTCACGTCGCTTGAGGGGTTCTGAACGGTTGCAGTGTCAACTTGATACGCTGACCCGTTCCCGAGTAGCCCGCCAACGGGCGAGGGACTTTTCGCTTTCGCCGGATGCGTGGCCAGCTAGCAAACCCGCAATGCTGATGTCCTCGTCGATGCCATCCCAACGTATGCCCCGGCCATCATCAAGCAACCGCCAGTTTTGCCATTCCGCCGACGTCGACTCGAGCAACCTGGGATACCACGCTAGCGGAACGCTCAAGACCCGTCCGTCGTGGAGTGTGACAGTCAAGAAGTCCTTGGAAACTTTAACCCCGATTGCCTGGGCCCTCCGCGTTTCAACTTCCTCCGAAGTTCTCATCCCATCTCTCCAGAAAATTTTGCTGTTGGACTGCAATGATCCTTTGAATGTTATTGATATCCCTTCGCCTCAGGCCTCCACTGCGAGCCAGTTCCAACGGATCTAACCAGAACTTGGCAATTCGGCTGTCCCGTTCAACGTGCACGTGAGGCGGTTGTCCACGGTCTCCCGAATAGAAAAAGAAACGGTATGGGCCATCTTGATGGATATTCGGCATCGTGTCCCGCCCGGTTTCCGGCGGACAGCTTCAACTCCCCGGCCCCATGTCCTGCTAGGTCGTGTACGCGCTGTTGATGATGACGTACTGCTCGGTGAGGTCACAGCCGTACGCCGTCGCCTCCCCGGCCGCCAGGTTCAGGCTGACCCGGAAGTCCACCTGCTCGCCTGACATCAACGCCACCACCGCATCCCGGTGGAACGGTATCGGCGTTCCCGCCTCCATGATGCAAACCCCGTTGACGAACAGGTCCACCTTCTCCTCCACCGCCTCGGCTCCGCTGCGGCCCAGGGCCATCATCAGTCGGCCCCAGTTGGGGTCGGCGCCGTAAACGGCCGACTTCACCAGCGGGCTCCCCGCGATTGTCAGCGCAGCCTTCCGTGCGTCGACGGCGTCCTTGGCGCCGTCAACCTGCACCGTGAGCAGCTTCGTGGCTCCCTCGCCATCGCGGGCCAGCATCCGCGTCAGGTTGGCGCACACCTGGTGCAGCGCCGCCGTGAATGCCTCGGCGTCCGGCGACCGTTCGTCGATCATCGGATTGCCCGCCTGGCCGTTGGCGAAAGCCAAGAAAGTATCGTTGGTGCTGCTGTCACCATCGACAGTCAGCATGTTGTAGGTCTCGTCGGCAACCGCCTTGACCGTCATCTGCAGGAACCCGGGGTCAACCGCCGCATCCGTGGCCGCGAACGAGAGCATCGTCGCCATGTTCGGGTTAATCATCCCCGATCCTTTCGCCACCCCACCGATGGTGATTGTCTGCCCCGTCGACGCCGTGAAAGATACCGCCGTTTCCTTGGGATGCGTATCCGTGGTCATCATCGCCCGCGCCAACTCGTTGCCGCCGGCGTGGTCCAGCGCAATCGCCGTAACGCCTGACCGGATCAGCGACATGGGCAGCTCGACGCCGATCACGCCCGTGCTGCATACCAGCACGTCTTCGGCCGCCACGCCCAGCTTTTCAGCGGCCAGTCGGGTCATCTCCTCGGCGTCCTTATAGCCCTGCGCACCCACGCAGGTGTTCGCGATCCCTGCGTTGACGATGAGCGCCTTGGCCTGCCCTCGCGCCACCCGCTCCCGGTCCAGGTCCACCGTCGCCGACCGGATGGCCGAGGTCGTGAACACGCCGCCGATGGAACACTCCGTGTCCGACACCAGCATGGCCAGGTCCAGCTTGTCCTCGCCTCGCGTCTTGAGGCCGATGAAAACGCCGCCGGCGGAAAACCCCTGCGGCGACGTGATGGTACCGTTCGGAATGGCGGTGATATCTGCGCTGGCGGGCATCGTAAAGCGCTCCTGCGGGCCGACATTGTTCGGCAAAATGCCGCATAAATATACCATATGGATCGGTTCCGCCGCCCCCGCTGGCACCTCGTTTGACTCTCCCCATACCCCGCCCGATAATGCCAGCATCCCCTACGACCCAGCCGTTTCCGCAACCCCGCCCTTGCTGCCGATGCCGAACGACACCCCCTTCCTACCGCTGCCCGCCGGCGAGATCGGCCTGCTCACCGATCTCTACGAGCTGACCATGGCCCAATCCTATTTCGCCGAGGGCGTCGACGGCGAAGCCACCTTCAGCCTGTACGTGCGCGAGTACCCGCCCGACCGCGGCTACCTCGTCGCCGCTGGCGTTGACGACGCCCTGGACTGCCTCGAGGCATTGTCCTTCGACATCGACAGCATCGAGTACCTGCGCAGCACCGGCATCTTCACCGCCGACTTCCTGGAATACCTGGGGGATTTCCGCTTCACCGCCAGCGTCCGCGCCATGCCCGAGGGCAGCCTGTTCTTCGCCCACGAGCCCGTGCTGGAGGTCACCGGACCCGTCATCGCCGCCCAGCTGGCCGAGACCATCGTCATGAACCAGGTTCAGTACCAGACCCTGCTGGCCACCAAGTCCGCCCGCTGCGTTGACATTGCCCAGGGACGCCCTATTGCCGATTTCGCCGCCCGCCGCACCCACGGAACCGAGGCCAGCCTGAAAATGGCCCGCACCTCCTACATCGCGGGCTTCGGCGCGACCAGCAACGTCCTCGCCGCCCGCCGCTACGGCATCCCACCCACCGGCACCATGGCCCATTCCTACGTCACCAGCTTCGACTCTGAAATCGCCGCTTTCCGCGCCTACTCCCGCATGTTCCCTAGTCGCAGCATCCTCCTGCTGGACACCTACGACACCGTCAACGGCGCCCACGCCGCCGTCAAGGTCGCTCACGAGATGGAGAGCGACGGCCATCGCCTCACCGGCGTCCGTCTCGACTCCGGCGATTTCGACGCCCTCAGCCGCCAGGTCCGGCGTATCCTCGACGACGCCGGACTCGACTACGTCCGCATCGTCGCCAGCGGAGGCCTCGACGAATACGAAATCGACCGCCTCGTCACCGGCGGCGCGCCAATCGACATGTTCGGCGTCGGCACCCGCGTGGGAGTTTCCGCCGACGCCCCCTCCTGCGAAATCGTCTATAAGATGGTCAGCTATGACGGGCGGCCGGTGATGAAGCTCAGCCAGGGTAAGGAGACACTGCCCGCCGCCAAGCAGGTCTTTCGCCAACATGACCTGGAGGGCTTGATGTCCGCCGACGTCATCGGCCTGTCCACCGAAACCCCATCGTCGGGAGAGCCGCTGTTGGCTCTGGCGATACAGGGCGGCCATCGCGTGATCCCACCCAGCACAATCACCGACGCCCGCCGGCGCGTGACCGACGGCCTCTCCCGGCTGCCCCAGGCCCACCGTCGCCTCCGCCAGCCCGATCACTTCCCCGTGTCCATCAGCGAGGAACTCAGCCTCCTGGATTCCCAAATCCGCGGCCGGCTGACCGCCGCCGTACCTTAGTTTCCGCCCAAGGAGCCCAAGTCCGATGAAAATCGCGGTCTGCGTCAAGTTCGTCCCCGTAGTGTCCCGCATCGAGTTCGACTACGAGAACAAGGTAATCCAGCGCGAGGGTGTCCCTTCCGAGATCAACCCCTTCGACCTGCTCGGCATCAACATGGCCGTCGACCTCAAGGCCGCCGACGATGACGCCGTAGTTGCTCTGTCCATGGGCCCGCCCAACGCCGCCGAGGGCCTGACCCAATGCTACGCCCTGGGAGCCGACCGTGGCATCCTGCTCTCTGACCGCGCCCTCGCCGGAAGCGACACGCTGGCGACCGCCCAAGCCCTGGCCCTGGCCCTCCAGCGGGAATCCCCCGATCTCATCGTCTGCGGTCGCAACAGCAGCGACGCCGAGACTGGCCAGGTCGGGCCGGAGGTCGCCGAGCTGATGGGTCTGCCCCACATCAGCAACGTGCGCAAGCTGGAGGTGGACCGCTCCGCCAATCGTATCGTCGCCGAGCGCGCCACCGACGAGGGCTACCAGGTCATCGAGTGCCCCCTGCCCGCCGTGGTCTGCGTCACCGAGGGCGCCGGCCAGGAACGCTATCCCGGCCGCGACGAGATGACCGAAGCCCAGGAGCGCAGCATCGAGCAGCTTACCTGCGCCGATCTGACCAACGACCTCTCCCTGTTCGGCCTCGACGGTTCCCCCACCTGGGTCGAGGACATCCGCCTCGTCGAGCCCGACCGCCTCGCCGTCGTCATCCGCGACGAGACCCCCGAGGACGCGGCCCGCCAAGTCGCGGATAGCCTTCGCGAGCGTCTGACCGCCTTGGCATCGGAGGCTGGTTCTGAGACGGCAAACGCCGCGCTGCCCCGCTATTCCGGCGGCGACCGCAGCATCTGGGTGGTCGCCGAACTGGCCGCCGACGGTGTGCGACAGGTCACGTTCGAGATGCTCGGCAAGGCCCGGGCCCTCACGCCAATCACCCAGAGCGAGATCGTCGCCGTCGTCATCCAGGACGGCCAGCCGTCGTCGGATGTCACCACTCAGATGGTCGAAGCCGGCGCCGACCGTATCCTCACCCTGGACACCGCCAACCTGGGCGTCCTCTGCGGCCGCGGCGTCTCCCGCGCCCTCTCCGACGCTATCGGCGAACAACCTCCGTACGCCATCCTGTTCGCCGCCACCGCCGACGGCCGCGACCTGGCCGCCCGCATTGCCGCCCGCCGCCGCCTCGGGCTTACCGGCGACGCCATCGATCTCGAGATCAATGACGCGGGCCAACTCGTCCAGCTCAAGCCGGCCCTCGGCGGCAACGTCGTCGCACCCATCCTCTCGAAGACCCTTCCCAACCTGGTCACCCTCCGCCCCGGCGTCCTGTCTCCCGGCGCGCCCGAGCCGGGCGCAACCGCCGTCGTCCAGGCAATCCCGGCCTCACCTGCCGACGACGTCGACGTAACTCTGGTCAGCGAGCATGTCTCCGAGGAGCATGGCGCGCTGGAACTTACCTCCGCTGAGGTCGTAGTCGGCTTGGGCATGGGCATCGGCGAGGAAAACGTGCCCGCCGCCCAGCAACTGGCCTCCAGCATCGGCGCGTCCATCTGCACCACCCGCAACGTCGTTCACTCCGGCTGGCTGCCCCACCACATCCAGGTGGGCATCAGCGGGCGCACCATCGCCCCTCAGGTCTACCTCGCCGTCGGCATTCGCGGCGCATTCAACCACACCGTGGGCATCCAGAAGGCCGGCGTGATCCTCGCCATCAACCGCAACCACCGCGCCGCCATCTTCCGCGCCGCCGACTACGGGATCGTGGGCGACTGGAACGAATACCTCCCGCCCCTCGTAGAGGCCATCCGCCCGGTCCTCGCCGAGCACGGCCTGGCGTAAGCCGGGGCTGATCAGTCTGCGGAAGACTATAATGGTAGCAATCCTGCTTGATACGAATGGCTATGGCAACTGGACCGCAGATCGACCCCGAATCCCTGGTCGCTCGGATGATGGCCGAGCTACAGGCGAACCCGGCGGCAAGGGATTTGCTACTCCGCTCGGCGCTGACGCAGGAGTTTCTCGGCTTGCCAGCGCGCATGGAGGCCGTGGAGAACCGCCTCGAACGCGTGGAAAACCGGCTCGAACGCGCCGAGAACCGGCTGGAAAGTGTCGAAGACCGGCTAAAGCGCTTAGAGGAAGCCATCGCCCAGTTGCTGGAAACCGTCCGGCAGTTGGCCATCGATATCGGTTACCTCAGGGGCGTGGCGCTGGAAACGAAACTGCATCGCAGCGTGCGCTCGCGGGTCAGCCAGGCTCTGGGGCTGCGGCGCGCGCGGATCATGCAGAGCGAACTGCTGGAACCCCTGCCGGAACTAGTGGAACGAATGGATACGGCCCTGGCCAACGGCTTGATCAACGATGATCAGGACAGCCGGGTGGAAGCCACCGACGTCATACTGCGAGCCGAACGTAAAGACGGTCAGAACTGGCTCTGGGTCGCCATTGAAGCATCCAGTAGCATCCACCAGCGTGACATTCAGCGGGCCCGGGAGAGCGCCGACATTCTGGCCCTCATGTTTGAAGAGCCGGCTGAAGCGGCGGTTGTCGGGCATCGCATCAGCGACATGGACTCCGAACGCGCCGGATCCGCCCGTGTCCACGTGCTGATCGTACCGCCGGTCCTGTGACACCGGTTCCACCCGATTGACCGGCGCTTGACCCCGGTCATCTTCGGCCGCGCTCTGGGCGCATGGCGTACAATCTACCGCCATGCGCGCCCAGTCCGACACCAACGCGCCTGCGATGTCCGGTCGGATCACGTGGCGCACCCTGCTGCTGGCATCCGCCGCCGCCCTGGGCATGGTCCTGGCCTCTCTGGACTTCGCGGTCAACGTCGGCCTGCCCGCCATGCGCGACGCCTTCGATACGGACCTCGCCTCCGTCCAGTGGGTGATCGTCGTCTTCATCGCCACCCGGGCCGGCCTCGCCCTGGGCGCGGGAGCCTTCGCAGACCGCTTCGGCCTCAGGCTCGTCTACCTGTTCGGCACCGCGACCTATGTCGTGTCCATGATCTGCCTGTCCCTGTCGCCGACCCTCGAGGTGCTGGTCGGTTTCCGCGTCCTCCAGGCCCTGGGCACCGGCTGCCTCTACAGCACCGCTCCGGCCATTGCCGCCTCGGTCTTCCCCGAGCATCGCCGGGGCCTGTCCATGGGCTTCACCTCCGCCAGCCTAGCTCTCGGCATGGTCACGTCCACCCTGGGCGCCGGTCCCCTTATTCAACTATTCGACTGGCCGGCAGTATTCGCCGGCCGTCTCCCTCTGGCCGGTCTCGCCTTGGTGATCGGCCTCTTCTCCATCCCACGAACGCTCGGGAACCAGGCAACCGACGCGGACAAACCCCGTTTTGACTTGCCTGGTTCCGCCCTCGTCCTCTCGCTTCTGCTCTGCCTCATGATCGGCCTGCGTCTGGGCCAGGCCATCGGATGGACCTCGATCCCGGTGCTCGCCCTTCTCGCCGCATCGCCCCCGATCCTGGTTGCCTTGGTCCGGGTCGAGCGATCCGCCGCATCACCGGTGCTGCCCGGCGCGTTGGCCCGGTTGTCCGGCTTCCAGACCGCCGTCGGCGCTATGTTCCTCGGCCATTTCTCGCAATTCGTGATCTGGTTCATCTTCCCGTTCTACATCACCGACGCCCTGGGCCGCGGCCCGGTGACGCTGGGCATCATGCTGGCGGTTATGTCCACCTCCAACATCCTGTCCTCGCCGGTCGGCGGCTGGCTGTGCGACCGCTGGGGCGTGCGTCCCGTGGGCGCGGCTGGCCTGCTGACCTCGGCCGTCGGGCTCTTCGCCATGTCCATGCTGGATGCCAACTCGGCGGTCTGGCACCCCGCCGTCGGGATTGCAGCGGTCGGCCTCGGCGTAGGCTGGTACCAGTCGGCCGCCTACGCCCTGATGCTGGGCACCGTCCCGGCCGACCGCTACGGCACCGCGTCGGGGGCGATGTCGCTGGCGCAGGCCTCGGGCACCGTCCTCTGCGTCGCCATCGTCGGAGCGGGCTTCTCCGCCCTCAGCGACCTGTACGCGGCGACGCGCCCGCCGGACACGGCCTTCCTGCTGGCCTACCGCGACGTCTTCCGCGTCGGCGCGTGTACGGCGGCCGCAGCGGCTGTCGCCTTTGCGATCCGTGCCCGACAGCCTCGAATCAATTCGTAACCGGCCGGGTCGTCCGCCGGCGGCTACCTGCCCTTCGGCACCAGCGAGTCCCGGAAAATCTGCACGCAGTTCTCCCACGAATAACCCAGCGCGTGCTCTCGGACTTCGCCGCGGTCGCACTCCAGCGCCCGTTCCACGGCAACTTCCAGGTCCTCGTCCATCGCTCCCGAGATACCATCGGCGATCACGTCTATCGGCCCAGTAACCGGATACGCCGCCACCGGCGTCCCGCAGGCCATGCTCTCCGTGATCACGTTCCCGAAGGTGTCCGTCCGGCTGGGAAACACCATCACGTCCGCCGACGCGTAGAACTGCGCCAACTCCTCGCCCCGCTTGAACCCCACGAAGCTGACCTGGTTTCCGTAGCGTTGCTCCAACTCCTCCCGGTAGGGTCCGTCGCCGACCACCCAGCAGCTGTACTCAGACCGCTGCGCCAACTCGCAAAAGTCATCGACGCTCTTCTCCTTACTCACCCGCCCCACGTACGCCAACACCGTTCGGGCCGGATCGTCCAACTGGTACCACCCATCGCTCCGCCGGGAAGGATGGAACAGCTCCGAGTCCACTCCCCGGGGCCAGACCACCAGGTTCCTGAACCCCGACTCCACCAGGTCGTCCCTCATGCTCGGCGTCGGCACCAGGGTACGTTCCGCGCCTCCGTGGAACCATCGCATGTACCGCGTCGCCGGCGCTGACGGCAGCCCGTACATCTCCTTGATGTACTCCGGGAACCTGGTGTGGTAGCTGGACGTGAACCGGATACCCCGTCGCCAGCACCAGAAGCGCGCAATGGTGCCCAACGGCCCTTCGGTCGCAATATGCACGTAGTCGGGATCCAGCTCGTCCAGGGTCCGGTAGACCCGCACCGGCGTCACCGCCAGCCTGACCTCCGCGTACCGCGGCAGCTGCACCGTCCGGAACAGCAGCGGATGCACCACCGTCACGTCCACGTCCAGCGCCGCCAGCCGGCTGATCACGTTGTTGAACGTGGTCACCACCCCATTAACCTGCGGCTCCCAGGCGTCCGTCACCAGCGCCAGCCGATAACGCTCACTCAACATGGTCCCTCCATGCACCGCTTCCCATCCGATGAATTCGGCCGGCTCTCCATTGGGGAGCCGGCCGCAACAGTTCTGGACGCTGCTGGATCTCGCCTGTGGAACCGCTAGGCGCTCTCCTCAGGCAGCATGAGGTAATGCGGCTCGCCGAACAGCGCCTGCGTGCGCAGCGCGTCCGCGTCCGCCGGACCCACCGTGGCATACGGATCGATGCTTCCCCACGGCGTCGAGCGCGACGCGAACCGGAAGTGCTCCGTCCGCCCGTCGCGGAACGTGACGTCCCACACGATATCCTGTCCCTCGTAGTGCGGCTGCACCTCCGCGCCCAGCGGCACGAAGTCGGCGTATCCCCTGACGTGGATGGCGTTCTCCGGGCACAGCTTCACGCAGGCGTAGCACTCGGAGCACATGTCCGGCTCCTGGTTGCTGCCCTTGTTCACCATCCCGTCCAGCACCATCAGGTCGTTCGGACAGATATAGACGCACTGGGGTCCGCCGTGCACGCCAGCGCAGGCGTTACAGGCGGACGGATCGACATACGTAGGCACTGATCACTCCTCATTTCGGGCGGCGCCAACCACCCGGCGGCAAAAAGTCTGCGGCGCATTGTAGCACCAATTCCACGTCAGATGCTGGCAGTCGTCGCGAGCGCAGGACGGCCACCCCTCCACCTCCATGCTCCCGTCACGGCAACCGCAGCGCGGCAATCTCGGTCCCGTCCGCGCGGGCCGCCCCATCATCCTTGCCCCTAACCAGCCCCGCCGCTACAATCGCCCCACGCCATTGCATGGCGCAGTGGAGGCTCATTGACCACCGCAGCTCCCGTAGCACCCCAAGTCCCCGGCATCAAGAACAACCGCGCGTTTGTCCTCGGCAGCCTTTCGGTGGGACACGGCCTGTCCCACATGTTCGACCAGGGCTTCCCCCTGCTGATCACCGAGATCGCCGCCGCCATGGGCTTGGGAACCGTGCGCACCGCCGCCCTCTTCGCCGTCCGCCAGGGCGGCTCCAGCGCCACCAGCCTGGGCGGCGGCCCCTTCATCGACCACCTCAAGTCCTACTGGGGCATCATACTCACCGCCTGTATGCTGGGCCACGCCATCACCTTCGCGGCCATCGGCGGTTCCCCCACATTCGCCCTGCTCATCGTGGTCGTTTTCTTCCTCTCCATGCCCGGATCCCTCTGGCACCTGCCCTCCGCGGCAGCCATCTCCCAGCGCTTTCCCGACCGGCGCGGCTTCGCCATCTCCATGCACGGGTTCGGATCCAACCTCGGCAACGTCAGCGGACCCGTCATCGCCGGCGCTTTGCTGGGAGCGAGTTTCATCATCTGGCGACACGTCTTCTTCATCTACGCCGGCCTCGCACTGTTCATGGCCGTCTTCGTCTGGTGGTCCCTCCGCGGTCTCGGACGCGAGGACGACGGTATCCGCGTCCGCAGTCTCGGCGAGCAGTTCGTCAGCGCCGCTGCCCTGCTCAAGAACCCGGTGGTAATGGCCCTGATCTTCGCGGCGCTCCTTCGAGGCATAGGACTCAATGCCCTGTTCAACTGGACACCCTTCTACCTCCGCGAGACACTGGAGATGAGCACCCTCCAGGCCGGCGTCTACTACGCGCTGCTCACCGGCATGGGCATCGTCTCCGCGCCGGTCCTCGGCTGGATGTCCGACAAGTTCGGACGCAAAGCCGTCCTCGCGCCCGGCTTCGTCGCCGCTGCCCTGCTCTCATTGGTTGTGGTCAGCGTCGGTTCCAGTCTGCTGCTGATCCCCATCATGGCCGGCCTCGGCCTTTTCAGCTTTGCACTCCACCAGATCATCCAGGCTTCCGTGCTGGACTACGTCGGTCAGGGCACCGAAGCCACCGCCATCGGCCTCCTCTTCGGCATCAACGGCGTCATCGGCATCGGCTCCCCCTTCCTGGCCTCCTTCATCATCGACTACTGGGGAACCTACGGCACGGTCTACTACTACGCCGGCATCCTGACCCTCATCACCGCCGTCATCATCGTGGTCATCCCCCTGCGCAACCCAAACGCCGCTAACACTACCGCCCCATAGAGGGCAGCGCATCAGTCCAATCTTGTCCATCCTGTGCATCCATGCAAATTCCCTGGTCTCGCCAAACTGGGCACGCATGAGCCGGCGCCGTTCGTTGCCGCCCCGTTCGCCCCCGTGCTACCATGATCAACGTCATGGATCAGCAGCACATCCGCAATTTCTGCATCATCGCCCACATCGACCACGGTAAATCCACCCTGGCCGACCGCCTCCTCGAAATCACGGGAACCGTCCGCCCTCAGGACATGAAGGCGCAGTTCCTCGACCAGATGGAGCTCGAGCGTGAGCGGGGCATCACCATCAAGGGCAAGGCGGTGAACATGACCCACCGCACCCCCGATGGGACCGAATACCAGCTGAACCTCATCGACACCCCCGGCCACGTGGACTTCTCCTACGAGGTCTCCCGCGCCCTCGCCGCCTGCGAAGGCGCCCTGCTGGTGGTTGACGCCACTCAAGGCGTCGAGGCCCAGACCATCGCCAACACCATGCTCGCCCTCGAATACGACCTGGAGATGATCCCGGTCATCAACAAGGTTGACCTACCCTCCGCCGAGCCCGACCGCGTCGCCGCCGAAATGGAGCAGATCTTCGGCTTCCGCCGCGACGAGGTGATGTTCGTCTCCGCCAAGGACGGCCTCGGCTGCCGCGAGCTCCTCGACGCCATCGTCGAGCGTGTGCCCGGCCCCAAGGGCGTTGACGACGCGCCCTTCCGCGCCCTCGTGTTCGACTCTACCTACAACACCTACAAGGGCATCATCGCCTACGTCCGCGTCGAAGACGGCCGCATCTCCCAGAACGACCGCCTCCGCGTTATGTCATCCGGCCGCTCCGTCGAGATCATGGAGGTCGGCGTCTTCGCTCCGGAGCCTACGCCCACCGGGTCGCTCCAGGCCGGTCAGGTCGGCTACGTCGCCACCGGCTTCAAGGACGTGCAGGAATGCGCCGTCGGCGACACCCTCACCAACAACGCCGAACCCGCCGACGAACCCCTCCCCGGCTACGTTGAGCTTAAATCCATGGTCTTCGCTGGCCTCTACCCGGCCGACGGCGAGGATTACACCCGACTGCGCGCTGCCCTGGAAAAACTCAAGCTCAACGATGCGTCCCTGACCATCGAACCCGAAAACAGCGGCGCCCTCGGCTTCGGTTTCCGTTGCGGCTTCCTCGGCCTCGTCCACCTCGAGATCGTCCAGGAACGTCTTGAACGCGAATACGACCTCGACCTCATCGTCACCGCCCCCAGCGTCGCCTACGAGGTCCTCCTCACCAGCGGCGAGGTCATCCGCATCGACAACCCATCGCTGCTCCCTCCGCCCAACTCCACGTCCGAAATCCGCGAACCCATCCTCGGCGTCACCATCGTCGCCCCCAGCCGCGCCGTCGGCGCGATCATGGAACTGATGCACGCCCGCCGTTCCGAGTTCCGCCGCATGGAGTACATGCAGGGCAGTCGCGGACCCAACGGAGACTCGGCGTCGGCCGACGCCGACGGCCAGAACCGCGTGGTCATGGAATACACCATGCCCCTGGGCGAAATGCTGGCCGACTTCTACAACCAGCTCAAGTCACGCACCCAGGGCTACGCCTCCCTCGACTACACCTTCGAGGGCTACCGCGCTGCCCCGCTGGTCCGTATCGACATCCTGGTCAACCAGACCCCGGTGGAAGCCCTCAGCTTGATCAGCCACCGCGACAACGCCGTCGCTCAGGGCCGCGGCATCGTCGAAAAACTCCGGTCCACCATACCGCGCCAGATGTTCGAGGTGCCCATCCAGGCCGCCATCGGCAGCCGCATCGTCGCCCGCGAAACCGTCCGTGCCATGCGCAAGGACGTGCTCTCGAAGTGCTACGGCGGCGACATCACCCGCAAGCGCAAGCTCCTCGAAAAGCAGAAGGAAGGCAAAAAGCGCATGAAGCGCGTCGGCCGCGTCGAAGTCCCCCAGGAAGCCTTCCTCAGCCTCCTCAAAATCGGCGAAGATGGCTAGTTAGCGCAACTCGCCAACCAAGCCAACCCGCAAAAAAGGGGCCGCGTGTTACGGCCCCTTTGATTATTCCGCGGTCGGGCGAAGCTCACAGGATGTGATACAGCATCCGGTGGTCTCGCAAAACGTCCTGCGCGAAGTCGTTCTCGACCTCCCGCCACACCGAGTGGATGTGGTTCGCCTCGTTCTGGACGTTGTCGAACTCCACGATGAACTGCCCGCCGTGGATCCGGTAGTAGTGGTCCCGGCTCCGGTCCAGCCCGCCGGCCCACACCAGCCGGTAGTCGTCCAGCCCCGTCTCCCGAATTGTCGCCAGCCGCTGCTCCGCCACCGGCGCGGGCACGCCGTTGACGTACTCCCCGATCAGCGCCATCAGGATTTCCCGCTGCGTGCCGTTCATCTCGTGCCCGGCCAGGCCCTCCTCATCGTGGATGGCCTGCTTGCTGCTGTTGTACCCCAGGATATCCCACGGCGCCTTGTCGTGAATCACCGCCTTGCCGCGCTGCCCCGCGTCCAGCGAACCGATGAGCTCAATCGCTAAATCTTCCCGTCGGCCCAGGATGCGCAGCCCTTCCTTGGGCCCCTTGCGCACTTCCGCCGGGTTCGCCCCGAAGAAGAACGGCGTCACCGCGATGACCTGGTCGCCCCACACGCTGTAGTGCACCGACAGATGGTGACCTTCAACGCGCCACCCCCACGGGTCGTGCCGGCCCGGGTCGCCGAACACCGTCCAGTAGTAAAGCTCCGGATCCCGCGGCCAGGTCACCTGCCCCCACTCCGCTTCCAGCGGACCCAGCACCAACTCGTGCTCGATGATCGACCGGGCTTGCTGGTTCGACTCGTCCGTAAGACCCGTCGCGAGCAAGTCCATCGCGTAGCTGCGCTGCTGCTCCGTCATATCCCGCAGCGGCAGCCCGTGCCGGTTCAGCGGCGGGTAGTACCAGAAGAGCCGCTCGCCGTCCATATAGTGGTAGGTCGCCTTCCCGCGTTGGTCGCTGTCCAGGCTCGCCACCCAGCGGCGAGCGGCGTCCACCATCGCGGCGGTAACGTGGAGGTGCGGATGCGTAAATCGGCCAGTTGTCATCGCAGATGACCTCCTGCTAAATCCTGATATCGATTTGTGCCGCAGTGTAGAAAAGCCGGTCGCAGAGTGTCAAGAACGCCCCAACCGCCCACACCCATCCCGTCATTGCGCGCGCAGCGCGGCGATCTCGTTGCGATACACACGTCCACGCAAGTCAGACCGTCTAACCGGCCTGCTCAATCCTGGAAATCCTCTAATTCTCAAAATCGTGCTTCTGACGTTCCCCCGCCGCAATCCGGGTACGCATGCGACCTCCCGCATCCATGTGACACTCCCGCCGCTCCAAGTCTATAATATTGCCCGCATAACTCTTCCTCCCACGAGAATAATTGCTGTCCCATGCCTGCTTTCACTCAACGCCTCCGCGCCGCCAGCGAGGCCACCCAAAGCCTCCTCTGCGTGGGCCTGGACCCCGATCCCGCCCGCCTGCCCGTCGCCGACGCGACCGAGTTCAACCGCGCCATCGTATCCGCCACCGCCGATCTGGTCTGCGCCTATAAGCCCAACCTCGCCTTCTATGAGGCGATGGGCATGTCCGGCTTCAGGGCCTTGGAGAAAACCGTCAAGCACATCCGTGACGTGGCGCCCCACAGCATCATCATCGGCGACTGCAAACGTGGCGACATCGATTCCAGCGCCGCCGCCTACGCCACCGCCATGTTCGACGTCTGGGGCTTTGACGCCGTCACCGTGAACCCCTGGGGCGGCATGGACACCGTCGAGCCCTGGCTGACCAACCCGGAGCAAGGCGCGTTCATCTGGTGTCGCGGCTCCAATCGCGGCGCCGCCGACATCCAGGACCTCGCCGTCAGCGGCGTAGGCAACCTGGAACAGCCTTTGTACCTGCGCCTGGCCCGACGCTCTCAGCAACGGGCGTCCCAGGGCAACCTCGGCCTCGTCGTCGGCGCAACCGCCCCCCAGCAACTGGCCGATGTCCGTGGCATCTGCCCCGACCTGCCCATTTTGATCCCCGGCATCGGTGCCCAGGGCGGCGACCTGGCCGACTCTGTTCGCTGCGGCGTGGACGCCAGCGGGCGTCTCGCCGTCATCAACGCCTCCCGCTCCGTAATCTATGCCTCCTCCGGCGCCAAATATGCCGAGGCCGCCCGGCGCGCCGCGTCCACGCTGCGGGACGAGATCAACGCCACCCTCGACGACATGGGGCTGGGGTGGGCGCGATGATTGACGTAGCCGACATCAAACCCGGCGACATCGTTCGTCTGAAAAAGCCCCATCCCTGCGGCGGCTACCTCTGGCTCGTCAATCGCGTCGGTGGAGATATCGGCCTCCGCTGCCAGACTTGCGGACACTACGTCATGACGCCCAGGTTCCGCATCCTGAGGCGCATCCGGGAAGTAACCCGCCCGGCTCCAGAAACCGACGAGCAGCGCAGCCGTTGAACCCCGGTTCCATGCGGTCCGCCCTGGGACGTCGCGGCCGCTACCACAGCGTCGCCCTCCTCTGCGCCGTCGTCGCGCTGAACAGCTTCGGCATGGGGGCCATTTCTCCTGTCCTGCCCCTGTTCCTGGAACGCGAATACGGCGTGTCCGCCACCGAAGTCGGTATCGCCGTCGGCTTCTTTTTCGGCATGGGTCGTCTGGTTACCAGCGTACCCGCCGGGTACCTCGCCCAGCGTTACGGACGCCGCCCCGTGCTCGCCCTCGGGTCCGCCATCAACCTCGTCGGCGCGGCTCTCGTCTCCGTATCATTCAGTTACGCCTGGCTCACCGGATGGCGTTTTGTTTCCGGTTTCGGCGGCAGCATCTTCCTCACCGTCGCCACCATTTACCTGCGCGACGAGGCCACGCCCGAAACCCGCGGCCGCCTGCTCAGCCTCCAGGAACTGAGCATCCTGGCCGGCCAGACCCTTGGCCCCCTGCTGGGCGGCTACCTGGCCAGCATCTTCGGACTGCGTTTTCCGCTCTATATTCAGGCAGTCCTGATGGCCGCATCTCTGCTGGTAATCATCGTCGCGTTGCCCGAGTCCCGTTGGCGCGAGCAACTCAACACGGAAAACACTGCCCCTCGACGCTCGCCGGCCCCATCCGGCAATCCCCAGGCAGCATCCGGCGACGCTCCTGGGAATCCGACCAACCGCCGTGGCGCGATTTGGCGCTTGATGTTCAACCCCGCCTTCATCCTTGTCGGCATGTTCGCGCTGATGATCGTCGCCAACCGCCAGGGTGCCCGAATGAGCGTCATGCCCCTGTTCGGTCGTCAGAAGGGATTCGGCCCCGAAGACCTGGGCTTGTGGCTCAGCGTTACCCACTTCCCCCAGTTCTTCACCACCATCGTTTCCGGCTACCTCTCCGACCGGTTCGGACGCAAAACTCCCATTCTCCCCTCAGTCATCCTGATGACCCTGGGCATCGCCGCATTCATCTGGGCAGGCAGCTTGTGGCAGCTCCTGCTGTCCGGCGTCTTGCTGGGCATGGGCGAAGGACTCGGCAGCCCCGCCGGCACCGTGTTCTTCGCCGACATCGCGCCCCCGGGCCTGGAGGGAGTCACCATCGGCCTGCTCCGCACCTTCGGCGGCATCGGCACTGTCATGGGCGCCCTGGTCCTGGGCGCCATCGCCGATGTCAGCAGCTTCTCCTGGTCACTGTGGATCGACGCCGCGGTGTTTGCCGCATCCGGCATCGGGCTGATGATTTTCG
The DNA here is from genome assembly GCA_965220505.1 of Dehalococcoidia bacterium. Lineage (GTDB taxonomy): Bacteria > Chloroflexota > Dehalococcoidia > Lucifugimonadales > UBA3495 > Bin87. The sequence goes on along the minus strand of CBDCQE010000001.1, from coordinate 440,114 downwards.
TGCGCGAGACCTATCGCCGCCGCCCCGGCTAAACCGCCGCCGCGTTTCGTCATTCCAACCCGGTTCCCATCATCCAACTCATACCATCCCATTCATCCTGCTCATCCATGCAAATTGTTCCCCCTCCATAAAGCGGGTACGCGTGAGCGTCATTCCAGCCCTGATCAGGAATCCAGGCCGGCCGCCGGGCGCTCCACCCGCACCCGCAGCAAAAGCAACCCGCCGATCATGAACAGCAGCGCGCTCGCCCCCAGCAGCGCGGTGTATCCGAACCCCGGCCCGAACCACACCGATACCAGGTCCGGCAACGGTCCAATCGCCTTTGCACCCGCCGCTCCGATCAGCGTCCCCAGGTTCACCACGCCCATGTGCTGCGCTTCCCGGCCCGGCGTGCCCAGGTCGTTTGCCAACGCCCAGTGCGTGGTCAGGATAATGCCAACCGCGCCTCCGATCACGCTGGCCACGACCACTGCCAGCAGGTAAGTGCTCACCCACATCATCGCAATCGTCGACGCCAGGGCAACCACCGTGCCCACCGCCAGCACCGGTTTCCGGCCGATCCGGTCCGACAGCCAGCCCGACGGGTACGTCGTCATAATCAGCATCCCGCCGATGCCTATGATCGCAACCCCCAATGCCTGCGCCGGGTTGTCCACCTGCACTTTGTCCCTCAGGAAGAACAACCCGTATGTCGTGAAGATCACCACCGCCGCCAGGAACGCCGCCCGCGACGCCACGAACCACGGCAGGTCCGGATGCAGCCGCGCCATGCTGGTCGACTCCGGAAACGCCATGGCCGCCCGGTGGAATGCCGCCGTCGCCGCCCCGCCGGTCTCGCGCATCCGGCGGTAGATAGTCGTCGAACTGATCGCCGCCGTGGACAGTATCGCCGCCCCAAACATCCCCAGCGTAACCCACAGCCACCAGGCGTTGTCGGGCCGCGAGTAGTGCCCCACCATCAGCGCGGCCAGGCATAAGATGCTGGCTCCGCCCAGCGCCTCCAGCAGCGTCTTGATCGACGCCGCCACGCCCATCCGGCTGGTGGGCACCAGTTCCCGTATGCTGGCCAGGTACGGCGAATACGCGATCCCCGAGTTGATCTGTATGAACAGCCATACCACCAGCAGGCTGCTGTAGGTCAGCGGTGTCGCCAGCGCGATCAGGGCCACCGGTATGCAAACGCAGGCCCACAGCATGTAGGGCAAACGCCGGCCCAGCCTGGATCGGGTCCGATCGCTGGCCCATCCCACCGGGACCTGCACCAACGCCGCCGCCAGCATCCCCGCCAGGCCCAGCATCCCCAGCAACGTGTTCTTCGCCGCCTCCGGCGCAACTTCCAGCACCAGGATCGGCAGCACCGCCGTATCCATGGCCAACACGAATCCGGCCAGCCCGAAACTGTAGGCGTTCAGTCGCGCCAGCGACCACTTTCCCCAGGCGTCCGTTCCCGTCGCCGACTCGGGCAAAGTCCTGTAGCCGTATGCGTTCATAGTGGCCTTATGAACCCTGATTTTCGTTATCTGGTACAGTTACGTATGCTACAATGCCGCCGCCGGGGTATCAAACCCGGCTTTTCATTGGAGGCATCCCAAAAGCTACCTCTCCCTGCTGGAGAGGGACTGGATGAGCCCACATACTCCTTCGCCCCTGGCGGGAGCGGGTCGGGCAGAGGCGGTTTTCCTTGCGTATTTGTTCATTGCTGCCCAGCGGCACCGAAATCCTGTTCTCCCTGGGTCTGCAGGATCAGATCATCGGCGTGACCGACCTATGCGACTATCCGCCGGAGGCCGCCGACATCCGGGTGGTCTGCCGCAGCCGCATCGATCCGTCTATCATGTCCAGCGAAGAAGTCGAGGCGGAGATGCACCGCATCCTGTCCAACGGCGAAAGTCCCTACGACCTCGACGTCCAATGGCTCCAGGCGGCCGCACCCGACCTCGTGATCACCCAGGACCTGTGCTACTTCTGCGAGATCGACGCCGCCACCGTCCAGCGCGCCGTGGAACCCATTCCCGCGCCGCCGTCCGTCCTCAACCTTAACCCTCGGACCCTGGATGAAATCCTCGACAGTTTCCTGGAAGTCGGCGCTGCCGGCGCCGTGCCTGACCGCGCCCGGCTGTTGGTATCCGACCTGAAAGCGCGCATCGACACGGTTGCGCAAAAAGTCGCCCAAGCCCCCTCCCGGCCTGCCGTTTTCTCCATCGAAGGCGTCAACCCCCTCGTCATCGGCGGACACTGGGTGACCGACCTGCTGGCCCGCGCTGGCGGCCGTTTGCCCGACCGCTTCGTCCCCGGCTGTCCCGCTGAGCGCATACCGTGGGATGATGTGGTGGCCGCGCAGCCCGACAAGCTCTACATCGATCTCTGCTCCTCCGATCTCGCCCGCAGCGTCCGCGAGATTCCCTGGCTCGCCGCACAGCCCGGCTGGAACGACCTTCCCGCCGTCCGCTCCGGCGAGGTCTACCTGATCGACCACAGCACCCTGAGCCGCCCCGGTCCTCGCGTCGTCGACGGCCTGGAACTCCTGGCCCAATTGACCCACCCCAACCTTTTCGAGGACCACATCCCCCCGGACGCCGTCCTCAAACTCGACCCTGGATTGACTTCCGGCGACCCGGACCACATCGGCGACGCCTTCAAACCCTGGCCCGCCACCTCGCCCGCCGTTGCAGCGCCGGTTGCCCTGGCCAACCGATAGCTTCGACTCGCACCGTCTGGCATTAGTGATATTGGGCGGGTATAATCATCGCCAACCTAACCGGGGGTACACGCGCAGTGGTTAGTCAAGACGAGTTTCGGCAGGCCATGTCAAAGTTTGCGACTGGGGTCACGGTTATTACCACCCTCGACCCCTCGGGCGATCCCCACGCCATGACGGCCAACGCTTTCACTTCGGTTTGTCTGGATCCGCCGACTCTTCTCGTATGTGTGGCTCATAACACCATCACCTACGGCTACGTCGAGGAACAGAAGCGCATCGGTGTCAACGTGCTGCGCGAGGAGCAGGAAGAACTCGGCCGCTATTTCGCCCGCCGGCCCGAGCAGCGCGAGGGCAACCCAGAGTATTCGTACACCATGGGCGAACACAACGTGCCCGAACTCAACGGCTCCATGGTCTTCTTCAATTGCGACATCGTGGGATCCCACGTCTACGGCGACCACACCATCTACGTGGGCGAAGTGCGTGAGATGCGGCGCGGCGGCGACGATGCCAACCCATTGATGTTCTACGACAGCCACTGGTACCATCCCGCCCACGAATAACCCGCCTGGCCGCCGTTCGGTCCCATCGACGAAACCACGAGGGCAGGTCCGGAACCTGCCCTCTGGCGTGCCGGAGCGCCCCATGGCCATCATCGCCCTTCACCTGCAACCTCAACCATGACCACATCCGCAAACCGTTCCGCCAACGCCGACGCCCTGCACTTCGGCGCCAGCATGGCGCTTCCCGCCAGCCGCACCGCCGAGCAGGCGCGTCTCATGGAGGACCTCGGCTTCGAGTACATGGGAGCCGGCGAACATTTCATGCGCGGCCGCCCCCCGGGCCCGACCCACGCCGCGCTGCCCCTGCTCGCCGTCGCCGCCGGCGCAACCCAGCGGATGCGCGTCGTCACTTCCGTCACCCTGGCGCCCTTCTACCACCCTCTCATGCTGGCCCGCATGACCGCCACCCTGGACATCGCCTCCGGCGGACGGCTCACCCTGGGCGTCGGCGTTGGTGGCGAATTCCCAATGGAGTATGAAAACGCCGGACTGGACATCCGCCGTCGTGGCCGGCGCACCGACGAGTGCCTCGACGCCCTGCGCCGCCTCTGGACCGAGGACTCGGTCACCTTCCCCGGCCGTCACTACACGCTGGACGAAGCGGCCATCAATCCCAAGCCGGAACAGCAGCCGCACCCGCCCATCTGGGTCGCCGGCCGCCGTGACGCCGCCATGCGTCGCGCCGTCCGGTACGGCGACGGCTGGCTGCCCTACTTTTACAGCCCCGAGCGCTATCGTGACAGCGTTGCCAAGATCGCGGACTTCGCGGAAGAAGAAAACCGCGATATCACCGGCTTCCAGTGGGCCTTTTTCCCGTACATCACCCTGGCGCCCACTGAGGAACAGGCGGCCCGCACCGCTGCCGCTGCCCTGGGCAACCAGTACCTTTACGGCGGCGAGTTCATCAACATTGTCCGCCGCTATTGCCTGTTGGGCACGCCCCGGATGTGCATCGAAAGATTGGAAGAGTACATCGACGCCGGCGCCCGGTACATAATTTTCAGCATCGCGGCCCCCCGCGAGGACCGCCGCCGCCATCTCGAAGTCATCGCCAAGGACATCATCCCCCATTTCCGTGGGCGCTGATCCCTCTAACGCCGTCCCAAGGCCTTTCCAAAGTCGTTATTGACGGCAAGCGATCTGTCCGAACCAGGATTTGCCGGATGCCGGCATCATCAAGATTGAGTTGACGGCGTCGGGATGACTACAATCCTGAAAATCCGACAATCTAGTGAATCCTTATCGGACTAACGCAGTTGGGACCGTCATTCCGGCGAAAGCCGGAATCCAGGAATCCCTCGCATCTAGAAATCCCGTTTATCCTGTCCATCCATGCAATCAAACCATCTAAAACAGAGCGCAACCCATCGCGCCGCAAAGAACGTTGGCGTCTATGCCAATGTTGTATAATGGCCGCTAACGTCTACATGAAATGAACCGCGCAGCAACAACCGCTCCTGTCCACCGGCATCGGAGTTCGTGAGCTAAAATGAGCATTATTGAACTGCTCGATACTAAGTTCGACGGTACCCCCGCTACCCGGTCGCCCGTCTCCATTCAACCCCGGGGTGACCGCACCAAGCGGGTTATGATGGTCCAGCCTGCGTCGGCGGGTGGCAACTTCGAATACATCGCCATTCCCCGGCAGGGCATGTTGTTCCTCTCTGGAGCCCTCGCCCAGTGGGAAGGCCCCTACGTCTACGAACGGGATATCTGGTTCGAAGACCGTTTGGGTCGCATGGACCCCGATAAGGACCTCGACAACATCGACGTCCTGATGATCACGTCTCTCATCAATGAGACCCCTCGCGCCTACGAAATCGCCCGCCAGGCCCGCGAATTCCACCCCGAACTTGTGATCCTCGGCGGTGGGCCCCAGATGAGCCCGTTGCCTGAAGAGGCCATCGCCCGCGGGGGTTTCGACGCCATCGTCAATCGCGAGGGCGAAGACATCATCGGCCAGCTCTGCGACATCCTGCTCACCTTCCGCGACGACCGCAAGTACCAGTACCTCGAACGCGTCGCCGGCATCTCCTTCATGCGTGATGGGCATGTGACCCAGACCCGCCGCAAAGGCCTCGTCGCCCCCGATTTCGTGCCCCTGCCCGATTTCCGGTCGATCCGCGGCCTGTCCCCCATGAACCCCATGGCCGGCGGTGTCCTCGAAACCGTGCGCGGCTGCACCGAAAACTGCTCCTACTGCCAGGTCATCCAGCAGTTCCTCGGCTACCGTCTCATCGACCGCGAAACCGAGTTCAAGCGCATCGAGCAGCTGGAAGAACTCGCCGCCGACGGTCTGATCCACACCGGTCGCAACGGCAAGTTCAACGTCTTCATCTCCGACGACCTGCACACCCCTCCGCTGCGAGCAGTAAAGTTCCGCAACGAGCGCCTCGAACGCCTCAAGGGCTGGGCCGGCCGCACCGACTCCATGAACATGATCTGCCAGGCCCGCGCCGAAATCGGTCAAGACGACGAGCTTGCCGACGCTCTGCTGGACGCCAACGTCAAGATGCTCTACCTCGGCGTCGAGTCCAACAACGCCGAGAGCCTGGCCGCCGTGCGTAAGCGCCAGGAACCCGGCCAGATGCAGAAGGACCTGGTCCACCTCAACGAAAAGGGATTCTCCGTCGTCGCCATGACCATCATCGGTCTGCCCTACGACACCGAGGAATCCATAATGACCCTGGCCGACTGGGTCACCCAGCACAGCCGGTACCAGACCGCCAACCTGCTCACCCCGCTGCCCGCCACGTCCAACTGGGACCTGAAGCCACTGAACGCCAACGGCGACCCGCTGCAGGAAGGCGAGATGCGCCCCTACGAGCTCTACACCGGCCGGCAGTTCGTCCACGAAGACGACCGCTGGAGCATGGCCGAGAGCCGTGAGCTCTTCGACAAGTACAGCGCCAAGCTCACCTCCATCGATGCCCTCTACGGCCGCATCTTCCGCATCCTCGGGAACTACCGCCTGCGCCAGGCCCGCAGCGTGCAGGACCTGTCCGAGACCACCGAGACCATGCGCAACTGGTCCCACCAGGTTGAACAGGCCGGCAAGGAACTCGGCGAAAACCTGAACCAGCGCGTGACTGAACTGGCCGACACCCTCCGTTCCGTCAGCCAACCCCTGTCCAATATGGGCTCGGAGTTCATGGACAACCTCCGGGTCAGGATCAACGAAACCTCCGAGGCCCTGCGGGTTTACGCCGAACGGGCCGACAGCGGCAGCAAGGACGTAGCCACCGGCATCTCCGCCCGCGTTAGCGAGGTCACCGAGATGCTCAACGGCGTCCTCGACTCCGCAACTCATCGGCGCAATCCCAACCAGGCGAGATAGCGAGACAGCATGACAACCGGCGGCGGCTCCGGCCGAAGGGTGGTCGTAACGGGCGTGGGAATGGTCAGCCCGCTCGGCCTGAACGTCGCCGATACGTGGTGCGCCGTCGCCGCCGGCCAGTCCGGTATAGATTACATTACCGGTTTCGACGCCGAGGCATTCGACACCCGCTTCGCCGCCGAGGTCAAGGGCTTCGACCCCGAAAATTACCTGGAGCGCAAGGATGCCCGGCGCATGGACCGGTTCGCCCAGTTCGCCGCCGTGGCCGCCCAGGAAGCCTGCGCCCAGGCCGAGCTCAACCCCCGCGAGATGGACCGCTACAGCGTCCATGTCGTGGTCGGCAGCGGTATCGGCGGCATAACCACCCTCACCGAGCAGCATCAGGTCCTGCTGGACCGCGGCCCCCGCCGAGTAACTCCCTTCCTCATCCCCATGATGCTCGCCGACATGGGATCCGCTCAGGTTTCAATGGTCACTGGCGCCATGGGCGCAAACTACTGCATCACGTCGTCGTGCAGCAGCGGCGCCGACGCCATCGGTACCGGCTGGGACCTTATCCGCCACGGCAAGGCCGAAGTCGTCCTCGCCGGCGGCGCCGAGGCTCCGGTGGCCCCCCTGTCCGTCGCCGGATTCAACGCCCTTCGCGCCCTGTCTCGCCAGAACGACAACCCCCAGCGGGCCAGCCAACCGTTCAACCGGAACCGTGACGGCTTCGTCCTGGCCGAAGGTGCAGCCATCATGGTGCTGGAAAGCGTGGAACACGCCACCGCCCGCGGCGCCGAACCCATCGCCGAGCTGCGTGGCTATGCCGCCACCAGCGATTCGCACCATCTCACGGAGCCTAACCCTACCGGCCAGAGCGCGGCCACCGCCGTCACCGAAGCCCTCGCCGCCGCCGGACTCCGGCCTGCCGACGTCGACTACCTCAACGCCCACGGCACGTCCACGCCCTTGAACGACTGGCACGAAACCAAGGCCCTCAAGCTCGCCCTGGGCGACGAGGCCTACCGCATACCCGTCAGCAGCACCAAGAGCATGACCGGCCACCTCCTTGGCGCCGGCGGCGCCCTAGAAGCCGCCCTCTGCATCCGGGCCCTTGCCGACGGTCTGATGCCGCCCACCATCAACCTCGACGATCCGGACGACGAGTGCGACCTCGATTACGTCCCCAATACCGCCCGGGCCGCCGAAATCAACGTGGCGCTCAGCAATTCCTTCGGGTTCGGCGGTCACAATTCCGTGATCGTGTTGACGCGACCCGGTCTGTGACCTCCCGACGGCATACTCCTCCGCCCCGGCGTTGGCTGCTCCCGCCTCGGCCCGACGGCCACCGCTTCCCGGCCCACCTGTCGGCCCCCGCCGTGCAGTTGCTGCTGTCCCGTGGCATTGGGGAAGCGGCCGAGCTGACCCGGTTCCTCGATCCGCCCGACGTACCCTACCCGCCCGATACTCTTCCCGGTGTCGACGCCGCCTTGCCCCGGCTCGCCTCGGCTGTCCGCTCCCGGGAAACCGTCGCCGTCTTCGGCGACTTCGACGTCGACGGCATCACCGCCACCGCGATCCTCAGCGAAACCCTCCAACGCCTCGGCGCCCGCGTGATCCCCTACCTGCCGGACCCCGTTGCCGAAGGCCATGGTATGACTCCGCTGGCTGTCCAGCGTCTTGTCGCCCGGGGCGCCTCGCTCATCGTCACCGTCGACTCCGGCGTCAGCAACGCGGCCGAAATCGCCCTGGCCAACCGGAGCGGAACCGACGTCGTTATCACCGACCACCACGTTCCTCCCGCCCAACTTCCGGAGGCCGTGGCCATTGTCAACCCCAGGATGACCGGCAACCAGTACCCATTCCCCGAGTTGTGCGGCGCTGGTATCGCCTACAAACTCGCCACCGCTCTGTTGGCGCACCTCGGACACCCCGACGACCCCTCGCTCCTGGAACTCGCCGCCCTCGGCACAATCGCCGATCTCGTCCCGTTGCGCGACGAAAACCGCCACATCGTGCAGCGCGGTTTGGAACTCCTGCCCTTCACCACCCGCCCGGGACTGCGCGCTCTGCTGCGACGTGTGAACCTAGCCAATCGGCCCATCCACGCTGAGCACGTTTCGTTTCAAATCGCCCCACGTCTCAACTCCTCCGGCCGCATGGCGCATCCCGAAACTTCGCTTAACCTCCTGCTGACCCGCGACGAACGGGAGGGCGAACGCCTGACTACTCAGCTGGAAGAATACAATTCCCGCCGCCGCGACCTGACCACCCGTTCATTCGACATCGCCGTGGAGCAGGTATTGGCATCCTCGCCCGTGCCGGCGATTATCATCACCTATGACGACGCTTACACGCCGGGCATCAACGGTCTCGTTGCCGGGCGCCTCGCCGAGCTGTTCAACCGGCCTTCCATCGCCCTGGCCCATGCCGATGCTGATCACCTGGTAGCTAGCGCTCGCAGCGCCGGCGATTTCAGCCTGATTGACGCCATCTCCCAATGCGCGGACCTTTTGGTTCGCTATGGCGGGCATCAGGCGGCCGCCGGCTTCACGGTTCGCAACGAACTCTACACGGATGTGGCGCAGCGGCTGACCGGCATCGCCAACGCTCAAATCGGCCTGCTCGGACCCGAACCCTCCCTGGAAATCCACGCCGAGGGCACCCTGGACGAAATCCTCAGTCCTGAGATGACCGAACTCTGCTCGCGTCTTGAACCCTTCGGCAAGGACAACCCAACGCCCCTTTACCTGACTCGCGGGGTGCGCGTGACCAACGCCGGCTTTGTTGGCTCCAATGGACAGCACCTGAAACTGAAGGTCAGTAGTGGAGGACGTTCCATCGATGCCCTGGCATGGAACTATCCCGGGGAGTGGGGCGGGTACGCAACCGCCGACCTCGTCTTCCAACTCGCCGAGGACAACTATCGCGGCGAGCGTCGCCCCTACCTCCGCATCGACGACCTCCGCCCCGCAGTATAATCGGCGCCAGCAGGGAGAAGGAGGCGGTTCCATGACACAGCCCAAAGCGAAACCCCGTGCCAGGTTGACCAACGCGGACTACATGGCGATGACGCCACCGGCCAACTCCGGCCCCCGCTACCAACTCATCAACGGAGAACTGACCGAGATGGCTGGAGCCAGCTACGCGCATCAGACTTTCCTTGTGCAGCTCCTCATTCAATTGGCCATGCAGGTCGACTCGTCAGGCATCGGCGAAGTTCTCGTTGCGCCTTACGATGTGCACGTTGACCTGTTCAACACCTATCAGCCCGACCTGCTGTTCGTATCCAGCGCCAGACGACACATCCTTGACCAGCCTGCCGCTACTGGCGCACCCGACGTGGTTGTCGAAATTCTCTCCGATTCCACCCGCCGCCGCGACCTCAACGAGAAGTTGCCCGTCTACGGCTCCAACGGCGTCCGCGAGGTCTGGATCGTCGACCTCGACGCCGCCACGGTAACCATCCATTCCGGCGACGGCGACACGCCCATCCCGGTCCGAACTTTCGCCGCCTCGGACACCCTTACCTCCGAAGCCATGCCCGGCGTCGCCCTCGACCTGGCTCCCATCTTCGCCCGGATAGGCGCCGTCCGCTGACTCTCCGGAGACTCCTGTCGGTCAGCTCTCGCCAGTCTCCCTCCGAGCCGGCGCCTGCCCCCCGCGCACCGGCCGAACCAGCCGCGCCCGGTAGATCAACAGCGGAACCGTCACCAGCATGACCGCCAGGGCCACCAACTGCGCCTCGTTGAACCCGAAAATGTACGTGTTCTGCTCCTGCCGAACAAACGATATGAAGAACCGGCCCGCCGAATATCCCGCGAAGAACAGCGCGAACAGCATCCCTCGCGGCCTCACCCGGTCCTTCAGCCACCACAGCACGCCGGCCCAGATCAGGCAGAAGATCAGCTCGTAAGCCACCGCTGGATGCGACGCCGGCCTCCCGTAGCCCAGGCTGTCCGGGTCGGTGTACACCCACGCCCACGGCAGGTCCGAAAAACTCGACCAGTGCTCGCCGTTGATGACGTCGCCGATCCGCCCGATGGCCAGCGCGATCAGCAGCGCCGGCGCGGCGACATCGGCCAGGTGCGGCACCGGCGGCATTTGGGCCACCGCCCGGTGCATCCCGGTCCACCGCAGTCCCGGGCTGTCACAGAAATTCGTCAGCCACCGCGCGTTCCGCACCGTGATATAGGTCGCGCCTCCGGCAAAACCGCCCAGGTACGCCCCGAATATCGCGATCCCTCCGTTCCAGAAGTAGACGATCCGGGCCGGATTGTATTGGTACACGTCATCCCAGAAGTCGATGACGTGCAATATCCGGGCGCCGATGATCCCACCGATGATGCACCACGTCGCCACCGACAGGATCGCATCGCCGTCCAATCCTTCCTTGCGACCCCAACGCCACGTCAGGTACACCGCGACCGCAACGGCCACGAAGGTGAAAAATCCGTGCCAGGAAAGTATGAACCCGGCGGTGCGAATGATGTCCGGATCAAAGGGTATGCTGATTACCGCAAGAATATCCATCGGCTATTGGTGACTCCCTGATGGCAACGTTTCGCTAGTGGGTACGTCTTTTGTCATTGCGAGCGCAGCGTAGCAATCTCGTCGGCGTCGCAGCGGTGACCGTTTTCCAATCCCACTGCCCAACAATCCATACCGCCCAGATTTGCAACGCTGCTCTCCCTGATCTCAAGTGGTGGGTAATTCCTTGCCCCCCGGCGAAATCGTCCGCACAAGGTACGCCGTCGCGCCGGTGCCCTGCAAGGATTCGGTTACCCGGATACATTCACTTTCCGAAGACGGTATGACGTACAATGCGGGCCCGGCTCCGGACAGTCGCGGCGGATGCTGTGTCACCTCCGCCATCCTATCCCATACGCCCGCCAGGCCTGGAAAGATCTCCCGCGCCGCCCTTTCAAATGCGTTGCAACAACTCGCCGATGTCAACCCTCGGTGGCCGAGTTCGCGCGCAATCGCCTCCGTCCTGGCCCCGTCCGAAAAATCCTCCGGCCTCAGCGCCCGGTACATCGTGGGCGTCTTCGCCTCTATGCTCTCCGCCGGAACCACCAGCAACATCTCCAACCCCGGCAAAGGCGTCAACGAAGTGATTTCATCGCCTCTGCCCGTTCCCAACGCGGTACCGCCCGCCAGCAGAAACGGCACGTCAGAACCCAGACCAGCGGCCACACTCGCCAACTCATCGCCCGTCAGGCCAAGCCCCCACAATTGGTTCAACCCAACCAGCGTCGCCGCCGCGTCCGCCGATCCGCCGCCCAATCCCGAGGCCACAGGAACGCCCTTCTCGATGCGTATGTGCGCTCGGGGCACGATCCCGGTCCGTTCCGCCAACGCCGCCGCCGCCTTCCACGCCAGGTTGCTCCCACCCGACAGGCCCGGTTCATCGCACTCCACGCCCAGGTCGTCGGCTTCGGCAATCACCACCGAGTCCGCCAGATCCACCGTCTGCAGTATCGTCGCCACGTTGTGGTAACCATCGTCGCGCTTGCCGATAACCTCCAGCGTCAGGTTCACCTTGGCATAAGCCTTAAGATTCAACTGCTCGCGCGCCATGATCGAATCCCGACCGGATATTACGCCGCCCGCGATCGCGGCGCCCCCGCCGGCCATCTGGCGTCCAACGCCGCCCACTCGCCGATCCCCAGCGTCGCCGGCCGCCGTTGCCCATCAATCCCGGCTCGGTCCAACGTCGCCGATACCGTCTCCGCCGGCGCCCCCGTGCCCTGCATCAGCGAGTTGCGCAACTGCTTCCGCGGCGCGCTGAACCCGGCCCTGACCAACGCGAAGAAAGCCGCCCGGTCCGCCACCGCCGCTGCCGGTTCCGCGCGCACCGCCAACTTCAAAACCGTGGACGACACCTTGGGCGGCGGCCGAAAACACCGCGCCGGAACCTGCGCCACCACCGACGGCTCCGCGTAGAACTGCGTCGCCACCGACAGCAGCGTGAACTCCCCCGGACTGGCATTCATCGCGTCCGCCACTTCTCGCTGCACCATTACTACCATGAGCGTCGGCGGCCGCACCGTCTCCAGGAACCGGCGCACAATCGGCGCCGCCGCATAATACGGCAGGTTCGCGACTATCTTGTATGGCGTGCCCGCGCCCACCAGCGCGTCGGGATCTACCTCTCGTCCGTCCCCCGGCACGACCTCAAGGTTGGGCGGAAACTCCAGCCTCTCCGGCAATTCCTCGCCCAACCGTTGGTCCAATTCCACCGCGACCACTCGGCCCGCCTTGTCTACCAATCGGCGGGTCAAAACTCCCGCTCCCGGCCCGATCTCAAGCACTGTATCCGACCCGTCCGGCTCGGCGGCCGCAACGATCCGATTGGCGATCCTCGCGTCCGCCAGGAAGTGCTGCCCCAGCGATTTCCGGCGCCGGCGCACGGGAGTTGAGGCCATCACCATCGTCCGTATGCTTCTACAGTGCTGATAACGCCCGGCCTAACCCAGCCGAGCGAGCATCAAAAAAGTGGCCGAGCACCTCCCTTTGACTGCAGCCTGGGGGCATATCGTCGGGATTGGCTCAGGCCAGGCACTCCCACGGCACCCGCGGGACATCGCTTACCGTTGCTGCCGTCAAGCCCTGGCGGAGTTCACGAGCCCGCGCCGCGTGGGACCCGGCCGTCAACACCATTCCCTGGGAAATTGGCCCTTGCGCCTCGCCTAGGGGAGGAATTCCACCCCGCTGTGGCGGGTTGCGGGTTCAGGGCACCGCCAGCTCCCCATGTAGCACGACCACTACAAACATGGTATGCCCACCCCCAAACCCTGTCAATCCGCCCATCGCTCACTCCGAAGCCAGTCACTCATCGCTCACTCCTGCCCAGCCGTCATTGCGAGCGCAGCGTAGCAATCTCGTTGCCTGAGAGACCCTTCGTCAGACAAAGTACCTCGCTACTCGGAGACATCGGAGCCGGACGCCACCATCCGCTGCACATCGTGGGTGGTCAATTCGAATGGAGCCCCCGAACCGGTAACCGGCTTGAGACCCATATCCCTCAATGCATTACGATAGTACTGATCAGTCTGAAACGAGAACCTGCCCCGTTCGTCCACCAACGCGACCTCTAATCCGTCCGGCGTTTCCCAAATCCTGGTCTCCGGCTCGTCCGGATGGCGCGATCTCGAATGCCGCAGGTTCAGGAACAACCCGTAGATTTCGCCTTGCGCGAGGGGCGCAACCACCCGCGGTATGAACTGTCGTCTTCCAGGGTCAGGGCCGGCCCTGGTATACCCGGCGCTCCACCCCACGTAAATTGTGTCGCCAGGTTCGAAACTGCCCTGGAAAGATTCCACTACTTCAAACCACCGGTACACGTCCGTATGCGACTGTATGGCAACGTAATCACCCGATGGGTTGGGAATTTCGTAGATCGCTTCATCTAGGTAACGGCCCAGGACGATATGCTCGGAGTGCTCCACCAAGTCTTCAGGCGTCACATACACAAACCAGTCTTTATGCGTGCCACCGACTCCCACCGCCCCGGGACTGATTACCATTGCAATTACGAGCGCCAACGCGGCCAGCACGCAAAACGCGATCACCGTCGCGATGATCGTTAGTACCCGGAGTTCACGCATCACGCGCCCCCCACCAAGGCCACCAAAGGGATGTCGACCGTGGTGGATCCGCCCGTTTTGCCTTGGACACGCGGCAAAGCAAGATGCCGGGCGGTCACCCACCCGGCATCGTCGTTCCTGCCTATGGAACCAACCCGAGCCAGTCGGAACCGTTACGCGCTCGGCGGCGGCGCCGGCGCCGGGTTGTATAGCTCGACCCCGATGGTCGCCGGGAACACTCCCGCCAACTCGTCCACCGTCCACCGGCTGTCCTTGCGGATCGTCTTCACCGGCTCCGGCTCGTTCATAAGACTCACCAGGCCGCCCGTCACGTGGAACACGTGGCCGTTCACGTGCTGCGCCTCGTCCGACGCCAGCCACGTCACCATCGGCGCCACGTCCTCCGCCTCGCCGCGCAACCCGCCGCCGGCCGCGATGCCCCGCGCCGACCGCAAAGCCCGCGCCTCGTCCGGCACGCTCGTCGTCATCCGAGTGCTCGCCGACGGCGAAATCGCGTTCGCCGTCACGCCGTAGCGTCCCAGGTCCCGCGCGCAAACCCGCGTGAACCCGGCGATGCCGTCCTTGGCTGCGCCATAGTTAGCCTGCCCGCTGTTCCCATACAGCCCGGACGTGCTGCTGAAGGTGATGATCCGCCCCGACCGCTGCTGCCGGAACAGGATGCTCGCGTGCTTTACCACGGTGAACGTCCCCTTCAGGTGCACCGCGATCACGTCGTCCCATTCCTCTTCGGTCATGTTGAAGACCATGCGGTCGCGCAGGATCCCCGCCACCGTCACCACGATGTCCAGCTTGCCGAAGTTGTCCACGGCCGTCTGCACGATCTTCTCGCCACCGTCCATCGTCGCCACCGACTCCGTGCACGCCACCGCGGTGCCGCCCGCTTCGCCGATCTCGTTGACCACTTGTTGCGCTACCGAGATGTCGGCACCGGTGCCGTCCACGTTCACTCCCAGGTCGCAAACCACGACCTTCGCGCCTTCCGCCGCCATCAGCTTGGCGACCCCGCGCCCGATGCCGCGCCCGGCTCCGGTTACGATTGCTACCTTGTCTTCCAGTAGGGGCATTTGCTCAATCCTTGTACGATGTGATGACGCTTCATCGTCATTCCGGCGAAAGCCGGAATCCAGAAAATCCTAGCTGCAAAGACGTTCTGGATTCCCGCTTTCGCGGGAATGACGGACACAAAGGTTAGCGTTGCTGCGCCGGCGCCGGATTCGGAATCCCTGCCGTCAGGTATCCCCGCGCCTGCGCCGAAAGGTCGTCCATCTCCCAGTGTCCCGATTCCGTCCAGATCGCCTTTTCCGGCCGCGGTTGCGACATCAGCGACACCGTGTTGCCGTACACCAGGAACGTCTGCCCGTTGATGTTGGCCGCGTAGTCCGAGCACAGGTAGGCCACGAACGGAGCAATCCCGTCCGGATCCAGATCCTGTATCTCGCCGCCGTCGTCTCCCGATAGCGATGCCACGCCGCCACGCGCCCGGATCTCCGCCGCCGACTCGGGTATCGCCCCGATCATCCGCGTGGTCGCCCGCGGCGCGATGGAGTTCGCCGTCACGCCGTACCGGCCCATGTCCTTGGCCACCACCTTGGTGAACCCGGCAATGCCGCTCTTGGCCGCGCCGTAGTTGGCCTGGCCGCTGTTGCCCACCAGCCCGGACTGGCTGCTGAAGGTGATAACCCGACCCGACCGCTGCTGCCGGAAGAGGATGCACGCGTGCTTCACTACCGTGAACGTCCCCTTCAGGTGCACCGCAATCACGTCGTCCCATTCCTGCTCCGTCATGTTGAAGACCATGCGGTCCCGCAGGATGCCGGCGCAGCAGACCACGATGTCCAGCCGCCCGAAGTTGTCGATGGCCGTCTGCACGATCCGTTCGCCGCCATCCATGGTTGCCACCGATTCGGTGCACGCCACGGCGGTCCCGCCGGCATCCCGAATCTCACCGACCACCACCTCGGCGATGGACTGGTCAAACCCGGTTCCGTCAACGTTGACGCCCGGATCAACCACCACCACCTTGGCGCCTTCCTCGGCCATCAGCTTGGCGATACCTCGGCCCACGCCGCGGCCCGAGCCGGTGACGATCGCTACCTTTCCTTCCAGATTGTTGGGCATAGTGAGTGAATCCTCTATGTTTGATTTGTCCGGTATCTCGTCATTCCCCAATATACCGTCATTCCGGCCGGTACACCGTCATTCCGGCCAAAGCCGGAATCCAGTGTCCTCCGCGGAAACGGCGGTCTGCAATGTCACCCGCGGCTGGGCAGCGCCACGGTGGCCGTCCCCGGCGTGGTCTGCTGACCCTGCGGGTTCTCCAGCCAGATGGTGCAGTCGACGAGATTTTGCTCGCCTTCCTGGTACACCCGGGTAACGTGTCCCTTGGCTGTGATGGGTTCGCCGGGGAAATCCATCCCCCGGTACTGGCACGTCAGCCGCCGCAGCGTCCCTTCCGGACCAGCCCACCCGGTCACGTACGACCCCAGCATCGCGTTCTTCAGCGCCCCGTGGATGATAATCCCCGGCAGCCCGATGCTCTCCGCGTAGGGCTTGTCGTAATGGATCTCGTAAAAATCGCCTGACGCTCCCGCATACTGCACCAACTGCCGTGTGGTGGGTTCCCTCACCTCAACCGGCAGCTCCATGCCTTCGCTCACGTCTTCGAAATAAATCTGCTGGCCCATGTTGTTCCTCTCAATGCTCTCGCGTACCCAGTTTCGCAAATCGTCAGCAGCAAGATTTACGGGATTTTACAATTTGGCAGGATTGGAAACTCTCCAACTATGGAAAACGGTTTCAATCCTGACGATCCGCAAATCTTGAAAATCCTGATTCTGACATTTCCCCGCGGCAAACCGAGTCGGCATCAACTCTCACCGTCATTCCGGCACCCGAACCGTCATTCCGGCGAAAGAGCGTCACACCGTAATTGATACGGGGCCGGAATCCAGTGCCCAAAATCATCAGTGGCGGATGGACGTGCTCGTCTGCGTCGCTACAATCGCCCCCGTCTGGTTGCGATATGTAACCTTGATTGTCGTGATGAGCATCTGCCCGATGCTCCCCGTCCGTTCCCGGATGTCCTCCACTCGGCCCACCGCCGTAATCACGTCACCCGGCCGCACGTGCTCGAAATATTCCCAGTCGCTGCCCCCGTCCAGCAGTCGCGTGAACGGAATTTCAAAGGGCAACTCCGGTCGCACCGCCCGCATCGCCCGCAGGAACGTCGGCGGAGCGACGATGCCTCCGGTTTCCGGCGTGCCTTCAATGTATGCCGGGTTATCGTCCCCGATAGCTTCGGCGAAACGGGCGATATGTCCCTTCTCGACATCGGTCGTGGTGGGCGCGCTTTCGACCCCGATGGCCTGCTCTCGCATCTCGTCGGTGAGGGTGAAGGAAACGGTGGTCAACGAAATCCTCCTGTCCCTTGAACGGGAAGGGTTATATGTCAGTTCGCATGGTGCGAATTTTGACCGTCAGATTATGGTACGCGCCACCCCGAGTGTCAAGGAAAGCCCGGCCGCTCACGCGTACTCACTTCACCCGCCCTGTCATGGCGAGCGAAGCAACAGCCTGCCCCGTGCCTGACACGGGGTCATCCGCACTCGATGGGGGGCGGCAATCTCGTTGCTCAGTCAATATCATCCCTTCCATCCTGTGCATCCATGCAAGTTCAACCCCTTCCCCAACGAGGAAAACTCCTGACACCCACGCCTCTCAGCCCAAAGAACACCCGTGCTATCCTGTGTTCCACAGGCGATACAACACCACCTCGACCAGGTCCCGGCCACAACGGCCAACTTCATCAGCAATCCAGTCGCTAACGGCCCGCGGGGAGACTGCCGCCGACCGCTCTAATCGGTGTAGTCGCCCCGGCCACCGCGCCTGCCACAGCGCGCCGTGCCTCGGGCATGGGCAATGAGAGCAAAAAAACCCAAGCGCAAATCCCCCGGCCGTGGGGCTGATCAACATCCGGGACCTAGTCAACACCGTTAACAACCACCAACCACCAATCGCCTGTAGCGACCAAACATCCCATCGCCTGTGAACATCCAAACCCAAAGGAGCCGCTCCAACTCAATCTGATCGTAAACCCCCATCCCGTCCATCCTGTTCATCCATGCAAATGAGGAGAGGAGCGTGCGTTCAACATGGGCAGTGTCCATCATCACTAGGTTCAGGCCCGGCGGTTCCTGTCGTTGGCCCAGTCCGACCACAACGCGGGCGATTACTCCCGTGCGGCCAACGCCTTGGCCCGTGCCGCGTCCCACGCCGCCACGGCGGCGGGTGGTTTAGTTCCCGTCATTCCGGCGAAAGCCGGAATCCAAGTATCCTTGGCATCTGAAAATCCTGCCCATCCTGTTCATCCATTCCAAGAAACCACCTGAAACGGAACGCTACCCGAAGCCCATGCGTCCATTGACCCCACGCCCCTCGTGTGGCACAATTTGTAGCGGATAATAATGATTATAGTCATTTGCGGTGCATAACTTCTTTATGCTGCGAGGCGCACCCGAGGACGGAGGTGGCCCGTTATGTGGACCGGCGATGATTTACAACGCTTGGTAAGCCGGGAATTGAGCGACTATCGGCTGGTCGTGGTGTCAAATCGGCAGCCGTACGTGTTTACGATGCAGGACGGTGTCCCTCGCGGGGAAATGCCCCCGGGTGGTTTGACCGCCGCTATCGATCCGCTGATGCGTGCCTGCGGCGGCACCTGGATCGCCCAGAGTAACGGCGATGATGATCTGGCTGCCATGGACGAGACCGGCCGTATCCACGTGCCTACCGATGCCCCCGCTTACTCCATGCGCCTGCTCACCCTGAGCGATGAGGAGAACCAGGGGTTTTACTACGGCTTCGCCAACGAGGGTCTGTGGCCCTTGTGCCACATCGCATACACCGAACCCGTTTTCGACGCCCAGCACTACGGTTTCTATCAGTCCGTCAACCGGCGCTTCGCGGATCTGGTGCTCGACGAAATCAACGACGAGCCGGCCATAATCCTGATCCAGGACTATCATCTCGCCCTCCTGCCCCGGTACATCCGCGAGGTCAATCCCGATGCTATCATCGGCCAGTTCTGGCACATCCCCTGGCCCAATCCCGACATCCTCCGCATTTGCCCGTGGCAGGACGAAATCCTCGACGGTATGTTGGGCAACGACCTTCTGGGCTTTCACTTGTCCGGCGACTGTCAGAACTTCCTCAATTGCGTCGACGCCAACCTGGATGCGCACGTCGATTCCGAGTACGGACTGATCGACTACCGGGACGAGACCACTCTGGTCCGTCCGTTCCCCATCAGCATCGATTTCGACAGCCTGGACAGCGAGGCCCGGTCCGAGGAGGTCGAAGTCGAAATGGCCCGACTGTCCCGGGAATTGGGCCTGAACCGTGGCCGCATCCTCGGCCTGGGCATCGACCGGCAGGACTACACCAAGGGCATCCCCCATCGTCTTCGTGCCGTCGAGCGCCTATTTGAAAAGTGGCCCCAGTACCGTGGCCAGCTGGTGTTCCTCCAGGCCGGAGCCACCAGCCGCACCAACATCGACTCGTACATGCAGCTGACCATAGATATCGAAGCCACGGTCAACCGCATCAACGAGCGTTTCGGACACGACGGCTGGCAGCCGGTCCTCTACTGGCCCACGTCGTTGCCGTCGTCGACCTTCTCCGCCCTCCGCCGTCTCGCCAGTTTCTGCGCTGAGAGCAGCCTCCATGATGGCATGAACCTGGTCGCCAAGGAGTACGTGGCCTCCAGAGTGGATGAGGACGGCGTGCTTATCCTCAGCGCCTTCGCCGGGGCCGCCCAGGAACTCACCGGCTCCCTCATCATCAACCCCTACGCCACAGAGCAGTTTGCCGAGGCCATCCACCAGGCTCTCACCATGACTGACGCCGAGCGCCGCATCCGTATGCGCCAGATGCGCAACACGGTCCGCGACAACAACATCTACAAATGGGCCGGCCGCATCATGATGCACCTCATGCAGGCGAGCACGCCCGATCACTCCCGCCTCAGCGTCGCGACTACGGCCTAACGCCAATCCCCATGCTTGATCTCAACGTCGACGAACTCAAAGACCTGGTCGTCGGGCGGAACCCTATCCTGCTGCTCCTCGATTTCGACGGGACCTTATCCGAAATCGCTCCCCGGCCGGAACAGGCCACCCTCTGCCCCGGAAATCAGTTGCTCCTCTGCCAACTCGCCAACCGCCCCGAGTTCGTGGTCGGGGTGATCAGCGGACGCTCCCTGCAGGACGTCGAGGCGCGGGTGAACGTTCCGGGCCTGGTGTACGCCGGCAACCATGGCCTGGAGATACGCGGCCTCGGTCTGGATTACCGCCACCCTGACGCTGACGCTGCGTCCCGAACTATCAGCCACACGTCCCACGACCTGGAAATCAGACTGGCCGGCGTGCCCGGCGCCTTCGTCGAGAATAAGACCTACACCCTCACTACCCATTTTCGGCAAACCCCGCCTTACTATCACGACCTGGTCGTGTCTGCGTTCGATGACATTACCCATCCATTGGTCCAGTCCGGCTCCTGCCACGTAACCGAGGCCAAGATGGCTCTGGAGCTCCGCCCGTCTATCGATTGGAACAAGGGCCGAGCCCTCACCTTGATCCGGTCCCGGTTGTCCCCCGAGTCTTTCCCCATCTACATGGGCGACGACGCAACCGACGAGGATGCATTCGGCGCGGTCCGGTCCGCCGGAGGCGTCGCAGTTTTCGTCGGGGCGCCCGGCCTGACCACCTGTGCAACCTGGCGATTGCCCTCTCCCGCAGAGGTCTCCGCCGCCCTCGTCGAACTGGTAACGCTGTAAGCATCGCCCCGTGCCCCACCCTTTCGCGCGCCAAATTTCGTAGGAACTGTCATTGCGAGCCCAACGCGGCAATCTCAATCAGGCCAACGGACGCCGCCGCGCCAATGGGACCGCCACCTCTCTGCGCTCCTCGTGATGCCGAACTAGGTCCGCATGAAGTGCCCGACGCCCGGCAATCCCGTTTCGCCACCCGCCAGAGACCCGCGTCACGCCGCATTCGTTGTGCTATCATTGCCTCGCGCAGCAACGGGTCGCCCGCCGAAACTGAATGCCCTCCCTGCGCTCCCCGCAGATGATTGAGGCTATCTTTTTCGATTTCTACAATACGCTGGTGCGCTTTTGGCCGCCGTTGCCGCAGATCCAGCATGCCGCCTGCCAGAACCTGGGTATCCGGGTACCGGCTGAGCGGTTATCCCACGGCTACGCCATCGCTGATCTTTACTTCAACGAGGAGAATCATCGCTGGCCCCTGGGTGAACGCGATCCAGCGTCCCGCGATGAGTTTTTCGCCCGTTACGAGCAGATCATCCTCCAGGAATCCGGCGTGGCCGTTTCCCTCCGCATGGCCAAGCAGATCTGGGACATGGCCATCTCCGTCCCCAAGGAGTTCGTGGAGTTCGAGGAAACCCGTCCCGTGCTGAAAGAGTTGAACGGCCGGGGCTACCGCTTGGCCGTGCTCACCAACCTCCGCCGCGATATGGAGGAACTCACCCAGCGCCTTGGGATCCGTCAGTACCTCGAATTCTGCATCACCAGCCGCGAAACTGGCGAAAAACCCGCCACGCTCATCTTTGAAGCCGCCCTCCAACGCATGGCGCTACGCCCGGATCAGGCCATGCACGTAGGTGATCAACCGCGTTCGGATGTTGAGGGTGCCCGCGAGGCCGGCCTCTTGCCTGTCCTCATTGACCGCGGCGGCTTCCACGCCGACGTTCCCAACTGCGATCATATCGACAGCTTGGAAGGACTGTACCCCCTGTTGGATCGATTGGTGTCCTGTTGATCCAAAGCCTCCCTCCGCCGCTCAGGCTTCGCTCCGCTACCGCCGTACCCCCAGAGGTAATGCCATGACCACCCAGCCACCGGCCCACAGCCATCCTGACGATCCCAATCCCGTGCACGTGATCGTCTGGTACGACTACATTTGACCCTGGTGCTACGTCGGCCTGGAACGCGTCGACAAACTTTCTGAAGAGTACGACATCACTGTCGAGGGTCGCGCCTACCTGCTGCGTCCCGACACCCCCCAGGAGGGCCGTGTCCGCGAGTCTCGCCCCGGCGAGAGCGAAGACGAGCTGGCCGATCCCCTCCGCACCTACGCTCGGGAAGCCAAACTCGTGATGCGGCCGCCCAAGCACACTCCCAACAGCCTCTACTCTCTGCAGGCAACGGAGTACGCTCAGGAACAGGGTAAGTTCCTTGAGTATCACCACGCCGCCTACGAAGCGTACTGGGATCATGGCGCCGATCTGGGAGACCCATCGGTCCTGGCCGACATCGGCTCCGGTGTCGGCCTCGACGGCGCCGAGTTGCGTCAACGCGTCGAATCCGGGCATTACGCCCAGAAGGTGGTCGACCAGTACCACGAGGCGCTGGGCTATGGCATCCGTGGCATTCCCACCTTCGTGTTCGACAACCTGCTCTTCAGCGGGGCCCAGCCCTATGAGGTCTTCCAGCGCGTGATGGACAAAGCCCTGGAGAACCGCGCCGACGCTCAGGAATAGGTGCGTCCCGCAAATGACCACGCAAGTCGCCTCTCCGCCAGCGGCGGCCGTTCCTACCCGTCGCCGTTTCACCGTGGCCGAGTACTACGCCATGGCCGACGCCGGCATCCTGTCGGAAAACGACCGTGTTGAGCTGCTGGACGGAGACTTCATCGTAATGCCCCCGGTCGGAAACTGGCACGCCTTCAGCGTGAACAGCATCGTCGCAATATTCCCATCTACTTTGCTGGAGGATCGGGCTATTTTGAGCGTCCAGAACCCGGTACGATTGGACAATTACAACGAGCCGCAACCGGATGCGATGCTCTTAAGGTGGCGCGATGACTTCTACCGGAACGGCCACCCGGCTCCCGGCGACGTGCTGCTGCTGATTGAGGTCGCCGACAGCACCGTAGAGTTTGACCGCAACGTCAAACTGCCGGCCTACGCCCGCGCCGGCATCCCTGAATTGTGGATCGCAGCCCGCCCGGAACGCCGCATTGAAGCCTACACCGAACCCGCCGGAAACGAATACGCCACCGTGCGTTACTTCAGCCCCGGCGAAACCGTCGCTCCCCAAGCCTTTCCCGACATCACCCTGGCGGTTGACCGGATCATCGGAGACTGAGCCGCTCTTGCCATGACGACAACCACCGCTGCATCCGCCCCGCCGACTGTGCCCACTCCGGCTCGCCGTCGCTTCACCGTGGCCGAGTACTACGCCATGGCCGACGCCGGCATCCTGTCGGAAAACGACCGCGTCGAATTGCTGGACGGAGACCTCATCGTAATGCCCCCTATCGGAGAATGGCACGGCGCCGGCGTTAAGCTTTTCAACAATACGATACTCCCTTCTTTGCAGGGTCGCGCCATCATCGCAGTTCAAGACCCAGTGAGACTCGACGAACATAGCGAGCCGCAGCCGGACATCATGCTCCTTCATTGGCGCGATGACTTCTACCGGAACGGCCACCCGACTCCCGGCGACGTGCTGCTGCTGGTTGAGGTTGCCGACAGCGGCGTTGACTTTGACCGCACCGTCAAACTGTCGGCATACGCCCGCGCTGGAATCCCGGAAGTGTGGATTGTCGCCCGCGCCGAGCATCGTATCGAAGCCTACACCGAACCCGCCGGAAACGAGTACGCCACCGTGCGCTACTTCAGCCCCGGCGAAACCGTCGCTCCCCAAGCCTTCCCTGACATCACTCTGGAAGTCAACCGGTTGTTCGGAGAGTAGGGCTGCCTTTCCCACATTGCCCGCCCGCCGTCGCCTGTGCTAAACTCGCGCCGTTCCAATCGGCATTTGTAACGGATTTCACAAATGGACGACGCCACCTTCCAGCTGATTGATCGGGCGGTCAACGACCAGCCGCAAAGCACGGTCACCGTCCTATCGTCCCTGCTCGCGGTGGAGGACGCCATCGGTTATATCCCCACTGAGGCGGTCGAAGCTGTCGCGGCTCGGATGGACGCTACCGTCAACGACGTCTGGGCGGTAGCCACCTTTTACCCGAATTTCCGATTCGACCCCCCCACTGATCTCCGCGTCGAGGTCTGTTGGGGTCCGTCTTGCCATGTAATGGGTGCAACCGCCGTAATCGCGGCCGCCCAGGAAGCTTTGGGCCTCTCCGATGAAGGCGACACGCTCGACGGTAAAGCCACTCTGCGCTACAACACTTGCCTGGGTGCCTGCGCTCACGCTCCGGTGATGGCAATCAACCATCACCTGGCCGGTCGCATCACCCCCGACGGCGCCCGCTCGCGAATCGCCTCAGCCCTCGCGTCCGCTCCGGCGCACTGATCGGCGACTGGCCCGTGACCGCACCGACTGAATCCCCGTTCGACGCCATCCTGGCCGAGGCCCGCCTCCGCTGGGAAGACCTGACTGCGGGTGACCGGCCGTGGATTCGCGTGGGCACCGGGTTGGCCGGCGAGGCCGCCGGAGGCTTCGAGGTCGTTGCCGCAGTCAACGCTGCCCTGGAGCAACAGCAGGTCGCGGCCAATGTATCCGAGGTCGGCACCCTTGGCTTGTGTTTTGCTGAACCGCTGCTGGACGTCCAGACGCCCAACGGCCCTCGCGTATTCTACAGTCAAGTCACGCCGGAACTGGCCGAGCGCATCGTCCGTGAGCATGTGGCCGGTGGCAACCCCCTGCCGGAGCACGCCATCGGCTACCTCGGGGAGCCGGCCCAAGCGCCTGCCGGTATCTCTAACCTCCAGAACCACCCGATGATGGCTTTGCAGCAGCGCATCGCCCTGCGCAACGCCGGCAACATCGATCCCTCTGACCTCTACCAGTACATCGCCAACGGCGGCTATTCAGCCCTGAACAAGGCACTCACCGAGATGTCTCCGGAAGATACCCTCGGAGAGGTACGTACCTCCGGCCTTCGCGGTCGTGGCGGCGCGGCCTTCCCGGCCGGTATCAAATGGGGGTTCCTGGCCGGCAATCCCGATCCCAACAAGTACATCCTATGCAATTGCGAGGAGGGCGACCCCGGCGCCTTCAACGATCGGGGCATCTTGGAGAGCGATCCCGCCACCGTTGTCGAAGGGATCACCATCGCGGGATACGCGTGCAATGCCAACCGCGGCTACATCTTCATCCGCCACGGCCATAATCAGCCCATCGACCGCACCCGCGCTGTGATCCGGCAGGCCTACGAACTCGGCCTCCTGGGCCAGAACATCCTGGGGACCGATTTCTCCTTCGACGTCGAGGTCGCATTGACGGGCGACTCCTACGTTTCCGGCGAGGAAACGGCGTTGATGGAAGCCATCGAAGGCAAGCGGTCCATGCCCCGCTACCGTCCTCCCTTCCCCGCTCAGGTGGGAGTTTTTGGCAAACCGTCAAACATCAACAACGTGAAAACCCTCGCCTATGTGCCCGAGATCGTGGCGCGTGGCGGACAATGGTTCGCCGGCATCGGGACACCGCCTGATCCCGACAATAGGATCAACGGCAGCAGCGGCACCGCCATCCTCTGCCTGTCCGGTGATATCACCTACACCGGCTTGATCGAAGTCCCGTTGGGCATGACTCTGCGTCAAGTGCTCTTCGATATGGCCGGGGGCGTTCCCAACGGCAAGTCCATGAAGCTGCTCCAGACCGGCGGCCCGTTGGGAGGTGTGCTCTCAGCCAGCGATGCCAATCTCGACCTCGTATTGGACTTCGACGTTTTTCGCGCCGCCGGCGCCATCCTAGGTTCAGGCGGCATCATCGTCGCCGACGAGGATACGTGCGTGGTGGACCTGACCCGCAACCTGATCGCGTTCTGCCAGTACGAATCCTGTGGCAAGTGCTTCCCGTGCCGCATGGGCATGAGCCACCTCCTCGAGGTGCTTGAGCGTATCAGCAACCTAGAAGGCACCGAGGAAGACCTCGCGCTCATGCGTAACATCGGGGAAAACATGCAGGCCGGTTCCCTGTGCGGACACGGCCAACTCGGCTTCAATCCGGTCTCCTCCGCCCTCCGATACTTCGGCCACGAATTTGACGCCCACATTCGCGAAAAGCGCCATACCGGAGATTGTCCTGACCAGGTGTTCTCTCCCCGCCTCACCAGGCGCTGACCGACCGATGCCCGATCCCGCCGCTGCTTTTCGGATTAGGAATCGCCATGCCTGACGACATCACCATCTCCATCGACGGGGTGGAAATCAAGACCCAGCCGGGGAAGATGGTGCTGGAAGCCGCCATCGACGCCGGCGTATACGTTCCCTATCTCTGCTACCACTCGGGCATGAAGCCCTACGCCGCCTGCCGCATGTGCGTAGTGGTCGCGGAGAACGAACGTGGCCGCGTGCCGGGCTTCCCGGCCGCCTGCACCCTGGCGGCCACCGACGGCATGACCGTGTGGAGCGAGACCCCCGACGTAATTGAGCTCCGTCGCTCCGTCATGCAGATGCTCATCGCCGAGCACCCCAATGGCTGCCTCACCTGCCACCGCGTCGAAATCTGCGGCCCCTCTGACGTCTGCCTCCGCCATGTTTCGGTCAACGATCGTTGTATTACCTGCCCCAAGAACGAGCGTTGCGAGTTCAAGGACACGGTCCGGTACCTCGGGATGGAGCTCGAATCTCCCATGTCCTATGTGTACCGCGACATCCCGTTGGAAGTCAGCGATCCCTTTTACGACCGTGACTACAATCTTTGCATCACCTGCGGCCGCTGTGTCCGGGCCTGCGAAGAAATGCGTGGCGACAACGCCATCTGCTTCACGGAGCGCTCCGGCAAAGCGTTGGTGGGTACATCCTTCGGGACCTCCCTTCTGGAGTCCGGGTGCGAGTTCTGCGGCGCCTGCATCGACGTGTGTCCTGTGGGGGCTTTGACCGAGCGCGAGGGCAAATGGGAAAAGCCAGCTCGTGTGGAACGCACCATCTGCACCCACTGTCCGGTCGGTTGCCAGATGAATCTCGAGATCAACGAGCAGGGCCGCGTGATCCGCACCGTTCCCGAGCTCAACTCCCCGGCCAATCGCGGCCAGGCCTGCTACAAAGGCAAATTCGGGCTCGGGCACTTGACCAGCGGCCAGCGCCTGCGCCGGCCCATGATCCGTCGCAACGGTCGGCTGGAAAACGCCACTTGGGATGAGGCTTTGGACCTGGTTGCCGAGCGGCTGCGCGCCCACCAGGCGGGTGCCGGGTTCGGGTTGATCACCGCCCCGGACAGCACCAACGAAGAACTTTACCTGGCCCAGAAATTTGCCCGCATCGGGATGAATACCAATAACATCGACCATTCCGGCAACACTCAATCCGCCCTGACCGGCGCATTGGAAGATGTTCTTGGTTACCCCGGCGCTACGAATTCGATTTGGGACCTTGAAAAAGCCGGCTGCATCCTGGTTTTCAACACCAACCTGACTGAAAGTCACAACGTGGTCGGCGTGCCGATCAAGCGCGCCGCCGGTAACGGTACCCCTCTCATCGTGATCGACACTCGGGAGGTGGAGCTTACACGGTATGCCAACCTGTGGCTCCGTCCCGTGCCGGGGACCGAGTTGCTGCTCTTGGGCGCGATCCTGAAGCAGGTGCTGCAGGAAGACCTCATCGACGCCGAATGGCTCGCTGAACACGCGGATAGTTACGACACACTCGTTTACGAGCTGGAACGGTTGAGCGACGACGCCATCGCCGCGACCGCGGTTCCCCTCGAAGACATCGCCCGCGCGGCGAGGATGTTCGGCGGGGCGGATACCGGCGCCATAGTGTATGGCCTGGACAATCTGTCCGCCGCGATCAGTCGCGAATGCGTGGTTGCTTTGGCTGATTTGGCGTTGCTCACCGGCAACGTCGACCGGCCCGCCGGCGGAATTTTCCCCATGCGGCAGGGGGCAAACGGACAGGGCGCAATCGATGTTGGATGCTTGCCCGACCGTCTACCGGGAGGCGCTCCCACCTTCGACGACGCCCATCGTACCCACGTGGAGGAAACTTGGGGAGCGCCGCTGCCAGCGTCCACCGGCATGAGCGCCGCAACCATGATCGAGTCCGCTGGCGGCGCCATCACTTCAATGCTGCTCATTGGAGACAGCCCGAACTATTCCAACGGTCTCCTTGTCGATGATGTGGCCGTATTCGAGCGGTTGGAGTTTCTGGCGGTAGTCGATACTTTCCTTTCGCCGGTCGCCCAGGTTGCCGATGTTGTCCTGCCCCGGGCGACTTTTGGGGAAAAGGACGGTACGTTCACCAACCTGGAACGACGGGTCCAACGTGTGAGACCGGCGATTGCCGTGCGAAACAACGACGCCATGCCGGAAGGGTGGATCTTCGCCCAGTTGGCTGATCGCTTGGGCGTCGCGGGCTTGAACTACGACGACCCGGCCCAGGTCATGGATGAAATAGCCTCCGTTGCTCCGAATTATCGCGGGATCAGCTATCAGCGGTTGGCCCAGGAAACGGCATTGATAATGCAGACGGGCATGGAATCTCCCCGGCCCACCCAGTTGCTCTACACAACTCGCGAAGAACGCGGGATACAGTGGCCCTGCCCTACTCCCACCAGTCCCTCGTCCCCGGTGCTGTACGCCAACGGATTCCCGAACGGACGCGCAGAACCGGGAGCGCCCCGGTTCCGTGCGATTCCGGCGCCCACCGAAACTGATCTTCCCGCTATTCTCGCCCCCGGTCGCGTGCTGCTCCAGAGCGAGCGGGAAATCACGGTCGAATCGGGCGAATTGAATCGCATCGTCCGTGACGAGGAAGTGCACATCAATCCTGTAGACGCTGCCTCCTGGGGTATTTCCGATGCTTCGGCCGTGGCCGTCGTAACGGCCAGCAACCGTGTCACCGGGATCGCCCTCTACGACCCGGCTGTTCCGCCTGGGGTCGTGTCGATAACCACGCTGTTTGGACAGTTGGCGGTGGAATTGCAGGCATCGGAGGACATCAATCCCATGGCGCGCGTGCCCGGCTTGCATCTCGAAGCATGTCGAGTCGAACTGGCGGGTTGACGTCCCCCGCTATGTCGGTATGACCTCGCACAAGGAATGTACTTAAACAGCTGAGTGTTCGCTGGTGTAACCCCGATTGCGTTTGATGCCGAGCGGACGCCGATCAAATCTACCAACTGGAGCCAGAATGACCACGTCGCCATCCACCACCGTGATCCGTGATCGCACCACCAATCTGCCACGCGCCAGGTTGGTGGAACGCGTTGATTACACGGATGACCTCATGGTCATCAAAATGGAGCCCCAGGGTTTCGATTTCAAATTCAAACCCGGCCAGTATTGCACCCTGGGTCTGGATGGTATCGAACGGGCGTATTCAATCGTCTCCGCCCCTCACGAACCCCTGTTGGAAATCTTCGTCGAGCTGGTGCCTGAAGGCGAACTGACTCCGCGCATGTGGCGCATGGAAATTGGCGACACAATGTCGATCCGTCCCCGTCCCAAGGGAATCTTCTTGATGGATCCTGCGGCCACCCAGCACCTGATGTTGGGCACGGTCACCGGAGTTGCGCCGTTTGTCAGCATGGTCCGCGATCACCTTCACTACGGTCGCGACGGACACCACTTCTACGTGATCGAAGGAGCTTCGTATCGCGACGAGTTCGTCTACGATGTCGAGCTGACGCGGTTGGCCGCCGCACACCCCGACGTAGTGACCTTCGTCCCCGCAATCAGCCGGCCGACCGAAGATCGCAATGTCGGCTGGGAAGGTGCGACCGGTCGTCTCAACAACATCGTTGCCGACCTGCTCGAGAAGTTCGCTCTCGACCGCTCCCAGACTCTGATTTACGCCTGTGGCCATCCCGGGATGATCGAAACCAGCAGGGAGATCGTGACCGCCGACGGATGGCGCTGGACCGAAGAGAGGTTCTGGAAGGAGTAACGCCTACCCTCAGCCGAAGTTCTTCACCGGGGTGGGCCAAGGCTCGCCCCGCATTCATACCGTTGGACCGGGCTCGCCGGCGACCAGGAAGGATTTCTATGAACACCATAGCCGAGTACGTATCCAATTACTCTGCCAATCTGCACTTTCGGGACATCCCGTCCGATACCGTTCATCTTCTCAAGCGGATGATCATTGACACCGTGGGATGCGCCATCGGCGGTTACACCTCGGAACCGAGCAAAATCGCCCGGGACCTGGCAGCAGAAGTCACCGGGCACCGCCGGCCGGTAACCATCATCGGCAGCGGACTGACCAGCAGTCCCGAGCTTGCGACCTTCGCCAACGGGGTGATGATCCGCTACCTGGATTTCAACGATGGTTACACCACGCAGGAATCCGGGCATCCCAGCGACAGCATCGCCGCCACTCTCGCCGGCGCTGAAATGGCTGGTGCGGGCGGCCGTCGCCTGATCACCGCCACGGCAGTCGCGTACGAGGCGTTCTGCCGCTTCGGGGACGCCGGCAACATCAGGGCCCTCGGATTCGATCATGTGACCAACGGCGCTATCGCCAGTTCCGTCGGGGCGGCCCGTGCCATGGGACTGTCTGCGGCGCAAACTGAGCAGACGCTGAACCTGGGGATCACGCCGAACCTGGCCTTGGGGCAAACCCGGGTAGGCGAACTCTCCCACTGGAAGGGATGCGCCTATGCCAACGCCAGCCGCAACGCTGTGTTCGCGGCTCTGCTGGCCCAGCGTGGCCTGACCGGACCAGCCCCGGTGTTCGAAGGAGAACTCGGGTTCTTCTCCGCCGTGACCAAAGAACCGTACCAACTGGAACCTTTTGGTGGAGACCAGGGTCAACCCTTCAAGGTCCACGAGTGCAACATCAAGCAGTTTGCCCTGGGCCTTTACTCACAAACCGTCGTTGAGGCGGCGTTGGACGCTCGCCGGCAGGTGCCGAACTTCAACGTCACCGACGTTGAGGACGTCCATATCCGCACCCTGCAGAAAGCTATCGACATCATGGCCGGGGACGAGGAGAAATATCACCCCAAAACCCGCGAGTCAGCCGACCACAGCATGCCCTACGCTACCGCGATCGCGTTGACCTACAACACCCTCAACGAGAGCCACTTTTCTGACGAGCACATTAACGACCCCGGCATCGCTGCCTTGATCGGTCGCACGCGCATCGAGGCATCGGAGGAAGCCAACCGGCGGGTGCCCGAGGCCATGCTCTGCAATTTCGACCTCCGAATGAAAAACGGGCAGACTTACAGTTCCGAAGTCGCCCATTTCCGCGGGCACCATCTCAACCCCATGACCGACGCCGAGGTCGAAGGTAAATTCCGCGGGCTGTGCGAAAGCCTGCTTTCACCCGATCAAACGGAAGAACTGTTGGCCCGCTTGTGGCGTCTTGAAGACGAAACCGACATCGGCGATCTTCTGCGCCTCACCCGGATCTGAAAATCGGCAAGCAAAAGGGACTGCCGTCAGACAGCCCCTTCCGATTGCGGATCGTGGCTCGTGAGCCTATGCGCCTATCCTGGTGCCGTCCGGGTAGGTGTACCCGCTCCGGTCGTTGTATCCGCCTGATGCCGGGAAAATCTGCCGGTACAGCCCGCGCGCCCGCTGCTTTACGACGCCGTTTGCCGCCTCTTTCGTCGGCGTGGGCTTGGCGTTCTGGTCCTTGTAAAACTGGGACTGCAACGGGCTGTCGTTTTCCATTTCCCAGATGCACAGATACCGCAGCACTCCGTTCGCCTGATCGTCCTGCGGATCCAGCATGAACCTCCGGGCGCTGACGTAGCCGGGGATGGACATGCGCTCCGGCAGGTGCTCCTCGTTGTACCATTTGTTGAACACTTCGTCGTCGGCCTCGTCCACTTCCATCATGACGACGAGCACCGTCGTTCCAACTTCCTGGTTTGCCCTCAAGCCGTTGCTGCTGGCCATGGTACCTCCTCTGTCCGCTGAGACCGGGTCGAATTGGAAATTGAACTCTGGAAGACCCGCTACAGTCTTCGATAAATCTGTACGCGGTGCCGATAGCAGTCAGCCACGAACACCAACCCGTCCGCGCTCAAGGTGACCGCCATGGGCCGATAGAAGCGGCGCTTCAGCTCAATGTTCTGCGTCGCTCTATTGAGCTTCTCCTCGATGTCCGGGTTGGCGTCGAGGAACGTCCGGGCCCACTTGGACGTTCCTGAGTGGCCGATCAAGGTGTCGATCACTTGCCCGTCTGTGTCTAGCACCTGCACCCGGTCGTTCCACCAATCGCAAACGTAGATGCGACCTCCGCCGACGGCCAGTCCGTTGGGTCGTGCGAACCCATCGCCACCGTTTTTGCCGTCAAACTCGGCAAGAAATCTGCCGCCGGCCTCAAATTTCTGTATCCGGTCATTGCGCCAGTCGGAAACATACACTGCTCCATCTGAGTCCACAGCGATACCCCAGGGCATGTCGAACTGACCCGGCCCGTCGCCATGGGTGCCCCAAGCGGCCAGCGGACTGCCGTCCATGGTGAAGCGTTGAACACGATGGTTCAGCGAATCAGCGATCACCACCGTGCCGTCCGGGGCGAAAGCCATGCCGGAGGGCCGGTTCATTTGGCCAAAGCCGCTGCCGAATTCGCCCCAATGATCCAGGAACCTGCCTTCAGAAGTAAATCTGGAGATGCGATGGGTGTTTTCATCCGCCAGGTACAGGTTGCCGTCCGGCCCGAAGGCAATCGCCGTCACCCAGATGAACTGCCCCGGCGCCTCTCCCCAGCCGCAGAGCTCGCCGACGTAGTCCCCTTCGAAACTGCACCTGGTGACCCGCACCGCTTCAGGTTGGTTTGGGTTGGCGCGGCTGGCCACGTGCAACAACCCGTCTGGTCCCAACGCCAGCGAAACCGGTCCGCTGAATCCGGGCCCACCGGCGGAGAGCAGTCCAATCACGTCGTGGTACCGGTACAGACCGGCAACGGACAATGGATGTTCGACCACTGTGGTCATGCCATTCCTTAACTCAGCTCGATTGTGACCGCGGGCAATCCGCATTCCAGCTTGCCAATGGTTTCGAGGCATCGATCGTTGGCCGGCGGCATCACCGGACCCGACAGGGCATCCCGCCGCAACCGCTCCAGCGGCGATGACTTGAGCAGCCCGCCACCCCCGGCGAGCC
This sequence comes from Dehalococcoidia bacterium, assembly GCA_965220505.1. Lineage (GTDB taxonomy): Bacteria > Chloroflexota > Dehalococcoidia > Lucifugimonadales > UBA3495 > Bin87. The sequence continues at coordinate 406,875 of CBDCQE010000001.1, read as the reverse complement.
GCATGGCCGCGTCGGTTACCCGTGAACCCACTTCGGCGCAGTATTGCTTGGCTCGGTTTACCGCCAGGACGGCTCCGGTCGGGTCCGCATCCCGGTCCGTGAGTGCCGCGTCGACCAGCAGGAGCCGACCGGATTGGATTGACAGGCCCATCTGTCCAATCGTTTGCTGGGTCGACGGATGACCGATCATCACGTCTCCGCCGGGTGTCCAGGTTCGAGCGGTGACGTACTCCCGGATATAGTTGTACGCAGCCTCGGCAATTCCCAGGTAAACGGCAGCGTAACCCAACGAAAAACTCCCCCAGTCGGCGCTGAGCAATCGACCGGGCGGCCCGAATACCGCGTCGTGCGGCGCCACGGTATCGAAGTTGACCGTGTGGCTCGCCGTGGCCCGCATGCCCACCGCATTCCATTCGCCGGTCACGCGGACGCCGCTCATATCGCTCCGGATCATCGCCGACAGGATATTGTCACCGCCGCCGCCGCTCCCTTCCACCACGCCGGAAACGAAGAAATAGTCCGCAGCGTCGGCCAGCGAGCAAAAATGCTTGACACCGGAAACGCGGTAGCCGCCATCATCCTGGGGCGTGAAAGTGGTGGACAGTACGAACCGCTCTCTGGCGGACACTCCGGGCTCGCTGGTTATGGACGCGAACAACTTGCCCGCCTCCACCGCCTCGGCAAAGTACCTGCGCCGCTGTTCCGGTGTGCCCAACCCGGCGACGAATGAACCGAGCACATTGGTGTGCATGGTCAGGGTCAGCGCCGTCGAAGGGCAGCCGCGCGCGACGGCCAGGATGCACATTGCGAACGTCAGCGGGTCAACGCCGCTGCCGCCGTACGCGGGGGGCACGCGCAGCGCGAGTAATCCCGCTTCCCGCAAGTCGACATAGTTTTCGATTGGAAACTCCGCCTCGGCATCGTAGTGCGCCGCACGCGGCCCAAAACGTTCACGGGCCAGTTCGTCAGCCACATCAACCAACGCCGATTGCGCATCAGACATCCAGCGCCTGGCCACGCCGGGTATCGGTTCCGTTCTGATACTCAAGGGAGTCTGTTCCCCGTGTAGCGAATTCGCGCTCGATAGTCTGGTCTTTGCTTCCGCTGGGCAGCAACGCGGTTCAAGGCGTCGCGGTACGGCTGGCTACGCGAACTGGTACTCGCGCGTTGACCCGATCATTCGCAGCGCGTTCAGGATAACGGCCTCGACGCCGGCGCCTGCATCAATCGCGGCCTCAGCCTGGGCGACCAGAGCGTTCCGGTTGTCTTCCCGAAGCATGACATTGCCCAACAAGTCCAGGCACCCGTCTACGATCTCTGGTGCGTCCGGATTGCGGTCCGTGAGTTTCGTTACGATGGTTCTCACGCCGGGATGGGTCGCGTCTCCCAAATTATCGGCCACGTAGTTGATGCGCTCCACCATGCTGCCGCTGTCGATCCATTCCCTGCCGGTATGCCAGCCTTCCACCGACGGCGGATTCAGCAGGTCCTGGTTCATGTAGCGGCACTCCAGTGCCGTATCCATGAAACCGACCCTGGGGAATTTGAAATCCCCCACCAGATGCAGTGTGCCGACCACCACTTCAGCGGGGCTTTTGACCCTGGCGAAGCGCACGCTTTCCGACTTGAAGAACTCGGAGGTGAACATCACGCGCAGCATGGACCGAATGTCGTAGCCGGAGCGGAAATATTCGGACTCCAGCGCGGCGATGGCCTCTGGATACGATGGCGGAGTATTCTGCCATGCCGGCACTTGCACGTCGTCGGCTACGAAGAAGTTGTAGAGATGCCGACTGATGAATCTCGCCGTCGACGGCTGGCGGCAGATGATTTCAATGATGTCGTCGCCGTCGAAGTTGCCCGTTTCTCCCAGGAATGTCTTGGCCCCGGCGTCGTGATCTTCCTGATCGTAACGGAACAGCCACGGGGTTTTGCCGTATGGGATGCTCGCCACGTTATCGTCGTCAATCGTCCACCCGGTGAAAGCTCGGGCGGCTTCCTGTACGTCGTCCTCCGTGTAATTGGGTTGGCCGTCCATCCCCACGCCCATGGAGAACAACTCCAGCAGCTCCCGCCCCCAGTTCTCGTTGATGGCGTCTTTGTGATTGAAATTGTTGTCCAGCCAGAAAATCATGGCCGGGTCCCGGGCCAACTGGCGCAACAACTCCTGGAAACTGCCCAGACCGTATTGCCGAAACATGTCGATCTGATTGAGCATCGTTTTCTCGTGCAGCACTTTGGCCAAACCGGTGGCGAACACGCCATGCCAGAACAGCGCGATCTTTTCCTGGAGAGGTCTAACGCCGGCGTTGCAGTTCATGCGATAAACCGTTTCGGTCAGCGCTCCCTCGATGTTGCGGCTCTCCTTCCAGTCGATGTAGTACCGCTCGATGATGTCTTCTTCCAGCGTCGGTTGGTCCTCCGGATGCAACAGCCACTCGACCGTTTCCTCATAGCCCCAGGCGCAATAGGTATCGAGTTCCGCCGGGGTCGCGCCGAATCCGGCCCGGCGCAGTAGATGAGCCATCAGGGCGCGTTGGGAGTCCACTTGCATATTTTCACCGGGAGGGGCCGACGCCCAACGCACGTTTACAACCAATCCGTCGCAGGTCGGAAGAACGTCCGTTGGGTCGGGACTTGGAGGATCGACGGTCATCATATCATAGCGGCCGGAGTCCACTGGTCATCGATTCCTCGGGGTGAAACGACGTTTGTTCCGGCTGGCGCCGGTCGTATTGACAACAATTCAGAGCGAGCGCACCATGTTCCCGTTTGCGCCGTGCCACGGCGTTTCCCACCTGCCATCGCGTTCACGGCACATCTACCCATAACCAAGCGAGAGCCCAATCATTCCGTCGCTTCGACTTCCGCGTCTGCATACTCTGGACGCCTGGCTGGCTTACCGGGATTTCCGGTTGCTGTGGCTGGCAAATTTTTGTGGTTTCACGGGCCAATGGCTCCAACTGCTGAGCATCGGGTGGCTGGTTAAGGACTTGTCTGCGGGCTCCGGCATCGGCGGTTTATTGGTACTGTCGGTTAGCGCCCTCAACACCCTGCCCGGTCTCCTGATCAACCCCATAACCGGAGTACTGGGCGACCGACTGGATCGTCGGAAGCTGGCGATCACATTACAGTCCGTCAGCGCATTGCTGGCTTTGGGATTCGCTTTCCTGGTCGCCACTGATTACGTGCGTCCCTGGCACGCCTACGCGTACGTTTTGATTTCCGGTTCTTGCCTGGCCATCACCCAGCCGTTGCAGCAGGTTCTGATTTCCAATACTGTCCCTCGGGATGCGCTGGTCAACGCCTACGCCATCAACACTCTCACCGTGACCGGGACTCGCATTTTCGGCCCATTCTTCGGCGGAATACTGATATTCACTCTGGGATATTTCTGGAACTTCGCCCTGGAAGCCGCCCTGTACCTGGGCGTAGTGCTGATGTTGCTGCCCATGCGGACGCCATACACGGGCACCGAACCGGCGGAGGAACAGCGCCGCTTCACACCATTCGGAGACATCAAGGACGGTCTGCTTCACCTTTGGCGGAACCAGCGCGAAGTCCTGGAAATTGCGGTGCTGTCGGTGGTTCCAAATACCATTTTGCACCCCGTCTGGTTTCTGCTGCCGCTATTTACGGTCGAAGTCATGCAGGCCCACGCCAATATGGGCGGTTATCTGCTGGCGATCACCGGAGTGGGCGGCCTGATCTCCACGCTGACCATCGCCACCTGGGGATTGCCCTTCCGGCGCGGTTACATCCTGTTTGGCGCCGCAGTGCTGTCGTCGCTGACCACCATCCTGTTCGCCTTCTCCGTGTGGCCCTGGGCCGCGTTCACCGTCTTGGGCGCGATGTCGTTCTTCCAGGCCTACTTCCGCACCACGCAGGGGACGCTGGTGCTGACCATCGTGCCGGACCGCTTCCGCGCCCGCACCATGGCCCTGCTGGCCTACGAGCGGTCCTTCCTGATCGGAGTGAGCGTGCTAGTGGGCATTTTCGCTGATTTTACCTCGGCATCGATGGCGATCCTGGCGCTTGGCTGCCTGGGGTTGTCGGTAACGCTAGGGTGTTTCGCCACGCTCCGGCGAGTGCGGGCGCTGCGTTAAGAGGGGCGCCGTTTGCGAACCGCACGGTTGCCACGCCTGCACACACTGGACGCCTGGCTGGCTTACCGGGATTTCCGGTATCTGTGGTTCGGCAATTTCTTTGCCAACAACGCTCAATGGCTGCAATTGTTGAGCGTGGGCTGGCTGGTGCGGGAGTTATCCGAAGGCTCAAACGTCGCCGGATTGTTGGTGGTCACGGTGGGCGGAATCAATACGCTGCCCGGCCTGGTGGTTGGCCCCTGGGGCGGTGTGCTGAGCGACCGGTTCGACCGACGCAAGTTGGTCATGGTCCTCCAGACTGCGATGGCGGTCCTGGCCGTCGCTTTCGCGCTACTGATCCTGACCGGAAAGGTGCAGATTTGGCATGCCTACCTGTACGTGATACTCGCGGGCTGCTGTCACTCCACGGTACAGCCCATGCGCCAGGCGTTGATCGCGGGCACCGTGCCCCGGGAGATGCTCGGAAACGCACTGGCCACAAACGTGTTGACCATTACCGGCACCCGAATCGTTGGCCCGTTTGTGGGCGGAATCCTGATTTTCACTCTGGGGTTCTTCTGGAACTTCACTATCGAAGCGTGCCTCTACCTGGTCAACGTCTTGATGATCTTCAGGCTGCGTACTCCGTTCCACACGCCAGGAAATGCCCGCCAGCGCGGATCGGCGATGTCCAACATGATCGAAGGATTGCGATACGTTTGGAGTGGGGAACGAGCCTTCTTCCAACTGATGATCTTGTCGATCATTCCTAATATCATCCTGCACCCGTCGTGGTTCCTGTTTCCCGTGTTCACTACCGAAGTGTTGCATCGAGACGCCGACGTGGGCGGCTATCTGCTGGCAGTGACCGGAGTTGGAGGGCTGCTGGCGGCGCTCATGATGGCCACATTCGGGTTCATATTCCCGAAGGGGAAGGTGGTGCTGGGAGCGGCCGTCGGCAGTTCGGCCACGCTGCTGGTCTTCGCGTTTTCCAAGTGGATGGCGCTGGCATTCCTGTTCATCGCGGCTATGGCATTCAGCCAGGCAGTGTTCCGGACCGCCCGCGGCACGTTAATTCAGACCTTGGCGCCGGACAGCCTCCGCGGACGCATGACCAGCCTGCAGAGCTTTGATCGCGGGTTCCTGGTCGTGGCCAGCCTGGGTGTCGGAATTCTCTCAGACGTTACATCGCCGTCCACGGCCATGGCAATAATTGCGGTCCTCGGCCTGGGCGCTTCGGCGGTTTGCTGGGTTGTGCTGGGCCGCGTGCGGCGTTTGGCCTGATGGCCCCTGTCACCAAGGCGTAGCAGCGTCAGGTTTCCGAAAGGAGTATGATGGTTATCCTATTCGCCGCACGGTCCCGTCCCAGGCAGTCACGCAGTTGATCCAACGCATTACGTCCAGCCAGTCCTACAAATGGTGGGCTTTCTGGACCATAGCCGCCGGCACATTTTTCTCGGTGGTCGATCACGGCAGCGTGCTCGTGGCGCTGCCGGGCATCGAGTCCCATTTCGACGCGTCATTGGAATCGGTTCAGTGGGTGGTGGTCGCGTACGCGCTGGTGATCAGCGTTCTCCTGCTGCCCATGGGGCGTCTGGGTGATGTCGTTGGTCGACGCAGGGTGTACCTGACGGGCACGGCAATCTTCGTCTTCGCCTCACTGGGCGCCGCGCTTTCTACCAGCCTCGAGATGCTTGTAGTAATGCGCGTCTTGAAGGGAGTCGGAGCCGGCATGGTCCAGGGCTGCGGCATGGGCATGATGATCGCGGCGTTCCCCGACTCGGAGCGTGGCAAGGCCCTGGGCACTCACCTCAGCGTCGTAGGAATGGGAGCGATCGCCGGGCCGGCCGTGGGTGGCTTCCTCGTGGCGTGGTTCGGCTGGCAATCGGTGTTTTACATCAATGTTCCGGCGGGCGGCCTGGTGCTGGTGCTCGCATGGCTCCTGCTGGAACGAGGTCCGGGTGCGGGTCAGTATCACCGGGGGCAAGGAGCCTCCTCATTCGACTGGACCGGTGCCGCGGTTTCCGGAGTGATACTCCTCGTTCTTTTGCTGGTGGTAGGTAATGGCAACGGGTTGGGCTGGCTGTCCACCCCGGTGATCGTGGGTGGTGTCGCGGTGGCGGTCCTGATGGCTGGGTTCATCTGGTGGGAGCTGAGAGTCCGCGCGCCGATGCTGGACCTGCGGCTGTTCACCAACCAGATATTCGGGCTGGGGGTTGCCGCGGCGTGGTTGTCGTTCTTCGGTTCGTCGGCGGCGCGTTTCATGATGCCATTCTACTTGCAGCGCGTGCTGCAATATTCACCGGAGCAGGTCGGGTTGATGATGATCCCGCCCGCCGTGTGCATGGTGCTAATCGGGCCGTTCAGCGGCCGCGTGGCTGATCGCTTCGGATGGCGGGTCCCGACGGTGTGTGGCATGGCGTTGACCGCGGCGGGGGCTTTTGTCCTGGCTTTTGCGCTCCAGGAGCGGTCCCCGGTTTGGCTGGTCATCGCCACCATGATGATGCAAAGCACCGGTAACGGGATTTTCAATTCACCCAACAGCAGCAGCATTCTCAGCGTGGTGGACCGTAGCCGATACGGGGTGGTTTCAGCGCTGACCCAATTGGTCAGGAACTCGGCGAACGTGGTCAGCGTCGCCGTGTCCACCACCGTGGTGGTGTCGACCATGGCAACCTACGGAGTGGAGCCCAAGCTGGAGGCGGTTAATCCCGAGGTGGCAACGGCGTTCGTCGCCGGGCTCCGTTGGGCGTTTTTGATGTTGGGCGCGGCGCTCGCCACAGGAGCGGCGATTTCCCTCTACAGAGCGGTGAGCAACTGGGCCGCGCTTCGGAAACCCCCGGTCGCTCCGGAACCGCAGCCGAGGCCCGCCGGAAACGACTAACCTACGCCGATTGTCCGTCGGAGAAGCGAGGCATCACTTCCCTCGCAAACAGCTCCATCGAGCGCAACTGCTTCTTTTGGTCCAGGCCGCCGAAGGCGAAATTGCAGCCGAAGTAGCGGACCCCGGCGTCGTGGAGGGTCTGAATCTTCGCGGCGCACTGATCCGGCGTACCGATGAAAGCTCGGTGCTCGGCGAGATATTCGTACGACGGCGGTAATTCAGTACGGCGTTTGCGGTAGTCGTCAATGCTTTCGTACACTTCGCTTCCGACCGAAAATTCGCGCCTCCAGGTGTTGATGTCCAGTGTCCAGTTCAGTGCCTCTCGCGCGTCGCGGTGGGCCTGCTCCTCGGTGTCCGCCACATAGAAGTAGCGAAAGAATGGAACGTCTGATGGTGACGCGGCGTGCCCGCTGGCTTGAGCCTGCGCCAGAAAGCGCTGCAGCAAATCCAGTGCATCGTCCGTATTAAGGACAACCCCGATGATCAGCCGGCGCCCCGTGGAAGATACAAACTCCAGCGACTCTGCGCTGCGCGTCGCCGCGACATAGACCGGCGGATGCGGCCGTTGCAAGGGAGTAGGCACCAAGTTAAGACGCTCGGTGGAATAGTAGTTTCCCCGGAAAGTGCAGTCGGGAGTAGTCCATAGAGTTTCCACCATCTCGATGGACTCGCGGTAGCGCGCCTGGCTCTCGCCGTGGTCGATGCCGAAATTACCGTACTCCGTGCCCGATGCGCCCCTGCCGAACCCAACGTCCAGCCGTCCGTCGCTGAGCACATCGAGCGTAGCCGTGTCTTCAGCCAGCCGAACCGGGTGATGCAAGGGCGGTATCAGGACCGCAGTCCCCAGTCTAATCGTGCTGGTCCTCGCCGCTATGTTGCTGGCGACCACCAGCGACGAAGCCCCAAGCCCATACCGCGTGAAGTGGTGTTCGGCCAACCAGATGGCGTTGAAACCCATCTCCTCACCCACCACGGCCTGCTCCAACAAATCCGCAAAGAGGGCTCTCGGCGTATTCTCTTCAGGCCAGGGTATGTGCGAAAACAGGGCGAATTTCATGTCGCGCTCCTCGAATCAAAACTTCCGGAAGTGTACACACGGGGGGAACGCTGGGCAACGGCGCCGGGTTAGTTTGCACCGTAACTCAGGAACGCGTCTGGTATGATTCTAGGCCGGCATCATGCGCCGATCCTCCGACCCTCGTAGCGGACGGCGCATAATTTCACCTGTTCGTCCGCGGAGCGATTTTGACTTTCCTGACTTCGTTAGCCCTCCGCCGCAAGCCGGTAACCATTATGGCAATGATTCTGCTTTTGGGTGCCGGAGTATTTTCGTACAGTCAGATCCAGCAGGAACTCTTCCCTGAAATCAGCTTCTCGATCATTTACGTGGCTACCTCTTATCAGCAGGGAGACCCCAACACCGTCGCCACGGACGTGACCGCGAAGGTGGAAGACGCGATCTCCGGCCTGCCGGACTTGGAGAAGACCACGTCAATTTCCACTCCCAACATGTCGCTGGTGACAGCGAATTTTACGGCCGGCGCGGACGTGGAATCGGTGGAGGAAGAAATCCGCAGCCGGGTGAACGGCTTGCAGTTGCGTGAAGAGGCCGGTGACCCGTTCGTCCTGCGGTTGACCTCGGATATTTTCCCCATCATGTGGCTGAGCGTCAGCGGGGAACGAGACATTCCGGCACTGCAGCGTATCGTGGACGACGAAATTCTCCCGCGCCTCGAAGCTGTTGACGGCGTATATGACGTGAACGTGGAGGGCGGAGTCGAAGAGCGCGTTTCGGTGATAGTTGACCCGTCCCGCAGCGACGAACACGGGCTCGCTATCCAGGATGTCGTAAATGCGGTATCCGGGAATTCGGTTGACCTCAACGCAGGCTCTTTGGATAACGGCGACCGCTCGTTTGGCGTGCGCACCTACCGTGGTTACGGCGACCTCGATTCCATACGCGATCTGCCAGTCGATTATCGGCGCGCTACCTTCAACTCAGTGGGCGCGCCTGCAAACGAAGACGGCGGCACCCCGATCATGCTGTCCGACGTAGCCACGGTTCAGTTGGACACTCCCAGGGCCGCCACGGTGTCGCGCACAAACGGCCATCCCAGCATCTCACTTCAAGTGTTGCAGTTGCCAGACGGGAACACGATTGACGTGACCAGGGAGTTGCTGGGCATCATCCACAGCCTGGAGCTTCCGCCTGACGTGCGTGTCGATGTCCTCTATAACGATGGGCCCGAGCTTGAAGAGCAACTCACCAATGTGGTGGGCCAGGGCGGGTTGGGCTTTGTCATCGCGGTAGTCGCCATCTTCCTTTTCCTGCTCCAACTGCGGCCGACTGTGATCAGGGGAATATTGCAAACCCTCCGACCCACGGTGATCATCGCGATTTCTATACCGCTCAGCATCATGACCACCATACTGGTCATGGCGGCGATGGATTGGACGCTCAATTTTATGAGCCTGGCCGGCTTGGCGATTGCCGTCGGGCGCATCGTCGATGACAGCATCGTCGTCCTGGAAAACATCTACCGCCATGTTCAGGCCGGAGCCACTCGTTACCCGATGCAGGGTCCGGAATTCACCGCGTATCGCCTGACGCCGTTGGGTGACGACCCGGGATTGACCGCAGCGATCCGCGGCACACGCGAAGTCGGACCCGCTATTCTAGCTTCTACTCTGACCACCGTGGCGGTATTCCTTCCTTTGGGATTCATTCCCGGAATTGTAGGCGAGTTCTTTCTTCCGTTCGCACAGACCGTGTGTACCTCACTGCTGGCGTCGACGTTCATTGCGCTGACGGCCGTACCCGTACTTGCCTCGTTGCTGCTCCGCGCCGGAGATATGGCGGACGAAGACGATTCCGTTTCGCGAGACACTTGGTTGCAGCGCATTTACACTCCGATATTGACCTGGGCACTCAGGCATCCGCTCCTAACCGTACTGGGCTGTATCGGGGCGGTGGGCGCCACACTACCGCTGATCGCCGTGCTGCCGATCACGTTGTTTTCTTCAGGCGAAGCGGAGTCCATGAGGATAGACATCACCATGCCCGAAAATACCGGGCCAACGGCGATCCATCGTGAAGTCAGGGAAGTCGAAGCCATCCTCGACCGTTACGTGGACACTGGGGAAATTACTTCATTCCAGGCCACTTTGGGTTCAACCAGCCAGGATTTCGGCCCCGGACTGGGTGAGAGTGGATACGACGTGGCCGGGTTTTTTATCGCGCTATCGGACACGGCTCCGGCGGATTTCGACAAGCAGTTGCGTGCGGAGCTACCGCAGAAGGATGATGTCGAAGTTCAGTTGTTCGTTGACTCGGCGGGACCCCCACAGGCCGGCATTGAAATAGCGGTTACAGGTAGCGACTTCAGTCGGGTGCGTCGGGTGGCACAGGATCTGGTCAATCGCATCCGACCATTGGAAGGCGTCGTCAACCTGAAGACAAACTTGAGCGACGAAAGCGAAGAGTTGACGTTCGAGGTCGACGCCTCCGAAGCGAGGCGCTACGGACTCACCGCCGCCGCAGTCGCAGGACAGGTTCGAACCTGGGTGTACGGCGTTGACGCGGCCAACGTCAGCCTCCTCGGGGATACCTACGACGTGGTGGTGCGCGGCCCGGCGGATCGCGTCGACGAGCTGGCGGAGCTGCAGAACCTGACCATCGTCGGCCCCTTGGGCACGGCCTCCCTCGGTTCGATTGCCGACGCCAGGACCACTGTGGGACCGTCACTCGTCACCCATTACGACGGTGACCGTTCCGTTACGATCACGGGAGAATTCCTGGGCAACGATCCGCAAGCCATCAGCGCACGCATCGATCAAATCATCGAGAACTCAGATCTGCCGGCCGGAGTGGAGATCCGCCAGGGAGGTTTCGCCAGCGATATCCAGGAGCAGTTCACCAACGTGTACCTGGCCATGATGATCGGCCTCGCCCTGGTATACCTGGTTATGGTGGCGACCCTCGGTTCCCTTCGCGACCCTTTCATTGTGGTCCTGAGCATGCCGCTGGCGGTGGTGGGAGCGCTGATCGCATTGACCATCACTGGGCGCGCTTTGAGTTTGCCGGCGTTAATGGGATTCCTATTCCTCATCGGGATCGTGGTGACTAACGCCATTGTGCTGATTACTTTTGTTGCTCAACTGCGGTCACAGGGACTTGGAGCCCTTGACGCCATGATCCTTGCGGGCCGCACACGACTGCGCCCAATCTTGATGACCGCTTTTACCACCATACTCGCCCTGTTCCCCCTGGCGTTCAGCGATACCAGTGGATTGGTAGGCGCGGAATTGGCCACGGTGGTAATCGGCGGTCTGATCAGCTCGACATTCCTCACGCTGGTCGCAGTGCCGGTGACCTACATGCTGTTGCACGACGCCATACCGAGAGCCTGGTCGTCCGCGGTCCGACGATTGACGCGTCGACCCGTTGCCCAGGCGGATGGGTCGTAAGCGCATCTCCATCCAGAAGCCAACGCTGCCCGTGGAGGTAATCCATTGCATTTGATCAGACGTTGTTCCCGGTCATTGGCCCGCCGCCGGGCGATCTCCTCGATGTTGGCGCTGGGAGCGTTTGCGCTGGTTTTCGCCGCGTGCGGGCAGTCTTCCGACGAAACTGCCGGGCCGCCCCGGGGGCCTGCGGCGCGTGCGTCCACCCCAGTCGAAGCCCGAGGATTCGACGTGCCCAGCCAGTTGGTCTTTGGGGAAACCGCGGACTTGGCGTTCGAAATTTCCGGTGAGGTGGGAGAAGTGAACGTAGCCGTCGGTGACATGGTCTCCTCCGGAGACGTGCTGGCTACTGTAGATTCTGAAACCATCCGAGATTTGCGGTACGCCGAGTCGCAGGGCCTCTACCAAATCGATAAACTTCAGGACGAACTGGACCGGGTACTAGGCCTGGAGTCATCGGACCCGCTGATCCGAGCGCAGTCGGAGGGCAACCTCACCAAGGCGGAGTTGCGATTGCAGATGGCCGAGGACGAGCTGGAGGATTACCTCCTCCAGTATGACGTCGATCTTGGCGCCGGGCGCAAAGCGGTTGCTGACGCCAAGTTTGCACTGGACCAGGCAGAAGACGCCGTTTCCGATTTCGCCGACATGCACGGGGAAAGCTTTGCCGCTGCGTTGGCGCGACGTTCGGAAGCGCGTGCAAAATTGAACGACGCCCAAGACGCGGTCACGGATTTTCTTCCCCTGCACAACGAAGCGGTTGCCACGCTCGAAACTCAGATAGCCAAGGTCCAACATGACCTGGACCAAGCGCAGGATGTGCTGCGAGACTTCGACGTTGACCACGCCCAGAGTTTGGCAATGGCGCGGGTGCGATTGGCCGATGCGGAGTCCAATCTGGAAACAGCAGAGGACGCGTTTGATGAGTTTCACGTGATGGTGATTGAAGGACAGTTTCCAAGCCTGGATGACGGCCGGAATTTTGACGTGGTGAAGTTTGAAGCCCTGCAGGCCACGGTGGACTCAGCCAGGAGAGATGTTGAATTCTGGCGGACAGAACTGACCGATTTGGAGGCGGGGCCCAAAGAGTTCGATCGTACCGGTGCCCAGGCCACCGTCGCCAGGCTGACGTTGGAGCTGGAAAGACTGAACCGGCAATTGCGCGAAGAATTGGTTGGACCTGACCAAACTGAATTGGACCGTCTCGAAGCCAATGTGCTGGTTGCACGCGAAACGCTTGAACGAGCGGAGCGAGACTTGACTGAGTTGGAGCAGGGGATCGATCAACTGAAACTCGCGAGTTTGGAAGCCGGTGCAACAAGCGCTCGTCTCACGCTTGAAGCGGCTGAGTCAAAATTGGCCCGGCTCGAAGAGGGTATCGACCAGGCAGTGCTCGCAGATCTGAACCAACAAATCGTTACCGCCGGCGAGGCCAGAGACGAACTCGCTGCCGGGCCGGATGCCGCAGCGGTCGCGTTGGCGCGAGCCAATCTCAACGAAGCGAAATCCGATTACGACGAGATTGTGGAAGACCTGGAAGACTCGTACCTGCGTGCGCCTTTCTCGGGCATGGTACGGCTGGTGACCGTGAAAGAAGGCGATGTCATTACCGTGGACGCTCGAGTGATCCAGCTAGTCGACCCGACGAACATCTCCATCCAAGGTTTGGTAGAAGCCAACAATGTGGAGCGCATCGAGGTCGGCACACCCGGGTCGGTGACGGTGGCAGCTTTACCCAATGTCGAGTTAGAAGCTCAAGTACAGGAAATCTCACCACATGCCAAGACGGAGCGCGGCGTGATCAGTTTCCCGGTCAAGTTTGCGGTCGTAGTCCCGCCTGGGGTCACGATTCCTCCCAATCCGGGCTTGGTGACCACTACTGTGCGTCCCTGATTTGGCCAACGTTGGTCGTCAGCCTCATGGCGGCGACATCAGGGTCAGGTCATGGTGAAGCGTCGGACCTAGTGCGGATTTAAGTAGCCTATCGCGCTCCGCCGGGCTGGCGTTGGGAAGAACGCGAAGCGAGGCGCTCTGCTTGACATCGCGCGCGATTGCCGCATATTCTTTGCCGTACGAAATTCCCATCTGTTTGATCGGTTTCCCGGCTTCAGCGCGGGGAAATCTGCATCGTGTGAGGAGAAATATGGTTAAGCAGGGTGTGGTACCCGACGATTTGACCAGGCCATTCTTCGAGGCCGCTAACGAAGGACGACTTGTAGTCCAGGCTCTCAAGGGATCTGATCGTTTGTACTTTCCGCCCCGGACCGCCTCCGAATTAGGCTGTTCGCCCGAAGACTTGGAATGGAGGGAAATGAGCGGCCGAGGCAAAATCTACAACTACTGCGTAGTGTATGACTGCCCGGTGGCGAGCCTCAAAGAGGACATCCCTTTCAACTTGGCAGTCATCATGCTGGACGAGGACCCCGGCATATTGATGTATTCACATCTGCCGGGAACCGCGCCGGATGAAGTCCCGGTGGGCGCCAGCGTGCGGGTGATATTTGAAGCCACGGCCAACGGCCAAAAAGTCCCGGAATGGGAAATTGTGTCCTGACGCCCCCGAAACCGTTCCACCAAACAAAACTAGGCGGCCCGACCTTTGCGTCGGGATTGCCGCGGCATTCTCAAGGAGTTTGTTATGACCACCCAGATGGCTCCCGAATCTATGTATCGCTCCACCGAAGGCTTGGGAATTTGGGAACACCGGGGCAAGGTAGCCGCCGTGGGTATTGGACACTCTCCCACCGCACGCCGTTGGGATGGCAGGGCCGAAACGTCGGTGGGAGCCTTGAGCATCCAGGCTTTGCGCACCGCGATAGCCGATGCCGGCGTTCCACCGGACCAGGTTGACGGCCTGGTCCTGGTGCCGGTTACCACCACGGGGGCGCATTGGCCGGCGGATCAACCCGTGCCCATGGACGTGGTCAACGCCTTCAATCCCACTGACGATCCTCTGGATGGCGTAGGACAACTCAGCGCGGAATGGCTCCTGAAGAATATGCCGGAACTGACCAACGTCAAGTTCACAATGTACGCGCCCGGCTGCATGTCCGCCGCAATTGTGGTTGCCGCGCAGGCCGTTGGGGACGGCCTCGCCAGCAACTGTCTCGTGCTGAAAGGCTGGCACAACCTGGAAGGCCGCTATAACCACGGGGGCATCAGCGCTGCCGACGAGGTTCCCGGCACCTTCGCCATCAGCCCGGGCCGCACCCTGTGGGGCGCTCCCGGCTGTTACGGCACCGCCCTGCAGTTCGCGCAATATTGCACCAAGTACGGCAAGCACCATGACATGATGGCGCCTTTCATGCAGAACTCGAGGCGCAACGGTTTGCTCTTCCCAGAAGGCTACTGGGCGCAGCACCGGCCCGAACAGTTGACCCCCGAGGACTACCTGTCCTCGCGCTGGATCGCCAAGCCGGCGAACCTGTTCGACAACGATATTCCTATCATGGTTGCGGCGGCCTACCTGTTCACCACCGCGGATCGCGCCCAGGATATGGCGCAAAAGCCCGTGTACATCCTGAACCACGCCTCCAGCCGGGGCGTCGCCCGCAGTATCACCCCGACCCTTGACGAGGTGGAAACCGAAACCGCCACTACCGGGAGGAAGATTTACGAGGGGGCCGGCATCACCGCCGACGATCTCTCGTTCGAGAACATGTACGACGGGTTCGCCCAGTTCCACCAGTTCCACATCGAGGGTCTGCGCTATCGCGGGATGCAGCCCGGCGACGCGCTCGATTTCTACCAGACGGATATCAGCATCGAGGGGCCGAACCCCATTCTGGCCAGCGGTGGCAACATCGGCAGCGGTCGCAGCCGGTTCTGGATGCACACCGACTGCATTCAGCAAATTCAGGGACGGGCCGGCGCACGGTCGTTGACCGGAGTCAAGCCGGAGATAGCCGTGTCCGGAGGGCCCATGCCCTTGGGCGGTAATTTCACGGTTTGGAGCGCTACGCCGGATTAGATCGCACCTTTCGGCTTTGGGTAACATCGTCGCTCAGGGCGACCTTACGGGGTCGCCCAATTTTCGGGTTTGGGCATCGTGGAGATCACAAGAGGAGGCACATGGCTATTCTCATCAGCTTTGACATCGACGGCACGCTGGAAGTGGGAGACCCGCCGGGACCACTGACCATGGAGATGGTTAAGATCGTCCAGGACAAGGGTTTCCTGATCGGGAGTTGTTCCGATCGACCGCCCAGTAGCCAGCGGTCCATGTGGGAAGAGCACGACATCAGCGTGGACTTCGCAGTCGCCAAGCACTTGCTGTCAGACGTTAAATCTGGGTTCGACGCCGAAGCCTATTACCACATCGGCGACCGGGAAGACCTGGATCGTCAGAATGCGCTGCGAAATGGGTTCGAATTCCTGTGGCCTGACGAAGCAGCCGCACAGCCATGGTTCCTTCCCGATGGGTAAGAAGCACGCGGATACCGGAGGTTGAATAACATTTGGCTCTGGTTAACGTGAGCTCCGAACGCACAATCATAAATCTGTGACGTGACAGAAACTGAAACCGACATCGGACGACGACAACCCCGTATCTTTTATGGATGGTGGGTTGTCGTCGTTTCCTCATTATTAGGCATGTTCGGGAACGGGTCCATATCCCAGGGGTTCCCGAGATTTTTTGTACCCATCCGGACCGAATTAGGTCTAACCTCCGCGCAGATGTCGTTGGTGTTCAGCCTCGCGCGGGCTGAAGGCAGTGCCGGAGGACCCCTGGTCGGCTGGGCCGTTGACCGGTATGGCGCACGGCCGATGATTCTGGCCGGCGGCTTGATGGCCGGAATCGGAACCATCCTGCTTTCGCGGGCAGACAGTTACTGGGAACTCCTCGTCCTGTTTTCAGGCATCATATCGCTGGGAAAAAGCGCGGGGTTCGGCCAGACCTTGATGGCGGCCGTCAATCAATGGTTCATACGCCGGCGCTCAGTGGCCATGTCGACCCTCATGACGGCGTTCGCCGGCGGCGGCGCGTTTGTGGTTCTCCTCCTGAATCTGGGTATTCAACAAATCGGATGGCGGGACACGCTCTTCTGGACCGGCGTTTTCATCGTAGCCGCGACTCTGCCGGCGGCGTTTTTCATTCGCAGCCGTCCCGAGGACATGGGCCTGTTGCCCGATGGAGACGCCCCCGCGGACACCGGTGGTGCAACCGGCTCAGGAGGGCGCGGCAACCGAAGTTCCGGCGACGTCAGTTTTTCGTTTCGCCAGGCGATCGCCACGCGCACCTATTGGCTGATCATGGTGGGCGCAATCCTGCGCGTATCCGTGACCAACGGGATGCTGGTGCACGTGTTTCCGATCATGACCCTGCGAGGCATCTCCGAGAACGAAGCCGCGGCCTGGGTCGCGGCCATGTTCTTCCTGGGAATCCCTCTGCGGTTCATCATGGGCGTCACGTCGGGGAAGTTCCGTGGCAACGTCCTGCTCGCCATTGGAATGGTCATTGGAGCCGTCGGTATGGGCGGTTTGTGGGTCGGGCCCGGTGTGATCGGCTTGCTTCTGTTCGTGGTGGGTATAGCCATCGTTGAAGGGATCACGTCGGTGAACTGGCTGATGTTGTCAGACTATTACGGGCGTGCCCGATTCGCGACCCTGATGGGGTTCATGAGCCTGTTCATGAACGTGGGGATGTTCATTTCGCCTTACGCGTCCGGATTGGTATTCGACCGGACGGGCAGTTACTACTGGGTGCTTGCCGTGTTCACGCCGTTATACGTCGTTAGCGCTGTGGCTTTTCTGTTCGCCACGCGGCCTAACCCGCCGGCAAGCACGCGCCGAAGATGGATCGGCACGGAAGCCGGAACGCCTGTACCGTCGCCAGGAGGCGCGGACAATTAGCAGTCAGGGGCTGCCGGCTCAGTCTCGCTGTTGCCAAAGAACGAGCTACGAGGAGACCCTATGAACGCGCAACCAATCACCCTTGAAGGAGAGCACGTACGGCTGGAGCCCATCGGCCCGCAGCACGCTGAGGACCTGTTTCGCGTCGGGACGGACGAAACAATCTGGCGATACCTGGCCAGACCTGCCTTCGCGAGCCTGGGCGATACCCAGGGGTGGATCCGAGATTGCATCGCCCGGAACGAACGGGAGGGACGCATCCAATTCACTGTAGTGCACCTCGCCGATGATCGGGCGATCGGCTCCACGGGATACCATGATATCGATCGATCCAACCGGTCGTTAGAGATCGGTATGACGTGGTACGGAACGAAATACCAGCGCACGGCGGTCAACACGGAATGCAAGTACCTGCTATTGAGGCACGCTTTCGATGACTTGGGTGCGTTGCGGGTTTGCCTGAAGGCTGACCACCGCAATCTCAGGTCCCGGCGCGCGATCGAACGAATCGGAGCCATCCGGGAAGGCATGCTGCGTAATCACCGGATCGCCCGCGACGGGGTCAACCGACACTCGGTGTATTACAGCATCATCGACAGCGAGTGGCCGGCGGTACGAGTTCGGTTGCAGTCGATTCTGGCCAGATAGCGGTCATTTGTAGCGCGACCGGGCCGGTTACGGTATGATGGCGCGCGTCCCTTGATGATCGGCTGCCCCAGCCGGCTCGCTGCTTTGGTGGGCGCCGGCGCGGGGCAAGCAACGGCTGACGAAGCCGCTGATCGTGCTATAATCTGCGCCGGAGGAGGTGCCCATGCGAGCTATTGACTACGTTGCCCCTACATCTCTCAGCGAAGCCGTTTCAGTGTTGTCCGCTAACGGCGATCGCGCCCGCCCGTTGGCTGGCGGAACGGATATCATTGTCCAGTTGCGCGGCGGACGGCGAGAACTGGACGTTCTGGTGGATGCCAAGACGATCCCAGAACTGAACCAGATCGAAATGACCGACAGCGGGCTGCGCCTGGGCGCCGCCGTGCCCTGTTACCAGATTTATCAGAACCAGCAGGTAGCTGCCGCCTATCCCGGTCTGATTGACGCCGCCGGCCTTATTGGGAGCATTCAGATCCAAGGCCGGGCTTCAATCGGAGGGAACCTGTGCAACGCCGCTCCGTCCGGTGACAGCATCCCGCCGGTCATCACGCTCGGCGGCGAGGCGCACATCAATGGACCCAACGGCTGGCGCGCCGTCGCCGCGGAGGATTTCTGCACCGGGCCCGGACGGAGTGTGCTGGAACCCGGCGAAATACTGGTGGGTATCCAGATCCCCGCGCCGGTTGCCAACTCCGGCACCGCGTACCTTCGCTTCATTCCGCGCAACGAGATGGACATCGCCGTCGCCGGCGTGTCCTCCTCGGTGGTGCTGGATGCGTCCGGACAGACCATCCAGTCCGCGCGCATAGCCTTGGCTTCCGTGGGTCCCACGCCGATTCTTGTGACGGCGGCCGGCGACAGCCTGGCCGGCAAGGCCGTCTCTGACGACGCAATCGCCGAGGCTGGTCGTTTGGCTAGCGAAGCCGCGAGTCCCATTACAGACATGCGCGGCACGATCCGCCAACGGCATCACCTGGTGGATGTGCTGACCCGCCGCACCCTGAACATTGCCATCCGGCGCGCCCGAGGGGAGGAGTAATAATGCCCGGACTTGTCCACGTAACCACAACTATCAACGGCAACCAAACCGACTTCCTGTGCGAGCCGCGGCAAAGCTTGCTGGAATGCCTGCGCGACGTCGTGGGTATGACCGGCTCCAAAGAGGGTTGCAACGACGGCAACTGCGGCGCTTGCACCGTCAACCTGGACGGTCGCATCGTCACCTCCTGCTTGGTCTTGGGAGTCGAGGCGCAGGGCGCCGAGGTCAACACCATCGAAGGCGTGGCCTCCGCTGACGGTCTGCACCCCATCCAGCAGGCGTTCCTGGAAAACGCCGCCCTCCAGTGCGGGATCTGCACGCCCGGCTTCATCGTCGCCGCCAAGGCGCTGCTGGACGACGAGCCGGACGCGGACGAAGCGCGCATACGCCACTGGCTGGCCGGCAACCTGTGCCGTTGCACCGGTTACGACAAGATCGTCCGCGCGGTGATTGACGCCGGAGAACGCATGCGGGCGTGAGTTTTCACTGGTCGTCGGGCACGAAGACCCGGCGCCCGTAGGGTGTTTACAACGGTAGGGGCGAATAGCAATTCGCCCCTACATTGTTAGGGAGGTGAGCGAAATTGACCATACCGAACCAAGTGCTATCGGAAGTAGAATACGACGTAGTAGGGAAGCGGCCGGTGCGTCCCGATGGAGTGGATAAGGTCACCGGTCGCGCCCAATACGGCGCCGACCTGGAACTGACCGGACTGCTGCATGCCCGAGTGTTGCGTAGCCCGCACGCACACGCTCGCATCAGGGCCATCGACACGTCGAAAGCGGAAGCCCTCGCCGGCGTGCGCGCCATCGTTACCGCAGCCGATCTACCGTTTGCGGCGCTCAGCAGGGAGGACTTAGGCAACGACTACAACCGGTTCAAGTTCTTGAGCGACAATTTCCTGGCCAGTGACAAGGCACTGTATCGCGGGCACGCGGTCGCCGCCGTCGCCGCCGACAACGCTCACATCGCTGAGTCAGCGCTGGCCCTGATCGACGTTGACTACGAAGTCCTGGAGCCCGTCGTCGATGTGCGAGCCGCGATGCAGGACGGATCTCCGCTCCTGCACGATGATCTGATCCACACCTCCGCCATGGGCGAAATATCCGACAAACCCAGCAACGTCGCTTCCTACATGAAATTCGAGAAGGGAGACACGGCGGCCGGGTTTGCCAACTCCGACGTTATTGTCGAGCGCGAATTCACCACCGCGTCGGTACACCAAGGGTACATCGAGCCGCACAACGCGACGGCCCACTGGCGCGCCGACGGGCAGATCAATGTCTGGTGCAGCACCCAGGGCGCATTCGTCGTTCGCGCCAACACCGCTGACGTTTTGCGGGTCGACGTTTCGGACGTCCGGGTTACCCCAATGGAGATCGGCGGAGGGTTTGGCGGCAAAGTATCGTTCTACCTGGAACCGGTAGCTGCGCTGCTCTCCCGCAAGGCCGGGGCACCAGTCAAGGTGCTGATGAGCCGCACCGAGGTATTCGAGGGCAGCGGTCCGGCTCCCGGGAGTTGGATGCGGGTCAAGATGGGCGCCAACTCGGCGGGCAAGATCACCGCTGCGGAAATCGAACTTGCCTTCGAAGCCGGCGCGTATCCCGGTTCCCCGGTGATGCAGGGCGCGACCTGCGCCTTCGCCTGCTACGAACTGGAAAACGGAACCGTCGAAGGCTACGACGTGCTGGTGAACAAACCCAAGACGGCCGCGTATCGCGCGCCGGGCTCGCCGCAGGCCGCGTTTGGGGTGGAGCAGGTCGTGGACGAGCTCTGCCAGAAGCTGGGCGTGGACCCCGTAGAATTCCGGCTGAACAATGCCGTCACGGAGGGCTCACGGAAAGTTGAGGGCCCCGTGTTCCAAAAGATCGGTCTGGTGGAATGCCTTGAGGCAGCCCGCAACCACGAGCACTACCGGACGCCGCTGGAAGGGCCAAATCGCGGCCGTGGCATCGCTTCGGGGTTCTGGATGAACCGTGGCTTCCATTCCAGCGTCAACATGACCGTAAACCCGGACGGCACCGTGAACCTGATCGAGGGTTCGGTGGATATCGGCGGCTCCCGGGCGTCAATCGCTCAGCAGGCTGCCGAGACCCTTGGCATATCGTATGAGGACATCAAGCCCCAGGTGGTTGACACGGACTCCATCGGGTACACCATGGTCACCGGCGGGAGCCGCACCACGTTTGCCACCGGTTGGGCGGCTATCCTTGCGGCAGAGGACGTCAAGCAGCAACTGGTCGAACGGGCGGCGTCCATTTGGGACGTGCCGGTGGAAGATGTTGAGTACGAAAGCGGTGTGATCCGGCACAAATCGGAAGAACTGAGTTTCACCTTCAAAGACCTGGCACGCCAGCTCTACACCACCGGTGGCGGCATCACCGGCACCGCGAGCCTGGACCCGACCGGCGAGGGCAATTCGTTTGGCGTGCACCTGGTGGACGTTGAGGTTGACCCGGAAACCGGGAAAACCGAAATCCTGCGCTATACGGCGATTCAGGATGCCGGCAAGGCAGTGCATCCCAGCTACGTGGAAGGGCAAATCCAGGGAGGAGCGGTCCAGGGCATCGGCTGGGCGCTGAACGAAGAGTATTACTTCAGCGACAATGGCCAGATGATGAACTCCAGCTTTTTGGACTACCGCATGCCGACTTCGCTGGACCTGCCCATGATTGACACTGTCATCGTGGAGGTCGCCAATCCGGGCCACCCCTACGGCGTTCGAGGGGTGGGCGAGGTGCCCATAGTTCCCCCGCTGGCGGCCGTTGCCAACGCGGTGGGCCATGCCACCGACCAGCGGTTGACCAATCTACCGATCACTCCGGGCAGCGTGCTGGAAGCGCGACTGTAGTCGCGGGTACCACTCGGACAGCGGCCAACAAGAAGGGGGGCGAAGTAAAATCGCCCCCCTTCAGTTTGGGAATTGCTAACCCGGCTTGAACGAGCAGGGCGACCGAGGCGTGGCTAACTGAACTGCGGGATCACATCAGATGCGATGGAATGCATCAGCTCCCGGAGGCGGCCGACGTCTCCGGTGTTGAGAGCCAGCACGATGTGCTGCACGCCGGCCTCCTGGTATGCAGCGATGCCGGCGACCATCCCGGCCGGGTCGTCGCCGGGGAGGCGCGAGCGGTCGGCAGCGCGTTGGCTGGACGGGCCGCCGTGAGCTTCCACTTCAACGCGTGCGGACATCACGAGGTCGTCAGGGTTGCGGCCCGCGGACTCGGCAAGCTCGCGGACGCGCTGACGGCCGATGGCGAATTCCTCAGCGCTCATACCAGAGGGATGCCAGCCGTTGCCCCGGCGAGCGGCTCGCCGCAACGCCCCCGGGCTGCCGCCGCCAACCCAGAGGGGTACGTGAGGCGAACCCGCTACGGACTGTACCGGCTTGGGCGAAAACTTGAGGTCTTCGAATTCCCAGCGGTCACTGCGGTATCGAGGGTCTTCGTTGGACCACAGCTCCCGCATGATGTCCATGGACTCGTTGGTCAGCGACCCGCGCTGGCTCATTGGTATGCCGAGCGCATCGAACTCCGGGGTCATAGCCCCGACACCGACGCCCAGGATGACGCGGCCGCCGGACATTTGATCCAGGGTAGCCGCGTATTTGGCCAGCTCCACCGGGTTGTGATACGGCAAGACCAGCACCGATGTCCCCAGCTGCACCCGTGAAGTCAGGGCGGATATATGGGACAGCGTCGCCATGGGATGGTAATAAGGCTTGTCGTCCAGCCTTTCGCGGATGTATCCGTTGTTGAAAAGGTGGTCCATAACCCAAACGGAATCAAAGCCCAACTCTTCCGCCAACGGACCAAAGTTGACGACTGCCTGCGGGTCCTCGACGCCCCAGTTGTTGGGCACGGTCACGCCAAATTCCATGCTTGATCTCCTGTGGGGGCACGCAGGTCGGACGCGACAACCCGAAGCGCAACCGGAATGCAGCCAGCCGCAGCAGTCGGCGCCGGATACGACCAGCGATCAGATCTAGCGCTATTGCCCGCGCTTGGGCAGGAACGGATTAAGTTTTTCGGCCAGGGAGGCCAGGTTCCGGGTCTGTATCCACACGGTTCCGCTGCCGCGGAACTTCATCACCAAGCCCTCGCCGCCGGCGATGAGTGAACGGATGCCGCCGACTTTTCCGATGGAATATTCGACATCATCGCTGAAGGCCACGAGGTGCCCGGTATCCACCACCAACTCCTGGCCCGGATTCACCGCAACCTCTTTGACGGCGCCGTAGGAGTTGTAATATACCGTCCCGGTGCCCTGCTGGGCGTAGGCGCGGATGAAAAACAGGCTTTCCCCGCTGAAAAACCCGCGAAATCCCTGGAACTGACTGTCGATTTGAACATTCCCGGTGCTGGCGAGGAACGAACTGGACTGCAGGAACAGGTTACCACCCGGTTGCAGGTCGAACGAGCCGACATCGCCGGGAGCGGGCGGAGCCAGGCTGACCCACCCTCCTGCACCTTCGGCGGTGAAGGTGTTTACAAAGAAAGATTCGCCGCCCATCATGCGGCGAATTCCACCAAAGAGACCGCCGGAACCGCTCATTCCGGTGCTCATTTCGACCCCCTGCTGGGCGACCATCGCGCCGGGCTCAGCTTTGATGGATTCGCCCGCCGCCAGGTCGATGGTGAGGAGGGAGTAACTGGGGTCGAATTCTACGGTCGCCTGCATCTCTGTTCACACCGTCCCATGGGGTCAGCCCGTCTTGATGGATTGAAGGAGGCGGGCGCAGTCGATGGCGCCGACAGCGCAATCGGCGCCCAGGTTGCCGACCTTGCCTCCGGAGCGGTTAATCGCCTGCTCCATGTTTTCGGTCGTCAATACACCGAACATGGTCGGGATGCCGGTTTCGCGGCCCACGGCAGCGATACCGGATGCCGCCTGATTGCATACCATGTCGTAGTGGCTGGTCTCGCCACGTATGACGGCGCCCAGGCAGATTACCGCGTCGTATCGCCCGGATTGGGCGAGGGTCTTGGCGACCACGGGCAACTCAAAGGAACCCGGCACCCAGGAAGTAGTAATGTCCCCGTCGCGCACGCCATATTGGGCCAGCGTCGAAATGGCCCCTTCCATCAGGTTCTTGGTGATCACGTAGTTGAACCGAGCAGCGACCACCGCGACGCGAAGGCCAGTCCCGTCCAACCCGGCGTTCAGTTCCTGCGGCAAGCTCTCATCTCCTCTGATCGGGAGCTAGGCGCCCGGGCCTTGGACCGGATACCCGCGCGAAGAGTGTACTACGGAGCCGCAGACAGTGTCACCAGATTCTGGTGCCGCGAACCATCCGGTGAGCGCTAACGGCGCAAAGCGTCGTGCAACTCTGGCAACGACTGAATTTCGCTGGCAAGGATCATCCTGCCGAGACGGCGGGCCAAGGACTTCTGCGCGTTGGTCGTTATGTATTCGGCCGGTGATTTGCCATCGATACGAGCCAAAAGAAGCACACCCATCTGGCGTATCGCCTCCAACTGGAGCCGAACGGGGTCGTTGGCCAAAGTTTGGGAACTACAGCAGTACGCTGACCAAAAGGCGGTGCCGGCCGCATTGTACTTTGCGACGAGGTCGGGTCGGTGGATAGCTTTGAGCGTGAGGTGGTTCAACATGAAAGCCAGGTCGAAGACCGGGTTACCGAGGTGAATTACTTCGAAGTCCAGGAGGAAGGCGGTCGGTTCCTGTGCAGTCCCGGTGACGATGACATTCTTTGGGCTGTAGTCGCCGTGTACGAGGCACATGCGACGTCCCAACATGGCCTGTGCTTCGGCTTCGATGACACCGGCAAGATCCGCATGGGCCGTGCCGGTGGCTCGGTGATACGGGTCAATGCGCAGTTGAACGAAGCAACGTTGATCCGCGAACTCCCGCAATGCAGGCGGTACCACATCGCCAGAGATTGCGGACTGTTGGTGCATTGTTCCCAGCAAGCGCCCGACTTCCGCAGCCACCCGCGTATCGACGTGCCCGGAGAGGAGATCGTCCTTCCACGTCCGGCACCCGGACCGCGCGGCGGTCATGACGAACAGGAAATGTTCCGGATCGTCGTGGATCACGCCCGGCAGGGAAGATTGCGGCAGAACATCCTGCAGGTATCGGAGAGCCGACGCCTCGCGGTGGATGCGCGCTTGGTCCGCGAGCCATTCCTGATGGACGCGCAAACGGGGAAGGGACTGCTTGATGATGAGGCTGCCCGTTGGGTCAGCCAAATCCACCCTGACGACGATATTGGAGACCCCTCCGCCAAGCTCCACAGCGGTTGCCGAACCGGCTTGGCTGGCGGAAATCAGCCCCGTTCCAAGCAGGTACTCGACCGCGTTGGTGTCCGAAAGTGCGTAAGCCATTGGCGCGTCCGGTTGACGGGCGGGATGCGCGTGTGGCCGGATTCCCGTTACCTGCCTAGACCCGGGCGGCCACTTGGGCCGTGAAATCTTCGAGGTGTCCCAGGGTTTCTTCCAGGTTGCCGTCGGCGCTCAGGCGGGCGATGTCGAGGACCAGATAGCTGACACCCATCTCCTCGTACTGACGGATGTCGCCGGCGATTTGTTCGCCGCTGCCGGTAAAGCGGGTGCGGTCCGGGCTGGCGTCGGTTCCGTTGATGCGGTAGTCGTGGGAGCGGTAGATGATCTGTATCTCGTCGGGATTGCGTCCGGCGCGCTCTGCGGTGCGGCGCAGACGACCGATGCTGTTCTCCAGGGCTTCGGGAGTTCCCACGGGGAAGGCAGGATTGTTGCCGATGGGATACCAACCGTCGCAAAGGGTAGCCGCGCGACGTATTGCAGGTCGGCTCTCGCCGCCAACCCAGAATGGCGGGTGAGGCTTCTGCACCGGCTTGGGCAGGAACCAGATGTCGGAGAAACTCACGTACTGCCCATCAAAAGTCGGGTCGTCGGAGGTCCACAGTTCCTTGAAGGCGCGAATGTACTCGTCGGTAACGGCACCACGCTCGTCGAAGGGCTCGCAACCCACGGCTTCGAACTCCTCACGACACCAACCGACGCCGACGCCGACGATGAGCCGACCGCCGGACAGCACGTCCAAGGTCGCCAGGGCCTTGGCGGCCACCAACGCGTTGCGGTGGGGCACGATGAGCACGGAGGTCGCCAGCCGGATGGTGCTGGTGCACCCGGCCATGTAGGCCAGAGCAGTGATCTGCTCCATAGCCTGGCCTGAGGCCGAGCCCGGGAACTCTCCCGTCTCGGTGTAGGGGTAATCGGAGTCGATATTCTTGGGCACCAGGATGTGGTCGCCGAGGGCGACGGAATCGAAACCGAGCGCTTCCGCCCGTTGGGCGATGGTTGCCAGGCTGTCAGGAGTGGACAACGGGCCACGCCCGGGTAACGTAATGCCGTACTGCATGGGACTAAACCTCGAAAATCGCGTGGAGGCGGATCAGTGGAACAGTATGCCGCCGTTGACGTTGTAGGACTGGCCGGTGATCAAGCTGGAATCGGGTCCGGCCAGGAACGCCACCAAGTTGGCAACGTCTTCCGCTTCGGCGATACGGCCAAGTGGCGTACGGTCGGCAGATGAGGCGACCACCTGGGCGCGGAACTCTTCCTGGGTCAACCCTCGTTGAGCCGCCTGATCGCGTTCCCAATAGCTCATGCGATCGGTGTTGATGGGTCCCGGGCAGACGGCGTTGACGGTGATGCCGTGGGGAGCGAGATCCATGGCGGAAGCCTGGGTCAAACCAATCACGGCGAACTTGCTGGCGGAATAGGCGGCTCCGTCGGCGCTGGCCTGTTTGCCGGCGTTGCTGGCGATGTTAACTACGCGCCCGCCGTTGCCCAGGCGGACCATTTCCCGCCCCGCGTACTTGGTGCACAGGAAGACGGCGGTGGTGTTGATGGCGAGGAAATGCTGCCACACGTCTTCCTCCAACTCGGTGACCGGGACTTTATCCCGGCCAATAATGGCGCGGGCATTGTTGACCAGGATGTCGAGACGGCCGTAGTGGTTGACGGTCTCGGCCACCAGGCCCTCGATCTCATCGGAGTTGGACAGGTCCGCATATACGGGCAGGGCCTGGCTGCCCTGGGCGCGGACCTCTTCGGCAACGCTGTCAATGGACTGCCACTCCGAGCGGACTTCGCCCGGCGGCAGGTCTTCAACGGGCCGGCGCACGTCGGTGATGGCGACGTGGGCGCCCTGGGACGCCAACTTCAGAGCGGTGGCGCGGCCGACACCGCGCATGCCGCCGGCGCCGGTAATCAAAGCGACTTTACCTTCCAGGCTCATGGCTATTCCCTCCCGGCGCTGAAGGGTTCACGGGCGAACACCCGACGAACCATTGGCTCGAAAAATTCCAGTGGGAGCGAGTCGTACTCAGGGTCGAAGGACGACTGATCCCAACGATGGCAGAAATCCACCGCGTCCTGATACCACGGGTGGTCGATATAGCGGTCGCGGGCGTTGCGGTCCCCGCCCATGTGATGGGCGTAGTAATAGCTCTGAAACAGGCCATGTTGGCGGACGACCCAGTAGGTCCGCTCGGAAACGTAGGGCCTGAGTACCGCCGCCGCCATTTCGCTATGGTTGTGCGGAGCCAGCAGATCGCCAATGTCGTGCAGCAGCGCGGCTACGACCATTTCTTCTTCCGCGCCATCCCGATACGCCCGGGTGGCAGATTGCAAGGAATGCTCCAATCGGTCCACCTTGTAGCCGGCAAGGGAACCGGCCAGACCCTTTAGTTGCTCCAGCACACGGTCGGCGGTGCTGGAGGCGAACTGGGCCTCCAGACGTTCCAGCAGTTCGTAGTCCTCGCGGGTTCCGGCAGCCATGCTGGTGAACGAGACCGTGGGCACCGCTGCCTGGGATGCGTCGCTCATGGGCATTCTCCCATCGTGTAGTATGTGCCGGAATTGTACCATCGCCGTGGTGACATTCGGATTGGCAAGGAGAGGATCCAATGGCTGACGGGGAACGAATGCGTGGAAAGGTAGCCCTGATCACCGGAGGCGGACGGGGCATCGGGCAGGCAATCGCAAGGGCTTACGCGGCCGAGGGGGCATTGCTGGCGTTGGCCGCCAGGACTGACGACGAATTGCGGTCGACCGCCGCGACACTACGATCTGAGTTTGGCAGCGAGGTCGCCACCGTAATCACGGATGTGCGGGATCGAGCGCAGGTGGAGAACGCCGTGTCACTCACGTTGGACCGGTTCGGGACCATCGATGTAATGGTGAACAACGCCGGGAACACGGGCGAGATCGGCCCGTTGTGGAAACTGGATCCCGATCGGTGGGCTAACGTCATCTCGGTACACGTGCTGGGTACGTATTACGGCTGCCGGGCGGTGATACCGGCGATGCTGGAACGAGGGAGCGGTCGTATCGTCAACATGTCCGGAGTTGGGGGCCCAAACGACACGTCGTACGATGCAGCCAAGACCGCCATCGTCAACATGACGGAGAACCTGAGCGTTGAACTGGCCGGCACGGGAGTGACGGTGAACGCCATCAGTCCCGGCTCGATTCACACGCGAATGTGGGAGGAGGTCCGCGACATGGCGCTGGCCGCCGGCGATCTGGAGATGTACGAGAAGGGCGTGCAGGTTACGTCGGGCGGCGGAGCATCGATTGAAAGGGCGGCGGAACTGGCGGTGCTGTTGGGCAGCAATATGTGCGGAGAACTGTCCGGTCGGCTCATACGCGCCGCGCTGGACACTTTCGAGGAAATTCCGGCCCGGGTGGACGAGATCATGTCATCCGATGCGCTGCTGCTGAGGAGAGTGGATCTGGGCGGTTAGTCCGCGGTTTCTGGGGACAGCGACGCGCGGACCTGTGGATGCAGGGGAGGCCGGGCGAGGAGCAGGGCCAGGGCGGTGATCGCGCCCAGGACCGCGTAGATGATGAAAGCGATGCCGTAGCCACCGGCGAACTGGTACACCAATCCGGAGGCCACGGCGCCGATGGCCTGGCCCAGGGAGGTGAAGGGCTCAGTCATACCGCGTATGGTTCCCAAAGACTCCCGCCCGTAAAAGTTTGCATACGCGACGGGCGGCACCACCAGGATGCCGGCCACCGCGACGCCGAACAGGCCGGCGGCGAAGAAAGCCAGCGCGACGGTGTCAGCGGTGACGAACAAGGCGCAGGCTATCGCCATGACGAGGGCGACGATAGCGTAGGTGTAAGAAACCCGCATCTTTTCGACCAGGCGTCCCCACAGGAGGCTGCCAAACGCGGTTCCGGCGGCGTTCACCACGATGCTGAGCTGAGAGAGGGAGAGGTCGATGCCACGGGATCGCAGCAGGTCGGCCTGGTACACGTTTGTTCCGGACTGCAACAGGAAGAGGAAGCCGGTTCCGATGGCCAAGACCCACAAAGCTGGCGTGCGCAGGGCCTGGCGCGTGGTCCACTCCAGCGCGGTTTCCGTGTCGGTGACCGGTGCAACTGAGGCGTCGGCCTCGCGGGTTGCGTCCGGAGCATCACCATCCGGGAGCAGCCCGACATCCTCCGGGCGTTGGGCAACTAGCAGGGATGCGGGCGCCAATGCAATGGCGTATACCATCAAGCCGAGGACGATCCAGGCGACCTGCCATCCGTAGGCAACGCTGACCCAGGTGGCCACCAGCGGGAACGCCACCATGCCGCCGGAGTGAGACAGGAACAGCAATCCGGTAGCCCGTCCGCGCTGACGGACGAACCAGCGGCCGACGACGGTGGCCGCTCCCACGTTGAGCGGACTGCTGAACATGATCCGGCCAACGGCCAAAGCCGAGTAGAATATGGCGATATGGACGGAAAGCCACGCCATGGCCATAGTGCTGAGGCCGATGATGATCAGCGAGGACACCAGCACGGCCCGCGCACCGTAGCGGTCGATGGCCCAGCCCACGGGTGGTGATGCGCCGGTGGCTAACAGACCGCCCACAGCCGCTGCGCCTCCGATGAGCGCCCGGCTCCACCCGGTTTCGTCGGCGATGAGGGGGACGAAGACGGCGAAGGTCAAACTGCCGGCCGCGTTGCGGACGAACATGCTGCTGCCGGCGGTTCCCAGAACGATCCACCCGTAGTAGAATGGGACCCGGCGTGAGATGTATGCGATCAGGACGTGCATGGCGGGAAGGCACTAACCCAAGATCTGGCTGAGCGCGGCGACGGTATCGTCGCGAAACCGCACCCAAGATTCCAACTGTGCAAGCGGGCCGCCGACGGGGAGGGCCTGTAGCAGGTTGCGTCGCAAAGTGGGCAGATTCCGGCGCAGATCGTCTCTTCGCCGGCCACGCGCTTCACTGGCGTCGAGCAGGGCAGAGTTCAATATTTCTCTCGGATTGGCTCTTCGCTCTACTTCGTTGGGAGACGGTAAAGTTACCGGCCTGCTACCGTTTGGCCGGCGCACCACTTTTCGGATGGCAGCCTCATCCAACAACAACCAAGCTTCTGTCATCCGCACTGGTACTACGCCCACCCATGGTCCAGTGTATTCTGACTGCCGGACTGCCTCTGTGATTTCACGATATCTGGCATCCACGCCGGCACGGTCAGCATCCCTATGAAGGAATATCAGATCATAGTGCGATGCCATACCCAAGCCATTGAGCACCTTGTCAACCAGTCGCTGACCGTCTATGGAGATGTTAAAGTCTGCCGGATGGACTCCGTAACTGTTCAGCAATTGTCGGATATGCGTTGTGAGAGGAGCGTCAGAACTGCCCTCGCACACTAACAGGCACTGCATCACCATAAGGATTCCCAGAATTCCCGGGGAAAGGCAATCTGCGTCTCTTCGGGCGGCATCAGATATGACCGCAATGAAAGCAGAGTCATCCCTTCGCGCTCGCTGGAACAGCGCCAGGTTCCATGATAGGGCTGACATTGCAACAGTTGCTCTACCAACTCGCCGGACCGGCAGCGAGCCACGCCAGGCTTCGCCAGCACAAGGTCTTCCTTGTTCTGCAGTTGCACGAAGTAAGGTGAATGGGTGGCCACTATGACCTGCCGCAGCGGGTTGTCTAGGCTAACCGCATCGTCAACTTCAACGGCTATGTCATGGAGGAGAAGATTCATCGCCCCCAGATTTGCCGGGTGGATGCCGTTTTCCGGCTCCTCCATACAAAAAACTCCGCCCTCGTAAAAAACTTCGGACAGCGCCGCCAATGCCAGGAAGCGCAGTGTGCCATCCGAGATGGAATTGGCCTTCAGCTTGACCCCGGAATTCTCTTCCAGTTCCAGCGATAGCAACTGGCGCACGTCATCCTGAACCACGCGAACCATATAGACAGGGACCAACGCCGATAAGCAGATGGATACCATCTGG
The DNA here is from genome assembly GCA_965220505.1 of Dehalococcoidia bacterium. Taxonomy (GTDB): domain Bacteria; phylum Chloroflexota; class Dehalococcoidia; order Lucifugimonadales; family UBA3495; genus Bin87. The sequence continues at coordinate 375,641 of CBDCQE010000001.1, read as the reverse complement.
AGGACGACATCGGGACGTTCCCCGGATTCCTCGGCAACATTCGTCAGGTGTTGCAGAGTCGCCGGTATGTGCGCCCCGTTGGCAGCGATGCCAGGGGGTTGCGTGTAACGGTCGGGGCGGCGCATGGCGGCTGGGTCGAGGGCCAGGACACGCCAGCTCTGCATTTCCCGGCGGGCCGCCAGTATCGTCGGAGTGGCGGAGGTATTTTCGGTGCCAATGATAGTGCGCGTTGCCCCGCGCGCCGGAGATGGCCGACCTCGCCCGTGGGAGCCTCCGTCCTGGTGCACCACGATGGCGGCCTGTTCGGTTTCCGGGTCGACCTGAGTGGAAATGAACCCGCTGCGGGCGTGACGGTTGTTGTATACCACGCTATCGCGAAACTTACTCTTGCTGTGGGGGAATTTCAGATGCCGGGCCGCATGTCCGGTGATGATGGGCCGCAATTCTTCTCGTTCCAGAGCCAAGCCGCCCAGAAGACCTCCCGTTGGTGACGGCGGTTCGTAGCGGAAGGCGACTTCGTAACGCAGGAAGGATGAAGACGCCTTGGCTTCCCGTCCGAAATCATCGCGCGCGCTTTCGCTGACTATCATCTCCGCGGCGAATTCCATCCGGTCTGTCCTTTCGCCGCAACCGTAAAAAAGCAAGTCAGCGATATCGCCGGTTTCCTCGCCGGCGTTGCGGATTTGGAGCGCCGCATCGTTTATGGTGTGTTCGGTGAGCAATGAGAGGAAGCGGATGGCGTCGAAGATGTTGGACTTGCCGACACCATTGGGGCCGGCGATACAGGTGTACGGCCCGAAGTCCAACGAAAAGTCCACGAGGTTTTTGAATCCGTTGACTTCCAACCTGGTCAGCATGATTGGCTCCCCCGGTGGCAGCCGGACCACCGTTAGGCGATTTTAGCACGGGCTTTCGCTAGGGCTGCTGGGCCATTTCGCAGGCGAACCACAGGGCGAGGCTGCCGGTGCGGTCGTCGTACCCGTTGACGGCGGTGCGGTTCAGGTAAGCGCGTGGGTCGGGCATGACGCCGGTGCTGATGCAGCCGTCGACAACGCCACCAGCCTCGTCGATGCGCTCGGACAGGGCGCGCCAACAGGCTTGCAGGGCGGCCGTGTATCCGGCGTCGTCACTAGGGGGAAGCCAGCCGAGACGGAGGCCACGGGCCAGGGCGTACCCGATCATGGAGGTGGACGTAAGTTCGCCCCAGGCTCCGGGCAGGTCGACCAATTCGCCGAAAGTGCCCCAGGGCTGCTGGACGCGCAGCAGAGCGTCCAGGTGGCGGCGATGACGCTGCAGGAGGGTATCGCGGGCAGGATGGTCGTCCGGCAGGTAGGTCAGAGCTTCGGCATACCCCAGGGCGGCGAACCCGTTGCCACGGCTCCAGTAGAACGGCGCGGAGCGGGCATGCCGGAACAGGCCGTTGGCCTCTTGAATGTCGCCGCCGTCGAGGAGGAAGGTTGCCAGGAGATCGGCGTACCGGGCGTCGCCGGAAATGCGGTGGGCGCGGCCGAGCATGGCGCCGGTCATGAACATGTCCTCCACGCGAAAGTCTGGATCGCAAGGAGCCGGAGCTTCGCCCGGGCCACGCGAGGCAAAGCGGTCGGCGGCGTAGAAAAAGAGACGGCGGTACTTCTGGTCGCCGGTGTAATCCGCCAGGCGAGCGGACCAAACGACTCCGGCCAGGGCCGCGCCGCCGGCGTCAGCAAGATAGGCCGGTGGATCGGCGGCAATGTGATCGATCATCGACGCGATATCGGCGGTGGGGTTGGGCAGCGCGTCGTCGAGGGCGGCGAGGCGGAGGCGTCCACTGATGCCGACGCCCTGAGTGTAATTGACCGGATCGAGGGCGTGGCCGTAATGGCCGGCCAGGATGCGCGCGATTTCGATGGGAGTGCGGCGACGGCGAGCGTCGAGAGCAAGGCGGGCCGGCGATGGTGGGACGTCGGAGTCCTTTCCAGTTACGCGCCAGAGGGAGTGCAGGGCGCCGGAGAGGCCGGTCCAGTGGGTAGTGAGGCGCAAGGCCGGTATAACGCCGGGACTGTCGGAGGACGAGCGGCCGAGGGCGGCGACAAGAGAGTCGCCATCGTAGACCGGGGACGCGCCTAAGGCTGAGGTGACTGGGTTGTCAGCAGCGGCGGCGTTAGCCTCCCAAAGCGGTTGCTGATCGGAGTCGTCAGACAGGGCCACTTCGACGAGCAGGTCCGGGGCCTGATAGCAAACCCACCGCCAAAGGTAACGGCTTTCCGGGCCGGTTTCGTCGGAGTAGAAACCGCCGTCGGGCGGGAAGCCTCGAGTCAGGTCGGTTGGATCTCCAGCGGTGGGTTCCCAATCACCACCAGCCAACGCGTCGGGATTGCTGGCGGCGAGGGCGCTGAGGGCCACACCGGATGAGCCGGCGGCGGACGACCGGGCGAATAGATCCAGCGACGTGAGGATGCGCGGGGTGTCCATGGATTCGCCGCGCAGGCCAGCGACCAGCAGGATTGTCGGGCGATGGTCGTCATCGGAGAATGGCAAGGACCGGGTGTCGACCAAAGCCAGCATCGGCCGCCACAGGGGCGTGAGACCGATGGGTACGGTCTGCCAGCGTTCCGGGCTACGCTTGCGGACGAGGTTGACCAGGGCGGCGTTGATATCGGTGGGGTGCATCGTGCTCATGGGCGCTCTCAATGTTCAGGAATGTGGGCAGGCAACATTATAGCGGGGGCGAATTCGCTGTCTGCTTTTTGACACCGGGATTGGGCGGCGATAAATTGGCGGAACGTGGCCCGCGGGGTCCAGCATCACACAGAGGGAGAGCTATAGCCCATGCCTCGGTTCGACGAATATACCGGCGAGCACCTGATACCTCCCTACCGGGTCCTGGATTTGACCGACCGGCGGGCGGCGTTCTGCGGCCGGCTGTTGGCGGACTACGGCGCGGACGTGGTGAAGGTAGAGCCGCCAACGGGAGATCGATCGCGGACGCTGGGGCCATATCCCGGGGACGCGCCGGACACCGAGCAAAGCCTGGATTTCCTGTTCTACAACACCAATAAGCGATCGATCACGCTGGACCTGGAGACCGAGGCGGGGCGAGGGCTGTTCCGGCGTTTGGCGGCCGACGCCGACGTGATTATAGAGAGCTACGGCCGGAATTACCTGGCTGACCGGGGGATCGGATACGACGATCTGAAGGCCGACAACCCGGGGCTGGTGATGGCGTCGGTGACACCGTTCGGGTCCACGGGCGAATGGGCGGATTACGCGGGCGACGACCTGGTGGTGATGGCGGCGAGCGGATACATGCAGATCACGGGCGAGCCGGATGAGCCCCCGGTGCGGCAGGGCAACGAGCACAGCCATTACCCCGGAGCGCAGTACGCCGCGGTGGGGATACTGGCGGCGTTGTATTACCGGGATTTCTCTGACGGCGGCGTTGGACAGCACATCGACGTGTCGTCGCAGGAGGCGCTGATCACATACTACACGGACGCGCATCCGGCGCTGCTGTGGCGAAAGCTGGGGCAGAACGTGACTAGGGTGGGCACCAACTCGACGCTGGTCATCCCGCTGGGGGCGTATCCGTGCAAGGACGGCTGGATTGCGGCCGGGGTGATCACGCCGCGGGAGTGGGACGCGCTGGCGCAATGGATCCACGAAGTGACCGGGAACGACGAGGTACTCAACGAGGCGTATCGGGGCGGGAACCAGGACCGGGCCGAGCACATCGATATCATCACGGCGCTGTTCCTGGAGTTTGCCGAGAACTTCACGGTGCAGGAGTTGTTCCACGAGGGGCAGCGGCGGAACCTGGTTTTCCTGCCGGTGAACGAGGTGGCGGACCTGCTGTCCGACCCGCAGCTGGCGGAGTCGGGCTTCTGGTACGACATTGAGCACAAGGAAGGGTCAATTGGGACGATCAAGTACCCGCTGGGGATATTTCATAGCGAGGAAGTGTCGGCACGACGCCGGCCGGCGCCGGCGCTGGGGGCGGACAACACGGCGGTGTACCAGGGTGAGCTGGGGCTGACAGTTGCAGATTTGGCCGCGTTGCAGATGGATGGAGTAATCTAGTCGCTATACGACACCGGAGGATGCCGAAATGGTTACAGTCAAACCGGAGCCGACGTTAACCGCTCCGCCAGACGACCCGGAACCGGCAGCGGATTGGCCGCTCACAGGTGAGTTACGCCTCAACCTATCTGCCCTGGGTATTGACCACCTCGCTCCCGACTTCGGGGAGCGGCTGTGTCAGCTTTCCACTGATAACCCGCCTTGGCAGTTTGAGTATTCTGCGCAAGGAGAGTTGATAATTATGCCGCCACCCGGTTCGGAAAGTAGCCGAGAAGAAGGCGTGGCTGGCGGTGAACTGTACGTTTGGCAACGCAGCAACGGGGGTATGAGCTATCCGTCATCCGTGGGGTTCCGCTTGCCCAGCGGGGCGCAGCGCATTCCCGATGCTGCCTGGATTACACAGGAACGGTACGATAACCTGACCGCCATTGAGCGGCGGGGAACTATACATGGCGCGCCCGACTTCGTGGTCGAAATCCGTTCTCGCAGCGACCGTCTCCCGCCATTTTTGGCCAAGATGCAGGAATGGATGGACGGCGGCGCAACACTCGGCTGGGGAATCGACTCGCGACAGCGTCAGGCTTATGTCTATCGGGCCGGGCTGGCCGAGCCTGAAATCCTGGAGAACCCCGAGACCCTTTCAGGCGAGGATTTGCTGCCGGGTTTCATTTTTGAAGTGCGGCGACTGATTTTCGATCGCATCAGCCAGGAGGAGCCAAGATGACCGCACCGAACGCCAGCACGCCCTCCGCTCTCGCCGGCATACGGGTGGTCGAGTTCGGCCCTTACGTGGCGCTGCCGCTGACGGGGAGGATACTGGGTTCACTCGGGGCGGAGGTGATCAAGGTCGAGACGAACAAGGTACTGGACGAGATGTCGTTCATACCGGCGTGGTCGAGGGGAGCGGGCCAACCGGAGTACCAGCGGGGAAAGCGGCGGATCACGCTGGACGTTCGGACCGAGGCGGGGCGTGACCTGTTGCTGGAGATGGTGCGGATCAGCGACGTGTTCATGACGAACTTCCGGCGGAACGTGCTGGATCGCTGGGGGATTGACTTCCCGGAAATCCGCAAGCAGAGGCCGGACGCGATTATCATGTGGCAGACCGGGCTGGGGGGACACGGGCCGTATTACACCTACAAGTCCTTCGGGATACTGGTGCAGCACCTTTCCGGGGTCTCGCTGATGACCGGGCTGCCGGATGAGCCGCCGGGGGTGGTGAATACATCCTATTCGGACTACCACACCGGGGTGTTCCAGCCGGCGGGGATCATCGCGGCGTTGATGCGGCGGAACCTCACCGGCAAGACAACGACGCTGGAGTCGTCGATCTTCAAGTCGGGAGTGGCGACCGGCGGGCCGGCACTGCTGGACTACCAGGTCAACGGACGGGGCCCGCAGCGGCGGGGCAACCGGGACGAGTGGGCCGTGCCGCACAACGTGTATCCGTGCGCCGGAGAGGACCGGTACATTGCCATCGCGGTTTCGGACGACGAGCAGTGGGGACTGCTGCGCAAGGCGATGGGCGATCCGGAGTGGGCGACGGCGGCTGAGTACGAAACCCGATTGGGTCGACGGCGCAACGAGGACGCGCTCGACGCCGGCATCGCGGAGTGGACACGGCAGCACGAGTCGCTGGCCTTGATGGAGAAGCTGCAGGCGGGGGGAGTACCGGCCGGGATGGTGTCGCAGGGGCAGGACCTGAACGAAAACGCGCACCTGAAATCGCGGGAGTTTTACCAGGACACGCAATATTGGGAAGCGGAACGAGGGGTGAAGGCGACGGAGTGGACGGAGGGCGAGAGCGTCTCGTGGTCGATTCCGGCGAAGATGTCGGAAACGCCGATACCGTTCGGCAAATACAGCAACATCGGCGAAGACAACGCTTACGTGTTCGAGCAGTTGCTGGGGATGCCGGGCAGCGAGATCGAGCGGTTGGAAGAGGCGGGGGTGATTTACTGAGGTGGAGCGGCGGGGACTGAATTCGCGTAGATGGACGGGATGATATTGGCTGTGCTGTGGGCCGGGGGTTTCACGGGATTGCGGTTGTTGGTTCGTGGGGTTCCTGTGTCACCCTGCTAGAGCGCTCGTGGGATCGCTCACCGCCAAGAGTGAACGATGGTGGCAACAACCATCACCATCAGCAGAACAAAGAGCGCCACCGACATGGCGAGCAAAGCCCGCAGGTCGGTGTCCCACCAGAAGAAACCGCCTACGATCCCCACTACGGTGAGAAGGAAGAACACCGCGACGGCGATTGTCCCTATCAGCAACAGTCGACCGGTGTCCGGTGTAACCCCACCAGCCGTCTCGGACGTTCCCGCCGCGGTGATTTCCTGGTTGACCGCTACAGGTACTCCTTGCCCGGCGGTCACGGACGTGTCACGCAGGACCGTCTCCGATTTGCGGGCCGCGCCAGCGTTGGTCATGCTGGCTATCAGGACAAGCATCAAGTTCAGCAGGACGGCCATGGGCGCCGAGAGGTACAGAAACACGGCGTCGTTCTCTATCCCGGTGTCCCAAAAGAGCATGATGCCTACCATAGAAAGGAGCACGACAAGCACAAAGCCCACCGGAACACCGGCCAACACGGCAAGCGCCAGAACTATCAACTTTTGTCTGCCGTCCAGATGGGGGCGTTTCAGCACGTAGAGCAACGACGCACCGGTCGTGACGACGATGATCAGCGCGGATGCCAGATTGACTATGATCGACACTCCTTTGCCGGCGAGATTGGCGGCCCCGCATCAAGCGCGGGGCCGCAATGACATAGAAGTTACGCACTTGAAATCCCACGCCCGTCACTCCGGCGCAAGCCGGAGTCCAGAGATCGCAGTGTAAAAGAATCTGAACGATGATTAACTATTTCGGTCATTGGATTCCGGCTTTCGCCAGAATGACGGTCCCAACTGCGTAAGTCCTATGCGGTTACTCGTCGCGGATGCGGTTGTACATGGCGAGGGGCGTGGCGGCGAGGAGGCCGGCGTCGACGGGGAGCACGACACCGGAGACCCAGCGGGCCTCGTCGCTGGCGAGGAAGAGGGCCGCATAGGCGATGTCCCAGGCATTGCCCTCCACCCCGAGCGGTCCCGCCTTGCGGCGATTTTCGCGGGTTTCCTCGGCCATGGCGCCGGCGACCATGGGAGTGTAGATGTGGCCAGGGGCGATGACGTTGACGCGGATATTGTCGCGGCCGAGGTGGACGGCCATGGTCTCGGACATTCCAATGACGCCGGACTTGGAGGCGGAATAAGGGATGCTGGCCAGGCCGCTGCCGGCGCGGACGCCGGCGATGGACGACATGTTGATGATGCTGCCGCCGCCGGCGTCGATCATCTTCGGGGCGGCGTATTTGGTGGTGAGCATCATGCTCTTGAGGTTCACGTCGAGGACGTTGTCCCAGACGGATTCGTCGACATCGGTTGGTGTGCCAGGACCGGTGACACCAACGTTGTTGAAGAGGATGTGCAGCGCGCCGTAGCGTCCCACGGCGGCGTCAACGATGGCCTCGCAGTCGGCAGCGGAGGTTACGTCAGCAGTCATAATCGAGGCGCGGCCGCCCTGTTCTCCGATGGCGGCCAGAGTTTCCTCTGCGGCCCGTTGGTTGCGGTCAACCAACAGCACCCTAGCGCCCTCACGAGCGAACAGTATGGAAGCGGCTTTTCCGGTGCCGACGCCGGGGCCGCTGGAGCCGGCGCCGGTGACGATAGCGACCTTGTCCTGGAGACGGGGACGACCGGATGGAAGGAGTGTCATGGGGACCTCCGAACAGTTGGGTTGGCTGGAATTGTCGGTGGTGGCTCAGCTGGCGAGATTGCCACGGCGCTTTGCGCCTCGCAATGACAGTCGGTAAGTACCCGCGCCTCGCATGACAGCCGGGGTAGTACCTGCAGCTCAGGAGATGGCAACGGCCTCTGGGGAGAGGAGCCAGTCCCGGGCTTGCTTGGCGGCGTCGGAGAGCCACTGGCTCATGATGGCCTCGCGGCCCTCGGGGATCTCGACGCCGAGGCCATCGGCGAGACGGTTCATGAAATTGAACACGCAGGTGATGGCGACAGTGGACAGGATTTGCTCGTCGGTGAGGCCGACAGTGCGGAGGGCATTGATGTCGGCTTCGGTCATCGCTGCCGGGGTCAGGGTGAGCTTGACGGCGTAGTCGAGGATGGCCCGGGTCTGGGGATCCAAGTCTGCCCGCGTGTAGTCGTGGATGATGTGGCTGGAGTATTCGGGGTCGCCGGAGTGTTGACGGAGGAACCCTCCGTGGGCGACGGCTCAATACCGGCAGCGGTTGACCAAGGAGACCACCGTGGCGATGGCCTCCTCCTGGGTGCGGGAGAGGGCGGATGATCCGAAGGTGGCCTTCGCGTTGAGGTTCTGCACCGCGGCCATGAGATCGGGATTGATGGACATGCAACTGATCACCGAGGGGACGGCGACTTCGGTTTCGCGGATCCAGGACATGTGAGCCTCCTGATACTAACCGCTCGAGATGCGTCGGGTTTTGCATGGATGCACAGGATGGACGGGATTATTGAGCCTTAAGATGGTCACTTAGTTGGTACTATGGCCATCTTGTGCTCGGCGGTGCCGAGGAGCAGGTTGCCGTGGCGGGCTTCGACCTCGAACCGGAGTTTGTTGCCGGACACGTCGGTAAGGATGGAACGGGCGGTGACGATTGAACCCTCGTCAGCAGGGGCGAGGTGCTTGACATTGACCTCGTAGCCGACGACGGTCTGGGCCGGGTGGAGCAGGGACAGGACCGCCTGGTACGACGCCTGCTCCATGAGCATGACCATGGCTGGGGTGCTGAACTTGGGCGTATGCGGGGCGAGGTGTTCGGCGGCGACGGTCAAATGAGTTTCGCCTGCCAGACCGGGCCGGATGGCCGGGTCGATGGGCAGGCGAGACGGTTGCGACGTGCCGGGAGACGCCACGGGCGACTCCGACGCGCGGGTTGCTGTTGCTAGGCGGCGACAGGCTGGCCGGTCAGGATGGACTCCACCTCGTCGGCCAAGTCGGCGGCGCGCTGCTTGACCTCGTCATCGGTGAGGCTGGACAGGGGATGCTGGGCGACTACGTAGCGGTAGTCGGGCACGCCCATCATGCGGGTCATGGCCTGGGCCGTGTTGAGGAAGACGTGGGTGATGATGGCAGCGGTGGGGACGCCGCGCTTTTCCATGTCGATTCCGTCGTGCACACTGCACGAGCTGCAGGACCCTCAATCTCCGACCCCGGTGATGAGGTAATCGACCTCACTCAAAATCTCGTCGATCATCTCCTGCTTGGCGGGCAAGCTGGCGTGGCCCTTGTCGTAGAACTTGATCTCGGAGAAACCGTGGCGTTCGTTGAGGATGTTGCCGAGCTCGATCAGGAGCTTGTCGGCGTTGGCCTTGGAGTTCTCCATGAGGCCGAGGCGCTTGCCGGCCAAGCCGCCGGAGCGGTCGTTCATACGGAACTCAGTCTGGGGCAATTCGGTGCCCTTGGGGTTGACGAGCCGGAGGCGGCTCGATTCGGCGGTGGTCATGGGGTACCTCCGTTGGTTTGGGCGTGTGGTCGGAATGAACGATATGTGCGGATTGTACCGTCAAAGGGCGGGTTTGCGTAACCCCTGACTGCGGAGGAGTTGGTCGATCCAGGCGCGGTCGGCGTCGGAGAGGGGCGGGGCGGGATCCTGGTCGTAGTCGATGTCACGGTCGTAGGAACCGAGGACGTACACCTCGTCGATGACGGGTTTCAGGTCTATTGCTATGCCTTCGGAGCCTTCGGCCAGGGGCATGATGAAGACTGGTATGGGCTGGCGCATGCCAAAGACGTACAGCGACGCATCGGGCGCAAGCCGGGCATTGCTAATCAGGATCCGGTAATCGCCGCCGGGGACGTCTCCAACGACCGGCATGGGCGACCCGGAGCGCAGCAGGTCGATTTCCACCAAATGGGAAAGGCTGTACTGTACTTCGGCGCGCTTGGACAGATATTCCTGGCGGCCATCGCCAGTCTTATTGGAGGGCGACAGCAGTTCGATTACAGCAACGACCTCACGATTGCTGACCTTGATGATCTTCAGGTAACGGTCTTTTTCCAGCTCAACTGAAGGGAGCTCCACGTTGATGGCGTCCTCGTTTTGTTGGGGTTCCGTCGCTATTGCGGTGGCGCGGGCGGCGGCTCCACCCTCGTCCACAATCATAACGTCGGGTATGCGGAAGGGCCGTTGCCCGCTGACGTTGGGTTCGTCGGATACATACACGCGTTCCTCAATCCGGACCATGTAGTCGGGGCGCAATTGGGGACTGAGGAGCCGCTGCAAACCAGCGATAAAGGTCTTGTGTATGCCCGGCCAAAGATCAGGGTTTTCCAGGTAAGGATTCATTCCTGGAAATGGGCTTGTTGGAAGGGCTGATGTCGTCATGCTAATCCCCGCCGATCTTGCGGGTGCGGATGCGGTAGCCGGTGGTATCGATGATGGCGCTGTAGCGGCCGCCGGTGCCGCCGCCGTGCATGATTAGGATGTCGTTCGGGTCGATGGCGCAGCGCATGATGAGTTCCTCGTCGCCGGGTTGCTCCGGGCCCTGCTTGGAACCGAGGCGGACGAGGTCGGCGCGGGAGCGGCCGCTGTTCTCGATGAGGAAGTCCTGGATGTCGCGGCGGGTCCAGCCGTCGCCCTGGAGGGTGAGGGCGTGTTCGGGTCCGATGACAATCACCCACTGGGCGGGGTAGCGATGGGCCAGAGCGGCGGAGCGGAGGGCGTCGCAGATGGAGAGGAGGATGGCCTGGCCGGTGTGGGCGTAGCTGTTGGGGACGCTGACCGGGTTGTAGGCGACGGCGACGGTGACCACGCTGTCGGAGGCATCGAAGCCGCGGCTGACGTGGAGCGGCTCCCAGGGTGAGGTTTCCTCGTTTTCGGCGACGCAGAAGGTGTACTTGGCCGGAGTGCCCAGGGTGCCACGGTCGAGTTGGCCGGGCCAGGCGTCGAAGCCGTTCATGAAGCAGAGCCGGACGGCGCGGCCGATGCTGGCATTAGCTCGGAAACCGGGGCCAAAGAGGCCGTCCCGACTGTTGATGCCGAGCTGTTCTCGGATGGGGCCGTTGAGCACCATCAGGATACTGGGCGAACTGGTGGACGAGGCCGCCATGTTGACAAAGTTGCGCTCTTCTTCCAGGGTGCGCAGGGCGGTAACGAGAACGGGGAAGTACTCGGCCTCGCAGCCGGCCATGACGGCGTTGGCGGCAGCGTTCTCGGAGGTGATGACGCGGCTGCGCATGTCGAGGTTGAGCAGTTCTTCCTCGCCAGTGAGGCCGGCGGCAGAGAGCATCTCGCGGACCTTGTAATCGGCCGGGGGGATGACCGGGAGGCCGTCGGTCCAGCCGAGGCGGAAGCACTCCTCGATGGCCTCGATGGTGTCGGCGGTTTCGACGTGGCGTTCTGCGCTGCTGGTCATGGGGTACTCCTAGGTTGTGCTGGTTTGGGTGAGGGGTTCGAGGATGTCGAGGAGAGTTGCCATCTGGTCGAGCAGTTCGCTCACGTCATCTGCTTGCAGATAGCGATTGCGAGTACCGGAAAAGGTAAGCAACATATTGGCAGAAACCCTTAGATCCCACACCCTGGGATCATCGGCTTTCTGTTGCGCCCGGCGAGCAATATCTAAAATCTCGTCGCTATGCCGATACTGCCACCCTTGCGCCTCGGCGACGGCTTTGAACATCCAGGAAGCGGCGGCCCAACCATGCCCGGAAGCGTCGGGCAATTTATTACGGGCCAGTAGCTGGGCGCTTTGCTCCAAATACTCTTGAGCTCGGTCCCGGTATTGAGCGACGGTAAGACCCGGCTGTTGATAAGGCTCTATGGGATCAGGCGTCTCTACCTGATCATAGCGGAACAATTCCTGCGCTGCTGACGGGGGAGCATTTTGAGATTTCAAGCGTGCGGCAACGACCAGGCCGTCGGTGACGCTGTAACCGTGGCCGGGGTAGATGTCGGTGGTCTCGGTGTGGGTGTAGGCGGTGCGGCCGCTGATGACGGGGGTGATGGAGATGACGTCGTAGCCAGCGGCGTCAAGGTCGTTGCAGCAACGTTCCAGGTACTCGGCCATCTGCTGGAGGCGGGTGTGTTCCTCGCTGGTGACGCTGACCTTGCCCGCAGTCCCACCGTGGGTGGACAGGGTTGTGTCAGCGTACACGTAGCGGGTGATGTACGCGGGCCGGTCGTTGGTGGGGTAGGCCGAACGGAACAAGTTGGGCCTCGTTTGACGAACTTTTTCGAATTGAGGAACAGGAGAGTTACAGGCTGCCGAAGCGGAGTTGGACGCCGGATTTTTCTTCCTGGAGCTTGGCGACGGCGTCGGAGTCCTCAGGGCCCCAGCCGCGGAAGAGGGCTTCGACGTGGCGCTGGTCGACGAGGTTGGACAGTTCCATGGGGATGCCGTATTCGCGGCCGAGGTCGGTGGCCAGGCGGACGTCCTTGGCGGCCAGGGCGGTGGCGAAGCCGGGCTCGAAGTTATCCGCAAAGAGGTAGCGCGGGAACTTTTCGGTGAGGCGACGGTTGCCGCCGCTGCTGTTGGCGATGACGTCGGCGAGGGTTTCCAGGGAGACGCCAGCCTTGACGCCGAGGGTGAGGGCCTCGGACATGAGCACGCCGATGCCCATGGACAGCAGGTTGTTGCAGATCTTGGTGACCATGCCGTTGCCGATCTCGCCGCAGTAGACGACGTGGGTACCAATGGCGTCGAGCATGGGCTTGACGGAGTTGTAGGTATCCTCGTCGCCGCCGACCATGACGGCGAGGGTGCCGGCGGCCGCGCCGTAGACGCCGCCGCTGACCGGAGCATCGAGGACGGTGACGCCACGAGCGGCGCACTCGTCATGGATGCGGCGGATGACGGTGGGGGAATTGGTGGACAGGTCGACGTAAACGTTGCCGGAGCCGGCGGCGGACATGATGCCGTTCTCGCCCATGACGACGGCTTCCACGTCGCGCGGGACCGGCAGCGAGGTGAAGACGGCGTCGTTGCCGGCGACGCAGCCGGCGGGGCTGTCGGACCACTCGGCGCCCATTTCCAGCAGGTTGATGGCGGACTCGCGGCGCAGGTCGTGGACGGTGAGTTGATGCCCAGCCTTGATCATGTTGGCGGCCATGGGGTTGCCCATGTTGCCAACCCCGATAAACCCAGCTTTCATACGTTTTCGCTCCTGAAACGCGCCGACGTTCGACCGGCGGCAAGTGGGCGAATTATAACACCGGGCACCTGGGCGGACGGTTGGGGGGCTGCGGTTTGGCAGGGATGGACAGGCATAACATCATCACGCCGGGCCGCGCTGTCCGCAGACCGCCGCATGGCGTAGAATAGCCGGCACGTGCAACGCCTTTCCCGGAGCCGGAGAGCGGAGCAGACCGACCGCCGCCAGGTGCGATATGACCACGCCCGACACTTTCGCCAAGACGCCGCCAGCCCCGGGCCGCTTCCGGCTGCCCGACATCCCCGAACGCGAGCCTGACGAAGTGACCCAGTTCGACCACCTGTTCAAGAACGCGCGCTCCCATGCCCTGGCCGTCCACCTGGGCAATCCGGAAACCACCCTGGTGGAAGCGGACCGCTGGATCATCGTGGAGCCGGGCACTTTCCGTGACCTGGCGCGCTATCCGGACCTGCTGGTGGCCTTTGACGCGGACCCGGACATCTACAAAGCCAACAACGGCTACATCGTATCGGAGCAGGGCAAGCCGCCGGACTTCGTGCTGGAGGTGGCGTCTCCAAGCACCGGGGCCATGGACACCGGTCCCAAGCGTGCGGACTACGCGGCGATCGGGGTGCTGGAGTACTGGCTCTTTGACGAGACGGGGGAACACCACGGTACACGGCTGGCCGGGTATCGTTTGGAGGACGGGGTGTACGTGCCGCTGCCGATAGACGAGTTGGCGGAGGACGTGTTGCAGGGCTACAGCCGGGTATTGAACCTGTACCTGCGGTGGGAGCGTGGGGAGTTGGGATGGTACGACCCGGCCACGGGCCGGCACATCGTGACATTCGACGACCTGCGCGCCCGTGCCGAAGCCGCCGAGGCCCGGGTCCGCGAACTGGAGGCGCGGCTGCGCCAGCAGAGTCCCTGACGTCTTGGTCATAGCATTCCCCCCACCAGGACAGGCAATGGTGCCTGGTGTGAGGCCCGCGACTGCGGGCCTCGTTTCGTTTTGGCGCGCCTCCGCCCGCAAGCGTACCCAACCTGGGAAGGCGAGGCTATCAGCATGGATGGACAGGATTGGATGGCGGGAGAACTGCGGACGCTCAGGCGTGCGTGCTTGCGTCGGGGAATTGTCAGAAGCAGGATTTGCGGGATTTTATGATTGGGCGGGATTGATCAGGGGACGGTTTCAATCCTGGTAATCCTCAAATCTTGAAAATCCTGCTTCTGACGATTCCCCCGCCGCCCCGGCCCGCCCGATTTTGGGCTGCTGGGGGCGATTTTGCCGAAATTACGGAAATGTGACAGACAACCACGATAATTGGACGCTGTATTATGTATAAATTATGAATTTGGTGGTATAGTCGGCCTTGGTTTTTTGAGGTTATCGCCCGATCCGGCAATCCGCTGGCTGAGCGACGCCGCTTCGCGCGCCGCTGGGGTGGCGCCCAAAGCCGAGTTTTCCAGGTCTATGAACCATAAATGGCAACGATATCCGGTATGAGGAGCATCAACATGCCGCACGATAGTTCTGCCCCCCCCCCCCCCCAATCTTTAGGGTGATGAAACTTGCATCGCGGCGCGGGCTGTTCGCGCTGCTGGCAATTGGGCTGCTGGCCGCGGGAGTGGCCGGCTTTTTCATGTCCGGCACAGTCGCACAGGCCCAGGCGCTGCAGACCCCTCCCGGCGCCCCCACGGACCTGCGGGTCACCGACGTGTCCCAGGATAACCGCGACGGGCTGGCATGGGACACGCCGGTCCACGACGGGGGCGACGCTATCATCGGCTATCAACTGCAGCGGCGGACAACCTCTAGTGATAACTGGGAGACCCCTGTCAACACGGGCTCCACGGACACTGTCTACACCGTAACAAAGGAGGGGTCGGACTCCGGCTATTTCTACCGGGTTCGGGCCGTGAACAGCGTTGATCCCGGCGCCTGGTCCAACCAGATCACGGTGGGCGGGCGGCCCACCTGGAAATCAGGCGCGGAGGGAACCCCCTGGGCCAAGTCCCACCCCACTCTGCCGCGGATTAGGTTGGACTGGGCCGGAAAGCTCCACGATAACGGCGGCAAGCCCATCACCGGATGGACCTGGCGCATGAAGAAGGCCAGCAGCAGCGATTTCGTGTCGAAAGGCACAGTTCCCGCCGGACAGACCAGAGTGGAAGCGACCGGTCTGGAGTACGACACGACCTACGACTTCGTCGTCATCGCCCACAATGAAGACCGTAGTAGCTTCACCTCGGTCGACGGGCAGGCGACCACGGTAGGGAAAGACCGCGGCCCCCTGATCGCGTTTTACAATGCCACCGGCGGCTACAACTGGAGCACCAACACCAACTGGAGGACCGCGGAGCCGTTGGGCAGGTGGGCCGGCGTCGTTACCAATGACGACGGGCGGGTGATAGCTCTGGACCTGCCGAACAACAACCTGCAAGGCTCCCTGCCTGCGGAAATCAGCAACCTGACGGAACTCCAGTTGCTTATGGTCCGTGGGAACGGCGGTTTGAGCGGCCCATTGCCTTTGAGTATGTCCGGCATGTCCAGCCTGACGCACTTGAACGCCATTCTTACTCAGGTTTGTGCGCCTGACGATGCTGTATTGCAGGAGTAGTTGGATGACCTGGTGGAGTCCAAGATTCACAACTGTCCCGACGACAGCGACCGCGCAGTGCTGACGGAGTTCTACAACGCGACCGACGGACCCAACTGGACCGGCAACCACAACTGGCTCAGCGACAAGCCGTTGCACGAGTGGACCGGAGTGAGAACTAACCACCTTGGCCGAGTGAAACGGTTGGACCTCAGTGACTACGATCTGAAAGGCAGCATACCCGAATCATTCGGAAACCTTTCGGAACTGAGCCGCCTGAATCTGCGAAACAACGAGCTGACCGGAGCGCTTCCGGAGAATTTCGGCGACCTGAGCAAGCTGGAATACGCCACGCTGTCGGGTAATGAACTCACCGGCCCCCTACCGGCAGGGTTGGGCAACCTGGCCAATCTGGAAGAACTGCATCTCACGAACAACCGATTGACCGGGCCGCTACCGAACACGCTGGCCGGCATGAATAAACTCCGGCTTCTCTATCTCCACAACCAAGAGGATGAAAACGGAAATGGCGGCCTCACCGGGCCGATACCCGCCAGCGTGGGAAGCATGCCCAGCCTGGAGGTGCTGGTGCTGGACCGCAACAAGCTGACCGGCCCCATACCCGCCGCGCTGGCCAATTCGACCAGCCTGCGCCGAATAGCGGCCAATCGCAATCAGATCACAGGCTCCATTCCCGTAGAACTGGGCAATATGCGCCAGCTTCAAGTCCTGGGGCTGGCCAACAACAACCTCAGCGGAACGCTGCCGTCCGAGTTGGGCAACCTGACACAGTTGCAAAGGCTGTCGCTCCATGACAACGAGGATTTGCGCGGCCCGGTGCCGGCCAGTTTCGGCGGGCTGAGCAAGCTCTATCGCCTGGCTATCTCCAACACCGGGATGAGCGGCGCGCTGCCTTCCACCATGACCAACATGGGCGCGATGAACGAGTTGTTCTCTTACGGAACCAGGTTGTGCGCTCCCACCGACGACGCTTTCCAGCAATGGCTGAGCGGAGTCACGCATCGGAAAGTCTACAACTGCTTCTAAGCGCCGGATTACAACTGCGGACAACGCCAACGGGCGCGCCTCTCAAGGGTGCGCCCAATTTTCATTTACACCGCTATAATGGAGCCGTCCAGCCGGACCCAGGAGCGTACGCATGGCTACTCAACAGGACCTGGAGTCATTCGTTACCGACGTGACTTGTCCCGACGATTTTGATGCTTTTTGGGATGAGGTCAAGGCGGAACTGCACGGGATACCGCTGGACGCGCGAGCGGAACCGGACCCAATGCGCAGCACGGAGGTGGTGCAGGTTTACCAGGCGACGTACCGGAGCCTGGGCGGGCTGGAGATATCCGCGTGGTACGCGGTGCCGGCGGACGGCGACGGGCCGTTTCCCGCGATCCTGCACCTGCCGGGATACAAGTCGGAGCCGGCGTTGCGGCGGGATTGGGGCGCGAAAGGCGTCGCGGTGCTGTCGGTTGCGGTTCGAGGGAAATTGCCCAGCAGCGGGGAGTTCAATCCCGGTTATCCGGGGCTGCTGACCAGCGGGGTGGAGGATCGGGATACGTACAGCTACAAGGGCGTGATTTCCGACTGCGTGCGCGGGGTCGATTTTCTGCTGTCGCGGCCGGAGATCGACGCCGAGCGGGTCTACTGCTGTGGCAGCAGCCAGGGCGGCGGGTTGACGCTGATCACGTCGGCGCTGCGGCCGGAGATCAAGGCGGGGGTTGCGGGCTATCCGTTCCTGTGCTGCTATCCGGAATCCATGCGGATGCTGCGCAGCTACCCGTATGACGAGCTTTCGTGCTACCAGCGGGCGTATCCGGACCGGACGGAGCAAATGCTGGACACGCTGCGGTATTTCGACGCGGTGAACTTTGCGCCGCGCATCAAGTGTCCGATGGTGGTGGGCATCGCCATGGAGGACGAGGTG
The DNA here is from genome assembly GCA_965220505.1 of Dehalococcoidia bacterium. Classification (GTDB taxonomy): domain Bacteria; phylum Chloroflexota; class Dehalococcoidia; order Lucifugimonadales; family UBA3495; genus Bin87. Next base: position 357,875 of record CBDCQE010000001.1, on the reverse strand, counting down.
TGCCCGCCGGAAACGAGCTACGCGGCGTACCGGCTGCTGGGCGGCGAGCGGGAGTTGTGGCTGTTCCCGGAGTCGGGGCACGGCAACGCGCACGAATATCCGGCGCGGGAGCGGGTTTGGCTGGAGGAGCGCATCGGCGTCGCCCAGGTGGTCGCGTCATGACGGCCGCGAGGCAGCGCTCCGATGCGTTCTGGGAACGGATCGAGGCGCAACTGGCCGAAACCGACGCCGACATCGCGATAGAGCGGGACGGGTTCTACTCGCAGCCGGAGTGGTACGTGTACCGGGTACGATACACGAGCACCGGCGGACACCGGCTGTTCGCGTGGCTGTCGGTCCCGCACGGGGACGGGCCGTTTCCGGCGCTAGTGCGGATGCCGGACTACGCCAGCGTCCACGACATCATTTACACCCCGCTACGGCACCGGGCGGTGGTGATGAACGCGACCCACCGGGGACAAAGGAACAGCGACGGGTTGGTGCGAGCCAGTTACCCGGGTCTGTTGACGGACGGCATCGATAGCGCCGACGCATACACCCTCTTTGGAGCATACGCCGACGCGCTGCGGGCGGTAGACGTGCTGGGCATGCAGGGCATCGTCGAGTTGTCGGGTGTGTTGGCGCTGACCGGAGCCGGCCTGGGGGCGAGCCTGGCGTTGGCCGCGGCGGCGCGGCGGCCGCGAGTATCGGCGGTGGCGGCGGATACACCAATGGCGCTGGGTCATCCGGCCGCGCTGGAGCCCGGTCTCGGTTATCCGTTGGCGGAATTGGGCGACCACCTGCGGGCGCATCCGGGCCGCGAAAGCGCCGTGGGGTCGCTGCTATCGGCAGTCAACCCGGTGACCACCGCGCCGGCGGTGCGATGCCCGGTCCTGATGAGCGCGGGACGGTTCGACCGGAGCGTGTGCCCTTTGGCATTTGCCGAGGAGTTGGCGGCGGCGCTGCCGGAGTGCGATTTCAGGGTCTACGACGGGGCGGCGGAAGGCGGAGGACACCTCCACGGGCAGGTGCGCGGAGCATGGCTGGCGGCACGTTTGGGCGTGGAGATTTCTTGACCCTTCGGTGGGGCGCTGCCTATAATTTTTTCGGCCCATCCGTATCCGGCAATCGCTTGTATCCGTTCTCATGACAAACACGCCTTCCGTAGAATCCATCGACCAATTGACCCGCGACGCGCTCGACGAGTTGAACAGCATCGGCGAGGCGGAAGGGGTCGAGCAATGGCGGGTGGCATACCTGGGACGACGGGGGAGACTGACGGGACTGCTGCGGTCGCTGTCGGAGTTGGAGCCGGACCAGAGGCGCGAGGTCGGATCGCGGGCCAACCAGGCCAAGAACGCGCTGGAAGAAGCCCTGGCGCGGCGCACAAGGGAACTGGCGCAGGCATCACTGGCGGCGCAGGATGCGCTGGACGTGACGCTGCCCGGTCGGCCGGTGGTGACTGGTCGATTGCATCCGACCACGCAGATCGTGCGCGAGATTTGCGCGGCGTTCATGGCGATGGGGTTCAGCGTGGTGGAAGGCCCCGAAGTTGAGCTGGACCACTACAACTTCGAGATGCTCAACATTCCGGCGGGGCATCCGGCGCGGGATATGTGGAACTCGCTGTGGATCGACTACGCGAACGAAGAGGGGCAGCAACCGATGCTGCTGCGGACCCATACCTCGCCGATGCAGGCGCGGGTTATGGAGGCGCAGGATCCGCCGGTGCGGGTGATAGTTCCGGGCAAATGCTACCGCTACGAGGCGACGGACGCTACCCACGAATGGCATTTCTACCAGATCGAGGGACTGGCGGTGGCTGAGGGGATCACCTTTGCCGACCTGAAGGGCACACTGTACGAATTCGCGCGGCGGGTGTTCGGCGAGGACCGGCAGATCCGGTTCCGGTGCGACTACTTCCCGTTCGTCGAGCCGGGCGTGGACATGTCCATCTCCAACTTCGTCGATCCGGAGACGGGCCGGCGGCCCATCAACCGGGACGAGGACTGGATCGAGATCATGGGAGCGGGGATGGTGCACCCCCGGGTGCTGGAAGGGGTCGGGTACGATCCGCAACGCTACACCGGGTTCGCTTTCGGCATGGGGCCGGAGCGGATCGGGATGCTGAAATACGGGATTGACGACATCCGGCATTTCTACCGGAACGATGTGAGGTTTTTGCGGCAGTTCTGATGCGCCGGCTTTGATATGATTGAGTATAGCCGGCATGCGCGAGAAAAGATGGTGGAGCGCAGATATCCTGAAGAGTGGGTAGAGCTTTGTCTAAATGATCCGGATATGGTCCGATCAGATCCAAAGCACCCAGACCGCGTCCAGATTTTACGTTGCATACCGGGGCGCCGACAAATGTTGAAGGTGGTAGTCCCAGAGAACCGCCGTGAGTACGTGATTACCGTTCATTTTGATCGGGAGTTCCCATGCCAGCCCGAATAACACGTGATGACGAAGGCATCAATCTGTACTTCGCGGACTACGCCGATTACGAAACCAGCGGGGAATTCGCCTACGATTTCATCGCGGACTACGACCGCGATGACAACGCTATCGGATTGGAAATCCTCTGGAACGAACGCGAACGGGTAGGGATGGCCGAGGAACCGTTGTTGGCCTTCGGTATATTCGGTACGGCGTTGGCCGGGTTGCGCTGGCGCTACCAAGCAGACGTTGTTGATACCGGGCTATCTGTAATTGACGTCTTACGCCGGCGTGTGGAAGGGATGATCACCGCGTTGGGTTTGAATTTGCGGGTTTCCTATGGACAGCCGGGCCAGTCCTTTGATTTGGCTGTTCTGGACGTTGGCGGCAATCTGCTGCTAGCAGTGGATCTCAAAACAGGCAAGTTTCATCAAGATAGAGCGAAACAATACATCAGTACACTCAATGATGCCGTGATTCCCGCTAATTCGGGCGCAATCGGCATTTGCGTGTTCATTGACCTGACCGGGGAGAGCCACCGCTACCCGCCGGTCAAACCCGGTCGTTGGATTGACTGGCCTGAGGCCAAACTTCCCGATGACGGCCACATCTGGGCGCATATCGCTATCATTCCACCAGTGGACTGCGAATATCCCTGGCTGCCCAAAAGTTTTCTCCCCTCCCGTTACGAAGTAGAAGTAGGCGCATAATCGTTATGCTCATCCCCTTCTCCTGGCTTTCACAGTACGTTGACATCACGCTGGCGCCCGATGAGTTGGCGCACCGGCTGACCATGGGCGGCATCGAGGTGGGCGACGTGTTCACGCGCGGCGGTTGGGAAGGCTGCGTGGTTGGATACGTGCGGGCGACGCGGCCGCATCCCAACGCCGATACCTTGACGCTTTGCGAGGTTGATCCGGGGGACGGGCCGCCGATGGAAGTGGTCTGCGGCGCGCCGAACGTGGCGGCGGGCCAGAAAATATGCTTCGCGCGACCCGGCGTCATGCTGATGAACATGCACAACGGGCGTCGGGAGGAGCTCAAGCCGGCGACGATACGCGGCGTCGTTTCTGAGGGAATGATCTGCTCGGAAGCGGAACTGGAGATCAGCGATGAGCACGAAGGGATCATCGTGCTGCCGGATGACGCGGTGGTCGGCACTCCGCTGGACGAAGCGCTGGGCGACACGTTCCTGGAGCTGGAGCTGACGCCGAATCGCGGCGACTGCCTGTCGATACTGGGCGTGGCCCGGGAGATCGGGGCGATAACCGGGCAGCCGGTCCGGGTGCCGGAGATCGGATACGCGGAGTCGGATGCGTCGGCAGAGACACTGGCCAGCGTGACTATTGAAGACCCGGATCTGTGCCCGCGCTACACGGCGTCGGTGATCACGGGCATCAGCATCGGGTCCTCGCCGCAGTGGCTGCAGGAACGGCTGAACCGCGCGGGGTTGCGCCCCATCAACAACGTGGTGGACGTGACCAACTACGTGATGTTGGAATTCAACCAACCGCTGCACGCCTTTGACCTGGACACGGTTACGGATCGCCACGTGGTGGTGCGACGGGCAGCAGAGGGCGAGGAGTTCACGACCCTCGACGGCGTGAAACGGAAGCTTTCGACCGACAACCTGCTGATCGCGGACCCGGCGCAGGCGATCGGCATCGGCGGCGTCATGGGCGGGGCCAACAGCGAGATCACGGCAAGCACGACCAACATGCTGCTGGAATCGGCGACGTTCCACCCGCTGAACAACCGGCGCACGTCAACGGACCTGAACCTGCGGACTGAAGCAAGCCTGCGGTTCGAAAAGGGACTGCGGCCCGAGCTGGCCCCAATCGCGCTGCGGCGGGCAACACAACTGATCCTGGAGACGGCCGGCGGACAAGCGGCGGGCGGGATCATTGACGTGTTCCCGGGCGGGGATGAGGAGACGCCGGCGGTTCCGCTGACGGTGGCAAGATTGCGGCAGGTACTGGGCATGGACCTGGACATCGCGCGCGCCGAGACGGTGCTGGCGAGCCTGGGCATCGCGACGCGGCGCACGGGTCCGGACAGCCTGGAGGCGGATCCGCCCTACTGGCGGAGCGACATCGCCATTGAGGAAGACCTGATCGAGGAGGTCATCCGCATAATCGGGTATGACGAAGTGCCCACCACGATGCTGTCGTCACCGATACCGTACCACCAGGCCAACCCGATGACGGCGCTGAAGGACGGGCTGCGCGACGCGCTCTCGGCGGCGGGGATGCAGGAGACGATCAGCTATCCGCTGGTCAGCATTGATGATCTGAACCGACTGAGCGTGAACGGCGAGTCGGGCGGCGGCCTGGCTTTGCTGCGGGTGGCGAACCCGATGTCCGTCGAACAGGACATCATGCGTCCGACGCTGGCGGCCAGCATCCTGAACACGCTGGCCTACAACCGCGGGCACAACGACGGCGGATTCCGGCTGTTCGAGATGGGGAGGGCTTTCATCCCGCAGAGCACGGGGCTTCCGGTAGAGCGCGAGACGGTGGCGGGCGTCATGTCGGGGCCACGCTACGACGCCAACTGGCTGAGCGCGGGCGAGTCCTTGGACTTTTTTGACCTATCGGGGACACTGGCGACCGCGCTGGGGCGCGTGGGGATCGCCGTGTCGCTGGAGTCGCACGACCACGAGATGTTCCATCCGGGACGGTGCGCCCGCGTCGTGGTGAATGGGGGCAGCGCGGATGGCGTGGGTTTGATCGGGGAACTGCACCCGGACATCAGGGAGGCGTTCGACCTGGGATCGGACGCGGTGGTCTACTTCGAGGTGCGGCTGGACGACCTGCTGGAGGCGGGCACGAACGGCGGCCGGTTCGAGTCGTTGTCGCGGTTCCCGGCGGCCAACCGGGACCTGGCGCTGGTGGTGCCGGCGGACGTTCCCGCAGCAAGGGTACAGGGTCTCATCGAAAGGGTGCGGCTGGTGGAGCGGGCGGAACTGTTTGACGTGTACGCCGGCGAGAGTCTGCCCGAGGGTACGCGGTCGCTGGCCTTCCGCATCCGGTTCCGAGCCACGGACAGGACCCTGACCGCCGAAGACGTGAACCGGGCGGTGAACGGACTGACGCGGGCGCTGGAACGGGAAGCCGGGGCGACCGTTCGCGCCTGACCACGCTCAACCGTTCACACTTGCGGGAAAAGTGTCATTTGCCCGTCATTCCGGCGAAGGCCGGAATCCAGCAACGGTTAGCGACCAGCGACGTCGCCACATTCATAAAGCTCTGGATTCCGGACTTGAACCGGAATGACGGGGATAATCGAAAGGCTCTGGCCACATGCCGCCGGCTCGGGGCAGTTAGGAGTGTGGTACGATTGTTTGCTGCATTCCGCCTTTCACGCCTACCACGGACGCGATTGCCATGACTACACACGCTCACTCACGAGAACTGCACGCCCACGACGCCCACGGTGACGGCGACCACGAGAGCATCCACGACCACGATCAGCCTGCGCATGGTGATCACGGGCATGGGCGCCACGGAGACCATCGCGGCCACGACGACGGGCACGGGCACGAGGACATGCTGGAGGTGGAGCAGGCGTTCGAGCGCATCCTTGCCCACTTCAGCCCCCTGGACGCGGTGGAACTGCCGGTACTGGAGTGCCTGGGGCTGGCGCTGGCGGAGGACGTCAGCTCGCCGTTGAACCTGCCGCCGCTGGCCAACTCGGCGATGGACGGCTACGCCGTGCTGCACGCTGACATCGCAGAGGCCAACGACGCGGCGCCGACGCTCGCGGTCATTTCCGCGGTTGCGGCCGGACAGGTTTCGGACCAAACGGTGACCAAGGGAAATGCGATCCGGATCATGACGGGGGCGCCGGTACCCGACGGGGCGGACACGGTGGTTCCCTTTGAGGAGACGGACGAAATTGATCGCCGGCGGGCCGGCATACCGTTGGACGAGATTGAAATCCGCAAGGCCCTGCCGCTGGGCAGCAACGTCAGACCGGCTGGCGAGGACGTGCGGGCCGGGGAGTTGGTGTTAGCCGCGGGCACGGTGATTCGACCCGCGGAGGCCGGAGTGCTCGCCTCGCTGGGCCTGGCCACGGTGAAGGTAATCCGGCGACCGGTGGTGGCGGTGCTTTCCACCGGAGACGAGCTGACCACGGTGGGCGAAGAACTGGCCCCGGGTCACATCTACGACAGCAACAGCAGCAGCGTGGCGGCGGCCGTTCGGACGGCCGGCGGCGAAGCGAAGATGATCGGCATCGCGCGGGACAACCTGGGCGACCTGCACCGTTGCATCGACAGCGCCGCGGACGCTGACCTGCTGGTTACGTCGGCCGGCGTGTCCAAAGGCGACTACGACATGGTGAAGGACGTGCTGGAGCAGCGGGGGGACATGAACTTCTGGTCGGTGCGGATGCGGCCGGCCAAACCGCTGGCGTTCGGGTTGATCCGGCGGGAGGGTCGAGGACCACTGCCGTTGCTGGGTTTGCCCGGGAACCCCGTGAGCGCCCTGCTGGCGTTCGAAATGTTCGGTCGGGCGGCGGTGCGCCGCATGTTGGGACGGGACCTGCTGGAGCGCCCGGCGGTGGAAGGCGTGCTCACCGGGCCGATTTTCAACAACGACGGCCGGCGGGTGTACGCGCGGGTCGAGGTAGAGAGGCGGGACGGAACATGGTACGCCACGCCGACCGGGCCGCAGGGCTCGAACATCCTGACGTCGCTGTCCAAAGCCAACGGACTGGCAATCTGCCCGGCTGACCTGCCGCGCAAGAACGCCGGGCAAGCCGTAAAGATCATAATGCTGGACTGGAATGAAGAGGTTAACGCATGACGACCACCGTCACCGGAAATAGCAGATCGGCAGGGACTGAATACCGGTTCAGCCTGGAACGGTTGGAAGAGTTGAACCGATCTCCAATCCCATTGCTCCTGGCCCGGCTGAACACCGCGTGCCCGTCGTTTGGCAAGACGCCGTCCCAAATCGCGGACCCGTCCGGTCTGGTACGGGAAATCCGGTCCCATTGCGCCGAAGACACTGAGTACATACAGTCGGCGATGCCACTGCAGGAGATAGTGTTCCGCACGCTGCTGTTGCGGGGAGAGGAACCGATGTCGCTGTCGGAGTTGCATGCCGAACTTACCGGCAAGTGGTCAACGCCGATACGACCGATCACGCTGACCATGGGCGGATTGGCACGGGTGCTGGATAGCGACGTGTTCTACGGGTTTGCGGCGATTCCGGCGGAGGAGCCGGAACCCGATGAGGGTCCCGACACAGTCCTCATGCTGTCGGCCCCGGGAACGGACGAAGACGAGCAGTTGAGCAGGATCATCGAGGCTCTTGCCGCAGACGATGACGAGGATGAAGACCTGTTTGGTGAAGACGACCTCGACGATGATGACGACGACCTGTTTGAAGAGGACGAGGACGAGGAGCTGGACTAAGAACGGCGCGTCGCTCCGTGGCAATCGGCTGCGGTAGGGCCGCAGCCGCGATCAAGGTGAGGGCCTGCCCGTGACGAAACCCCTTCCCGAATCGTTGACTGCCCGGTGGGCCGCCGCTAGAATAGTGCCATGATGAGCGGTTGGGGCTGTGTTCAGTCCCAGCCTTATACGTTACGTACCCTCAAGGAGGTGACGCCATAGCCAGGCAGTATAGGGTCAACGAACAGATACGCGTCCCACGGGTACGAGTAATTGGAGAAGAAGGCGAGCAGCTTGGCGTGATGACGGTGTCCGACGCTCTCTCCAGGGCGCGGATGAATGACCTTGACTTGGTGGAAGTGGCGCCCAACGCCGACCCGCCGGTCGCGCGGCTGCTTGACTACGGCAAACTCCGGTATCTCTCGTCCAAGAAAGAGCGCGAGACCCGCAAATCCCAGAAAAGCAACGAGCTGAAGGAAGTCCGGTTCCGTCCCAACATCGGTACTCACGACTTCGACGCCAAGCTCCGCAAGGTGCGCCAGTTCATCGGCAACGGTGACAAGGTCAAGCTGACGGTAAGGTTCCGCGGACGTGAGGCGGTGCACCAGCAAAACGGCCTATCGTTGTTGAAGCGTGTGGCTGAGGAGCTGAAAGACGACATCCGACTGGAGCAGCAGCCTTCAATGGAAGGGCGGGCCATGTCCATGGTCCTGATACCCAATCCGACGGTCGCAGCCCGCAACGAACGAAAGGAAGCAGTAGCTACGGAATAATCGCACATGCCCAAACTCAAAACCCACAAAGGGGCCAAGGCCCGAATACACGTGACGGGCTCCGGCAAACTGCTCCGCCGCAAGCGGATGAGCAGCCACCTCCGGCGCAAGAAGCCGAAGAAGGTCACGCGGAAATTCGCGCAGAAGATCGGCTTCGCCGACGCGGACGTGAAGCGTCTGAGCCGGCTGGTTCCCTATGACGTCTAGACTGGAGAATCCGTAACCGTGCCAAGAGTCAAAAGGGGCGTGACCAAGCGCGCCCGCCACAAGAAAATCATCAAAGCCGCCAAGGGGTACCAGGCGTCGTCAGGGCGCAACTACAAGTGGGCGAAAGAGGCGGTGATGCACGCGTGGAGCCACGCGTACCGGCATCGTCGGCAGCGCAAGGGCGATTTCCGGCGCCTGTGGATCATCCGCATCGGTGCGGCGACCCGCCAGCACGGCATGACCTACAGCCAGTTCATGCACGGGTTGAACGTCGCCGGCATAGAGATCGACCGCAAGATGCTGGCGGATATGGCGGTGCGGGATCCGGATGCCTTCGAGCGGCTTATTGAAGTAGCCAAGGGAGCGACGGCGGCCACCGCATAGTCGATTCCGATGCACTTTCACGACGAGCGAGGGGCGAATGAACATTCGCCCCTATCTTGTTGGGGCCACCTCCCATGCGATCAAGATCGGATCGGTATCGTCGCATTCTAGCAGCATGAGGTCCCGGCGGAGGTGCTTGCGGCCGCCGGAACCTGCGCCACTGCCCGGGCAGGGGCCAGTGGAAACAGAAAGAATTGACGGCATCCCGCACTGCTCTAGGGGGGTGTTGGCGTGGATTGCAGGCGCTGACCCGGTTCCCTGCCCGGTTTCAGCAATGCCGCGCATCGGGTACATAAAAATCCGGCACGCCCAGCCCTTGGTTTTGGTCTCCCGGCCTGACCAATTGGAAAAAAGCCAGTACATCGACGCGCTCCTCGTCTTTTAGCGAGAGGCAAACCGACGGTCCGGTCACCGTAACCGCGCTACCTGATGCGTCCAGTTTCACAGTCACGTACTCGGTGGTATCGTAACCAGGGTAATGAGAGCGTACCACTTTGCCCATGATGCGAAAGCATTTGTGTAGGTAACGCTCTGATGGCTCTGGCAACTGCGCCTCCGGGTCCTTGATCAAATCCCTAACCGCCGGAATTGGTAAGGGTTCTCCTTCATCGCTACACCAGTCGTAGGCAACTTCTTCGGGAATCGAGTCTCGGCTCGGCACTGGCTTAGCCGCGCAGTACGGCAGATCAAAATCCACCGGCCGAGAAACCCTGGCGACTATCTCAACTGCCTCGTCGAATGGGTCACCAACTTCCCAAGTACTGCATTCGGACGACATCCCCACCTTCGCAGGGATTGCTTCCCCCGCATCAACCTCAACGTAGGACAAAGAGCCATCTCCTAAATTCGAATCGACGCCTACCACAACGCCAGACAGCGAAAAGCACTTACCCAAGTCCTGCCTCGAAAACGGGAGGCTTTCCACGACCTCCGAACACCAGACAGGCACATCTTGGTTGGCAGGCCGAGAATCATTGCCGCAGGCCATAGCCACCAAGGGGATACCGATCACGAGGGCCAGCAGAGCTAACGGCACGCAGGCGGCGATCAGTTTTTGGATCCGGTCCCAGATGCGGTGGATGCCAGAATTTGTAGCCATGACAAAACTCCCTATACCATAGGCGCGTTGTGATTGCACTAGGAAATTTGAAGCGATGAAACGATACGTCCAAGGGCTGCTCAACTGGATGAAAGAGCATGCCCCTGCTGTACTTCCTGCGGCGGTGGCCGGAGCCGTCGCCGCGCTCATCGCCTATTACGCGATGGAGGTAGGAGGTTATTGGAGTCACCAACCGTTGGTTGGCAACTCCATACCTGGTTGGCTATTCGGAGCGTTCTTCACAATAATCGCAGCCGTGTGCTTCGCGTTCCTCAGCTATCAGAAGGCGCGCCAGTATCCGATAGCAGCCAACGCGGCGGCTGTCGTCGGAGTTATAACCATACTAGCCACGACGTGTGCGACACGGTGGTGCGACTCAGTGGGCGGGGTGACAGCCGGACTTACTGCAGCTGGGATAGTGGCTGCTCTAGCGGCGGTCGTCAACTCCCAGTCCCGAAAAGTGCGCCAAAATACGGTCACTGACAGAGACGATAATATTGACCAGTCTGAAACCAAACCAGATGAACCGTACATAGGGATAGTCCCCTTTGTACAGGTTACCTTGGCACTGATTATGGCCTTGATCGTCTACTCAGCAATAACAAACGATGACTTATCCACATCCCGTACAAAACTACTGACATTCGCTGGCATCGGCATCACGGCAGCAGCATCAATATCCCCAAAGCTGAGCTTAAGGACCATCCTAGCCATGGCCGGGGCAGTAATATCAATCACCGGAGCGTATATTGAAGCGGACCAAGCTCTTACTGAGAGCGGCAGTCGGGTTAGTATTTCGACGATAGTGATCGCTGCCAGCATAGCCACGGGCGGATTGGTCATAGGGCCGGCGTTTCACTCCCACATCGCAGTGCGTATTGTTATTGCGCCACTATTGGCCGGAGCAGCGGCAACGGCAATTGCTTCTATGGCAGCATTGATACCCGCTATTTTTATATCGGCTGGATGTGACGTGCCAGAACCATGGGGGGCTGTGTCGATATTGGTCATCATTGTGGTGGGCTTTATCGTCGGTTTTGGAACATTAGTTGTCACTGCCGCTATTGCTATCCGTAGCTGGTGGACAAGGCGAGCCACCAGAGCACAGCACGGCAACGAATAACGATGTCCGCCCTCCGAGCCGCCGTCATTCGTGGAAGCGTCGGAGCAACTGGAAGAGGGCTTCGGCTCCGAAATGCAACGCTGAAACGGGCACGCGCTCGTTGGCGGCGTGGATGGTCTTGAGAAAGTCAAAATCGGCGGGCAGGTTCATGGGCATCCAGCCGTAGGTCTGGATGCCGAGGGTGGCGAAATGGCGCCCGTCGGTTGCGGCCGGCATGAGCATGGGCACGGAGACGCCTTCGGGGTCCTGTTCGCGGATGATGTCGGACAGGGTGTCGAACAACCCCATGTTGAGCACCCACGGCTTGGGTTCGAAGCGGATGGCCTGGAGTTCGATGTTGGGGCCGGCGATGTGCTGCAACTCGCCAAGCAAATCCTCGGCGTCGTAGCCGGGAAGCATGCGGCAATCCAGCGTGACCGTCACCTCGCTGGGGATGACGTTGGTCTTTTCGCCGCCGGCGATGACCGTGGCGTTGGCGGTGTGCCGGAACAGCGGTTCCATCTCACGGCCCACGGTTCCCATGCGACGCAGCATCCGGCCGGTGAACGCAGGGTTCAGGAGCAGCCGCAGGAACGCGCCGTCGGCCAGGGGCAAACGGCCGGCCATCGCCTCGATCATCATGCGGGTGACCGGATGAACGTGGAATGGCAGCGGGGTGCGGTCGAGCTTGACCAGGAACTGGGCCATGCGCGTGGGGGCGGTGTCGCGGTGCACCAGGGAGCCGTGTCCGCCGGGGCCGCGAGCCACGGCCTGAACCTGGCAACCCTGCTTCTCGGCCACCTGGACCATGTAGAACTTGCGGCCCCGGTAGGTCTTGCTGAAGCCGCCAAACTCGCCGACGGCGTAGCGGACGCCTTCAAAAAGCTCCGGGTGGGTTCGCGCCAGCCAGGCAGCGCCGGTGTTGCCGCCGGCCTCCTCGTCGCTGACCAAGGCCAGGATCACGTCGCCGGGGAGACTGGCCCCTTCCTGGTGAGCACGAATGAAGGCGTCCATCATCATGGCTATGCCGCCCTTCATATCTAGCGCGCCGCGGCCCCAGACGTAGTCATCCTGGAGGCGGCCCTCGAAGGGTGGGACGTCCCAAGGCTGCGCGGCGGTGGGCACCACGTCGATGTGACCGTAGAGAAGGAGCGGAGGAGCGTCGCCACGGCCGGGCAGGCGGCTGACGACGTTGAGGCGGTTGGGGTCGTCGCCGATCAGCTCAGCGGGAACACCGGCGCCGGCGAGGACATCCCGGCAATAGGCAGCGCAATCGCTCTCGTTTCCGGGTGGGTTGGTGGTGTCGAAGCGGATGAGCTTCTGGAGGAGCTCGGGAACAGGGGCACGGAATTCCGCAGAACGTGACGCGGAGACCATCGGATCACAAGCCTCGCCGGAGAAGCGGATTCTAGCGAGATTCCTCGTCGTCGCCGAGGTCCGCGCCCAACCCCTGGAGGAATTCTTCGATGCTGGACGGCAGCGGCGTGGTGGGCTCGGTCTGCTCGGCGCCGCCGTACTCGTTGTCGTACATCTCTTCGATGCGAGTGAGCGTATCGCCGCTGGGGATCTGTCCGTCGTTGGGGGTGAGCTCGTCGTATTGCTTCTGTCCGCGCTCAGTCTGCGCGATGTAGTCGGGCAGGTTGTACAGGCGGCACAGTAGGTCCATCATGCGGGCCGCGCCCTGGTGATCATCGTCCAGGTTGAGGTACTGGGGCAGGTGCACGACGAAGGCGCGCGTTTCGACACCGTTTTGCGCCGCGGTCTGGCTGACGGTGTAGGTGATGGTCGTAGGGCCTTCATAGCTGCTGGCGCGGGCGTTGGCGATGCGGTAGTCGCGTTCGACGTTTTCGCCGGTGCCCAAACCCGACACCACCAGCGGCCGCGTGTGGGGGACCATATCGTACATGCCGCCGATGAGGGCATACTGCTTCACGCCAAAGCGGTTGATGATGTCCAGCAGCGCGTCGGAGTAGTCTTCACCGTAGAGGTGGGGTTCCAGGAGGTGGGCGGTCAGCAGGTGCGGGCCATCTTCCGGGTTGGCGTAACGGATGATGGTATTGGGGATGGTGACCTCGCGGCGGCCGTTGACCAGATAGGACCGCGGTCGATAGCGAGTGAAATCATAGTAGCGGCCGGGGCGATAGAGGCGGCCGAGTTCCTGGCTGCGGAGGTGGCGCTCGATCCTGCCCAGGGACAGGCTGCCCACGTTTCCGACGTCGATCCACGGCCGGAGCACGGCCAGCATGTGCGGCTCGTGCAGCTCCGGCACGGGTTCGGCTATGTCAAATTCACCAATACGCATAACGTGTCCTCACCGCAACGCCGGCTTGCAAAGAGACCCAAGCGAGGGTCTCTGTTGGTATTGAATTGATTTGATACAGGCAAGGCGTTGATGAAAATACAGGAACCGGCAGGTCTAGCACTCACCCATCTGCACGAGTTGGCCCTCGCGCCAGGCGGTGAAACCGCCCTTGATGGTGGCGAAAGTGTCCAGGCGGAGTTTGCCGTCGACGTTGTGGCCGGCCATGTCGTGCCACACGAACCGCCCTTCGCGCTTGTCCCAGACTGCGGCGTCGCCTTTCATGCCCACGGCCAGGGATCCGATGCTGTCCTGCAGACCCAGGATTTGCGCGGGGCGGCTGGTGCTGGCGGTAATGGCGTCGGCCAGGGGCATGCCCAGGGCGTGGAATTTGCTGACCAGGTCGTTCATCAGGTAGACGACGCGGCCGGGCGGAGCGATGTGCACGTCGGTGCTGATGGTATCGGGGACGATTCCCTGATCCATGGCGGCCTTCACCACCTCCACGTCACAATGGATGCCGGCGTGGGCGACGTCCATGATGACACCACGGTCGGCGGCAGCGCGGACTTCGGGGCGGACCTTGCCGGCGCTGTCCAGCATGTTTTCAGGCAAACCGTTGAAGGCATGGGTGGAGATGTCGCCGGGACCGAGATGCTCAAGCACGTCGGGCAGGGGGATAGGTGTGCCGCTGACGTGGACCATGAGGCTGACGCCGGCCTCGGTTGCGGCTTCGCGGGCGCGGGCCATGGCCTCGTGGGCGTTCCAGCGGGCCACGGCATCGTAGTGCATCCGAACCTTGACGCCGAAGACAAAACCGGGGTTCTCCTTGATTGCCTGGACGGTCTGCTCCACATCGATGATGCGCATGTCGTGGAGTCCGCCGCCGAGGACACGGTTGGCGGCCAAACCAACGGCGCCGATGTGCAGGAAGGCGAGCAGGCGGGTGCGGTGGGCGGGAAAGACGTAGTCGCGCATGGCGCCGTAGTTGAGGAAACCGGCGCTGCCAGCATCGACGCCGGTGGTCACGCCGCTGCCGAGGCAGGTCTGGTCGGCGTGCACGGCGGTGCCGCTGCCACCGTGATAGAAATGGCCGTGGAGGTCAATGAGACCGGGGGTGATCAGCTTGCCGCTGGCGTCGATGGCCTGAGCGGCGGCGGCCGGATCGATATGATCGGCGACCGCGGCTACCTTGCCGTCCTTGAATGCAATATCGCGGGGCTCGTCGTTGATACCTTGAGCCGGGTCTAACAGGTTGCCGCCCGATAGCACCAGATCATAAGTGGCTGTGGTCATCGGATAGGTTCCCTCCAATCAACGCCGGCGGTCGCTGCATCGAATTGCCGAAACTGGCGAATCGGGCTAGTCTTCGTCCCAGTAATAGTCCTCAGCGGAGAGGTTTTCCTGCCACCAACGGCGGAGGCGCGGCAGGACCAATTCCTTGGGTTTGCGGAAATCCGCTTCAACGAAGTCCAGGGAGTCGGAGAGGGGCTTCGCCTCCCACTTTTCGATGGCCTCCATGATGAACCGGCGCACCATTTCCGGGGAACGGGACTCGAGCCGGCCCAGTTGGTAAGCCAAGGTTACCGCCATCTGCATCTGGCAGATCACGGCGTGAGCGTCCTCTTCGCGGAGGTTCTCGGGCATGGCGCCGGACTGGTCGATGAAGTCGTCCAGGACCTGGCCGATGATGAGCGGAGGGTCGTTTTCGTCGTGTTCCGGGAGGAACTCTACCAACCGATCGGCAAGGTCGGCGACGCCTTCTTCCGGCAGGGCGTAGTCGGCCCAACGATCGTCGCCGGGGTCCGAGTTGGGGGTAAACTGCTCATCGCTCATGGCGTCGTCCTGCGTCCGAAGCTATGCAAGCAATTGTATCACGGGGCCACCGGGACGATAATTTCAGGATGATGGACACGTTGCTTCCCAATATTGTTGTCAGCGCGCAAATCGACGTGCCGCAAGGATGCGCTGACGTTGGCGATGAAAAGTGGTTGGAGGCGGCGGTTCGGCATGGGCTCTCCGAATCCCTGCCGGCGGATACCCACGGGGAAATCAGCCTGCTGCTGACGGATGACGAGACGGTGCGCCGGTTGAACCGGGAGTACCGAGGTTTGGACCGGACGACCGACGTGCTGTCGTTTTCCTTCGAGCATTGGGGTCACTGGGAAGGAGAGGACGACGCGCCGTGGTCGGGTGACGACGCGCCGGAGGGATGGCCGTTGCCAGAGGACGAACCGCCGCCCCTGGGAGAGATCGTGGTTTCGGTTCCACAAGCCGCGCGACAGGCGGAAGACCAGGGGGTTCCGCTACGGCGAGAGTTGGCGCTGCTGATAGTGCACGGAGCGCTGCATCTGCTCGGCCACGACCACTATGACGACGGGGAGCGGGAAACGATGCAGGCGCTGGAGCGGGTGGCCATGGCTGCACTGTTCGGAGAGGGGCAGGGTCAGGTGGGCGGCGCGAAATAAAGCATCCCCATCTGAATGGCGAAAAATACCAGTACGGTGACGACGAGGGCCCACAGGCCGGCGGCAATGTCGTCCAGCATGATCCCCCAGCCCCCATGAAGGTCTTCGAGGCGCCGGCAGGGCCACGGTTTCAGGGTGTCAAAGGCGCGGAAGGCGAAAAAGCACACCGCGACCCACCAGATGGGCCACCAGGGCGGGACGATGATTAAGGGCAGATGCCAAGTAGCCCAGGCGGTTTGGATCAAGGAAATCCACATGCCGACAAACTCGTCCCACACCGCGGAGCCAGGGTCAGGGTTCTCTGCGGTGGACATGCGGCCGGTCGCCCAGATACCGACGACGGTGCCGCCGATGATCATGACCGCCAGGGCGATCAGCCGAGGCGCTACGGAGTGGGGCCAGGCCAGATCCAGCAGGACCATGAGGACGCAATAGATCCCAGCAGCAGCAGCGGCGCCGGCGGTACCCGGAGCCAATGGGGACAGGCCGCTCCCGAATCCGCTGCCAATCAGCCAAGCCAAGCGGTCCGACCAGGACATTTGCCGGAGGTCAGGCGTAGCCCAGCCGGTCCAGATCATGCTCACTGAGGCCCAGGTAATGGCCGATTTCGTGCAGCAGCGTCGTGCGTACTTCCCGGACCACATCCGCGTGGGTATCGCAGATGTCCAGGATAGGCAATCGATAGATGTAGATGCGGTCGGGCATCATGGGGTCGGCGGCGTACCGGTCGATGAGAGGGACGCCGACGTAGAGGCCCAGAATATGGTCGCCGTGGTCGTGGTCGGACAAGTCCTCGGCGTCAACGGCTTCGGGTCCCGGAAAGTCCTCGACGAGAATGTCGACGTTCTCCAGGGATGCGCGGAAGTTTTCGGGCAACTCCCAGTAGGCCTGCTGGACCAGACCCTCAAATTCGTCGGGACTCATGGAATCAGGGCGGATTCAGCCGGCGGACACGCGGGCACGGATTTCCTTGAGGATGTCGACGTTGGGCTTGTCGGGGCCGCGATTGTCCTTGTCGTAGCCCGGAACCTCGAGGAAGAAGGGCACGTCGGCGAAGGCGGGGTGGGACATGATGTTGGTAAATCCTTCCTCGCCGATCAGGCCCTCGCCGATGTTGTCGTGGCGGTCTACGCCGGAGCCGCAGGGGCGCTTGGAATCGTTGGCGTGTACGGCGCTGAGCCGGTAGAGGCCGATGTCGCGGTCAAATTCGTCGATCATACTGGCGACGCCTTCGGGGTTGGTTAGATCGTAGCCGGCGGCGAAAGCGTGCTGGGTGTCCAGGCAGATGCCGAGGCGGGGGCTGTCGACGGCGCGCAGCACGTCGCCCAATTCGCTGAACTTGGCGCCGATGTGCTGACCCATGCCGGCCATATTCTCCAGGCAGAGGAGCGGACCCTCGGGGGTCTGATCCAGGACCCGGTTGATGCTGTCCACGACCTGATGGAAGACGCCTTCGTATCCGGCGCCGCCGTGACTGCCGGGGTGGAAGATAACGCCGCCGGCGCCGATCTGGTCGGCCAGGTGCATGTACTGGACCAACGAGGTTACGGACTTATCGACGTTTTCCGGGTTGGAGTTGCCCAGATTGATGAGATAGATTGCGTGCAGGAAGGGCGGCGCCAAGCCGGCATCGGCGTTCTTCTGGCGGAAAGCTTCCGCCTGGGCCTCGGTGAGAGCTTTGAAACGCCAGGAGCGAGTGGAGGAGCCGAAAATCTGAACGGCTTCGGCTCCGATATCAACTGCGCGGTCCACGGCATTGCCGATGCCACCGGCGGCGGAAACGTGAGCGCCAATAATCATCCTGATTGCCTCGATACCAGCCCGTCGGATCTCAGGCGGGCCGGGAGTTGGCACAGTATCGCAGAAACGGCCCGAGGTTTACCATGACGGCTATGACGCATTTGTCCGTTCCTAAAACCATGTCCGCGCTGTCGCTGGTGGAAGCCGGCAATCCGCCCACGCTGGCGATGGTGGAGCGCGACGTTCCGACACCGAGGCACGGCGAGGTTCTGCTTCGGATGGATGCCTGCGGATTTTGCCATCATGACTACCTGGTGATGACGGGAACCCTCCGGCGGGGCGTCGCGCCGGGCGTTGTGCTGGGGCACGAGATAGCAGGAACGGTGGTCTCATTGGGATCGGGCGCCACGATGTTTCGGGAGGGAGAGCAGGTGGTAAGCCTGCTCACCGCGGCGTGCGGCGACTGCACGAGGTGCCGGTCGGGACGAGAGCACCGATGCGTGAACGGCGAGGGGATTGGGCACGGGCGGGACGGCGGATTCGCGGAGTACGTGGCCCTTCCAGAAACCTCGTTGGTGGCCGTCCCCAACAGCATTCCAGCGGAGCGGGCGGCACTGCTGGCGTGTCCGGCTGGAGTCGCGCTGTCAGGCATCGACACTGCTGAGGTCGCGGAAGGGGAAACGGTAGTGGTCACGGGAGCCGGGGGCGGGCTGGGCAGCCATGCGGTGCAACTGGCGGCGGCCCGAGGAGCGCAGGTCATCGCCGTGACATCGTCACCGGGCAAGGCGGCCGGTCTGGAACAGCTGGGGGCATCAGTGGTGGTTGAAGTTGGAGACGGTCCGGGTCTGGCGGAGATCGTGCTGGCGTTCACGGAGGACGAGGGCGCGGACGTGGTGATCGATACGGTAGGTCCTCCGCTATGGCCGGACAGCATGCGGTGCCTGGGGCAGTTTGGGCGCATCACACTGCTCGGCGACGTGACCGGGAAGCCGGCGTCCGTGCGGCTGGCCGAGGCAATCTTCCGCGATCTGCGACTGACGGGCGTGTCCGGGGTATCACGACGGACGCTGGAGCGGTGCGTCGAGATGGCGGCGGCCGGTGAATTGGAGCCGGTAGTCGCCGACGTGCTACCCCTTAACGCAGAGGGCGCGGAGGCGGCGGTGCGGATGGTGCGGGAGCGGAGGCCGATGGGTCGGGTAGTTTTGGCTCCCGGATTCAGACGATTATCGTGACGGACGCGGGGGCGGTTGGGGTCGTGGATTGGGCCTAGGTATTGGGTCCGGATCGCCCCTGCGGTCGGGAAGCGGGCGGTCGGGAGGCCGCGGTTGCTGGTCAGGTGCGGGTCTCCTGCGGGCCAGCGCCCGCTCATGATGCATAGCGGTTCACCATTTCCGTATTGGCGGCTTCCGCAGATGCCAAGTTCAATGAATGATTCACTTCCAAATCAACCCGCTGCGTCGCGTTGTCCCGCCATCGGCGAATGTAGCCCAAGGTTGCCTCAACTTCAGCTTCGTCGATTCGGTCTGTCTCAATCTTTCGCCACAGGGCATCGGTATCATCCATCAGCATACCGCACGTTTCGGCCGCCAGCCGGCACTCGGCAACATCCCTGGCGTAATTGCACAGTGCGTCCCAGACGGTCAGACCGGCCAGCGCAAGGCCGCCCACTATGCCCACATAGAACAGCCAGGGGTACAGGGTTCCGCCGTAGAGTATGCCGCCTTCCACGGCGATGCCTACCAGCAGCGCCAATCGTACCCAACGATGGATGCGCTGCCGCCGGTCCGCCATCGCCCGGTAATAGCGCGTTTGCCATTCCAGATCGCAAAGGGTGTCCCAGACGGCTTTTCGAGTGATATCAGATACGATCGCCATCGCAGAGCCCCCGTCGTCCCTTCGATACAGCCCGTTCGTCCGGCGAGTGGAATCAACGCAACCGTCCCACCGTACCCCAGCGAGACTGCGAGTATATTCTACACCGAGCCTACGGCCGGTATGCTGGCACACTGCCCCGGATATACGGCTGGAACGCGGTCCTAGACTCACTGGTTTGCGCAGCGAGCGACGGGCGCCGGTTCGCTGAACGGGTAACTGCGCTAGCCTCGGAACCGCTCCGGCGTTTCCCCGGCCAATGCGGCCAGGAACTCCTCGTCGGTTACGCCGGACCGACGAACGGCACGGGCCAAGGTGCCTTCCGGGATTTCGCTCCGGTGCCGGTGAACAATCATCATCAAGTTCAGCCGGGGGTGACGGAGCTTATGATGTCGCCCTCGGTTATTTACGCGGACAAATCCCATCCGAAAGTACGCTGAAAGCACGTCGGCCGTTTTGAGATTGCGAAAATAACTCGGCACAGCCCTTTAGCCTGCTGTACCGGGAACCAGATGGGCGGTAGTCGGCCAGGACGCCAGTTCCTCGTCAGTCATCGCCCTGGGTTCCACCAGGTGGGTCTCAATGGCGATGACTACGCCTTCCTCTTGCACCTGCCGCAACGTAGTGGTTTTCTCGACCTCTGACGCGGCGGCATCCAGAGGCTCATCATCCTCGAGGCAGAAGTCAATCACGTCGGCGGCCATCGCCAGAGCTTCCTCGCGGGTTTCGCCATCGGTGACGCAGCCGGCCAGTGACGGACAATCGGCCACCCAATAGCCGTTGGGCATATCGTCGTCCGGGGGATAATGGAGCAGTATGACTTCGTACTGTGCCATGACAACCCTTGCTCCTTTGGCCTACGCTGTCGCTTGCCGTCGTCCCAGCGTAAATACGCGACCGAACTCGCGACGTTCCCAGATCACCAGGAACTGGGCCGCGATGAAGATGGAGCTGTAGGTTCCGACCACCACGCCGATGGCCACCACGAGCAGCAGTTCGCGGATCGACTCGCCGCCGATGAGCAGCATGGCCAGCAACACCATCAACGTGGTGAAGCTGGTGTTGACCGACCGGCCCACGCTCTCAATGATGCTGAGGTTCACCGTGTCCTCAAGGCTGCGGTCGGGCACCCGGATGGTGTTTTCGCGGATGCGGTCGAACACCACGATGGTGTCGTTGACCGAGTAGCCGGCCACGGTGAGGATGCCGACAATGAACATGGCGTTGACTTCCATGCCCAGGACGCGGCCGAGGATGGAGAAGACGCCGAGGACGATCACAGTATCGTGGACGAGGGTAACGACCGCGGCCACCCCGTAGCGGTAGGCCCGGGGAACCCGCCGGAAAGCGTACCAGATGTAGATCAGGATAAAGACGGACGCGACCAACAGGGCCAGGAAGGTGTTGCGCACGGTTTCCTGAGCGATGATGGGCGATACGGTGTCGACGCCGGAAGCATCGATGAGACCGACCTGCGCCTCGAGCGCGTCCTCGATACGCTGGCGCTCGGACACCACATTGCCCGACGCCTCTTCCAGCACCCGCGTACGGATCAGGACGGAGTTTTCACCCACGGACTGGACCAATGCCTGGGGATGGCCCACAGCGGACAGGACGTTGCGAACTGCGTCAGGGTTGGCCGGTTCCTCGAACGCCACGGTGAGCACGGAACCGCTGGAGAAGTCGATGCCGGGACGGAGACCGGAGCCGCCGGACATCCAGCCCGGCGGGGCAATCATGGACAGCAGGCCGGGTATGATCACCAGGGCCGAGATGACGAAGTACCAGCCGCGCTTGCCGACGATATTGAACATTCGCTATTGGCCCCCCTGGGCCGACTGAGGACGCTGCCCCGTGGACCGGGGCTGTATCTTCTCGGGCGTGAACAGGTTGGCGGCGCGGCCCAGACCGGTGGTCTGGAGGGCCTGGAGCAGGTTGCGACTGACCAGGACCGCGGTGAACATGCTGACAAGGACGCCCACCAGAAGAGTCAGGGCAAAGCCGTTGACCAGTCCTCCGCCCAGGCGATTGCCGAACCAAAGCAG
Source organism: Dehalococcoidia bacterium (assembly GCA_965220505.1). Classification (GTDB taxonomy): domain Bacteria; phylum Chloroflexota; class Dehalococcoidia; order Lucifugimonadales; family UBA3495; genus Bin87. The sequence goes on along the minus strand of CBDCQE010000001.1, from coordinate 336,067 downwards.
CACCACGCAGGTGATCAGCGTGCTGACGTTGCCGTCACGAATGGCGGGCCAGGCGCGGTTGAACCCCACCTCCATCGCCGAACCCAAGGAGCGGCCCAGCCGGATCTCCTCCTTGATGCGCTCGAAGATCAGGATGTTGGCGTCGACGGCGAGACCGATAGACAGGATGAAACCGCCAATGTGGGGCAGGGTGAGCGTGATGGGCACCAACTTGAAGATGGCCAGGGTCACGATGGCGTAACAGACCAGGGCGACGGCAGCGACCACACCGGCGGCGCGGTAATAAGCGATGACGAATACCAGCACCAGGCCCAGGCCAACCAGACCGGCCTGGAGGCTGCGTTCCAGTGACTCCTTGCCGAGTATCGAGTCGACGCCGGATTCCTGGATGAGGTTCAAGGGCACGGGAAGACGGCCGGATTTGAGCTGAATCGCCAGCCTGCGGGCGGATTCGCGGTTGAAGCCGCCGGAGATCTGGCTACGACCGTCGCGGATGTGGGCGCGGGCGACGGGGGCGATCAGCTCGCGACCATCGAGGAACACGGCGATGACCTCGTCGGTTTGTCGGTTGGTCTGGGTGTTGATTTCGCCGGTCATCTGGCCGAACAACTCGGCGCCTCGGTCATCGAACTGGATATTCACGACCCACGCGCCGGTGGCCTGCTCGGTGCCGACGTAAGCATCCACAAGGTCGTCGCCGGTGAGGCCGACGCTGCTGTCGGTATACGGGGGCAGGCAGAGGCCTCCGGCTGCGGCCAGGGGTCCCGCGCATTTGCGGCGGAGGAACTCAAGTTGAGCCGTCTCGCCGATGAGCCGCTTGGCGTCGTCTATGCTGCTCGTCACCTGATAGCCGACGATGGTCCCAACCTCGGATTCCAGGATGGTCCGGAGGGCCGCGCGTTCTGACTCGCCGAGGGTGGTCGCGGTGGTGATGCGGAACCGGTTTTCGCCCCGACTGTCCACGTCGTCACCGTAACCCTGCTCGGCGATGACGCTGCCGAGCTTGGCGATGTCGGCGTCTTCGGTGAACTGCACAGAAATTACGGAACCACTGGCGCCGGGAAGCTGGACGATGACGCGGTCGTCGCCGAAGCGCTGGACGATCGGCTCCTCGGTTCCGTAGAGGTTGACGCGATTGCTGATGATGCTGAGCACGCCTTCCATCTGCTCGTTGGTGGGAGGCGGGGTGTCGTCGGTGATGAAATCGACGGGTTCGGCGATGGCGTCGGTCAGCGCCTGGAGCACCGCCGCGCGGCGTTCGGGGCCGAGGAACTCGCCGGAGATCCGGAACGTCAGGCCATCTTCGGACTGGCTCACCTCACCCTGGTAGTCGACTGTGGCGAGGGCTTCCTCCACGGCGGGCGTGTCCGCCGCCGCATCGCCGGGGAAGGTGACTGTCAGAACAGTTCCTGTATCCGCCTGGTACACCAGGTGCGCGCCGCCCTGCAGGTCCAGGCCCAACTTTAGGCCCAGCGGGCCGGTTGAGGCTCGATCGAGGCGGGGGACGCCGGGTATTCCGACGTGGATTTCCGGTAGCGCGAGCGAGACGGCCGAAACCGCCAGCACCGCCAGAATGAAAATCGTCAGCAAAACGGTGCGTCGTCGCATGCTATCTATTCCAGACCCCTATGCTGGTATTGGCCGGCGCAAGCCAGCGCCGTTGGCGTTAGACCCGATTATACGGGCACTATTGTCGCGAGGATTTGGACCCGCGCGTCGAGCAAATCAAGAACCGAAATGGATTTATGTACGTTGATCCCACGAGGGCGACTGTCATAGTGTATTGCTAATTGTCACCCAGTTCAGCCAACCTGGCGGCCAGTTTCATGGCGTCCTCCCGGCTGGAGATTTCGCCGACCGCTTCGGCCTCGCGGAGACGTTCGAGCAGAGAGCCGATGCGCGGTCCGGGAGGGAGGTCGAGAGCGTCCATCAGGTCGTGGCCATTGATCAAGGGTGGGTTACCGTTACGATTTCCGGGTTGTTCGGTCCCGGATTCGAGAACGGCGGCAACCATTCTAGCATAGTTAGCCCAACGTTCCGGGGAAAGATCGGGGCCGCGAGCGGCCAGCACGTCGGCCATGGCGAGGTAGAGCGTATCCACCGCGGCATCGCCCACATCGCGGTAGTACCTGAAGATCGCCCGCGGGGAGGGCATAGCCGACCCGTGGCGGAGTTGGCTGGGCCGCAGGTGGTGCAGCACCATCTCGGCAACCAGATCCGTGATCCGGCGGGACATGCGAAGCGATGCCAGACGACGCTGCACGATCTCCGCCCCTTCCTCGCTATGGCCGAGGAAACGGACCCGGCCGTCGGCGTCGGCGGCCCGGGTCTGGGGCTTGGCGATGTCGTGTAGCAGGGCCGCCAGCTTGAGCACGGTGCGGCGATTGTGGCCATCGCCGATGACCTCAGCGAAATAGGCATCCTCTTTCGCGGTCCACGGCGCCATGGTGTAGATGGCATTGTTGCGGTGGCCGGCGGTCACTTCCTCGGCGTATTCGACGCAGTGGATCAGATGGCCCCACACATCCCAGTAGTGGTGCGAACGGGGCTGCTGGCAGTGCTTGGTGGCCTCGAGCTCCGGGATCACGCGGCAGAGGAGGTCCAGGCGGTCCAGGACTTCGAGTTGGGGCCGGGCGCCGGGGGCGGCCAGGATGGCCATGAACTCATCGCGGACGCGTTCCGGGGACACGCGGTGCAGGAAATGAGCGTCGCGTCGAATGAGTCGGGCGGTGTCCGGCTCCATGCGGAGCCTGACCTGCTGGGAGAGTCGAACGGCGCGGAGCATCCGGCCGGGATCGGCGGCGAACACGTCATCGCTGCCGGCGCGCAGGACGCGACGGGCGAGATCAGCCTTGCCGTTCAGGGGATCGATGATGGCGTCGAACCGCTCGTCAGAGTCCCAGCAGCCGATGGGTATTGCCATTGCGTCGACGGTGAAATCCCGGGACCGCAGATCGTCCTCGATAGAGCCGGGATGACCGGAGATGTCAACCAGGAAAGGACGGCCATTTTCAGCGTGGCCAGGAAGCGCGACTCGGACGATGTTCCACTCGGGCAGGGGCACGGGGGTTGCGCCCAGGTGTTCGGCGACGGCGTGGCCCGCGGGCTGGGCATCGCCGGCGACAGCGATGTCGATATCCTGGACTTCGCGGCCGAGAAGGGCGTCACGGACTACGCCTCCCACCAGCCAGGCCGGCGTGTTGATCTGGGCGTCGAAGAACCCGGCCAGCCGGGTGATCAGGCTGGCGGAGTCCATGCTAGTCGGCGGCGGTGGCGTCGTCGGTCTGACGCGTCGCGGGCCGGCCGTTGCTGGGATCGAACTGGGGCACCAAGTTCCGACTGTTCATGCGCTGGGCGGCGGCCTCCAGTTCAGCGGCGTCCGGTTCGCCGGTGGGCAGGTACTCGACGTCGCCATCTTCGTTGACGTGGATGCGGAAGAACTGGTCGTGGGCAATGAGGTGGTCAATGTAGAGAATGCCGTTGAGGTGATCGGTCTCGTGCTCGATGGCCTGGGCCAGCATGCACTCGGCGCGCAGACGCTGCTGTTTGCCGGTAAGGTCCTGGTAGCGCACACGGATGCGCTCGGCGCGGCTCACCATGCCGCGATAGCCGGGCAGGCTGAGACATCCTTCCTCGACATCGCGGAGACCCTCCCGGCGCATGATCTCCGGGTTGACCAGCACCAGAGCCTCTTCCCAATCTTCCATTTTCACCACAAACATCCGCTGCAGCACACCGACCTGGTTGGCGGCCAGACCGACGCCGTGGTGGGCGCTCATGGTCTCCGCCATGTCGGCCGCGAGTTGCGCCAGTTTGGCGTCGAACTGCGTGACCTTGCGAGCCCGCTGACGCAGGATGGGATCGGGAAAAACGCGCATCTGGAGCACGGCCACGGTAACACCCCTGGGTTAGGCGAATATTGTCGCGGTTGGTTTTGCGAAATTCGTAATCTTGCAGACGATTATATTCCGGTGGTTTTAGGGGTGTAAAGGTAACGAAACGCGGCGACGCAGACTCAGGGACAGTGGAATTTGCATGGATGCACAGGATGGACGGGATACGTGGGTTTTTGGACCGTACACGCGATGCCAGCGGACTTCCGTTGCTAGAGGTTGACGATCTCGCCGTCGGGGGAGACGTCCATGTCCACCGCCCGGGGGCGTGTGGGGAGGCCGGGGAGGGTCTCGATGCGGCCGGCCAGGGTGTAGAGGAAGCCGGCGCCTACGGAGGCGCGGATGTCGGAGACGGGGAAGACGTAGCCGGACGGGCTGCCCTTGAGCGTGGGGTCGTGGGAGATGGAAAGGTGGGTTTTCGCCATGCAGATGGGCAGATTGTCCCAACCCTGGGAGGCGAAGAAGCGGGCGCGACGGCGGGCGTCGGGAGTCCAGGTGACCCGGTCGGCTCCGTACACCCGTTGGGCCAGGGCCAGCACCTTGTCCTCGATGGATGCGTCGAGGTCGTAGGCGTAGTCGATGCTATCCGGAGCCGCTGCGGGGTCGTTGGCGGCGCGGGCGACCGCTTCGGCCAGGGCCATGCCACCCTCGCCGCCATCGGTGAAGCCGGAGTATTCGGCGGTGGCGTAGGCGCCGGCCTGCTCGGCGATGTCAGCGGCGGCCTGCAACTCCGCGGCGCTATCGCCGTCGAAGCGGTTCAGGGCGACCACCACGGGCAGGCCAAAACTGCGCACGATGTTGATGTGATGCACCATGTTGGCGGCGCCGATCTTCATGGCTTCGAGGTCGGGCTGGGACAGGTTGCGACGCAGCGCGCCGCCGTGCCACCGCATGGCGCGGACCGACGATACCAGGACGGCGGCGGCAATGGGCAGCCCGCGGTTGCGGGTCTTGATGTGCATGAACTTCTCGAAGCCCAGGTCGGAGGCGAAACCAGCCTCGGTGATAATGATGTCGGCGTAGCCCAGGGCCAGGCGGTCGGCGATGATGGAACTACAGCCATGGGCGATGTTGCCGAAGGGGCCGGAATGGACGATGGCGGGTTGTCCTTCCATGGTCTGAACCAGGTTGGGCATCACGGTGTGGCGCATGACGGCCATGAGCGGGCCGGTCAGGCCCAGGTCGTCGACGGAGACCGGGTCGCCGCTGCGGTTGGTTCCCACCACCATGCGGGACAGGCGGGCGCGGAGGTCTTCGAGATCCGTGGCCAGGGCGAGTATGGCCATGATCTCTGAGGCGGTTATGAAGTCGAACCGGGTCTCGCGCAGGGGACTGTTGGCATTCCCGCCCAGGCCGCTGGTTATCTGCCGCAGGGCGCGGTCGGAGGCGTCAGTGACGCGGGACCAGGTGACGCCCTCGGCCGCCATGTCACAGGCCTGGTTGCGGTAAACGGCGTTCTCCACCAGTGCGGCAAGCAGGTTATGGGTGGAGCCAACGGCGTGAGCGTCGCCGGTGAAATGGATGTTGATCTCGTCCTCGGGAACCACGCGGGCCTTGCCGCCGCCGGTTCCGCCGCCCTTGATGCCAAAGATGGGGCCCAGGGCGGGCTCGCGCAGGTTGACCACGGCCTTGTGTCCCAGCCGGCCCAGTCCGTCGGTCAAGCCGATGGAGGTGGTGGTTTTGCCCTCGCCGGCCGGAGTGGGCGTGATGCCGGTTACGACCACCAGCTTGCCGCGCGGGCCGTTTTCGCGGATGGCGTCAAGGCTAACCTTGGCCTTGGTGTTGCCGAAGGGGATCAGGTGCTGCTGGTCTATACCTAGGCGTTCTGCTACGAGGTTGATGGGATCCATTCTGATGTGCTCCGGTGATTTGCCAGATTGCGCCGGCGCTTACTGCCGACTACGTTTCCGCCTCTTGTCCAAGTACGAGGTCGCGCACGGTGACCAAGCCAACGGCGTTGCGGTCGGCGTCGGCGACCACGGCGTGCGAAGCGTTGAACCGCATCAGCAACCGGACGGCGTACCTGGTCAGCATATCCGGATGCAGCGACAACGCGGGTTTGGTCATGATCTCGTACACGTGGACCCGGTCGGGCGAGCGGCCTGGGGCCATCACTTCGCGGGCGATGTCGGAGATCAGCGCCAGGCCGGCCTCATCGGTGGCGTCGCGGCGATTGACGAGCAGGGCGTTGACGCCGTGCTCGCGCATCAGCGCAATGGCCTCGGCCACGGTGGCCAGCCCGTCGATGCTGTGGATCCGGGTGGCCATCACGTCGCCGACCCTGACCGGCCCTTGCGTGCTCACAGGTCGGATTCCAACTCTTCGCGTATGGCGGGCAATTGGCTGACCAGCCCGACGGTGTCCTCGATATCCAACTGGAACGCGATGCCGGCGCCGTGACGGGTATCGAACCGTCCCGCATCGCGGATGCGTTCCAGGATGTCGCGGGCGCGGGTTTCCACGACCAGGAACATGGCGAGATCACGCCGGGACTCCAGGCCGAGTCCGAAGAAGGTCTTTTCCCGGTGCAGTCCCTCGCCACGGGCGCTGGTGATGACGGTTGCTCCGGTGGCGCCGCCAGCGCGGGCAGCGTCGACCACAAGGTCAGTGGTGTCGTTGTTAACCAGAGCGACGATCAGCTTCATTCTCATGACCGGACTCCTTGGCATCCACAGCACCGCCGCGACGACTCCACCATGAAGCTACCATAGCATATCCAAGCACGGTCATTATAGGAAAAACACTGGCGAACGCAATCAGACCGAAACCGTCGATGAGAGGACTGCGGCCCGGGATGCTGGCGGCCAAACCCAATCCCAGGGCGGCGACCACGGGAACCGTCACGGTTGACGTGGTGACACCTCCGCTGTCGTAGGCCAGGGGAATTATGGTTCGGCCGGCGCGGAATGTCTGGACGATAACGACCACGTAGGCGGCGATGATATACCAGGGGAGAGGCGTGCCGGTGACGATGCGGAAACAGCCGAGGGCCACGCCGATTGCGACACCCACGGCCACGGCAATCCGCAAACCCCAGGCGCGAACCGTGCCTCCGGAAACCTCTTGAGCCTTGATGGCCACTGCGATGAGCGAGGGTTCCGCCACCGTGGTGGCAAAGCCGATGGCTCCGCCGAAGGCGTACACCAACAGATAATCGCGCCAGTCCACCGCACCGGCCAGACTGGACGCGCCGATGGTCGACGGGTCCGTGAGTTGCCGCGCCATGGTCTCACCGATGGGGAATAGCGCCTGCTCCAGTCCCACCAGAAAGAGGGCCAGCCCAATTAGAACGTACACCAGACCGACGGCCATGCGTCGGAGATTGGGCAGGCGACGGCGCAGCACGACCACCTGAAACAGGACCAGGACGCCCACGATGGGCGCCACGTCGAATATGGTTGACCGCACCGTGGCGACCAGGACACCCAGTAGTTCGGTCATCGGGTCACCAAGCCGTAGGCCAGGACGCAGATCATCGGCGTCAGGCTGGCGAAGGCGATGAGCCCGAAGCCGTCCACCATGGGGTTGCGGCCCCGAATCGAGGTGGCGAGCCCCACTCCCAAGGCGGTAACCAGGGGCACGGTAATGGTGCTGGTGGTCACGCCACCGGAATCATAGGCAACTCCGATGATCTCCTCGGGCGCGAAGACGGTGAGCGCGGTGACCAGAACGTAACCGCCGATAATCAGGTAATGGATGGGCCAGCCTTTCAGGATGCGCAGCACGCCCAGCACGATGGCCGCGCCCACCGATACCGCCACCACCAGGCGCAGGGTTAAAGCGTAGGAAGAGCGGGCCCGGTCAGTTTCGGCGATGGCGCCGGCCTCAGCCGCGACCTCGGCAGCCTCACCCGCGATGGCGATCAGGGCCGGTTCGGCGACCGTGGTGGCGAAGCCTAGGCAAAAGGCGAAAGCCAGCAATGCCGAGAGGCTGCCCCGGTTCGCAAATCCCTGGGCCAAAGCATCGCCCAAGGGAAACAGACCGGTTTCGAGACCCCGAATGAAGAGCGTCAGTCCCAGGTACACACAAACCAGCCCCACGACAACGTTTCCTAAATCGGGAAACGGCTGTCGCAGGACGACGATCTGAAAGAACGCGATGACGACGACGATGGGCGCCAGATCGCGTAACGGCCCAACCGCCCCCCACAACACCATGAGCAGGGGCCGGGCGCGTTGTTTCATTCCAGTCCTGCGGCCCACGAGGCGACGTTGAATCCCCAACGACGCCTTTCAGGGTGATCGCCGACAGGGGAACTCACAGCCAGGCGATTTCGTAATCGGCGGAGACGGGAGCCATGGCGTCGAGATCCCAGTCAAACAACAGCACGGCGGATTCCTCGCCACAGAAGGCCTGGAGGACCCGCTTGCCGTTTACGGCGACGACGCTGACCGCCTCGTTGAAATCCAGGTCGTCGGCCTCCCAGCCGGAGCGGTTGCACACCATGATGGGCAGGCCGGTGTCCAGGGTTCGCTGCTCCCACTCCCCCACGGGGCCGCAGTCCCCAGGACCCCAGGACGCCGGCGAGACCAGGATCTCGGCGCCGCGGTCTTTCAGAATGCCGGCGACATCGTTGCGATAAGCGTCGGCGCAGATCACCACGCCGACGGCGGTGCCGCTGCAATCGATGGGCACGATGTCATCGCCGGGAGACGACCACGCCTCCGGCCCGCGCAGGGCCTTAACCTTGCGGTGGCGCCCGATGATGGAACCGTCGGGCCCGATGACGAAGACGGTGTTGTACATCAGATCGCCGTCGGGGTCGCGCTCGGGATGAGAGAGAAATACGGTCAGGCCAAGCTCGCGGACCTGACCGCAGAAGGTTTGCATCCACTCGTCAGGCTGGGGGAGGATCCAGTCGGTGCCGATCATCTCGGCGAACTTGTAGCCGGTGATGAACAGTTCCGGAGTTATGACCCACTGCGCGCCCAGGGCGGCGGCGCGGGCCAAACCCTTCTCGGCCAACCCGCGATTGTGGGCGACGTCGGCCAGTTCCGGGGCCAAGTGAAGCATGGCAACGCGCAACGGTTTCATTGGTCACTTCTCCATGCTCGGTTGTCAAGGCCGGGCGCGCCGGCGGGGGGTTAGGCTCCGCTACTGCTGGAACAGTATGCGGCCGCAGGTGCTGCACAGAACCTGCTTCGACTTGTCCCGCAACTGGCGAATGACGTTGCTGGTGAGGGTCATACGACAAGCCAGGCAGACGCGTCCATTGTCCACCAGCGCGATAGCGGTGCCAGCCTTGTTGCGGCGCAGCCGCTCGTAGCGCTGAAGGTCAGCCTGGGGCAGGGTGACGGCCATATCCTGCCGTTCGACGGTCGCGGTTTCGCGGTCGCCCTCCAGCTCGGTCAGCCGATTGCCGAGGGTTTCGGTGACAGTCCGCCATTCGACCTCGGCAGCTTCCATCTCGTCAAGGGCGGCGACGGCGGCGGCCTCGTGGGTACGCTGCTCTTCTTCCAATTCGAGCAGCAACTCGTCCAGCTGGTCGATCTGGTATTTCGATGAGTCGACCTCGCGCTGGATGGCGGACAGGTCACGACGGGAGGCATTGCCGCCGTACAGGCGCGATTCCAGACCGGTCAGGCGCTCGCGTATCCGCTCCATCTCTTCGCGCCGGGACTCCATATTTGCGCCCACGGCGACGGCCCGGGCGGAATGGTGTTCGGCTTCGCTGGTCAGGTCGGGGCGATTGACGCCGGCCGCCAACCGCTTTTCGATGCGGTTGCGCTCGGCGTCGATACCGTCGATACGGTGGTCCAGTTCCTGCAGCTGATATAACTGCTGCGGCGTAGTAGTCATTGCGTGGCCACGAACTCCATAAAATGCGGATATCACGCCGCCAGTCTAGCAGGGTTGGAGGGCGAATTGTAGTAACGGCCGTGGCATAACAGACCACGTTCGAGGCAGCAAGATCGCGGAAAAGCCCCGCCGGGCGGGTGCGCCGGCAGGTCTCCTAGGGCGAAAGCTGCCGGGTCGGCTGCCGCTCGCGGCGGTCGTTCGAATCCGTTCGACGACCAACCCGAGGAGGCCCAAGCAGATATGGACCCAGCGAGGAGCTGCGCCTGCGAGCGTGGCGGTAGTGGGGCATACCTAATAGTACAATGTGAACGCAAGGAGGCGTGTTATGACCAGCGCGGAAGCCGAAACCGGGGCCGCTGCCCCTGCCCCCAAGCATCATGATCCGGAAGTAGTGGCAAAAGCCGAAGCGATTTTTGCCGAGATGGGAATGACACCGGAAGAAGCAATCTCGCTGTTTTACAAGCAGACCGCGCTGCGCGGCGACTTCCCCATCACGGAATGGTATCCCAACGAAGAGACTCAGGCGGCCATACTTGAGGCGCGCACCGGCATCGGGTTGGTGAAGTACTCCAGCTTGGACGAGTTTCGCGCTGAGTTGGACGAGATCATGGCGGAAGTTGATGATGCGAAGTCTGATCAGGACATCCAGCTTTCGGCGTGATCTCAGACGTGTGGCCCGGAGAGGAAAAGATTTGCGAAAACTCCAGGAAATCGTTGACCGATTAGCGCCAACGAACCGTTGGAGCCACGGAATCGCCGCCACCAGTTAGCGGGCAATTGGTATCCGCTATGGGAATGCCATATTGAACCCGACTGGCTGTTGGTCTGGGACGAGGACGATACTACGATTACCCTCATGCACACCGGTACGCACTCGGACATTTTCGGCTGACGGCGAATTTCTTACCAATTTCTTACCAGAAGATTGCGATCACTCCCGTTTCGTCATCCGCCTCAATGTAATGCCAGTTGAGGAAATCTCCGGCGACATCGGGCAGATCCGGCACATGTTCAACAAGGACTCGGGCCATGATGCCTTGTCTTTCCGGGTGATTGGAAACGGCTCGTGGGTCAATGGTGACGCCGAAATGCCTGATTTGGAACGAACCCGGGACGATGCAGGAATCGCCATCCACGTAGGGTTTTTCCGGTTCTTCGAAAACGGGTTCAAGACCGGACTCGCTGACACGCTTTAGCGCGTCAGTGAGTCGTTGGGGAACGCTGACGGTCAGGCGGTAGCTGGGATCACCGGTATGTTTCTGTAAAAAGCAGGTGATGTCATCCAGGCTGGCGCCGGTAAGTTCAGCGGCATGCTCCCTGGCGAACTGCATCTTGTCCTAGTCACCTTCGGGCAACTGATGGTCAAGGAAATGGACGTGGTACACGTTGCTCTTCATATTTGGCATACCGGCGGTTTTGCTTATCCGGCCGGTTTGAAGTAGGGGATGGTGATCTGCGGGGTGGCGGTCTGGAAGGTGACTTCCACGGGCATGCCGATGTACACATCGCGGGGGTTGCATTCGACGATGTTGGTGAACATCCGAACACCCTCTTCGAGCTCAACGAGGGCGAGGACGTAGGGGACCATCTCGGCGAAGCCGGGGGTGCGGTTCTGGTAGGTCACGGTGTAGGTCCAGACGGTACCGCGCCCGCTCGCCTGGACCCAACGGACGCTCTCGCCCCAACAGTCGGCGCAGATGCCACGGGGGTACCACTGATATTCATCGCAGCCGTCGCAGTACTGGATGACGAGTTGGCCGCGGCGACAGGAGTCCCAGAAGGCCTTGGTCTCGCCGGCGACGGTGGGAAGGGGTTTGTTCCAAGCGGTGGTCATGGTGGTTCCTTTTCACATCGATAGACAGGATGGACAGGATTTTTGGCTTAGATTAGTCGCGGGCCAGGATGACGGTGCCGCCGCTGTGGCGGGAACCGAGAGCGCCGCCGGTGCCGTGGGCCAGGGCGATCTGGCAGTTGGGAACCTGGCGTCCGGTGCCGTCGAACTGGTGGCGGAGTTGGCGGGTGGCTTCGAGGAGCAGGAAGAGGCCGCGCATCCCCGGGTGGTTGGAAGACAGGCCGCCGCCGTCGGTGTTGATGGGGAGCCCGCCGCCGACCATGAGCCGGCCGCCGCTGACGAACTCGCCGCCCTCGCCCTTCTTGCAGAAACCCAGGTCCTCGAGGGTCTCGACCACCGTGATGGTGAAGGAGTCGTAGACCATGGCCATGTCGATGTCGTCGTGGGTGACGCCCGCCATTTCGAAGGCGCGGGGGGAGCTCTGGTGGGCGGCGATGTAGATGAGGTCGCGTTTGCCGGCCCCCTGGTGGGCGATGGCCTCGCCGGTCCCGAGGACCCAGACCGGGGTATGGCGGCAGTTGCGGGCAACCTCGGGGGATGCCACCACAACGGCGCCGCCACCGTCGGTGATGACGCAGCAGTCCATGAGGTGCAACGGGTCGGAGATGACGCGGGAGCCGACCACGTCCTCGACGGTGATCGGGTCGCGGAAGAGGGCCTCGGGGTTCATGGAGGCGTGGTGCCGCATGGCCACGGAGACCTCGGCCAACTGCTCCGAGGTGGTGCCGTAGAGGTGCATGTGGCGGCGGGCGATCATGGCGTAAAGGCCGACGGTGGTCATGCCGTAGAGTTCCTCGAAGCTGTCGGGTGACGGCTCAAGGATGGGATGGCCGAAGCGTCCGACGCCGCCGGTACCGACCGACACGCCGCCGGAGCGGGCGAGGCTGCTGTAGGTGATGACGGCCACGTTGATGCGGCCGGCCGCGATGGCGGCGAGGGCGTGGGAAAGGTGAAACTCGAAGGACCCGCCGCCGACGGTGGTGTTGTCGACGTAGCTGGGGTACAGGTTGAGGTAGTCGGCCAGGTTCATGCCGCTGTTGCGGGCACTGCTGGAAGCGGTGAACAGGCCGTCAACGTCGTCCTTGGTGAGGCCGGCGTCCGCGAGGGCATTGATGACGCTCTCGCCCTGGATCTGGAGTTCGCTCTTGTCGGGAGCGTAGCGGGTGACGTGCTCGTGGATGCCCACGATGGCGGCAGCGCGCCTGAGGTCAACCATGGGGGAGGTACCTCCGTTGGGGGATGGGATGGGTGCGGGGTATTATGCCATAAGGGGCGGGTGTGGGAATGGCGAGCCGCCGTCGTGCCGATGCACAGTATCAGCGAAGGCTATCGGGAGCCGTCCGGGTGCCGTTTGAAGATGACCACGCGGAGGAAATCGTTGAGGCGGCTTTTCTGCCAGTGGGGATCAAGGTGCTCGAAGAAGTCCACGATGTCGCTGTCCAGGATGACATCTTCGCTGCATTTGGTGACAGGAGGGCGCGGGGGCATTTTGATCCTGCCGGCGCGGTGGGCCTCCGCCAACTCTGGAAACACTTCTGCAAACGGGCGGGCCTGGGCCATTTCTTCGTCTGTAGGCACCCATGTGTCGGGATCAGTGGCTATGCCGACGTTGATGGCGGTTTCTTCCCCGTATAGGGCCGCAATCTCAACAAAGGTCAAGCGGGCCACTTTCTCATAAGATCGTGGTTCCTCCGGGATTCGCCATCCTGACTGCTCGATATGGTCATGGCCGCGTCCCACCCGAAACGGTGTATGTCACTGAAATCAAGCCCGTACTTCTTAAGGTTTCTTTGCCGGTCGGCGTCGTCCCACTCGCATTCACTATTCATTCTGCCTTACCTCCGGAAGCTGGGCTGCCAAAAACAGGGGCGAAGGATCCTTCGCCCCTGCGGTGAGTGCGGTTTGGCGGTCGGTTAGCCGGGGACTTCGTCGTAGTGGTGGAAGGTGCCGATGACGTTGGCCTCGTACATGGCCTGGACCTGGTCCTCGGTGTAGTCGAGGATGCCGGTGAGGACGTCTTCGTTGTGCTCGCCCACCTGCGGCGTGGTTCCGACCACGGCGGGGGTGCGGCTGAAGTGCCAGAAGTCACCGGATACCGCGATGGTGCCGGCCAGGAAGTCGTCGACCTCGACCATGGCGCGACGCTCCCAAGGGTGGGGATCGGCGGCGGCCTGGGCGATGGTGTTGACCGGAGCAGCAACCACGTCGTGGTGGGTGAAGTGGGCGATGGCTTCCTGCATGGTCATGTTGGCCATCAGGTCGCGCATGGCCTGGTTGACCAACTCGCCGTTCCTGCCGCGCTCGTGACGGGTGGTGAACCGGGGGTCCTCCAGCCACTCGGGCTTGCCGAGGGCGTTACAGACGCGGTGCCAGTGGTGCTGGTCGCCGGCGGAGATGAGCACCCAACCGTCGGCGCAGGGGTAGGTGCCGGACGGCGGGGCCGCGGACTCGCCGCGGCGGGGCTCGATGCCAGCGCCGTGGTAGGCCGTTATCGGGATCTCGGTGTAGCTGTACCCGGTGTCGGCGAGACAGGCGTCGATGGTCTGGCCCACACCGGAGGACTCGCGCTCGTGCAACGCGGCAAGGGTTCCGATGGCGGCATGGAGCGCGGTGGTGCGGTCGATGATGGGGACGCCGGCGCGGATGGGAGGCATGCCCTCTTCGCCGGTGACCATGGCGATGCCGGACATGGTCTGGCCGATGGGATCGTAGCCGATCTGCTCGCGGTAGGGGCCGAACTGACCGTAGGCGGAGACGTTGACCATTATGATGCGTGGGTTCAGTTCGTACAGCACGTCGTACCCGAACCCCATGACGTCGATGGTTCCGGGGCGGAAGTTCTGCAGGAACACATCGGACACCTTGACCAACTTGCGAAGGACTTCCTTCCCGTCCTCCTTGCGCAGGTCGATACTGAGGCTCTTCTTGCCGCTGTTGTACTGAACCCAGTAGGCGGACTGCTTGCGCACCCACGGAGCATGATAGCGAGTCTCCTCGCCGCCGAGGCGTTCCACCTTAATAACTTCGGCGCCCAGGCGGGCCAATACCTGGGCACAGCGCGGGCCAGCCTGGTGCCGACCGAGGTCGATGACGCGTATTCCGTCCAGAGGGCCTTTAGCTTCCGGCATGACAGATTCTCCTCAATCGAATGCGTAAATCGGGTTCACGAATGAAGTTGCGCCATTCTACGCCGGGAGACTCCATTGGGCAAGGGAACCGGTGTCCACCGGCGTTGCAGCAGGTACCGTCCGGGGCTGCGTGACGGCGCGCTATGTTGTGGGCATCACGGGGCGAAAAGGGAGGTCGCCCGATTGAGCCGGAGGTCGGGCAAGCGCCATTCGTGCATGTAATAAATTTGAAACATTCTCACAATTCGCTCACGATTACGGGTCTGCTTTTCACTCGGTCTTCACACTCGGTTGCTATTCTGGATGCACAGATGCGAACGAGGCCACACGGGGTTGGGGACTGCGAAAAGCCGACCCTCCCCGATCGTCCGCAGAAAATCAACAAAGGGGGGACGGAGACCAACAATGACCGCTACAAAAAATAGAACCGGCAGGCTTACCTGGAGGGAACTCGCGCTGGTCGCGGTGGTGGGCGCGCTGCCGGTGGCCATCCTGGGGCCGGCGCTGCTGATCATGGCACAGGGATAACAGTACCGCGGCGCGCCACTCAGGAGAGGAACACCGCCGTATAGCGGTGACCACGGTCCGAATAGGGCCAGAGCATCAAATCCAACCGGCGGTTCTGGCCGCTCCATAATTTGCCGGAACCAGGGCCTGCCGAACCAGCAACGAAGGGCGTGAATAAGCGCCTCAGCCTCAAAACTACCCCAAGGCTCCGGAGCACATAGCGAAGGGGCAGGCATAACCAAACATACACACAGGTGCGCCGCAACCGGGGCCAGCGGGTGATAACGCTCGCTGGCCCGTTGTTACGTCCAGCGGGGCGAGTCCAATCCTGATAATCCCTGAATCTTGAAAATCCCGATCCTCACGCTTCCTCGCCGCGAACTGGGTACGCATGAGGGGGGTCGGCTAAACCAAACCTATTCGCAACCGGACGGCAGACGGGCAAGACGGTCGGCGACAAACATTCACGTTATGTTCATACGTTTGCGCCTGATTTTCACCTGGTTTTCACAATTGGTCGGTAGTATGCCGGCATGGACGGGGATGGGGATGGGGGTCTGATCAGGTGGGTGAGTGCGGTATCGCCTGGCCTCGTCCATTTTTCGAACACATGAGATCAGGCACTACAAAAGATCGCGACCGCCGATCTCATCGGCAACCGGGCCATCACTCAAATCATATATCGACCGCCGGAGGCAAGACACCGACAGCCTTGCGGGACTACTGTCCCGCCGTCCGAACGCGTATCAACTCTGCACCCCATCGGCATTATCGCGACGGCTGAAACATTCTGGTCGGTTTGCCATTTCGGGAAGCAAAGCAGATTGGCGACATAAGTGAGAAAGGAGGTAGTGATGATTGCGGCGAGCATGTACAAAAGCCGACCGAGGACACGCGGCAACAGAGGACGAAAGGGTTTATGGGCATTGGCGTTAATCGGCGTTTCGCTGGCTGCCGTGATGGCCTTGATGATGGCCTCAGCGGACCAGACACCCTACGGCGCGACGCAGGTCTGGTCGGGAGAAACAGCGGGCGGGGCATACACGGCACCCGCCTCCGTGACTGGGAGCGGCGCCATCGGCGGGGACACGTATGGCCAGGACACCGGAAGCCTGCCGGCGGCCACGCTCATCCGGGTGGGAGCGCGGTAAACACTCTCAATCGGTTCGTACCGTCAGCATCGGGGCATACCGTCAATTGACGAACTTGTGAAATCATCAGGAGGAATCCATCCCTCGCCGCCGATGGCAACCCACGTCACCAATCCCATACCTGCGTTTGGCCGTGGCCCGATCAGGCCGATGCCAAACCGGGCCAGGCTACCGCAGCCGGCTTGGAGGCGAGGGTACGAGCGGACTGACGGCGTGGCCATACCGACGGAGGCAATAACTCCGAACAATGCCTGAGGCCCGTGGCGTCTCAGGACGTCACCAGGAATAACCACAACGATCGGCGCATAAGCCGAAACCGGGGCCAGCGAACAAACGCGTTCGTTGGCCCCATAGATTGTCCGGCATCAAGGCCGACACAGCGCGGCGCGAGATTGTCCTCCCGGGATCAGGCCGGTCGGAACAATGAGGAAGAGGTCCGGGTAGCGATCCGTTGAGAATGGGGACGGATGACGGACTAACGGTGGCGGGCGCGCGGGTGTTCAATCTGCGACGCGGCTTCCGGCGTCATGCCCGCAAACCGCTCGGGGCGGTAGGGGCCGAGCACTGCGTCGGCACGGGCACCATCGCAGATCTCCAGCGCGGCGAGCTGGCTCAGGGCTGGGGCCAAGGTGACCCCGCTGTGGGTGAGGGCAACGTAGAGGTTGGGAGCCTCGGGAGCGAACCCCATGACCGGATAACCGTCCAGCGGCATGGGACGCCAGCCGACGGGCACGGGCACGGCTGAAGCGCCCTTCAACCCGGGCAGATGCTGACCGGCGCGGGCCAACAGATCGTCGGCGTGGGCCTGGGTGTCGTCCTCGGCGAGGCTCTCCTGGTCCCCCTCGCCAATCATGAGACGGCCGTCGGGGCATTGCCTGAGGTGAATCTCGCGACGGCCGTCCTCCAGGGGAGGCGCGTACACCACGGGCACGTTGTCCAACAGCGAAGGCATGGGGGTAGTGCGGATGACGACGCCCGGGCTCTGGGCTTGTGGCACGTTGACGCCGGCCATGCCGGCCACGGCGGTGGTGTCCGTGCCGGCCGCCACGACCACAACGTCGGCGTCGATGTCGCCGGCGGTGGTCTGGACCGAGGTTATGCGGTTGTGGGTGTCCTGGCGGAGCCCAAGGACTTGCACACCCGACATTATCGAAGCTTCCAACTCCTGCAGCCGATTGACACAGGCATCCACGACCAATCGGGGTTCGACCTGTCCTTCGTTCTCGTTATAGTCCGCCGCGGCGACGACCCCGATGTTCAGGGCGGGTTCGAGTTCCTGCAATTCATCGCGGGAGACCAGGCGACTGGGATAGCCCCAAGACTGGAGTTGCTCGACACGGGAGATAAGCGCCCTGGCAGCTTCCGGGTCGGCTTCCCAAGCGACCTTGCCGCCCCAGCGGAGACCGACGTCCTCGGCCAGGGCGTCGGCGAACCGGGGCCACATTTCCAGCGAGCGGCGGTTCAGGTTGTGGTAGCCGACGGGCTCCTTGGCGCCGGCGTTGATCCAGGCGAAGCTGTGGCTGGATGCGCCGAACCCCGGCTGATCCTTATCGACCACGGTGACGCGAGCGCCGCGAGAAGCGACCCGGAAAGCAATAGAAGCACCAACGATACCCGCTCCGATTACCACGACATGCTGTGCGTCCATGTCAGCCCCTCCTTCCGCCGCGGCGGGGGCCACGGTTGCGGGAGCGTTCCAAAAGGGCGCGGGCCGGCTCGCCGCGCACGGCTTCGATGTCGTCCTGGTACTTGAGCATGATGCCGAGGGTGTCGTCGATGACCTCCGGTTCGAGCTCACGCATGTTCAACGCCATCAGCGCGGATGTCCAGTCCAGAGTCTCGGAGACGCCGGGGATCTTGTAGAGCTCGGTTTCGCGCAGTTCCTGGATGAACCCGGTCACCTGCTGGGCCAGTTGCCGCGGCGCGTCCGGCAGACGGGCGTTGACGATCTGGAGTTCCTTCTGGTAATCGGGATAGTCGACCCAGTAGTAGAGGCAGCGGCGCTTCAGGGCATCGTGGACCTCGCGGGTGCGGTTGGAGGTGATGACGACGACGGGCGCGTAGGCGGCGTGAAAAGTGCCCAGTTCCGGTATCGTGATCTGGTAGTCGGCGAGGAGCTCCAGGAGAAACCCTTCAAACTCCTCGTCGGCCCGGTCGAGCTCGTCAATGAGCAGAACCGGGGCGCGATCCCGACTTTCGTCGATGGCCTCCAATAGCGGGCGCTTGATCAGGAATTGCGGGCTGAACAGGTCGACGGCGGCGTCATCATTGCGGGCCTCGCGCCTGGCTTCCATCAAACGGATCTCCAGCAGTTGCCGGGTGTGGTTCCACTCGTAGACCGCGTGGTTGATGTCGAGACCCTCGTAGCATTGCAGCCGGATCAGGTCGGTGCTCAGGCCGGCGGCCAGGGCACGAGCGATTTCGGTCTTGCCGACGCCGGCTTCGCCTTCCAGGAACAGCGGACGGCGCAATTTCAGCGCCAGGAAGATGGCGATGGCCAAGCCCCGGTCGGTAACGTAGGCCTGGTCCCGCAGCAGGCCCTGGACGTCTTCCACTGAAGCGGGGAGTGATTCGTGCTCGGTGTGCAGGGCAGTCAAGGGCGGCTCCGTTGGCGATAAACTATGGCCGGATTATTGTAGCCGATTTGTTGGGGCGGCGAGGCTGTCCAACCATCGCGGGATGAATTCGCGAACCCGCCCACGGAGGGTTTGCCAGTGATCGCCCAAATCGGCGCGCTCGGATTCGGTCAGGCGGTCATAAGTCCGGCCAAACTGGGGGAAGTGCCAAAGGGGAAAGACCCAGAAGCCGTCGCCGTCGGTGTCGCCGCCCCGCTGCTCCCACTCCTCCACGATGCGTCCGGTAGCGCCGGAAACCTCCCATGACACGACGGTTTCGCCGGCGTCGGCGATGGCGAGGGCCTCGACGAATGCGGCGCGGCGCTGGTCGCCGGAGAACGGTTCCATCATTTGGAGGAGACGGCGTTGCCGCTCGGCGTCGTCGGCAGCCGGGCCGGCGAAGCGGTGCGTATACCGGCTTTCCCAGTTTGCGCCCAGGACCGGAACCACGAGGCCGCCGTCGCTGGCGATGGCGGGCATGCCGGCAGCCCGCGACCATTCCTCGGCCTTGGCGCGGGCGATGGCTTCGTGGGTGTCGCCGCTCTCATCGGGATCCGCGGTCACGCCCAGATCAGCGGGGGCGACGGTACGAACCGGCATATCGTCCAGCAGCCACGAGAGCATCCGCTGCTTGTCGGCGTTGCCGGTGGCGAGCAATATTTGGGGAACGGACACCGGGGAACCGCCAGGGCGAAACCAGGATCAGGAGCCACGCACGCTGACGTTGATGGGCAGCCGGGCGACTTCCGCGCCATCGATGGCGACGTGGAACGCATGGGGCCCGGAGTGGTTGAAGGTGACCCCGTTGACCTCGGCAATGATCCGGGCGGTGGAGTCCACAACTCCGTCGCGCACCGGGAGCGTGATGCCCTGCTCGATGGGCGGGATGGCGTCGCGGGCGTCCGGGGTCAGCAGGCGGATCGCCATGCGCTTGTCGCCGGCTTCCACGACCGAGTAGCGCATGACGCAGACGACGACGAACCGGGGGTGGGTCATGGGCAGGGAGGCACCAGACACTCCGTCGATGCCTACGCCAAGGGCGTGCAGCTTGCCCCGGTCTTCCAGGGCAGAGTCGCACAGGAACGCCAGATCGGTGTTCATGGGCGCCGGCGGGCCGGCCGGTTAGTTGCCGTCGCCACCGGCGCTGCCGAAAGCCACACCGGTGGCAGCGGCGGCCGGGGGCACGATAGCCGGCGCGGCATTGGCGGTAGGCGTGCGCGCTTCGGGAGGCAATTGGTCCTCCCAATCCGGTATCAATTGCCGCTTGGTGGTTTCCAGGGTCAAGATAATGACTACGCCGAGACCGCTGAAGGTCATTGACAGGATGAATGCCGGGATATAGCCGATGAACTGGATGATGATGCCGGCCACGAGGGTTGAGATGAAGTGTCCCATCATGGCGCCGGAGATCTGGAAGCCGTACACCGTGGCCACCGGTCCCGTGCCGAAGTACTGGCGGTTGACCACCGGATACGCCGACATCTCACCACCAAAACCCAGCCCGAACACGCAGGCAAACAGGTAGAAAGCCCAAACGTCGCCGGCCACCAGGAGGATAGCGACCGAACCGGCCTGGATGGCCAACGCGGCGGACATGATAAGCTTGCCACCGATGCGCTCGGTGATGATAGGAACGAGGAAACGGCCGGCGATGCTGAAGACGTTGATGAGGGTGAGGATGACTGCGGCGGTGGTGAATTCGATGCCGCGCGTCACCGCAAAGTCGACGACGAAGATGAGGACGATTCCGTGTCCGGCGCAGCCCAGGCCGTGGATGACCGGCAGGTTCCAGAAAGCGCGGGTGTGCTTCATCTGGCGTTGGAAAACCTTGAGACGGAGTTTCGAGGCTTCCGGGCTGAACTTGACGGGCGCCGGATCGGTAGCCGAAGCGCCGTATGCCAGCAGTCCTTTTTCGGACGGCTGATTGCGGAAGAACGGCATCAGGCCCAGGGTCAAGCCACCGCCGACGAGGCCGATCACCACGAATGTGGCAGTCCACCCGAAATTGACCAGCAACAGCGAATACACGGGAGCCAGGGCGGCAGCGCCAACGCCGCCGGCCGCCCACATCAGCCCGATGCCCAGTCCGAGACGCCGCTTGAACCAGGGGTTGACGGCGGCCATCAACGGGACCATCGCAATTGAAGAAGTGAGCGCCAGCATGACGCTGTACACGATGAAGAACTGCCAGACCTGGGTGATGAACCCGATCAGGACCATGCTCGCCCCGAACAGGATCCCGCCCGCCATCAGGAGTTTTCGGGCTCCGAGAATGTCTCCGAACCGTCCGCTGAACGGCGAGGTGAGCGAGCCCACCAGGTAGTAGCCGGCCAACGCGAAGCCGATGATCGCGGGAGACCATCCAAAGAGGCCGCCTTCTTCCAGTGGCTTGCGCAGTTCGGGAACCATGATGCCGGCCGACATCGAGATGGACTGGCCGAAGATCTGGACCACCGCAAGGATCGCGATGATTATCCAGGCGTAGTGAAACCCGCCGTCGGACCGGCGAACGCTGTAAGGTGTGGCCATTCAGAGGAGACTCCTGTAAGGAGGGGATACCTTCCGGTCAGTGCAGGGGGCAGGCGCCGAGCAGGGCTTTGCCCCACCAGGTTTCGGAGGCGGGACTGGCCGAGGCCAAACGGGGAACCGTGTCGGGGTCGGCGGCGCCCGGAACCGACGCGGATTGGTAAGAGGTACCGGCAAAACCGGCAGTGGCAGTGTTGGCGAGGCTGGAAAGATCCGAGTCGCCGGATGCCGCAACGGCCCACGCGCCGAAGAAGATGATCAACATGATGGTCACCACCATCGCGCCGACGGAGGTCAATAGGGCGAAGTTGCGCCTGGCGTACCCAACCATAAGGGGCTATTTTACTCCCGCCACCGCCCGCGCGCCAATCGCGGGGTTGCCGCGTACCTGTTCAGAGTTGACGAGATTGTCGCTGCGAGACGCTTGCTCCGTAGCAATCTAGACACCACCGTAGCAACGCCGGTTCGGGAAGACTCCCTTGCGCCGACGAGATTGCCACGCTTCGCTCGCAATGACACCTTCCCCGCAACTCTGAATGATGACGGCGCCGTTTGCTGGGCTATTCGGCGAGGCTCTGCTGGAAAACCTGATCCCAGGCCAGCGCCCACGGCGGGCGGAGGTAGCCCAGGGCACGCACGTCATCGTACCAGACGGACAGCGGTGAGTAACGGGTGTACGCGCTGCCACCGGAGAGCTTGCAGAGGCGGCCCAGGCAGTCCTCGGCGAGGCGGGCCACGCTCTCTTTCGCCAGGAGGAGCTCACGGCGGCCGGTGTTGGTCTCCAGGCAGCGTATCGCGCCCTCCCACGCCTGGCCGATGAGCCAGGCCTCCTGTTCGGCGTGGGCCCATTCCACCTGCTGAAACGCGCGCAGGCCGGGGTCGGACGCCATGCCGTTCTTGATGCGGGGGCGCACGTGATCCATCGCCGCGTCGACGACGCCGACGATCACCGAGGTAAACGCTGCGGCGCCCAATCCGCCGTTAGCGCCCATCAACTCGGCCTGGTGGTTGGGCCAGGCTACGCGGGTGGCTGGAAAGTCGGAGAATTGGAAGGCGTGGCTGTTGGTGGACTTCATGCCGTGGCCGCGCCACTCGGCGGTGAGTTTGAGCCCGGTGGTGCCATCCCACGGGTGGTTGCGGACCTCCATGAAGAACAAGTCGGGAACGGTTTCGCCGGCGGCCAGGGCCCGGGTGGTCATGAACGACGTGAGGCCGGAGCCGCTGCCAAAGTGCTTCTGACCGGAGATGCGATAGCCGAAGTCGCTTTCGCCGTCGGGCTCGCAAACCGAGGCGGTGCGGGAGGTGTCGCCGCCGGAGCCGGGTTCGCTGACAATGGTGCCCCACCAGCAGCCACTGTGGACGCTGTCGAACACCGCGTTGCGTTGCTTGATCCACCCGGCAGTGAAGGGTTCGGGGACGGTGGGCAGCCGCCAGGATGCCAGCACCAGGTGGTGCATGGCGCTGGCCAAGGTGATGGACGGATCGCCGACGGCCAACTTGCGGAGCATGGAGCAGATGGGCCGGGCCGACTGCTCGATGCTCTCCCAGGTGCCGCCCAGATCCGTGGGCACCGCCATCAGGGGCACGCCGATCTGGGCCAGGCGCGCGTAATCCGCCGGGTCGGCCTTGGTGCGCTGCTGGCGATCGGCCCGCTCTTCGGCCCACTCCGCCGCCACGACGGGAGCCAGTTCCAGGATGGATGCAATGGTCGTCATTCTTCTAGTCTCCGTCGCCGGACAGCCGGTCGTGGCGGGCGAATATGAGACGCCTCACCTCGAACACGAAGCCGGGCAGCACGTCCTCGCCGGAAAGACTTTCCGGGTTGTCCAGGATTTCAACGGGCTGGCCCGGGCGAAATACGTAAGCCCGGGTTTCGTAAGGGTCAATATACCAGCCCAGACGGGCGCCGCCCTCCATCCACTCCTGCATCTTGGCGAGGCCGTCAGCAAGGTAGTCGGTGCGGGAGCGGACCTCAACCACAAAGTCGGGCGCGCCGATAATCTCAACGTTGCGCTCGTGCGGAGTAAGGTTGTCGTAGCGTTCCTGGGTGATCCAGGCGGCGTCGGGCATCCGGCGTCCCACCCCTTGCAGCCGGAACAGGGCGGTTTGGGTAAAGTTCTCGCCGGTGTTGTTGCGCCTCCAATCGGACAGCGAATCGTTGACATCGCGTTCGTCAAGGTTGCCGTCCGGACCCGGTGGCGGCATTACTACCAGCTCTCCTTTTGCGGAAATTTCAAAGCCGTAAGGTTCGTTGTCCGTGGCCAGCCGACACAGACGCTTGCCGAAATCGGGCGCGTTGGGGTCGATTCCCAGGGCCGACAGGTTCAGGCGGAGTTGGCCTGCCAGCGTCAGCGCCGTGAAGTCATTGCTGTCCTCCGGGCCGGCGATGACGAAGGGAGGTTTGGGTTGGGCGGTTACCATAACTGCATCCTGCGTTCCCGTTCGGATTCCATAGCTATACGCCATGGCAGTCAAAGAGCAGTCGGGTTACGTCAAATGCGAATCCGGGCAGCAGATCCTCGCCGGATAGCGTCTGAGGGTTGTCCAGAACCTCAACTTCCCGGCCGGCCCGGTAGATGTAAACGCGCCGGCTGTAGGGGTCAATATACCAACCCAGCCTGGCCCCGCCGGCCATCCATTCTTCCATAGCGGCCAGGCCGTCTGCCACGCTGTGAGTACGGGAACGGACTTCCACCACAAAGTCCGGGGCGCCGGGAATGGTGCTGGTATATTCTCCGGCGCGAAGAGCATCGTAGCGTTCCTGGGCAATCCACGAAGCGGTGGGCATCAGATGCGCCCCGTTGGGCAGATAGTACATCACCGTTTGGGAAAAACTGGCGCCGTAGTTGTCGAGCTGCCACGCCCATAAGCTGGCATTAATCCCTGACACAAAGGCCCCGTCGTACCAACCCAGGGGCGGCAAAACGACCAACTCCCCGTCAGCCGAGTATTCGAAGTCATACGGCTCGTTGTCCCGCGACAACCGGCACAGCAATTCCCCCAACTGTGGCGCACTCGGAAGCGCTACCAACGCCGACAGGTTCAGCCGCAACTGCCCTACCAAGGGCAGCGGGATAGTGTCGCCGCTATCCACCGGAACAGCGACGTCGGGAGTTTGTGCAGCGGTTGTCATGGCGATTACTCCACCGTTATATCGTAGCCGACAATGGCGCTGAAGTTCTTGCGCATGTTGTTGTAGCGCGGTTCGTGGGACTGGACGTTGCCCACGCTGTCGGTAGCACGGGACATGACCGTGTACTGACCGGGCGCAGCGTCCCAGACCCATGACCAGCGTCGCCACATCCAGCGCTCCGCAGGTTCCTCCAGGCGCGCGGGCTGCCAGGACTTCCCGGAGTCGACGCTGACATCCACCTGCGTGATGGCGCCGCCGCCGCTCCAGGCGTATCCACGCACGACGTGCTGGCCCGCGGGCAGGGTGGAAGTGTCGTCGTTGGGCTGAGAAACCAGGGACTTGACGCCGATGGTGGTGATCAATTCCTTGTTGGGATCGTCGGGAGAGTCGCCGTAGTAGTAGAAGTTGTAGTGGTACCAGCAGTCGGGTTCGTGATCCAGGACTTCCAGGCGGCGCAGCCACTTCACCGACCAGTTGCCAGACCAGCCAGGCACGAGAAGGCGGATGGGTGCGCCATGCAAGTGCTCAAGCACCTGACCGTTCTGCGCGTAGGCGAGAATGGTGTCGGGATGGAGCGCTTTCTGGAGGGGAAGGCCCTTGTCGTAGAAGAACGGCTCGGTACCTTCTTCGGCGGTGGCGGGCACGCCCTCGTCCCAACCCTCGGCGCGGATGTGGGTGGCGCGGCCGGTCAGGCCGGCCTCGTTGAGGACGGCGGCCAGGGGCACGCCGGTCCACTCGCTGCCGGACAGGATCATGCGCTCCTGGGTGCGGGACGGGCGTGGGCCCTCGCCCTTGAAGTACTCGAAGTAGGTGGCGTCGCTGCCGGAGCATTCCATCACGGTGCGAACCGAGCGGGACGGGAAACGGCGCACGTCGTCGTAGGTCAGGCGCAGGGGTTTCTTAACCTCACCGTCGACGGACAGAGACCAGTCGCGGACGGCCACCGTGTCGGGTACACCGAAATGCTGGACGACATAGTGCAATTCGGTGGGCGTGATGAGGCCCTCAAGGTCCATGACCGGCGTGCGAACGCGCTCGGTCTTGCCATCAGGCCGAGGCAGAGTAATGGGTTCGACCTTCTTGTGAGGCCAACCGTACCAGGAATCCGTTTTGTCGTCGCCGTCCGCAGACTGTGCGCCGTCCATTTGCAAAAAGTCGGGCCGAGCCGCGTCGTTGGCCTGGTTTTCCGGTGCGTTCTGCTGGGTAGTCATTCGATGTGCATCTCCAGGGTTGGATGGCCGGGCCCAAGCCGGCGATGCGCCAGTTTCCCATGCCGGCGGCGCGGCGACAAGTGTGGGACGGACACGCGCGAGCCCGGTTTGTGGCGGGCGAAACAATTTGCATGGATGCACAAGATGAACAGGATTGGATTGATGCGCTGCGCTATGGCGGTTCAGGATCGAAGCGAGTAGCAGAGGCGCCCCAATGGCCGCAAGGCGACGGAAAAGGGGCATTCATCTTACGGCGATGAGATGGTTCCCGAAGGCGGACTGGTGCCCATCATCCAACTCACACCATCCCGTTCATCCTGTGCATCCATGCGAATTGTTCCTCCTCTGCATTAGTTGGGTGCGCGCGAGGATTTGACACCGGGGTCAGCCGCATGAACAATCGCGCGTAGGCCCACCCCGCAGGGACGCCAGGAGGCTCCAGTGACCACGCTGCATATCATCGTCGAGATTACGGAGCAGGTCCCCACGGGACGAACCGAGTGGCGAGTGGACTGCGCCGAGTGCGACTGGTACGACATATTCGACGACCGGCGGCGCGCCGAGGATGCGGCGACCAGACACGTGGGCCAAACCCACGAGTCGGAACCGACGTATAACCGGATCGTGCAGACGTTGCGGATCGAACCGAACCCGGAAGAAAGCGACCTGGTGGCAACCGATGGGGACGGCTAATCGTAGCGGTCAAAAACCAGCCGCCGCACCTCCAGCACGAAGCCGGGCGCCACATCTTCACCGGACAGCGTTTCCGGGTTTTCCAGTATTTCAACGTCCCGGCCGGCACGGTACACATAGACCCGACGCTGGTATGGCTGGATGTACCAGCCCATCCTCGCGCCGGCATCCATCCATTCCTGCATTTTGGCAAGGCCGGCCCTCAGGCTGTCGGAGCGTGAATGCAGCTCAATCACAAAATCGGGCGCTCCATTAATGGAGCCGCGCTGTTCCTGGGCGGTGAGGTTTTCGAATCGTTCCTGGGAGATCCAGGCGGCATCAGGCATGAACTGTGCTCCGCTGGGTAGGCGGAACAATGAGGTTTGCGGGTAGGTACGCCCCGTATTCTCCAATCCCCAGCTGTACAGAGCGTAATTGATCCCCTGCTCGCCATGGCTGCCTTCTGCGCCGACCGGAGGCAATATGATCAACTCCCCTTTTGCCGAGTATTCAAACTCATAACATTCATTATCCCGCGAGAGCAGGCATAACCTTTCGCCGAAATCCGGGGTACTGCCATCGACTCCCAGCGCGGCCAACTGCAAACGCAGCGGACCAACCAGGGGGAACGGGGGAAGGTCGTCCGCGTTATCCGTCGCCGAGCCAACTACGGTTGGGTTTGGCGCTTGCGTGGCCATAACGCTGCCTCCGTTGAACGCAAGGGGCCTCATGCACTCGGAGCGTATTTCTCGCCCAGCGCGGTCTCCCAGCGCAGGTAGTTCTGCATGTCGGCGTAGGTGCGATCCGGGCCGCTGAATACAATGTCTGACGGCGTGCGCGTAACGCCGCTCAATCCTTCCTCCACGGGCAGCCGGGCCGCCAGCCACGAGGTGAGTCCGCCGGCCAGGGCCCTGGTGTTGGGATAGCCGATCTGGCGGAGCGTCGCCGCCGCCAGCAGGGACTGGCGCCCATCGACACAGGTAACGACGATGCTGACGTCATTGGAGCGGACGTGGTCAGTGATCTGCCATTCCAACCACCCGCGCGGGACCCAACGGGAACCGGGAACATGAGCGCGGGCGAAGTCCTGACTGGTGTCGACGAAGATGATCACGTCGGGCCGGTTTTGGTCGAGGGCCTTGGCCGAAACGGTGGGCACCGTGCGCCGAGCTTCCACCAACAGTTCGGACTCCGTTTCACCGGCGATGGAACCGTCGTTCAAGGCGGCGATGCTCATGCCCGATTCCAGGGGGCGGTGGTTGGCCAACCACGCCTGCGTGCCGCCATCAACGGCGTAGACCTCTTCGTGTCCGAGCTGGCGGTACCAGGAGGCGGTCAGGGCGGCGCGCGCTCTGCCATCGCAACAGAACACTATGGGAGCGTTCTTCACCACGGCGACGTCGTCGCTGCGCTGGACGCACTGTCCTCCGGGGAACCAGCGGAACCCGGGGATACGGCCCAGGTCGTATTCCTCGGAAGTGCGGACGTCGATGAAATAGATGCTTTCGGTAACGCTGCGGTCGGCCATGGCGTCGAGGCCGGCGACGTCCAGGAAGCGGACACCGTCTTCGGCGGCGCAACGGTCGGCGTAGGCTTCCGCGGCGGCGCGACCTTCCTCGGAAACGTTGGGGAGGCGGTCCCGATCTGCGCCGGACTCCAGGTCGTAGCCGGCCAGCACCCAGCCGGAGGTGCCGTTCTTGAGGCCGACGACCTCACGGTCCAGGCCCATGCGTTGCAGAACCCGGGTCCCGATGATGCTGCGCGTTCGTCCGGCGCAGTTCACCACCACGGTGGTATCTGGGTCCAAGTCCGCCGTAATGTCGGTGATGCGGAGGGCCAACTCGCCACCGGGCACGCTGCGCCCGCCGGGGATGCAAAAGCGGCGGTATTCCTCGGGCGTTCGCGTGTCGAGGATCACCATTTTGTCGCCGCGATCCATGCGTGAGCGCAGTTCGATGGCATCGATTTCCGGCACGTGGTGGACGACCTCGACCTTTTCGCCGAAGTCCTTGCTGGGGACGTTGACGCCCCATTCGGTTGGATAGTCCAAACTCACCCAGCGATTGATGCCGCCGTCCAGCCAAGCGACGTTGGAAAATCCCATGGCCTCGACTGTTGCCACCGCCTGGGAAACCCGGCGTCCATCGTCGTCACAGAGCACTATCAACGTGCCGGCGTGGGGAACGGCGTCGTGGAGGTCGAACTCCAACCTGCGCCGGGGGATCAGGCTGCTTCCCGGGATGTGGCTGGAGTTGAACTCACCGGGCTCGCGTACGTCAATCAGGGCAAAGGGGGAAGTGTCGTTGAACAGCCCGGCGAGCTGTTGCGAGTTGAACGACTTAGCCATCAGCGCATCTCCGTGATCCAGGTCCATGTAATCCACATTGGGGTTGATCGAACGGCGACCACGATAAAGCGGGCACCGGGCGCGAGTTATTTCTACTCGTGCGCATCCTATTCATGCGCCGCAAGCAGTCAGGAAACGGCAGTGTATCGGTATGATGGGACCGGCGGACAGTTTGTCGGGCCGGTGATATCGACATGCTATGTGCCAATTATACACGCAGGGCGCGCCCTCGCGCGCCCCGCAACGACTGGTGTCAGCAATTATCGTACTTCTCCGTCATCATCTGCCGGATAGCGCCGGTTTCCAGGTTGTAGCGGACGCGCTCGAGGCCACGGAGGTCCTGGCCATAGACGTGGATCTCGACGGTGGGCCGGTCGGTGAAGTTGTCCATCTGGTGGATTTCGTCAACCTCCGGGATCAGCAGGCTGATTTCCCCCGGCTTGACCACGGCGGAACGGTCCCGTTCCAACTGGGCCCAGTCTTCGCGCTGCCGGTCGTCGACGCGCCGGAAGCGGGTCTCGGTGAGGGCGTTGTCCATCACGCCGATCATGCCCCAGGTGCGATGATCGTGCGGAGCGGCGTGGTCGCCGGGGCCCCACACGACGGCCGTCACCAGGAGACCGCTGTCGGGGCTATGATGGAGCAGCCACGAACCGTGATTTGAGCGGCTTCCCGCGCCAACGGGCCGGCGGAAGCGTTCGGGGATGGCGTCTGGGTTGGCGATAAGGCGCGACAGGCAGTCCGAGCCTTTATCGAAGATCTTCTCGTTGGTTGGCTGGGAAGCCAGAAGATCCTGCATATCGTTCACGAAATCTTCCAATGCGTATCGGACGGCGACCATTCAACAAATCCTCCCCTGAGCTGGTGACGGCAGTTTAACCGCGTGGCGCTTGCGGTGGCAACATTGCGATTGCCCGGCGATGCGACGGATACGCTTTGCGATGCGCGTTGGGCGCGCTGCTATACTACCGCGACCGAGTTGAGCGATCCCATTCAGGACGGAGGGAACCCGTATGGCCGAGTCCATCAAGATTTCGATGCGCGTGCCCGGCACATCGCCGATGCCGGAACTGCTACGCATGATCCGACAAATCGAGGACGCAGGCTTTGACGGAGCGGGGATCCTGGACAGCCAGATGATTTGCCGCGACACCTTCGTGACCATGGGCATGGCGGCCAACGCCACCAGCAAGCTGGGGTTGTTCCCGGCGGTAACGAACCCCTTTGGGCGTATCCCGTCGGTGCTGGCGGGAGCGGCGCAGACGGTTGCGGAAATTGCACCCGGCAGGACCAAGTTCATCATTGGGACCGGGTACACTTCCGCGAGCACCATCGGCCGGCGGCCGGCCACCCTGCGGCAGATGCGGCGCTGCATCATGGAGGTGAAGGCGCTACTGGCCGGGGAATCGGTGGAATACGACGGCATGACCAATCGCCTGGACTTCGCGGGCAGCGACGGCGGCCACGGGGTGCCCGTCCTGATGGCGGCGTCGGGTCCGCGCTCGCTGGAACTGGCGGGCGAGGTGGCCGACGGCGCGCTGGTGTTGGTGGGGTACACGCCGGGCATCATCGGGCGAGCCATGGAGCACCTGGAAGCCGGGGCGAAACGCAGCGGCCGGACTCTGGACGATCTGGACGTGATGTTCGCGGTGCGCACGTGCGTGTCCGATTCCACCGAAGAGGCCCGTCGCCTGGCGCGCCCGGTGGCGGTACATTGGGCGCTGCTCTGGGGTGGGCCCAACTGGTTGCCCTACTCCGGGCTGGACATCCCGGACTACGAGGTACCGCAGGCGGTGCGCGACGTTTATCCAGACCTGGGCCATGCGCCAAACTGGGAAGAAGCCATCGAACTGACCCGGTTCGTGGACGACGAGGTCAACGGTCAGCTTTGCGACGCCCTGGGACTGATCGGAACTCCGGAATACTGCACCGCGAGAATCCAAGAGATGGCAAAACACGGGGTTAAACAGCTGTACCTGATGCCGTGCCTGACCTTTGCCCCGCCGGAAGCCGAAGTGCAGGCCTTTGGAAACCACGTGATACCGGCGCTGGCGGCGGCATGAGCGCCGTTCGGCCAGCGCTGTGCGGTTAGCAGAAAAGCGAGAGGCAGCCACGTGACTACGGCAGACCGGTTCGGGAATTACAGCATCGACGGGGACATCTTTGACGAGATGTTTCACGCCGACGGCAGGACGCGGGACGACTGGAAGGGATTGCAGCAAACCCTCACCGACCTGTCCAGTGAGGAGCTAAGCGCCATCCAGGAACGGGTCACCCGGTCGTTCTCCAACGAAGGAATCACCTTCACGGTCTATGGAGACGATGAGGCGGACGAGCGGATCATTCCCATCGACTGTGTACCGCGGCTGCTGGCCGAAGCGGAATGGCGCGAACTGGAGTCTGGCCTGACCCAGCGTCTGAAGGCGCTGAACCTGTTTTTGCAGGACGTGTACGGCGAGTCGCGGGTGACCAGGGACGGCGTCATACCGGAGGACATGGTCCGGGGATGCCCGCAATACCGGCTGGAGATGCGGGGCTTCACTCCGCCGCAGGGCACATGGGTGGCGATTTGCGGCACCGACGTGGTGCGCACCAACGACGGCTTCCGGGTGCTGGAGGACAACCTGCGGGTGCCCTCGGGGGTGTCCTACATGATCGCCAACCGGAAGGCGGTGAAGGCGAGCCTGCGCCGGCTGTATCGCGCGTCTCGGGTGCTGGAGGTAGAGAACTACGGCCGGCTGCTGCTGGACACGCTGCGGGAACTGGCGCCCGGGGGGCAAACCAATCCGACCATCGCCCTGCTGACACCGGGGGTGTACAACTCCGCGTTCTACGAGCACATGTTCCTGGCCGGTGAGCTGGGCGCGGAACTGGTTGAGGGGCGCGACCTGGTGGTCGACGACGGCTTCGTCTGCATGAGAACGACGACGGGACTGCGGCGAGTCGACGTGATTTACCGACGAGTCGATGACGATTTCATTGACCCAACGGTCTTTAGGCCGGACTCGGTCCTGGGAGTGCCGGGTCTGATGGACGCTTACCTTCAGGGCAACGTAGCGCTGGCCAACGCGCCCGGAACGGGGGTCGCCGACGACAAGAGCGTCTACGCGTACGTGCCCGACCTGATCCGTTACTACCTGGGCGAGGAACCGCTGCTGCAGAACGTGGAGACCTACCTCTGCCGCCGGCCTCAAGAATTGGAGTACACGCTGGACAACCTGGACAAGCTGGTGGTGAAAAAGGTTGGCGAATCGGGCGGGTACGGCATGCTGGTGGGCCCGCACGCTACTCCGGCAGAGCGGACGGAATACGCGGAGCAGGTTCGTGCCAACCCGGCGGACTTCATCGCCCAGCCCACGCTGGCGCTGTCGCGTTCCCCGTGCCTGATCGACGGCAACTTCGAGCCTCGCCACGTCGACCTGCGGCCGTTCATTCTGCATGGCACGACCACGCGCATCGTCCCTGGAGCCTTCTGCCGGGTCGCGCTGAGACGGGGCAGCCTGGTGGTCAATTCCAGCCAGGGCGGTGGCGGCAAGGACGTCTGGGTATTGGAAGGGTAACCGGGATGCTATCTCGAAGCGCGCAAGGTTTGTATTGGATGGGCCGGTACCTGGAACGGGCGGACCATCTCAGCCGGATGCTGCGGTTGCAGGCCGAGGCCCTGGTCGACCGCCCCACCGGGGAAATCTACTCGGGCTGGCGTCGCATCTACCGCAGCCTGGACCGCGAACCGCCGGGGGGCGGACTGGAACTGGAACCGTCGCAAGAAGGGGCCGCGCCACAGTTCCAGCAGACGCAGGCGCAATCGCGGCAGGCGCAGACGCAGCGGCGGATCAGCGACGAGTACACCCTGGCGGATTCGTTCACCCTGGCCGACGACCTCACCTTCGAGCGCGCCAATCCGAGCTCGTTGTGGAGTTGCTTCGCGTTGGGTCGGGAGAACGCGCGACAGATGCGACACTGCATCAGCGCGGAGATGTGGCGGTCGCTGAACCTCACCTACCTGAAGCTGCAACGGATCAGGATGCTGGATATCTGGCTGGCATCGCCGGAGGGGTTCTACACGGAAACGGCCGAGGACATCGAGACCTTCATCGGGGTGGCGGGGGCGACGATGTACCGCGACGAGGGGTGGCATTTCATGCAGTTGGGCAGGTTCATCGAACGCGCCCAGCTGGCCAGCGGACTGCTTTTGGCGCAACTGGAAGAAGAAAAACAATCCCGG
This sequence comes from Dehalococcoidia bacterium, assembly GCA_965220505.1. Taxonomy (GTDB): domain Bacteria; phylum Chloroflexota; class Dehalococcoidia; order Lucifugimonadales; family UBA3495; genus Bin87. The sequence goes on along the minus strand of CBDCQE010000001.1, from coordinate 303,008 downwards.
GAACACACCGAGTCGGACTGGACCACGCTGCTCCGAGTGTTCCATGCCCAGGAGGCGTACATGCGCACCTGCGGCGTGGAGATACGGCCAGAGCAGGTGCTCGACCTGTTGGTCACCGACCCGATGCTGCCCAACTCGATGCGGCGCGCGCTGGCAACCGTGTCGGGCGAACTGGGCGCCGTGGGCACGGGACCGGACGGGGCATCCACCGAGGCGGCGAATCGGATGGCCGGGCGGCTCCGGTCGCTGGTGCGGTACGAGTGGCCGGACTCCGACGACAAACCGAGTCTGCTGATCCTGATCGCGGACTTGAGCCGGCAGTTGCACGGTATGGTCAGCGCAGTGTACTTCGACTACTGACGCTGCGCTTGGCGTGAAGCGGCGACCGGGGCCCGGCGCATCGGCATGGACCCCACCGATATAAGCGAAGGGTGGCGCGGACGGGTTTCCGGGGTTTTGGTGCGGCGTTCGTGCTGACACTCAAGGAGCCGAATGCTATAATCTCGGTTGCGCTTTCACCAATTCAGGAGATTCGAACTTGCGTCATTACGAACTGGTAACCATTCTCAGCCCGATGCTGAATCAGGACGAAGCATCGGCCAAATGGGACGACATCAAGTCGTTCATCGTCAACCGCGAAGGCGAAATCACGGCCGAACAGATCTGGGGCACCCGCCGGTTGGCCTACCCGATCCGCAAAGGGAACTACAATTTCCTGGAAGGCTCGTACTATCTGAGCACCTTCACGGTGGACAATTCCTTCAACCGGGAATTGGAAAACTACCTGCGGCTGGACGAGCAGGTGCTGCGATCGCTGATCCTCAATTGCGAAGGTCCGTTGCCCGACAAACCGCCACCAGGGCCGCTCACCGCCCCATCGCGGTATATCCCGCCGGGACGGGGCCGGCGCCAGGACGGCGGCGGTCCGATACCGGAAGCGCCCGGCGGTTTCTCCGACCGCCGTCAAGGCGGACCTCCGCCTGGAGCTGGCGCGCCGGCGGCTCCGCCGGCGGAGGGAGCGCCGCCTCCAGGCGGACCAGCGGCCACGCCGGCATCTGCCGACCCGGCGCCCGCCCCGGCGGCGGAGAACCTCAGCGCTGAGGTCGTAGCGACTCCTGAGCCGGCCGCGGCTCCCGAACCTGCCGCCAGCGCCGAGCCGGCAGCCGCACCCCAGCCACCGGCAGAAACCGATGGCAACGCAGAGGCGTAAGTTGCCGTGAACAAGATCATTATCATAGGCAACCTTGGACGGGATCCGGAAATGCGGTATTCACCGTCCGGCAATCCCCTGACGTCGTTTAGCGTGGCAACGAATCGGCGCTATACCGTGAATGGCGAACAGCGCGAAGAAACCGAATGGTTCAATTGCACTGCCTCCGGTCGTCTTGCGGACGTGTGCAATCAATACCTTTCACGCGGGCAGCAAGTTTACGTCGAAGGTAGATTGAGCACGCGCCAGTATGATCGCCGCGACGGCACGCCGGGATTTTCGCTCAACGTGTTCGTCACCGACGTTCAATTCTTGGGACGCCGCGGAGACCAGATGGACGACGGAGGGTATGGCGGATACGGCGGACAATCTGATCGCAGTTACGGCGACAGCGGCGGCTACGGCGACCAGCGCGGCGGGTATGACGACCGGCGTGGTGGCTACGATGACCGGCGCGGCGCGGGCTCCGGAGCCAGCGGAGCCGGTGATCCGATGGACGTAGACGACCTTCCCTTCTGAACCACAGGATTTGAACCCCAGCAATCCGGAGGAACCTCCAGCAATGACTACGCCACAACCCGCACCTGCAACTCCGCCCCCCAGCGCGGCGCCTTCCGCCCCGGCCGGCGGGCCTCCTGCCGCCGGTGGTCCTCCTGCTGGCGGGCCGGGTGGCGGCCCTCCCGGTGGACCGGGTGGACGGCCGGGCGGCGGCCCTCCCGGTGGTCCGGGCGGCCGGCCAGGCGGTCCGGGAGGCCGACCTCCGGGAAGAGGCGGGCCACGCGGCGGAGGTCGCGGGGGGCGACGGTACGGACCGCGTCGGAGAGTGTGCGCCTTCACGGTTGAGGGGGTCACGCCCGACTACAAGGACGTGGACCGCCTGCGGCGGTACATCTCCGAGCAGGGGAAAATCGAACCCACCCGCAAGACCGGCACCTCGGCGAAGAACCAGCGGCTGCTGGCCCAGGCGATCAAGCGGGCCCGCTACCTCGCCCTGCTGCCTTACGCGCCCGAACACAGCATCAACGTCGGCATGCGTTCGGGTCGCTGATCGGCCCACCCCAAATGCTGAACCTTTCGCTGCCCTGGAAACGCAGCGCCGCAGAGGCAGAGGAGGCCCCGGAGCAGCCGGCCAGGCGCCGTCCCACCAGAAGCGCCGCCGGCCGCAGTCGTCGGCAGGGCGCGACCAGCGCCGAAGCCGTCCAGGCGGCACGCTCACGCCGCCGGCTGGAATCCCGCCGACAACGGATCGCGATCATCGTCGGGGCTGTCCTAATCTTGGTGATCGTTGGCGTGGTGCTGGCCGGGGTGTATCAACAGTTCATTCTGCCGCCGCGGGTGATGGCCGGCGAGGTACGCGGGGTTCGCTTCACCATGGGCGACCTGGTGGAACGGATCCGGGTGCTGCAGGGCATCAACCGCTACCAGGGCGGGCAGGTGGATTTCAGCCGGATTCCATTCCAGCTGCTGACCGACCTGCTGCACGCCGAGATACTGCGCCAGGCCGCGCCCGGGCTGGGCATCGACGTCACCGAGGCACAGATTGACGAGGCAATCCGGGACCAGTTCCGCCCCGAGCCGGAACCCGGCCAAGAAGCCGGCGACCCGCAATTGGAAGCGCAGCTGGACGCAGAGTTCGACAACATCTATAAGAACTTCCTGACCCAGGTGAACCTCACCGACGGCGCCTACCGCCGGATCATGGAGGAGCGACTGCATCAGAGCACGCTGTTCGCCATCATGCTGGGCTCCCTGCCGGAAGAGGCGCCGCAGATTGAACTCCAAGCCATCGCGATGGGACTGAACTCCTCGGCCTCGCCGGAAGCGGTACGCGAACGCCTGGTCCTGGGCCAGGATTTCGGATCGGTGTCCAGGGAGATTTCCGGCTCCGACGGGTACATTGGATGGGTGCCCGAAGGAGCGTTTCCGGAGTTTGACCGCTACCTGTTCGGCGAGACAGAAGTGGCCGAGGATGGTACCGAAACGCGCAAACCGCCCACGCTGGAACCCGGGGAAATATCGACGCCAATATACGATGACGAAACGATCTTCATCATCCAGGCGATTGCCGGCCCGGAGACACGCGAGGTCGCGGCGCAGATGCTTTTCCAGATGGCCAGCGCGCGCGTCGAGGAATGGAAAGACGACCAGTTGGCCCGCGGCTCTGAGGAGGGCTGGGTAAAGATCAACTTCGACAGCAATCGTTACGCGTGGGTCACCGACCAGGTTCGGCTGACCGCGCCGCGGGTCACTCCGCAGCCCCAGCAGTAAGGTTCGCGACAAACACCGGACGCTCCGGCCAGGTTCCGAAGCCCTGACGATTGACGGCGAAACGTCGCATCAACTCCACCGCAGCACTATCAGATGCCCGCTAACACGGAATCAATCAACATCGGCCTGATGGGTCTTGGGACCGTCGGGGGCGGTGTTGCTGCGGCTTTATCAGACAACGCGGATGAGATCCGGAGGAAGACGGGGCGCACGGTGCGACTGCGGCGGGCCCTGGTGCGCGACGCGACCAAGACCCGGGAGCCGTCCCCGCCGCCGGGTGTGCTGACGACGAATCCGGAAGACATCCTCACCGATCCCGACATCCACGTGGTGGTCGAGGTGATGGGGGGCGACACGCCGGCGGGCGACTACCTGGAGCGGGCCCTGGCCGGCGGCAAGCATGTGGTCACCGCCAACAAGGAAGTGATAGCCCGGCGCGGCGCATCGCTCCTGGCGCTGGCGCAGTCCCAGGGCGTCAATCTGCTGTTCGAGGCATCCGCCGGCGGTGGAATACCCATCGTCGGCTGCTTGATGTCACAGCTGCTGGCCAACGACATCCGCTCGATTCGTTCGATCATCAACGGGACTACCAACTACATCCTCACGCGGATGGCGCGCAGCCAGACCCCGTTTACCGATGCCCTGGCCGAGGCCCAGAGTCGGGGCTACGCGGAGGCCGATCCCACCAACGATGTCGAAGGCATTGACGCCGCGTACAAGCTGTCCGTGCTGGGGAGCCTGGCATTTCACCAATCGATACCCCACGGGGCGATCCATACCGAGGGGATCGGCCGCCTGTGTCCGGAAGATTTCCGCTACGCAGCCGAACTGGGTTACGCCATAAAATCCCTGGCGATAGCCGAGGCGCAGCCGGGCGGCGCGATCCAGGCCCGGGTTCACCCCACCCTGGTGCCCGAAGACCACCTGCTGGCCAAAGTTGACGGCGTGTATAATGCCGTTGAGGTGACCGGCGACCTGTGCGGTCAGATTATCCTGCACGGCCAGGGAGCCGGGCGCGACGCGACTACCAGCGCGGTGATGGGCGACATCCTGAACGTGGTGAGGTTCATCGACAGCGGCGGAGCGCCGGCGCTGCAGCCGGTTTCCAACGGACGCGATCAAGCATCGGGCGATCCCATCCGGCCCATCGACGAACTTTCCAGCGCGTACTACATGCGACTGACGTGCGCCGACCAGGCCGGGGTGCTGGCCCAGATAGCGCGGCTGCTGGGCGACGGCAACATCTCCATCGCCACCGTGATCCAGAAGGATACCGACCCGGGCAGCGGCACCGCCCAACTGGTGATCACCACGTATCCCTCCCGAGAGGCCGACGTGCAGACCGCACTGGCGGCCGTGGCGCAACTGGGAGTGGTGGTCAGCGTCGACAATCTGATCCGTATTGAACAGTAAAGCGACTGAAATCTGAACCCCGGCCCACCGATAGCAAAACAGGCGACACCGTGGCACCAGCCTGCCAAACCCGGTAGAACATGGGCGTAGGCGTATTACAACAGTACCGGGACCTGCTCCCGGTCAACGAAGAGACACCTATCTTCTCGATGGGTGAGGGGGACACGCCCCTGGTCCGGTCCCGCCAATTGGGTCCCGAACTCGGTTGCCCCAACCTGTACTTCAAGCTGGAGGGCTGCAATCCCACCGGGTCCTTCAAGGACCGGGGCATGGTGGTAGCCATGGCCAAGGCCCTCGAAGAGCGCAGCGTCGGAGTGATGTGCGCCTCCACGGGCAACACCAGCGCGTCGGCAGCAGCCTACGCCGCCTATTGCAACCTGGCCGCGTGGGTCCTGATCCCCAAGGGCGAAGTGGCGCTGGGCAAGCTGGCGCAGGCGATGGCGTACGGCGCGCGGATCCTACTGGTGGATGGCAACTTTGACGCGGCGCTGGCATTGGTCCGCGAGTTCACCAGGACCAACCCGATCACGCTGGTGAACTCAGTCAACCAGCACCGGATCGAGGGGCAGAAGACCGCCGCTTTCGAGATATCCGACGTGCTGGAAGACGCGCCGGACTACCTGTTCATCCCGGTGGGAAACGCGGGCAACATCACGGCGTACTGGCGCGGGTTTGTCGAGTACCACCAGTTGGGGCGCAACGAAGTCCTGCCCAGGATGATGGGTTTCCAGGCGGAGGGTGCGGCGCCGATCGTGCGCGGCGAGCCGGTCCCGTTCCCGCAGACTATAGCGTCGGCGATTCGCATCGGGAACCCGGCGAGTTGGAAGTTTGCCGAGCGCGCGCGCGACCAATCGGGAGGCGTCATCGACGCGGTGAGCGACGATGAGATCCTCGAGGCGTACCGGCTGTTGGCGTCGCGAGAGGGGATATTCGGCGAACCGGCTTCCGCCGCCTCGGTCGCCGGCCTGCTGAAGATGAAACGCGATGGCCTGGACCTGGCGGGGAAGCGGGTGGTGTGCATCATCACCGGCAGCGGCCTCAAGGACCCGGACATGGCGGTGAGCAGCGCCCAGGCGGACACGGTAGAGGTACAGCCCAACCTGGAGGCCATCGAAAACGCCATCATGGAGACGCTGCCCGCCAGATGACCGCCGCCGGACCGAAAATGAACCTGGCGGCCGTTGAGGTCGCGGTGGGTACCATCCTCAAGTACATTGACGAGGACAGCGGGCGCGAAGGGTTGTGGCGAACTCCGGAACGCGTCGCGGAAATGTACACGGAGTTGTTTTCGGGAGTGGGGACGGATCCGGCGGCGGAGATCGACGCGATCTTTTCCGATGGCGTAACCCACGATCCGGTCCTGGTGACAGACCTGCCCTTCTACTCGATGTGCGAACACCATTTGCTGCCCTTTTTCGGGCGGGCCAGCCTGGTCTACGTACCCGACCGACATATAGCGGGGATAAGCAAAATTGCCCGGGCGTTGGATGCCACAACCCGGCGTCTGCAGGTGCAGGAACGGATCACCGCCCAACTCGCGGACGCGGTCATGTCGCGGGTGCGGCCGCTGGCCGTGGCGTGTCGCGTGGAGGCTGAGCACCTGTGCATGTCGATGCGGGGAGTCCAGAAACCGGGCCATCGAGTCGTTACGACCGCGATACGACACGGACAGCCCGGCGGAGACAACGGATCCGCGCCATCGTATTCCGCAAACGAACTGCTGAGCCTTTTGGACAGCCGGGTGCAGCCGGCGCCGTGACATGACATCCGCAACCCCAGCAACCCCGATCACTTCGTTTGAAGACGTCCGCCAGCAATGGCAGGAACTGCTCGGCCGGTCGGTGGTCAACAACCTGTACATCACGCCCACGTGGCAGGAACTGTGGTGGGACGCCTTCCACAACGGCCGCTCGCTGGCCGGCTTTTACCTGACCGACGCCGCCGGGCAACTGACGGGCCTGGCGTCGCTATCGCGCTGGGGCGACAATTTTTCTTTCGTTGGCAACAGCGACACCTTCGACTACAACGATTTCGTCATCGCCCGCGGCACGGAGCCAGCGTTCTTCCCGGCCCTGCTGGATGAGATCGACTCCGGCGGCGGGCAACAACTGGACCTCTATTCCGTAGGCGAAGATTCCCCAACGCTGGCGATGTTGCCCGATCTGGCGCGCGAGCGCGGATATGCGGTTGACATCGCCGAAGAGGACGTTGCGCCGCGCATTGACCTGCCACCCACCTGGGATGACTACCTGGCCGGATTGAGCAAAAAGGACCGGCACGAACTGCGCCGGAAGCTGCGCCGGCTGGAAGGCCACGAGAACTGGCGCTGGTACTGCGTCTCGGATCCGGGCGAGGCCATCGAACGGACGGACACGTTCCTGAACCTAATGCGGAGCAGCGATCCGGCGAAAGCCGAGTTTCTCACTCCTGACCGTGAGGATTTTTTCCGCAAACTCATCGCTACAACGGCGGAGGAGGGAGTGCTGCGGCTCTTCTTGATGGAAATGGACGACAAACCGGTGGCCGCCTCGCTGTGCCTGGATTACGACGGCGTGCGGATGCTGTACAACAGCGGACACGACACGGATTACCGCTACTACAGCGTCGGCCTGCTGCTGCATGCGCTGTGCCTGCGCGACGCGCTGGAACGCGGTTATCGATACTTTGACTTTCTGCGCGGCAACGAACCCTACAAATACCGGCTCGGCGGCCGGGACCATCATCTTTACCGCATAACGCTCCAACGCACCGATACGCTCGGCGGGAGCAGCGGCTAACGACACGGAACAGAAACACTTCACCGCTAATATTCGAACCATAGCGATCGCGCCTATCATGTCTGTGCGTGTCGACCGCCGCAGGAGCGTCTTCCCTTGATATCCGACTGTACATCCCGGGTCGCTCTGATCTCCTACCACACCTGCCCGCTGGCCGCGCCGGGGCAAGGGAAGGCGGGAGGGATGAACGTGCACGTGCGCGAACTTGCCAAGGCAATAGCGAACCGGGGCGTGATGGTCGACGTGTTCACGCGCGAGCACGATTACCGGTGCGACGGCTGTGAATCGGGCCACGACGGGGTTAACTACGTCCACGTACCGGCCGGACCTCCCGACGCGCCGCTGGGGGACCTGCCCAGCTACCTGGATGAGTTTGCGGCCGGAGTGAGCGAATACCGGCAGCGCCACAACGTCCGATACCTGGCGATCCATTCGCACTACTGGTTGAGCGGCCAGGCCGGCTCGCAGGTGGCCGCCGGGACCGGTACGCCCCAGGTTGTGACCTTCCACACGCTGTCACGCATCAAGTTGCAGTCACGTTCCGGGGAGCAAGAACCGGCGGTGCGGCAGGAAACCGAGGAGCGGATCATCGCGGAGGCCGACTGCGTGGTGGCGTTCAGCCCTCACGAACGGGACGCCATGGTACGGCTGTACGGGGCCGACGGAAACCGCGTGGAGTTGATACCGTGCGGCGTCGATCTGAGTCGTTTTCGGCCCATTGGCCGGACGGCCGCGCGCCGTGAACTGGGTCTGAACGGGCACAAGGTCATGCTGTATGTGGGTCGCATCGAACCACTCAAGGGCGCCGACCTGCTGCTCCATGCCGCTGCGTCGCTGGAGTCCGAAGAGGGAGTCCAGGTGCTGGTGGTGGGGTCCGACGCCGAGGGCAGCGGTGAGATCGAACGGCTGCACCAACTGTCGGATGACCTGCAACTGGGAGACGCGGTGGAATTCGTGGGCCGGGTTCCACAGGACCAGCTGGCGCTTTACTACTCGGCAGCGGACGTGTGCGTGGTCCCATCGTTCTACGAGAGTTTCGGGCTGGCTGCGCTGGAGAGCATGGCCTGCGGGACCCCGGTGGTCGCATCCCGCGTAGGTGGGCTTTCGACAATCGTCCAGCACGGCCGGACCGGGTACTTGAAATCCTGGCGTTGCCCCGAAGCTTTCGCGCAGTCGCTGGAAATGATCATGGCCAACGAGGACCTGCGGGACAGCATGGGACGGGCCGCCCGCAACCGGGCGGAGACGTTGAGCTGGGACCAGGTGGCGGGCCGCCTGCTTGCTCTATACGAACGCCTGGGATCGGCCGGAGCGGATCAGGACACGGTCCGCTGATGGAGCCACGTGGCAGCCGACTGGCACCTAACGAATTCGGGTTCCCCAATTACCCGGGCTACGGCGAGCGGAACCCGCAGCGCCCCCGCCGGCGGCCGTTCGCATCCGCGCTGCGCCACCTAGAAAGACGGATGGTGGCCGGCCTGCTGGTATTCCTGCCGGTGTTGGTGACCTATTTCATCTTCAAATTTTTCTACGATGTGCTGGCTTCGCTGCTGGAGCCGTTCGTACGCTGGCTGAACATTCCCAAGACGGGCGGGTTCGACTGGACCGACTTGGTGGGGGTCGCCGCCGTACTGGTGGTGATCTACATCGTCGGACTGCTCATCAGCTGGGCGGTGGCAAAGTTTTTGATCAACCAGATCCACGATCTGATCGGGCGGGTTCCAGTAATCGGCGCGGTGTACAACACGACGCGGGTAGGCATAGATTTCCTGTCTGACACCCAGGAACAGCAATACCGCGGGGTGGTGCTGATCGAGTTTCCCCGCATGGGCGTGCTGTCCATCGGCCTGATCACGTCCAACCTGGGCAAACTGGACGGCGTGGAGGAGTACCTGTCCATCTACGTCCCCACCACGCCCGTTCCCTCTTCCGGCTACCTGGTAGTTGTGGCATCCAGCAAGGTGACGCCGACGGACATCACGGTGGACGAGGCGATGCGCATCATCATCTCGGGCGGGATCCTGGCCGGAGCCGTTTTTTCCGACCGCGTCGTCATTAACGGCAGTGAGGCGTTGTCCCCGACTTATCACTGGCTCTGGGGCAGTGACACCAACGTCCTTTCCGCGCCTCCGCCCTCTTGGCCAAGCCCGGCGCCGGACTTGGTCCCTACGATTATGGAAACCCAGGATTAGCGTTTTCTCCATGCGCTTGCCGGGCATTTTCCGCAGAATTCGTTCATCGTTCCAAAGATCATATCCCAGGAGGACCAGCCCATGGATTACACACCCGAACGCGCCCTGGTGGTCATTCCACATCCTGACGACGCTGAGGTGTGGGCGGGCGGCACCATAGCCCGCTGGGTGCGCGGAGGTTCTGAAGTCCATTACGTGCTGTGCACCGATGGCAGCAAGGGCACGGATGATCCCGAGATCGATCCGATGGAACTGGCCGCCACCCGCAGCCGGGAGCAACTGGCCGCCGCGGACATCCTGGGCATCAAGAACGTGGTGTTGCTGGGCCGGCCCGACGGCGAACTGGAAGACACGTCGGACTTTCGCAGGGACCTGGTTCGCCAGATTCGCATTGTCCAACCGGACGTCGTCCTTACGAGCGAACCCTACCGCCGAAACATGCAATGGCACCGAGACCATCGCATCGCCGGACAGGTGACGCTGGACGCGGTATTCCCGTACGCTCGGGACCACCTGCACTTCGGAGAGCTGTTCGCCAACGAAGGGATCGAGCCGCACAAAACCGCAGCGATCATGTTCTGGGGATCGGAAAATCCCAACACCTTCGTGGACATAGCCAAAGACTTCGACTCCAAGATGGACGCGGTGATGGCGCACCGCACCCAGGCCCGCCAGCGCACCAGGGAAGAGCTGGAAGGGTTCGTGCGCGCCCGGGCCAAAGAGGCCGCCGCTACCGGGAACGAATATCCCGACGAGGATTTCAGCGGCCTGACGCTGGCCGAGGCGTTCCGGAGGGTGACCTTCCGGACTTAGCCCGCATCCGAGGAGACCGGACCGGCTAAACCGGCGCGCGCCGGGTGTGCCAGTCAGTGGCTTCCTGATAGGCGTAAGCCGCCCGCAGTATGGTCCCTTCCGCGAAGGGGCCGCCGCCAATTTGGACTCCAATGGGGAGGCCATCTTCAGTAAATCCGCCGGGGATCGACACTGCGGGCATGCCGGCCAGCGGGTAGCAACCCGTGTACGAACGGCGGAAGAAAAACCGCTGGCGGACGTCGTCGGCCGACTCAAATGGCGCGGTCAGGGCGTCATGCCGAGGCGCCGGATACGGAGCGGTGGGGGACACGAGGACATCCACCTGCCGGAACGCCTCCTCGAACTGGCGCCGGAGCAAAACGCGGGCTTTCATGGCCCGGTTCTGCACCTTGGCCGGCACGAGGGAGGCGCTCTGCAGCCGGGTGCGGGAAGCGCGGTCCAGTAACTCGGGGGCTCGACGCATGAGCCCGTCGCGGGCGCCGGCTCCCTCCGTATCGGCGATGCCCACGAAAATTGCGCCGGCGATCTCCGTTAGAGGCAGAGAAACGTCGATCACCTCGGCTCCCAAACCGGCCAGGGTGTCCAGGACGGAATCGGTGGCGCGACGCACGTCCGCGTGCATGTCTGGAGCGTCGCACAGCTCGGTCATGCGGCCTATTTTCATGCCACGGATGTCGCCGTCAAGCATGGCCCGATAGTCGGGAACCGGTCGGCGGCTGGTGGTCGGATCCATGGGGTCGTACCCGGCCACGGCGCCCAGGACTAGCGCACAGTCCTCAACGGTTTTGGTCATGGGAGATGCGGCGTCCATGAACCAGCACATCGGCGTGATGCCATGCCGGCTGATGCGCGTGAAAGTAGGACGGAGGCCCACCGCGTTGCAGTAGGACGCCGGGCCGCGTCCGCTGCCGCCGGTGTCCTCGCCAACGGACGCCGCACAGAGATGCGCCGCCAGCGCCGCGCCGGACCCGCTACTGGACTCGCCGGGGGTGTGGCCGTGACGCCAGGGGTTATCGGGGGTACCGTAGGGCGGGTCCGCGGTGCCGCCCATGGCCAATTCGCTGAGGTTCAGCTTGCCCAACAGGATTGCGCCGGCGGACTTGAGACGAGTGACCACGGTCGCGTCCTCGGTCGGCACGTTGTCTGAGTAAGCACGCGAACCGTTGCTGGTGAGGATGCCTTCGGTGTTGAACTGGTCCTTGATGGCCATGGGAACGCCGAACAGGGCTCCGCCAACGGCAGCTTCGTCGCCGCGACGCCGGGCGTCGTCCACGTCCGCGGCAGCGCCCAAAGCCTCCTCACGGCACACGGTGATGTAGGACTTGATGTCGCCATCGATGGCGTCGATGCGCCGGAGGTAGGCGTTGACCGCGTCGGTTGCGGTGAAATCGCCGTTGCGGATGGCGGCCGAGGTGGCTTCGGCGGAGAGGAAGACGATGTCGTCGTGGGCGCTGGAAGAGGTCATGGTGAAACTCCGGCGGTTTGGCCCGCCTGAATGACGGCGTACTGTTTTGCGACGATTGCCTGGAACGCTGGAACCGCGGTTTCAGCCGGCGTCCGCGTCGGGAAAGATGGCGACCGGCTCGATGCCTTCCAGGTCAAGGTCGCGCAGGCGGTCGAGTTCCTGCATCAGGCTGGCGAAGCGGTTGGCCACCTCGGGCAGGTCGGCATCGTCGATGGGTACGCCGACCAGTTCGGCCATTTTGCGTACCTGTTCGGGGCTGAGATCTGGTTCAGGCATGGTTATATCCTTCCAGTTTGGCAAACAAATTGGCGGGGCAGCGGTTTGCGTGACCCCTTTATGGCCGGCCCCACCTCGGTTGAGGCCGACTCACTAGAGCCAACGCTGGAACCAATCCAGCATACGTTGGAGATATTCCTGTCGCAGAGCAACGTGTCCGGTGCGGAGAAAACCGTGGCCACAGCCGGGGAAGCGGACCATTTCCACCTCTTTGTCCAGCCGCTTCATCACCTGGAAGTACTGCTCACTTTGACCTATCGGGCACCGGGCGTCGGATTCTCCATGAAGCAGCAGGACGGGGGTTTCGACTTGCGGCGCCAATTTGATGGGCGACCTTTGAAGCAAGCGGTAAGCCAGGGTGTCGACTCCCTCGGATAGTTCGCTGACCAGGGGACGGCTGATGGGCATGCCGCCGGCGAGGCGGATGGCCCATTGCGCCTCCCCAAAGCTGGTGGCGATGTCGGAAGTGCCGTACATGGTCCACAAGTCGATGCACGGGGCGCCGGCCACCGCCGCGCGGAACCGGTCGGTGTGGCCAATCATCCAGGTGGTCATGTATCCGCCGTAGCTGTACCCGTGGACGCCCAGACGGTCGGTATCCACGTAGTCGCGCTGGCACACCAGGTCCACGGCGGCCATGAGATCGCGGTAGTCGTCGCCGCCCCAGTCGCCCAGAACCGCGTTGACGAACTCCTCACCGTAGGTGGACGAGCCGCGGGGATTGACCGCGAGGGTCAGGTAGCCGGCGCCGGCCAACACCTGGTGCCACGGCACGAAAGAGTCGTAGAAGGCTCCGTTGGGGCCGCCGTGAATCTCCAGCACCAACGGGTAGCGCAGGGCGGGATCAAAGTTGGGCGGATGGTACAGGCGGCATTCGATGTCCCAGTCCTCCCGCTCCAGCAGGAACTTCTCCATGGGAGCGGGAACGTGTTGGGAGAGCCAAGGGTCGTTGTGAGCAGTGATCCGGCGGCGGATTGGTTCACCCGGCTTTGTGGTCAAGTTCATCACGTAGGCATCCGACGGACTTGCCGGGTCTGAGCCGGTCACCACGAGCCGCCGCGCCTTGGCGTCCATGGCGAAACCCGACAGGAGTTCGCCGCCGCCCGTAATCGCCGTTGGAACGGAGCCACCGCCCGACTCCACTGCCATTTCGTAAAGCCTGGTTTCCCCCTGAGAGTCGCCCAGGAACACAACGCAACCGCCGTCGCCATCGCCCGGCAGCCACCGCAACTCCAGAGGCGGATAGATGCCCGGATACCCGAGGCACGGGCGCAGGCTGTCGTCGGTCAATTGCCGGGGCGGGTGGCCCGGTTCAAGCACGTACAGGTACGCCTGCCACAACACCATAAGCCCGTCCCCGGTTCCCCCGGCGGCGAGAAGCCGTTTGCCGTCGGGCGACCAGGAAACGGCGGCAGCGTCAGTAAGACCCTGGGACCACGGTTCCGGTTGGGGAGGCTCTGCGCCCGTGGCCGCCCCGTCGGAGGCATCTACCACGTAGACCTCGTTGGTGGCGGTGACGTCCCGGCCGCCGGATCGACCCGATATGAACGCGATGCGGCATCCGTCCGGCGACCACGCGGGAGCCATGTCGTCCCAATCGCCGGAGGTCAGTTGACCGGATTTGCCGGAGGCAGCATCCACGAGGAATAGATGAAAATGGCTATCTCCGCGCCAGCCGATGGCGTCGTGTCGGTAGCGGATGCGGTGGACCTCTTTGGCAGAAGGAAGGTCTGGCTCCTTGGAACGGCCTGTCGGCTCCACGTCAGACACGACAGCCAGCCGAGCGGAATCGGGCGACCAGGCGAACTCCCGGACACCGCCGGGCAGTTCCGTCAACTGGGCCGCCTCTCCGCCTGAGGCCGGCATTAGCCAAACCTGGCGGGTCGAGTCGGTGTCTTTGGACCCCGCACGCAGGAACGCCAGGGTCATGCCATTGGGGGAATAGCGTGGATGCCCGTCGTTGTTGCCCTGGGTGAATGGGCGGGGGGACGACTCCGCGCCATCAAGGTCCAGGACGACCTGGTAGATGCGCGCCCGGGGCTCAGAGGTTTCTTCATCGATCCAAGAGAGCACGTAGGCGCACCGGCTACCGTCGGGAGACACCGCAGGGTCTCCCACGCTTTTCAGGTGACGGAAGAGATCTGGGCCGATGGGTTCAGTCATGGGCAATCCTGCCTGCGCGAGACGACCGTAACGGGAGGCAAAGGGATAGCGAGTATTCTAACGCATCGATGGCAACAAACCAGCATGTCCGGCCTCCCTTGATACGGGCCGGACGAACGCCTCACGCAGACCCGCGGAATAATGCCACCCGGAGTGCATCATACGCACGTAAGCCGAGCACGCGTTATGCTAGAATTGGTTTGCGATTTCAGTCATCGGAACATGGAGGGTAACCGTGCCCGAGCGCATCTTGATAGGTGTCGCGTGGCCGTACGCCAACGGCCCGCTACACATGGGACACGTCGCCGGCTGCTACCTCGCCGCCGATATTTTTGCCCGCTATCACCGCATGAAGGGCAACGATGTGCTAATGGTATCCGGCTCCGACGCCCACGGCACGCCCATAACCATCCGTGCCGACCAGGAGGGTGTGGAACCGCAGGAAGTGCTGGAACGCTACCACGCGCAGTTCCTTGATACGTGGGAACGGTTGGGTATCTCCTTCGACCTGTTCACCTCCACGCACACCGAAAACCATCAGGAGGTGGTGCAGGACTTTTTCCTGAGGCTCAAAGAACAGGGCTACATCTACCCGGACACCATGCTGCTGGCCCACTGCTCGGGATGCGACCGCTTCCTGCCGGACCGGTACGTGGAGGGAACGTGCCCGCACTGCAGCAACGAACGGGCCCGGGGCGACCAGTGCGATAGCTGCGGTCATACGCTGGACCCGATCGATCTGGTGAAGCCGTATTGCAGCATCTGCGGTGACACGCCCGCGTTTCGCGATTCGGAGCACTTCTTCCTGAAGCTGTCCGCGTTCCAGGAGCCATTGCTGGAGTGGATTAACCAGCAACATCACTGGCGGCCCAACGTGGCCAACGGGACGCGGAGTTTCCTGCAGGGCGGGCTGAAAGACCGGGCGATCACTCGTGACCTGACCTGGGGGGTCCCGCTGCCGCTGGAAGGCTACGAGGAAAAGCGCATCTACGTGTGGTTCGAGGCCGTGATCGGATACCTTTCGGCGGCGGTGGAATGGGCTTCCCAAAACGAGCACGCCGACGGGTGGCAGGACTACTGGAAGAACGGCGAGGCGCGGTCCTATTACTTCATCGGCAAGGACAACATACCCTTTCACAGCATCATCTGGCCCGCCATGCTGATGGGGTACGGCGGCCTGAACCTGCCCTACGACGTGCCCGCCAACGAGTTCCTGAGCCTGGAAGGCCTCAAGTTTTCGACGAGCCAAAACTGGGCGGTGTGGGTGCCGGACTACCTGGACCGGTACGACCCCGATCCGCTGCGTTACCTGCTGTCGATCAACATGCCGGAGAGCGGGGACACCGACTTCACCTGGAGCGAGTTTGTACGACGCAACAACGACGAACTGGTGGCCACCTACGGCAACCTGGTGAACCGAGTGCTGCGGTTCACGTACCGCAACTTTGACGGCCAGGTACCTTTGGATGCGGCGGCTCCCGAGGACATGGAACTCCGGCTGCTGAGCACGGCCCGCGAGGCGATGACAGCGGTTGACGATAGCCTGGCGCACACACGGTTCCGGGCGGGAATAAGCCAGGCCTTCGGTCTGGCGCAGGAGTGCAACCGGTATCTCGACGCCAGGGCACCCTGGCAGGCGATCAAGGAAGACCGCGCGCACGCCGCCCGCTCGTTGGGCACGACCATTCAGGTGCTCAACTGCCTGAAAGTCATGTTGGCGCCGTATCTCCCGTTCACCAGCCAGAAGCTGCACGGGTTCCTCGGATTTGACGGGGAAATTACCGACGAGCCATGGGACTTCGACGCGTTGGTCACGGCCATCAAGCCGGGGGGCATGCTCCGTAACCCGTCGAACCTCTACGCCAAGCTGGACGACGCGGTGGCCGAGCAGGAAGCCGGCCAGTTGGGCGTCTCCGCCTGATCCCGCCGGTTCCGGAGCGATCCACCGTGCAGACCGGGCTGGACCTGCAAACCGTATCGATCTACGCTCCGGTAGTCGACCAGCTGGCCCAGGTCGAAAAGCAGCTGCACGAGCTCTGCCAGACTGACATCGCCGACCTGGACCCACTTTTGGACTATGCCTTGCGTTCCGGGGGTAAGAGGGTACGCCCGGCGCTGACTCTCCTGGCGGCGGAATTCCACGAGCACGAGCGGAAACGGTCGCTGATCATGGCGGCGGCGGTGGAATTGCTGCATCTGGCGACGCTGATCCACGACGACACCGTGGACAACGCCGGCCTGCGGCGAGGCAAGCCGACCATCAACAAGATGTACGGCAATCATGTCGCGGTGCTGCTGGGAGACTACCTGTTCGCCACGTCCGCTACGTTCGTGTGCGATACGGGTGTGGTGCGGGTCATTCGCCGGTTTTCGGAAACGATCATGGAGCTGGCCAGCGGGCAACTCATCGAGTTTTTCACCACTTTCGACCCGTCCAAAGCGCGCCGCCTGTACGACGAGCGCATCTACCGCAAAACGGCATCGTTGTTCTGCACCTCCGCCGAAACCGGCGCGGTCCTCAGCGGTGCGCCGGAGAACCAGGTGCAGTCGCTGCGCCGCTATGGTTATAACGTGGGCATGGCGTTCCAGATCGTTGACGACCTGCTGGACATACAAGGCGATGCCAGCGAAATCGGCAAGCCCGTGGGCAACGACCTGCTGCAAGGGGTGCTGACGCTGCCCACCATCATGCTGATGGAACGATATCCCGACGACCACCCGATAGACCGGCTATTCGCGTCCATCACTAACGGCGGTGCGGACATCGACCACCTGTTGCAGAAATCGCTGGACATGATAGACGGTTCCAGCATCGTGCCCGATTGCTTCGCGGTGATCCGTGACTACTGCGCTCAGGCCGCTGCCGCCCTGGACGACCTGCCGGAATGCGCTCCACGACGCTCGCTACTGGAAATGGTCGACTACATCCGCGAGAGGTCGCGCTAGCCGCGCGAGCAACGAGACGCGGAACTGGCAGTGGCCGGCGTCAGCACGGGCGGTGGCACTCCGAGATCCCAAGGCTGGACGCCGTCACGGTGCGCGCGAGCGGCTGATGGCTTATAGTTGCGGCGAGCGCATCGACGTGGCGCTGTTTCATGCCCTGAACGCGGACGGAGCAAGATCATGACCTCATCTGCCAACGCTGGACCAAACCTGCAACCGCTGCCACTGGAAGGCCTGCGCGTGCTCGATGCAACGCACATCGTGGCCGGGCCGTTCTGCTCCATGATCCTGGCGGACATGGGAGCGGAGGTGATCAAGATCGAACGGCCGGGCTCCGGAGACCAGGCGCGCAGGAACGAGCCTTTCGTGGAGGGTCCGGACGGCTCGCAGATCAGCGCACGCTATCTTGGGGTCAACCGCAACAAGAAAAGCGTGTCCCTGGACCTGAGAGACCCGGTCGGCAAACGCGCTTTCGAAAACATGCTCAAGGTATCAGACGTCCTTCTGGACAACTGGGGGCCCGGAGCCATGGGACGCCTGGGTTTCGACTACGAGCGGCTGAGCGAGCTCAACCCCGGACTGGTGTACGCCAGCATCTCCGGCTACGGGGACAGCGACGGGTTGCGCGGACCTTATTCCAACTGGCCAGCCAACAACCCCTGTGTCCAGGGCATGGGCGGGTGGATGGTCACCACCGGCACGCCGGAGAGCGGCCCCCAAATGGTGGGCGACAACATGGGAGACTCAGTGCCAGCGGTATGGGCCGCGCTGGGCGTGATGCTGGCGTTGGAGTCGCGGCGCAAGACCGGCCGCGGGCAGCACGTGGACATGTCGATGTACGACTGCATGGCGGCTCACACCACCAGCAGTATGCCGCTGTTCCAATCCACAGGGCAGGTGACCACCACGGCCCGCGAGAACATGTTCTCGGCGCAGCTCACGCTGCGGGCGTCGGACGGTTACGTGGTATTGGCCGGCGCCGGCGATGCCGACGACAAGTGGCGGGCGATGTGGGACCTGGTGGGGCGCCCCGAACTGGCGGATGATCCGCGCTACCTGGGACGGGGCGTCACCGGCCCGTTTTTCTCCAGCCACATCGTGCCGGCCATCGAGGAATGGTCCCAGCACATCCCGAAGCGGGAGTTGAACCAGCACCTGCTGGGTTGCGGGTTTTCCATGGGCATTGTCCAAGATGCCGCCGATCTGGATAGCTGCCCGCACCTGGAGACGCGGAATATGTTCGTGGACAGCGGGGACACCTACGGAGGCTCCTTCCGGACGGTGAACACGCCAGTGCAGCTCACGGGATGCGTAGACACACCCGTGAATCCGCCGCCGACGCTGGGCCAACATAATCGAGACGTGCTTTGCAGCATCGGCGGGCTGACGCCGGACGAACTGGCTCAGCTGGAAGCCGAAGGCAAGGCATGAGGCGGGACCAGCGAAGACCCGGAAATCGCAGAAGACCGTCGGGTGATATACTGCGGGAAGGCCTTGTGGGCGCGCCCTGGGCGTTCGTGGAAGGCTCAGTATCGGTCACGGCCAGCATCCTGTATGCGACCGCTATTTCTTGGTGCGATGGGTGCGGTGGCTGGCCAGTGATCGGATTTTTCAAGAAGCTGACCGAACAGGAAGACGGGGTGATAATAACAGGGATGGCTCTGCTGTTTCCTACGGCGCTGAGTTTTTACCTTGGGGGCAAGATGGTTTTTTCGGCTTACTACGAGTACAAAAGGCGACGAGACGCCTTGATTGATGAAGTGCGAGAAGAGGGCCGGGAAGAAGGGCGCAAAGAAGAACGCGCCCGCCTGAAGCGGGAGCTCGCAGAAAAAGGCGTCACCCTGTCACCGGAAGCCGAAAAGGTCCTGTTTGGCGAAACCAACGATCGCTCTTGATCCAGTGGACCATCTACCAAGCGACACCAATGGAGCGCTGACCACGCCATGCCAACCTTTCAAGCCCCGCGGGGCACCGCCGACCGTCTGCCCACAGAGCAAAAGTACTGGCGCTACATCGAGGGTCATGCGACGGACGTGGCGCGGCGGTTTGGCTACGGCCGGATCGACAGCCCGATGTTCGAGGACGCGGGGCTTTTCGTGCGCGGCGTCGGCGAGGGGACGGACATCGTTGAAAAGGAGATGTACGTCTTCGAGGACCGGGGCGGCGACCACTTGACCCTCCGGGCGGAGGGAACGGCGCCGGTGTGCCGCGCCTATCTGGAACACGGCATGCACAACCAGGCGCAACCCGTGCGGATGTACTACCTATGTCCGGTGTTCCGCTACGAACGGCCGCAAGCGGGCCGGTTCCGCCAGCACCACCAGTTCGGCGTGGAGGCCATCGGGGATGGTGACCCGTCGGTGGATGCCGAAGTCATCGAGCTGGCCTGGACTTTCATGCACGACATCGGCCTCTCCGACATCACGCTGCTGACCAACAGCATCGGCGACGGGCAATGTCGCCCGGAATACATCGAGGCCCTGAAGTCCTATTACCAGGGCCAGACCTCCAACCTGTGCCCGGACTGCCGGCAACGGCTTGAGCGCAACCCGCTCAGGCTGCTGGACTGCAAGGTAGAGACGTGCCGCGCACTGGGCGAAGAGGCCCCGAAATCGGTGGAGTGTCTCTGCGCCGACTGCCAGACCCACTGGGACCGGGTGCGCTCATACCTCGACGCGGCGGGCATTCCAAACCGGGTGGACCACCGGCTGGTGCGTGGTTTGGACTATTACACGCGCACGGTGTTCGAGATCCAGCCGGCGGTGGAAGGCGCCCAGTCGACGATCTGCGGCGGCGGGCGCTACGACGGTCTCATCGAGCAGTTGGGCGGGAGGCCCACGCCCGGCATTGGATTCGGCAGTGGCATCGAACGGCTGGCGCTCAACCTGCGGCGGGCCGAAACCCCGGTTCCTGATGAGCCCTCTCCGCGCTACCTGATTGCGACGATCGGCGAGGACGCCCGGGTCGAGGGCGTTCGCCTGGCCAGCCGGATGCGCAACGCCGGGGTCGGCGCGATCCTTGCCAACGGCGGCCGCGCCTTGCGTGGGCAGATGCGACAGGCGAACGCGCTGGGGGTGGCAGCCACCTTGATCATTGGCGAAGATGAGGTTCGCGATGGCACCGTGGTAGTGCGGGACATGGGCACGTCCAGCCAGGAAACGGTATCCGTTGAACAGTTCCTGCAGCACGCGAACGCGGGCTAGCAGCTGGGCTCAACCGCGCGAATTGGGCCGGCGGCGTCGCCGGCCCTTTGCATTGCACATCCCGGAATCAATTGGATCAAACACCTGAAAATCTGACGGCTCCAGTGTTGACATAGAACAGATGTTTGTTAGAACATGTGCTCAACACAAATGCGCTGCCTCCAGCGCTCCAGGAGTGGAAATGAGCACTGCCAACCGCAATAGCGTCATCGACGCCACCCATGCCGTCGCCACGTCCCGCATCCCGGCCGGCGGCCGGCGGATATCCTACCGGGGATACCTGATCCACGGCGAGGTACCGTCGATTTGCTACGTGATCTACGGCCGCAACGGGTTCGGCCAGTTGACCGAACTCGGCACAACTCGCAGCTTCCCCGATGCCATGCTCTGGGTCGACAAACACTTGGAGAACATGCGGGGGATGATTCCGGCGGGGATGCCAGGAGGCGAACCACCGCCGGCGCGCCGCACGCTCCGAGCCGCGGCCTGAGCAACCGTCAGCGACCATGGAGCAATCGAAGAGGACCATTGCCTTTCGCCGGGTGGTCGACCTGACTCATCCGATCAAGCCGGGCATTCCCCTCTGGCCGGGAGACCCGCCGGTGCAATTCGAAACGACGGCCAGCCTCGCGGCCGAAGGTTATTTCCTGCGCCGGTTCAGCATGGGGGAGCACAGCGGCACCCACATTTCAACGCCATCAGCGCTTTTTGATCAGGGCTCCGGGCCGGACAGCATTCCACCCGAGGCCCTGATTACGCCGGCCGTGGTGATCGATTCTCGCAGCAGCGCCGGGCTGGATCCGGACCATGTGCTGACGGTGGAAGAAATCGCAGATTGGGAGCGAAGGCATGGCAAGATCGCAGCGGGTGCAACGGTATTATTGCTGACCGGCTGGCGCCGTTACTGGGACGAACCGGAACGGTTCATCAACCTGGGCGACGACGGCCTGATGCACACCCCCGGGTTTACGCCAGAGGCGGTGTCGTTCATATTCGACGAACGAGGCGCAGCCGGCATCGGAACCGACACCCACGGCGTCGATGCCGGGCGAGACCCCGATCTCGAGGCGAGCAGGGCAGCCCTGAGCAAAGGCGCCCTGGTATTGGAATGTCTGAATAATTTGGACCGATTGCCGGCCACCGGGGCGACACTGGTCATCGGGCGCCTGCCTTTAGTGGGCGGCAGCGGCAGCCCGGCTTGCGTATTGGCGTTGGTGCCCTAAAAACCCTGAAAAATCCGCCGACGGCCCGAGCATGTATCGCCACGCCCGGTCCGCCGGCGGACTCAGGGATTACAGGGCAGGATCGGGTATCACAATGCCGCGGCTCCGGCGGCCGCGCACTGCTCGTCTTCCTCGCTGGTGCCGCCGCCGACGCCGCAGGCTCCGACCACCGCGCCGTCCTGTACGATGGGCACAGCGCCCTGGCCGAAGATCATCTCAGACCCGGAGCGCTCGCGAATGCCCGCCGGCGTGGGAGCCGTGGCGCGGTCCTGCATCTCGCCGCTGGGTCGTCCGAAGGCCGCTGACGCGACCGCTTTGCCCTGGCAGCCGTAGGCCGACGCCCAGATCGCTCCGTCCATGCGCTGCACGCCGATGAGCCGACCGCCGGCGTCCACCACGGCCACACTGATCTTGATGTTGAGTTCATTCGCCTGGGCGATGGCCGCCGCCATGATCCGGTTGCTGTCTGCGAGTGAGATTGCCATGTTTTGCCTCCTTTGTGCAATCGGCCCGATGCCGTTGATCAGTGCACCATCATAGATGCCCACCCAGCGCCCGGCAACAATGTCGGGCACTCACGCGTACCCACATTGCAGAGGAGGAACAATTCGCATTGATGCACAGGATGAACGGGATGGTATAGGTTGGATGGATGATGGGAACCAGTCCGCCTTCGGAAACGATCCCATAGCCGTAGGATGATTTCCCCCTTTTCGTCGCCTTGCCGCCATCGGGGCGCCGTTCCTCCCCGCTTCGACCAGACACCGCTATGGCGCAGCGTATCAATCCAATCTTGTCCATCTTGTGCATTCATGCAAATTCCCCGGTCTCGCCAAACTGGGTACGCGTGAGTGTCAGGCCAGAGCGTAGCCGGGCAAAGGCGCAGCGAGTGCTATACTGTCCCAGCAATTCGCCGCGACACCCATACGCCCGACGTGTTGACCCGCCGCATCATACCCTGCCTGGACGTTGACGCCGGGCGCGTTGTTAAGGGCACCAGTTTCGTGAATCTGCGAGACGCCGGCGACCCGGCGGAACTGGCGGCGCGCTACGATGAGGAAGGCGCGGACGAACTGGTCTTCTTGGACATCACCGCCAGCAGCGATTCCCGCGACACCATGGTTGACGTGGTGCGCAGCGTGTCGGAGCAGGTTTTCATACCGCTGACGGTGGGCGGCGGCATCCGGTCCATCGAGGACGTGCGCCGCATGCTGAACGCGGGGGCCGACAAGGTCTCGGTGAATACCGCAGCGATCAACACGCCTGGGTTGGTGTCCGAAGGAGCGGCACAGTTCGGCAGCCAGTGCATCGTTACGGCCATCGACGCCCGCCGGGTCACGCCGGGGGAAAAGTTCCCGGCGGCGAAAGACCCTTCACTGGCCGTTGACGCGAATTCAGGTTGGCAGGTCTTCACCCACGGCGGCCGGAACCCCACCGGCCTGGACGCCGTGAAGTGGGCAGAGCGAACCGTCGCGCTGGGCTCCGGCGAAATCCTGCTGACCAGCATGGACGAGGACGGCCAGCAGGACGGTTACGACCTGGACCTGACCCGCGCCATCTCCCGGGCGGTACCGGTCCCGGTAATCGCCAGCGGAGGCGCCGGAACCCTGGAACATCTGCACGACGCCTTCACCGGCGGCGAGGCCGATGCGGTACTGGCAGCCAGCATCTTCCACTTCGGTACCTATTCCATCGCGCAGGCCAAGGAATACCTGGACGCCCGAGGCGTTCCCATGAGAATCTGACCGCCGACCGGCACCAACGGAAAGGAACCTGATGAGCGCTATCACCACCGTAATCTTCGACATGTTCAACACGATAGCGCAGGATGGTCACGACCTATGGCGGCAGACTTTCGCCGCGATCATCGAGGAACAGGCGCTGGATACGACGCCGGAAGAATTGCGGCACGCCTGGGACTACGGCGCCGGCAATTTTCGAGACCGACGCACCGCTCCGGGAGCCCCGTTCATTTCCTACCTGGACGGGTGGGCTGAAGCATTCGCAACAGCGTTCGTCGAGCTGGGCATTGCCGGGGATGGCATGGCGGCCTCCCAAAAGTCGATCGGCGATCTGGGAACGCGACCGTTGTTCCCGGATTCGGCCGAGGCGTTGTCGATTCTGGGGCAAACCCACCGGCTGGCAGTGATCTCCAACGCTGACGACGCGTATCTCGACCCCGTTGTGGCACGCATACCCGCCAACCTGGAGGCTGTCATATCGTCGGAAGCCGTTCGGTGCTACAAACCCGACCGTCGCCTGTTCGACGCGGCTGTGGCAGAGCTCGGGGTGCATCCTTCGGAGTGCGCGTACGTCGGCGACCGGCAGTTCGAGGATGTCATGGGTTCCCGGACCGTGGGCATGAAGGCGATATGGATCAACAGATCCAGGCATCCGGCAGACGCGACCCTGCCCACCCCGGACGCCGAGATCCGCGATCTGCTAGAACTGCCGAACGCACTGGCGAAGCTGGGATAGCCGTTATCCAACGGAGGAAATGATGAGCGAAGTGAAACTGGACGACAAGGGGTTGGTACCCGCCATCGCGCAGGACATCAACACCGGCCAGGTGTTGATGCTGGGGTACATGAACCCAGGCTCGCTCAAGCGAACGGTGGAAGGCACCCAGGTGTGGTTCTACAGCCGCAGCCAGGAAGACCTATGGCACAAGGGCGAGGTGTCCGGCAACTACCTGAACTTGCGCGAGTGGTATGTCGACTGCGATGGCGACACCATTCTGCTCAAGGTGGAACCCGACGGCCCGGCCTGCCACACCGGGGAAGTTTCGTGCTTCTACACCAGGATGGAGGACCTGCCCGATGACTATACGAACAGCGACGGCGGACCGAGGGTCCTTGACGAGCTGTTCGCCGTAATCAAGGACCGGCAGCGGGAAATGCCCGAGGGCAGCTACACCGCCAGGCTTTTGGCCGAGGGCACCAGCCGCGTAGGGCAGAAGGTGATCGAAGAAGCCGGGGAGGCCGCCCTGGCAGCAGCGACGGGCGAAACGGAAAACCTGCCCGGGGAGATCGCGGACCTGCTCTACCACACGCTGACGCTGATGGCGTCCGCCGGTGTGTCGCCCAACGCAGTGTGGGAGGAATTGCGATCCCGGCGAGGCTAGGGAGCCGGGCCGTTGACCGTCAAGCCGGGCACCGTCTCTCCAGCGGCGTAACGCCGCCACTGGCCGGACTGGTAGACAGTGATGTTGCCGGACCCCAAAGCGGTTGCGCCGTCGGGATCCAGGAGCACTCCGGAACCGCCGTCAATTCCCAGCACGGTCAGCCCAAAGGTTGCTGAGCCGGACAGCTGCTCCGTAACGGCGTTCGGGTCGCTCCGCTCGTGGTGGGGCAGGACCATCACGTTGGGCACGATGTCCAACGCTGGGGATATGGGCGAGCCGGACGACGGGCGACGCATCACGGAACCCAACACCATGGCGCCGGCGCTGGAACCGGCCCAAATCGCGCCGGCGTCGCACGCTGATTTGACCGCGTCGAACAGGGGTGACCCCGCGAGCACGGAATGCAGATGCTCGGGACTGCCGCCGGTAAAGTAGATGACGTGGGCGCCGTCCAGTTGCGCCACGACGCGGGGATTCTCGGCGTCTTCGCGGCGGACAACATCCAGGCCGTATGCCGATGCGCCCAGGCCAGAGAAGTGGCGCACCCCGTTGCTCGCAGCGAGACCGGGGTTTTCAAAGGCAGCGGCCGTTGGTACGATGGCGACACGGGGGTTCGCCTCTCCGGTAGCCTCAAGGACGTGACGATCCATGCCGGCGCAGGATGCCCGGAACTCGTCACCCCCGACCAACAGGATCCGCTTCGCCATTTTTGCGAGCCTCCGTTTCCAACCTAATTCATGCCCCAGGAGAACCGGCGATGTTCGAGTTTATACATCACGTCCGAATCCTTGTCCACGACGCCGATGCCATGGCCGAGTACATCGAGGAGAACTTCGGCTTGACGCCGGTGAAGATCGAGGTGTTTCCGGCCCGGGGCATGAAGAACGCCGTGTACAAGGTGGGCCAGACCAACGTCGAATTCACCGAGCCGCTGGATCCCGATTCGGCCATGGGGGAATACCTGAAGACCTTTGGCCCGGGTCCGTACCATCTGGCCTTTGGCGTGTCCGACATCGCGGACAAGGCCGCCGCCCTTTCCGGCAAGGGGAACGAGATGCGCGGCGAAAACGGCATGTCCCGCAGCGCGGAGGGATACATGACCGCCAACATCGCCGCCGCCAGCGCGTTGGGTTACCCGTTCCAAATCGCCGAGGGCTAGCCGCTGCGACCCGGCAACCCAAGTTTGCCGGGCTCGTGCAAAGTCCATCCCGGCGGCCAATGTCAGAATCAGGATTTACCGGATTTTGAGATTTTCAAGATGCCCATAATTCCTGAAAATCCTCTAGGCCGTGTTGACATTTTCATCGTCATTCCCGCGAAAGCGGGAATCCAATGGTCGAAATCGTAAGCAATCCCTCCCGTTTCTTCATATCACAACCTATGGATTCCGGCTTTCGCCGGAATGACGGGATGAAGGCCGGAATGACGGTGGTTAAACAGTCCATATGCGATCACTCTGCGCGAAACTGCGCCCGCCGCGGCGCGAAATACGCCCGGATGCTACCATGTAAAGCCCGGCCCAATCTTTTCCCAGTTGGATGACCATCATGCTTGTTAAAGACACCGTAGCCGCAATTGTCGCCGCCGCCCTGGAGCAGGCCAACCGCGACGGGGTGATCAGCGTTGACGCTGCGCCGGACATCGAGATCGAACGGCCAAATAATCCGGAGCACGGGGATTTCGCCACCAACCTGCCATTGCGCCTGGCGCGGGCGGCGCGGGCGAACCCGATGCAACTGGCACAACTGATTGCGGAGCGGATCCAACCGGGCCCCGAGATCGCCAGCGTCGCGCCGGCGCCGCCCGGGTTCATCAATTTCAAACTCAGCGACGCCTGGCTGCAGCAGCAGGTGGAGACCGTCATCGCCGCCGGCGCAGGTTTCGGGTCGGCTGAAGCGGGCGCCGGGCGAAAGGTGATGGTCGAATTCGTTAGCGTCAACCCGACGGGCCCAGTCCACGTCGGCCACACCCGGGGCGCGGTGCTGGGCAGCGCCCTGGCGAACACCATGCAGGCGGCCGGGTACGAGGTGACCCGGGAGTACTACATCAATGACGCCGGTTCCCAGATGGAAGCGTTTTATCGCTCAGTCTGGACCCGCTACCAGCAGGCCCTGGGTCGGGACGTGCAGATGCCGGAAAACGGATACCAGGGTGACTACATTGCCGACATCGCCGGGGAGATCATCGAGACCGAGGGCCCGGGCCTGCTGGAACTGGCGGAGCCGGCAGCCATCCGCCGGATCGGCGACATTGCGCGGGAGAAGATGGTCGCGCTCATCCGAGATGATCTGGACGCCATTGGCGTGAGTTTCGACAACTGGTTCAGTGAGCGCTGGCTGTTCCAGAACGAAGAGACTCCCACCAGCGACTACGACCGGGCCATGGCCCTGCTGCGGTCGGGCGGTCATCTCGCCGAACGGAGCGGAGCACTCTGGTTCAATTCCGCGGCCCTCGGGGACGAACGGGACAACGTGGTGGTGCGTTCGTCGGGCGAACCTACCTACTTCGCTTCTGACATCGCCTATCACTACAACAAGTTCAGCGGGCGCGGGTTCGACCGGGTGATCGATATCTGGGGCGCCGACCACCAGGGCCACGTGCCCAGGATGAAGGCCGCAGTATCGGCGCTGGGAGTGGAACCGGAAAATCTCACCGTGCTGATCTCCCAGATGGTGACGCTGAAGCGCGGGGACGAAACGGTGCGCGCCTCCAAACGTACCGGCGATTTCGTCACGCTGCGGGAGTTGGTGGACGAGGTGGGCATGGATGCGTGCCGGTACTTTTTCCTGGCACGGGCGGCATCCACGCAGATGGAATTCGACCTGGAACTGGCCACCCGCGAATCGTCGGAAAACCCGGTGTACTACGTGCAGTACGCCCACGCCCGGAACGCCAGCATCCTGAGCCTGGCCACCGAGCGCGGGATCGACTTCTCGGCCGGTGACGTTTCTCTCCTGACGCACCCCAATGAGCTGGCGCTGATCCGGACGATGTTGCGGCTCTCCGAGCTGATCGTGCAGGTGGCGGAAAATCTGGAGCCACACCATCTGCCCCACTACGCGATGGAACTGGCGACGGCGTTCCACCATTTCTACGAAAACTGCCGGGTGATTTCGGCCAACCCGGAGGACAATGAACTGACGCTGGCGAGGCTCAAGCTGGTCGCCGCCGCGCAGGTCGTGTTCCGCCGGACCCTGACCCTGATGGGAATGTCCGCGCCGGAGCGCATGGAACGGTGATAATAGTAAACAGGCGGCCGCAGAAGGGTTTGATTGCCTTGGCTGCGGCCGCGATTTTGACCTGTGCGGGAATGGCGACGGCGGCAATAACCACTGCGGTACGTCTTGCCGGATGACCGGGAGAATTCATTGACGTTGCTGGGCTTCGCCGGCATGACGGTGGCGGTAATGGTGACGCTGGTCAGGGTATTCGGCTGAATTCGGTAATAATTGCAGCCGTATAACTTGCCCTGCACTGCCGTCGGGTGTATATTGCAGGGCCTATGCTATCCGATTTCATAATCGCATCCGGGTTCGTAGCGGATGCCGTGCGCCCCTGCGATTCTCGTAGCCCGGCCTGTAACGCTCTGAGCAGGAACATGGGCGGTCGCACGGCAGGCAAAGGTCGATAATGGGCATCCTCTGGCGCATCATCGGCATGGCCGGCAACTACCCGACCCGGCTTTCCCTCGCCTACATAACCGCTCTCGTGTCGATCGGGTTCTCCCTCGCTCTGCCGTGGCTGTTCGGCAGCGCCATCGACCTGATGGTGGGTCAGGACCCGGTCACCAAGGAGTTCTTCGGGAAGGACTTCACGCTGACCGCCCTGCTGATGTTCGGCCTCGGCATCCTTGGCGTGAGCCTGGGGCGCGGTTTCTGTGACTTCGCCCGCACCTACACGACGGAGTCGCTTTCCCAGAAGGTCGCCTTCGACTGCCGAAACCTGCTGTACGACAAGCTCCAGAATGTGAGCTTCGCCTTCCACGACAAGGAGCACACCGGAGACCTGATGTCCCGGGCTACGGCCGACGTGGAAGCCATGCGCCGCTTCGTGAACATGGGCATGATCCGCTCGTTGGACGTGGTGGTGCGGATCCTTGCGATCCCGATCATCCTGTTCGTGGTGAACTGGCAGTTGGCGCTCCTGAGCATGATCTTCGTGCCGGCCATCGTCCTGCGTTCCTCTTTCGTCATGCGCGCGCTGCGGCGCAAGTGGCTGCACGTGCAGGAAGTGATGGGCCAGTCGGTGACGGTCCTGCAGGAAAACCTGGCCGGGATGCACGTGGTCAAGGCATTTGCCTCCGAGGACTACGAGCGTTCCAAGTACAACCGCAAGGCCGAGGAACTGCGCGTCGAGTACTACGATGCCGAGCGGATGCAGGGCACCAACAGCGCGTGGATGACGCTTTACTTCACCTTCGCGCTGGGGGTCATCCTCTGGATCGGTGGCTGGCTGGTGGTGCGTGGAGACCTCACGCCTGGTCAGCTTGCGATGTTCTTCCTCTACCTCAACCAGCTGACCTTCCCGATACGGGCCTCTGCCCAGATCATCAACACCTTCTCCAGGGCGATCTCCTCGGGCCAGAGGTTGTTTAACGTGCTGGACACGGTGTCACCGGTTACGGAGCGGGCCAACGCAAAGGACATGGGCCGGGCCAACGGTCACGTTCGCTTCGACAACGTCGCGTTCTCCTATGAGGACCGGGCGCCGGCGCTGCGGCAAGTGGACCTGGACGCCAGGCCGGGACAGGTAACGGCAATCCTGGGCGCGCCCGGCAGCGGAAAGACCACCGTGGTCAGCCTGTTGCCACGCTTCTACGACGTGACTTCGGGCGAGATCACCATCGATGGCACGGACATTCGGGATTTCACGTTGCAGTCCCTGCGCCACAACGTGGGCATCGTGCACCAGGACGTGTACCTGTTCAGCGCGAGCATTCGCGATAACATCGCGTACGGCGTGGTGGGCGCCACCCAGCAAGACGTGGAACGCGCGGCCAAGGTGGCCCAACTGCATGACCAGATCATGTCGCTGCCCGGCGGTTACGACACGTGGGTCGGCGAGCGCGGAACCACGCTATCGGGTGGTCAACGGCAGCGACTGTCCATCGCACGGACGATACTGATCGACCCGCCGGTGTTGATCCTGGACGATTCCACGTCGAGCGTAGACGTGGAGACGGAGCGGCAAATTCACCGCGCGATGACCGAGGTGATGAAAGGCAGGACCACCTTCGTGATCGCCCATCGCCTCAGCACCGTGCGGGAAGCAGACCAGATCCTGGTACTGGACAAGGGCGTTATTGCGGAACGAGGCTCGCACGAGGAGTTGGTGCGCAAAGACGGCATCTACCAGAGCATCTATGAACTGCAACTGCGGCCGCAGGAAGAAGTGTTGCTGGAGGCAGCGGTGCCGGCCTACGGGAGGGCTGCCCTATGATGCGCGGCGGCGGAATGGGCGGCGGCATGATGGGGGGGATGCGTGGCACCTCCGCAGACAGCATGTTCGCTCCCACCAACGACAACCTGACGGACGAGGACGTGGTCGGGCGCGTTTACGACAACCGGGTCGTGATGCGTTTTATGACCTACATCAAGCCCTACCGCAAATTCGCTCTCATCGCCCTGGCGTCGCTGCTGACCTACGCGGCGGTTAACGCGGCGATACCGTTGCTGATCAAATACGGCATTGACTGGGCCATTGCTGAAGGAAGCGTAAACCGGGTCCACGTCATTGGCGCTGCCTTCATGGTCATCACGGTGATCCACTTCCTGTCCAACCGCCTGCAGTTCATCTTCATATCGCTGACGGGGCAGCACATCCTGTACGACCTGCGCTCCGGGATGTTCAGCCACCTGCAGAACCAGTCCAACGCGTTCTACCACCGGACGCCGATCGGTCGCATCATGTCCCGCATGCAGTCGGATGTGCTGCAATTGCAGGAAACCTTTGAGCTGCTGGCTCTGGCGTTAGCCGAGTTGGTGACGGTGGGCGCGATCATCATCCTGATGCTGGTGATCGACTGGCAATTGGCTTTGGTGTGCATGCTGGTGGTGCCCATTCTCACGCTGATCATGATGTACTGGCAGCGGTTCGCGCGACATTCGTTCATGCGCATCCGCCGGGCCATCGCCATGGTCAACGGCGAGTACAACCAGAACATCACCGGCGTGCGCGTGGTGCAGAGCCTGAACCGCCAGGACGAGAACCTGGCGCATTTCCGGACGCTGAACCAGGAATACCTGGACGCCAACCTGGAAGCGGCGCGGTATTCGGGAATGCTGCAGCCCCTGGTGGAGTTGCTCATCGGTCTGGGCATTGGTATCGGTGTAGTGCTGTTTGGCGGGTTCCTGCTGCAACGGGATGCCTTGGAAGTGGGCACGCTGGCCGCATTCGCACTCTGGATCCAGAGGTTCTTCGAGCCGATCCGGCAACTCACCATGCAATACAGCCAGTTGCAGCGGGCGATGGCAGCCGGCGTGCGTATCTTCGAGGTTCTGGACCTTGATCCCGACATCCTGGACAAGCCGGATGCCGTACAGTTGCCGGAGGTCAAGGGCGAGATCCGCTACAACGACGTGACCTTCCACTATGTGCCGGGTACCGACGTCCTCAAGAACGTCAACCTGCACATCAAGGCCGGCGAGAACGTCGCGCTGGTGGGATCGACCGGCGCGGGCAAAAGCACTCTGGTGAACCTGCTGCACCGATCGGCGGACGTTTCGGGCGGGTCGATCACCGTGGACGGATACGACCTGCGGGACGTGACCCGAAAATCGCTGGTGCACCAGATGAGCATGGTATTGCAGGAGCCTTACCTGTTCTCCGGCACGGTGAGCGAGAACATCCGGTATCAAAATGGGGACGCTATCGAAGAGGAAATGATCGCCGCCTCCAAAGCCGTGGGAGCCCATGACTTCATCATGGAAATGGACGGCGGCTACGAATCGGAACTTGCGGAACGCGGGGTCAACCTGAGCATCGGCCAGCGGCAGTTGATCAGCTTCGCCCGGGCAATTGTCGGCAATCCGCGGATACTGGTGCTGGACGAGGCGACGGCGAACATCGATACCCACACGGAACTGCTGATCCAGCAAGCCTTGAACCGGATTCTCAAGGACCGAACCTCGATCGTTATCGCACACCGCCTGTCCACGATACGCAACGCTGACAAGATCGTGGTGCTGGACCAGGGCCGCGTCGCCGAGGTCGGCTCGCATGACGAGTTGCTGGAAGCCGGCGGCGTGTACGCCCAGCTCTACGCCATCAACTACGGATTGTCCGGGCCAAGCGTCGACGTTGCGCCGGTTGGGGGCGAGGTCATCGGAGCGGACGGCCTGTCGCCGGCAGCGGCTGACTGAGCGAAATCGAAACGCGCCTCGTTGGAGCGGCCACAATGGCCGCTCTTTTTGCGCTCCGCCGGCCTAATCCCCAGCCAGGAAATCGCGGATCACCGCCGCCAATTCCTCGGGCTTGTGGTACCCGATGTCGTGGATGGTGTCCGCGATCCAGTGGACGCGGCCGTTGGGCAGGGCGGCTTCGGCGGCGGCGACCATCACCTCGCGCTGGCGCGAAAACTGGGAATTGGCCCGGTCGGCGCGGGGTCCGGCGGCGACGACCAATGCGGGGACCATGATGCGTGGAAGCACCACCGACGGCGGCTCGTTCCACATGGTCTCCAGTACCTGGGCGTGGTTGTCGGGCCGCAGGTTGTCGTACATCTGGCCATCTTCGCCTTCGTAGACCATGGTGAGCGCGATTTCCGCCAGATCGTCTCCCCAGCAAAAGGAGAGATTGGCGGCCAGGCGTTCGAGATATTCGTCGCGGGTACCCGCCACCAGGCGGGGAGCCAGCCGCTGCCGGAACGCCTCCCAGGTGGGGTTCGGCAACAGGCCGCCGTCCTGGAATCCGCCGTCGATCATCACGACGCGGTTGACGCGGTCCGGGAAGCGCATCGCCAGGTTGCTGGCCACGTGTCCGCCCCACGAGTGGCCCAACACCGGGGCGCGGGAGATGCCTAAGTGGTCCAGCAGACGGATGGCGTCCTCCGCGAGGGTCTGCCAGTCGTAGCCGCCGGCCGCCTGGGTGGTCGCGCCGTGTCCCCGCTGGTCGGGGGCGATGACGCGGTACCGATCTGACAGAAACGGCGCGAGGCGACGATACCAATGACCGGACGAGGCCAGCCCGTGCAGGGCAAGGAGCGGTTCGTTCGGGCCTCCCCAATCCAGATAGTGCACGTCCAGTTCGCCCATCGAGGCGACAGCGGGGCGCGGAGAGTTGTCACTGCGAGGCAACTGCGAGTCAGTCATATCGACACATTGGCTCCCGAATTTGGCGGCGATTATACGCCGGGATCGGTCCGGTTAGCGAAGGCAGGGGCAGAAATTCGGTATGCTAAAATCGCCGTACAGCGTCCAGACGCCGGGCGAGGGAGTTGCCATGACCGAACGCTATCACCTCGGCGACTATTCCCAATTGGTGGCGCATGCTGCGGCCAAACTGGATTCCGACCGCGTTCCGGCGCGGCTCCGCGACCACGACCACACCCTGTGGAGCGATAATCCGGCGGAGATATCAGACCGCCTGGCGTGGCTCACGCTCCCGACCGACATGCGGTCGGCGCTGCCCGGGTTGTACGAATTCGCCAACGCAGTCCGCTCGGCCGGATACCGCCATGTGGCGCTTTTGGGAATGGGCGGAAGCAGCCTGGGGCCGGAGGTGATCCGGCAGGTGATTGGCTCCACTATGGCTGACGGCGCATACCCCCGGATGCTGACCTTGGACAGCACTGTCCCGGATTGGGTGGCCGCCGCAACGGGGCAGGTTGACCCGGCGCGCACTCTGTTCGCGGTATCGTCGAAGTCGGGGACCACCACCGAACCCCTGACCTTCTACGCGTACTTTCGTGGCCTGGTAGAAGCTGCGCTGGGAGTGGAAGCTGCCGGTGACAACTTCATTGCCGTCACCGATCCCGGCACCCCATTGGCCAAGCGGGCCGAATCGGAAAATTTTCGACGCGCGTTTCTGAACAACCCGGACATCGGCGGCCGTTATTCGGTGCTGTCATTTTTCGGCCTCGTTCCGGCTGCACTTACCGGGGTGAATCTCGATCGATTACTGGCATCGGCCGAGCGGATGCAAGCACGGTGTTTGGGCCACGCGCCGGCTTCTGAAAACCCGGGCGGGTGGCTGGGAGCCGTGATTGGGACAATGGTCAAGCAGGGGAGGGACAAGCTCACGCTGATCTCCACCGACGGCATGGCTCCCTTTGGGCTCTGGGTGGAGCAACTGCTGGCGGAGAGCACCGGGAAGAACAATACCGGAGTGATCCCGGTGGCGGCGGAACCGCTGCCGGACGACGCAGGCGGGTGCTACGGAGACGACCGTTTCTTCGTACAGCTGAGGCTGGCCAACGACGACAACACGGTACCTGACGGCGCGGTGGAACAACTGAAAGCGGCGGGTCATCCGGTAGCCGTCCTGGAGTTGGCAGACGAATACGACCTGGGCGCGGAATTCTACCGCTGGGAGTATGCCACCGCCGTCGCCGGGCACGTACTGGGCATCCACCCCTTTGATCAGCCGGACGTGCAGGGCGCGAAGGATCGCACGGTCAGCGTGCTGGAACAGTGGCAGCAGGACGGACAGTTGCCATCCGCGCGGTCCGATGACGGCGCCGCACTGGCACGGCTGCTGGAAGCCAGCCGATCCGGGGACTACCTGGCGATCATGGCGTATCTGCCGGACACGGATGCGATACGCGAAACCGTCAACCGGCTGCGCCAACGGGTCATGGCGAAATACGGAATTGCGACCACCATGGGATACGGGCCGCGGTTCCTTCATTCCACCGGGCAGTTGCACAAGGGAGGACCGGGGTCCGGCATCTTCCTGCAACTGACCCAGGACCACCGGTCGGACATCACGATACCCGGGTGGGATCTCAGCTTCGGCGTGCTGGCCGACGCCCAGGCCCTCGGAGACCTGCAGGCCCTGGACGATCTCGGCCGGCGCACCGTGTCGGTGCACCTGGGCAACGATCCCGCCAGAGGCATAGAACGTATTGTAGACGGTCTGTGACCCACGGCCCTTCCGAAGTCATCGTCAGAATCAGGATTTGCGGGATTATGGGATTTTCGGGATTGTGGTCATTGCTCAGCGCTATCTACTCAATCTTGATAATTCCTAAATCCGGTAAATCCTGATAGGAGTTACGCACTTGAAATCCCACGCCCGTCACTCCGGCGAAAGCCGGAGTCTATAAGTCGCAGTGTGAAAGAATTGGAACGATGGTTAACCATCTCGGGCACTGGATTCCGGCTTTCGCCGGAATGACGGTCCCAACTGCGTAACTCCTATCCTGATTCTGACGATTGATTGCCGCCGGTAAGAACTAAGGAGAAAAGAATCTTGGAACTTGGGATGATCGGACTGGGGCGGATGGGCGCCAACATGACACAACGCCTGCTGCTGGCCGGGCATAGCATCGTTGTCTACGATCAGAACCTGGAAGCCGTGGAAGCCAGCGGGGCCGGCGGCGCGGTCGCGGCGGCATCGGTCGCGGACCTGGTCGAGAAACTGAGCAAGCCACGGGCGGTGTGGATCATGCTGCCGGCCGGAGCGGTCACCGACACGGTGATAGACGAACTGGCCGGGCTGTTGGCTGCGGGAGACGCCGTGATCGACGGCGGCAACGCCAACTACAAGGACACGCTCCGCCGAGGCGAGATGCTTGCGCCGCGCGGCATCCACCTGATGGACGCGGGAACCAGCGGCGGGATCTGGGGTTTGACCGAAGGCTACTCGCTGATGGTCGGCGGTGACCCGGATACCTACCAGCGTCTGGAACCGATCTTCCAGGCTTTGGCGCCCGGGGAAGACAAGGGCTACTCGCACGTTGGGCCCACCGGGGCCGGTCACTTCACCAAGATGGTGCACAACGGCGTCGAGTACGCACTGATGCAGTCCTACGCCGAAGGGTTCGAATTGCTACAGGCCAAGCAGGAGGAGTTCGACCTGGACCTGACCGCGATAGCCAAGACGTGGCAGCACGGCAGCGTCGTGCGCTCCTGGCTGCTGGACCTGGCCGTTCGCGCGCTGGAAGAGGATCCGGGGCTGGAGAGCCTGGCAGCGTATGTGGACGACTCGGGCGAGGGGCGCTGGACGGTGAACGAATCGGTGGAGTTGGCGGTGCCGACGCCGGCCATCACGGCCGCGCTGTACCAGCGGTTCCGGTCGCGCCAAGAAGAGCCATTCGGCGCGCGCCTGCTGGCGGCCCTGCGCAACCAGTTCGGAGGGCACGCCGTCCGTGAGGCAGGCTCGCAATGATGACGTCCGGGCCGAACCTTCTGCGTGACGATGACGGCGGGGGTGGCGTAACTGCCGTTGTAATCATGGGGGCCAGCGGCAACCTGACGCGCACCAAGCTGGCCCCGGCGCTGTTCAGCCTGTACCGGAAAGGCCGTCTGCCTGACGATGTGCGGGTTATCGGCATGGCCCGAGATGCGATGGATGATGGCCAGTTCCGGAAACTACTGCGCGAATCGATAGGCGACGCCGGCGACGAGGAATGGGAGGAATTTGTGGGTCGACTGACCTACGTGTCGGCGGACGTTACCGACACCGGGACTCTGAAGCACGTGTACGACAACATCGCCCAAGCCGCGTCACAACAGAGCGACACGCTCAACTGCCTGTACTACCTTGCGCTGGCTCCCGGGCTGTACGAGCCGGTGATCCACGCGCTATCCGATGCTGGGATGACCGACGAAGCGAGCGGTTGGCGACGAATCGTCATCGAGAAGCCCTTCGGGTCCGACCTGCTGACGGCACAGCGGTTGAACCGTCACGTGCACAGCGTATTTCGCGAGGAGCAGGTCTATCGCATTGACCACTACCTGGGCAAAGAGACGGTTCAAAATCTCATGGTGTTCCGGTTTGCGAACTCAATTTTCGAGCCGATCTGGAACCGCAACTACATCGACCAGGTGCAGATCACGGTGGCTGAGGACGTGCTGGTCGGCGAACGGGGCGAGTACTACGACCGGTCCGGCGTCCTGAAGGACATGTTCCAGAACCACCTGCTGCAGTTGCTGGCGCTGATCACCATGGACCCTCCCTACGCGTTCGCCGCCGACGCTTTACGCAACGAGAAGGTGAAGGCCCTCAGTGCAGTTCGCCGTATGTCGCTGCGGGACGTGCGCGACAACGTGGTGATCGGGCAATATGACGGCTACCACTATGAGCCGGGCGTTTCCCCCGGTTCCCACACGCCGACCTATGCCGCGCTGCGCCTGTATGTTGACAACTGGCGCTGGCATGGCGTCCCCTTCTACCTCCGCTCGGGGAAAGGGCTGTCGCGCAAAACCACCGAGATGATCATCCAGTTTCGGTCGCCGCCGCACATGCTCTTCCCGGTGCCCGACAACGTGGACATACCCGGCAACACGCTGTCCATCTGCGTCCAGCCCAACGAGGGGATGCGGCTGGAGTTCCAGTCCAAGGTGCCGGATGCCGAGCTGGAGATGAAACCGGTGTCGCTGGAGTTCCACTACCACGACGGTTTCGCCGGGGTGGAACTTCCGGACGCCTACGAGCGGCTCCTGCTGGACGCGCTGGAGGGTGACGCTTCGCTGTTCACCCGCAGCGACGAGATAGAATTGGCCTGGAGCATCATCGACCCCATCGTCCACGGACTGGACTTGCCAGGCGCGCCGGCCCCGTTCCGCTACCTGCCGGGTATGGACGGACCGCCCAATGGGGAGGAGTTGCTACGAAGCGACAACCGTCGGTGGCTGCCGGGGTGCGTGGAAGTGGGGTACGGGATTTAGAGGGCGTCCCATCCGAAAAACAGGCCGGGGCGAATGATTACTCGCCCCGGCAACTGTGTACGGGTCTGGCGACGGCAAATCAGCCGTTGTTGAAGACGTCGTTTGCGATGTCCATTGCGCCTCGGGCAAAGGGGATGCCCGCGTAAAGCGTCATGTGCCCGAAGATCTCAATGATCTGGTCCCGGGTGAAGCCGATGTTGAGGGCGCCGCGGATGTGGCTGCGCAGCGGCCCCTCGCGGCCGAGGGCGGCAAGGCAGGTGATAGTACACAGGCTGCGGCTGGGCAGGTCGAGGCCCGGTCGCGTCCAGGTTGCGCCCCAATAGTACTCGCCGGTGACGCGACCGAGTTCGCTTTCTGCCTCGGTCGGAGGCGCGGGCCGGGCGCCACCGCCCGTGCCCATGTAGTTGCGGCGGTACTCGTCCCCTCGCTGGAACAGGCTGTCGGGGTCCTCGTTGGAGTCGTGGATGCGGGCCGGCGTGAAGTCGATGCCGCGTTCCTCGAAGACTTCCTTGCACAGGGTCAGGGCCTGGATACCGGCCGGCGCGCCGCCGTACCAGGTGTCGTGGATGATCAGTTCCACGACCTGCTCGGGGGTCAGGCCGATGTTCAAGGCGTTGCCCAGGTGCCGCTTGAGCTGGACCTCGCGGTTTAGCACGATCAGGCAGGACAGGGTAATCATCTCGCGCTGCGCCGGAGATAGCGCGGGACGCTTCCAGATGGTGCCAAACAGCGCCTCGCCCAAAATCCGTTCAAGGTCGGGAGCGATGTCCCACGCGCCGGGGGACGAACCGCCGGTGATCTGCCCGCCGCCGAACATGCGCCGGGTTTCCTGCCCGCGTTCGTAGCGGTCATCGAGTTCAGTCATGTCATGCCTCCAATAGGGTTTGGCCGTAGGGTCAGCGGAAGTGTAGCAGAAGGCGGGGCGCTGCTAACACGCGGTGCATTGCCGCCAGTGACGGCCCGATGCTAGAGTGGACCGGGAACCCGCCGGCCCGAAAAGGAAATCAACCATGACAACCATAACACTGGAAACCATTACACCACGCGAACCAGTCGTACCCCAACGACCGACAGAGAGCAAAGAGGAAATCAAGCTGGGACTGCGCGACTACTCGGCTCGCTCGAAACTCCTGCGTAACAACCGTCGTCAGCTGACGGCCAGGTACCCCGACCAGTGGATCGCTTTGGGAGACAACTGGAAATTGATTGTGGGCGATTCACATGATGACGTTCTGGTCAAACTCGAAGAATGCGGCGCGTATTCGCCACATTCGGTAGTCCTACGGTTGGAGACCAATCCGCCCAGGCGCATCCCAACTGTATGGCGGAAGCGCAAGGGATGATAGTAGGCTATTTCACCAGCGATGGGCTTCCCTGGGTGGACTGTGACTTGTTACTGCCAAGGTTCGGTTTGAAGGCGCCGGTAACCTTTCTGGTTGATACGGGATCAGATACCACAATTCTGCATCCCGCCGACGGACGAACATTGCGCTGTCCGTTTGACTTGCTCGAAAATCCGGCGGAGTTCACCGGCGTGGGCGGCACACTGCGTTACTACTTCGAGCCAGCCGTGCTTTCTTTTGACGATAGCGACGGCGGCACCCGGGAGTTTGAGATCGACATTTCCATCGCCAAACCTGATCCCCTTACCGACGGCTTGGATTCTCTGCTGGGCCGCGACCTGCTAAACCAAATACGCATGGACTACGATTTCGGTCGGAGCAGGCTGGCCTTGCACCAGGAATGAACCGGGCGCGGCGGCGCTCGCGTGGACCGGCCGCGTTCAGATGGGATGGCCCAGGTTGATAGTGTCCGCCGTCATGGCGACCGAAGAGCGATATTCGGCGGGCACGGCTTCCAGCGCGGGATGGCGGAGTAGAGCATCGATGCATTCCTGACCGGCCCCGATGTACGTGGAATCGAGGTCGATGTCGGTGGCGACAAACCAGGCGCGGTCGGCCGGCCACCAGATGTTGGGCGGCTCGGACAGGAAATTGGCGTAGAACGCGATTATGTCCTGCAATTCGCCCGTGTAGAGCAGATAGGTGCGGTCACAGCCTCGGATTCGCTGCGCCCTCCTGATGTCACGGGGCGTGGGCAGCGGTGTACCGCTTCCATCCGAAGTGAGCATGGTAGTGCCGCCGGAGTACTGACCGTAACCCTCCCAAACCCCGAAATAGCACTGTTTCGGCGTAGCGGTGAATCGCGAGAGGAAAGCGGCCAACTCCGTTGCCGTCTCCTCTTCCATGCTCCCGTGATTGGGGTCTTCACGCCACGGGCGAACACCTGCCCCGTGACCGGCTACCGGAGAGGAGATGCCCTTGAAGGACAAAAGTCAGGCCGGGCGGATGGACGCTGGATCCGGGAGCGTCCTGATGCCGTTGTCCGCCGGAAGACAATCTCCTGAACAATCGTGAAAAGACATTCAGCATGGCGTGCGTTCCTCCACGCGCGTGCTATCATCCTGCCATGATAGACCTACTGATCTCCAACGGGCAGGTAATTGACGGCTCGGGCAGCCCCGGGTTCTACGCGGCGGTGGCGGTATCGGGAGACACCGTGACCATCCACCGAGGCGACGATGCGGACCTGCGCGAGAACGCCGGGCGCGTCATCGACGCCAGCGGGCACGTAGTCTGTCCCGGGTTCGTCGACCTGCACTCCCACGCCGGATTGACCATCCTGGGGGAACCGCATCACGACCCCAAGGTGCGCCAAGGCGTTACCACCGAACTGGTGGGCATCGACGGCATTTCCCACGCCCCGTTCAAGACGCAGGAAGAACTGCACCGCTACATCTGGCTCGACGCGGGGCTGAACGGATATCCGCCCATGCCGGCCGACTGGCTCACAGTGGCCGACCTGCTGGGCAAATACGACAACACCGTGGCAATCAACATGGCCTACATCCTGGGCAACTCGCCGGTGCGGATCTGGAGCGTCGGTTGGGACCAGCGGGCGGCTACCGACGGGGAGATCGCCGACATGCAGTCGGTGGTGCGCGAGGCAATGGAAGAGGGCGCCTGGGGATTGTCCACGGGGCTCGACTACCCGCCCGGCGCCTACGCGGACACCGATGAACTGGTGGCGCTGTCCGAGACGGCGGCATCGCTGGGCGGCATCTACCACACGCATACGCGGGCCAGCCTGCTGAGCCAGGGCTACCTGGCGCCGTGGCACGAGGCGGTGGAGATCGGCCGGCGGAGCGGCATACCCGTGCACCTGACGCATTATCGGCAGTCGGTTTCAGGAGTGGGGAGCCATCTGGGGCACCTGGGGCTGGTAGAAGACGCCCGGGCCGAGGGCATCGACTGCACCTTCGACTGCTACACCTACCCTTACTCCGGGACTACGCCGACCATCGGATTGCCGCACTGGGCAAAGGATGGCGGGCCGGAGCGGCTCATCGCCGCGCTGCAGGACGCCGACGACCGGGCGCGCATGAAGCGTGAGATCACGCCGAGCCGCCTGGAGAACAACTGGCTGACCAACTTCACCAAACCCGAGAACCGGATTTACGACGGCCGGCTGATTACCGACATCGCGGAGATGCGCGGGCAGGATCCCGCCGATACGCTGTTCGACCTGCTGCTGGACGAAAACCTGGGCATCAGCACGGTTGGTTTGGGGACCAACGCGCAGACACTGTACGCCTTTGTGTCGCACCCCTACGGCATGATCGCTTCGGACGCCATCCTGTTTGGCGAGTATCCCAACCCGCGCACCTACGGGTGCTTCCCCATCGTGCTGGCGGAGTTCGTGCGGGCGGAGAAACACCTGCGACTTCCCGAGGCCATCCGCAAGATGACGTCGTTCCCCGCCCAACGGCTGGGCATCCCGGACCGGGGCCTGCTCCGCGACGGGTTCAAGGCGGACATCGTGGTGTTCAACCCGGACACGGTGAAGGCGCTGGCGACGAAAGAGAACCCCAAGCAGTACCCGGTGGGCATCGAGTACGTGATCGTCAACGGGCAGGTGGTGATACAGCAGGGCGAGAACACCGGGGCGCTGCCGGGTAGGGGGCTGCGTCGGGGCCGGGCGGCGACGTAACCGGCACCCATGGCGGACTCGGTTTCCCCAGACTACCAATTTTGTCCCCGTTGCGGCAGCCCGCTGGGTACCAGGGTTCGCGGCGGACTGCCGAGACCGTCATGCGAGAAGTGCGGGTTTGTGCACTTCCGCAATCCGGCCGTTGGGGTCGCGGTGGTGGTTCTGGACGAGGACGGAAGGATCCTGCTGGGGCGACGATCGGCCGGCGGCAACGTGGGGGAGTGGTGCATCCCGTGCGGTTATGTAGAGTGGGGGGAGGACATTCGCGAGGCGGCACGGCGGGAATTCGCTGAGGAAACAGGGTTGGACGTGCGGATCGGGGACGTGTGCGCAGTGCATTCCAACTTTCACAATCCGGCCTCGCTGACGGTGGGGGTGTGGTTCTACGCGACCGTTGCCGGCGGCAAGGCGTCAGCGTCGGATGACCTGGATCGCGTGGGCTGGTTTGCGCCGTCGGACCCGCCGGAGCCGCTGGCCTTCCCGACGGACCGGCTGGTGCTGGCCGACCTGGCCGGTAAACGCGTAAGCGCCTTATGAAGAAACGCGCCGTCATCATTCAGCAACACCCGGTGGAGACGCTGGGCGGCAACTTCACCGGGATACTGCGGCAAGCGGGTTTCGAGCTGCGCCACGTGCGGGTTTGCGACGGCGCACCGGACTATGCCGAGTTCGATGCGCCGGACATTTCGGAAGTAGACCTGGTGGTTGCACTGGGCGGGCCGATGTCGGCCAACGATAATTTCCCCGCGTTGATACAGGAGATGGCCTACCTGCGCGCCGCCGCCACCGGGGATGTGGGCAATCAACCGGTGGCCCCAGTGGTTGGCATCTGCCTGGGCGCACAATTGCTGTCCCGTGCGCTGGGCGGAGCAGTGGCGCCCACCGGAGGCTACCAGTTCGGGTTGCGCAAGATCGACGTTACCGAAGCCGGTCGCGCCGACCCAGCCTTTGGCGAGATCAACATTCCGCTGGTGCCCACGCTGCACGGCGAGCAGTTCACCGTGCCCTCGGGCGGGACGCTGCTGGCGGAGGGCACGATGCTGCGTCGGGACGGCGGATACGTGCGGTTTCCAATGGCGTTTCGATACGGCCTGTCCTACGGCTTTCAGTTCGAGCCGCAACTGACGCTGGATGAGTTTCGGGTCTGGAACCGTGAGCTTGCCGGCGATTACGAGCTGATGGGCGACCGGTTTGATCCCGAGGAAGAGGCGGCACGCAACCTGCGCGAGTTCACCGCTTTCGCGCGATTCCATGAAGCGCAGATGGGACGGATGCTGAGAGCGCTGCTTGTTCAGGCGGGCTTGGGTTAGCAGCCCCGCAAACGGGGCAGCAACTATGCGTTTCTCGTTTGACTTGCAACCGGGCGGATAGTAATCTTCGTTCGTGCGTAGTCGGGCAGTTGCGCAACGCGTCAGGCGCCCGAACCGCACTATGAACCAAGAA
This sequence comes from Dehalococcoidia bacterium, assembly GCA_965220505.1. Taxonomy (GTDB): domain Bacteria; phylum Chloroflexota; class Dehalococcoidia; order Lucifugimonadales; family UBA3495; genus Bin87. The sequence goes on along the minus strand of CBDCQE010000001.1, from coordinate 259,615 downwards.
AACCATTTTGCATCGGAGGTATCACGCCATGGCTTACCAAGGAATGACGGCCGAACACATCTGGGTAGAAGGACACAACGGCGACGCGATCAACGCTTACCTGGCGCGTCCTCTTGGGGCGGGCCCGTTCGGAGCGGTGATGCTGTTCCACCACATGCCCGGCTGGGACGAGGCCAGCAAGGAAATGGCCCGCAAGTTCGCGCACAACGGCTATATTGCTATCATGCCGAACCTGCACTACCGACAGGGCCACGACGACCCGGTCGCCAACAGCAACAGCATTCGCGAGGCGGGCGGGATGCCCGACGATCGCACCCTGGGCGACGCCGAGGGCGCCATCAGCTACCTGCGCCATCTGTCCAACTACAACGGCAAGGTTGGCATCATCGGGTTCTGCTCGGGCGGGCGGCAGGTGTTCCTGGCCGCGTGCAAGCTGAAGGGCCTCAGCGCGGCGGTGGACTGCTGGGGCGGCGGCGTGACCCCGCGGGACAGCGAGCCTCCCACGGCAGCCATGCCCCACGCGCCCATCGAGTTCGTCAACGACCTGTCGTGTCCGCTACTGGGAATATTCGGCGAGGACGACGCGCGACCTTCAGTGGACGAGGTGAAGGCCACCGACGACGCCATCCAGGCCGCCGGCAAGTCCTGGGAGTATGAGATCTACCCCAACGCCGGCCACGGGTTCGTCGCAGTCGACCGACCCAGCTACGCCGTGGAAGCATCCAACGCTGCCTGGCCGCGCATCTTCCAGTTCTACGCGCAGCACCTGTCGTAGAAGCCGCCCGATACGGTTGCGAAACGAGGGGCGGGTCGATGGACCCGCCCCTCATCTTTGCCCGTTCACCGGATTCTCATTTTGTGATGATCCATCATCGACCACCGCCGCCGGCGTAGGGTTCGAGCGGCGGCATGGGAAAATCGATCTCGACATACTCGCCAGGTTGAATTCGGTTCACGGCGGTGATGATGTCGCCGACGTGAGGGCGGATAAAACCCCAGTTGTTTTTCATCAGAACCATTACAGCAATCCGTCTAATGTCGATATTTTGCTGATGTTGTATGCCTTGGTCGGGAGATATCAGCAGTTCATATCCAGATTCCTCCGCCTGTACTATCAGAAGGCCGTTAGCCAGTCGCTCCCAGCCGAGTTGCTCAGCGGTGTGGACTGTGTGCCCCGTTAAAAATCTCCTCAATGCCCTCGGCATTGAGTGATCAAACAGTATCAGCATAGACCACCGGCGCTTCCCGCAGTGTCGCCGATTCGTGCTCCAGCATGGCTTTTACCTTCGCTATGTCGATCGCGTACCACTCATCGAATTCGTCCAGCGTCGTGCCCGACGCAAGGTTGTCATGCACGGTGTACAGCGGGAATCGGCTGCGCCTGAATATCCAGACCCCGCCGAATATGCCCGGGTTCTGTTCAACCAATGGACAGGTTTTCCAGATAGCGTCGTCCCGCCCGGTTTGCCTGCTCTCCGGATTGCGCATCCGGGACACTCCGTGGGGATAGTTAAGCCGGTAGTCGTGCAGTTCGTTGGCCTCATAGCGTAAAGCCTCCACCACCCGCTCAATCCCCACGCCGAACCGCTCCGCAAAATCTCCCACCGTCATCCCCGACGCCAGCGACTCGTACAGCCGGTACAGTGGCACGTCGGTTCCCCTGAAAACCCACAACCCGCCGTTCCGCTGCGCGTGCCGTTCTACCGCCGGGCAGTGCTGCCAGTTCGCCATCGTGAGGCCTCCCTGTACACGTAATCAGCAGGGGCGGGTTTTGCGACCCGCCCCTGTCATCGTAGCATAACGCGCGGCGGCTCTAGTTGTCCGTTGACTCGAAGGCCAGGGTAGCGAAGCGCATGAAGATGCCGCCGCGCGGGGCGGCCAGCGGCCCGTTGAGACAGAGGCAGGCGATGACATATTGCGAGCCGGGTTCGCCGACCTCGGCGATCTCAACCCGGTGCGGAGTGTTCAGGCCGACGATGCTGCCGTAGGCGCGGTCGATTTCGCCGTTGACCCAGACCTCGCCGTAGTTGTCGAAGTTGGTCTCGAACCAGACGCGCGAGCCGGCGACGCTGGCCCCGTCGATGGTTTCGGGCAGGGTTACGGCGATGCGGTACCAGGCGAAGGTGAAACCGACGGACAGGCTCTGCCGCACATTGTCGCAGATGTCCCAGCCGGAGTCGTCGTAGTCGGCCAGTCGGGCCGGCGTGGCGAGAATCTGGGCGGTCAGGCCTTCGTTGGGCTCCCCGGGCACGAGGCCGGAAGCGACCCGCCAGGGTTGTCCGCCGACCTTGGCGCGGCCGTCTGCGGTGTTCAGGTCAACTGCGAATCTTGGCATCGTGAAACCTCCTGTCGTTGACACTCCGTCACTCCCACGGAAGCCGGAGTCCAGAAAAGCCCGATGGATTCCGGCAGTGTCCGGAATGGCGGGCGGGAATTTAACGAAACTCCCAGAGATTGGCCGCGGTGCCGCCGAAGACCATGTCCCGCGCCTCCGTGCTCGGATAGTTGATCAACTCCATGGGGAAGCGCAGGGTGTTGCGATAGCCCTCCCGGTTCGCCGAGGGCGGGAAGTCGCTGCCCCACATGAGGCGGTCGCCGCCGAAGGCCTCGACCGCCATTTCGATCAGCGGCGGGATGTTGTCGAAGGGGATGGGTTGCCGGAAAGGTTGGGGCCGCGGGCAGAACTCACCCAGGCCCGGTATCTTCATGTACACGTTGGGATATTCAGCAAGTTCCAGCGACCTGCGGTAGGCGTCCATGGGGATTTCGGTGTCGGCGCGGCCCGGGCCCCAGAACGCGCCGACGCCGGCCAGGTGCTCAATGACGATGTTCAGGTTCGGCAGTTCGCGGATGATCTCCTCGAACTCCGGCGCGGCGTAGTGCTCCGCGGGTCCCATCACGCTGGCGACGACGCCCAGTTCGGCGCACTTGCGCCAGAGGGCCAGCGGGTCGTCGCCGGGAGACCGCCAGGAGCACTGGAAACGCAGGCCGTCCGCGCCCTGGTCCTTGAGTTCGGCGACGCGGTCGACCGCATCGGGCTGGGTGTGGTCGACGATAGCGATGACGGCGAACCGACCAGGGAAACGTTTGACCGCCTCGATCAGGTAGGTGTTGTCGAAGACGCCGAAGAACTGGGTCAGGACGGCCTGATCGACGCCGGCCCGCTCCATCTCATCGAGGAGGATTTCGACCGGTTCGAACCAGTAGGGCGAGGCGTGGCAATGGGTGTCGATAACGGTAGCCATAGCATCCTCTCCCTAGGCAGCGGTAGTCCCGCCGTCGATCACCACCTCGGAACCGGTGACGAAGGACGATTCGTCAGAGGCCAGATAGATTGCGCCGTAGGCGATCTCGCTGGGCTTCCCGACCCGACCCAACGGGAGCCGCTGCATGCGCAAGGCCATGTTGGCGGGGTCGTTGAGGGTGTCGGCGATCATGTCGGTTTCAATCGGGCCGGGGTGGATGGAATTGCAACGGATACCCTCTCGCGCATGCTGGATAGCGGTTGACTTGGTAAACAGGCGCACCGCGCCCTTGGTGGCAGTGTAGCTGGCCGAGCCGTTGGGGCTGCCCACCAGACCGGCGGTGGAGGAGATGTTGATGATCGAACCGCCGCCGGCGTCGCGCATGGCGGGGATTGCCGCCTTGGTGCCGAGGAAAACGCCCTTGGCGTTGACTGCGAAGATGCGGTCCCAGTCGTCCTCAGTGGTCTCCTCAATGTTCTTGCGGATGAGGATGCCCGCGTTGTTCAGCAGGACGTCGAGCTTGCCGTAGGTGTCGACCGCGGCCTGGACCGCCGCCTCCCAATCGGACTCGCTGGTGACGTCGAGGTGAACGTAGGTGACGTTGTAGCCGAGTTCCTGCAGTTCGGCTTCGGTCTGGCGACCCTGATCGTCGAGGATGTCGCCGATGACTACGCTTGCGCCTTCTTCAGCGAACATGCGGGCCTCGACTGCGCCCTGACCACGCGCGCCGCCGCTGATGAGCGCCACTTTGCCTTCCAACCTGGCCATGGTGATGCCTCCTGTTCCTGGGTTTTGGATGCTCGGATTATCGGGTTGCGGCAACTTTATATGGCTTGGCAATCGGGCGCAACCGAACGATCAGCAAATGTGGGACGGGTTCCACAGGCGTCGGAAACTCATCCCGGCATCGCCGTCGACCTCCACCCGGTACACGTCCGGGTTGGACAGGTTTTCCCATCCGACGTAGCCGAAACCGGGATCGATAGAGTGAAGCACGAGGGCCAGCAGGTTGCCGTGGGTGACGAGCACCGGCTGTCGCGCCGAACCAATCAGCAAGTCGTTCAAAGCGGACCATGCGCGCTGCAGCACGTCATTTGCCGATTCTCCGCCGGGCGCCCGCAGGTCGCGGTCCGCAAAGGAATCGCGCACCACCTCACGCCAGTTGTCGATAGGGTGTGGTGACAGCGTGCGTTCGTTCAACCGGGGATCGACTTCAACGCCGAGGTGCAAACGGTCAGCGAGCGGTTGGGCGGTCTGCTGAGCCCGCAGGTAGGCGCTGGTGACGATCACGTCGACCGGATATGCGGACAGGGATTGAGCCAAGTCACGGGCCTGGCGCTGACCGACGGGGGTGAGCGGGGCGTCCGGTTGCTGGCCCGCCGCCTGGCAGTGACGTACGAGAATAAGGGTGGACACGCTCGCGGCTACGGACGCCAGCGGAGGCGCGCGCCAACGTTGGTGAAACCGGCCCGCTGGTAGAACTGGATCTGGCGGTCGCCATGGAACGGAGTGCCCAACTCGACCATGGCGCAGCCGCGCGAGATCGCATGGTCAAGGGCAAACCGAAGGACCTCCATGCCGACACCCGAACTGCGCACACCGGGGTCGACGTACATCTCTTGAATGATGGCATAACGGCCCGCGGTGCGCAGTGCATCGACAAAGGAAACGGTGCACACCGCGACAGATCGGCCTTCGTTTTCTCCCAGGACCACAAAACCGGCCGGACCGTCGTCAGCAAACGACTCAAACACCGGCGCCATCGCCTTCGCAGGCGCCGGCGTGCCGCCGAGTTCGACGAGCAGCTTGCGGGCCAGGTCAATGGCCGCGTCTCGATCTGCGCTAGTTGCCAGCCGGACCGTAGTCATCGGATCACCTGCATGGAGCAGCCGCTGATACGGCCGCCCACGGAACATTCAGGATACATACATCAGCCCCTGGTGCGTTCACGCCGGCGTTCTTCCTGCTCCTGAAGTTCCGGAGTCATCGCTTCCGCGAAATCCTCCGTCTCGTAGATCAGAACCCGTGCCAACCGGGAATGGCAGCGGCCTGCCGTATCCAACTTGCGACGAGTTCCTCGTCGATCGCGCCGTCCTCGTAAATATGGTAGTACCGGGTGTCTTTGTCCCTGGATTCCACCGGGGGAAGGGGGTCCAGCGAACCCCCGTTGAGGAAGGTGACCTTCACGTAACGGGTAAAAACGTGGTAGCTGAGGAACCAACCCTGACCTTCGACCCCGTAGAAGGGCGAGTTCCACCGCACCGCCTTGCGTATCTCTGGAACCGTGCGCACGATAAGCTCGTCGAGGCGGCGGCCAACATCGCTTTTCCACTCGGGCATGGCCGCGATGTACGCCTGCACGGGGGCGTCGCCGTCGGCCTTGGCGATCTGGGGGTTGCCGCCGGAGAGGAGCCGGACCTCGCCGGTGGAGTTGTCGGCGGGTTTGGTTGCGGCCCGGCGCGGCCTCGACGGAACCTTATCGGCCATGACGTTCACTCCAGTTCGGAATGCACCGGCCGGGAACCCTCGCGTTTCGGCACGGCTACCGCGGCCATTACCCGGCTACGGGTGTGGCGCACGCGGCAAGATCAATCGCAAATCGTGGGAATGGTGGGCCGTGTGGGGATCGAACCCACGACACCCGGATTAAAAGTCCGGTGCTCTGCCAGCTGAGCTAACGGCCCCCTCGCGCGGCGCTCCGCGGGTTGTTGCCCAGTATAGCATAGGGGCGGTTGGGCCCTGAAATCACTGGATAATTTCGGGCGGCATTACCCTTGCCAAGTCTCAAGATATGAGGCATAATTGCCGCGTTACTTTCTGGTGGTTCAAGCGGGGTGGTCCCACCCGTACCCATCCCGAACACGGAAGTGAAACGCCCCAGCGCCGACGATACTGCTCTGGTGACGGAGTGGGAAAATAGGTCACCGCCGGAAAGTACCAAAACTCACAAAGTAGTCGGGGCGGGCGTGATGGCGCAGCAAGGAATCGCAGGCGACTGTAGGCCACGTAACGCGATAGGTTGAAACATCAACCGAGCGGCTTCCCCGTTACGATTCGGGGGCAGGGCCGCTTTTATTTTTGCCCGAATGCGGTAAAATAGCGCCGCCAGCACGCACCGATTGGCCTGACCTCAACCCAGGAGAGTCTCATGGGCAGCAGATTCGAGAAGTTCTCAGAGCGGGCACGGCGGGTTTTGTCCCTGGCCCAGGAAGAAGCGCAGCGGTTCAACCACAACTACATCGGGACCGAGCACATCCTGCTTGGCCTGGTACGGGAGACCGAGGGCGTAGCCGCTCGAGTGCTGTCGGGGCTGAGCGTTGACCTGACCAAGGTGCGCTCGGCCGTCGAGTTCATCATCGGACGTGGCGAGCGCCCGGCGCAGGGCGAGATCGGCCTCACCCCCAGGGCCAAGAAGGTCGTGGAGCTGGCCGTCGACGAGGCCCGCCGGATGAACCACACCTACATTGGAACAGAGCACCTGCTGATCGGCCTGCTCCGAGAAGGAGAAGGCGTCGCGGCCGGCGTTCTGGAGAGTCTGGGCGTCAACCTGGAGAAGGTCCGTGCCGAGACGCACCGGATCCTCAGCAACTCGGGCACCGGAAGCTCCACCAGCCGGAGTTCGTCCACGCGCACTCCCACCCTGGACCAGTTGGGCGTCGACCTGACCAACGCGGCCATGGGCGGCAAGCTGGACCCGGTGATCGGCCGGGACACCGAGATCGAGCGCGTGACCCAGATCCTCAGCCGCCGGACCAAGAACAACCCGGTCCTGGTGGGAGAGCCCGGCGTCGGCAAGACCGCCATCGTGGAAGCGATGGCTCAGCAGATATCCTCGGGCGACGTCCCGGACACGCTGCAGGGCAAGCGCCTGGTCACCCTGGACATGGGCGCCCTGGTTGCCGGCACCAAATACCGGGGTGAGTTCGAAGAGCGGTTGAAGAAGGTGATTGAGGAGATCAAGACCTCCGGCAACTGCGTACTCTTCATCGACGAAATCCACACCCTGGTCGGAGCCGGAGCCGCGGAAGGCGCCGTGGACGCTTCCAATATCCTGAAGCCGTCCTTGGCCCGCGGCGAGATCCAGTGCATCGGGGCGACCACGCTGGACGACTACCGCAAGTACGTGGAGCGCGACCCGGCGCTCGAGCGACGACTCCAGCCCGTGCGGGTGGAAGAGCCTGACGCCGAGATGACCGTGGACATCCTGCGCGGCGTCAAGGTCCAGTACGAGGACCACCACAACGTTGAAATCACCGAGGACGCGGTGCGGGCAGCGGCCACGCTGTCGACCCGGTACATCCCCGACCGCTTCCTGCCCGACAAGGCCATCGACCTGCTGGACGAAGCGGGTTCGCGCGTCCGCCTGCGTGGCAGCCACGCTCCGCAGGAAGTCAAAGACGCCATGGAAGTCCTGGAGCGGGTGCGCAAGGAAAAGGACGAGGCCATCGCTTCCCAACAGTACGAAGTCGCCGCCGAGCTCCGCGACCGCGAACTCCACCTGTCCCAGAACGTTGGTGACATGGAGGCCGAGTGGAAAGCGGACCGCAGCAAGGAACGCACGCAGGTCACCGAGGAAGATATCGCCGAGGTGGTCAGCATGTGGACCGGCATTCCGGTAACCCGGTTGGCGCAGGAAGAGACCGAGCGGTTGCTCCGCATGGAGGAGGAACTGCACAAGCGGATCATCGGCCAGGACGAAGCCATCGTGGGCATCTCCAAGGCGGTGCGCCGTGCCCGGGCCGGCCTCAAAGACCCGCGCCATCCCATCGGCGTCTTCCTGTTCCTCGGCCCCACCGGCGTGGGCAAGACCGAACTGGTGCGCGCCATGGCGGAGTTCCTGTTCGGCCACGAGGACAACATGATCCGGCTGGACATGTCGGAATTCCAGGAGCGCCACACCACTGCCCGCCTCATTGGCGCGCCTCCGGGCTACGTCGGCTACGACGAGGGCGGCCAGCTCACCGAGGGCGTACGCAAGAAGAACTACTGCGCCATCCTTTTGGATGAGATCGAAAAGGCCCACCCGGAGATCTTCAACATCCTGCTGCAGATCTTCGACGCCGGCCAGTTGACGGACGCCCGGGGACGCCGGGTGGACTTCCGCAACTCGATCATCGTGATGACCAGCAACCTCGGGTCGGACCTGATCAAGCGCGACACCTCGTTGGGGTTCGCCGTGAAATCTGAACAGTCGCAGACGGACCACCAGGCCTACGAGCGGATGAAGGACAAGGTCATGGACGAAGTCAAGCGCTTCTTCCGCCCCGAGTTCCTCAACCGGCTGGACGCCACCATCGTGTTCCATGCCCTGAGCAGGGAAGAGATCCACCAGATCGTGGACCTGATGATGAACATGGTCCGCGAAGAGCTGAGCGAACGCGAGATCAGCATCGAGCTCACCGAGCCGGCTCGCGAGTACCTTGGGGCAAATGGTTTCGATCCGGTGCTGGGAGCGCGCCCGCTGCGCCGCTTGATCCAGAACGAGGTCGAGGACCGGCTGTCCGACGAACTCCTCGGAGGCAAGTTCGAGGAAGGGGACACCGCGATCGTCGACATGGACGAAGACGGCAAGATCTGCATCAAGGTGCGGAAAGGAGAAATGGCCGCCTTGCCTGTGGCCTAGCACGAGATTTACCGACGAACGAGCATCGGGGGCGCCCAGAAATAGGCGCCCCCGAATGCTACAATTTACGGACCGATTGGAGCGATCCCAGGCACTGAATCCAGTGTCCAACCCCCCGTCTGGGTTGACGGTTATTTCAGTCTCCTACTATAGTTCGGCATTCTTCACGGCAGGCTGTGAGGTGACACAATGGCCAGGCGTTTGCTCAAAGAATTGGAACGGTCCTACGGGTTTGACGAAGTCGCAATCGTCCCCGGCGAAGTCACGATCAACCCGGAAATGACATCCACTCAGATGAGCATCGGCCAGTACTCCTTTGAATCCCCGGTAATGGCCTCAGCGATGGACGGTTCGGTGTCGCCGCGATTCGCGACACTGATGCACGAGATGGGCGGTCTCGGCGTGCTGAACGGCGAGGGCCTCTACACCCGTTACGAAGACCCCTACTCGGTGCTGGAAGAGATCATCTCCATGGACCAGGGTGAGGTCACGGAGTACCTCCAGGAGGTCTACAGCCAGCCGGTGCAGGATCACCTGATCGGCGAGCGCGTCCAGGAGATCAAGCAGTCCGGGTCCATAGCGGCCATCGCGTTCACCCCCCAGACCACCAAGCGGCTCAGCCCGATGGCGGTGGAGGCCGGCGCCGACATCATCGTGGTGCAGTCCACGGTGACCACGGCGCGTCACATGTCCCGCAGTTACCGGGGTCTCATCTTTTCCGAGTTGATCGAATCGCTGAATGTACCCGTGGTGGTGGGAAACTGCGTCAGCTATGCCGTGGCCAGCGAGTTGATGGAGACCGGCATCGACGCCGTTCTGGTCGGGGTTGGCCCCGGCGCGGCCTGCACCACGCGCGAGGTGACCGGGGTTGGCGTTCCTCAGGTGACCGCGACCCTGGAGTGCGCGGCTGCTCGCGAGGACTATTTCCAGCGCACGGGCCGCTACGTCAGCGTGATCACCGACGGCGGCCTCCGTACCGGCGGCGACGTGTGCAAGGCCATGGCTAGCGGAGCCGACGGCGTCATGCTGGGCACGCCTTTCGCCCAGGCGGCCGAGGCGCCGGGACGGGGTTACAACTGGGGCATGGCTAACGCCCACCCCGAACTGCCCCGGGGAACCCGGATCAACGTCGGCACCAAGGGAAGCCTGAGGCAACTGATGCACGGGCCATCCAGCGTAACCAACGGGACGCAGAACCTCGTCGGCGCGTTGCGCGTGGCGATGGGCATGTGCGGCGCGTACACCGTGCGCGATTTCCACAAGACTGAAATGGTCATCGCCCCGGCGATCAAGACCGAGGGCAAGCACTACCAGATGCTGGGATAAACGCTGGATTCCCGTTTTCACGGGAATGACGGTTGAAGAACAAACGGAGGAAGCATGACGACCGCAACCATCCAGATCCTGGACCCACGTCCAGAGCAAAAGACCGAGGAGCGGGATGCCGCGGGCCGCCTGCCCAGCTTGGCCGGCAAAACCATCGGTCTGTTGGAAAACCGCAAGTACCACTCCGACAATTTCCTGCAGGAACTCCAGTTGATCCTGGAGGAGGAATACGCCGTCGAGAAGGTAGTCTACCTGCGGAAGTTCAGCTTCAGCGCCCCCTGCTCTGACGAGACCATCGACGAGCTGATCGAGCAATGCGATGCGGTGGTGCACGGAATCGCGGATTGAGGGAGCTGCACGGCGTGGGGTCTCCACGACACAGTAGTTACCGAAACCCGCGGGGTTCCGTCCGTTAGCGTCATCACCGAAAGTTTCACCCGGGCCGCGCACGCCCGCGCCTCGTCGCTGGGAATGCCCGGCGTCCAGATCCTGGCTCTGCCCAGCCCCCTGGCCTCCCGGTCGATACCCGAAGTCCAGCAGTTGGCGCACGACTTCGCCGGCCAGATCGCCGATATGCTGACCAACGGGAAGTAGTCGCTGCGGCTGAGGCACCGCTTTCGCCATGAAAGTGGTCAACTGGAATGTTCAATGGGCTACGCCCCGATCGGAGCGTAGCCCTGAAATTTTGCGCCGCCTGGCCGAGTACGCCCCGGACATCATCTGCCTGACCGGGACTGACGCGGATTTCGGGTTGGGACACGGGCACACCATATGCGCGCTGCCGGACTACGGGATGGGCGTCCGGGGGAAGCGACGCAAGGTAATCCTGTGGTCGCGCAACCCGTGGCGTCCTGCCAGCGGGCTGGGGCGCGCCACGCTGGTTCCCGGCAGGTTCGTGGCCGGGAGCACCGACACCCCCATCGGCGCGCTGACCGTCCTGGCCATCTGCATCCCGTGGTCCGGTTCACGTACCGCCAGGTTCGGCGGTAAACAGCGGCAGTGGCAGGACCACGAAGAGTACCTGGATGGCCTCAAGAGACTGCTGGCGCCGGTGACGCCATCCCGGGTAGTGCTCCTGGGAGACTTCAACCAGCGCCTGAGCGGGAAAAGCAACGTCCCGCTCCGGTTGCGCGAGAAGCTCCGGCAGGCGGTGCCGCCAACAATGACCGTCGCGACCGCAGAAACCGAATTCGCCGGACGGAGAACCATCGACCACATCGCCGTGAGCGACGATCTGATCGCTCGGTCCATCGGCACGATCAGCAACATTGACGGCGAACGGCGCCTGTCCGACCATTTCGGCGTCGTTGCCGACCTGCACCCGCGCGACGAACCACAAAAACGACTTCAGAAGAGTGAGCCTTATGACAACCAATAGTCGAGCCTTGAACTCGCGCCGCATCACCGTGCCTGACACCTACGACGCAATCCAGGACTACTACGAAGAGCAGGGATGGACCGACGGGATGCCCGTGGTTCCGGCCACGGAGGAGGCCGTGCAACGGATGCTCGGCCCCTGGGGCGAAGACCCATCGCTGTCCCTGGGCATAGCGCAGCCTTCCAACTCGGAAGTCACCATCGAAAAGGTTGCCATCAACGCGGTGATGGCGGGCTGTCGGCCGGAGTACTTTCCGGTGGTGGTGGCCTGCGTGAAAGCAGCTCTGCAGACGCCATTCAACCTGGCCGGGTGCCAGGCCACCACTGGCGGCGCCGCCCCGGTGGTGATCGTGAACGGCCCCATCGCGGAGCGGTTGGGCATCAACGGCGACTCGGGAGCGTTCGGTCCCGGCTACCGGGCTAACGCGACCATCGGCCGGGCCCTACGCCTGTTCGTGCGCAACGTCGCTGGGCTGATCATTGGCGATATGGACAAGGCTACTCTGGCGATGCCGGGCCGGTATTCCTTCTGCTTCGCCGAGAACGAGGCGCGCAGCCCGTGGGAGCCGAGACACGTGGAACTGGGGTTGGACCCCGAAGACAGCATGGTGACCCTGCACGCCATCCGGGCCTTCTACCCGGTCATGGAGACCACGGTGTCGCGGGGCACGGACGTGCTCAACACGCTGGTGCAGGCGACTCGGGCCACGGGTTTCTCCAATTTCTACCAGATCGGGACGGGGGCGCAGGTGACGCTGGTGATCAGTCCCGAGCACGCGGCCGAGATCGCGGCGGACGGGTTCACCAAGCAGGACGTCCGGGAGTATGTGTTCGCCAACGCGCGCATGTCCATCGCCGACCTGTCAGGGCTGGGACACTGGGGCAACCGCAATTACCCGGATTGGGTCGACGACGAAGACCCGGACACCATGGTGCCCATCGCGCTCCAGGCGGACGACATCGTGGTGGTAGTGGCCGGTGGCGACGGACGGCACTCCGCCTGGCTCGCCGGGTGGGGAGTGACCCGGGTGGTGACGGAGAAGATCGAATTTCCGGGGTGATTTTACAAATGTGCAATATCAAGCCAGTCCGGACCGAAGAGGAATACGAGGCAGCGCTGGCCCGCGTTGAGGTTCTGATGGATGCTGAGCCCAATACACCGGAAGATGATGAGCTGGACCTGCTGATTGACCTGGTGGAACTCTACGAATACCGCAACGTGCCGATGCCAATTTCTGAAGGCAGCGCTCTTATAGAATTCTGGATTGAGGAAAAGGGATGGACGGTGCAGGCTATAAATCAACTGTTGGGCGAACAGGGCGACATCGAAGAATTGCTGGCCGGCGAACAGGAGATGACGCTGGCGATGGCGGAGACCCTGCACCGGCACCTCCGCATCCCGATTGCGGAACTGCTCCGGGTTGCCAACACGCCAACGCCGCCCGGCGTGATTCCACCCCTCTCCACCGTAGCCCGCGTTGCCGACCTCGCCCGGCAAACTCCGGGGTAGGCTCCGCCAAGGCTGCGATTTGGCAGTGGCCCGTTCCGTCACCCGGCAGCGGGCCATACTTTGGTATGGGTTGTCGGCGCCGCGGAGCGGGCAAAAATCGCTCCGAGCAATGGCACGGCGGGCAGCCCGCTGCTATCATTTCCCAATTGCCATATTTTCAATTCCTAATCGATAACAGGTTCGCTGATCGTGTTCACTCACCTGCACACTCACACCGAATACAGCATGCTCGACGGCATCAGCCGCATTCCGGACCTGGTGAGCCGGACCCGCGAGCTGGGAATGGACGCCATCAGCATCACCGACCACGGATCGATGTACGGCGTCGTCGATTTCTACTCGGAGTGCAAGGACGCGGGCATAAAGCCGATCATCGGGTGCGAGTTCTACGTGGCCCACGGCAGCCGGCACGATCGCACTCCCAACGAGCGCACCGCCAACCACCTGGTGCTCATCGCCAAGGACAACACCGGATACCGCAATCTGCTGCAACTGGTGACCCTCTCCCACCTGGAAGGTTTCCACTACCGACCGCGCATTGACAAGGAGTTGATCGATCGGCACCGCAGCGGGTTGATTTGCCTGTCCGGGTGCCCGTCGGCCGAGGTGCCCATCCTGCTGGCTGACGGCAATTACCAGGACGCGAAACAAATGGCCGGCTGGTATCGCGAACTGTTCGGCGAGAACTACTTCCTGGAATTGCAGCGCCACGAGCATATCGAGCAGTTGCCCCGGATCAACGACGGTTTGGTGCGGTTGAACCGGGATACGGGCATACCGCTGCTGGTCACCAACGACGCCCACTACGTCCGGCAGTCGGACTACCAGTACCAGGACGTGTACATCTGCATCCAGACCGGTACCAACGTCATGGACGACAAGCGCCTGCGGATGGAGGACTCGTCGTACTACATCCGGTCTGCCGACGAGATGGCCGCGCTGTTCCACGATTTCCCGCAGGCCGTGGACATCACCGGCGAGGTGGCCCAACAGTGCAACGTTTCCCTTGGGTTCGGGCAGATGCACCTGCCCCGTTATCCGACGCCCAACGACGAGGACGCCGACTCCTACCTGGAGCGCATCTGCTGGGAGGGGTTCAACCAGCGGTACGGGATCAATAACGATGCGGCCCGCGCCCGCATGGAATATGAGCTGGAAGTCGTACGTCAGACCAGTTTCGCCAACTACTTCCTGGTCGTCTGGGACATCATCTCCTTCGTTCGCAAGCGGCAGATCCTCTTCGGCGTCCGGGGGAGCGCCGCCGCCAGCGTGGTGTTGTACTGCCTGGGTATCACCGACATCGATCCCATGCGGTACAACCTGGTGTTCGAGAGGTTCCTCAACTTCGAACGCAAGGAAATGCCGGACATCGACATGGACTTCCAGGACGACCGGCGGGACGAGGTGCTGCGCTACGTCATCGACCGGTACGGCAGCGACCGGGTGGCCCAGATCATCACCTTCGGAACCCTGGGGCCCAAAGCCGCGTTGCGTGACGTGGGCCGGGGTCTGGGCATGAGCTACGGCGACGTCGATCGCATCGCGCGGATGGTTCCGTTCAAATCGCGAACCATTTCGGACGCCATGACGGCCAACCAGGAGATGGCGGACACCTACGTCCGCGACGAGACGATTCGCGAGCTGGTGGACAACGCCCAAGCCCTGGAGGGCATCGTACACCACGTCAGTACCCACGCCGCCGGCGTCCTGATCGCGGATGAACCGTTGACGGAAACCGTCCCGCTGCAGCGTCCATCCCGGGGAGACGAGAACAGCCCGGTGATGATGACCCAGTACTCCATGGACCCAGTGGCCAAGCTGGGGCTGCTCAAGATGGACTTCCTGGGCCTGACCAACCTCACCATCCTAGACCGGACCATCAAGCTGCTGGACGAGGAACGGGGCATTCGCATCGACCTGAGCCGGCTGACGCTGGACGACGAAGCCACCTACGATCTGCTGGGCACCGGCAACACCACGGACCTGTTCCAACTGGAAAGCGCCGGCATGCAGCGGTACATCAAGGAATTGAAGCCATCCGATCTCGGCGACATCGCGGCGATGATCGCGCTGTATCGGCCGGGCCCGATGGAGCACATCGACCGGTTCATCCGCTCCAAGCACGGACGGGAGCAGGTGACCTATCCCCATCCCAGCATGAAGGAACTGCTGGACGAGACCTACGGCGTCATCGTGTACCAGGACCAGGTTCTGCACGTGCTGCAGAACTTCGCCGGTTATTCCCTGGGCGAAGCGGACACGGTGCGCAAGGCCATGGGCAAGAAGATACCCGAGCTGATGGCCGAGGAACGCGAACGGTTCGTGTCCGGCGCGATTCAGCAGGGGTACAGCGCCCAGATGGGCACGGAGATCTTCAACCTGATCGAGCCCTTCGCCGGATACGCCTTCAACAAGGCCCACAGCGTGAGCTACGGCCTGATCTCCTACTGGACCGCCTACTTCAAGACCCATTACCCCCTGGAGTACATGGCCTCGGTGCTCAACTGCCGCCTGGACCACGGCGACCGCTACGTCGCGTCGATCAACGAGTGCACGCGCATGGGCATCGGGATCGAGCTGCCCGACGTCAACCGGTCCGGCATCCACTACACCATCGACACTCCAACCGACCGCACTCAGAGCGGCAAAGTGCGGATCGGCCTGGCCGCGATCAAGACCGTCGGCGAGGCGGCCATCACGCCCATTGTGACCGAGCGCGTGGGTAAGGGCCCCTATGCTTCAATCACCGACTTCTGCCGGCGGGTGGACGTGTCAGGTCTGAACCGCCGCACGCTGGAAGGATTGGCCAAGGCCGGGGCCTTCGACTCCCTGGCGCCACGGGCGACGGTGATTGGAAACCTGGACCGCATCTGGGCCCTGGCGCAGCAGGAAACGCGCAACCGCAACTCCGGGCAATTCGGCATGTTCGGAGAAGAGATGGACAGCGGCTCCGGCGGCACATTGCTGGAACTCGACACATCGTACGCGGACTACACCCCGCAGGAAAAGGCCAACCTGGAAAAAGAGTACCTGGGGGTCGCGCTGTCCTACAACCCGCTGCTGTCGCTGGCCGCGATCAACCCCGGCGACGCCTACAACTCGGTGGACCAACTGGACGAGGAGATGATCAGCAGCACGGTAACGCTGCTGGGGCACGTCGCCGGCGTCACGGAACGCTACACCCGCGACAACCGTAAGTTCCTCCGGGTCGACCTGGCCATGGTGGGCGGGCAGGTTGAAGCAATGGTCTGGCCCGACTCGCTGGAAAAGACCGCTCATGTCTGGCAGACGGGTCGCGTGGCGCGGGTCACGGGCCGGCTCCAGATCCGCGGGGACGACTTCTCCATCGCGTGCTACGACGCCCAGGAGTACGAACTCCCGGAGAGCGCCATGTCGGCTCCGGCGAGCCAGCCGGCCGAAAGCAAGCCGGCGCCCGCCAGCCCGAGCGCTCCCACGAAAGCGCCCCGGCCCAATGGGAGCAAACCCGCCCCTTCACCGTCTCCGGCCTCCTCCTCCAACGGGCACCGGGAATCGGGCGTCCTGATCCGGATGGTGGAGACCGACCAGCCGGACGAGGACCGGTACCGGCTGCGGCAGGCCATTCGTGTCATGCTCGAGTACACCGGCGATGACAAGGTCTACCTGGAGCTCAACCTCAAGGAAGGGCGCAAGGTCCTGATGGAGATCCCCACCGTGTCAACCGCGGTATGCGACGAACTGCAACAGCGCGTCCAGGACCTGCTGCTCCAGGACGAGATCTGTACCGAGTACCCGGCGAAAGCCGCGTAATTCCCGGCAGGTGACGGCCCTCGCCAGCAGCGGTTGGCTCAGTCTGATTCGGGAATTTGCAGACCCAACCCGGCGGCGATGAAGCGCCGGCCGTTTTCCTGGTAGCGCGCGGTCGGGTTCTCCAAACGCTTGCGGTGCACCTCGGGCAGTTCCCGGATCCGGCCGGGTACGCCGACCACCAGCGATTCGTTGGGGATGGGCGTGCCCGTGACGATGGCCCCGGCGCCGATGAGCACGTAGTCGCCCACCTTGCAGTCCTCCAGGCAAACGGCGTTGACCCCGACCATCACGTTGTTGCCGACGATGCCGCCGTGGATTACCGCGCCGTGGGTCATCAGCACATTGTCGCCCAGTTCCAGGTAGTCGTCGGTGTGCAGGACGCAGTTGTCCTGTATGGAACAGTTCTTGCCAATGACGATCTGCCCGTAGTCGGCCCGTATCACCGCGCCCGGCCAGATGCTGGTCCCCTCGCCGATTATCACGTCGCCGACGATATAGGCGGCCTCGCTGACGAACACGCTGGGGTGGATTTGCGGCGACTTGCCGTCAATACTGCGAATCAAAGGATTCCTCCTGTTGGTTATCGGTTCCGGCAATTATAGCCGGCCATTGGCGCGGTCGATTGGCGAGAATATTCCCGCAAGCATTGAACCCGGTTTGACAATATTGCGGCCTGCTGACTAAAATACTCCAACGCGTGAGGATCTCGCGCGTTTTGTGGCCCGGTGGTGTAGCGGTTAACATACTGCCCTGTCAAGGCAGAGATCGGCGGTTCGAATCCGCTCCGGGTCGCCATTGCAATTCTTGAAACGGCTCACGTTGGTGGGCCGTTTTTTGCTGACTGGCTCCCGAGCCCGGCCAGCCGGGGCCCGGGGGGTTCGCATACGGCCGGCAAGACTGATTCGGCAACGCGAATCGTCGCGCCGGGCGGTTGTGCTACAATCGAAAGTGCCCCCGTAGCTCAGTGGATAGAGTGCTGGCCTCCGGAGCCAGAGACCGGAGTTCGAGTCTCCGCGGGGGTACTTTGTCGGATCGCCGGGCCGATGGTGGCAAGGACATCGGGGTGTGGCCTAGCGGCAAGGCGCCTGCTTTGGGAGCAGGAGATCGGCAGTTCGAATCTGCCCACCCCGACCAGGCAACTCGCGACGCCGGCGGACCCGGTCGAATCATTCGAGCGGCTAGACCGGCCAGTCCTCCAGAGTCCAGCCCATCTCCCAGAAAGCCTGCTCGTAGCGCGTGCATGTGATGTACGCCTCTTTCATGGCGGCGATCTCGGCCGACCCGGCTGCGGCGGCGATGCGATCACAGATGGCGCGGCATTCCTCCGCCACCGACTGCTGCTCGGCGGCGGCGTACATCTCGATCCACTGGGCGTAGCCGGCGTGGTCCGGGAGCCCCTGGTCGGCCAGCCGCTCGCCCACGCGCCAGTATCCCCAGATGCAGGGCAACACGGCCGCCACCACTTCACCAAACGTACCCTGGTGGGCGACGCGGAGCAGGTAGCTGGTGTACGAGTAACAGGTCGGCGCGTGCCGGGTGGCGTCCAACTCGGCCTCAGTGATACCGAACTGGGCGCAGTACGAACGGTGCAGGTCCATCTCAGTGTTCAGGATGTAGTCCACGGCGCGGGCGAACCACGACATGGCGGGCAGGTCCGGAGCCTTGGCTGCGGCGAGGGCGAGGACGCGGGCGAAATCGATGAGATACACGTAGTCCTGGGTGATGAAGTGCTTGAACCGGTCCAACGGCAGCGTCCCGTCGCCGATACCCTGCACAAACGGATGGAACGCCATGGCGTCGCGTTGTTGCTGGGACTCTCGCTCGATCTCGTCGCAGTAAGACATGGGGTTCCTCCCGGATTGGCGCGGTGTTGATTTCGGCCCATTCTAACGCACCTAGCGCATCTACGAGACCGCTGCGTCACATCGGCATCTCCGGTGACAGCAGCCCGTGCCGCCCGGAACTCGGATGGTCTATAATATTGAGCCTACAAATCGGATCCCGACAGATCGCGAGCGCCGGCGCGGACAGACGAACTGCTGCCGGCTGCGGCAAGTATAGAGAGGCCCTCCCCATGATGATGCTGTTCCTGCACGACGTTCCCGACCAGGCGCGGGCCGGCGAGGTCAAACGTGTCTCGCGCGGCTACGCCCGCAACTACCTGCTGCCCAAGGGCCTGGCCGAAATCGCCACCGACGAGACGATGAAGCGCCTGGACAAGATCAAAGTTGAAGGCGACCAGCAGCGGGCGCGGGAAACGCAGGTCGTGGAAGAACTGGCCGAGGCGTTGGACAACCTCACGGTCACCATCCCGGGCCGGATCACCCCTACCGGCCGCTATTACGGAGCCATCAGCGGGGCCAGGATCGCGGACGCCGTCGGCGAGACCCTGGAGCGCGACATCGACCGGCGCATCACCAACAACGTCGAACCCATCCGCGAGCCCGGCGAGTACGAAGTCGTGCTGAACCTGTCCAGCGAGATCCGGGCGACCATCAACGTCATCGCGGCCGTGGAAGAGTAATTCGCTAGTCGCCGCCAACTCGTCGCAGCGCATCTTGCTGCGGCTATCTGAGAAAGGACCGGTACGCCGTGGTTGCCGACCCGTACAGCGAACGGCAATTGCCCCACGACCTTGAGGCCGAGGCGGCGGTCCTGGGCGCGCTGCTCATTGACGGCGACGCGCTGCATCGCGTCACCCCGGTGATCAAGCCCGAGGACTTTCACCGGGCCCGGCACCAGTTCTGCTTTGCCGCCTGCCTGGCGGTCTTCTCCCGCCAGGAGGCCATAGACCAGATCACCGTCGCCCGGGAGCTGCAAACCCAGGGGCGGCTGGAACAGGTGGGCGGGCTGCCCTACCTGGGGCAGCTCATCGCCGGAACGCCCACGTCGGTCAACGTAGAGCACTACGCCGCCATCGTCGCCGAGACCGCAGCCAAGCGGCGGATCATCCAGGCGGGAAACCGCATCGCCGAGCTGGGTTTCGACGAGAGCTCGGACGTGGACGAGACCATGCGCCAGTCGGTGGAGGTCCTGTTTGGAGTGCGCCCCGCGGCCGACGATCGAGGTTTCATACCGCTGAGTTCGGTGCTGGACGTTTACCTGCAGGGGGACATCGGCGACGTTTCGCTGACCGACGAACCCCCGCTGCAGAGCGGGTACAGCGACTTGGACAGCCTGCTGGGCGGGATGCAGCGGTCCGACCTGCTGATCGTGGGCGCGCGCCCCGGCCTGGGCAAGAGCAGCCTGGCCCTCAACATCTGCACCAACGCGGCGAAATCCGGCCAGACCTGCGGCATCTTCAGCCTGGAGATGAGCCGCGAACAGGTGGCCATGCGCATGCTCGTCGCCGAATCGGGAGTGGATTCGCACCGGCTCAGGCTCGGGCTGCTGTCGGAAGCCGAGCAGAACGTGATCTCCGATGCGGTGGGCCTGCTCTCCGGCCTTCCCATCTTCATCGACGATACGCCGTTCCAGACCACCATGGACATGCGGAGCAAAGCCCAACGGCTGCAACTGGAACACGGCCTGGACTTCCTGGTGGTCGATTACCTCCAGCTGATCACGGGCGGCGGCCGGCGGCAGGGTTACGGCGAGAACCGGGTGCAGGAAATCAGCGAAATCTCCCGGTCCCTCAAGGGCATGGCCCGGGATCTGAACGTGCCGGTGTTCACCTGTTCGCAGCTCAGCCGCGTGGTGGAAAACCGGCCTGGACATCGCCCGCAACTCTCCGACTTGCGCGACAGCGGCAGCATAGAGCAGGACGCCGACGTGGTGACCTTCCTTTACCGGGAAGACCGCAACTTCACCGAGGAGGAATGGGAGCAGCACGCCCCCGGCCGCCCCTACCCGCGCAACCTGGTGGAGCTCATCGTGGCCAAGCACCGCCACGGACCCACCGGAAGTTTCCACCTCTACTTCCGGGACAACCTGATGCGCTTCGACGAGTTGGCGCGCTACGAGGAGTCCATCGCTTAGGTGGCAACGGTATGTACCGTGGATCGCGGTAGGTTTTCAGATGGAGGGATTGACTCAGCAGCATAAACGTTCTACAATTCACAGCAGATTAGAACTTGAGTTTTGTACGGACGTTTCATGCTTTCGTCTGCTGCCTCCACTCCGAACCCCGCAGCCAATACCCGCAGGATACCCATCCCTGCGGGTGTGCTTAGCCACTGGCTTGCGGAGATTGACGACCCCGGCGAGCTGAAAGTTGCCCTGCGGGTGGTGGCCCTGCTGGCTCCGGAGCCGAACCGGCGCGGGGTTCCGCCTTCGGTGACCCTGTACGACTTGCTGGACGACGATATCTTACGGCAAGTACCAATCCTGCATTCTGACGACGTGATCTGCCAAGCACTGGCAGCCACGCTGCGTCGCGGCACGTTGGTAGCGGCATACGACCGTGGTGAGGTTCGTTTTTTTCTCAACGACGATTGTTGCCGCCAATATTTTGACAAAGCCGGGTTGTCCACCCTAACGCCTGCTGATGCAGTCGGTCACCAGCGGGCGGAAATAACGGCGATTGGCAACCATTCTGAGGTTCCGACGGCCCTGCCCCGTGCTAACATATTTGCCCTGTACGAACAGCACATCGGCACCTACGGCCACAGCATCGCGGAGCAGTTGCGGGCGGCGGAAGAGGAGTACCCGGCGGAGTGGGTCGAGACGGCCCTGGAAATCGCCGCTGAAAACGACAAGCGCCACTGGAACTATGTAGCTGCCATACTCCGGAGATGGGTGAAAGAAGGGCGCCATGAGCATGGAGAGCCTGGGAGCGATACTGCGCCGGATAGCCGCACGGGATACCTGGACAGCTATCGACGCCGACACGGTCGATTACCCTGGGAATCCGGAGAGCCTGAGCGGCGCTGAGGGCTGCGAGCGGTGCGGCGGCGCGGGTTGGGTCACGCGGCGAGTCCATATATCCAATCCCGATTTCGGCAAGGTGTTTCCGTGCCAGTGCCAGGAACAGGACATTGACCGACGCCAGCGGATCGAAGCGCTGGAGCGGTATAGCAACCTCGGGTCCCTGCGCCAGGCAACCTTCGAGAACGCTAATCCGGACGGCCTGAGCCCGGAGGAAGCGGCGCGGCGGGCCTTTTGCCATGCACTCGGCGCCGCCGTCGCCTACGCGGAGAACCCCGAGGGATGGCTCACCCTGGTCGGCCCCAGCGGCAGCGGCAAGACCTACCTGGCTGCGGCCATCGCCAACCGCCGTATCGAGACAGGCAACCCGGCCCTGTTCATCACCGCCGCAGACCTCATCGATTTCCTGCGCAGCGGTTTCGACGACGAGGCCGACCAACCTTTCGTTGACCTGTTCGACCAGGTTCGCCACGCGCCGTTGCTGGTTCTGGATGACCTGCCCACGCGTCCGTCCACTCCCTGGACGCAGGAGCGGTTGTTCCAGTTGCTGGCCGCTCGGCACGCGGCACGCCTTCCCACCGTGATCACCCTGCGCGGCGATCCCAACCGGCTGGACGACTTCCTGCGCACCCGGGTGGAATCCCCGGACGGGTTCGGGCGGCTCTACCGGCTGGGCCGGGTGGGCGGTTCCACCGGCCGATCAATTGGCGCAATCCCGCCCAACATGCGGGCCCGCATGACCTTCGCGGCGTTCGATTCGGCCGGCAATGGTCGCCTTCCGGACCATGAGCAGCGTAGCCTACAGGCGGCGAAATCCTACGTGCAGCGCTGGGCCAACAATCCTGATGGCTGGCTGAGCCTTCACGGACCCTACGGCGTCGGCAAGACCCACCTTGCGGTCGCTGCGGCGAGTGAACGGGAGGACCGGGGCGACGAGGTTTTCTTCGCGACGGTCGCCGACCTCCTCGACTATTTGCGGTCCACCTTTGCGCCCGACAGCGACGTCAACCACGACGACCTCCTGGACCGGATCCGCAACGCCGACGTGCTAGTGCTGGACGACATGGGCGCGGAGCGGAGCACGCCCTTTGCGGAAGATAAGCTGTTCCAGATCGTAGGATACCGCTACGAGGAGCGCCTGCCCACCATCATCACCACGTCACAGCAGATCGAGGCCATCGCATCGGCCCGTCCGCGCATCGCCTCCCGCCTGCAGGATCCCCTAGTGGTCACCGAAATGCCGATGGAGGCACCGGACTTCCGCAGGGGTGGTCTGCGCCACTGAACCGGGCGGCGGACGCTCGCCGGTAACGTCGAATGATGGCATAATCCCGTATTGCCCCAGACCCAACCCCGCGAGTGATAGCCACATGACCACCCTCAGCTTCGCCGACTGGAACGACGCCCAGGAATACTACTTCACCAACGGCCTCACCGACGGGCTGCCCATCATCCCGCCCACTCCCGACCGGGTGCAGGCCATGCTGGACTACGCCGGCGTCGACGCCGACCACGACCTGGGCACGGAGATCATCCGGCAGAAACGCTTCACGGCCGGCAAGGCGGCGGTGAACGCCGTGATGGCCGGCTGCCTGCCGGAGCATTTCCCGGTGGTCATGGCGTCGCTGTCGGCGATCACGGATCGGAGTTTCAACCTCCACGCCAGCAGCACGTCCACCAACGGCGCAACCGTGCTCACGGTGGTCAGCGGGCCCTACGCCGCGACCATCGGCATGAACGCCGGCGTGGAGATGATGGGCAACGGCAGTCGCGCCAACGCCGCCATCGGTCGGGCGGTGAACCTGTTCAAGTCCAACTTTTACGGCTCGGTTCCGGTGGTGATGGACAACAGCACCTTTGGCCACGCCGGCAAGATCACCTTCAGCTTCCCCGAGAACCTGGCCATCAGCCCGTGGCCATCGCTGGCATCGGAACTTGGCTACGGCGACGATGCAACCATCGTGAAAGCCTTCGCCACCCTGGCGCCCCTGCAGGTAACCCTGCACAGCGACCGGGACCCAGCCGATTTCCTGACCACCGTGGCCCACGCCATGTTGGCCTTCGGCCCGGGTATGCCGGAAGTCATATGCGTAATCAGCCCTGAGGCGATGGGATATGTGACAGCCGCTGGCTGGAGTCGGCAGCGAGTGGCAGATTTTCTGCACGACAAGGCGCGGCTGCCCGTGTCCGAATGGATGCGCTGGAAGCGCATGGGCCACGAACTCGACCACGACCGGCTGGTTGCGGTGGTTCCCGAGGCTGGTCGGATCACCGTGCTGCCCGGCGGCGGCATGGCCGGCGCTTTCGTCAGCCTCATCGCCACCTGGGGCTCCAGCCGTTCGGTCACTCGCCAGGTGGCGGTACCCAACTGACGCCGTCGCGATCCCACGCCATTCCACGGGCCAGTTCCGAATAAGGAGGTCATCGCATGACTACACAAGGCTCACCCATCGTCACGCTGGACCCGCGTGATGACTCTCCGCCGGCCCCGTCGCGGTTGGCGCAGCGTCCGGCGACCCTGGACGGCAAGGTCATCGGGCTGTTCGCCAACAACAAGCCCCACTCGGAGGACCTGCTGCGCCGCATCGCCGCCATCATCGGCGAGCGGTACGACATCGCCGGCACGGTGGAGCACAACAAGGGCGGATGGCAGTGGCCGGCCCGCATCGAGGACCTGCAGCGCACCGCAAAGAGCATCGACGTGGCAATCCACGCCACGGCGGAATGAGGGTCCTGCACCGCGTGCAGTGTGCACGACGCAATGGAAACCGAACTGCTGGGCATCCCGTCCACCGTGCTGACCACCCGGCCCTTCGTAAGCCAGGCCCACGCCATGTCCCGCATGCGCGGCGACCCGGAGTACGGCCTCGCGATCATCGAGCACCCCATCATCACGTTGACCGACGCTGAGTTGTCCGAGCGGGCAGCCACGGCGGCGCCCCAGGTGATTGCCTGCTTGGTAGATCGATAGCCGCCACCGGAAAACACCGGCAACCTTTAGGGGCGACGCATGCGTCGCCCCTACTGATTTGCGAGCTAGTGCCGTCGCCTTACAGCGGCAAATGTACGGCTTCGCCGCGTTGCGCGCTTGCGGTTACCGCTTCGGTCCACTCCATGTAGTGGACGCCGATATTGAACGGGGTGCGCATCACCGGGGCTCCATCGCGGATCGAGGCGATGAACTCCTGCTCAACGGCCCAGGAGTAACGGCCTTCGGGCGGATTGGCGATCTCCTGCAACTCGGAGTCGCCGCGCTTCCCGCCGTAGACGCGCATCTGGCCGTCCACGTGGATGGTGCCCTCCGTGCCGTAGAGCCAGACCGAGTTGCCGGGAGACAGGCCCGCGCAGGCGCTGAATTTCAGATGGGCGTTGGCCCCGTTGGCCAGGCGGCACAGGATGTCCACGGTGTCGGGGACGGTGACCGACCGCCAATTGCCGTCGTCGTCCCGGCGATGGGGGACCGTGATCTGGCTCATGGCCATCACCTGGGTCGCGCGGCCTACCCACCGGATCATGGCTTCGTACCAAATGCCCATGTTCAGGATGTTGAACCCGCTCATGTCCCGATCCTGGCGCCAATGGAGCGTGGAGTCGAGATCGGCGAACCCGGTCTGCGATTGAACATCCACGGACACGAGGTCACCCAGGAAACCATCGGAAATCAGGCGGATCATCAGGTCGTCAATCCCGAAGCTCATTGGCGAGGGCACGATCTGCGCGACCAGATTGGGCGAAGCCTGGGACGCGGCCAGCATCTCGTGGGCCTCGGCGGCGTTCATCGCCATGCGGGCCTCGCATAGCACGTGCTTGCCGGACTCCAGCGACGCCATGGTCAGCGTGCGGTGCATGTAAGGCCAGGTTCCGATGCAGACAGCGTCCAGGCTTTCGTCTTCCAGCAGTTCTTCCCAGTTATCGTACACGGTCGGGATGTTGAAGGCGTCGGCAACGCGCTGGCCCGATTCGCGGGAGCGGTTGGCGACGGCGCCGATCTCCACGCCTGGGGTGTCGTTGAACCCCGGGATGTGTCGATCGCGGGTGTTGCGGCCGGCGCCGATCAGGCCGACGCGCACGGATTCGAGTGCCACAGTGGTACCTCCTGAAGATACTTGGCGGCGCGCCCGGCTGCGAAAGTGGGGCGCGGCGCAACGGATTATAGGGTAAGCCTCGCAGCACGGTCAAAACGGCGGCGAACCTCATGCGGGCCCTCTTTCCGTCCGTCCGTTATTGCGAGCGAAGCGCGGCAATCCCGTTGGACAAGGGGTATTCGCCTGTACGCGAAGTCGCCGGGTTCCCCGCACCATGGCATGGGCGGGCGTGAGGCGTTGGTGCGCCAGAGACTCTACCCGATGGCGCCCCTACGGATTAGCTGAAGTGCCATCTGCGCGTGCCACTCCATGGCTCCCAAACCGACCACGCGCACCCCGATCTCGAAATAGCGTCTGGCTGATGCTGCCATAGCGTCGAAGTCCGGCGAGTCAAGGCCCATGTTGTACATGATGGCCGCTCCGTGGCTTTCCGCAGTTCTTACGGCGTTCTCCAGCAACCTCATTACCTTGGGATCCTCGTACTTGAACGGCACACCCAGTATCTTGGTCACGTCACCTGCGGCCAACCACACCAACCTGACCCCGTCGATCGCCAGGATGTCGTCCAAGTCACGGAGGCCGCCCTCGCTCTCCACGGTTGGCACAACCAAAGTCCCGTCCCGGGTTTTGCGGCTGAACTCCGGGAAGTCCTCAGCGGTGTCGAAGCGCCTCAGGTGAATGAGCCGGTGCCAGTCGTCCCGCAACCCCATCAGTTCCTGGACCTCCTCCCTGGAGCCCACCGAAACCGTGACGGCTGTGGCCCCGAGGGCCAAAGCGCGGGCCGCGTCGGAAACGGTGCGCCGGTCAGTACCGGTGGCCCATGGAAAAGCCTGCACCCGTATCATGGGAGAGATGCCCGTGCCACGGGCCGCCCGTATCAGGTGGGCGATGTTGTCCCAATCGTGTGCGGTGAACATCATGTCGGCCATGAAGCAGTCGATGCCAGCCAGGCCGGCGACTTCCACCATGTTCGGGTGGCTGAACACGTAGGCGCACAGGGAGGGTTGTCCCGATTCAAGATTGGCCAGCAGCCGATCCGTCGTATGGTCCGGGAAGAGCATGGGGCACCTCGCAAGCTGGAACGTTTTGTGGCTATCGTATCAGAGGGCGGTTCACACGCCTGCTGCAACTCAGCTCTGGACGCGACGAATAGCGTGACCCGAACGCTCACCGATCCACCACGCGGTAGATGGAGGTACGGTCGTTGGCGTAGGCCAATTCAAGATCGCCGTCCTCGACCATCCGGTCGAACTTTTCGATGCCGTGAGGGAGGTAGTAGATGCGCTCCAAGTCACCCACCACGATGTAGCGCACGCGATACTGGTCGATCAGGTCCAGCGCTGCGTTCTTGCTTTGAGTGTTGTAGATGGTTGACACATCCCCCGCGCGTTCCCGTATCAGGTCCCAGTCGTTGCGCTGTTGGGTCTGGTGCCACGGCCAGCCGATCACCGTCGGTAGCCCGGTGTACACCGACACGCGGCCGTTCCAGCGGTACTGGTCGCCGTGGGCCTCCAGGATCACCGGGGAGCCGGCCGCATTGTCCTGCAACCAGCGTATGGCGTCGGCGTCCCAGCGCATCTCGATGGGTTCGTCGCGCTCCCAGTGCACCGCGTCGGGCATCCACGCCGAGCCGTCCAGGGTCAACGGCGTGGAGTGGAAGCGGTCCTGGATGCGGACCGGTGTCGCCAGCGCAGGATATACCATGACCCCGACGCTAACGAGCGCAGTGATGGTGACAAACGCGTATCTAACCAATTTGCTGTAGACGTTGCGACGAATGCGCCACGCGGCCCAGCCTCGCCAAAAACCGTACGCCCCGGCCACGCCGAACAGCAACCATGCCACCAGGTAGTACTTGAACAGGGTATTCATTCGGGCGATGTCACCCTCGACGCGCACGAAGTCCACGCCGATGCCGATGGCCAAGGCGACAGCCAGCATTCCCAGAGCCGCCACATCGGATCGTGATGCCCGGTCCTCGTCGTTCAGCAACGTCGCCGCCAAGGACCAACAGGTCAGCGTGAGCAGCACCATGAGTACGCCCGCGGTCAGGAAACCCGCGGCCCAGAAGTAACCCGCCAACGCCAACCCCGCCAATACCCCCGCCAGCAGCCATTGGTGCGCTGCTGGGACCGGGGTCCCCGCTCTGATCCGGGCCAGCAGCGGGGCACCGGCTTGCGGCAGGGTCGCCGACAGCAATGCCAGAGCCGCCAAGAGCGGGAGCGCGTGGATGAGCAGGTAGTTGGTCAACGGGGTGCGCCAAAGGGTCGGTTCGATGCCCGTGCCAAAGGTCTCAGTCGCGCCATGGAACGGCAGGAACGCCACGTAGCTGACCACCAGCGCCACCAACGCCAGGGCCATCCCGAGGGCCACGCGCATTTTGAGGTCTCCCGGCATCACCCATGCCGCCGCGCCGGCGAACCCGACCATGAGCAGGACGTAAGCCGGATATTCCCACGAGTTGATGGTCCACAGGCTGCCCACCGCCAAGCCCATCAGGGCGACGCACACCCAGCTCCAGACGCTCCTCGGGCCGTTCCCGGACACCCCGAGCAGGGCGGCGAAACCCAGGGCGACCGCAAGCAGCGCGAAGGGCATCGTCATCATGTGTGCGTGAAGATCGGCAAAAAGGAAGGTGAAATACGGAAACTCGGTGATGTGAAACCCGAAGTCGACCTGATCGCGCATCTCCAGCCACGGGGTTAGCGCGTTGGGCTCAAAGTTCGGGATCTCCGGAATGGCGCGGCTGCTGCGCCAGAAATCGAACGCAGACAGCGGCACGGGAATCCCGCTGATGCGGTCGGACAGGATGTGAAACAGCTGGACCGGCCCGTCCAGGTTCCCCGCGATTGCCACCATCACGGCGCTGATGAGACCTGCCATCACGGCGGTGCCGGGCAACCACCGTCGAATGCGGTTCCCTGGGACCACTCGCTGCCAGCCACTAGCCGTTGAATCGGGGGACGGCCCGGCGTCTCCCGAAACCGCCCGAGCCGCTTTGACGAAGTAGTACACCAGCGCGCCAGCGCCGGTGGCGGTCACGGCGAAAAGCGTCGGCACGGCCAAATTGAACGCTATCACCGGGGGGATGCCCGTGAGACGGGTAGGTATCGAAAGGATGAAATAACCCCAGTAGTAGTAGTTCAGATAGCCGCCGGCGAACCACGGGTCGTACGGCGGCAGCACCGAGGAACGGGCAACCGCCGTGAAGTAGGCCAGTTCCATGGGCTTCTCGCCGCCGCGCCACGGGTGCCACAGGTCCGGGTTGGCGGCCCTGATCAGCACGAAGGCCAGGTAGGCCAGCACGAACAGCGACTCGGCGACGATGACCATGCGCCAGTGTTCCCGCAACCATCCGGCCATTTCCCGCCAGCTGACCGCCAGGACCGCGGCCGACGGTATCGCGACGATCAGCATGGCGAAAATGATGGCCGCCAGTGAAAACTGCACGACGCCGCAGTTGACCAGCATCCACGCCACCCACGCCACCAGGAGCAGCCCAACCACCCGGGAAAACAGCAACCCCCGGTCGTGCAACGGCCGCAGCGCCCACCAGGTGAGCGGCAACGCGATCAGGCAAATGACCTCCAGCGCCAGCAACCAACTGAGCCAGGGCACGCGATTCGGCCAGCCATCCGGCCGAAAGACCTGTGACCAGGTGCCTCCGTCCTGCTGTGCCAGCAGCGCATCGGGAGGCAGCATCAGCGGTGGAGTTTCCTCGCCGTGTGCTGAAGCATCGTCGATGCGAGACCGTATCTCGCCGGTGGACAGTCGGCCGACGTTGCGGAATACCAGCACCTGCGGGTGGTCGTAGCCGATGACGTTTTCGTCGGCATACCCGAGGTTCATCCCTAGGCTATGCTCCGGTTCCAGGGCACTTTCCTTGGTGCGAACCGGCGCTGAGAAGCCGGCGCGGCCGTAGGGGTCGTCACGCAGTTCGAAGCCGGCCAACGAGGGATACGACGTGAACGATCGCTCCATCCGGTAACCCAGGTCTCCGGCGAACAGCAGGCGGAGGAACACTGAACTCTGCGGGTATTCTGCCGGCAGCCGGGCCACCGAGCCGTAGGCGCGATTTGAATAGAACACCACGTAGTCGCTGGAGGACAGGCGATCAACCAGCTCGGAGATTTTGCTGCGGTCGTCATCCGGATGGTAGGCGGGAAAGGTCCAGACGTCGTACCTGCCCAGATCGGGAATGCGCTCGTCCCAATAGGAGCCCCCGTTGATGATGGACGCGTCGAACGGAACGTTGGCGTTGATCCACTCTGCGGCCGAGACCGCCGTGTGGGGGCGGCTGTAGATGCTGGAGAAGGCGATGGCGTAGAAGACGGTGGACGCTACCACGACGGCCAGAACCGCGATGCTGACCGGGTAAGCGTACCGACGGGTGGACTGCGCAACGGTTTGCCAAAGCGACGGCTGATGGTCGACAACGGCGTCGGGATCCACCGGCCGCCCGGTCGCTGACACCACCATGCCGCCGGTGGGAGGCGTGGCGTGCCATTCCTCGGAAAATGGTGCGTCGTCGCCGAAGATCGGTTCGTCGAAGATGAGGTCATCGCCAACGGTGGGTGGTGTGGCGTGCCATTCCTCGGAAAACGGCGCATCGTCGGGCGGGACGGTAGTGCCATCGTCCTCACGAGCTCGCCGTTCCCTAGCCCAGTACACGGTGGCCACGAGCATCCGCGCACCCATCAGGATGTAGAAAGGCATGAGGGGGAACACGTAGCGCAGGAACTTGACCTCGAACAACTCCAGGAACACGAACGCGGGCACGGCCCAGGCCAGCAGCAGGAGGTCGGACCGCTGCGCCAACCCGCCGCGCCATGCCATCCACGCGGTGAACGGGGCGGCCAGCCAGGCGACGATGCCCAACGGAATGCCCAACCCCCAAACCGAGGTCTGCCTGATCTGGTACCAGAAGGCCGGCGTGTCGGCGTATTGCCAGGTGAACGGCCAGTGGCCGGCCTCCCGGGCCATTTCCGCCTGGGCGCGAATGTCGGCGAGAAACGTGCCGAAATCCAGGAAGGCGTATGGGGTCGTGATGAAAAACGCGGCCAACGCCAGCAGACCGGCGACCGCCACCGTGGGCGCAAATCTGACGGCCGACAGCACCGTCAGGTCAGACCATCGCCCGCCGGCACGGTCCTTCCAAGTCCAGAGGAACACCAGCGCCAGCGGCGCCAGGATGGGCGCCACCGACACCTTCGGCGCCAAAGCCAAGCCCACCAGCAGGCCCAGCAGGGCGGCGTCGCGAATCCGGGCGGTGTCCGCGAACCGGAGCATGGCCCACAGCGCCGCCAGCGACGTGAGAACCGTGAAGGGTTCCGGACGATAGAAGTGCGCGTGCTGGATGTGGATGACCGCAAACGCAGTGAGCGCCGCCGCCAGCAACCCTGTCCACCGGCCGTACATCCGGCGTCCAATGGCGAACATCAAGGCCACCGATGCCGTATCGGCCAGGGCGGCCAGGGTGCGGCCGGCGAACCGCAAGTCCATGGCGCCCCAGTCGGTGAACAACTCGGCAATCGAACGGATCAGCACCAGCGCGTAAATCAGGATGCTGCCCAGCGGGAACCAGTGCGGGTTGAAGGGACTATGCTCCGCCGACAGCGCGGTTTCGATGTTGGGCAAGCCGGCCCGCATTTCGGGCCATTCCGCCAGCCAAGCCTCGTGTCCCGGCGCCTGGGTGAGCACACGGAACATGTCGTCCGCCCTCAGGTAGAACGAGCGCTCGTCCGGGTGGAATCCGTGGCCGTCGTCCCAGTCGATCCCATACAGGCGCAGGGCCAGCGCGGCGACCAGCAGGGCGGGCAGCAGAAAATTAGGCCCCCACAGCCTGCGCAGGGGGGCGAGGAGACCAAGCCGTTGGGCGTTCATGGGCAGTGAGCGCATCAACCGCCAGGGAGTATTACGAAATCAGGCAGCACAGGTCGGCGGTTCTGCACGAGTATCCCCACTCGTTGTCGTACCAACCGAGGATCTTTACCATGCTGTCATCTAGGACCATGGTGCTGAGGCCGTCGAAGATGCAGCTATGGGTGTTCCCGCGAATGTCGGAGCTGACGATGGGGTCCTCAGTGTATTCCAGTATTCCCTTCAAGGGACCCTCGGCCGCAGCCTTGAAGGCGGCGTTGATCTCGTCCTTGGTGACGTTCTGCTTGAGGTCGGCCACGAAGTCGGTGGCGGAACCGATGGACGTGGGGATGCGGTACGCGATGCCGTGGAGCTTGCCGTTGAGTTCAGGCAGCACCACGCCCACGGAACGGGCCGCGCCGGTGCTGGTGGGGATAATGTTCTGCGCCGCGGCGCGTGCCCGGCGCAGGTCCCGGTGGTTGCGGTCCAGGATGCTCTGGTCGTTGGTGTAGGCGTGGATGGTGGACATCAGGCCGCGCTCGACACCGAAGGCGTCGTGCAGCACCTTGACCATGGGCGCAAAGCAGTTGGTGGTACACGAGGCATTGGAGATGATCCGGTGCTCGCCGCCATCGTACGCCTCGTCGTTGACGCCCAGCACGATGGTGGCGTCCGCGCCCCGCGCCGGGGCGGAGATGATGACCTTGTTCGCGCCGCCGCTGTCGATGTGAGCCGCCGCCTTGGCGGCGTCGGTGAAGCGGCCGGTGCATTCCACTACGATGTCGACGCCCATCTCGGACCAGGGGATATTGGCCGGGTCTGACTCCTGGAACATCCGAATGGGCTTCCCGTCGATGACGAGGTTGCCGTTGTCAGTTCCTACGGTGCCGGCGTAAGGCCCATAGGTGCTGTCGTATTTGAACAGGTGGGCGGCGGTATCGGGATCCCCCAAGCCGTTCACGGCGGCCAGGTCCAGGCGTTCATGATACGTGGGCGAAAGAGCCGCCCGGGCGACCAAACGTCCGATCCGCCCGAACCCATTGATACCGATGCGCGTCGCCATCGTGGAATGCCTCCCGTCAGTTCAATCGTGGCCCAAAAGCGATCAGGCAGGCGAAGCATCGCGCAGCGTGCCTGGCGGGGCGGATTATACCACTGGAGAAGGGCGGTAGGGCTGTTTGTCAGAGCGCGGTCGGCGCTGGTATAGTCGAAACGGAGGACGACGCGATCATGGCAACGCCGAAAATGCAACGACCGCAACCACTGAACGATGCTCGGACGACGGAACCGGCACTGCCTGGGGACGATGGGCCGGAGAGAGTCATCTCTACGGGTGATACTTGGTGGCAAGAATTCGTTGAGGTGGAGAAAGTATTCTCCATCATTTCCTGGTTAGTGATTTTCGGCGCATTGGCAGCCTACTTGGGACGCTGGATCGGGATTTATCCGATAACGATCATCGGAATTGTGGTTTTCAGCGTGGGCTTGGTTGGTCTGGCGTCTTTGGCCTATCCTATAGCGCGGATCGGCGTCAAGGCTGTTTCAGAATGGCGCCGGCAACGCTCCGCTGAGCGCGCGGGCGAGGTATAGACCTACGACTGCGCACAGCACGGCCAGGGTCAGCAAGGCGGCGGCTGCTATTATGCCGTAACGTAGATAGCGATACGCGCCCTGGTTTGCCTCATCGGGCGGGATGAGCCGCAGCAGTTGTGCGGCGACCTTGTATATTGCAATGGCCAGGGCTACGCCGACCGCTAATTCCGCCGGGACGCTGTCCACAATTCCCACGCACGCTATCCACAGTGTCTCGTCACATCAACCTCCCGTATACCCCCATCCCCGCGTACCGGGCCGCATCGCCCAGCTCCGCTTCGATCCTCAGCAGGCGGTTGTATTTCGCCACTCGCTCGGACCGCGCCGGCGCGCCGGTCTTGATCTGGCCCACGTTCCAGGCCACGGCCAGGTCGGCGATGGTGGTGTCCTCGGTTTCGCCGGAACGGTGGCTCATAACGGCGGTCCAGCCGGCGTCGCGGGCCATGCCCAGCGCGGCGGCGGTCTCCGATAGCGTACCGATCTGGTTGGGCTTGAGCAGGATGGCATTGCCGGCTTGCTCATCGATGCCGCGCCCAAGCCGGCCGATGTTGGTCACCAGCAGATCGTCGCCAACCAGTTGCACTGAATCGCCGAGCCGTTGGGTCATGGTTGACCAGCCGGCCCAGTCGTCCTCGAACAATCCGTCCTCGATGCTGATGATGGGATACTCGGCGCACCACTGGGCGTACAGGTCCACGAGTTCCCCGGCGCTGAGCGACACTCCCTCCCGTTCGAGATGGTAGTTCGACGACTCGGCGTCCCACAGTTCCGACCCCGCCACGTCCAGGGCGATGTGGACCTGCTCACCCGGGCGGTATCCGGCTGACTCGATGGCCCGCAGCACCACCTCGATGGCGTCGCGGTTGGATGGCAGGGTCGGGGCAAATCCGCCCTCGTCGCCGACGTTCAGGTTGTGTCCACCGTTACGCAGGATGGACTTCAGCGCCTGGTAGATCTCCACGCCGGCGCGCAACGCATCCGAAAAGCGGTCAAACCCGGCGGGGGCGACCATGAACTCCTGCACGTCGGCCGAGTTGGACGCGTGCCGGCCACCGTTGAGGATGTTCAGCAGAGGCACGGGCAGGCTCACTGGCCCGCCATCGGCAAGGTGTCGCCACAGAGATCCCCCATGCGCCGACACGGCGGCAGCGCGGGCGGTCGCCATGGAAACGGCCAGCACCGCGTTGGCGCCCAGGCCGCTCTTGTCGTCGGTGCCGTCCAATTCGTTCAGCCGGTGGTCGATGGCAGCCTGATCTAGTGCCGACGCTCCCGACAGCGCGGGGCCGATGCGGTCGTTCACGTTGGCGACGGCGGTCAGCGCGCCGCTCCCGCCGAACCGGGTCGAGTCTCGGTCCCGCAATTCCAGCGCTTCGTAGCTGCCGGTGCTGGCGCCCGAGGGAACCAGGGCCAGGCCCACGCTGCCGTCGCTCAGGGTCACTTCCGCCTCAACCGTGGGGTTGCCCCGGGAGTCCAGAGCTTCCCTACCGATCACGGATGCGATAGTGGCGTCAGCCATTGGGCACCTCCGGCAGGGGTTCGGAGAAGGCCACGGTCTGGGTTTCGTCGGTGCGGGCGAGGGCGGCGGCCACCGCCTTGTCCACGGCGTCGGACGGGTCATCGGCGATGATGTAATTGTCGCCCACCGGCAGACCATCGCCGCGCCGGGTCAGCGGCCAACTGTGCAGCGAGACCACCGGAATGCCGTAGCTGAGCGCGTAGGCGATTTCCGACAGCGTCCCGAAGGCCCCGCCCACGGCGATGACCGCCTGTCCGGTACTGACCACCGCCACGTTCCGTGCGAAGCCCATGTTGGTAGCCACGGGGAAGTCAACCCACTCGTTGGCGGTGCGCGGCGACCCACCCGGCAAGATGCCGATGGTGGTGCCGTTCTCCGACTTGGCACCCTTGCACACCGCCTCCATCACGCCGGTCAGCCCGCCGCAGACCAGCGTGATGCCGCGCCGGGCCAGTTCCTTGCCTACCCCCTCAGCCAGGGCGTACACGTGGGGCGGCGGGTCGTAGTTTCCGATTACTGCGATGATCATGATGTTTTGCCTCTATGGGTTCGTCGTTAGGGCGAAAGATGGGAAATGGAGCGCGGCTGAATGTGTTGCAGCGACACGGCGTAGTTCTGCTGTTTTAGATGACCCGAAGGCGACATCACCACTACCTGACTCTTAGGGTCATGTATACCGTCTTGTTCCCTGTCGGCACTTAGGGAAGCGATTAGCAGTGCCAGCAACACCCCGGCGACAGCAAACACGAGCCATTGCCAAAAGCGATAAAACATCCCTGCGCTACGTTTTTCCTGCCATGCGTGCGTAAATCCATGTTGGAGATTGCCGCCTACCTGTCCCTCACGCCTACATTTCAAAGCACCATCCTTGGCTTCTTCCAAAAAGGCTCCTCCGTAAGCAAGAACCAATAGGAACAGCCAAATTGGCCAATATTTAGCAATTCGCAGAACGTCGTCGCAAAGTTCATCCCACTGAATCTTGAAAACTATACTGATTGCGCCATCTGTAATACCTGCAGTTAGGACAGACAGAAGAATTACAACAATGGTCGCGGCACCCATTGTAACAATAGCTATCAAGATAGATTTCCTTAATGAAATGCCCTGTCGATTATTTTGGGTTCCCATTTTGCACCTCAAGGTGATTCCGCGTGACTTTCCAGATCTGACAGAAAGTGGGAAGTGTCTCGAATCTTCGCCTAAATCGTCCCGCTCAAAGGAGGTTGGTGGAACACTAATTGCAGAAAGGCAGGGCTAAGTCAGCAAAGTCATTGAAATCAACGTCCCGCAACGCCGCCGGTATGCACCCCGTTAGCCGATTGTTCGCCAAAAACAACGACCTCAGATTGGCAAGACTACCCAATTCTGACGGGATATGACCTGTCAGTTGGTTGCCATCAACCGCTAGGAATGTCAGGTTGACCAGATTGCCCAACTCCGAGGGGATTTCTCCACTTAGCTGGTTGAAGCCCAAACCTAGATGATCCAGGTTAGCGAGGTTACCCAGTTCGTCAGGGATCTCACCGGTCAATTGGGTACGGTAAATATCTAGGTATCTTAGGTTGCGGAGATTTCCGAATTGGATCGGTATTTCGCCAGTAAACTTGTTTTCGCTCAGGGTCATCGACTCCAAACTGGAAAGCCTGGCTAATGCTGGTGGAACCTCACCGTTCAGCAAATTGCTTCTTAAATTTAGGCGCCTTAGATTGACCAGGTTGCCCAATTCGGGCGGGACGGATCCCGTGAACCGATTGTTGCTGAGTCTCAAAAATTCCAGATTAGAAAGACCACCTAACTCTGGCGGTATCTGCCCTGTCAATTGATTCACATCAAAGTCAATGCTTCGCAGGTTGGAAAGGTTGCCCAATTCTGTAGGAATATCGCCGGTCAACCGATTGCCGTTGAGCCACAAATGGTTCAACTTATCAAGCCTGCCCAGTTCTGCCGGCAATCTGCCACTCAACTGGTTACCGCTAAGGCTCAAGTGGCGCAAGTTGGTGAGATCGCCCAACTGCACCGGAATCTCGCCCCGTAACCGGTCATTAGTTATGCTCAACGAGGTGACTTGTCCATTGCCGTCAGTGGTAACGCCATGCCACTCGCCAATAGGAGCGTCGCTCAGCCAGTTGCGGTTGTTGATCCAATTCGAGCCGCCAGTAGCATCATAGAAAGCGACCAGGGCCGCCCGGTCAATGGCGTTTGAGATCGCCGGAGCCTTAGTCGGAGGCGAGGCAACAGATGTGCCAGGCGGGAGACTTGGATACGGGGTCGGAGTAACCACCAAGACCGGAATTTGCTTAATTACCTCCCGGGTAACCGGGACGGTTACTTCAACCTCCACCGTCTGTTCAACTATGCGGGTGACCGGAATGGTCACTTCAACCTCCACCGTCTGTTCAACTATGCGGGTGACCGGGACAGTTACCTGAACCTCAACGGGACGTTCCACTTCACGGATAACCTCCACTCGCTCAATTACGCGCTCTGGCGTTGCGCAGGCTATCCATACCAGTGCCAAGGATACGGTGATGATTATGATGGCTTTGTCCATTGCGTCGGTTTCCTTGCAGCATTGTCTCGCTGTAGCAGGCGTGCGGTCTGCTCCTAGCCCAACGGCACGATGGCCGCGCTGGCCGCGTCGATCAGGCCCAGCAGCGGCGCCGGGTAGACGCCCAGCCAGGTCACCACCAGCAACCCCGCGCCCATGGTGGCCGTGAGCAACAGCGACGGGCGGGGCATGGGCGGAACCGGCGGTTCGTCGTGGTCGCCGTGACCGTGGGCGTCGACAAGTTCGGGCTCCTCTGCCGCGTGGTCGGGGTTGGGCGGGCGCTCGATGTACATCTGGCGGAGCACCTGCAGGTAGTAGTAGAGGGAGATCAGGCTGGCGAAGATGGCGACGCCGGCCAGCCACAGGAACCCGCCGTCGGCCACGGCCGCGAACAGGTAGAACTTGGCGGTGAAACCGGCGAATATAGGCAGTCCAGCCAACGAGAACAGGCCAATGGCGATGGCGGCGGCGACAAAGGGCTGACGGTCGGCCAGGCCGGCCAGGTCCGCGATGTTGTCCTGGCCGGTGCGGTTGTAGTAGGCGGTGACCCCGGCGAACACCACCAGGTTGGTCACGGCGTACACCACCAGATAGAACACCACCGACTTGGCAGCCAGGGCAAAGTCGCTGCCCAAAACGGCGATGCCGGCCAGCGCGTACCCCACGTGACCAATGCTGCTGTAGGCCATGAGCCGTTTCAGGTTCCGCTGGGCCAATGCCACCAGGTTGCCCAGCAGCATCGTGACGGCGGCCAAGACGGCGATCACCAGTTGCCACTCGTCCCAGCGAGCGGCGGCGGGAACGATGGCCTCGGCGAAGAGGCGCAGGGTCAGCGCGAACGCGGCCGCCTTGGATCCGATGGCCAGGTAGGCCGTCACCGGCAGGGGCGCGCCCTCGTAGGCGTCGGGGGCCCACATATGGAACGGGACAGCCGAAAGCTTGAACCCCAGCCCGACCACCAGCAGCGCTACACCCACCCACAGCACCGGGCTTACCGTGCCCGGCGATGCCAACTCCTCGGCGATGCCGGCGAAGAACGTGGTGCCCAGGGCCGCGTAGATGTTGCTCAGTCCGTAGAGCATGATGGCCGACGACAGCGCGCCGATGATGATGTACTTGATCCCCGCCTCGTTGGAGCGCGCCTCCCGCAATCCGTAGGCCACCATGACGTACAGGCTGAAGGACAGCAGTTCCAGCGCGATGTAGGCGGTGAGCAGTTCCCGGGACATGGCCATCAGGTTCATGCCGAGGATGGAAAACAGCAGCAGCCCGTAGTATTCGCCGCGATGTTCCAGCCGGTCGCGCCCGTACTCGACCGACAGCGCGATGATCCCCACGCCGATGGCCAGGAAGAATATCTTGAAGAACAACCCGAAACTGTCGACGACGATCAGCCCACCATAGAGTTCCACCGAGCCCGCCGGCCGCATCAGAATGGCGATGACCATGACGGCCACCAGGCTGACCACCGACAGGCCGGCCAGCCATTCTTTCCTGCTCTCCGGCAGGAACAGGTCTACCGTGAACACCAGGAACGCCAGCGCGGTGAGGACGAACTCCGGCGTCAGCAGGTGGAGATTGGCGGTGTAGTCGATTGGCATCCGTTAACCGCCTAAAACACGGCCAGCGCGCTTTCCACGCCGGTGTTGATGACCCGCAGCAGCGGCGCCGGCCAGACGCCAACGGCAATCAGGATGAGGACGAAAGCCGCGCCCACTCCCTTCTCCACCGGGCTGGCGTCGGTGAGGTGGTCCCACTGCGGGTCGCCCTCGCCGAAGAAGGAACGGGCCAGGAGACGCAGGATGTAGACCGCCGTGATGGCCGCGCCTATGACGCCCAGGACCGCCAGCGGCAGGTAGGTACGGAAGGCTCCGGTGAACACCATGAACTCCGCTATGAACCCGCTCAGCCCAGGCAGGCCCAGCGACGCCAGTCCGGCGATGGCGAAGAAGAACGTCGTAGTGCCCATGCGCTTGATGAGGCCGTTGAGGATCATGCTGTCGCGGATGTGGGCCCGCTCGTAAATCGCCCCCACCATGGCGAACATGAGGGCCGTCATGATGCCGTGGGAGAACATCTGGAGCACCGCGCCGGCCAATCCCACCGGATGCAGCGTGGCGATGCCCATGAGCACGTAACCCATGTGGCTGACGCTGGAATAGCCGATGACGTACTTCAGGTCGTTTTGCGACAGCGCGGAAATCGCCCCGTACACGACGTTCACCGTGCCCAGCCCTATGAGCACGGGCATCCACACCTCCGCGCCCTGGGGCGTGAGGATCATCCCAACCTGGATGATGCCGAAGGCCCCCAGCTTCATCAGCACGCCGGCGTGGAGCATGCTGACGCCGGTGGGCGCGGCCACGTGGCCGTCGGGCGACCAGGTATGGAAGGGCCACAGGCCGGCCAGAACGCCGAATCCCAGCGCAAAGAAGGGGAACAC
This sequence comes from Dehalococcoidia bacterium, assembly GCA_965220505.1. GTDB lineage: Bacteria > Chloroflexota > Dehalococcoidia > Lucifugimonadales > UBA3495 > Bin87. The sequence goes on along the minus strand of CBDCQE010000001.1, from coordinate 219,835 downwards.
CCACATCTGGGTCAGGCGGGAAACCGCCCCCTCCCGCTGCAGCGCGGCCAGCTTGTCGATGTTGAAGGTGGGGTCGCCCGCCTGTGACGAAGCGACGTACAAGGCCAGGATGCCGACCCAGATCAGGATGCTGCCGGCCACCAGCATCAGCATCAGCTTCATCGCGCCGTATTCCTTGGTGCGCAGGAAGGTGCCGAAGTCGGTGCTGCTGCCCCAAACGCCGATGAGCAGGTACATCGGCAGCACGGCCAGTTCGTAGAAGAAGAACAGGAAGAACAGGTCCCGAACCACGAACACGCCGAACACGCCGGCGCCCAGGGCCAGCAACAGCACGAAGAAGTCCCGCGTCCGCCGGGTGATGGTCTGGCTGATCAACACCGCGCCCAGCAGCACGATGCCGTTGAGCAGCACCAGGGGCGCGCCGATGCCGTTCAGCCCCAGGCTCAGATCGATGTTCACCGGGTGCCCGATCCACGCGTACTCCCGCACCATCTGGACGCCGCCGGCTCCGTAGTCGTAGCGCAGGAAAACGATGACCGACAACACGAAGCTGACGGCGGCCACGAAGATGGCGAACTGCCAGGCGTCCCGCGGCCGGTCCTTGGGCAGGAACATGGCCAGCGCCGCGCCGGCCAGAGGCACCAGCACCAACAGCAGCAGGGATACCTGGTCGAAATTAGCCATCATCGAATATAGCGACCGTCATTCCGGCGAAAGCCGGAATCCAGGATCCTGTTGAGCAAAGAGGCTCTGGATTCCCACTTTCGCGGGAATGACGAGATGGCCGGGGGATAGCGATATTGCATAATGCCAGTAAGATCTACACCGAGCGCAGCCACCAGAATATCGCCAAGCCGATCACTCCCAGCGCCACGGCCAGGGCATATGAATACACGTGACCGGTGACGTGCAGCCGCAGCGCGACACCCGCTTTGCGCACGACATCGGCCGGGCCATTGACCGCGACGTCGTTGACCACCGCACGATCGAAAAACGCCAACGCCGCGGACACGGTCAGCACGATGCGATCGATGGTCCACTGGTATGCCTCGTCGAAATAGTACCGGCGCTCGACTACTCGTAACACCGCTGCGAAACGCGCGCGCCAGGGTTCGTGGGAAACCGAGCGGCGAACATAGACCAGCCAAGCCAGGACGAAAGCGCCCACCGCCAGGATGATCGACAGCGCTCCCAGGACGTAGTTGAAGTGGAACTTCTCCGCGTGGTCGTAGAACACAAAGCCGCCGATACCGTCGAAACCGCCGGGCCAGTTGAACGCTATCCAGCCAAAGCCCACGGCCAGCACCGCCAGCACGGACATCACGCCGGTCATCAGCAACGGTGATTCGTGAGCGTGGTGGCTGTCCTCGCCCTCGGCTCCGAAGAACACGACGAACATGGCCCGCGCCATGTACAGCGCGCTCAGGAACGCGGTGAGCATGGTCAGGACGATGAAGATCACCGGCAGGTTGTGCTCGACTGCGATCAGGATTTCGTCTTTGCTCCAGAAGCCGGACAGGATCGGGATGCCGCCCAGCGATAGCGCGCCGATGGAAAACACGACCGCGGTTACCGGCATCGCCCGGCGCAGGCCGCCGACGCGACGAATGTCCACGTCGCCGTGGGCGCCCACGCCGTGCATCACGCTGCCCGCCCCCAGGAACAGCAACGCCTTGGCGAACCCGTGGGCCATCAGGTGGAACACCGCCGCTGTCCAACCGAAGGCGCCCAGCGATAGCATCATCAGACCCAGGTGCGACACGGTGGAGTACGCCAGGATGCGTTTCAAGTCGGTGGACACCAGCGCGATGGTGGCGGCGCCCAGAGCCGTGATCAACCCGACAATGGCTACGATCATCATCGCTTCCGGGGACGCCGCGAAGATTGGATAGGCGCGGGCCACCAGGTACACGCCGGCGATCACCATGGTCGCCGCGTGGATGAGCGCGCTGACCGGCGTCGGGCCCTCCATGGCGTCGGGCAGCCACACGTGGAAGGGGAATTGCGCGGACTTGCCCATGGCTCCGAGCAACAGCAGGATGGCCGCCGCGGTCGTAACGCCGCTGCCCAGCTCGCCGGAAGACGCTGCAGCGAACGCGTCGGTCATGCTGAAACTGCCCACGTTCACCCACAGCAGGAGGATGCCGACGAGCAGGCCCACGTCGCCGATGCGGGTCACCACGAAGGCCTTCTTCGCGGCCTCGCGCGGGCCCGGGTTTTCAAACCAGAACCCGATGAGCAGGTAGGAGCACAGGCCCACCAGTTCCCACGCGATGTACAACAGCAGGAAATTGTCGGCCAGCGCCAGGGTCAGCATCGCCGCTACGAACAGGGCCTGCCACGCGAAGTACCAGCCGAAGCGCGAGTCGCCTTTCATGTATTCCAGCGAGTAAAGCTGGACGCCCAGGGCGACGAAAGTGATCAGCCCGAGGAGCACCACGGTCAAGGGATCGATGATGATGCCCCAATCCAGGTGAATGGCCTGGTCAACGGTCGCGGCAACGCCGGGTAATCCCGCCTCGAACCATGACGTGGAGAAATGGCAGGTCAAAGCCCCGGTGATGCCGCTGACGGCGCATGCGGGGTTGTCGGGGGACGCGCCCAGGAAACTCACCGTCGTCAGCACCCACACGACGAAACCGCCGCCGATGGCCAGAATAGCCAGCGGCGCGCCCCGCAGCGGCAGCCAACGCTGGAACAGGATGATCAGCGGGCAGGCGGCGAAGGAGAAGACCGGTATCAGGAATGCCAGCGGCATATCACCACTTGAGCAGGTTGATTTCGTCCACGTTGACGGTCCCGCGGTTGCGGTACATCCGCAGGATGATGGCGAAAGCCAGACCGACTTCCGCCGCCGCCACCGTGATGACAAAGATCGCTATGATCTGGCCGTCGAAGGCGGCAAAACGGCCCGTGCCGTTCAGGTAGGACGCAGCCGCAATCAGGTTGATGTTGACCGCGTTGAGCATCAACTCGATGGACAGCACGATCAGCACCGCACTCCGGCGTGCGAGCACCCCGTAGAAACCGATCCCGAACAGGGCGGCGCCCAGGAGTTGGAAATACAGAAGGGGCACCATCGGACGGCTAACCCTCGCCTTCCGCTGGTGTATCGGCTTGTGCCGTCACGTTCTGCGTGCGGGCGATGATGATGGCTCCGATGAGGGCGACCAGGAGCACCAGGGAGGCGATTTCAAAGGGCAGCGCCCACTTGGTGAACAGGGCGGCGCCCAGTTCCGTGAACGCGGGCGCCTGGGGCTCGGCTGCGACATCCGGGACCAGCCAGAAAGCCGCGCCCAGCACCACCGCCAGCACCGTGGCCGTTACCAATCCCAGCGGCCACTGCTTGTTGTCCGTGATGCGTGGATATTCCGAGGACCGGGTGAGCATCACCGCAAACAGCACGACGATGGTGACCGCGCCGCCGTAGATGAGCACCTGGACCAGGGCCAGGAACTCGGCGAACAATAGCAGATAGGCGCCAGCCGCGCCCAATAGAGACAGCAGCAGGAACAGCGCCGCGTGGACCACGTTTCGAGTCGCCACCACGCCCACGGCCCCGCCGAGGGTGAAAATGGCTACGATTGTGAAGAGGGCCAGCGCCACGGGTCTATGCGTCCCGGCTGACCGGGTTCCTCACGGAGATTCCCGGCACGCTGCCAAAGTATGAGCCGCCCCGCTGGCGGCTCCGGTGTTGAGGGTTTGGTTTCGGTGTCGGCATTGCTGGATAGGCGAACCGGTCCTGGATTCCTTGGGGACCAACACCTAGATTGACTTGAGGAGCGTACAGGTCGCGCACTGGCAGTCGGCCTTGTGCTTTCGCACCGGCTCGGAGACTGACTGCGTCCGGCCACGGGCTTTGCCGGAGGCGCCGCTGTTGCCGCGCTTTTTTCCCTTGCCCATTTTTCCGGCTTTGGCCGCTTTGCCCGCCATCTTGCCAGCAAATTTGCCGACCTTACCGGCGACGGTCTCATCCTGGCCGGATTTCCGTTTCTCTACGCATTCAACGCAGGTGCAATACTGCGGATGCCGCGGGGACAGATTACGGAAACGTTCGTCTTCTCGGGGCATGGTCAGCCTCGGATCAGTCCTTGGAATCGGCCTCGGCCGCCGCTTTCGCGGCGTCGGCCTTCTGCTTGGCCAGAACGGTTGGCGGGATCCAGGCGGTATCGTCCTGGTATTTTTTGCCAATCTGGAGCAACGCCGGGAGGTCAACCCGATCGCCGTTCCGCGCGTAGGTGCTCATCTCGTGCTCGTGGCTCATAACTATTGCGTCGAAGTTACAGTACTCGACGCAGATGCCGCACAATATACAACGGTTCAAATTGATTTCAAAGTAATCGACGATCTTGCGCCGGCTGCTTTCGCCGTCGGCATGCTTGGGATTGTCCATCATGCTGGCGGACATGCACTGCGTCGGACAGTTGCGGATGCACACCATGCAGCCGGTGCAGTACGGCTCGCTGATTGCGCCATCCCAGGTGAGCGCCGGGAAGCCCATGAACCGCGGGCGCACCGGGGTTGGCTCCTTGGGATACTGCTGGGTAACGGGCCGCCGGAACCCGGAGACCGTGGACGCGAGGGTAAGCATCATTCCCTTCAGGCTTTCCAACATGGTTACTCGTTCTCCGCTCGCGATGCGGCCATGCGGTCTAATCCGGAGAAAATTTCGGCAACGGAGCACGAAAATCCGGGCAAGATCGGCTCTCCGGTGAGTGTATCGTCCGTGGTAAGGACGCGGGTTTCACCGGTGGATTGCCGCACGGTCACTTCACGGTTGTAAGCGTCAACCAGCAAAACCGTGGCGACGCCCTGCCGGAGGTAAAGCCGAGCTTTATCGATGACGTCCACGTAGGTATCGGTAAGTGAAATCACTTCCACGGCAACGTCGGGCGTCCCTTCCCACACTCCGGGTTCATCTTCGATAGCCGGCGTTCCCGGACGTTCCGCAGTTACGCTTAAATCCGGAATTCTGAAGTTTGCGCGCGACAATCCCAATCGAAACGAGGCGCCGATCCCCACCCAAAAAGGGAGATTTCCATCTTCGATGTGCGCCTCGAGCAAGCGGTTAATTTTGCCCGCGACTATTGATGCCGCTCTTCTCATCGGCGGCAACTCCACCAGTTCGCCATCGACCATTTCATACCGCCGGTCGTCGGGCAGGTTGCGCCAATCGTTTTCGGCATGGACAGCTTCTTCGTGAATCGGAGGGGAAGTTGCAGTGGTCATCATGGCCTCCCACTCTGGGCGGCGTCAGTTGCCGACGATGCCCGACGGTCCAGCACGGCATAGATGTCGGCGACCGGGCAGAGAAAGCCGGGGATTTCGGGCTCGCCTATGAGAACGTCGTCGGGGCCAAAGATCTGCTCCGGTTGCCCCGGTCTCCTGATTTTCACGATGCGTGGGTCCGGGTCGGCAATCCATACGGCCCGGGAGCCACCGTCAAAATACTCCGCAGTTTTACGATCCAGAGCCGCCGGCGTGTTGCTGGCCGAAACCACCTCAATCGCTACATCCGGAGCGAGGCGCGGCCAACCCGGGATTGTCTCATCGTATTCCGCCAACCGTTCCCAGGACGTCACATGGACATCAGGGAAACGCAATGTAGTTTCACTCATCACGAACCCTGTGCTGCCTCCTACATCCAAAGGCAACTCGGCGTCGAACACGTGATTTTGAAGTAAGGAGCCGATCCGTGTTGTGACCCTCCCATGTCTGGGCTTGCCGTCCATATCAACCAACTCCCCATCCACGAGTTCGTAACGGTGACCGGGGTCATCGGCCATCTCCCAGAACTCGTCGACGGTGATTTTGCGGGTGCGGGTTGTCATGGCGAAGCGCTTCAGAGGTTTCCAATATGATACCAGCATTGGGGGTCAGGTGCCGGATTGGGTTGCCGCCCGTCGCGCGGCGAGCTGACGCTGCACTTCCGCAACCCGACGAGCCGGCCCGGTCATGCGCCGGTAGATTATCCACCCGGCAACCGCCAGCCCGGCGGTGGACATGATGGTCAGGCTCCACCAGGGCAGGCCGTAGAACCGGTACACGGCGGCGATGATGACCGTGTAGAACGACAGTGGCACCATCACCTTCCAGGCGAACGCCATCAGCTGGTCGATGCGGAGACGCGGGAAGGTGCCCCTGACCCAGAACACCACCAGAACCACAGCGTAAGTTTTGAACAGGAACCACACCACGTCGGGAAGCGCCGGGCCGCCCCAGCCGCCCAGGAACAGGAGTGTCGTCAGCGCGGCGATGGCAAAGGTGTTGATGTACTCCGCCAGGAAGAACACCGACCAGTGGGCCCCACTGTATTCGACAAACGGACCACCCACCACCTCGCTCTCCGCGTGATAGATGTCGAAGGGAGTGCGTCCCACCTCAGCCAGGCCGGCGATGAAAAAGATCACGAAGCCCAGGGGCAGCACCAGCAGATAAGGATAGGCGGATTGCTCCGCCACGATTTCCCGCATGTCCAGAGACTGGGCCAGTATCGCCACGGCGGCGGCCACCAGCACCACGGGGATTTCATAGGAGATCAGCTGCGCGGCCGATCGCAACCCGCCCATGATGCCGTACTTGTTCGCCGACCCCCAGCCAGCGAGCACCAGCCCGAGTATTCCGATCACCGCAAAGGCGATGATGTAAAACAACCCCAGGGGCAGGTGGCGGATCACCACGCTGTCACCTCCGGGTATGGTCACCCAGATAACGAAGGCCGACACGACGACGATGACCGGAGCGATCCAGAAGATCGCTTTTTCCGAGTCGTCGGGGATGATGTCCTCCTTGATGATCAACTTCACCGCATCGGCGACGGGCTGCATCAGCCCGAATAGTCCCGTGCGGGTCGGCCCGTAACGCAGTTGCAGGCGACCCAGCGCCTTGCGCTCGAGCCAAACCATCGAGAGGACGACCACCGACAGGACGGCGAACATGATCGCCAGGCCCAATGCGCTCCAGGCCAGACTGATGAGGAAACTCACCGGTCCACCTCACCCAGTACGATGTCCAGCGATCCCAGCACCACCACGCTATCCGCCAGCCAGGTGTCCGCCAGCAGTCGCCGCAAAGCGGACAGGTTGCAGAAAGACGGCGGCCGCACCTTCACGCGATAGGGCCGGTCGGTGCCGTCACTGACCAGGTAGACGCCGATCTCGCCCCTGGGGTTTTCGGCGCGCACGTAGGCCTCGCCGGCGGGCGGGCGGATCAAACGACGGCCCAGCGATGACACCACGGGACCCTCGGGGAGTTGCGCCATAGCCTGTTCCACGATCCGCAGGGACTGGTACATCTCCTGGACCCGCACCCAGTGCCGGTCCCAACAGTCCCCGTCCAACCCTACCGGCACCTCGAAGTCGAAACGGTCGTAGATGGAGTACGGCTGCGCTCTGCGGACGTCATACTCGTACCCGCACGCCCGCAGCAGCGGACCGGTCAGCCCCAGGGCAATCGCTTCGTCGGCGCTGATCGGGCTCACGTCCTTGAGGCGGGACAGGAAGATCTCGTTGAAGGTCAGTATGCGGTCACTTTGCTCCACATCCTCCCTAAGCAGCGGCATCAACTCGTCCACCAACTGCCGAAAATTGTCCGGCACGTCCTCCTTGAGGCCGCCGATGCGGAAATAGTTATGCATCATGCGCGCGCCGGACACGGCTTCAAACAGCGCCTGCACCCGCTCCCGGCCGCGGAAGGAAAACATCACCGGCGTCATCGCCCCGGCGTCCAGGCCCATTGTGCCAACGTACAGCAGGTGACTGGCGATGCGATTCAGTTCGCAAAGGATCACGCGGATGTATTCGGCCCGCACCGGCACCTCCAGGCCCATCAACTTCTCGACGGCCATACAGTAGGCCAGCTCGTTGTTGAAGTTGCCGATGTAGTCCATCCGGTCGAACAGTGTGACGACCTGATGGTACTGCTCACCCTCGCACAACTTCTCGGATCCCCGGTGCAAGTAGCCGATGTGCGGCTCGACGTCAACCACCTTCTCGCCGTCCACCCAGAGCACCATGCGGAACACGCCATGGGTGGACGGATGCTGCGGCCCCATGTTGAGCAGCATCTCCACCGGCTGCGTGCCCTCGGGGACGCCCTCCGGGACTTGGGTAGTCATGCGGTTGGATCAGTCATGGTTCGTCAGATCGCCAACGGCAATCGGGTCTTCAGTCTGAAGGCTCGCGGGATTCAGGGAACGGAGAACCGATGAAACGCAGGCTGGGCTGTGGCGGTTCCACGCGGGCGCTCATCCAGGCTTCGCCGTTGTCGTAGAAGCCGGCTTCGATGAGCACATCCTCCAGGACGCCCATTTCCTCGCAGTCTTCCAGGTAGTCCGACACCTGACGCCGGAGGGCGGTCCGTGCGTCGTCCTGGGTGTCTCCGTACGCGGTCACTTCAAGCTCCGGACACCGTGCCTCCCAACCGGAGGCGACCGGCATGGCTTCGATTTCGTATACGATCCGGTCCATGGGTCAGTCGCCGGTTGAATTCTCGCCGGACGGTTCCTCTACATCGAACCGTAGCACTATCTCGGTTTCTTCATCCAAGTCATCAATCCCGAGAGCCTGACCAAGGCGGCCCACCGTGTCCTGTCGCTCCAGCCATCCCCGCACCGCCTGTACCAACCCATTCTCCGCGGCTTCCCGCGTGCGCCCGCTGCTCTGCAGTTCGAGACCGTCCACCGTGGCCAAGAATTGGTTGCCGTCGGATACCACGCGAGCTACCAACTCCACGGGAGCCATCAACTCCACGGAAGCAGCGGAGTCCGGCGCATTCGGGTCAATTTCCTGGGCGGCGGTCATTAGAACTCCCGGTACTCGTAGAAGTCGTAGGATTTGCGACCGGGGAACCCGTCGAATTCGGGATACAGCAGCAGCGGAGATAGGTCAGGGTGACCCTGGAACGCAACGCCAAATAGGTCGTGCGCCTCGCGCTCATACCAGTCGGCGGCCGGCCAGACCGCGCACACCGAAGGCAAAGCAGGATCGTCGTAGGACACTACGGTCTTCACTACCAGCGATTGTTCCCGGGCCAGGGACTGGAGGAAATAGACCAATTCAAACCGCTCTTCGTAGTCCACGCACGCCAGACACAGCAGCATGCGGCAGTCCAGTGCAGCATCGTCACGGCAGGCCATGCACGCCGGGACTATGTCGGCGGCGGGCACGGTGACCTGGGGCAGGTCGCCCAACGCACTGGGCACCGGGGAGTAGTCGGCCAGAACCGCGATGGCGCGGTCCAGGGTTTCGCGTCGCGCTGGCGCCAACAACTCGACGGGGTCTGGCGGCGGCTCTGCTTCCGCCTCCGGGGCGTTACGCCGAGGCCGCGGCATTGCCGTCTCCCGCGTCGGCCATGATCTTTTCCTGGAGTTTCAGTATGCCGTACAGCAGCGCTTCGGGGCGCGGCGGGCAACCGGGAACGTACACGTCCACCGGAATGATGTGGTCGACGCCCATCACCACCGAGTAGGAACGGTAGTAGGGGCCACCGTTGGTGGCGCAGCTGCCCATGGCGATAACCCACTTCGGTTCCGGCATCTGTTCGTAGAGCAGGCGGATCGGCTCGGCCATCTTCTTCACCACGGTGCCGGCGACGATCATAACGTCCGACTGGCGGGGCGACGGCCAGGTCACCACGCCGAAGCGGTCGAAATCGTGGTGGGCCATGTACGTGGAGATCATCTCGATGGCGCAGCAAGCCAGCCCGAAGCTCAGCGTCCACAGGGACGACTTGCGCGCCATGGCGAAGAGCTGATCAGTCGTCGTAGTGATGACGCCGGGCACCCGCCCGTCGGTGGCCTGGTTGAGCAGGCTCGGGCCGGGCCGGTTGCCGGCACCCAAGACAATCTCGGTAGCGCGGGGCGGCATGGCCAGCGGGGATTGGGTACCCATTTCCTGTGTGGGTTCTACCATCTGAGAGTATCCTCTGGTTCGCAATAGCGAAACGGACTTCTTCCGGTCAAGTAATCGGGATGGACGTGCTTTCCTACGTAGAGTTTCCAAACGTCAGGCTCGGCAGGCTTGCCATTAAACGCCCAGCGCTCTCGCCCATCAGGATACCTGAACCATTCGGTTGGGCGGTAGGCGGCGATGATCTTGTCATCGTCGCGCGCCAAAATCAGATTGTACGTGCGAGCCTTTTCAACGTTTATTCTCCACGCCTGGCGTACCGCTTCGTAGGGATCGGGCCGGTCTCCCCCAATCGCGCGACTCACGTAGAACATGATCAGTGGTTCCGTCACTGCAAAGTAATCGTCGCGTGATGTCATCACTTCTGCCAATCCAGGACCCCCTTGCGCCACCCGTAGATGACCGCGAAGAACAGCATGGCCAGGAACAAGATCATCGCGTAGAACGGTATCGGGTTGCCGGCGACTTTTTCCTGTATGAACACTACCGCCCACGGGAAGAGGAACACCGCTTCCACGTCGAATATCAGGAACAGGATGGCGAAGATGTAGAAGCGGATGTTGATATTGGACCACGCAAAGGGCGTAGGTGGAATGCCGCACTCGTAGGTCGTCAGCTTGACGGCCGAACGGCGCCGAGCCGACAGCAACTGCGACCCCGCGAACATTGCCCCGATGGCAGCCAGCGCTATGGCGATGGCAATCACCACCGCCAGCCAGTTTCCGGCGTAGTCGGCCGGGTTGAAGGTTTGGAGCAGGGGAACTGTAAATTCCATGAGAATCAGGGCAGATTGAGTTGCTATGCCGGCTGTCGGATCAGGTCGTCAACTGTTTCCTGAATCGCCAGGCCTTCAACGAAGTTGTGCAGCATCTCCAAGTCAACGCCAAACGCAGCGACGGATGCATCGTCGGTAGGGTCACCACGATGTATTTCAAGTCCAACCTCCGTACCGGAGTTCATGGTGAAATAGGAGAGGTGCTCGATCTCCAGCCCTACCGCTACGCCGCTGTTGTCAAGATCGACCACCAGGCCATCACGAACCTCGTACGATTCTGCGCTGGTAGCGCCTTTCAACTCAATGTAAAGGCTGTCGGTTTCAGGATAATAGCGCACTTTCATCGGATGCTCCGTCGGCCAAAACCGCTGTCGATGAACACGGTATGCACAGTTTCTCCGTCTTCAAGCAAAACCACGCGCAAAATGCGTTGCGTTGACTCACCGGGTATTGTGGCCATACCCCAGATGCGAATTCGGCCATCCGCTTGTTCTTCTCTGTGTATCTGATTATTCAGCGCCTCAATGCACAGAGCCAAACTCATATACGGTCGATTACGCAACGTGTCATTATCGAAGTGGAATGTGGTCTTCATGCTTCCTGGAAGCGCCGCCGGATGACCTGCCAATACCAGTGCAATCGCCCGACGCATCCTAGCAATCGCACGATGCGGCGTCAATCGCCTCAGCCCCTCCGCAACGCCGTCGAAGACACATCACGGCGGAAGTCGGCCTCCGGTATTTCCGTGAACATGGGTCGGAACCCATCCGGGATATTCACGTCCGACAGCGATCGGAACGCGCCCCCGTCATCGGTGCGCCCGCCCACGGCGAAACGAGTGCCGCGCCCCCACATTTCGGCCAGCGCCTGCAGCATCGCCGTTTCGGAATCTCCGTAGTACCTCGGCTGAATCAGCCGAGTCACAGTGTCCCAACCGATGGCGAAACCGCATCCGGGGAACAGCGCGGACTTTTTGATGAAGGTTTCCGCCCGGGTCAGTACCACCGTGCCGACCCCCTGGAACTGGTCCAATCGGCGGTGTACTTCGCCAACGGCCAGGGGCGGCTTGTCCACGTTGGACACCGAAAGTTCGTACGCAACCGGAGCGCCCAGCACGTCGCCCGCCACCTGGGCCAGTTCGGTGTGACCGGCATGCATGGGGTTGAACGAACCGGCGAGCAGGGCCTCGGGGGCGTCTCCATCAACGACCATGCGGCCGTCGGGATGGACCGTTACCCAGCGGGCGTCGCCGTCCAGCAGACGTTGCACCGGCTCGGCGTGGCGAGTTGTGTCGGTCACTAACCGTTCGGATGCGACCAGTCCGAGGTCGAGTTCCGCAGACACCTTGCAGGCTCGTGCGATTGCCGCGATGACCAGGCGGCTGACCACGTCCTCTTCGCCGGCACGATCCCGCAGACCTTTTTCGAGGACAAGGGAATCGGTGGTAACAGAGTCGTCGTCCCAGGTGGCAATGAAAGCACGGTGGTCGCCGCGCTTGGTACGGTCGGTGGCGATGGTCGCGGTGCATGCGAGCCCGACGATGGGGGCGTCCTGTTCGCGCAGCGACATACCTCGAGCCCAGGCCGACCGGGCCATCAGTCGCGCGGTATCAGCGGAGACGGTTTGCTCGGGAGCGTACCCGCCGAGAAAGTCGGTCATCGCCAGGTATCCGTACGGCACCCTGGTCTCAAGCACGGTGCGCGAAGCGCCGCCAACTCCCAGGAGCCAGGCTAGGGCATAGTTGCCGGCACCGGCCACCGCCAGCACCGATTGCTGCGGCGTGTCGTGGATGCGGGCTACGATTTCAGCAATATCAGCATCCATGTTGTGGCTCACTATTATCGCGCTTGCCCTCAAGGTAGTCGATGGCTTCCTGCGGCAGCGTCACGCCCAGACGACGCAACTCCTCACGCAAGGTTTCACGTTCCTGGCGGCGACCTTCGTCAAGCCACCTTTGCCGGCGTTTTGCTCTGATGTCAGACATTTTCTCAAACATTTTGCGCGCTCCGTCAAACAGCCCGGCCAGCGGAATTACCAAGGCCCAGTACAGTTTGGTAACCGCAATCTCAAAGTAGATAAACGCACGCAGTTCCAAGCCGGAGAACTCCGCCAAGATAACGACACTGGCGACGGCTACCAGCGCGAACCCGCCCACTTGCCAATAGATGCCCCGATCAATCAGTTCGTTGGGCAAATCCGATGAGCGCATTGTAACATTGTATCGGATTCAGATGACCGGACGGCGGAACCTTGTGGCCGAATCAATCTGGTCCATGGTTGACAGCGATATTTCGATCTCCCCGGCGATCTTGCGGTCCCATTCGTCGGCCCATCGACACGGCAGTCGCGGCCTGGCCTCCCGCCAGGTCATCCGATGACCTCCGTTGGTCTGGGCGGCCACCGCCTCAACCAGGAACGCGGTCATGTCGCCGCCGTCCATAGCATTGACCACGCGGCAATCGAGGAAGCCATAGCATCCATCAAGCAAGGGGCTGCCCGTAGCGCCGGTGGTATAGCTCACGCTCTCAAGCTTGTCCCTGTCGCGGCCCGAGTGCATCCCCAACTCCCAGATCAGCGGTAGTTGGGCGGTTTCCAGGAAGTTTATTGCCAGGACAGCGGCGGAAGCGATCAGCCCGTGGGTGTAGTTGGTGTGGTAAATCTGGACGATCAGCCGGGGTCGCTGGGGAACGATTGAAGCCGCGGTGATGGCCACCGCGATTTGGGCGTTGCTGACGTCTCCCGAGCGCGTCGAAACGGCCGCCAGCGGCGCGCTGAGGCCGCCCAGCAGGGGGCCCAAATCGGCAGGGTCAAGATCCGGTACGGGGTAGGCCATGGGATGCGTAGGAACGTCCGGCTCCGTTACCAGTCGGGGTGGGTGTCCATGGCGTCGTTGACAGTGAGCCGCATCTGTTCCGTTCCGTCAGCATTCATGTAGAGGATCTCAGCGTTCCCGTAGGCGTGCGAGACGAACGCGATCCGGTCTTCGCCAGCCGACCAAACCGGCATCAGATCATCCTCCGTGTTCTGGGTCAATTGGCGCCGCTCCGAGCCGTCCACCAGCACGGAAAATATCTCCGACTGGTCGTCGAACCGCACCACAAATGCCAATCGCCTGCCGTCGGCCGACCAGGCTACGGAAAACTCGTCGTGCTGGTCGTCGGACACGGCGACTTCATCCGTGTCGTCGGCCCAGTTGTCAGACTTCGTCGGGCGGAGGACATAAACGTCGCGGGCACCATCGTCGCTGCGCAGAAAGGCTATCCGGTCCCCTTTGGGCGACCAGACCGGGTCGGTGTCGGGACCCGAGGTTAACTCAATACGGTTCACGCCATTTGGGTTGCGCAGGAAAAGGCCGTCCTTTCCGTACTCCGTGAAAACCAGCCACTCGCCGTCGGGTGACCAGTCGCCGACGAGTTCTCGTTCCGGGCTGAAGGTCAGCCGCGTTTTCTGCCCGCCCTCCAGCGCCACCATGTAAATGTCAGGCTCGCCGTCTTCATCGGATACATACGCGATGCGGTCCGACTCCGGAGCCCAGATCGGGGGTTGATCGGCGTCTACGTTCGACACCAGGGACGTGACCCCCTCGCCGTCTACGTCGTACAACATCAGCTGGGTCTTATTGCCAACCGATATCCAGGCGATCTTGGTCTGGTCGGGCGACCAACGCGGCATCCGTGCGTCCGCGCTCAACGATGAGATGCGCGATGGTTCATCCCCGCCGGGCTGCTGGACCCATGCCTGGGCGCCATCGTCGTCCGATACTACGTAAGCGATGGCGGGTAGATCGCCACCAAACAGATTCCCCGCAAAACACCCGCCCAAGGACAGCGCCACGGCAAAACAGAACATCAGGCACAAAAAACGAGGATTGCCCGCGACCAGTCCCATCAATTTTCTTTCCAATCGAGCGGTCTTGCTTGCCGCCGATTATAACGTAGCGAACTGGCTGCCCACTCAGCTTCCTGCGACCAGTTATGCGGTTTATGTTTCCTTGACATCGGTCGGAGCCCAAATTAGCATCGCCTCACCGCAGCGGGAGCCCGGCGCCGTGGACGGGCTATCAGATGAGCTGCGCGTTCTCCAAAATGAGAGGTCGATCATGCTGGCAATAGTTGGAGGGAATCTCATCGACGGATCGGGCGGGCCCGTGGTCGAAAACGCTGCGGTGCTGATTGACGGCGACCGCATCGTGGAGGTTGGCCCCCGGGCCGCCGTGCCCATTCCCGAAGGGGCCGAAGTCCTGGACGCCAGCGGCCACACGATAATGCCCGGCCTCATCGACGTGCACGACCACCTGGCGTCTGGCGGATACGGCCTGACGGGTCGTTGGGGCATGGACGAACCCCTGTCACTGTTCAACATCCGCGCCGCCCAGGTCATCGAGGACACGCTGGCGGCCGGCTACACCACGGTGCGCGATGCCGGAGGTCTGGACGCCGGGTTCAAGATGGCCGTGGAGCAGGGCCTGATCAAGGGGCCGCGGCTCATTGTCTCGGTCAACATCATGTCCCCAACCGGCGGGATCGAGGACAAGGTCAGCGGCAGCGGCCACCGGAAGGTGATCCTGGGACACGACCCACTGTCACCTGACGGCGTAGCCGACGGAGTGGATGGCGTGCGGGCCAAGGTGCGCGAGCTGGTTCGTTGCGGCGCCGACCAGATCAAGTTCGCGACCACCGGCGGCGCTTCCGGTCGCCCGGGCAACGGTCCGCTGGACCAGGCCTACGCGCTGGACGAGGCCAAAGCTCTGGTTGATGAGGCCGCGGCTCTCGGACGCAGCACCCTTTGCCACGCCGTGGGCGGCACCGGCCTGCCCATTGCCATTAAAGCCGGGGCGGGCTCAATCGAGCACGGCTGCTACCTCGCCACTGATCCCGACATGCTCAAGATGATGGCCGACCAGGGCACCTTCTTCACCCCGACCTTCGAGGTGTACGACTTCCACAGCACCATCAGCGCACCTCACATCCGGGTGCGCGCGCAGGCTTTGATGGACATCCACATCCGGAGCACCGAGTTGGCCATCAAGGAAGGCGTGCGCATCGTGGCCGGCACCGACGCCGGCGGTTTCGTGCACGGCGACAACGCCCGCGAACTGGAGCTGATGGTAGAAAAGGGCATGAGCACCATGCTGGCCATCCAGGCCGCCACCGGCTACGCTGCCGAGTGCTGCGGCATCGGCAAGGAGGTTGGCACCATCGAGGTCGGCAAGCAGGCTGACGTGCTGGTGGTGGACGGCGATCCGTTGCAGAACATCTCGGTTCTACGCGACCGCGAGCGTCTCCTCCTGATCATGAAGGGCGGCGAGGCCTACGCCAACCGCCTGGCCACGCGGGAATTGCAGCCGGCCTAGGTTCATGCCAGGTTGAGCCATCACACGCTGGCGGCACGGGTAACGGTGACCAGCGCCGTGCCGCCCACCCGCCTCTTCGATGCGCTTCACCGTCCTGACCCTGTTCCCGGACGCGTTCCGGTTCATCGAAGAGTACAGCGTGCTGGGACGCGCCATCCGCAGCGGGCTGGTCTCCCTGGATACCATCGATATACGGGAGTATGCGACGGACCGGCACGGCACGGCTGACGACTACCAGTTCGGCGGCGGCCCGGGCATGGTGATGAAACCGGATCCGGTGTTCGCCGCGGTAGAATCTGCCCTGGCCGGCATCCCTGACGCTGAGAGGGTAGCGACGCCCATCGTGCTGACATCTCCACAGGGCGACATACTGAACCAGGATCTGGTGAACGAGTTTGCCAACGCGCCGGGCATGATCCTCCTCTGCGGGCACTATGCCGGCGTTGACGAGCGCATCCGGCGGGGTTTGATCACCCACGAGGTTTCCATCGGCGATTACGTGCTCACCGGCGGGGAGTTGGCGGCCATGGTGATAGTCGACGCGGTTTCCCGGTTTGTACCCGAAGTAGTCGGCTCGGCGGAGAATGTGGAGCACGACAGCATCACGTCGGGTTTGTTGCAACACCCGCTGTACACGCGCCCTGCCGAATTTCGAGGAATGGCCGTGCCCGACATACTCCGCTCCGGCAACCACGCCGACATCGAGCGCTGGCGGAGGCGGCAATCCCTGGAACGAACGCTGAACCTACGTCCTGATCTACTGGAAACCGCGCCTCTGACCAATTCCGACCGCGTTTTCCTGGCGAGCCTGGGATGGAGCGGAACACCAAGCTGATATGACGCAACTGCGCTCCGACTACCGGTTCGGCTTCGACGTCCGCGTGCGCTGGCAGGAATGCGACGCGCAGGGCATCGCTTTCAACGGAAGCTACCTCGGCTGGCTCGAAATCGCCCAGGCCGAATACTTCCGCAACCTGGGATTCGGCATCTACCGCGTCGCGGCGGCGGGATACTTCGACAGCGCCGTGGCCAAAGTCACCATCGAGTACAAAGCGCCGGTCAGGGTGGACGAAATGCTCGACCTGCGGGCCCGGGTCGCTCGCATCGGCAACACCAGCATCGCGCTGGAAGTCGCCATTTTCACGGAGGGCGGCGCGCCTGACGATTCCCCGCTCACGACCATCGAGGCGATCTACGTCGGTTTCCACGCGGACACCGGGCAAACCAGGCGCGTGCCCGATGCGATCCGGGAACTGGTGGACAGTTGGGAGACGGCCGGCGAAGTGCTGCCGTTGGAAAGGTTCCCCGAACTGTGGTCGGCCCAATCGTGAACGGGCGACGGCAATGCGCCGGCGTTCTGATAGCCGACTAATCTACACCATGAAGACCGGGGCATCGTCCCGGTTGATTCGCGTTTCCGACGCGATGCCATCGCGGATGTGCCTGGGCAGGGCGAACATGGCTTCGTGGCTGCGCCCATCGTAATGCCGCAAGGTCTTCGTGACCCGCTCGTCAATCCGACGGTCCACGTCGGAGGCGGCCAGGCTGGGCAGCGGAGCGTCCGACGCGATGGTAAACCCCCACAGCGTGATGAAAGACGGAATGTGGACCTGGCACGGGACGGCGTGCTTGAAGATACTTTCCAGCGTCTTGTATATCGTCGTAAAACACTCGTGCAGGCTCAGGAACCCGGCCGGGCCCGACTGCGTGACCAGGATTCCGCCCGGGTTCAGCCGGGCGCGGGCGATTTCGTAGTACTCCTCGGTGTACAGGAGGTACGCCGGCCCGCCTTCCAGGGGATCCACCAGGTCCATGATCATCACGTCGAACGACTGATCGGTGGACTGGAGATACCCGCGGGCGTCGTCAAACACCAACTCGGCGCGCCCGTCATCAAACGCTCCCCGGTGATGGTGGGGCAGGTGTTCGCGGCACAACTCAACAACCTGCTGGTCCAAGTCGACCATGACCACCTTTTCCACCGACCGGTGCGACAGTGTTTCCCGGAGCGTTCCGCCTTCACCGCCACCGCCGATGAACACCCGGCGTGGATCGGGATGCAACAGCATGGCCGGATGGACCAGGGCCTCGTGGTAAATGTGCTCGTCCCGTTCGGTTGACTGCGTTTTGCCGTCAAGCAGCAGGCTGCGACCGTACACCTCGGAATGGACCACTTCCACCCGCTGGTATCCCGTGTGGCCGGAATAAAGGACTTCATCAACCTTGAGCATGACCGCCAGGTCGGGCATCACGGTCTCGATTACCCACTTGCCGGTGATCTCTTCCATTGGGTAGCTGGCCATCGGGACTCCTTGGACAACAGGGGAACTGGCTGACGCGGTCACACGCCTCCCAACCGGCCGGAAGAGCCGGCCGTTGCTGCGTTTCCAGCGTGGGAAGCCGTCAGTTGAGGCGGTGCGCCGGTTGCAGTTCTACAACTCGCGCACCCGTGAGCCCGCGGCGAATCTGTGTGATTTCTGGATCCCGACAGCGCAGCGCTTCGATTATGACCGCCGCCGCGCGTTCCGGCATCGTGTGGTCGCCGCAGGTGAAGATATCCGCCGCCGCGTAGCCGTGCTCCGGCCAGGTATGGATGGAAATGTGGGATTCGGCGATGGACAGAATGCCCGTTACGCCCTGAGGCGTAAATTGATGGAACGACTCCCCGACCACATGCGCTTCAACCGTCGCCGCCGCCCTTAGCATCTCCTGCCGGATATGGGCCAGATCGTCGAGCAACCGGGGGTCGCAATCTCTAAGTTCCAGGAGCACGTGAGTACCTAGTACATCCAATCACCCTTTCCTCCGTGTGGATTGGCTCCCCGGCCGGGCAACAGGTCCGCACGGCTCCTTGGGAACAGCAGGCGACGATTCTACCCAATACGGGCTGCTGTTACAAGTGCGTTTACACGTTTACCACTCGTTCACGCTTGCCCGCTTCAATCGGCCTGTCATTTTGAGCCAAGCGCGGCAATCTCGTCGGCGCTTGAGCTGTCCTTCCGGCCCTGGCCAGCGTTGGATGGCTATCCCGCGCCTCTGCATTCGCATCCGACTGGTTTACCGAATCCTCCGATGCCTTGCCTGGCGCAACGCCGTCACCATCCGCACCGCGATGCGCTAGAATGTCGGTGCCTTGACGGCCGGCTTGCATCCCAGGCCAATGCAGTCAACATTATTTCGAACCAGGAGGCACCTTTCATGGAATTTGTGCGCATTTACACCGGCGATGACGGCCAGACCCATTTCCAGGACCTCGACCTGCCGGGCGACCGCGCCATTCACAGCGGTATGCAGATCACCCCGGGCGTGAATTTCCGACGCTTCGAGCCCGGCTACTTCTCCGACTGGCACACCGCCCCGCGGCGACAATACGTCATCACGCTGGCCGGTGAAATGGAGGTCGGTATCGGCGACGGCACCAAGCGCCGCTTCGGGGCTGGCGACGTGCTGATGGCCGATGACCTGACCGGCCAGGGTCACACCACCGCCGTGGTTGGCGACCAGCCACGCATCTCAGTGACCATTCCCATCACCCTGTGGTCGCCGTGGCTGCCGGCGGACTAATCGCTACGGCAAGCTGCACAAGACGTTAAGCCGGCGCGTAATCGCGGATTATCCGTTTCGCGGTCGCGCCGGCGTCGGGCCCGGATACCCGGGGAGCGATGATCGGCAGAGTGAGGCCGGCTTCCCCGTATTCGGCCAACCTTTCCCGCCTGGCCCCCGAGTCCGTGGGCAACGACATGCGGTCGATCAGCCCTTCCGGGACCAGACGCTCCGCCAGCGCAATATCGCCGGAACGCCAGGCGCGGCGTACCTCCTCGACCTCGTCGGCGTAACCGGCCTCGCTCATCAGCCGACGATACCGGGGGAACCGCCCGGCATAGGTCGCGGCCACCCGGCGCATCCCGCCGTCGTCGGCGCCCGGCGTGGACACGGAAACCAGCGTCGCCACCTCAACCGATTCTGGCACGACTCCGGCTCGCGCCGCGCCCGCAGCGATATGCTGGCTGGCGGTCCGCGCGTGCTCCGGCGTGCACCAGGTCAGCAGGACACCCTGGCTGATCTCGCCGGCGATTTCGAGCATCTTGGGGAAAACCGCCGCCAGGTAGATGGGCATTTCCGGCCGGAACGTCGGGAAATGCAGATCGAAGGTAGCGATGTTAATCGCCTCGCCCTGATAGTCGGTCACCGCGCCGTCGCGCAGCAATCGGCGGACGATGTCCACCGTGTCCCGCACTCGGGGGATGGGACCGCAAAACTCCAGACCGTGTTCGGGTTCCACCTGCACCTTGTGGCTGCTGCCCAACCCGAGAATGAAACGGCCGTTGGAGAAATGGTCCACGCACGCCGCCGCCATCGCGATGGTCGGGGCGCTCCGGACGTAAACGCTGCTGATACTGGTGCCCAGGCGTATCCGCGACGTCGCCAACGCGCACGCGGTGAGGATGGAAAATTGGTCGCCCCCATGTCCTTCAGCCACCCAGGCGGACTCGTAGCCGAGTTCCTCGGCCAATTGAACGCACCCCACGATCTCGGGCGGGGTCATGCCACCACCGGCAAAGGCTACTCCAATACGCTCCATTGCGTGCTCCCGTGCAATCGACAGTTCCTGTTCAGTCCAACCGCCGCCCGTCGGTCTCCCACGTGATCATCACTTCGCGCGCCCCGCTCAGCCAGCGCGGGCTGAGACCAGCCGGGCCGAGTTCGAACAGGCGGTCAAAGTTGTTCTCGATGTGCCGGCGGGTTGATTCGTCGTCGCGCTCCAGCCGGCCCATTGCCAGGTCCACAGCCTGAGCCTCGGACAGTCCGCCTTCCGCTTCCGGTATCCACCACGGCGGAGCCGGAATGACCCGCACGTCCGGAAGCAGACCCATTTCCCACATCACGGCCGCCAATTCCGGCAACCCCGGCCAGGGAGAGGGCCGTTCGTCGTAGAGGACGCGCCGCAGTTCGTTGTCCATGTCGCCGGGCGTGGGTCGCCAGATGCATATGATCACCCGTCGCGACGCGGAGTTGTTCAGCTTGGTGACGAACGGGACGATGTCGCTCACGAAGTAGACGACGTCCGACGTGATGGCCACGTCGCCGATTTCCACCGAGTCCATCCACCAGTCCGGCGACACGCGCGCGTTCGTTATGCCCGCCTCATCGCGCGACTGGATGAACTGGCCTCGCATGCTATCGGAGGGTTCTACCAGCACAACCTCGCGAACCTGGCTGGCCAGCGGCAGGGAGACCCGGCCCGCCCCTCCGCCTACGTCGAGCAGGATGTCCGTCGGCTCCAGGTATCCGGCCAGTGCACGGAGATTTTCATCCCATTCGCGGTGGGGATCCAGGCGAAACTGATCCGCCAGATCGGCCCAGTGGTCGACCCGGCGGCGGTGGTCGGCGAAACGGCCCGCTGCCAGGGCCGCGTCGTGGACGGCCGCGTAGCGCTCGGCGGCGGAACTCACGGGGTCAGGATAACCTTGCCCCGAGTGCCCCGCGAGGCCAGGTGCAGGTGGGCGTTTCCCGCCTCCGACATCGGCATAACGCGGTCGACGATCAGCTTGAGCCGCCCGTCCATGATCATGGGGACGAGGTCATCCATCGCGCCCTGGTGGTCCAGGGAGCCAATGGGCGACCGGCCCATGCTGAACCCGATCACGGTGCGGTTGAGAGTGGTGATGTCCCCGGCCGCCAGGTTGGCCGGCTGTCCGCTGGCGTTGCCGTAGCTGACGACCCGCCCGTAGGAGGCGACGCAGCGCACCGACTTTTCCAGCACCGGGCCGCCCACGCACTCCAGCACGAGCGCGACACCCCGACCGTCGGTCACGTCCCGCACCTCGTCCTCGAAGTCCGTCTCGGTGTAATTGATGGTGACATCCGCTCCCAGCGACCGGCACAGGTCCAGCTTGTCCTGGGTAGAGGCCGTGGCAACCACCTGGGCGCCCCATTCCTTGGCCAGCTGAATGGCAACGGTGCCCACGCCGGAGGCGCCGGCCTGGATCAGCACGGTATCGCCCGGATGCATCTGCCCACGGGTTTTCAGCAGGTGGTATGAGGTGAGAAACGTAATGGGCATGCCGCCGGCGTGGACCGGGTCGATACCCTCGGGATACGGGAAAACGAAGTTGTGGTTGACGGCCACGTACTCCGCCTGGCCCTGCGGCCCCATCGCCATCACCCGTTGCCCTACCGCGAGGCGGCCATCGGTCACGTCCGAACCCAGCGCCGTGATCGTCCCCGCCGCCTCCAAACCCAGCGTTGCCGGCAGATCCGGGCCGGGATAGTTACCCTGCCGGCGCATGATGTCCGCGTAGTTGACGCCGGCCGCGTCGACCTTGATCAGCACCTGATGTGGGCTGGGCGTCGGCTCCTGCGTGTCCTTCCATTCCAGGACTTCGACGCTGCCGTATTCCTCGATGCGCAGGGCTTTCATTGGGGCATTCTCCTGATGGGCGGCCGGCGTCAGGCCGGGCCGCGCAGATTGGGCGACTGGAGCACGTCTGGGTTGATGACCCGGATCGACTCTCCCGAGGCGAAGGCGCGGATGTTCTCAACCACACCCGAGTAGAAGGCGCGATACCCTTCCTGAGTGACGTACCCCACGTGGGGAGTGATCAGCGTGTTGTCCAGGGTCAGGAAGGGGTGATCAGCAGGCAGAGGTTCGACGTCGAAAGTGTCCAACGCCGCGCCTCCGATTGCCTTCCGTTGCAACGCGTCCACCAAGGCCGCCTCGTCGACGATGGGGCCGCGGGAGATGTTGACCAGGATCGCCGACGGTTTCATCAGGCCGATTTCATGGGCTCCCACCAGGCCGCGCGTGCGGTCGCTGAGGCGGACGTGGACTGAAACCACGTCGCCTTCCGCAAACAGGGTGTCCTTGTCGACCAGTGTGGCGTCGCATTCAGCAGCGCGCTCCGCCGTCAGGTTCTGGCTCCAGGCGATGACCCGCATGTCGAAAGCGTTGCCGACGCGGGCCACCAGCGAGCCGATGTGCCCGAGGCCCAGCAGCGCCAGGGTCTTGCCTCTCAGCCCGTGGCCCACGTGGATGCCCCACTTGCCCTGGTCGCGGGTGGCTCTATCCTCTTCGGCGATGCGGCGCATCAGGCCGATGATCAGGCCCCACGTCAGCTCGGTGGGACCTTCGCCCTCGCCGGGCGTGCCGCAAACGGTGATCCCCAGGTCCGTGGCCGCTTCGGTGTCGAACGACGCATTGCGCGCGCCGGTAGTGATGAGGCAGCGCAACAACGGCAGTCGCTCCAGCAGCGAGCGCGGAAAAGCGGTCCGTTCCCGCATGCCCATGGCGATGTCGAATTCCGCCAGGCGCGCCGCCAGCGCATCCTCGTCTGCCAGGTGATCGCTGAAGAAGGTGACCTCTATGCCGTCGGGCAGGCTCGACCAATCGGCCATGCTGGAGGCAACGCTCTGGTAGTCATCGAGGACAGCGACTTTCATGGGTTGGTCACCTCGTCAATTCAATCGTGCCGGTCCGGCTCACCTGAATGCCGGCATGACCTTTTCGGTCAACAGGCGGATGTTCCGTACTACCACGTCGTGGGGGATCATGCCGCCGGCGTTGAGCTCCGCGACCACGCCGTCCAGCCCGAGCTCCTCACGCAGTTGGGTGAAACGCTCTACCAAACCAGCGGGCGTTCCGAAGGCCACCTTCGTCGCCAGGATGTCGTCGTAGGACAGGGCGGAGAGCCGGGCGGCCCGTTGGTCGCGCAGTTCCGTCGCCTGGATACCCGACGAGCCCGAATCCGCGGCGTAGAGCCGGCCCATTCGGCCGAAATAGGCCTGGATGCTTTCGAACGGTTCCTCGACTGCGCCGGTTTCGGTCAGGCCCACGTAGACCGGAACGCGCAGGGATACGTCACCTTCCCCGGGGTGTCCCGCCCCCTTCCACGCGGCCCGGTATTCCTTGAGGTTGTCGCGGAGTTCCGGCACATCCATGCCGCGCAGGCCGACGAAAATCGGGTAGCCGTCGGATCCGGCGCGGGGAAAGGTCTCGGCGGTGGTGGCCGCCATGCGGAACGGCGGGTGCGGACGCTGGTAGGGCAGGGGCGCGACGGTGGCGTTGGTTACCTGGTAGTAGCTCCCGTCGTATGAAAAAGGCTCGCCCTCCCAGGCCTGGAGGATGATGTCCAGCGCCTCGCGGAAACGGTCGCGACTTTCGTTGTAGGGCACGCCGTAGATGTCGTACGACCGCGCAAAGCCGCTGCGTCCGATGCCGAAATCGAACCGCCCCTCGCTGATCTGGTCGACGGTGGCGACTTCTTCGGCGATCCGCAGGGGGTTGTTCAGCGGCAGGACGTACACTGCCATGCCGATGCGCAGCCGGCGGGTCCGCGTCGCAATGCTGCTGGCGATGGTGATGGGGGACGACAGAACCGACCGGTCGGGCGTGAAGTGCATTTCGGCCAGCCAGGCCCCGTCCAGACCGCATTCCTCAGCGGTATCCACCAGCTCGAACCCCTCGGAGAATGCCGCGGCCTGGCTTCCGCCGGGGCGGGTTTCAAACTGCATGAACATGCCGAAGTGCATGGATTACCCTCTTGGAAAGCGCCTAGTCTGCCAGAAAAATCGGCGCGACGGTTGGGCAAGTAAAGCACAGGGCAAATTGGGGGTCAAGTTGACCCGCGCCGGTCTCACAGGCGGTTTCAAGAGCCGTTTTTGAGCGGTGATGCGCGAGGCGTTTCGCACCGCGTTCCTTTACATCCGCTCCGGGCTTATGGTACGATCACAGTAGGCAATATACGCCCGGCGGAAGTGGCTCAGTGGTAGAGCGTCTCCTTGCCAAGGAGAAGGTCGCGGGTTCGAATCCCGTCTTCCGCTCCACTTACACAAATCAGGACGGCTCCGATTGGATCCGTCCTTTTTGATGGTGGTAGCCCGCCGCGCAGCAGGTTAGCCGAAGAAGCCCTGCCCTCCGTTCACATGGATGGTCTGGCCGGTGATGAAACCGCCATCCTCCGTGCACAGGAACGTCACCGTCGACGCGATCTCATCGGGCTTGCCTTGCCTCCCCAGGGGCACGCCGGACGAATCGGGCACCCGGGCGGCGTACCATTCCGGGTTGGCGCGGCTGGTGTCGATGCTGCCCGGGGACACGACGTTGACTCGGATGTTGTGGCTCGCAAACTCCGAGGCCAGGCTGCGGGCCATGCCCACAATGCCCATCTTGGCCGCCGACACGTGAGCCCGCAGTGGGCTGCCGCGGAACGCACCGTCGCCGGTCAGGAACACTATGCGCCCAAAGCCGTTGTCCACCATCTGCTGGATGACGCCTCGCGTCGTGTAGAAGGCGCCATCCAGGACTACGCCGCGCACATGCTCCCAGTCCTCCACCGTCACTTCGGTGAAGGGCTGGTGCGGCCGGATGGCGGCGTTGTTCACCAGGATGTCGATGTGCCCGAACGTGGACATGGCGGCATCGATCATGGCGTCAACCTGGTCTTTCCGGGAAACGTCGGCGAGAACGGGCAGAGCCTTCACGCCCAACTCTTCAACGGCGGCTGCGGTCGCCTCCGCCTCATCGCGGTTGCTGCGCGCGTTGACCACGATGTTGGCTCCCTCGGAGGCCATCATCAACGCCGTGGCCCGGCCGATATTGCGGCCCGAGCCGGTTATCAGTGCTACCCTGCCGTCCAGCTTGCCCATGTCAGCGACTCTCCTGGTGAAGTTTGCGTTGCGCCTTGAACCCAACGGCGGCGATTATAGCGTACCTGATAGCACATGGCCCCTGGGAACTCTATACTTTCGATCATGCGTTATGCACCGACCTGGTTGGTTCTTGGCTTGGTGGGGGTGATTGCCTCCGCCGGCTGCTTCTTTGGCGACGCCCCGGCAACCGAGCCACCCGACGTTGACCTGCAGGCGACCATCGATGCGGCCCTGGCGAGAGTCGCCGCATCGCCGGAAACCGGGCCTGCGCCCACTGCGACTCCGCCGCCGGCCACCGCTGCGCCCACCGCGCCGCCGGCAATCGCCCCATCGCCTCCGGTCACCTCGGCCACGGCGACACCTCGCCAACCTCCAACTGCGACCCCGGGGCCTCCAGCCTTCAGCCTTGCCGAGGCACGTAACTGGGAATTCGCGGAACAGGCCAATCCCGCTGTCGTCGCTCAGATCCGCAGCGTCAGCTGGATTGCGGATGGCTTGCAGACCGGGGACGAATTCAACGCTGCCGAACGCATGGTCAACGTGGGCCTCGACGCGCCGGAGGCCTTGAGCGCGTTGCTGGCGTCCGACGAATTCCAAAACGGCCTGCGACCGATGGATTTACCCGCATTATTGTCCCTGCAGCGCATGGCCCGGGACAGACCGGAACGGTTGGCCCAGCTCACCAGCGCGGGCTGGTTCCGCGACGGTCTGACCACTGCCGAAGCCGCGATTGTGGCGGTACTCTACGAACGTTCCCGGTTCCTGTCGCCCGAATTCGACGCGACAGTGGCCGACCCCGGAACCCTCAACGTGGAGCTGGGAGCCGCAACCAACCGGAGCGGGTCGATTGTACCCATTGCGATATTGCGCTCCGGACCCACGCCGGCCGGTTCACCGGTGATGGCCGTCGCCCAAGCGGCGGTGCCCGTTTTCGAGGAAATGTTCGATGCCGATTTCCCGAGCCCGGCCATCGTGATACACGTCACCGACTACGTTGCGGGAGTGGCGGCCGGCACCAACTACCAAACGCACGTCACGCTGTTGCCGGAGATCGACGACAACTCCAAACCGGAATTCGCGCCTCATGCCGTTTTTCACGAGATCGCGCACTATTACCTCTATGCGGAACCTATTTGGCTCGCCGAAGGCGGGGCCGATTTCGCCGCGACCTACGCACGCCATGTCACCGCCGGCGCTCCCCTAGAGGCGACCAACTATCCCTGCGACGGCCCGTCGTCTCTCAGCGAACTCGAACTCCTGTCACCGGGCGACGTCGAGGAAGCTCAGGCAGATCCAGGTCTGTGGCGGTGCAACTACTACCTGGGCGAGCGGCTGTTGCTGGCGTTGTACCGCCAATTAGGCGAGGAACGGTTCCTCCAGGCTTGGCGGGCGCTGTACGCCAGTCTGGCGCGAGACCCATCCTACCCTTCCCAGCGCGATTTCACCGAGACCGATATCCGCGTGGAATGGCTCCGGGCCGGCGGCATGCAGATGCAACCTGACCTGGAGCACATCTGGGACCAGTGGTACCGGGGCCGGACGTCCACCGTGGTCGACGGAGTCCCCGATCCAACCCCGGTAGATCCGACCCTGCCGGCAGTCAACGGGCGGGTTGACCAGGCGTACGTCGCCCTGAGCGTGGACGGTCAGCCGGTCAACGAATTTTCGACGTCGGATGTGGAGGGTTGGGTTTACCTGACGCTCAAATACTCCTACTCGATCTCCGGTGATCCCAAGCAACTGCAATTCGAGGTGGTCGAGTATTTTGAGGATGGTTTCACTAATAGCCGGCGTCGAGTACCCGTGCAGTTCGAATCACGGTTCGCCGGCGGCACCCAGTGGCTCTCGGTGGGACCGAACCCTCCGTTGCGTTGGGGTGCGGGTCGATACTGGATTTACATTTACGAATCCGGCCGGAAGATTGCCGAGGTGCAACTCGACGTCACTGGATAGTCGGTGGGGCCATCCCTCGAACTCAACATCAGATACCGAAACGAGGAAGCAATCGGCATGAATTACGAACCCTTGGGATCGTCGAACCTGATGGTCCCCGAGATTGGCCTGGGCACCTGGCGATACTCCGGTGGAC
This sequence comes from Dehalococcoidia bacterium, assembly GCA_965220505.1. GTDB lineage: Bacteria > Chloroflexota > Dehalococcoidia > Lucifugimonadales > UBA3495 > Bin87. The sequence goes on along the minus strand of CBDCQE010000001.1, from coordinate 192,062 downwards.
CCGAACCATTGCGGCGCGGAGTCGAACTGGGCGCAAATCTGATCGACACCGCGGAGATGTACCGCACCGAGGCCGCGGTGGGCGGGGCCATTCGCGGTATCCGCGATCAGGTCATCGTGGCGACCAAGGTTCTGGGCAGCCACCTACGCTACGACGAGGTGCTCAAGGCGGCCGAGCAAAGCCTGCGGCTGCTGGGCGTGGACCGAATCGACCTGTACCAAATCCACTGGCCCAACCCCCGGGTGCCGATTGCCGAAACCATGCGCGCCATGGCCCGGATGGTATCCGACGGCGCGGTAGCGCACGTCGGCGTCAGCAATTTTTCCGTGGACGAGATGCGGGAAGCCCAGGCAGCCATGCCCAACGTGCCCATCGTCTCCAACCAGATCCTGTACAACCTGCGCCGCCGCAGCGCCGAGCGCGACGTGATTCCCTACTGCCGGCGGAACGACATCACGGTGATCGCATATTCGCCCCTGCATGAAGGTGCACTGGTGGGCAACCGGGGTGGCCGCCTGCGCCGGGCGCTGGGCAGAAACCGTGACAACGACGTGCTGGAAGAAGTTGCCGGCAAGGTCGGGAAAACGGCGGCCCAGGTCGCGCTGAATTGGGTCGCCGACCAGGAAGGGATCATCGCCATCCCCAAATCCAACAGCGTGGATCGGACTGAGGCCAACTGCGCGGCCTCGGGCTGGAGCCTGACCGCCGACCAGCGTCAGGCGCTCGAACGGGCATTCCCCATCTAGCGCGGAGCCGGTAACCCGGTGGACACGCCGGTACCCGGGCCATGAGTCGGGCCCCGTTATGGTACGCTTTGCGGCGCGATACCAACCATCATCCCTGCCTGACCGGAGGTGTATTCAAATGTCTCTGCGTTCCGACCTGAAAAACCGCTTGACCGCCGGGGAAACGATACTCGCGCCCGGCGCTTATGATCCGATGTCTGCGCGCGTGGTGCAGTCCCTGGGGTTCGATACCGTGTACGTGGGCGGTTACATGAGCGGCGCCCACCTGGCGGTAACTGAGCCGCTGATGACACTGACCGAGCAGGTCGACGTCGCCCAGCGCGTTGCTAAATCAGTGCCGCTGCCGGTGATCTGCGACGCCGGCGCAGGCTACGGCGATCCGGTTCACACCATGCACACGGTGCGCACCTTCGAGCGTGCCGGCATCTCTGGCATCCACATCGAAGACCAGGTGTTCCCCAAGCGGGCGTCGTACCACGCCGGCCTGGAGCATGTGATCCCCATCGACGAGTTCCTGGAAAAGATGCGCTACGCCCTGGAGGCCCGCAGCGACCCTGATTTCCTGATCATCGGCCGCACCGACTCCTTCACCGCCGTCGAGGGCGACATGGAAGATGCCATCCGAAGAGGCAACGCCCTGCGTGACCTGGGAGTGGACGTGGTCATGCCCCGGGGCGTGCGCCAGCAGGAAGACCTGGCGACCTTCCGCGCCGGCGTCCCCGACGTGCCGCTGCTGGTCATCGCCGGCACCGACGACATCACGGTGCAGGAATACGAAGAATTGGGATACAAGGTCATCATCTACGCCACCACGCCAGCCATCGCGGCGGTGCAGGGCATCCAACAGGCGTACACCAGCCTGCGGGACACCGGCCACATCGGCATCGGAGCCGCCGAGGTTGCCCAGCGTCGGGCCGAGGTGGAGGCGCTGATCAGCCTGCCCGAGTACCAGGCGGTGGAAGCAGCCACGACCGAGCGGGAATTCCAGGACCGCGTTGGGCATTAGGCTCAATTGAGTCTAACCAGCGCGGTTGCGCCCAACCAACGATGGTTGGGCGCAACCGCGCATCGGAAAATCGGAGAGGATGCGTTATGGCGATCCCGCCTCATGATCGCAAGTCTATTGCTCCAGAAGCCCACGCCATTTATGACGCTGAGTTGCGTCATAAGGTTGAACCACATGAGAACGGGAAGTTCCTGTCGCTTGACGTGGATACGGGTGATTACGAGATTCATTCCAGTAACGTCATCGCATCAAACCGATTGCATGACCGTCGCCCAGGCGCGAGGGTGTTCACGTTCAAAATCGGGTATCCCACCATGGGACGCTTCGGCGGGCCCCGCCTGCCCAGGGGAGCAAAATCGGAAGGGGAATGATTACCGGACGCGTTGGCCAGAATCGAAACGCCATCATCCCGATAGACATCCTGGATAGCAGGGGTCGTCTGCAGCGGGTGAACGCAATCATCGACACCGGGTTTGATTTGGAGTTGGCGTTGCCCAGGGCAACCATTCGCAGCTTGGGGTTAACTTGGCGAGACGAAATCGAAATGACGCTGGCCGATGGACAAGCCGCCAGGTTTCAACTCTATAGCTCAACCGTCATATGGCACGAACGGCGGCGAGAAATCCGTGTATTGGAGACGTCGGACGAGGCGATTGTAGGCGCTGACTTGCTCTGGGGCAGCGCGTTGAGTGTGCAGATGCGCGAGGGCGGCGACGTTATCATCGAGGAACTGCCCGATTTCTGAAGCAAGTTATGAATCCCGGAAATCACTTTCGAGCCATACCACACGGCCTGCCACCACGGTGGCCACGGCGCGCACCCTAGGCAAATCTACCGGGGAAATCATGAGCGGGTCAGGTTCCACCACGGCCAGGTCCGCCGGCATTCCCGGCGCGATGCGCCGTCGGCCGGAGTGCAGCGCCAGGGCTTCGGCCGCCGACGGCACTGCCATCCCTCCTATATGAGCCCTTCCGGCCGATCGGCGAGACATCGCGGCCGCCATCGACGCCCACGGATTGGGCTCGATAACCGGCGCGTCGGAGCCCAGGGCGGTGGGAATTCCCCGAGCGACCAACGCTCCCACCGGGTAGAGGTGCGGTAACAAGTCGGTTGCCACGGTACTGAGATATCGCTCGCCGTCGTAGTGCAAAAACCCCGGATTGGGCACCGCCATCGCGCCGCTTTGGGCTACCAGCTCGAGAACGTCCGGCGGACACTCGGCGCAGTGCTCGATGCGGTCGAGGATGCGGCTGCCGTCGTCAGCAATGAGCGGAGGGGCGTCGCTGATTGCCAGAGCCGACGCGACGACGGCGTCGCGCTCCACCGCGTGGATGGCCACGGGAAATCCCAGTTCGTGGGCGTACGCGACCATCTCCGTCAACTGAGCCGGGTCGGGGCGCAGTTGCCCAGTCGACGCGGTGAGCATGATCTTGGCATTGCCCAAGACCAACGCACCTCCGTTTGCGGTAGCTCCGTAGCCCAAGCCGGCCGCCCGGATTTCCTCCAACCGGTCGAAGCCGGCCATCATGGTCACCCGCAGGGGCAGCGTGCCGTCAGCCGTCGTCTCCTCGAAGTACCGCCAACGTTCCAGGCCGTTGCTCGGCCCTGCGTCCGTGACGGCGGTAATGCCGTAGGCCAGCAACTTGTTGCCCAAATCACGAACAGCCTGCTGCATTTGGCCCGGTGACGGATCCTCGGATCCCCGGGCGCGGTCCCGCAGCCAATCGTCCATCTCCAGCAGCAGACCGGTCGGCTCGCCGTCGTCATCCCTCGCGATTACCCCAACCGGCGGGTCCGGTGTCCGGCAGTCGATGCCGACGAAAGACAACGCGCGGCTGTTCAGCGCGCAAGCGTGTCCGGAGCGGTGGTCCACCCGCACGGGTCGGTCCGTGGCAACGCGGTCCAGGTCGTGGCGGTTCAGATGCCGGCCCAGCCCTACCGGAGAGTCGTCATACCCGTGGCCTCGAATCCAACCGTCTTTGGAGGCAGCGGAGTTGCGCAGCGCGTGGACAATTGCGGCGACATCGCGCGTAACAGCCGGCCGGCAATCCACCCGCAGGCCGATGGCGGCGGTTGCCAACAGGTGGCAGTGTGCATCGACGATGCCCGGGATCACGGTGCGGCCGTCGCAGTTCAGAACGGTCGACTTCGGCGTCGCCAACCGGCGGATCTCACGGTCGTCCCCAATCGCCACGACCTGTCCGCCGGCTACGGCCAGCGCCGTGCGGTTGCCCACTCCGTCGGGAATTTTCCCGTTGAGCAAAACGATTTCAGGGGAAGGCGTCATCTGATCGTAGCTGGGCAGTGGATTCGCCGAGTCGCGGATAGCGCGGTGCTATAATCGCGCCGACCAGGCTATTCAGCAGCGAGTTGCGACTTCTGGCGGGGGGACATTATGCCGGAACTGGAAATCATCATGGGCGGGTATTCCATCAACACCGACCAAACGCGGTTGGGGCTATGCACCGTGACCCTGATCCGAGGTGAAGTGCTGTCCATTGTCGACGTCGCTCACTTTGGCCGCCGCAACATGCTGGTAGATCAACTGGCCGCGCATGGGATTTCCACGGACGACGTTGGGCGGGTGATCCTGACCCACTCACACTGGGACCACTCCCAGAATACCGACCTTTTCCCCAACGCGGAAATCGTGATCCACGCCGACGAATTGGAATACAGTCGAAACCCTCGTGTCGGCGACCTTGCTACCGCGAGGTATTTCGCGGACACCCTGTTGCAGCAGAAAGTGAACGCGGTCAGTGGGGAAACCGAGCTGGAGCCCGGAGTGCGGATCATCGAGACTCCCGGGCACACGCGCGGACACATCAGCGTCGTGGTCGAAACCGAGGCCGGCGCGGTGTGTATCGGCGGCGACGCCATGTCCGACGCGGGGGCAATCGGGAGGGGGACGCCGGCGATCATCTTCTGGAGCGAGGCCGACGCCCGGGCCAGCATCCAGAAAATCGTGTCCGCGGCCAACACCATCTATCCCGGCCACGACCGTCCCTTCCGGGTGGAAGCCAACGGTGACATCACCTACCTTGCCGATTCTCCCACCCTCGAAGTCAGCGGGGTGCTGCACTACGCCAGCGGCGCGGTTACCGTCAAGCTCGGTCGGGCGGATCACCCGGGCACGGCCGTGATGCCCAGCGCCATCGACTACCAGGGCGGCGGGCAGACTCACCCGGGTCACTGCTAGGAACGCGGCATAGTCCTGGCACTCGAATCCGGCGCAGTCTGGCCGGGCCATCGGAGGGGATGATGCAGGCGGTTGTCTTTGACTGGGACCTGACCCTGTGGAACAGTTGGGGCATCCACCTCGGGCTGATGGAAAGCACCGCAGCCGAACTGGGCAAGGTCCCACCGACCGCGGAAGCGGTCGCCGCCGAGTTTCATCGGCCCTTTCACCAACATCTCCTCTGGTTCTTCGGCAGTCGTCCGGACGCACAGGACGAGTTGGATGGCATCCTTCCGATTTTCCTGAGCCACTACCACGCCATTGACGGGCACCGCCGTTACCTGTATCCGGGAGTTGCCACCCTGCTGAACGCTTTACGGCGGCGCGGGATACGCGTGGGCATACTGTCCGACAAGATCCCGTACTTCGGAGAGATCGAGCTTCGCGAATCCGGCCTCGCCTCGCTTGTGGAATACGCCAACTTCAAGACCGACGACCGACCCTACAAGCCGGCGCCGGACGGCTTGCTGGACGTTCTGGACACAATGGCCGTCGATCCGGCCGATGCGATGTACGTGGGCGACGGACCCCAGGACATCGCCTGCGCCCGCAGCGTCGGAGCGACTTCCGTCGCCGCCCTTTGGGCGACCATCGACCAGGACGCGATCCTGGCGGAGCAGCCCACCCACCGCGTGCACCGTCCCCACCAGGTGATGGCCGTGGTCGCCGAGGCGAATGGGTACGGCGGGTCCGATCCCTGGCGGCGGCATCTGCCGTGGCCCTGGCGCCCGGACGCGGACAACCCCGACGACGACCAGGACGTCGGGAATGCCAGCTTTCCCGATGCCGGCGGCCACGGGGATCAATCACCTTTGCTGTCCTGGCCGCTGGCGGACCGTTGGCGCGGCCGCACCCGAGACCTGGCGCTGCCGCCTCATGACGCCAACCCAATTGCTCCGCTCGGGTTGCAAACCGGCGCGAACGAGCAGAGTTGACGGGCGCGAGGCATTCCCCGAGTCGGTTGCGTTGTTTGCAGCCAGCGTCATCAAGCGCGTTGCCAGAGGTTATGTTGCTTGTATAATGGCGACACTCGTCGCGCCACCGGCGACGACGGCATTGCCGCAGGCTAGTGGCGGCGACACCAGAAATGGGAGCCCACCCCGATGAAGAACAAGGTTTTCCCCGATTTCGACTCCGCCGTTGCCGACATGAAAGACGGCATGACGTTCATGTCGCCCGGTTTCGGCAACGTGGGCCTGGCCCGCAACCTCCTGGCCGCAGTGCATCGGCTGGGCGTCAAGGACCTCACCGGGATTTCAAACAACGCCGGTTCACTCGATGACCGCGTTGACGTCGGTACGCTGATTGAAGCGCGCCAGGTCAAGAAGATGATCTGCGCGTTCACCGCTCCGACGCACCCGTCGCAGATCACGCCCTTCGTGCAGATGTACAACGACGACGAACTGGACGCGGAACTGGTCCCGCAGGGCACCCTGGCCGAGCGCATGCGGGCCGCCGCCGCCGGTATCGGCGCCTTCTACACACCGGCCAGCGTCGGGACTGAACTGGCCGAAGGCAAGGAGCACCGTGAAATCAACGGGCGCACCTACGTGCTGGAGTACCCGTTGCCGGCTGATTTCGCGCTCATTCGCGCCTACCGGGCGGACACCTTCGGCAACCTGCAGTTCCGCCTGACCCAGCGCAACTTCAACCCCGTGATGGCCATGGCCGCCGACATCACCGTGGTCGAGGTCGAGGACAGCATCGTCGAACCTGGGGATATCGATCCGGACTGCGTGCATGTCCCGGGAATCTACGTTGACCGGCTGGTGAAGATCCCGGAAGACGGGATCTGGGACTGAGGAAGTTGGTTCACGCCACCATCGGCGCCGGACCGGGTACGCGATAAAGAACACGAGGAGTACTGCGATGACTACCGAGGACAAGCCCCGTCTCTCCAGGCAGACCATGTGCGACCGCTTGGCCATGGAGTTCCAGGACGGTTGGATCGTGAACCTGGGCGTGGGTATGCCAACCCTTTGCTCCAACTACCTGGAGTCCGAGCCGGACAAGGAGATCATTTTCCATTCCGAAAACGGAGTGATCGGTTTCGGTCCGCTGGCTCCGGCCGGGGAAGAAGACCGGCACCTCGTCAACGCCGGCGGCCAGAACGTGGTTGCCCTGCCCGGCATGGCCATAGTGCACCACGCCGATTCCTTCGGCATCATCCGGAAGGGCATGGTGGACGTGACGGTGATGGGCGCCTACGAAGTGTCGGAAAACGGCGACTTCGCCAACTGGCGCATTCCGGTGCGCAAGGGCGGCGGCATCGGCGGCGCCATGGACCTGGCCGCCTGTGCCAAGCGGGTGTTCATCGCCATGGAGCACAACCAGCGCAACGGCGCGCCTCGCGTGCTCAAGCAGTGCTCCCTGCCCATCACCGCGCCGGGCGTGGTCAAGTTGCTGGCCACGGACCTGGGCCTGTTCGAAATCACCGAGGATGGCTTCGTCCTGCGTGAACACGCCCCCGGCTGGTCCCCCGAAGACATCCAGGAGCAAACCGAAGCCAAGCTGATCATCGCCGACGACCTTCGGGAAATGCGGGTGCGGCCGGCGTAGCATTACGGCGAACGATGTACACCTCCTTCAGCATCGAAAACTTCCGCCTGTTTGACCAACTGACGGTGGAACCCCTGGCCCGCGTCAACCTGATCGCGGGCCAAAACAACGCCGGCAAGACGGCGCTGCTGGAAGCGATATGGTTGCACAGTGGGCAAAATACCCCTGATTTGGCTCAGAGGATCAATATTTGGCGAGGCTTGCCTACCAGCGAACCAGGAGAGTTGTTTTCCGAGTTATTCAGGGACTACCAAACCGATCTGCCTATCAAACTCGCTGCGTCACGCAATGGCAGTTCGACTTCCGGGGTTTTGACCATTATCCGCCGCCGTATCGCGGACAGAACAACTACTCTGACTCCAGCCATCTCGGCTGCTGGGGAAAACCGAAGGTCTCCATCCGACAACATATCCGATCACGAAATCTTGTTCGATTACGAGGACGATTCAGGACAGACGTTTGCCTCCCGCGCCTGGGTGGAGCTTACTCCCTTGCCTTTCGATTTGCCCGTTCCCCCTGGTATCCAGTTTGATGGCAACGTGCCTACCGTGCGTGCCGAGCGCGGACTAAGCAGTGCGGACCGAAAGAGCAGCGTGTTCATGCAATCACTCGGACGCATCGCGCCACCTGAACTAGCGACTCGGTTCGGACGAGCGGAAATCGCCGGTTACATCAGCGATATAGAAGACGTCATGCGCTTGATCGAACCTCGTTTGCGCCGTCTGACAGCTGTGCCAAGTGCTGATGGCCTAGCTCTGATCTACGGGGACGTCGGAGTTGGTCGGATTATTCCTATCGCGCTGATGGGGAGCGGATTTTCGCGGCTTCTTGAGTTGACGTTGGCATTTGCGGAGGTAAGTGATGGGTCCATCATGATGGATGAGATTGAAAACGGATTGCATCACTCAGTACTGGTTGACGTGTGGCAAGCAGTAAATCGACTGTCCCAGGAATTCAACGTCCAGGTCTTTGCAACTACCCATAGCTACGAGTGCATCGTGGCGGCGAATGCTGCCTTTTCTGAACTGGGATCGGGAGATTTGCACCTGCATCGTCTATATCGACGAAGTCCTTCTGAGCCGGTAAAGGCGATAACCTACACGAAGGAAAAGCTGGATACTAACATTGAATATCTATGGGAGTTGCGCTGATGGTTGCCTCTCCCAGGCGATCAGCGAACTTCCGGATCGAACAGCCGCGTGTCCTGCTAGTCGAGGGCAATGACGACGTTCAGTTTTTTCGTCGCTTGATCGAGCGTCGCGAGAGCCAAGGTATACAGATCATTCCGTTCGACGGAAAGGATAAGTTGGGTGAGTTCTTAGCAGACGTCCTTGTTCCTCGTATCAGGACTACCGACATAGTCCAAGTCGTTGGTGTAGTGAGAGACGCCGACGATTTTTACAACAGAGCTTTCCAGAGCGTCACAGACTCATTGCGACGAGCCGAACTGCCCATCCCGAGTTCACCCATGACAACCGCGAATGGGTCGCTGGACGGCGTTGAAATCCGTGTATCGGTTTACATCATGCCCGACAACGCGTCGAGTGGAGACCTCGAATCATTGTGCCTACGAGCCGTCCAGGACACCACCGCCATGGCTTGTGTTGAAGGCTACATTGAATGCCTGAAAGCGCAGGGCCAAACAATCCAACATGAACGCAAGGCCAGGTTACACGCTTTTCTTGCTTCCAATACGGACGACCCCACCCTGCAACCGGGCCAGGCGATCGATGCAGGTATTATTCCGTGGAATAGCCCGGCATTCGGCGACGTCCACAAGTTCCTGGACATGCTGGACGCCGCCGATTAATTCGGACAACACCGAGCGGCCCCGCATTACCGCATCACGTTGTTCAGCGCCGCGTGCCGCCCCGGGTCCAAATCCTTCCCGGCCAGCGCCGGGTGGTCCGGGCTGTAGCGGTGGCAGCGGAAGGTGGCATTGGTGTATTCCATACCGCCTGCGCCACCGGCGGCGCCGCTGTAGAGGAAGAACGGGTTGATGTATTCCCAGACGATCTCGCCTCGGGGAGTGACCTCGAACATGCGGCCCGGCGCGCCCTCGCAGATCAGCGTATTCCCGTTGGGCTGACGCTCGGCACTGCTGATGTTGTAACTGTAGAAGGAAATGGCGGGCATTCCCTGGTACTGCCAATGGATCTCGTTGGTAGCCGGATCCACCTCCACGACGCGGGAGTAACTGGTGCCGCGCCGGTGGGAGCCGTTGTCGAAGATCAGCACCCGCCCGTTGTCCAGCCAGGTGGGATGATGCTGGTGGTCGATCTCGCCCGGGCCCCACTTCCACTTGAATGCTCCAGTAGCGCGGTCGGCGATGCCCACTGTGCTGGTCAAACGGAAGCTTACCAGCAGGTCACCGTCGGGCGTGACGTTCAGGCAATTCCCGTGGGTCCATTCCCGCCGGGCATCCAGCGGACCGAGAACGTCTTCGGTCGGATCAAGGTGCTCCCAGGACCGCCATTCCCAAACGGTCGCGCCGTCCGGCGTCACTTCGCGAACCACGTCGCCAAGCATCCCCGGGGCGAAATCCACATCGTAGCCACCCTGTACCTGGGCTACCAATTCCTCTGGGATGGGATCCCACATCAGCAGCAGGGTGTTGCCGTTGGGCAGCCGCTCGTAGTCGTGATGCAGCGTGTTGTCCCGGTACGCCCAGACCAAGTTGCTGTCCCAGTCCAGTTCGATGATGCTGGCGGACGAACCGCCCACCGTCTCGATGCCACCGGCGTCCTCGGGCGGTAGGGTACGGCACAGCAGGTTACCGTTGTCCAGCAAATAGGAATAGTGGATACCCTCAGGAGAATGCCACCGGTGGACGACGTTGCCCTCCATGTCGATGAGGTACGCGTCCTTCCCGCCACGCGTGGTGGAGAATAGTGTGTATCCCCGCTGACACGCCGACGGCGTGTGGTGGATCAGCCCGACCGGATGGTGAATCGACCAGCCCATTCGTGTACCTCCGCTGTTTCAAATCCGGCGCGATTATAGCAGGGAAGCCGGCGCAGACCCGGCTTGCGCGCGGGTTATACTGCGTGAACCTTACGCCGCGAACAGCCGCAGCCACGAGCGCTGCGCGTGGTGATGCTCTCACGCTCCCAAGGATAGCGCCTTAGTCGTGTGGATCTTCCTGGCCATCTGCAGCGCCGCTTCGCTCGGCCTCGCCAACATCGCGCACAAACGGTTGCTGGATAACTACCTGGACGGCGTGGGAGCCCTGGGCGCCGGTTCCATCCTGACCCGTTCGATCTGCGCGGCGATTGTGCTGCTGGCCGTCGGCTGGCCGACCGGTGCGTCTTGGGCTACGGTGCTGGTCGCCCTGCTGTCGGGCGTGAGCCTGGGCGCGGGGCTGTTGTTCCTATTCCTGGGCCTCAAACTGGGAGAAGCCTCGCGCGCGGTCGCGGTAAGTCAAACCAACCCCATCCTGGTGGCGCTGCTTGCCATGGCGATTTTGGGCGAGACCGTAACCCGGCTGCAATGGGCGGCCATCGCGCTGGTGGTCGCGGGCGTCGCGCTGGTTTCCGTCGAGTCCTTCGGACGGGGCCTGCTGAAACTGACCCCCGGGTTGACCGCCCTGGTGGGGAGCTCAATCACCCTGGGTCTGGCGTTTTTCCTGGCCAAGCTGGTCTTGACCGACCTGACCCCGTGGGAAGCCTCCGGATTGCAGATGCTGGGCATGGTACCCGCATTCGCCATTTTCGGCCGGCCGGCGAACTGGAGGCGGCTGTGGAAAGGGTTGGGTTCCGGCCCCGCCCTGACTACCTTCGTCATCGGAGAAGGATTGCTGCCGCAGTTGGCAATACTGCTGTTTATCTGGTCGTTCGACCTCGGGTCGGTCTCGCTGGCATCGGCGATCCTGGCTACCCGCCCGCTGTTCGTGTTCGTGGTGGGCACCCTGCTGAGTTGGCGGACGTTCGGGATGATGCAGGAATCGCTGCGACCCCAGGCGTTGGCGGCAAAGGGCGCCGCAATCCTGATGATCGTCGGCGGCACGACCATGTTGGCGGCGCTGTGACGAAGGCGCCCTATCTGCGGCCGGGGGTAGCGCCACCGACCGGCCGGCGGGAGTGCACTGCCCAGAAGTGCACCGCTCCCACGGCAATGAAGATGCCCAGGCAATAACCAATGGCTCCCCAGCCGACGCCAAGAACCGCCCGGGCCAGCAGCATAGAAGTGAGATAGATGAACGGCAGCGCGATAATGGTGCTTCTGGTAAGTACCAGGACCGCGATGCACGGCAATGCCATAATCAGCACCGCGGCCGGCAGCGCGGCGCCGGTGATCCCTAGGGCCGTGGCCGCTCCGCGACCGCCGCGAAATTTCAACCAGATCGGCCAGATTTGCCCGGCCATGGCGGCCGCGCCGGCCAGCATACCCACCGGGGTCAAGGCGAAGGCCGGAGCCAGTGCGTCGGGCAAACCCGAAGGGATGCCGGCCAGCGCGGGGTTGACCAGACGGGACAGCAGGTTGAACGCCAGCACCGCCGCCACGCCTTTGGCAATATCTACCGCGCCGACCAGAATGGCCCACCGCCGGCCGCAGACGCGGTTGACGTTGTTGGCCCCGGCATTGCCGTCGCCGGCCTGACGAATGTCAACCGCGCCCCTGGTGACCCAACGCACCGCCAGGTAGGCGGTGGGAATGCTGCCCAGCAGATAGCCGCACAGGGCGGCCGCGCCAAACAGCCCAAGCATCTCCGCTTCTCCGGCTGGGCGATCTCCCTAAGCCGCTACGGGCTGCCTTACCTGCGTGCACCAGTGCCGGTACTTGGGATTGTTGCCGACCACGATGTCGAAGTACATGCGCTGCAACTGCGTCGTGATGGGTCCGGGTTGACCGTCGGCAATGGGCCGGAAGTCCAGCTCAACCACCGGAGTCAGATGGGCGGCAGTGCCGCTGAGGAACACCTCGTCCGCGAGGTACAACTCGCTGCGGTCGATGGTGCGCATCTGCACTTGCGTGCCCATTTCGGCCGAGGCCAACTGCATGATCGTGTCGCGGGTGATGCCGCCGAGGACGTTGTCCTCCAGAGGCGGGGTGTAGATCACACCGTTCTTGACCATGAAAATGTTCTCGCCGGACCCTTCCGACACATGCCCGTCGTGGTTGAGCAGGATGGCTTCGTCGAAACCGGCGATGGTGGCCTCGGTCTTGGCGAGAATGCTGTTGATGTAGATGCCGCAGGCCTTGATGCGCGCCGGGATCATCGGGTCGTCAACGCGACGCCAGGACGAAGTGCAGCAGCGCAGCCGATCGCTACCCAGGTAGTTGCCGAACGGCACCGTGATAAGGGTAAAGTCCGACTCCAGCTCCTGGAGCTTGAGGTTGGCGACCAGTTCCTGGCTCTTGTACGCCAGCGGGCGGATGTAAATGTCCGTATCGTGTCCGTTGCGCTCCACCAACTGCACGGTGATGTCGCACAGGTCGTCCGCTGAGTAGGGGATGTCCAGCATGAGAATACGGCATCCGTCCAGCAGCCGCTCGTAGTGCTCCCGCATGCGGAAGATATTGATCGCGCCCTGCTCTTGGTTCCAGTTGCCGCGGATACCCTCGAATACGCCCGTCCCGTAGTGGAGGGCGTGGGTCATTACACTTACCCTGGCCTCGCTGGCTGGTACAAACTGCCCGCGGAAAAACACTTGCAGTTCATCGGCATTGAAGGAAGCCTGGCCATTGGTAGTCACGTAATGCCCCCTTTGAGCAAAGAATTCGAAACATTATACCGTTGCGCGGCGAGTGTTGCCAATCGACCCAGCGTGCCTGGAGACGCAGAACCCGTCCGCGGCGAACCTCGATCCGGCGCTGCGTCGGTCATGCCTGGAGTCTGTTCTCACGACGCGCCTCCTGTCCGGCGGCCGTAATGAGCCGGTGGGCAGACAGGTAGTCCATGATGGCCTCGATGCAATCAGCCGGCGAGCGACCGGTGGTGTTGATGGCGATCTCCGGGTCCTCCGGGCGCTCGAACGGCGAGTCGATACCGGTAAAATTGACGATTTCCCCGGCCCGGGCCCGGCGGTAGAGACCCTTGTTGTCTCTTTGCTCACACAGCGACAGCGGCGTATCGACAAACACCTCGACGAATTTGCCGGCCGGCACCAGGCTCCTGGCGAAGTCCCGTTCCGTCTTGAACGGGGAGATGCAGGCCGCCAGCGTGATCAGGCCGGCGTCGTACATGAGGCCAGCCACTTCCGCCATGCGCCGCACGTTTTCGTGGCGCGCCGCCACGCTGAAATCCAGGTCCCGGTTGAGGCCGTGGCGCAGGTTGTCCCCGTCCAGAACGTAGGTCGCGTACCCGCAGTCGTACAGGCGTTTGGCCAGGCAGTTGGCCAGCGTCGTCTTGCCGGCGCCGGACAAGCCAGTGAACCAGAGGACCAACGGGTCCTGGTCGAGCAGCGCGGTCCGGTCGCGCCTGGATACGGCGTAGTCCTGCCAGAACACTTCAGATTGGTTGCCCATATCGCACACCGAGGATCAGTTATCGCCGGCGATTATATCGCAGCCCGATTAGCCAATTCGCTCCCGGTATGCCCGGCGTATCCGCTTTAGTAAATCGCCAGAAGTAGGATTTGCGGGATTTTATGATTTGGCAGGATTGGGAGATCTCCGTCACAAAACGGTTCCAATCCTGACAATCCCTCAATCTTGAAATTCCTGCTCCTGACGTTTCCCCGCCGCAAACCGAGTACGTGGGTGACAACACCGAGTACACGGGTGACAACGTGGTTGTTGGAACGTCTTTTCATTTGTGATAAAATTCGCAAGGCAGGCGCCAAAAAATACACGCTCCATTCGGAGGAGAAACATGGAAGGCAAAGTCCAGATCGAGATTACCTACTGCGTGCCTTGACAGCACCACGCTACCGCCACGTGGATGGCGAACGAGTTTTTCCGGGCCTACGGCGGCGACGCCGCTATCACCATCTCCCCGCGCGGCCAGGGCATCATGGAAGTGTTCGTGGACGGCGAGAAGATCTTTGATAAGAAGGCCGAGGGGAACATCTACCCCGAGTTGGGCCGCATCCGCAAGATGAAGGAAGTCATCTCCGCGAGGATCGCGCAGGCCGACTTGGCCGTGGCTGCCGACAACTAGTCGCGCACACCGAACGGATTTGCAGGCCGCCGCCCATGAGGGCGGCGGCCGTTTTTGCATCCCGCAGTGGGTCAACTCGTTTCGGCGCCCGCGAGTTTGGCAACGATCCGGTCAGCAAGCAGCGGGCACACCCGAGCCCAAACCGCAGCGGCCACAGCATCGATTGAGTGGTTCCCTTCCACCAAACACCAGGTATCCATGCTGGCTTCCTGGTCGCGGAACCCCTGGCGAACGGCATTGTGGAAGGCTATCTCTTCATCTTCAAAACGGTCGCTGGTGTCCGCGACAGGTAGCGGGAGTCGCAGTTGCCGGCTGCTGACACGACCCAATCCCACCTGTGGATCAACATCCAGCAGAATAGTGAGGTCCGGATAACGTCCGCTGGTCGCATAATCGTTCAGCCATCGGATCCGCTCCAAATCGATCTCACGACCGTATCCCTGATACGCGACGGTCGAACCGGCGAAGCGGTCGGCCACGATTATTGAACCAGCATCCAGTTCTGGGAGAATGCGCTGCTCGATCAGTTCAGCCCGGGAGGCTTCGAACAACAGCAGTTCGGCTCTCGGGTCGGGTCGGTCACCGCTGATCAGAAACTGCCGTAGATAGTCGCCCAACGGGGTGGAACCCGGCTCATGCACAAGCACGGCTTGGTAGCCCCGGCACCGCAGTTCCGCTTCGAGTATCGCGGCCTGTGTGGACTTGCCCGCCCCTTCGCCACCCTCAAAGGCTATGAACACCCCCGACATCGCCGTGACTCCCGATTGCGTATCAGCGTAACGGCATCAGGGTATCAGAAGCGGGAAACGACGTTATGCGTATTATGGCCCCGCATTTCAGGCAACACGTCGTTACGGCCGGTAGATCAACACGCCGCGCTGCGGGTCCCGGCCGCGGCTGGTGGACGCCAGGTTGAACTCCTCGGCGAGCATGTGCTGCAGCCGGCGGATGTAGGGCCGCTGTGGCTCAAGCTGCACGCTGAATTCCCCGTCCAGCACCCGTCGGGCGGCATCCTCCACCTCAGCGCGGGCGGCGGCCATGGCGTCGGCGTTGGCTTCCTCCCGTTCCTCGGACCCCCTCCGCGGCGGAGCCAGGTCGATGCCCTGATCCCGGGCTATGGTCGTCAGGAACTCGGATACCTGGGGAACGGTGTTCTTCCTGAGGACATACACCGGCACGTTGTTGCTCTCGGCGATCCGCACCAACTGGCTGCCCCGCCGGTAATGGTTCTTGGTGGTGAGCAGTAGATTGGCGCGCCGCAGTTCACTTACGATTTCGGCGGTGGCCTCGCGCTCCGCCAGGGCGGCCTCTACCTTGTCGCGGCTGACGCCAAAGAGGAATATCCGGGCGTCCAAGCGCCGACCGGCTGTGCCGTTGGAGTCCGGTTCGTCGCGGAAGGTCTCAGGCGGATACCGGTCGTACTCGGTGCCGCCATCCTGGGACCGTTTGCGTCCTCGCCGGCCTCGCACGTCGTTACCGGACCACGGGGTCTGCCCAACCTCGCTGGGCCGGGGGGCGGCGGTGCGTGACACGTTGCCCTCGCCGTCCATGCGGCGCACCTCGGGTTCCACCGGATAGCCGCGTAGCCACTGGTCCACCACCTGGGCCACGTCCTCATGGACCAGGACCTCGTCCCAGTCGCGGATTTCCACCACCACGTCAAACGTGGGTGGGGCCTTGCGCTCAAGCACCGTTTTCTGGGTTCCCCGGAACCGGGCTTCCTGGTCGCCCAGCGTGACGGTCTGCACGCCGCCCACCAGGTCGGACAGCGTGGGGTTCATGATGAGATTATCGAGAGTGTTCCCGTGGGCGGTGGCAACCAACTGCACCCCGCGCTCTGCGATGGTGCGGGCGGCGGCAGCCTCCTGCGTCGTGCCCATCTCATCGATAATGATCACTTGGGGCATGTGGTTTTCCACCGCCTCGATCATCACGCCGTGCTGCTCCGTGGGCGTAGGAACCTGCATGCGCCGGGAATGGCCGATGGCCGGATGCGGAATGTCGCCATCGCCGGCGATTTCATTGGAGGTATCGACGATGATCACGCGCTTACGTGCCTCGTCGGCCAGCACCCGGGCAACCTCGCGCAGCATGGTGGTCTTGCCCACTCCGGGGCGACCCAGAAGCAGGATGTTCTGACCGCTGTAGGCCAGGTCCTCTATGATCTTGATGGTGCCGAACACCGCTCGCCCGACTCGGCACGTGATACCCACCACGTTCCCGCCGCGGTTGCGGATCGCCGAGATCCGGTGCAGGGTCCGCTCCATGCCGGCACGGTTGTCGTCGCCGAAATTACCGATGCCGGAAACGACGTACTGCAGGTCCTCCCGGTTCACCGGTTCCTCGCCCAGCATCACATCGCCGCGGGAGAAACGGGCCTCGGGCAGGCGGCCCAAATCGAGGATAACTTCTAACAGGTCATCAAGTTCTTCCTGTTCCCGGAGCTTATGGGTGATGCGCTCCGGGAGCACTGCCAACAGTTGTTGCAATTCGTCCTGGGCCAGCTGTTCGACAGTTACCAACTATGCCTCCCGGTGGAGCTGCGTTCGCTGAGCTATGGTGACGGGGTCTTTGGGTGCAAAAGGTTATTCGGCGTGGAGAGGGTTAGCGGACACGGGGCGTATCGATGAGGGGCGCTTCCGGGTCGAAGGCCGATCCGCCGGCCAGGGAAACGAAATAGCGGTGGATGCGGGCATCGGCGGTGAGTTCGGGGTGGAACGATGTGGCCAGCATGTTGCCCTGTTGCACCGCGACCGGACGCCCATCGGGGAGCGCCGCCAGGACATCGACCGGGTCGCCAACCCGGATAATGACGGGAGCGCGGATGAATATCGCGTGATACGCCCGGTTACCCAGCGCCTTGATGTGCAAGTCCTGCTCGAAGGAATCCACCTGGCGACCGAAGGCGTTGCGCTGTACGCCCACGTCCATGAGCCCCAGCGGCACCGGGTCTTCCTCGGTGATTTCATTCGCCAGCATGATCATGCCGGCGCAAGTACCCCACACCGCCTTGCCGCGCTTGGCCATCTCGGCCACCGGTTCGCGGAGCTCGTACAGCGACATCAACCGGCTGAGAGTGGTGCTCTCGCCTCCGGGAATGATGAGGCCGTCCAAGCCTTCGAGGTGCTTCGGCAGACGCACCTCGGTGGCCGTAACGCCTACGCTGCGGAGCACATGGCAGTGCTCCGCGAAATCGCCTTGAACCGCTAATACGCCGATGTTCAACTAACCGAACGGCCTCTCTGACTTGAGCTCGACAAGTTGGTACCGATGGGAACCCGATCAGATGCTGCGGGTGGCGAGCAGTTCCTGATCGGACAGCTCGCGAACGCTGCGCCCCACCATGGGCTCGCCCAGGTCCTTGGACACGTCGGCCAGGATGTGCGGGTCGTTGTAGTGCGTGACCGCCTGGACGATGGCATGACCGCGGCGCACCGGGTCGCCGGACTTGAAGATGCCCGAGCCCACGAAAACGCCATCGGCTCCCAACTGCATCATGAGTGCGGCGTCGGCCGGCGTGGCCACGCCGCCGGCGGCGAAGTTGACCACGGGCAGGCGGCCCTCCTCGCGGGTCTGCATGAGCAGATCAAGGCTCACGCGCATGTCCCGGGCCTCAACGACCAATTCGTCGTCCGGCAGGTTCCGGAGCTTGCGGATGGCGTCCTGCACCGCCCGCATGTGGCGCACGGCCTCCACCACGTCACCGGTGCCAGCCTCGCCCTTGGTGCGGATCATGGCGGCGCCTTCCGAGACGCGGCGCAGGGCCTCTCCCAGGTCGCGGCAGCCGCAGACGAATGGGACGGTGAAATCGTGCTTCCAGACGTGGTGCTGCTCGTCGGCGGGGGTCAGCACCTCAGACTCGTCAACATAGTCCACGCCCATGGCCTCCAGGATCTGCGCCTCGACGAAGTGTCCGATGCGGCACTTGGCCATGACCGGAATGGAGACGGAGTTGATGATCTCGGCGATCATCGACGGATCGCTCATGCGTGCAACGCCGCCGTCGGCCCGAATATCCGCGGGCACCCTTTCCAGGGCCATCACGGCCACAGCGCCAGCTTCCTGGGCGATGCGGGCCTGGTCCGCGGTGACCACGTCCATAATGACGCCACCCTTGAGCATCTGGGCGTGGCCGGATTTGACGGTAAAGGTACCGGTCAGGACGTCAGCAACCATGTGCGCGCCTCCTCAATTACAAAACGAATGCTTGCGCCCATTATAGCCGCCGCCGCCGGGCCAATCAAATGGCGGGGTATGCAACCTCGCGAGTAGATCGCCAAAGCCTGGACTGCAACGTGTCGCGGAGGATGGATATCAACCGGGAGTCAGTGCCGCAAGGGCGGCGCGCGCTGCGGCGACCTCTGCCGCGCTCTTGCTCGACCCCGTTCCCGATCCCAGGATCTCTTCTCCCGTGGCGACCTCGACGTCGAAGTTGGGCTGGTGGGAGGGGCCTGAAGACGCGACCACTCGGTAGACGGGGGTGGGTCGGCCCTGGCCCTGGAGAAGTTCCTGGAGTTCCGCCTTGGGGTTGTCGGGCCGCCAATCGGGTTGGCACGCCGCAGCCACGGGCCCGGACAGAGCCGACAGGACGAAATCGCGGGCGGCTCGGTTCCCCTGGTCCAGGTAGATCGCGGCAATGACCGATTCCATGACGTCGCCCAGCACGGCGTCGCCGTTGCGTCCGCCCGAAGCCTCGAACCCGCGCCCGACGAGAACGTACTCGGCGAGGCCCAGATCCCGCGCCGCGGCCGCCAGGGCGCGCTGGCTCAGCAGCGCAGTCCAGCGTCGGGTCAGCCCGCCCTCGTCGCACTCCGGCAGGCGGCGGTACAGCTCCTCGCTCACGATGAGCCGAACCACAACGTCGCCGAGGAACTCGAGACGTTCGTACGAATCGGTGTCCGAACCCCCGGTCTCGTTGACGTACGAGCGGTGCGTCAGCGCCTGCATAAGCAAGCCCCGGTCCCGAAAGCTCAGGCCCAGGGCTTGTTCCAGTTCGGCGACCGGGCGATGTGCGCCGGGCGAACTCACTTGATGTGAGGCGCGTTTACCCGCGCACACCCTCATAGGGCCACGGCGGGGACGGCCGCTTCACCTCGCCGACGTGCTTGTGGTCGGCCATCATCTCGACCAGGTTGTCGTAGATGGGTCCCGACTCGTCGTCGGACGGAATGAACATCTTCACGAAGGCGGAGTTGCCGTTGGGGAAGACGTAGAGAGGCACGCCGAAGGCGCCGTGGACTTCCACCGCCTCGGTGTGGCTCTCGCCGATCTCCTTCAGGACTTCGGGGTCGGCCAGGTCTTCAGCGAACTGGCCCATGTCGACGCCGGAGGCCTCGGCCACGGCGTTGATGGCGTCCGCGTCGGTCAGGTCGATGCGGTCCTCGTGCCGGGCCCGCAGCAGGTTGACGAAGAAGCGATCGAAGATCTCCTCGCCCTGGCGCTGCGCGGCGATGCCGGCGCGAAGTTCGAGCAAGGTGTTGTCCGAGTCGTCCTGCTCCCAGTACTTGAAACCGTCGTCATTGTTGTTGTCGTGATTTACTTGGACCAGCGAGAATGGCTTCAGATCCACGGCGATTTCGTGGTCAGTATTCTCGCGTACTTTCGCCCACCACATGGCAGCGTTGTACACGAAGGGTCAACGAAAGTCGTAATAAACGGTGAAATCGGATTCGGCCATGATTTGGACCTCCCTGGATTTGATTGACCGTCGGTTCCGGGCGGTTTGCCCCGGGTTCACCGGGTTCGTGGGCCGATTGTAGCACAGTCAGGCTCAGGCAAGGCAAGCGGGGAGACCCTCGCGCCGCTTCACCACACGACCGAGCAGGAATCAGGAAGCGTCGTCACATTCGTTACTCCGATGCAAACGCAACCTTACTATGCGCGAATCGTAATTGACCCCAATTAGTGCGATTGCTACAATTGGGCAAACGCGGCGAGTATTGCCGCTGGTCACGCCATGCCCGGCGGCGAATTTGACCATGAAAAGTCAGCGGGAGGGACTTTATGGTTACCACCTTTAACGAAAACCTGTTTTCCCCTGAAGTCATCCAGGACCCGTATACGTACTTCGGGCGGATGCGCGAGGAAGACCCGGTCCACTGGAACGACCCCTACAAGCTGTGGGTCATTACCAAGTACAAGGACTTGGTCTGGGTCACCCGACGGCCTGAGGCATTCTCTTCCGAGGTGTTCTACCGGGACCCGCTGCCTCCGTACCCCTCGATTGACGAATCCGACATGGGCCTCTACGAGGACGTGCGGAACTTCTTCAGCCAGTGGTTCATCCAGACCGACCGGCGGGCGGTGAGCACCCACGAGCACATTCGCGAGCACGGCGGCCCGGACCACACTGACATGCGGAAAGTGATCCACGGCTACTTCACGCCGAAGGCCATGGAACTCTGGCGTCCGCTGGTGCAGTCGGCCATCAAGCAGTTGCTGGACGAGGCCGAAGAGCGCGGCCACATGGACGTCATGCGCGACTACGCCACGCCGCTGCCGCTGCTGGTTATCGCCGCCATGATGGGCATCGAGACCTACGACCGGCAGTTCATCCGCTCGTTGGCCGAGAAGTTGCTGTTCATCGGCCGGGGCAACGCCGACCGGATGCAGCCGCTGTCCGAGGGCATCACCGAGCTTCAGGACTACCTGCGCCCCATGGTCAAGGCCCGTCTGGATAACCCCAACGGCGACCTGCTGGACAAGATGACCGACGCTGCCCGGACGACCAACGCGGCCGGCCAACGGATCATGGACGAAGAGCAGGTGGTCGCCAACGCGATCCTGTTGCTCCTGGCCGGTCACGAGACCACCATCAACCTGATCTGCAACGGCACCCGGGCGTTCATGACCCACCCTGACCAGTGGGAACTGTTCAAGACCGACCCGGCCGGCAAGATGATCCGCGCCACCGAGGAATGCCTGCGGTACGACGCCCCGGTCAAGTCCATCACCCGCATCGCCGGCGAGGACGTCGAACTGGGCGGCAAGCTCATCCAGAAGGACGAGCGGATGCGCTGGTTCGTAACCTCTGCCAACCGCGACCCCGAGGTGTTTGACCGGCCCGACGACTTCGACGTTGAGCGGTACCCGAACCCCCACGTGGCCTTCGGCAGTGGCATCCACCACTGTCTCGGCGCCACTCTGGCCCGGCTCGAAGGGCAGGAAGCCTTCAAGGCCCTGGCCGAGCGGTTCCCGAACCTCAACATGAACTGCGACCCGGACGACCTCACCTACACTTCCAGCATCACGTTCCGGACGCTGGAGACGCTGCCGGTGAACCTGTCGTAATCGGCTCACATTTCCCTGCGGGGTTACGAGGCCCGGCGAATATTCGCCGGGCCTCAGCCTTTATCGCTTGCGCACCGGGCGCGGCAAGAATATAATCGGCGCATCATTGGAGCTTTTGCTGCGTATTTCGTCGGCAAATCGCGTGTCGCACATCGGAGGTCGCAGGAAATGGTTAGCACTATCAACGACAACCCATTCTCTCTGGAAGCGATGTACCAACCCTACGAATTCTTCGCGCGGCTGCGCGAGTGGGAGCCGGTACACTACAACGAGGAGTACGAGGTCTGGATGGTCACCGACTGGGAACACCTGGTATGGGTGACCCGGCATCCGGAGGTCTTCTCCTCCAGCGTCTTTGCCCGGGACCCCCGGCCGCCGAATCCGCCCATCGACGAAGATGACATGGAGATCTACAACTACATCAAGAAGTGGCAGGTCTCCCGGTTCATCCAGCACGACCAGAAGCGTTACAACCCCGGGGTTAGCGGGGCCGACCACGTGGACATGCGCCGCGTGATGCACGGCTACTTCACCCCCAAGTCCATGGAGATGTGGCGGCCGCTGGTCCAGTCGGCTATCGACGAACTGCTCGACGCGGTGCAGGAAAAGGGCCGCATGGACGTGATGGCCGACTTGGCCACGCCGCTGCCCCTGCTGGTCATTGCGCGGATGCTGGGCATCCCGGACAGCGACCGCCCCATCATGCGCAGGCTGGCCAAGGACCTGCGTCATTTGAACCGCACCGGCCCGAACCGCATGGGTCCCCTGTCCGAATCGGTGCAGAACCTGCAGGACTATCTGGGTCCGTTGTGCGACGAGCGCATCGCCAACCCCAAGGACGATCTCATCTCGGTGGTTGCCGAGGGCGCGCGTCGTGGCATCTTCGACCGCGATATGGTGGTCAACAACGTGATGCTGCTGCTCTCCGCAGGCCACGAAACCACCATCAACCTCATCTGCAACGGCACGCTCGCCTTCACACAGCATCCGGACCAGTGGGCCATCCTGAAGTCGGACCCCGAGGGCAAGACCGTGCGGGCCACCGAGGAGTGCCTGCGCTACGACTCACCGGTGAAGTCCATCCAGCGCATCGCCATGGAAGACATGGAGCTCAACGGTCAGCAGATCAAGGAGAATGATCGGGTGCGCTGGTTCATCTCCGGGGCCAATCGCGACCCCAAGGTGTTCGACCGGGCGGACGACTTCGATGTCGAGCGCTACCCCAACATGCACGTGGCCTTCGGCAGCGGCATCCACCACTGCCTGGGCGCGACCCTGGCACGGCTGGAGGGTCAGGAGATCTTCCGGAACCTAGCCAACCGGTTCGAGAGCCTGGAACTGGAAGTGCCGGCCGAGACGCTGGAATACGACCAGCTGATCGGCCTGCGCGCCCTGGAGACGCTGCCGGTCAAGGTGACCAACGCCTGACGACGCGCCGGTCATCCGGATTTCTGAGCGGCAGGGATGGGTGTCATGCCCGTCCCTGCCGCCTTTTGCTGAGCGCGCCCGAGGTGGCCCGGGTTGGTGCGAATTTAGACGCGAACGTCTACCAGCGATGCGAAAATCGGTTATAATCGGCCAATCAACAAGGGTTGCGGGCACAATGCCGGCAGCCGCGTCAAAGTACCACCGGAGGTACAACCAATGGTAACCACCTTCAACGACAATCCGTTTTCGCCGGAAGCGATCTACAAGCCGTACGACTTTTACAATCGGCTGCGAGAGCACGAGCCGGTCTATTACAACGAGCAGTTCGAGGTGTGGATGATCACCTCGTGGGAACATCTGGTGTGGGTCACCCGCCACCCCGAGGCGTTCTCGTCCAGCGTGTACGCCCGGGACACCCGCGCGCCCAACCCACCAATTGATGAAGACGACATGGAACTCTACAACTTCATCAAGAAGTGGCAGGTTTCCCGGTTCATCCAGCACGACCAGAAGCGGTACAACCCGGACGTCTCCGGCCCGGACCACATCGACATGCGCCGAGTGATGCACGGCTACTTCACCCCCAAATCCATCGAGATGTGGCGGCCGCTGGTGCAGTCGGCCATCGACGAGTTGCTGGACGCCGTGGAAGCCAAGGGTCGCATGGACGTGATGGCCGACTTGGCCACGCCGCTGCCTCTGCTGGTCATCGCGCGGATGCTGGGCATTCCGGACAGCGAGCGGGAGCGCCTCCGCGAACTGGCCAAAGACCTGCGCTTCCTGAACCGCGAGGGTCCGGACCGCATGAAGCCGCTGACCCAGGCGGTGCGAAACCTCCAGGACTTCATCGCGCCGATGGTGGAAGACCGGGTCAACAGTCCCGAGAATTTCGATGCCACCGACCTGATGTCCGTAGTCTGCGAAGGTGAGCGGCAGGGCGTGTTCAACCGGGACATGACCGTCAACAACATCATGCTGTTGCTGTCCGCCGGACACGAGACCACCATCAACCTGATCTGCAACGGCACGCTGGCTTTCACCCAGCATCCCGAACAGTGGGCGATCCTCAAGTCCGATCCCGAAGGGAAGACCGTCCGCGCCACTGAAGAAGCCCTCCGGTACGACTCTCCGGTGCGCTCAATCCAGCGTATCGCGACGGATGACATCGAGCTGAACGGCCAGTTGATCAAGAAGAATGACCGGGTCCGCTGGTTCATTCCTGGCGCCAACCGCGACCCCAAGGTCTTCGACCGTGCCGATGACTTTGACATCGAACGGTACCCGAACCAGCACGTCGCCTTTGGCAGCGGGGTCCATCACTGCCTCGGCGCCACCCTGGCTCGGCTGGAGGGTCAGGAGATCTTCCGCAACCTGGCCAACCGGTTCGAGAAGGTCGAGCTTGAGATCCCGGTGGAAGAGGTCGAGTACGACCACGTCCTCACCTTCCGCGCGGTGGAGAGCCTGCCCGTGAAGGTCACGAGCGCCTAGCATCGTCATCCCCGGAATAACAGGCCAGAAAAAGGGCCGGCGGTCGAACCCATGACCGCCGGCCCTTTTGTTGCCGCGTACCGTCAATGATCACTGTAGAGAGATTCCAATGCCGCCTCTATCTCAACCGTGCTGATACCTATCTTGGACAGAATGAACGCCAGGTCGTCAAACGGTATGTCCCAATCGTCGGTGGTGATTATTATTGTGCTGTCATCCTGGCTGCCCACATAAACCGCATATGCTCCGAAGCGCTCCACTTGCTGGATATCGAGCCGGCCGAGTATGCCGGTAACTTCTAGCCAACTGAGGTTTCGACCGCTAGGCAATCAATACCTCCTCCAGGCTCGTTTCCGCCTCCGTCCCCCCGTGACTTGGGGTGTCGACGCGCCTGTTTTCGGGCGAGGTTTGCGTTACCGCGTCGGGCTCGTCCCGTTGCTCACGCTCAATCCTGTAGTAAGGCACCCCGCGCTTGGTGAGAAAACGCTCGATGGCTTCGATGTCCCCGTGGAAACTGGCCAGCAGGGCGGTAACCGCCTTGTTCACCTCGCCCCTGGCCGCTTCGCGGGTTACGCCGTACACGATGAACCCAAGCTCCGGGGAGCGACAGGCCCAACGGTCAGCCCTTTCTTCGGTTTCAATTGTGATTTGGACGTACGCTTTAACCATATTGTCCACCTTTTGCGGGACAGCACTGGAGCCCGGCTGACCGGTGCGCGACAGAGCACTGTCCTCCGTTTGAATTGTAGCATCGCTTGTGATAATTTTGAGCGCACCGACGCCCGCCCATTGAGGGGTTCGCCATGCCCGCAAACATCCACGACGACCTGTTCTCCGCCGAGGCCATCCGCGATCCCTACGGCTTCTTTGGCGCGTTGCGGTCGGAGGCTCCGGTGCACTGGAACGAGCAGTACCAGATGTGGGTGGTGACCAGCTACGAGCGGCTGGTGTGGACGGCGCGGCACCCCGAATACTTCTCCTCCGAAGTAGCGCTGCGGGACAACGCCCCACCTTCTCCGTCTATTCCGGAAGAGGACATGGAACTGTTCGCCGCGGTGCGTCAGTGGCGGGCCGCCCAGTTCACCCAGAATGATGGCGCCAAGCACAAGGAAAAGCGCAAGATTGTCCATGGATACTTCACTCCAAAGGCCATGGAGACCTGGCGCCCGCTGGTCCGCCAGACGGTGAACGACCTGCTGGATGATCTTCAAGGCGCCGGCCGGATGGACGTGATGCACGACTTCGCCACGCCGCTCACCTACAGCATCATCGCCGGCCTGATGGATATACCGCCCAGCGACCGGGCTTTCGTCAAGGAACTGTGCGGCCGGATGTGCGGGTTCGACGGAAACCAACCGGACCGGGTTCGAATGTACGCGGAGGGCGTGCAGGCGGTAACTGACTACCTGGCGCCAATCGTCGCCGAGCGAGTGCGCGAACCGGGAGATGACCTGCTGTCGGTGATCTGCAAGGGCGAAATCATGGGCGCCTACACCCGCGACGAGGTGCTGGCAAATGCCCTGTTGCTGCTGGTAGCCGGCCACGAGACCACCAACGACCTGATTTCCAACGGGGTGCTGGCCTTCGCTCAACACTCGGACCAGTTCGACCTCCTGAAAACCGACCCCGATGCCCACATCGTGAATGCCGTCGAAGAAGTGCTGCGGTTCGACTCGCCGCTGAAGTCGATCCAAAGGGTAGCGACGCGAGACGTGGATATGGGCGACGGGCAGCGGGTAGGCAAGGACGACCGCGTTCGCTGGGTGATTTCGTCAGCCAACCGAGACCCCGAGGTTTTCGAGGATCCCGACGGGCTCGACATCACGCGAAATCCCAATCCCCACGTTGCCTTCGGCAGCGGTGTTCACCATTGCCTCGGAGCTACCCTGGCGCGGCTGGAGGGACAAGAAGCCTTCGCCGAACTGGCCCGCCGTTTCGAGGGATTCGAACTGGAAACCGACCCGCAGGACCTGGAATACCTGCCCAGTGTCGGACAGCGCACTCTGCTGAACTTGCCGGTTTTCACTCGCTAGGAACCGGTCGCCGCAACCAATCACCGCTAACGTTTCTCATTCGCCTGACCATCATGAGGAGGTTACCCCGATGGCCCGACAGTTGAAAATCACCGTGGACTACAACGTGTGCGTGGGCAACGCCATGTGCGAGACCTTCGCGGAAAACACGTTCGGCCTGAATGAAGACCGGCAATCTTATGTAAAAGACGCCGCCGGCGACCCTGAGGAAACCATCATCGAGGCAGCGGAGAACTGCCCGGTGACGGCGATTACCGTGGAGGACGCGGAGACGGGCGAAATTCTGTTCCCGTAGCACACACGGCAAACCGCCATCGCAGCAGGGGCGAAAGATCATTCGCCCCTGCTTTTTGTCATTTGACAACCCCAGCTATGACCGGTGAGCTATAACTTCCTCGCCAAAGCGCCGGATAATGTCGGCCGGATCGTGGCTGATAGCGGTGATCTGCAGGACGTCCGCGCCCGAGTCATCGATTTGCGCAACCTTGGCGCGGCATTCCTCAGGCGTACCGACCACGGCAAACCGCTCGGCCAGATAGTCGGTCACGCCCAGCTCGTCGGACAGGGCGGCGTTACGCGTCTCCCCAACCTGCTCGTGCTCGGCCGGAACGTACTCCCCCTGGATGATCTGCATGGCCTCGTGAAGCTCGGGCGGAACGTGCTTGCCTTCCAGGGTGAAACGGAAAGCATGGTGCGCGCTGGCGGCCAGGGCCATGCGGATTTCGTCGATGGCGTCGCCGTGGTCGTCCGCGATGTTGCACTTGGCGAAGGCCCAGACCTCAGTCGAGCCGGCCGGTTTGCCGGCGTCGGCCTCACCTTCGCGGATGCGTGATACGGTGTCAGCCAGAATCTCGGGGGTGAGCCCGGTGTGGATCATTGCACGGTCCGCGATTTCGCCCGCCATCCGCAGGGTTCGCGGACCCTCGGCGGACATCATTATGGGAACCGGGTCACGGCTCCACCGCACATGACCATCACGGCCCAGGTACTCCGCGTTTTTTCCGGCCAGGAAGGCCCGAACCGCGCCGACGTAATCCCGCAACGCACGCATGCGCGCCGGCCGAAGCCCCAGGTTCAGAATGGCGCTGTCACCCGTGCCGATGCCGAGGAAGGCCCGCCCCTCGGAAAGTTCGTGCAACGATGCGATGGCAGAGGCGGTCACCGCCGGGTGTCGGGTCAGTGGATTGGTGACCGACGGCCCAAGGTGGACCCGCGAGGTATCAGTGGCGGCCACCGCCAGCGAGACGAACAGCTCGCGAAAGAGGGATTGGGAATCCGCGACGCCGATATAGTCGAAACCCACATCCTCGGCCAGGCGAACGTGCCGACGGAAAGACTCGTAGGAACTGGGTAGCAGGGTTACGCCGTATTTCATGGTGAAGCGTCCTGCAAACGTCTGAGCTGAGCTTCCAATTCGCTGACACGGGCTTCGGCAACACGGCGCCGGTCGGCTTCTTGGTGATGGGTGGGCAGATAGCCGGTCGCAGGGTCATACCAGCGCAGATGTCCGTATTCCCAGCAGATGTACAACCCCAGCGCGTCGCTGAAACCCCAATGCCTGGCGTGTCCGGTCTCAGCCACGGGTATGGGTTCGTACCGCCCGTTAACCAGCCGGTCGCCGGCCAGATTGACGCTGTAAAAGCGGCCGTCGGTGTCGTCAAAACGCCAGTACTCCGTCACGCCGTAGGCGGCATAGCCATCCCATTTCTCCCTTTCGTCCCGACGGGCGGTGCTGCGCGAGGCGATTTCCAACACGAAATCGGGAGCTTTGCCGTGGTATTCAATGGAATAGCCGTTATCGGCGATGATAGCGGCGACATCAACGTTGAAGGCAATCAACAAATCGGGAGACAGCAGGCCCAATCGTTGGCTGACGTTCCACCCAATGGGGAACTCGCTGAGCACGGCGGTAATGTCGGGCGCGCCGAGATGGAGGCTGATAGCCGGGATGAAGCCAGGCTCGTTGAGGTGGATGAGGTTCTGCATATCCTCTTTGGGAGTATCCGGGAACCGGCCGGCCGGCGTCGTATCGGGCGGGGGTGAAACAACGGGTTTGGTGGTCATGGTGAGCCTCACCGGGTAAAACGAGCGTCAGCGTTGGCGAACAGGTTCAGTCGCCGCCGGTCCAGGTCTGGGTGCGCGCCATGTCGATGGTCGTATGGACTGTCAGGTTACGTCCGGCCTGGTTAGGGGAGCAGTCTGGTTCACGCCGGCGACGAGCGCTTTCCGTGTCTATGCGCTGCTTATCGCCTGCGCGGTAGACCAGGCCGCGGGGACAACCAGCGAGTTTGCCGTTGATCCGATTCGCGTCGTTGCCTTGATCGCTCAGCTGTAGCGCAGGCGCGGGCCCACAGTCGCCTGGTAGCCCTCAAAGTTCCGACGGGTTTCAGAGATGCTATCGCCGCCGAACTTCTCCATGAAGGCGTCGGCCAGGACCAGTGCGACCATGGCCTCACCGATAACGCCGGCGGGCGGCGCCTGGCACACGTCGCTGCGTTCGAAGTGGGCCTGTACCGGCTCGCCGGTATCCAGGTCCACCGACGGCAGCGGGTTGTGCAACGTGGCAATCGGCTTGATGACGAAACGGGCCACCAGGGGTGGTCCGCTGGTCATCCCGCCCTCGGTCCCGCCGGCGCGGTTGGTCTTGCGCTGCCACGGGTTATCGGGGTCAGTGACCGGCTCGATGACGTCCTGGAACTCCGAGCCCCAAGCGTCCATCAACTCCCAGCCGGGGCCGATGCTGACAGCCTTGACGGCGTTGATGCTCATCAACGCCTGGGCGATCTTGGCGTCGATCTTGCGGTCCCAATGGACGTGAGACCCCAGGCCGATGGGCACGTTTTCGGCTATGATTTCCACCGTGCCGCCCACGGTGTCGCCGGCTTCGCGCGCGGCGTCCACCTCCGCCATCATCTTTTCCGCGGCGGCGTTGTCGGCGCAGTGTACGGGCGACTCTTCAACCGCATCCCAATCGATGGCGTCATGTTCCGGAGGGTCGGCGTGTATCCGGCCAATCGAGATCACGTGGCTGTGCAGCTTGATGCCGAACTCTTCCAGCAGGCGCATAGCAACGGCGCCGGCGGCCACCCGTCCGGCGGTCTCTCTGGCCGAAGCGCGCTCCAACGAGTTGCGCACATCGTGAAACCCGTATTTCATGGCGCCGGGAAGATCGGCATGACCGGGGCGGATACGCGTGACGCGGCGGTTGCGTCCTTCTTGCGACGGATTTTCAACGTACTCGACGGCCATGGCGTCCTGCCAGTTGACCCAGTCCCGATTTTCCAGCAGCATTCCGATGGGGCTGCCCAGGGTGTACCCGTGACGAACGCCGGTCTGGATGTGGGCATGGTCGCGCTCGATCTGCTGACGCCCTCCGCGTCCGTACCCCCGCTGGCGCCGGCCCAGATGGTGGGCGATGAATTCCTCATCCAGAGGCAGGTAGGCGGGCACCCCTTCGACGATAATCATCAGTCCCTGACCGTGGGATTCGCCCGCAGTAAACCAACGTATCATCGAGTTTCACGCTCCTGAATAGGGATCATTGGGCTTCGCGCTCGCGCATCGCGCCCAGTGCCGCATCCATCATCACGGAAACGGGCGCGGGTCTTTCCAGCCACAACTCAAAGGATGCGGCTCCCTGGTAAACCAGCATGGAAATGCCGCCCAGAGTCGGGGCTCCAACCGAGTGCGCCTCCCTGAGCAGCGGGGTCAGCATGGGATTATACACGAGGTCGTAGACCAGGGCCGACGGAGGGATCTGCGACGCCGTCATGGGAGAAGCAGCCTCATCGGGCCCGTGGTGCATACCCAGCGACGTGCAATTGACGATCAGGTCGGTTTGCGCGGCGACATCGTCCGACTGCAGGGCGTTCAGCTCGATGGCCCGCGCGGGCACGCCGCGGTTGGTGGCCAGTTCGGCCAACGCCTCAGCCCGCTCCAGCGTCCGGTTGGCGATGGCCAGCTCGGCGACGCCGGCCCGCAGCAGGGCCTGCACCACGCCGCGCGCCGATCCACCGGCCCCCAGTATCAAAGCCCGCTTGCCGGCAGGATCCAATCCGGCCGACTCGCGGAGCGCTCGCAGGAAACCGTAGCCGTCGGTGTTGTAGCCGACGAGGCGGCCGTCGCGATTTACGATGGTGTTCACGGCCCCCGCCTCTGCGGCCCAGTCGTCAATCTCGTCGAGAAACGGCATCACCGCTTCTTTATGAGGAACGGTGACGTTGATGCCCAGGACGGTGTCGTCTCGCAGGGAGGCAACAAAATCAGCCACGCGGTCGGGGTGGACCTCGTACGGCTGGTATCGGTGGTCTACCCCAAGATGGTCCAGCGCCGCCTGCTGAAACCGGGGGGAAATAGAGTGGCCGATTGGATAACCGATAATGCCGAGGGGCGAGTTGATCATCGTGTTTTCTTCTGACGCAGTAGCGAAGCGAGCCGGGGTTGAGTACGCGACATTCTAGCAGACAGAAGAAAGCCCCGGAGGTATCGCACCGCCGGGGCCAGAACTCACCGTAATGGTTTAGTTCACGGTAAGGTTGCGAATTACACGGCAACCGGTGGACGTTCTCGGTGTGTCCTCACCGGTGTCGCTGCCTCCGACAAAGATGTTAAAAAACTGATCAAACTCGGTGATCGACAGCTGGTACCTGCCATCCACGTCGGACCTGGAGTCCGCTACGATGCGGTTGGTACCGTCTTGGCTGACGGCCATAACCCGAGCGTTGCTGACCGGTCCTCCACTGTTCCTGACCACGCCGACCACGATGCACGGTATCTGGCTGGCGGGGTTGGGGACGGTGGTAGGCGTAGGAACCGGCGTGGGTACCGGGGTGCTGGTCGGCTCCGGTGTGCTGGTGGGCACCGGGGTCGGCGTCGGCGTCGGCACCGGAGTGGCCGTGGGCATGGCGGCCCGGGTCGCTGCGATGCTGGCGTCGATGGTAGCCTGAATATCGGGCGTTGGCTCGGGGGTAGGGGGTTCCGGCGTGTCGGTCGGAGGTATGGGGGTCGCCGTTGGAA
This sequence comes from Dehalococcoidia bacterium, assembly GCA_965220505.1. Taxonomy (GTDB): domain Bacteria; phylum Chloroflexota; class Dehalococcoidia; order Lucifugimonadales; family UBA3495; genus Bin87. Next base: position 160,156 of record CBDCQE010000001.1, on the reverse strand, counting down.
CGGCCTGCGCCACGGCCGCCGCAATGGTGGCTGCCAGGTCGGGAGTAGCAGTGGGTTCGGGCTCATCCCCGCCGCCGAAGAAGCAGCCGGTGGTAGCGGCGAGAACAAGTACGGCGATTACACCTAAAATCGAAAATCGGGCGACGTTGCGCGTCATCTAGAGACTCCTGATCGGGGGCGATAAAAGGTCAACTGGACGTATTCTGACAGCTTGGGCCCCCCGGCGATCCAAGCGTCGCGTGCAGATTATGGCAATCTTGGACTAGACCCCCAACTGCGCGATTATGTCCTCGATGCGCTGACGCTCCTCGGTGAGCGATTGCAGGCGTTGGCGTTCATTCTCAACGACCTCAGCTCGGGCCCTGGAAACGAAGTTGGGATTTGCCAGCAACTGCTCTTTGCGTGTTTCGTCCTGGCGCTTGGACTCCAACTCCCGATGCAAGCGGTCGGATTCTGCCTGCAGATCCACTCCCTCAAGGGGTAGACGCACGACCAACGGATTGACCACCAGGCTGACACCTGACATTGCCTCCGCGTCTCCTGCGTCCAACACCCGCAACGGTTCCACTCGAGCCAAGGCGCAGATCACCTCCTGCTCCTCCTCTACGACGGCTCTCATACCGTTGGTTTCAATTGCGGCCTCCAATTTTTGGGCCGCGGGAATGCGCAACTGAGCGCGCATGTTGCGCACGGCGCGCACGGTCTGCATCACGATGTCCACATCCGCCTCGGCGTCTGGAGCCGAGCGCGGCGCGTCGAGCTGGGGATACGGGCACACCATGATGGACTCGGGGAGGCCAGCCTCTGGCGACGGAACGCGCGCCGTGAGGTTCTGCCAGATCTCCTCGGTGACGAAGGGCATGAACGGGTGCAGCAGACGAAGCAAACGCTCCAGCACGTGAACCAGCGTTGTCGCAGCCGCAGTCGCCTCCGCCGAATCGGCAACCCGGAGCCGGACCTTGGCCATCTCGATATACCAGTCGCAGAGATCGTTCCACGCAAAGTCGTAGATTTTCTGCTGGGCCTCGCCGAGTTCGAACGCCGCCAGGGCCTGGTTCACTGTGGTCGTGAGATCATCCAGTCGGCTGACGATCCAGCGGTCCTCGCGGTGCGCGGGAGCGGGGAGATGGTACCAGTCGCCCAGTTGATTTTTTCCCGAAGCCGACCTGGACTCGATCGCGCTGATCACGTAGCGTGCCGCGTTCCAGATCTTGTTGGCGAAGTTGCGGGCCGACTCCAGCTTTTCATCGCCCAGACGCAGGTTGTTCCCAGGCGCGGTGCCGGTGGTCAGGGCGAAACGCAACGCATCGGTGCCGTACTGTTCCAGCAGGTCCAGCGGGTCCAGGGTGTTGCCGCGGGTCTTGCTCATCTTCTGGCCCTCGGCGTCAAGGACCATGCCGTGCAGGTACACCGAGCGGAACGGCACGTCGCCCGTGTTTTCGATGCCCAGCATGATCATGCGGGCGACCCAGAAGAACAGGATGTCGTAGCCCGTTTCCAGCACGGAGTTGGGGTAGAAGTATTCGAGATCAGTTGAGCCGGCATTCGGCCACCCCAGCGTCGAATGGGGCCACAGGCCGCTGCTGAACCAGGTATCCAGCACGTCGCTTTCCTGTTCGATGTCCGCGCTGCCGCACTTGGGACACGCCGCCGGATCATCGACGTGGGCGGAGAGATCGCCGCACGCGGCGCAGTACCAGACCGGGATGCGGTGACCCCACCAAAGTTGCCGGCTGATACACCAGTCCCGGATGTTCTCCAGCCAGTTCAGATACACGCGGGAGAACCGGTCCGGCACAATTTCGATGTCCCGATTGACCACGGCCGCGTAGGCGTTGCCGGCGATGGTGCCCGGTTGGTCGTGCTTGCCCACGTTCAGGAACCACTGCATGCTGATGAGGGGTTCAACCACCTCGTTGCAACGCTGGCAGTGACCCACCGAATGGTGGTAATCCTCCACACCTTCCAGCGCCCCGATGGACTCCAACTCGGCAACCACGGCCTCGCGGGCGGCGAAGCGCTCCATGCCGGAGTACCTGACGCCGGCCTCGTCGGTCATGCAACCGTCGAAACCAATGACGGTGACAATGGGCAGGCTATGTCGTTCCCCGATTTCGAAGTCCACGATGTCGTGCCCGGGGGTAACTTTCAGAGCGCCGGTTCCGAACTCCATCTCGATCGCGGTGTCGCCGACCACCGGGATCTGGCGACCCACGATGGGCAGGGTAACCATACCGCCGATCTTGTCGGTGTAACGCTCGTCGTCCGGGTGTACGGCGACGCCGGTGTCGCCCAGCATCGACTCGGGTCGGGTGGTGGCCACGGTGACCCCGTCAGCAGGATTGTTAGCGGACGGGTAGCGAATGCGATAGAGCTTGCCGTCCTGCTCCTCGTAATCGACCTCAAGATCGGAGAGGGCGGTGGAGCAGCGCGGACACCAGTTGATGATGCGCTCGTGGCGGTAGATCAGGCCCTTGTTGAACAGGTTCACAAAGGTGGTGCGCACCGCGTGGACCGGGCCGGGATCCAGCGTGAACCGCAGGCGGGACCAGTCGCACGAAACGCCGAGACGCCGGTGCTGCTCGTCAATGGTGTTCCCGTAGAGGCGCACCCACTCCCAGACGTGTTCCTCAAACTTCTCCCGGCCCATATCGTGCCGGCTGGTGCCTTCCGCGGCCAGGGCGCGTTCCACCACCCATTGGGTGGCGATGCCGGCGTGATCCTTGCCGGGCAACCAGAGGGTAGGATCGCCGCACATGCGATGCCACCGGGCCAGGGAATCCTGGAGGCTAGCGCCCAGCGCGTGGCCCAGATGCAATTCCCCCGTGACGTTGGGCGGGGGCATCACCACGCAGAAAGGTTGGCGGTCGGGATCGATGCGCGGTACGAAGTATCCAGCATCCCACCAGGTCTGATAAATGCGCTGTTCGACAGAGGCAGCGTCGTAGGCGCGGGGCATGGCGGAAGCAGAGGCAGTCATCGTACCGTCCCATAAGTCAGCGCCAGCGAGATGGCTTGTGCAACCTCATCCGGCGACGTGTCGACCGTTGGCAATCATCTAAAAAATGGTAGCACCGGGTAATCGGAATTGTCCACACGGAGACCCCGGTTTGCGCATTGCCGCTCGGTGTACGTGCGCCGATATCGACCGGAGTCGGAATACGGCGGTACGACGTTGCCGGAACCCGTCGGGACGGTCCCAACCGCGAACCGCGGGGCGTCCCCAAATGGCAGACCGGCGGAAGTGATGCACGCGCCCGTCCGCGGGAAGAGATGTCAGCCAGCCCGCCGCAGCCTCGGGTCGAGGTAGTCGCGGAGCCAGTCGCCGAAGAAGTTGAACGCCATCACCACTACGGTGATCACCAGGCCCGGGAACAGCGCGATCCACCACGCCTGGGTCAGGAATTCGCGCCCTTCCGCCACCAGGATGCCCCATGCCGGATCGCCGGGGGCGAGGCCCAATCCCAGGAAGCTGAGCGATGCTTCCAGCAGGATGACCTGGCCGATGCTGACGCTCGTCAGCACCATGAGGGTGTTGATGACGTTGGGGAACAGGTGGCGCCACACGATCATTCCGGGCGATACGCCGTAAATCTGCGCCAGGACCACAAAGTCCCGGTCGCGTATGGCGAGAACTTCACCGCGAATCATGCGTGCGAATCGAGCCCATTGGGTGGCCGCGATTGCGATCATCACGTTCCACACACCGGTACCCAGGTAGGTGACGATCAACAGCGCAACCAGGATTGATGGGAACCCCAAGACCGCGTCGGTGATGCGCATCAGCACGGAGTCGGCCCACCGGCCGGAGTAGCCGGACACCAATCCGACGATGGTGCCGGCGAGAATGGCCACGACCATCGACGGGGCGGTCACCTGGAGCATCGTCCGGGCGCCGAATATCAAACGGCTGAGCATGTCCTTGCCCAGTCGGTCCGTCCCGAGGATGTGCTCCGAGCTGGTGAAGGGGGCTTGCAGCTTGTTCCGTACGTCGTTCTCGCGCGGGTCGTGGGGCGCAACCAGGTTGGCAAACGCGGCGCAGAAGACGATGACGAGCAGGATTACGATGGGAACCCATGGCAACCGCGCGTCCCTGACGCGCTGTGCCAGGGACACGGGAGCGCGTTCTTCAAGAACCAGTGCTGGAGTTTCTGCGGCCAAGGTTCCCTCCCGATGGGAATCGCTAGTTCATCCGAACCCGAGGGTCGGCGTAACCGTAGAGGATGTCAACGACCAGGGCGGTCAGGATGTAGGCCGCGCCGGAAACCATTATCGCGCCCTCGACCTGGGGGAAGTTGTTGGAGAGCACGCCTTCCAGGAGCATCAGCCCCACGCCGGGCCATGCAAACACTACCTCGACGACCACCGATCCGTTGAGCAGGCCAGCCAGGCTGATGCCGCCGAACGTGATCACCGGTATCAGCGCATTACGCGCCGCGTGCTTCCAGATGACGACCCGGTCGCTCATGCCCTTGACCTGGGCGAACTTGACGTAGTCGCTGTCCAGCACTTCCAGCATTGCGGAACGGGCCAGGCGCATGATGGCGGCAATGATTGCCAGAGCCAGCACAAACGCCGGCAATATCAAATGCGCCAGCATATCGGGGATCTGTGACCATGATGGGAACCATCCGGTCACGTCCCCTCTCCCGAATGCGGGTAACCAGCCCCAATAACCGGCAAACACGATTATCAGCATGATCGCCACCCAGAACTGGGGCGCAGCCATGCCGAAAATGGCGAATGCCTTGCATATCTTATCCAGTAACGTGTCCCGCTTCACCGCGGAAATGATGCCCAGCGGCACGCCGATTCCTATGGCGAGTACGGTTCCGGCGATGGCCAAATGCACGGTGGCCGGGATCCTTTCCAGAAGAATTTCCTGCACCGGTCGCCGGGCCGTGAAAGACTGGCCGAAGTCCAGGCGGACCGCCTTGATCAGGAAGTTCCAATATTGGACGATGAAAGGCTTGTCCAGGCCGTAAGCTGCCTTCTGGGCTTCGTACACCGACTCATCGTGCTCGGCGGAGATGGGAAGCAGGAACCGGGCCGGGTCACCGGTCAGGTGCACGCTGCCGAATACGACAAAGCTGAGGGCGATCAGCGTGACCAACCCCTCACCGATGCGTCGCGCGATGTATGCGGTCATATGATTAGCCTAAAAACGATGCGCTAAATTTGAGCGGCCGACGCCCTTCCGTATTTTGGACGACGCCGGCCGCTGGTGTCCACTAGCCGCCGCTTACTTCAGTTTCAGCGTCCAGATGGCGGTCACGTAAGGCACGAGGCTCCAGGGTTCGTAGGAGGCCACGTCGGCGCCCAATCCCCACGGAACGTTGGTGTTGAAACCGTCGCCCCAGTAGGCCTGGTCCTGAAGGTAATCGTACATCTCGTTGTACGACGCATGGCGGGTCTCAGCGTTCAGATCGGCCAGACCCTTTTGCACTACCGGAGTGGTGGTGTTGGCCCAGGGCTCGTTCTCCCAGTTGTCAACGGCTCGCCAGGCAATGTCCGGATTCAGGTAACCGCCCTGGGTGATGGAGGTCCCGTCGAAACGCGCCTCGTTGGTGCGTACCAGCACGTCCCCGGGGAATTCGCGGTTGTTCCACTGCTGGCGAGTAGCAGCGGCGTCGCCGACCACGACCTCAACGTCCCAGCCGAGACCGTCGGTCCAGAAGTCCTTGTAGAGCTGGGCCAGGTCGGGCAGCAGCGGCAGGTCGCCGGCTTCCCAGGTGTAGATGGTGAAGGAGATCTGCTCGCCATTGGCGTCGGTGCCGTCACCGCCGTCTGCGCCACCGTACCCGATGGACTGGAGCAGGCGCTTGGCTTCGTCAAGATCATAGGCGCGCGGGCGCAGGTTCTCGCCCCAGCCCAGCGAGTTGGGGGTCACGTGGGACCAGCTATCGGCGTTCACGGACTCGGGGGAGTAGAGACCGTTGACGATGGCGTCCTTGTCGATGGCGTGCTCGGCGGCTTGCCGGGCCTCGACCGGGAAGCACCACAGTTCTTCGACCCAGCAGTCCACGTACACCACCCAGTTGTAGGAAGATTCTTTCTGCCAGGCGATGGATGCCCCGTCGATCCCGTTGATGTCGCCAATCATGTTGATGTTGGCTTCGATCAGCTGGGCGTCACCGCTGCGCAAGGCAGCCAGACGGCCGGCGGGCTCAGGGACGACTTCGATGGTGAGAGTGTCAAAGGTGACACTGCGGTCTTCGGAATAGCCGTTTTCGGTGGTCCAGAAGAAGTCGTCGAACTTTTCGAAGGAGTACTTCTGCTCCAGAACGAAATCGGTAACGCTCATCGGCCCGATGCCGACGGGATCGGTCTCATACCCCTCAAAGCCGTTGGCGCCGGCGCGCTCACGCATGGTGGCCTCGGGCACGATCATGGGGCTGGCGCCCTGGGAGTTCTCGGACCAGTTGAAGGCAAAGTCCAGCCGCACGGTTTTGAAGGTCACCTGGACCTGGTCGTCGCCCGGGCCTTGGCTGACGCCTTCGATCAACTTGGCAAGCGCCACGTCGCGGGGTTCGTAGTAACCGGCGTCCAGGAGTTGGAAAGCTTCGGCTCCAACCCGGCTGTTCAGATTGAAATACACGTCGTCGCGGGTGATGACGTTGCCGTCGTGGGCCTTGATGAACCCGTCGTTTACGCCGAAGGTCCAGATCTTGCCGTCTTCGCTGACGGACCAGTCCTTGGCCACGGCCGGGGTCAACTCGCTGCCGCCGGCGCCGCCGACCAGGGCGACCTGGAACATGCGCTGGAACTTGAGGTCCTCGCCCTCGGTGAGCAGCGGATCGAACTTGCCGTTACCAATGTTGGTAACCAGCAAGTTGACGTGGCCGCCCGTTTCCTCAGCCATCGCTGCCGGGGCAGCGGCCGCGGGCATAGCGGTCGGAGCCGCTGACCCGGAACTCGCTGGCGCCGCAGTAGGAGCGGCTGCCGGAGCGGCGGGGGCTTCGGACGCGCCGCCGCAGGCTACCGCGGCGATCAGGCTTGCTCCCAAGCCCAATGCGGCCAGCAGCCGGGGGTTAAAATACCGTTTCAATCCCATTGTCTGGTCTGTCCTCCTGCTTTTCCTGGGTGACGGACAGCGCATGGCGCCGTCAAGCCCCCGTGTTACGGATGCCGAACGATTAAACGAGGATGTCGCCTTGTTGTCAAGTTATAGTTACGAATTCATCAAAGCGGCCAGCGAATTCGCTTAATAATTGTGCTAGCATTGCAACCGCAAACTACCGCCATCGAGACCACATTAAGGCGTCCGGGAAAGCAATCATGTTCACTCCCACCAAGCTGTTTTACATCATCGGCGCAGCCGTCGTCGGCAGCGCGGCCGGCGGCTACGTCGCCTGGGCCATCGCCTCGCGGTTCGCGAGGCTCGCCGAACTGAACGACCGGGCCATCGTCGAGCCCCACGTGTTGGTCGTGCTGTGCGTCACCGGGGGCTTGCTGGCTTTCCCGTTGGGGGCCGCGGCCGGGCTTTTCGGCGCCGTGTTGATCAACCGGACGGTGGAATCCCTGCGCCGCTCCCAGGGCACCGGCGGTGAAGCCGACAACGTCTCGTGGGTGACGCAGCGACCGACCACGGATGACCGCCCCGGCGAGTAGGCCGGTATAATCGGCTGCAATCCGCATCATCCAGGAGTTGTCTAATGCCCCAGTACGTACGCGTCTTCACCGGTCCCGACGGCCAGTCCCGTCTCGAACATTACGAACCGCCCTTTGAGGATTTCCTCGATACCGAGGGCGCCTACGGTCGGGGCACTCCCATGCAACCCACCAGCGGCCTGACGATCCGCATCTCGCCGCCGGACTACTTCCTGGACTTCCACTGCGCCCCGCGACGGCAATACACGGTGACCCTGGCCGGGCAGGCCGAGATCGGGCTGAGCGACGGCACCACGCATCGGGTTGGGCCTGGCGACGTGCTCCTCGCCGAAGATTTGACGGGTGAGGGCCACACGACCCGCGTGGTCGGGGGCGAGGAAAGGGTTTACCTTGTGATTCCTCTGGCGGACTAGGGAGCCGATTTACGGCCATCCGGGCAGCAGAGCCAAAGATATCTTGCGCTCCGCGTGGCTGACACCCGGCTCGGCACAGCCGCCATGACATCGGAATAGTGCCGTGCGCGGTCTCTCGTACCGCCTGAACTCCGCCCGGGAACCAGCCGACCCGGGCGGCGTCTTCTACGGATGGTGGGTACTCTCGGCCGCGGTGGTCCTTGGTTTCTTCGCCTTTGGCGTAGTCATCCCGGGATACCTGGCGTTTTCGGTTCCCGTTCGCGGCGAACTCGGCCTCACGTCCGGCCAGTCCGCTTTTGTGGTCGGAGCAGCGTGGGGTGTGGGCGATGTCACATCGCTGGCAGCCGGCTGGCTGGCCGACCGTTACGGCGCACGCCGCTTGATCCTGGCCGGGGGACTGCTCTCTGGACTGGGTTTCGCCGCGCTGGGTTTCGCCGACTCGTTCTGGGCCATCGTGGCGGTCTACTCGGTGGCCGCCTCGGTGGGTCGCGGCCTCGGCATCTTCCCGACCCTGATGACGGTGGTCAACCAGTGGTTCGAGCAGCGCAAGGCGTTCGCCCTGGCGGTCATCAACACCGCGGTGATGGGCGGAGCGGCGGCCATACTCCCGGCCCTCAGCGCCGCCGCAGACCAGTTCGGATGGAGGACCACGGCAATTGTCGCCGGCGTCCTGGTGTGCGTACTGACCATTCCAGCCGCGGCGATCATCCGCAGTCGACCCGAGGATCTGGGCCTGCAACCCTACGGCGCGGGCGTTGTCGGCTCAACTACGGCCCGGCGAGGGTCACGACTGGCCGGCACCGCCGGCGTGCCGCGGCTGGACTACTCTGCGACCCAGGCGCTGGTAACGCTCTCCTTCTGGGCGCTGACGGTGGGCGCCGCCCTGCGCACGGTTCCGTCCGACGTGCTGGTCATCAACCAGATTCCCATCCTGATCTGGAAAGGCGTGGCCGAAGAACGGACCTCTATCTACCTGTCAATCACTTACTTCGCCACCATCCCGGCCCGTTTCGGCATGGGCCTCGCCGCCACCTGGGCGTCGCCCCGCTTGCTGCTGAGCGGAGCCATGGCCCTGGTCGCCCTTTGTTCCGTCGCCGCCCTGCTGCTGGACGGGGACGCGGTGGCCTGGTTCCTGATCGTTTCTTCGGCCACCGGGCAGGGCGTGAGCGCCTTGGCCTGGATCACCGTGGGCGAATACTATGGCCGGCGCAGCTTCGGCACCCTGGTGGGGGTCATGACCCTGTTCTACGGCGTCAGCGGCCCCATTGTCCCGGCGGCTGCGGGATGGGTCTTTGATCGCATCGGCAGCTTCGTTCCCGTGCTCGTGGCCGTCGGCGTGTTGCAGGTGCTATCTGCCGCCGCGTTCCTGCTGGCCAAGCGGCCTGACAACCCCGCGTCTACCGAGGGGTAGCAACCCCGGGCGATCCGCCGGCGGAACGCACATGCCGGACTTGGCCCGACGCATGGTATAGTTCGCTGGTTCGGCAAGTGTTGCGACGTTTCCAGTGGGCATTGACCGAAGGAGGGATTATGCCTGACTTCCTGCATAGTTTGGGTTTACCAGACGAGTTCGTTGTCGATTTCGTGGTCGCCGCGGAAGAACGGGGCCTGACTCCTGACGAGTACGCAGCAGATCTGTTGCTACGGGCTTTTCGGCTTGGGGTCGGCCGGCCTGGACGAACGTTTACCGTGCCGGCGACTTCCGAAGAGCTTTTCCGGCAAGACGGCTTTCGCGTGGTAGGGCGTTGCAACGGCGAAGTGGAGTTCGCTTCTTCGTCCGGGCTGTCGTTCGAGCAGGCTTCCGACGCTTTGCTGGACGCCATTCTCGCCGATAGCGAGTCGCGTGAGCTGTACTTGACAAAGTAGATGTCGTGCGGGTGGTGGCGGATACCAGCGCGTTGTTGACGCAGGCTCGGAGTGGCTTGCGCGACAGCCTGCTATGGCGCGGTTTCGCCTCGGGCGCACTGGTGCCATTGGTTTGCGAAGATACCTACCAGGAGTTTCGTCGGAAGTTGTCCGAATCCCGTTTAGGATTGTCGGTGGGAGTGCAGACCGAGATCTTGGCTGAGTATTTGTCGTACGCCGAGTACGTGGAAAATGTGCCCCAAGGGTACGATTACGGTCTGAGTGGGGTAGACCGGGTGATGCTTGACTTGGCGCTGTGGCGTGAAGCCGATGTTCTCATTACGCTGGATGGCGCTTTGCTCAACCTAGACGGCAAGGGGCACTTTGACTTGAGGATAATGCGGCCGGGTGAGTTCATGTCGGAATTCGGTTCGGTGAATGGGTGAAAAAGCAACCCTCTTCTGGCGAAGAATGAGGGGCGACCGTCTGGTCGCCCCCGAAATTTCTGACACGCGATGCCGCCGCGTCAGTCCAGGGTGAACCCCTCGTAGCCGTTGGCCGCCACCTCGGCGCGCTTGGCCCGCATGACCGGCGCGGTGTCCGGCGCGGTGAGCAGCACGCGCGCTTTGCCCGGGATGTTGGCGCCCACGAACCAGGAGTCAGCCTGGGTTCGCAGGATGTTCTCGCTGTCATCCTTCATGTGCTGCACCCACGCCGCCTCGGCCTCAGGGGTCGCCATGATGCGCCGGTGCCCGCTGTCCCGGACGTGGGCGATGGCGTCGGTGACCCACTCCACCAGCGGCTCCGCGGACCGGGGGAAGTTGCCCACGGAGGCGGCGTTGATGGTGAAAATGTTGGGGAAGCCGTAGCTGGACATTCCCATGTAGGTGCGGGGACCGTTGGCGAACTTTTCCTTGAGCACCTCGCCGCCGATGCCCTCGATGTGAATCAGGTTGAGAGGGCCGGTGACGGCGTCGTAGCCGGTGGCGAAGATGATGACGTCCAGTTCGTGCTCGCTTCCGCTTTCCAGCTGAATGCCCCGGGGGGTCAGGCGCGCGATAGGGTCTTCGCGGACGTCAACCAGCAGGACGTTGTCGCGGTTGTACACCTCATAGTAGCCGCTCTCGCAGGGCAGCCGCTTGGAACCGAACATGTGGTTCTTGGGCACCAGCTTCTCGGCAACCTCGGGGTCGTGCACGCGCTCACGAATCTTGTTGCGCACGAACTCGGCGTAGTCCTCGTTGGCCTCGCCGGGCATCATGATGTCGTAGAAATTCGACAGCCACTTCTTGAAACCGGGCTCCGCCCACAGCCGCTCGTACTGTTCCAGCTTTTCATCCTCGGAAACCGCCAGCGCGGAACGGGGATCAAACTCGTGCATGAAGGAGCCGGGGGTGGCCAAGCACTGCTCGAAAATCTCCGGGTAGTGGGACTTGATGTAGTCCTGCGTCTCCCGGTCGATGACAGCGTTGCGCAGGGGAACGCAGTAGTTAGCGGTGCGCTGGAAGACCGTCAGGTGGGAGACTTCGTCCACGATTTCCGGAATCAACTGGACGGCGGTTGCGCCGGTCCCGATGACGCCAACGCGCTTGCCCGCCAGGTCCATGCCTTCCTTGGGCCAGCGGTTGGTGTGGCACCACGCCCCCTCGTAGCTCTCCAGGCCCTCGAAGTCGGGCACGTAGCGGGCCGACAGGATGCCGATGGCAGTGATTACGAACTGCGCCCGAGCCTGGTATCCATCGTCGGTGGTGACGTTCCAGCGGTTGCCGGCCTCGTCGTAGACCAGGGAGGCGACCCGAGAGTTGAACCGGATATCGCGGCGCAGGTCGAACTTGTCGGCCACGTAGTTGAGATAGCGTTCGTTTTCCGGCTGGCCGGAGTAGTGTTCCATCCACTCCCACTCCTGGAGCAGTTCCTCGGAGAAGGAGTACCCGTAGGTGTAGCTCTCGGAGTCGAAACGGGCCCCGGGGTAGCGGTTCCAGTACCAGGTGCCGCCCACGCCGTCGCCCTCCTCCAGGGCTCTAACCGAGAACCCCAGTTGGTGCAGCCGGTACAGGGAGTACAACCCCGTGACACCGGCGCCGATGACGACAACGTCAAATTCCTCCACGCCTCCGGCGGAATGTCCGTTGGAAGACGTTTGCTGCAACGATGTAGTCATGAATCCCTCCTACTTAACTTGGTGACGCGCGTCGCCCAAAAATGAAAACGGTGGGCCGATTATACACCGGAAACTGGCTCGCGGTGGCGGCCACATCGCCCTCTCCCGCAATCGCTGGTACGACGGCAATAAACTGACATCGATGCACAGGATGAGCATGATTTTGACTGAGGCGATAGCGGCTAAAATTACGCCATGATCAGCTGGAGGTCGGGACAATCAACACATCAAATTTGATCCTGTTCATCCTGTGCATCGATGTAAGAACAAACTGAACGCTTGCGGCCGGCGGCACTCCGCCCCGGTGCTATACTGCGCGCCAGATTGAGAACCCGATGACGCTGCCCAGCGTCCGGAGATACTGGAGTAGAGCGATGGTGACGAGGAGAAAGGGCGACGGCCTGTTGCTGGTGTACAGCGACGTTGCGCCCGAGCACGACGAGGAGTACAACCGCTGGTACAACGAGGAACACATCCCGGAGCGGCTGTCGATACCGGGCGTGCTTGACGCGGCGCGCTACCAGGCGGTCCAGGGCGGCCCGAAGTACCTGGCCGTCTACGAGTTGGACAGCCACGAAGCCTGGTATTCGGACGAGTGGCAGAAATGGCTGAACGAGCCTACCGAATGGTCGCGGCGCATGTCTCCCAGCGTGATCGGCACGGAGTACATCCGCAACCTGTACAAGCGGGTGCATCCCCAGGAGTTATCCGAGGAAACGGCGCAGGCCGGCATGTCGCCGTTGATCCTGGTGGGCCGAATGTCGATCCCGGACCACCTTGAGGAGAAGTGGAACAACGCCTATAACAACGAACGCTTGCCCATGGCCCTGGACATCCCCGGCTACATCCGTGCCCGCCGGTTCCAGGCGGTGATGGGCGAGCCCAAGTACGCGACGGTCCACGAGATGGAGTCGCTGGAAATTGCGGAAAGCGACGCCTGGCGGAACTGGAGCCAGATCGTCACCCCAGTATGGACCCACGAGGTACGCCCCCACATGGTCCACGGCGAAGGGTCGCCTGGGATATACCAGCGCATCTTCCCGGTGTAGGGGTTCCGTGAGTTTGTCAGGCCCGCGGGTCGCCGGTATGATTAAGGCCGAGGGAGGCCCACGATGGCGACTGCGGACAGGGATAAGGGGAATTTGGAAACGGGGCGTTTGACCGTGGAAACGGGGGAAACGCAACGCGAGGTTGAAGAGCCGCGCGGCTGGGCTACAAAGCTCAGGCAAGACAAACAGTTCGTGGTCATTGCCATTCTGGCTGTCTCCGGCATCGGTCTAGCGGCGAGTCTCTATATCGTACCTTGGGGAGACAGTTTGGAAAACCGCGGCATTGTGCTTGCCGGAACGTGGCTGTTTCTGATTTCCGGGCTGGTTTGGCTGAGCGCGGCTATCGGGCTAACCTGGTGGGTAGCGCGAGACGTCAGCAATTTGGTTGGCCGCCTGGCTAAAGGCATCCGCCGCCTCGCGCCCAATGCTAACCCCCAAGTGAAAGAAAAATAGCGCTGCCGACGAGAAGGCCATCAAATACACTAACCAAAGGATTATGGCGTCAAAGTACGGGGAAGATGCTCCTAATGGCAGGCGTTCGGCGCGGGATGCGCGCGATATGCGCCTGGTGCCGACGAGCATGATGGTAGCCATTATCATCAAGACCATGAGCGTCCGATAGTCAGACGGCAATGCGAGGACTATTTCAGCTAGGAAGTCAAGCAGGTGCTCCATGGTTCAGGAGTACAGCGAAGCGGTGGTTTCCGCCCCCATCAGTATCTGCCCGCCGTGCTCGAAGTTGTTGGGCAGCCCGGATATGTGCTGGCCGCTGACGTGCAGGTCGCGGAAGAACCGCTCCAGTCCCACCGAGCGGTGAATGGCATTGGTGCCGGCCACGCTGAACAGCCGGTCCACAACGTCCACGGAACGGCGGATGGCATGGGCTATTGCCAGCCGAGCGCGGACGGCCCGGTCCATGAGGTCGGGACTACCCTGCATCTGGGCGTCCCACATGCTGCCCACAGCGTCCAGGACGTAGGTGCGCGCCCCGTCCAGGATGGCCTCGCATTCGCCGTAGGCAATCTGCACGTAGTTGCGGTCGCGCAGCAGCACGGGCGAGTTGGTGGTGCCGGCGCCGGTGGCCAGGTCGTGGAAGGCGTTCATCGCGCCGCGAGCCATGCCCAGGGCGTTGGCCGCCGCCAGGGTCCAGCTGATCAGGATGGAGGTCTGGGCCGGGTTGTACAGCGGGCCGGGATGATACGAAGGGTCGCCTCTGCGGTACGTATGGTGCGCCGGCACGAACACGTCGGAATACTCGCAGTCGTTGCTGGCGGTGCCCCGCATCCCCAGGGTGGTCCAGTTGTCGATCACAGTGCCCGACGCGACGGGCACGATGGCGACCTGCATGGCCGGACTGCCATCGTCGTTCCGCGCCGGCGTCCCGTCGTGTTTCAGCAGGCGGCAGTTGAGGAACAGCGCGGTGGAATGGTCGATGCCGCTCAGGTAGTTCCAGCGCCCGTTGATGATGTACCCGCCCTCCGTGATGGTGGCGGTGCCCTCCGGCCGAGCGGAACCGGAGCCCAGCATGGCCGGCGGGTCGCCGAATATCTCCTTTACGGCGTCGACGGTCAGGCGAGCCAGGGCCGCGGTGATCGCGCTGCCGTTGAACACGCACCATCCGGCGGAACCGTCGGCCTGGGATATGGTCTCCACGACGCGGAACGCCGTAAGGGGATCAAGCTCGGGGCCGCCCAACGCCTGCGGCGCGTACAGGCAGAAGAGGTTGTGCGCCGCCATGCGGTTGGCCAGGTCAGGCGGAAGCTGACACTCAGCGTCAATCCGGTCAAGGTTGGCCAGGATTTCCGGCACAAAGCTTTCGGCTATGCCGATCAGGTCATGGGGCATCGAAACGCTCCGGGCAGTTGGGTGGCAGAAATTATAGCCCGTTCCCGCCCGGCGCCGGAGACGGGCCATGGTGGCCTGTACGCCCACCGTCCCGCGGATTACAATGGAAGTGTGGCGCTCTGGAGGGATGGCAGAGTGGACGATTGCGACGGTCTTGAAAACCGTTAACCCTCACGGGTTCGTGGGTTCGAATCCCACTCCCTCCGCCAACCGCCCGATGACCCGATCACCACTGCAGGCCGGGCTCCCGCTCCTGCAATAGCTCTCCGAACAGAGTGAGAACCTGGTCGATCCGCAGCACCACGATCGCGCCGACGCTGCCTTCCAGGTAGCGTTCGTTCACCAACCCCGATTCCAGAAGCCGGTCGGTCATGTCCTCAAAGACCCGCCCCTCGCGGTGTACGGTGGCAGTGCAGCGGAACTTCCAGCCGGCGTCCCGCTCCGTATTGCGGAACAGGACGATGACCTTTGGGTTCGCCTCGATGTGGTCCAGCGGATTGCGGCCGGTGCGGTCCCGATAAATCAGCGTGTCGTCGCCCACCGTGAGCACGGTCCCGATATAGCCGCAGTTAGGCGTTCCATCATCGGAGGCGGTCGCCACGATGCAGGGATAGCCGTCGTCCCGGGCCCGGTTGATCAGGCTCGACATTTCCTCGGTAAGCTGAATCATCTCAACACTCCCCCAGCCAGGCGGCGGTCATACGGCGTTGATGTACTCCGCCGCGCGACGGTGGCTTTCCAGCAGGCCGGGAACCCGCGCCGGGTCGGTACGACCCCAACCGCATTCGCTGGCCACGCCGAAAGAGGCGACAAATGCGCGAGCGGCGTCAATGCGGGCCCGGTCACCGGCCGTGTCATCGTGGTGGATCAGGCCCAGGATCAGTTCAGTTTCGGCGGGCAACCGCCGGCCCTCCAAGGGCAGGAAGTATTCGCGGTCCGTCCGGTCCTGGGGCACCGGCATGTGAATGAAGTCCAGGCGCCGGTCCAATCGGGCGGCGATCCCGTTGGCAATCTCAACCAGGATCCCCATGTCCCTGGGCATCACCAGGTGCTCGTCGCGCGGAGATCCGTAGCACAGGTGGTAGCCCAGGTCCACCGTCCCGGAGACGGCGGAGCCCAGCCGCCCCAGTTCCGCGAAGACCTGCTCCTTGTAGTCGGCGGGCCGGTGCGGAAAGTAATCCTCGAACAGCAGCACCTCCTGGCAAACGTCCCACTGGATCGACAGGCGGTCATGCGGGGTGGAGGCGAGGATTTCATTCACCGCCGACAGCAATGACCGTTCGTAAGCGGGTAGGTATGCGTCGCGGGCCGCCGGGCTCACGTACATGTACGCCGTAGCCATCGGCGTGGGCAGGGACACCTGGAAAAGAGCGTCACCGGGAATCACTCCATCTTTTTGCAGGCGGGCGTATAAGTCGAAGGACTCCAGCGCGGCCTCGGCGTACCCGGTGGGAAAGTCAACGGCGGCCGGGTCAACGCCCGGCCTGAAGCGAATATAGGACGTTTCGCGCAGCAACTGACCGTCCCACTGATACAAGGCGTAGGGTGGTTCGTCCGGGTCGGGTTCCATGGCCGGATGCTGCTCCAGCATCTCCCGTTGGAACCAGATCCAGCGGCCGCGCCGTCCGGTTTCGCCGTCAGAGATGCGCCGCAGGCGCGGACCCCAGGCGTCGCTCACCGTGCGGAAGACGGCTTCCGCATCCGGCAGCGGAACGCTGCCTACCAGGTGCGCCCAACTCTTGGCGTCCACCATAAATCCTCTCGTGAACCCGTCCGGGCGACAAATCAGCCGATGACGCGGCGGAAGTAGTCCAGGGCGTTGCCGCCGACTATCTTGAGCACGTCCTCATCGGAGTGCCCGCGCCGAATCAGGCCGCGCACGATGTTCTTGCCGTCGGCGGGAGACTCCAACCCGTTGAGGTACGGCGCCGGTAGCTGGTCCGGCCCACGTCCCAGCAGCACCCGGTGAAAGGCCACGTGGTCGCCCACGGTGGTGTCGGTGCCGATGCCCACGTGATCGACGCCCACCAGGTTGACCATATAGTCGTAATGATCCAGGACGCACTCGATGTCCTGTTCGGGGTCGTCGCTCAGCGAGTTGGGCACGGCGGTGATGCAGACCAAGCCACCGTTGCGGGCGCACGCCAGCAGTTCCTCGTCCTTGCGGGTACGGCCGTTGGGCCGCAGCGTGAAGGAGGCGTTGTGGCTGAATACGGTGGGGGCGCGGGAAATCTCGATGGCGTCCATGGCCGTCGGCGTTGAAGCGTGGGACAGGTCGACGGCCATGCCCAGGTCATTCATCCGGTGCACTACCTCGACGCCGAAGTCGCTCAATCCGCCCGGGTTCCGCTCGGTCTGGCCGTCGCCGATGAAGTTGCGCCGGTTGTAGGTGATGCCGGCCAGGCGCACGCCCATACCGAACAGGGCGTCCACCCGCTCGATTCGGTTCCCGATGGCCAGGTGCTCCAGGGTGGGCAGGAAGCCGATCTTGCCCTGCTGGCGGGCAGCCAGGATCTCGTCCGCGTTGCCCACCCGCACGATGTTGTCCTGGGTCGCCACGTCGGCCAGCATCCCGCCGACCTCGGCGGCGATGTCCTCGTATTCCATGAAGGACATGTCGGTGGTGCTCTTGAACCCGCTGAACGCGCTGGCGGTGGTCACCGCCGACCAGCCTCCGGCCTCCACCGCCTGGTAGCCGTACTGGTAGCGGCTGGTGCGCAGGAACTCGATGAACCGGTCCATGTCCTCCGGCAACAGGAAGGGGTGCTGGTGAACGTCGATCATCACCGCCTGGTCCATGATGCGCTCGAAGCGGGTCTGCTCGGCGGCATTGAGGGGAACCTCTGATGACGGCACCCGGCCCACCTCGCGGACCATTTCGAAAATCTGAGTGACCATAGACATCCCTCCTTCGAACTACGGTCGAGCGCCCGTCCGGAACATCCAAAGGACTACCCGCGGCGGCGCGGATCAGCGTTTACATTGTGCGCCAGGCTGCTCCTTCCGTGAGCGCCAGGAATTGCTCCACCAGGGTCGGGTTGGATACGATCAGGCCCGGCGAGAACAGGGTGGCGTCCTTCAGTGTCGCCCGGTCCAGCACCTGGCCGCCGGCCTCCCGCGCCAGCAGGACACCCGATGCAATGTCCCACGCCGACAGGCTGTGGTGGAAATACAGGTCAATGCGCCCGCAGGCAGCATAGGCGATGCTGAGGGCGCTGGAACCCATCAGACGGTAGCCCTGGACTTTGGGCCAGACACCGGTGGCCATTTCGAGGAGGAGCTTGGCCTGATCGAAGTTGTAGCCCAGGTCGAACCCCAGCACCGCCTCGTCGATATCGTCGCGGTCCGAAACGCTTATGGTCTGGCCGTTCAACGCAGCGCCGCGTCCTTTCTGCGCCGAAAACATCTCGTCGCGCACCGGGTCATAGGTGACGCCGCACACCACCTGATCGCCTTCCGCAATCGCGACGACCACGCAAAAATGCGGGATGCCTTCCGCGAAATTGCGGGTGCCGTCAATGGGGTCAACCACCCAGGTGTACGGCGATGTGCCGGAAACCGGAGCAGATTCTTCGGAGAGGATTCCGAAATCGGGGTATTCGTCGGCCACGTATTCCAGTATGAGCTTTTCGGAAGCCAGATCGGCGTCGGTGACCACATTGGCCCGGCCCTTGAGGCTTACCTCCACGTCGGTTCGGAACCGACCCAGTACCAACTCGCCGGCTCGTCGGGCGGCGCTTTCGCACACGGCGAGCGCCGACTGGCCGGAACGGGATACGGGCAGTTCGTCGATGATTTCAGTCGGCATCCGGGCAAACTCACGGGGCGGGCAAGATGAGGCAGTCTAGCACCCGCTGCTCCGGGCCGACAACCGAACTCCAATTCATGCGTGGGACTTTTGAATGTCAACCGTCTTGCCTGTCGACGGAATCGGAGACGACCCAGCCGAACAGTCCATAAGGCCCGTGACCGCGATGGATGACATCGCCAGAACTCCGATGCGCCCGCCATATCTGCGTCAGTTTCATCAAGTGTTTCCTCCTATTCCGCATTGTCGGCTAACTCTCGCCGTTCTCACGTCGTATACGTCGATTGTGTCTCAATTTGAAAACTCGCAGGCAGACCACGCAGTTCTGCACCTGTGCTACGGTAAAGCCGTCACCCGACGACGAGCCTTATGCTGCAAGGGAAGTTCGCATGTTCCGCTTTCTGTTGATACTGATGATCGCGCTGTCCTTGACCTCATGTCGGGGCGAGGTGGACGTTCCCGTGGCTCCAACTCCCACGCTGGAAGTCGTGGGGAATGCTCGTGCCGACATTCCCCAGACGTCCGAGGGCTCCTCGCTCGCATCTGAGGGGGGCAAGGCCGTCGCTGCTCCTGGCGAATTCCCTGTTGCTGCGACCATGCTGTCGCTTCCGCGCCATGATGAGGTATTGCCCGCGAACCGCGGGGACCGTTACGTTTACGGCGAACTTTTGCGGTCGGAAGATTGTTTGCGGGTTTCCTATGCAGACCAAGTGGACCCTGTGGCCACTCGCGACGGTTTGTTGGTGGTCTGGCCAACGGGATTTGTCGCGGATGATGACGGCGAGACGGTCGAAGTGTTCGACCTTGACGGTAGTTTGGTTGCCTCTGTGGGCCAGTCGATTAGGATGTCGGGCAAGAAGGTTTTCTCGGCAGGCGAATGGGACTGGACTGGTTCGCCGGATAGTTGCTCTGGCCCCTTCTGGCTGGTGGGTGATGAGGTATCGCCGTCAAAGGAGAGAATGGGCTTGAGCGTTGAATCGTATGACGGCGTATTATTCGCCACGTCGGCGGAGCAGCGTGGGCCGATTATATCGAATGTGGCGCAGTTGGAAGGGTACTTGCGATTGCACGACCGTTGCCTGGTAGTTGAATCAGTTGATGCACCAGAAGAATATCTGGTGATCTGGCCTCCGGGGTTCAGTTTGGAGGGTTCTGGTTCTGGCCTTTCCATGCTGAACGGAGGCCGGCAGGTGGTCGCCAAGTTGGGTGACCATGTTCTGCTGGGCGGTGGGCACAGCAAGGTTGTAACCGCCTATTCGGACGAATGCGACGGGCCGTATTTCAAGGCGGCCCGTGTAGCCCTCGCGGAACAGTGAGGTAGGCCAGTGTCTCCGGGCCTACAGATATTGAGCTTCGTATTCAGGCATCGCGTCGGTGTCTGGACAGCGATTGTCATTCTGTGCATTGACCAGATTGCCAAGCACACGGTGAGCGCTGTGCTGGGAGTTGGTGAGTCCTGGCCTGCTTATGGGCATTTGCGCCTTAGTCACGTAACGAATTCAGGCAATACGCTGGATTTGTTCAGCGGTCATTCGGTTGCTCTGATTGCCGTGTCTGCGGCTGGAGTTGCTCTGTTGTTCGCCCTGTACTGGCCTCGCCCGAAAACCGGGGTGATTGCTCAGCTCGCGTTCGGGCTGATGCTGGCCGGCGTGACGGGCAATCTGGTGGACCGTGTGATCCTGGGGCATGTCACCGACTTCATCGACGTGATGCGCTGGTTTGTCTTCAACGTGGCGGACGTGGCCATCTTGTTCGGGCTGTTGGGTTTTATGGGGGATATGCCGTGGGCGGCGGCTGCGTTCGTGCGCGCTAGGGCGGGTGTCCCGCCGCCGCCGGGGCCGAGTTGAGGAAAACTGATGGTGCCTCTTGGTGGTGGACTTCGCTAACTGGTCTTCTCTCGTTTTGGCCATGCGTCAGCTGCTTGATGCTTCCCTTTGCTTTGGTTCCGTTGGCCGCAGCTAGCGGAGCCTGTTGCTGTCGGTGCAGCGTGTGTTCTTGGCGTTTCCCTGATTCCCTGAGTGTTAGGGTACAGGAACGGTTGGTCAGCGTAGCAACGGTGTGTGGACATGATCTGGAACCTGCGGAAGGCCAACCGGTGAGTAGTGGTGGGACGGTCTAGAATGATCGTGTGGATCTCGCTCAAGAAGGCCAGCGCTAGAGTGGCTGGTCAGTAGGATTTGTCTGATTGCGAAATCCGTCTGCTCAGCGGCTGATTTGGACTTTGCCTGTTCCCGGATCGGAGTAGCGAAATCGCCTCAATTCATGCGGCACGCCGGGCGTCCTTGACCCCGTGCTATACTGCGGCCGTGAGTACGCGGCAGACAGGCCGCTGGTGGGTGTGGGAGTGGTGTTCGTCAGGGGCGGCAAGGTCTTCCTGGCGCAGCGGCAGGGAGCCCACGGCGAGGCGACCTGGGCCTCGGCGGGCGGCCATCTCGAGTTCGGAGAAACTCTGGAGCAGTGCGCCCGCCGGGAGGCCCACGAAGAGTTGGGAGTGGAGGTGGGCGAGCTTCGCGTACTTTGCCTGAGCAACATTGTTGCTTACGACCGTCACTACGTGGACGTGGAGTTCCTGGGCGATATCGGCGACCAGGACCCCGTTCCCCAGGCCGGTGACGGCTCTTTCTGTGAATACGGTTGGTTTCCGTTGCGCGATCCGCCCCTACCCTTGTTCGAACCCATGCGGTTGGCCATCTCCAGCCTGCTCTCGGGAGACTGGTACCACCCACCCGCCAGCGAAGGGGCCGGCGAGGTACTGTCCGACTGATACGAAAGCGGTCCGAACCCGCCCCGAAATCGTCCGAAATCTTTGGTGGATTTCCCAAAATCCGCGAATTGCTGACATCTGCCGCATGGCAAAGGAACGCTAGTTTTGGTATAATGCTAAGGGTGTCCATACTGGATATTGTTGTACTGCGTTACAGTAACGGCCTCAACATATTCACGTTGACAGAGGCCCGGGACCGGAGAAACCATTCAGCATGACTCAACAAGTAGTATTACCTGCAGCAGAAGACTCCTCCGAATACACCTCGGACAATATCCAAGTATTGAAGGGACTGGAAGCCGTCCGTGTTCGGCCGGGAATGTACATCGGCAGCACCGGAGTGGACGGGCTTCATCATCTGATCAAAGAGTTGCTGGACAATGCAGTGGACGAAGCCCTGGCCGGCCACTGCGACCGCATCGACGTCCGCATTGCAGCGGACGGGGCCGTCAGCGTTTCCGACAACGGGCGCGGCATCCCGGTTGACGTTCACCCGGACACCGGCGTATCCGGCCTGGAAACGGTGATGACCACCCTGCACGCCGGCGGCAAGTTTGGCGGCGCCGCCTACAAGGTTTCCGGCGGCCTCCACGGCGTGGGAGCCTCGGTCGTCAACGCCCTGGCTTCCCGGCTCCATGCCGAGGTGTGTCGCGGCGGCGTGCGTTACACCCAGGACTACGCCAAGGGCATCCCCACCTCGGACCTCCAGCAACACCAGCGCGTGCGCAAGCAGGGCACCACGGTCACCTACTACGCCGATCCTGAAATCTTCCCCGAGATCACTTACGACTTCGGCCGGCTGGTGGCCCAACTCCGCCAGACCGCCTATCTCAACAAGGGTCTGGAGATCTGCCTGGTCAGCGAGTTCCACGCTGACGAGCGCCACGGGGACATCGAGCGCTGCTTCTTCTTCGACACCGGCGTGGCCAGCATGGTGCGGAATATCAACCGCAAGCGCAACGTGGTGATGCCGGACCCGTTCTATTACCAGCGCATCGCTGAGGACGCCGACGTCGAGGTCGCCTTCCAGTATCACCACACCGACGGCCACGACAACCTGGCTGCGGACGAGCGCACCTTCGCGAACTGCATCCTGACGCCCGAAGGCGGCACCCACCTGGCCGGTTTCCGGTCCGCGCTGACCCGCGTGCTCAACGACTACGCCCGCAAGCAGAATATTCTCAAGGACCCCAAGGACTCTTTCAGCGGCGAGGACACCCGAGGGGGCCTGGTCGCCGTGGTCAGCGTGAAACTGGGCGACCCGCAGTTCGAGGGCCAGACCAAGAACAAACTCAGCAACCCCGAAATCCGCAGCCGGGTGGAAGCCGCGACTTCCGAAGGCCTGACCCGTTTCCTCGAGGAGAACCCCACCGCGGCCAAGGGCGTCATCGACAAGGTCCAAACCAACCATGCGGCCCGGGAGGCGGCGCGCCGCGCCCGTGACCTGGTGCTCCGCAAGAACGCCCTGGACGGCACCTCGCTGCCCGGCAAGCTGGCCGACTGTGCGGAGCGGGACCCCGCCAAGTCCGAGCTCTACATCGTTGAGGGCGAATCCGCCGGCGGTTCGGCCAAGATGGGCCGGGACCGGCAGTTCCAGGCCATCCTCCCTCTCAAGGGCAAGATACTCAACGTGGAACGCTTTCTCGACAAGGTGGAGCGCATCCTCAGCCACGAAGAAATCCGCGCCATCATCTCGGCGGTGGGCACCGGCGAGGGCGAGGCATTCGACATCTCGAAGCTCCGCTACCACCACATCATCATCATGACCGACGCCGACGTGGACGGCTCCCACATCCGGACGCTGATCCTCACCTACTTCTACCGGCGCATGCGCGAGCTCATCGAGGGTGGCTTCCTCTACATTGCCCAGCCGCCTCTGTATCGCGTGCAGCGCGGTCGGAACATCGCCTACGCCTACTCCGAGGACGAAAAGGACGCGCTGATCAAGCGCATGTCCACCGCGCGGTCCGAACCGTCGATCCAGCGGTACAAGGGTCTCGGCGAAATGAACGCTGACCAACTCTGGGAGACGACGATGGACCCGGCCGCCCGCAAGATGCTGAAGGTGACCATCAACGACATCGACGACGTGGACAGTATAGAAGACACTGACGAGGTGTTCGCGATGTTGATGGGCGAACAGGTCGCTCCGCGCAAGAATTTCATCCAACGCCACGCCACCGAAGTCCAGAACCTGGACGTCTAGTCCACCCTTCGGTTCCGGGGCCACCGCTATGCGACGTGATGGCCTGGCCGTCCTGATCCCCGAAGACGAGCTTCGGGCTGGCGTTGCCACGCTGGCCCGCGAAATCGATCGCGACTACGCGACCACGGGCGTGGTGATCGTGTGCGTCCTCAAGGGCGCGGCGATCTTCACCGCAGACCTGTTGCGGGTGTTGCAGGCCGAAGTGCATCGCCTTGAATTCGTGAGGGCCAGCAGCTACGGCAGCGGCACCGAATCGTCCGGAGACGTCAGGCTGACCGGCACCCTGGATCCCAGTCATCTCGGCGGCCAGCATGTGCTCATCGTGGACGACATCGCCGACACCGGATATACCTGCGTGGCCGTGAAGGACTACATCAGCGGCCTGGGGCCGGCCTCGTTGCGCTATTGCACGCTTCTGAACAAACCGGACCGCCGGGAAGTCGAGGTCCAGTACGACTACGTGGGGTTCACCATACCCAACCACTTCGTCGTGGGATATGGCATGGACTTCGACGAGCGGTATCGCGGGTTGCCCGCGATCTACTACTTTCCAGAGGAGTGAACTAGACGTTTCAGTGGTTCGTCTTAAACCCGGTCGGCAGTCAGCAACTTGACGCGCTTTGATATAATGCGCCGCATCCCGTTCAGAAATGAACCAGGGGACAAGCATGGACATTCTTGCAATTGTCGGGGCGGCAGTGAGCGTTATAACCCTGCTCGCCCTGGTCGGCGGTGGGTTTTACTGGTGGGGTCGCCTGTCCAGCCGGGTTGATGCGCTGGCCGAGGACGTAAAGGCCCTACGCAATGACGTGCAGTCGGTACGGGGTGAGGTGCAGTCGGTGCGTAACGAACTGCTTACCGAAATGAGGCAGAGCGAGGACAGGATATTGACCGCCCTGACACGCCACTCCCATGTTTCTCCGGAAGCCGGCCCGCCGGTGTTCTGGCAGCCAATTGGCATGGCAGATCCGGCGAACCCACCGAGTAGGGAAGCGCCTATGGCAGCCCGCGACCCGGGCGTTGAAGCCCCGCCCGCCTAGTGGCGAGGAGAGGTTTCAAGCCCGCCCGTGTTGGCCATCAGTAGCCGACCGCCTGGCCATCTCCCCGGGGATCCGACGCGCCGGCCAATACCCCGCGACGCCGGTCCCGCACAATGAGTTGCACCACGCCGTGGTAAGAACCCAGCGGGTTTTGCACCACGTTGTGGCCCATCCGGCCCAGGTCCCGGATCGTGTCGTCCGGCATACCCATCTCTACCCTGAGTTCACCGGCGCGGTTGATCGTCGCCGGATCCGTGCCGGGGAAACTGTGCCAGCGCGGCGATTCCACGGCGTCCTGGGGCTGCAGTCCCCCATCAATCAACTTGGTCAACATCTGGATCCCAACCTGCGGCTGGACATCCCCTCCGGGCGTGCCGCCGACGATGGCAACCTCTCCGCCCACCGTGGTCAGGTAGCAGTTCAGCGTGTGCATGGTGCGTTTGCCCGGCGCGATGACGTTGGGGTGGTCCGGTTCCAGGCTGAAACCGCGGCCGGCCCGGTTGTTGAACAGCACGCCGGTTCCGGGAGCGACGACGCCCGAACCGAACCCGTTGGACAGGCTGTGGATCCAGCTGACCGCATTGCCCTCGCCGTCGGCGACGCAGAAATACGTGGTGTCGCCGTGGCCGTTCACCGGAACTAGGGGGCGGACTTCATCGCCGGCTTGGAAGGGATGGATCTGCTCGCGGCGCAGGTCGGCGTACTCTGACGACAGCAGGCCGTCCAGAGGCCAGTCAACGAAGTTCGGGTCGCCGGCGAGACGGTTGCGGTCCGAGTACGCGATCTTCTTCGCCTCCACCAGCAGGTGTATCGAGTCGGCCGAGTTCGGCGTCATCGACGACAGGTCGTGGCCGCTGACGATGTTCAGCATCTCCAGCAGCAGGAATCCCTGGGACGGCGGGCGGGTCTGGTACACGGTGTGCTCGCGGTACGTGGTGGTGATGGCGTCGCCCACGTCGGCGTAATGGCCGGCGAAATCGGCCTCGGTGAACAGTCCGCCGGCATTGTTCAGCCCCTCAACCATCTTCGTAGCGATGTCGCTGCGGTAGAAAGCGTCGGCCCCGCCCTCGGCAACAGCGCGCATCGTGTTCGCCAGGTCGCGGTTGACCAGGACCTCGCCGACCCGGGGCGGCCGCCCGCCGTTGGTCAGGTATATGTCCGCGGTGGCCGCGAAACGTCCCAGCAACTCGGCGTTCCCGGCGAAAGACCGCGCGATGCGGGGCGACACCGGGAACCCTCGATCCGCGTACTGGATGGCCGGCACCAGCAGGTCGTCAAAGGGCATGGTGCCGAAACTGCGGTGCATGGTCTCCCACGCGGCGGCCTCGCCGGGCACGGATATCGAGTGCGGCCCCTGTATGGGCATTAGTGCCAGGCCTTGGCTGCGGTAGTATTCGGCCTCAGCGCCCGACGCGGCAACCCCGCTGCTGTTGATGTTCGTAACCTGACCGCTCTTGGCGTCGTAAGCGAGGATGAACGAATCGCCGCCCAGACCGCAAACCGGCACCAAAGTGACGCACTCCACGGCCGCAACTGCCAGGGCGGCGTCGAAGGCATTCCCGCCCTCCTGCAAGACACGGAGTCCGGCCGCCGCCGCCAGGGGCGAGTTCGAGCAGACCATGCCGTTTTGGCCGTACACAGCGCTGCGGGTAAGTTGGGTGATGGACATATGGGCTCTCCTGCCTTTGAGGATAGATTGGCTAATAAACAAAAGGGCGTACTTCTCAATGTCAACGTCAATACTGGATCGTAACCCAACGGATTGCCCAGAAGTAATCGTAGCAGGCCTGACCCTGTACCGTCCTTACCAACAGGCACACTACTTATACAGCTCCTAATAAGCGAAGTGGTAAGCGCCTGCGACCTTGATCACAACCCAATATTTCAACTCGCACTGAATCGCCAATGCTAAACCATTCGATATTAGAATCTCCGAGATTAGAAATATGAACCAAACCCGTTACACCATCCGCAATGTCGACGAACATTCCGTATTCCTTGACACCCGCAACCTGACCAACCCGTTGGTCTCCCACGCTCAATACCGAATTGATGTCGTCCCAAGGATCTGGCAAAGCGGCCCTAATGCTCAATGATAATCTATGTTGCTCAGTATTAACCCGTTGTACGACGACCTTTACTACTTGGCCAACCTGAAGCACTTCGGATATATCCTCGATCCGTCGCCTAGCAACCTCTGATATATGCACCAAACCTACACAGCTTGAGCTGATGCGAACCAAAGCACCAAACGATTCCAACCTTTCAACAATACCGTTTACCACCCAGCCGACCTCAATACTATCGAGTGAAGTAGCCCAACCTTGAATCTCTGCCTTGACGAAACGGCTGCGCTCTCGGTCTATGTCAGCAGAGGACATGCTGGCTTCGACCCAAGGACCGTAACCATAGGCGTTTCCAGCACTAATGCGCAATTTGAACCCGTGATCAGAGATATTAGGGACCGTGAACGTAAGATCTCCATTTGCATAGGCGTAGTTACCCCAGGACTCCCATACACCAGAAGACAACAATTCAACCCGGTACGTATCAACGGTGGCCCAACCTGAAACGGAAGGGGTAGCCACGCGGACCTCAGCATCAAACTCCGTCGGCATAGTTACAGATACCGAAACTTCACATGGTTCTCTCTCAGGAACAATTAGTGTCGCACTCCTTGATCCCGAACTCGAATCACAAGGAAAACCGAAAATGGCGGACGATACGATATAGCGATAAACGGATCCTATTTCCGGATCTACAATATCATCGAATGGTGATGACTCTACCTCTCCAACTAGCGAGTATTCGCCACCGTCACATGACCGAAAGATGGAATAAACCTGACCAAGCAGAGACGTGCCGGACCAGGACACGGATACTGTACCGGCGCTCCAGTTCTGGATGGATACCTCCACGTCTGACACTCGCCCCAGGCGACGCAATTCACTTCTAACCGCTCTATCCGATATTTCGAGAATTGACCATGGACCCGGAGTTCCAACAATGCTAACTGCACGTAATCGCCAAGACAACCCAGCGGCAGACTGCAAACGATACCAATAGCGACGTTCTGCTTGTGGGATGTCAGAATCGACGGACAACCATGCAGTACCATCGTAGTTGCGTGCTTCCAGTTCAAAGTGCTGAATCGGGATGATTTGCTCAGGTCCCAAATCGTCGGAAAGTGACCAACGCAAGCCGCATTGAACCGCACCTGAAGAACCGTTAACGACGAGACCCAATTGCTCAATTACAACTAGTGGAGCCGAGCTGTATGAAAGAATACGGCTTGCTCGATCAGCAACTGCTCTGCGATAAAATTTTAGGGCCCACTCGCTCAGCCAAGCATCTTCCCTACTATCCAGCAACGGCGAGAGCCATTGGATAGCAGACTCATCGTACCGGTCAAAACGAGTACGGATCCTGCGCCAAAACTCGGCCCGTTCACGGTCCCATCTGGTAAAACCTTCAACATCCTTCTCGTCGAAATACCGTCCTAATTCGTTACGGACCGCGGCGGCTCTATAACGTTGAAACTCATCGTCAGTAAAAGGGCGACGAAAATCCTCTTGGAGGTCGATATCATTTTCACGCGCCAGTTGTGCCTGTATACGGCGGTCCCTTTCCTTAACCGCATTGAACTCAGCGCGAAGCCGCACGCGGTGTTCTCTCTGTCTGCGTGAGGGGTTGTAGGTCATCCCTACATACCCACAATCGAGCAAGTAGACGAAAAACCCATCTCTACCCCCATCGTCCTGCAAACCGGGCAAGAAACAATCACGACAGTGCTGGCACATTATTTCATCAGGTGATTTATATAGACCTCCACCCGGACAACTTGGTTTGTTGCAACGACTCCTGCAATCTGGGTCTGGGCAACGCTCTGAGCATCTATCGCAAAGCAGTGACCCATCAGGTTTGTCACCGCAACACAACGAACATACCGTTCCGTTGAACGGCCAAAGTGCGGACTTCAGTTCGGCGATTAAGCCGGCATCAGAAACATCGAAACCGTCATGGCCTCGACGCCAAATGTGGTCGCTTCGATGCGTTGAGTTCATCGTGGAGATGGTAGCACACGAGTGGTGCAAACTGCTTGGGGTGCGAAATCAGGGTTTAGGAGTGTCCCCCCACCGTACCACGCCGGCCCGCCCGTCCACTTCATCCAGCAGCCGTCGCACGGTATCGCCCTGCGGCGGTACGCTTGTATCCGGCGCAATCTCCGCCAGCGGGACCAGCACGAAGGCCCGTTGCGTCAGGCGCGGGTGTGGTATCTGCAGATCCGGATCCGCCACGCTCACCACCCGGTCGCCGTAGAGCAGGATATCTACGTCGATGAGCCGGGGTCCCCAGCGGTAGGAGACGACGCGACCAACCTCCGCCTCCACGGACTTGCACGCCGTCAGCAGGTCTTCCGGTGACAGCGTGGTTTCGTAGGCGGCGACCAGATTGAGGAAATTGGGCTGATCCGCCACGGCCCACGGTTCGGTCTCGTACACCGAAGAACACCCAGTTCGATGCGTCCCGGGCGTGTCATCGAGCAGCCGCAAGGCCTCGGTCAGCGCCGCCATCCGGTCGCCCAGGTTTCCGCCGAGGCACAGGTAGGTCGTTACCGGCTCGGCCATCCGTCCGGCCTCCAGTCGCGCACGATGGCGTCGGTCATGCGGGCCACCCGTACCATCTGCTTCACGTCGTGAACGCGCACCATGTCAGCACCGCCCGCGATGCTCATGGCCACGGCCGCCGCCGTGCCTTCCACGCGGTCGTCTGCCGACAACCCCAGTACGCGGCCAATTGTCGACTTCCGCGAGACCCCCAGCAGCGTCGGGTAGCCCAGCTCCTGCAGTTCCGGCAGTCGGCGCAGCAACTCCAGGTTGTGGTCGGCGGTCTTTCCGAAACCGATGCCGGGGTCAAGGATCACGTCGTGGTCGGCGATGCCGGCAGCACCGGCTATGGTGGCGATCCGCCGGAGTCCGGAAATCACATCGGGGACCAGATCGTCGTATTGCGCCACCCGCTGGTTGTGCATCAGAATAGCTGGGACGCCGGCGTCCGCGATGACCCGCGCCATGTTGCCATCCGCCAGCAGCCCCCATACGTCGTTAACGATGGACGCTCCCGCTGCGATCGCCCGCCGCGCCACCGGAGCTTTATAAGTGTCCACGCTGACCGGGATCCGCACCGCGCGGCAGATGGCCTCCAACGCCGGCAGCAGCCGGTCCGCCTCGGCTGACGCGGAGATGGGTGTGCTGCCCGGCCGCGTCGACTCCGCCCCCACGTCCAGCATGTCCGCGCCGTCGGCCTCCATGCGCTGGGCCTGCTCGACGGCGGCGTTCACGTCGCCGGCCAATCCGTCGCCGGAGAAGGAGTCGGGCGCCAGGTTGATTATGCCCATCACATAGGTCCGCCGGCCCCAAACCAGCGGTTCGCCGCCAGCGACGGACAGGGTCGGCGCGTTGCGTTGCGAGGTTAGCCGGTATGGCGTCAATTCGTTTCGTTCTCCAGTGCCGCGAGGCGCGGGATTCCCGGAACCATTATACTTAGCCGCCTAAGACATCACGTACCGACGCTCGGGTTTGTCGCCGCGACGAGCGCATCGCCAGCATCGCCCACGGAGGCCGGAATTGTCCACACCAGAAGAAGCCATGACCGACCCGGGTTTGGAAAACCTGCTGCGCCTGCAGGACCAAGCCGCGCTCGGCGGCGGCCAGCGTCGCATCGACCAGCAGCACCAGCGGGGCAAGATGACCGCTCGCGAACGGCTGAACGCCCTGATGGACGACGGCACGTTCACCGAGATCGACCGTTTCGTCACCCACCGCACCACCGACTTCGGACTAGCGGACCGCACTTTCCTCGGCGACGCAGTGATCACGGGCTACGGCAACATCGACGGCCGCCAGGTCTTCGCCTACGCGCAGGATTTCACGGTCTTCGGTGGCTCCCTATCCGAGGTGGTGGGCCAGAAGATCTGCAAGGTCATGGACCTGGCGGCTAAAACCGGCTGTCCCATGATCGGCATCTGCGACTCCGGCGGCGCCCGCATCCAGGAAGGGGCGCTGAGCCTGGCCGCCTACGGCGACATCTTCCTGCGCAATACCATGTTCTCCGGCGTGGTTCCGCAGATCTCGGTCATCATGGGCCCGTCGGCCGGCGGCGCGGTCTACTCGCCGGCCATCACCGACTTCATCTTCATGGTCCGGGGAACCGGCCAGATGTACATCACCGGCCCCGACGTGGTGCGCGCGGTCACCGGCGAAGACGTGACCCACGAACAGCTTGGCGGCGCCGACGCCCACGCGGCCCGTAGCGGCGTGGCGCACTTCGTTTCCGATTCCGAGGAGGAGTGCCTCGAGGAACTGCGCCGTCTGATCTCGTTCCTGCCGCTGAATAACCTCGACGACCCTCCCGGATACCGCTCCGGCGACCCCGTCGACCGCGCGGACGAAGTGTTGCGCAGCATAGTGCCGGACGAGCCCAACCGGCCGTATGACATTCGAGAGATCATCTACCACATCGTCGACGATGAGGACTTCATGGAGGTCCAGGCCGGGTACGCGCCCAACGTGGTAGTCGGTTTCGCCAGGATGGCCGGCCGCACCGTGGGACTGGTCGGCAACCAGCCGGCGTACCTGGCCGGCGTGCTGGACATCAACGCGTCGGCCAAGGCGGCCCGCTTCGTGCGGTTCTGCGACTGCTTCAACGTGCCGCTGGTGACGCTGGTGGACGTGCCGGGCTTCATGCCGGGCACCGAGCAGGAGTACGGCGGCATTATCCGCCACGGCGCCAAGCTGATCTACGCCTACGCCGAGGCCACCGTGCCCAAGGTGGCGCTGATCACCCGCAAGGCGTACGGCGGCGCGTACATCGTAATGAGCAGCAAGCACCTGCGCTCGGATGTCAACCTCGCCTGGCCCAGCGCCGAAATCGCCGTCATGGGCCCGGACGGCGCGGTGAACATTATCTACCGCGAGGAGATCAGCAACGCCGACGACCCTGACGCCCGCCGCGCCGAGCTCATCGCCGACTACCAGGAACGATTCACCAACCCCTACGTGGCCGCCAACCGCGGCTACCTGGACGACGTAATCGATCCCGCGGCCACCCGGGCCACCGTCATCCGCGCCCTGGAAATGCTGCAAAACAAGCGGGATACCCTGCCGGCAAAGAAGCACGGCAACATCCCGTTATAATAGTGCCAGAATGAGGCAGGAGCAAAACGACCGTGCCGGGTGGATTGGCATACTCAGCGTACCACCCCGACGGGCTGGGCAAGCGTTTGTGTCATTCTATGCTGCGATAGCGTCGGCTATCGCGGTTGACGTACTGTTGATAACTCACAATCATAGGCCGGAAACGTGGCAGCTGACCGCGGAGATGGCCTTTGACGACGGCAGTCAAATCGTGGCTTGGGCGCTAGCGGCCACTTGGCCGGTTATGGAGGCAATGAGAATGGTGCTAGCATCGATTTTCGAGAAACGGACATACCAGAGGGGCAAGAATGACGCCAACCGGCTTTGGCGAGAGTGGCTGCGGCGTCGGGAACAAGCCGAAGCACGGGGCGAACCTTTCACTGAGCCAGCGCCTGACGAGGACAGTAGCCAGAAGCAATCGCGCTAGGATGCATCAACGCACGTCGCCCCGGGAGTAGTCAAATGCAGTTCGGCGTCTTTTATCAAATCCCGTGCAGCGAGGGCCAAACTCCCGCCGACCGTTACGCGGACGTGATGGCGCAGGTGCAACTGGCCGACCAACTGGGCTACGACATGGCCTGGCTGGCCGAACTGCATTTCGCCCGCAGCTTTTCGGTAATGCCGGCACCGCTGCTAATGGCGGCGGCGTTGTCGCAAACCACCCAGCGGATCATGCTGGGCACCGCAGTCAACCTGCTGCCCTTGCACCACCCTTTGCGGATCGCTGAAGAGGTGGCGACTCTGGACGTGCTGTCGGGCGGGCGGGCCGTTTTCGGCATTGGGCGCGGCTCCAATCCCAACCACTATCGCGGCTACGGCATCCCCATCGAGGAGCGCAACGACCGGTTCGTCGAAGGGCTGGACCTGGCATTACGGGCGTGGAAAGAGGAGGAACTGGACTACGACGGCCAGTTCTACCAGGCCCACGGCATCCGATTGGAGCCCAAGCCCATCCAGCAACCGCACCCGCCGGTCTACGTCGCGTCCAACGGCGCCGACACCTTCCCGCTGGTGGGCACTCTCGGTCACAGCATCCTCGTGACCCCGTTGATCATTACCGTGCAAGGCGTGAGCGATGGGCTGGCGAACTACCGCGATACGCTGGTCAAGCATGGGCATGATCCGTCGGCAGTGAAGGTGGTGGTAAACGTGCCCGTGTACGTCGGGGAAACGCAGGAAGAGGCCAAAGCCGGGTTCGCGCCAACGGTGAACAACTACCTGGGCACCCTCCGCAGCATGCAGAACAATTCGCGGGGCTCCGGCCGGGCTTTCCAGATCGGCTATGACGACCTGTACAACGAACTGGGCGCGATCGGAACCCCCGAGCAGGTTACCGAACGGCTGGCCTACTTCAGGGAGCTTTACGATCCCCAAGAGATCATGTGCTGGTTCAACATCGGCGGCATGCTGACCAACGAGGAAGTCGGGCGGTCGATGCGGCTGTTCGCCGACGAGGTGATGCCGCACTTTCGGAACGCTTAGTCCGACAGACATCCTCTCACCATAGTAAAATAGCGGAACAGTCACAATACAGAACCCCTCGTGACCACCGTCCCACATCGCCACAGTAGTTTCCCGAAGTTGTGCGATTGGCCATGCAAAACCGCCAGGACATCGCGGCTCTCGCTACATTGGTTGGTGAGATATCCGAAAGGCTCACCGCCGCCCACGAGCGGCTGGTGCAAACCGTTACGAGCCTGCTTCAAGAAGACCGAGCGCAGCTCTCGGCGTTGACTGACAGCTTGGGTGAGTTTCGCGGGCAGGTGGCAGTCTTGACCGAGGCCCAGCAGCGGACCAACGATAGTGTGGGCACTTTGACCGAGGCCCAGCAGCGGACCAACGATAGTGTAGGCACTTTGACCGAGGCCCAGCAGCGGATCAACGATAGTGTAAGCACCTTGACTGACGGCCTCAACGAACTGCGCATACAAGTAGCCGCCTTGACCGATGCTCAGCTGCAAACCAATAATCGAGCGACGGAAATGAACGGACACCTAACCTCCCTGTCTGGACAAGTGGCTAATTTGACCGGGGGCAGATACGAAAGAGAAGTCGCCCGGTTAGCGCCGCGCTATGCCAGGCGGCAACTCAACTTGGTCGACGCAACCATAACGCACACCAGTTGGGAACCTGGTGACGTTGTCTCGGCTGCCGTCAACTCTGATGACATCAGTGATGCCGAAGCGGAGGACCTGAACCGCGCGGATCTGGTCATAACCGGCGGAGATACTGCCGGCGATACTATCCACGCCATTGCCGAAATATCGGTCACCGTAGAACCCACCGATGTCATCCGTTCTGCCAGGAGGGCGGTCATTCTGCGTAAGGCAACTGGTCAAGTCGTCCATGCCATCGCAATTGGCAATGATGCGACGCCGGATGCAATTGCCCTCGCCAAAAGCCACAACGCCACCATCCTGACCGTACCCGCTCCGGCGGAACGCGATTAACTCTCTCTACCGTAATGACAGGCCGGCCAAACGCCAGCGGGCTGTTCGAGCACGGGCGCGAGCAATTGGCCCGGGAAACGGCCCCGCTGGCAGAGCGGATGCGACCTGCTACCTTCGATGAATTCGTGGGGCAGGCGCACATCCTTGGCGAAGATCGGGTCCTCCGCCGTGCCATCGAAATCGACCGGGTGCCATCCATCCTGTTCTGGGGACCGCCGGGCTCGGGCAAGACCACGCTGGCGCGGCTGATCGCCACCGTTACCCGCGCCTACTTCGAACCCGTCAGTGCCGTGTCCGCCGGAGTGGCCGATCTGCGCAGGGCGGTGGCCGGAGCCCGGGAACGCCAAGCCCTCTACCAGCAGTCCACGATCCTGTTCGTCGACGAGATCCACCGCTTCAACAAGGCGCAGCAGGACGTGATCCTGCCCCACGTTGAAGACGGAACGGTTACGTTCATCGGCGCCACCACCGAGAATCCGTCGTTCGAAGTCAACGCTCCGCTGCTCTCCCGTTGCCGCGTGTTCACCCTGAACGCGCTGGATGACGACGCGGTGAGCGTCATCATCACCCGGGCGCTACAAGATGAAGGTCGCGGCATGGCGACACTCGCGCCGCAACTGGAGCCGGACGCGCTGGCCCACCTGGTCAACATCGCCAACGGCGATGCGCGGGTAGCGTTGAACGCCCTGGAGATGGCCGTGGTCGCCGCAGCGCCGGACGCGGCCGGCCGGCGCCGCGTCACCATGGACGGCATCGCCGATGCCCTGCAACGCCGCACCCCACAATACGACAAGGCCGGCGACAGCCATTATGACACGATCTCCGCCTTCATCAAGTCGGTTCGCGGCTCCTCGCCTGATGGAGCCCTCTACTGGCTGGCCCGGATGCTCGAAGCCGGGGAAGACCCCATGTTCATCGCCCGCCGGCTGGTGATCCTGGCCGCCGAGGACATCGGGCTTGCCAACCCCGGGGCGTTGCCCGTGGCGGTGGCGGCGCAACAGGCGGTGCACTTCATCGGTCTGCCCGAGGGTCGAATCCCCCTGGCCGAGGCAACCGTTTATCTGGCGACGTCTCCCAAGAGCAACGCGGCCTACATGGCGCTGGAGCGCGCGCTGGACGACGTGCGCAGCCGTCCCCAAGAACCCGTGCCGCTCCATCTGCGCAACGCCGTAACCGGACTGATGCGCGGCATGGGCTATGGCGCGGGCTATAAGTACAGCCACGACTACGAAGGGCATTTCGAGTCGCAGGAATACCTGCCGCCGGAGTTGTCTGACCGCAAATATTACGAGCCGTCGGACCAGGGTTCGGAAGCCGCCATCGCCGAACGGTTGCGCCGGTGGTGGGGCGATGCCCGTTAGATGCCAAACCGGCTACGCGTGAGCCTGGGTCTGAAACTAGTGGGATCGGAATGGCCGGCCCGCTTGGGGATCAGGGCGACGTATACACGTGCAGCAACTGTGATACCGATTGGTTCGGGCGCAGCTTCCGGTCGATGACGGCCCTGACCTGCCACCCAACGAAGGTGTGGTTGGCCAACACCGAGGGCATCAATGGGTCGGGCACTGTGAGCCGGAAAGCCCAGTCGGTTTCCTCGTCGGCGGCCAGGATCGCGGGGCGCTGCAGCACCTCGGTGTGCTCGATAACCCGCGCCTGCTTGCTCCCCGAGCGTTCCCACCGCATCAGCTCAACGCGCAGTTCGCGCGCCTTTAGCGCCGTTCGGGCGACAATCGAGACGCTGCCCGTTACGGCGCCGCCGTTGGCCGCGTTGGGCGCGTCCAGCGACAGGCCCATGGTGAGGTTGCGAAAGGACCTGCTGGCCGGCAGCTCATCGAGTAGCGGCAACCCATCCATCGGGTCAACATCGGATCGGCTGAACACCACCAGTTCCTGCTGGCAGTGGGCCGCTCGGCCCCGGGCTATATTCGCCAGCCATCCGTCGTTCGTGGGCAACCAGTCGGCCCGGGTCAATATCGTCGCCGACAGTTCCCACGAGATGCGAGCGTACTTGCCCTTTACGGTGGGCGGTGCCGCGTCCGGCAGGCGCAGACGTACCGGGTAACGTTGCGGCACCCCGCCTTCCATCGTCACGTCTTCCGCGAATATCTCGTCAATATGCGCGGGCCCCCCGGGATTCCGGCGACCGCGTCCGCTGGGCAGCATCATCTGCGGCACCGCGTCGCGCGCCGAATCCACCCGCATCAGTTCAATCCGCGACAACCGGAGTACCCCCAGCGCCGCCTGGAACGAAAGATGAGGGGTTACGAGGACCTCCACATCTATGTTGTCTCCGGCGTACAGCGGGCGTGAATCGATGGCTACGCTGATATCGGCGGTGGGCGATGCGGATTGCCGGAGCATGAGGCATCGCCCAGCTCAATCGTCGACGATCGACGTGAACCGGCGTCCCTCCGGTCTCACGCAGCGCGAATCGCCGCGATTGCCTCGTCAGCCGACACGATGTCCGCCTGACGGTTCAGAATCCGGGCGATTAGAAAATCGTGCACGTCAGGTTCGCTGTCGGCGCAGCAGTCCTCGACGATGTACAGCCGATAGTCTCGGTCCGCGGCAAACCGGGTGGTGGACAGCACCACGCCGCTGGTCGCGTAGCCCAGCAGGATGATGGTGTCGATATTGTTCCCGGTCAGCGCCACGTCCAGACCGGTGCCGAACAAGGCGTTGACCCGGTGCTTGCCCACTACTACCTCGTCGTCCCGGGGCCGCACATCGGGATGAATCAGCGACACCGGATCGAATACCGCTGGCTGACCCGAGGCCTTGCGCGCGCTGAACGTCTTGTTCCGCGGGCTGATCTCAGGATACCCGGGACGGAACACCGTGGCGCAATAGCACACCATCAGGCCGGCCTGGCGGGCCGCGGCTTGCAGACCCACCGTGCGCGCAACTACCCCGCGCTCCACGGCGTGGGGCAGGTTGCCCATCGCCTCGGCATAGAAATCGGCGATCAGCAGCGCGGTGGTCTCACGGTTGATAGCAAACTCAGCCATGCCGGACCTCTAGTTGGCTGCGGCCAACCGCCGCACGGTGCCATTCACCCGCGACAACGCCTCGTCCACGTCCGCCGAGGAAATGTGGCGGTGCGTGACCATGCGCAGCGACTGCTCGCGGCTGTGGCTAACCAGCACCCCATCCTCTCGCAGGGCGGCGATCACCTCACGGGCCTCCCCGACCTTCTCTCGATCAACCTCGAAGATGACAATGTTGGTGTGGATGCTGTCGGGATCGACGGTCAGCCCGTCGATGTCGGCCAGTCCGGCGGCCAGGCGGCGCGCGTTGGCGTGGTCGTCGGCCAGCCGCTCAACCATCGTGTCCAGCGCCACGAGTCCGGCGGCGGCCAGGACGCCGGCTTGGCGCATGCCGCCGCCCACCATCTTCCGCCACTTGCGCGCCCGCGTGATGAACTCCTGGGAGCCGCACAGCACCGAACCCACCGGACACGACAGTGCCTTGGAGAGGCAGAAGCTCACGTCGTCCACGTCCTTGGTCAACTCCGAAACCGGCACCTCCAGGGCCACCGCGGCGTTGAAAATCCGCGCGCCGTCCAGGTGCACCGCCGCTCCGGCTGCGTGGGCGACGTCAACCACCTCCCGGGTGTCCTGCGGAGTCATCACGCCGCCGCTGCAACGATTGTGCGTGTTTTCTAGGCAGACCAGCGTTGTGGCCGGAACGTGGATGTTGGAGGCGTCACGGATGGCGCCCGCCACCGATCCCGCTGAGATCCGACCGTTGGCCTCATTGGGGACCAACCGGACCTGCGCGCCGGACAACGCCGTCGGCCCCCCAGACTCGTTCCAGAACATGTGGGCTTCCTGGCCCATGATCATTTCGTCGCCGCGGCTGCACCAGGTCAGGGCGGCGATCAGGTTGCTCATCGTGCCGCTAGCGGTGAGCAGGCCGGCCTCCTGGCCCAACATTCCCGCAGCGCGTTCCTGCAGCGCGTTGATCGACGGGTCTTCCCCGAACACGTCGTCGCCAACCTCGGCTTCGGCCATCGCCCGGCGCATCTCGTCGGTGGGGTGGGTAATGGTGTCGCTGCGCAGGTCGATCACAGCCATGAAGCCTCCAAATTCGGTGGATAATCTCGGTTCAGCCCAGAGGGGGTTGGGCCGGCGTCATTCTAGCACAATGGATAACGAAACCCGCCGGGTCATCCGTGCCTGTAACCTGCTATCATGTCTCAACAGCAAGGACCAGCACAAACCCGGCCGGAGGCGGCAACATGCGACAGAGCGCGGTCAGTTTCATAGCGAAAGGGATGACCTTCGAGGGCATCATCGCTTTGCCGGACGGCGAAGGCCCGTTTCCCGGCGTGGTGATGTGCCACCCCCATCCGCTGCACGGCGGCAGCATGGACAACAACGTGGTGGTAGCGGTGACCTTCGGCCTGGCCGACGCCGGTATCGCCTCGTTGCGCTTCAACTTCCGCGGCGTCGGCAACAGCCAGGGCCAGCACGCCCAGGGCGAGAAGGAACACGAGGAAACCCTTGTGGCCATGGACTTCCTGGGCGCACTTCCCGATGTCAACGACGACCGGATCGGCCTCGGCGGCTATTCGTTCAGCACGCGGGTGATTTGCTCGCACAAGCAGTTGTACAAGAAGCCCCGGGCCATCGCGCTGGTTGCGCCGTCCCTGGAGGCCATAACCGACAGTCCGCTTCAGAAGGACAAGACGCCGCGCATGATCATCACCGGCGACCGAGACCGTCTGGTCAACTCCGACGGCGTCGACGCGCAACTGGGCAAATTCGACCCTCCCGCCGATTATCACGTCGTGGCCGGCGCGGACCACTTCTGGGTAGGGCAGGAGCATCAGATGGCCGAAAAGGTGGTGCAATTCTTCGTGAGCCATCTGGCCACGCCGTAGTCCATGTCCCGGCCGCGGAGAGATCGCACTCCGATCTATCGGGATTGGACCCTGCTGCAACTGGCGGCGTTGGCTCTCGCGCTGGACCAGCTTACCAAGTTCGTGGTGCGCCAAACCCTGGAGTGGCATCACTCCTGGCCGGCCTACGGGTTCTTCCGCTTCACCCACGTACAGAACACCGGTAGCGCCTTCGGACTCTTCCAGGGTAACAATATTCCGCTGCTGATCGTCTCTCTGGTCGGCATCGCGGTACTGGCATACATCTACCGCACCCAGGAACGGCCCGGCATTTTGATGCGGGTGAGCATCGCGCTCATGCTGGGCGGCGCCCTGGGCAACCTTGTGGACCGCATCTGGCAGGGTCACGTGACCGATTTCATCGACATCGGACCGTGGCCGGTGTTCAACCTCGCCGACTCGTCGATAGTCGTCGGCCTGGTCATCATGGCTTGGGTGTTGGTGATGAACCGGGACCAGGCCCCTGCGGTGGAACCCGACGGCCCGACGGCCTACTCCGCCTGTCCGATCTGCGATGGCGCGATGATCAGCCTGCCCAACGGCGCCCGTTGCGCCGACTGCGGCGTCCGCGAACGCATCGTAACTTATGAAAGGCGGGATTTAGCGGATTAGGCAGTGTTGACATTTGAAATCACCTCTCGTCATTCCGGCCTTGAGCCGGAATCCATAGGTTGTGATATGAAGAGACGGGAAGGATTACTGCGATTTCGACCGCTGGATTCCCGCTTTCGCGGGAATGACGATGAAATGTCAACACTGCCTAGAGGATTTTCAGGATTGGACGCCAGCGAGAGGTACGAATTTGTCGTGGGCGGCAACCCCAACCCGTCCCGGCTGGACGCCTGGCTGGCTCAGCTTCCGGAACTGTCGGCTGCCGGCCTTTCCCGCAGCCGCCTGCAGGCCCTGGTCGCCGATGGCATGATCACCGTCAATGGAGGCGTCGCCCGTTCCGCCCAACGGATTCGGCCCCAGGACGCGATAATCATAAGCGTCCCGCCGGCCCGGTCCCCCGCGGACCTGATTCCGCAGGACATACCGGTTCCCTCCGTCTACGAGGACGAGCACCTGATCGTGGTGGACAAGCCGGCCGGTCTGCCCGTCCACCCGGGGCCGGGCCATCCCGACGGCACCCTGGTCAACGCCCTGCTGGCCCGGTGTCCCGACATCCGCGGCATCGGCGGCGAACTGCGGCCCGGCATCGTGCACCGCCTGGATCTGGACACGTCCGGCCTGATGGTGGTCGCCAAGACCCAGCCGGCCCACCAACGGCTCACCGAACAGCTGAAGAACCGCGAGTTCGAGAAAGAATATCTGGCCGTAGCCGTGGGCCTGGTCACTCCGGAATCCGGGACTATCGACGCCCCCATCGCGCGTGACCCGCGCCACCGCCAGAAGATGGCCGTGGACGCCGGCGGCCGGGCCGCGCACACTCATTACGAGACCCTCGAGGAACTGGAAGGCCACACCCTGCTCAATCTCGTTCTCGAGACGGGACGCACCCACCAGATCCGCGTGCATCTGGCATACCTGGGCTACCCGTTGCTGGGCGACGCGGTTTACGGCAAAGCCAGCGCCTTGACAAGCCGGCAGTTTTTGCATGCCGCCCGGCTGGGTTTCCGCCATCCCGTCACTGGCGCATGGATGCAGCATTGCGCCGATCTTCCGGCTGACCTGTCGCGGGTCTTGGTCACTCTGCGCTGTTCTCGTCCGCTCCCCGCCTAGTGCGTTCTGGCAGCTCTGCCATCACTGCCTCAAATTCTTCGGACTCCAAAGCCTGGGCCGCTTCCCGTATGCCGGCCGCTGCTGCGGTCTCTGCTTCTTCGTCGGTAATGCCCAGTTCGGCCGCCGCGGCCCGCGCCGCCTCCAATGCTGCCTTGACGGTCCCGGCCGGGTCGCGCTGGGCCTCAACGGCGCCCTGGATCACCCCGAGGGCCGCCCCGCGCAGCGCTTCGGCCGGCGCCACCTGTAGCTGGTGCAAAGTTCGCAACGTGCCCATCATGGCTCCCTGAGTGACGTTGCCCAGCTCTCCGGTGATGTCGTCTACAGCGTGAACCGCTCCCCGGGTCGCGTGGCGGGCCAGTTCCAGGCCGTGC
Source organism: Dehalococcoidia bacterium (assembly GCA_965220505.1). Taxonomy (GTDB): domain Bacteria; phylum Chloroflexota; class Dehalococcoidia; order Lucifugimonadales; family UBA3495; genus Bin87. Next base: position 118,772 of record CBDCQE010000001.1, on the reverse strand, counting down.
CCGGTGGTGTCAGTCATCCGTGCCGCGGTATAACTCAAGACGGTTCCCACCTGGTTGGCTACCGTCGCTACCCCGGCCCGACCACGTCCGGCGGAAACCACCGCCGCCTGGGTGGAAGCGGCCAACTGGTACGCCGTCACCCCGATGGCTACGTCGGCGCCGGGAATGCGCCGCAGGTATCCGTAGGATAGGGACGACACCATATTCAGCCCTGGCACCGAAGAGACGGCCCGGGCCGCCGGCGCCATTCCGGCCATCAGCTCGGCAAGGGCGGCGTCACGGGAGACCTCGCCTTCCTCGCGCAGGGGCGCCAGCAGGTTCAATGACAGCAGACCCAGCACAAAGGCCACGCCAAACAGGAACTCAAAACCGGATAGCGACACGGCCGGCAAGGCCGTTATTGCATCCGGCGCCGACCAGGTGACGCTCAAATCCAGGGACCGCACTGAAAAATAATCGGCAACCAGCCCACCCAGAATTGGGCCGATTCCCGAGCCCAGGCCGACCATCATGCCGGCGACGCCGGAAAACGGCACGGCGCGTCCCTCCGGAGCCACCTTTATGGCCAGCGTATTCACCGTGAGCGTGACCCCGGCAGCCGCGATCCCGCCCAACAGGTGCAGAGCGACCAGCAGGGGCATGGTGAGAAAATAACGCTCCGGATAGGTGGTGAATACCCAACCGATGATGACCAGCAGGTAAAGGGATGCCGACAGGGACAGAACCGTTTTGCTCCCCACCCGGTCAGCGAAGCTTCCCCACACCCGGACAAAGAGCACGTTGGAAAGCTGGCCCAGCGCGGTCAAACCCATGACCACCGGCAGCGAGATCCCGATCACCTTCAGCATATAGATGGCGAAAAAGGGTATTGCCAGGTTGGAGATCAGGCTCCAGGCGAACAGAAACCTGATGAGCCGAAAATAGTTGGGATCCCGCAGCGGCGCCAGCAGCATCCGCACCGGGGACTGCTCGGATTGACCTGACGGAGGCATCATGGGCTCTGTGGCCCGCGACATCGCAAATGCCCCGAAGGTTCCGAAGACGCAGACCCCGCCAACGAGCAGGAACGAAAAGGCGAAAACTTCATCGCCTGATCGGGCAATGCTCTCCCACCACTGGACGAAAAAACCGCCGGCCAGCCCTATTGCCGAGATTGCGATGGTGACCATTGCCAGGCGGCGACCAAAGTAACTGGCCAGTTGGTCGGAAGGAACCAGATCGCGCAGCCAGGTGTTGGACGTCGTGACCCAAAGTGAGTTCAACGCTCCGTGGACGCCGAGGCAAACGATCACCAGAAACACGGCCGTTTTGCCCGGCGTGTCCAGCAGGAAGGGAACCAGGCCGATGGGAAGCCACACCAGTTGCATCAGCGCAAAGGCGGGCCACCCCAGGGCCTTGCGACTCCGGAACACTTCCACCAGGAGGACGGCGGGCAGCCGCATCACCTGCGTGATGAAAGGCAGCGCCGCGATTATTCCCACCTCCAGGTTGTTGGCTCCCAGGGCCAGCGCGTAGGCGGCCATCAAGCCGCCGGTTCCCAGGCTCCTCATGCCGCCGGCGGACATGCCGCCCCAGTCCATGTAGCGGAGGCTGCGCTGGGTTTCTCGCTCGGTGAGGGTAGCCTGGGGCTGCAGGAAGGCGAACATTGCAAAGTTATCCTATCAGGATGACGGCTGCGCCGGCTCCGTCGCCGGCACGATATAATCAAAAGGCGCGCCGTGCCTCTGCGGTGTATCTTGGAAACCAGGCAACCCGAACATGACCCCTAACGCACCCACCCCAGCCGGGCAAACTCCCTCCGATTTCATCCGCGCCATCATCAACGAGGACCAGGCCGGCGGCGCCTACGACGGCCGTGTGGTCACCCGGTTCCCCCCCGAGCCCAACGGCTACCTCCACATCGGCCATGCCAAGTCGATCTGCCTCAACTTCGGCGTCGGCGAGCAGTACAAGGGCGCCCGCTGCCACATGCGGTTCGACGACACCAACCCGACCCGCGAGGACATCGAGTACGTCGAATCGATCCTCGCCGACGTGAAATGGCTGGGCTTCGATTGGGGCGAGAACCTCTTCTACGCGTCCGACTATTTTGAGCAACTTTACGAGTACGCGGAGCAACTCATCCGTGACGGCAACGCCTACGTGGACAGCCTCACCGCCGATGAAATCAGGGACTACCGCGGCACTCTCACCGAGCCCGGCAAGAAGAGCCCCGATCGCGACCGCCCAGCCGAGGAGAGCCTGGACCTCTTCCGACGGATGCGCGCCGGCGAGTTCGCCGACGGCGAGTACGTTCTGCGCGCCAAAATCGACATGGCGTCGCCCAACCTCAACATGCGCGACCCCGTCCTATATCGCATCCGCCACGCCGAGCACCACCGCACCGGAGACGACTGGTGCATCTACCCGATGTACGACTACGCCCACTCCCTGTCGGATTCCATCGAGCATATCACCCACTCCCTGTGCACCCTGGAGTTCGAAGACCATCGTCCGCTGTACGACTGGTGCCAGGAGGTGCTGGGCATCTACCGCAGCCGCCAGATCGAGTTCGCCCGGCTCAACCTGACCCACACCGTGATGAGCAAGCGCCGCCTACGGCAACTGGTCGAAGAGGGCCACGTCGCCGGCTGGGACGATCCGCGCATGCCCACCCTGAGCGCCCTCCGCCGCCGCGGCTACACCCCGGAGTCGATCCGCGACATGTGCGAGCGCGTCGGCGTGGCCCGTCGCAACAGCGTGACCGAACTTGCGTTGCTCGAACACTGCCTGCGCGAGGACCTCAACCGCCGGGCTCCCCGGCGCATGGCCGTGCTGCGACCGTTGAAGTTGGTGATCACCAACTACCCGGAAGGCGGCAGCGAAGAGTTCCCGTCCATCAACAACCCCGAAGACGAAACCATGGGCACGCGACAGGTTCCCTTTGGCCGTGAGGTGTACATCGAGCGGGATGACTTTATGGAAGACCCTCCGCGCCGGTTCTATCGCCTGGCGCCGGGCCGGGAGGTTCGCCTGCGCTACGCCTGCCTCATCACCTGCACCGATGTTGTGAAGAATGAGCACGGTGAGATCGTCGAGGTGCATTGCACCTATGACCCCGAGAGCCGGGGCGGCAACGCGCCCGACGGCCGCCGGGTCCAGGGCACCATCCACTGGGTTTCGGCCGCTCACGCCGTGCCCCTGGAAATCCGCCTCTACGACAACCTGTTCACGGAATCCGATCCCGCCGGAAGCGAAACCGATTTCCTGGACCTGATCAACCACGACTCCCTGGAAACGGTCACCGCCATGGGCGAACCCGCCTTGGCGAAGGCGAATGCCGGCGACCGGCTCCAGTTCGAGCGGTTAGGCTACTTCTGCGCCGACACCGATTCGCGACCCGGCGCCCCGGTTTTCAACCGCACAACGACGCTCCGCGACACCTGGGCTCGCATTAGCCAACGAGACGCCTGATCAACCCATGACACCGCCGGCCCGCGGTCGGCACCGCTCCACCCGGCATGTGAACAAACCGATCCGTCCCCACGGCCGCTGAATCCACCGGGACGGCGATACGAGGAGGCCAACCGCCGTGTCCGCGCCCGTTCGCGTTCGTTACGCGCCCAGCCCCACCGGCAACCCGCACATCGGCAACATCCGCACCGCCATGTTCAACTGGCTATTCGCCCGTCGCAACGGCGGACAGTTTGTCGTGCGCGTGGAGGACACCGACCAGGGCCGCATCACCGAAGGCGCGGTCGATCACATTCTGGACGGGCTGGAATGGCTGGGAATTGACTGGGACGAGGGACCCCGAGTCGGCGGCCCCTACGGACCTTACTTCCAGTCCGAGCGTCTTGAGCGCTACCACGATGCCGCCGAGCGACTCATCGCTTCGGGCAACGCGTACCGCTGCTACTGCCCGCCGGAGCGGGTCGCCGAGCTGCGCAAGGAGCAGGCCCGCAACAAGCAACGGCAGGGCTACGACAGCCATTGCCGGTACCTGTCCGATGCTGAGCGACGCGCCAAGGAAGCGGAGGGCGTCCCCTCCGTCCTGCGCTTCGCCATGCCCCTGGATGGCGTCACCTCCGTGGAGGACTCCATCCGCGGCCACGTCGAATGGCAGAACGACCTCACCGACGATTTCGTCCTGGTCAAGTCCGACGGGTTCCCCACGTACCACATGGCCGTGGTGGTGGATGATCACGCCATGGCAATCTCCCACGTGCTCCGGGCCGAAGAGTGGCTGCCTAGCACGCCGCGCCACGTGCAGTTGTACCGCGCCCTCGGCCTCGACATGCCAACCTTCGGCCACCTGCCCATGATCCTGGGCTCGGACCGGGCCAAGCTTTCCAAACGGCACGGCGCTACGTCCCTCATGGAATACCGCGACGACGGGTTCCTGCCCGAGGCGCTGATCAATTTCATGGCCCTACTCGGGTGGTCGCTGGACGGCGAGACCGAAGTGATGACCGCCGACACCATACGGGACAACTTCACTCTGGAGCGCGTCGGCAAGCCGGCGGCAATCTTCGACTTGGACAAGCTGCAGTGGATGAACGGCGTGTACATCCGCCAAACCGACGACGCCGATCTCGCCGACCGGATCCTGCCGTTCCTGGAGCAGGAATATCCCGTCACGTTGTTGCCCATCGACCGCGATTACCTGCTCCGGATCGTGCCCCTGGTGCAGGAACGGCTCAAGACCCTGGCCGACGCGCCCGAGATGCTCTCCTACTTTTTCGAGGAGACGCTCGACTATGACCCCGCCAGCGTCGTCCAGAGGGGTATGGATCCAGCCGGCGCCCATGCCGCAATCCTACGGGCCCAGTCCGACCTGGTATCGGTGCCGGACTCCGAATTTCAACATGAAAACCTTGAAAATATTCTCAGGGCGAGCGGCAAGGACCTGGAATTATCGGGGCGGCAGTTCTTCGGCGCGCTCCGGTCGGCCATAACCGGCCGCACGGCAACTCCACCTCTGTTCGAAATGATGGAAGTTATGGGCCGGGAACGCGTGCTGCTGCGGCTGGAAGCAGCAGCGGAGAAGCTGTCCGCCCTCTAGTCCGACGGGTGTTCCGGCATCGGCTGGCCACAATGCGGGCAAATCTCGCCGCCGGACGGACGTGCGAACCCGCCGTCGTTCGCGGCGTCCCCCACCTGCGCTTCCATCATTCCTGCGCTGATGATCCCGGCCGGTAGCGCGAAAAGCCCAATGCCCAGCAGCGCGATGACCGCAGCCAGCATGCGCCCCGCCAGGGTTACCGGCACCAGATCACCATATCCTACCGTCGTCAGCGTCACCACGGCCCACCACATCGCCGCCGGTATGCTGGAGAATACCTCCGACTGGGTCCCTTTTTCGGCGAAGTACATCAGCGCGGCCGCTACCACCAATAGCACCAGCAGTCCGGCCAGCGTGGCCAGCAACTGGCTCCCCTTCTGACGCAGCACGACGGCCAGCCGGCGCCCGCCGGGGAAATACCTCGCCAGCTTCATGGTGCGGGTCAGGAGACGGACGGCCAGGAGGAAGGAGAGGTTGGGCCCCCCGCCCGTCGCCAGCAGCCATAGGGCGGCCACCGCCGACGGCGCCAGGGCGGCGGCGTCGATCAGAGCGACCGGCGAAATGACGTACCGCCACCGCTGCCGCCACGCCGAACCGGCCAGATCCGCTTCCGGCGCGGACCAAAGCCTCAGAGCGTATTCCACCAGGAACACCGCCACGGTGATGTCCTCGATGAGGTGGAACCAGAAGTCGTGGCTGGCCCGGAAACGCGGGACCGTCCACAGGATCAGGGATGTCGAGTTGATGGCAACCACTGCCACCAAGGCGATTTCCACCAGGAACGAACTTTTCCGCTGCCTCAGGCCGGTTCCCCACGCCCGTTGACCGACCTGGGGATCCAACAGATTGAACACCCGGCGGCGCAGGGTCGGTGAAACCTTGTCTCGGATAGGGATCGGATCGTTCACAGGCAATTGCTGGTCCCTACGGTGTACCAGGCAGCCGCATCGGGCTGCTATCTAATATCGCTACCGGGCAAGGGGTGTGGATCGGGTCCGGTCGCGCCGGGCAAAACATACCATCGCGGACCGGGCGGGCGCCACCTTCGCAGGGCCGCGTATCGTTTGGCAGAATTTCGAAAAACAATCAAAACTATCAGCTTTTTTGGGTTGACACCAACTCTTTCGGGGGTTGTAAAGTAGTCGCCATGGTACCGACCGTACTCACAGTCGGATTGACTTGTGGAATGGCCGGATAAGGCCAATCGATAGCCTTACCCACTTTCAGTGCGGAGATAAACAACCCAGGCGGACGCGGTGATTGGGAACGGGCGGCAATAAAAAATGCGTAGGTTCAGGAGCGAGTGAGAGATGACGGTAAGCGCTGCGACAATTATCAGCGACGGAGTATTCAAGGTCGACGGCGGATCGAGTTTCGGATCAATACCCAAAATGATGTGGGAGAACCTGGTTTCGACGGACCGCAAAAACCGGGTGACCATGGGGCTGAATTGCCTGTTGATCGAGTGCGCCGGCAAGAAAATCATCGTGGACACCGGTGTGGGCCCCAAGGACAACTATCGCGACAAGGAAATGTACGGCCTTGTCCCCAGCCGGCTCATGCGAAGCCTCAAGGGGCTGGGTGTGGGCCCGCGAGACATCGATGCCGTGGTCCTCTCCCATCTGCACTTCAGCCACGCCGGCGGGTCAACCCGCATGGACCGCCTGGGCGACATGGTGCCCTCCTTTCCACGAGCGACCTATTACGTCCAGCGCGCCAGCTGGGAGGACGCCCACAACCCTTCGCTGCGCAACACCGAGGCGTTCCGGGTTGAAGACTTTGCCCCGATCGCCGACCGCGGGCAATTGGAACTGCTGGATGGCGATACCGAGTTGTTCCCCGGCCTGACCCTGGTGGTCACCGACGGACACTGCCTGGGACACCAGATCGCTGTGTTCGCCTACGGCGGCGAGCGCGTCGTCTATCTCGGAGACCTGGTCCCAACCCCCCATCACCTGGGCCTCACCATCATCTCGTCCTTCGATTATGAACCGGAGACTACGCTGGATCAGAAGCGCGACATCCTGGCCGAGGCCGAGCGGCAGGGACACCTCCTGGTATTCCCCCACGGCCACGAGACCCGCGCCGGCTACCTGGAGCGCCGGCAGGACATGAGCTACCTGCGCCCCGTGGAGTTTTAGGTCCGCACGCCGGCGGGAGCCGCTCGCCAGAATGCGACAGCAGCCCGGGCGGCGCTGACCGCCCGGCACGCTCCTCTACCGCGACCCGGTGCTGTACGGCGTATCCCCCAACGGGTGATCCGCCCATTTCCCCGCCTCAACGGCGGTGAGGAAATCCCCCACCAACTGATTGAACAACGCGGGTTCCTCAAGGTTGATGGCGTGGCCGCACTGCGGCAGTACCGCCAGTCCGCTCCGGGGGATGTGCCTCTTCATCATGATCGACGGCTCGACACACGGGTCGTCCTCGTCGCCGATCATTATCAGCGTGGGCACCAGGAGCTGGTTCATCTGCGGAATCAGTTGGTCGACGGTCGGACGGCGCAACTGCACGCCGCGGAAGGTATAGGCCGAGCCTCGGGCGTTGTGCCCAAAGAGCAGCCGCATGAATTCCTCGTACCCGCGCGGGTCCTTCCGCTGGAGCTGCACCCGGGTCGGGCCGCTGCCGTAGTCCTTCATAACCGGCGGAGTTCCCTCGGCCAGCAGGCGGGCCGCCATGGCCTCTCCGCCGGAGCGAAACGCCTCGTTGTGCGTGGTTCCTGATCCGGCCGATGCAACGATGATGGCTTTGCATCGCTCCGGATAGCGCAGCGCGAAGTTCAGCGCCACGTTGCCGCCCATGGACAGCCCGCCGATGTAGGCCTGTTCGAGTTCCAGGTGGTCCATGAGCCGGCGCAGGTCTTCAATGGTGATGTCCTGCGAGTATCCCTCCGGATCCACGGGCACGTCGGACGGCGGATATCCGCGATCGTTATAGGTGATCACCCGGTAACGGTGGCTGAAATAGCGCACCTGCTGCTCCCAACTCTCGTAGGAGCCGGCAAACTCGTGGCTCCAGATCAGCGGGAACCCATCGCCGGTGGATTGGTAGAAAATGCGAACGCCGTCGGAATCGAAAGTGGGCATCAATGCTCTCCAGGCGGGAAGTGAAATTGGCTTTCAGGCAATGGCAGGGATTACGGTTGGTCCCGGGCCAGTTGCCAGACCGGAACGGAGAAACCGGGCAGCAGGTCGCCGCCGTCCAGGGCATCATGTTCGCTCATGATCCGCGGCGGTTCGCCGGGGCGATAACGGGTGACGGTGGTGCGCTCCGGGTCGCCGTACCAGACTTCCCGGCTGCCGAAATCCAGCCACATCTGCGCCCTTTCCGCTACCATTCTCGGCGTGTCGTTGGGAGATTTGATTTCCACCACCAAGTCAGGCGTAAGCTGCGGATATCCTGGGATGGGATCGGCGGTGCGTCCCGGAGCAATCCAGGCCACATCCGGCGCGCGCACGGTATCAGGGTCCGACTCCAGCCGGAAACCGGCGTTGTCCCGTACCGCTCCAAAACCGTTGGCGCGGGAATACGCCCTCAACTCGAAGGAAAATCTTCCGGTCACATCGCCGTGCAGATCTCCCGGAGGCGGCATCTTTTCGGTCAACTCCCCGCGCACCAGTTCATACTGATAATCGTCCCTGGGCATCGCCAGCAACTGGTCGGCAGTGATTAATTTAGTGGTGGCCAAATCGTGCCTCCCTACCGCCGCCGCCGGAAAAGCCGCCAAACCGCAATGCTGAACCCCGGCAGCAACTCGCCGCCGTCCAATACGTCATCCTCGCCCAAAACCTCCGGTTCCTGGCCGGGCCGGTAGCGCGTAACGGTGGTTTGTTCCGGATCGCCGTACCAGACTTCCCGGCTCCCAAAATCCAGCCACATTTGCGCACGCTCCGCAACCATCCGCGGGGTATCGCTGGGCGATTTGATCTCCACAATCAGGTCGGGTGCACGCTGGGGATAGCCCTCGGCAGTTTCATCAGGATGTCCCGGAGCGCACCAAGCTAGATCGGGCGCGCGCACGGTGTCGGGATTGGATTCCAGTCGATAGCCGTAATTGTCGCCCACAACGCCGTAGTCGTTGGCCGCCGAATAGTTGTACAAAGCAGCCCCAAACCCCATCGTCACATCCCCGTGCCTTTTCCCCGGCGGCGGCATCTCAATCAGCTCCCCTCGCACTAACTCCTGCCGATAGCCGTTGTCGGGCAACAACATCAACTCATCGGCTGTCATAAGTTTTCGCGCGGTCGTCATATCGCGCCTCCCTACCGCCGCCGCCGGAAAAGCCGCCAAACCTCAATGCTGAACCCCGGCAGCAACTCGCCGCCGTCCAAAACGTCATCCTCGCCCAAAATCTCCGGTTCCTGGCCGGGCCGATAGCGGGTGATGCTGATGGGATCCGGGTTTGCTACCCAAACTTCCCGACTCCCGAAACTCAGCCACATCGCCGCTTTCTCTGCCAGGTTCTGCCCCGGAGACACCACCTCAACCACCAGATCGGGCGCCAGGTTCGGGAAGCCTTGCGTCCCTTCCGGTATGCGTCCCGGCGCAATCCAGGCCACGTCCGGGGCGCGCACGGTGTCAGGGGCAAACTCCAGGCGGTAGCCCGGTTCGCCGGCGCGAGTTTCTCCGTAATCGTTGATTTCCGCATAGTGGGTGAGCGCGTAATCAATCCTGCTCACCGCCAGGGCGTGGGGGTCTCCGGTAGCCACTCTTTCAATCAACACTCCTCGGACGAGTTCGTGCCGCTTACCTTCGCCACTCTGGGAAAGCAACAGCAATTCGTCAGCCGTCATCAATTTCTGCTGGGTAGTCATACGTCACCGGCCTGTTGCACCGCATACGTTGGCGCCGGCATTGTAGCATCAAAGACCCCTCCGCCCCGGTCGGGGCGGAGGGGCCGCGTTGGCCGACAATTGGCTCTTGACTACTCGTTGGGAGTCAGCGCCAGCGAACGAATCTCGCCGAATTCCTTCTGCAGCTTCTCCCACGTGTCGCCGCCGTCGGTGCTCACGTACACGTAGCCGTAGATGCTGGCGGCCACCATCACGTCGTCGACGTGGGGGCTCGCGGCGAACCAGTACACCACCGAGTTCGGCGTCGCGGACATCTGCGGGGCGTCCCAGGATGCGCCGGCGTCGCGGGTGCGACGGATGGTTCCGGTGATCCCCGGTATGGAGTCGCCGTTGCCGACGAACATGACGCTGGGGTTATCGGGCTTGATGACCATGCCCCGGCAGTAGGAGCGGATATCCTCAGCGTGGAACCGTGGGAACTCGTGCAGCTCCCAGCTCTCACCCTCGTCATTGCTGGTGGAGATGCCGAAGGGCGTGGTGCAGTAGATCGCCGAGTCGGGACCGGGCTTCAGGGCCATGCCGTGAATGTCCCCGTGGAACGGGTCAGGACCCAAGTCGGGCAGGCGCGTCCAGTTATCGCCGCCGTCCAGGCTGCGATACACGCCGTCAACCTCGATGCCGGCCCACACCGTCCGGGTGTCCCGGGGGTCGACGATGATGTTGGTGGTGCGGGGGATGCCGATGGGGCAGGGCATCCGGACGCCCAGGTCCAGGGACTCCCACGTCTGCCCGCCGTCCCGGGACCGGAAAGCGTTGGGCCGGGTGCCCACGAACACCGTGTCGGAGTCGTCCGGGTCAACGCCCACGGACCAAATCTGCAGGTCGTCCATGGGGGATTCGAGGTAGCTCCAGGTGAAGCCGTTGTCGTCGGATCGGAACAACCCGCCGTCGGTGCCGGCGTAGATCCGGGTCCGATTGCTGGGGTCCGTGGCCAGCGCGCGGACGTTGCATTCGGTGGGCAGGGGGTCGCGGATGCGGTTCCAGGTCTCGCCGCCGTTGGGGCTTACGGATAGACCGCCGCCCACGGTGCCGACGCTGATGGTGTAATTTCCGGCCATGATTACCTCCTCAACTGCGCAAAATGCGTAACGCGGGATGCCAGACAAGCGGCAATGCGCCGCCGGCCGAATGATAGCACAACCGGCGCGTATCACCACGCCGGCAGTCCCGTTTCAGTCGGGATGGACCCTAAGTTGGAGGCGACGTATCACAGCACCGCCTGACTTCAGAAATTAGGCCGGTCGCTCCCGTCCGGCAGGTCGTAGTCGGGACGATCAATCGAACCGAAGTTGGGCCGCACGTTCATCTCCCGCAGCCGCCGGACCCGCTCCTCGATGGGCGGATGCGTCGAAAAAAGCCGCGCCATGGAGCGACCGCTCAGCGGGTTCACGATGAACAGATGCGAGGCGGCCTCGTTGACCTTCATCGGCCGGATTTCGCTGCCCATTTCGAGCTTTTCCAGGGCCCGGGCCAACGCCTCGGGGTTGCCGCAAGTGTGGGCGCCCGTCTGGTCGGCCTGAAACTCGCGGGCCCGGGAGATGGCCATCCGGATGATGGTCGCGGCAATGGGCATGATGATGGCGATGATCAGCAACGTGATTATGTTGCCTCCGCCGCCCTCGTCATCGTCGCTGTGTCCGCCGAAGCTGCCGAAGATCGCAGCGAACTGGGCCATGAACGCCAGCATCGTAATCGCGCCGGCGATGGTGGCGACGATGGTCATTATCAGCGTGTCCCGGTTGCCCACGTGCGCCATCTCGTGGGCCATGACGCCGCCCAGTTCCTCCCGCGTGAGGATCTGGCGGATGCCGGTGGTCACGGCGACGGCGGCGTTCTGCGGATTGCGGCCGGTGGCGAAGGCGTTGGGCGAAGGGTCGTCGATCTCGTACACCTTGGGCATCGGCATGTTCGCCAGCCGCGCCTGCTCGGCCACCAGTTGGTACAGCTGGGGGTCCTCATCAGCGGTTATCGGCCGGGCGTGCGCCATGCTGAGCGCGATCTTGTCGCTGAACCAATAGGCGCCAAAATTCATCGCCAGCGCGAAGACCAGGGCGATAATCAGGCCAGCCTGCCCGCCCACGGCAGCGCCGATGAGCAGCAGAAGCCCAGTGAGAACCATCAGGAGGAAGAACGTCTTGACGTGATTCATTGCCTTCACTCCAGCAAACGGACGTAAGCGGTGAATTACCGTTTCATTCTACCATCGAGCATGTGCGGCATCAGGCTCACAGGTTGCGATCAGCGGCAATCGTTATAATGGCTTCTGGACCCGAGACTACCATGCGGATTATCACCAAGAGAACGTTGCGCGAGTTTTGGGAACGGCACCCTGACGCCAGGAAGCCGTTGCTTGACTGGTACAAAGTGGTCGAACGTGCAGATTGGAATTCCCCTGACCAGGTGAAATCAATGTTCGCCAGCGCGAGCATCCTCCGCGGCGACCGCGTGGTGTTCAACATCAAAGGCAATACCTATAGGTTGGTGGTTCACATTCCGTACCATCGACGTAGAGTGTATATCCGTTTCGTCGGTAACCATGCTGAGTACGACACTATCGATGCTGAAGAGGTGTAACTATGCCCGAAATTACGCAGGTGCTCACCGAGGCTGACTATGATATGGCGTTGGCGCGAATTTCCGAGCTGCTGGGAGCTGAGCCTTACAGCCCGGAAGACGAGGAACTTGACCGCCTGTCCACGCTGGTAGAGATCTATGAAGCGGAGCACTACCCGATGGAAGACCCTGACCCTGATTCACTCCTTGAGTTCCTGCTGGACCAGCAAATTGTGTCGCGGGAGCAGCTGATCCCACTGGCCGGCGGGAGCGATAGCCTGGATGCGATGCTGGCCGGCCGAACGGCGATCACCGCGGAAGTCGCGCGGGTTCTACAGGAACACTCAGGTTTGCCGATTGAGTACCTGATGGCACCTCCCCGGTCGTCGAGAGTTACCGCCGCATCAGATTGATAAGCCCCGCATACCACCGAACGGCTGCCACCCCATCTTCAAGGATGGCAGCCGTTTCTATATTTGTCGGCGTAAATCGCTTTCGAGCTACCGCATAGTCCCAGAAAGTGACACCGGCAGCTTGCGCAGCAGATTACGTTAGCTCAATAATGCCCGTGCCATGATGGCCGAGGGACGTCGTATGCGGAGCATCAAATCCCCGTGGGCCTCCACGTTTGACCAGTTTGCCGGCTCGATTCAGGAGTCAGCAATCATCGCCGCGCCGTTTATCCGCAGGCGACCATTGGAACGGTTGGCACGCAAACTGCGTTCGCGCCGGTCCGTGAAAATTGACCTGTTGACCAGCCTGGCCAGCCGCAGTCTCGGAGAGGGACTGGTTGACTGCGGAGCATTGCTGTGGTTTTGCGAGCAGGTTCCTGGAACCTCAATCCGCCACCTCCTGCACCTCCACGCCAAGGCTTACGTCGCCGATGGGCATACGGCGATTGTGACTTCGGCGAACTTGACCGACGGCGGGTTGACAAGAAATTTCGAACTGGGCGTGAAGATTACCAATGCGCTCGCTGTTGAGGAAATAGCGCGCGACCTGACCGAATACGGTGCCATGGGGGTCGCGGTTCCCAGTGATCAATTGGCCGAATTTGACGCATTGGCGCAAACAGCAAAAAGTCTAAAGGCGCGCGCCGACCGCGAAGACCGACCTATCGCAGTCTTCCAATACGACGATGCCTTGAATGAGATCAACGAGAAATTGATCAGCTTGCGGGTAGCAGAGCCCGGGTTCGTATCCGACCCCAACGGCCCCATCACCGGTCAATTTGCTGATGCAGTTCGCTATGTGTTGCGGACCCACGGGCCGCTCTCGACCAGTCAAATAAGTCCGCTGGTGCGCAACCTTAAGCCGGAATTGTGTGACGACGAAGTGGACCGAGTGATCAAGGACCGTGCGTTCGGCAAGAGATGGAAGCACGACGTACGCAACGCGCAGCAACAACTGAAGCGACAGGGGCTTATAGTCCTCGAAAACCGCAAGTGGCGATTGGTAGAACAGGAGAAGCGAGCATGACACAGCGAGATATAGATCACGTTTTGGTGGACATCATCAATTACGACTACTTTTGGCCTGAACACGAAAGCCAAGACGCAGTGTTCGGCTTTACCCACAGCCGGGAGGTCAACAGACTTTGCCGCGATATGCTTCCCCCGCACACTGTAACTCCGGTTTCGAAAACGGACCTGGAGAGGGCTTTGGTCGGTTATGTCGAGCGAAGAGGTTTGGAGGCAGAGGACGAGACCACCATCCGCAGATGGCTGGCGAATCTGCCCGACAACATCGCTATCATCGAACGCGAAGCGCCCCGATTTCCATGACAGCCGGTGTCACCGCACGGGCCCGCAATCTGTCCACCGGCCAAGTCAAAACCGCAACGGGAAACGTGTGATCCATGAGTTCCAACAGCAACCACGACAACCCCCGCACCCTCTCCGGCCTCCCCATCGACCCGCTTTACTCCCCGGAGCAACTCGCTGCCACCGGATTCGACCCCACCGCAGACCTGGGCAATCCGGGCGAGTTCCCCTTCACCCGCGGCGCCTACCCGACCATGTACCGTGGCCGGTTATGGACGCGGCGGCAGATTGCCGGCTTCGGCACCGCCCGCGCCACCAACGAGCGCTACCGCTTCCTGCTGGCCCACGGCCAGACCGGCCTCAGCACCGACTTCGATCACCCCACCCTCACCGGGTACGACTCCGACCACGAACTTGCTGAGGGCGAGGTCGGCCGCCTCGGTGTCGCCATCGACACCGCCGCCGACATGGGTGAGCTTTTCGACGGCATCCCGCTGGAGCAGGCCAGCGTCTCGCTCACCATCAACCACCCGGCCATCGTGCTGCTGGCGATGTTCCTGCACAACGCGGAGCGCCGCGGGACGCCGTGGTCAGCGCTGCGCGGCACCGTGCAGAACGACTCCCTGAAGGAGTTCCACGGCCAGAAGACCTTCGCCCTGCCGCCCGCTCCCGCCCTGCGCCTCACCACCGACGTGGTCGAGTTCTGCACGAAACATGTGCCCAACTGGTACACCGTCTCCATCAGCGGCTACCACACCCGCGAGGCCGGTTCCGATGCCGTGCAGGAACTGGCGTTCACTATCGCCCAGGGTATGGCCTACGTCGAATCGGCCCAGCGGCGGGGATTGGCAGTGGACCAGTTCGCGTCCCGCCTGTCCCACTTCTTCGGCGTCCATAACGACTTCTTCGAGGAGATCGCCAAGTTCCGCGCGGCACGACGAATGTGGGCGCGGCTCATGCGCGACCGCTACGGCGCAACCCGCCCCGAGTCCATGCGCATGCGGTTCCACGCTCAGACGCTGGGGTCCACGCTGGTGCGCCAGGACCCGCTGAACAACATCCTCCGCGGCGGTCTCCAGGCCCTGGCCGCAGTGCTGGGCGGCACCCAGTCCCTTCACGTCAGCGGCTACGACGAAGCCTACGACATCCCCTCCGAGGAGGCCATGCGCATCTCCCTGGCCACCCAGATGATCCTCGCCCACGAGTCGGGCGTCGCCGCCACCCCCGACCCCCTGGGCGGCTCCGCCTATCTGGAGACGCTGACCAACCAACTGGAAGAGGCGGCCATGGCCTACATCCAGCGCATCGACGCCATGGGCAACGGCAGCATGCTGGACGGAATGCTGGAAGCCATCGGCAACGGCTACATCGAGAGCGAGATCGCCCAAGCGTCGTATCGATACCAACAGCGCGTCGAGTCGGGCGACTACACCATCGTCGGCGTCAACGACGAATACAGCAACGACGCCACCAATGCCGGTTCCCTGGAACTCTTCGAGTTCGACTACGCTGAGGAGGAACGGCAGATCGAACGCCTCACCACGGTTCGTCAGGGCCGCAGCGAGGCCGACGCCGCGTCATCCCTGCGCGACATCGTACAAACCGCCCGCGCCGACGGCAACCTCATGCCCCCGATCCTCACCGCCGTCGCCGCCGGCGTAACCGAGGGCGAAATCATGGGCGCCCTCCGCGACCAATGGGGCGAGTACGTGGACCCTGGCGTGTTTTAGGCAGTTAACCGCAATGTGCAATATAGTGTAGTCAATCTACGCCGGGTGACCCGCAGTCAAACAAGGAGGAGCCGATGAACAATCCGCTGGCAATCATCGCCATCGTCATTTGCACGGCTTTTTTCGGCCTGAGCTGGTCTGTGACCATCGGACACTGGCTAAATGTGCGGTCCTTGATCTGGAGGGCAATTTCGGAGTCGAAGGACTGACCCGGCTGGCCTACGCCGGCGCCGCGCTGTCTGTGATAACAGCTTTCGGTCTTCTAGCTGAAAAACTACAGAAAAAGCGCATCAGGCGATGAACATTCTCAGTGACTTGGGAACGATGCTCTTGGGAGTAACCGCGATACTAATAGCCGGTTCTGTAATTGGTATTGGTAGCGGGGACGATATCACGGCACAGGCAATCCGCGCCCTCTTTGCTGGTATTGTAGGCGTGATATTCAGGATTCTAGGCAGAAACGCGGAATGAATCAAAATCGAGGCCTCAACCCACCCCGCGTCCTCCTCGCCAAGCTCGGCCTGGACGGCCATGACCGCGGCGTCAAGGTCATCGCCCGCGCCCTCCGCGACGCCGGCATGGAGGTCGTCTACCTCGGCATGCGGGTCACGGCGGACCAGGTGGCCGCTGCCGCCGCCCAGGAGGACGTGGACGTCGTCGGCATCAGCATCCTCTCCGGCGCCCACATGCGGCTCATGCCCCGCATGGTCGATGCCCTGGAACGACACGGCCTTCGCGGCGACGCTGCGGACGGCGACGTAATGCTCCTGGTCGGCGGAACCATCCCCGACGGCGATGTCGAGCCTCTGCGGCAGATCGGAGTTGACGGTGTATTCCCTGTGGGTACCTTCACCGGCGAAATGATAGATTTCATTCACAATTCCCTCTCCCTTGATGGGAAAGGGTCAGGGTGAGGGTGAAATGACCTGGCCGCCCACATACAACCCGCAGTACGTCCCCAGCCCGGACACGGAGTATTGGGACGCCCAATTGGAGACCATGGATCCCGCCGCGCGTGACGAGGTGATCCTCGAGAAACTGCGCGGCCAGGTCCGCTACGCCTGGGAGCAGTCCGGGTTCTATCGCGAGTTCTGGAAGGACGCACCCGTGGACCCGGCGAACGTCCAGAGTCTCGAAGAGTTCGCCCGCCTGCCCATCCTCACCAAGGAAGAAGTCAGGGTGGAGCAGGAGGCCTACCCACCCTACGGCAGATTCCTGTGCGTTTCTCCCGACCAGGTGTATCGCATCCACGGCACGTCCGGAACCACCGGTCGGCCCACCGTGTTCGGCATCAGCCGCGCCGACTGGGAACGCATCAGCGAAGCCCACGCGCGCATCCTCTGGGCCGCCGGCGTGCGGCCCGGCGACACGGTCATGGTGGCCGCCGTATTCAGCCTCTACGTGGGCAGCTGGGGCGCCTTGGTGGGAGCCGAACGGCTCGGCGCGACCTGCTTCCCCTTCGGCGCCGGCGCCCCCGGCCAGACCGAGCGGGCCGTGGAGTGGGCGCAGATGGTACGGCCGGCAGCCCTGTACGCCACACCGTCCTACGCGCTGTACCTCGCGGAAACCGCCCGTGAAATGGGCGTGGACCCGCGAACCGACTTCGGGTTCCGGCTGATGTTCTTCAGCGGCGAGCCCGGCGCCAGCGTGCCGGCCACCCGCCAGGCCATCGAGGACGCCTTCGGCTGCTACGTGGTGGACCAGGGCAGCATGGCGGAGATGACCCCCTGGATGACCAACGGCGGCTGCCGCTATCTGAAGCAGGGCATGCACCTGTGGCAGGACATCGTATACACCCAACTGGTGGACCCCGAAACCCACCAGCCGGTCCAGATGGGCGGCGAGGGCGTACCCGTCTACACCCACCTGGAGCGCGAGTCACAACCTATGATCCGCTACTGGTCCGGCGACATCGCCCGCTGGGAGATGGTGGATTGTCCCTGCGGGAGAACCTATCCCACGCTGACCCAGGGCATCTACGGCCGCGCCGACGACATGCTGATCATCCGCGGCCAGAACGTGTTCCCATCTCGCATCGAGGACGTGCTGCGCGGACTGCACGAGTTCGGCGGCGAGTTCCGCCTGGTGGTCGAGCGCGAACGCGGTTACCTGGACCGGCTGACCGTGCAGACCGAGGTGTCGGCCGGCGTTTGGGCATCCGCCGGCGAAGGCGGCCCGGAGGGGTTGAACGCCCTCCGCGACCAGTTCCGTGACACCCTCCGCCGGGCCCTAGGCGTCGGTGTCTCCGTCGAGCTCAAACCTGAAGGCGAGTTCGAGCGTACCCAGTTCAAGGCGCGGCGCGTGATCGACCTCAGGCAGTAGGTCGTCGCCACAACCCGCAGTGTTAGCGGGATGCAGTGATCCTTGGTTTGCCTCGGCTCCCGAGTTGAAGGCCGCCCGTGAATTGATAGACTGGACGGATGGAATGGCCCCATCCTGATCCGTCCATCTACCGGCCGCCCGGCATACCGGGCCCCCGCGCGCGGGTCGGCGAGATCATGCCCGGCCTCCACCAGCGCGGATTGATCACCACCAGCGCCTTCTTGGTGATCACACCCGACGCGGAAACGGGTGAGGAAGCCGTGACGATTATTGACGCCGGCTGGCGCCTCTACCACCACCGACGGATCATTGAATATTTGGGCCGGCTGGGCTACGGACCGGGATCGGTTCGCCAGCTTATCTCCACCCACTACCATCCGGACCACGTCGGCGGTATGGCCGGCCTGATTCAGGAAACCGGCGCGCCGCTGGCCGCCCACGGCGTGGAAGCCCCCTACCTGGCTGGAGAGGCCGGCCGAAAGCTGCCCAACCCGGTCAAGCCCCGGTGGCTCCGTCCGTTCATGTGGCCGCTGTTGACCTGGATGACTCCCCCGTCCGTGCCGGTGGCCAGCCGCCTGAACGAAGGCGACTCTCTGCCGCTCCTGGGCGGCGCCACGGTGGTGCACACTCCGGGGCACACGCCGGGCAGCATCAGCCTGCACTTCCCCAACGAAGGGGTGCTGCTGGTCGCCGACGCCCTGCAACGTTACCAGGGCCGTCTCACCCTGCCCTCCCGCTGGTTCTCCAGCGACATGGAGGCGGCCAAGGATTCGGTCCGCCGCCTGTCCCAACTGGACTTCGAGACAATCTGCTTCAGCCACTTCGAACCCATGCGCCAGGGAGCCCGGGCGGCCCTTCGGTCCCTGGCGGAGTATGTGTCGTGAGTCTGTTCTTGCGTGGCTTACAGGATATACAAGGGTATGGAGGATAAACATGGAGTTTGAAGAGTTGAAAGACGTGGATTTACGGGAAGCATGGCCGAACGAGGCGCATGACTTCACGCCTTGGCTGGCCGATAATTTGGAGCGGCTTTCGCGGGTGATTGGGATCCCGCTGGAAGCCGAAGGTACGGAGGTGGCGGTTGAAGGATTTGCGGCGGACATTCTGGCACGCAATCCGATGGACGGAAGCCGTGTCTTGATAGAAAACCAGCTGGAAGGAACTGACCATACACATTTGGGGCAGGTTCTCACCTACCTTGCCGGACTGGAGGCGCAGACCGTCATCTGGGTGGCGCGGGAATTTCACGGAGCGCACCTGTCAGCGATTCGCTGGCTGAACGAGCACACCGTGGAACCGTTCGCGTTTTTTGCGGTGCGCGTACGTGTAGTGCGCATTGGCGATGATAGTTCTTTGCCAATGGCGCCTCTATTTGAGGTTTTGGAACGGCCCAGTGGTTGGGAGCGCCAGTTCCGAGCATCAGTGCAGGAAGCAAGCACTCTGAGTGAAAGCGGGCAGTTCCGGCGAGAGTTTTGGCAACACTACACTAATCGCCATCCCGACGATGGCGTTCGCGTCGGTTACGCCGGCAGCAACGTCTGGCATCCGGTAATAGATACCAGCATCCTTCTCAGCCAGTACGTTGCAGTATTTGGCGTCGGTGTTTATCTGCGAAGCGGATGGAATGAATCCAGCGAGCAAGTTTTTCCGATAGTCGAAAACTACGCAGAAGCCTTGCAGCACGAATTGGAGGTCGAACTCGGTAACTCTTCCGATGGCTGGTGGGCGCTGAAAACGCTGAGGATCGATTCCAGAGATCGCGCTAACTGGCCTCAAATGGTCGATTGGCTGCATGAGAATCTAGTGGCGTATCGGCGTGTCCTCACGGCGGATGCAACGGCGGACAACTGAACCATCTACAGGGCAGCCTGCTGGGGCAGGTTAGTGACCTCGTCCCGATGAATCCTGCTCTTTACCCTCTATTTGTCGCCGCCTACAATCAGCACAAAAGATGCTGCGGAGCAGTAGCTATGCTTACTCCTATGGAAACCTTGGATGCTGCGGCAGCCCACATTGCCGCCGGCCAAGTCCGGGAAGGTGCGCGCCTGGCCTACGATGCCGCATTCCGGGCCGTCGCCGAAGCGGCGCGGCGGCACGACCGGCCCTGTGAAACCAAGGAGGACGCCCGGGAATTCGTCCGATGGCTGGACGGCCTGCCCACGGAACCTGATGACTGGCTCAAAGACGCCCCAATTTTCGATTGGATCAATGACGACCAGGCGCCCCAGTTGCCGATACCCGAGTTCGTCGGGGCCTTTGACGTGGCGGAAACGTTCAAGCGACACGGAGAATCGCCGGCTGAACTCACCAATTGGGAACCTGATGAATATGTCATCTTCCTGCCGGCTGTCCGGTGGCTTATCGAAGAGCTGAAAACCGCGCAGCCCAGAGACCCGTCCGTTTGGACCCGCTGACGCACCTCAGTGCATCCCGCGAACTGACAACGCTGGCCGCGGAACTTTTCGGCCGCGGCCAGTATCTTGCCGCCGGCGAACTGGTCTGGGGTGCCATCGTTCACGCCGTCAGCGCCGCCGACCCGGACCATGAAATCCAATCTCCGGACCGCTTTGGCAACCTCCACCAAGCGCCCAATACCAATGCCACCTTCCCAAACGCCGTTCGCCGCATCAGTGAACTCCCCTTGTCCGAATCTCAAATTACCATTTGCATTAACATCGGACAGCAGAGATTGCACAATCACTTTTATCACCTCAACATGACGTCGCAGCAGATTCAAGGCCATATTGCCATCGGCACTGCCTACGCGCAGCTGTTCATAAGCGCCGCCGCCCGCGCGCTCGGTCAATCAGCGTTGTAACGCGGCAACCCGTGCATTGCGCAAAAGTGAGTATCCAATAATGTCTGTCAACTCCGGCACCCCCGCGAACCTCCCTCTGCCCCTGGAGGGCATCCGCGTCCTCGACGCCACCCACATCGTCGCCGGACCGTTCTGCTCGCTGATCCTCGCCGACATGGGCGCCGAGGTCATCAAGATTGAACGTCCGCGCACCGGAGACCTGGCCCGGGGTCGCGGCCCCTTCATCGGCGACGCCGAGACCGGCCAGGTCAGCAGCCGCTATCTGGGCGTCAACCGCAACAAGAAGAGTGTGACCCTCGACCTGCGCAACGCCACCTGCAAGGCCGCCTTTGAGAACCTCGTCGCCAACTCCGACGTGCTGCTGGACAATTGGGGGCCCGGCGCCTTCCAGCGTCTCGGTCTCGGATACCAGCGGTTGCGTGAAATCAACTCTCGCCTGATCTACGCGGAGATCACCGGCTACGGCGACGCCGAGGGCGCACGCGGACCCTATTCCGACTGGCCGGCCAACAACCTTGCCATCCAGGCGATGTCCGGCTGGATGGACCTCACCGGCGAGCCCGGCGGCGCTCCCCAGGCCGTGGGCGACAACATCGGCGATTCGGTTCCGGGAGTGTGGGCCGCCTTGGGCATCGTGCTGGCCCTGGAGACTCGTCGTCAGACCGGCGTCGGCCAGCACGTGGACGTGGCAATGTACGAGTGCATGGCCTCCCACGTCATCAGCAACATGAACGCCTACCAGGCCACCGGCGCCACTCCCGGACGCACCCGGCAGGCGTCGCTGTCCCCCGGTCTCGCCCTGCGCGCGTCCGACGGGCACGTGGTCATGGCCGGCGTGCGCACCCCGCAGCGCCTGGCCGGCCTCTGGGAACTCATCGGCCGCACCGACCTGCCCGAGTCCGACGAACGCTACCTGCAACAGTTTCCCGACGCCGATTTCGTTTTCGACGAAATGATCCCCGCCATCGAGGAATGGTCGTCACAGCGACCGAAATGGGAGGTCGCCGGCCGTCTCACCGAGCTCGGTTTCTCCATGGGCGTCGCCCAGAGCGTGGCCGACCTGGCCGACTGCCCACAACTCCAGGAGCGCGGAATGTACGTGGACATCGGCGACACCCTGGGCGGAACCTTCCGGTCCCTGGCAACGCCCATCCAACTGAAATCCTGCCGTCCATCGGACGTCGGCACGCCGCCGACACTGGGCCAGCACAACGCGGAAATCCTCTGCACCCTGGGCGGCCTCACGGCCGAGGAACTGGCGCAACTGGAAGTGGAGGGAGCGGTATAATCCCATTGAGGTGAAAAGCATGGACGATGCAGATCAACTTTACAAACTCCAACGCTATGAGGAAGTGAAAAAGCAGGCGCACGAAATCTACGAAGCCCAAATACGGCCTCGGCTGGTGCCCGGCGACGAAGACCGCTACGTAAAGATCGACGTGCTCAGCGGCGACTACGAAATCGGCGACAATTCGGCCACCACCGGGCGCAAACTTCGAGAGCGCCGCCCGGACGCGGTCATTCACACGATGAAACACCACCAGAGCTACATGGCTTATCTGCGCACGCCGGGACGCCGCATTCGCGAAGAAGGGGCAAATCTTTAGCATGCAACATGGCGCCGTAAACGGCTATTTGGAACCCATCGTTGCTCTAATGGTGCACGGCAATGGCGCCCTATCCGAAACTATAGACTTCACAATCGACACCGGTTTTTCTGGCGAACTGACTTTGCCGCAGGACGTCATCGAACGACTGAATCTGCTTCGGGATGAAGATGGCGTGCCGTATATCTTGGCTGACGGTACTTTGCGCGTCATGCCCAGGTACATCGGACGGGCTCAGTGGCATGGGTAAATCAGGGACGTGAATATAATCGACAATGGATCAGAAGCGTTGCTCGGCATGCAGTTGCTCGCCGGCAGCAACCTCAACTTCGACGCTGCTCCAGGCGGCGCAGTGATCATCACCGAACTGACGTGAGGCGAAGCCGGATTAAACCGGCCCTCCGCCGGGAGAACTGTGGTAATCTTGGCGCCAATAACGCTCGATAATCGTTATCAGGAGGACGAACGATGTGCGCGATGCTGAAGAGCCGCAACGGGTTGACCATTACCACCAACTCCCCGACCGCGGTTGACCTCTACCAGGAAGGTCTCGACCTTGTCCTGTCCCAGAACTACGGCCCCGACGCCAAGCTCGAGGCGGCAATCGAGGCAGACGAGGGCTTCGCTATGGCCCACGTCGTCCAGGCGTACGTCCTGCACCTGCAGACCAACGTTCCGGCCGCCCGCGCCGCCGCGGAAAAGGCGGTCGAACTGTCCGCCGGATGCTCACGGGAAGAGCAGCAGATCGCCCGGATCGTGCACTCCTTCACCCACGGCAAGGGCACCGAGGCCATCGGCTTGGTCCACGAGCACTTGGATGAATTCCCCACCGACACGCTGGCCATGCGCGTCGCCCAGCGCCTGTACATGCTCGGCTGCTTCGGCGCCGGCGTCCCTGACTTCCCCAACCATCTGATGGCGATGATGAACAAGGTCGCGCCGGCCAACGGCGACGACTGGGCCTTCCTCGGCCAGTACGCCTTTGCGCACCACGAGACCAACCAGCCGGAGAAGGCCATGGACCTGGCCACCCGCTCGCTGGAGGGCAACCCGCAGAACGCGGTCGCCAGCCACTCGGTCACCCACTCCTACTTCGAGCAGGGTGACGCCGCCAACGGCGGCCGGTGGCTGGGCGACTGGCTGGACGGTTGGGACCGGCGTGCCTCGTACAACACGCACCTGTCGTGGCACTTGGCCCTGTTCGAACTCGCGCAGGGCAAATACCAACAGGCCCTTGACCTCTACGAAACCCACATCCGCCCCGGCGTCCAGGCGCGGAACCTGGCGAACTTGCAGGACGCGGCCTCGTTGATGTGGCGCTTGCAGATCTATTCCGGCGAAGAGCCGGGTAAGCCCTGGAACGAAGTGCGCGACATGGCTCTGCCGGCTGCCGAAACTCCGGGACCGGCTTTCCGCGATTGTCACGCCGCGCTGGCCTTCGCCGGCGCCGGGGACGCGGAGTCTACCCAAAAGTTCGTCGACCGGGTAAAGGCCCAGGGCGAGAAAGGCGACGACTTGTCCCGCGAGATGGTGCTGCCCATCGCTTTGGGCGCGGCAGCCTTTGCGGCCGGAGACTACGATGAGGCCGCCGATCTTATGGGTCCCACCTATCCCATGTTCGCCCGCATCGGCGGTAGCCACGCCCAGCGCGAGGTGTTCGAGGACACCCTGCTCGAGACTTATATCCGCGCCGGCCGCTACGACGATGCCAAGGCCATGCTCGACGAACGGCTGTCCCGGCGCTCCTCGGTGCGGGACACCTACTGGATGGGCCGGCTCGAAGCCGAAGCAGTTCAGGGCAACCCCGACGCATCGCGTCAACTGATGGCACAGGCGCGCGCGGCCTGGGCCGATACGGCGGACGAAGCCGCCGCGGAGATGCAGCGGCTGGCGTTGGCGGCTGACTAAACCCGGATCCCCACGCTCAGCGCAAACGAACGAGGGCGGGTTTTGCACCCGCCCTCAAATTTTTCGCCTAGCGTTGCAATTTGTCAGTGACCGCAGCCGCAGAAACCTCCGTGTGAGTGCCCGCCGCCTATGGGCGCAGGCATCGGCGAACCGCCGAGGTCGGACATGTCGCTGGCAAAGCTGTCGCCTTTGCTGACCGCCGCGAAAACGGAGATGGCGCGCTTGGCCGGCTGCTCGCAATGGGGGCAATCCGCGCCCGTGGCGGACATGGGCTGCAACTTTTCGAACTTGTGGCCGCAGGTCGTGCAGGCGTACTCGTAAATAGGCATAACAGGCTCCCGCAGAGATGATGGCGAGAATATACGCCCGGCAGCACGTGAGCGTCAAGGTTGCCCCTCCAGCCCCAAACGCCTGCCCGCTTTGTTTTTGCGAGCGCAGCAACGCCACGCCGCACTCCGACGCGGGGGCGGCGATCCCCGTCAATAATCCTCTCCATCCTGTCCATCCATGCAAATTCACCCCCCGGCCACTCTAACCGGTGTAATCTCCTCGGCCACCGGGCCCGCCACAGCCCGCCATGCCTTGGGCCCGTGCCCCAGTACATGGACAATGAGAGCAAAAAACCCCAGCGCAAATCCTCCGGCCGTAGGGCTGATAACCGCTCGGAACCTGGTCAACATTACTAACCACATCGCCTGCACACCCTGAACCTTCGGAGGAAGTCGATAGCCACATTATTCTGAAGTACCGCGCCAGCAGCGGTCATCGCCTGTCCGCCGCTGGCGCCACAATCCCGTTCTAACGTCAGACCAGCCCTGTCCGATGATTGACACGCCCAATGTGCGATGCTAACCTTCGAGACGGAGTATCATTATGGTCGCAACCACACCCAAACATTCCGGACACGAGCACCCGCGACCCCGCTCCGCAGCGGTGGTGGACGACATCATCGCTCAATTGAGCGACATGGGTTATCGGGATACCGAGCCCCGGCGTTTGGTCATCAGCGCCGTCGCAGCGCAGGGCCGGCCTTTCACCGCCGAAGAGCTCTGCTCCGCCTTGCCCTGTGTAGGCCGGGCTACCGTGTACCGTGGACTGCGCCTGTTGGTGGAAACCGATCAGGTGTGCCGGGTTCTGCTGGAAGATCACGAACTGCGCTACCAGCTCAGTCACCAGGGGCACCACCATCACCTCTTGTGCGCCGTCTGCGGAGTATCGGCAGATTTGGAAGGATGTGACGTAGAGGATCTGCTCAGGGAAGCCGCCGCAGCCGCCGGGTTCAAAATGAGCGGCCACTGGCTGGAAGTATACGGCCGCTGCGGCGAATGCGCCGCAGACTGATCAGTTCCCATTTTGCTGCGGCAACCTGATTGATACTCCACATCTTTTATACCCGTTAATTGATACGCTATATCTTTTGACACGTTCAAATGATACTTGGTGTCATTGATGCGTTCAAATGATACTCCGTATTGATTAAGTAGACAATTGATACCGAAGGCTACGGAGAAAACCGATGAACCCACCTTTCAGATCACCTCTCGCCTCTGCCCAGATATTCCCGCTGCGGCCAGCCCTGGCGCTGTTTATCGCGCTGGCGGCATTTGCGCTGCTGCTGACGGCCTGCGGGGGCGAAGAACCGGACCTCCCTCCGTCCGGTGCTTCGACCGCCGCAGGTTCCGCCCCCGCCGCCGCACCTGCCGCCTCAGCTTCCCAGCCAACCGCCGCACCCGGTGCCCCGGCCGCCCCGGCGGCCTCTACCGCCTCTGGCACCTCTCCGGCCAATGACCCCCAGCCCGCCGCGCCCCTGATGGCCGTGGCCGGCAACGTCGTCCTCGCCGACCTGGTGCGTCAGGTCGGTGGCGATCTGGTGCAGGTGCATAGCTTGGTCGCCTCAGGTTCCGACGTCCACACCTGGCAGAGCACTCCCGCTGACAGCGTGCGCATCGCCGAGGCCGACCTCATCGTCAGCAACGGCGCCGGCCTTGCCTCGCAGGTCGAGGACCTGTTCGAAAACGCCGCTTCCAACGACGCCGTTCGGGTGGTCGCATCCGACGGCCTGGAACCCCAGGAACTCGTTGAATTGCCCTTCCCCGAAGGGCACGATGACCACGACGACGATCACGACGCTGAACTCGCCGGCCGCCTCCTCATCGGCGACGGCGAAACCGGCGCCCTCTCCGTCATCGACCTGGAAACCGGCCACGTCCACCAGGACGAGTTCAACCTCGGCTCCCGCGCCGGCCGCATCTATCCCACCAAGAGCGGACGTTTCGCCATCGCCGTCTCCAGCGACGCCAACGCCGTCAACATCATCGACGGCGGTATGTATCTCGAAGAGCACGGCGATCACTTCGACCTCATTGAAAGAGACGTCAGCCTCCTGGGTATCGACCTCGCGGGCGACCGTCCCGTCCACATGTACGTCGGCGGCGAGTGGGCCACCGTGTACTACGACGGCTCCGGCGACTTTGCCCTGATCAACGAGCACGAGTTGGAGGAAGAGGGCTCTTCCTATGTGCCGATCACGATGAACGCCGGCGCCCAACACGGCGCCGTCATCCCTCTGGAAGACGACCTGTTCGCCGTGTCACTTCAGCACCCGGACTATGCCCAGAACCCTGAAGAATATCGGCTCCCCATCGGCGCCGAAATCTGGGACCTGCAAGGCAACTCTCTGCACCGCGCCGAAGGCTGTCCCGACCTCCACGGCGACGCCGGCAACGGCCACATGGCCGTCTTCGGCTGCACCGGCGGCGTCCTCATGGTGGAAGCCCACGATGGCCATTACGAGGACGCTTTCATCTCCGCTCCCGCCGGTTCACCCGACGACTTCCGCCTCACGTCGGTCTGGGGATACGACGGCCTCGACCACTTCTTCGCCCTGGGTTCCGCGGTTGGCCTGTACGTCGTCGAACCCGAAGAGGGCTCAATGGAGCAGTTGATCGCGGCCAGCGAAGACCTGCGACCCATCCAGGTCGCCCTCAGCCACGACGGCGAGTTGCTCATCGTGGTCATGAGCGACGGCGAGGTCCGCCTTTACGAGGCCCATGACCTCGACCTGCTGGCATCATCATCCGACGCGCTCGGCGATGAGATCGATCCCGGCTTCTGGGCCCGACCCCACGTGGCCACCGCTCCAGGCCGCATCTTCATCACCGACTCCGCCGCCGGCGAAGTCCTCGCCCTGGACGCCCACGACCTCGAGGAAGTCGGCCACTGGGAAATCGCCGGCACCCCCACCAAGATCGCCTTTGTCGGTATCCTCGGCGAGGGGGACCATCCCGAAGAGGGACACGATGATCACGACGACGACCACGGCCATGATCACGGCGCCGGCGACCCCCACTTCTGGCAGAACCCCCGCATGGTCGTCCATTACGTCAACCAGATCACCAACGGGTTGGTCGAAGCCGACCCGGACAACGCCGCAACCTACATGGACAACGCCGCGGCATACATCGAAGAACTGGAGGCTTTGGACGCCTACATCGCCGACGCCGTGGCTTCGATACCCGCCGAACGCCGAGTGATGGTGACCTTCCACGACGCCTTCGGCTACTTCGGCACGCGCTACGACGTGGAGGTCCAGGCCTTCGTCGGCGGCCACGGCGGAGACGTTTCCCCCGATGACATCGCCAACGTCCTGGAACTGGTGGAACACCGCGGCCTGCCCGCCGTCTTTGCGGAGACCCAATTCTCCGACGACGCCCTGAAACAGGTCGCCCGGGACACCGGCATCCAGGTCGGGATCATCCGCTCGCTGCCCGACGACGAATATCCGGACTACATCGGCATGATGCGCGCCAACGCGGACCAGTTGGCCCAAATGCTGCGCTGACCCACGCCACGAACCTCCGGTTTACAACCTGGGGGCTTTCCGGAGCCCCCAGATTTTTGTATTTTCGCCCAAATCGCTACAATAACTGCGCCCGGTGCTGTCGATTAGGGTTAATATTGTCGCGGCATATATTCGTGCCAACGGAGGACGTCAATGAGTCGCAGTGTCACCACCGGGATAATCGTGGCGTTCATTGCCGCGGCGATTGTCGCGATCCTGGTGCTAATATTCCTGCTGACCAATCGAGCTGCGTCGACTCACGCCAACCTTTCGGCTACCGCGTCCATGGCATCCCAGTCCGGCGAGGCAATGGGGACGGTCAGGTTCCAGCAACAGCAAGACGTCGTGGTGGTCGCCTTGGACGTGAGCGGATTTGCCCCCGGCGGTCACGCGGTCGCCGTCCACGCTGTAGGTAGCTGTTCTCCCGATTTTGCCGCGGCCGGAGACCACCTCGAGGCCATGCCTTCCCGGGCCGGCTTCGTCCACCCCAACTGGAAACGCGACCCGGTTCACGGAGAGCACGGCGGCGACTTGCCCAACATCTACGCCCATGCCGATGGCTCCGCCCGGGCCGATTTCGTAACCGACGGGTTCACCCTCCGAGCGGGCCACGACCACTCAATATTTGACGCCGACGGCGCGGCCATCGTGATCCACGAACTTCCCCAGCATTACGGCGTTGCTGAAGGCGATACCGGGGCACGGATCGCCTGCGGCGTGATCGAGCGAAACCGATAGGGTCCGTGGCGGGCCAACCTTGTGCCGCCGCGCGTCGACCCGCCGGGGATATCCAGCGGCGATCCCGAACCTGAAGCAACCAATCGACTGGTGCCCGTTTTGCTGCCGGATGGCAGCACGGCCGGGCTGCGCAACCCGGGGCGCCGGAGGACGGTATGCCCCATCCCGCGAAGTAGAGACTCTCTATTGGGCCGTATAGCCTCCGTCGATCACCAACTCGCTGCCGGTCATGAAGGATGATTCCTCCGAGGCCAGGAACAGCACTCCGAAAGCAATGTCGTCCACGGTCCCGATGCGGCCGATGGGAGTGGCATCGACACGTAGCTGGCGCTGCTCCGGGTCGGACATCGTCCGCGCGGTCATTGCCGTGTCGATAAAACCCGGGTGGACCGAGTTGCACCGGATGTTTTCGCCAGCATACTGGACGGCCGTGGACTTGGTCAGCAGGCGCACGGCGCCCTTGGAACTGGCGTACGCCGACCCCGCTCCGGAGCCTGGCCTGGTCGCGATAATGCCCGCGATGGACGAGATGTTGATTATGGACCCGCCTCCAGCCGTGCGCATCGCCGGTATCGCGGCCCGGGTGCCCAGGAAGACGCCCTTGCCGTTTACGTCCATGATCTGGTCCCAAACCTCCGTCGGCGCTTCGTGGATTCGGGGCGCGTTGACGCCGCCGATGCTGGTGCCGCCCACCCCGGCGTTGTTGACCAGGATGTCCAGCTTGCCGTAGCGGTTCACTGCTTCAGTTACCGCGTCGGCCCACTGGTCCGCGTCCGTCACGTCCAGGTGCACGTAGGTAGCCTGGCCTCCCAGCTCGCGGATCTCCGCCTCCAGTTTCATCCCATCATCGTCGAGAATGTCGCCGATGACCACGGCGGCGCCTTCCTGCGCAAACAGCCTGGCCTCAGCGGCGCCCTGCCCTCGAGCGCCGCCGCTGATCAGGGCAACTCTTCCTTCCAGTCGCATAATGCAACCTCCCTATGTGGTGTTGGCTCCACTCACATAGTAACCCAATGGAAAACATCCCGGCAGTGGCCCCCTGCAATCGAGTACAATCAACAACACCCCAGGCACGGCGCAGGACGCCGACCGGAGCGCCGCATGACCACCCCACAGGCCAAAACCGCGCCAACCACGGAACAGTGGGAGCCATACCCTCATCTGGAAAAAGAAGAAAAGGATATGCAGCAACGCCCGGTTGAACTTGACCTGATCGTCAAACTGTGCTCTGCCCTTATCCCCGGCTACCACTATCCCCACCATCCGGACATCCTGATCGGCAGCGAAATCCCGATTTACTACGGCGAGCGGGACCCGGTTACCCACCGGTTTCCCAACGTGCGCCCTGACATCCTAATCGCCCTGAACGTGGACACCGACGCCATTTGGCGCCGCGTCGGTTACGACCCGATACAGAACAGCAGGCCCCCGGACGTGGTGGTTGAAATCGCCTCGTCCAGCACTCATCGCATTGATTCGGGTCGCAAGCGTGATATCTACGAGATGCTGGGTGTCCCGGAGTACTGGCGTTTCGACCCCACCGGCGGCGAGATGTTCGGGCAGGCGGTTATCGGCGAACAGCTCGTAAGCGGGCAGTATCAACGCCTGCCCCTGCTGCGCTACGATGGCGACGTCGTAGGCTCCACCAGCCCCCTGCTCAACCTGAATTTCCGCTACCAGGGGAACGAGCTGTTCACCATCCACGACCGGGAGACCGGACGGGAATACGAGCACCCAGAGCAGGAAAACGCCCGCCTGCGGGAAGAAAACCGCCGCCTGCGGGGAAGCTGACGGCGGCGGTTACCCGGGCAGGTGGCTAATCCCCCAGCGTTGCGGTCAGCACCCACATCGGCCGTTCGCCCACTGAGTACGTTCCCAGGGGAGTCAACTGTCCGGTGCTTCCGTCAACGCTGTACGAGGCCAACTGTCCCGTGGCCGATCCGGCGGCGAACACGTAACGGCCGGACGGGTCGAGGGAGAACGCGCTGGGGACCGGCTCGGTGGCGGCATGGTCCGCCGGCGTCAGGCGACCTTCCGCATCAACCGTGAAACTGGCGATGCTGTTGTGTCCGCGGTTGGGCACAAACAGCAGGCTCCCGTCCGGCGAGAACTGGATCTGCGAGCAGGTGTTCCGCTCCGTAACCCCGGCCGGCAACGTCGAGACGGTTTCGAACAGCGACAGCCGGCCTTCCCCATCGATTTGATACGAGGACACGCTGCACCCCTGCTCGTTGGAGAAGTAGACCAGGTCCAGGCTGGGATGGTAGGTGAGGTGCCGAGGACCGATCATGTCGGCCTGGTCCAGCGTGGCGGGCTCGTTGGCCGTCAATGAGCCCGTGGCGGGGTCGAACCGGAACTGGTAGATGATGTTCGGTCCGGGGATATTCTTGGGCGGTTCAAGGACATTGTCCTGCACGCGAGCGATGTGCGGAACATACGCGAAGCGGTTGGACCGGTCAGTCATCATGGCATGGGCGCCGGTATCGGTGTCCACCACCGAGGTTGCCGCCCCGCCCAAGCTTCCATCCTCGCCCAGCGGGTGCACAGCAGCCTTGCCGTCGGCGTAGTAGGACGACAGCAGGTACCGGCCGGTGCGGTCGGTAGCCAAATATGACGGCTGGCCCGGAGGGGTCACCGATCCGGTCTGGGTCAACTCGCCCGTCTGCTGGTTGATGCTGTGGCTGGTGATCTCCGGGACCTCCCGGTGTCCCGCATACAGGGTTTGCCGGTCCGGGCTGATGGCCAGCAGGGACGGTCCTCCCGTTACCTCCTCCTCGCCGGCAATGGTCAGGGCTCCGCTGGCTTCGTCCATGGTAAAGATCGACACCTTGTTGTCGTCCTGCGCTGCAACATACACATAAGTCGCCATTGTCACTGCCTCCTGTTCACGTGCATGTACCGTTCAACTCAACACGATAGGCAGACTACCGCAGCAGGGTTTCCGCCATGCGCTCCAGCTGCTGCCCCATCTCTTCCTCGGAATCGTAGTGGTTTGGCCACACGCAGACCCGCAGCGCGCCGGCGTTCAGGAAGTCGTCAACGGTCTGGCGGGTGGTATCCGGAGCCTGCCCGAAAACCGAGATGGTAATCGCCTCCGGATCCCGTCCCCTCTCGGCGGCCAGGGTGTCCAGTTGCTTGCGGCTGTCTTCAATCTGGCCGGGATTCGCCCGGTTGGGCAGCCATCCGTCGCCATAGCGCACCACCCGGCGGAGGACGTTGCGGGCGTTCCCGCCCAGCAGGATGGGCGGATGGGGCACCTGCGCCGGCTTGGGGTACATGTACACCGGCGGGAAGTTGTAGTACCGCCCGTGGAACTCGGCCTGGTCCTCGGTCCATAGGGCCTTCAGGGCGCCAACCGCCTCTTCGGTCTGGGTCCAGCGGTGGTCGAAGTCACCGCCCATCATCTCGGTCTCCTCCCGGTTCCAGCCGGCGCCGATGCCGAAGACGAATCGGCCGTTGCTGTGGCGGTCCAGCACCGAAATCTGCTTGGCGAGGATCAAAGGGTTGCGCTCCGGAACCAGGGTAATTCCGGTGCACAGCTTGATCCTGTCGGTCACCGCCGCGGCCATGGCCAGGGACATGTACGGATCAGAGAAGTGGCGGTAGGTCCACGGTATCTCGCCGCCGGTGGCCGGGAAAGGACTCTCGCTGTGTACCGGCAGAATGGGATGTTCGTGATACCAGATGGACTCGAAGCCCAACTCCTCCGCCTTTTTGGCGATGAACGCCGGGTCAAGGGTATAGGCTGGCAGGGGGACGATTATTCCTACGGACATTACCTTGCTCCTTTGCGGCAGCGCTGCGAACGATCTCAAAGATCAGCACCGTTGGTGTGTCGGAGTTTATCAGAACGGGCCGGCAGTGGGAGCGCGATTCGGGCTGATCCCCCGTTACCGGGCTCTATCGCCGAGCAGTTCCCCGGCGAGTCCCCTGGCGGCGTC
The DNA here is from genome assembly GCA_965220505.1 of Dehalococcoidia bacterium. Lineage (GTDB taxonomy): Bacteria > Chloroflexota > Dehalococcoidia > Lucifugimonadales > UBA3495 > Bin87. Next base: position 85,654 of record CBDCQE010000001.1, on the reverse strand, counting down.
CAAATCGTCAACGAACCGCCCTTCGGGAAGCCGGCGGAACACGTTCAGCGACCGCAGGGTCGCTTCCACGGAACCGGAAAGGTTAAGCACTATGCATTCAGTCTTGGCGGCCGTGGCCGCATCGACCAGCCTTTCGATGATCAGGGCCGCGCTATCGTCCATGTGCACGGTATTGGAGAAATCAAAGATCACGACCTCGTGCTGCCGAATATCCGCGCCGACCATCCAGGCCAACTCGTTGGCCGAGGCGAAGGAAAACTCGCCGCGCAGATCTACCAGACCGACCCGCGCCTGGAATTGGTCGACGTCCTCATCGCTGGAACTATCGTCGAAAAACCCGCGTTCCAGCAGGGGTACCGAGATCACCCTGCCCAGCTCGCGCTGTTCCTGTGCCCGCGCCCGGGCGAATCCGGCCACGATCAGCCCGATGGCAATCGCCGTGATCAGGTCAACGAACACCGTAATAACCAGCGTGAGCAGCATGACCAGCAAGTACTCCCGCTGGACGTGACGAATGCGAGTGATGAGCCTCCAATCAATGATGTCCCAACCGACCTTGATCAGGATGCCGGACAAGGCGGCCACCGGTATCGGCTCCGCAATCCATCCCAGACCCAGCACCAGGGCCAGCAGAACCGCCGCGCACGTGACGCCGGAGACCGGAGTGGTTCCCCCGGCCCGTACGTTCACGGTGGTACCCGACGGCGCCCCGGCGCCGGGCAACGCGCCCAGCACTCCCGCGCACACGTTGGCGATGCCCTGCCCGAACAGCTCACGATTGGGTTTGTGGCGGGTGCGCGTGAGAGTGTCGGCCAGCAGGGAAGCCACCAGGCTGTTCACGGAACTGATCAGGGCCAGCGTCAGCGCCGGTTGCAAGGCCGACAGCAGCAGATCCGGCGCCAGGTTCGGCAGGTAGAGTTCGGGCAAGCCCTGCGGCAGCCGCCCGATAGTGGGTGCCTCCCGCAGCCACAGTGCCGCCATGGCTGTTCCGACGATCAGGGCCAACAGCGGCCCCGGCACGAACCGTCCCAACCGGCGCGGCCAGAACACGCAGATCGCCAGACACACCGCTCCCACAATGACGGCGTGCAAATTCAGACCAACCACAGCCTCCGGCCAGGCGCGGATGATGCCAATCAGACCACCAGGCGCAGGAGCGGCGCCCAGGAAGGGCAGCGTCTGGATGATTATGATGATGAGGCCGATGCCGGAGGTGAATCCGGCGATCATAGAATACGGCGTGTAGTTGATAAACCGGCCAACCCGCAGCAACCCCAACGCAATCTGGATTACGCCGGCCAGCATTACGATGGTGAACGCCTCCGATGGAGTCTCCGCGTGCTGCGTGAGCACGATCATCATCGCCACCGTCATGGCAGCGGTCGAGTATGCGATGCGGGCCGGCGTTCCGCCGAACACCGACGCGCAGAACCCAACGGCGATCGCGCCGTACATGCCGGCTACCGGTCCCAGCCCCGTGGCCACCCCGTAAGCCAGCGCCATCGGGAGCACCGTCGCGGCGGTGGTCACCCCGCCGAACAGGTCTCCCGATAGGGCTCGCGGGCTGTAGGCCAGTCGAGCCGGAAATCGTCTAGTGCGGAACAACGGACGCCGTCGGCTGATTTAGGTCGAAACCTCTACCGGCCGGACCTTATCCACTCGGCGACGCGTTCGCCGATCATAATGGTCGTGCAGTTGGTGTTGGCTCGTATGACGTCGGGCATCACCGAAGCGTCGGCAACCCGCAGGGACTCGATCCCGTGGACGCGGCAGTGCTGGTCGACGACCGCCATCGGATCAGCGTCGGGTCCCATCTTGCAGGTGCCGGACAGGTGCTGGCCGATACAAACCTCGCGCAGCATCCAGTTGTCCAGCGCGTCGTCGGACACCAGGTCGGCCTCCGTGGGCGAGATCAGCCCGTCATAGATGCCCGCGAACTGCTCATGATCCATGAGACGCAGGACGATGCGGACGGCCTCCCGCATGCGCTCCCGGTCCCAGTCCGCCTCGAGATAGCGGCAGTCGATGTGGGGCTGCACGTCGGGGTCGGTGGATTGCAGGGTCAGCTCGCCGGCGCTCTCGGCCAGTTCCATCATGCAGGTTACGCGGATGCCCTCATTGTCGTAGGGATCCCCGCCCAGCGGCGTGGAGAACGACGAAGGGAAAATCTGCATGTCGTTCCGCGCATCGGAACCACTGGCGGTGTAACGCAGCACCGTCTGGATGCGCGGCGCATCCGGATCCAGCGGAAAATCGTCCTTGACTTTGACCCGCACCGGCACCAGGGGATGGTCGCGGAGGTTCTTGCCCACCCCCGGCAAATCCTTGACCACCGGTATGCCCAGGCTGCGCAGTTCTTCTGCCGGCCCGACGCCGGACAGCATCAATAGCTGGGGCGACGCGATGGCCCCGGCGCACAGGGCGATCTGCTCGCCCTCGATTTGGAATGTCTCGCCGCCGCTTTCAACCTGAACGCCAACGGCCCGTTGCCCTTCAAAGAGGATCCGGTGCACGCGGACGTTGGCACGGATCGTCAGGTTCAGGCGATGGCGGTTGGGGTTCACGTAGGTCAGCGCGGTACTCATCCGCACCCCGTTGGGGTTGTTCATCGGGAACGGACCAACGCCCGTGGAGTCGGGATGGTTGTGGTCGTAGACCTCGGCGTACCCGACGTCCGTGCAGGCTTGCACAAACGCTTCCTGGAGGGGCAGCCAGTTCTCCCGGCGGTGACGTCGTACCGGTATGGGTCCGTCGAAGCCGTGGAAGTCGTCGGTGATATCTGTATCGGTTTCCTGCCTGCGGAAGTAGGGGAGCACGTTGATGTAGCTCCACTCGTCGTTGCCCCAGGAAGCCCAGCGGTCGTAGTCCTCGGGCACGCCGCGCAGGAACACTTGGCCGTTGATGGCGCTGGTGCCGCCAACCACGCGCCCGCGCGGGACGTTCACCGGCTCGGTTTGCAGGGGTGTGCCGGTGCCGACAAAGGACCAGTTATGCGGCGCGCCCATTTCAGAAGCCCGGGGCGCGTACCCAAACTTCAGGTCGTCCGGCGTCTGCTCCAGGTCAGGATAATCTGGCCCCGCCTCCAGCAGAAGCACGGAGCGGGAGGGGTCCTCGGACAGGCGGGTTGCCATGGTGCCGCCGGCAGAACCGGCTCCGATCACGATGACGTCGTATTTCATGCGGACGCTCCTTGGAATTCGATGGGTTGTTGACGGCGCGTTGTCATTCGGCAACGGCGGATTGGACGCTAACCCTGGTCCCACTAGCCGTCTCGCGTCAATTGTTTTGGGTCTCCACCAATATCCTGCAATGGTCGCTGGGACCCCATTCGTCGATGCCGTTCATCGCACGTACCAGTAACTTATCGTGCAGGCCGCGCGACGCGAACACATGGTCCATCTGTGTCGTCGCCTCAGACGGTCCCTGCTTGCCAATCCGCAGCGTGGGCACTGTCTCCCCGCTGGGTGTAGAAGGACCCAAGTACTCTAGCCCCAAGGCATTCATCCTTGACAGCACGGTTTGCGACCGTGGAGATTTCTGCACGTCAACAGGGAAACCCAAGTTCAGATCACCCCCGGCCAGGATGCGGTGAGTTGCACCCTTCCGGGGGCTCGTGAACACTGAAAGGTCGGAGATAATACGGTGCGCCGCAGCGTCCGCGTGAATCCAGTTGGCATCGCCAACCGTTGGATGTGGTGGGCGCCACCGCGCGTACATGGAAACCGCGAAAAACGGGTCTTCGCCGGCCATCGGCACAACATGGGCTACGGCGATTGTGCCAATCCCGCTGACCTCAAATCGTTGGGCTGACGGCCAATTGATGGGAAAACAATACTCGAACCATTCCAGACGAACCCGGTCGGACAACTGAACCACTAACGGCCACCTGTCATATGTACCTCGCGGCCAGGGCAACCACGGTTCATAGGGAGTGACGGCTACGCCGTTGCCCACTTCAGCCAACCATTTCCACCCGCCTACGCCGACTTCTTGGAGCAATGCTACGTCCGCGCCCATCTCTACCAATTCCCCCAGGGCGGCACGGCGCCTGCCGATGTTCCAACATACTACCTTGACCATACTTGCCTCCAGTCGTGGATCTGCGAGAAAACGCCATCCACCCCTACAACGCATCCAGAAACTCGTCGGTGGTCATCACCGTGCCCTGACGCGGATAGACTTTCTCCGTGAGCACGCGATGCACCTCCGGATCCCCGTCGGAACAGGCGTCGGAAAGTACGATGAAGCTGTAGTTTATGTCCACCGCCCAGCGCACCGATGACAGCACGCATCCGCTGGTCGCCACGCCCATGATCACCAGGTTGTCGCGTCCCATCTCGCGCAGGGTCACGTCCAGCGCGGTCGTTGAGAACGGGCCCGGGCGGACCTTGGTGATCACCAATTCGCCCTCGGTGGGAGCGACACCTTCATGGAGTTCCACATCAGGGGCGTATTCGGCAAAGGGACCGCCGCGATGCACCACGTAAATGACGGGGATGCCGGCGGCGCGGGCGCCAGCCAGAGCTTTCGCCGCGTTTTCCACCACGGCCACGGGCTCGGTGGCGACGTTCGAGATGATGCGCTGCTGGAAGTCCATGATCAAAACGGCCGTGCGGTCAACGTCGATCCTGGTTGCTTGCTGTGTCATGGGGAACCTCCGCCTGTGGCGTCGCCAGTGGAACCTTACCGGCGGCATTATATCGCAGAGCGGTTAACGAAGGTCCGGCTGGGGGTTGTAAAACTGCTGACACCGATGTACGGCGCCGAACGTGCCGCCCCTCTTATACTCATTCCATCGCCCCAGAGATGCGACGGGCCAGTTCGGATGATCCGAAGATGCCGGTATGAACAGTCTTTTCTTTCTCGCCGCCGCCATCTACGTTACTGCGAGTCTAACCGCGGCAGTCGGAGCGCTGACCGTCACGGTTTGGGCATATAATGTGGATGACCGGATGCTTTCCGACCTGGTTACGGCGGCAATCATCAACACGGCTGCGGCCGTAGCGGCAATGGGATTTTTCGGAGGGTTCGATATGATTTTCACGATCTGGCAATTCCTCCGCAATCAGGAGGCGGAAAAGGCGCGCAACCAAGAGCGGGAAGAGTTGCTGGCGTTGCTGCGAGAGGAGCGGGAGCGGAACGCAGCGCTGACGGCTCAGGTTCTGGAGTTGACCGAACCGTCAAGTAATCGTGCCAACGGCCGCGACGCCAATGACGGTGAAGAAAACCACACCAGGGAATGACCATCAATCCCGATCCCGGCTCATGAAGCGACGGCGACTGGCTTAGGCGGGTTTCAGCATGATCCTTTCGATCTTACAGTCGATCAGCAACTGGAGAGCGGAACGGGCCCGCAACCAGGAGCGGGAAGAGGCGCGGCGCACGCAGCAAGCGGAACGTGAGGAAATCATGGCCATGTTGCGTGCGGAGCAACAGCGCAGCGCCGAACTGACTGCTCGCGTCATGGAGTTAAGCGAAATCGCGATCAACCGCGCCAACGGCCGCAATGCCAACGGCGATGGCGAAAACAGCAGGGGCGAATAATCATCCGCCCCTGGGTAGAAACCGGCCTGTCGGAATCGACTACAGGTTCAGCGGGTGCTCCTCGTAGTCCTTGACCTTGTCGTAAACCTGGACACGATGCCGGTTGGCTTCCAGCACGAAGATGCGGTCATTATCGTCCACCCGCACCGATACCGGCCGGCGGAACCGCCACTCCGGCTCCAGGTCAACCCGGCGTCGGGCCTTGATGATGTCGGGGTTGGCGTCGATGTAAGTCTGCGTCCACGGGGAAGGCTGCTGCGCATCGCCGACCAGTGTCGCGATGAATCGGCCGTCGGGTGCGTACACCTGGAGGCGGTGGTTGCCCCAGTCGGTAACGTACACGTCGCCCTCGGAGTCGACCGCGACGCCCGTCGGGCCGTGCAGGTCGCCCACTCCGGATGTCGGCGACGCCTCGAACGACAGCAGGAAGTTGCCGTCGGCGTCGAACTTCTGCACCCGGTTGTTCTTCCAGTCGGCGATGTAGACGCTGCCGGCGTCGTCCAGGCAGATTCCCCAGGGCAGATTGAACTCTCCCTCGCCATCACCTTGATGGCCAAACTTGCCCAGGAACTTGCCGTCTGAGGTGAACCTCTGGACGCGGTTGTTCATGCTGTCGACTATCAGAACGTTGCCGTCGCCATCGAATGCGATGCCGCACGGCCCGTTCAACTGCCCCTTGTCGTCCCCGCTTTCGCCCCAGCAGGACAGGAACGTCCCCTCGGGATCGAATACCGACACGCGATTGAGGAAGTCGTCGGACGCATAAACGTTGCCATCGCCATCCAGGGCGATGGAGCGGGGCCAGACGAACTGCCCGTCTCCCCGTCCGAAAGCGCCGAACTGCCCGAGGAACTGGTGATCCAAAGTCACGCGGCTGACCCGTTGGCCCAACTCCTCGGCGCCCCGACTGAGCACGTACATCGTGTCGCCCGCCAGGGCAAAGTCCTGCGGCGACCAGAATCCCTGCCCCGACATGCCGTACATGCCGATGCAGTAGCTGTAGTCGAAAACCCGCCCGGCGGCCACTGTGGTAAGCATGATAGACCTCCTTCGTCCAACCGACCTCTTCCCTTAACCGTCGTTCCGGCGAAAGCCGGAACCCAGGTCCGCCCTACACGAAGTCCAACTGCTCGAAGTTACCGCCCACGATGGGCACCGAATCCAGACCCAGCCACTTCTCGATGACGGTGGCGTAGAGCCCGCGGAAGTCGTAGTTGGGCTCAAGGTCGCCCTGGGTGAGATCCTCGGGCCGCAGCGACGGATAGGCGCTGTAATGGCCGCCCTTCACCTGGTTGCCAATCACGAAGGCCGCGCCGCCCGCCCCGTGGTCTGTCCCGGTCCCGTTGTCTTTGACGCGACGGCCGAACTCGGTGAACAGCACCATGATCAGGTTGTCACCGGCATCGTGCTCGGCCAGGTCGTCGAAGAAGTCACCAATGGCGCTGGACATGTCGGTCCAAAGCTTCGTGTGCATTGGCGGCTGGTTGAAGTGGGAGTCGAAACTGCCGTGCTGCGTGTAGAACAACTGGGTGCCAAGGTCGGCCAGATAGACCTGGGCAATGTCCCGCAGGTATTTGGCGATGGGGGTATCCGCATACTCGACGGTGGACGAGTACTGCTCCGGCGCGGACCTGATGATGTCGGCTCCCTTGAGGGCGTCGCGTCCGGTCTGCCCCAGATAGTCCATCACGGGACCGGTTCCGACGGTGGGAGAGTACATTCGGGCGAACCGGTCCAGAAGCTGATCGCGCTCCGCTTCCACCGGCACGCTGGACAGCACGCCGTAGGACTCCAGGCTCGACACCGACGTTACCGGCGTTCCGCGCAGCGCCAATGCCCGGGGCAAGCCCTGCCCGAAGTTGACCCCCTTGAGCACGTTTTCGCCGCGGGGGTCCAAGTCGCGGATGACGCGACCCGCCCAGCCTTCGGTTCCGACGATATCCGGCTCGCAGGTGTGCCAGATGTCCATGGAGCGGAAATGGGACCGCGGGGAGTTCTCGTAGCCGATGCCGTGGATGATGGCGACCTTGCCCTCATCCCACAGCGTCTTGATGCGTCCCATCTGCGGGTTGAACCCCAGCTCATCATTGATGGGAATGACCTTGTCCGCCGCAATGCCAACCTTGGGCCGGGCGTCGTGGTAGTGCCCGTTGGTAAAGGGGATGACCGTGTTCAGATAGTCGTTGGCTCCGGTCATCTGCAGAACCACCACCACCGGATCTTTCGTCGTAGCCGTCATGTCTTTCCTCCGTGTGTCGCGGGGCGGCAGGTCAGTCGCCCGCCCCGGCCAATTGCCGATGGTAGCGGTCTATGCGAATTGAAAATCACGCGACGCGGCGATCAGGGCCAGCATCACGCCGATCCGTTTTTCTGATGCGGCGCAGTCCTCGGCGGTATCCCAGCGCAGTCCGCCATCGCTGCGGGCCTGTTCCAGCAATTCTTCCCGTGTGCCCTCGCTGACTTCCAGCGGACCCACGAGTTCGAGACAGGCTTCGACGAGCTCGTCGGGCCCCAGATTCCCGCGCTCCCGAAGGGCGTCCACCATAGAGCGGACGCCAGGGAGCGACACGTCGCCCAGCAGGCCGGCGGCGAAGTTCACGCGTCGCACCAGCGCCCCGCCGTCAATCCACTCGCTTCCCGTGTGCCAGCTCTCTACGCTGGGCGGGTTCAGCAACTCTTGGCCCTGGTAGGCGCACTCGAACGCCAGGGAGTTGAACCCAGGGCGCGGCTGGCTGAAGTTGCCCGCCATTCGCGCCGTGCTGATCACCAGCTCTGCGGGGCTCTTCACCCGGCTGAAGCGGGCCTGCTTGAAGAAGTCGGAGTTGAACAGCACGCGCAGCATGAAGCGAATATCGCCGTCCGACTCGTTGTAGGCCGCCACCAACTGGTCGATGGCGTCCGGGTCGTTGGGCGGTGTGATGTTCCAGCTGGGAACCTGGGGTTCGTCCGCCACGAAGAAATTGTAGAGGTGCCGGGACAGGAAGCGGGCCGTGGCCGGCTGATCGACAACCAGGTTGATGATGTCCTGCCCGTTGAAGTTCCCCCGGTGCCCCAGGAAAGTCTTCTCCCCGTCGTCGTGGTCCTCCGCACGGTACTCGAAGTTCCAGTAGAAGCGGCCCAGCGGGTTGCGGGGGATCTTGGGACCGATGGTCCAGCCCGTAAAGGCGCGGCTGGCCTCCTTGATGTCGTCCTCGGAGTAGTTGCCGACGCCCATCGAGAACAGCTCGAGCAACTCCCGACCCCAGTTCTCGTTGATCGCCCCCCGGTGGTTGCCGTTGTTGTCCAGCCAGAAGATCATTGCGGGGTTCTGGGCCAGTTCAATCAGAATGTCGCGGAACTTGCCCAACCCGACACGGCGGAACATGGCGATCTGCTGGGTCAACTCGGGCGGGTTGTCCACCTTGGAATTGCCGGTCGCAAAGAGCTGGTGCCAGAACAGGGCCATCTTCTCTTCCAGCGGCCGCTCGGTGTTGATCATGCGGTACACCCAGTCCGCCTGATTCAGCGGCGGACCCAAGGCTCCCTCGTAGCCAGGCATGAACCGGTAGAGCAACTCCTCGTCCACGGGCTCGAACTGCTCCGGGTTGAGCAGGTCTTCCACCGTGGCTTCATACCCTCGCCCAGCTTTTTCCGTCAATTCATCGTGGGTGCCACCAAACCCGGCTCGCCGCATCAGGTGGCCCATCAAAGCGATTTCTTCGCGATTCGTCATGTTTGTCCCTCCCAAAAAGGACGGTTCAATCGCTCACGAAAGAACTAAACGATCCGGTTAACTATACTCGTAATACTACGTATCGCCCTGTTTGATGTCAAGGAAACTGCTTCGACCAAGCCCAGCAGAGACGGTTGGCGCAAGGACACGCTGATGGGTGGTCGGTCAGTCACTCGCCAACGGCCGTTTCCAGTAGTAATACACGAAACAGTCGGTGGGATTTTGGGGGATGAACAGCGGCATCGCAGACACCAGTTCCCAGCCCGCGGCGCCGCGTTCGTTGAGGAACGCCTCGTCAACGGCGTCCACGTTCATCGGCCCGTTTCCATAGAACCCTCCCGACCTGATGGGCATCTTGTCAACCCAGTATTCCCACTTCATGGCTTCGGCGTCTCCTTGACTGAGGTGCAACGAGACGCCCGCCGCGTCAGACCACGGGCGGGCGTCCGGCAAGCGCGTCACGATCTGCGGCTACTGCCCCATCTTGACCCAATCGGCGCACCGTTCGCCGATCATGATGGTGGTGCAGTTGGTGTTGGCGCGGATCACGTTGGGCATCACCGACGCGTCTGCGACTTTGATACCCTCCAGGCCGTGGATGTTCAGATGCTGGTCGACCACCGCCATGGGATCGCTGGACGGCCCCATCTTGCAAGTGCCCGAAGCGTGGGTGGTGTTGAACACGGTCTGCCGCATCCAGCGGTCCAGCGCATCGTCCGACGCCAGGTCTTCCTCGGAAGGCTGGATAATATGATCAACGATGGCGCCGAAAGCGTTGTGTCTCAGCAGGTCCACGCTGATCCTCACCGCCTCCCTCAGCCGCTCGCGGTCGCGCTGCGGCTCCAGGTAACGGTAGTTGAGAGACGGTTGCACGTGAGGATCGTTTGCGGAAAGGCGAACCTCCCCCGCGCCATCGGCCAACTCCAGGATGCACTGGATGCGCACGCCGCCGGCCTCGAAGGGGTCGGCGCCGCCAATCGGAGTCGAGAAAGACGACGCCATGATCTGCATGTCGTTGCGGTCGGGCGAACCGGTGGCCGTATATCGCAAGGCGGTCTGGGTGCGCGGCGCGAGAGGATCCTGCTCGTGGTCGTCCCGCACCTGGCAGATGACGGCGACGATCGGGTGATCACGCAGGTTCTGACCGACGCCGGCAAGTTCGTGAACCACGGGGATGCCCATTTCCCGCAGGTGGTCCGCCGGACCCACGCCGGACAGCATGAGCAATTGCGGCGAAGCCATGGCGCCGGCGGATAGCACTATCTGGTCCGCCTCCACCTGGTACACCTCGCCACCGCTTTCCACCTCCACACCAACCGCTCGTGGTGAGCCTGTCGAACCATGCTCGAACAGGATGCGCCGCACGACCACGTTGGCGCGAACCGTCAGGTTGAGCCGATGGCGCACCTCCCGCAGGAAAGTGAGAGCGGTGCTCATGCGAACGCCTTCTGGGTTATTCATCGGAACCGGCCCGATGCCGCCCGAATCGGGACTGTTCATATCCGCGTCTTCAGGGTAACCAGCCTCGATGCAGGACTGGACGAATGCCTGCTGGAATGGCAGCCATTCCTGGCGCGGGAACCGGCGCACCGGAATCGGCCCCTCGGAGCCGTGGAAGTCGTCGCTGATGTCCATGTCCGTTTCCATCTTGCGGAAATAGGGCAGGACATTGATGAACGACCACTCGTCGTTGCCCTCGGAAGCCCAGCCGTCGTAGTCCTCGGGCACGCCGCGCAGCAGCACCTGGCCGTTGATGGCGCTGGTGCCGCCCACAACCTTGCCGCGCGGCGCCGGCAGCATCTCGGTCTGTTCCGCCGAGCCCTGGGCCCACCAGGTCCAGTTGTGGGGTGCGCCCTGGGTCGAGGCATCCGGCTTGTACCCGTATTTGAGATCATCCGGGTAGTGCTCGTACTCAGGGTAGTCCGGTCCTGCCTCCAGCAGCAGGATGGAGCGGTTGGGGTCATCGGCCAAACGGGAAGCCACCACGCAGCCTCCGGATCCGGCCCCGATCACTATGACGTCGTATTTCATGGTCCCACCTGCGTTTGTCTGGTCTGCACTGCCCGGTCACTGTCGCGCCAGCATAATGGAACGAGGGACGAATTGAAAAGGCCGGACACCGCCTTTTGCTGCATGCGGCAACTCAACACCAACCCGCGCTCCGCGATCACAAATCCCTCATTCAGAAGCTTTGATGACGTGCGCCGGCACAGGCCCTATAATCCGACCATGAATCAGGACGCTGCGCCAGGGAGGAACCCATGAATTTTGGCATGTTCACCGATTTCCACATCGGCGAAAACAGGACCCAGGCCGAGGCTTTTGACGAGTCTTTCACACAGATCGCCGACGCCGAAGCTATGGGTTTCGACACCGTATGGCTGGCCGAGCATCACTTCAGCCCCGAGCGGGCTGTCCTGGCGTCCCCTATGGTCATTGCCAGCGCCATCGCCGCGCGCACCCAGCGGATCCGCACCGGTCTGGCCGTGCAGGTGCTGCCGCTGACCAACCCGCTGCGAGTGGCCGAGGAAGCCGCCACCGTCGACCATATCAGCAAAGGCCGCTTCGAGTTCGGCATCGGGCGTAGCGGCCTCACCAAGTACTACCAGGGCTACAACATCCCCTACTCGGAAAGCCGGCCGCGGTTCCTGGAAGCCCTGGACATCATCATGCAGGCGTGGAAGAACGACGAGTTTTCCTATGATGGCCAGTTCCATTCATACCAGGACGTTGCCGTGGTGCCCAAGCCCTATCAGCAACCCTACCCTCCGGTTCGTGTAGCCGTCGCCGGAGAGGACACCTTCCCACTTATCGGCAATATGGGTCACCCGATCTTCGTCAGCGCGAACACCGGCCGGGAGCAGTTGCAGGAGCGCATCGCATCGTACGAAGCGGCGCGGGCCGCCGCCGGACACACCGGGCCGGCCGATATCGCGGTGCGTATTCCGGTCTATGCCGCTGAGACCACCGAGCAGGCGCACTCGGAACCGGAAGCCAGCGCAATGTCCGCCATCCAGTACGCCGCCAGCGAACTCGTAAAAACCGCGGCCAGCGAGGAGACCGCCGAGCGTATCCGGCGCACCGCCAACACTCCCTACGCGGACGTGTTGAAGCAACGGGTGGTTTTCGGCACACCGGCGGAAATCGTGGAGCGGTTCAGGGGATACCAGGCGGACTTCGGCGCGACCGGCGTCGTGATGGAGGTCAACTACGGCGGGCGTATCCCTTACGACCGGGTGCAGAATTCCCTCCGCCTGATCAGCGACGAAGTCATGCCGCACTTCAAGTAGCGCCCGGCGTCGCGAACCAAAATTCAGGGGCGAATAATTGTTCGCCCCTAAACTTTGGCCCTTTCGGCGGGATTATTGACGTTCAGCGCCTGTTTCTGTGCGGGAATCTAGTGCGCGGCGCCGGCCAAAGCGGCTTGGGCAGCCAGTTCTTCGTCCCACGGGCCGGGCATTCGACCCTTTTGCGTGCCGCCGATCATGTAGCCGCTCTCGTCGTGGCCCCACTGCTCGCGCGGCATCTCGTAGGACAGCTCGATGCCGTTTCCGTCGGGGTCGCGGATGTAGATGCCGATGGCATGACCGTGGTCCGACACGCGCTCGATGGGAATGTTCTTCTCCTTGACCCGGTAGTACAGCTCCTTGAGATCGTCCAGGCTCTCCATATACCAGGCCATGTGGTTGAGGCCCACCTGCCCGCCCTGCGGACCCATCGCATTTTCCCCGACCTCGGTCAGCGCAATCTCGTGCGAGTTCCCCAGGTCGGCAGACATGAAGGCGGCCCGACCGGGTGTAAAGCCGTAGGTGTGCAGGCCCAACAGGTCTTCGTACCAGTCCCTTGCCCGTTCCGCATTCCGTACGAAAATGTTGACGTGTCCCAGATTTCTCGGCGTGTAACCCATAATGTCCTCCCTGTGCATCGATGGATTCTGTGCCCGTTGCGCCATGATAACAACGGACTGCGCTGAAAGAAAGAGGCATCGGCGCGGCCAGGCGATCTGAGCGACGGCGCGCAATTGGCGTCAGCAACGACCACCCGTCTTGCCGCATCCGATGACGGATGCTAGAATTATTCTACGCTGGTTGACCTGTCCCAGCGCTATGCTCCCCTGTAGCTCAGCGGTAGAGCGGGCGGCTGTTAACCGCTAGGTCGTAGGTTCGAATCCTACCGGGGGAGCCATTTCATGCCTGCGGTCGGTGCTGCCGGTCCGGAGAAAAGCGGCAGCGGGCGAACCGCGTTTGTGACGTCCCGGTCTTGTTTCGGTTGCTGGGATGCTCCGATATATGTAACATTTAATCGTTCGGACCGATCCGAAAGTTTGGAGGCATAATATGCACGCCATAATCAACAAATGTGCTGTTTTGGTCGCAATCGCGACCCTGTTCGCAATTGTCGCAGCGTGTGGCGGAGGCAACGGAGACGCCCCGGCGGCGCCCGCTGCTCCAGCGCAACCCGCCGCTCCGGAACAGACCACCGCGCCGGCGCAGCAGCCGGCCGGAGGCGCTGCCGAGCAGCCCACCCAGGCGCCCGCTATGACCGACGAACCCTTCCGCGTGGGGGTCATGGAATCGCTAACGGGCCCCGGCGAAACCTACGGCAATGTGGCCCTGCAGGCCAAGCAACTGGCCGTGGACGAAATCAACGCCGCCGGCGGCATCAACGGACGGATGCTGGAACTCATTGCCGAAGACTCCAAGTGTTCGGCGCAGGACGCTATCACCGCTTACAACAAGCTCGCCGAAGTTGACGGCGTCAAGATTATCCTCGGAACCTCATGCAGCGGCGCCATGCTGGGCGCTGCTCCCCTGGCCGAGGCCGACGGCGTGATTCTCTTCTCCGGCTTGGCAACGAACCCTGACATTGCCCACGCTGGCGACTATATTTTCCGCACCTCGATGAACGACCTCCAGCTGGGCATCGACACCGGCAACGTGATCTGGGCCGACGGCCACCGGCGTCTGGCGACCATCACCGAGACCACCGACTACGCCGAAGGCGTGCGCCGCACTACTGCCGAGCACTTCGTCTCGCTGGGCGGAGAGATAGTGGCCGAAGAACGGTACGCCTCTGACGTCACCGATTTCCGCAGCCAGTTGACCAAAATCATCAACGCCGACCCCGACGCCATCCACATCGCCGCCCAGGCTGAGTTTTCCGGTGGCACTGTCGTCAAGCAGGTCCGGGAGCTGGGCTACGAGGGGCCGCTCTACTCCGAAATCGTCCCGGTGGGCGCTACCGCCCTGGAAGTCGCCGGCGACGCCGCCACGGGCCTGAAGGCCGTTACCGCGGAACTGGACCCGGCTAATCCCAAGGCCCAGGAAGTCCTGGAAAACTTCCGGGCCCGCTATGACTACATCACGCTGCCCTGGTATCTCGGTTCCGCCTACGACGACGTGTACATCGCCGCCGAGTGCCTGAAGCAGACCAATGACGACCAGGACGCCGACGGGTTCCGGGACTGCATGTATGGGATTACCTGGAGCGGCGCCATCGGTGACGGTTACAGTTTCGACGCCAACGGCGAGGTGGTGGGCCTGTCCAACGCGGTAGTGGAGGTTCTGCCGCTGGACGAGCGCACCGAGGATAACCAGGGCTACCGCATCCTGGGACAGGCCGGCAGCCCGGCCGCCGTCAGCGCTGCCCAGCCGGCCACCGCTCCCGTGTCGCAGGAACCGTTCCGCATCGGCGCGATGGATGCCCTGACTGGCGTGGGCGAGTCCTACGGTAACCCGATCCTGAACGCCAAGCTCCTCGCCGTGGAAGAGATCAACGCCGCTGGTGGCATCAACGGGCGAATGCTGGAGATTATCCCCGAAGACTCCAAGTGCGCAGCGCAGGACGCCATAACGGCGTACAACAAGCTGACCGACGTTGACGGTGTCAAGGTTATCCTGGGCACCACCTGCTCGGGGGCTATGCTGGGGGCGGCGCCGCTGGCGGAAAGAGAAAGCGTCATCATGCTGTCCGCCTCTGCCACGAGTCCCGACATTGCCGGCGCCGGCGACTACATCTTCCGCACCGCCATCAATGACCTCCAACTCGGGATCGACACCGGGAATACCTTGTACGCTGATGGCATCCACCATTTGGCCACCATCACGGAGGCCACGGATTATGCGGAGGGAGCGCGCCGCACTACGGTCGCCCGCCTTGAGGAATTGGGCGGTCACGTCGTCGCCGCGGAGAGCTACGCTTCCGACGTTACCGATTTCCGGTCCCAGCTGACCAAGATCATCAACGCCCAGCCGGATGGTATCTTCCTGGCTGCCCAGGGCGAGTTTTCCGGCGGGACCATAGTCAAGCAACTGCGCGATCTCGGTTTCGAGGGACCGATCTACTCCGAAGTGGTTCCAACGCAGCCCGACGCGCTGGAAATCGCCGGCGACGCGGCAACCGGCCTGAAGGCCATCGTGCCAAACCCGGACCTGCAAACCCAGGTTGGAAAAGACTTCCTCACCAATTATGAAGCGCGATTTGGCACGGTTCCGCCGCTGCCGTGGTTCCAGGGATCTGCCTACGACGACGTGTTCATCATCGCGGAGTGCCTGGGGCGCACTGGAGACGACCAGGATTCGGCGGGCATGCGCGATTGCCTCTACGGTCTGAGCTGGAGCGGCGCGATCGGCGACGACTACACGTTCGACAGCAATGGAGACGTTGCCGGTCTGTCCAACGTCGTAATCGAGATCCTGCCTGCCAGCGAGCGAAACCACGACAACCAGGGACATCGGATCCTCGGACCCGCTCCCACGCCGTAAACGCCATCCAACTTGGTCAAACTAACGTGGGCCGGCCGCACAACTGCGGTCGGCCCCGTTTATGCTATGATTGCGCCGCCATAACTTCTTTTGATCTTGATTCAGACTAGCGAGGATTTCGTTGGCTAGCAATCGTGAGAACGCTCGCGGGTTGCCTCGGTTGATAAATGTGCCCGGCACTCGGCTGCTTGCCGCTCTCTTGACGGCGCTTGCCCTGGGGTACATCGCCTGGAAAATCGGGCAAGCCCCGCCCCAGGCATTGCAATTCGCGTTCAACGGTTTGGCCGTGGGCGCGGTATACGCCCTGCTGGCGTTGGGATTCACGCTGGTCTACAGCACGGTATGGTTCTTCGATCTGTACTACGGGGCGGCCGCCGCCCTGGGAGCATACGGTGTTTTCTACCTGCGCACGGACCCGTCACTGGGCAGTCGCCTGGACCCCAACAGTATCTATGTCAACGCGTTCTTCGGCGCGGTGGTCGCCGGCGTGGCAGCGTGGACCCTGCACACGGTGCTGGAGCCGCGCCTGCGTGGTCGGGCGAGCCCGGCGGTTCTTCGTGCCTGCGTTATTCTGCTCGCGGTCGCGTTGGGCGCTTACACCGGTATCGTGCTGGCCTTGCCGGCGCACATCCACCTGACGCTGAGCGTCGCTGTGGGGTTGGCAACTGCGGGCGTCATTATTGCAGTCGTCCAGCGATTCGCCGCCGCGCTGGCGCCAACGATTAGCCCGACCCGGATCGCGCTGGCCGCCGCCGTGCCCGCGGCGCTTTTGGGCGCATGGTGCGGATACCTGCTGACCGGGGCCCCCGGCGCGGGCCTCTACCTCAGCTGGGGAGTTTCTTGCCTGCTGGCGGGTTGCGTGGCCCTCGCGCTGTATCGCGGACTGTACGTGTACATGCGGGAGCGCGCCCGTTCACCCCTGATCATGCTGGTGGCATCACTGGGCATTTTATTGGCAATCGCCGCGCTGATCGTGATCGTTTTCCAGAGCGCGCCCCGTGCGCTTCCGGATGCCTTCGGCAGCACTCCGTGGAACATCGCCGGAGCGCGCATCAAGGGGTTCAATGTGTTCGCCGTCGGCGTGGCCCTGGCCGGTTTTGTTGGCATGTGGTATCTGCTGAAACTGACCTCGTTCGGACGCGCCGTAAGGGCCATCGGCGACGATGAGGAAGTCTCCAAGGTGGTTGGCATCAATACCACCGTGATCATTGCCGTGGTGTTTTTCATCGGTGCAATGTATGCCGCCATGGCTGGCATATTGACCGGACACGACACCGCGCTGCAACCGCGCATGGGCCTGCTGCTGCTGCTGAAAGGCTGGATCGCCTCGGTAGTCGGAGGGATCGGCAACCTGTACGGAGCCATCGTGGGCGGGTTTGTGCTGGGATTGGTGGAGCAATTCGGGATCTGGGACCTGGCCGGCGAGTGGAAAGACGCCATAGCGTTCGTCCTCCTTATCCTGTTCCTGTCCTTCTGGCCACAGGGCCTGCTACCGAGGAGATGACGCCGTGCCGGTAAACCTCGACGGCATCAGGACTTTTGCCCGCCTGGCGCAGAACCCGTCAGATCTGGCCCGCTACGCCCGGGGCAACATCGAGCTGTGGGCCAATCTGTTCGTGATCGGCTGGGCCATCGCTTTCATGCTGTGGCAGGGCGCCGGGTTCGCCGTGATCGTGCTGACGGTCTTCGCCATCTGGGCGATCCTGGCGGTGAGCCTGAACCTGGTGGTGGGTTTCACCGGCCTGCTGTCCGTGGGGCATATCGGCTTCTTCGGGCTGGGCGCCTACACCATGGCGATCCTGACGTCCGACCCGGCTTACGAGCAACTGCGGACGGAGGCGATTCCCACCTTCGGCTGGTCGTTCTTCGCGGCGCTGCCGGTGTGCATCGGGTTGGCCGGGTTGGCCGCGCTGGTGGTCGGGGTGGTGTTCAACCGGTTCCGGGACGACATTTTCGTCCTCGTCTCTTTTGGGTTCGCCATCATCGCCTTCAACGTGTTCCTCAACCTGCGCAGCGTCACACGCGGGGCCTTCGGGATCCACGAGATCGCGCGGCCGCAGATTGGCAATTGGGTCTTCGACGGCGAGGTCGAATACCTGCTGTTGGCGCTGGTTTTCCTGGCGCTGGTCATGCTGGTGTCCTGGTTCATCACCACGTCCTCCTTCGGGAGGGTTCTCACCGCGATTCGCGAAGACGAACAGGCCATCGAAGTGTTCGGCTACCGGGCCACGCACTTCAAGCTGGCGGTATGGGTCATTTCGGCCATGATGACCGGGCTCGCCGGCGGGCTTTTCGCCAGTTGGACCACGTTCATCGACCCCAACTCGTTCATCCTCCTCGAGTCGGTGCTGCTGGTGTCCATTGTCATCCTGGGCGGTTTAGCCACCATCTGGGGGTCGTTGCTGGGCGCGATGGCTTTCGTGCTGCTGGAGGAGGGTATGCGGTTCATCCCGTACCTGCCCACCGAGTACATCGGACAGGCGCGCCAGGTGGTCCTGGGTATCCTGCTGGTGCTGCTGATGCTGTTCCGGCCGCAGGGCCTGGTAGGGAGGTACCGCCTATGACCACAGACAGCGAAGCGCTGGCCCTGCAAACCGAGAACATCTCCAAGCATTTCGGCGCGGTGCGCGCCGTGGACGAGTTGAGCCTGGCCATCCCGCGTCAGGGCACCACCAGCATTGTGGGCCCGAACGGCTCCGGCAAGTCGACGCTGGTGAACCTGCTGAGCGGCGTGCTCCCGCTGGACGGCGGAATGGTGATCATCGACGGCGTGGGCCTGCGGGTGGTGCACGCCCACGAAACACCGGACCACGGCCTGACCCGCACCTTCCAGGAAGTCCGACTGTTCGACCAGATAACCGTCTGGGACAACATCATGGTGGTGCTGACCGACCGGCGGCTCTTTCCGTCGCTATTCGAACGCATCCGCCCGGCCAACCGCCGCAAAGCCCAGGAGATCCTGGAATCGGTCGGCATGTGGGAGAAGCGGGACTCGCTGGCCATGGAACTGTCTTACGGCCAACGCAAGTTGCTGGAAATCGGGCGCGCCATGGCAATGGACGTCCAGACCTACCTCTTCGACGAACCGTTTGCCGGACTGTTTCCGCAGATGCTGGAGCGGGTCAAGGACATCATGAAGCAGATGCGGGCCGATGGCTACACCATCGTCTTCGTGTCCCACAACATGGACATCGTACGGGAACTGTCCGACCGGATCATTGTGCTGGACAGCGGAACGTTGCTGGCCGCCGGCGACGTCGAGCCGGTGCTGGGCAGCGCAGAGGTAATCGAGGCATATCTGGGGGCATGATGGCGTTAGCGTCGGCGCAAACCACGGATCAGGCCGACGGCAGCGGTGATGCCCCGCTGCTGGAACTGGTAGGCATATCCGTCGAATACGGCGCGGTCCGAGCTTTGGACGACATATCCATGGGCGTCCAAAAGGGCGAGGTGGTGGCGGTCATGGGGCCTAACGGGGCCGGCAAGTCCACCGTGCTCAAGGCTGTCATGGGCCTGGCGCCGGTGGTGGCCGGCCGCGTGTACTGGCGGCAGCAACCTCTGGCCGCGGCCACTCACGAGATCGTCAAGGAAGGTATCGCCTTCGTGCCCCAGGGCCGGCGCGTGTTCACCCACCTCACCATCACCGAAAACCTCGAGATGGGCTGCATCTACCTGGGAGACCGGGCCGAGAGGGCGAACCGGCTCGATTCTGTGATGGAACTGTTCCCGGTGCTGTATGAAAAGCGCAAGGACATGGCGAGCGCCATGTCCGGCGGTCAGCAGCAGATGCTGGCGCTGGGTCGCGGATTGATGGCGGCGCCGGAGTTGCTGCTGCTGGATGAACCGACCCTTGGCCTGGCGCCTATCATCGTCAAAGAGGTTTTCGAAAAGGTCGCAGAGATCAGCGAGCGCCTCGACACCACCATCATGGTAGTGGAGCACAACATCAAGGGCGTGCTCGACATCGTGGACCGCGCCTACGTGCTGGACAAAGGAACCGTCGTCCACAACGGCACGCCGGAATCAATACGGGAAACTGACATACTGACCCAGGTGTTCCTGGGCAGCGCGTAGCTACCGCCAGTCCCTGTCACGGGTTTCTCAGGCGGGCGATTTCCGCCTCCAGTTCCAGTACGCGGGCTTCAGCGGCAATCCGCGCTTCGGCCTCGTCGTCAAAGGTAGGAAGATAGCGCCGCGCGACCGGGTCGTACCAACGCAGTTCTCCATACTCCCAGCACACGTCGAGGTTCAGCACGTCGCTGTGCCCCCAATACCGTTCCGCGTCCACTTGCACGATGTGTATTTGCTGGTAAACGCCATTGACCAGACGGTCGCCGGCTAAAGCCTGCTGGTACCACCGGCCCCCTTGCGAGTCAAACCGCCAGTATTCCGTCACGCCGAATCGGGCGTAGTCGATCCGCTTGCCGGTCTCATCGTTGCGCGCAGTGTTTGGTGAGGCGATCTCCAGAGCGAAATCCGGCGCCTTGCCATGTTCATCAATAGAATAGCCCATCTCGGCAACAACCAAGTCCCGGTCAACATCGAACGCGATCAACAGATCCGGAACCCGGATCACTTCCCGCCGGGTATGGATGTTCCAGCCGATGGGAACTTCTCCAATGACCACGGTGGTTTGCGGCGTGCCGAGGTGTCGGCGCAAGGCGGGCTGGTGACCCTGATCGTCCAGATGAAGGGCATTCTGCATGTCATCCCTGGGTGGAAACTCGGGAAATTGACCAGCGGGCTTAGCAGCAGGCGGCGCAATTCGTTTGCTAGTCATAAAAGACCTCGTGGGGGAGGCTCTGCATCTGTATCTTGACCATTATAGCCACGGTTTTGGAATGATCAAAAAAGGGCCACGGCAATGCCGCCGTGGCCCTCGAAATCAGCTGCTGGAACCAGGGCGATCAGAGCTCGCCGGCAAACATGGCGGTCTGCTTGCTGAAGACCTGCACCCGATGGCGGGGGGCCTCCAGGACGAACACACGGCCGTCATCGCTGACCTCGACCGCAATCGGGCCCTGGAATGCGCCTTCCCTCTCCGCCAGGCCCAACGCGCGCTCGCGAGCCCGGACGATGGTCGGATCAAGGTACACGCGCTCCGCACCCCACTTGGACAGGCTGGCCTGGCCTTGCATGGATGTGATGTAGCTACCGTTGGCCCGGAACACCTGGACCCGGTCGTTCCTGTAGTCGGTGACGAAGATGTGCCCGTCCTTGTCGACTGCCACGCCGGTGGGCCGGCTGAACTCGCCTTCGCCGTCGCCGGAGGTGCCGAACTTCATCAAAAAGGTTCCGTCGGGAGCAAACTTCTGGATACGGTCATTGCGCCAGTCGGCAACGTAGACGTCGCCGTTTTGGTCGATGTCGATGCCCCAGGGGTGATCGAACTCACCGTCGCCGGACCCCTTGCGGCCCCAACCGAACTTGAACTGGCCCTCCTTCGTGAACACCGAAACGCGATGGTTCCGGCTTTCCACAACGTACAGGTTGTCGTCCTTGTCGAAAGCCAAGCCGGCCGGCCGGTCGATCTCGCCCTCGCCGGAACCCGGGATGCCCCACATGCCGATCCAGTTGCCGCGCTCTTGGTCGTAGATTGAGATCCGGTTCAACCATTCGTCTGAGACGTAGGCATAGCCGTTGCTGTCCAGCGCCACCGAGGTCGGCCACATGAACGAACCGTTGGGGGTGGTTTCGTCTGCGTCTTCGGGCGGGATCTTCTGTCCGAATTCGGCGACCACTTCTTCCTCGTCCGGGTGGAAGACGGTGACGCGCTTGCACGGGAAGAATGCCGGGGTCTCGGTGCCGCGGCTCAGCACGTACAGCATCCCGTTGTCGTCGCGCGTGATGGCGACCGGGTTGAAGAATCCGTTGCCGCTGCGCACTTCCTGCCGGCCAATAGTATGACTGTATTGAAACGTTACCGGCGCGATCTCAGTCGCAGTAACCATATTTCACCTTCCAAATTTCACGCCGTAGAATTCCGACCGTCCGGCAATCGTAACGTAGGGGCAGGTTGGTAACCTGCCCCTACTTCGCGTCCGTTCCTGCCGGTACAACGGACCGGGGTTGCAGTTGGCTACTTGATGAAGTCGAACTGCTCGTAGGAGCCCTTCAGGATCTCCTGGTCATCCAGATCCAGCCACTTGTCCAGGATGGTGGCGTAGGTGCTCCGGAAGTCGTTGTTCCACTTCAGGTCGCCCTCGTCCAGCTTGTCCGGCTCCAGGGACGGGTACTCGCCGTAGAGGCCGCCCTTGACGCCGTCGCCGATGACGAACGCCACGCTGCCAGAACCGTGGTCGGTGCCGGAGCCGTTCTCCTGCACGCGGCGGCCAAACTCGGTGAAGAGCAGCATGACAACTTCTTCGTTGGCGTTGTGCTCTTTCAGGTCCTGGTACAGGTCGTTGACCGCACGCGAGACCTCACCCCACAGCTTGGCGAAGGAGGTGGGCTGGTTGGCGTGGGTGTCGAAGGCGCCGGGGTTCAGGCCGGTGTACAGGACGCGCGTGCCGAACCCGGCCGTGTGCACCTGGGCTACGTTCTTGACCCATTGGGAGAACATGTCCCCGCCGTACTCGACACTGGAGGAATAGATCTCCGGGGCGGTACGCAGGATATCTGCACCCTTGAGGGCGTCCAGGCCGGTCTGCGACAGGTATTCGTTGATAGGGCCGGAGCCGACCATCGGCGAGTACATGCGGGAGAAGATGTCCAGAGCCTCCGAACGCTGCTCCTCACCGTCGATGCCGGTGAGCACGCCGTAGGTCTCGAGGTTGCCGACAGAAGCAACGGACACGCCAGGCGCGGCCAGGGCCCGCGGAAGGCCACGGCCGAAGTTCACGGCGGTCAGGACGTTTTCCTTGTTGGGGTCCAGGTCCTGGATGGCGCGGCCCAGCCAACCCTCGGTGGACATCTTCGCCGGCTCGGCGGTGTGCCAAATGTCCATGGAGCGGAAGTGGGAGCGGATGGGGTTCGGATAGCCGATGCCCTGGATGACGGCGACCTTTCCGTCGTCGTACATGTCCTTGATGGGGGCCATGGCCGGGTGGAACCCAACCTTGTCATCGACGGCCAGGACTTCCTCAACCTCCACCTTCAGGTGGGGGCGGTAGTCCTTGTACAACGGGTCGTTGTAGGGAATGATGGTGTTCAGAGCGTCAAAAGCGCCCGACATCTGCAGAACTACCAGGACCGGATCTTTCTTCGTAGCGGTCACGATTTCTCCTCCCGTGGGATGTTTTGCGTGGTCTTGCCTTATCCCGTCATTCCGGCGACATTTCCCGTCGTTCCGGGACATTTCTGTCATTCCGGCGAAAGCCGGAATCCAGGGGCCGGTTGGGGCTAGGCGTAGATATATTCCTTGGTGGCGACGATCATCTGGAGAAGCTCACTCACGCGACCGGCGAACTCCGCCGTGTCCGTGTTGACCGTTCCGCCCTTGCGGATGCTGTTGGCCAGCATTTCGCGGGTTTCATCCGCGAGCTCGTAGTGGCCCATCAGCAGGCAGGTAGTATCCACCATTTCCTCCGGCGAAATCGCCGGACCCTGATCGGCCAGCCGCTCAATGATCTCCTTCACGCCTGGCTGCTTCGTGTCGCCGACGAAGTCGGCGGTGAAGTTGATGCGGTGGACCAGCGTGCCCCCATCGATCCATTCGCGGCCGGTGTGCCAGCCTTCTACGGACGGCGGGTTGAAGATCTCCTGGCCCATGTGTTTCATCTCGTCAAAGATGAACTCGAAACCGGGCTTGGGCTCCGTCCAGTCGCCCACCAGGCGCAGCGTGCCGATGACCGTCTCGATGGGGCTCTTGACCCGCTGGAATCTGGCGTTCTTGAACGCATCGGAGTGGAACAGCACCCGCAGCATGGAACGGATATCGTAGCCGGAGCGATAGTACTCGTCCTCCAGCATCTTGATCGTGTCCATGTCCCGGGGCGGAGTATCCATCCAGGCCGGAACCTGCGCCTCGTCGGCCACAAAGTAGCTGTACAGATGGCGGGAGATGAAGCGGGCGGTGGCGGGCTGCTTGGCGATGATGTCGATCACGTCCTCGCCGTTGAAGTTGCCCGTCTCGCCCAGGAACGTCTTGGTGCCTTCGTCATGGTCGTCGGGATTGTAGACGAACTTGGCGGAGTAGCGACCGTAGGGCTGACCAGGAATGTTATTCGCTATGGTCCAGCCGGTGAACGCGCGGGCGCATTCCTTGACGTCGTCCTCGGTGTAGTTGAACTCGCCGTCCATGCCGACGCCCATGGAGAAAAGCTCCAGCAACTCGCGGCCGTAGTTCTCGTTGATGGCGCCCTTGTGGCTGAGACAGTTGTCCAGGAAGAAGATCATCGCCGGATCTTTGGAGATCTCCAGCAGCAGATCGCGGAAACTTCCCATACCGTACTGGCGGAACATCTCGATCTCGTCGTACGACGTGGGGTAACTCTGCGTCTTGCTGTCGGCGGTGCACAGAATGCCGTGCCAGAACAGGCACATCTTTTCTTCCAGTTGGTTCCTGGAGTTGATGAACCGGAAAGCCACGTACTCCGGCAAGCCCCGCGTGTGGTGGCTCCACTCGATGAAGCACCTCTCCGCAATGTCCAGGTCCATCCCATGGTCGTGCTGTTCGGGGTTCAGCAGCTCGTCTACTGTGGCGTCGTACCCCTTGGCCGCACGGGCCTCCAGCTCATCGTATTTCGCGCCGAAGCCGGCCCGTCGCATCAAATGAGCCATCAAACCGATATCATGGTCATCGTATGCCATTGATAAAACCTCCTCGATCTGAATCAACAAATCGCCATCGGTATCCTACCATTAAGCGGCGAGACGCTCAACCGTATCGATAACCCGCGACGGTTTCGCCACACCATGACTTACGTTTATCGTCGATCCTTTCCGCCACAACCCGGGAACGGGTCCACGCACAGTCGAGCGTCGCAGATCATTCGGTAGGGACGCGGGCCCTGAAAATCCGGCCGTACTGCACGAAAGCCACCAAGGCCACTACCGCGAGCCCCAGGGCCAGAGCATCGAGCACTGCCGTTACAAGCGCAACCGCATCGCTTCTGCCGTCCGCGCCGGAGACTATCGAACCGACGCTCGTGGCGATAGCAATCCGCACGACCACCAGGACGATAGTCATGGCGGCAAGCCACCAGCGGCGCACGGCCAACCATCGCTTCATCGACGAATCGAAGCCCGGATTTAGCGCCTAAATCGGCGGGCGTTGCTCGTACAGACGAGCGTGCTGCTGGTAGGTGTAGGCTGCCTGGATGACACCCGGCTCGTCAAAGGGTTTGCCGGCGAACTGCATCCCGATGGGCAGCCCGCTCTCGGTGAAGCCGCAGGGCACGGAAATTGCCGGCAACCCGGTGGCGTTGAACGGAGCCGTGAAGCTGCGTCCTCGCGCCGTGCTGCTCGGATCGTAGCCCTCGAACGCGGCTGCCGGCTGGGTCATGGTGGGGGTCACCAGCAGGTCAACGTTCTGCATTACCTCGGCGAACTCCCGGCGCGCCCAGGTGCGGACTCGCTGCGCCTGCAAATAGTCTGCGGCGGACATCATGCCGCCCACACGGAACCGGCCGCGCACGATCTCGCCGAACTCCTCGGGCCGGGTCTTCAGGTTGGGCTCGTGGTAGGCGTAGGCCTCGCTGACCATGATGACGGAATTGGCCGCACGAATGTAGTCCAGGCTGGGCAGGGAGACGTCCTGTACGCGGGCGCCCAGGCTCTCCAGTTCGCCGATGGCCTTCTCCACCGTGGCGACCACCTCCGGATTCACGCTCGGGTCCGGATCGAAGAAGTAGTGGCGCGGCAGGCCCAACCGGACGCCGCGAATGTCCTCGCGCAGCGACCGCGAGTAGTCGGGCACGGGAGCCTTGCTCGAAGTGGGGTCCTTGGGATCATGACCCGCGATGGCTTGCAGCATGTACGCGGTGTCCTCTACCGTCCAGGTCATGGGGCCGGCGTGGTCCTGGGACCAGCTCAGCGTCACCACCCCGTAGCGACTGACGCGGCCATACGTCGGTTTCAGGCCAACGATGCCGCACAGGGACGCCGGGCCTCGAATCGAGCCTCCGGTGCAGGAGCCCAGCGCACCCAGCGCCTGGCCCGCGGCCACCGCCGACCCGGAGCCGCTGCTGGAGCCGCCCGTGATGTGGTTCAGGTTCCAGGGGTTGCAGGCCGGCTCGAAAGGCGTGGTCCAGTCCGGACCCCCCAGGGCAAACTCGTGCATCGCCAGCTTGCCCAGCAGGATGCCGCCGGCGTCCTTCAGGCGGGCCGTCGTGGTGGCATCCTCCGTGGGAACCCGCTCGATGTCCACGCGGGATCCGGACGTAGTGCGGATGCCAGCGGTGTCGTACAGGTCCTTCAGTGCAAAGGGGATACCGTGCATCGGGCCGCGGTATTGGCCGCGCAGCATCTCCGACTCCGCGACGCGGGCCTGTTCCAGGGCCTCGTCCGCAAGCAGCAGTATGAACGAGTGCAGGCGGTCGTCAGTGTCGGCGATGCGGTCCAGGCAGGCGCGGGTCAGTTCAACGGGAGACAGTTCTCCCCGGCGCATCAACTCGCCAGCCTGGTGGATGGTAAGGAAATATAGACGCTGGTCAGCAGTAGCCATGGGATGGTAACTCCTTGGGAGGCTCCGATCGCTTTGTCGTATGCGCCGGTCTATCCTTCGGGCCAGTCGGGACGAAATTCGACCACCATTTCGGTGGGGCCGAAGCTGATCTGGTGGAGCTCGTAGGCATACCCGGCGTACAGATCGTAAATGGGCTTGACCTCCTCGACCTCCTCACGGGTCATACCCAGACCGGCCTGGTCCGCGATCCGTTGCAGGTCGTCAATGGACATTTCGCTCGGATGGGGCATCGTAGAACCTCCGTGGTCAAACGCGCTTGCGAGTTCGTTAGTTGCCAGGGTGGGAAATGCTGGGGCGATTATACATCGGAGCCGGCCCCGGGCACCGCGGGACTACGGTTCTCGGAATATCTCCTCGCCGCGTTGCAGGCGCAGGGCGATCTGGTAGGTCTGTCCCACGGCGCGCGATGTGGGCGCGTGGGCGGCCAGATAACGCGCCATGCCGATCAGCACGTGCCGGCCGGATTCCGTTCCCCGCCGCTCCCGGTACTGGCCCAATCCGGCATCCACGATCTGGAACGAGTGGAAGCCGGCGTCTTCGGCGAGCATCGCGTGTCCCAGGGCTGCCATCAGCGCGTCCGGGTCTCCCGCGCCGGTCAGGTGGCTAGAAACCAGATGCGATACTTCTTCCACCTGCTGGCGCACGTTCATCAAATCGCCAAGCTCCACCAGCAACGCCGCGCTGTCCGCCGGATCGTGTCCCGTCTCCGGGATGCGCTGGGCCGGCATGTTGAGGAACCGGTCGAGATAGATGCTCATGGCGACGTCAAAAACCCCGCGCACCAGTTCCGACGACGGAGCCCGCTGCAACGCGCGGTGCAGGGCATTCGCCGCCGTCAGCGTATTGTGCACCGTGTCCCAGTCGTTGAACTCGTTGGACACGTGAAAATGGGCCATCCGCAGGAATGCGGCATAAGCAACCGCGGAGCCCAGCTGTTCTGCGGTTGCCCCGGCACGTATCGCCTCTTTGATGGCCTCGATGATATCCGAAGGTGAGTCCCGCAGCATTTCACGAGCCAGGCCATCGGCGTCATCCCAGCCGGAGTTGCTGCGCCCCTGTTCGCAGAGTGCCGGAAGCTCCTCGCGGGCCTGCCACACCAGGGAGGCCAAATCGATGGGGTGCCGCCACGCGCTGAGTTCCTGGCTGCGGCGGGCGCGCGCCATGCCGTGGACCAGGCTGGTCAACGTCTGGCTGGCGTGTTCCCAACCGATGTGGTCGAGCAACTCGAACGCCTTGTTGGCGAAATCCAGCGTATGCCCGGCATCCAGGTAGATGTGGTCAGTGCCCGCCGCAAAGATCATGTCGGCGATGTCCCGGGGAGGAATATCCAGCTCGATGGCGGTGCGCAGACACCGCTCGGCGGCGTCCTCGTCCCGCACGTCGATGAAATTGCGGAACCATTGCTTGAAAACCTCGGGTCGGGTTTCCCCGGTGGGCAAAGGGTCCACCACGAAACGGGGCGGCCTGCCCGCGCATTCCCGCGACACGTGGAGCAACCCCTGGTACAGCGCCAGCGGACGGTCATCCTCGGCCAGGTGTGGCAGGATGTTAGCGGTCGCCGTGAGGATGGTCATGGCCGGCCCCCATCCGTCCGACGTGTACCGGGTGCCGAAGTCCGCGCCGATGCGCAGGGGCACCCGATAATCCGCGCCGGCGGTATGCAAGCCCAACACCGACTTGGCGGAAACCAGGCGGATGTTGTGCTCCAGCCCGTCGCGCAGCCGGCCTGACCAGTGATCAACCTCGTCGCGTTCTGCGGGCCGCGGATCCACCCAAACCTGCCCATCAACAACGGTGACCGGGAAACTCCGCACGTCATCGGCGAAGGGATTGAAGGTGCCTCCGCTGGCCAGATCGAACCGGGCGTGATGCCAGTGGCAGGTCAGGATCCCGCCGCTGACGCTGCCCCGGTCCAGCGGGAATCCCATGTGGGGACAGCGGTTGTCCACGGCGTGCACCTGACCGTCGTGGTGGATGACGGCGATTGCATGTCCGCCCCCCGTAACCACCCGGCAGCCGTCCCGCTTCAGGTCATCAATGTCGCCAGCCCGTATGTGGCCTGCGATCTGGGTCGCCATGATGCCACTCTCCTCGCCTGGTCTTTGTCGGGATGTAATTGGAACCCGACTAGCCCTTCGCTCCGCCGTTCTGGTCCAGCCTTCCCGCCCAGCCCCGCCTGCCCCTCCGCACTTCAACCAATCTTTCCTCAGGCATATCTACCGCAAGCTTCAGGTATTGGAGAGCCGACGCCCCGATGCACTGCCCGCTCTCATCCGGCCAGAAGGCCACGGGGGCGATGCCGCTCACGCTCCGGTCGTCATCCAGGGAAATGGTCAGACTGGCGTATCCGTAGCCGCATTCCACCTCCGAGCCGTCAGCAGTGACGTAGGTTACAGTCCGCTCCGGACGGATGCGCAGGGCCTCCAGCAGCGTGGCGGGAAAGGCCGAATCGGTCGCGCCAGTGTCAACTAACGCCTCTGTTTCGTAAGCGTCGCCCCCCGCCAGGTTGGCGACGCTGACTTTCGTGTAAAAGATGCCCATATCCGGCCTTCCTATTCTGCTTCTGTATCGGCAATGGCGGCGTCCGCCGCGCCGCGCTGGGCGTACCGGGAGATGAAGCTGCTGATTGCCCCGAAATATTGCTGGATGCCCACGAACATCAGGTCGTTGTGTCCGGCGCTGGGGATGATCTCCAGGTGTTTCTCTCTGGTTCGCATCTTGTCGTGCATGTCCACAGCGTCGGCCAGCGGAGCCAGCTCGTCCCATTGCCCGTGGATAACCAAAGCCGGAATGTTTATCGAGTAAAACTTCTCGTGGTACGCCTCTTCCAGGGCCAGTGCCGCTTCGGGGTCCAAGCCTTCGGTGAACCGTCCCAAATTCGGCCGCCCGCTTTCAATGATGACGCCGTTGATGCGGTCTGACGCCGCGACCGCCAGTTCGCCGGCGGCGTGGCGACCCATGGACCGCCCCATCACGTACAGGGGTCCGGTGAACCGCAGTTCGCCAAGTGCGCCGCGCAACCAATCCAGCACCCGGCGGGCGTCGGCTAGCATGGTGGTAAAGGTCGGCCTCCCTCCGGACGCGCCGTAGCCTCGGTAATCGGCGACGAAGAAATTGGCCCCAACCTGGTTGTAGAAAGGAGCGATCGCATCGTAGCCGGCCGCCGTCTCGCCGTTGCCGTAGAAAAACAGCACGGTGGGGTTTTCCCTCCCCACCGGATAAAATCGGCTGGACAGCACCACGCCATTGTCGACCGCTATCCCGTAATCGGCCGCCCCTTCGGGGGTTTCCGTCCAATGCCGCTGCGGGTAGAACGAACGGGACGACCCCGCAAGGTTGTCCAATACCGAATAATCGACGGTGGTCATGGGCCCCTCCCGGTTACAGTCGGCATTATACTACCACCACATCCCCGACCGTCGATTGATCGCGTTCCACCCCCAACGCATGCACCGAATCCCGGAGGTTATCGCCATGCCCAAGATGGAAATCGGACTCTACGACGTGCTGGACCAGGCACAGATGGAATCCCATGCGTTGGCCGCTGACGTGTACGACGAGCACATCCGCGGCGCCCAGGAAGCGGAGCAGATGGGGTACAAGTACTACTTTTCCATCGAGCACCAGAGCTCGGACGTAAGCTTCCTCAGCTCACCCAGCGTGTATCTGACGGCCCTTGCGCGGGCTACCAGCGCGCTGCGCTTCGGCGTGATGATCTACCAGCTTCCCTTCCACCACCCGGTACGGTTGGCGGAAGAGGTCGCCATGCTGGATCAACTGTCACGCGGACGCGTGGAATTCGGGGCGGGCACTGGGGTAACCAGCCACGAATTCCTGCGTTGGAAGGTGGATTTCGACCGGCGGCGGGACATGAGCCAGGAAGCCTTGGACATCATCCTGATGGCGTGGACCGAGGGCAGCGTTACATACGAGGGAGAGTTCTTCCAGTTCGACGAAGCGCTCAGTACGCCGGAGCCTTTCCAGAAACCACATCCGCCGGTGTGGTTCGGAGCCCACAGCGCCGCCAGCTTCGAATACGCGGCGAAAAAGAACTTCCACGTCTCCCAGAACATCGACACCGACCCGGTGATCGCTGAAAAATTCAACACTTGGCGCAACTTGTGGCAAGCGGAAGGGCACGACACTCCGATGCCTAAAACCTTCCTGACCCGTCACGTTCACGTGGCCGAAACCGACGCCAAGGCACGGGAGCAGGCGGAGCCGCACCTCGCCACCGCCGTTCACCCGGAAGCGGTTCCGGCGGGCAAGGGCCGTGATTACATTGGCTCCACCCGCATCGGCTACGGGCCCCACGGGATGCGCGGCGACGACCCGGGGACGCCGGAAAGGGCAGAGTTGCGGCGCACCTTCCGGGAGCGTGCCCAGTCCTACGACTTCTGGATCGATAACGGCATCGCCGTGGTGGGCAGCCCGGAGACCGTAGCGCGGCGCCTGAAGGAGCAGCACGACCTGATCGGCCACGACATTTTCTGCGCCCGACACCTGTTCGGCTACATCGATCCCGATGCGGCCAAACGATCGATCCGACTGTTCGCCAAGGAAGTGATGCCGGCGTTCTCCTAGACCCGTCGCAGTAGCTCGGCCTCCAGGCGGTCGGCGTCGAACGCCTCGGTGGCGGACGCGACTTTGATATCCCCCTCGCGCACCATGCGCTCGGCCTCGCTCTCCTCCATAACCTCCGGCAACGCTTCCTCGCGCTCCCGCTGGCGGATCACATCGCGGTTGTGGTCCACGAACAGTCGACGCATGGCGACGACCACCGAGTCTGTGGAAGACAGGTACTCGGGCATGTTGTACTGCGTGTATTTTTCCGCGTCGTAGTCCTGGTTGCGGAAGTTGAAGTTGAGCTCCCAGTTGCGATAGGGCCACGTGGCGCCGCTGACGATGCGACGCAGCAGGCCGGGTCGTTTCTCGTATCGCTCGACGTTGAGGTAGACCATGCGGGTCAGGTTCTCCTCGACGGGAACCGGCCAGCGGGTGCTGCGGAAGTAGCGGTTGTTGCCGCCGGTTCGAGACATGCCGGGGAGCCGGGTACCGTTCCACTCGTTGACATCGGGAGTGTCGGCAGCGGCGGATGCGCGCCGGTAGTTGGGGTCCTGTCCTTTCCGCTTGGCTTTCCAGTCAAAGAACCAGGTCCAGGCCAGGCGCCAACGATGGAGGGGCCAGACGCCATCCACACCGGGGTAGTACATCTGATACGGAATGTTGCCGTCATCGTCGTAATAGTACTTTTCCACAGAGGCCTTGCCGCTGCCCGGCCGGTAGTGGACGTTCTTGTTGTTGACCAGGTTCACGCGGTAGCCCAGCGGCGTGCGCGGCCGTCCGCCCACCCGGCTGCCCAGGATCCGCAGGGCATTGCGGTGCACCATGAAGGCATTGTGCGCGTCCATGGTGTTTTCCAGGACCAGCACCCAGTTGCAGTCGAACATGCAGAACGACGGGCGACAGATGTTGTGCTCCTCGAACATCTCCGGCGGGATGTCCTCCTCAGGAGCGACGGGCTCGCCCTCGCCCATCCACACGAAGACCATGCCCTTCAGGGTAACGGTGGGGAACTTGCGGGCTTTCATGCCTGGCGCGCCCACCATCATGGAGTCGGGACCTTCGGTGAGAAACGCCACGCAGTTGCCGTCGCCGTCGAAGGTGGCTCCGTGGTAAGGGCAGGTCAGGAAGCCTTCGAAGTAACAGCGTCCCATCGACAGGTAGACGGCGCGATGCGGACACCAGTCCAACAGAGCCTGCACCTGTCCCTCTTTGTCCTTGAAGAAGACCACGTCCGTGCCCAGCATCCGGAGCATGGCGGGCTTGTTTTTCTTCACGTCCTTGGCCGGCAGGGCCGGATACCAGTATTCCCGAAAGCCGTTGGGAGGAATGCGGCTGCGTCGGTCCCGAGGGTTGTCAGGCACCTGGAAGGGCGGCGTGGAGTCGAACCCCTGTGTGCCGCGTCGCATCTCTTTGTATCCGCCGGGGTAGCCGGAAAGCGGCTTCAGCCAGAGGCGTTTGAGTCCCATTTTCGCTGCCTCCCTGTCATTGGGCGATCGGATGCCGCAATATTAGCAGAACGGTCAAGGGGCAGAGTACGGCTCAGACCGGGCCGGTGGCGTTTCAATCTAGTGGTTTAACTTCTCGTCATTCCGGCGAAAGCCGGAATCCAGCAGCGTTTCAGGCTTAAACCTAGAACGGATACGGCTGGCCGCCGCCCACTGCCAAAACCTGACCGGTGATGTAAGAAGCGTCGTGGGAAGCGAGAAAGGCAATAGCGGCCGCCTGCTCGTCGGCCTCACCGCGCCGACCCATGGGTATCTCCGAGTTGCGGGTCGCCGACCGGTACTCGTCCTGGGCGGCGCGCTCGCTGGCGGGCAACTCCGGAGGTATTATCCCAACGCCATAGTCCCGAGGCGTGACCCGGTCTTCGGCCGCCGTACCGCTGGGTGCGACGCAGTTGACCCGAATTCCCAGATGGGCGACCTCCCGCGCCAGCGAGGTGGTCAGTCCGATCTGGCCGGCCTTGGCGGCCGCGTAAGGCACGCGGAATCGGCCGGTCACCGCGTGGGTAGCGATGTTGACTATGGACCCTGAGCCCTGTTCAATCATGTACGGCAACGCGGCTCGGCAGCACCACATTGCGGTCCAGAAGCTCCGGTCGATCTCCGCCTGGATCTGGTCCGGCGTGTAGTACTGAAGCGACTGGAACCAGATCGTGCCGCCGGCAATGTTGGCAAGCACATCAATCCTGCCGAAAGTTTCGTGAGCCGTGGCCATGAGGACTTCGGCATTCTCCCACTTGGACAGGTCCCCGAGCGCGATTTCGCACGCGCCGCCGAAGTCCTGGACTTCCCTTCGGACGCGTCCCGAGGTTTCGGCAACCATGTCGCCGATGACGATGGATGCGCCTTCCTGGGCCAGGCGGCGCGCGGTTGCCGACCCGATGCCTTGACCGCCCCCGGTAACGACGGCGACCTGGCCTTCGAACCGCCTGGCGCCGGCAGCCTTGGGATCGAGTATGACTGCCATCATTCACTGGTGGGAACGTGCGGCGGGCTACCGATGTCGCCGTTGCGAATGAGCGCTATTTCTGCCTCAAGTTCCGCAATGCGCTGCTGCAACCGCTCAATGGCTGCGGATTGATCTG
Organism: Dehalococcoidia bacterium; assembly: GCA_965220505.1. Classification (GTDB taxonomy): domain Bacteria; phylum Chloroflexota; class Dehalococcoidia; order Lucifugimonadales; family UBA3495; genus Bin87. Next base: position 51,854 of record CBDCQE010000001.1, on the reverse strand, counting down.
CCGGAGTATGCCCATTGCGCTCCAATACGGCAGTCAGTGCGGTTATCGTGCCAGTCAGCGCGGTCATCGTCTCCTGATGCCGGCGTTCCGCTTCCGCCCGTTCCTCCCGGCGCGCACGCTCGGCTTCCGCCCGATCCTCTCGGCGGTCGCGGCGACGGTCTCTGCGGTCAAGATAGTAGGTCAGCAACTGCGGTACTCCAAAGACGGCCAGCACAATGGCGATGTAAGCCGCGCCTTCAAGATATTGTAGCGCACTGCAGCAGGTTGCCGTCAGACCGACGCTGAACTCAAGCTGGGGTTGCATCCGCGCTGGAGAAAAACCGCTTGTCCAGATCGGGGTCGGCCGCGCCAAGGAGTCCGTTGGTGTAAAGGCGGCAGGCCCTCAGCCACAGCACCAGGATGGCGTTGTTGACATACATTTGCGGGAGCTCGCGACCGTGCTCCATCCGAGCGTGGGCGCGAATTCCCGCTTCAAAAAACTGCTCCAGGAACGGCGTCGGCTCATTGTCCAGCGCGCACGCCTCCAGGATTTCAGGGGGCGCCTCCCGGCAAAGCATGCCGGGAGATTCCTCCGCCATCCGAACGTAGTCGGGTTCCTGCTCCTGGGTAATCACGGATCATCACAGGTTCATCTGGGGAACCATGTAATTTTCCATCTTGTTGTAGATCTGGAGCCGGCTGCGCTGGGCATCCAGCACTACCAGACGGCCGGTATTCTCGTCGAAATGGACGTCGGTGGGCAGGGCGAAACGCCACTCGGACTCGGTGGTGGGCACCTCGCGGCGGCGCTTCAGGTAGTCGGCGTTGGCGACTACGGTCATGTCCGCCCACTTGCTCAGCCATTGGGCGTCGCCGATGAGCGAGATGATGAAGCTGCCGTCCTTGTCGAAGACGTGGACCTTGCCCGGGTGCATGCCGTTGTCGCTCCAGTCAGCAACGTAGACATCGCCGGTGTGATCCACGGTGACCTTCACCGGAAGGTGCATTTGGCCCCGCTTCGTGCCCGGCTCGCCGAACTGCATGAGCCATTCGCCGTCGGCGTTGAACTTCTGCACCCGGTGGTTCCGGTGGTCCGCCACATAGACGGATCCGTCGCTCTGATCAACGGTGATGCCCCACGGGGAGTTGAACTCGCCGTTGCCTTCGCCCAGGGAGCCCCAGCTGGTGATGAATGCACCGTCGGCGGTGAACTTGCGCACTTCGTGGCTGCGGCCGTCGGTCAGGTATAGGTTGCCATTGGCGTCCACCGCCAGGCTGGAGGTGCCGTGTTCCTTGCCGTCATCGGAGGGAACGGCGCTCCACCGCTTGATGAAAGTGCCGTCCTTTTCGAACTCCGACACCATGTTCATCCATTCGTCGGCCACGTAGATGTGACCGTTGGGCGCGAGAACCATGCCGGAGGGCCAGATGAACTCGCCTTCCCGGTCGCCGTACTTGCCGAACTCGCCGGTGAACTCCTCGTCACCCTCATTGTCACCCAGGTCGATGATGCTGACCCGGGCGCCGTAGGCGAGCCGGTTCCACGGCACGTTGGAAATGCCCTCGATCCCACGGTTCAGCACGTATACCGTGTTCCCCTCGAAGGCCATGGAAGTGGGCTGGCTGAAACCCATGCCGGACGCGGCGCCCCGGCCCACCGAGTGGCTGTAGTCGTACACTCGGCCCTTTGCGATCTGCGTAAGCATATTCTTACCTGCTCATTGCGTGTGTTTCCTTGAGCGGACGCTTCAGGCGTGACGGCCCGGGTCGCTCAAAACTGCGGGGCCAGCAGATTTACACCCACTGGCCCCGGTCGGTCTTGCCAATCAGCGTGTCCCGTTGACCGGAACCCCTGATCCCTTAGACAAACGCGACTTTCTCGAAGGTCCCGCTGACGATGGGGTTCGCGTCCAGGCCCATCCAGTCTTCCAGGATGGTGGAGTAGACGCCGCGGAAGTCGGTGCCGGGAACCAGGTCGCCCTGTTCCAGGTCCTCGGGCTTGGAGGACGGGTACTGGCCGTACTCGCCACCCTTGATCTGATCGCCCATGACCAGCACGAGGCCGGCGGCGCCGTGGTCGGTGCCGCTGCCGTTGTCGTGGACGCGGCGGCCAAACTCGGAGAACATCATCAGGATCACGTTATCGCTGGCGTTGTTCTCGCGCAGGTCGTCGAAGAAGCTCGACACCGCGGCGGAAACGTCCCGCCACAGCCCATCGTGCATCCCAACCTGGTTGGAGTGGCTGTCAAAACTGCCGTGGTCGCAGTAGAGCACGCGCGCGCCCAGGTCAGCCTGGTGCACCTGCGAGATGCCCTTGAGCTTCCGGGCGATGGGGGTGTCGGGATACTCGACGGTGCTGCTGTACGTCTCGGGGGCTACCTTCAGAATGTCGGCAGCCTTGAGGCCGTCGAGACCGGTCTGGCCCAGGTAGTCCATCACAAAGCCGTTGCCGATGGTCGGGGAGTACAGGCGGGTGAAGCGGTCAATGATCTTGTCCCTCTGTATCTCTTCCTGGATGCTGGTCAGCATCCCGAAGTTCTCCAGGTCGTCCACGCAGGCGACGGGGACACCGGGGAGCGCCAGGGCGCGAGGCAGGCTCGGGCCGAAGCTGACGGCGGTGACCACGTTTTCCTTGTTCGGGTCGATGTCGCGGGTGGCGCGACCCAGCCAGCCCTCGGTTCCCAGCTTGTCCGGCTCACAGGTGTGCCAGATGTCCATACTGCGGAAGTGGCTGCGCGGGCTGTTGGCGTAACCGACGCCGTGAATGATGGCCATGTCGCCGGCATCCCAGAAGCGGCGCAGCGGGGCCAACTCGGGGTGGAAACCGATGCTGTCATTCAACTTGAGGATGCGCTCGTCCGGCACGCCAACCACGGGCCGCTTGTCGCGGTACAAGGGCTCGGCGTGGGGGATGACGGTGTTCATGTAGTCGTTGCCGCCGGTGAGCTGCAACACCACCAGAACCGGATCTTTCTTCGTTGAGGTCATTTTGCTTGCTCCTGTGGATATCGTTCCGCCAACGCGGATTGCGAGACGGTGCTGGCGGCGACGCGTTGCGGGCGTCGCCGCACTGGTCTCGTCAGGCGTACTGGTAATCGCGCAGCGAAACGATCAGCTGCAGCATTTCGGAGATGCGCTCCTCGGAGGCGCTGACGTCCGCGTCAGTGGCCCAGGAGATGCTGCCGGAGGTCTGGGCGTGGGAAACCAGTTCGTCGCGGGTAGCGGCGTCGACTTCCAGCGGGCCCATCAGATCCAGGCAACTGTCCACCATCGCATCGGCGGTGAGGTCGCCCTGTGCCTGCATGCGGCTGATCATCGACCGGATGCCGGGGCGATTCACGTCACTGACCATGTCGGCGGTGAAGTTGATGCGGCGCATCAGCGAACCGCTGTTGATCCACTCCACACCGGTGTGCCAGCCTTCCACGCTGGGCGGGTTGAGCAGGTCCTGGCCCATGTAGGTGGGCTGGCGGGCCATCTCACCCAGGCCGGGGCCGGGGAATTCGTAGCCGCCGACCAGCCGCAGGGTGCCAACCACCACTTCGGCGGGGCTCTTCAGGCGGGCGTAGCGGGCGTTCTTGAAGAAGTCGCTGTTGAACAGGACACGCAAAACGGCGGTCATGTCGCAGCCGGAGTCGATGAAGGTATCGGCTAGCAGGTCGATGGCGTCCTCATCCTTGGGCGGCGTCACCTGCCAGGCCGGAACCTGGGCCTCGTCGGCCACGAAGAAGTTGTACAGGTGGCGGGCAATGAAGGTTGCCGTGGCCGGGTGTTCGCAGACGATGCTGATGATGTCTTCGCCGTTGAAGTTGCCGGTCTCTCCAAGGAAGGTCTTTTCCCCGTCGTCATGGTCTTCGGGCAGATACTGGAACTGCCAGTCGTGGCGGCCGATGGGGCCGCGCGGCAGTTTGGGCTCGAAGGTCCAGCCGGTGAAGGCGCGGGAAGCCTCGCGAACGTCAACCTCGGTGTAGGTGCCGACGCCCATGCTGAACAGCTCCAGCAGCTCGCGGCCCCAGTTCTCGTTGACGGCGTCGGCATGGTTCTCAAAGTTGTCCAGCCAATAGATCATCGCCGGATTCTTGGCGACTTCCAGCAGGAGATCCTTGTAGTTGCCCATGCCCTTGTCGCGGAACAGGGCGACCATGCGGGTGATCTCGTCGTAGTGGTCAACCTTGGACACGCCGGTGGCGAAAATCTGGTGCCAGAACAGCGCCATCTTCTCTTCCAGCGGCCGCTTCGTGTTGATCATGAAGTGCAGCCATTCGGCCGAACCCATGCCCTGGATCGTGCCCGGGCGCCAGGTCCACGGTTGGTAGCGCACCAGTTCGTAGCGGTCAATAGCCGGCTGGCTCTCCGGGTTCAACAGCTCTTCAACGGTTGCCTCGTAGCCTTTCTCAACGAGCGCTTCCAGTTCGTCCCGGGTGGCCCCGAAACCGGCCCGCCGCATCAGATGGGCCATCAAAGCGATGTCCTGAGATGCCATCTTTTTGCCTCCTGTTTGTGTTGGCATTGGTGGCGGGCATTATCTGATATGCTCTATCTGCCTGTCAACGACGCTCCAGCGCTTCGGCTGACGACCACCCGTACACCGGAGGCCAACGACATGACCACCGTAAAAGCAGCGGTCGCCGAGAAGGTCAAAGCCGCCGTCGCCAAAGTCCTGGCCGAGCAGTACGGTCCCGATGCGGTATTCGATCCCGTCGTAGTCGTCCCCACAGACGACGGCGACGGCGAAGTATATCTCCACGTGTACATGGTATTCGACGAAAATGCCATCGAGATCGATACCTACAAGGACATCAAATTCCTGGGACTACTGGCGGAGGAACTGGGAGAAGGTATGTCCCCGGAGGTGCTCACTCATTCTTTTATAGAAAAGTCCGAATGGCCGGAATTTTCCCGGAACCCCTACGTTGTCCCCCGCTAACCTCATCGCAACGGCGCGACTGCTGCAAGCCTCGGCGGCGCACGAAACGGATACCGAACAAGCCCAGACGCACCTGAAGCGCGCCGTCAGCACCGCCTACTACGCCATGTTTCATGCGGTCTGCGCCAACGCAGCGGAATTGCTGCCCGGCGCGGACGCCGACCCGGCCACCGCCGCTTCCTGGCTGCAAGCCTACCGGGGACCGGAGCATACCCACGCCAGGAACCAGTGCCGGAACACCGGCATAATGGCCCCATTCCCAGCGGAAATCAAAGAGTTCGCGAGGGCTTTTGTGGAGGTCCAGAGTCAACGTAACCGGGCCGACTACAACCCCCTATGGAACTTTTCTCCTTCCGACGTTGACGGCATCATCAACCGAACAGAGCTTGCAATCGATCTCCTGGCATCAACGCCGGCGGCAATTCGCCGGGCCTTTGCCATAACGGTTCTGCTGCAGAATCGGGCGGATTGATCCCGACATGCGCTCCGCTTTGTCAACCATGCCTTCGCCCGCGCCGAGCCAGGCGGGGGCTCCGCCCTCCCTGGGTTGGATGCTCTTCTTGGCCGTTGCGCTATTCGCCCTGGCTCTCCCCATAATCGGCCCCTTGGACGACCATCACTTTGCGGAGCGTGCCCACAACCACGATCACATATATCTCAACGGTCATCCTGTGGCGCACCATCACGCCTATGACGGCTTGGCCCGGCACGCGCATCTCCGGTCCAAGATGCCATCCTCGCCAACCGCTACCGGAGACCGGGCAGAGGACATCCTCCTTCTGACGCCGGCGGCCGCCGGGTTGACGCTGGCCGCCCTCAACGCGCCGTCCCATCCCGCTCCTGAAACTTTACGGCCTCCACCTCCGGCGGAAGATGCGGACAATCCACTGGAGCGGTTCAGCGACAGACCCGTCCGCACGCGGGGGCTGAACGTTTTACCTCCACTGCCGCCGCCAACAATCTGAATCCTCCATTCGGACCATTTCCACCCCGGCGCTCGATTGCCGGCAATTTCCGTCGCCGGCGCCTGCCTATTCCCACGGAGGATTCATCCCATGCAGACACTGCACTGTTGCAATTTCCGGACGGCCCTGCTCCTCGGCATCGCCATCGCGTTGATGGCGACCCTGGCCTGCGGGTCCGCCGCGCAACCCGACACCGCGGCCTCCGGGTCAACCAATCCCGTTTCTGAGACATCCGACGACCACGGACACGATAGTAATCCCGGCCCAGCCACGCACGACCAAACCCAGTCGGACGAGGTCCACATAAACCTGCCCATCGCCCGCCGTGCGACCACGCTGACTCGAGATGACCTGCGCGTATCGCAGGGCGACACGGTGCGCCTCACATTCGAGGCCGACGAGGAGGGCGAAATCCATCTGCACGGCTACGATCTCACCGCCGAGGTGTCGCCCGCGCATCCTGGTGAACTGGTATTTGAAGCGACCACCGCCGGTGCATTCGCGTTGAATTTTCACGTCTTTGCCGACACCAAGGCCGTGAGTGCAGACGACCATCACGAAGCTGAAGCGCCCGAAACATTAGTGTCGGAAACGCCGGTGAGCGTCCAGATAACCGCCGAATCGGACGGCAAGGCTGGCGTCAATGTCAGTATCGTGACCGAGGGGTTCCGATTTGCGCCGGAGTTAGTTGACCAGCCCCATACGACCGGAGCGGGACACGCGCACATCTATGCAGATGGGGTGAAACTCGGGAGGGTCTTCGCATCAGAGCACCACATAGCCGAGCTGCCGCCCGGTGATCACGAAATTCGCGTGTCACTGAATGCCAACGACCACCGCGAGCTTGAGTACGGGGGCAAGAAGGTCGAGTCGGTGGTGACGGTAACCGTTCCTGATGTGGGCCAGGCCGACGGCAATTCGGATGGCCATCAACATGACGATGGGCACGGCCACTCCCACGGAACCCCCGGCCAGCGTGAGATCGTCGCCGAGGTCCACTTGGGCAATCTGGAAATCTACCCGTAATCCTCGATCGGTAGACGGCACAAGAGTCAGGGGCGGATGTTTATCCGCCCCTGCGTGATTTCGCGTTTCAACCTGCTTAACGCTGGTCGATGGGCACGTATTCCCGGTCCATTGGCCCCACGTAGTGCAACCTCGGCCGCAGCAGGATGTTGTTCTCGTACTGCTCGATGCACTGTGCAGACCAGCCGGGGATGCGGCCCAGCGCAAAGATGGGAATGAACAGGTCAGACTCGATCCCCAACAGGTGGTAGATGGAACCGGCGTAGAAATCCACGTTGACGTAGATGCCGCGGTCGCGGTACGGGGCCATCACGTCTTCCGAGAGGTGGGTCAGGATCTGGAACCAGCGCGGGTCGCCGCGCTTCTCGCCCAGCGCCTGGGAGCGCTCGCGCAGGTGACGGGCTCGGGGGTCCTCCGCCCGGTATACCCGGTGGCCAAACCCCATGATGCGCTCGCGGTTGTTCAGCTTGTTGCGGGCATACTCCTCGGCATTCTCGGGGTTGCCGATTTCCATCGACATCTTCATCACTTCTTCCGCGGCTCCGCCATGAGCCGGCCCCTTCAGCGTCCCCACTGCGCCCGACACGGCGGCGTGCAGGGTCGAGTTGGTGGAAGCCGCGACGCGGGCCGCAAACGAAGACGCGTTGACGCCATGCTCGGCGTGCAGAATGAAGTCCACGTCCATCAACGACACGGTTTCGTCGTCCGGAAACTCGTTGAATAGCATGTAGAGGAAATTGCCGGCGTGGTTGAGGTCAGGGTTGGGCGCCACCGGCTCCAGGCCATTGCGGATCCGGTGGTGGGCAGTGACGATGGTTGGGCCCTGGGCGGTCAGGCGCAGAGCCTTGCGGACGTTGGCTTCCTTGGAGTTGTCTTCGGACTCGGTGTCGAAGGCCGCGAGACCGATGAGCGCCGTCTGTAGGACGTCCATGGGGTGCGCGTCCTTCACGGCATCGATGACGGTGATGATCTCATTGGGAATCCGCCGGTTGGCCCGCAGGTAGCCGTCCATCTCGTCCAGCTGTGCCTGGTTTGGCAGTTCGCCGTACAGCACCAGGTGGACAATTTCCTCGAAGGTGGACTTCTCGGCCAGATCGTGGATGTTGTACCCACGATAGAGCAGTTTTCCGATCTCGCCGTCGATGAAACTGGACTCAGTGGTGTCCATGTAGACGTTCATCAAACCGCGGTGGATTTCGGGCTGGTCGGCCATCTGTTGTTCTCCTTGGTAAGGGGCTTGGCGACGGGGCGCCTTCCCGTTCACGCCGGCGGAAATCGACCGATCCGGCGGTGGATTATGCTAGCATCGGGTTCGGCGGAGTGTCAACCAAAACCGCCCGCCGGCCGACCCCTCCGTCCGCAGGTTTTGAGTATGAAATACGGTGTGATATTGCCCAATGTCGGCCCCCTGGCCCACATCGATTCGCTGAGCCAAATCGCCTCCCGCGCCGAGGCACTGGGCTACGACGGCGTGTTCCTCAGCGACCACGTCGCGATGCCCACCGAACTGCGTTCGCGATACCCATATCGAAGCGACGGCCGGTTCCCGCTCACTGCCGCCGACCGCATCCTGGAACCGGTTACAACCTTGTCCTACCTGGCGGCGATCACCACTCGGCTGCAACTCGGTTTCAGCGTGCTCGTGTTGCCCTACCGCCATCCCGTCCTGAACGCCAAGATGCTGGGCACGCTGGACGTGATCTCCAACGGCCGGCTGATCGTGGGAGCCGGGGTTGGCTGGATGGAGGAGGAATTCAACGCCCTCGACACTGACTTCGACGCGAGGGGAGCCGTGACCGACGAGCACATCGCCCTGCTGAAAGCCTTCTGGACCAATCCTGCCCCAGACGTTAGCGGCGAACACTACAGCGTCGCCGGCGTGGGTATGGCGCCCGCACCCGTGTCCCGACCGCACCCGCCAATCTGGACCGGCGGGATCAGCCCGCCGGCTCTACGACGCGCCGCCAACCTGGCCGACGGATGGCACGGCGTCCGGCAGAGCCCATCTGACGTGGCGCGAGTAGCGGCGCGGATCGGCGAACTGCGTTCGTCACGCGGCGCCAGCATGGAAGGCTTCACGATTTCGCTGCGTGCCGGTCTCGATGTTGCCGACGCGCCTTTCGACGGGGCCGGCCGTACTCCCCTGCGCGGTTCTCCGGATCAGGTATCAAGCGACCTGGACGAATACGCCCAAGCCGGCCTCGACTACCTCGTGGTGGAGCCCAGGGCGGCCACCTCAGAGGAGTTGCTCGATCAGCTGGAGCGGTTCGCCGAGATCGAACGTCCCTGATCTACTGGGCCGTCCAGCCACCGTCCACGACAACCTCGCTGCCCGTGACGAAGGACGACTCGTCAGACGCCAGGTAGAGCACGGCGTTGGCGACCTCCTCGGGTTCACCGTAGCGGCCCATGGGGATGCGGGCAAGCATGATCGACAGACGCTCGGGATCGTCGCGGCCCGCTCGAGTCATCTCCGTCACTATCGGGCCCGGATGCACCGAGTTCACCCTGATGCCCCGGTCGGCGTACTGCAGCGCGGCGGCCTTGGTGAAGATGCGCACGCCGCCCTTGGAGGTCTGGTAGGCGGAACCGTTGTACGGCACGCCCACGATGCCCAGCTGCGAGGAGATGTTGATGATGGAGCCGCCACCGGCCTCCAGCATGGCGGGCACAGCCGTGCGGGTGCCCAGGAACACGCCCTTCAGGTTCACGTCGATGGTGCGGTCCCACAACTCCACCGGTTCCTCGTGGATCTGAAAGGAACTGCTGCCGATGCCCGCGTTGTTCACCAGCACGTCAAGACTGCCGAACTGCGAGACCGCTTCGGCTACGGCGACCTCCCAATCCGCCGCCTGGGTCACGTCCAGGTGAACAAACCGGCAGCGGCCGCCCTCGGCGGCAATCGACGCGGCGGTCGCTTCACCCTCCTCATCCAGGACGTCGCCGATGACCACAGCCGCGCCCTCACGGGCGAACAACTTGGCCTCGGTCGCGCCCATCCCGCGCGCCCCACCGCTGATCAGGCCAACCTTGCCGTCCATTCGTCCCATGGGTTCCTCCGGGTCAGAAGTTGTAGGGCGTCCACGGCCTCAGAGCCACGGCGAACGCCCGGTCCGCCCGCAGCACCGCCCCCGAGGTCGCCTCGTCCACCAGGCCGGCCTGCTGCAGGGTGCCGAAACTGGCCGCGCCCAGGTACACCGACGCCAGAGCGGACACCGAGATCGCCAGGTCCGCGCCACCGGTTACGGATCGAGCGATGCCACCCTCCGGAGACATTTCAAGGCTCCAGCATCCCCGGTTCCAGTCGCAGAAATCGTCGCGGATTTCCAGCACCAGGCGGTCGCTGGCGGCGTAGGTCCGCTGCTCCAACGCGGCGCGGGCGTCGACGACGCGAACCCACAAGCCGTCGCGAGTGGAGCGCTGGAGTCGCCGCGGGTCGGCCAGCATCCAGGGAAGCGGATCGTCCGTGGGTCGCCTCGCGGCCTCGGTTCGCTCGTACAGGTCCAGATCGAAGCAGAACCGCCACAGCGCCGCCGACGCCTCGCGGGTGGTCGCCACCAGTTCGTTGACCGTCACCGTGGGCCGCTGGGTGCGGTAGCAGGCGTAGCCGTCGATGCGCCCGTCCTCCACGTAGGCGACGTAGAACACGCCGCCGGATCCGCCCTGCGAGTGGATAGGATCATTGGCAGCGTCTTCCCAGTGGTGCATGGCGCGCTGGAACACGGCGGCCCGGCCCCGGGTGCCGCGACGGGACACCTCCGGCAGCATCTTCATGATGTCCGCGGGCGCCACGAATTCCAGGCGGCCGGGACTATCCAATCGGCGGTCGTAGGCGCTGTGGCGCTTTTCGATGGACCACTGCTCGTGGACGGCACCGATGCCGTAGCCGAAACGCCCGTAAATGCCGCTCTCGGTGGCGAACAGGGCGGCCAAAGGCTCGCCTCGCTCGTGGATGCCGTCGATCTGGTGGCGCATCATCTGGGTCATGATGCCCCGCCGGGTGTGGGTGGGCTGCACCTCCACGTTGGACACCCCGGCCACCGCCGACGTTCCACCCGGTATCGACATCTCCAGCAGATGCGAGTGGCATCCGCCGACGATCTGCCCGTCCTCGAATACGGCAATGGATCGGCTCAGGTCAAAGCGCGGCCGCAGATGCTCCGGGTCGTGGTTCAGCCGGTTGCCGTGCGCCCGCGACTCCGTGCTCATCCACCGCTCAAACTCGTCGGGGGTGATGTTTCTCAGTTCAGGCATCCAGGCTATTCTACGCTGCCTGCCGGAGAATGGGCGACCACCGCGCTCAATTTCTCAGCGAGACGGTCCTCGGCAGTTTCCAAATCGTATTGGCTTTGCAATCCCATCCAGAACCCGGCGGAGTTCCCAAAGAACCGGGACAAGAGCAGCGCGGTCTCCGCAGTGATGGACCTCTCTCCATGAACGATGGCATGAATGCGCCGCGCGTCAACGCCGATGGCCTTGGCCAATCGGTACTGGCTGAGATTCATCGGCTGGAGAAATTCTTCGTCGAGAATCTCCCCTGGATGAATGGGCGGCAGCCTTTGGGAGTCGGATGCTTGCTGAATTGACATGACCGTTTCTGCACGATCCACGCGCCTAATGATAGTCCACGATCTCGACCTGATAGGCGTCGCCGTCGTTCCAGACAAAGCAAATGCGCCATTGGTCGTTGACGCGGATGCTGTGCTGACCGTCGCGGTCGCCCGAAAGAGCCTCAAGGCGATTACCGGGAGGGATTCGCAAGTCATTCAGGTCCGTAGCGTTATGGAGCATCATCAGCTTGCTTTGCGCCCGGCGCTGGATATGTTCCGGGAGCCTCCGGACTCGACGGCGTTCGGCAACCGCCTGGGTATCACTGTCGCGGTAACTCCTGATCACTTGCTAAGGGTAGCGCGCCATACTAATAGCGTCAACCACTATTAATGCGCGGACAATCTGCGTTGGCAGTAACTTGGAACCATGGTAGAAACGGTTCCCATGCGCCCGCGACTCCGTGCTCATCCACCGCTCAAACTCGTCGGGGGTGATGGCGTGCATTTCAAACATCGGCTGAAAAGTTCTTGGGGTCACCGAAGTCTGTAGAATGCAACGAGTTGCGCGTTGTGCAGCGACAAGCTGTGCTGACGCTTTTCGGCGATGAGTACGGGTTTGCAAGCAGGCTCGGGCATTACAGACCCGAACCGAACAGAAGTATCCGCAAGAACATTCACAGCTGTGGGAGGGTAACGTAACAAAGCTCACCCCAGGCGTATGGTTTGGCCCTTGGTCGCAGGCCAGCCAATCAAACTACATAAAGACTTCAACTACACATCAAATTAACATGACTGGTTCCTCGGTGGTCATTCCGATGCGCCCATCAGATAGCCTGTCGTTAATCCTTGGTTCCTCAACCATTCTTTTACCATCCGGTCGTTGTCCAGGCGCACTTGATCGATCTCCGCGCCGGCTGGAGAACTCCAAATCTTCCAATCCACCAACCGATTGACTGAAAACCGGATTTGTTCTAGTTGACCAGCGTTCAGTGCTCGATAGAAAGGCTTAGAGCGTTCGTCCGTATCGAACAACCCTAGCTGAGCACAGACCACATCTTTGAGAAATTCTGCCCACGCCTTCATGAATCGTGCGCGAATCACACGGGTAAGTTTAGTCTGGAACTCATTACTTTTCGCCGATTTCGGAGTCCATTGGTTAAACCCTGCGTCATCAATCATATTCATGAGATTAATCATGTTGGCAATTTCAAACTCCCTCATGTACGAATCTGTGGTCATGTTGTCTTGCACTGGATCACGCAAGAGGAAATTTGCAAATAGGGAAGCGGTCAACCCGTTTAAGGTTATTGGATGTTCATCGGTAGCACGATTGCCAGCTGCGATTAGCCGTGCCAACCGGTTGTCTTCATCTTGCAATATGGAGTTATATAGAAAACTCCGGAAACGTTGGGAAATCTCGCTTCTTGTAAGATTGTCTTTGGCCATGAGATGGCTCACGAAACCCGATTCGGTCTTAGCCTTCCCGTCCTCCAGGTTTTTGTAGTCTTCGAAATCTGTGCCAAATTGAGATCCCAACTTCAACACCATTATCGAAGTATAGAACCGCGTTTGCGCAAATTTCTCGTGTGCAGAAATATTCGTTTGGTTGAGGAGACGCATGTTCGGCTCAACATAAATTTTGCACTCAAGATCAGTCCGCTCATTCCAAAGGATGGCTGCTGCTTTATGTTGTCCATCGAACAATCTGATTTTGCCGTCCACTATTCTACCCAGTGACGGTTGCAATACGGGGCTAGTTTGAAAATGCCGGAACAATTCAAAAACTTTGTCGAAGATAAGATAGCGTGGTTGAAGGCCCACACCCTGATCACTGTCGTCATCACTTCCGATCACACTCATGGGCAACGTCCCGTAGAAATACTTCCAGCCCGTGATGGGGCAACGATAAAGCTGATAACTTCCATGAAAGGTTGCCGATTGGAGCTCCAGAGTGTCTTGATTTTCGGTTATGCTGATTGGCAACCCGAAGGCCGAAATCTGGCCCAGGCCCTTTAGATACTCCAACAAGTCCCCTAGAGTAAGTCGATCCCCTTGGTTGAAAAATTCTTCGAGCCTTAATTTGGCACGGAAATCAAAAAGGGGGAGAGTCCCTTTTTCCCGATTGTGTTGGGCACACATCGGCGCAATATTATTGGTTTCGCTGGATCCACCGCTCGCGAACGCACGGATGTGGTCAAACTGGACTGAATCCTGGTCGCCGATTGCGTGCCCTGTTGCAAAACACACTTGCCCATGCTGGTCCAGGATGCGGGCTTTTTCGTCGTTGGTAAGTTGTCGACCTAGGGTGATAGCCATTTTTGAAGCCTCCCAAAAGAATTGTTGCTTTTCATTACGGCCGTTTGTGAACCAGGCCCACTGTAGTGCATGTTGGGGTATATTTCCACGCACATAGTACGCATCCACATTCGCAACGGTCAACCCAAGCCAACTTGAAAGCACCGCCGCCTGCTTCACCGGCTCTGCCAGTTGCCCTTCGACCAGATCCCCTCGTAATATATCGACCCAGCGCTAACCGGGATCCTGTACCGCGCCGGAAAGAACAGGATCCAGCTGCGCATCGCTGACGAACGAGCTTTCGCGTGGCACGTCAACGCGTGATAGCTCACGAACCGTCTTACGCTCTCGGCAGTATTCACAGCGACCTTCATCGACTTCCCGAACGCTTTGCTGCCCACTGCGTTCACTCCCAAACTGTCATCACTCGGTTGCATTTCTTTGGGGCAGAATACGAGCTGGAGACGTTGGTGGGCCGAAGTGTACCATATTGCGAACTTTCCGGTGGGAGGTCTCACTATAACCACTAGCCATCTACTCCGACAAGTTTAGTGCAACCGGGCACGGGCGTCCAACTGAAGCTCGGCACCCGATAGCGTTCCAATTTAGGTGTTGTACTTCGTTTGTGAGTCTAGCAGCCCGTCTGAGGATTGGGTTCCAGTGCTGATGGGAGCGCGCCTGGGCGAGGGTTCATAAAGTCAGCGGGCTTGGCGGTGTGGGGTTGGCCAACGGGCGGCAATGCCGGAACAGCTTCAGCAGGTTGCGGCCGGCGCAGATCAGTAACCACTCGCCCTGAACCTTCTCCAGTCCCCGCAGCAGGAACTGCCGGAAGCCTCTACCCTGCTTGATCTGATCGAATACGGGCTCCACAGTTCGTAGGCTTGCGTGGACGGCACGTCAGTACGGGCCGTGGACCGAAGCCAATGGAACGCCGCTGTCAGCCATCGTGACCGGGCGCCGATCGTCACCACTCGACCCAGCTACTGCCTCTGGTGGACGAAGTGCCGTCGGTGCGGGGCCACGGGGTCGGCGATGCCACCGGCCCCAGCGACCGTACCCCGACCGGACTTACGACTTCCGGCAGCATCACCTAGAGGAGCTGCGGGCGCGCGGCGAGCGCCGCGCTGACATCCACGAAGCCTTCCGGTCCCTGGGGTGTTCAATCATCTGTTGCCGACGACGATCAGCTTTGGGTCAGGGGTTCTCATTTACAGAACGCCACCCGGCGGATACCGCCGCGCCCCGCAATGGTTCAACCCAGATGTCCCCGGGGTCTCGCTGGGCCGTGCAACAAGGCAACCAGCCCCCGATGCCAGCCCCGGGGATCGCGCCGCCGGCTTGATGTCTCATTCAGAACTGGGCTTGGTGCGCACGAAGAGACTCGCCGCGTGGCTCATCGTCTCATCGTTCGGTCCAATCGCCTTCAGGCAGACCTTGTAACGGGTGTCGGGCTGCAACCCGGTTTGCAGATGTTTCGTCTTCTGCTTGGTCCGTTGCCACGCTCCGGTTTCCTCGCCAGTTCCGCAGGCCGTTCCCTTCTTGGCTCCGGGCATGAAGGAAACCATATACCGCTTCGCTCCGTCCAGTTTGTCCCACCGGACGCGGATCCAGTCGTCATCTTTTCTGGTCGCTTCAAAGCCCGCTATGGACTGCAACTCCCTGGTGGTCACCGTGAGCGGGTCAGAGAACGTGGAATCATAGTAGTATGGGAGCGCGCACCGGAGCTGCACCACGTAGCTGGTTCCGGGAGTGAGATTCTCATACCGGTATTCCCCTTTCCGAGCCGTGATCTCCTGTAACGTTGCCGACGTACGTTCATTGTTCAGCAACGGGTCGCAACGAAAAGCCGCCTTGGGCAGCTTCCACCGGATCGTTATCGAATGCACTCCAGCTTCCGTCCGTACATTCCGCGCCTTGAGCGCATCTGGCTTCAACGTGGTGATCTCGGTGGTGGGACCCACTCTAACGGCGCCGGCGCCGTCATCCGACTTTTCCGCGCACTCTATCCAGAACTGATAGGTCGTGGCGGGCGTCAAGGTGAGGACGTTCATCACGAATCCGCCCTCCAGATTATCGGGCATCTTTACGCTGGTGCCCTCACTGCCCTCTATGCTGCATGACAGCTTAGCTGCCGCGTCAGTTGATGGGTGCCCATTGAACGTGAGGTTGACCCGCGTAGAGCTTAGCCAGAAGGTTCCACTCCCGATGTCTTCCATCAGTTGTAGTCGGTAAGCCTCGCCCAGCCGGTTGTCAGCCGCGTCGGCAGACGGCGCGCGCTGCTCCGACACTCCCACGAACCTGGCGTCGGCGGTCCGAGGCGTTTTGCCGTATTCCCCAGCGCCCGTCGGCAGAACTTCCGCCTGCGCTCCACCCGTCGGGGCGCCCACGGCCGCCAGCACGACCGCCAGGGCCGCGAGGGCCGCCACGGCGACCCAGCGCCGGGTGAATCCCCTGGCCCGTTCTCCCTGAAATACTGACCTGATTGATTTCACGGTAATCCTCTCCAAATCTTTCCCTGGTTGGGCAACTCCTTCATACATCCGAACTGTGGGACTACCCCCGGCCGGACGCGAGTGGCCTGAACGAGTTCCCATTGCTGCGTTCCTGCTCCAAGTCTGTCAATGCCGGTTCATCAGCCACCTCCTGCCGTGAGTTTCACGCCGGAAAGGGCGCGAGCGGCGCCGCGGCTGACCGGCCGGTCAACGGACGACCGTTCCCCAACGCCCCGCCAAAGCGCGGCTAATATATTACGCATATAATGCGCTTGCAACTGATGTGATCGGCATTTTGAGAAGGGTTTAGCCGCACGGAGTCGCTCCCAGACGACTGAAATCGGCTGACCGAACTGCCGAATGGCAGTATCGGGTTGCCCGAGGCGTCATCCCGGTGGTTCCGTCGCGGGGCCGCCCGTCCCACGGGTACGGCAGCGGCCCACAGCCCAGTGAACACCGTCCCTCTAACCGGTCCGGCGGCATCCGGTGGTAGCAGCAGTTGCGACATTCATCGCGGCCCCTCCGAGCCTGTACTTCACCAAAAGATTGGAGCATGCGCAGTCCCGTCGGATCGTCGGCAGGTCGAGGGTTCACACGCATAGGGGGCCGCAGCCGGTCGATGCCGGCTGCGGCCCCCTTGCGACTGCTTATCCGCGTTGCGGCTAATCGTCGTCGATGATGACCCCCTCGCCATGCTCACGCGTGAAGGGAGTGTCGCTGGGAGAATAGGCCAGGAACATCCCGAAGGACTCGTCCCCCTCGCTGAGGTCGTCATCCAGGATCACCACCTGGACCACCTTGCTGGTCTCCCCGGGCGCGAAGGTGAGCAGGACGTTGGCCCACTCGAAGTCATCGCCTTGGGTCGCCGTCTTGTACCGGAAGGAGGTGGTGGCGGCATACACCTGCACCTTCTTGGCGCTGGCGGCGCTCAGTGAAACGGTGAACTCCATCACCCCCGCGTCCTCCCGCGCCGAACCGTCGGACACCGAGAGGGACGGCGTGGCGTCCGGCGGCGGCGGGTCGTCGTCGTCCGCTACCGCCACCGTGGCCGTCCCCGCCGTCGCCGACACGGTGTAGCCCTGGCCGGCGCTCACGGTGGCGGTCACCGAACCGTCGGCCTCGTCCGCGCCGTCGTTCACGGTGGCGACGGTCAAGGTGTAGCTGCCGGTGGTGGGGATGCTCACTGTCTGCGAGCCGGTGGTTACCCCGTAGTCGCCGCTCTGGCTCACCGCCACGCTGACGGGAAGCGGAGCGTGGGGCGCCGGGTTGGCGGTGAGGGTGAAGCTGGGGTTGCCGCCCTCGGTTACCCCCGAACCGGCGGTAATGCTGATCTCCGGCACGTCGTCGTCCGCCACCGCTACCGTGGCCGAACCCGCCGTGGCGGACACGGTGTAGCCCTGGCCGACGCTCACCGTGGCCGTTACCGAGCCGTCGGCCTCGTCCACGCCGTCGTTCACGGTGGCAACGGTCAGGGTATAACTGCCGCTGGTCGGGATGCTCACCGTCTGCGAGCCGGTGGACACGCCAAAGTCGCCCGTCTGCGCCACGCTCACGCTGACCGACAGGGCCGAACTCGGCGCCGGGCTGGCGGTGAGGGTGAACGTCGCGTTGCCGCCCTCGGTAATGCCGTTCCCGGCGGTGATGCTAATTTCCGGCATGGCCGGCGGCGCCGCGTCATCGTCATCGGCCACCGCAACCGTAGCCGACCCCGCCGTTCCCGACACCGTGTAGCCCTGGCCGGCGCTCACCGTGGCCGTCACCGAACCGTCGGCCTCGTCCACGCTGTCGTTCGTTGTAGCAATGGTCAGCGTGGCGCTGCCGGACGTGGGAATGCTCACCGTCTGCGAGCCGGGCGTTACCCCGTAGTCGCCGCTCTGGCTCACCGCCACGCTGACGGCCAGCGGAGCGTGCGGCGCCAGACTGGCGGTCAGCGTGAAGCTGGCGTTGCCGCCCTCGGTTACCCCGGAACCTCCGGCAATGCTGACCTCCGGCACGTCGTCGTCCGCCACCGCTACGGTTGCCGACCCCGCAGTGGCCGACACGGTGTAGCCTTGCCCGCTGTTCACCGTTGCGGTTACCGACCCGTCGACCTCGTCCACCGCGTCGTTCACAGTGGCGACGGTCAGCGTCGCGCTGCCGCTGGTCGGGATGCTCACCGTCTGCGAGCCGGTGGTTGCGCCGAAGTCGCGTCCGAGGGCAGGTTCTCTCTGCGGTGGGTCGTCGTCCGCCACCGCTCTGCTGGACCGGTGTAGCCCGTGCCGCTGTTCACGGGCCGTCACCGAGCCGTCGGCCTCGTCCACCCCGTCATCGCTGGTGGCTGCGTCGGTCGTGGGGATGCTCACCGTTTGCGAGCCGGGGGTTACCCCAAAGTCGCCGGCCTGGGACACGCTCGCTGACCGACAACGGAGCGTTGGCACCGCTGACCGACCAGGGCCGCCGTCGTCTCCGCGTTCCGGCTGGCACGGCCGAGTTCCGCTGGTGTGGCGGTTACGTCGCCACGTCGTGCCGTTACGCCCTCGGTGATGCCGCTCCCGGCCGTGATGCTCACCTCCGGCGTGGCCGGCGGCGGGTTGTTGCACTGCTCCAGCGCCTCCAGCGTGCGGACCGTCCGGTCCCAGCGGGTGTTGTCGATACGGCTCTTGATCTCCCGGGCCTGGTCTGCGGTCATCGCCGCTTCACCGGTGTCCTCGCCCAGGGCGGCCAGCACCCGGTTCCAGCGCGACACGTGCGAGTCCTGGCTGTACTCGCCCCGCCAGGTCTTCACCTCCGACACCGTTATGGCGTCGGAAGGCAGGTTGGGCGTGCACGACGTTGCCGCGGTGCGCTGGTAGGCGGTGGGCGTCACCTCGTCGTAGTCCTGGGAATAGACGATGACGGCGTACTTCGTGTCGGCCTTGAGGCCGCTGATGGTGTACGTGAGCGTGCCGGTGGCCACCTTGACGCTCTGCAAGCCGCCGCCGTCGACGGCCTCACCCCAGTAGATCAGATAGTGGTCAACCTCGCGCTGGGGCCACGTCAGGGTCATGCCGCTCTCGGTCACTCCTGAGAAGGTGATTGCGCCGGGATCAGGGAAGGTGTTGCCCGTCTGCTCATCCTGTGACTTTGCGTCTAGCCGCGTTTGCAGCTGCGCCCGCGGGACGTCGCAGAAGCCGTTGCCGAACACCTGATAGTCGCTGTACGTGTAGTGGCTGTCGTGGGAGTGCCCGCTGGGATCGGTGTGCGAGTGCCCTTGGGCGTTTGTCTCGTCGTAGTGCGAGCCCACCTGACACGTGGTCCAGACTGTGACCCATGGGCCCTTGCCAGGATAGGCCTCAATCTTCTCGATATCACTGATTCTCCTACAGGGGCCGACGTTTGCGTATGGCGTCCCGACTCTCGGGTCGCCATATGAGGGGTACAGATGAGCAGGAATGTGGGTATGGGAATACCAGCAAGGTTCGCTGTCCAAAACGTTGACATGGGCTGTTCCATCGCTTGACGACACCTGGTATCCGATCCCGGCATTCAAGGTGGCGATGACTTTGCCGGGGTAATCCCAGTCATCATCGTTGACGGTTCCCACATCAACGGTCGCACTGCCTCCTGTGGGAATAGTGATCGTGTAGTCTTCCAGTTTGTAAGCTCCGTTGGGATCGACAAAGTCACTGGTCCAAAGCAGGACGCCTTCAATGCGACGGGTATTGTAAGTTGCCTGGGATATGCTCACGCTGACGTCCAGCGGCTCTACCGCCGCCGGCGAAGTGGTGATGGTAAAGCTGGCGCTTCCGCCTTCGATGATGTTGCTGCCGCCGCTGACGCTCACCGTTATAATCTCGCTGTCGCTGACCACGAGGGTGGCGGAGCCGGCGGCGGTGGACACGGCGTAGGTACTTCCGCTCCGTACCGCTACGGTGATGGACCCGGTGGGTTCGAGCACGGTATCCGCCACGGTGGGCACGGTGTAGGATACCTGAGCTGACCCGGCCGGGATGGCAACCTGCTTCTGGCCCCGGTGGGCCTGGGCTGCCACTCCGCCCTGCTGGGTGACGTTCAGACTCACCGTCAAGTTTGATTGCTGCGTTGGGAAGACCGATACGGTGAACTCGGCGATATCGCCTTCCTCTACCTGATCGCCCGCGGCGACGCTGATTACCGGCAGTTCATCGTCCGCAACGACAACGCGGGCGCTGCCCTTGCCGGATTTGATGTTGTAGCTGCTGTCGCTGGCCAGCGACGCGGTGACGGCGCCCTTGGCTTCGGGTGCGCTGTCGTTCACCGTAGGGACGGTGAAGGCGACGCTGCTCTGGCCGGCCTGGATGGTCCAGGTCTTGCGGCCGAGTTGGGTCCCGTCTACGTAGTCGCCCTGCTGCCCCACGTTCACGTACACGGACAGGTCCTGCCCCAGCGCCGGCGTGGCGGTCAGCGTGAAGGTGGCGTTGCCGCCTTCGGTAATCTCTCCGCCCCCGCTGATGCCAATCACGGACGAGTCGTTGTCCCGAACGTCAACGGTGGCCGTCTTCTGGTTGGGCAGCACCATATATCCGGTTCCGTCCTCCACCGTTACCGTTACCGAGCCGTCGTTCTCAATTACCTGGTCGTCATCCAGCGCGACGCGGAAGACGCCGGTGGATTGGCCCTGCTTGATGACGCCCGCTTGCCGGCCGGTGGCAACACCGAAGTTGCCCTGCTGAGCGACGATCACGTTGACTGTCAGGTCGGAAGCGACCGGGCTGTTGGACTTGAGCGTGAACTCGGCGGCTTCGGACTCGGCCGCGCTGGGTCCTCCGCTGATGGACACCGTGGGCTGGCCTTCGCTCAGGGTGAAGGTAACCGTCCCGTGGGCCGTGACCTGTGACGCATCCGCGAACCCGCCCATTCCGATATCAATTAGGGTGATATCGGGGTCGAAACCGATCGTGATGGTTTCGTTGCCTTCTGCGTGGTTGTCCAGACGGGCATTCACCCGCAGCTTGAGCGGTTTATCGAGTAACTCAACGGCGAAAATGCCCCTCCCCCACTGCCGGTTGTTCGGCGGTATGGTCTTCCAACCGTATCCGAAGTCACCCTGGATTGTGTAGTCGCTGCCCCATTGGGCGGAGCCGCTGGCGGACAGGGAAAGCATGACGCTGTACCGATTGTGGTCATAACCCCGGTTCTGGATGTAAAACACCCTTGACTTGCCTTCCACGATGCACTGCGGATTGGCGGCGCAGGGGGCATTGGAGTTGGTGGCCAGGTCCTGCGTCAGGCCGACCAGGAAGCCCGCGTCGTTGTCCTGGACTTCAATCTGGTGCTTTTGCTGCTGGCCCAGTTGGTAGCCGGAGCCGCTGGACAGCTTGACCATAATGGTCTCGGGGAACTCGGGCGCGTTGTCGTTGATTATGTTGATGGGGATGTTGACGCTGGTGACGCCGCCGGGCACCTGCACGCTGCCCGAGGGCGCGGTGTAGTCACTGCCCGACTGGGCGCCGCCCATGCCCACCACCTGATAGTTGACGCTGGTGGGCTGGTCCGGCGCGAGCGGCGTCATCGACACCCGCACGTTGACGCTGCCGTCGCCCTCCTGCACCGTTTGCGAAGCGGTGGCGAAGGTTGCCGCCGGGTCATCGTCGTCCACGATGGTGAGGGTGGTCGGCGTCTGCGGCACGCCCACTGTGCTGACGGTATTGGCGTTCTTGCGCGGGGTCAGGATAACCGTTTCGTCCGGTTCCTTGACCGAGTCGTTAAGGATCTCCAGGTAGTGGGCGCTGGAGCCGCCGGTTCCCAGGCTGGCGGTTACGCAGCCCATGCCGTCGGGGGCCCGGTAGGATTGCCCGTTGGTGCGGAAGCGGTAGTCCACGCCCTCGGTGGCCGTGCCGCTGAGACAGATGGATACGGAGCCCGCGGCGCTGGTGGCGGGCATGATGTCCAGGGTCATGCCGACGCGGCTGGCGCCGGAGCTGCCCTCCGTGGCCTGGGCGGCCAGGTTCTTGATGGTCAGGTTCTCCGTGACGCCCACGTTCTGGCGGGTCTCGTCGTCCTCGATGGTTACGGTGGCCGTCGGGTGATCGCCCAGGATGAAACCCGCGGGCAGGCTGGCGCCGTCGATGCTCAGCGTGAACGTCTCATCCACCTCCCAGTCGGAATCATCAAAGATACTGATAGTGTCCGTGACACGTTCTCGGCCGGCCGCGATCATAAATTGGACATTGTCGATATTGGCGTAGTCCACTCCTTTGGTCGCGGTGCCGGCGGTCACATTCACCTGGAACGTCAGGTCTTGGGAAGTGGCCCGGCTCAACTTCACCACCGGCGATACGCCTGGTCCGTTGGGCTCGTAGACGCGGTACGCGTCCAGGCTAAAGGACACTTTCACAGGATCGGTGTTGTCGTCGTCAATTATGGCGACACTAGTTGTATTGCCAATGCCAGGGCCCGTGTATAACGGGGATTTCGATAACTGGCCGCCGCCCAGTCCCAACTCGTCGGAATGATCATTGGTAAACCCCCAGTCGAACTCCAGGACGGGGTCGGACGCGTTCTTGGCGCTGTTGTTCACCGCCGTGAAGGTGAGAACGGCGCGGCGTGTTCCGGGAGTGAACTGCACCGCCGGGTTTTGCGCGCTGTAAGGCACGATGACGTGATTCATATGCCGAGGGTGGGTGCCTTCGCCGTTGGTCAGCAGCTGCGCCCCGCTCTTCAGCGACACCGTGTAGTCGGTCCCGGCCACCGCATAACCGGCGTCCACCCTGATTGGGATAATGACCGTCTCATCGGGACCGGTGTCCCGGTCCAACGATATGGTCACGTCCACCGAGTTGTCGCTGCCGCTTTCGTTCATCCATTGGCGGCTGACGCTCAGGTTGATGGCGGTGGCGTCGTCGTCCTTGACGGTCACGGTTTGGGGCGCGCCCACCACGATGTAGTCGGCGGATTCCTTGATGCTGACGATCAGCGAGCCGTCGTATTCATCGGCGCTGTCGTACAGGGTCGTGAGCGTCAGGGTGGCCGAGGAGTCGTTGGCCGGAATGGTGACGGTGTAATCCTTGAAGATGAAGGCGTCGGCGAAAACCGCTCCCTTCTGTTCCAGGTTGATGGTGACGGTCAGCGGGTTCTCGGGCGCCGGCGTTGAATTGACCGTGATCTCCAGGTCGTCGCCTTCCGTGACCGTCGGGTTGGCGATGTCCATGGTGATGGTGGGTTTCGTGGTCACCTCAAACACCTGGGAGATGCCCAGCAGGCGGCGATCTCCGGTGTTGACGCGCGTTCCCTGCTGGATGACGTTGTTGGTGCCAAAGCGTCCGAAGGTGGCATTGGCGTCGCCCAGGGCGTTCCCGGACGCCTTGACGCCGCCGGTCTGGGAACTGGTCGACTTTTGGGTGCCGGTCCAGAGTTCCCATGCGGTGGTGTCCGAGGCGCCGGACTGGGTGCGGAGATGACCGGCCATTCTGGTCCGGTGTTCCCATTCGCCGCCCCACAGTCCGTCATGCCCGGTGGCGATGCGGCCGCCGTTGAGCCAGTAGGTGGAGGTGTCCCAACCCTGCCCCGAGTC
The DNA here is from genome assembly GCA_965220505.1 of Dehalococcoidia bacterium. Lineage (GTDB taxonomy): Bacteria > Chloroflexota > Dehalococcoidia > Lucifugimonadales > UBA3495 > Bin87. Next base: position 28,110 of record CBDCQE010000001.1, on the reverse strand, counting down.
TGTGTTGCCAGTGGCGGTATGCAGCCGAGCGTTGGTGGTGGCGGTGCTGCCCAACATCTGGAAGCCCTGGGCGTAGGCCTGGATGTCGGCGTGGCCGCCCGCTGCCTTGTTCCGTACGGTGGCGTCGTAGGTGGCGATGTCCGAGCTGGTGGCCTTGTGCTTGGAACCGGTGATGAAGATGAGCCGGAATTGGTCGCCGTCGCCCAGCCCGCTGGGAGTCAGGCTCCAGTCTGCGGTGACCAGGTTGACGTCCACAATCTGCACGGTCGCTTCGGTGACGGAACCGAGCCCGGCGCTGGCGCTGTTTCCGGCCACCTCCTCCGGTATGGCGGTCAGCTCCACTGTGAAGCGTTCCGGGCCTTCAATCAAGCCGTCAGCCTGGCCGATGATCGACACGGTCCCGATGTTGGTGTTGGGATCAACGGTCACCACTCTGGTGGCGGCGTCCGGGGTGAAGTCGGTTCCGGCGGTGGCCGTGCCCGGCGTGAAGGTCAGCGTGACGTCGCTGCTGTCGGGATTGTCCAGCCCCTTGCTTCGCGTGATGGTGATACTCCCGCTCCCGCCCTCTTTCACGTTGTAAAAGTCATGGGCCAGCTCATAGACCGCCGGCTCCTTGATGATGACCTGGCCGTTCCATTTCGCGCTCGCATTGACCGAGGCGTCGTGCGAGACGTACACCGCGAACTTCTCGCCGTGATCATCGTCGGCGTCGGCGGTGACGGGGATCTCCACGACCGCTCTGGTATCGCCGGCGGGAATGGTCCCGTCGAATTTCTTGTAATCAAACAGATTGATTTCTTCTTTCGGGGTTCCCGCGCCGAAGTCGTCCCAATCGGCACTGTGATCGATCCGTTGCGCCAGGATGCTAAAGTCGGTGTCCTCGCCTCTGGCTCGGGACAGTTCGACCTCGACTTTCGCGTTTGCACCCTCCATCGCTTCGTAGCTGGCCTGGGTCAGCCCAATTCTTGCGTTGGCTACGCCGCCGTCGTTGTCGGCGACGTTCACAGTGGCGGTGCTGGGGTCGCCGACCACGTACCCGTCGCCGGGCCGGATGGTGGCTCGCACCTTGCCGTCGTCCTCAGCCACGCTGTCGTCCTGGGTCTGCACCACGCTGTAGGTGTGGCTGGTGGAACCGGCGCCGAACCACCATTTGCGGAAGGTGCTGCCGGAGTGGAAGGCGCTGGCCACGTCGTCTCCCGTATCCACGTAGACGTGGCGGCCCTGGCCGGTGGGCAGGTTGATGGTGGAGTTGAGCGTGAAGCTGGCCTTCTGTCCTTCGGTAATGTCGGAGCCGCCGGCGATGGTCACCACCGGCGCCGTCCCGTCGTCGTTCTCGATCGTGAAGTCGCTGACGCCAATGTCCGGCGGGATCGCCACGTTGGACGGAGTGGTGTTGGCTCTGCGCAGCTCAAACCTGACCGTTTCGTCGGCTTCCTGGTATGTGTCGCCATTCACTGACAGGAACACGAATGACTGATCATAGTCGGGTGGGATGGTGTAATAGTGACAGTTGTCCTCGTTCAAGTTAAGCCGTGTGACGCTGGAGTCGTCGACCTCGCTCACACTGCCCTGGCTATTGATCACGTCGAAGTCAGCCGTCATCCGGTAGTCCCAGTCAGTCACGTCATCCCGGAATAACGCGTTGGTGTCATCGGAGACGCAGAGATAGAAGGCCGTGTGCGCCGAATGGGTCGGATTGAGGTCGATGGTGATGCTGGCTACCTTGGCCTTGGTGGCGGAGTTGCCCTCGGCCATGCGATCCCGAGCACGCCAATGCGACCCGTCGTACACGAAATGCCGAATCCCCAGAAAGGACATGCCCGTGTCATCCAGGACCTGTCCCTCGGCATAGTTCTGCGAACCGATGGTGAACCCCGCCGGCATGAAGTTGAAGCCGATGATGAAGTTCTCATCGCTCTCGGCGACGTTGTCTTTCACCAGGGGGATGTCGAAGGTGTGGCTGGTGACGCCGGCGGGCACCGTCACCGAGATGGCGCCGTCGTATGCGGCTCTCGAACTTCCGACCTGTGCCGTGACGTCCACACCCATCAGGGCGCTGCAGTTGAGCAGGTGAATGCCGAAGGTCTGCTCTGCTGAAGTCGCGGAGCTGAAGGTCAGCGTCGGCCGCAGGTTGTACCCCTCATACGAGCTGTAGCTGGCTGAGTCGAACTGTATTGTGTTGTTCGACGACGGCGCCCCAACCGGACCCACCATCGGCGAGCGCTTTTTCGTCAGCCGCCCCTTGCCATCGCTGTACTCAAACTCGAACGCCAAGAACTTGCCCTGGTCATCTTGCTTCGGGCTGTAACTCTTGGCTGAACTGATGTTGGCATCCGTCGGGTAAGTCCATTCTGTTTCGAGTGTCCGAGGTGTCGCAACTGTGAAAATGTTTGAGGTAAACGCTGACGGATTGCCGTCAGGGTCGTTACAAACCTTGGACGCCGTCAGGGAGCCGCCGACGACGGTCGTGCCGCTCACCGTGAATTGGGCGCTGCCGCTATCCTCATGGATGTTGATGGTCATTGCGGCTGGATTCCCGAGGGTATAGCCCGTGCCGCCGACGATGGTTACCACCAGAGTCTCTTTGCCTTCGGCGGCCGCGTCCGACGGGAACGTAACGTCAAGCACGGGGGTCTCCGTAAATCCAGCAGTGCCGCCCGGAATCGTGAACGTCCCGGTGTTTTGGGCGCAGTTTGCGCTGGCGATGGTGTAGTCCGTCCCGCAAGTCGCCGTCCCGCCCAGGGTGATGTTGACGGTCAGATTTTGTGAGATAGTTGCACTGGTGCTAATATACAAAGTGTCTGTTCCGGGACCTTCCACCGTGTCCACAACCGCGGACAAGCCAATGTTCGAAAAAAACACTTTTGGGGGCGTCTGCGCCGCGGCCTGCTCGGTGGGCACCAGGGCAATGGCCACGATGGCCAGCAGGGCTAGGGCCAGCAGCGGCAGCCGCCACTTCGCGCGCGCCATCAGAACGCCTCTCGAACGTCTGTTCGGGGGGGGGGCTTAGAGGGGTAGGTATGGGCTGAAATTGCCTTGAAATTGGCTCCGGAACCAACTTGGGAAGGCGCATCGGCTTCCGGCATTCTGGTGTTCTTCACACGCCCAGATGCAGGAGACCCCCGATGCGCCTTCCCCGAGAAACTTATCAGATTCAGCAGACTATTGAAACGCATTTACCTCACCTCTCCCGGGCACAATTGACCGGCCTGGTGCTCTGGGTATTCGGGGCCATCCTCGCCGGCAGCGCCTGCCAGAACGCCGTCGCCTCGGCCCTCTCCCCCTGGGGCGGCTGGTACAAGTTCCGCCAGTATCTCCGCGAATGGCTCTACGACGGCAGTGACCGGAAAAGCCCCTGCCAGACCCAACTGGACGTAACTCTCTGCTTTGCGCCCCTGCTGAAATGGGTGCTTGCCCTGTGGCAATCCGACCGGCTCGCCCTGGCCATCGACCCCACGCTCAAGGGCGACCAGACCACCGCCATCGTCATCAGCGTCCTCTACCGCAGTTGCGCCATTCCCGTGGCCTGGCGCATCCACCGGGCCACTCAGAAAGGCTCCTGGATGGACCCCACCGTGGAACTGCTCCGGGAACTGGCTCCGGCAGTTCCCCAGGAAATGACCGTAATCGTGCTCTGCGACCGGGGCATCTCCAGCCCCAAGCTGTGGCAGCAGATACGGGAGCAGGGCTGGCACCCCGGTATGCGCTACCGGAACAACATCACCTTCTGCGCCGACGGCGGCAAAAGATTGCCCGCCAGGCACTTCGTCTCCGTTCCCGACACGGCCTGGATCGGCCACGGCACCGCCTTCGGCACCCCCGCGGCCCAACGCCGCTGCACCCTGGTGGTGGTCTGGTACTCCGAACAGAAGGAGCCCTGGATCATTCTCACCGACCTGGCCCCCGATAAGGTGGGACCCAGTTGGTACGCCCTGCGCTTCTGGATCGAACTGGGCTTCAAGGCCCTCAAGAGCCTGGGCTGGAAATGGGACAAGACCAGGAGAACGGACCCAACCCGCATCTCCCGACACTGGCTGGTGCTGTCGGTGGCAACCCTGCTGGCCCTGGGCTACGGCACCAGGGTCGAGGACGCCAATGACCTCGGCATTGATCCAAGCAACCTGCGAGCGCCGCCCAAGGCCCTGCCTTCCAATCATCGGGACCCGCGTACTCGTCCCGCGCGTATCGTCAGCGTGATCCGCTACGGCATCGATTGCCTGCGCCGGTTGATGCTCAAAGGAAGACTCTGGAGCCGCGTCTGGCTGCTGCCAGAACCCAAGCCCAACTTGGAGATCACCCATCATGCGCCCTCGTAACAACGGTTACATACCCCTGTCATGGGTCGGTTTTTTCGTCGTCCAAGATGGGGATGAACGACGTTGGCGAGACATCGAGGTAGATGCCACCGCCGCCGAGACCGAACATCTCGGAGCTGATGGAGCCCACGCCCACGCCAAAAGACAGGCTCCGGCTCTTCTTGACGCTGTCGTCCACGGCGGTATAGGTGATGACCGCGTTCTGGGCGCCGGGGGACAGTTCCACTCCCGGGCGTTGCGCGCTGTACGGGACGCTGAACGGGAACCGCGCCGTGGGGGTGGTGCCGCCGCTGGTCAGCAGCCGCACGCCCTGGTTGACGCCAGCGCCCGGCTTGAGGGCCATGGTGTAGTCGGTGTTGACCACGGCCCCGGACGCGGACACGCCGATGGGAATGACCGCCAGCTCCCCGGGGCCCACCGGGCGGCTCAGGCCGATGGTCAGGTCCACCGCGTTGTCGTCTCCGGTCTCGTTCAGCCAGGCACGGCTCGGGGTCAGCGTCACTGTGGTATAGTCGTCGTCCTTCACCTTGACCCCGCTGGGCTGGAGGCTGTCGATCACCCGGTAGTCGTCGGTGGGCATGAGGGTGAACGTGATCCGGCCGTCGGGCTCGTCAACGGCGTCCCCCAGGGTTGCCAGGGAGAAGGTATGGGAACCGGCGGCGGGCATGGTCACTTCGTGGGAGAGACTGGGAGCGGACAGGTAGCCGCCTTCCGTCTCCACCTGGATCGCAACAGGGACCGCGGTCTCTTGCGCCGGATCGGCCCTGACGGTGTACTGGAGGTTCTCGCCCTCCGTAACCGGCCCGGACGCGACGTCGATGCTGAAAATCGGTTTGTCGATGACTTCAAACACCTGGGATATGCCGATCAGAGGATACGACTGCGTTTTGTCCGCAAGCCCCGCGCTCACCGGGTTGCCGCTCCACTGTCCGTAGGTCACCTCGTCGCCGGTATGTCCCAGGGGGTTGTCAGAAGCGGCGCCGTCCCCGCCGGAGCCGGTCCAGTGCCGGTCCGCCTGGGCAACGGCGGCGCCGCTTTCGTCCTTGATGTTGCCGGCGCTCACGGAGACGTTGCTCCACGCGCCGTCCCAGAGGTCGGCGTGATTGCTGGCGACCTGCTCCCCGTTCAGCCAGTAGATCGGAGTTGTCGCGGCGACCGGCCGAGCGTCCCCGTTGCCAAGGTCCGGGCTGGCGCCGGCGCGGGCCTGAGCGTGGGTGTCGGCGGTGCTGCCCAGGGCCTGGAAGCCCTGGGCGTAGGGCTGGATCGCCGCATGACCACCACTCGCCGCCAGGTTGCGGAGCCAGACGTCGTAGTCATTGATACTGGAACCGGCGGCGGCGGTGGTCCCGGAGGAGAGGAAGATCAACCGGAACCGGTCGCCGTCGCTCAGCCCGCTGGGGGCCAGCTCCCAGTCGGGCGGGACCAGGTTGACGTCCACGATTTGCAGGACCGCCGCGTTGTTGGGACCGATTACGCCGTCGCCGGCGTCGGTGATTTCCAGGGAGACGGTTTCCGGCCCTTCCGTCAGCAGGTCGGAGTAGGTACTGACGTAGAGATAGCCCTTTCCGGTGACGCCATCCACCGTGACGGTTTCCGACGGCGCCAGGAAGTCCGCGCCACGGCTCGCCGCGTGATCATCCGTGTTCGACGTCAACCGGACCGTCACCTCCTGGTCATCCATATCGGCATCGGACAATCCCTTGCTTCGGGCAATGACGACGTTCTTGCCGCCGCCCTCCGGGACGCTGAATAAAGCGTCGCTGAATCCGTACTGCACCGGCTCGACCACGGTGAAAACCGCCTCCGACGGGCTACCGACCGTCACGTGGCCGCTGGCGACGCTCAGGCGCGCGTGAAAGGTTTCGCCGTGATCCGATACCCCGTCGGCGAGGACCATAAACGGCACCGTTACGCTTTTCCGGCCGGGATATATCCAGAAAGTTGTTGACGTGCTGAAAAAGTCGTCGCTGGCGTTGGAGCCGTCGCTGCCGGTCAGCGTCACCGTGCCCCGGGCCTGGGCCGTGGCCGGCCCGTTTATCAGCACCTCCACCGACAGCGTCTCTCCCTCCATGATCTCCCCGGGCACCGCGCCCAGAGACACGAGCGCATCGGATTCGTCGTCCATCACGTCCACCTCGGCAGAGCTGAACTCGCCAACGTGGTAGCCGTCTCCGGCGATCAGTTCCGCCCTGACCTCGCCGTCGGCCTCAGCCACCGCGTCGTCGGTGGTGGGCACCGTGAACTCCCCTTTGATGCCGGGAGCGCCCAGATCCACCCGCCGCATCCCTTCGCTGGCGGCGGGCACAAAGTCGCTGTCCGCCGCTTCCCACACCCGCACCCAGACGCTGCGGCCCTCGCTGCGCTCCAGACGACGGTCGGTCCAGAGGGTGAACTGGGCCTTCCCGCCTTCGGTCACGGCGCTCCCGCCGGTGAGGTAAACGGTGGGCGCCGGCCCCCCGCCGTCGTCGTCCCCGATGGTGAAGGTGGTCGTTCCGGCGGTGGCGGAGATCGCCACGTCAGCCGGCGTAGACCCGGACCGCCGCAACTCCAGCGCCACCGTCTCGTCTCCCTCCTTGATCGTATCGCCAAAGATGAGGATGTTGACCGCGGCGGCACTGGCGTTGGCGGGCACGACGTGATCGTGGCAATTGCCCCGGTCCATCTTCAGTTGCGTTGCGTCGTCGGGATCAAGCGTCGCGGCGGTCTGCAGCGCGATCAGATCGAAGTCTTTCGCCACGGTGGCGTGCCCGTCGCGCAATATTGAAGATCGCAACCGGGCCGTGCCGGTGTCCTTGACGCAGAGCAGAACCGCGGTGGGCTTATCGCGGGCCGGGTTCAGGTGGGTGTGGACGCTCACCAGCTTGGCGCTGGCCGCCGAATTCCCTTCGGGCAGTTTCTGGCCCCCAGCCCCCGTGAATGGGGCCCAGGCGCTGCCGTTCCACTGCCGGACGTCCAGGGTCAGGGTGTGCTGATCCTGGGCCAGGACCTCCGTTCCCGGTCCGGAAAGCGCCGCCAACAGTCCCCACACCACCAGGACCAGCAACCACGTCGCCAGGCCGAACCGTCGCAACTTCCTGTTGATACTCAATGGTGTCCTCCCAGCCGGCCGCTCCCGTGCCGGAGACGGCTATGCCAGCCCGCAACGTTTTCTACCCTGCTTCAAACGACACTGCCGGCGCCTTTCAATGTTGAAGCGCGAAAAGCCGCTATTCAAACGCAGACGGAAGACATCGATAAAAGCGCTGATGGTGTCGCTTTACGTACTATTTCATCCCATTTGGCATTGTATCAAAACTCTGATGCGAATAATAGCTCCTGCTACAGGGCAATCGCATCTTATTGGAGGATGACTTTGAGGAGGTAGTCTTCGTCCCATCCGGCGTTGAGCCGCTTGCCTTGGATACCCACTTTCAAGGTTCGCTCATTTTTCAATAGGTTGTGTCCGATCTGCCGCAGGGTATTCATGTTCTGCGGGCCGTGGTCCTTGCGCACGCGGCACTGGTCTTCCCGAAAGGTCACGTCCAGGGTCCAGTGCAACGAGTTCTCGACGCTCCAGTGGCTTCTAACGGCGGTCAGCAGTTGTTCCGCTGCGCCCGCCCGGCTGCTGATGTAGTAGCGGGGATGGCTGGTAGCGCCTTCTGGGGTTTGACGATGGCCCGCCACCCTGACGGCGGCTTTCAGTTGCGGACATTGCCCTTGAGGGTCCAGGTAGTCCAGGCTGTCCCGCTCCGCGATGACCCAGCATTCTCGGTGTTCCACCCGCCCGTGTCCCTTGTCCATGGTCTGAGCGTAGTCATAGGGCGTCCCGTCAAAATCCAATGCTTCGGCACCCTCGAACAAGTCTCGGATGTTCTCGTACAAACGGCCCTGGTTCTCCTTCACCGCCAGCACGTAGTCGGCGCCGCCGTCGGTGATCTGCTGGGCAATCTCCCGCTGGCAGCCCATGGCGTCAATGGTTACGATGCAGCCGTGCAAGTCCAGCATTTCCAGCAGTTGGGGAATGGCAGTGATCTCGTTGGATTTCGCGTCGGTCTTGACTTGGCCCAAGGTCAACGTATTCTGGGTAGCCCAGGCGCTGACCATGTGGATGGCTCCCTGCTTCCCGGCTCGGTCGTAGGACCTTCGCGCGGTCTTGCCATCAATAGCCACCACCTCGCCGGGCAGCAGCTCAGCAATAGCCTGGGTCCAGGCCACGAAGCGGTTCTGCAACTGCGCCGGGTCCAGCCGAGCGAAAACGGCGCCGAAGGTGTCGTGGGACGGGATGCCGTGAGGCAGTTCCAGAGAGGAACTGGAGTTCTTCCACTCAATGGTCCGGCAGTGGTTCCTGGGCCAAGGCATTGCGGACGCCGCCCGGGATTACGGAGCGATGACGGAAGAGATGAAGCTGGCCGTCGCACGGTGCCTGGAGGAATGGCGCCGGGATCCCGGGGCCCTGGCCGCCGTCGCCTTCGGCCAGGCCCTGGCCGTCCGCCCCTGAGCCGTCTGTCACTGGAAGGAGTCCCCAAATGACCGGGCGTCGTGAATGCCGGTCGTGAATGCCGGTAAGGAGAACCGCGATACCATGAACCACCTTCGGAAAATGCTGCTGCTCGCCGTCGGTGTCCTGGCGCTTGCCCCGGCCGCGGGCTGCGCGCTGGTTCCCAACAGCATGGTTTACCGGGGACTGGAAAGCGCGGTGGGCGACGCCATGACCCGGGACGACCTGGCGGACCTGCCCGACGGCATCCACGTCATGCTGTGCGGGGCCGGCAGTCCCCTGCCGGACATCAACCGGTCGGGGCCCTGCGTGGCGGTCCAGGCGGGAAGCCATCTCTACGTGGTCGACGCCGGCACCAACGGCGCCCGCAACCTGGGGCGGTTCTTCGTGGACGCCGGCCGGGTGGAGGCAGTGCTCCTGACCCACGCCCACTCGGACCACATCGACGGGCTGGGGGAGTTGGGGATGCTGCGCTGGCTGAACAGCGGCAGCGACACGCCCCTGCCGGTGCACGGGCCGCCGGTGGTCGAGGAGGTGGTGGCGGGGTTCAACCGGGCCTACGCCCCGGACGTGGGGTACCGGGAGGCTCACCAGGGCGGAGACTTCAACCCGATCAGCGGCAGCGGTATGGAAGCCTTTCCCTTCCCACTGCCGGAGGAGGGCGAGCTGCGGACGGTGCTGGAAACCGACGACGGGGTGCGGGTCAGCGCCTTCCTGGTGGATCACCGGCCGGTGACGGAAGCGGTGGGCTACCGCATCGACTACGGCGGGCGTTCCGTGTCCATCAGCGGCGACACGGTGAAGTCCGCCAACCTGGTTGAACAGTCCCGGGGCGCGGACCTGCTGGTGCACGAGGCCCTGGACGTCAAGCTGACCAACCGCATCGCCGACGCCGCGGAGGCCGCCGGCAACCACCGAGTTGCCAAGATGACGCGGGACGTGGCCTCCTGCCACACCACACCGGTGGAGGCGGCGGAGTCAGCCGCCGAGGCCGGGGCCGGCCACCTGCTCTACTATCACATCGCTCCGCAGTTGCCCAACGCCGCCCTGGAGCGTATCTTCCTCCAGGGAGTGGAGGACGTGTACGACGGAGAGGTGACCCTGGGCACGGACGGCACCCTGCCCCATTTGTGAATCTCGCAATGGCCATTCTGGGGTGACCCTGGGCACGGACGGCACCCTGATCTCCCTGCCCCTGGACCGGTAAACCGGCCTCAGGGCCTGACGGCCAGCGCTCCGGTGGACCGGTGCCAGCGGTCCCTGGCCTGCCTGATTTCATCCAGCATGTCGGCATTGGCCGCTCCGTACTGCATGGCCGGGAGGGCGACGTCATCCGTGAAGTACCACTCCTGCCCCAGGTCATAGACCAGCTTCAGCCGCTCCGGCCCGGAGAAGGTGTCGAAGGCGGCGGATACCCGGATGTCGGTGAACCCCGCCCGTTCCATATATCCGGCCAGGTCCTTGCCCATCTGCGGGTGCCCGCCGTCGGCCTCAAGAACGTCGGCGAAGACGGCATACCCCCGGGTCAGGGGCTTCGGTTCCGGGTCCGGATGGATCAGGAAAGCGTCCATGATGATCTCCCGGCAGCCCAGGACGCCGCCGGGCTTCAGCACCCGCTTCATCTCGTCCAGGGCGGCTGCGGCGTCGGGAACAAAGGCCAGGGTGTCGCTGCAATGGACGATATCGAACCGGCCGTCCTCAAAGGGCAAAGCCGTCGCGTCGGCAACGCTGAACTCCGCGTTGCTCAACCCGCGCTCCGCAGCCGCCCGGGCGGCCTGCTCCACCTGCGATGGCGCGATGTCGATGCCCCGCAGCTCGCCCGGCGCTATCGCCTGGGCCAGTCCCACCGATATCGAGCCTGGGCCGCAGCCCACGTCCAGCGCCCGAAGCCCTGGCTCCAGGTGAGGCATCAGGCAGCGACACCATTCCGCGGCGCTCCGCGCCCGCATGATCCGCAGCAGCGCCTCGGAGTAGCCCATTACGTACGGTTCGGTCATGAACGCGAACCCCTCAATGCCCTGAACGGGGCGTCCAGCGGGCCATTGCCTTCAAATGGGTACTCGCAACCGTCGGTATTGTCTGTTGACGCCCGGTCATGCAGGGATCTCACCGGTCAGGAACCCTGGCTGCCCATCCGCTCCTCCAGTTCCCGGATGCGGGACTGGGCGGCCAGACGGGCTGCCAGTTCAGCATCGGCACGGGCGCGCTCGCGGTCCAGACTGGTTTGTAAATCGTCAAAGCTGGCGATGGGCGCATTCGTCGCCGGGTCGTACAACGCCAACCCGCCGCTCTCCCAGCGCAGGCGTAGGTTCAGCGCGGGGCTGTACCCCAGCAACACGCCGCCGGGCAGTTCTTCGATCTCTACCGGGACGTATTCGCTGTTCACCAGACGATCCCCGGCCAGCCGCGCGCCGTGCCACCGGCCGTCGGGGGTCTGGTCGAACCGCCAGTACTCCGTGATGCCCAGCCGCTCGTAGAACTCGCGCTTCTCCCCCACGTCGATGTGGCCCGTGCCCTCCGACGCTATCTCCAGCACCCAATCCGGCGGCTTGCCCTGCTCCTCAATTACGTACCCGTTGGTCTCCCGGTACAACGCCGGGTCCACGCCGAAGGCCACCATCAGGTCGGGATAGCGCATGTCGCCGCCCCGCCTTGCGGTGATATATTTCTCCCCGGACACGATGGTGGAATCAGGGTTGCCCAGGAACTGCTTCAGGTGGTGGTGCAGGCCGGTTTCGCTGAGGTGCTCGGCGGAGGTCATGTCGTCGGGCTCGCGTTCGGGCGGGTCCGGCAACCGGAAACGGCCCTTGGCTTTCAGTTTGCTGGCTGCGGTGTCGGAGGTGGTCATTTCGCACCAGTCGATTGGCGGTAGCGCACCCTATATGAAGGAACTGGTTCAGGCAAACGTAAGGGCAACCGGCGCTCCCGCACCGGCGTGGTTCCGTGCAGCGGATTATACGCCGCCGGGGGAATCGCCGGCAACAGGCCCGCAATGGCGTTCGCCGGGCTGGGCGCTTTCGGGGCAATCGGGGCATGGCCGGTTACGGGCTCCACGCTCGCAAGTGGACGGCGGCCCCATGGAGAATCGCCAGGAGGCCGCCGTCCCGATAGCCGGTGGGGGATGATGTCGTCGGCGCGGTCGCCGCGCTACTCGCACTCCGGCTCATCCCGCTTCAGCATGGCGGCGCAGCCCCGTTCATCGACCAGGTGATTGACGAACACCCTACCGCGGCCGTCGTAGCCCGTGGTGTAGGCGAATTCCACCTCGGCGCCCCAGGGCACCCGCCCGCCGGTGCGGACGGTCCCGTCGCCGGGCTTGCCGTTGCTCCGTGGTCCGCCGGCGCCCCTGACCACCACGCCCTTGCGGCCGCCCTTCTTCCAGCCCATCACCTTGAGCTCGACGGGCATCACCAGTTCCTTCGGCGATTGGGCGAACAGGACCTCGTGCAGCCGCCTGAGCGCATCGCCCGAGGGCTTGCGCTGGCCGTTCATGATCTGGGAGAGCATGGCGGAGCTGATGCCCGCCCGCCGGGCGGTCTCGTTCTGGGAGATGTCGTGGGCGTCCATGCGCTCCCACAGGACCTGCGGGTCCACGTCGGCGCTCTGGGCCGATTCCACCTTCACGGGAGCCTCCAGGACGGACTCCATGCGGGCCTGGGCGGCGGGACTCAGACTGCGCTGCCCCCGGGACACCATGACCACGTGGCCGTAGCTCAACCCGGTCCGTTCCGCCACCTGCCGCAGGGTCAGGCCCCGCTCCCGGGCCCGCTCCCGCAGGTAGGTGCTCTCCCCGCCTTGGACCACGCCGCCCTGGCGGTTGGCGCACTCGGCGGGGGCGATCTCCACCGGAGCGCCCAGGGCTTTCTCGACACGGGCCTGAACCGCCGGGCTCATTTGCTTCCGTCCCCGGGACGCCTCGGACATGTATCCGGCCGACACGCCCACCAGATGGGCTAGTTCCTTCATGCTCAGGCCGCGCTGCCGGGCCCTTTCCCGCAGGCTGGTGCTTTCCCCCTCCACCAGGCCGCCCCGTCGATAGACCACGCCCTGACCGGGGACCTCGCCCAGGACGGCCATAGCCCTTTCCCGCAGCATGGGAGACCAGGGCCGTCGCCCGCTGGACACCGAGCACAGGTAGCCGTAGCTGACGCCCATGAGGTCGGCCAGTTCCTTGAGGGTGAGGCCCTTGCGCCGGGCGGCGGCGCGGAGTTCGCTCTCCGGCTTGCCCCGGCTCCGTTCGGCGCCCTGCGCCCGGGTCGTCCGGTTGGTCGTTGTCTGATCGGTCGTTGTCGTGGTTGCGGTGGTCATCTCGCTTCCTCCTGAAATGAAGAAGCGGGACCGCCCCTTTCGGAGACGGTCCCGCTTGAATTGGCGTCCCGGCGTCCGGGACCGTCTCCGTGGGTTTCGTTATTGACTTTTCGATCAGCCGGCGGCGGAACATCCCGATTGGGGACGCCGCGCGGGGCTGGAGTACACCGGATCAGTTCATGGGCAAACCCCTTTTCGGCACCCGGCTTCCGGTTGCCGGCGCCGCCGTCGTCATTGCGACCTCCTTTTTGTTATCTCTAACTTTAAAATGAGCCAAAATCTCTAAGTTGGAATTGAGCCACCTCAACCCGGCAGGGATCATCCACGAAGCAATCGTGGAGGTGCCTGCCAGACTTGCTGAGAGGTGGAGACTTGAAAGAGATCTACGAGATGAAAGGGGAAGGTTACTCAGCCCGGGCCATTGCCCAGGAGTTGGGCCTGGCCCGCAACACGGTGTTGAAGTACCTGAATGCACCGGAGGCGATAGTGCCCAAGCCGCGCCGGTCCCGGGGATCGAAGCTGGACGCCTACACCGGGCACGTTGACCGGCGGATGGGAGAGGGCCTGGAGAACTGCGTGGTGTTGCTCAGGGAGTTGCGGGCCCTGGGCTATGACGGGTGCTACGCCACCCTGACCAACTACGTGCAGCACCGTCGCCGGCCCCGCCAGCCCCAGGCCACCATGCGCTTCGAGACGGCGCCGGGAGAGCAGGCCCAGGTGGACTGGGGCAGCCTGGGGTACGTGGGAACTGACGGTAAGAAGCACCGGGTCTGGGTCTTTGTGATGACCCTGGGCTGGTCCCGGGCCTGCTACGTGGAACTGGTGCGGAGGGCGGACACCGCCGCCTTCATCCAGTGCCACGTCAACGCCTTCGAGTACCTGGGCGGCGTGCCGCGGCGCTGTCTCTACGACAACGCCAAGGTGGTGACCCTGGGCCGGGACGAAGAGGGCCAGGTGGAGTGGAACCTGCGGATGCTGGACTTCGCCCGGCGGCTGGGCTTTGAGATCCGGCTGTGCCGTCCCTACCGGGCCCAGACCAAGGGGAAGGTGGAAAGCGGGGTGAAGTACGTGCGGCGCAACATGTGGCCCAGCATCCGCTTCACCGACGACGCCGATCTCAACCTTCAGGCCCTGGAGTGGTGCGACGCGGTGGCCAACGCCCGGATGCACGGCACCACCCATAGGGCGACCGGGGAGATGCTGGCCGAGGAGCGGCCTCACCTGGGCCGGCTGCCCGACCGGGCCGCGCTGGCGCCCTACCTGCGGGAGGACCGCAAGGTGGCCAGAGACGGCTTCGTCAGCTGGGAGGGCTCCCGCTACGGGGTGCATTGGAAGTGGGTGGGCGCTACGGTGCAGGTGGGCCAGCGCCAGGGGACGGTGGAGATCTGGGCTGGCGGTGAACGCATCGCGGTGCATCCCCGGGCTCAGAAGCAAGGCCAGCGCTTCATCCTGCCCGGCCAGTGGGCCGGTCTGCCCCGGGGCGACGGCCGGCCCCGCCCGGAGGCCGTGGCGGTGCAGGTGCCGGTGGGCGAGGTGGAACGCCGCCCCCTGGACGTCTACGAACTGGCCGCCGTGGGAGGTGCCCGATGACGACTATCGCCTTGGAACAGGCCCGTCAGCACCTGGAGACCCTGGGACTCAAGCAGGCCGTGGAAGTCCTGGACCACACCCTGGACGCCGCCGCCAACCAGCAACTGCCTTATCCCGACATGCTGGCCCAACTCCTGGGCGTCGAGGTCGCCGCCCGCCGGGAACGCTACCTCACCACCAGGACCAGGCTGGCTCACCTGCCCTTCCAACGCACCCTGGAGCAATTCGACTTCGCCTTCCAGCCCTCCATCGACGAGCGCCTGGTCAAGGAACTGGCCAACCTGGCCTTCGTGTCCGAGGCCAGCAACGTGCTGCTGCTGGGGCCGCCCGGCGTGGGCAAGACCCACCTGGCCATCGCCCTGGCGATCAAGGCCATCGAGAATGGCCAGGGCGCCTACTTCGTCCGCGCCTACGACCTGATGGAAGACCTGCGCAAGGCCCGCACCGAGCACAACCTGGACCGGAGGATGCGGGTCTACCTGTCGCCCAAGGTGCTGGTGGTGGACGAATTCGGCTTCTGGCCCTACGACCGGGAGTCGGCCACCGCCTTCTTCTCCCTGGTATCGGCCCGCTACGAGCGGGGCTCCATCATCCTCACTTCCAACAAGGGCTTCGGCGAGTGGGGCGAACTGCTGGGCGACAGCGTGATTGCCTCGGCAGTGCTGGACCGGCTGCTCCATCACAGCCACGTCCTCAACATCCGGGACGAGAGCTACCGGCTCCGGGAGAAACGCCAGGCAGGACTCTTCCCGTCGCAACAACTGAACGCTACTCAAGAGGAGGGTAATTCCAACGGCCAAGTGGCTCAATTCGCAAATGTGATTGCTCTACGATTATGTCCTCAGTAATTTGCTCAGGGAAAATGTCCTTATATGAAGGACGTGACATTGAACCAGCGAGAGCAAACCAGATTGCAGGTACTAACTTGGCGCAAATGGCTCATTTCTAACTTAGTATTGACATTTTCGTTGCGTTGCCCCTCATCGGTGGGCCGGCCGTGGGCAAAGAAGAAGGGGTCGCCTTTCAAGGCGACCCCCAGGGATTGGGATGTACTGGCGCGGCTCAAAACCGTCAGCGGCGGTATCTCCTGACCCGCCTGGGCCGGAGAATTCGGTCCATCAGCAGAGAGCCGACGTTGAACCCGATGAAGCCGAGGATACCGGCCTCCAGGTCGTGGCCCAGCAGCAGCGGGGCAAGGAACGCCAGCAGCCCCGCTGCGTACCACGCGATGCTTCTCCAGGGCCAGTCCGTGGGCCGCCAGCCCCCGCCGACCGGCTCGGCCAGGGGCTCGTAGGCGAACCGCAGGGGCCACCCGATCTGCGCGCCGAGGGCGTCCGTCGCCAACTCGGCGCAGCAGACCCCGGCGAGGCAGCGAGCCTCGATGCCGTTGCCGTCGGGGCGCTGGCGGAAGGCCAGCTCGTCCGGCCCGGTACCGTGGCAGGTCGCCTTGGTCCGGAACCAGCCATCCTCGAACCTGACCGGGTGGGCAAGCTGGCTGGCAATCCACCAGGCGCCGGGCCCCACGTACCGATCCGCCACGTTCAGGCCGCCGTCTCCGATGACGCCGGTCAGTTCCGCTGGCACGTCGCCTCCTGCACAGATTTCGCAAGTTCGCAGTGCTTCCATATCCGTTCTGCCTCCTTCAATTGTTTGAGTCGCAATCGACTGACTCATTGACGCCGTTGACCCGTACGCTGCCCCATGGGCTCCGCGACCGGCCACGCGGGAACCAGGGCGTCGTAAAGAGCCTTCCTGAACTTGGTACGGTGGCGCATCACGTCCAGAGTCTGCCCCGCCCTCGATACGGGGTGTCCGAGGGGCTGGGGCGAAGTGTCCCGCAGCCGCAGTGAATGTGTTCCTCCGGGGCGGTCTTCGGGAGAGCGAGGCTCAATCCCTTCAGGACCACTCCCTGGGCGGCGGCCGGGAGAGCGGTGGCTCAATCCCTGGCAGCCGGACCCGGGTTCTAGGAACGGGAACCCTCCAGCTTTCTGCGGGAAAGACTGGCAAAAACCGTAAACTGCATTGATTATCGCCCCCGCTCCCGTCGCCGGGAACGGATTTTGCGAGCGCCTGACCCGCCCCGCCGGTGATCGCTCGCTCCGCGCTCGCTGGAGGTTCGCCAGTGTGCCCCAACGTCTGCCCGCCAGTTTCGGCCCCACCATCCGCCCGGGCACAGCCCAACCCCAATGGCCTAACTCCGCCACGCGCCCAGGGTGAGGAACCGGCGCAGCCAGCGCAGCAGCCTGCGTTTCCTGATCGACGTCCGGGTACGGTGGAGCGCCTGCCAGCGCCATTGGGTCTGTCCCCGCCGGGCGAAGCCACGCAGGGGTTCCGTCTCCGGCGGCAGGGTCAGCCCGTGGTCCTCCAGCAGGGCCAGCTCCAACACCAGGAGCCGCTCCCGGGTGGCGAGCCAGGACAGGCTGCGGCCCCGGCGGGGATGGCCGTCCCACAGCCGGCGCCATTCCTGAACCAGGGGCCAGGCGTCGCCATAGACCTCCGCGTCGTCATCGACTGACTCCCTGACGATCACCTCCGGGTTCAGTCGCCGGGGCTGGGCAGTCCGGTCGCCGGTCAACCCGGGCACCGGCGGCGGCGTGACCGGAGGCGCCGAAGTGCTGGCGTTCTCGGTCTCTGCTTGTCCCCTTGCTGGCGGTTCTTCGATTGCGCCGCCAATCCCGTCGTCCCCATATTCAACGTCATCCTCGGGCCGGTCTACGTCGCCCTCGCCGGCCACTTCAAAGGCGGGCGGGCCGCCGCTCCGGATCTCCGGGCCCGGCAGTCCCGTGATCTGCTGCCCCGTCTGCTGTCCTGCCTGGTCATCGTCGCCGTCGTCGCCGTCCTCCGTCAACCCCTCCAGGGCATCGGCCACATGGGGGGTGACCCGGCCCGCGTCCAGGGAGCGCTTCAGGGTCTTGTAGTCGATCTCCAGCAGCCTGGCCGCGGCCATGGGCCCCTGCTGGCGGACCAGTTCCCGCAGGAACCCCACCAGCCGGAGCCGCCGCAGTTCCTCCAGCTCAGGCCCGGCGCCGGCCGGTGCCCCGTCCTCCTGGCCTTCATTCATCCTTGACCTCCTGGCGACCTGTCCTATAGGGAGCGTCCTGTAAGGGGCATCTAGGCCGCCCCGACCGGGTCTCCCGCCGGATTGCTCGCCCCGATATGGCTGGCATTTCGCCGTCAACGGGGGAATTTCCGCCCACAGATTGCGGAACCGGACCTTTCCCCCAACTGCTCGCAGGACCGGCGTTTCGGCCCGAATAATTCCCTATGTTTTGAGTTCAAAAGGAGCCGAAAAGTTCCCACCCGGGCGCCAGTCCGAATCCCTGTACACGGGTATCACATCATATCCGGGCATTCTCCGCCCATTGCCCATAGGGGCGGACGCGCAAGTCCGCCCCTATGGGCAATGGGATTTTGGGTTTGGGCTGTTCACACTGGACGGCTGGCGCGTCCGCCCGGAGGCGGTTCGAGACGCGGAGCTGGCCGGATACAACTACATGGCTACAACAATCCGGCCCGTCCCGCCGTCAGCCTCCGGCATCAGGCACCCGCCAGGTACATCTCGATGAGAGGGAGGCATAGATTATGAATATCAGCATCAGGAAAATCCTGCTGGGGGACCGGCGGAAGCGGCGGCCATTGCTGCTGGCGGTGACGCCGCCCCGGGACGGGGAACGGACGCTGCTGGGGGTGGAGAACCTGCTGGGCTCCATCGCCGTCCCCGAGCCCTTCTCCCTGGAACTGGCCGGGGACATGGACGGCGTGACCCTGCTGGCCCGCTGCCTGGACGACCGCACGGTGCGGGGCCAGCTGTCCGCCCGCTATCCCCAGGCCCGGGTCCAGGAGGCGCCCCCCGAGGAGGACCCCCTGCGCCTGGGCGAGGACGAGCAGGCGTGGGCCGTCACGCTGCGGGTCTCCGGGCCGGACCAGGTTCCCCTGCGCACCTTCCGGGACGACGACCTGCTGGACGCGGGCTCCGACCCGCTGATGGCCGTCATCGGCGCGCTGTCCCAGCTCAACCGGGGCGAGCGCGTGGTGAGCCGGCTGCTGCTCAGGTCTTTGGGACCGGACTGGTCCCAGGCCCACCGGCAGCGGGCGCAGCGCCAGCAGCAGCAGTCCCGGCCCAGCCAGTCCGACCAGGGCACCCAGGCCCAGATCGACACCAAGAACGGCGTCACCCTGGCCGTCCTGGGGGTGGCCGCCCTCCTGGGCCTGACGGGCTACCTGTGGGTGCGGGACGGCGAGACTTGGAAGGCGGCGCTGCTGGGCGCGGGCGCGGCGCTGGGCCTGGCCGTGGCCGGCTGGGGCTGGTGGCGCTGGAACCAGTCCCGCAACCGGGTCCACGACCCGCTGCAGGTCAAGGAGAAGACGGACCGCATTGCCTTCGAGGGTGAAATCCAGGTGACGGTGATCCTGCCCGGGAACTCCGACATGGAGCGGGCGGAGGAACTGCTGGAGCCGGTGATCACCGCCTACCGTGACTACGACAACCCCGCCGGCGCCAGGTTCAAGGTGGGCCGGATCAGACCGGTCGCGCCCCACGAAGCGCAGTTGCACCCCGCCGGCCCCGGGCTCTTCGGCCGGCGCAGCGTCCTGGGGGTGCGGGAGGCGGCCGGCCTGTGGCACCCGCCGGGAGCCAAAGACGAGACGCCCCTGGTGGCCCGGACCGGATCGAAGATGCTCCTGCCCCGGGCCCGTGGCGTCGGGGGCGGCGCCCTGGTGGGCGAGACCACGGCGGGCCCGGCCCGGGCGATTCGTTTCCCCGAGGACCTGCTGCGCCGTCATCACCTCTACGTGGCCCGCACCCGCATGGGTAAGTCCACCCTGATGGAGCACGTCATTGCTCACAAGCTGAGGGAGAAGGCCGAGGGCAACGACGGCGACGCCATCGTGGTCGTGGACCCCCACGCCGACCTGGTGAACGCCATCCTGAAACAGGTGCCCGAAAGCCTGGTCGGCAGCGTGAGGCTCATCGACCTGGCGGATAAGCGGGGCTTTCCCGGCCTCAACCTGCTGGACACCCGCATCTTCGCCGATAGGGACCGCACCGCTGATTCCGTGGTGCGCGTCGCCCACGGCCTATGGGAGCAGTGGGGTCCACGGATGCAGTCTATCCTGGAGCACACGGTGAAGAGCCTCCACGAGGCCAACGAAAAACGGGACGCGGCCCAGCAGTACACCATCATCGACGGGCTGCGGCTGCTGGGCGACGACGACTTCCGGGACGACGTGATGGCCCAGGTGGACGACCCCCACCTGCTGCGCTGGTGGGCAAGGGAGTTCGGGACCTGGCGCAAGGACTACCAGGGCATGGCCCTGGCCCCGGTGCAGACCCGGCTGGCCTACTACGCATCGTCCAAGACCGCCCGGGCCATCCTGGGCCAGCCCAGATCCACCATCGACCTGCGGGAGACCATCCTCACCGGCGGCATCCTGCTGGTCTCTACCGACCAGGGCAAGGTGGGCCGGGACGTGGCGGCATTGGTGGGCTCCTCCATCCTGAACCTGGTGGACGCCGTGATCCGGGAGCAGGGCAGCCTGCCGCCGGAAGAGCGCCGGGGCGCGCTGGTCGTCGTGGACGAGATGCAGACCATGCCCGGCGTCGATTACGAGTCCATGCTCAGCGAGCTGGGCAAGTTCGGCGCGTCATTCATCCTGGCCACGCAGAGCCTGGCCAAGCTGGAGGACCTGTCCCGCACCATGCGCGACACCGTGCTGGCCAACGTGGGCTGCCTGGCGGCCTTCCAGATGGCCGGCAACGACGCCCGCCAGCTGGTGTGGGAGCTGGGCAAGGAACGGGTCAGCGAGGACGACGTGACGTCGCTGCCGGTGCACCACTGCTACGTGCGGGCCACCGTGGGCATCGAGCGCATGGACGCCTTCTCCATGGCGGTGCGCCCGCCCGAGCCGGGCAACCCCGAGGTGGCCCGGCGCGTCCGCGACGAGGCGATGGCGTACATCACCCCGGTGGGGGACATCGGGCCCCAGGACGAGGAGCTCCAGGCCCTGGCCGAGAAGTACCGGCAGGAACTGCGGCGGCTCCGGCAGGGAGCGGCGCCCCGGAGGGACTCCGGCGAAAACCCGCCGGACCAGCCCAAGCCCGCCAACCGGCGCAACCGGAGGAGCCGGCGGCCGGGACAGGCCGCGCCCGGCGCCGATGGGGAACCGGAGCAGGATCACGGGGAAACGGGCCATGGCGACGAGCCGGGCATCGGTGAACCGGACGGCGAAGGGGAGGCGGGGGAATGACGCAACTCTTGAACCGGGGCCGGAGCGAACTGCTCCGGCTCCTGGCCCGGATGCCCTTCCTGGACCGGCTGGAGCTGGCCGCCCTGGCCGGCGGCTCCCGGGGCGGGACCTACCAGGCGGTGGCCCGGCTGGAAGAGGCCGGCCTGATCGCCTCTTTCCGGCACGGCTCGGCGCTGCTGCCCTCCACCCGCAGGTACCATCTCACCGGGCGGGGCGTGGGCGAGCTGGCCCGCCGGGAGGCCCGGCCCGTGGAGCGGCTGCTCCGCGACTACCCCCTGCCGGTGCGCTGGCGGCGCGTCCTGATGGAACGCCTGGACGCCGCCAGCTCCGTCTACCGCCTGGCCGCCGCGCTGGCCGACCTGGGTCAACCCCCGGGCTTTTGCTGGTACCGCTCCTCGCCCCAGGACGCCGCCGTCACCCTCCCCGGCGGGCGCGTGGCCCTGGTCGTCCGTCAGGGAGCCACCGCCGAGCGCGCCGCCTTCGCCAAGCGCGCCTGGCGCCTTGCCCAGGGACCCCGGCCCGGCGGCGTCCTGGCCCTGGTCCCCGACGAGGTGCGCCTGCGCCAGGCCCAGGACCTGCTGCGGCAGGTACCCGCCCCGGCCTTCCTGTCCCTGGAGCGCCACGCGGCGGCGGCCAGCGCCGCCGACCCCATCTGGCGGCCCTCCTGGTCCGGCTCGGCCGTCTCCCTGGAGGAGGCCGTCGGCCAGATGAACCCCGGCGGATTCCTCCCGGAAGAACCTCCCCTGGAACGGGCCGCCCTGCCCCGGGACGTCGACCCCCACCATATCGACCCCGGGGCGCTCGACGGCGGCAATGACGGCAGGGACGTCCCCGACTGCCTGCTGCCCGTCATGCTGCGCCCGGCCGAGAAGCGGGCCCTGGACCTGCTGGCCGACTGGCCCTGGCTCCGGCGGGAGGACCTGGCCGGCCTCCTGGACGTGACCAACCAGCGGGCCTCCCAAGTCATGGCCGCCCTGGAGCGCTTCGGTCTGATCACGTCCCTCCACCGCGACCGGCGCCGCCTGGCCCTGTCGGATAGGGGCCTGACCCTGCTGGCCCGCCGGGACCGGGTGTCCCCGGCCGAGGCCGGGAAGCGGTGGAGCGCCGCTCCGGCGGGCGACCGGCGTCTCCCCGCCGGACGGCGCAGCCGACAGCTGCTGCGGGACCTGGAACACACCGCCGCCGTCCACGGCTTCATGGCCGCCCTGTCCCGCCAGGCCCAGGGTCTCGGCTGGGAAGTGGAGCAGTTGGACCCGCCCCACCGGGCCTCCCGCTACTTCCGCCACTACGGCGGCCCGCGCTCCCTCCACCCCGACGCCTTCGCCGTCCTGCGCCGGGGCCGCGCCCGGCGCCCCTTCTTCCTGGAGTACGAACGCCGCGCCGTCCGGCCCGCCGCCATGGCCCAGCGCCTGGCCCCCTACCTGCGCTACTACTTCTCCCACCGCCCCATGGACGACCACGGCGCCGTGCCCCTGGTACTGGTGGTCTTCGACGACCCCATCGCCGTGGCCCACTTCCTGGAGGTGGCCCGAGGGGAGATGCAACGGGTCAGGGTGGCCCTGCCCCTGCTGGCCTCCCACCGGGAACTGGCGGAGCGGGAGGGGCCCCTGGGCGCCGCCTGGCTGGCCCCCGACGGCGATTTCCAGCCGGTTGAACCCCTGCACCGCTACCGGTGAAACGCCGCGAAGCACGAATCACAAAACAAGGAGAATGTCCATTATGAGAATCTACTACGTCGCCGAGTCCGAGGGTCCCACCGTATACGCGGCCACCGCCCTGGGGGTGGACGCGGAGCGGTGGAGTTCCCTGGCCGAACACGTCCTGGAATGGCGCTGGGTCATGGAGCGCGACTACCGGATCCCCTCCGGGGCGACCCTGCAGGGCGCCGACCTGCTGGCCGGAGCCGGCAACCCCTTCGCCCTGGGCCACCTCCGCCCCTGGCCCGACCCGGAGCGGGGCGCTGAGATCATGATGAACGCCCTGCGCATCCTGGAGCACGCGGCCTGGCTGCGGGGAAGCATGGAACTGATCAACGTCTGCCTGGGCAAGCGCCGCCACCGGGACCACCGCGCCGCCGCCCGCCGTCGGCTGCTGGAGCGGATCGAAGTCTCGGCGGCAGCCGACGGCCGCTACGCCTGCGTCATGGAGAACGGCGAGGAACCGGAGTGGCGGCATGACCCGGACGCCGGAGCGGTTGGCAACCTCCTGGCCCACGGCGCTCTCCTCTGCCGCAGGAACGGCGGCGGGAGGGGCGCCCGGAACACGTTTGGCTACGCGCCGCCCCACCGGCTGCCCGGGGACGACGAACTGTTGCAGTTGGCCGGACTGGTCTCCTACGCCCTGCTCCAGCAGGAGGAGCCCACGCCCACGGCGCAGAGCCTGAACTTCCACCTGGCCTTCGGCATCCTGAATAACGTCTTGGACCGCCGGGCCTCTCCCCACGATCCCCAGGGGGTCTGCCGCCTGTGATTGGTGGAGGTAAACTGGTCGGAAACGGAAAGCGCCGGGGCCGGGAGGACTGATCCTCCCGGCCCCGGCGCTTCAAGTGTTCTACGGCCAACCCCTCCCGGGGTGGCTCAATGCCAGCTTAGAGGTCTTGGCTCATTCCAAAGTTCGAGATGACCGGCGGCAGGCCATTTCGTTCCTTCCCGCCGTAATCGGCCCGGCGCATACCACTTTCCGCCAAGACGTATTTGTGCTCCATTTCGGGCAGCAGGAGGTGAAGCAATCCCAGGTTGGCGGCCAGGGCCAGCAGTTTCACCAGGTGGCCGGAACCGACCCTGGCCCCGGCCTTCCAGCGGCGCACCGTGCGGGCGTTGACCCGCAGCAGCCGTGCCAACCCGGCCCAGGTCAGCCCGGCGGCCTGCCGGAACCGGTCCAGCCGCCGGGGAAAGTCGCCGGGAAACTCCTCCGGCTCAATCCGGTACACCCACTGCCGGCGGCGTCCCATCAGTCCCGGCTCCCTTCGTCTCCGTTTTCCCGGTTCGTGTCCGCCGGCGGGATGAACCCATGCCGGTTCCCGCCCAGCCCGCGGATCACGACCACGTCCTCGCCCAGCAGCGCCGCCAGGCCGCCGGGCACGTACAGAGCCAGGCGCACCAGGGCCAGCACGGCCCCGCCGTTGGGCTCGCCCCCGTTGCGCCAGCGCCACAGCTGGCGGGGGTCCACGCCCAATACCGACGACATGCCCTCCCAGGGCAGCCCCGCCAGTTCCTTCAGGGCCACCAGCCGCTGCGGGAATTCCTCGGGTACCAGGGCCACCCCGGGCGGAATGTCCCCGGTCGTGTACCTGCGAAATCGTGAGCTACTCATCGACCCGCTCCAGGACGAAGAGAACGTTGAAGTCGGTGACGCCCAGGACGTCCATCAGCCTTTGGCGAACGCCGGGCGAGGCGAAGCGCTGGCCGCTCATCAGCTGGGACATGTAACTGGAGCGGATGCCCACCCGCCGCGCCAGCTCGTTCTGGCTCAGGTTGAGCCGGTTCAGCAGCTCCCATACCGCCTCGGTGCGAAGCCGGACCCGGAAACAGGGCTTCCTGCGTTTCATTCGTCTGCCTCCTTGTGGTCGGGGCTCCCGCCGGCGCGCGCCACGACGGCGCCGGTGGGAGCGGGGTACAGTTCGGGGTGGGCCAGGTAGTGGCGGGCGATGACCCGGGCCAGAGCCCGCAGGCCCTCCATCCTCTGCCGCTCCTGGGCCGGTGTGAGTCTTGCTTGTGTACTCATAGGCTTGGTCTCTCGTTATCCGCCGGAATGACACCCGGCGGTTGGCCGGTGGGTCTCCGGGAGGGTATACTTGGCGGCGAAAGCGATTGGATGTTCTACTCGCTAGAGTGTAACAATCAGCAAACGGCATCGGCAAGAAGTGTCTGCCACCAAAACATGGTTTCTTGACCGATTGCTCGCTGTGATGTAACAATAATGCGACAAGAATATGACAAGAATCTGACTATTATCCTGTAGACTGAGAGAAACCGGACTGCGGGAAAGGAGGGGAATGTCATGGGCGAGCCTGACCAACAGCAGCCCGAACAGACCGAAAGGGACCTGGAACCCCACGGCAACGAGGAGATCGGCCCCCTGCTGAGAAGGTTGCGCCGGCCCCTCAGCCTTCGGGACGTGAACCGCCGCACCGGCGTCTCCGGCTCCTACCTGTCCCAGATCGAGAACGGGGAGCGCAAGCCCGGCGCCAACATCGTGCGCAAGCTGGCCGCCCTCTACAACGTGGACCCGGACGAACTCCTGAAGCGGGCCGGCCACGGCCCCAGGCCCGACCCCCACGGCGACGAGACCCTGGAGGTGGAACGGGCCTACCGCTACGTATTGGACGACCCCAACTTCCGGGTGGGAACCCGGCCCGACGGCCCCCTGTCCCTGAACGCCAAGCGGTTCATCGTGGAGATGTACGAGAAACTAACCGGCAAGAGGCTTTTGGAATGAACGAAACCCTGGGCGGCTTCTGCCGCGACCTGCTGGATGAACACCACTGTTGCCCAGGACAGGAACCCAGCCTGGAGGCCCTCGCCGCCCGCTTCGTGGAACGCTTCGGCGTGTCAGCCCGGCCCACCCTGGAGGAGCTCAAGGCCCTGCTGCGCGACGCCGGTTTCGGCGAGGTGGAGGAGATGAGCATGGAGGGCAGTCCCAAGGGACTGCACGTGGGGATCGCCGGGCAGGAGTGCCACATCTACTACAAAGAAGAGTTGTGGCAGGGAGCCAGGGACTACACCGTGCTCCACGAGAGCTACGAGATCATGCACGAGACCCTGTGCGACCTGAATACGGGGACCAAGGCGGAGCAGGAGGTGTGCCGGGAGGCGAACCGCTTCGCGGCGGCGGTGCTGATGCAGCCGGGGAAATTCCTGGAGCTGTCCCTGGCGTCGGGGCTGGACGTGATCGCCCTGCAACGGGAGTACCGCTACGCCTACGCCGCCGTGGCCATGAGACTGGCCGAAGTGGTGCGCAGCCTCCCCTACTCCGTGGTCCTCTACGAGCGTCCCGGCCGCACCGACCCGGCGAAGTGGCCCAGGGGAGACGACCTGGCCGCGCTGCGGGCCACGGTGGTCAGGCGCACCAAGGGCATGGGGCCGCCGGCAGCTTGGCCCATCACCGGAAAGCGGGGCGGCATTCCCCAGAGGTACAAGCGGGTGCCTTTAGGGTCCCTGGCGGAGCGGGCGGCGCGCAGCGGCGAACCGGAGTACGCCGAGGCCGACGGCCTGGCCGCCGTCGCCAAGCCCGTGTACTGGAGGGGGAGGCTGGCCAAGGTGGCGGTGGTGGCCGTGCCATTGGAGTTCCGGGCGGTGCTGGCCCCCCAGTTGGGCCGGAAGAGGCGGACCCGTCCCATGACCAACCTGAAGACGGTCCTGGCCGCGCCTTGACCGATGGGGCCGGATGCCGGATAATAATAGTAAGACAAACGCTTATCCCGACAGGCAAAAAAGGGGACCATGCTGCCACGCCGGAAATCACGCACCATTACCTTCTCGCTGCCGCCGGAGATATACCAGGAGGTGCAGTGGGTGAAGGACGCGGAGGGCCGCGACATGAGCGAGCTGGTGCGGGAGGCCCTCCGCCTGTACATGGAAGATAGGGAGTTGCGCCGTCAGCAACGCCTGGAGCGGCTGCGCTCCCGCCAGGCTGAACCACAAGGCAATCAAGGAGGAAGCAGCGATGAATAAGAATAACGACCTGGCCCCCGTGGCCCTCTACGCCCGGGTGTCCAGCGACCGCCAGGATGTGGACCTCTCTGTGGCCGCCCAGCTTCGGGCATTGAGGGACTACGCCGACAAGAACGGCTACCTGGTGGTCCGCGAGTTCGTCGATGAAGCCGAGAGCGGGCGCATCGCCGACAGGCCCCAATTCAGGAAGATGCTGGATGAGGCCGGCAAGCCGGAGGCACCTTTCCGCGAGATTCTGGTCTGGAAGTTTTCGAGATTCACCCGCAAGCGGGAGCACGCCGTCGCCTTCAAGTCCATGCTCCGGCGCAAGGGCATCCGCGTGGTCTCCATCACCGAGCACGCCGACGACACCCCCACCGGCAAGCTGATGGAGGCCATCATCGAGTCCGTGGACGAATTTTACTCGGAGAATTTGGGCCAGGAAGTGACGCGGGGAATGCGCGAGGCGGCCTCTCGGGGCTTCTGGATGAACGCCAGCGCCCCCTACGGGTATAGGCGCGTGTACGTCCAAGACGGGATCAAGAAGCGGCCCCGGCTGGAACTCAACCCGCCCCACGACGCCGTGGTCCGCCGCATCTTCGATCTCACCCTCCAGGGCCGGACCTCCCTGGACATCCTCAAGACCCTGAACGCCGAGGGCATCCCCTCCCCCAAGGGCAGGCAGTGGCGCAAGACCACCATCCACAAGGTGCTGACCAACGAAGCCTACACCGGCGCTTTGGTATGGGGCCAGAAGGCGAGGGACGGACAGGAGCCGGTGCGCGTGGCAGACGCCTTCCCCGCCGTCGTGTCAACCGATGAGTTCGACCGGGCCAGAAGGCTGATGGAGGCGCGCGCGCCGAATGTAACCCATCCCCGCCGCGCCGCCAGTCCCTACCTGCTCAGCGGGCTGGCAAAGTGCGAAACCTGCGGCAAGGCCCTCACCGCCGCCGAGGCCAAGAGCGGCAAGTACACCTACTACGTCTGCCAGTCTTTGCTCAAGCAGGGCAGCGGGACCTGCGACACCCCCAGGCTGAATGCCAGGAACTTCGAGGACATCATTGTCTTCAACATCCGCGAGAACATTCTCACCGAGTCCAACGTCCGCGACCTAGTGCGGCTGGTGGACGAGGAGATGGACGGGGTGGCCAGGGAGGAACGGCAGAACCTGGAAACCATCGAGGCCGAGCTTGAGGAGGTCAAGCGGAAGCTGGACCGCATCTGGCACTTCGTGGAGAGCACCGACCTGGACATGGCCGACGCCTCGGAGCGCATCCTGGAACACCGCCACCGCCGGGAACAACTGGAAGCCGCCGCCGAAGAAGCGCGGGCCGTCTTGTCCCAGAGGCGGGAACTGCTGGACAGCGCCGACGTAATCGCCGCCTTCGCCCGGGACATGAGCGAGTTTCTGAAAACCAGCGAGCTGACCGAAACCAAAGCCTTTGTGCGGTCCTTTGTGAAGGAGGTGCTGGTGCGGCCCGGCGGGGCGACGATTATCTACACGATCCCCACGCCGCAGGAT